>NZ_JBIVFW010000001.1:0-2671541 GCF_044748385.1 Microbacterium sp. NPDC090003
TTACATTCCGAACCCGGAAGCTAAGCCTCACAGCGCCGATGGTACTGCAGGGGGGACCCTGTGGGAGAGTAGGACACCGCCGGACTTCTTTTAAGTAAAATGGCCACCCAATGCTGGGTGGCCATTTTGCGTTTACAGGGATAGGAATCATCATGCCGGAAGACGACCAGCGCCGACCGCGTCGCGACAACGATCGCGGAGCCCGCAACGAGCGCCCTTCCGGTGGTCGACCGAACTATCGCGAAGGCGGCCAGCGCCGCGAGGGCGGATACAACCGTGATGGTGGTGCCCCGCGTCGTGAGGGTGGATACAGCCGTGATGGTGGTGCCCCGCGTCGCGAGGGCGGGTACAGCCGTGATGGTGGTGCCCCTCGTCGTGATGGTGCTCCGCGTCGCGAGGGTGGATACAGCCGTGATGGTGGTGCCCCGCGTCGCGAGGGCGGGTACAGCCGTGATGGTGGTGCCCCGCGCCGCGAGGGCGGATACAACCGCGATGGTGGTGCCCCTCGTCGTGAGGGCGGCGCTCCCCGTCGTGAAGGTGGGTACAACCGCGACGGTGCTGCTCCCCGTCGTGATGGTGGTGCCCCTCGTCGTGAGGGCGGGTACAGCCGTGATGGTGGTGCCCCGCGCCGCGAGGGTGGGTACAACCGCGATGGTGGTGCCCCGCGCCGCGAGGGTGGATACAACCGCGACGGTGCTGCTCCTCGTCGTGATGCTGGTGCCCCGCGTCGTGAGGGCGGCGCTCCCCGTCGTGAGGGCGGGTACAACCGTGATGGTGGTGCCCCGCGTCGTGAGGGCGGCGCTCCCCGTCGTGAAGGTGGGTACAGCCGTGATGGTGGTGCCCCGCGCCGCGAGGGTGGATACAACCGCGACGGTGGTGCCCCGCGCCGCGAGGGCGGATACAGCCGCGACGGTGCTGCTCCTCGTCGTGAAGGCGGCTACGACCGCACGCCTCGCCGGGAAGGTACCGGCGCCGGCCGCTCGTACCCGCAGCGCGGAGGAGCCGGCCGGGATCGTCCGGTCCAGGCGGCGAACGAGCGCCCGCGCTTCGACGAGCCGCAGATTCCCGAGGAGGTCACCGCACGCGATCTCAACGGCGCCGCACGCAACGAGCTCAAGACCCTGAGCAAAGAGAACGCCGAGCACGTCGCTCGCCATCTTGCGATGGCATCGCGTCTCATCGATGAGGACCCCGCGCTGGCGCACGAGCACGCGCTTGCCGCATCGCGGAGCGCTGGACGTATCGCGATCGTCCGCGAGACTCTCGGGATCACGGCCTACGCGACCGAGGACTTCGCTCTGGCGCTGCGCGAGCTTCGCACCTTCCGCCGTATTTCCGGGAAGGACGACCAGATCGCCCTCATGGTCGACAGCGAGCGCGGCATCGGTCGTCCCGACCGTGCGCTCGAGACCGGACGCGCCGTTGACCGTTCGACGCTGGCGACTCCCGTGCGGGTCGCGCTGGCCATCGCGATGTCGGGCGCCCGTCTCGACCAGGGCGACCTCGAGCTCGCTCTCGGTGAGCTCGAGATCCCCGAACTCGACCCCGATCGTGCCTTCGAGTGGAGCCCGGCGCTCTTCGCCGCGCGCGCCGCTGTGCTCGAGGATCTCGGTCGCGACGATGAGGCAGCGTTCTGGACGCACCGCGCGGAGGTCGCCGCTGAAGCACTCGGTATCGACGAGGCGGGCGACGAAGAGATCTTCATCGAGGACGGCCTCATCGAGGGCGAGTTCGACGACGTCGAGGACGCTGAAGACGTGAGCGGTTCCGAAACGGCGGAAGGTCCCGATTCGGAGCCGGCTGACGCTGACGACGAGCCGTCTGTCGAGGATGAGGTGCGCGAGCTCCTCGACGAGACCGACGACGACGCAGAGACGCCGGGGGCCTGAGTGGCGCTGTTCTCCAAGAAGCGCGCCGCAGCGACCCCGCTCGACGGGGTCGACACCGTCCTAGCCGACCTCGACGGCGTGGTCTACGCGGGCCCCGGGGCTCTTCCGTTCGCGGTCGACAGCCTGAACGAGGCGGCACGCCGTGTGCGGCTCGGTTACATCACCAACAATGCCTCGCGCACCGATGCGTCGGTCGCCGCCCACCTGACCAGCCTCGGTCTCGAGGTCTCGCCGCACGACGTGGTGACCAGCCCTCAGGCGGCTATGCGGCTCCTCGGCGGTATCGTCCCCGCTCCCGCCACCATCCTGGTCGTCGGGGGAGACGGTCTCGTCGATGAGTTGCAGAAGGCCGGCTACACCGTCACACGCAGTGCACAGGACTCGCCTCAAGCCGTCGTGCAGGGCTTCGCACCCGAGGTGGCCTGGACCGACCTCGCCGAAGCATCCTTCGCGCTGCAGGTGCCCGAAGACGAGGGCGGCATCCCCTGGATCGCCACGAACACCGACTGGACGATCCCGCGCGAGCGGGGCGTCGCTCCGGGCAACGGCACTCTTGTCTCGGCCGTGCACACGGCGGTCGGCAGGCTCGCGACCGTGGCCGGGAAGCCCGAGACGCCGATCTTCGAAGAGGCAATCGCGCGCTTCGATGCGAAGAAGGCGCTCTTCATCGGTGACCGGCTCGACACCGATGTCATGGGCGCCAATCGCGTCGGCATCGACTCCGTGCTCGTCCTGACCGGGATCGACCGACCGAAGCACGTTCTGGCGGCACCCGAGGGGTCGCGCCCGACCTTCATCGTGAGCGACCTGCGGGAGCTTCACCAGCCCTACCCGGAGACGGTCGAGCGCGACGGCGCGTTCCACGTGAACGGGGCCGCGGTGCGCGTGCGCGGCGCGGATGTCGAGATCATCGCCGACGCCGGCGAGCAGATCGACCTCCTCCGTGCAGGAGCGGCCGCGATCTGGGCTTCCGGAACCCCGGTTTTCGTGCTGAGGGTGCCGGAGCGCCTCTACGACGATCCGTTCCACCGGCCCTGACCGGACCTTCGGCCGCAGGTGAGCGGCTCCGCCGTGGCGACCGCCGCCGTCGGAGGCTCCGCGTACAGTGGAATCCGTGAGCGAAGACAAGACGACCAGCCCGACCGACGGTCTGTGGAGCCGGCTGCGTCTGATCGAAGGACAGCCGCTGCGTGCGCGCGCCGATGCCTACTCGGCGCTGCACGACGACCTCGCCCGACGCCTCGAGAGCGGGGCGAAACTCGACTCCCGGGAGACGCCGACACGATGACGCGCCTCGATGCCGCCCTCGCCGCGCGGGGACTCGCTCGTTCGCGTACGCATGCCGCCACTCTGATCGCAGACGGGCTCGTGTCGGTCGATGGCACCCCGGTCGTCAAAGCGTCCACTGCGGTGACGGAAGCATCCGAGATCTCGATCGCAGGCAGTGATCACTATGTCGGGCGGGCCGCGCACAAACTGATCGCAGCGCTCGACGGATTCGATGTCGACGTCGACGGGCGTCTCGCCCTCGACATGGGGGCATCCACCGGCGGTTTCACCCAGGTGCTCCGCGAACGCGGTTCCCGTCGCGTCCTCGCAGTCGATGTCGGACACGGCCAGCTCGCGCCTTCGATCGCAGCCGACCCCTGCGTCGTCTCGGTCGAGGGCTACAACGTCCGCCACATGACCTCCGGGAATCTCGCGGAGGCGACCGGGGAGCAGGCGCCGCCCGAGGTCATCGTCGGTGATCTCTCGTTCATCTCCCTCGAACTCGTTCTCCCTGCGGTCGCGGGTGTCGCGGCCCCGACGGCCGACATTGTGCTCCTCGTGAAGCCGCAGTTCGAAGTAGGGCGCACCGCGGTGCGCGGGGGACTCGTCACCGACCCCGCGACCCGTGCCGATGCCGTGGCGCGAACCGTGTGGAGCGCGTGGGACGCGGGACTCGGGATGCTCGGTATCCTTCCCTCCCCGATTCTCGGAACACACGGCAACTCCGAATACCTTGTCCATCTCGCGCCGGGGCGCGGCAGCAATCCGACAGAATGGTGGGACCGCATCAACGCTTTGGCAGGAGGACGATGAACGAGCGCAGCATCCTGGTCGTCGCCCACGCCGGTCGCGCCGACACGGTCGCGGCTGCACGGCGGGTGATCGAGTCCCTGCGCGGCGCGGGCGCGCGCCCCGTGCTGGCATCGGACGACCGTTCCGAGCTCGCCGCGGTCGACGCGTTCTTCGCCGACGTCGACGAGCTCGGCACCACCGTCGATCCCGCTACCCTCGAGCTGGCGATCGTGCTCGGCGGCGACGGCACGATCCTGCGGGCGGCCGAGCTCGTGCGGGAGACCGGGGCGCCGGTCCTCGGCATCAACATGGGCCATGTCGGCTTTCTCGCCGAGATCGATCGCGACGACATGGACGACGCCGTGCGGCGCGTGATCGCTCGCGACTACGAGGTCGAAGAGCGTCTCGCCCTGTCGGTGCGCGTCAAGGATGCGGCGGGCGCGGTCGTCTACGAGACCTGGGCGCTGAATGAGGCGACGGTCGAGAAGGCCAGCCGAGAGCGCATGATCGAGGTCGTGCTCGAGATCGACGGTCGCCCGCTGTCGAGCTTCGGCTGTGACGGCATGGTGATCTCGACGCCCACCGGCTCGACCGCGTACAACTTCTCCGCCGGTGGTCCGGTCATCTGGCCGAGTGTGGAGGCGATCGCGGTCGTGCCGCTCTCGGCGCACGCGCTGTTCGCCAAGCCCCTCGTCGTCAGCCCCGACGCCGCCGTCGCCATCGAGATGCTCGAGCGCACGGACGGCTCCGGCATCCTGTGGTGCGACGGACGCCGTTCCCACGACCTTCCGCCGGGCGCGCGCGTGGTCGCGCGCCGCTCGTCGCGGCCCGTGCGCCTCGCACGTCTGCACCCGACGGCGTTCACCGACCGCCTGGTGCGCAAGTTCCAGCTCCCGGTCGAAGGGTGGAGAGGGCAGGAGGTGCCGTCGTGATCGAGGAGATGCGGATGCAGGGGCTCGGCGTCATCGACGACGCCGTGCTGCCGCTAGGGCCTGGGTTCACGGCGATCACCGGTGAGACGGGTGCGGGAAAGACCATGGTCGTCACCGGCCTCGGGCTGCTCCTCGGCCAGCGCGCCGACTCCGGCGCGGTGCGGGCGGGCGCTGCCCAGGCATCGGTTGCTGGTGTCTGGATCGTGCCCGAGACCGGTGCGGTGTCGGAGATCGTGGCGGATGCCGGAGGCGAGCTCGAGCCCGCAGGAACCGGTCGCTCCGAGCTCTACGTCTCGCGCACGTTGAGCGCCGAAGGCCGCAGCCGCGCGAGTGTCGGAGGTCGGGCTGCCCCGGCCGGCGTGCTCTCGGCACTGGCCGACGAGCTCGTGGTCGTGCACGGCCAGTCCGAACAGCTGCGACTGCGATCGGCCGCCGCACAGCGTGACGCGCTCGATCGTTTCGGTGGCGCTCCCATCGCATCCGCGCTGCAGGCTTACAGCACCGCGTTCGAGTGCTGGCGGACGCTGGATGCCGAGATTTCCGACATCAGTGAGAACCGCGACCGTCGCGCCGACGAGGCGAACCGTCTGCGGGAGGCCCTCGCGCTGATCGAGGCGACGGCGCCCGAGGCGGGGGAGGACGAGGAGCTCGCCGAACGGGCCGAGCGCCTCGCGAATTCTGAAGAGCTCCGGCTCGCGGCGTCCGTCGCCCATGGGGCGCTCTCGAACGAAGAGGGGGAGCCCGACGCCTCTGCTCTGGTGGCGGAGGCACGACGGGTGCTCGAGCGGGTGACCGATGCCAAGCTGGCTGCGATCTCCGAGAGCCTCGCCGACATCGGATACCGCCTGACCGATGTCGCCGGACTCCTCTCGGCGTACCTCGCTGACCTCGACGAGTCCGGCCCACATGAGCTCGCCGCCGTCGAAGAGCGGCGTGCTGCCCTCGGCACCCTCATCCGTGCGCACGGCTCTCTGGGTGAGGCGCTCGAGGTATGGCATACGGGATCGGCTCGGCTCGCCGAGCTCGATGACGATGACGACCGCCTCGAGAGGCTGCTTGCCGACCGCGACGCCGCCCGCGAAGAGCTCGATGCCGCGGCGGATCGTCTGACGGCCGCTCGCACCGAGGCGGCCGAGCGCCTGGGCACCGCCGTGACCGACGAGCTGCATGCCCTGGCGATGCCGGACGCGCGTCTCACCGTCGCGGTATCGACGGGATCCGAGAGCACCCACGGTCGTGACGATGTCGCCATCCTGCTCGCCCCGCATCCCGGTGCGGAACCGCGCTCCGTCGCCAAGGGCGCCTCGGGAGGAGAGCTCTCCCGCGTGATGCTCGCGATCGAGGTCGTCATCGCCGCGACCGATCCCGTGCCGACCTTCGTCTTCGATGAGGTCGACGCCGGCATCGGCGGCGCAGCGGCGATAGAGGTCGGGCGGCGACTCGCCCGGCTTGCAGAGAAGTCGCAGGTCATCGCAGTGACGCACCTCGCCCAGGTCGCCGCGTTCGCCACGAACCACCTGTCCGTCGTGAAGTCCAACGACGGAGCAGTCACCGCCTCGAATGTGAGGCGGCTCGATGGTGCGGATCGAGAGGCGGAGATGGTTCGTCTGCTCTCCGGACTCACCGATTCCGACGCCGCACTGACCCACGCCCGTGAACTCCTCAGCCTCGGACGCTGAACGAACTGTTAGGATAGAAGCCCGTGATGAACTCTTCTTCTGCGGGACCCAGCAACGACACCACCAAGCACATTTTTGTGACGGGCGGTGTCGTTTCGTCTTTGGGTAAGGGGCTCACCGCAGCGAGCCTGGGAAACCTGCTCACGGCTCGCGGAATGCGCGTCGTGATGCAGAAGCTCGACCCGTACCTCAACGTCGATCCGGGAACGATGAACCCGTTCCAGCACGGTGAGGTCTTCGTGACCGATGACGGCGCCGAGACCGATCTCGACATCGGCCACTACGAGCGTTTCCTCGACATCAACCTGTCGCAGGCCGCGAACGTCACCACCGGCCAGATCTATTCGCAGGTCATCGCGCGCGAGCGGCGGGGGGAGTACCTCGGCGACACCGTCCAGGTCATCCCGCACATCACCGACGAGATCAAGCGCCGCATGCGGCTGCAGGCGTCGGAGGACCCGCGCCCCGACGTCATCATCACCGAGGTCGGCGGCACCGTGGGCGACATCGAGTCGCAGCCCTTCCTCGAGGCGGCCCGCCAGCTGCGTCACGAACTCGGTCGAGACAGCGTCTTCTTCGTGCACGTCTCGCTGGTCCCGTTCATGGGTGCCTCGGGTGAGCAGAAGACCAAGCCGACGCAGCACTCGGTCGCGGCCCTCCGACAGGTCGGCATCCAGCCCGATGCGCTCGTGCTCCGCAGCGATCGTCCGGTGAGCGAGAGCAACCGCAACAAGATCGCCCTCATGTGCGACGTCGACGTCGAGGGTGTCGTCAACACCGTCGACCTGCCCAGCATCTACGACATCCCGTCCACGCTCAACGACCAGGGCCTCGACTCCTACATCGTGCGTCGTCTCGGTCTCGACGCCAAGGCTGCCGAGGTCGACTGGACGCGCTGGAACAAGGTGCTGCACGCGGTTCACAACCCCAAGCACGAGGTCACGATCGGGCTCGTCGGCAAGTACATCGACCTGCCTGACGCGTACCTCTCGGTGACCGAGGCGCTCAAAGCGGGTGGATTCGCCCAGGAGACCAAGGTCAACATCCGCTGGATCCCCTCGGACCTCTGCGAGACGCCCGAGGGTGCGCAGGAGCAGCTGTCGCAGCTCGACGGAATCTGCGTCCCCGGTGGTTTCGGCATCCGCGGCATCGAGGGCAAGCTCGGCGCGCTGCGGTTCGCCCGCGAGCAGGGCATTCCGACGCTCGGCCTGTGCCTCGGACTGCAGTGCATGGTCATCGAGTACGCGCGTCACGTGGCCGGCATCGAGGGAGCGTCGTCGAGCGAGTTTGACCCCGAGACCTCCGAGCCGGTCATCGCGACGATGGCGGAACAGGTCGAGATCCTCGACGGCGGTGACCTGGGCGGCACGATGCGTCTGGGCCTCTACCAGGCGGCCCTCGCCGAGGGTTCGCTCGCGCGCGAGGTGTATGGCGCGCCGCAGGCGTCCGAGCGTCACCGTCACCGCTACGAGGTGAACAACGCCTACCGCGGACGTCTGTCCGACGCCGGCCTGGTCTTCTCGGGCCTCAACCCCGAACTCGACCTGGTCGAGTACGTCGAGCTGCCGCGCGACGTGCACCCTTACTACATCGCCACCCAGGCGCACCCCGAGCTGCGTTCGCGCCCGACCGACCCGCACCCGCTGTTCCGCGGTCTGGTCGGGGCAGCCATCGAGCGCCACCGCGCGAGCGAGCTGTTCGACGTCGACGTGGCCGCCGATGCCTGAGACTCACGGCTTCACGGACGATCTCCACGACGAGCCCTTCGAACCCGAGGTCCTGCAGAGCGACCTCGCGTTCGAGGGGGCCGTGTGGAACGTCCGTGACGACCGGGTGCGCTACGGCGACGGCGAGATCCGTCGCCAGTACGTCGAGCACACGGGGGCGGTCGCAATCCTCGCGCTCGACGACGACGGACGCGTGCTGCTCATCCAGCAGTATCGGCATCCGATCCGTCACCGCGACTGGGAGCTGCCCGCCGGACTCCTCGACGTGCCGGGGGAGGAACCGCTGGAAGCGGCTCGCCGCGAGCTCGCCGAGGAGGCCGACCTCACCGCTTCCCAGTGGGAACCCCTGGTCGCGTCGTGGACGACCCCGGGCGGCAACGGTGAGCTGATCCATGTCTTCCTCGCCACGGGACTATCGGATGCCGAGACTCCGCACGCGCGAGAAGACGAAGAGGCCGACATCCGCATCGAGTGGGTTCCACTGGCGGATGCCGTCGACGCGGTGCTGACCGGTCGGATGCGCAACGGCATCCTGGGCCTGGGTGTGATGGCGGCGACGCTGAGGCTGCGCGACCGGGGCTGAGGATGCTGCTCGCGCGCGCCCTCGACTCGTATCTGCGTCATGTCACGATCGAGCGCGGCCTGAGCGAGCACACTGTTTCCGCGTACCGGCGCGACCTCGGCGGCTACATCGACTGGCTGTCGGAGGCGGGGGTCACGGACACCGCGGAGGTCACGGCACAGGTGATCGGGCGCTTCATCGAGGAGCGCTCATCGGAGGTTCCACCGCCGGCCGCCACCAGCCTTGCGCGACTGCAGTCGTCCGTGCGCGGATGGCATCGGTACCTCGCGCGCGAGGGCATCGAACAGGACGATCCGAGCGGGCGTCTCCGGCCGCCGAAGGCTCCGCGCAGGCTGCCGAAGGCGCTGACGATCGACCAGGTCGAGAGACTGCTCCAGGCGCCCTCGTCGGAGGAGCCCATCGGCATCCGCGACCGCGCGCTGCTCGAACTGCTCTATGCGACCGGTGCGCGCGTGTCGGAGGCGGTTGGACTCGACGTCGACGATCTGGCCCACGGTGACGTGCTGCGTCTGCGTGGCAAGGGGTCGAAGGAGCGCATCGTTCCCATCGGATCGTTCGCGCGCGAGGCGGTCGACGCGTACCTGACGAGGGTGCGACCCGGTCTCGCCGCGAAGGGGAGGGCGTCGGCACGCCTGTTCCTCGGGGCTCGAGGCGCGCCTCTTTCGCGTCAGAGCGCCTGGCTGGTCATCCGCTCCGCCGCCGAGCGCGCACAGATCACCGCCGAGGTCTCGCCTCACACGCTGCGCCACTCGTTTGCCACGCACCTCCTCCAGGGCGGCGCGGATGTGCGTGTCGTTCAGGAACTGCTCGGGCACGCATCGGTCGCGACCACCCAGATCTACACGCACGTCTCGGTCGACACACTGCGCGACATCTACGCGACGTCGCACCCCCGGGCCCGCTGACGCGGCGCGCTTCTCGCGTCGGCATCAGGGTGCTGATCCAGTGGATTGGTATGCCGGAAGCCTCCAAGTTCACTTCCAAATGGGCCCGTATCCCGCCCCGAGGATGGGTGTCGACCCTACGGTGAAGACTTCTCTTGGACGAACATTGGAGTCTTTCGTGCGCTCATCCATCTTCCTCGCTCCTGTGGCAGCGATCGTCATGATCACCCTCGCCGGCTGCTCGGCGACACCGTCCACCGGCGATGCCGACGACGCTGCGCTGACCGCCGAGGATTCGCCTCTCTCCGAGTATCTCGAAGCCTCCTACTCGGCGGGGCTCTCGCCGGAAGACGAGGACAAGAAGGACGCAGCCGTCTGGGACGCGGGGGAGGAGCTCATCGCCGAATGCATGAAGGACCAGGGCTTCGAGTACACGCCTGCCGCATACATCTCAGAAAATACGGTGACCGTCGATGAAGGCGATTGGAGACCGGATGATGAGGATTGGGTCGCCGAGTGGGGCTACGGCATCACCGACATTCCGGCGAGACATATGTCGGCAGATGAGGCCGCGCCGGATGGCGCGGGGACGAATCCGAATCTCGACTACCTCGGCACGCTGTCGCCGGTTGAACTGGAGGCGTATCTGGAGGCACTCGAGGGGCCCCCTGCTGATGCGGAGGAGCTCGTCGACGGCGAGAACGTATACAACTGGGAGGAGTCCGGTTGTCGCGGACTTGCCTATCACGAGGTGGTCGGAGAGCAGGCCGACTTGAGCGAATTCGACGGTCTGTGGGGTCAGATCCACGCGTTCGAGAAAGACCTCGTCGACGCTCCGGAGTTCGCCGACCTCGATGCGGCCTGGTCGTCGTGTATGTCGGATGCCGGCGAATCGGGCTTCACTCGCCAGGAGGATGCCCGGCAATCGATCACGGACGCGATGCCCGAGCCGGAGGAAGCACCGGAGGGCGGGGCAGCGGCAGCTGAGTATGAGAATCCGATGGATGACCCCGAGGTCGCAGAGCTGCACGAGCGAGAGACCGAGCTCGCGCTCATCGACCTTGAATGCCGCACGAAGACGGACTACTCCCAGTCCGCGTTGAGGATTCAGTTCGAGCTCGAGGAGCAGTTCATCGAGGATCACAAGACCGAGCTGGAGGCATACAAGCTCGCGGCCGAACAGGCCGGCTGAGTCCCGCGGGTCGGCGTTCGCCCTGGATGTCGGGCGGGGCGAACGCCGACGAGTGCGCGGCAGTGTGACCGCCGGATCTCACAGCGGCACAGCGGCGGGCTGGCATACCGGAAGCCTCCGAGTACACCGCCAAGACGGGCCGAATGCTCGGGGAACCTGTGCCTCGCTTCGTACGGTGAGATCTTCCGTCCCCCGCGACATTGGAGTTCTCATGCGTCCTTCGCGCGTTATCGCCGCATCTGCAGCCGCGGCCCTCACCCTCTTCACGCTCTCGGCGTGCGCCGATGCACCCACAGATGGCGAGAAGACAGACGGGCCGGTCTCGCCGTTGACGCCCTACTACGACGCCGCTTACGGAACGGGGGTCGACACCGAGGCCCAGCAGAAAGAGTGGGACGAGCAGCAGGCCAAGATCGAGCAGGCCGTCGCCGTCTGCATGACCGAGCAGGGCTTCGAGTACACCCCCGTTCCGGTCGAACCCCAATCCTCCGTCGATGTTGGAGCGGACGACGGCGCTGAGGATTGGAACCCCGACGAAAAGGCCTGGGTGGAGCAGTGGGGCTACGGCATCGTCGACTGGCCCGGGCGTGAAGAGATGACGGACGACTCCTACGCGGAAGAGTCGAGCACCGAAGGTGCCTCCGATGACCCCAACCTCGCTTATTACGAGTCTCTCTCAGAGGGCGAGCAAACAGCGTACGACGAGGCACTCCGGGGCCCGTCCATGAACGAGGAGATTCGCCCTGGCGAGAGCCTGGAGTACGACTGGAAGCAGTCGGGATGTTCAGGCAAGGCCTCGCACGACCTCGGCTTGGACGCGGATTCGATGCCCGATCTGAGTGAGTTCGAGGGTCTCCTGGCGCGGATGGACGAGCTGTCGAAAGACATGCCGGATGCTCCTGAGGTTGCAGCCCTCGATGGGGAGTGGGCGGCGTGCATGCAGGAGTCGGGCCATGCCGGTTTCACTACCCAGACGAGCGCGTGGGACTCGATCGCCGCAGAACTCGACGAGTTCTTCCCCGAGACCGATGCGGCGTCGCCGGACGCCGCTTCGGAAGAACTCCCCGATCTGTCGCCCGAGAGCAATCCGGAGATCGCCGAGCTGCAAGAGCGAGAGATCGAGCTCGCGCTGGCAGATCTGTCGTGCCGGGAACAGACGTCGTACCAGGAGGAGTACCAGCGGATCACCTTTGCGAAGGAACAGGAGTTCCTCGACGCGAACAGGGCCGAACTCGATGCGATGAAGCTCGCGGCCGAGCAGGCGAACTGACCTTCCTTTCCCCACTTCGACAGATTCCGGAGTCTCTTATGCGTGCAATTCATCCCCTCGCAGCCTGCGCTGCCGCGGCCCTCGTCCTCACGCTCACGGCCTGCACCGACGCGTCCTCGCCGGACGGTAGCGGCGGCGGAGGAGGCGAAGCCGAAACGACGACGTCGCCATTCGCCCCTTATCGCGAAGCGCTCTACGGCGGTGGATCCGATGCCGAAGCGCAGCAGCTGAAGCAGTTGCAATTCAACGCGAAGGTCGAGGAGAGGGTCGTCGTCTGCATGAAGGAGCAGGGTTTCGAATACACCGCAGCCGAGCCGGACTCCGAGTCCGACCGCAATCTTCTGAGCGGCAAGGACAACGAAGAACAAGAGGAGTACGCCTGGCAACCCGACGATAAGGACTGGGTCGAGAAGTGGGGCTACGGCATCGTCGACTATCCCGGCCGTGCGGAGTTCACCGAGCAGGCGGCCGAGGTCGAGGTCGAGGTCGATGATGCCGAAGGCTCGGGCGACGAGTACTACGACTCCCTCTCGGAGAGTCAGAAGGCGGCCTACGAGGAGGCGCTCCACGGCCCGGCCATCGACAAGGAAGCCGCTCTCGCCGACGAGAACTACGAGTACGACTGGAAAGAGGCCGGCTGCTACGGCAAAGCTCAGCACGAGCTCGAAGGGGACGACGTCGCGACGTTCGATCCGACCGAGTACCAGGATCTGATGGATCGGATGAGTGCGGTCGGCGACGAGATCGCGTCCGATCCGAAGATCGCCGCTCTCGACGCGCGCTGGGCAAGTTGCATGGATCAGGCGGGCGAGCCGGGCTTCGCCATGCAGATGGATGCCGCGGACTCGATCAACATGGCATACGAAGAGCTCTACGTCGCCGCGATGGGGACTTCCGACGGCGAGATGGCAGAGGGCGACATGAGCGCAGAACCCGACCTCTCGCCTGCGACGAACCCGCAGGTCGCTGCACTCCAGGAGCGTGAGGTTACCGTGGCGCTCGCCGATCTCGAGTGCCGCGAGAAGACGTCGTATCAGGACATGTGGGACCAGATCACCATCGACCACGAGCAGGCATTCGTCGATGCGAACAAGGCTCAGCTCGACGCGATGAAGCTCGCGCTCGAGCAGGCGGAGGGATAGAGCGATGACGCATCGGGACGAGAACGAGATCGGCTCGACGTCCGATCCGACAGAGCCGATGGCTGCCCGCACGGAGATCGTTCGGATCGAAGACGAGACGCCGACGACGACCTTCACGAAGCTGCTCCACGACTCGACTGACGGTGAGGTCGGAGACGGTGATCCCGAACGACCGGACGATGTCTCCGACGAGGCGGCGTCCGACGACGCAGCGTCGGGAGACACGTCGCGGGTATCGGGCTGGGGCCGCGTGATCCGAGGCAATCGTGTGCTGTGGATCGTCGCCGCGAGCGCCGTCGTGTGTCTGGTCGCTGGGCTCCTGGTGGGGCGCTTCGTGCTGACTCCCGCGGATGCTTCGGCCGAGACCCCCGAACCGGGGTTGGTGACGGCTCCCGTCGAGTTCGGCGAGCTGACGAACGATGTCACGCTCCGCGCGGACGTGGGCTACGCGGATGCCGTCGAGGTGAAGGTCGACACCTCCGCGCTGTCGAGCGGGGCCGCAGTCGTCACCCTCCCTCCTCCCGCCGTCGGTACGGTGCTCAACCCGCTCTCCATCGCTCTGGAAGTGTCGGGTCGTCCGGTGATCGTTCTCCCCGGTGAATTGCCGGCGTATCGCACGATGAAGTTCGGCACGTCCGGTCCGGATGTGCTGCAGCTCAAGCAAGCTCTCTCCGGTCTCGGCTTCGGCGTGGGCGACGTGAAATCGAACCTCTTCGATCGAGCGACCGCAGAGGCGGTCGGGGCGCTCTACGCCAAAGCAGGGTACCCGGTGCCGGAGGCAGAGGAGGAAGGGGCTGAGGATGCTGTCGCCCTGGCCGAGAAGGCGGTGCGCACCGCGAACGACAGTGTGGCGTCGGCGGAGAAATCGGTCGCCGAGGCGGGAGCCGGGCCCAGCCGTTCCGAACTTCTCGACCTCGACGTTGCCGTCGCCGCAGCGGAGCAGATGCTCGCCGATGCGAAGAAGACCGGGGATGGTGTCCAGCAGGCGGAGTGGGATCTTCAGAAAGCCCGTGTCGCACGCGAGGAGGCGCTCGCGCCGAAGGACACGAGCGCTGAACAGGCCGCACTCGACTCGGCGAGGGAAGATGTGACCGCCGCCGAGAAGGACCTCGAGGAGGCGCGCCAGGACGCCCTGCCGTTCCTCCCCGCCAGCGAGGTGCTGTTCTTGACCGAACTCCCGCGCCGCGTCGATGCGGTGAACGTGAAACGCGGCGATGTGCTGTCCGACGCGGCGATGACGGTCTCGGGTGCCACGATCCGCCTGACCGGTGCCGCCGCCGCGGCCGACGGCGAACTGATCGCCAAGGGCGGAGACGCCACGTTCGAACTCGCTGACGGCACGGAACATCATGCCAAGATCGCTGCAGTCTCGCAGGGCAAGGGCGACTCCGCGCGCTGGACCGTGATCCTCGAGCCCGATCCGCTGAATCCGGAGCAGATCGAAGCGCTCAAAGGGACGAACGTCCGGGTGAAGGTGCCGGTCGGCAAGACCGAGGGCAAGGTGCTTTCGGTACCTGTGGCCGCCGTCACGGCGGGGCCCGGCGGGGAATCGAGGGTCGAGGTGGTCGACTCCGATCCCCGCGATGGCGACGAGGCGAAGACGCACATGGTCGTCGTCGAGACCGGTCTTGCGGCGAAGGGCGCCGTCGAGGTGACTCCCGTCGAGGGCGAACTCGAAAAGGGCGACCTGGTGGTGATCGGCGAGTGAGCACGGCGCTGGTCGAACTGCGCGACGTCACCCGCTCGTTCCCCGGGCCCCCCGAGGTGCAGGCGCTGAAGGGTGTGAACCTCGAGGCCGCCGCCGGTGACTACATCTCCATCGTCGGCCCCAGCGGTTCCGGCAAGTCGACGATGCTCAACCTCCTCGGCCTGCTGGACCGGCCGAGCGTGGGGGAGTATCGGCTCGCCGGATCGCTCACGGGCGACCTCTCCGACGATGAACGGGCGGCCGTGCGTGCACGGTTCATCGGATTCGTATTCCAGGCGTTCCACCTCATGCCGAGGCGCACCGTGCTCGACAACGTGCTGATGCCGATGCTCTACAGCGGCGTGCCCCGAGGGGAGCGGGAATCGCGGGCTCGAGAGGCGCTCGACCGCGTCGGGCTCGGGCACCGCATCGAGTTCCTGCCGAACTCGCTCTCCGGTGGCGAGCGTCAGCGTGTGGCGATCGCGCGTGCCGTCGTCAGCGGACCTCAGTTGCTGCTCGCCGACGAGCCGACCGGAAATCTCGACCAGACGACCTCGGGTGAAGTCATGGAACTGTTCGAGGAACTCAACGACGACGGACTCACCCTCATCGTGATCACGCACGACCCGGCGGTCGCGGCCCGCGCTCGCCGCAGCATCCGCATCGCCGACGGCCGATTGAGCGAGCTGTGAGCGTGGAGTCGCCGCGGCGACGACATCGCCGTGCCGCTGCGGAGACGACGATCGTCGAGTCCGCGGATGCCGGGGCGGAGGAGGTCGGCGAGATGTCTGCGACGGGCCTGCTGCCCGACGTCGCTCATGCCGACCGCTTCACGTTCCAGGATCTCGTCACCGAAGCCACCGCCGACATCGGCTCTCGCCCGGCTCGACTGATCATGACCATTCTCGGTACGGTCCTCGGCATCGCCTCTCTGGTGGCAACGCTCGGCTTCGCGCAGACGGCCGCCGCTCAGGTCGCGAGTCAGTTCGACGGCATCGCCTCGCGACAGGTCGTCGTTACGCCGATGGAGGCGGAGGCGGGTAAGGAGAGTACGAAGGTCGCAGCCGGGCGATTGCCCTGGGACTCTCCCGAACGAGTGGAGTTGCTCGCCGGCGTCGAGAGCGCAGCCCTCATCGCCCCGATCGAGCTGCCCGAGGGCGAGACGATCACTGCGGTGCCCGTGAACGATCCGTCTGCGCCGGCGCTCGCCGCGCCGAAGCTCTTCGCCACCACCGCGGACCTGCCGGAAGCCATCGACGGAACGATGACGACCGGACGCTTCTTCGACGAGGGGCACGACGCCCGCGCCGACCGAGTGGCCGTGCTCGGGCGCTCCGCGGCGGAGAGGATGGGGATCAACCGCGTCGACTCCCAGCCGTCGATCTTCATCGCGGGCGTGCCGTACTCGGTGATCGGCATCGTCGACGGAATGGATCGGCGCGGGGAGTTCCTCGACGGCGTGATCGTCCCGCAGGGTGCCGCGCGCGCCGACTTCGGACTCGAAGCCGCGTCGGAGCTCACGATCCGCATCGCGATCGGCGCAGGGCCCCAGGTCGCGAAACAGGCTGTGCTGGCGCTACAGCCGGACGAACCCGACACGCTCAAAGCGCGCGCACCCGCCGCAGCCTCCGAGCTCAGCCAGAACGTGCAGGCCGATGTGAACATCGTGTTCCTCGTCCTCGGCGTGATCGCGCTGCTCGCCGGCGGGCTCGGCATCGCGAACGTCACCCTGCTCTCCGTCATGGAACGGGTGGGCGAGATCGGTCTGCGGCGTGCGCTCGGCGCCACCCGCCGGCAGATCGGGCGGCAGTTCATGGTCGAGTCGATCGTGATCGGCTTCGTCGGAGGACTCATCGGCTCGGCGCTCGGGGTGATCGGTGTCATCGTCGTCGCGGTGGTGCAGGGGTGGGCTCCCGTGACCGACCCGCTGATCGCCGCCGCCGGGGCGCTTCTCGGCGCGCTGGTGGGCTGGGCATCCGGGTGGTATCCGGCCCGCAGGGCGGCGCGGATCGAACCGGTGGCCGCCCTGCGAGGAGCCTGATCCGACCGTTCCGCGCGCCC
This sequence comes from Microbacterium sp. NPDC090003, assembly GCF_044748385.1. Taxonomy (NCBI): domain Bacteria; kingdom Bacillati; phylum Actinomycetota; class Actinomycetes; order Micrococcales; family Microbacteriaceae; genus Microbacterium; species Microbacterium sp. NPDC090003. Next base: position 17,108 of record NZ_JBIVFW010000001.1, read on the forward strand.
GGCCATGTCATCCTTTCGGTGGACGCGCGGAACGGATCCGAATCTCTAGTGTGGGATATTCCGGTACTCGCCGGATGCACAAAGGAGTCCCCACATGCGTTCCACCGTTCCTCTCGCCGCGCTCGCGGCGACCGCCATGGTGCTCGTCCTCTCGGGCTGCGGAGGCGCGTCCTCCGACGAGCTGTCCTACGAGGACTCGCCTTTGAACGAGTACCTCGCCGCGGCATGGGGCAGCGACATGTCTCCCGAGGAACAGCAGAAGAAGTTCGACGAGCAGCAGGTCAAGGTCGAGGAGCTGATCTCGGAGTGCATGTCGGAGGAGGGCTTCGAGTACGTCCCGAACACCAGCAGCGGCGGCGTGATGACCAGCGACGGCGGCGAGTGGGAGCCGGACAAGCGCGAGTGGGTCGAGAAGTACGGCTACGGCTACGTCAACAGCCCGTTCGCCGAGCAGGAGGACGAGGGTCCCACCGACCAGGAGTACGTCGACCCGAACGCGGACTATGTCTCGTCGCTGTCGGAGTCGGAGCAGACGGCGTTCTACGAGGTGCTGTACGGCCCGCCGCAGGAGGAGTCCGAGATGTCGGAGGACGGCAGCTACGAGTACGACTGGGAGACGGCCGGATGCCAGGGCTGGGCTCAGCACGAACTCGAAGGCGATGACCCGTGGCAGGCCGAGGAGTTCGCCGAGCTGCGCGCCAACATGGAAGAGCTGTGGACGACGTCGCAGGATGCTCCCGAGCTCGCTGAGTTGAACGCGGAGTGGGCCTCTTGCATGGCCGAGAAGGGTGAGCCCGGCTTCGAGAAGCAGATCGATGCCGGCCAGTCGATCATCGACGACCAGAACGCGCTCTACGACGCGGCCTACGGTGACGGCTCCGAGCAGGTCGACCTCGACTCGCCCGATTTCGTCGACCCCAGCGAGAGCCCCGAGATGAAGGAACTGGGTGAGCGTGAGATCGCCCTCGCCCTCGTCGATCTCGAATGCCGAGAGAAGACGTCCTTCACGAAGAAGTCGATGGAGATCCAGTTCGCGCTGGAGGAGAAGTTCATCGCCGCGAACAAGGCCGACCTCGACGCCTTCAAGGCCGCCGCCGAGCAGAGCAAGTGATGCGCGGCGACGAGACCCCGACGACGAACATCCCCGCAGAGGGAAGCGACGCCGGGGCGGGGGAGAACTCTGCCACGGCGGAGACGACGACGTTCACCGACCTGATCGACGGACCGGACGGCGAGAGCGCGGATTCCGCCGCGGGCACCGTCGAGGATGCTCCGGAGACGACCGATACCTCGCGGGTGAGCGGGTGGGGGCGTGTGCTCCGGGGTAACCGCACCCTCTGGATCGTGGCACTCGGCGCGGTGCTGTGTCTGGTGGCGGGGCTGCTGGTCGGGCGCTTCCTGCTCTCGCCCGATGCGTCGAGCGCGGACGCGCCCGAGCCCGGTCTCGTGACCGCGCCGGTGGAGTTCGGTCCGTTGAGCAACGACGTCACGCTGCGGGCGGACGTCGGATACGCGGATGCCGTCGACGTGAAGATCGATACCTCCGCGCTCACCGGCGGCGCCGTCGTGACCGGGAAGACGCCAGAGGTGGGTGCCACGCTCGAGCCGCTGTCGGTCGCGCTCGAGATCGTCGGACGCCCGGTGATCGTGCTGCCGGGAGAGCTTCCGGCGTACCGCACACTGCGTTTCGGCGTGTCGGGGCCGGACGTGCTGCAGCTCAAGCAGGCTCTTGAGAGTGTGGGGATCGGCGCGGGCGACGTGAACTCCAACATGTTCGACCAGGCCACCGCCGATGGCATCGCGCAGCTCTACGCGCAGGCCGGGTATCCGGTGCCGGAATCCGAAGAGGGAACCGCTGATGCTGTGCGATCGGCCGAGGAGGCAGTTCGCTCCGCGCAGTCCGGGGTCGCCGACGCGGAGAAGTCCTTGAATGCTGCGGGAGCGGGTCCGACCCCGGTCGAAGCCTTCCAGGCGGATGTCGCCGTGCAGACCGCCGTCGAGGCACTCGACGCTGCACGCGCGGCCGGCGAAGGGGTCCCTGCCGCGGAGCGGGCCCTGCACACGGCGCAGCTCGAGCGGGATGCGATCTGGGCGCCGCGGGACACGAGCAGCGAAGCCTCCGCTCTGGAGAGCGCACGCGCCGCGGTGACCTCGGCGAACGAGGCGCTCGAGGAGGCGCGCCAGAAAGCGCTTCCCTTCCTGCCGGCCAGCGAGGTGCTCTACCTCACCGAACTTCCGCGTCGAGTGGACGCCGTGAACGTGCAGCGCGGCTCGATCGTCGAGGGCGCAGCGATGACCGTCTCCGGCGCGACCGTTCGTCTCACCGGCGCGGCGGCCGAGGCCGATGCCCGCCTGCTCGCGGCGGGAGCCGAGGCGACGTTCGAGCTGCCCGACGGCACCGAGCACCGTGCCGTGATCGCGACGCTCAAGGAGGGGAAGGACAGCAGCGCGCGGTGGTCGGTGATCCTCGAGCCGGACCCGCTCACCCCCGAGCAGATCAGCCAGCTCCAGGGAAGCAACGTCCGCGTCAAGATCGCCGTCGGAGCCACGGACGGCGATGTGCTCTCGGTGCCGCTCGCGGCGCTCACCGCCGGACCCGGTGGCGAGTCGCGCGTCGAGGTGGTCGAGTCCGATCCCCGGGAGGGCGAGGACGCCACGACTCGCCTCGTCGTCGTCGAGCCGGGCCTCGCGGCCAAGGGCGCCGTCGAGGTGACCCCGGTCGAGGGCGAACTCGACGAGGGCGATCTCGTGGTGGTGGGCCGGTGACGGCCGCGCCGCCGCTGGTCGAGCTCCGTGACGTGACGCGTTCGTTTCCCGGTCCGCCCGAGGTCCAGGCGCTGAAGGCGGCCACGCTGAGCGTGGCGGCGGGGGACTACATCTCGATCGTCGGGCCCAGCGGATCCGGCAAGTCGACCATGCTCAATCTGCTCGGGCTGCTCGACCGGCCCAGCGTGGGGGAGTACCGGTTGGCAGGATCGCTGACCGGAGACCTGTCGGATGACGAGCGCGCGGCGGTGCGGGCCCGATTCATCGGCTTCGTCTTCCAGTCGTTCCATCTGCTTCCTCGACGCAGCGTGCTCGACAACGTGCTCATGCCGATGCTCTACAGCGGCGTGCCGCGGCGCGAGCGGGAGGAACGGGCGCGCGAGGCGCTCTCCCGCGTGGGCCTCGGCCACCGCATCGACTTCTTCCCGAACTCGCTGTCGGGCGGCGAACGGCAGCGCGTCGCCGTGGCGCGCGCGGTCGTCAGCGGTCCGCAGCTGCTGCTGGCCGACGAGCCGACGGGCAACCTCGACCAGCGCACGTCCGGTGAGGTCATGGAGCTCTTCGAGGAGCTCAACGCCGACGGCCTCACGCTCATCGTCATCACGCATGACGATGCGGTCGCGCGCCGCGCCGGGCGGAGCATCCGCATCTCCGACGGCCGATTGAGCGAGCTGTGATGCGCCTGTTGCGGCGTCGGCACACGGATGCCGGGCCGACGAATGACCCGGCAGAGAGCGAGACCGCCGATGAGGCGGTTCCCGAGAACGCCGCCACCGCGCTCCTGCCATCGGTGAGACATGCCGATCGATTCACGTTCCAGGATCTGGTCGCCGAGGCGACGGCCGACATCGGATCTCGACCCGCGCGTCTGGTGATGACGATCCTCGGAACCGTGCTCGGCATCGCTTCGCTGGTCGCGACGCTCGGCTTCGCCCAGACGGCGGCGGCGCAGATCGCCGCGCAGTTCGACGGCGTCGCGGCGACGCAGGTCGTCGTCACGCCGGCGAAAGCGCAGTCCGGCCGGGAGAACACGACCGTCGCGGCCGGACGCCTGCCCTGGGACGCCCCGGAGCGCGTGAAACTCCTCGCCGGTGTCGACAGTGCAGCTCTCATCGCCGACGTCGAACTCGCCGATGGCGAGACGATCACGGCCGTGCCGGTGAACGATCCCTCGGCCGCGATCACCGCCTCGCCGAAGCTGTTCGCGACGACCCAGGACCTCCCGGCTGCCGTCGACGGGGAACTCGTGACGGGACGCTTCTTCGACGACGGTCACGACCAGCGGGGTGATCGTGTCGCCGTCCTCGGCCAGCGCGCCGCGGAGCGGATGGGTATCAACCGCGTCGATTCCCAGCCATCGATCTTCATCGCCGGCGTGTCGTATTCCGTCATCGGCATCATCGACGGGATGGAGAGGCGCTCCGAGTTCGTCGACGGGGTGATCATCCCCCAGGGAGCGGCGCGAGCGGACTTCGGACTGGCCGCGCCGTCGGAACTGGCGATCCACATCGTGGTCGGCGCGGGGCCCCAGGTCGCCGAGCAGTCGGTGATCGCGCTCCAGCCCGACGACCCGGAATCACTGGACGCGCGCGCGCCGGCGGCATCCTCCGACCTCAGTCAGAACGTGCAGGCCGATGTGAACGTCGTCTTCCTCATCCTCGGGATCATCGCGCTCCTCGCCGGCGGTCTCGGGATCGCGAACGTCACCCTGCTCTCGGTCATGGAGCGCATCGGTGAGATCGGCCTCCGTCGGGCCCTGGGTGCGACGCGCCGTCAGATCGGCGGACAGTTCATGGTCGAGTCGATCGTGATCGGCTTCATCGGGGGGATCATCGGTTCGGCCCTCGGGGTCGTCGCGGTCATCGTGGTCGCCGCTGTGCAGGGGTGGTCGCCCGTCACCGATCCGCTGATCGCCGTCGCCGGGATCTTCCTGGGGGCGCTGGTCGGATGGGGCTCGGGCTGGTATCCGGCACGGCGCGCCGCACGCATCGAGCCGGTCGCCGCGTTGCGCGGCGTGTGAGGGAGAGGGCGACCGCTAGAATCGAGCAAGCACGAAGGAGCAGGAGAACCGGTGGCGGAGAAAGCGGCGAAGTCCAGGGCGACGGCCAAGAAGGTCGACGAGACACCCATGGGACCCACCGGACGGCCCTATCACGGGTTCGACACACCCGAGCCACTGGCCTCACACGGTCCGGCGAGGATCATCGCGCTGTGCAACCAGAAGGGCGGCGTCGGCAAGACGACGACGACGATCAACCTCGCCGCGGCCCTCGCCGAGTACGGGCGCAAGGTGCTCGCGGTCGACTTCGACCCGCAGGGTGCGCTCTCCGCCGGCCTGGGCATCCAGACGCACGACGTGCCGACGATCTACGACCTGCTGCTCGACACCAAGCGCGACGCGAACGATGCGATCGTCCACTCCAGCGTCGAGAACCTCGATGTCCTGCCCGCGAACATCGATCTGTCGGCCGCCGAGGTGCACCTCGTGAACGAGGTCGCCCGCGAGACGATCCTCGCCCGCGTGCTGCGCCAGGTCGCGGGGGAGTACGACGTCATCCTCGTCGACTGCCAGCCGTCGCTCGGCCTGCTGACGGTGAACGCCCTCACCGCGGCGCACGGCGTCATCATCCCGCTCGAGTGCGAGTTCTTCGCGCTGCGCGGTGTCGCGCTCCTGATCGAGACGATCGACAAGGTGCGCGACCGGCTCAACCCCTCGATCACGATGGACGGCCTGCTCGCGACGATGTACGACCCGCGCACGCTGCACTCGCGTGAGGTCCTCGAACGTGTCGTCGAGGCGTTCGGCGACGACGTGCTCGAGACCGTGATCGGTCGCACCGTGAAGTTCCCCGATGCATCGGTGTCGGGCGTCCCCATCACCGAGTTCGCGCCGGAGCACGCCGCCGCACAGGCGTATCTGCGACTGGCGCGGGAGCTGGTCGCCCGTGGCGCCGTCGCCTGATTCCGAGTTCGACGCCACCCTCGCGCCCGACGGCACCGCGCCTGCTCCGGAAGGCGCGTCCCTCGCGCCCGAAACCGCGGCCGCCGTCATCGATCAGCCGGCAGCCGATCCCGGGTTCCGCGTCTCGCTGTCGAACTTCGACGGGCCCTTCGACCTGCTCCTGAACCTCATCTCGAAGCATGAGATGGACATCACCGAGGTCTCGCTGAGCGCGGTCACCAACGAGTTCATCGCCTATCTGCGAGAGCTCGACGGCGACGAGGAGCTCGACCAGGCCTCCGAATTCCTCGTGGTCGCGGCGACGCTCCTCGACATGAAAGTGGCGGGGCTGCTGCCGCAGGGCGAACTGGTGGATGCCGAGGCCGTCGCGTTGCTCGAGGCACGAGACCTGCTCTTCGCGCGTCTGCTGCAGTACCGCGCCTTCAAGGAGGTATCGGCCTGGTTCTCGCGCTGCCTCCAGCGTGAGGACCGCCGGCACGTGCGAGCGGTGCGGCTCGACGAGAAGCACCGCCGCAAGACGCCCGAGCTCGTCTGGTCGCTCACCGCCGACGATTTCGCCGCGCTCGCGCTCCTCGCGTTCGCTCCGAAGGAGATCCCGCACGTCGGCCTCGATCATCTGCATGCACCGCTGGTGAGCATCCGCGAGCAGGCGGCGATCGTCGTGACGCTGCTGCGCGGCACGGAGTCCCTGAGCTTCCGCGAGCTCGTCGCAGGCGTCAGCGAACCCGGGATCGTCGTCGCGCGGTTCATCTCGGTGCTCGAGCTCTATCGGCACGCGGCACTCTCCTTCGAACAACTGGAACCGCTCGGCGAGCTCACGCTGCGCTGGGCCGCCGACTCCTGGTCGGACGAGACACTCGCGAGCCTGGGGGCCGACTATGACCGATGACGTGACCGCCGCCGAGACCGGGAGCCGCGCCGAGACCACGAGCGCCGCCGAGATCGAGCAGACGCCGTCGACGCCCCTGTCGGAGCGCATCGAGGCGATCCTGCTCATCGTCGACGAGCCGATCGGACTCGTGGCCCTCGCCGCCGCGGTCGGATCGCCCGTGCCCGCCGTTCGGCAGTCGCTCGAGACGCTGGTCGATGACTACGACGGCCGCGGACAGGGTCCACGGCGCGGCTTCGAGCTGCGCGAGGTCGGTGGGGGGTGGCGCCTCTACGTACGTGAGGACCACGATGACCTGATCGCCGAGTTCGTCGGCGGGCAGGCGCCGGCGCGACTGTCGCAGGCCGCGCTCGAGACCCTCGCCGTGATCGCCTACAAGCAGCCCGTCACCCGCAGCCAGGTCGCATCGATCCGCGCCGTGAACGTCGACTCGGTCGTGCGCACCCTGCTCGCCCGCGGCCTGATCACCGAACTGTTCGCCGACTCCGAGACCGGCGCCATCAACTACGGCACGACCGAGGCGCTGCTCCAGCACCTCGGCATCAACTCGCTCGACGAGCTGCCTCCCATCTCTCCGCTGCTCGACGACGGTGCCGATGGGTTCGACGAAGGGACCATCCGATGACCGATTCCGAAGCGCCGCAGGGCGTCCGCCTGCAGAAGGTGCTCGCTGCGGCCGGCGTGGCCTCCCGACGTGTCGTCGAGGAGTACATCGTCGCGGGTCGCATCCGGGTGAACGGCGAGGTCGTGAGCGAGCTCGGACGACGCATCGACCCCGAGACGGATCTGGTCGACGTCGACGGCACGGCGATCCAGCTCGATGTCTCGAAGCGCTATGTCATGCTCAACAAGCCCACCGGCGTCGTCAGCAGCATGCGCGACGAGAGCGGGCGGCCCGACCTGCGCCGCTTCACCGACCAGTACGAGGAACGCCTCTACAACGTCGGTCGCCTGGACGCCGAGACCAGCGGGCTGCTCATCCTCACGAATGACGGGGAGCTCGCCCACGTGCTCGCCCACCCGTCGTTCGGAGTCACCAAGGTGTACATCGCCAAGGTGGAGGGAACCGTCACGGCGCAGACGATCGCGAAGCTGACCGCCGGGTTCGACCTCGAAGACGGGCACATCCGCGCCGACAAGGCCCGTCTCCTCGACACGTCGCGCGGATCGAGCCTCGTCGAGCTCACGCTGCACTCCGGCCGCAACCGCATCGTGCGTCGCATGATGGCCGCGGTGGGCCACCCGGTCACCGAACTGGTGCGTCGTCAGTTCGGGCCGCTCCACCTGGGAACGCTCCCGGCAGGAAAGTCCCGCGAACTGGGTAAAATCGAACTCGGCGCGCTGCTCACTCTGTCGCGCCGTGATTCCGGTGTCGCCTCGGCGCCAGGCGAGCAACAGGAGAACGAGTGACCGACACGTCCAGCGCGTCCAGCGTGCGATCGACGTCCGTCGACGCTGCTCGTCGTCCGGGATCCGAGCGATCGGCGGTCGCCCCTCGACTGTCGGGGACCGTCCGCGTCGTGGGTGCCGGACTCCTCGGCGCGAGCGTCGGACATGCGCTCCGCGCGAAAGGCATCGACGTCGTCCTGACGGACTCGTCGCCCGCGCAGCTGCGTCTCGCCGTCGACTACGGCGCCGGCCGCCTCGCCGCAGGCGACGATCGTCCCACCCTCATCGTGGTCGCCGTGCCTCCGGACGTGACGGCCGACGTCGTCCAGGCCGAGCTCGCTCAGTATCCGGATGCCGTCGTCACCGATGTCGCCAGCGTGAAGCTCGAGCCGTTCCGCGAGCTGCAGGAACGCGGTGTCGATCTCGCTCGCTACATCGGTTCGCATCCGCTGGCCGGACGCGAGCGCGGGGGAGCCATCTCCGCGCGCGCCGACCTGTTCATCGGACGCCCCTGGGTCGTGTGCCGTGACGCCGACACCTCCGCCGCCGACCTCGCTCTCGTGGAGGCGCTCGCCCTCGACGTCGGCGCCATGCCCCTGGAGATGACCCCGGAGGAGCACGATCGCTCGGTCGCTCTCACCTCGCACGTTCCGCAGGTGGTCGCGAGCCTGCTCGCCGGGCGCCTGGCCGAGGCCGATGAGGGTTCCCTCCGGTTGTCCGGGCAGGGCGTCCGCGACACGACCCGCATCGCGGCATCCGCCCCCGAGCTATGGGTGCAGATCCTCGGCGCGAACGCGGGACCCGTCGTCGAGATCCTCGATTCGCTGGCCGCCGACCTGCGGGAGGTGTCGGACGCCCTGCGCGACCCCGGCGCCGCGGGCGCCCGTCGTGTCGTCGCGGAGGCGATCCGCCAGGGCAACGACGGCGTCGACCGGCTCCCCGGCAAGCACGGCCAGAACCGGCGCTTCGAATCGCTCGTCGTGATGATCGACGACACCCCCGGTCAGCTCGGCCGTCTGTTCGGAGAGCTCGGCGAGCTCGGCGTCAACGTCGAGGACCTTCGTCTCGAGCACTCGCCGGGCGCGCAGTTCGGCCTCGCCGAGATCAGCGTCGAACCTGCCTCGCTGCACGGCGCGATCTCGGGTCTTCAAGAACGTGGATGGCGGATTGCGGGGAACACCAATGACTGACACCTCTCTCGACCGGTCCGCCGCCGACACCTCGGCCGTGGACTTCATCGCGATCGACGGCCCCGCAGGTTCCGGCAAGTCGAGCGTGTCGAAGGCGGTCGCGCGGCGACTCGGCTTCGGGTACCTCGACACCGGGTCCGCCTACCGGGCGCTCGCCTGGCATGTGCTCGACCGGGGCGCCGACACGGCGGATGCCGATGCGGTGCTCGCCGCGGCATCCGACTTCCCGGTACGTCTCGGGCTCGATCCCGACGACCGCACCGTGCGTGTCGGCGACGTCGACATCACCGACGCGATCCGCGAACCGCGGGTGTCCGGTGCCGTGAGCGGCGTCGCTCGCGTGCCCGCCGTGCGGGCCCAGGTCAACGATCTCTTCCGCTCGCTCGTCGCGGAGGCGCCGTATCCGGCCGTCGTCGTCGAAGGGCGCGACATCACGACGGTCGTCGCCCCCGACGCGCCCGTCCGCATCCTGCTGACCGCGGCCCCCGAAGTGCGGGCCGCACGCCGAGCCGGTGAACTCGCCGGCGAGAACGCGGAGGCCGTCGCCGCTGCTCTGCACAAGCGCGACGCCTCCGACAGCGCCGTCGTCGACTTCCTCAACGCCGCGGACGGCGTCGAGGTCGTCGACTCGACGGAGCTCGATTTCCCCCAGACCATCGATGCCGTCCTCACGGTGATCGAACGACTCCGAGGAGCACACCGTGGCTGACGAAGAATACGAAGGCGGCCCTGACCGTCTCGCCGAGAAGATGGAGGAGCTCGACGAGCACCTCGCCGAGCAGCGCGCCGAGACGCTGCGCGCAGGCCTCGCCGACTACGAGCTCGACGACGAGGACGCGGCCCTCCTCGCCGGCGTCGAACTGGGCGAGGACGGGATCCAGTTCCTGCCCGCCCTGCCCGTCGTCGCGATCGTCGGGCGCCCGAACGTGGGCAAGTCCCAGCTCGTGAACCGCATCCTCGGTCGCCGCGAGGCCGTCGTCGAGGACACCCCCGGCGTCACCCGCGACCGCGTCACCTACAAGGCGGAGTGGGCGGATCGCCGCTTCACCCTCGTCGACACCGGAGGATGGGAGCCGGATGCCCGTGGCATCGACCGCTCCGTCGCCGCGCAGGCCGAGGTCGCGATCGATCTCTCCGACGTCGTGCTGTTCGTCGTCGACGCGATGGTCGGTGCCACATCGACCGACGAGCACGTCGTGAAGCTGCTGCGCAAGAGCGGCAAGCCGGTCTTCCTCGTCGCCAACAAGATCGACGACGCGCGCCAGGAGCCCGAGGCCGCGGCTCTCTGGAACCTCGGTCTCGGTGAGCCGCACCCGGTCTCGGCGATCCACGGTCGTGGCGTGGCCGACCTGCTCGACGAGGTGCTGAAGAAGTTGCCCGAGGTCTCCGCCGTCGCCAAGGCCGAGATCGGCGGGCCGCGTCGCGTCGCGATCCTCGGCCGTCCGAACGTCGGCAAGTCGTCGCTGCTCAACAAGGCCGCTGGCGAGGAGCGCGTCGTGGTCAACGACCTCGCCGGTACCACCCGCGACCCGGTCGACGAGATCGTCGAGCTGGGGGGCAAGCTGTGGACGCTGGTCGACACCGCCGGCATCCGTCGACGCGTGCACATGGCGCAGGGCGCCGACTTCTATGCGTCGCTGCGCACCTCGGCCGCTCTCGAGAAGGCCGAGGTCGCCGTGGTCGTGCTCGACGTCTCGGAGACGATCAGCGAGCAGGACGTACGCATCATCGACCTGGTGCTCGAGTCGGGTCGCGCGCTCGTGCTGGCGTTCAACAAGTGGGATCGTCTCAATGACGACGACCTCGAGAACGCCGACCGTCGTCGCTACCTCGAGCGCGAGATCGAGCAGGACCTCGCGCACGTCGCCTGGGCGCCGCGCGTGAACATCTCGGCGAAGACCGGCCGTCACCTCGACAAGCTCGTGCCCGCGCTCGAGACGTCGCTGGAGAACTGGGATCGACGCATCCCCACCGGCAAGTTCAACGCGTTCCTCGCCGAGCTCGTGGCCGAGCACCCGCACCCGCTGCGCGGCGGAAAGCAGCCGCGCATCCTCTTCGGGACGCAGGCGTCGACGCGTCCGCCGACGTTCGTGCTGTTCACGACGGGATTCCTCGACCCGGGGTACCGCCGATTCATCCAGCGTCGTCTGCGCGAGCTGTACTCCTTCGAGGGAACCCCGATCGTGATCAACATGCGCGTGCGCGAGAAGCGCCAGCGCTGATCGATCCAGTGGTCAGAGCGGGCGCACCCCTTCCCGGGGTGCGCCCGCTGTTTTCGTTGTGTGACCGATCCGATGCCGTCCGCCCGATGCTGTGACAGGGTGGAGGGGTGACGATCGTTCCCCCCACCTTCGGCGAGCCGCGCCGCCCGGAGGGCCCGCGCGATCCCGGGGACGCCTGGGTCGTCGCCGACTCCGGAGAGCGGTACTGGGGACGCTTCGGCGCTGCCGGGCTGTTGGCCGTGGATGCCGAGCGCGGGGTGCTGCTGCAGCACCGGGTCGCGTGGAGCCATTTCGGTGGCACGTGGGGGCTTCCGGGTGGCGCGCTGCACGAGGGGGAGAGTTCGATCGTGGGCGCGCTGCGCGAAGCGCAGGAAGAAGCGGGCGTGCCCGACGGCGCTGTTCGCCCGCGATTCACGAGCGTGCTCGACCTCGAGATCTGGTCGTACACGACCGTCGTCGCCGATGTGCAGACGCCGTTCGAGCCGGTGATCAGCGATCCCGAGAGCGTGGCGCTCGAATGGGTAGCGCTCGAGGACGTGGATTCGCGGCCGCTGCATCCCGGCTTCGCCCGGTCCTGGCCGGAGCTGCGCCGCCTTCTCGAAGAGCGCGTGGCGCTCGTCGTGGATGCGGCCAACGTGGTCGGATCCGTTCCCGACGGGTGGTGGAAGGATCGTGTCGATGCGGCCGAGCGACTGGCCGGGCGGCTGGACGGTCTTGGAGTCCCCGCCTCCGAGCTGGGCATCGGTGGCACCGAGTGGTTCCCGGAGGTGTCGCTCGTCGTCGAGGGGCAGGCACGGGCGCTCGACGCGCACCCACAGGGTGTGTCGATCGTGCGCGCGGATGCCGCCGGTGATGACGCGATCGTCGCCGAGGTAGAAAAGCGGGTCGATTCCGGAGCGAACGTCTTCGGAATCACGAGCGACCGCGAGCTCGCAGATCGCATCCGGCGGACCGAGCCGGCGCAGGTGCGCTCGGCCGGGTGGTTGCTCGAGCGGCTCTGAACGTTCCCTCCTGCGTGCTCGCAGTGCGAAACTTCAGCGGAGGAAGTCGTCCGATCCGCGTTCGGACCGTGCGTGCAGGCGATCGATCTCCCGGCGTTCGCGTTTGGTGGGGCGTCCGGCGCCGCGGTCGCGGAGGCCGAGTGCCGCCTGCGGCTCGCGCTCGGGCGTGCGGTCGTCGTAGGCCACGGCAGCGAGGGGTGCGCCGACGCGCTTGACCAGCAACTGCCGCACGAACAGGATGCGGTCGAATCCGGAGATCCGGATGCGCACCTCATCACCGATCTTGATGGCCTGGGCTGCCTTCACCTTGTCGCCGTTGACGCGCACATGCCCCGCGCGGCATGCCGTGGTCGCCGCGGAGCGGGTCTTGTAGACGCGCACCGCCCAGAGCCAGCTGTCGACGCGTGCGGTGGGGCTCATGACGTTCTCCTGCGGGTGAGAGCGGCGAGGACGCCGGCGATGAGGAGGCCCTGTCCGAGAGTGTAGGTGAGCATCACGGCGGGGCTCCCCCAGGGGTAGACGGCTTCGGGGAGGAAAAGGCGGAAGGCGAGGATCGTATCGCTCGTGAGGAAGAACGCTCCGCCCACGGCGATCGTCGGCGTGCTGCGCGCGGAGGTGGCAGCCGTGCCGGCGAGGACGACGCCGTAGAGGGCCAGCGCGAGGAGGAGCCCGTCGGTGTGCGGCCCGAGGACGATGAGCATCGCGATCCACCAGATTGCGTAGATCAGCGTCCACCACGGCATCCGTCGCTGGGCGAGGAAGCGGAGGAAGAGAGCGATGTAGGCGAGGTGCGCGAGGCCGAAGAACGCGAGCATCAGCGGCAGTTCGGGAAGCGCGGGGAAGAAAGCACCTGCGCTGTCGCCCAGCCAGGAGAACATCAGCGCGGCGGCGATGAGGAACGTGGTTGGCCGAGAGCCCAGTCGTCGCGCAGTCGGGATCACCGGCACGGCGAGCAGCGGCATCAGCAGGATCTTCGTCGGGCCTACCGCCGGGCTTTCGATGGCGAGAAGGATGACGTGTGTGATCGACACGACGACATAGGGCGTGAAGGCCCACACCAGCGCGGGGGAGAGGACGCGTCGGTGCATTTCCCCATCGTAGAGTCGCTGCGGGTCGATGATCGGCTCAGGATTCGACGGCTCAGGATTCGGACGGCTCAGGATTCGACGGTGACGTGCGTGATGGTGTCGTCATCGTCGAGGTGGACCGCGGGCCAGTAGCCCTCGGGAAAGTGCGTGCCGCAGGTGTCGGTCAGGTGGAGCACGATCGTGCCGTCGGAGGCCGCCTCGATCGCTTCGAGCGCCAGGTCGGATGCCGCGTCGTCGAGCTCGTGGGGTTCAGGATCGCCCTGGCTGAAGGCGGTGACCACCGCATCGGATGCGCGGCGCTGAATTGAGTCGATGTCGGCGACGACGGCGCGGAGTCGGGGGAGTCGTTCGCGGGACTCCTCGGCCGACGTCCCCTCGAGCATGAGCTCTACCGAGGAATCGTCTCGCGCGAGCGATCCGCCGTACCAATCGTGGGTGAGCACCGTGCCGTCGGTGAGTTCGGTCGTCGCCCGGGTGAAGGTGCCGAGTACGGCGTCGTCGATGATCGGATGCTCGTCGCTCATGTCTTCACGCTACCGGTCGGCGCGGGGGCGTGGACGTTCATGCGCGAGGTCGAGGACCACGAGCGGCCGGCCGGGCTTCAGTTCGCCGCGCGGGCGAAATCCCTCTGCGAGGAAGGTCGTGAGCATGCCGTGGAACAGCTCGTTCGCATGCTGCTTCGTGCCACCGGTGTCGACGGGATACCCCTCGATCAGGCGGGCGCCTGCGGTGCGGGCGTAGTCGATGGCCGCTCGGAGCAGGGTGCCGTTGAGGCCCCGGCCCCGGTGCTCGCGTCGCACGACGAAGCAGGTCACGGCCCAGACCAAGTCGTCGTCGAACGGCTCCTCCGTTGCGGCGGCGATCGCACGGGTGTGTTCCAGTCGGCGCTGCACCGTTCTCGGTCCGATGCGGATCCATCCGGCGGCCTCACCGTCGACGTACGCGACGAGGCCCGGGGCAGGACCGGAGGAGATCTCGTCGCGGAGCATCGTCGTGCGCTCGGGCGTGCTCGTCTCGTTCCAGTCTTTGCTGCGCAGCATCGGCCAGATGCACTGACAGCTGGCACCGTCGCCGCCGCCGGTCAGCGCGTGCTGCACGTCGCTCCACCGGGCGATCGTGGCCGGCTCGGTCGTGATCGTGGTCATGCGCGGCACGTTACGCCGGGCATCCGACACTCGCAACGCCGGTGGTTCGCGGAGGCCCCGGCGTCAGGCTAAGATGGATGAGTTGCCTGCGCGAGAGTGCAGAACAACGGGCTGTGGCGCAGCTTGGTAGCGCACTTGACTGGGGGTCAAGGGGTCGCAGGTTCAAATCCTGTCAGCCCGACCAGATAAGCCCCGGAGATCGCAGAACGATGCGGATCTCCGGGGCTTTTTCGTGCGTCGAGGGGCCCGCCGGCATCCGCCGGCGAGCCCCCTCGGCTCACTCGAAGTACGACTCGCAGGCCCGGCCGTCGTTGTTGCCGTCCAGCCGGAAAACGTCGCCGTACCACGGGTAGTACTTGTTGAAATCTGCCTGGGCCGCCGCCTGCGACGGGTAGTCCGGGCAGTTCTTGTCGAAGTTCGGACGCGGCGGCGCTGTCGGCTTCGGGGGAGTGGTCGGCTTCGGGGGAGTACCCCGCATCTCGGGACGGGGCGATCCCATCGCCCTGTACTCGGCGGCCGTGAGTGCCTTCGAGACCGTCGGTCCGGAGTAGTAGATCGTGCTGCTGCCGTAGTTCTGCCAGACCTGGTCGTTCGGGAACCTCGTGCGCACGACCGGCGTCGGGTTGCCCTCCGCCTTCCATCGCGCAGCGGTGATCGGTGTGCCGAGCCCCTGGGCGTAGTCGGTCAGGAAAGCGATGCTGGAGTTCCAGGAGAGTTTCACGAATCCCTGATTGGGGCGCTTCTCGAACGGCTGGTTGCCGGATGCCGCCCATTCCGCCCCGGTCAGCGCGTGCTTCGTGCGCCCGACGTCTTGCACGAAGATCTGCGACGAGCCCGCCCACTGGTAGTAGGTCGAGCCTTCGATCCACCCGGCGTTGCGCGGCTTCGGGTTGCCCGCCTTCTTCCATTCGGCGGCGCTCACGTGCTTCCAGATCCAGCGCGACTTGTCGGTGCCGAAGATCGTGACGGCGCTGATGGTGGGTGACCACGCGTACTTGACGTAGCTCGTCGGCGCCGGCCGAGGAGTGGGCGTGCCGGCTGCCTGCCACTGCGCGAAGGTGAGGGCGGTGATGGTGGCTCCCGTGACCGCCCAGATCGTCCCGTCGTACTTCGTGATGTAGTAATCGGTCGGCGATGCCGGTGTGGCCGGGCGGTCGTCCGGAATCGTCGGGACGATAGTCGTCTGCGGCCCGCATCCCGCGAGCACGTTCTGCACGGCGGACTTCTCGGCCTGATCGATGGAGAGGTTCCACCGCCACTTCACCGCGACCCAGTCGGAGACGTAGGTGCAGCGCGCAGCGGGGAGCGAGGTCGTCGGCAACCACCCGGCCGGATCCTTGTCGGATTTGGCGGTGTTGACGGACGCGGTCACCATGTTCAGCGATCGCGCGTCACCGGTGTCGTTCGAGAACGCCGTGCGCTGCGCGTCGGTCCACGTCCATGCGCCGGAGACCCAGGCTTCCTTCAACGCGACGAGGTGGTCCATCTCCACCGCCGCCGGGTCGACGTGCAGCACGTTGTCGTAGGTCGAGAGCCACTGGCCGCTCACGACGTCGCAGCCCTCGACGACGACGGCCGGAACCTGGGACTCCTCGATGAGTACTTCTTGGCGCGTTCGGCATCCGTTAGCATCGAGGTCCTGCCCCTCGAAGAAGAAGTCGCGGTTGTACGCCGGCCCGGAAGTCACCTCCACCCTGAGCTCGTTGAGCAGATCCGACACGAGGACCTGCTGGCCCGCCGGAGGCGCGGCCAGAGCGACGGTCGGTGTTGCGGAGCCGATGATGACGAGCGCGACGGATATCGCCGCAATACGTACGCGATTGCGCATGCTTCTCCCCTGAACGGGCTCCGCCATGGAGCCTCGCGCTCAGGATACACACAGGTATATCGATGTGCATGGATCTCGCGAGTTGCGAAGATGATGAGCCGAGGGGAAAACGATCCGGCCCCTCATCGCCCGAGATGAGGGGCCGGCGAAGTCGAGCGAGAAGGTCCGCAAGCGTACCCACCCCCGATTGGAACGCTCGGACCCGAGAGAGTATCCGGTTGTGCCGCCTGGTTCGACCGACGCGGAGTCGCGTCTACGACTCGTTGTCTAACCAGGTTAGCTTTTCCATCCGATCGCTGCTTTCCCTTGACGTGACGTCATAGACCAGCTATGCGCCGCGGGGGAAGCAGCGGCAGTGTCAGCCCTCACGGCGTGACTGGCTCCGGAGCAAGAGCGCGATCCCGCCGAGAAGCAATGCCGTGGCGGCCCACAACCCGCCGCCGAGATCGAGTCCGCTCTCCGCCAGTTCCGGTGCGCCCGATTCCTGGGGTGAGCCGGAGCCCGGCGCCGCCGGAGGTACCGCGACCACCGCGGGTTCGATCGTGATCTCGTAGGCGACCACGACGTCGGGCGCGGTGCCGTTGCTCACCACCACGGTGAAGGGGAAGGTTCCTGGAGTAGTCGGCGTTCCGCTGATGACGCCGGTGATCCCGTCGAGCGCGAGTCCGGGAGGCAGCGAGCCCTCGCCGATCGCGTACGTCGGAGCCGGGGTGCCGGTGGCGGTGATCGTGTGCGAGTAGTCCACGTCGGTCCCGCCGTTCGCCGGGGCGCCGGAGGTGACCTCAGGGCTGGTGCTCACGGTGCCGGGAGCCGAGCAGCCGCTCGGTACGACGATGACGTTGTCATCGAGCGTCACGGCCCCGGTGCGTGCCAGCAGACGGCCCTCCACGGTCGCGGCTGTCTCCGCCGTGACCGAGACGTCGGCCATGACGGTGCCGATGAACTGCGCCGCCGAGCCGATGGTGGCGGACGATCCCACCTGCCAGAACACGTTGCAGGCGCTTGCACCGCCGGTGAGGGTGATGGTGGCGCCGGTCCCGATCGTCAGCGTCGACGCGGCCTGGAAGATCCAGACGGATTCGGCCGTGCCCTCGAGGGTCAGCGCTCCAGAGAGGGAGAGCTCTCCTCCCGAGTACACGCCAGGAGTCAGCGATGCGCCCGTGAGATCGCCGAGCCCGGACGTCGTCGGCGTCAGGCCCGCGGCGACGTCGTACGCCGTCGTCAGATCGGCCTGCGCCTGAGCCGCGACCGCGTCGGTCTGATGCACGGTGCCGGTCACGGTTCCCGGCGGAAAGCCGGTGATCGAGGTCTGCGGGCTCAGTCCGAGATCGCCGTCGAGCACCGACGGCCCGGTGTTGGTCACGGCAGAGGCCGCCAGAACAACGAAGGGCGTGGCCGTGCCGAGGTCGATCGGGCCATCGATCGTCGTGTCGGCGGATGCCGCGCCGGGCGAGGCGAGGAGGAGGACCGTAGCGGCCGTCGCGGCGAGGAGGAGGGCAGGTTTTCGAATCCGGAACACGACGTTCCTTCCGTTCGGGAGGGCTCGTCATCGACAGCGGTCAACAGGTCGGCACCTCTCGTCTGTCTATCACCGATATACCGATGTTCCCGATTTGCGCTCGACTGACGACTCAATCGTGACCTTCGCCCGACGGGCAGGTGGGCACTCAGCATCCGCATTCCTCCCGCTCCTAGACTGAGCGGCACGGCGCCCGTGCCGAGGAGGACCCCATGGACCACACACCGCTGTCCGAGGCCAAGCCCTGGCTGAACGCGTACGCCGAGGGCGTTCCGCACGAGATCGACGAGGTGACCCAGACCCTCCCGGAAATGCTCCGCCAGAGCGCCAAGAAGCACGCGAAGCGCACGGCGCTGGAGTTCTTCGGGGCACGGACCAGCTACGCCGATCTCGACGAGCGTGTGCGGCGTGCGGCTGCCGGTCTCAAGACCCTCGGGGTGCGAAAGGGCGACCGGGTCGCCCTGGTCCTTCCCAACTGCCCGCAGCACGTCATCGCTTTCTACGCGGCGCTGCGGATCGGCGCGATCGTCGTCGAGCACAACCCGCTCTACACGCCGCGCGAGCTGCGGCACCAGTTCGAGGATCACGGCGCGAGCTTCGCGATCGTCTGGAACAAGGTCGCCGACACCGTCGCGGCCTTCCCGTCCGACGTGCGTCCGGCGCACATCCTCACCGTCGACCTGACGCGGGCGATGCCTGCCACGCAGCGCCTCGCGCTGCGTCTGCCGGTCCGACGTGCACGCGACGCACGCGCGGCGTTGACCGCCAAGGCGCCGCGGGGCCGCGGCATCCGCGAGTGGGAGAGCATCGAGCGCTCCCGGCCACTCGCGCGGCGAGCACCCGGTCCCGAGCTCGATGACATCGCCCTGCTCCAGTACACGAGCGGAACCACGGGCGAGCCCAAGGGAGCGATGCTCACCCACCGCAACCTCCGCGCGAACGCGATGCAGGGACGCGCCTGGCTGCCCGGTCTTCGTGAGGGTGAGGAGACGGTCTACGGAGTGCTGCCGCTGTTCCATGCCTACGGGATGACGCTCTGCCTGACGTTCGCGATGGGCATCGGCGCCAAGCTCGTGCTCTTCCCGACGTTCGACGTGGGGCTGGTCTCGACGGCTGTGCGCAAGTCGCCCCCCACCTTCCTTCCCGCGGTGCCGCCGATCTACGACCGTCTGACGCGGGCGGCATCCCGTGACGGACTCGATCTCTCGAGCGTGCGCTTCGCGATCTCGGGGGCGATGAGCCTGCCCGTGTCGACGGTCGCGCGTTGGGAGGAGGCGACCGGCGGCCTCCTCGTGGAGGGATACGGGATGACCGAGACCTCGCCCGTCGCCCTCGGCAACCCCGTCGGGCCGACGCGGCGACCCGGTACCGTCGGCGTCCCGTTCCCGAGCACGACCATCCGCGTGGTCGATCCCGATGACGTTCAGGTCGAGGTCGCACCGGGAGAGCCCGGCGAACTGCTCATCCACGGGCCGCAGGTGTTCTCGGGCTACTGGGGGCGGCCGGAGGAGACCGCCGAGACCCTGCTTCCGGGCGGCTGGGTGCGCACCGGAGACATCGTCACGGTGTCGGAGGACGGCTTCGTGACGGTGGTCGATCGCCGCAAGGAGCTCATCATCACGGGCGGCTTCAACGTCTCGCCCAGCGAGGTCGAGGAGGCGCTGCGCTCGCATCCGGATGTGGAGGACGCTGCGGTCGTGTCGCTCCCGCGCGGCGATGGAGCCGAGATGGTCGCGGCCGCGGTCGTGCTGCACGCCTCGGCGGCGGTCGGGATGGAGGCGCTCCGCGACTACTGCCGGACCCGGCTCGCGGCCTACAAGGTTCCGCGTCGGATCGTTCCGATGGACGATCTGCCCCGATCGCTGATCGGAAAGGTCCTGCGGAAGGATGTCCGTCAGCGGATGCTCCAGAAGGAGAACGAGCGCGACGGGGGATGAGCCCTCTCGAGTCCTCTGCCCCACGCAGGTCTTCTCGAGAGGGCTTCACCGTCCGTCCCGGACGGTGGGGAGGCGGCGATGAAAACTCGCTGCTCTCTCTCGGGCTGATTCCCCAGTCCTCAGCCCTGTAGCCCCCGCTACGCATATCAGAATATCCCGAAAATGTCTTGTCCGCCATTTGGGGGACAAACTTTTTTGAAAGTCCTGATTTTCCGGGGTCTCTACCGCCCCGAGCGGATGCTTCCTAAGGTGGAGTCATGGACAGGTCGATCGTTTTTCCGGGGCAGGTCGCCATCGCGCAGGGCCACCGCGTCGAGGTGACCGAGCAACTCGATCCGCTCAGTGGCGAGACGCTCGCGATCGCCGTCCGTGATCTCGAGACGAACATCCGCTATCGGCTCGTCGAGGAGGCTGCCGGCCTCGATGAGGTGCGCTGGCTGGGCAGGGTGCTGGACTGCACGATCAGCGTGTCGTCGACCGGATCCCGCACCGATCTGCGCGTGGATGCCCGCGGGCCGGGTCCGGTCGGCGCGAAGGTCGCGCTGCGCGAGGCGGATGCCGCGGCCGATGCCGCCAAGGCCGAGGCCGACCGTTGGGGCGGGTCGGATCGTCCGCCACCCGTCGAGGAGTCCGAGCGCTTCTGGTGAGGGCTGCGAGCGGGGGCTCACCGATGCTCATCGGAAGTCCCGCGAGTGGTGGGAGAGGCCGGTGCGCAGGTCGTCGAAGGCGTCCGCGAGAACGTTGATGACCCCCTCCTCGGATCGTTCGAGAATGCCCCGGATGATCAGCGCGGGGGAATCCCGAGCGACCCGGCGGTAGCGGTTCCAGACACCCGCCGAGCAGATGATGTTGACGAGTCCCGTCTCATCCTCGAGATTCACGAAGGTCACGCCCGCCGCGGTCGCCGGTCGCTGGCGATGGGTCACGAGGCCGGCGACCTCGACGCGTCGGCCCGTCTCGTGGGTGCGCAGATCGGCGGAGGTGAGCACGCCGCGCTCGCCCAGCGCCGAGCGGAAGTGCAGCATCGGGTGGTCGTCGGTCGAGACCCCGGTGGCCCACAGATCGGCCGAGAGGCGCTCGTAGCTGCTCTGATCGGCGAACAGCGGCGGCTGTACGGACACGCTCGTCCCCGGCAGGAAGCGGGAGCGGTCATCGGCCGCCGCGCCCGCGAGCCAGATGGCTTCACGGCGCTCCAGCCCGAGGCAGGCGAACGCCCCGGCGGTCGCGAGCGCCTCGAGCTGTGCGGCCGTGGCATCCGTGCGCCGCACGAGATCGTTCAGATCGCGATATGGGCCGTGCGCCTCGCGTTCCGCGACGATCCGCTCGGCCATCGGCACACCGATCCCACGCACTCCGCTGAGCCCCATCCGCACGGCGTAGCCGCCGTCACGACGGTGGGCATCGGATTCGTCCGGGGCATCGCGGTCGAAGCGCAGCGTCGGCGGCTGGGGCACGTCGCGGCAGGAGTCGCGTCCCGTCGGCATCCGGCCCTCTGTTCCGGTGAGCGGCTCGAGTGTCTCGGTCGCGCCGGAGACCTGCAGATCGGGTCGCCGCACCTCCACGCCATGCCGACGAGCATCCGCCGTCAGGGTCGCCGCGGAGTAGAAACCCATCGGCTGCGAACGCAGGAGACCGGCGAGGAAGGCCGCGGGGTAGTGCAGCTTCAGCCAGGAGCTGGCGTACACCAGAAGGGCGAACGACAGCGAGTGCGACTCCGCGAAGCCGAAGTTCGCGAACGCCTGGATCTGCGCGTAGATGCGATCGGACGCCGCCTCGTCGAGTCCACGGCGTGCCATGCCCGCATAGAGCTTCTCGCGCACCTTCTCGATCTTCTCCAGGCCGCGCTTGGATCCCATCGCACGACGGAGCAGGTCGGCCTCGTCGGCGGTGCAGTCGCCGACCGCGGTCGCCATCTGGATCAACTGCTCCTGGAAGATCGGGATGCCCAGGGTGCGCTTCAGGATCGGCTCGAGATCCGCATGCGGATAGGGGATCGGGAAGTCGACGGGCGCCTCACCGCGGGCCGCGCGTTCCCGGTTCTCCTCGTCGACCCTGTCCTTGGCCATCTTGCGCTGCACGAACGGGTGCACCGCGCCGCCCTGGATGGGGCCCGGACGAATGAGGGCGATCTGGATCGCGAGGTCGTAGAAGCTCCGCGGTTGCAACCGGGGCAGCAGCCCGATCTGTGCCCGGGACTCCACCTGGAAGACACCGATCGAGTCGGCGCGGCAGAGCATGTCGTAGACGCCGGGCTCCTCCTTGGGCAGGGACTCGAGCGTCCAGAGCTCTCCCGTCGCCTCGTGGATCAGGTCGAAGCAGTGCTGCAGGGCCGCCAGCATCCCGAGACCCAGCAGGTCGAACTTGACCAGCCCCATGAAGGCCGCGTCGTCCTTGTCCCACTGGATGACGGTCCTGTTCTCCATACGAGCGTGCTCGACCGGAACGACCTCGCCGACCGGACGTGCCGTGAGCACCATCCCGCCCGAATGGATGCCGAGATGGCGCGGCGCCTTCATCAACTCGCCGGCGTAAGCGAGGACGTTCTCGGGGATGTCGTGCCCCTCTGCGGGTTCCAGCCCGGCGCCCCAGCCGTCGACCTGCCGCGACCACGAGTCCTGCTGTCCCGGGGAGTGCCCGAGCGCTCTGGCCATGTCGCGCACGGCGTTCTTCGGGCGGTACTGGATCACGTTCGCCACCTGAGCGGCGCGCTCCCGGCCGTACTCGGCGTACACCCACTGGATGATCTCCTCCCGGCGCCGCGAGTCGAAGTCGACGTCGATGTCGGGCTCCTCCTGGCGGGTGGTGGCGAGGAACCTCTCGAAGGGCAACCCGTACAGGATGGGGTCGACGGCGGTGATCCCCAACAGGTAGCAGACCGCGCTCGCCGCGGCCGACCCGCGCCCCTGGCAGAGGATGCCGCGGCGGCGGGCCTCGGCGACGATGCCGTGCACGATGAGGAAGTAGCCGGGGAAGTCCTTCTCCTCGATCACGTTCAACTCGCGTTCGATCCGGCTCCGCCCGGCGTCATCGATGCGGGGGTACTTCGAGGGCACGGCCTCCCACACGAGCCGCCGCAGCCAGCTCATCGGGGTGTGCCCCTCCGGGACCTTCTGCCGGGGGAGGGCCGGGCGGGCGAGACGCAGGGGAAAGGCGGATGCCGACGCCAGCTCGAGCCCCGAGGAGATGGCTCCGGGGTATCGCCGGAATCGCGCCGTCATCTCGGCGCCGCTGCGCAGATGAGCGCCACCGTGCGCGGGCAGCCATCCGTCGAGCTCGTCCATGCTGCGCACCGCCCGGACCGCGGCGACGGCCTCGGCGAGCGGTGCCTGCTGAGGGGCGGCGTAGTGCACGTTGTTCGTCGCGACGACGGGGAGGTGCATCCGCCCCGCCAGCTCCGCGAGCACGTCGTTGCGGCGGGTGTCGAGCGGGTCCCCGTGGTCGAAGAGCTCGACGGCGACGTGCTCTGCGCCGAAGAGGTCGACGAGATGCTGCAACGGCTCCCGGGCGTCACCGCGTTCGAGCCCCTGACGCACCGCACCCTTGCGGCATCCGGTCAGGATGGTCCAATGGCCTCCGGCGCTCGCCGCGAGCTCGTCGAGGTCGTAGACGGGGCGCCCCTTCTCGCCGCCGCGGAGCTGCGCGGCGGTGATGACGCCGGAGAGCCGGTGGTAGCCCTCCATCCCCCGGGCGAGGACGAGCAGGTGCTCGCCCGCGGGATCGGGAGTGCCGCGCTGCGGGGCCGGGAGATCGAGCGACAGTTCGGCTCCGAAGACGGTCTGCAGCCGGACGTCCATGAGCTCGGCGGCCTCGGCGAAACGCGCGGCCCCGTAGAACCCGTCGTGGTCGGTGAGCGCGAGGGCGCTGAGTCCGAGGCGCTCCGCCTCGATCAGGAGCGCCTCGGGGGAGGAGGCGCCGTCGAGGAACGAGTACGAGGAGTGGGCGTGCAGTTCGGCGTAGGGAACGGCATCCTCGGGGCGCGGCACGGACGAGGGGGGGATGCTCTTGCGTCGCCTGCTCACCGGTCCGGGATCGGCACGTGTGCCGGAGGGCTCGGCGCTCGGTGGCTCTCCGCTCAGGGTGCGCGCCAGCTCCCCCCACTTCAGCGGCGGATTGTGGAAGCCCATCAGCGGTACCGTCCCTCGGCCCACCAGCGTCCACCGGCGCAGAACACCAGCCAGGCGCGATCCCGATCGTCGACGACCTGGAAGCGGTGCCCCCTCTTGCCTCCGCCCGAGGCCCAGCGGCGCTCGTGCACGGGCCAGGGTCCTGCCCAGGCGTGCACGGCGGTGCCGTCGATGAACGCGGGGTCGGAGGAGAGCGCGCCGCGTTCATCGATGCGGATCGCGGCGCCGTCGGCTCCGGTGACCCCGAGGGGACGGGGCGGGCGGAAGACCTCGGCGGGAAGCGGATCGGGAAGGCTCCCGGGCCAGGGGGAGGCGGAGTCGCGCGGAGCGACCGCGCGTTCTCCCCACGGAGTGAGCACCTGGCGGTCGGCGAGCCACCGCCCGCCGGCGAGCGCGGCGGTGACCACGCCCTCGTGCCCCAGCATCGTCTGCACGCGGGACACGGCGTGGTGCAGGCGCTCGTCCGTGCCGGAGCCGAAGAGCCCCGGCTGGTGGTGAGCGGCGTCATCGACCGCGACCGGCACGATTCGGACTGCCGAGATACCGCCGAACGCCCGCGCCTCATCGACCGGATCCTTCGCGGACTGCGCCGCCAGCGCCTCCAGCTGCCAGCGGACCCGGTCGACCAGGTCGGAGGCGTCGAAGCACGAGGGGTGCAGCCACGGTCGGGAGAACACCTGCCCGTTGTCGTCGGTCAGGTCGATGCGCACCTCGGTGCAGACGACGGATGCCTCGCCCAGCGCGAGCATCACCGCGTCGGCCGTCTGCCGCACCGCGAAGGCCACCTGATCCGCGCCGCCCAGCGGGGTCTCGAACTCCACGCTCCGCATCAGTTCGGGGTCGGGAGGACGGGGCTCGAGTCGCTGCGAGTCCGCGCCGGCGGCCAGCGCCCGGAGACGGGCGCCGCGCTCGCCGAAGCGATCGCGCACGTCGACGGGGTCGAGGGCGGCGAACTCTCCGAGCGTGCGGACGCCAAGTCGGAGGAGAAGACCGGTGATCTGCTCGTCGCGCAGCACCTGCACGGGGAACGGCGCGAGGAACTCCCGGGCCTCGCCCGGCGGTACGACGGTGCAGCGCTGAGGCCCGCGGGCGGCGGTCTCGGCGGTGAAGGGGCCGTCGCCGACGCCGATGCGCACCTCGGGGAACCCCGCTTCCGTGAGCCGCGACACGAGCCAGCCCGCGGCTGCCTCCTCTCCGCCGTGATAGCGGGAGATCCCGCGGGCACGGAGCACCGCGAGTCCCGGACGCAGCAGTGTGACGCCGGGGGCGTGCTCCTCGATGAGCTGCAGCACGGGGAGGAAAGCACGCTCGTCGCGGTCGGGGTCGTGGGGGAGCACGCGCAGGGAGGAGAGGCGTCCCTGCGCCTCGCGCCGGCGCTGCCCGACCCGCACTCCGTGTTCGCGGGCTGAGGCGGTGCAGGCGACGACGGTGTTCGCATGCATGAGAGCCGTCGGCGGGTGCGGGAGCGCGTCGCCCAGCGCGGCGCGCAGCGGCCAGTCGGGGAACCACAGCACCAGGACGCGGAGAGGGGCGTTCATCCGGCTTCCGCCCAACGGAGGAGCTCGGGCGCCGGGGCATGGCTCTGCGTGCGCGCGGGCAGAGCAGGGAGTGCGGTGAGCTCGGTCGTCACGGACTCGAGTGCGCCGTCGCGCCCGGGCAGTCGCACGCGGACGCTGGACGCGAGCGGGCGTCGGCGGGTCTGCGCTGTCACGGTCACCGTGCGGTCGGATAGCAGCCCCCAGCCCGCCCCGAGACCGTTCCACTGCGGGTCGTGCACGCGGATGGACCCTTCGCTCTGCGGCCAGACGCCGGTGACGAGCAGCGTGGTGCCACGATCGCGCAGTCGGGCGCTCAGCCGGGAGACGTCGGCGTCGCGCAGCCGTGTTCCGGGGTGCACGGCGATCAGGGGCACGACCTCGGCGAGGGCGGAGGTCGCGGCGAACCAGCGATCGCCGGGATCGGGCACCAGGATCAGCCGGTCGAGATCGATGCCGAAGCCCGCGGCCGCTTCGACGCCGAGCGTCGGCATGCCGACGACGGCGCACCAGTGCCCCTTCTGCGAGGCCGCGCTCAGCAGGGCGAGGACGAGACTCGGTGAGGGGGAGAGCGTGTACGCGGTGCCGGCGAGGAGTCCTTCGTCGGGGAGGATGGACGAGAGGGCGGGGTCGAGGGGGAGCACCGCCTGGTCGCTGCGGCGGCGCTGCATCCGACTGATCTCACGGCGCAGGCGAAGCACCTCTCCCGCACGCGCATCGCTGTTCGGAGAGAGCGCGGTCACCGCATCGAGCCCGATCCCCATGATCTCCATCCTCGAACGAATATTCGAATATATCAAGTAGTGGAATCGAGAGTAATTCGTACATGGGACATTGCGGCTCCGGCGGCGGGTGCCGGCCGTCGGGTTATCCACAGCGCCCCGCGGGGCAGGGCCGGAATCTCCTAGCCTTTCGGGATGGATACGCGCTTCGCCCTCGTCGGGCTCGTCCACCTCGTGCTGCTCGGCATCGGCGGGTGGCTGCTCGTCATCGATGCGCGCACCCACCGCCTTCCCGATCGCATCGTGCTCCCGACCCTCGGGGGACTCCTGCTGCTCGCACTCGTCGATGCGCTCGCGACCGGCGACAGGGCGCCGTCGATCCGTGCGCTCCTGGGCATGATCGTGCTCGGCGGCTTCTACGCACTGCTGCGCCTCCTGAGCCGCTCGGGCATGGGCGGGGGCGATGTGAAGCTCGCGGCCGTGATCGGCCTGGTGCTGGCCTGGCACGGATGGACGGCACTCGCCGTGGGCGCGGCATCCGCCTTCGTCCTCGGCGCGCTGTACGCCGTGGGACTCATGGCGCTCCGACGGGCCGATCGGACCACGCGCATCGCCTTCGGCCCCTGGATGATCGTCGGCGCGGTGCTCGGCGTCCTCGCGGTCTGACCCGGACCCGCCGATTCTCCGCCCGAACGTCGGAGCGCGGCGATAGGGTGAGGGCATGGCACTCGCACGACTTCACGGCGGCCCGCTGGACGGGCAGATCCTTCCCCTCGGCGACGCGGACGACAAGCTGATCGTCCCCTACAGCGAGACGCAGGTGGTGTACAACCGTCGCGGCGAGCCGCAGAACACCGGCTCCGACGACGGTCCCACCGAGATCGACTACTGGTACGACGAGTCCCTCGAGGACCTCACGTCCAGCGATGACTGAGCCGTCGCGCACCGTCGAGGTCGAGCGCAAGTTCGATGTCGACGATGCGACGCCGCTCCCTCGATGGGACGCGATCCCCGGAGTCGACACCGTCACGGACGCTGAGTCCCGCGACCTCGACGCCCAGTACTTCGACACGGCCGAGGGGGCGCTGTCGCGCTCCGGAGTGGCGCTGCGTCGCCGCACCGGCGGCCCCGACGCGGGCTGGCACGTCAAAGGTCCGCGCGAGGGCGACGGCCGGCTCGAGCTGGGATGGCCGCTCGACGACGGCGAGGGCATCCCGGATGCCGTCGCCGCCACGGTCGCCCGATGGACGACCGATCCGTTGACGCCCCTCGCGCGCATCCGCAACGACCGCACCGCCTACCTCCTCACCGGCGCCGACGGCGTGATCGCCGAGTTCGTCGACGATCGGGTCCGCGCCACCGATCTCCGCCAGGGCATCGAGCGCGCGTGGCGCGAGTGGGAGATGGAGCTGGGGCCGGCTGCGCCCGCGGATGCCGACGGGCGCGAGGCCTTCTTCTCCGCCGTCGAAGCCGCAGTGCGTACGGCGGGAGGGCGTGAGGCCTCTTCCGGCTCCAAGCTCGCCCGCGCACTCGGCTTCTGAGCCTTCGCAGAGGTCGCGACACGGCACAACCCCCTTCCCCACGGAAGCGGCGGCGTGCTTGAGTGACACCATGAGCCGTCCCGCCGTCCTGCGCTCGCTGCAGACGATCGTTCCCGACACCGTCATCGCGCAGGACGCGGTGAGAGACGTCTTCGCGCAGCAGCCCGGTCTGGGGCGGCTCGCGCAGAGGATCGTCACGGCCTCCTTCGACGGCTCCGGCATCGATACCCGGCACACCGTGATCGAGGAGTTCTCGCCGCTGCACGAGACCGAAGAGCCGGTGTTCTTCGCCCCGGCGACGCGCCAGTTGCTCGCGGCAGGCACCCGGGCGCGCAACGACATCTACGTGCGTGAGTCGACGCGATTGTTCGTGGAGGTCGCGCAGCGGGCGATCGAGGAGGATCCCGACCTTCAGGCATCCGATGTGACGCACGTGATCACCGTCTCGTGCACGGGCTTCCATGCCCCGGGACCCGAGTACGAGATCGTGCGGGCCCTGGGGTTGGCCGACAGCGTGCAGCGCTTCCATTTCGGGTTCATGGGCTGCTACGCCGTCATGCCGGCCCTGCGCGCGGCGAGCCAGTTCTGCTCGGCGGATCCGGATGCCGTCGTCCTCGTCGTGAGCGTCGAGCTCTGCACGCTGCATCTGCGCTCTTCCGAAGACCCCGACACGATCGTCGCGACCTCGCTGTTCGCCGATGGAGGGGCGGCCGGGATCGTCACGGCGCGCCAGCTGCCGTCGGAGGTGCCGGCGCTGAGTCTCGACCGTTTCCACACGGCCATCGCCCCCGAGGGTGAGAAGGACATGGCCTGGACGATCGGCGACGAGGGCTTCGAGATGATCCTCTCGACCGCGGTGCCGCAGATCATCGGCGAGACCATACTCGGAGCGCTACGCCCGCTGTACGTCGGGGAGCACGACATGTCGATCGCCTTCGAGGAGGGCACGATCGGCGAGAGGGTCGCGCACTGGGCCATCCATCCCGGGGGCCGCAGCATCCTCGACCGGATCCAGGAGCGTCTGCATCTGAGTGACGCACAGCTGCATCCGGCGCGCGCGGTCCTGCGCGAGAACGGCAACATGTCGAGTGCCACGATCCTGTTCGTGCTCAAGCGCATCCTCGAGGAGGAGGGGGCGCAGCGCGGAGATCGTGTGGCGGCGATGGCCTTCGGCCCGGGGCTCACCGCGGAGAGCGCGCTGATGACGGTCGAGACGCCGCGCGGTCATGACGCCTGACCTGCGGCAGCGGGCGGTCGATCTACCGGAACTCATGGATGACCCGGCGGCAGATCTGCGGATGCTCGAGCGCACGTATCAGCGCTTCGAGCTCGTCAACGCGCTGGTGTCACGACCGGGGCTGCTCTACCGACGTCACGTGCGACCGCGCGCACGGCGCGGCGAGGTGCGCATCCTCGACATCGGAGCAGGCGGGGGAGATCTCTGCCGGTATATGGCGCGGCGCCTTCGACGCGAGGGGCTGTCGGCTCGGATCACGGCGCTCGACCCGGATGAGCGGGCGATCGATTGGGCGCGCACCCACGACGGTTCAGCGGGGGTGGACTATAGATGCGCCGACAGTGCGACGCTCGCCGCCGCGGGTGAGCAGTTCGACATCATCGTCTCGAACCACCTCCTCCACCACCTCGACTCCGCCGAGTTGGCCGCTCTTCTGCGCGACAGCGAGACGCTGGTGGCGCCGGGTGGCGTCGTCGCACACCAGGACATCGCGCGCGGTCGCGCCGCCTATGCGCTCTACGCGGTGGGCACGGCGCCGTTCGCGAAGAACTTCCTCGCGGGCTCGTTCATCCGGACCGACGGCCTGCGCAGCATCCGCCGCTCCCACACCGCCACCGAGCTCGACGCACTCGCTCCGGACGGATGGCAGGTACGCTCGGCGCTGCCCGCCCGACTCGAACTGCGGTGGGAGCATCCGCTCGGCTGACCGCGCCGACGGCCGCAGCACGCACGAAGGCCCGGTCGCGCGAGTGCGGACCGGGCCTTCGTGGCGATGCCTTCGAGAGGCAAGCGTGATCAGAAGTTGATCATGTGCCCCGCGAGGCCGTGGAAGCCCTCCTGCAGTGCCTCCGACAGCGTCGGGTGCGTGTGCACGTTGCGTGCCAGCTCGAGAGCGGTGAGGTCCCACTTCTGAGCGAGCGTCAGCTCGGGGAGGAGCTCGGAGACGTCCGGTCCGATCATGTGGGCGCCGAGGAGCTCGAGGTGCTCGGCGTCGGCGATCAGCTTGACGAAACCGACCGGCTCGCCGAGGCCGTGCGCCTTGCCGTTGGCCATGAACGGGAAGCTGACGACCTTGACGTCATGGCCCTCGTCCTTCGCCTGCTGCTCGGTGAGGCCGAACGAGGCCACCTGCGGCGAGCAGAACGTCGCGCGGGGCATCATGCGGTAGTCGCCGAGGGTCATGGTCTCGGCGTCGCCGATGGTCTCCGCGGCGACCACGCCCTGCGCTTCCGCCACGTGGGCGAGCTGCAGCTTGGCGGTCACGTCGCCGATGGCGTAGATGCCCTCGACGTTGGTGCGCATGTGGTCGTCGATCGCGATCGCACCGCGCTCGGTGAGCTCGACGCCGGTCTTCTCGAGCCCGAAGCCCTCGACGCGCGGGGCGAAGCCGATCGACATGAGCACCTTCGAGGCCTCAATCGAGCCGGCCTGGCCGTCCTTGCCGGTGTAGGTGACGGTGACGGAGGAGCCGTTGTCGACGACCGTCTCGACCTTGGTCGAGGTGAGGATGTCGACGCCGTAGTTCTTGTACTGCTTGGCGATCTCCTTCGACACGTCGGCGTCCTCGTTGGGGAGGGCACGGTCGAGGAACTCGATGATCGTGACCTTCACGCCGTAGTTCGTCATGACGTACGCGAACTCCATGCCGATCGCGCCGGCGCCGACGATGACGATCGACTCGGGGAGCTCACGGCTCATGATCTGCTCTTCGTAGGTGACGACGTTCTCGCTGAGCGTGACGCCGGGTAGCAGACGAACCGTCGAACCCGTCGCGATGATCACGTTGTCGAAGGTGACCTCTTCGACCTGGCCGTCGGACTTGGCGACCGAGATGGCCTTCGGACCGGTGAAGGTGCCGCGGCCGTCGTACTCGGTGACCTTGTTCTTCTTCATCAGGAAGTGGATGCCCTTGACGCGGCCGTCGGCCACGACACGGCTGCGATCGAACGCCTTGCCGTAGTCGAGCGAGAACTCCCCCGAGATGCCGAAGAAGTCGGCCTTGTGCTTCAGGGTGTGGGCGATCTCCGCGTTCTTCAGGAGGGCCTTGGAGGGGATGCAGCCGACGTTGAGGCACACACCACCCCAGTACTTCTCCTCGATGATGGCGGTGGACAGGCCGAGCTGCGCGCTGCGAACCGCAGCGACGTATCCACCAGGACCTGCACCGAGGATGACGACGTCGTAATGAGGCATGCGTCAAGCCTATCGCGACGTGGAGCCGTCGGAACCGGTCGGTGAGGCGCCGCGGCGGCGTCGGGAGAGGATGACGGCGAGCGTGATCCCGGCCGCGATCACCAGGATGCCGAGGACGACGAGGATCCAGATCCAGGCGGTCGACGGGCTGGCCGACGCGTCGTCATCGGTGGCCGTCGTGGTCGGGCTCGCCGAGGGCGATGCCGAGGGTTCGGCCGAGGCGAACGGGGCGGATGCCGTCTCGGTCGCGGTGGGGGTCGGGGTCGGGTCCGTGCTGTTCGCGACGGTGAAGGAGAATTCCTCCGACGTCGGATGTCCATCGCTCGAGACGACCTTCCACACGACGCGATACACACCGGCTTCGGCCGCGGCCATCAGAGGCTGTGTGACAGTCGCCCCCTCGGTCACGGCAGCACCCTCGGAGACGAGATTCTCGTTCGCGTCGAGAACCTGGACCTCGGTGGCGTTCTCCCCGGTGATCAGGTCGGCGTTGAACGTCAGCACGATCTCCGATGGGAGGACATCGACCGTCGAGTCCGCCGCCGGAGACGAGGAGATCAGGTCGTCGTGGGCCGAAGCCGACAGGGGCGCGAACAGCACGAGGAAGGCGGTGAGAAGGGTCGCGGCGAGGGCGAGGGGCGCGGTCGAGCGCCGGAGGATGGTGGTCTGCACCCCACCACCCTAGGAATATCCGGTGTGCGGTGCCTGAATGTGTGGATCGCCTGTGGATGCGGCTCCCGCGAGGGCCCCGGCATCCGATAGTGTGGACGACCAGGAGGGCGAAGTGACAGACAACGACAGCCGACCGGCCGCAGACGCGGCGATCCACCGATCCGGCGAGCAGAAGCACGACGTGACGCAGACGTTCGGACACGATTCCGACCTGTCGTTCGTTCCCTTCGGTGTGGAATTGACCGAGGTTGAGCAGTCGGCGATCGCCGCGCTTCCCTCGGGATCCGCGCTGCTGCTGGTGCGCTCCGGCGCGTTGGCGGGTGCGCGCTACCTCCTCGACACCGACGTGACCACGATCGGGCGTCACCCCGAGGCCGACATCTTCTTCGACGACGTGACGGTCTCGCGTCGGCACGCCGAGGTCACTCGCAGCGGCACGGCGTTCGAGATCATCGATCAGCGGTCGCTGAACGGCACGTACGTCAACGGCGAGCGGTTCGACCGCAGCCCCCTGGTCGACGGAGCAGAGGTGCGCGTCGGCAAGTTCCGGCTCAACTTCTTCGCCTCGCCGATCGACCGCGCAGCGGCCAACGCCTGATGGCGGCGTCCCCGGCCCGCGAACGATCTGCGTCCGCGGGTCTTCTGAGCATCGGTCAGGTGCTCGCACGTCTGACTCCCGACTTCCCCGACCTCACCTCCAGCAAGCTGCGGTTCCTCGAGGTGCAGGGGATCGTCACTCCCTCGCGCACGGAGTCGGGATACCGCAAGTTCTCGCAGGCCGACATCGAGCGCCTGCGTCTCGGGCTCACGCTCCAGCGTGACCACTACCTTCCGCTGAGCGTGATCCGCGAGCAGCTGGACGAGGCGAGCACCGAGTCCACAGCCCTCGCGCCTCCGCCGTCGATCACCCCGACGCCGCGTCGCTACCGGCGTACCGAGTTGCTCTCCGCGGCGGGCGCCGGTCCCCAGCTGCTGAACGACGCGATCAGCACCGGCGTCATCACGGCGCAGGAGACGTACCCCGAGGCAACGGTCGCCCTGCTGCGCGGATTGGTCGCTCTCGACCGCCACGGCATCGAGCCGCGGCACCTGCGGGCGCTGCGCCAAGGAGCGGATCGCGAGGTCGCCCTCATCGAGTCCGCGCTGTCGGCGCTGCTGCGGCGCACCGACGCCGCATCGCGTGCCAAGGCGAGCGAACTGGCGCCGGAACTGGCGTCGAAGATCGACGAGGTCCGCGGGCTCTTCGTCAAGGAAGCGCTCACGCGCGTCCTTTCGTAACGAACTGATTGCGACACACCTTCGCGGTGTCGCGGATGTCGTTGCCGCTCCGGGGGTGCTGCTCTAGCGTGGAGGTAACCGTTCCAGGGAGGATTTGAAATGAATGCGGATGAGCTCACAGGCGACCCGCGGTTCGTGCCCGAACTCCTCTTCACCGACGGTCTCCCGGCGATGGACGACGAGGTCGGATACCGCGGAGCGGTCGCCGCTCGTGCCGCCGGCATCACCTACCGCCAGCTCGACTACTGGGCGCGTACGGAACTGGTCGTTCCGACCGTCCGCGGCGCCAGCGGCTCCGGCTCGCAGCGTCTCTACGGTTTCCGTGACATCCTCGTCCTCAAGCTCGTGAAGAGCCTCCTCGACACCGGTATCTCTCTGCAGCAGATTCGCACCGCGGTCGAAGAGCTGCGCCGCGCCGGCATCCGCGATCTCGCCGGCACCACCCTCATGAGCGATGGCGCCTCCGTGTATCTCTGCACGTCGAACGACGAGGTCATCGACCTCGTCAGCCGCGGACAGGGCGTGTTCGGCATCGCTGTCGGCAAGGTGCTCCGCGAGGTCGAGTCGACCCTGGTGGAGTTCGACCCCACGGCTCCCGACCCCGTCGACGAGCTGGCCAGCCGCCGCTCGAAGCGCTCCGCCTGACCCACCGTCCCTCCGGACACAAGAACGGCCACCCTCGTCGAGGATGGCCGTTTCTCATGTCTGCGGGTGCTTACGCCTGCTGTCCGGTCTCGGGTACGGGGATGCGCCCCGTTCGGATGATCCGGTCGAGGAGCTGATCGAAGTCGGCGGCGAGCTCCTGCGCCGAGTCGCCGGGCCAGATGTGCAAGGGCTTGGCGGCGCCCTGCGCCTGCTGGAGCGATGTGCGTTCGGGGAGCTGCGGAGAGAGGACGAGCGGGCCGAACATGTCGCGCAGTTCCTTGATGCGGAACTGGTGCTCGATCGACTGCGGGCGCACGCGGTTCACGACGATGCCCAGCGGCTGCAGACGCGGGGAGAGGCCGCGGCGGATCTCCTCGATCGCGCGCAGGGCTCGGTCGGCCGCGGCGACCGAGAACAGGCCGGGCTCGGTGACGACCATGACGCGGTCGCTCGCGGCCCAGGCCGTACGGGTGAGGGCGTTGAGCGACGGGGCGCAGTCGATGAGGACGAGGTCGTAGTCGGCCTCGACCGCAGCGAGGGCCTCTTCGAGCTTCCACACGTCGCGCACACTGGGGTGCGGACCGTCGAAGTTGATCGCCGACGGGCTGCCGATGAGCACGTCGATCGTGCCGGGGTGCACCTTCGCCCAGCCGCTGGAGGTGATCGCCTGACGGACGACCTTCTCCTTCGGGTTCGCCAGGACGTCGGCGATGTTGAGTCGTCCTGCCACCTGGATGTCCATACCGGTGGACACATCGGACTGCGGGTCGAGGTCGACGACGAGAGTACGGACGCCCCGGGCGAAGGCCGCTGAGGCCAGGCCGAGGGTCACGGTCGTCTTGCCGACGCCTCCCTTGAGAGAGCTGACGCTGAGTACGTGCACGGACTCCACGTTACCTTGCCCTAGTCTGGGGGAACACTCAGCCCCGCCCCATGTGCGTGCATCCACGCGCACATCGAGCTCCCAGAGGTGTGCATGTTCCAGAAGATCCTTGTGGCCAACCGCGGCGAGATCGCGATCCGTGCCTTCCGCGCGGCCTATGAAGTCGGAGCCAGGACCGTCGCGGTCTTCCCGCATGAGGATCGGGGCTCCGTGCACCGCCTCAAGGCGGACGAGGCCTACGAGATCGGGGAGCGCGGCCATCCGGTGCGTGCGTACCTGAACGTCGACGAGATCATCCGTGTCGCGCTCGAGTCCGGCGCCGACGCGATCTACCCCGGGTACGGCTTCCTCTCCGAGAACCCGGAACTGGCCGAGAAGGCCGCGGCCAACGGCATCGTGTTCATCGGCCCGCCCGCCGCCGTGCTCGAGATGGCCGGCAACAAGGTCGAGGCCAAGCGCCACGCCGTCGAGGCCGGCGTGCCCGTGCTCCGCTCGACCGAGGCGTCCGCCGATGTGGAGGCGCTGGTGTCGCAGGCCTCCGACATCGGTTTCCCCCTTTTCGCCAAGGCCGTGGCCGGCGGTGGCGGACGAGGAATGCGTCGCGTCGAGACGGCCGCCGAACTCGCCCCCGCACTTGCCGAGGCGATGCGCGAAGCGGACAGCGCCTTCGGCGACCCGCGGATGTTCCTCGAGCAGGCCGTGGTGCGTCCCCGTCACATCGAGGTGCAGATCCTCGCCGACAAGACCGGCGAGACGGTGCACCTCTTCGAGCGCGACTGCTCGGTGCAGCGCCGTCATCAGAAGGTCGTCGAGATCGCCCCGGCGCCGAACCTCGACGACGGCATCCGCACCGCACTGCACGGATATGCCGTCGCCTTCGCACGCTCGATCGGGTACGAGAACGCCGGCACGGTCGAGTTCCTGCTCGAGACGGCGGGGGAGCGGGCCGGCGAGGTCGTCTTCATCGAGATGAACCCGCGGATCCAGGTCGAGCACACGGTCACCGAAGAAGTCACCGATGTCGACCTCGTGCAGAGCCAGATGCGCATCGCTTCCGGTCAGACGCTGGCGGAGCTCGGCCTGCAGCAGCAGAACCTGCAGCTGCGGGGAGCGGCCCTCCAGTGCCGGATCACGACCGAGGATCCTACGCAGGGCTTCCGCCCGGACACGGGGAAGATCACGACGTACCGGTCGCCCGGTGGCGCCGGCATCCGTCTCGACGGCGGAACCGTGCACCAGGGCGCGCAGATCAGCCCCCACTTCGATTCGATGCTGTCGAAGCTGACCTGCCGCGGACGCGACTTCCCCGCGGCGGTCGCCCGAGCTCGTCGTGCACTGGCGGAGTTCCGCATCCGCGGCGTCGCGACGAACATCCCGTTCCTGCAGGCGCTGCTCGACGACGACGCCTTCGTCGCCGGTGACCTCAGCACCTCATTCATCGACGAGCGTCCCGAGCTCCTGCGCGGACGGGTGTCGAAGGACCGCGGCACCAAGATCCTCAACTGGCTGGTCGACGTCACCGTCAACAAGCCGAACGGTGCGCACCCGGGGGCTGTCGATCCCCGCACGAAGCTTCCGGCGATCGACCTCGCGGCCGAGCCCGTGCCCGGCTCGCGTCAGCGCCTGCTCGAACTCGGGCCGGAAGGGTTCGCGGCCGAGCTTCGCGAGCAGAGCGCGCTGGCGATCACCGAGACGACCTTCCGCGATGCGCACCAGTCGCTGCTCGCCACGCGCGTGCGGACGAAGGACCTCGTCGCGGCCGCGCCCTACGTCGCTCGGCTGACGCCGGGCCTGCTCTCGGTCGAGGCATGGGGCGGGGCGACCTACGATGTCGCGCTCCGGTTCCTGGGGGAGGACCCCTGGGAGCGCCTCGACAAGCTGCGGGCGGAGCTTCCGAACGTGGCGATCCAGATGCTTCTCCGCGGACGGAACACGGTCGGCTACACGCCGTACCCGACGGCCGTCACCGATGCCTTCGTGGCCGAGGCCGCTGCGAGCGGTGTCGATATCTTCCGCATCTTCGACGCCCTCAACGACATCGAGCAGATGCGGCCGGCGATCGCCGCGGTCAGACGTACGGGGACGGCGATCGCCGAGGTCGCGCTCTGCTACACCGGCGACCTGTCGAATCCTGCCGAGGACCTCTACACGCTCGACTACTACCTCGGCCTCGCCGAGAAGATCGTCGACGCCGGGGCGCACATCATCGCCATCAAGGACATGGCGGGTCTCCTCCGCCCGGCGGCTGCCGCCACCCTCGTCTCCGCGCTGCGCGAGCGCTTCGACCTCCCGGTGCACCTGCACACGCACGACACCCCGGGCGGACAACTCGCGACACTCCTGGCCGCCAGCGCCGCCGGTGTCGACGCCGTGGATGCGGCATCCGCTCCGCTGTCGGGCACGACGAGTCAGCCCTCGCTGTCGGCGCTGGTCGCTGCGCTCGCGCACACCGACCGCGACAGCGGCATCGATCTCGGGGGCGTCTCGGATCTCGAGCCGTACTGGGAAGCCGTGCGGCACCAGTACGCGCCGTTCGAGTCGGGTCTTCCGGGGCCCACGGGGCGCGTGTACCACCATGAGATCCCGGGTGGTCAGCTCTCGAACCTGCGGCAGCAGGCCAAGGCGCTCGG
This sequence comes from Microbacterium sp. NPDC090003, assembly GCF_044748385.1. Taxonomy (NCBI): domain Bacteria; kingdom Bacillati; phylum Actinomycetota; class Actinomycetes; order Micrococcales; family Microbacteriaceae; genus Microbacterium; species Microbacterium sp. NPDC090003. The sequence continues at coordinate 54,504 of NZ_JBIVFW010000001.1, forward strand.
TCTCGCCGACGACTTCGAGCTGATCGAGGACATGTACGCCGCCGCCGACCGGATCCTCGGCCGGGTGCCGAAGGTCACGCCCTCGTCCAAGGTGGTCGGCGATCTCGCCCTGCATCTCGCCGCGGTGAAGGCCGACCCGGCGGATTTCGAGGCGAACCCCGAGAAGTACGATGTGCCGGACTCGGTCGTCGGCTTCATGGCGGGCGAACTCGGCGACCTGCCCGGTGGGTGGCCGGAGCCGTTCCGATCGAAGGTTCTCGCGGGGCGCACTGTCCGCGTCGGGCTGACCGACCTCACGGCCGACGACGAGTCGGCACTCGCGGGCGACAGCGCGACACGGCGGGCGCGACTGAACACCTTGCTCTTCCCGGCGCCGATGCAGGAGTTCAGCCAGATGCGCGAACTCTTCGGCGACCTGTCGGTGCTCGACACGAGCGACTATCTGTACGGCCTCGTCGCGGGGCAGGAGCACCTGGTCGAGATCGACCGCGGCGTGCAACTCTACGTCGGTCTGGAGGCGATCGGTGACGCCGACGACCGCGGCATCCGCACCGTGATGACGACCCTCAACGGCCAGCTCCGACCGGTCTTCGTGCGGGATCGTGCGATCTCGGTCGACGCCCACGAGGTCGAGAAGGCCGACACCTCCGTTCCCGGTCAGGTCGCTGCTCCGTTCTCGGGAGTCGTCACCCTGAAGGCCGAGGTCGGCGCGACGGTCCGCGCCGGTGAGCCGGTCGCGTCGATCGAGGCGATGAAGATGGAGGCCGCGATCACCGCGCCCGTCGACGGTGTGGTCGAGCGTCACGCGATCTCGTCGACGCAGCAGGTCGACGCCGGCGATCTTTTGGTCGTCATCCGTCCCGCGCACTAACCTTGTCCGGGCGGGGGCAGCGCACGATGCGGCGCGCCCTCGCCCGCGCATGCTTGGAGCGAGACAGTGACCCCGAAGAACACCCCGGATCCCCACGAGGACGACGCGATGGGGGTGCTCGTCGACGCCGCGTCCGTTGCGACCACCGGCATCGGCATCCTCGGCGGAACCGCCCAGGTGAGCGTCGTCATGCCGCGGGAGCAGGATGACGATCTCGCCGATGAGGAGGTCATCGATGGCGAGGTCGACGAGGCCGTCGTCGCCGACATCGTGCTGGAGGATGCCGTCGCCGTGGCGGTGGCCGCGCCGATCCCCGTTGCCGTCGACGAGGCCATCGCCGAGCCCGAGCCCGTTCTCGAGCCGACCGTGGCGTCCGCTCCCGCCCCCGTGAAGGAGGCCGCTCCCGTGGAGAGCCCGAAGAAGTCCCTCGCACCGCGTACCGCTCAACCGGAGGTGACGCTGGCGTCCAAGCGTCTCGGCGACCTGAGCGGTACCCACCGTGAGTCCGCTGATCTGCTCACGACCGACCGCCTGCTCGATCCGCATCGCGTGACGAAACCCGAGCCCGAAGGGGCCTGGAGTCATCTGCTGTACTCCGTCTCCGGCCGACGGATCAACATCGGTGACGGCCGTCGGGCCCGCGAGCGCAAGGCGCTCTCCGCCCGCATCGCCGCTCCGCTGCCCGGCGGAGCGCGGTTCGTGCCGGTTCTCTCCCGCAAGGGCGGAGTGGGGAAGACCGCGATCACGGCTCTGCTGGGCATGGCTCTGGCGGATGCTCGTGACGATCGGGTCATCGCGATCGACGCGAATCCCGACCGGGGAACGCTCGCCGATCGGATCGTGCGCCCGCAGCACACGAAGTCGGTGCGCGATCTCGTGCGCATCCACGATCAGGTGACGGGTTACCACGACATCTCGGCGGTCGTCGCACGCGATGCGACGCGGCTCGATGTGCTCGCATCGGACGCCGATCCGCGCATCGCCGAGGCCTTCGGCGACACCGACTACCGGGACGTGGCGGATCTGGCCGCCCACTACTACTCGCTCGTGCTCACCGACACCGGAACGGGCATCGTTCACCCGGTGATGGCAGCCACGCTCGACGTCGCCGACCGTATCGTCATCGTCTCGGGGCTCAGCGTCGACGAGGCGCGTCTGGCGTCCGAGACCCTGACCTGGTTGGAGACGAACGGGTTCGAGGATCTCGCGCACGACGCGATCGTCGTCCTCAACCATTCCACGCCCGGAACACCGCTCGTGCGGGTGAACGAGCTGGAGGCCCACTTCGCCTCCCGCGTTCGCAGCGTGGTGCAGATGCCCTACGACGCGCAGATCGCCGCGGGCGGTGTGATGGTGTTCGCGAACCTGCAGCCCGAGACGCGTCTTGCGGCGCGTCGGCTCGCTGCGTTGCTGGTCGAAGGACTGCGGGCGGAGGCATCCGCATGACCGTCCGTGAGATCCGGATCTTCGGCGATCCCGTGCTGCGCACCGTGTGCGCACCCATCAGCGAGATCGACGACGGCATCCGTGCCCTGGTGACCGACCTCGTCGAGACCGTGGAGCTGCCCGGGCGCGCCGGAGTGGCCGCGCCGCAGATCGGTGTCGCGCTGCGGGCGTTCAGCTACAACATCGACGGCGACATCGGCTACGTCATCAACCCCGTCCTCACCGAGGTGCGCGGAGAGCCCGCGCCCACGGGAGAGGGGTGCCTGTCGGTACCCGGCCTCTGGCACGACGCGCTGCGGTATCCCTGGGCTCGCGTCGAGGGCATCGACCTCGACGGTGCGCCGGTCGTGCTCGAGGGAGAGGGACTGCTCGCGCAGGCTCTGCAGCACGAGACCGATCATCTCGACGGCAAGCTGTACCTCTCGCGTCTCGATCCCGAGACGCGGCGCACGGCGATGCGCCAGGTGCGCGAGAGCGACTGGTTCTGACGCCGAGACCGGTTTGCGGACGAGAGGGCCCTCTGCGCGACGTGCGCAGAGGGCCCTCTCATCCGAAGGAGTGATCTCGGGGAGGGATCAGCCGCCGATCGCGACGTTGGTCGTCGACACCGGCTCGTCGTAGATCGCCGAGATCTCGTCCGCGAAGTCGTTCATGATCACGTTGCGCTTGATCGAGAGCTTCGGCGTGAGGTGGCCGGACGCCTCGGTCCACTCCGACTCGAGCACGGTGAACTTGCGGATCGACTCAGCGCGGGAGACGCGGGCGTTGGCGGCATCGACGGCACGCTGGATCTCGGCGCGCACGGCATCGTTCTTCGCGGCATCCGCGAGCGTCATGTCGGCGGCGAGCCCGTTGTTGGCGAGCCAGGTGGGCAGCATCTCGGAGTCGAGCGTGATGAGGGCCGAGATGAAGGGCTTCTGATCGCCGACGACGACGACCTGACCGATGATCGGGTTCGCGCGAATCGGGTCCTCGAGGGCCGCCGGGGCGACGTTCTTGCCGCCGGCGGTGACGATGATCTCCTTCTTGCGGCCCGTGATGGTGAGGAAGCCCTCCGCGTCGAAGTTGCCGATGTCGCCGGTGCGGAACCAGCCGCCCTCGCTGAACGCCTCCGCCGTCGCTTCCGGGTTGTTCCAGTACTCCTTGAACACGTTGATCCCACGGACTTCGATCTCGCCGTCGTCGGCCAGGCGCACGCCCACCCCGGGGAGCGCCGGGCCGACCGTGCCGATCTTCGACTTGTCCGCGAGGTTCACGGTCGCAGGGGCGGTCGTCTCGGTCAGGCCGTAGCCCTCGAGGATGACGACCCCGAGGCTGTGGAAGAAATGCCCGAGGCGCGGCCCGAGCGGGGCGGAACCCGAGACGGCGTAGGCGACGTTGCCGCCCATCGCCTCGCGCAGCTTGCTGTAGACGAGCTTGTTGAACAGGGCGAACTTCAGCTTCGTGCCGAACGGGATCTTCTTGCCCGCTTCGACGAGCTTGGAGTGCTCGATAGCGACATCTGCGGCCGCGCGGAAGATCTTGCCCTTGCCGCCGGCCTCGGCCTTCTGCTCGGCGGAGTTGTAGACCTTCTCGAACACGCGGGGGACCGCGAGCAGGAAGGTCGGCTTGAAGGATCCGAGCGCCGGGAGCAGCTGGCGGGTGTCGGGCTGATGGCCGGTGCGGACGCCGGCGTGGATGTCGAGGATCGAGATGAATCGCGCGAACACGTGAGCGGTGGTGATGAAGAGGAGCGTCGAGGCGCCCGGCACCTGCACGACCTCGTCCAGTGCCTTGGCGGAGTTGCGTGAGAGTTCGACGAAGTTGGAGTGGGTGAGGACGCAGCCCTTGGGGCGGCCCGTCGACCCGGAGGTGTAGATGAGGGTCGCGATGTCCGAACCCACGGCGAGCGATCGGCGACGTTCGATCTCGGCATCCTCGACCGGCGCGCCCTGGGCGGTGAGGGTATCGATGGCGCCGAGGTGAAGCTGCCAGATCTCGCGAATGAGCGGGAGGTCGCCGCGGACCTCGTCGACGCGCGCGAAGTGCTCGGGGGACTCGACGATCAGGGCGATCGCTCCGGAGTCCTCGAGGATCCACTGGATCTGCGACGGTGAGCTCGTCTCGTAGATCGGTACCATCACGGCGCCGGCGTAGAAGAGGGCGAAGTCGACGAGCGTCCACTCGTACGTGGTGCGGGCGAGGAATCCGACTTTCTCGCCGGGCTGGATGCCGGCGGCGGCGAAACCCTTCGCCAGCGCGATCACGGCGGTCTGGAAGTCGGCGGCCGAGATGTCGCGCCACCCGTCCCGGTCGGGGACGGCGAACAGGGCGCGGTCGGGAGTAGCGCGGACGCGTTCGACCAGAAGGTCGGCGACGTTCGCGTCGGGGTCGGCGGGGACGACGGCGGGAACTTCAAACTGGACCACGGCAGCTCCTTCGGTACCGGTCGGGTACGGGTTCCTCCCGAGTCTAGGGCATGACACCGGGTCGCACACCTGGTGGAACTGGGTCGCTTACGGGCAGTCGTTCCGAGGAAGTTTCCGGCGGAGTACGATCACGGCGCTAGACTCACGACGGTGTTCTACTGGCTGATGAAGTACGTCGTGATCGGCCCCGTGGTCAAGGCGATCTTCCGTCCCTGGATCGTGGGCCGCAAGAACGTGCCCGCGAGTGGTGCGGCGATCCTCGCCAGCAACCACCTCTCCTTCGCCGACTCGATCTTCCTGCCCCTGGTCATCGACCGGAAGATGTCGTTCCTCGCGAAGAGCGACTACTTCACGGGGCGCGGTCTCAAGGGATGGGCGACCAAGTTCTTCATGAGCGCGACCGGGCAGATCCCGATCGACCGGTCGGGAGGCAAGGCATCCGAGGCGTCGCTGAACACGGGGCTCCAGGTGCTCGGCGGCGGAGACCTGCTCGGCATCTACCCCGAGGGCACGCGCAGTCCCGACGGAACCCTCTACCGTGGGCGCACCGGCATCGCGCGGATGGCGCTGGAGGCGAAGGTTCCGGTCGTGCCCGTGATCATGGTCGACACCGATACGGCGATGCCGATCGGGCAGCGACTCCCACGGATCGTACGGGTCGGCATCGTGATCGGCGAACCGCTCGATTTCTCGCGTTACGCGGGGATGGAGAACGACCGGTACATCCTGCGTTCCGTCACCGACGAGATCATGGTCGCGTTGCAGCGGCTCGGGGAGCAGAAGTACGAGGACGTCTACGCGTCGACCGTGAAGGACCGGCTTCCGGTCCGCGTCACACGACGCTCCTGACGCCGACGACGCGCCGCGCGACCACTAGGCTGGGAGGATGCTCCCGCACGATATCGACGCCCTGGACGCGTGGCGCTCGCTCCCGATCAAGCAGCAGCCGCAGTGGCCCGACGCCGAGCGCGTCGCCGAGGTCTCTCGACAGATCGCGGCCCTGCCGCCGCTGGTTTTCGCCGGCGAGGTCGACAATCTCCGCGACCGTCTCGCCCGCGCGGCTTCCGGCCGCGCCTTCCTGCTCCAAGGCGGTGACTGCGCCGAGACGTTCGCCGGTGCGACCGCCGAGCAGATCCGCAACCGCATCAAGACGGTGCTGCAGATGGCCGTCGTGCTCACGTATGGTGCCTCGATGCCCATCGTCAAGATGGGCCGCATGGCGGGGCAGTTCGCCAAGCCCCGCTCGAGCGACTCCGAGACCCGCGGCGACGTCACGCTGCCGGCGTACCGGGGTGACATCGTCAACGGATACGACTTCACCGAGGGCTCGCGCCAGGCCGACCCGGGACGCCTGCTGCAGGGCTACCACACGGCGGCATCGACGCTGAACCTCATCCGCGCCTTCACGCAGGGTGGCTTTGCCGACCTGCGCGAAGTGCACTCGTGGAACAAGGGCTTCGCCCAGAACCCGGCGAACCAGCGGTACGAGCGCATGGCGGCCGAGATCGATCGCGCCATCAAGTTCATGGAGGCGGCCGGAGCCGACTTCGACGAGCTCAAGCGCGTCGAGTTCTTCACGGGTCACGAGGGCCTGCTCATGGATTACGAGCGCCCGATGACGCGTATCGACTCGCGCACCGACACGCCGTACAACACGTCGGCGCACTTCCTCTGGATCGGGGAGCGCACGCGCGACCTCGATGGGGCGCACGTCGACTACTTCTCGAAGATCCGAAACCCGATCGGGGTGAAGCTGGGGCCGACCACCACGCCCGAGACGGCTCTCGAGCTCATCGACAAGCTCGACCCGAACCGCGAGCCGGGGCGCCTCACGTTCATCACGCGCATGGGCGCCGGAAAGATCCGCGACGCGCTTCCCCCTCTGCTCGAGGCGGTGCGCGACTCGGGTGCGACCCCGCTGTGGGTCACGGACCCGATGCATGGGAACGGCATCACGACGCCGACCGGATACAAGACGCGTCGTTTCGACGACGTGGTCGACGAGGTGCGCGGGTTCTTCGAGGCGCACCGTGCCGTCGGCACCTTCCCGGGCGGCATCCACGTCGAGCTCACGGGCGACGACGTGACCGAATGCCTCGGTGGATCCGAGCACATCGACGAGGCCGCACTGGCGACCCGGTACGAGAGCCTCTGCGACCCGCGCCTGAACCACATGCAGTCCCTCGAGCTGGCGTTCCTCGTCGCCGAGGAGCTCGAGAAGCGCTGACACCGCATCATCGACGGACGAAGGCCGCACCCCGGATTCCGGTGGTGCGGCCTTCGTCCGTCGAAGCTTCCACATCCCGGGAACCGCGGATGCCGAGGCCTGAAGATCGATCAGAAGCCGCTGCTCCGGATCTGCAGAGTCACCTGAGCGCCTTTTCGGCGTTCGGAGTCGGGCGCGGGGTCCGTCCCCGACACTTCGGTGAAGTCATTCGGGAACGCGTTCCAGATGGCGTTCCACGTGGGTTCGAAACCCGCATCCCGGAGCGTCTGCGCGGCCTCGTCGCGGGTCATCCCCGTCACATCGGGAACCGGGAACAGCTCCGGACCCTTCGAGACGATGAGCTGGACGGTGTCACCGGGGCGCCAGTTGCCCTCTTCGGCGCGGTCCGAGACGCCGATCACGATGTCCTTCTCGACATCCGAGCTGAAGACGTACGACGACTCGCCGACGACGAGCCCGCGGTCGGTGAGGGTGGAGCTCGCCTCACTGACCGACATTCCCGACACGTCGGGGAACGTGCCCGCCGAGACGTAGAGCTCGATCGTGTCGGCTTCGAAGAGATCGCAGCCCTCGGCGCAGGCGTAAGCCTCGCCGCCGACTCGAGGGGTGGCGAAGGCGTTGATGACGGTGCCCTCGGCGGCATCGGAGAAGAGGACGACCGTCGTGTCCGCGACGTTCACATTGATGCCTGCGAGGTAATCGCGTGCATCCTCCTCGGCCCGCCCGTTGAGAGTCTCGACCGTGTGCGGGGTGGGTCCGGCCGAGACGATCACCGACACCACCGTCCCCTTGTCGAGGCGTTGGCCCTCTCCGGGATCCGTCTCGATGACCGTGCCCGGTTCGATGTCGAGCGAGAAGCGGTCCTCCTGCCGAGGGGAGAAGCCTTCGGCTGTCAGAGCATCCGCCGCTTCGTCGTACGTCATTCCCGCGACACCGGGGACCGCGACGAGCGAGCCGGGTCCGGAACCGAACCACCAGCCGACGCCGCCGGCGAGGACCGCGAGCAGAAGGACGAGGGTGAGGAGGAACGCGCCACGCGCGCGACGCCGTGACGCGCGACGACGCAGGAGCGTGGCGTTGTCCACCGCCTGTGGCACGGGGGCGACGGGGTCGGTGACGGCCACCGTCGCGGGCATGACCTTGGTGAGATCCCCGGAGTCGCTCGCGGATCGCACCGGTGGCGAGGTTGTCGCCGCAGCGGGGGAGACGCCGAGCTCGCGCTCGATCTCGCGCAGCCGGTCGAGCATCTGCTTCGCGTCGTCGGGACGCTCATCGGGCGACTTCTCGGTCGCCCACAGCACCAGTTCGTCGAGCTGCTCGGGCACCCCGGGGTTGCGGGCGCTGGGGCGCGGAACCGACTCGGTCGCATGTTGGAAGGCGATCTGCATCGGCTGCTCGCCCTTGTACGGCTGCTCGCCGACCAGCATCTCGTACAGCATGATGCCGAGGGCGTAGATGTCACTGCGGGCGTCGGCGGTGCCTCGGGTGACGAGCTCGGGAGCGAGATACGCGATCGTGCCCAGCAGTTGCTGACCCGTCGCCGTGTTGGCGGTGGTCGCGCGGGCGAGGCCGAAGTCGCCGATCTTGATGCGGCCGTCCTCGGCGAGGAGGACGTTCTCGGGCTTCACATCGCGGTGGACGATGTTCGCCCGGTGCGCGGCGGACAGCCCGGAGAGCACGGCATCCATGATCGTGATCGTCTGCGTGATCGTCAGACGCTTCTGCTCTCGCAGAAGTTCGCGCAGCGTGATGCCGGGCAGGTACTCCATCACGAGGTACGCGAGTTCGCCGTCCTGTCCCTGGTCGAAGACGTTGACGACGTGCGGATCGGCCAGCCTGGCGGCGGACCGGGCTTCCTGGATGAACCGGCTCTGGAACGCCGAATCGTCGCTGAGATGCGCGTGCATCACCTTGAGCGCGATGCGGCGCTCGAGGCGCAGATCGGTCGCGACGTAGACGGTGGCCATGCCGCCGCGGGCGATGCGAGCGCGCACGCGGTATCGGCCGTCGACAAGCCGCCCGATGAGGGGGTCGGCCTGCTGGTTGGTCGTCACGTCAGAATTCTATGGAGAACTGCCTGAAAGGCCGGGGAGCGCCTCACCCCTGAGGGCAACCCGATTTCAGAACGCGCGGTCACTGATACAGGGCGAGCCAGCGGTGCGCCGCCGTCTCCCACTCTCCGTAGCGGAGAGGATACGCAGAGATCTGAACGGCCTGGGCGGCATCCGTGAACGCCATCGACTCCCACCCGGGGACGTCGAGGAGCCCCCGGGTCGCCCGACCGTTCGGATCGCTCGGGCCGCCGTAGAACACGCGTGTGCTCCGCTCCGCATCTCGGATCTGCTCGGGCGTTCCCCAGCCGGTGCTCGGCCGCTGTTGGAAGATGCCGAGCGAGTCGCGGTCGCCCCCATCGAGGTTCCGCAGGTCGGACTCGACCATCCCCGTCGCCAGTGCGATCGCGATGCCGTGATCGGAGACGCCGAGCTCGCGCCCGATGCGGATGATCAGTGCGGCGTTCGCCGCTTGCTCGGGGGAGAGGTCTGCGGACTTCTGAGCGGGTGCGGCGTCGACGGCCGCGGGAGCCGCAGCAGGCGCGGGGGGCGTCGCCGGGGCTGCAGCGCTCACGGCGAGTGCTTGGCCGGGGTAGATGATCGAGGACCGGTCGAGCCCGTTCGCGGAGAGGAGGGTGTCGAGGGGGATGCCGTGACGCTGGGCGATCGCGAAGAGGGTGTCTCCGGCGGCGACCGTGTAGGTGGCCGGAGCGGCGGCGGGTGCCGGTGCCGGTGCCGGTGCGGGAGCGGCGGCGGGCGCTGCCGCCGGGGCGGATGCGGTGACCGCGAGGCTCTGGCCCGGGTAGATGATCGAGGAGCGGTCGAGCCCGTTCGCGGAGAGGAGGGCGTCGAGGGGGATGCCGTGGCGCTGGGCGATCGCGAAGAGCGTGTCTCCCGCCGCGACCGTGTGCGTCGCGGGTGCGGATGCGGGGGGAGCGGTGGCCGCGGGCGTGCTCGCGGCTGCCGGCGGCGCGTGGAGGCGTAGCTCCTGCCCGGGGCGGATCACGGAGCGCGCGTCGAGTCCGTTCCATGCGAGCACGTCCGCCGTACGCAGGCCGAAACGCTGCGCGATGGCGAAGATCGTGTCGCCTGGGGCGACGACGTAGTCGCTCGGTGGCGCTTCCGCCGGTGCGATGCGGTTCGGAACACCGTTGAGCCGAGCGGTGGACGAGGCGCCGGCAACCACATCCGCTCCGGCGGGAGCGGCCACCAGCACGCCGGCGAGTGCACCCAGGACGGCGGCCGGTAGGCCGAGCGTCGCGTACCGCTGGCGGCGGGAAGAGGTGTTCGGTGTCACGAGGGGCCCCCTTTTTGAACCCTGCCACGCTGACACGGAAGTAAACGGAAGTCAACAGGAGTGAAGCAAGTGACGGCTGTGAAAGAAAGCATCTCGACATGCACGTCCGGCCTCGAGATGAGATAGTTGCAGGGTGTCTGAGAACGTCGATGGAACCCCCGCCCTGGAGTGGCTGACGCTGCCCGATCTCGTCGAGGTGCTCGATGAGCCGCTCGGCAAGGTCCGCCGACTCATCGACGAACACCACCTGGTCGGTTCCCGTCGCACGGGCGTGTTCGCCGTTCCGTCGCTCTTCATCGTCGACGGGCGGCCGCTCAGTTCGCTGCGCGGAACGATCATCGTGCTGCAGGACGCCGGGTTCACCGATGACGAGCTCATCGACTGGCTCCTCACCGAGGAGGAGTCGATGGCGCGTTCGCCGATCGCGGCGCTGCTCGCCGGTCACAAGAGCGAGGTTCGTCGAATCGCCCGTACCCTCGCCTGAGGCGAGCTCAGCGCAGCCGTTCAGGCGGTGCGAACGGTCGCGGCGCGCGCGAGATCACGCAGGCCACTGACGGCGGCGTTGTCGAGACGTGCCCCGACCAGAGCGCGGTCGGCCTCGCGGGCGTAGTCCGCGATCATGGCTTCGACCCGATCCAGGGCGCCGGTGTCGCGGATGGTCTCCTGGAGGAAATCGACCTGCCGAGGCTCGAGCTCCGGGTCGCCGAGCATGTCGTCGACGACCCCGCGGGCGGGTCGGTCGAGGGCCTCGCGAGCGAGGGCGATCAGCACGGTGCGCTTGCCCTCGCGGAGATCGTCGCCCGCGGGCTTGCCGGTGACCGACTCGTCTCCGAAGACGCCGAGCACGTCGTCGCGCAGCTGGAAGGCCATGCCGACGGGGTGGCCGAAGCTCCGCAGGGCCGTCAGCTGTGGTGCATCCGCCCCTGCGAGCGATGCTCCGAGGACGAGCGGCTGCTCGATGCTGTATCTGGCCGACTTCAACGAGGCCACGCGGAGTGCGCGGTGCGCGTGTTCCGCGTCGTCGTTCACCCTCCACGCGGATTCCTCGGCGATGTCGAGGTACTGCCCGACCGTCACGTCCCTGCGCATGCGAGCGTACTCACGCCGCACCTCTGCGGCGTGAGCGTGGTCGGTGATGGCCGACTCGAGGAGGTCGTCGCTCCACGCCACGAGAAGGTCTCCGAGCAGCACCGCGCTCGCGCGCCCGAACGCCTCGGCGTCACCGCTCCACCCGGCGGAGCGATGCGCGCTCTCCAGGGCGCGATGCGCGGCCGGTCGGCCCCGACGCGTGTCGGAATTGTCGATGATGTCGTCGTGCACGAGCGCTGCCGACTGGAAGATCTCGAGCGCCGCGCACGTGTTCCAGAGTGCCTCGCCTTCGATCGCGCGAGGATGGGACGCGCGCGCGACCGCCTGCCATCCCGCGTGGCAGAATCGGGCGCGCAACCGCTTGCCGCCCATGAGCGTGTCGGCCGCGGCGTCGATGAGAGCGACGGCATCGGGGCCGTACTCGCTCGAATCGGCGCGCATCCTCTCGACGAACTGCTCCAGGCGGGAGGCGACGGAATCGACGATCACGGCGGGGGAGGACACGACTCCCAGCATACGTAAAGCAACGAGGGGGCGAACGGCTAGCCTCCGAGCGCCGGTCGCGCGTAGAATGGAACGCACGATACCCGAGGGGGACGAAATGCCACTCTCCGAACAGGAGCAGCGTCTGCTCGACGAGATGGAACGCCATCTCCTCCACAATGACGCCGACGTCGTGAGCGCGCCTTCGGGCGATCGCGCACTGAGCTATCGGAACCTCGTCTACGGGGCTCTCCTGGTGCTCGCGGGAGTCGGCGGTCTGGTCGCCGGCGTGATCGTGGGCGATGTCTGGGGAATCGTCATCGGCGTCGTCGGATTCGCCGCCATGCTGGCCGGCGTCATGCTGGCGGTCACCCCCGTGCGCCGCTCCGCACCCGCCGCGACTCCTTCCGAGGAGCCGGACACCAAGCGGCAGGACTCCGCGTCCTTCATGGACCGCATGAACGATCGATGGGATCGCCGCCACGAAGGGAACTGACCCCACTTACTTCTGAAGGCCCGGATGCTCTGAGCATCCGGGCCTTTTTCGTGCTCTGCGCGTCTCTCGGCGTTCCCTCTGCCCTCCACCGCCCCTCCACTGGCGCTCCACCCTCCTCCACCGCGGAATGACGCGGAACTTCGGCCCCCGCGGACGAGTTCGGTGCGAGAATGCTCGGAATAATCGTAGGAATGTGGAGGGAAGTGGAGTAAAGTGGGGCGCACCTCGAGTTGGCCGGACGGAGAGGGGGTGATGGCTGATGTTGCTGGGGACGCATTCTCCGAAGCTGGACGACAAGGGACGGGTCATCCTTCCCGCGAAGTTCCGCGAAGATCTGGGTGGCGGCATCGTCGTCACCCGGGGTCAGGAACGCTGCCTCTACGTCTTCAGCACGGCCGAGTTCGAGGCGATGCACGAGCGGATCCGCCAGGCTCCGCTCGCGAACAAGCAGGCGCGCGACTTCATGCGCCTGTTCCTCTCCGGTGCGAGTGCGGAGATGCCCGACAGCCAGAACCGCATCACCATCCCGCCGCACCTGCGTCAGTACGCGGGCCTGCAGAAGGAGCTCATCGTCACCGGAGTCGGCGCCCATGCCGAGATCTGGGATGCCGAGAGCTGGAACGCCTACCTCGCCGCCGGCGAGGAGACCTACGCCGATCTGGAGCAGGAGGTGATTCCGGGCCTGTTCTGACCACGGCTGTGATGCCCCGCCGCTCCCGCCCCGACACACTTCCCCGGTGCCGGGTCGCGAAGCGGAGGGGGATCAGAGCCGAAGGTCACCCGAGAGAGATCATGAACCTCCGAGACATCCACACCCCTGTTCTGCTTGAGCGCTGCGTCGAGTTGCTCGCTCCCGCCCTCCAGGCCGACGGAGCAGTGCTCGTCGACGCGACGCTGGGAATGGGCGGGCACGCAGAAGCCTTCCTCGAGCGCTTCGACAACATCCGTCTCATCGGTCTGGACCGAGACACCGATGCCCTGCGGATCGCAGGGCAGCGGCTGGAACGCTTCGCCGACCGCATCTCCCTCGTCCACACGGTGTACGACGAGATCGGACTGCACGCGCAGGGCGCCTCGGGCATCCTGTTCGACCTGGGCGTGTCGTCGTTGCAGCTCGACGAGGCCGACCGTGGCTTCGCCTATTCCAAGGACGCGCCGCTCGACATGCGGATGGACCAGACCAAGGGCGCCACAGCCGCCGACGTCATCGCGACCTACAGCGAGGGCAACCTCCGCCGCATCTTCGAACGTTACGGCGAGGAGAAGCTCGCCGGTCGCTACGCCCGGTTCATCATCGACGCACGGCAGAAGAAGCCGATCACGCGTTCGGCCGAGCTCGTCGACATCCTGCAGGCCGCGACGCCCGCGGCCGCGCAGCGAGCCGGCCACCCCGCCAAGCGCGTCTTCCAGGCGCTGCGCATCGAGGTCAACGCCGAGCTCACGGTGCTGGCGGATGCCATCCCGCCGGCCATGGACGCACTCGGTGTCGGCGGGCGCATCGTCGTCATGTCCTACCAGTCCCTCGAGGACCGCCTGGTCAAGCAGGCGTTCGCCGCCGCGTCCGCATCGACGGCTCCGAAGGGGCTTCCCGTCGAACTGCCCGAGCACGCCCCACGATTCCGCGTGCTCACCAAGGGAGCCGAACTCGCCGACGAGGCGGAACGCGCCCGCAATCCGCGAGCCATCCCGGTGCGTCTGCGGGCGGCCGAGAAACTTCGGGAGACCGCATGAGTGCCCCCGCCGTCGTCCGTCGCCCGGTGCAGCCGGTCGCTCCGAAGACCACGTCCCCGCGCCGACTCCAGCCCGTCACCGCTCCCGCGACGCGCCGCAAGCCGAAGCTCGCCTACGCCCTCGTCGCATTCGCCGGCGCGCTGCTCATCGGCGGTGCGCAGATCGCGCTCTCCCTGGCGATCACCCAGGACTCTTTCACCCTGGCCGGCCTCAGTTCCCAGCAGCGCGAGCTGGACCTCCAGGCGAGCGCCCTGCAGGAGGAGCTCCTCGGTCTCAGTTCTCCACAAGAGCTGGCGACCGACGCCGCGGCGCTCGGAATGGTCGTCGCGGGCTCGCCGTCGTATCTTCGCCTGAGCGACGGCGCGGTGTTCGGCACGGGAGCCGGAGCCGATTGGACATCGACCGTCGATCCGAACGGTGCGGGTGCTGTCAGCAACGCACTGATCGTTCCCCCGCCCGCCGCGGAGGACGCGGCGGCGGAAGGAGATGCGGAAGCCCCCGCCTCCGGCCAGGATCTCCCGCCGGCCATCACCGACGGCCTGCCCAGCCCCACGACGCACTGACCACGAACTGACGGAGAGATTCCATGACGACACGCGCCACACGCGGACCGCGGCGACGCACTGTCGTCGCTCTCGCAGTGATCCTCTCCGTGCTGGCGGCGTTCGTCGTACGACTCGTCGACATCCAGGTGGTCAGCGCCGACGCGCACGTCGCCGACTCGCAGAGCTACATCGGTGGAAGCAACACGATCACCGGTCAGCGGGGCGCGATCGTCGACTCCGCCGGCATCCCGCTCGCCGAGAGCGTGCTGGTCTACGACACCGAGCTCAGCCCGCTCGTGATCACGCAGCTCGAGGAGAAGGAGCCCGAACTGCCGTGGGCCGAGGCATCCGAGAAGATCGCCGCGATCACCGGGCAGACCGGCGACGAGGTGCGAAAGCTCGTCGCCGACGCTCTGGCCGTGAACCCGAAGAGCCAGTACGTCGAACTCAAGAAGTCCCTCACCACCGAGCAGCACATCGAGCTGCGCGACCTCAAGCTCGCCTACCTCCACCAGACGGCGCGCGAGACGCGCGTCTATCCGAACGGGGCAGTGGCGGGGAACATCGTCGGCTTCCTCAACGGCAGCGGCGAAGCGCAGGCGGGCATCGAGAAGATGGACCAGTCGTGCCTCGCGCCGACGGATGGCGCGAAGACCTACCGCCAGGGCAAGGACGGCGTCGTCATCCCCGGCAGCGAGAAGATCACGGATGCCGTCGACGGCGGCACCGTGCAGCTCACGATCAACAGCGACCTCAACTGGTACCTGCAACAGATGATCGCCGAGGAGGCGCAGGCGCAGGGCGCGAAGGGCGGCACCGTCACGGTCGTCGAGGTCAAGACGGGCAAGATCCGCGCCGCAGCGGAGTGGCCTTCGCTCGACCCCAACGACCTCGACGGCGCGAGCCCGGCGTCGTGGGGGAGCCAGATCTTCCACCGCGACTTCGAGCCCGGTTCGACGTTCAAGGCCATCACCGCCGCAGCCGTGATGGAGGGCGCGGGCGTCACGCCGTTGAGCACCGTGAGCGCCGCATCGAAGGAGACCTTCCCGAACGGGGCCGTGATCAACGACGCCTTCACCCACCCGGCCTACAACTACACGCTCGCCGGTGGTCTGATCGACTCCTCCAACGTGGCGCTGTCGAAGTTCGGAACCATGGTGAGCCCCGAGGTGCGCTACGACTACCTGCAGCGTTTCGGCGTCGGGGAGGACACCGTCGGGTTCCCCACCGAGGTCTCCGGCATCCTGCACCCCGTCAGCGAGTGGGACAGCCAGTCGCTGTACACGACGACGTTCGGTCAGTACTTCACGGTCACGGCCGCGCAGGTCGCCGGCGCCTACCAGGCGATCGCGAACGGGGGAGAGAAGATCGATCTGTCGCTGGTGGAGTCGTGCACGCAGCCCGACGGCACGGTCGTCGCGTCCGACGAGCCGCGGCACGAGCGGATCATCACCGAGCAGACCGCGTCGGACCTGACCCGGATGCTCGAGAACGTGGCCGTGCAGGGCGGCAATGCCGATCGCATCCAGGTTCCCGGGTACCGAGTGACGAGCAAGACCGGTACCGCGCAGGTTCCGGACGGCAACGGCGGCTACAAGGCCGGTGTGTACTTCACCAGCATGGTCGGGTTCGCCCCGGTCGACGACCCGCAGTACGTCGTCGTGGTCACCCTCGACGAGCCGACTAAGGTTGTATCGTCCGCGGCAACCGCATCCGCCTTCCAAAAGGCGATGACGCAGGTGATGAAGACCTATCGCGTGATGCCGTCCTCGACTCCCATGGACGAGTTGCTGCCCAAGTTCGAATAGCCGGCGAGAGCCGCGCCTGGAGATGTCATGATCGCCCTGTCGCTCGCTGAGATCGCCGAAGCCATCGGCGGTGAGCTGCGCCTCGCCGGAACCGATACGGCCGGCACCGTCGTCGACGGAACCGTCGACACCGATTCCCGCACCATGGGTCCGCGTTCGATCTTCGTCGCGAAGCCCGGAGCCGAGACCGACGGCCATCGCTTCGTCGGATCCGCCGTCGAGGCCGGGGCCGCGCTCGCGATCGTCGAGCACGCGGTCGACGTCGAGGTGAGCCAGATCGTGGTGGCGGATGCCGTCGGCGCGCTCGGCGCGCTCGCTCGCGAGGTCGTGCGCCGAGTGCGGGAGAAGGGCGACCTCAAGATCATCGGGATCACCGGCTCGAACGGCAAGACGACCACCAAGAACTTCCTCGCGCGCATCCTGTCGGACGAAGGGGAGACCGTCGCCCCCGTCAAATCCTTCAACAACGAGGTGGGCGCGCCGGTCACGATGTTGCGCGTGACTGACACCACGCGTTTCCTCGTCAGCGAGTTCGGCGCAGCTGCGCCCGGCAGCATCGCGCATCTGGCCGGCCTCGTCGAGCCGGACATCGCGGTCGTTCTGATGGTCGGGATGGCGCATGCCGGCGGGTTCGGCGGCATCGAGGAGACGGCGAAGGCCAAGTCCGAACTCGTCGCCGCCGCCAGGACGACCGGCACGGCCGTGCTCAACGTCGACGACGCGCGCGTCGCGGCGATGCGCGAGCTCGCGGAATCCCGGGGGATGCGCGTGGTCGGATTCGGGCAGAGCCCGGCGGCCGAGGTGCGTGCGCACGACATCGAGGTCTCGGCCTCGGGAACCCGGTGCGTCATCGAGATCGGGGGACGCCGCATCCCTCTCGGTCTCCGAGTACTCGGCGCGCACCACATCACCAACGCCCTGGCTGCGATCGCCGCCGCGGGAGTCCTCGGCGTGTCCGCGGAAGACGCCGTCGCTCGACTCGAGACCGTCGAGATCGCGGAGCGCTGGCGCATGCAGCCCCTCGGCAACGAGCGCGTGCGCATCATCAACGACGCCTACAACGCGAGTCCGGACTCGATGGCGGCCGCTCTGCGCACCCTCGCGCAGATCACCGGCCCCGACGAACGCACCGTCGCCGTCCTCGGCGCCATGAGCGAGCTCGGTGAGAGCGCGGGGGAGGAGCACGACCGTATCGGTCTGCTCGCCGTGCGCCTCAACATCCGCCGCATCGTGGTCGTCGGCCCCGAGGCCCGCCGCCTCTACCTCTCCGCCGTGGGCGAGGGGTCGTGGGACAGCGAAGCCGTGCACCTGCCCGATCAGGAAGCCGCCTTCGAATACCTGCGTTCCGAGCTGCGCGACGGCGATCGCGTGCTCGTGAAGTCGTCAAACTCCGTGGGCCTCCGGCATCTCGGCGATCGTCTGGGAGAATTGTTCTCGTGAGGTCACTCATCATGGCGGCGGCGATCTCGCTCGCCTTCACTCTTTTCCTGACTCCCGTCTTCCTGCGGCTCTTCCGCAAGTGGGGCTGGGGGCAGGTCATCCGTACCCCCGAAGCGCTCGAGAATCCGAGCCACGAGGCGAAACGCGGCACACCGACGATGGGCGGTGTGATCTTCATCATCGGCACCATCGTCGGGTATTTCACCGGCGTGTACGTCGGCGGCGCGGTGCCCGCGCTCTCGGCCCTCCTCGTGATCTGGCTCATGATCGGTTTCGGAGCGGTCGGCTTCATCGACGATTACATGAAGGTGCGCAGCCAGCGCAGCCTGGGGCTCTCGGGCTGGCGCAAGGTGATCGGCCAACTCCTCGTGATCATCCCCTTCGGGATCGTGGCACTGAACTTCCCCAACAAATTCGGTCAGACGCCCGCCAGCGAGTCGATCTCGCTGTTCCGCGACATCACCTGGCTCAACCTCTTCGCCTTCGGTGTGATCGTGGGCTGGGCCCTCTACCTCATCTGGATCGCCGTGATCGGGGTCGCGACCTCGAACAGTGTGAACCTCACGGACGGGCTCGACGGCCTCGCTGCCGGCGCCGGTGTCATCGTCGTCGGTGCTTACAGCCTCATGGCGTTCTGGCAGTACAAGCAGCCCTGCGTGGGCGAAGGCGTCGACATGGGCGCCCTCGCCGGCTGCTACGAAGTGCGCGACCCGTTCAATCTCGCCATCATCGCCGCGTCCTTCGCCGGCGCCCTCATCGGGTTCCTCTGGTGGAACGCGCCGAAGGCCAAGGTGTTCATGGGCGACGTGGGTTCCATGGCCATCGGTGGCGTCATCACCGCCCTCGCGATCCTGACCCGTACCGAACTGCTGCTCTTCGTGATCGCAGGCGTGTTCGTGCTGTCCTCCGGATCGGTGATCCTGCAGCGCGCGTACTTCAAGCTCACGCGCGGCAAACGTCTGTTCCTCATGAGTCCCTTCCACCACCATCTCGAGATGCGCGGCTGGGCGGAGGTGACCATCGTCGTCCGACTGTGGATCATCGCGGGTCTCCTCGCGGTCTCCGCCGTCGGGCTCTTCTACGTCGAATGGCTCACCCGTGTCGGTTGACGAGCGGCTGCGCACCCTTACCAGCTGGAACGCCGACTGGAAAGGACTGAGGGTCGCGGTCCTCGGACTCTCGATGACCGGGTTCTCGGTCGCCGACACCCTCACCGAGCTCGGCGCCGACGTCCTGGTGCTCAGCGAGTCCGCCGACGAGGAGTACGAGCGCCTGGTCCCCGTGATCGGCGCGCGTCTCGAGATCGGATCGCTCGCGACGGTGCCCGCAGCCCTCACCGACTTCGATCCCGAGGTGGTCATCGCGTCGCCCGGCTTCGCGCCCGCGCACCCGATCATCCGGTGGACGCAGGATGCCGGGATCGCCCTGTGGGGCGACATCGAGCTCGCCTGGCGCGTGCGCGACAAGGTCGTGCGCGACGACGGAACTCCGGCCGAGTGGGTGCTCATCACGGGGACCAACGGCAAGACGACCACGACTCAGCTCACCGCGGCGCTGCTCGTCGAAGGCGGGCTACGCGCCGCGCCCTGCGGCAACATCGGCGTACCGGTGCTCGATGCCGTGCGCGACCCTGCGGGATTCGACGTCTTCGTGGTCGAGCTCTCCAGCCATCAGCTCTGGTATCTCGGGCTCTCGCAGCCGGAGGGCGAACTCTTCCCGCACGCCGCCGTCTGCCTCAACCTCGCCGACGACCACCTCGTGTGGCACGGCAGCGCCGAGGCGTACCGCGCCGCGAAGGCGCTGGTCTATCGCAACACCCGTGTCGCGTGCGTCTACAACAAGGCCGATGAGGCCACCCGACGCATGGTCGAGGAGGCGGAGGTCGTCGACGGAGCCCGCGCGATCGGCTTCGACCTGGGAACGCCCGGACCCAGCGACCTGGGAGTCGTCGAGGGCCTGCTCGTCGACCGCGCCTTCCTCGACGACCGCGCCCGCAGCGCGCTCGAGATCACGACGGTCGCCGACCTGCAGCGGGTCGGCCTCGCGGCTCCGCACATCGTGCAGAACATCCTCGCCGCGAGCGCTCTCGCGCGCTCGCTCGGCGTCGAGCCCGAGGCGATCCACTCGGCCCTCGAGTCGTTCCGGCTCGACGCGCACCGCATCCAGGTCATCGCTACGCACGCGGGCATCACCTGGATCGACGACTCGAAGGCGACGAACCCGCACGCCGCGGCTTCCTCGCTGCGCGCCTACCCGGGCTCGGTGTGGGTCGTGGGGGGAGATCTGAAGGGCGTCGACATCGCCGATCTCGTCGCGAGCTCCGGCGGGACGGCACGCGCCGCGGTCGTGATCGGGGTCGAACGCGCCCCCGTCGTCGCGGCATTCGAACGACACGCGCCGACGGTGCCGGTGTTCGAGGTGGATGCTGGCGACACTGGAGATGTCATGAATCGTGTCGTGGAGATCGCGGCGGGGATCGTCGACGGCGAGGGCACGGTTCTGCTGGCCCCGGCGGCGGCATCCTTCGACCAGTTCACCAGTTATGCGGATCGTGGCCATCGCTTCGCCGAGGCGGTGCGCACGTGGATCGACCGGGGGAGTGCCGATGACGCAGGTGGCTCGCCCTCCGCGTTCTGAGTCCGGCGGTCTCGCCGCTCGGGTCTCGCTCGGGCGCCGGTTCACACCGGTGTCGACCGAGTTCCTGCTGATCGCCTCGACCGCTCTCCTCCTCACTCTCTTCGGGCTCGTCATGGTGCTCTCGGCGACGAGCGCCACCGCCGTCGCCAACGGTTCCAACCCGATGAGCGGCGCACTGCGTCAGGGGATCTTCGCGATCCTCGGCATCCCGCTGATGTTCCTGATCAGCCGATTGCCGGTGCGCTTCCTCAAGAAGCTCGCCTGGCCGGCTCTGTTCGGAGCGGTCGCACTCCAGCTCCTGGTCTTCACCCCGCTCGGCGTCGCCGACGGCGGAAACCGGAACTGGATCCAGATCGCCGGAACCCAGATGCAGCCCTCCGAGTTCCTCAAGCTCGCCCTCGCGCTCTGGATCGCCTACGTGCTGCTTCGCAAGCACGCGATGCTCGGCACGTGGCACCACGTCTTCATCCCGGTGGTGCCGGTCGGCGCGCTCGCGATCGGCACGGTGCTCGCGGGTAAGGACCTCGGTACCGCGATGGTGCTGGTCCTCATCCTCCTGGGGTGCCTCTTCTTCTCCGGGGTCAAGCTGCGACTGTTCATCATCCCGGTGATCCTGGGTGTCGCCGCGGTCCTCGCCTACGCTCTCTCGAGCGCCGACCGCATGCGGCGCATCACCGCCAACTGCGACGACATGGCCCTCTACAACACGGACTGCTATCAGTCGATCCACGGCATCTGGGGGATGGCCAACGGCGGCATCTTCGGTCTCGGACTCGGCAACTCGCAGGAGAAGTACGGCTGGCTTCCTGCTCCGGGCAACGACTTCATCTTCGCGATCGTCGGCGAGGAACTCGGTTTGATCGGATGCATCGTCGTGCTTGCCCTCTTCACGTTCTTCACCGTCGGCGCATTCCACGTCATCCGCAAGACGGACGATCCGTTCATCCGCGTGGCGGCGGGCGGGATCACGGTCTGGATCGTCGGACAGGCCGTCCTCAACGTCGGCGTCGTCGTCGGGCTGTTCCCGGTGATGGGCGTTCCGCTCCCGTTCATGTCCCAGGGCGGCACCGCCCTCCTCGCCGTGCTCCTGGCATGCGGTGTACTTCTCGCCTTCGCCCGCACGCTCCCGAGCGGCGAGAAGCAGGAGATCGCGTCGCGGGTCCCAGCTCGCGGGGTGCGCGCAGCACGCCGGGGTAGGGTCTCGGAGTGACTTCGTACCTTCTCGCCGGCGGTGGTACCGCCGGTCATGTGAACCCCCTGCTCGCCGTCGCCGATGGGCTGGTCGCGCGTGACGCCGACGCCACCGTCCTCGTTCTCGGAACGGCCGAGGGGCTCGAGGCGCGTCTGGTTCCCGAACGCGGCTACGAACTGCTCATCGTCGACAAGGTGCCGTTCCCGCGACGCCCGAACCGACAAGCGCTGGGGTTCCCGCAGCGCTTCCGCCGCGCGATCGCGCAGGTGCGCCGTCACATCCGCGCCCACGGCGTCGACGTAGTCGTCGGCTTCGGCGGATATGCCTCGGCCCCGGCCTACGTCGCCGCGCGCCGTGAGGGCGTCCCGTTCGTGGTTCACGAGGCGAACGCCAAGCCGGGTCTCGCGAACGTGCTCGGTGCGCGGGGCGCGGCCGCGGTCGGCGTCGCTTTCACGGGAACACCGCTGCGCCGCAGTGAGGTCGTCGGTATGCCCCTGCGTCGCGAGATCATCGACCTGGACCGTGCGGCGACCCGTGTCGAGGCCGCGCGGTACTTCGATCTCGATCCCGATTCTCCCGTACTGCTCGTCTTCGGTGGATCGCTCGGAGCTCAGCGCCTCAATGAAGCGTTCGCGGACGCCTGGGGCGACGTGCTCGCGGCCGGGTGGCAGCTGCTCCACGTCACCGGCGAACGCAGCGACCTCGCGGACCCCGGGGTTCCTCGCTACGCGATGCGGCGCTACGTCGATCGGATGGACCTCGCCTTCGCCCTCGCCGATCTCATCGTCTCGCGCTCGGGCGCCGCGACGGTCAGCGAGATCAGTGCGCTGGGGATCCCCGCGCTGTACGTTCCGTATTCCGTCGGCAATGGCGAGCAGCGACTGAACGCAGCATCCGCCGTCGCCGCGGGGGCCGCCCGGCTGCTCGACGACGCGACCTTCGACGGTGACGCCGTGCGCCGGGAGGTCGTGCCCCTGCTGGCGGATCGCGTGCGCCTGGCGCAGATGGCCGACGCCGCGGAGAAGGCGGGAACGCGCAGCGGTACCGAGAACGTCATCGCCCTCGTCGATCGTTCCCTGCACGCCCGGAAGTAGACTGAGCACGACATGATCAGACCTGACCTCTCCCTGCCGATTCCCGATTCGATCACCGCCGCGCACTTCATCGGCATCGGCGGTTCGGGCATGAGCGGCCTGGCCCGGATGTTCCTCGACGCGGGTATCCGCGTCTCGGGATCCGACCGGGCCGACAGCGACAACCTGCGGGCGTTGGCGGCCGCCGGCGCGACGGTGCACGTCGGGCACGACGCCGCCCACCTCGGCGATGCCGACACCGTCGTGCACACCGGAGCGATCTGGCCCGAGAACCCCGAGTTCGTAACCGCGAAGGAGCGGGGGCTCCATGTCATCCATCGGTCCCAGGCGTTGCACTGGCTGATCGGCGACCGTCGACTGGTCTCGGTCGCGGGGGCACACGGCAAGACGAGCTCCACCGGGATGATCGTCACGGCGCTGCGCGATCTCGGAGCGGACCCGCACTTCGTCAACGGCGGAGTCATCGAGCAACTCGGGGCGTCGAGCGCAACGGGATCGGGCGACCTCTTCGTGATCGAGGCCGACGAGTCCGACGGCACGTTCCTGCTCTACGACACGGCGGTCGCACTGATCACCAACGTCGACCCCGACCACCTCGACCACTTCGGCTCGGAGGAGGCGTTCCACGAGGCGTTCGTCCGATTCGCGGATGGTGCGTCCGAGGCGGTCGTGATCTCCAGTGACGACGCGGGAGCCCTCCGCGTGGGTGCGGACCTCTCTCACCCCCGGGTGATCACCTTCGGCCTGGCCGAGGATGCCGATCTGCGTGTGACCGAGATCGAAACCGCCGGCGGGGTCGCCGCCACGCTCACGCGCGACGGTGAGAGCGTGCGCATGCAGCTCGCCGTCCCCGGCGTGCACAACGCGATCAACGCGGCCGGGGCGGTCGCCGTACTCGGCGCGCTCGGCTATCCATTCGTGGACGCCGTCCGTGCGATGGAGGGTTTCGCCGGTACCGTTCGTCGCCTGGAGCTGCACGGTATCGCCCGGGGCGTGAGCGTCTACGACGACTACGCGCATCACCCGACGGAAGTCCGAGCGGCGCTCGAGGCGATGCGCGGCATCGCCGGATCCGGCCGGCTGATCGCGATCCAGCAGCCCCACACGTACTCGCGCACCCAGCACATGTACCAGGAGTTCGCCGACGTGCTCGAGACGTACGCCGACCACACGGTGATGCTCGACGTCTACGGCGCGCGGGAGGATCCGGTGCCCGGAGTCACGGGCGAACTCGTGAGCGGCGCGTTCCGTGATCCCTCGCACGTGCACTTCGTCGCCGATTGGCAGCAGGCGTCGGATTACACCGCGACGGTCGCGCGCGACGGCGACGTCGTGGTGACCCTCGGCTGCGGGAACGTCTACCAGATGATCCCTCAGGTGCTGGAGGCGCTGAGCCGGACCGACGGGGCGTAGCAGGTGCGTCGTCCAGCTCCGCTTCCGACCGATCGGCCGAAGGAACCGGGTGACGGCGCGAGCCCGTCGACGCCGAGGTCACGACCTCGCGCGCCGCGAGAGGCTGAACCGATCGACGCGGAGACGACGCCGGAGGGCGCCGATCCCGGCGGAGAAGCAGGAGCGGATGCGTTGAGCGATGCGCCGACCGATGCATTCGGCGATACGCCGACGTCCACGCACGACGTCTGGCGCGCGGCCCGCGCTCGTCGCAAGGCGCTGCGGGCGGAGATCCGCCGCTTCACCCAGCGTTCCCGTCGGCGACGCATCGTGGGGTGGAGCCTCGTCGGCGCCCTCCTCCTGCTGGTGGGTGGCAGCGTCGCGGCCGCCTACAGCCCGCTCTTCGCCGTCGAGAAGATCACGATCGTCGGTGCCACCACCCTGGACCCCGCTGCCATCGAGTCGGCGCTCGGCGACCAGATCGGCACGCCGCTCGCACTCGTCGACAGCAGTGAGATCAAAGCGGCGCTCATCGGCTTCCCGCTCATCGAGACCTACGCGCTCGAGGCTCGCCCGCCGCACGATCTGACGGTGCGCATCGTCGAGCGCACCCCGGTGGGCGTGCTCCGTTCGGATGCCGGGTACACGCTCGTCGACGCGGCGGGTGTCGCGCTCGCGACCACGACGGACCAGCCGGAAGGGCAGCCCCTCCTCGACATCGCGGGCGGCACGGATTCGACTGCTTTCGAAAGCGCCGGCCTCGTCGTGCGCTCGCTCCCGGCGGACGTCCGCGGACAACTGACGGGTGTGCGGGCGACCACCGCGGATGACGTGACGTTGACGTTGAGCAGCGGACTGACCGTGGTGTGGGGGAGCGAAGACGAGTCGGCCACGAAGGGCGTCGTGCTCGCGCGGGCACTCGCCGCGAACCCCGGCGCGGGAACGATCGACGTCTCCTCCCCGAACGCCGCCGTCGTCGGCTGACGACATTTCGCGAGGAAACGCGCGACACGCCCATCCCGTTGCGCGCGCATGCCGATGCGGCGCATACCTTCGATCAAGAGAACGCAATACCGGGAAATACTTTACACCTCTACTTGAGGTTTAAGGTTTAGCCCGATCCAGGCTCGAAAAACTCGGAGGCCGGCCATGAGCCAGAACCAGAACTACCTCGCCGTGATCAAGGTCGTCGGCGTCGGCGGTGGCGGCGTCAACGCCGTCAACCGCATGATCGACCTCGGTCTCCGCGGAGTCGAGTTCATCGCTGTGAACACCGACGCGCAGGCGCTGCTCATGAGCGACGCCGACGTCAAGCTCGACGTCGGCCGCGAGCTCACTCGCGGACTCGGCGCCGGTGCCGACCCCGAGGTCGGCCGCCGTGCCGCCGAGGATCACGCGGAGGAGATCGAGCAGGCCCTCACCGGTGCCGACATGGTCTTCGTCACCGCGGGCGAGGGAGGCGGCACCGGAACGGGTGGCGCTCCGGTCGTCGCGCGCATCGCCAAGTCGATCGGCGCTCTCACCATCGGTGTCGTCACCAAGCCGTTCTCGTTCGAGGGACGCCGCCGCCAGAGCCAGGCCGAGGCCGGTGTCGCGAAGCTCAAGGAAGAGGTCGACACCCTCATCGTGGTGCCGAACGACCGTCTTCTCGAGATCAGCGACCGCGGGATCTCGATGATCGAGGCGTTCGCGACGGCCGATCAGGTTCTCCTCGCCGGTGTGCAGGGCATCACCGACCTCATCACCACGCCGGGTCTCATCAACCTCGACTTCGCCGACGTGAAGTCCGTCATGCAGGGCGCGGGCTCCGCGCTCATGGGCATCGGGTCCGCTCGAGGCGCCGATCGTGCGATCAAGGCCGCCGAGCTCGCCGTCGAGTCGCCGCTGCTGGAGGCATCCATCGAGGGCGCGCACGGTGTGCTGCTGTCGATCCAGGGTGGCTCCAACCTGGGCATCTTCGAGATCCACGACGCCGCGGACCTCGTCAAGGAAGCGGCGCACCCCGAGGCGAACATCATCTTCGGTACCGTCATCGACGACACCCTCGGTGACGAGGTGCGCGTCACGGTCATCGCCGCAGGCTTCGACGGCGGAGAGCCCTCGCTGAGACTCGACCCGATGGTCGTGTCTCGTCCCGCGACCGCGACGCTGCCGGAGGTCGCGCTCCCGGAGGACAAGGATGCAGCGGCCGAGGACGAGACCGAGACCGCGCCAGCCGCGGCTCCGCAGCGCACGCACACGACCAGCATCGAGCCTGCGTTCGCCGACGACGACATCGACATCCCCGAATTCCTGAAGTGACCGACCTCGGAGCGCGGCTGTCGGCGATCGACGAGCAGATCGCCGACGCCGCGCGCCGGGCCGGGCGGGACGCGGTGGAGATCACCCGCATCGTCGTGACGAAGTTCCATCCCGCTGAGCTCGTGCGCGAGCTCAGCGCTCTCGGGGTGCGAGAGGTCGGGGAGAACCGGCAGCAGGAACTGTCCGCGAAGCGCGACGAGCTCGAGGCGTTGGACCTCACGTGGCACTTCATCGGTCAGGCGCAGACGAACAAGGCGGCGGCGATCCGTCGCAGCGCCGACATCGTCCACTCCGTGGATCGCGTGCGCCTCGCCGACTCGCTGCATCGCGCAGCCGAGGACGACAGTGTTCTCGACGTGCTCGTCCAGGTCAACCTCACGCCCGACGCCGCGCGCGGAGGCGTGCAGCCCGCGGAGGCCGCGACTCTTGCCGAGCACGTCCTCGCGCTCCCATCCCTTCGGCTGCGCGGGGTCATGGCCGTCGCACCTCTCGACGAGGAGCCGGCATCCGCTTTCGCGCGTCTGCACCGTGTCGCCGACGAGGTGCGCGGTGTCGCTCCCGACGCCACGTGGATCTCCGCGGGGATGACCGGCGACTTCGGCGAGGCCATCGCCGCGGGCGCGACACACCTTCGGATCGGGTCGGCAATCACCGGCCCCCGCCCCGACCGGGGTTAACCTCTACAAAGACCAACCCGTATCGTTCGAACCGGAGGACACGATGGGTAACCCGCTGAAGAAGACCATGGTGTACCTGGGCCTCGCCGATGAGGAAGAAGCCTATGAAGAAGAGCAGCAGGCACCCGCTCGCGCTCACCGCGAGCGCGACCGCGACCGCGAAGAGCCGGCACCGGCTCCTGTCACTCCGTTGCGCCGCCCCGTCGCCGTCCGTCAGCCGTCGGTGGGTGCCGTGAACGAGATCCTCACGGTCCACCCCAAGCAGTACCGTGACGCTCAGCTGATCGCCGAGAGCTTCCGCGAGGGTGTTCCGGTCATCATCAACCTGTCCCAGATGAGCGATGCAGACGCCCGCCGTCTCATCGACTTCGCCAGCGGTCTCTCCCTCGGCCTCTACGGTCGTATCGAGCGCGTGACCTCGAAGGTCTTCCTGCTCTCGCCGGAGAACATCGCGGTCTCGGGCCAGGGGGGTATCGCGCACGCGGACGCGGAGTCCGCGGGCTTCGATCAGTAGTAAGCCGTGCAGCTGGTCTCGATCGCCGCGAGCATCATCCATCTGGTGCTGCTGCTGTACATCTTCGTCCTCTTCGCGAGGCTGATCCTCGACTACATCCCTTTGTTCAACAGGGAATGGCGTCCCAAGGGCTTCGGCCTGGTCGTCGCCGAAGCCGCCTACACGGTGACCGATCCGCCCATCCGGTTCTTCCGGCGGATCATCCCGCCCCTGCGTATCGGCACGCTGTCGTTGGATTTCGGCTTCGCCCTGACGATGCTCATCGTGTTGATCCTGATGAACATCGTCAGACTCTTCATCTGACCCCTGCCAGTTCTCCCTCCTGGGTGTCGTGACATCGCGGCGCCAAGGTGCGGGGGCTATGCTGGCTCCCAGGTGCGCGCCCCGGGTTCGCGCCAGATCACGACCACGCCATATCGAAACTGGCAACCGAACTCACCGAAAGAGGAGCCATCATGGCACTTACCCCGGATGACGTCGTCACCAAGCAGTTCCAGCACGTTCGCTTCAAGGACGGCTTCGACCCGGACGAGGTGGACGACTTCCTCGACGAGATCGTCATCGAGTGGCGCAAGGCCCTCGAGGAGAACGTCGAACTGAAGGCCAAGCTGGCCGCCTACGAGTCGGGGGCCACCCCCGACGCCGAGCCGGCTGCGGCCGCCCCGGTCGCCGAGGCCCCCGCGCCTGCAGCTCCGGCCCCCGTCGCCGAGGCTCCCGCGGAGTCCGCTCCCTCCGGCTCCGCCACGGCGACCGCTGGAATCATCGAGCTCGCACAGCGTCTGCACGACGAGCACGTCGCCGAGGGTGAAGCGAAGCGCAACCAGCTCATCGCCGACGCCGAGACCGAGGTGGCCCGCATCCGCACCGAGGCGGAGGCGAAGCAGCGCGAGGAGTCGGCCCGTCTCGAGCGCGAGCGCAACACGCTCGAAGCCCGGATCACCGAGCTCCGCAACTTCGAGCGCGATTACCGCTCGCAGCTGCGCGGCTACATCGAGGGTCAGCTCCGCGACCTCGACGAGAAGTCGGCTTCCACGGACTCGACGCCCGTCTCCGCGATCGGACTGTAGGTCGTAGGTCTTGAGCCCACGCCTTCCCCTTCGTCGGTCGGCGGCCGGTGCGATCGTTGCGATTCTCGCAGCGCTCGTGCTGGCCGCCGATCAGTTTGTGAAGTACCTCACCACCGAGAACCTTCCCTACCAGGAGCCGGTTCCCGTCCTCGGTGAGTTCCTCCAGCTGTACTACGTCCGAAATCCCGGAGCGGCGTTCTCGCTCGGTTCGGACGTCACATGGATCTTCACGATCGCTCTCGCGGTCGTCGCCGGTGTCATCGTCTGGAAGGCATTCGGTCTGCGCTCGCGACTCTGGGCCGTCGTGCTCGGCGCGCTGCTCGGCGGTGTGCTCGGCAACCTCGGAGATCGTCTCTTCCGCGACCCCGGCTTCCCCGTGGGACACGTGGTCGACATGATCTCGATGCCGTGGATGATGCCCGCGATCTTCAACATCGCCGACATCTTCATCGTGTGCGGCATGATCTCGGTCGCACTGCTCGTCGTCTTCGGGCTGCGTTTCGACGGCTCCCGCGAGCGGGATCACGCCCCCGTCGAGACGGAGGAAGAGGCGGAGGCCGCGGCAGCGGAACAGGAGTTCGCGACACGCGACGACGTCCGACGACCGGCGGCGCCGGCCGACGACGAGCGCTGATCGTGGAGTCGCGCTCACTGCCGGTGCCCGACGGCCTCGAGGGCGCGCGGGTCGACGCCGCTCTCGCCAAGATGCTCGGCTTCTCGCGAACCTTCGCGGCGGATGTCGCGGCGTCCGGCGGCGTGCGCCTCGACGGCGTGACGCTCGACAAGTCCGACAGGCTGCGCGGTGGAGGCTGGCTCGAGGTCGAGTGGCAGCCCAAGGAAGGGCCGAAGATCGTTCCGATCGCCGTGCCAGAACTCGGAATCGTCTTCGACGACGACGACATCGTCGTGGTCGACAAGCCGACCGGTGTCGCGGCCCATCCCTCCATCGGTTGGGAAGGGCCGACGGTGGTCGGTGCGCTGGCGGCCGCCGGGTTCCGAGTCGCGACCAGCGGCGCGCCCGAGCGTCAGGGCGTGGTGCACCGGCTCGACGTCGGCACGAGCGGCCTGATGGTCGTCGCCAAGACCGAGACCGCCTACACGAACCTCAAGCGCGCCTTCAAGGAGCGCACGGTCGAGAAGATCTATCACGCGGTGGTCCAGGGGCATCCCGACCCGCTCGCGGGCACGATCGATGCGCCGATCGGTCGGCACCCGAACCACTCCTGGAAGTTCGCGGTCACCCCCGACGGCAAGCCCTCCGTCACCCATTACGAGACGCTCGAGGCGTTCCCCGGTGCGTCGCTTCTCGAGATCCATCTCGAGACCGGACGCACTCACCAGATCCGCGTTCACATGGCAGCGCATCGGCATCCGTGCGTCGGTGATCCTCTCTACGGCGCCGACCCCACGCTGTCGGCCCGCCTCGGTCTCACGCGGCAGTGGCTGCACGCGCATCAGCTCGCGTTCTCGCATCCGGCGACCGGCGATTGGGTGCAGTTCGAGTCTCCGTATCCGACCGATTTCCAGCACGCTCTGGCGGTGCTCCGCGGCGAGTGATCCCTCGCCGCTCCGGCGGGATGTCGGATGCCGGGGCGATACTGATCGCATGGACATCGAGGTTCGACCCGCCACGGTCTTCGCCGACGTCGCCACACTGGTCGGCCCGAAGAAGCCGACCTCGAACGTCTGTTTCTGCCTGAGTTATCGGATCGGTAACGCCGAGAACCAGGAGCTCCGCGGCGAGGAGCGCGCTACCCGCGTGCGCGGGCTCTGCGCCGAGAGACCGCCGCCCGGGGTGATCGCCTACCTCCACGACGAGCCGGTCGGCTGGGCGGCGGTGCACCCTCGACGCGACACGAGTTTCGCCACCAGTCGCAGGATCCCGCACATCGATGACATCGACGTCTGGTCGTTGTGGTGCATCCGCGTGCGCCCGGGGCATCGCAAGCAGGGCATCTCGCACGCCCTGGTCGACGGGGCGGTCGCTTTCGCGCGTGCCCAGGGGGCGCCCGCGATCGAGGCCTACCCGGTCGACAACGCGGGGGAGCGGGTCGACCCGACGATGGCGTACGTCGGCACGCGCGCGCTGTTCGAGCGGGCGGGCTTCGAGAGGTCGGCCGAGACGACCTCGCGTCTGGGCGGATTCCCGCGCGTACTGATGCGGCTCGACCTGAGGGGCTGACATCCGCGGGCCCGATCGGCGGCCCGATGTCGGGTGCCGAAAGTAGACTCGAATCATGGCATCCGACTCCTTCGTCCACCTGCACGTGCACAGCGAGTACTCGATGCTCGACGGGGCGGCGAAGATCAACGCGATGACCCAGGCGGCCGCGGAATACGGCATGCCGGCGATCGCCGTCACCGATCACGGCAACACCTTCGCTGCCTTCGAGTTCTACAACGCGGCGCGCAATGCGGGGGTCAAGCCGATCATCGGGCTCGAGGCGTACATGACGCCGGGAACGCACCGCAGCGACAAGACGCGCGTGCAGTGGGGATCGCCCGACCAGAAGAGCGACGACGTGTCGGGTTCGGGCGCCTACACCCACATGACGATGTGGAGCCAGAGCACCGAGGGCATGCACAACCTCTTCCGCATCAGCTCCCGCTCGAGCATGGAGGGCTACTACTTCAAGCCCCGTATGGACCGAGAGTTGCTTCAGACGTATGGCAAGGGGCTGATCGCGACGACCGGATGCCCCTCGGGCGAGGTGCAGACGCGACTACGCCTCGGGCAGTACGACGCGGCACGTGCGGCGGCCGCCGAGTTCCAGGACATCTTCGGCAAGGAGAACTACTTCGCCGAGATCATGGATCACGGGCTCTCCATCGAGCGCCGGGTGATGACCGACCTGCTGCGTCTGGCGAAGGACCTCCACATCCCGCTGGTCGCGACGAACGACTCGCACTACACCCACCAGCACGAAGCCGATGCGCATGAGGCCCTCCTGTGCGTGCAGTCGGGATCGACCCTCGACGACCCCAACCGCTTCAAGTTCGACGGCGACGGCTACTACATCAAGACCGCGGCAGAGATGCGTCAGCTGTTCCGGGACCACCCCGAGGCGTGCGACAACACGCTCCTGATCGCCGAGCGTTGCGAGGTCGAGTTCAACACCGCGGCGAACTACATGCCGCGGTTCCCCGTGCCTGACGGCGAGACCGAGGACAGCTGGCTCGTCAAAGAGGTCGAGGCCGGGCTCCATTACCGCTACCCGGGCGGCATCCCCGACAAGGTGCGCAAGCAGGCCGAGTACGAGACCGGGATCATCCTCCAGATGGGCTTCCCTGGGTACTTCCTCGTCGTCGCCGACTTCATCAACTGGGCGAAGGACAACGGCATCCGGGTCGGTCCGGGGCGTGGTTCCGGTGCGGGATCCATGGTCGCGTACGCGATGAAGATCACCGATCTCGACCCTCTCGAGCACGGCCTGATCTTCGAGCGCTTCCTCAACCCCGATCGTGTCTCGATGCCGGACTTCGACGTCGACTTCGATGACCGTCGCCGTGGTGAGGTCATCGAGTACGTGACCAAGAAGTACGGCTCGGAACGCGTCGCGCAGATCGTCACGTACGGCACGATCAAGTCCAAGCAGGCGCTCAAGGATGCGGGACGCGTGCTCGGGTTCCCGTTCAGCATGGGCGAGCGTCTGACCAAGGCGATGCCGCCGCCCGTGATGGGCAAGGACATGCCCCTCGACGGAATGTTCGACTCGGCCCACCCCCGGTACAAAGAGGCGAGCGAGTTCCGTGCGCTGATCGACACCGATCCCGAGGCGAAGACGGTCTTCGACCGAGCGCTCGGTCTCGAGGGGCTCAAGCGCCAGTGGGGTGTGCACGCGGCCGGTGTCATCATGTCGTCCGACCCCCTGCTCGACATCATCCCGATCATGCGCCGCGAACAGGACGGCCAGATCGTCACGCAGTTCGACTACCCGTCGTGCGAGTCGCTCGGCCTGATCAAGATGGACTTCCTGGGGCTGCGCAACCTCACGATCATCTCCGATGCGCTCGACAACATCCGCACGAACAGGGGAGAGGAGCTCGACCTCGAGCACCTCGCGCTCGACGACCGCGGCGCCTACGATCTCCTGGGTCGCGGAGAGTCGCTCGGCGTCTTCCAGCTCGACGGCGGTCCGATGCGCTCGCTCATGCGATTGATGAAGCCCGACAACTTCGGTGATATCTCGGCCCTCATCGCGCTCTACCGCCCGGGGCCCATGGGAGCGAACTCGCACACCAACTACGCGCTGCGAAAGAACGGCCAGCAGGCGATCACCCCGATCCATGCCGAGTTCACGGAGTCGCTGGCCGACATCCTCGAGGAGTCCTACGGCCTGATCATCTACCAGGAGCAGGTGATGGCCATCGCCCAGCGCGTCGCCGGGTTCTCGCTCGGTCAGGCAGACATCCTGCGGCGCGCGATGGGTAAGAAGAAGAAGTCCGAGCTCGACAAGCAGTTCGCGGGCTTCCAGGCGGGCATGCACGCCAACGGATACTCCGACGGGGCGGTCAACGCGCTCTGGGAGATCCTGCTCCCGTTCTCCGACTACGCCTTCAACAAAGCGCATTCCGCCGCCTACGGAGTCGTGTCGTACTGGACCGCTTACCTGAAGGCGCATTATCCGGCCGAGTACATGGCTGCGCTGCTCACCAGCGTCGGCGACTCGAAGGACAAGATGGCTCTCTATCTCAACGAGTGCCGCCGAATGGGCATCAAGGTGCTGCCGCCCGATGTGTCGGAGTCGATCAACTACTTCGCGGCCGTCGGCGACGACATCCGCTTCGGGCTCGGTGCCGTGCGCAACGTCGGCAGCAACGTCGTCGAGGGCATCGTGCAGGCTCGGAAGGATGGGCGTTTCACCTCGTTCCACCACTTCCTCGACAAGGTGCCGCTGCACGTCGCGAACAAGCGCACGGTCGAGTCCCTCATCAAGGCGGGCGCGTTCGACACGATGGGCGACTCCCGTCGTGCGCTCGTCGAGATCCATGAGGACGCCGTCGAGGCGGCCGTCGACCGCAAACGGAACGAAGCCCAGGGGGCGATCGGCTTCGACTTCGACAGTCTGTACGACGGTATGGAGGAGGCCGCGCCGGCGAAGGTCCCGGCGCGCCCCGAGTGGATCAAGAAAGACAAACTCGCGTTCGAGCGGGAGATGTTGGGTCTCTACGTCTCCGATCATCCGCTGGCCGGACTCGAGGTCCCGCTCGCGAAGCACGCCTCCATCTCGATCCACGACCTCAACAACTCCGAGGACCTCCAGGACGGTGACCAGGTCACCGTCGCGGGTCTCGTGACGAGCGTTCAGCATCGCGTGGCGAAGGCGAGCGGGAACCCGTACGGCATGATCACCGTCGAGGACTTCAACGGCGAGGTCACCGTGATGTTCATGGGAAAGACGTACACCGAGTTCCAGCACGTCCTCCAGCAGGACTCGATCCTGGCCGTGCGCGGTCGTGTCTCACGACGTGACGACGGGCTCAACCTCCATGCGCAGTCCGCATTCGCCCCGGACGTCGGGTCGTTCGACGCCGCAGGGCCGCTCGCCCTCGTGCTCGCCGAGCAGCGTGCCACGGAGCGGGTGATGCACGAGCTCGCCGACGTGCTCCGGCGTCACTCGGGTGAGACCGAGGTCGTCCTGCGCGTGCATCGAGGCGGTACGGCGAAGGTGTTCGAAGTGCCCATGCCCGTGAAGGTCTCCGCCGATCTGTTCGGTGACCTCAAGTCGCTCCTCGGACCGGGCTGCCTGGGTTGAGCGGGTAGTATCAGGACGCGTCGGAACGCGCCTCCCCCTCTGCGCGTCGTGACGAAAGGAAGACCCATGAGTACCGATATCCCCGACAACGCGGATGCCGAGAACGAGGCGTTCCTCGACGATGACGGCGTCCTGTACGACGAAGAGGTCACGCCGGAGTTCGGCATCCTCGGGTTCACCCTCCGGGAGCTCTCGATCGTCGGCGTCTGGCTCATCGCCTTCGTCGTCTCCTTCTTCCCGCTGACCGCCGGTGCATCCATCTGGGGAGCGGGCATCCAGTGGATCCTGCCGATCGGAGTGCCGACGGCAGCCGTGTTCCTGCTCGTGCTGCGGCGGTTCTCGCCCGACGGTATCCGCCGAGTCGGTTCCCTCGGGATCGATCAGTTCGCATCGGTCGCCTTCTCCGTCTCGGCCGTGACGTGGATCAGCGCGCTGTGGTCGTCGATCGCCGCGGCGATCGAGTTCGGTGTCTGGACCCTCAATTGGGCCGGCATCGTGCAGCTTCTCGCTTCCCTCGCGCTGGTCGCGCTGACGGTCTTCGCGCCGATCATCCCGGGGCTGAAGGAAGACTTCCACGGCCGACTCGTCACGCTCGCGCACCGTAACGCGAATCCGGTACGCCCGGTGATCGCGCGCCCACGGTCCGAGCACCCCACCCCCGCCGAGGCGGAGGTCGCCGCCGCGCCCGATACGTTCGCGCCCGAGACGGATGCGAACGAGTCGGTCGCACATGATTCGATGACGGCTCCCGGCGGGTCCTGGGACGGCGCAGAGCCGCCGACCACCCGACGTCCCGCTTTCGACACCGACGCCGCCGACGGCTACGCGACCGACGAGATCGCACGCTTCGATCTGCCCCGACAGGTGCCGCTGGCCGCGCACGCGTCGGGCGGAGGAACCGGCACCGAGGACGCGGTCGCCGAGGAGGAATACACCCCGTCCTACTCCCGTCGCTCCCGTGCCCCCGAGATCATCTCCGATACCGGCGAGATCGAGTCCTTCCTCGACGAGGTCGCCGAGCCGGTGCCTGCTCCCGCCAGTACGGGAGCGGAGCACCCGACCGATGTGTTCGGCGGCGAGTCCGTCGTCACGGATCCCGAGGCCACGCAGCCCCGGGAGCCCGCACAGGCGCCGCAGCCCTTCTGGATCCTCGCTCCGTCCGAGCGCGACGTACACGATGAGCGTGGCGAGGCGATCTTCCGCATCGGCCCGCAGGCCTGGGCCCTCGTGATCGAGGACCGCGGTGGCGCTTTCGTCGTGCGGCACGACGACGGCCGAATCGGGTACCTCCACGACATCTCCGGCATCACGAAGGGCTGAAGTGCGAATCATCGATCTGCGGGGGCGCGAGCTCTCGCCGGCAGACATGCTCGCGGCCGTGCCGCGCGCGACGCAGGCACGCGCCGAGGCGCTCGACACGGCTGCCCGGCTCGTCGAGGACGTGCGCACGCAGGGGGAGTCCGCGCTCCGTGATCAGGCGGAGCGCTTCGATCACGTCACCGAGCACGCGATCCGCGTTCCAGCCGCGCACATCACGGAAGCGCTCGACATGCTCGCTCCCGAGGTGCGCGCCGCACTCGAAGAGGCGATCCGCCGTGTGCGCCTCGCTTCCGCTGCCCAGGTGCCCGCGGATCAGACGACCCTCGTCGGTCCGGGGGCGCGCATCGTGCAGCGATGGCAGCCCGTCAACCGGGTGGGTGTGTACATCCCCGGGGGCAAGGCCGTGTATCCGTCGAGCGTCATCATGAACGTGGTTCCGGCGCAGGTCGCCGGTGTCTCGCAGATCGCCCTCGCCTCACCACCCCAAGCGGATCAAGATGGGCGCATCCACCCGACGATCCTCGGCGCGGCCGCGCTGCTCGGCATCAGCGAGGTCTACGCGATGGGAGGCGCCGGCGCGATCGGTGCGTTCGCGTGGGGCGTTCCCGGCGTCGGGCTCGATCCCGTCGACGTGGTGTCCGGTCCGGGCAACAACTACGTGGCCTCCGCGAAGCGGGCGGTCGCGGGAGTGGTCGGGACGGATGCCGAGGCGGGAGCGACCGAGATCCTCGTCGTCGCCGACGCCTCCGCCGACGCCCGCCTCGTCGCTGCCGACCTCGTCAGCCAGGCCGAGCACGATGAGCAGGCGTCCGCGGTGCTCGTCACCGATTCCGAAAACCTCGCCACTCGTGTGGCGCACGACGTCGCGGTCCAGGGTGCGGCCACCCGGCACCGCGAGCGGGTGTCCATCGCTCTTGACGGACCGCAGTCCGCGATCGTGCTCGTCGACGATCGGGCCATGGCGGTGGCCTTCAGCAACGCGTACGCACCCGAGCACCTCGAACTGCACCTCACCGACGCCGAGGCCGCGGCATCCGCCTTCACCAGCGCGGGCGCCGTTTTCGTCGGAGACCAGACGCCCGTCAGCCTGGGCGACTACATGGCCGGCAGCAACCACGTGCTGCCGACGGGGGGACAGGCGCGGTATGCGCCGGGCCTCGGAGCGTACACGTTCCTGCGCCCGCAGCAGGTGATCTCCTACGACCGGGCCGCTCTCGCCGAGGTGCGTGACGGCGTGGTCGCGTTGGCGAACAGCGAGATCCTCCCCGCGCACGGCGAGGCGATCGAAGCACGATTCACGGAGTAGGTTGTACGGATGCACTGCCCCTTCTGCCGTCACCCCGATTCCCGTGTGATCGACTCCCGCACGAGCGACGACGGCCTCTCGATCCGCCGACGCCGACAGTGCCCCGAGTGCGGCGGGCGGTTCACGACCACCGAGACCGCGAGCCTCAACGTGATCAAGCGATCGGGAGTGATGGAGCCGTTCAGCCGGGAGAAGGTGATCTCGGGTGTGCGCAAGGCTTGTCAGGGCCGTCCGGTCACTGAAGCGGATCTCGCCATCCTGGCGCAGCGCGTCGAAGAGGCCGTCCGGCAGACGGGAGTCTCCCAGCTCGACACGAACGAGATCGGTCTCGCCATCCTCGGCCCGCTCCGCGACCTCGACGAGGTGGCGTTCCTCCGCTTCGCGAGCGTCTACCAGGCCTTCGACTCGCTCGAGGATTTCGAATCCGCGATCACCGACCTCCGGGCAGACCACGCGAAGGCCGAGTCCGCCGAGCGGTAATCTGGCAGTGATGTATCCGCTGCTCTTCCGCGCTGTCCTGTCGCGCTTCGATCCCGAGTTCGCCCACCACGCCGGTATGGCGGTGATCCGTGTTCTCGGCGTGCCGCCGTTCTCCACCGTCACCCGATCGCTCACACGTCCGGATCCGTCGCTGCAGGTGAAGGCCCTCGGGCTCACGTTCCCCTCTCCGTTCGGTATCGCCGCGGGGTTCGACAAGAACGCGGTCGGGGTGCGGGGGTTCGCCGCACTCGGGTTCGGTCACGTCGAGGTCGGGACGATCACGGCGATCCCGCAGGACGGGAACCCGAAGCCTCGGCTGTTCCGGCTCGTGCCCGACCGTGCGGTGATCAACCGGATGGGCTTCAACAACAAGGGGGCGGATGCGGCCGCTCGGCGGCTCGCGCGTCTGCGGCGCGGTGCCCCGAACACCGTCATCGGCGTGAACATCGGAAAGAGCCGTGTCGTCGACGTCGAGGACGCGACGGCGGACTACGTCTCCTCGGCCACCCGGCTCGCACCGCTCGCCGACTATCTCGCCGTGAACGTCTCGTCGCCGAACACGCCTGGACTGCGCGGTCTGCAGGCGGTGGAGACGCTGGCGCCGCTGCTGCGCGCGGTGCGCGACGCCTCGGGCACGACACCGCTGCTGGTGAAGATCGCCCCCGATCTCCCCGATGAGGAGATCACGGCCATCGCTCAGATGGCGGTAGCCGAGGGACTCGCGGGGATCATCGCCCACAACACCACGATCAGTCGCGACGGACTGCGCACCGCCCCCGAGATCGTCGCGGCGGCCGGTGCCGGTGGACTGTCGGGGGCGCCGCTCAAGGAACGGTCGCTCCAGGTGCTGCGTGTCGTGCGCGCCGCGGTGCCTGCGGACTTCTGCGTCATCGCGGTCGGGGGAGTGGAGACCTCCTCCGACGTCGAGGAGCGTTTGGCGGCCGGCGCGACGCTGGTACAGGGATACACGGCATTCCTCTACCGCGGCCCGCTCTGGGCACGTCAGATCAATCGCGGACTGCGTGGCCGCTCACCGCTGCCGCGGGGCTGACGCCCGTACGCGAAACGCCTCGTCTCCGCAGGGGACGAGGCGTTTCCGCATGTATGGGAGTGGATCAGTCGGGGTACTGGCCGCGCTTGACCTGCGGCTTCGGCAGGCGCATGAAGCGCATCTGCAACGAACGCATCGCGGCGTACCAGCCGAGGCCGCGTTCCATGCGCTCCTGTCCGAACTTCGCGGCGACCTTGCGCTTGACGCGGATGCCGAGGAGGATCATGCCGCCGATCGCGATGACGAGGTACGCCATCATCACGAGGTAGGCGTAGTAGGAGACCAGAGTGCTGAACGGCACGAGCGTCGCGAGGATCACGAGCACCATCACGGCCATCACGAACTCGGCGGGGTGCCAGCCGGCATCCACGTAGTCGCGCACCCAGCGACGCTGCGGACCCTTGTCGCGGGCGGGGAGGTACTTCTCCTCACCCGCGGCCATACCGGCCTGTGCGCGAGCTCGACGCTCGTTCAGCTCGGCGCGCGCGGCGGCCTTGGCCTCTTTGGTGTTGGCGACGAGAGGGCGACGGCGGGCCGCCTCCTGTTCTGCGCGGCTCGGCGTCGCCCGGCCCTTTCCGACGGCGGGCGTCTCGGGGGCGTCGTCGTTCGTCGAAGGGGATGCAGGAGTAGTGGCCACGAGGTTCCTCGGTTCGCTGACGGGGGATCACCTTAAGATTACTCGCATGACCTCTGCTGAGATTCCCCCCGTCTCCGAACCGGACATCCTCGAGGCGGTGGCGACCGGGAACCCGGCCGCGCTGTCGGACCTCGGGCACCTCGTCCGTATCCCGGGAATGGCCTGGCCGGCGTTCGATCAGACCCAGCTCGTGCGCAGCGCCGAGGCCGTGGCGGCGCTCGCGACGGGTACCGGCGTCTTCGACGAGGTGCGCATCCTCCGTGCTGACATCCCCGGAACGGACGAGCAGGGGCAGCCGGCCGTCCTGGCGACCCGGGCGGCTCGGAACGGGCGTCCGACGATCCTGCTCTACGCGCACCACGACGTGCAGCCCCCCGGGGACGACGCGCTCTGGGAGACGCCTCCGTTCGAGCCGACGGTGCGTGACGGTCGTCTGTACGGGCGAGGAGCGGCCGACGACAAGGCCGGCATCATGGCGCACATCGCATCGATCCGCGCCGTGGCGGAGGTGATCGGAGACGACCTCGACCTCGGCATCGCGATGTTCATCGAAGGCGAGGAGGAATACGGCTCGCGCTCCTTCGCGCAGTTCCTGTCCGACAACAAGGACGCTCTGCGCGCCGACGCGATCGTCGTCGCCGACTCGGGCAACTGGGATTCGACCACGCCGGGACTCACCGTCTCGCTACGGGGGAACGCTCGGTTCACGATGCGTGTCCGCACCCTCGACCACGCCTCGCACTCGGGCATGTTCGGCGGCGCGGTGCCCGACGCGATGATGGCGACGGTCACGCTCCTCTCGACGCTGTGGAACGATGACGGCTCGGTGGCCGTGGACGGGATGACGGAGAGAGACGCCGCGACGCCGGAGTACACCGAGGAGACGCTGCGCGATGAAGCCGGCCTCCTGCCTGGCACGTCGCCGATCGGCGGGGGCACGATTCTCAGCCGCATCTGGAACAAGCCGTCGGTCACCGTGATCGGCATCGACGCCACGAGCGTGGCCGCTGCATCCAACACGCTCCTCCCGGAAGTGACGGTCGTCATCAGCGCCCGGGTCGCGCCGGGCCAGACCGGGCAGGAAGCATACGAGGCGTTGGAACGTCACCTGCGTGCGCACGCGCCGTTCGGCGCCGAGCTGACGTTCTCCGACGTCGACCTGGGCAACGGCTTCCTCGTCGACACCTCCGGGTGGGCCGTCGCCCTGACGCGCGACGCGATGCGCGATGGGTACGGCGTTCCGCCGGTGGACCTGGGCGTCGGCGGATCCATCCCGTTCATCGCCGATCTGGTGCGGGAGTTCCCCGAAGCGCAGATCCTCGTCACCGGGGTCGAGGATCCGCACTCACGTGCGCACAGTCCGAACGAGTCGCTTCACCTCGACACCTTCCGCAACGCGGTCGCGACCGAGGCGCTGCTGCTGGCGCGGATGAACGCTCTCACACTGCCCCAGTGACGGCGAGTCGCACGGTTCTCACCGGATCCCGCCGACTTCGCCGACGACGGCGGTAGAATTACGGGGAAAGCCGTGCGACTGCGGCCCGTCACAAGGAGCGACATGAGCGACACCACCCTGACCTCAGAGACCACCAAGGCCCACGGCATCAGCCTCACCGACGCGGCAGCGACCAAGGTGAAGAACCTGCTCGAGCAGGAGGGCCGCGACGACCTCCGTCTGCGCGTCGCCGTGCAGCCCGGCGGATGCTCCGGCCTGATCTACCAGCTCTACTTCGACGAGCGCTATCTCGAGGGTGACGAGACCGTCGATTTCGACGGCGTCGAGGTCATCGTCGACAACATGAGCGTGCCGTACCTCGACGGTGCGTCCATCGATTTCAAGGATTCGATCTCGGAGCAGGGCTTCACGATCGACAACCCCAACGCGGCCGGCAGCTGCGCCTGCGGCGACAGCTTCCACTGACGCTTATCGGCTCCGCCAACCTGCGTGGTTGGCATGAATCGGGTGTGAGGTTGCTCTAGACTTGGGTGTGCCCTATCCGCAATCTGAAAGGTGCATCGTGCCCTCGAAACGCCGCCGCCTTCGTTGGGCCGCACTCCCTCTGGGAGTCGCGGCAGCTGTGGCCCTGGCGGGATGTACCACCGCCGAGCTGAACGGCTATCTCCCCGGCTTCGTCGATGATGGCCCCGCTGCCACCAACCAGACCGAGCGTGTGTCGTCGCTCTGGGTGAACTCCTGGATCGTCCTTCTCGCCGTCGGTGTGATCACCTGGGGCCTCATGGCCTGGGCCGCGATCGCGTACCGCCGTCGCAAGGGCCAGACGGGTCTTCCCGTCCAGATGCGCTACAACATGCCGATCGAGATCTTCTACACGATCGTGCCGCTGATCCTCGTGCTCGGAATGTTCTTCTTCACCGCACGCGACCAGGCCGCGATCGAGACGCAGTGGGATGACCCCGACGTCGAGATCACTGCGATCGCGAAGCAGTGGGCGTGGGACTTCCAGTACGACGCCGACTCCGAGGACGACACCGTCTGGACGATGGGTATTCAGGCCCAGCCCGATGCCGAGGGCAACATCGACCAGTCGCAGCTGCCGACCCTGGTGCTCCCGGTCGACCAGAAGGTCACGATCAAGCTGCAGTCCCGCGACGTCATCCACTCCTTCTGGATCATCGACTTCCTCTACAAGAAGGACATGTACATCGGGAAGGACAACTCCTGGTCGTTCATCCCCACCCGCGTGGGGGAGTACGCAGGGAAGTGCGCCGAGCTCTGCGGCGAGTACCACTCGATGATGCTCTTCAACGTGAAGGTCGTCGAGCAGGACGAGTACGACGCGTACCTCGAGACCCTGAAGGACCAGGGCAACACGGGAGACATCACGGACGCTTACGACCGTCTGTCGAACTACCCCGGAACGACCCCGAAGAACGACTCCGAAGAAGGAGAGGAGTAAGCCATGTCGACGACTGAAGCACCCCGTACCGACGAGGCGCACCGCTCCCGTCCCACGACTCTGCCCCCGCGTCAGGCCTCTCTCATGAGCTCCTCGCGCGTCGAGCAGAAGGGCAACATCGTCGTCAAGTGGATCACCTCCACTGACCACAAGACGATCGGGTACATGTACCTCATCGCCTCGGTGCTGTTCTTCCTCCTCGGGGGCGTGATGGCCCTGGTCATCCGCGCCGAGCTGTTCGCTCCGGGTATGCAGATCATCCCGACGAAGGAGCAGTACAACCAGCTGTTCACGATGCACGGCACGATCATGCTGCTGATGTTCGCGACGCCGCTGTTCGCGGGCTTCGCCAACGCGATCCTGCCCCTGCAGATCGGTGCTCCCGACGTCGCGTTCCCGCGTCTGAACGCCTTCGCCTTCTGGCTCTTCCTGTTCGGATCGACGATCGCCGTCGCCGGCTTCCTCACCCCTCAGGGTGCGGCATCCTTCGGATGGTTCGCCTACCAGCCCCTCGCAAGCGCCTCCTTCTCGCCCGGAGCGGGTGGAAACCTGTGGATGCTCGGCCTCGGAATCTCCGGATTCGGCACCATCCTCGGCGCGGTGAACTTCATCACAACGATCATCACGATGCGCGCACCGGGTATGACGATGTGGCGCATGCCGATCTTCTCCTGGAACACGCTCGTCACGAGCCTTCTGATCCTGATGGCCTTCCCGGTCCTCGCGGCCGCGATCTTCGCCGCCGGCGCCGACCGCGTGCTCGGTGCTCACATCTACGACCCGGCCAACGGCGGTGTCCTGCTCTGGCAGCACCTGTTCTGGTTCTTCGGACACCCCGAGGTGTACATCATCGCCCTGCCGTTCTTCGGCATCGTCTCGGAGATCTTCCCGGTGTTCAGCCGTAAGCCGATCTTCGGATACAAGACGCTCGTCTACGCGACGATCGCGATCGCCGCGCTCTCCGTGGCGGTGTGGGCGCACCACATGTACGTCACCGGATCCGTGCTGCTGCCGTTCTTCGCGCTGATGACGATGCTCATCGCGGTGCCGACGGGTGTGAAGATCTTCAACTGGATCGGCACGATGTGGCGAGGGTCCGTGACCTTCGAGACCCCGATGGTCTTCTCGCTCGGCTTCCTCGTCTCGTTCGTCTTCGGTGGTCTGACGGGTGTCATCCTCGCGGCCCCTCCGCTGGACTTCGCGCTGTCGGACTCCTACTTCGTCGTGGCGCACTTCCACTACGTCGTCTTCGGAACCGTCGTGTTCGCGATGTTCGCCGGCTTCTACTTCTGGTGGCCGAAGTGGACCGGACG
This sequence comes from Microbacterium sp. NPDC090003, assembly GCF_044748385.1. Taxonomy (NCBI): domain Bacteria; kingdom Bacillati; phylum Actinomycetota; class Actinomycetes; order Micrococcales; family Microbacteriaceae; genus Microbacterium; species Microbacterium sp. NPDC090003. Next base: position 98,051 of record NZ_JBIVFW010000001.1, read on the forward strand.
CATGCTCAACGAGCGTCTCGGCTACGTGCACTTCTGGATGCTGTTCATCGGCTTCCACATGACGTTCCTCATCCAGCACTGGCTGGGCGTCGACGGTATGGTGCGTCGCTACGCCGACTACTCCGCGGCCGATGGCTGGACCTGGCAGAACCAGGTCTCCACGATCGGTGCGATGATCCTCGGTGCGTCCATGCTGCCGTTCTTCCTGAACGTCTGGATCACGGCCCGCAAGGCGCCGAAGGTCACCGTCAACGACCCGTGGGGCTACGGAGCATCGCTCGAGTGGGCGACCTCCTGCCCGCCGCCGCGTCACAACTTCACGTCGATCCCGCGCATCCGCAGCGAGCGTCCGGCCTTCGATCTGAATCACCCCGAAGCAGCGGAGTTCGCCACCACGGCTCCGGGCGAGCGAGAGGTCCACTGAGCCATGCGCGACAACGTCATCCTCTGGTGGATTCTCACCGCCTTCTTCGCCCTCGTCGGAGTGATCTACACCGGCTGGCACATCCTCGCAACGCCGAACGACAATTTCGCCATGCGGATCGAGTGGGTCGGCACGACCGCGCTGTTCTTCGCCGCCTTCATGGGAGCGATGATCGCTTTCTACCTCGACCGCACGCACAACGCGCAGGGCGGTGAGCTGCCGGAGGACATCCTCACGTCGGACATCGACGACGGCGACCCCGAGCTCGGCGAGTTCAGCCCGTGGTCGTGGTGGCCCCTGGTGCTGGCCGCCTCCGCCGGTGTCTTCGTGGTCGGTCTGGCCGTCGGACACTTCCTCCTGCCGATCGGCCTGGCGATCTTCGTCGTCGCGATCGTCGGCTGGGTGTACGAGTACTACCGCGGTAACTTCGCTCGCTGATCGAGCGCACGAAAGAGGCCCCCAGGGAATCCTGGGGGCCTCTTTCGCGTCAGGCGCGGCTACGTACCCGGGGGATTCCGGTGAGCGGGTCGACCGGCCGACGGTGCACGCCATCCGCATCCTCCACCGGATAGCCTTCGCGCGCCCAGTACTCGAATCCACCGATCATCTCGCGCACCGTGTAACCGAGGCGGGCGAACGCGAGGGCGGCCTTGGCGCCGGCGTTGCACCCGGGACTCCAGCAGTAGACGACGACCTCGCTGCCGACAGGGATCTCCGCAGGCGCCCGCGTCTCGATCTCGCTGTAGTGCATGTGCGTCGCCCTGGCAACGCGTCCTTGTGCCCAGGCTTCGGCGGAGCGCACGTCGATCACGACCAGCGGCCGCCCCGCTCGAAGATCGGCGTGGACATCACTGGCGTCGGTCTCGTAGGCGAGCTTGGCGGAGAAGTAGTCGGCGCGATCGATCATGTCTTTCAGAGTAGGAGAGACGCAGGTCTGTCCGCGCTCGTCAATCGGTCGGCTGTGGGTCTTTTCCAGCCAGGTGCGCCCCGTCGTCGAGCTCGGCCGTCATCTGGACTCTGCGACCGTAGCGATCGATCCCGAGCTCCGCTTCGGCGTCGATCAACGCTCGCTGGAAAGCGGTCTCGGGGAGGCTCTCGAGGAACCCGCAGGTGGCGTAGAACGGAGCGTTCCAGGGCACCTCGGCGTAGGTGCGCAAAGTGATGCGGGAGTACCCGCGTTCGTGCGCCTCACGCAGCGCGGCGCGCACGAGAGAGCGCCCGTGCCCCCGTCTCCCTGCCGAGGGGAGCACCGACAGCTGTTCGAGGTGCGCGTGTCCGTCCGCGTCGAGCACGTGCACGAAGCCGACGGGGGAGTGGGTGGTGTCGTCCTCGATGATCAGGATGAACCCCGGAGCAGCGAGGCGGGCTGTGCCGTCCTCGGCTCCGGGCCACTCCCAGGCGCCGAGAACCTCGACGAGGAGAGCATCCGCCGCCGACTCGATCGCCTGCAGGTGTTCGGCGTCGGCGGGGAGCGCGGTTCGGATGGTGTCTTTCATCGTCGGTCTCCCTGCACCGCGGCGATCGCCTCGATCTCGACCAGCTGATCGTCGTACCCGAGCACCGTGACTCCGAGAAGAGTGCTAGGAACATCGTGCGAACCGAATGCCGCTTCGACGACGTTCCAGGCCGTGACGAGGTCAGCCTGGCGCGTGGAGGCCACCAGTACGCGCGTGCTGATGACGTCTGTCAGTGAGGCGCCTGAAGCGGCGAGGGCGCCCTGCAGGGTCTCGACGCAGCGCGCAGCCTGTGCGGCGTAATCGCCCGGGGCGGCCGTGCTGCCATCGTCCTCGAGCGGGCAGGCGCCGGCTAGAAAGATGAGGCGAGCGTCGGCGGGAGCTGTCGCGGCGTAGGCATACGGGGTGTCGGCGAGGGAGTCGGAACGGATGAGTCGGACTACAGACGTCATACTCCGATCCTCCCACGGCAACATCGAAGGGCCCTGTCCGCGTGGACAGGGCCCTTCGAGAGGAGGAGTGGCGGGACGTTACTCGCCGTCCTCCGACTGCTTCTTGCGCGGCTTCTTCACGGGCTCGGTCGCGATGACCGTGCTCGGAGTGTTCGGCGTCTCGTCGACGTGATCCTCGGTCGCCTCGAGCGGGGCATCCGGGAATCCGGCGCGCTCGTGAGCGCCCTGGATCTCGGCTGCCTCGGTCTCCTCGTCCTGAGCCGTGACGTGGTGCTGGTGCGCATCGGCGGCTGCGACCTCGGCCTGGGTGAGCGGCGCGAGGCGGTCTTCGAAGAACCAGCGCGACATCGACGACCGGAGGTTCTCCGTCCACGGGATGCGGCCCTTGGCGTTGGGGCGCACCACGAGCGGCTCGTAGCCGTCGACGTCGATGAGCTTCCACCGGTCGTACTGATCGACCGGCTGGTGCACCTCGATGAACTCGCCTCCGGGAAGGCGGACGATGCGACCCGACTCGAAGCCGTGGAGGACGATCTCGCGGTCCTTCTTCTGCAGCGCGATGCAGATGCGCTTGGTCACGAAGTATCCAAGGATCGGTCCGAGGAACAGCAGCGCCTGGAGCGTGTGGATGACACCCTCCATCGTGAGCATGAAGTGCGTCGCGATGAGGTCGGACGAGGCTGCAGCCCAGAGCACGGCGTAGAAGACGACACCGGCGACGCCGATGGCGGTGCGGGTCGCCGCGTTGCGCGGACGCTGGGCGATGTGGTGCTCGCGCTTGTCACCGGTGATCCACGCCTCGATGAACGGGTAGATCGCGACGGCGACGATGAAGAGTCCGAGCACGGCGACCGGAACGAGGATGCCGAACGACCAGGTGTGGTCGAGGAAGACGACGTCCCAGTTCGACGGCGCCAGACGCAGCGCGCCGTCCGCGAAGCCGATGTACCAGTCGGGCTGGGTTCCGGCCGACACGGGGGACGGGTCGTAGGGGCCGTAGTTCCAGATCGGGTTGATCTGGAAGAACGTCGCGATCAGCACGATGGTGCCGAAGACGATGAACAGGTAACCGCCCATCTTCGACATGTAGACCGGCATCATCGGGTAGCCCACGACGTTATCGTTCGTGCGGCCCGGGCCGGCGAACTGCGTGTGCTTGTTGACGATCATGAGCATGAGGTGCACGGCGATCAGGGCGATCACCAGCATCGGCAGCAGCAGGATGTGCAGGGAGTACAGGCGTCCGACGATGTCGGTGCCGGGGAACTCACCTCCGAAGAGGAGGAACGAGGTCCACGTGCCGATGAGCGGGAGCCCCTTGACCATGCCGTCGATGATGCGGAGACCGTTACCCGAGAGCAGGTCGTCGGGGAGGGAGTAGCCCGTGAAGCCCTCCGCGAGAGCGAGGATGAACAGCACGAAGCCGATCACCCAGTTGAGCTCGCGCGGCTTGCGGAACGCGCCGGTGAAGAACACGCGGAGCATGTGCACGCCGATGCCGGCCACGAAGACCAGGGCGGCCCAGTGGTGGATCTGACGGACGAGGAGACCGCCACGGAGGTCGAACGAGATGTGGAGCGACGACTCGAGCGCCGCGGACATCTCGATGCCGCGCATCGGTGCGTACGCACCGGTGTAGTGGGTCTCGACCATCGATGCCTGGAAGAAGAACGTCAGGAAGGTTCCGGACAGGAACACCACGACGAAGCTCCACAGGGCGATCTCACCGAGCATGAACGACCAGTGGTCGGGGAAGATCTTGCGTCCCAGCTCTTTGACGAAGCCGGAGAGGCTCGTGCGCTCATCGATGTAGTTCGACGCGGCGCCGACGAATCGGCCGCCGAGAGGCGCCTTGGTGTCCTTGTCCTCTTTGGACAGCGTTGCGGTGCTCAATGGCGCTCCCAGAAGCTCGGGCCGACGGGCTCGGTGAAGTCACTGCGCGCGACGAGGTAGCCCTCGTCGTCGACGGTGATGGGCAGCTGAGGCAGCGGGCGCGCGGCCGGTCCGAAGATGACCTTGGCGTGATCCGTCACATCGAACTGCGACTGGTGGCAGGGGCAGAGGAGGTGGTGGGTCTGCTGCTCGTAGAGCGCGACCGGGCATCCGACGTGGGTGCACACCTTGGAGTACGCGACGATGCCGTCGTACGACCAATCCTTGCGGTCCTCGGCCTCGATCAGCTGCTCGGGGCGCAGACGCATCATCAGCACGATCGCCTTCGCCTTCTCCTCGAGGTATCCGTCGTGGTGGCTCAGCTCGGCCAGGTCGGCCGGGATCACGTGGAAGGCGGAGCCGAGCGTGACATCGGCGGCGCGGATCGGCGTGCCGTCCGGGTCGCGGACGAGGCGCATGCCCTCTTCCCACATGGTGTGCTTGAGCAGGTGCACCGGGTCGCCCGCGTACGGGTCTTCCGGGGTGGCATGGGGCGCCAGGCCTCGGAACAGCGTGACGCCGGGGATGATCGACGCAACGAGGGCTGCGAACAGCGAGTTGCGGATCATCGTGCGGCGCCCGAAGCCGGACTCCTCGTTAGCCTCGGAGAACGCCTTGATCACGGCCTCACGGGTCGAGTCCTTGCCCCGCGTGGGGTGACGGTGCTCGATGTGCTCCTTGTCGGACATGAGCGCCTTCGACCAGTGGATCGCTCCGATGCCGAGGGAAAGCAGCGCGAGAGCGATGCCGAGTCCGATGAAGAGGTTGTTCTGACGGATGTCGATGAGAGCGCCGCTCTCGATCGGGAACAGCATGTAGGCGGCGACCGCCCAGATGCTGCCCGCGAGAGACAAGTAGAACAGCGTGTAGACAGTGCGGACCGCGGCCTTCTCCGCGCGCGGGTCCTTGTCGGTCATCCGCTCGCGGTGCGGCGGCAGGCCCGGGTTCTGCACAGGGTCGCTGACTGCGACGCCCAGCCCCGGAGAGGGCTGGTAGGCCCTGTCAAGAGCCTGCGAGTCGTCGTCGTGTGCCATGGTGCTCCTCGTACGTTCCTCTTCGATGATTTAGCGTCAGTTGGACTTCGCCGTGATCCACACGGTGATGGCGACGAGTGCGCCGATGCCGAAGATCCAGACGAACAGGCCCTCGGAGACAGGTCCGAGCGATCCGAGGGAGAACCCGCCGATCTGCACGGACTGCTGCTGGTACAGGAGAGCCGAGATGATGTCGCGCTTGTCTTCGTCCGACAGGTTCATGTCACCGAAGACCGGCATGTTCTGGGGACCCGTCACCATCGCTGCGTACATGTGCAGCGCGCTGGTCTCGGTCAGTGCGGGGGCATACTTGCCCTCGGTGAGCGCTCCACCGGCGGCGGCCACGTTGTGGCACATCGCGCAGTTGACGCGGAAGAGCTCGGCTCCGTGGGCCACGTCGCCTTCGCCGTCGAGGATGCGCTCCTCGGGGAAGGTCGGGCCGGGGGCCGTGGACTGCACGAACGACGAGATCGCGAGGATCTGGTCCTCGGTGAACTGCGGCTCCTTCTGGGGGGCCTGCGGTCCCTGCATCTGCAGCGGCATGCGGCCCGTGGAGAGCTGGAACTCGGTGGCGAGTTCGCCCACACCGTAGAGGCTCGGGCCGTTGGGCGTGCCCTGCAGGTCGAGGCCGTGGCAGGTGGCGCAGTTCGCCTGGAACAGCTTCTCGCCGTCCTCGACGGTCAGCGTCGTCGCGGCGGTCTGTGTGTCGGTCGCGGCGAAGGCCGCGGATGCTCCGGCGTACACGGCGCCGGTGATCATCAGGCCCGCTCCGATGAGGGCCGCGGCAGCCAGGGGGCTGCGACGACCGCCAGAACGGCGCTTCTTCTCTCGTGCCATCTCGGGGATCAGCTCCGCTCTTATTTCAGGAAGTAAATTACGACGAACAGCACGATCCAGACGACGTCGACGAAGTGCCAGTAGTAGGACACCACGATCGAGGAGGTCGCCTCCTTGTGCCGGAAGTTCTTGACGGCGAATGCGCGCCCGATGACGAGCAGGAACGCGACCAGCCCACCCGTCACGTGCAGTGCGTGGAAGCCGGTGGTCAGGTAGAACGCGGAAGCGTACGAGTCGGCGCTGATGGGCATCCCCTCGGCGACGAGCTGGGCGTACTCCCAGACCTGACCCGAGACGAAGATCGCACCGAGGGCGAAGGTGAGGAAGAACCACTCGACCATGCCCCAGCCGAACAGGCGACGACGGCCGGCGCCGTTCTTCTGGCCCTTGCCGATCTTGTAGGCCTGGAGGTCCTCGGCCGCGAAGACGCCCATCTGGCAGGTGAACGACGAGAGCACGAGGATCGCGGTGTTCACGAATGCGAACGGCACGTTCAGCAGTTCGGTCCGGTCAGCCCAGAGCTCGGGGGAGGTGCTTCGGAGCGTGAAATAGATCGCGAAGAGTCCCGCGAAGAACATCACTTCACTGCCGAGCCACACAATGGTGCCGACAGCTACCGGGTTGGGCCGCTTGATGGTTCTCGCCGCCGGGGCATACGTCGCTGAGGTCGTCACCGTTCCATTATGGCCGATTCCCGGGGGTGATTCTTGCACCCGGACGCCTCGATTCGCCAGCTTTTGACTTAGGTAACCCTAAGAAAACACTGCGAATCGTCGGTGAATCCGCGGGAAATCGCGGGTGCTCCGGCCATCGGCATCCGTGACAGACGAGATGCACGTTTTCTCGGCGCCGATAGGATCGCACACATGGCTGAATCCCTGACCTGGTCCGATGTGCTCACCACTCTCCTGGAGCGTCGCGACCTCAGCGTCTGGGAGTCGACGTGGGCCATGCGTCAGATCATGCGGGGCGATGTCAGCGAGGCCCAACTGGCGGGATTCCTCATCGCGTTGCGCGCGAAGGGCGAGACCATCGACGAGATCGTCGGTTTCCGCGATGCGATCCTCGAAGCCGCCGTCCCGCTCCCGGTGTCGCCGGACGTACTCGACATCGTCGGCACGGGTGGTGACCGTGTCGGCACGGTGAACGTCTCGACGACCGCAGCCGTCATCATCGGCGCGATGGGCATCCCGGTCGTGAAGCACGGCAACAGGGCGGCGAGTTCGGCCTCGGGGTCCTCCGATGTGCTCGGTGCTCTCGGACTCGAGCTCACGCTCGATCCGACCGCCGTGGCGTCCATCCTCGACCGCACGGGGATCACCTTCGCCTGGGCGGGCGCGTTCCACCCCGGTTTCAAGCACGCGGGAGCCGTGCGATCGCAGCTCGGCGTGCCCACTGTGTTCAACATGCTCGGCCCTCTCTGCAATCCGGCCCGCGCCGAGGCGAACGCCGTGGGTGTGGCGCAGCTCGAGCGCGTGCCCCTGATCACGGGCGTGTTCCGCACACGCGGCGCCACGGCGCTCGTCTTCCGCGGCGACGACGGACTCGACGAACTCACGACCACCGGACACAGCCGGATCTGGGAGGTCACCCGGGGAGATGTGCACGAGCACGATCTGGATCCGCGTGACCTCGGCATCCCGCTCGCCGAACTCTCGGACCTTCTCGGAGGGTCGCCGGAGCACAACGCGACCATCCTGCGTCGCACGCTGGAGGGGGAGAGCGGCGCGGTGCGCGACATCGTGCTGCTGAACGCTGCCGCCGGGATCGTCGCGTTCGAGCTCTCGCAGGACGCGGCTCAGGTGCAGCGTCCGATCCTCGAACGCCTGCGTAGCGCGTACGAGCGTGCGGCCGCGGCGATCGACGACGGGCGGGCGCTGTCGAAGCTCGACGAGTGGATCGGCGTGAGCCGGGAGCTCGCCGCAAGCTGAGGCGCATCATGGAACCGATCGCCGCACTGCTCGAGATCGCGTCGCTGCTCGAGCGCGAGCGGGCGTCGAGATATCGGGCCAAGGCATTCCGGCAGGCGGCCGCGACGTTCGAGTCCTTGCCGGCGGACGTGCGCACTGATCCGAACCGTCTCCGCGCGGCCCCGGGCATCGGTGTGTCGACCTTCTCGGTGATCCGTCAGGCGCAGGAGGGCATGGTCCCCGACTATCTGATCGAGCTCCGCGGCGACGTGGAGCCCGAGCGCGTCTCCGCCCTGCGGCGGAAACTGCGCGGCGATCTCCATGCGCACACCGACTGGTCGGACGGAACGACGTCCATCTCAGTGATGGCGGCCGCGGCGCGCGCGCAGGGACACGAGTACCAGGCGATCACCGATCATTCGCCGCGACTGCGGGTGGCGCGCGGGCTCTCGGCGGAGCGATTGCGCGAGCAGATCCCCCTCGTGCGGGCCGAGTCGGGTGACGGATTCACGCTCCTGGCCGGCATCGAGGTCGACATCCTCGACGATGGGTTGCTCGACCAGGAGGACGGGCTTCTCGGTGATCTGGACATCGTCGTCGCGTCCGTGCACTCGAAGCTGCGGATGGACGCCCGTGCCATGACCCGCCGGATGGTCGCGGCGGTGGCGCACCCCCGCGTGAATGTGCTCGGCCATTGCACGGGACGCCTGGTGCAGGGCGAGCGCGGCACGCGCCCGCCCTCGGAGTTCGACGCGGCCGCCGTGTTCGCGGCCTGTGCCGAGAACGGTGTCGCCGTCGAGATCAACTCCCGCCCGGAGCGTCAGGATCCTCCGGACGAGCTGATCGCACTGGCTCTCGAAGCCGGATGCCTCTTCTCGATCGACTCGGATGCGCACGCTCCCGGGCAGCTGTCGCTTCTCGACCACGGCGCCGAGCGAGCGGAGCGCGCGGGGGTGCCGGCGTCCCGGATCGTGAGCACCTGGGGGCTCGAGCGTCTGCTCGCCTGGGCGGAATGACGGTCAGGCGGAGCCTGCGACCTTATCGATCGCTGCGATCGCGCGGTTCATCGAGGACGTCAGATTCCATTCCTCGGCGAGAGCGCCGGCTGCGTCGCGCGCGACGTCGTCGAGCGGATGCAGTGGCGTGCCCGGCGCGGAGATGTCGAGTCCGGTGGCGACCGCGACGACGGTGGGAGCGACGTCGAGATAGTCGCTCGCGGCGAGGATCTTCGCGCGGACGCCGGCGCTCATCCCCTCGCCGGCGGTCGCTGCTGCACGGATGCCGTCGAGATCGGCGTGGGCGTGGAGGAGCGTCGCCGCGGTCTTCTCGCCCACGCCGGCGACGCCGGGGAGGCCGTCCGAGGCGTCGCCGCGCATCGTCGCGAAGTCGGCGTACTGGCTGGGCAGGACGCCGTACTTGGCGACGACGGTCGCGTCGGTCACGATCTCGAGATTGCTCATTCCGCGGGCGGTGTAGATCACACGGACGTCTCGCGCGTCGTCGACGAGCTGGAAGAGATCGCGATCCCCGGTGACGATGTCGACAGGAAGAGCGGATGCCGTGGCGAGCGTGCCGATCACGTCATCGGCCTCGTGGGCGGCGACGCCGATGATGGGGATGTCGAGGGCTTCGAGCGTCTGTCGGATGAGAGGGATCTGCGCCTCGAGCGGGTCGGGCACCTCTTCGACGTCGGGGGCATCCGCCACGACCTCGACGACGCGGTGGCCCTTGTAGCTCGGAATGAGGTCGACGCGCCACTGAGGCCGCCAGTCGTCGTCCCAGCAGGCGATGATCTGGGCGGGTTCGTAGAGCGTGACGAGCTTTGCGACGATGTCGAGGAGACCCCGGGCGGCGTTGATGGGGGAACCGTCCGGCGCGGTGACGCTGTCGGGCACCCCGTAGAACGCGCGGAAATAGAGGCTGGCGGTATCGAGCAGCATCAGGCGATCGGTCACGGGGACAGTCTCGCACGGGCATCCGACGCCCGACTCCCCGCCGCATCCCGAGATCTGGTAATCTGAAGCGTCACTCGTGGCGTGCATGCGCATGCGCTCGTGACGATCACACCAATCCAATCGCTGTGAAGCAGGATACCGACCGTGCGCGGTCGCTGTTCACAGCCTGAGTTTCCATTCACAAGGACAACCCACTACATGACTACCGCAACGACCGCCCCGGCCACCAAGCAGGTCGCCATCAACGACATCGGATCTGCTGAGGACTTCCTGGCCGCGGTCGAGAAGACCCTGAAGTTCTTCAACGATGGCGACATCATCGAGGGCACGATCGTCAAGATCGACCGCGACGAGGTCCTCCTCGATGTGGGCTACAAGACCGAGGGTGTCATCCCCTCGCGCGAGCTCTCCATCAAGCATGACGTCGACCCCAACGAGGTCGTCGCCGTCGGCGACCTGGTCGAGGCCCTCGTCCTCCAGAAGGAGGACAAGGAAGGCCGTCTGATCCTCTCCAAGAAGCGTGCGCAGTACGAGCGCGCCTGGGGAGACGTCGAGAAGATCAAGGAGAACGACGGCGTCGTCACCGGCACCGTCATCGAGGTCGTCAAGGGTGGCCTCATCGTCGACATCGGCCTCCGGGGCTTCCTCCCGGCTTCGCTCATCGAGCTCCGCCGCGTCCGCGACCTCACGCCGTACCTCGGCCAGGAGATCGAGGCCAAGATCCTCGAGCTCGACAAGAACCGCAACAACGTCGTGCTCAGCCGCCGCGCGCTGCTCGAGCAGACGCAGTCGGAGTCGCGAACCACGTTCCTGAACAACCTTCACAAGGGTCAGGTCCGCAAGGGTGTCGTCTCGTCGATCGTCAACTTCGGTGCGTTCGTCGACCTGGGCGGCGTGGACGGCCTCGTGCACGTCTCCGAGCTGTCCTGGAAGCACATCGAGCACGCCTCCGAGGTCGTCGAGGTCGGCCAGGAGGTCACCGTCGAGATCCTCGAGGTCGACCTCGACCGCGAGCGCGTCTCCCTGTCGCTGAAGGCGACGCAGGAGGACCCGTGGCAGGTCTTCGCCCGTACCCACGCGATCGGTCAGGTCACCCCGGGTAAGGTCACGAAGCTCGTCCCGTTCGGTGCGTTCGTGCGCGTCGCAGACGGCATCGAGGGCCTCGTTCACATCTCCGAGCTCTCCAGCAAGCACGTCGAGCTGGCCGAGCAGGTCGTCTCCGTCGGCGAAGAGGTGTTCGTCAAGGTCATCGACATCGACCTCGAGCGTCGTCGCATCTCGCTGTCGCTGAAGCAGGCCAACGAGTCCGTCGACCCCAACGGCACCGAGTTCGACCCGGCCCTCTACGGAATGGTCGCCGAGTACGACGAGAACGGCGAGTACAAGTACCCGGAGGGCTTCGACGCCGAGACCGGTGCGTGGAAGGAAGGCTTCGACGCCCAGCGCGAGGCATGGGAGCAGGAGTACGCTGCGGCCCAGGCTCGCTGGGAGGCGCACAAGGCTCAGGTCACCAAGGCGGCCGAGGCCGAGGCTGCGGCCGGAGAGGACTTCGGCGGACAGTCGTTCTCGAGCGAGGCCGCTGGCGCGGGCACGCTTGCCGACGACGAGGCGCTCGCGGCTCTCCGCGAGAAGCTCTCGGGTGGCAACGCCTAAGCAGCATCACGTCAAGAACGGGTCGTCACCTTCGGGTGGCGGCCCGTTCCGCGTTCTCCCGCGTGACAGGATGGAGACCATGCCCCTCATCGCGCTCACCGGCGGCATAGCGTCCGGGAAGTCGACCATCGCCCGACGACTCGCCTCGCACGGCGCGATCCTCGTCGATGCGGATCAGATCGTGCGCGACGTCCAGGCGCCGGGCAGCCGCGTGCTCGGTCGAATCGCTCGGGAGTTCGGTGACGGCGTCATCGCCGCCGATGGGTCGCTGGACCGCCCGGCATTGGGTGCCCAGGTCTTCGGCGATCCCGAGCGGCTCCTCGCCCTGAACGCCATCGTGCACCCGGCCGTTCGCGCCGAGTCCCAGCGGCGCTTCGAAGAGGCCTTCGCAGCCGATGAGGACGCGATCGTCGTCTACGACGTCCCTCTCCTGGTGGAGGCGCGCGTCGACGACCCCTGGGACCTCATCGTCGTGGCGCACGCTCCCGAGACGGAGAGGCTGCGCCGCCTCGTCGAGATTCGCGGAATGGACCCGAAGTCCGCGAAGGAGCGCATCGACGCCCAGGTCTCCGATGACCAGCGTCTCGCGATCGCCGACGCGGTGATCGACACCTCCGGATCTCTCGATGAGACCGAAGCCCGCACCGACGCCCTGTGGGAGCGGATCCGCGCACGGTGAGTGAACCGTTCACCGGCCATGCTCCGGGATCACGGGAGTATCGCCGGTTGATCATCGGGCTCTTCTTCGCGGGCGTCGCGACATTCGCTCAGCTCTACGCCACCCAGGCAGTCCTCCCGCAGATCGCCTCCGACCTCCGGATCGGGCCGGCATCGGCGGCGCTGAGCGTGTCGGCCGCAACGCTCGGGCTGGCGGCGGCCGTCGTCCCCTGGTCGATGGTCGCCGATCGGATCGGACGGATCCCCGCCATGGCGACGGGGGTGATCATCGCCACCGTGCTCGGCATCTGCGCGCCGCTGAGCGACGGCATCCTCCCGCTGCTCGTCCTGCGGCTGGGGGAGGGCATCGCGCTGGGCGCCGTGCCCGCCGTCGCCCTCGCGTACCTGAGTGAAGAGGTTCGCTCCTCGCACGCGGCGGCGGCGGCGGGCAGCTACATCGCGGGTACCACGCTCGGCGGGCTGACGGGGCGTCTCGTCGCCGGCGGTTTCGGAGAGGAGGGCGGTTGGCGTGCGGGAGTCTGGGGAGTCGCCGCTGTCTGCATCGTCTGCGCCGTTCTGTTCCTCTGGCTCACGCCGCGCGCCCGCGGCTTCCTTCCTTCGGCGCGAGGGGGCGGCCCCGGGATCCTCGCGCGACTTCTGCGTCCGCTGCGTTCCGCGCCACAGCTCGCCCTCTACGCGCAGGGTTTCCTGCTGATGGGCGCCTTCGTCGCGGTCTACAACTATCTCGGCTTCCATCTCGCGGCTCCACCGTTCCTCCTCCCGGCCTGGCTGGTGACCCTGCTGTTCGTGGCCTACCTCGCCGGAACGGTCTCCTCACCCTGGGCCGGATCGCTGGCCAGCAGGTTCGGACGCTACCCGGTGCTCCTGGTCTCGATCGGCGTCACCGCATCGGGCGCGGTACTGATGGCGACGCCGAGCACAGGGCTGGTGCTGACCGGACTCGTGCTGTTCACCGCCGGGTTCTTCGGTGCGCATGCGATCGCTTCTGGGTGGGTTCCGACGGATGCCGATCCGGCCGTGCGCGCGCAGGCCTCGTCGCTCTACTATTTCGGCTACTACGCCGGATCGAGCCTGTTCGGGTGGACCCTCGGTCTCGTCTTCGGAGGGATGGGGTGGGAGTGGTTCATTGTCGGCATCCTCGCGATGTGCGCTGCATCCGCGGTGATCGCGGCGGTCGCCCTGCGCACGTCTCCATCCGGAAGAGTGTGACAGCCGTTCGCCCGAAGGGGAAGCGGACCCCGATGTCGGTGACCCCGCCTACGCTGGACGTATGGAAACCACCCGCAGCGTTCGCCCGTTCGAGGTCATCAGCGAATACGCGCCCGCCGGTGATCAGCCCCAGGCCATCGCCGAGCTCGCCGCGCGCATCAATGCCGGCGAGACGGACGTCGTGCTGCTGGGGGCCACGGGTACGGGAAAGTCGGCGACGACCGCATGGCTCGTCGAGCAGGTGCAGCGCCCCACCCTCGTCCTCGCGCACAACAAGACGCTCGCGGCTCAGCTCGCGAACGAGTTCCGCGAGCTCATGCCGAACAACGCGGTCGAGTACTTCGTCTCCTACTACGACTACTACCAGCCGGAAGCGTACGTCCCGCAGACCGATACCTTCATCGAGAAGGACTCATCCATCAACGCCGAGGTCGAACGGCTGCGGCACTCGACCACGAACTCGCTGCTCAGCCGACGCGACGTCGTGGTGGTCTCGACCGTTTCCTGCATCTACGGACTCGGTGCTCCCGAGGAGTATCTCCGTGCCATGGTCGCCCTGCAGGTGGGGGAGCGGTACGACCGCGACGCGCTCATCCGCCAGTTCATCGCGATGCAGTACAACCGCAACGACGTCGACTTCTCGCGGGGCAACTTCCGCGTGCGGGGCGACACGATCGAGATCATTCCCGTCTACGAGGAGCACGCGATCCGCATCGAACTCTTCGGTGACGAGATCGAAGCGCTGTACTCCCTTCACCCGCTCACCGGCGAGGTGATCGAGAAGCTCGACGCGGTGCCGATCTTCCCCGCGTCGCACTACGTCGCGGGAACCGATGTGATCCAGCGCTCGATCGGCACGATCGAGACCGAGCTGGAAGAGCGCCTCGCCGAATTCGAGAAGCAGGGCAAGCTACTCGAAGCGCAGCGATTGCGTATGCGCACCACCTTCGATCTCGAGATGCTGCAGCAGCTCGGATTCTGCTCGGGGATCGAGAACTACTCGCGGCACATGGACGGTCGCGCTCCGGGAGAGCCGCCGCACACCCTGCTCGACTTCTTCCCGGACGACTTCCTCCTCGTGATCGACGAGTCGCACGTCACCGTGCCCCAGATCGGTGCGATGTACGAGGGCGATGCCTCGCGCAAGCGCACGCTCGTCGATCACGGATTCCGTCTGCCGAGCGCGATGGACAACCGTCCGCTCCGCTGGGACGAGTTCAAGAACCGCATCGGACAGACCGTCTACCTCTCCGCGACGCCGGGGAAGTACGAGATGGGGATCGCCGACGGGATCGTCGAGCAGATCATCCGCCCGACGGGTCTGGTCGATCCAGAGATCATCGTTAAGCCCTCGAAGGGACAGATCGACGACCTGCTCGAGGAGATCCGTCTGCGCGTCGAGCGCGACGAGCGCATCCTCGTGACGACCCTGACCAAGAAGATGGCCGAGGAGTTGACGGATTTCCTTGGGGAGCACGGGGTTCGCGTCCGCTACCTGCACTCCGACGTCGACACCCTGCGCCGTGTCGAGCTGCTGAGCGAGTTGCGTTCCGGGGTGTACGACGTTCTGGTCGGAATCAACCTCCTGCGCGAGGGCCTCGATCTTCCCGAGGTGTCGCTCGTGGCGATCCTCGATGCCGACAAGGAGGGCTTCCTGCGCTCCGGCACGTCGCTCATCCAGACCATCGGGCGTGCGGCGCGAAACGTGTCGGGCGAGGTCCACATGTACGCCGACAAGATGACCGACTCGATGGCGAAGGCGATCGAGGAGACCGATCGTCGACGCGAGAAGCAGGTCGCATACAACAAGGAGCACGGGATCGATCCGCAGCCGCTGCGTAAGAAGATCGCCGACATCACCGCCGTTCTGGCTCGCGAGGGTGCGGACACCGCCGAGCTGATGTCGGGGAGGGGGCGTGCGACGGGCAAGGGAAAGTCGCCCACCCCGAACCTCCGACGTACGGGAATCGCGGCGGAGGGAGCGCAGCAGCTGGAAGCGACGATCCAAGACCTCTCGGATCAGATGTTGGCCGCCGCCGCCGAGCTCAAGTTCGAGCTGGCAGGGCGCCTTCGCGACGAGGTGCAGGACCTCAAGAAGGAACTGCGCGCCATGGAGCGGGCCGGACACGCCTGAGGGTGTTCGGTAGGTGAGGGCGGCGCCGATGGATGCTGCGGGCGAAGAGCTCGCCGACCGGATTCGCGCGATCGTCGCGCCCGCATCCGGCATCGAGGAGCGGAGGATGCTCGGAACCCGAGCATTTTTGCTCGATGGCCGGATCCTCGCGGGTGCCCGGCCGGGAGGAGTGCTACTCGTCAAGGTCGCAGCCGAAGACGAGGCAGTGCTGCTCCTGCGCGACGGAGCAGCGCGCGCCGTGATGGGCGCGCGGACCATGAGTTCGCGATGGATCGACGTCGCCCCACTCGCGATCGCCGACGATGACGCACTGCTGTTCTGGATCGATGCCGCGCGCGCCGGAGGCGACTGAGCGGGTCGACCGTCGCGCGCTGGTGGCAGGCGCGTTTTCGGGCTCAGGGGCAGTGGATGAGGGGCTTTGGCCCGGATCGGTCGATCTCGTGTGCCGTCATCGGCGCTCCGCACAGTGGACACGCGCGCTCGGCGCGCTCCGCAGCGCTCGGCGGGGGAGTCTTCTCGTACGGGCCGACGGACGCCGGACCGGCGAAGCGGATGAGGTTGGTGTTCACCCAGGCGTACAGCCCTCCCGCCTCGCGAATGCGCGTGCGCAGGGGGGTCCGATCCGGATCATGTGCCATGTTGATTAGTGTACTAATGATTAGGGCAGTTGTATAGTTGGCCGGGTGAACGCATCCGACGAACTCCTCCGGCTCGACAACCAGCTCTGCTTCGCGCTGGTGACCGCGGCGCGCAACGTCGTCGCGATCTATCGACCCATCCTCGAGCCGCTGGGGCTGACCCACCCGCAGTACCTGGTGATGCTGGCGCTCTGGGAGCGATCGCCTCGCACCCTGAACGATCTCGCCGCCGATCTCGCGATGGAGCCGGCGACGGCATCGCCGCTGGTCAAGCGGCTGGAGGCCGACGGGCTCGTCGCGCGGGAGCGCAGTGCGGAGGATGAACGACGTCTCGATATCACCCTCACCGATGCGGGACGCGCTCTGCGCGAGCGGGCGCTGGAGGTGCCGGCGCAGGTGATGGGCGCAGTCGGGATGGACGTGCACGAAGTGTCGGCGCTCCGTGACGGGCTGGGGCCGTTCGCGGGGCGGCGCCTCGGAGGCGCCTGAGCATCCAGGCCCTGCGGAGCCAATGTCGGTGGCCCCTCGTAGACTTGTCCGGTGCCTATCGTCCCCGTCGCCACTCCCGGAAAACTCAGTGTTCGCGGTTCCCGCGTGCACAATCTCAAGAACGTCGACATCGACATTCCCCGCGACTCGCTCGTCGTGTTCACCGGCCTGTCGGGCTCCGGGAAGTCAAGTCTCGCGTTCGACACGATCTTCGCGGAGGGGCAGCGTCGTTACGTCGAGTCGCTGAGCGCCTACGCACGTCAGTTCCTCGGCCAGGTCGACAGGCCCGACGTCGATTTCATCGAGGGGCTGAGCCCGGCGGTGTCGATCGACCAGAAGTCGACCAACCGGAATCCGCGCTCGACGGTCGGCACGATCACCGAGATCTACGACTACATGCGACTGCTCTGGGCGCGCATCGGCATTCCTCACTGCCCCGAGTGCGGCGAGAAGATCCAACGGCAGACCGTGCAGCAGATCGCCGACCAACTGATGGAGCTGCCCGAGCGCACGCGTTACCAGATCGTCGCTCCGATCGTGTCGCAGAAGAAGGGCGAATTCGTCGACCTCTTCCGCGAGCTCGGAGCCAAGGGATACTCCCGTGCGATCGTCGACGGCGATCTCATCCAGCTGGCCGAGCCGCCCACCCTCAAGAAGAGCTACAAGCACGACATCGCCGTGGTCGTCGACCGCCTGGTCGCGTCGGACGACATCCTCGGACGCGTGACGGATTCCGTCGAGACGGCTCTGGGTCTCGCCGGAGGCGTCGTCCAGGTCAACTTCGTCGACGAAGAGGGCGACGACGCGTGGCAGTCCTTCTCCGAGAAACTCGCCTGCCCGAACGGGCACCCGCTCAGCCTGACCGAGATCGAGCCCCGCACCTTCTCGTTCAACGCACCGTTCGGGGCATGCCCCGCATGCTCCGGTCTGGGCACGCGCATGTCCGTCGATGTCGACCTGATGCTCGGCGACGAGGACCTCTCGATCCGCGAGGGAGTCATCATCCCCTGGACGACACAGGGTAAGGGTCTCTTCCAGTACTACGAGCGCCTGCTCGAGGGCCTGTCCCGCGATCTCGACTTCTCGCTCGACACGCCCTGGCGTGAGCTCCACTCCGACATCCAGGACGCCGTGCTGCGCGGCGAGAACTACAAGGTCACCGTCAAGTGGAAGAACCGGTACGGGCGGGAGATGCGGTACGCCTCCGGATTCGAGGGAGTAGTCCCTTACATCGAGCGGCAGTATCTGCAGGCCGAGTCCGACACGCAGCGCGGTCGCTGGGGCGAGTACCTCCGCGAGGTGCCGTGCCCCGTCTGCGACGGCGATCGTCTGAAGCCCGAGGTTCTCGCGGTTCAGGTGCAGGGACACTCCATCGCAGAGGTCTCGCATCTCAGCCTGAGCGATGCGCAGGCCTTCATGCAGACGCTGACCCTGACAGAGCGAGAGGCGAAGATCGCCGCTCAGGTCCTGCGCGAGATCCGTCTGCGTCTCGACTTCCTGCTGCAGGTGGGCCTCTCGTACCTCAACCTGAGCAGATCCGCCGGCTCTCTCTCCGGCGGTGAGGCGCAGCGCATCCGACTCGCGACGCAGATCGGATCAGGCCTGACCGGTGTGCTCTACGTCCTCGACGAGCCGTCCATCGGTCTCCACCAGCGCGACAACCGACGTCTGATCAACACGCTGCTGAAGCTGCGCGACCTGGGCAACACGCTCATCGTGGTGGAGCACGATGAAGAGACGATCGAGGCGGCCGACTGGGTGGTCGACATCGGCCCCGGCGCCGGAGTCAACGGCGGCGAGGTCGTGCACTCGGGCCCCTATGAGTCTCTGCTCGACGACCGAACGTCGATGACGGGGGAGTACCTCTCCGGCCGTCGTGAGATCCCGACACCGACCAAGCGCCGCAAGCTCGACCGCAAGCGCATGCTCAACGTGATCGGCGCCCGCGAGAACAACCTCAAGAACGTGGATGCAGGCTTCCCGCTCGGCGTGCTCACGGCCGTCACCGGCGTCAGCGGCTCGGGCAAGTCGTCCCTCGTCAACGACATCCTCTACCAGGTGCTCGCGTCCCGTCTGAACGGTGCCCGCACCGTCCCCGGCAAGCACACCCGCGTGACCGGTCTCGACAATCTCGACAAGGTGGTGCACGTCGACCAGGCGCCGATCGGCCGCACGCCGCGCTCGAACCCCGCGACCTACACCGGTGTCTTCGACCGTATCCGTTCACTCTTCAGCGAGACCCCCGAGGCCAAGGTGCGCGGCTATCAGCCGGGTCGCTTCAGCTTCAATGTCAAGGGCGGTCGCTGCGAGGCGTGCTCGGGCGACGGCACGATCAAGATCGAGATGAACTTCCTCCCCGACGTCTACGTCGACTGCGAGGTCTGCCACGGTAAGCGGTACAACCGCGACACCCTCGCGGTGCATTACAAGGGGAAGAACATCGCCGAGGTCCTCGAGATGCCGATCGAAGAGGCCGCCGAGTTCTTCGAACCCATCCAGGCGATTCACCGCTACATGAAGACCTTGGTCGACGTCGGGCTCGGGTACGTGCGCCTCGGTCAGTCCGCGACGACGCTCTCGGGCGGCGAGGCGCAGCGCGTGAAACTCGCCACCGAGCTCCAGCGCCGCAGCAACGGTCGAAGCATCTATGTGCTCGACGAGCCGACCACCGGTCTGCACTTCGAAGACGTGCGCAAGCTCCTCGAAGTACTGAACGGACTCGTCGACAAGGGCAACACCGTGATCGTCATCGAGCACAACCTCGACGTCATCAAGTCCGCCGACTGGGTCATCGACCTCGGTCCCGAGGGCGGTTCCGGCGGTGGTGAGATCCTCGCGACGGGCACCCCGGAGCAGATCGCCCGGGTCGAGGAGAGCCACACGGGGCAGTTCCTCGCCGAGATCCTCGGGGAAGGGCGCGCCGCGCGCAAGGCCAGCTGATGGCCGACGTGCTTCCGTACAAGCCGCGGCCGGGAGAGATCCCGACCGATCCCGGTGTGTACCGTTTCCGTGACGCCGATGGGCGGGTGCTCTACGTCGGGAAGGCGAAGAACCTCCGCCAGCGGCTGTCGAACTACTTCGCCCCGTTGCGCACGCTCCACGAGCGCACGCGGCGCATGGTCACGACCGCTTCCTCTGTCGAATGGACCGTCGTCTCGACCGACGTCGACTCACTGCAACTCGAGTACATGTGGATCAAGGAGTTCGATCCGCCCTTCAACGTCAGGTACAAGGACGACAAGTCCTACCCGTTCATGGCGGTGACGCTCGGCGACGAGGCGCCTCGTGTGCTGGTCACCCGCAACCGCAGGATTCCGGGTGCGAGGTACTTCGGCCCGTATCCCAAGGTCTGGGCGGTGCACGAGACCATCGACCTGATGATCAAAGCGTTCCCGATCCGCACCTGCAGCGACGCGAGTTACAAACGAGCCATGCAGACGGGACGCCCCTGTTTCCCCGGACAGATCGGCAAGTGCGGCGGGCCGTGCTCGATGACGGTGACCATCGAGGAGCACCGCGCGATGGTGAACGACTTCGTGGCGTTCATGGCCGGAGGTGACGAGCGATTCACTCGTGACCTCCGCAAGCGGATGCTCGATGCATCCGCGGCCATGGACTACGAGGCGGCGGCCAAGTATCGCGACAAGCTTTCCGCGATCGAGGCCGTGCTCGGGAAGAGCGCCCTCGTGCTGGCGTCCGACGAGGACGCCGACCTCTTCGGCATCGCCGAGGACGAGCTCGCCGCGGCGGTTCAGCACTTCGTCATCCGAGGAGGTCGTGTGCGCGGTGTCCGGGCGATGACGATCGAGAAGGAGATCGACATCTCGGGGGCCGAGTTGGTGGATCAGGTGCTCCAGCGTGCGTACGGCGATGCCGCCGACGTGCCGCGCCGGATTCTGGTGCCCTCGCTGCCGGACGACGCTCCCGAGATGGAGGAATGGCTCCGCGAGCGTCGCGGCAAGAAGGTCGAGATCGCCGTCGCTCAGCGTGGCCAGCGCGCGGATCTCATGCGCACCGCCACCCTGAACGCGCAGCAGGCCCTCATCCGTTACAAGACGCGGCGCACCAGCGACTACGTGGCCCGAACGCAGGCGCTCACCGACCTGCAGGAAGCGCTCGGAATGGACGAGGCTCCGTTGCGCATCGAGTGCTTCGACATTTCACATCTCGGCGGCACGAACGTGGTCGCCTCGATGGTGGTCTTCGAAGACGGCCTCCCGCGCAAGGACCAGTACCGCTCCTTCGGTATCGCCGAGACCACCGACGACACCGATTCGATGTACCAGGTCCTGCGCCGTCGGCTCGCGTATCTGGACCGCCCGGAACCGGTCGTCGTCAGCGACCCGCTGCTCGACGGGGTCGAGGGAGAGGTCGAGGGCGAGACCGGCCGCAAGAAGCCGCGCTTCGCGTATCGACCCCAGCTACTCCTCGTCGACGGCGGCAAGCCTCAGGTCGAAGCGGCCGCGCGTGCCCTGCGTGACGCGGGGCACCCTGAGATCAGCGTGTGCGGCATCGCGAAGCGTCTCGAGGAGGTCTGGCTTCCCGGCGAGGATTTCCCGGTGATCCTCCCACGCACGAGCGAAGCGCTCTACCTGCTCCAGCGCCTGCGCGACGAGGCGCATCGCTTCGCGATCGTCCATCAGCGCAAGAAGCGCCGCAACGACATCACCACCGTGCTCGCCGAGGTCCCCGGCCTCGGCGCAGCTCGCATCAAAGTGCTGCTCAAGCACTTCGGATCCGTGACGGCCCTGCGGGCGGCCGAGCCGGGGCAGATCGAAGAGGTGCAGGGCATCGGGCCCGTGCTGGCGCAGAACATCCACACGCACCTCGCCACTCGATAGGCTGGTGTCCCAGGCGAAAGGGATGAGCGAGAGATGACCGAGTCCGAGAAGGGCGAGTTCCTCATCGTCACAGGTATGTCCGGCGCAGGCCGGACGACGGTGGCGAACGCCCTCGAAGACCTCGGCTGGTATGTGGTCGACAACCTCCCGCCGCAGATCCTCCGACCGCTGATCGACCTCACCGACATGGGTGGGGATGCCCTGCCCAAGGTCGCAG
Source organism: Microbacterium sp. NPDC090003 (assembly GCF_044748385.1). NCBI lineage: Bacteria > Bacillati > Actinomycetota > Actinomycetes > Micrococcales > Microbacteriaceae > Microbacterium > Microbacterium sp. NPDC090003. Next base: position 119,908 of record NZ_JBIVFW010000001.1, read on the forward strand.
CCGTCGTGGACGTACGCGGACGCAGCCTCTTCGACGACTTCCCGGAGGTCGCGCGTCTGCTCCGCTCGCGCGGCTCCGTACGGGTGCTTTTCCTCGAAGCGTCCGACGACGTGCTCGTCCGGCGATTCGAAGCCGTCCGCCGACCGCACCCGCTCCAGGACGACGGCACGCTCCTCGACGGCATCCGGCGCGAACGCGCCCGACTTGCGCCGATCCACGAGTCCGCCGACATGGTGATCGATACCTCGACGCTGAACATCCACCAGCTGGCGACACAGGTCTCCGAGTTGTTCTCCGAAGAGGGGCAGGCGCGCCATCGCGTGACGCTGCTCAGCTTCGGGTTCAAGTACGGTCTGCCGACCGATGTCGATCTCGTGGCCGACATGCGATTCCTGCCGAACCCGTTCTGGAACGAGGAGTTGCGCGGTCTCACCGGGCAGGACGAACCCGTGCGCGAGTACGTGTTGTCCCGTGAGGGGGCGGGCGAGTTCCTCGAGGCCTACGCCGCGGCCCTCACTCCGGTGCTCGAGGGGTATCAGCGCGAGAACAAGAGCCACTCCACCGTCGCGATCGGCTGCACCGGAGGCAAGCACCGCTCCGTCGCCATGTCGGAGGAGCTCGCTCGGCGTCTCGCAGCGATCCCCGGAGTGGCCGTCAACGTCCGTCATCGCGACCTCGGGCGCGAGTAGGGGAGCGCCCAGCCGGTAAGCTGGACGTTTGCGTCGCGACCCGGCGCGTGAACGTAGAAGGAGTCCCGTGGCACTCACCACCGACGTCAAGGCCGAGCTGGTCAGCATCCGAAATGCACCCCCGACGGTGCGAGTCGCGGAGGTGACCGCCATCCTGCGGTTCGCCGGTGGCTTGCACTCGATCGCCGGCCGGGTGGCCGTCGAAGCGGAAGTGGATGCCGAGACCCTCGCGCGTCGCGTGGCCCGGGATCTCGCCGAGATCTACGGTGTTCGTCCCGAGATCGCCCAGGTGCAGTCCAGCACCGCCAATGAAGGTGCGCGATGGGCCGTGCGCGTCATCGACTCGGGGGAGACCCTCGCCCGACAGACCGGTCTCCTGGATCAGCGTCGTCGTCCGGTACGCGGACTCCCGAACCGGCTGACCACCGGTTCGCGCTCCGAGCTCGCCGGTCTCTGGCGCGGTGCGTTCCTCGCCGCCGGCTCGCTCAGCGAACCCGGTCGCTCCGCCATGCTCGAAGTCGTCTGCCCGTCGTCGGAGGCCGCGATGGCGCTCGTCGGTGCCGCACACCGCCTGGGGGTCGCCGCGAAGGCGCGTGAAGTCCGCGGCATGCCGCGCGTGGTCGTGCGCGAGGGCGAGGCGATCCGCGCCATCCTCAGCGAGATGGGTGCCCACCGCACCGCCGTGGCCTGGGAGGAACTGCGCCAGCGCCGCGAGGTGCGCGCCGGCGTCAACCGACTCGTCAACTTCGACGACGCGAACCTGCGTCGTTCGGCGCAGGCAGCTGTCGCCGCCTGCGCACGCGTCGAGCGCGCGCTCCAGATCCTCGCCGACGAGGTTCCCGACCACCTGCGCGTGGCGGGGGAGCTGCGTCTCGCGCACCGCGACGCGAGTCTCGACGAACTCGGACACCACGCCGATCCGCCGCTCACGAAGGATGCCGTCGCCGGTCGCATCCGTCGTCTCCTGGCGATGGCCGACAAGAAAGCGCAGCACGACGGCATCCCCGGGACCGAGGCGGCGGTGCCCGCGGGGCTGGACGTCTGATCGCCACCCTTCGCGCAGAGGAGAGCCGGCCCTGTCAAGGGTCGGCTCTCTTCGTCATTCAACGGAAGGATCCGGTGCCGTGGGGCGTTGGCGTCAGTAGGATGAGTTACGTCCGCTCCTCGCCGCATCTCGGCGGCGCGGAGGATCGGCAAGCGCCGCGGCGCGGCGCGGATTGGATGAAAGCGATATGGCGACCTACACGCTCCCCGACCTCCCCTACGACTTCGCAGCTCTCGAGCCGCACATCAGCGGAAAGATCATGGAGCTGCACCATGACAAGCACCACCAGGCGTATGTGACCGGTGCGAACACCGCTCTCGAGCAGCTCGCGGAGGCCCGCGACAGCGGAAATCTCGCGAACGTCAACAAGCTCGAGAAGGACCTCGCGTTCAACCTCGGTGGACACGTCAACCACTCGATCTTCTGGACCAACCTCTCGCCGAACGGCGGCGGCCAGCCCGAGGGCGAGCTGAAGGCGGCCATCGACGAGTACTTCGGTTCCTTCGAGAAGTTCCAGGCGCACTTCACGGCGGCGGCCACCGGAATCCAGGGTTCCGGATGGGCCGTGCTGAGCTGGGACCCGATCGGCGCCCGCCTGATCATCCAGCAGATGTTCGACCAGCAGGCGAACACCGCGCAGGGCACTGTGCCGCTGTTCCAGCTCGACATGTGGGAGCACGCCTTCTACCTCGACTACCTCAACGTGAAGGCCGACTACGTCAAGGCTGCGTGGAACATCGCCAACTGGGAGAACGTCGCCCAGCGCTTCGAGGTGGCCCGCGAGAAGACCGCTGGCCTGCTGGTACTGTCGTAAACAAGACGGGCGTCCCGACGGACGATTCGCCCGTCGGGACGCCGTTGTCCACGCTTCTCTAGTAGAAACCGCGCGCAAGCGCACGAGAAATCAGGAGACCTGAGTGTCTGTCAAGATCGGTATCAACGGCTTCGGCCGTATCGGACGCAACTACTTCCGCGCGGCTCTCGCGCAGGGAGCAGACATCGAAATCGTCGCGGTCAACGACCTCACCGACAACAAGACCCTGGCGCACCTGCTGAAGTACGACTCGATCACCGGTCGCCTCGACGCCGAGGTGAGCTACGACGAGAACAGCATCACCGTCAACGGCAACGTCATCAAGGCATTCGCCGAGCGCGACCCCGCCAACCTCCCGTGGGGCGAGCTGGGTGTCGACATCGTCATCGAGTCGACCGGCTTCTTCACGAAGGCGGAGCTGGCCAAGAAGCACATCGACGCCGGTGCCAAGAAGGTTCTCATCTCGGCTCCCGCCACGGGTGACGACGCGACCATCGTGATGGGCGTGAACGAGGACACCTACAACCCGGCGACCGACCACATCATCTCGAACGCCTCCTGCACCACGAACTGCCTCGCGCCGCTCGCCAAGGTGTTCAACGATGCGTTCGGCATCGAGACCGGCCTGATGACGACGGTCCACGCCTACACGGCCGACCAGAACCTGCAGGACGGCCCGCACAGCGACCTGCGTCGTGCTCGGGCCGCAGCGATCAACATCGTCCCGACCTCCACGGGTGCGGCGAAGGCCATCGGCCTGGTCCTCCCGGAGCTCAAGGGCAAGCTCGACGGCTTCGCGCTGCGCGTGCCGGTGCCCACCGGCTCGATCACCGACCTCACGATCACGACCAAGACCCCGGTCACGGTCGATGAGATCAAGGCCGCGTACAAGGCTGCCGCCGAGGGCCCCCTCAAGGGCATCCTCAAGTACACCGAGGACGAGATCGTCTCGAGCGACATCGTCACCGACCCGCACTCGTCGATCTTCGACGCCGGTCTGCTCCGCGTCATCGGCAACCAGGTCAAGCTCTCCAGCTGGTACGACAACGAGTGGGGCTACTCCAACCGTCTCGTCGACCTGACCGAGTACGTGGCAGAGCGTCTCTGAGCACCCCCTCATGACTCTGCGCACCCTGGACTCACTGGGTTCGCTCGAGGGCAAGCGTGTCATCGTCCGTTGTGACCTGAACGTCCCCCTGCGGGACGGGGTCATAACGGACGATGGTCGTGTACGCGCCTCGTTGCCGACCCTCAACGCACTCATCAACGCGGGCGCCCGCGTCGTCGTGTGCTCGCACCTCGGACGCCCCGACGGCGCGCCCGACCCCCAGTACAGCCTCGAGCCGGTCGCCCAGCGCCTGTCCGAGCTGCTCGGCAAGCCCGTCGCGTTCGCGCGCGACACGGTCGGCGAGTCGGCGAAGGATGCCGTGGAGTCGCTCGGGAACGGCGACGTCGTCGTGATCGAGAACCTGCGCTTCAACCCGGGGGAGACCTCGAAGGACGACGCGACCCGTGCGGCATTCGCGGCCGAGCTGGCGGAGCTGGGCGACGTCCTCGTCTCAGACGGCTTCGGTGTTGTGCACCGCAAGCAGGCGAGCGTCTACGACCTCGCCGAGATCCTGCCCTCGGCAGCCGGTCTGCTGATCGCGGCCGAGCTCGACGTCCTCGATCGCCTCACCGAGAACCCCGAGCGCCCGTACGCGGTCGTGCTCGGCGGCTCGAAGGTCAGCGACAAGCTGGGCGTCATCTCCCACCTGCTGCCGCGCGTCGATCGGATCCTCGTCGGCGGCGGCATGCTGTTCACCTTCCTGAAGGCTCAGGGGCACGACGTGGCTTCGAGCCTCCTGGAAGAGGATCAGCTCGACACCGTGCGGGGGTACATCGCCGAGGCCGAGAAGCGCGGGGTGGAACTCGTGCTGCCGACCGACGTGGTCGTCGCCGCCTCGTTCTCCGCCGATGCGGCGCACGAGGTCACCGCGGCCGATGCGATCGAGTCGACGGCGTTCGGCTCGTCGGGTATCGGTCTCGACATCGGCCCCGAGACGGCTGCGCGATTCGCCGAGGTCATCCGGGGATCGAAGACGGTGTTCTGGAACGGTCCGATGGGCGTGTTCGAGTTCCCCGCCTTCGCGAACGGCACGAAGACCGTCGCGCAGGCGTTGACCGAGGTCGACGGACTCAGCGTGGTCGGCGGAGGAGACTCCGCCGCCGCCGTTCGTCAGCTGGGATTCGCCGATGACCGCTTCGGCCACATCTCGACCGGCGGCGGCGCCAGCCTCGAGTTCCTCGAGGGAAAGAAACTACCCGGCCTGGAGGTGCTCGGATGGGCCTGAACGCCCGTACCCCGCTGATCGCGGGAAACTGGAAGATGAACCTCGACCACCTGCAGGCGGTCGCGTTCGTGCAGAAGCTGCACTGGACGCTGAAGGATGCCAAGCACGAGGACGGCTCCGTGGAGGTCGCGGTGTTCCCGCCCTTCACCGACATCCGCAGCGTGCAGACGCTGATCGACGCCGACAAGATCCCGTTCGCCCTGGGTGCGCAGGACGTCTCGGCGCACGACTCGGGTGCGTACACCGGGGAGATCTCCGGTGCGTTCCTCGCCAAGCTGGATGCGAAGTACGTCATCCTCGGGCACTCGGAGCGTCGCGAATACCACGCCGAGTCCGACGAGGTCGTCGCCGCCAAGGTGCAGGCGACGATCAAGCACGGTCTCGTGCCGGTGATCTGCGTCGGCGAAACCGCGGAGGATCTCGAGAAGTTCGGGGCCAGCGCGGTCCCGGCCGGTCAGCTCGAGGTCGCGTTGCAGAACGTGCCGGCATCCGCCGACATCGTCGTGGCATACGAGCCCGTCTGGGCCATCGGTTCGGGACAGGCGGCGACACCGCAGCAGGCGCAGGATGTCTGTGCCGCGCTGCGCGGTGTCGTCGCGAAGGTCCTCGGCGAGGATGCGGCCGCCCGCACCCGCATCCTCTACGGCGGTTCGGTGAAGTCCGCGAACATCGCGAGCTTCATGCGCGAGCCCGACGTCGATGGTGCACTGGTGGGCGGCGCGAGCCTCGTCGTGGACGAGTTCGCTGCGATCATCCGCTTCGAGAAGCACGTCGGCGTGTGAGTGCAGCGGGGCTTCGGCCCCGCTGCACCGTATACTTGACCGTTACGGGGGCACTCCTGCCCCAGCGAAAGGCTCTTCCTCGTGGCAATTCTCGAGTTCGTCCTGCAGGTCGTGCTGGGCATCACCAGCGTTCTGCTGACCCTTCTCATCCTTCTTCACAAGGGTCGCGGTGGCGGCCTCTCCGACATGTTCGGTGGAGGAATGTCGTCGGCGGTCGGTTCGTCCGGTCTCGCCGAGCGCAACCTGAACCGCTTCACCGTCGTTCTGGCACTGGCCTGGTTCGTGGCGATCGTCGCGCTGGGACTCATCACGAAGTTCGAGGTGATCTGATGGCTACCGGTGGCAACGCCATCCGCGGTACCCGTGTCGGCTCCGGCCCCATGGGGGAGCAGGACCACGGTTACCACGCCGACCGCATCGCGGTCTCGTACTGGGACGGTCTCGGCAACGAGACGGTCCGCTACTTCGCGGCCGGCCTGCCTGAAGAGGAGATCCCCGACACGATCGATCACCCGCAGTCCGGTCTTCCGGCCGGTCGCGATCGGGAGAACCCGCCTGCGCTGGCGAAGACCGAGCCGTACAAGACGCACCTCGCCTACGTGAAGGAGCGGCGCACCGATGAGGAGGCCGTCCAGCTCCTCGACGATGCGCTCACCCAGTTGCGCGAGCGTCGCGGGCAGTAGTCCCGCAGACAGACATCACGAAGCCCTCGCGATCGAATCGCGGGGGCTTCGTCGTGTCCCGGCCCGGACCGGAGCGTCAGCGGCAACCGGCGGCCGCGGCGATGTAGCTCTCCGGCGGGTAGCCGTAGGCCCAGACGCCGTTCGCATCATCGGAGAAGCCCATACTGATCGCCCACGCGGTCGCCCACTTCTCGATGCTGTCCTGGGTGGAGGAGTCGTACATGTCTTCGCACTTCACGCTGATCGCGTGGCCGACCTCATGGGCGACGAGCGCCTTGCTCCGGTCGGCGGGCCACTGCTCGGCGACGGAGTTCGACAGCAGGATCACGGATCGGTCGGGCTCGTCCCACCACCAGGTCGTGTAGCCGCCCATGCTTCCGTTGTCGCCCGCCCCGTTGACGATCGGGGCCCAGTCGAACTCGAGCAGGACGCCCGGGGCGAGCGAACGGGCGAACGCCTCGATCTCCAGCCGGGCGCCGAGCAGCGGGCCGGCCTTCTCCGCCATCTCCGCATCCTGAGAGACGACGACCTGGGCGGCGGATGCCTGGAGGGCGGTGAAGCGAGCCACGGCGTCCTCGTCGAGCACCGTGAGGGGAGCGACGTCTTCCGCGGCCGTGCGCATGGCGATGATGTCGAGGTTCTTGGCCGAGAGGTGCGCTGTCTCGAATGCGGGAACCGCGGCGGCGGCACCGGTCACGATCGTGCTGGCGGCGTCGATCACCACGGCGTCGGCCTGCTCGACCACGGGGAGCTGCGTGTCGAGGTCAGCTCGGAGCGCGTCGGCGTCGTCGGCCTGCGTATCGAGACGATCGGCGGCGCCGAACAGTTCCCAGAACCAGCCCGGCTTCTCACCGGGTCGCGGCGGATCCTGGGCCGTCAACTCCTGTGCGCTCGCGGCCGCCTCCTTCGCGTCGGCGACCGCCGTGGTGAGATCGTCGAGCGGGATGCCGTCCATCAGCAGTCCGGTGTCGGCGGCGAGCAGGTGATCGGCGGAGCTGGTGGTCGCGGTGAGCGTCTCGACACCCGTGTCGAGCGCCGTGCGGGCGGAGACCGTGTCGGTGCGAATCTCCTGGTAGGCATCGGCCGCATCATCGAACCGGAGGTTGGCGCCGATGTGCACGGCCGTGAACGCTCCGACCACGAGCACCGCTCCGAGGAGCCCGAAGACGAGGCCCTTCGGCGCGGAGCGACGGCGGGGGACGACCGCCCTCGTTCCGCCGGAGAACCGGGGCGGCAGATGGTGGTGGCCGCTCAGGGGGACGAGCCCGTTCGGCGGTCGATTCCCGTCGCTCACCGCATCCCCCTCGTCGTGGCACCACGTGGATATGCCCTCGAGTCTAGGAGATGCCTCGGACGACGAAGGCCCTCGTCTCGTGACGAGGGCCTTCGTGATGTGGAGGGGCTGACGGGAATCGAACCCGCATCATTAGTTTGGAAGACTAAGGCTTTACCACTAAGCTACAGCCCCGGAAAACGAGCCCGGAAGCTCGGTTGCCGACTCATCGACTATACCGGACTCTGAGGCATGCTCCTGTCCGTTAGACTCGGTGGGGCTGAATCTGCGTGCGGATTCCCCGGGGCGTAGCTCAGTTTGGTAGAGCGCCCGCTTTGGGAGCGGGAGGTCGCAGGTTCAACTCCTGTCGCCCCGACACGGCCCCCAAGGCTCACGGCCGCGGTGCACCGCGGAAATCACAAGGAGACACACAAGCATGGCGAACAGCACCGTCGAGAAGCTGACCCCGACCCGGGTCAAGCTCACCATCACGGTCACCCCGGACGACCTCAAGCCGAGCATCGCTCACGCCTACGAGCACATCGCTCAGGACGTCCAGATCCCCGGCTTCCGCAAGGGCAAGGTCCCTGCTCCCATCATCGACCAGCGCGTCGGCCGCGGTGCCGTCATCGAGCACGCGGTCAACGAGGGCCTCGACAAGTTCTTCCGCGAGGCGAGCGCCGAGCACAAGCTGCGCATCGTCGGTCGTCCGTCGGCCGACATCACCCAGTGGCCGAGCGAGAAGGATTTCTCCGGCGACCTGCTCGTCGACGTCGAGGTCGACGTGCGCCCCGAGATCGAGCTCCCGTCCTACGAGGGCATCACCCTGACGGTCGACGCGGTCGAGGCGGATGACGCCGCCCTCGACGCCGAGCTCGAGAACATGCGCGCTCGCTTCGGCACGCTGGTCCCCGTGGACCGTCCCGCAGCGAAGGGCGACTTCGTCGAGCTCGACCTGGTCGCGACCATCGATGGCGCCGAGATCGACCGCGCCGAGGGCGTGTCCTACGAGGTCGGCTCGGGCGAACTGCTCGAGGGCATCGACGACGCGATCGAATCGCTCACCGCCGGTGAGGACACCACCTTCCGTTCGGCCCTCGTGGGCGGCGACCACGCCGGTTCCGAGGCAGAGGTCGCCGTGACCGTCAAGGCCGTCAAGGAGCGCGAGCTCCCCGAAGCCGACGACGACTTCGCGCAGATCGCGAGCGAGTTCGACACGATCGCCGAGCTGCGTGCCAGCCTCGCCGAGCGCGTGTCGCAGCAGGGCGTCTTCACGCAGGGCTCTGCCGCGCGCGACAAGCTCGTCGAGACGCTGCTCGAGCAGATCGAGATCCCGGTTCCGCCGCAGCTCATCGAGGACGAGGTGCACAACCACCTCGAGGGCGAGAACCGCCTCGAGGACGACGTCCACCGCGCCGAGGTCACCGAGGCGAGCGAGAAGCAGTTCCGCACCCAGGTGCTGCTCGACACGATCGCCGAGCAGGCCGACGTGCAGGTCTCGCAGGAGGAGCTCAGCCAGTACCTCGTGCAGTCCGCTGCGCAGTACGGCATGGCGCCGCAGGAGTTCGTCGAGGCTCTGCAGTCGTCGAACCAGCTCCCCGCCCTCGTCGGAGAGGTCGCGCGCAACAAGGCGCTGGCCGTCGCCCTGGGCAAGGTCAAGGTCGTCGACACCAACGGCAAGCCGGTCGATCTGTCCGATTTCATCGTGACCGACGACGAGGCCGAGGCAGCGGAGGCCGAGGAGGCTCCCGCCGAGAAGAAGGCTCCCGCCAAGAAGGCTCCGGCGAAGAAGGCTCCCGCCAAGAAGGCGGCGGACGCCGACGCCGACGAGAAGCCGGCTGCGAAGAAGCCCGCCGCCAAGAAGGCTCCGGCCAAGAAGGCGGCCGACAAGGCCGAGTGATCTCACGATCACGACGAAAGGGGCGGATGCTGCGGCATCCGCCCCTTTCTCATCAGCGAAGGAGTATCCGATGGATGACTGGGACGCGCGGATCGGCGCCGTGTGGGCGGACGACGCTCTGGCCGATACGGAGCGCATCGTGCGCATCGACGCCCTCGCGGCGGAGCGGGGCGACGACGATGCCCGCGCGCTGTTCGAGCGGGCCGGGGCTCGAGACTCGGCCGGTATCGAGGTGGAGGCCGAGGGGCTCTACCGTCGTGCTCTCGACGAAGGGCTCGACGAGGAGCATCGGCCGCAGGCCGTGATCCAACTGGCGAGCACTCTGCGGAACCTCGGCCGCACCGACGAGGCGCTGGAGATGCTCCGAGTCGAGCGGGAGCGCGGCGGCGCTTTCGGCGACGCGGCGTCGGCCTTCTACGCCCTCGCACTGGTGTCGAGCGGCGATCCCGTGCGCGGCGCCGCGATCGCGCTGGAGGCGCTCGCACCGCACCTGCCGCGGTACACGCGCTCGGTCACCGGATACGCCCGAGAACTGGTCGATCCGCCACGCTGATATGCCGACGGCGAACAACGGCCTGGGGGCCGCGCGGTCGCCGGTAGATTCGAAGCACGAACACGGAAACAGGAGCTGAAATGGCTGCAGAACCCCTTGTCGCGACGAGCGTCTTCGACAGGCTGCTGAAGGATCGCATCATCTGGCTGGGCTCAGAGGTGCGTGACCAGAACGCCAACGAGATCTGCGCGAAGATCCTTCTTCTCGCCGCAGAGGACTCGGAAAAGGACATCTACCTCTACATCAACTCGCCCGGTGGTTCGATCACCGCGGGAATGGCGATCTACGACACGATGCAGTTCGTGCCGAACGACATCGTCACCGTCGGCATCGGAATGGCCGCTTCGATGGGACAGCTGCTGCTCACCAGCGGCACCAAGGGCAAGCGCTACATCACCCCGAACGCGCGTGTGCTGCTGCACCAGCCGCACGGCGGCTTCGGTGGAACGTCGAGCGACATCCAGACCCAGGCGCAGCTCATCCTCTCGATGAAGAAGCGTCTCGCCGAGATCACCGCCGGCCAGACGGGCAAGTCCGTCGAGCAGATCAACGCCGATGGCGACCGCGACCGCTGGTTCACGGCCGAGGAGGCGCTCGAGTACGGCTTCGTCGACCACATCCGCGAGCACGCCAGCGACGTCACCGGTGGCGGCGGCACGGCCGACGACGCCGCGTAATCCGGATTCGAAAGGACACCATGTACACGCCCACTTTCCAATCCGCAGGCAACCTGCCCTCCAGCCGTTACGTGCTCCCGCAGTTCGAGGAGCGCACGGCCTACGGCTTCAAGCGCCAGGACCCGTACAACAAGCTGTTCGAGGATCGTGTGATCTTCCTCGGCGTGCAGGTCGACGACGCCTCCGCCGATGATGTGATGGCCCAGCTCCTCGTGCTCGAGAGCCAGGACTCCGAGCGCGACATCACGATGTACATCAACTCGCCCGGTGGCTCGTTCACCGCGATGACGGCGATCTACGACACGATGCAGTACGTCGCGCCGCAGATCCAGACCGTCGTCCTGGGCCAGGCGGCTTCCGCGGCATCCGTGCTGCTCGCCGCCGGCGCGCCGGGCAAGCGTCTCGCGCTGCCGAACGCTCGCGTTCTGATCCACCAGCCCGCCATGGGCGAGGCCGGCCAGGGGCAGGCATCCGACATCGAGATCCAGGCGGCGGAGATCCTCCGCATGCGCACCTGGCTCGAAGAGACCATGGCGAAGCACACCGGCAAGCCGGTCGAGCAGATCAACCGCGACATCGATCGCGACAACATCCTCTCGGCCGAGCAGGCTCGCGAGTACGGGATCGTCGATCAGGTACTCACCTCGCGCAAGCGCGCCTGAGTCGCTCTCTTCGAAGGGGCGCCGGTCATCTGACCGGCACCCCTTCGTCGTGCCCGGCAGATGTGCGAACGGATGTCGATCGTTGCTCATATGAGCATCAGCGTGCACCAACGCGGGAAGCGTCGTACGCTGGACGACGGAAGGAGGATGCCGTGGAAGACGAACTGCTCATGGTCCGGGTCGCCGAGTTGTACTACGACGAGGACAAGACGCAAGACGAGATCGGCGGACTCCTCAAGATCTCGCGCTGGAAGGTCGGCCGTCTGCTGACCCAGGCGCGTGAGCGCGGCATCGTCCGCATCGAGATCATCCACCCGCGCGCCCGCCGCCTCGGTCTGGAGCGCGAGCTGGTCGAGCGCTTCGGATTGAGCGACGCGGTCGTGGTGCCCGCCCCCGACGGCGACGACGGCACGCTGGAACGCGTCGCCCAGGCCGCGGCGGACTTCCTCACCGCGCTCCGTCCCGTGCCCCGCACGCTCGGGGTGAGCTGGGGGCGCACACTCCGCGCGGTGGCCGAGGCCCTTCCCGACGGGTGGGCGAACGGCGTCACCGTCGTCCAGCTCAACGGGGGAGTGAGCCTGAACCGCCGCTCGGGCGGTGCCGCAGGGCTCGCCGTGACGATCGCGCAACGCGCGAACGGGCAGGTGTCATTGTTGCCCAGCCCGGCGATCCTCGAGCGCGTCGAGACCAAGCAGGCGATCGAATCCGATCGCACCGTCGCCGGCATCCTCGAGGAGGCCGCCGACGCGCAGGCCTTCCTGTTCACGGCCGGTCCGTGCGACGCCTCGTCGGCGCATGTCGAGAACGGCTACCTCAGTGCCGAGGATGTCGATGAGCTCGCCCGACGTGGCGCCGTCGGAGACGTGCTCGGCCGCTACGTCGACGCCGAGGGCAACATCGTCGACGCGCAGCTCGATGCCCGCACGGTCGGCGTGAGCCTCGACCGCCTCCGCGGTGCGAAGAAGGCGATTTTCGTCACTGCCGGCACAGCGAAGCATGACATCGCCCGCACCGTGGTCACCAGCGGACTGTGCGGGGTACTGGTGACAGATGAGACCACAGCACGAGCATTGTTGGAGGAACGATGACGACCAATGAACTTACCCGCAGAACGGCGGTGGACGTGCTCGGCGGAGATCCCGACGACGCGACGCTCCGCCGCTTCCTGCACGGCCTCCCCGGCGTCGACGCCGTCGGCCTCGAGCAGCGCGCCGCGGGCCTGGGCACGCGATCGATCAAGACGACGTCGAAGGCCTGGGCTCTCGACACCATCATCACGCTGATCGACCTCACCACGCTCGAGGGGGCCGACACTCCCGGCAAGGTGCGGTCGCTGGTCGCCAAGGCCAAGAACCCGGATGCGTCGGACCCCACGAGTCCGAAGGTCGCCGCCGTGTGCGTGTACGGCGACATGGTCGGTGACGCGGTGGCCGCACTCGGTGCGATGCACGGCGATCCCGACGAGGGGCTGATCTCGGTCGCCGCCGTCGCGACGGCGTTCCCTAGCGGCCGTTCGTCGCTCGAGATCAAGCTCGCCGACACGGCCGAGGCCGTCGCGGCCGGAGCCGACGAGATCGACATGGTCATCGACCGCGGCGCGTTCCTCTCCGGGCGCTACGGGCTCGTGTTCGACCAGATCGCTCGCGTCAAGGAAGCCTGCCGCCGTGAGGACGGCAGTTACGCCTCGCTCAAGGTGATCCTCGAGACGGGTGAGCTGAACACCTACGACAACATCAAGCGGGCGTCGTGGCTCGGCATCCTCGCCGGAGGAGACTTCATCAAGACGTCGACCGGAAAGGTGCAGCCCGCGGCGACTCTGCCGACGACGCTCCTCATGCTCGAGACCGTGCGCGACTGGCACCGCGCGACCGGCGAGAAGATCGGGGTGAAACCGGCCGGCGGCATCCGTTCGTCCAAGGACGCGATCAAGTATCTCGTCACCGTCGCCGAGACCGTGGGCGAGGAGTGGCTCCAGCCGCACCTGTTCCGCTTCGGCGCCTCGAGCCTGCTCAACGACGTGCTCCTGCAGCGTCAGAAGCTCACCACCGGCCACTACTCCGGCCCCGACTACGTCACGATCGACTGACTGGGATACGCAAAATGTCATTTCTGGAATACGCCCCCGCGCCGGAATCCACGGCGCTGCTGAACCTCAAGGACAGCTACGGCCTCTTCATCGACGGCGAGTTCGTCGATGGGTCCGGCGACGGCTTCACCACCATCTCGCCCGCGACCGAGCAGCGCATCGCCGAGATCGCGACCGCGAGCGACGACGACGTCGACCGTGCCGTCGCCGCTGCGCGCCGTGCCTACGAGAAGACGTGGTCGCGGATGAGCGGTCGCGACCGCGGCAAGTACCTCTTCCGAATCGCCCGCCTCGTGCAGGAGCGCGCCCGTGAGCTCGCCGTGGCCGAGAGCCTCGACAACGGCAAGCCGATCAAGGAGAGCCGCGACGTCGACGTGCCTCTGGTCGCCGCCTGGTTCTTCTACTACGCCGGGTGGGCCGACAAGCTCGATCACGCCGGACTCGGTGCGAACCCGCGTGCGCTCGGCGTGGCCGGACAGGTCATCCCGTGGAACTTCCCGCTGCTGATGCTCGCGTGGAAGCTCGCCCCTGCGCTTGCAGCCGGCAACACGGTCGTGCTGAAGCCCGCCGAGACGACGCCGCTCACCGCGCTGATCTTCGCGGAGATCCTGCAGCAGGCGGATCTGCCCGCCGGTGTCGTCAACATCATCACGGGAGCAGGGTCCACGGGCGCGGCTCTCGTGCGTCACCCCGACGTCGACAAGGTCGCCTTCACCGGTTCGACCGGCGTCGGCCGCGACATCGCGAAGGCTGTGGCCGGCACGAACAAGAAGCTCACGCTCGAGCTCGGCGGCAAGGCCGCGAACATCGTGTTCGACGATGCGCCGATCGACCAGGCGGTCGAGGGGATCGTCAACGGCATCTTCTTCAACCAGGGGCACGTGTGCTGCGCCGGGAGCCGGCTGCTCGTGCAGGAGTCGATCCACGACGAGGTCATCGATCGGCTCAAGACGCGCCTGTCGACGCTGCGTCTGGGGGACCCGCTCGACAAGAACACCGACATCGGCGCCATCAACTCCGCAGCCCAGCTGGCACGCATCCGAGAGCTCAGCGACATCGGCGAGGCGGAGGGCGCTGAGCGTTGGACCGCGGACTGCGCGATCCCCGAGAAGGGCTTCTGGTTCGCCCCGACGATCTTCACCGGCGTCGAGGCCTCGCACCGCATCGCCCGTGACGAGGTGTTCGGACCGGTGCTCTCGGTGCTGACCTTCCGCACGCCGGCCGAGGCCATCGCCAAGGCCAACAACACCCCCTACGGCCTCTCCGCGGGCATCTGGTCGGACAAGGGGTCGCGCATCCTCGCCGTCGCCGACCGTTTGCGCGCGGGCGTGGTGTGGGCGAACACCTTCAACCGTTTCGACCCGTCGAGCCCGTTCGGCGGATACAAGGAGTCCGGTTACGGCCGCGAGGGCGGCCGCCAGGGTCTCACCGCCTACCTGAAGGGATCGGCAGCATGAGCAAGCGACTGACCGTGCCGAAGACGTACAAGCTCGCGATCGGCGGAGCGTTCCCGCGCAGCGAGTCGGGCCGGACCTATGAGGTCGTCTCGCCCAAGGGCGCCTTCCTCGCGAACGCGGCGCAGGGTTCGCGCAAGGATGCCAGGGATGCCGTCGTCGCGGCGCGCTCGGCGGTGAAGGGCTGGTCGGGCGCCACCGCGTACAACCGCGGCCAGGTGCTTTACCGCGTCGCCGAGGTGCTCGAGGGTCGCCGCGCGCAGTTCATCGACGAGATCGTCGCTCAGGAGGGGGCGTCGGCATCGGCCGCGGCCTCGCAGGTCGACGAAGCGATCGACCTCTGGGTCTGGTACGCGGGATGGTGCGACAAGTACGCGCAGGTCGCCGGCAATGCGAACCCCGTGGCGGGTCCGTACTTCAACATCACGGTTCCCGAGCCCACCGGCGTCGTCGCGATCGTCGCGCCGCAGGACTCGGCTCTGATCGGTCTCGTCTCGGTCGTGGCACCCGCGCTCGTCGCGGGCAACACGGTCGTCGTGATCGCGAGTGAGCGGCATCCGCTGTCGGCCATCAGCCTCGCCGAGGTGCTCGCGACCAGCGACGTGCCCGGGGGCGTGGTCAACGTGCTGACCGGATCGCCGGCCGAGATCGCACCGTGGCTCGCCTCGCATCAGGACGTGAACGCGCTCGATCTCGCCGGTGCCGGTGCGCTCGAGTGGGTCGATCTTCAGATCGCCGCGGCCGACACGCTCAAGCGTGTGATCGCACCGGGTGAGGTCGTCGCCTCTCCCGAGCGCATCGCGGCGTTCACCGAGGTCAAGACGGTGTGGCACACCAAGAGCATGATCTGATCCGATGGCTCATCGAAGGGCCGGTTCGCAGGATGCTGCGGGCCGGCCCTTCGTCGTGTCGATCGCTCCGAACCGAGGCTCTCTGACACGGACCCGCGCCAATGCGTCCCGGTGTCCGATGCAGAGGTTAGGCTCGGATGACGATCTCTGGATCCCCCATAGGAGGACGCGCATGGCCCGTATCGGTGAAAGCGCTGACCTGTTCAAGTGCTCGTTCTGCGGAAAGAGCCAGAAGCAGGTGCAGCAGCTCATCGCTGGCCCCGGTGTGTACATCTGCGACGAGTGCGTCGAGCTGTGCAACGAGATCATCGAGGAGCGGATGGCGGAGTCCTCCGCCGAGGGCGTGACGGACTTCGATCTGCCCAAGCCCCGCGAGATCTTCTCGTTCCTCGAGGAGTACGTCGTCGGCCAGGAGCCCGCCAAGAAGGCGCTCGCGGTCGCCGTGTACAACCACTACAAGCGCACGCGCGCGCACAGCACCCTGCAGCCTGCCGAGCAGAAGGCCGACGAGGTCGAGATCGCGAAGAGCAACATCATGCTCATCGGACCGACCGGTTGCGGCAAGACATATCTCGCGCAGACCCTCGCCAAACGACTCAACGTGCCGTTCGCCGTCGCGGACGCGACCGCGCTCACCGAGGCAGGTTACGTCGGTGAGGACGTCGAGAACATCCTGCTCAAGCTGATCCAGGCCGCCGATTACGACGTCAAGCGCGCCGAGCAGGGCATCATCTACATCGACGAGATCGACAAGGTCGCTCGCAAGGCCGAGAACCCGTCCATCACCCGCGACGTCTCGGGCGAGGGCGTGCAGCAGGCGCTGCTCAAGATCCTCGAGGGCACGGTCGCCTCGGTACCGCCGCAGGGCGGGCGTAAGCATCCGCATCAGGAGTTCCTGCAGATCGACACCACCAACGTGCTGTTCATCGTGGCGGGGGCGTTCGCGGGCCTCGAAGACATCGTCTCGGCGCGCGTCGGCAAGCACGGCATCGGCTTCGGCGCCCCGCTCCATGACAAGGGCAAGGAACTCGACCTCTTCAGCGAGGTGCTGCCTGACGACCTGCACAAGTTCGGCCTGATCCCCGAGTTCATCGGGCGCCTGCCCGTGATCGCCTCCGTGTCTCCGCTCGACCAGGACGCACTGATCGACATCCTCACCGGCCCGCGCAACGCGCTCGTCAAGCAGTACCAGCGCATGTTCGAGCTCGACGGCGTGCAGCTCGAGTTCGAAGACGACGCGCTCCGCTCGATCGCCGACCTCGCCGTCGAGCGCAAGACCGGCGCCCGAGGCCTGCGCGCGATCCTCGAAGACGTGCTGGGGCCGATCATGTTCGAGATCCCCTCGGCCGAAGATGTTGCCAAGGTGATCGTGACCCGCGCCGCCGTCGACGAAGGTGCGCCTCCCACGATCGTGATGGAGCGCAAGCGCAAGAGCGCGTGACCTCGGAGTTCGTCACGCGACCGGCGGGATGACATCTGTGCGCGGATGCCTGCACCGAGGCGCCGGTGGTGGTGATCAGCGGATCGGTCGACGCCGTGGCGACGGGGAAACCGAGTTCCAGATCGAACCCGCGGGCACGAGCGTCCCGTGGTGGAAGCACGCGGCGATCGCGCCGTAGCCGGTGCCGACGCCGTCGCGCAGATCTGCGATGGCGAAATCGCAAGAGGTCCCTCCGCCCGTAAGTGGAGGGACCTCTCACGATGACGGCGGAGCGTCAGTCCTCGAACGGGCGCGCGATGATCTCACCCGTCGCGGACTGCAGAACCTCCCAGCCGGCGTCGAGTTCGGCGATCGCGCGCCCCTCGAGCCAGGTGAGGGTCCAATGACCGCTGAGGCCGCGGGATTCGACCTCGGCGATCGCGGGACGCAGAGCGGCGGGAACCGATGCGGGAGCCTCGGATCCGCTCGCCCAGCGCGTGCCCAGCTGCATCAGGAGGCCTCGGTCGGTGCGAGCTCGATAGCGGTGACGGCGAAAGCATCCGCCTCCACGAACTCCAGCTCGGCGATCCGGCCCACGGCCCGCAGGTCGTCGGCGGCGGCTTCGAGAGCGACGAGCTTCGCGGCGGGTGCGGCGATCACCGCCCGTGACACCGGAGTCTTCTGCGAGGCCTTGGCCTCGGTCTTCGCGCGGCGGATACCGATCAGCGCCTCACTCGCCGCCGACAGCACGGCGGTGTCGCCCTCGATGCCGAGTGCCTCCGGCCAGGCGGCGGTGTGCACCGAGCCCTCCTCGAACCACGACCACGCCTCTTCGGTCGCGAACGACAGCACGGGGGCGAGCAGGCGCAGCAGTGTCGACAGCGCGAGGCGCAGCGCCAGGGCAGCGGATGCCTGACCCACATCGTTCTGGTTGTAGGCGCGCTCCTTCACCAGCTCGAGGTAGTCATCGCAGAACGTCCAGAAGAACGCTTCGGTGATCTCGAGCGCGCGGGCCTGGTCGTAGTTCTCGAACGCGGCGGTGGCCTCGGCGATCACTCCGTCGAGCGCGCTGAGCATCGAGGCGTCGAGGGCGTGCGTGACCTGGGCGCCCTCGGGAACCGGGAACGACAGCACGAACTTCGCCGCGTTCAGCACCTTGATCGCGAGACGACGGCCGATCTTCACCTGCGTCGGGCTCTGGGGATCGAAGGCGGCATCGGCGCCGAGGCGGCTCGACGCGGCCCAGTAGCGGACGGCATCCGAGCCGTGCGTCTCGAGGATGTCGGCGGGAGTGACCACATTGCCCTTGGACTTCGACATCTTCTTGCGGTCGGGGTCGACGATGAAACCGCTGATGGCGGCGTTGCGCCACGGCGAGCGGCCGTCTTCGAGGACGGATCGCAGCATGGTCGAGAAGAGCCAGGTGCGGATGATGTCCTGACCCTGCGGGCGCAGATCGAACGGGGCCGTGAGGTTCCACAGCTCCTCGTCGCGCTGCCAGCCTCCGGCGAGCTGCGGGGTGAGCGAGGAGGTCGCCCAGGTGTCGAAGATGTCGGCCTCGGCGTCGAAGCCGCCCGCGACGCCGCGCTGGTCCTCGGTGTATCCGTCGGGCACGTCGGTTGTTGGGTCGATCGGAAGCGACGCGGCATCCGGCACGATCACGCGGTCGTAGTCGCGTTCGCCGTTCTCGTCGAGTCCGTACCAGAGCGGGATCGGCACGCCGAAGAAGCGCTGACGCGACACGAGCCAGTCGCCGGTGAGCCCGCCGACCCAGTTCTCGTACCGCACGCGCATGAAGTCCGGGTACCAGTTCAGTTCGGTGCCGTGCGAGAGCAGCTGCTCGCGCAGGTCGCCGTCGCGGGCACCGTTGCGGATGTACCACTGGCGCGTCGACACGATCTCGAGCGGGCGGTCGCCCTTCTCGAAGAACTTCACCGCGTGACTGAACGGCTTGCCGACCGCGGTCATGTCGCCGGTCTCCTGCAGCTTCTCGACGATCGCCTTGCGGGCGCTGAACACCGTCTTGCCCGCGACCTCTTCGGCGTACCAGGCGCGTGCGTCGGCGTCGGCGACGGTCGTCGGCGCATCCGGCAGGAAGCGGCCGTCCAGACCGATGGTCGTCATGTTCGGCAGCGACTCACCGGCGGCGGTGCGCAGTTCGCGCCACCAGATGATGTCGGTCACGTCGCCGAAGGTGCAGACCATCGCCGCTCCGGTGCCCTTGTCGGGCTGGGCGAGGTGGTGACCGTGGATCTCGATCTCGGCGCCGAAGAAGGGCGTGCGCACCTTCGTGCCGATCAGATGCTTGTGCGGCCCCTCGGGGTGCGTCACGAGCGCGATGCACGCGGGGAGCAGTTCCGGGCGGGTGGTGTCGATCGCGATCGACCCCGAGCCGTCCGCGAAGGGGAACTCGATCGTGTGATAGGCGGCCTGCTGCTCGCGGTCCTCGAGCTCGGCCTGCGCGATCGCGGATCGGAAGTCGATGTCCCAGAGCGTCGGGGCGAGGGCCTGGTATGCCTCGCCGCGCTCGATGTTGCGCAGGAAGGCGAGCTGGCTCTGGCGGATCGTGTCGTCGGAGATCGTGCGATACGTCTGCGTCCAGTCCACGCTCAGGCCGAGCTGACGGAACAGCGCCTCGAACTGCTTCTCGTCCTCGAGGGTGAGGCGTTCGCACAGCTCGATGAAGTTGCGGCGGCTGATCGGCAGCTGGTCGGCGGCGCGGCTGGACTTGTTGTCGCCGCCCTCGAACGGGGGAGTGAAGTCAGGGGTGTAGGGCAGCGACGGGTCGCAGCGCACTCCGTAGTAGTTCTGCACGCGGCGCTCGGTCGGGAGGCCGTTGTCATCCCAGCCCATCGGGTAGAACACGGTCTTGCCGCGCATGCGCTCGAAGCGTGCCTTCACGTCTGTGTGGGTGTAGGAGAACACGTGACCGATGTGCAGGCTGCCGGATGCCGTCGGCGGCGGGGTGTCGATCGAGTACACGCCTTCGCGACCGGACTGCGCGGCGCGCAGGCGATCGAAGAGGTAGGTGCCCTGCTCCGCCCAGGCGGTGTCCCACTTCGCTTCGAGACCTTCGAGTGCGGGCTTGTCGGGAATCTGGTTCTGCACGATTTCGGAAGCAGGCATGACGGGTCTCCTCGAGCGATGTATGCGGCACTGTGTGAGCGTGCCTGAGTGTGGGTGTGCCCACCAGTCTAGCGAGGGCGCGGAGGAGCGGATGCCGTCGCAGATCGACCCAGTCCAAGAATCGGTCCTAGACTGATATCACCCCCGTTTTCGTTCTGAGGAATCGTCATGCCCGCAGCATCCGTGCGCCGTCTTCTCCCTGTCGCGGCGATCGTCGCCGTGACCGCCCTCGCGCTCAGCGCCTGCGCCGCCCCCGGTGGGCAGGACGGAGACGGCGAGGTGGTGTGGTCGATCGAGGGCGCGAACCTCTCCGCCGGTCACATGGACCCACAGGTCAGCCAGCTCGACGTGTCGGGCACGGTGCAGCGCGCGGTGCTCGACTCGCTCGTCTTCCAGGAGGAGGACGGCACGTTCTCGCCGTGGCTCGCGACCGACTGGACCGTGTCGGACGACAGCACGGAGTACACCTTCACGCTGCGCGACGACGTCACCTTCACCGACGGCGAGCCCTTCGACGCGGCCGCGGTCAAGGCGAACTTCGACCGCATCGTCGACCCGGAGACCGCATCCGCGCAGGCGGCGAGCATGCTCGGTGCCGACTTCTACGCGGGCACCGAGGTCGTCGACGACCACACGGTCACGGTGAGCTTCACCCAGCCCTACGCCCCGTTCCTGCAGGCGGCCAGCACGCCTCAGCTCGGGTTCTACTCGCCGGCGGTCCTCGCCGACTCCGCCGATCAGCTCAAGGCCGGCGGCCCGGGGATCACGGTCGGCACCGGGCCGTTCGAGCTCACCGAGTACACGCCCGACCAGGAGCTCGTGTACACCCGCAACGACGACTACGCCTGGGGTCCGCACGGCGAGGGAGCCCCGAAGTTCGAGACCCTGCGCGTCGAGATCCAGCCCGAGGCATCCGTCCGTGCGGGCGTCGTGACCAGTGGCGAGGCCGACCTCGCCAGCAACATCCCGCCGAATCTCGCCGGGGATCTCGGTGACGGTGTACGCGTCGACTCGATCGAGTACCCCGGTCTGCCGTACTCGCTCTACCTCAACGAGAAGTACGGTGTGTTCGCCGATGAGAAGGTGCGCCAGGCCTTCGCCCGCGGCATCGACATCGACCCCGCGGTCGAGGAGATCTTCTTCGGCCAGTTCCCCCGCGCCTGGAGCGTGCTGAGCTCGACGACGCCGGGCTACGACGCCGCACTCGAGGGCACATGGGCATTCGACCCCGACGAGGCGAACCGACTCCTCGACGAAGCCGGTTGGACCGAGCGCGACACCGACGGCATCCGCATGAAGGACGGCGCGCGCCTCTCCGCACGCTGGATCGCCTGGACGCCGGTGCCCGACGACCGTGCGGCCCTTGCGAACGCGATCCAGTCCGATCTGAAGAAGATCGGCTTCGAGGTCGAGCGCGAGGTCCTCGAGCCGGGCGCCTACAACGAGCAGTACGGACCCAAGACCTTCGACCTCACCGACTGGGGCTTCTCGGGCGTCGACCCCGACTTCCTGCGCTCGCATCTGCACACCGACGGATTCCAGAACGCCTCGCAGGTCACCGACGCCGAGGTCGACGGGCTTCTCGAGCAGGCCGTGGCCACCAGCGACCAGACCCAGCGCAATGCGATCTACACGCAGCTGCAGGAATGGAACGCGACCTACACGGCGATCGTGCCGCTCTACAGCCCCTCGGCGATCACCGCGGTCGGCGAACGCGTCGACGGACTCGCCTACGACCTCTACGGCCGGCCGCTGTTCTACGATGTGACGGTCGGCTGACCCGGGTCGACGCACGGCGCTGAGAGGAGAGCGGTGAAGGCTGCGCTCGCGAAGATCGCCGGTCTCGTCGCATCCGTGGTCGTCGTTCTGTGGGGCGCCGCCACGGTGGCGTTCCTGGCCTTCCGCGTGATCCCCGGTGATCCGGTCTCGGTGATGCTCGGCCCTCAGGCGCAGGTCAGCGAGGCGGTCAAGGACGGCATCCGAGAAGACCTCGGGCTGAACCGCCCACCCGTCGAGCAGTACGTCGACTATCTCGCTCGGCTGGTGCGCGGAGACCTGGGCGAGTCGTATCAGTTGCGGATGCCGGTGGCGGAGGTCATCGGCAGGCAGCTCGGCGCGACCCTGCAGCTCTCGGCGCTCGCGTTGCTCATCGCCGTCGTGCTCGCCCTCTCCGTCGCGCTTCTCGTGCGCGGCGAGACTGCGCGCGCCGTCGCGACGGGCATCGAGCTGGTCGTGCTCTCGTCGCCGGTGTTCTGGATCGGGCTGGTGCTGTTGAGCGTGTTCGCGTTCGGGCTGGGCTGGTTCCCCGTCTCGGGCGCGCGCAACCCCGCCACCATCGTGCTTCCGGCGATCACACTCGCCCTGCCCGTCGCCGCCCTGCTCGGCCAGGTGCTGCGTGATGGCCTCGTGCAGGCCGAGCGGATGCCGTTCGCCGAGACCGTGCGCGCGCGGGGCGCGAGCGCGGGATGGTTCACGCTGCGGCACGGTCTGCGTCACGGTGCGGCGGGCGCCGTGACGCTCACCGCCTATCTCGCCGGATCCGTGCTCGGCGGGGCGGTGCTGGTCGAGACCGTCTTCGCGCGGCCGGGACTCGGCCGGGTGACACTCGCCGCGATCAGCGACCGCGATCTCCCCGTGATCTCGGGCATCATCCTGCTCAGCGCGCTCGTGTTCGTGATCGTGAACGTCATCGTGGAGCTCGTGCACCCGCTCATCGACCCGCGCGTGCGCGCGGTCGGACGCGAGGCGAGCCGATGAGCCGCGCGCAGCGGGTGCTGCTGTGGGCAGGCGTCGGGGTGCTGTGCGTCATCGCATTCGCCGCCGCCTTCCCGGGAGTCCTCGCGACGCACGACCCCGTACTGACCGATGTGAGGGGAGCCTTGCTCCCGCCGAGTGCCGACCACCTCTTCGGCACGGACCAGAGCGGCCGCGACGTGTACTCCCGGGTCGTGTACGGCGCCGCGCGTTCGGTCGGTATCGGGCTCCTCGCCACGGCGATCGCGCTCGTCACCGGCCTCGCGATCGGAGCGATCGCGGGTTTCGCACCTCGGTGGGTCGACGTGTCGCTCATGCGCGTGAACGACGTGCTCATGGCATTCCCGGAGTTCCTCGTCGCCCTCGTCGTGATCGCCGTGCTCGGGCCCGGGCCGGTGAACGTGGCGATCGCCGTGACACTCGCCGCTGTCCCCGTGTACATCCGGCTCGCCCGCGTGCAGACGCGGACGCTTCGCGTCGCCGAGCACGTGGAGGCCGCGCGCATCCTGGGGGTGCCGCGTCTGCTGGCGTTCTGGCGCCATGTCCTCCCCGGGGTACTGGGATCGTTGAGCGTGCTGGCGACGATCGGCATCGGCTCGAGCATCCTCGCCGCTTCCGGACTCAGCTTCCTCGGATTGGGGCCGGCGGAGCCGACACCGGAGTGGGGTCTCATGCTCGCGGGAGGACGGAACGTGCTCGGCCAGGCCTGGTGGATCTCGGTGTTCCCCGGTATCGCCATCACCGTCACGGTGATCGCGGCGACGATCGTCGGACGCGTGCTGCGGACGCGTGCGGAGGGGAGCGGGCGATGAGCGAGAACATCGTGCCGGTGGTCGAGGTGCAGGGCCTGCACATCACGATCGAGGGCGTCCCCGTCGTGGACGGAGTATCGCTCACCGTGGCACCCGGCGAGTGCGTCGCGATCGTGGGGGAATCCGGAGCGGGGAAGTCCCTCACCGCCCGGGCGCTCCTCGGTCTCGCTCCCCGCCGGGCCACCGTCGCCTCCGGCGCGATGCGCATCGACGGCACCGACGTGCGGGGCCTCGACGAGCGCGCGTGGCGACGCATACGCGGGGCGCGCGTGGCGCTGGTGGCGCAGGACGCTCTCGTGGCTCTCGACCCGCTGCAGCGGATCGGATCGGAGATCGCCGAGCCGCTGCGCCTGCATGCGCGGGCCGGAGGCGCGCTGAGGGAGCGGGTGCTCGCGCTGCTGCGCCGGGTCTGGATGCCGGAGCCCGAGCGTCGCATGCGCCAGTATCCGCACGAGCTCTCGGGTGGCCTGCGGCAGAGGGCGCTCATCGCCTCGGCGCTCGCTGCCGGACCCGCCGCACTCATCGCCGATGAGCCGACCACAGCACTCGATGCCACCGTGCAGGCGAAGATCCTCGATCTGCTGAGGGAGATCACGGATGCCGGCACCGCCGTCCTCTTCATCAGCCACGACTTCGCCGCCGTGCGACTGCTCGCCGACCGGGTGCTGGTGATGCGCGACGGAGCGATCGTGGAGGAGGGCGCCGTCGCCGAGGTGCTCGAAGCTCCGCAGCATCCGTACACGCGGCAACTCATCGCCGCGACACTGCACGAGCCCCGTGAGGCGGCAGACGCCGGCGGTGAACCGGTGGCCTCGGTCGAGCGGGTCTCGGTAGCGTTCGCGGGAGTTCCCGCCGTCGTCGATGCCTCGTTCGACGTGTGCCAGGGCACGACGCTCGGGATCGTGGGGGAATCCGGATCGGGCAAGACCACGCTCGCACGGGTGCTGCTGGGAGTGCAGGCGCCGGATACCGGGAGCATCCGCTGGAACGGGGCGCACCGGGTGCAGTTCGTGCACCAGAATCCGCTCGGCGCCTTCGACCCGCGGTGGAGCGTCGGACGTTCACTGCACGAGGCGCTCGCCGCCGGTGGTGTTCCGCGTGCCGAACGTCGTAAGCGCGTGTCGGCTCTTCTCGCCGAGGTCGATCTCGATCCGTCCCTCGCTCGGCGTCGGCCGTCGGAACTCTCCGGCGGGCAGCGGCAGCGCGCGGCGATCGCCCGCGCGCTCGCCGCGGACCCGGACGTGCTCGTGCTCGACGAGCCGGTCTCGGCACTCGATCCCTCGGTGCGGGAGCGCGTGCTGCGTCTGCTCGACCGCCTGCAGCGCGAAAGGCGGTTGACGATGGTCTTCGTCTCCCACGACCTCGACGTCGTGGGCGCGATCGCCGACGACGTGCTGGTGATGCAGGGGGGTCGGATCGTGGAGCGGGGAGCGGTCGCCGAGGTGTTCGCCGCGCCGCAGCATCCGTTCACTCGGGAGCTGCTCGCTGCGAGCGGCGTCCGCCGGCCCTGATCGGGTCGGTCAGCCGGTGACGTGGATGCCGAGTCCCGCCGCGAACACCGGAGCGAGTTGCTGCACCTGGAACGACGTGAGCGTCGTGCCTCGCAGGCTGTTCGCATCGAGGAAGGCGAGCGCGTCGAGTCCGCGCAGATCCACATCGCTCGCCCGCATGCCCCGGGTGTCGACCTCGTCGCTCGCCGAATCGGTGAAACGTACGCGCGTGAGCTCGGCCTGGGGCATGTCCAGAGCGCGGATGCGGCATCCGATCACGTCGACGTCTTCGACGCGGGCCGCTCCCAGGTTCAGGTAGTCGATGCGGAGGTCGCGGAGTTCGAGTTCGGAGACCCGAGTGGTGCTGAGGTCGAGCGTGCCGATGCGGCCGCCGGTCACCCGCAGGCGGCGGATGCCGGCACCGCGGAGCTTGACCGAGGAGGCCCGTATGCCGGTGAGATCGACATCGAGCAGGGTCGCCCCGGTGAGGTCGACCGTGTCGGCATCCACAGTCACGACGCACTGCTCGAGCGACGCGTAGGCGAGGTCGGCGTCGCCCGCGAGCTCGACACGCGCGGCGATGAGGTCGGCGTTGCGCGCGGCGACCGCGGCGTCGAGGTGGTCGGGAAGGTCGGGAGGCGAGACGCGAGGTGCGACGGGAGTCTCGGGGGAGCGGGCCATTCCTTGAGCGTAGGGCGGGCCGCCGACACCCGCGCGGCTGTCCTTGCTACCTCGCAGATCTGCACGACCTCGCAGACATTCAGCCGTTTGAGTGCGAGATCCTGCAGAACTGCGACGTTTCACTGATTCTGCACACTCGCTCCCGGGGCGGACTTGCGCCCAATTGCAGCGAAATGAGTCAGCACGCGGCGTCCGCGCTCGCATAGTCGACGGATGACCCGACCTGCGCGCCCTGTGACCGAACACCTCTCCCGCCTCGGCGGCGTCGGACGGACCGCCACCCTGCAGGCGCGGGGAGTCAGCCGATACCGAATCGATCGTGCGATCAGGAGTGGGGCGGTTCTTCGCGTCAGGCAGGGGTGGGTCGCCCTCCCTGGAGCGGCCCCGGAACTGATCGCGGCGGCCGAGCAGGGCGTGGTGATCAGCTGCGTGACCGAGGCGCGCAGGCTCGGGCTCTGGGTTCACGAACGATCTCGATCCGTCCACGTCGGTGCCAGTCCCGGCAGCGCTGCTCGAAAGCGAAGGGGAGTTCATCTGCACTGGGCGAAGCCGCTCGTGCCGCGGCATCCGGATGCGCTCGCCGATCCCATCGAGAACGTGCTCGCCCTCGTCGCAGACTGCGAGCCCTACGAACAGGCTCTCGCTACCTGGGACTCTGCGCTCAACCGTGGACTCGTCGAGCGCGCGGCGCTGGAGAGATTGCCGTTGAAGGCGGTTGCCCGGCGGCTGCTGGAAGACGCCTGGCCGTTCGCCGACGCGGGGCTCGAGACGTATCTCCGCCCTCGGCTGCGGTGGTTGCGACTGCCGTTGTACTTCCAGATATGGCTGGCAGGGCACCGGGTCGACGCGCTCATCGGACAGCGTCTCGTTCTGCAGATCGACGGCGCCACCCACGTTGGAGCGCAAAGAGATGAAGACATCCGTCACGATGCGGTGTTGAAGCTGCTCGGGTACCACGTCATCCGCGTGGGGTACCGGCAGATCATGGATCACTGGCACGTCGTACAGGACCAGATCATGCGAGCCGTCGCTCAAGGTCTGCATCGAGATGCGCAGTAAAACGCAGATCTGCACTATCTCGCAGGCTTCGCGCGGGAGGGGTGCGAGATCGTGCAGATCTGCGAGATCCTGCAGGCCTGCGGGGCGCGTACACTGGAGATACGAGCATCGATCCGGCATCACCGGGGAGCTCTCGGAAGAACGGCCCGGAGACGGGCTCACTAGAACCGAGCGGGGCAGGCCCGTCACAGCCGCAGTGAGAGTGGCGCGAACGCACCGACAGGGGTGGGAGCGCACGCGAGGTGGTACCGCGGCCCGGCAGGGTCGTCCTCGCAGGAGCATCCGCCACGACGACCACTGCGAGACACGATGACCTACCCGCGTTCCTCCTTCGGCCCCGCCGCCGACGCTTCGACGAGCTCAGCGACCCAGGGTGCTGTCGCGCCCAGCCCCCGCTTCCCGCAGATCGAGGAGGAGGTGCTCGAGTTCTGGAAGACCGACGACACCTTCCGGGCCTCGATCGAGCAGCGCGAGGGCTCGCCCGAGTGGGTGTTCTACGACGGCCCTCCGTTCGCCAACGGACTGCCGCACTACGGCCACCTGCTCACCGGCTACGCCAAGGACGTGTTCCCGCGCTTCCAGACGATGACCGGGCACAAGGTCGACCGGGTGTTCGGCTGGGACACGCACGGCCTCCCGGCCGAACTCGAGGCGATGAAGCAGCTCGGGATCACCGAGAAGAGCGAGATCGAGTCCATGGGCATCGACGTCTTCAACGACAAGGCGAAGAACTCGGTGCTCGTCTACACCCGCGAGTGGCAGGACTACGTCACCCGTCAGGCGCGGTGGGTCGACTTCGACCGCGGATACAAGACGCTCGACCTCGGCTACATGGAGAGTGTGCTGTGGGCGTTCAAGACCCTGTACGACAAGGGCCTCGCCTATGAGGGCTACCGCGTGCTGCCGTACTGCTGGCGCGATGAGACCCCGCTCAGCGCCCACGAGCTGCGCATGGACGACGACGTGTACCAGATGCGTCAGGACCCCTCGGTGACCGTCACGTTCCCGCTCACGGGCGCGAAAGCCGAGGCACTCGGCCTCACCGCCGTGCGCGCCCTCGCCTGGACGACCACGCCCTGGACCCTCCCGACCAACCTCGCGCTCGCCGTGGGCCCCGACATCGAGTACGTCGTCGTGCCCGCCGGACCGAACGGTGCGGCCGACGTGCACCAGGCCGCGGGCTCCGAGGATGCCGCGGTCGAAGCCTCCGCCCACCGCTACCTTCTCGCCCGCGAGCTGCTCGGCGGCTACGCGAAGGACCTCGGCTACGAGAGCGCCGAGGAGGCGCTCGCCGCGGTCGAGGCATCCGTCCGCGGATCCGAGCTGCAGGACGTCACGTACGACCGGCTCTTCGACTACTACGCGGACGCCGAGGTCTGGGGCACAGAGAACTGCTGGCGCATCCTCGTCGACGACTACGTGACGATCAGCGACGGCACCGGCATCGTCCACCAGGCTCCGGCCTACGGTGAGGACGACCAGCGGGTCGCCGGTGCCGCCGGCATCCCCACGATCCTGTCGCTCACCGACGGCGGGCGCTTCCTCCCCAACGTGACCGATGTCGCCGGTGAACTCTGGATGGACGCGAACACCCCGCTCGTGCGTCTGATCCGCGAGAACGGCCGCCTCGTGCGCCTGCAGAGCTACGAGCACTCGTACCCGCACTGCTGGCGCTGCCGCAATCCCCTCATCTACAAGGCCGTGTCGAGCTGGTTCATCCGCGTGACGGATATCAAGGACGACATGCTCGCGAACAACGAGCAGATCACCTGGGTGCCCGAGAACGTCAAGCACGGCCAGTTCGGCAAGTGGCTCGAGGGAGCGCGCGACTGGTCGATCAGCCGCAACCGCTACTGGGGGTCGCCGATCCCGATCTGGAAGAGCGACGACCCCGAGTACCCGCGCGTCGATGCCTACGGTTCGCTCGAGGATCTCGAGCGCGATTTCGGTACGCTGCCGCGCAACCCCGAGGGCGAGATCGACCTGCACCGCCCGTACATCGACGACCTGACGCGCCCGAACCCGGACGACCCCACCGGCAAGAGCACGATGCGCCGCATCGAGGATGTGTTCGACGTGTGGTTCGACTCGGGCTCGATGCCGTACGCCCAGGTGCACTACCCGTTCGAGAACCAGGAGTGGTTCGACTCGCACGCGCCCGCCGACTTCATCGTCGAGTACATCGGGCAGACCCGCGGGTGGTTCTACGTGATGCACGTGCTGTCGACCGCCCTGTTCGACCGCCCGGCCTTCACGGGCGTCAGCTGCCACGGCATCGTGCTCGGCAGCGACGGCTACAAGATGTCGAAGTCGCTGCGCAACTACCCCGACGTGTCGGAGGTGCTCGACCGCGACGGCTCCGACGCGATGCGCTGGTTCCTCATGTCGAGCTCGGTGCTGCGCGGTGGCAACCTCGCGGTGACGGAGGAGGGCATCCGCTCGGGCG
Source organism: Microbacterium sp. NPDC090003 (assembly GCF_044748385.1). Taxonomy (NCBI): domain Bacteria; kingdom Bacillati; phylum Actinomycetota; class Actinomycetes; order Micrococcales; family Microbacteriaceae; genus Microbacterium; species Microbacterium sp. NPDC090003. The sequence goes on from NZ_JBIVFW010000001.1 coordinate 149,498, forward strand.
TGCGGGAGTTCCTGCTGCCGCTGTGGAACTCCTGGTATTTCTTCGCCACCTACGCGAATGCGTCGGGCGACGGATACGAGGCATCGTGGCGCACCGATTCGACCGACGTGCTCGACCGGTACATCCTCGCGCGCCTCGGAGACCTGGTGCGCGAGGTGCGCGCCGACCTCGAAGGACTCGACTCGACCACCGCCGCCGGTCGCCTGCGCGACTTCGCCGAGGTGCTGACGAACTGGTACATCCGCCGCTCGCGCGTCCGCTTCTGGGTGGGGGTGAGCGAGGACCCGAAGAGCCGCGAGGCCTTCGACACGCTCTATACCGTGCTCGAGACGCTCACCCGCGTCGCCGCACCCCTCGTGCCGCTCATCAGCGAGCGTGTATGGCAGGGGCTCACCGGCGGGCGCAGCGTGCATCTGCAGGACTGGCCGGACTCCGCGACGTTCCCCGCCGCCGATGAGATCCGGGACGCGATGGACGCCGTGCGCGAGCTCTCGAGCGTCGGCAATGCTCTGCGCAAGAAGGAGAAGCTGCGCGTGCGTCTTCCGCTCGCGCGCCTCACCGTGGTGTCGCCGCTCGCCTCGACGCTGGGGCAGTTCGAGGACATCCTGCGCGAGGAGCTGAATGTGAAGTCGGTCGAGCTGGTGCCGCTCGCCGACACCACAGCGCACGACTACGGAATCGACCACCGCCTCAGCGTGAACGCGCGGGCGGCCGGACCGCGCCTCGGCAAAGAGGTGCAGAAGGCCATCCAGGCCGCGAGATCCGGCGACTGGTCGGAGGTCGACGGTGTGGTCACGGCCGGAGGCATCGCCCTGGAACCGGCGGAGTACGAGCTGGTGCTCGAGACGACGGGTCGCCCCGATGGCGAGGCCCTCGCGATCGTTCCCACCGGGGGCTTCGTGCTGCTCGACACGCAGACGACCCCGGAGCTCGAGGCCGAGGGGCTGGCGCGCGACGTGATCCGTGCCGTGCAGGAGACGCGCAAGAACGCCGGCTTCGACGTGAGCGACCGCATCCGTCTGGATCTGCGGTTCGCGAGCGAGGAGGACGCGGATGCCGTCGCCTCCGCGTTCGAGATCGCCGATGTGGCGGGGGAGACCCTGGCCGTCGAGCACTCGCTGCACCGCGAGGATCGCCCCGTGACGGGAGCGGAGTTCATCGCCGACATCGCGAAGGGCACATACGCGAACCGCGCGGCCTTCACGATCGCCGTCTCGCGGATCGGAGGTGTCGCGTGAGCGCGCGCGAACGGGCGGATGCCGTCTACGAGACCCTTCTGGGGCGGGCGGGGGAGCGTTGGGTGCAGCCGCGCAAGGAGCGCACCGCGCGCATCCTCGCCTTCCTCGACGACCCGCAGCGCACGTACCGCGTGGTGCACATCACCGGGACGAACGGCAAGACGTCGACCGCGCGGATGATCGAGAGTCTGCTGCGTGCGCACGGTCTGCGCACGGGACTCTTCACGAGTCCGCATCTGGAGCGGTTCACCGAGCGCATCATGATCGACGGCGAGCCGATCGACGACGCGGCCGTGGCCGACGCCTGGGACGAGATCGCCCCGTTCGTCGAGATCGTCGACGCCGAACTCGACGCCGCGGGTGACGCGCCGTTGACGTTCTTCGAGCTGCTCACCGTGCTCGCCTTCGTCGCCGTGGCGGATGCTCCGGTCGACGTGCTCGTGCTCGAGGTGGGCATGGGCGGCGAGTGGGACTCGACCAACACGGCCGATGGCGACGTCGCCGTGTTCTCGCCCATCGACATCGATCACGCCGACCGCCTCGGCGACACGATCGCCAAGATCGCCGAGGTCAAGGCCGGCATCATCAAGGACGGCGCGGCCGTCGTCTCGGCGCAGCAGCCCGCCGAGGCGGCCGAAGTGCTGCGCCGCGTCGCCGCCGAGCGGGGAGCGACGATCGCGTTCGACGGTGACGACTTCGGTCTCGCCGAGCAGAAGCTGGCGGTCGGTGGGCAGCTGCTCACGATCCGCGGCCTGGCCGGCGACTACGTCGAGGAGTACCTGCCGATCTACGGCGCGCATCAGGGGCACAACGCCGCCCTCGCCGTCGCGGCGGTGGAGTCGCTCATCGGCGGAGCGGCGCAGCGCATCGCCGACGACATCATGTCGGAAGGTCTGCAGGGCGCGACGTCGCCCGGCCGACTGCAGTTGCTGGGCGTGGCCCCGACCGTCGTCGTCGACGCCGCCCACAACCCGCACGGTGCGAAGGCACTCGTGCAGGCGCTGGACGACAGCTTCGATTTCGACGAGTGGGGCGTGGTGCTCGGGGTGCTGGCCGACAAGGATGCCGCGGGCATCGTCGCGCAGCTCGCTCCCGCGGCGGCGCACGTCTTCGCCACGGCACCCGACTCCGACCGCGCATCGGACGCCGATGCGGTCGCCGACCTCGTCGAGCAGACCGGACAGCGCGCCACCGTGCATCCGACCCTCGCCGATGCGGCCGACGCCGCGCGCGAGTGGGCCGCGTCCGACGACCGTCGCGCGGTCGTGATCGCCGGATCGGTCGTGCTCGCGGGCGAGGCGATCGCCCTCGCCGAGGATGAGGACTGGAAGTCCGGGTGGCGCGCATGAGTGCGGACGCCGCCGGCGCGCACACCCCGCGTCAGCCGCGCACGCTGGTGCAGAAGCTCGCATCGGTCGTGCTCGGCTTCGAGTCGATCGTCGTGTTCCTCGTCGGACTCACGATCTTCGGCCTGCGGTCGCTCCCGCCGGTCATCCCTCAGTGGTGGGGGATCGTGGGTGGCGTCGTGATGGCGCTGGTCTGCATCGCCATCGCCGGAATGATCACCCGGCCCTGGGCCATCACCGCCGGCTGGATCGTGCAGGTCATCATCGCCCTGTCCGCGATCCTGGTTCCGGCCATCCTGTTCGTCGTCCTGATTTTCGGCGGCATGTGGGCGTATGCGACCATCAAGGGGGCGCGGGTGGATGCACAACGCCCGACCGAGCCCTCGACCGAGACTCAGACAGAGAGTGAATGACATGGCCACCGAAGAAACCCTCGTCCTCGTCAAGCCCGACGGCGTCGCGCGCGGCCTCACCGGCGCGATCCTCGCCCGCATCGAGGCGAAGGGCTACGCGCTCGTCGACATCCGTCTCGTCGAGCCCGACCGCGACCTGCTCGCCGCGCACTACGCCGAGCACGAGGGAAAGCCGTTCTACGAGCCGCTCCTCGAGTTCATGCTGTCGGGGCCGTCGGTCGCGATCCGCCTCGCCGGCAACCGCGTGATCGAGGGATTCCGCTCGCTCGCCGGGACGACCGACCCGACGACCGCCGCGCCGGGCACGATCCGCGGCGACTTCGGTCGTGACTGGGGCCTCAAGGTCCAGCAGAACCTCGTGCACGGCTCGGACAGCCCCGAGAGCGCCGCACGCGAGCTCGGTATCTGGTTCGACTGAGTCGCACTCAAGAGAAAGGCCCGTCCGCTCGAAAGCGGACGGGCCTTTCTCGTGCTCGGATCAGCCTCCGGTGATGATGCGCACCATCTCGCCGAGGAAGTCGATGCCCTTGGTCTGGGCCATCAGCACGATGATCGCGTAGGCGACGACCGTGGCCAGCGGAACCCACGCCATGAGCTTGTCGGCCCGCTGCTGCACGCCCTCGTGGCGGGTGAAGGTGCCGTTGCGGGTGAGATGCAGCATGGTGGCGAAGAACGTCGGGATCGTCACGGCCCATGTGACCATGCACCACGGGCACAGGACGATGAGGTCGTAGATGCTCTGCGAGATGAGCCAGCACACGAAGCCGAAGGCGAAGGTGATACCGACGCCGAAGAGCGCCCAGAACCAGCGCGGGAAGCGAGCACCGGCGAGGATCGCGACGCCGATGACGAGCGGGGCGATCCAGCCGCTGAGACCGAGGATGGGGTTCGGGAAGCCGAACACCGAGCCCTGCCAGGACTCGAGGTTCTTGCCGCACTGGATGAAGGCACTCAGATCGCACGACAGCGCGGCGTCCGGATCGGCGAGGAGGGTGAACTTCTCGACCGTGAGCTGGAAGGCGGCGAACCAGCCGATCACGCTCGCGATGATCAGCCAGACGGCGAAGATGACGGGGCGGGTGCGCTGCTCGCTCATCTGAGGATTATCTCAGCGACGGCTATGGATGGGGCGAGAACGGGGCCGGAGAAAATCTCCGGACGTGCACGGATGCCGCATTCTGCGGAACTTGGTGCGATAATGGCCTGTGACGCGATGAGCGGCCCAGCCGTGACACGTGTCGACGCAGACTTCGGGGCCCATGCCCCACGCGACCAGAGCTACGAGCCGGTCGCAGATCGAGTGAGTTCGCGGCACCCGCGGGTGCTGCATGAGTTTCGCGGAACACTCCGGTGATCCGCGCAGGGAGTAAGCCAGAGATGGCCGATGAGAACAATGACAACAACGCCCCTACCCTCGATGTCCCGGCTGACGCCGCGGAAGAGCTGACGGAGTCCCCGACTCCCGAGGGCGAGACCCCGGAAGACGCGGTTGCAGCCGAGTCGGATGCTCCCGCAGATGTCGCTGTTCCCGCAGAGGTCGCGCAGGTCGAGGAGACCGTCGCGGCCGAGGAAGAGCCTGCGGTAGGGGAGCCCGTCGCCGAGGCTCCCTCGGCCGAGGTGCCCTCCAGCGAGGTGCCCTCCGGCGAGGACAAGCAGGTCGCCGAGGAGCCTGCTGCTCCCGAGGAGCCTGCTGCGGTCACCGCCGTGTCGCTGGGGCTGCTGCCCGAGGTGTTCGTCTCGCAGGTCTCCACCCAGCTTCACTTCTACGCCCCGGAGATCGTGCCGCTGCCGGCCCGTCCGGGGCGCGGACCCGCCCCCGAGCGCGAGCTCGACGACACCGACGGCGGTCGTCGCGGACGCCGCCGTCGTGGCGGATCCGAGGGCGACGACCAGCGCGACGCTCCGCGTCAGCGCCAGCGCGTCGTCGAGTACATCACCGAGCCGAAGGCGATCAAGGGCTCCACTCGTCTCGAGGCGAAGAAGCAGCGCCGCCGTGACGGACGTGACGCCGGTCGTCGTCGTCCGGTCGTCACCGAGGCCGAGTTCCTCGCGCGCCGCGAGTCCGTCGATCGCAAGATGGTCGTCCGCTCCAAGAACGGCCGCACGCAGATCGGCGTTCTCGAGGACGGCGTTCTCGTCGAGCACTACGTCGCTCGCAACCAGGACGCGTCCCTCATCGGCAACGTCTACCTCGGTCGTGTGCAGAACGTGCTCCCGAGCATGGAGGCCGCCTTCGTCGACATCGGTCGAGGCCGCAACGCGGTGCTCTACTCCGGCGAGGTCGACTGGGACGGTGTCGAGACCGGCAACCAGCCGCGCCGCATCGAGCTCGCACTCAAGCCGGGCGACCGCGTGCTCGTCCAGGTCACGAAGGACCCGGTCGGCCACAAGGGCGCCCGCCTGACCAGCCAGATCTCGCTCCCCGGCCGCTACCTCGTGTACGTCCCCGGCGGCTCGATGAACGGCATCAGCCGCAAGCTGCCCGACAACGAGCGCGCGCGCCTCAAGCGCATCCTCAAGGAGGTGCTGCCGGAGTCGTCCGGCGTCATCGTGCGCACGGCGGCGGAGGGCGCGACGGAGGACCAGCTCACGCGCGATGTGCAGCGTCTGACCTCGCAGTGGGAGCACATCCAGAAGCAGGTCGAGAGCCAGCAGGCTCCCGCGCTGCTGCACGCCGAGCCCGACCTGCTCGTCAAGATCGTCCGTGACGTCTTCAACGAGGACTTCACGAAGATGCTCATCCAGGGCGAGGAGTCGCAGCGCACGATCCGCTCCTACCTCGAGAGCGTCGCCCCCGACCTCCTCGAGCGTGTGGAGTCGTACGAAGATGCTGCCGACCCCTTCGATGCGTTCCGGATCACGGAGCAGATCGAGAAGGCGCTCGACCGCAAGGTCTGGCTGCCGTCGGGCGGTTCGCTCGTGATCGACCGCACCGAGGCCATGACCGTGGTCGACGTCAACACCGGGAAGTTCGTCGGCTCCGGCGGCAACCTCGAGGAGACGGTCACCAAGAACAACCTCGAGGCCGCCGAGGAGATCGTTCGCCAGTTGCGCCTGCGCGACATCGGCGGCATCATCGTGGTCGACTTCATCGACATGGTGCTCGAGTCCAACCGCGACCTCGTGCTGCGCCGCCTCATCGAGTGCCTCAGCCGCGACCGCACCAAGCACCAGGTCGCCGAGGTCACCTCGCTCGGGCTCGTGCAGATGACCCGTAAGAAACTCGGCCTCGGCCTCCTCGAGACCTTCAGCGAGGCGTGCGAGGTCTGCGCCGGCCGCGGTGTGATCGTGCACCACGACCCCGTCGTCAAGCACCGCTCCAACGGAAACGGTGGGAACGGCAACGGGGGCAACGGCAACAATCAGAGCGGCCGCCGTCAGCGCGGTGGCAACGGTGGCGGACAGAGCCAGAGCGCTCCGCCCGCTGCGAACGTGACGCACAGCATCCCCGAGGGCGCGAAGTCGGCCCTCGCGCAGATCGCGGCATCCACGAAGGCTCCCGCCGAGGGCGCCGTCGACGCGGTCGTCGTCGACGAGGCGTCGGTCGAGGCGCCGGAGCGCGCGAAGAAGGCCCGCAAGAAGCGTGGGGTGGACCGCAAGCCCGCGCCGCGCAGCCAGGCCGAGCAGCTGCTCGACTCGGTGCTCGACGCCCTCCCGGAGCCGAAGGCGCCGGGGCAGGGTCGGGGACGCCGTCGTGTCAGCACCGCGGCGCTCACCGGCACCCCGGTATCGGTGAACGGCGAGGCGTCAGTGCCGGTCGCGAGCGGGGATCCGGAGGCCTGAGGCGATCAGTCGTCGGACGAGCTCCTTGCCGCCGACGCGCTGGGCGCCGCCGGCGACGAGCCGGGGGATGCTGTCCTCCGGCACGTCGTAGTGGTCCAGGTCGAAGGCGCGCGGGGGGAGATCATGGCGGCGCGCGAACGCGTGCAGCTCTGCGAGGCTCTCGTCGCTGACGAGGTGCGCCCACAGGCGTCCGTGCGCGGGCCAGAGCGGGTCGTCGACGAGAACGGTCATCCCGCAAGCCTATGACCGGACACACCCCTCGGCTCACTTTGCGAGTGGCTCCGGCATCCGGTAAAGTAGTCCCTTGGTGCGTATGCCGCGTCTTCCTCGTCGGTCGAAGCGGAGAGTCTTGCATTCGCACCCGCCGCCCCGCGGCGCATGCAAGCAACAGTCTTCCCGTGAGATTCTCGGAGCCCCGAGCTCCCCAACGAAACAGGTATGAAGTGGTTTACGCAGTAGTGCGCGCCGGTGGGCGGCAGGAGAAGGTCGAGGTCGGCACGATCGTTCAGCTCGACCGTGTGCAGGCTGCCCAGGGCGAGAAGATCGAGCTTGCCGCTGTGCTGCTCGTCGACGGCGCTACGGTGACCACCGACGCCGACAAGCTGGCGAAGGTCAAGGTCACCGCCGAGGTCATCGGCAACCTCCGCGGCCCGAAGATCATCATCCAGAAGTACAAGAACAAGACCGGCTACAAGAAGCGTCAGGGCCACCGCCAGGAGCTCACGCGCGTCAAGATCACCGGCATCAAGTAAGACCGAGGAGACCAGGACATGGCACACAAAAAGGGCGCAAGCTCCACCCGTAACGGTCGTGATTCCAACGCTCAGCGCCTCGGCGTCAAGCGCTTCGGCGGCCAGCAGGTCAACGCCGGCGAGATCATCGTCCGTCAGCGCGGCACCCACTTCCACCCCGGCGTGAACGTCGGCCGTGGCGGCGACGACACGCTGTTCGCGCTGTCCGCCGGTGCGGTGCAGTTCGGCGCGAAGGGCGGCCGCAAGGTCGTCAACATCGTCGCTGCAGGCGAGTAATCGCCGCACAGCAACAGACATCCGGTTCGGGGCGGGCTTCGGCTCGCCCCGTCCGTGTATCTGCCCATCGATTCCGGTGGGCAACAGCTACCACCTGAGGAGACCGACACATGGTCACGTTCGTCGATACCGTGACGCTGCACCTGCGCGCGGGTAAGGGCGGCAACGGCTGTGTCTCGGTGCACCGCGAGAAGTTCAAGCCGCTCGGCGGCCCGGACGGCGGCAACGGCGGAGACGGCGGCGACATCGTGCTCGTCGCCGACCCGCAGACCGGCACGCTGCTCTCGTACCATCACTCCCCGCACCGCTCATCGCCCAACGGCGGGTTCGGCATGGGCGATCACCGCGCCGGGTTCATGGGCGAGGATCTCGAGCTCCCGGTGCCCGTCGGAACCGTCGTGAAGAACACCGACGGCGACGTGCTGATCGACATGATCATCCCGGGCGAGCGGTTCGTCGTGGCGAAGGGCGGCCTGGGCGGCCTGGGCAACGCTGCTCTGTCGTCGCCCAAGCGCAAAGCCCCGGGCTTCGCGCTGCTCGGCACACCGGGGTACGAGGGCGATGTCGTCCTCGAACTCAAGACCGTCGCCGACGTGGCGCTCGTGGGATACCCCTCGGCCGGCAAATCGAGCCTGATCGGCGCGATCTCGGCCGCACGACCGAAGATCGCCGACTACCCGTTCACGACGCTGCACCCGAATCTCGGTGTCGTGCAGGCCGGCGACGCGCGCTACACCGTAGCCGATGTGCCTGGGCTGATCGAGGGTGCCAGCGAGGGGCGCGGTCTCGGGCTGGAGTTCCTGCGCCACGTCGAGCGATGCTCCGCTCTGCTGCACGTGCTCGATTGCGCCACGCTCGAGCCGGGACGCGACCCGCTCTCGGACCTCGACGTCATCCTCGCCGAGCTGGCCGCGTACGAGGTGCCCGAGGGGCAGACCCCTCTGCTGGAGCGCCCGCAGTTCGTCGCCCTGAACAAGATCGACGTGCCCGAGGCTCGTGATCTCGCCGAGCTCGTTCGCCCCGATCTCGAGGAGCGCGGATTCCGTGTCTTCGAGATCTCGACCGTCTCGCACGAGGGTCTGCGTCCGCTGACCTTCGCACTCGGTGAGCTCGTCGAGAAGGTGCGCGCCGAGCAGGCCGCCGTCGAGGTGCCCCGTGAGCGCGTCGTCATCCGTCCGCGCGGCTCCAAGAAGGAATTCACGATCCGGGTCGAGGGCGGCACCTACGGCAACGTCTACCGCATCATCGGCGAGAAGCCCGTGCGGTGGGTGCAGCAGACCGACTTCCAGAACGAAGAGGCCGTCGGCTATCTCGCGGACCGGCTCGAGAAGCTGGGCGTCGAGGACGAGCTCTTCCGCCTCGGCGCGGTGCAGGGATCGACCGTCGTCATCGGTGAGGGCGACAGCATCGTCTTCGACTGGGAGCCGACGATGACCTCGGCTGCAGAACTGATGACCGCCCCGCGAGGGACCGACCCGCGTCTCGCGCCGAACGCCCGACGGACCACGTCGGAGCGTCGCGAGAACTACTACGAGCGAATGGATGCCAAGGCCGCGGCGCGCGCGGAGGTCGAGGCCCAGCGCCTCGCCGCCTATCGCGAAGAGGGCGAGTGACCGCACGCTCGCGTGCAGACCTCGCCACGGCTGCGCGCATCGTCGTCAAGGTCGGATCGTCGTCGATCAGCGGTGAGGCGTCCTGGCGCATCCCGGTGCTCGTCGAGGCCCTCGCGGCCGCGCACGGGCGGGGCACCGAGGTCGTGCTCGTGTCGTCCGGCGCGATCGCGTCCGGCATCCCGTTCCTGCGTCTCGACGCACGGCCCACAGATCTCGCGACCCAGCAGGCGGCCGCGGCCGTCGGCCAGAACATCCTCGTCTACCGCTACCAGGAGGCGCTGCGCCCGTTCGACATCGTCGCTGGCCAGGTGCTCCTGACGACCGGTGATCTCGAGAACCCGACGTCGCGCTCCAACGCCCGTCGGGCGATGGAGCGCCTTCTCGGGCTGCGCGTGCTCCCGATCGTCAACGAGAACGACACGGTGGCGACCCAGGAGATCCGCTTCGGTGACAACGACCGCCTGGGCGCCCTCGTCGCCCAGTTGGTCGAAGCGGACGCCCTCGTGCTGCTCAGCGACATCGAGTCGCTCTACACGCGCCCGCCCTCCGATCCCGGCGCCGAGCCGATCGACGTGATCGCTGCGGATGCCGACCTGAGCGGACTCGAGTTCGGGGCGACCGTCGTGAACAGCGTCGGCACCGGGGGAGCGGCCACCAAGGTCTCCGCCGCCCGCCTCGCGGCCGCCTCGGGGATCGGCGTGCTCGTGACGAGTGCCGATCTGGTGGATCGGGCACTCTCGGGCGCCGAGGTCGGCACCTGGTTCGAGCCCGCCGTCTGAGCGGGATCGGAGCGCCCTAGACTGGGCGGATGACCGATCAGACCCCGCAGGTGCGCCTCGAGCGCGCGAAGGAGGCGTCGCGCGCGACGGCCGCTCTGACCAGTGGCGACAAAGAGCGCGTTCTCGAGGAGATCGCCCTCGGACTCGAGCGCGATGCCGAGCGCATCATCGCCGCCAACGGGCTCGACATCGCGCGCGGACTCGAGAACGGGATCGGAGACTCGCTGATCGACCGTCTGCGCCTCGACGAGAAGCGCGTCGCGGCTCTCGCCGCCGCCGTTCGCCAGGTCGCCGCGCTCCCGGACCCGGTGGGTCGCGTGGTGGGCGGGCATCGGATGCCGAACGGTGTGGCCCTCGAGCAGGTCCGAGTGCCCTTCGGCGTGGTCGGCGCGATCTACGAAGCGCGGCCGAACGTCACGGTCGACATCGCCGCGCTCGCGCTGCGTTCGGGAAACGCGGCCGTTCTCCGTGGCGGTAGCGCCGCGCGCGAGTCGAACACCGTTCTCGTCGAGGTGATGCGGGAGGCGCTGGTGCGGTCCGGGGTCACCGCCGAGGCGATCCAGACCGTCGACGACTTCGGGCGGGACGGAGCCGCGGCGCTCATGCACGGACGCGGCTACGTCGACGTGCTCGTTCCGCGCGGGAGTGCAGGACTCATCGAGACCGTGGTCACGGAATCGACCGTGCCCGTCATCGAGACGGGGGCCGGGAACGTGCACATCGTTCTCGACGAATCGGCTCCGGACGACTGGGCGCGCGACATCGTGGTCAATGCGAAGGTGCAGCGGCCGAGCGTCTGCAACGCGGTGGAGACCGTTCTCGTGCATCGTCAGGCCGCGCCGCGTCTCGTGCCCCTCGTGGCCAGCGCGCTGCAGAGCGAGGGGGTGGCGATCCACGGCGACGACATCGTCGCCGGCCTCGTGTCGGGCGTGATCCCGGCGACGGAGGAGGACTGGGCGACCGAGTACCTCAGCCTCGACATCGCGATCAAGGTGGTCGACGACCTCGATGAGGCCCTCGCGCACATCCGCCGCTACAGCACCGGGCATACCGAGTCGATCATCACGACCGACACCCGCAACGCCGAGCGTTTCCTCGCCGAGGTCGACTCCGCGGTCGTGATGGTCAACACGTCGACGCGCTTCACCGACGGCGGCGAGTTCGGTTTCGGCGCCGAGGTGGGCATCTCGACCCAGAAACTGCATGCCCGGGGGCCGATGGGCCTCGCCGAGCTCACGAGCACCAAATGGCTGGCGCGTGGGGCGGGGCAGACGCGCGGCTGAGGGCTAGACTGGATGGCGCTGCACTGACTCAGGTCACGAAACGGAGAAACGATGAACCTCATCGCACAGGTCGCGATGGCCGCTGCGGAAACCGAGCACCACGGCAACGTTGCTCTCGAGACCGTGATCTTCGGTGTGATCGCCGCGATCGTCTTCGCCTTCCTCGGTCTCGTGACGCTGTCGTACCGCAATGTCGCCAACCGACACTCGGCCAAGGCCGAGGCCTGGGCGGCGAAGCACGGCAAGGACGGCCACGGGGCAGGGCACGGCCACTAAGGCACTATGAAGACCGTGACCTCGCGCGCTCCGCGCATCGGTGTGATGGGTGGAACGTTCGACCCGATCCACCACGGTCACCTCGTCGCCGCCAGTGAGGTCGCGCACTCCTTCGATCTCGATGAAGTGGTCTTCGTCCCGACCGGGCGCCCCTGGCAGAAGTCGGATGTCACCCCGAGCGAGCACCGATACCTGATGACCGTGATCGCGACGGCATCCAACCCGCAGTTCACCGTCAGCCGCGTCGACGTCGATCGCGAGGGGCCGACGTACACGATCGACACCCTGCGGGATTTGAAGCGCGACCGACCGGATGCCGAGCTGTTCTTCATCTCGGGTGCGGATGCCGTGGCGCAAATTCTCAGTTGGAGGGACCATGATGAGTTGTGGGAGTTGGCCCACTTCGTCGCGGTCTCCCGGCCAGGACACGTCCTGAGCACGGATGGCCTCCCGAGCGACAACGTCAGTCAGCTGGAGGTGCCGGCCCTGTCGATCTCGTCGACCGCCTGCCGAGAGCGGGTCCGGGATGACCAGCCGGTCTGGTATCTCGTTCCCGACGGGGTCGTCCAGTACATCGCGAAGCATCATCTGTATCGGAGCAAGTCATGACTACATCGGATCAGCACGGCCAGGGTCCGCTGACACGAAAGCAGTTGCGTGAGATCCGACTGACCGGATCGACGCCCGTCATCACCGACGAGGAGGCGGCCGCCGCGTCCGCGCCGGCCCCGGAACCCGCCGCCGCCGTCGAGGAGCCTGCTGCACAGGAGCCTGCCGCACAGGAGCCCGCTGCACAGGAGCCCGCCGTCGAGGAGCCTGCTGCACAGGAGCCCGCGCGGGCGCCGGAGGCTCCCGTTGGTGCCGAACCCGCTCCCGTCGCCGAAGAGGCAGTCGCTCCCGCGTCCACGGCGGCCCCGCTCACTCGCCGCCAGGCGCGTGACCAGGAGCGTGTGCGCACGGCATCCGTCCCCGTGGTCGAGCCGCAGGACGCCGCACCCCTCGCGCCGGTGGAGCCGCCGACGCCGGCCGCGCAGGCGCCGGCACCGGTCGAGCAGGCACCGGTCGACCAGGCCCCGGTGGAGCAGGCGCCGATCGTCTCCGCCGTGCCGGACCTCTCGGCACCGGCCGCCCCGTCCGTCGACGACATCGACGACGACATCGACGACGACGATGCAGAGGTCGCCATCGCGCCCGTGAGCGCCGCCGGAGCGAGCGCATCCGTGGGCGAGGTGCCGATCGACACGGCAGCCGAAGGGCCGCGGGCGGACGTCGACGATGTCGATGTCGTTCTGGGCCTCGACCAGGAACCCGCTCCCTCGGAAACGGATGACGTGCTCGCCGATGTCGGAGACGACGACGACGAGGTCATCGCCGCCGATGAGCGCCCCACGGTGAACCCGGCCTTCGGGGCGTCCGTGATCGACAAGGCGCAGAAGCCGTTCGCGCCGTCGTTCGACGAGCTGCTCTCGGTCGGCGATTCGAGCGGCTCTCAGCACACGTCTCCCAGCGCTCTGATCTTCACCCCCTCGCCGGGCGAGGGGTCGCTCTCCGGGCCGGTCGCATCGACCGGCGAGATCCTCGTCACCGGCTCCTACGAGCTCCCGCGCGGCATCGGCTCCCAGGGCCACGCCCACGGCGTCGCCGACGGTAAGGACGTCGATGCCGTCCTCATCGACGGCGAACTGCCGCCCGCCTCTTCTCCCACGCCGATCGCCGCCAGCTCGGCTGTCAGCACCATCAAGCCCGCCGGCGAGGTCATCCGACCGCCCGCCCCCGAAAAGGGCAACAAACTCATGCTCATCCTTGCGATCGTTGCGGGTGGTCTCGCCCTCGCACTGGGCGTGGTCCTCGTCGTCGCCTTCACCACGAATGTGTTCTGATGCAATCACCTGAAACCGCTGAAGCCATGCTGCAGATCGCTGCGGCAGCCGCCGTCTCGAAGGGCGGTGAAGACCTCGTCGCGCTCAACGTCTCGGAGCCGCTCCCGCTCGTCGACATCTTCCTGCTCGTCACGGGAAACAGTGAGCGCAACGTCGCCGCGATCGCCGACGAGATCGAGGATCGTCTCATCGCGGAGGGGCACAAGCGTGTCCGCCGCGAGGGTCGCGCCGAGTCGCGCTGGGTCCTCATGGACTTCGGCGACCTGATCGTCCACGTCTTCCACCAGGAGGAGCGCGTGTACTACGGGCTCGAGCGCCTGTGGAAGGACTGCCCCGTCGTGCCGATCGACCTTCCGGAGCCCGTCGCGGGGGAGTGACCCCTCGCGCCCGAGAGAGCCGGGCGCGGCATCCTGCATGGATTCTGTCAAGGGTCTTCCCCGGCGGTATACCGGCGCGCACACTCTTTTCCAAGGGGAGAGAGTCTTGGAGGGCCGACATGACAGAGGATCCGGAACCGCGCTACGTGCTGAGACGGATCACCCCGACGGAATGGGTGATCAACGACCAGCGCTTCCCTGCGAACGACCCGCGACACATCGTCGCATGCGTCTACGAGTACGCCGAGACCGAGGTCGAGGTGGTGTGGGTGCGTGATCTCCCTCTCGCTATGCGCTACTCGAACGCCTTCGAGGTGCTCGCCGATGTGGAGCGCATGCACGGATCGAGCCGAGCCACCCGCCCGGTGCAGATTCCTCATCTCCCGCCGTTACTGGCCAACTGAGCCGGCACAGCGAAACGGGCGGACGCGATCGCTCGCGCCCGCCCGTCGGAGGTCTCGTTCACTCGCCTTCTGCGGCGATCCGATCGGCCTCGGCGCTGTCGACCTGCGCGCCGTCGATATCGGGATCGACCTCTTCCGTACCGTCGACCTCGTGCGTGGGCACTCCGTCGCGATCATCGTCCGACTCGTCTCCGAGCGACGGGATCGGGGGGATCGGTGGGGGATTGGACATCGCATGCTCCTCTCGTCGGTGAGGTGATCCAGCCTAGGATTCGGCGGTCGCAGAGAAGAGGCGGTTGACGGGTACGGCATCGGGCGGTAGGCGGCATCGATCCCGATCGCGGAGGAATTCTCGCGTGTCGGCGTAATGAACCGGTACTCGCGGCGTCTTCCTAGTGGGTCCGGAGAGTGTGCATTCCTCCGGCTCGCACGATCACGAAGGAGTTCCATGTCCCCCGCTGGAGTCGTCCCCCTGCCATCCGCCGCACCTGCTCGCACCGGCATGGTCCGCGTCTCGCTCGTCGTCCGCGACGAGCGAGGGTTCACCCACTATTACGAAGAGGTCGAGACCACGGCCGACGCCGTGCGCGATGCCTACGATCTCATGGCGCGCCGGTCGCCCGCCGTCCCCGGCTGACCGACTCGATCCGCAGCGTCAGGCGGTCTCACGTTCCTCGGTCGCGCTCGCGTACCAGAGGCGCAGTGCGCTGCGGGAGTTGACGCCCGTCTTCGCGTAGAGGTGGCGGATGTGCGAGACCACGGTGTGCGGCGACATGAACAGCGCGTCGGCGATCTGCTGCGTCGTGGCCCCGAGCGCAACGCGTTCGATGACCTGGCGTTCGCGTGTCGAGAGCAGTTCGGGCGCTCCACGCCGGGCCGGCCGGCGGCGGACACCCAGCGTGCGCAGCGCACGCAGCACACGACTCGCGTCGCGCACGGCTCCGAGGGACTCGTAGATCTCCAACGCTTCGTCGAGAGCTCGTCGTGCCTGCTGTTCGTCACCGCCCACGAGGGGGCGCAGCTCCAGCACGCGGGCCAGCACCAGCGGACGCGACAGTCCGCGCAGGGCGGATGCTGCGGCGTCGAGTGCGGCGGCATCCGCGCGAGTGCGGCCCACGACGGCATCGTGCACAGCGCGGGAGAAGACGCTCTCGGGGTTGAGCACGCAGCGGCGACTCGTGCGCTTCAGCACCGCAGCGATGGTCTCGTCGTCGTTCGTGCGCACGGCGAGGTCGGCGAGCACGATGTCGTCGGAGAAGTCCGACGGGGTCGTCATGGGAGGCACGGGAGCATCGAGCCCCGCCCGAGCGAGATCGCTCGCGGAGACCGCATCGTCGAGTCGCCCCTCGTCGATGGCCTCGACGGCGAGGAGCCAGCGGCCCGCCTTCGTCACAGCCGTGCTCGTGGCGAGCCCCTCGACGATCGGCTTGGCCTGCGCGCGGATCTGCGCATCGCCGGTGTGGAGGGAGATTCGGAAGAGTACGACCCCGGCCGTGGCGTTCGCGAAGTCTCCCAGCCCGAGCTCGGCCGACAGGGCGAGCACGGCCTCGGCCAGTACCCGGGCCTCGTCGATCCGGCCGCCGTCGTAGAGCACCCGGGTGCGCACCATCATCCAGAACGCCTCGGCCACCGCGCTGCCCGCTGCGCGTGCCTCGGACAGTCCGAGGTCGGCCAGTCGCAGGGCGTGGTCGGGGTCGCCCATCGAGTTGTGCAGGAACGCGGGCCAGAGCCCTTCGGGTAGCCAGCGGGACGTGACGAGACCGGCCTCCTCGGCGCGACGGAGTGCGGTCTCGATGAGCTCCACCGCTCGATCGTGATGGCCGCTGTTGAACTGATACACCGAATCGGTCGCATCGATGGTCGCCAGGGCGAGATGATCGGTCTCCGGATCGGCGACCTCCCGCGCGAGAGCGAGCGTCTGCTCCAGGCCGGCGAAGTCGGCGCGGTTCGCAGTATTGAGCGCGCGGACGGCGAGGAGCTCGGCCCGTGTGCTGCGTGCGATCCCGCGGATGCCGAGGGCCTCGTCGCAGGTCGCGATCGCTCGATCGAACGAGAACTCGGTCTGGCGTCGGGCGACGGCCAGCAGAGCGCGGGCGCGAAGATCGGCGGAGAGGTAGGGGGTGAGGGCGGTCGTGACCGCCTGGGCCTCGTCGTGGCGGCCATCGGTCCACACCAGCGGGAGGAGTTCGGCGGCGCGAATGACAAGTCGCGGAACGTGCAGTGCGAGGCGGATCGCCGCGGCGGCCAGATCGGCGGCGAACGCGGAGTCGGTCGCCGAGATATCCCGAGCCGCCTCGGCGACCAGGAGGAAGGAGTCCTCGTCGCCGGGCTCCGCCGCCTCGATCAGGGCGGGAGCGACAGCCGATGCCGGTTCGCCCGACGACAGGCGCACCCGGACGACCTCTCGGAGCAGCGCGGGGCGGATGGGCGGCGCGATCGAGGCGTCGGCTGCTTCCCGCAGCGTGTCGTGGGTGAACGCGAGAGCCGCGCCGTCTCCGACGAGGATCGACTCCGCGAGGAGCTCGTCGACCGATGGCGCGACGGCCGCGGCCGACAGGTCCAGCACGCGGAGCGCGTCGCGGAGGCGAAATCTGCGCCCGAACAGACTCGCCACCTGTGCGAACCGCCGCGCTTCCGGGGAGATCGAGGAGAGTCGTTCTCGTGCGGCGGTACCGAACCTCGCCGGCACGGCGGCATCCACCGCGTCGACGGACCCCGCGTGTCGGGCCAGGAGGTGTTCCTCGCGGAGCCCCCGCACGAGTTCGACGACGAGGAGGGGAACGTTGGCCGTCTGGTCGAGTGCCGCGCGCAGGACAGGGCCGGGCGTGCCACCGGCGATGTCGGCGGCGATCTCCACCGAGGCGGAGGAGTCGAGCGGTGCGAGGTCGATGACGAGACCCTCCGCGGCGATGAGCGCCGCGGCACGAGCGTGCGCGGCGCGGAGGATGCCGTCGCGTGCGGCGACGAGCCAGGCGACCGGCTGGTCGGCGAGTCCGCGCACGAGCGCGATGAGCGTGGTCACGGATGCGGTGTCGAGCCACTGCAGGTCGTCGATGACGATCAGGAGGGGGTGTACGGCCGCGGCCTGCTCGAGACGGTCGAGGAGCAGGCGGGTGATCCAGTACTGGTGTTCACCGCCCGAGAGCACCGGTTGCAGATCGGCGGGTGTCAGCAGCGGGGAGGTTCCGCGCAGTGACGCCTCGAGGAGGGCGGCGAGAGGCACGGTCGATTCGTCGACGTCCGGCGCGATGACCAGCGTGCGCCAATCGGCCGTCGAGGCGCGGGAGAGGACCTCGGCGAGCAATCGGGTCTTGCCGATCCCCGGCATGCCGCGCACCAGGATCGGACCACCGGCGCCGTCGCGCACCGAGGCGACCATGTCGAGGATGCCCGCCAAGGCATCGTCGCGACCGCGGAGGGGAGCCGCGTGCGCCGCAGGGGAGCCGGCGAGGAGAGCGCGGTCGGATCCGACGGCTCCGCCATCGGATGTATCGTGCATGATCCGATTATCGCGGATGCATCGGGCAAAGCTGAGCACCCCTGTGGAACGGGGGTGGAGTCGTTCTCCGAGTGACGGTCAGTCGTCCCCGAGAGCGGCGAGAACCTCCGGCCGCGGGGCGAAGAACACGGAGCCGGTGACGGCGGTGGAGAAATCGAGGAGGCGGTCGTGCAGTCCGGGCGGATCGCCGAGGAACATGCGCTCGAGCATCCGTTGGATGACGCTCAGATCGCGGGAGCATCCGAGGAAGTACGTGCCGAACTCATCATGGCCCGGGCGGCCGAAGGGCATGTTGTCGCGCTGGATGTCGTGCTCGACGCCCTGTTCGTCGACGATGGTGGCGAGAGACTTGTGCGACTGCTGACCCGACGGCGCATCGTCGAGCTCGACGTTCTCGAGCTTCGTGCGCCCGATGATCGCCTCCTGGGTCTCGGTCGGCAGGGCGCGCCAGGCGGCGAGCGGGTGCAGGTACTTCTGCGTGACGATGTACGAACCACCGCGGTGCGCGGGGTCCTCGTCTCCGATCAGCACCGCTGCGTCGAGTTCGGCACCGATCGGATTCGCCGTCCCGTCGACGAATCCCAGGAGGTCGCGCCGGTCGAAGGAGCGGAACCCCACGGTCTCGTCGACGACGCGGACCGCGTCGCCGAGCGACTCGAGCAGACGGCGTTCGAACTCGAAGCAGACATCGGCACGCTCGGCCCGGATGTGGAAGAGCAGGTCACCGGGGGTCGACGGCGCGGTGTGGTGCGCCCCGAGCACGGGCGTGAACGCTCGCAACTGAGCCGGACGGGGGAGTGCCGTGAGCTCGTCCCAGATCGCACTTCCGATCCCGACCGTGCAGGTGAGCGCGGAATCGGAGTAGGGGAAGGCGAGGGACTTGATCGATCCGGCGAGATCGGCGAGGAGGCCGCGCACCCGATCGGCCGCGCCGGGCGCGACGTCGACGACGAGGAAGACGGCGTTCGCCGTGAGAGGAGACCCGACGGCCTGCACCGCCGCCCGGGGGTCCTGGTCCGTCATTCGCGCCGATCCTTCCCTCGTGGACTCTGGGAGTGTCAGTTTCGCGGAACTCGGTGTGCGGTGCATCCGACAGATGACGAGGGACCGCGCGACAGCAGGGAGGGGATGTGCGCCCGCGGGGCAGGTGATGTGCGCCCCGTCTCGCCCGCGTAGCGTCGCAGACGCCCCCACACGCCCTCGACGAGCGGAGCCCGCCCTGTGGACGATTCATCGACCTCTCTCGGAGAGTACCTCCGCGCCCGCCGCGCCGTCACCCAGCCCGAGGACGTGGGGATCGTTCCCACCCCCGGACGGCGGGTCACGGGGCTCCGGCGCGACGAGGTCGCCGCCCTGGCGGGGATCAGCAGGGAGTACTACCTGCGCTTGGAGCAGGGCCGCGGGGCCCGACCCTCCGACCAGGTGCTCCTGTCCCTCTGCCGGGTGCTCAGGCTCGACCATGAGGCGACCGCCTACGCCTTCCGCCTCGTCTCCGGGCGGCTGCAGACCCCCGCCCCCGTTCCCCGGGACTCGGCAGATCGCATCGTGCGCGCACTGTCCGCCTGGACGCACACCCCGGCGTACGTCACCGATCCTCACCGCGACATCGTCGCCGCGAACCCTCTCGCGACCGTGTTCGGGCACGGCGGTCTGTCTGCAGGCGGGAACCAGCTGCGTCATCTGTTCGTGCCCCGCATGAAGGAGACGCTCGTGGAATGGGAGGCGATGAGCCGTGCAGCCGTCGCCACGCTGAGACGCGATGCCGCCCCGCACTCGCCCCGGCTGCGGGAGATCGTGGCCGAGCTGTCGTCGGATCCCGACTTCGTGCGCATGTGGGCGCGGCACGATGTGTCCGGTCCCGAGGATGCCACGTTCCACATCCTCGTCGAGGGGGCGGGGGAGATCCCGGTGGACGCCCAGAACTTCGCGGTGCGCAGCATGCCCGGGCATCAGCTCACCGTGCTCTCGGCACCCCCGGGTGCCGTCACCGCCGCCGTGTTCGCACGGCTCGCCGATCAACTGCCCGGCGGTATCGGAGCCGATGCGGTGGAGGCGGCGCGATGACCGTGAGCGGTGGGTGGGACAACGCGGGCCTCCCCGCGCTCGCCCTCGCTCCCGTAGCGTCGGGCGCGAGGCCCGACGACGAGGGCCGGGAGGAGCAGCATGACCATCACCCCGCGGCATCCGGAGGCGACCTCCTCACCGTGCGCGGGCGCGTGGCGGGCATGAACCTGCAGGACCTCGTCGACGAGCTCGCCGAGACACTCGACCGTTCCATCGTCATCAACGACCCCGCATTCCGACCCATCGTCGCCAGCGCGCAGGGCGACGAGATCGACGAGCTCCGCGCACGTGCACTCCTGCGTCGGGTCACGCCACCGCGGGAACGGGCGTATGTCGAGAGCCTGCAGCTGACGCAGTCCCGGAGGCCGCGGACCGTGGATCTCGCGGAGTTCGGCGCCCACGAGCGACTCGCGATTCCGATCTGGTCGGACGACACACTCCTGGGAATCCTGTGGCTCATCACCGGTGGACTGCCTCCGCTGCGCGAGGAGCAGTTCCGCGCCCTGGACGCCGCCGTCGACGTCGTGCGCACCGTCCTCGCCGCCCAGACCGAGAGCACCGCGCTCACCGCCCGTGACGGAGTGATGCGCTCGCTGCTGGCGGCCGACCCCGTCGCCCGTCGTGATGCTCTGAGCATGGCGGTGCGCGCGCATGGCGTCACCCGCGACGCCGACACCCTCGTGCGGGCCGTCGCGATCGGCCACGACACCGGCGTCGTCCAGCGCGCCGCACTCGGTCGCGCCGTCGAGAGCGCCACTCGGTCGGCGCTCGTGCTGATCGGCGAGATCGGCGCGGCTCTGCTGTTCCTCGGCCGTCGCGGCGAGACCGACCGCCTCGACGCCGCCGTCATCGCCGAAGCGGAACGCGCAGGGGTGCTGCTGCGCGCCATCGGCGCCGCCGGGCTCTCAGACGCCGACAACGACCTGCATCCCGTCGCCGAGCGGGCGATCGCCACCGCCACCGTCGCAGAGCTCCTTCCCGAACTCGGCAGGAGCCTGCACGCCGACGACGTCGGGCCCTGGTTGCTGATCTCCGACGTGCTCACCGACCCCCGCCGGCTCTCGTGGTATTCGCCCGCCGCTTTCGCCCTCGTGCACGACGCCGACCCGCTGCGCCGGCAGACCGTCGAGGCGCTCCTCGACAACGCCGGGCACGTACGACAGGTGTGCGAGGTGCTCCACATCCACCGCACGACGCTGTACTACCGGCTCGAGAACATGCCCCAGGTGGTGCGCGACGCCCTCGACGACGGCATGCAGCGCAGTGCCCTGCACCTCGGGCTCAAGCTCGCCGCTTACTGGGAGAACGCGGGTCACATCCGATGAGCGCTCGCCGCGTCGAGGTGACCACGAGCGACGGGGTCGTGCTCCGCGCCAGGGACACCGGAGGAGACGGTGTCCCACTGCTGCTCCTGCACGGCTGGTCGCAATCGCAGGAGATGTTCCGTCACCAGCTCACCGGCTTCGGCGCTCGCCGCGTGATCAGTTTCGACATGCGCGGGCACGGAGCTTCCGAGGCGCCGACCCACGGCTACCGCATCGCCCGCCTCGCCGCCGACCTGCGCGATGTGCTGACGACGCTCGCCGTCGATCGCGTCGATCTGCTCGGGTGGTCGATGGGGGCATCCGTCGCCTGGTCGCACCTCGAACTCTTCGGCGACGCGCGCGTGCGATCCCTCGTCGTCGTCGACCAGCCCGCGGCGGTCATCGCGCAGTCCTGGATGAGCGAGGAGGAACGGGTGCGGGCGGGGAGCATCCTTCCCGTCGACGGCCTCGTGGCTCTGGCCGATGCGGTCGCCGGTCCGGAGGGCGAGAGCGCAGTGCGCGCGTTCGTGCGCGGCATGTTCTCCGGCTCCGTGGACGAGGAGCTCTGGTCGTTCGTCATGAGTGAGGTCGCCCGCACACCGCCGCATGCCGCGGTGCCGCTGCTCATCGATCACGGCACCCAGGACTGGCGCGACGTGGTGCGCGGCATCCGCGTGCCCACGCTCGTGATCGGATGCGAGGGCAGCCACGTGCCGCCGGAGTCCCAGCGATGGTTGGCGGAGCGCATCCCCGGCGCTCGCGTGCATGTCTTCCCGCGCGACATCGCCTCCTCGCACTTCCCGTTCCTCGAGAATCCCGAGGCGTTCAACACGGTCGTCGGTGCGTTCCTTCGCGATATCGAGCACGGCGCACTCGACAGTCGTCCAATGCACTGACGACAAGCGGTCGGAAAGGCCCGCCCCTCCTCTGCCGTAGCGTCAAGGGCGAGAGCCGGGGACCCGGCGCAAGGGAGTGTGAGATGGCCATCAAGCCCACGGTCGTGCTGGTGCACGGAGCGTTCTCCGACGGGGCGAGCTGGTCGCCGGTTGCGATGCGGCTCCTCGGCGAGGGCCTCGAGGTCCGGGTGCCGGCGATCTCGAATCGGAGCCTCGCTGCGGATGCCGCGTACGTGCGCTCCTTCGTCGAACGGATCGACGGCCCGGTGCTGCTGGTCGGGCACTCGTACGGTGCCACGGTCGCGGGTGTCGCCGGCGATGCGGCGAACGTCCGCGGCATCGTCTTCATCGAGGGGTACGTGCTCGAGGTGGGGGAGAGTGCGCAGGACGTGCACCGCCGCTTCCCGGACCCGGAGGCGATGCCCTACTTCGACGAGGCGGCCTATCCCGTGCGGGGACAGGCGGATGCCGCGGAGATCTCGGTGCGGATCGAGGAGTTCCCCTTCCTCACGGCCCTCGGCATACCCGCCGATGAGGCCGCCGTGCTCGCCGTCACCCAGCGCCCGCTCGACGCGGAGGTACTGGCGGAGCCAGCCACGGTCGCCGCCTGGCATGAACGACCGTCGTGGGGCATCGTGGCGACCGCCGACCGCCTCATCAACCCCGATGCGGTGCGCTTCGGGCTCGAAAGGGCGGGGGTGCGCGACCTGAGGGAACTGCCCGGTCCGCATCTCGTGCTGCACACGCACCCCGGCGACGTCGCCCGGCTGATCGTCGACGCCGCCTATGCCGTGCGCTGACAGAATGAATGCACTGTGAGACATATCGAAACCCCCACCGGGCGCGCGACCGGGTTCTGGGTCGTCGCCCTCGCCTTCCTCCTGGTGATGGCCTACTCGACGGTGCCCACGCCGCTGTACCCGCTGTATCAGCAGCTCGACGGGTTCCCGGTGTCGGTGGTCACGGTCGTCTTCGCCGCCTACGCGGTCGGAGTGGTAGCGAGCCTGTTCCTGCTCGGCCACGTGAGCGACTGGATGGGGCGCCGGCGGATGCTGGTGATCGCGATCCTCGTCTCGGCGCTCTCCGCGGTGCTGTTCATGGTCTTCACCGATGTCGCCGGTCTCCTCGTCGCCCGCGTCGTGAACGGCGTGAGCATCGGCATCCTCACGGCGACCGCCACCGCGCACCTCGGCGAGCTGCGCGCTCGGGCCCGACCCGACGAGAACGCGATCGTCGCGGCGTCGGTGGCCGGCGGGGCCAATCTCGGGGGACTCGCGCTGGGACCGCTCATCGGAGGTGTGTTCGCGGACTACCTCCCCGATCCGCTGCATCTGCCGCACACCGTGTTCGCGATCGTGCTGATCTGTCTGGCCATCGCCGTGGCGCTCGTGCCCGAGACGGTCGCGCCGCAGCACCGGCAGTACCGGCCGCAGCGGATCGCGGTTCCCGCGTCGTCGCGCGGAGCATTCGTGGCGGCGGGGTTCGCGGCCTTCGCCGGGTTCGCCCTCTTCGGCCTGTTCACCTCGCTCGCCCCGACACTGCTCGTCGGCACCTTCGGCGAGACCCGTCACCTCGTCGCCGGTGTCACGGTCTTCCTCGTCTTCGGCTCCGCGGCCGCCGCCCAGGTGCTCCTCGCCCGGGTGTCACGGCGCTCGCAACTGCTCTTCGCCGCACTCGCCTGCGGGATCGGTCTCGCGGCGATCGCGCTCGGCGCCGTGCTGCCGTCGTTCGCCCTGTTCCTGGTCGGCGGCGTGGTCGCCGGTGCGGGCGTGGGGGCGCTGTTCAAGTGCGCCCTGGCCACGGCATCCGAGGTTGCCGAGCCGGGTCACCGGGGCGAGACGCTCGCCGCGATCTTCCTGGTCGCCTACTGCGGACTCGCCGTCCCGGTGCTGGCTATCGGCGCCGCCCTCACGGTGGTGCCGCAACTCGTCGTGCTGTTGGTCTTCGTCGTGCTCGTGGCGGTCGTCACGGTGGTGGCGGCGCTGCGGATGCGACGCATCGCGCGCTGAGCGCACTGCGCGGTGCGCGCCGCGCGTGTCGCGACACCACGAACGCCTCGAGACGTCACGTGTGCCGTGGCGTCTCGAGGCGGAGATGGTGTCTCGACGCTCAGGACGCGCGCTGCACCGCCGTGCGCAGGGCGTCCGGCAGCTCGGCCGTGCCGCCGTCGAGCCGCTCGCCGTTCAGGAAGAACGTGGGCGTGCCGTTTACGCCGCTGCGGATGCCGCCCTCCTCGTCCGCGCGGATGCGCGCCAGGTAACGCTGCTCCTGTACCGCCGCGCGCAGATCGGCGACGGGGAGGGCGAGCTTCGCGCAGATCTCGGCGTAGAGCGGCGATCCGAGTCGGGACTGGTTCTCGTACAGCAGGTCGTGAACCTCCCAGAAGGCGCCGTGCGATGCGGCGAACTCCGCCACGAATGCCGCATCGACCGCTTCGGGATGCATCTCGGCGAGCGGGAAGTTGCGGAACACGAAGCGCACGCGGTCGCCCAGTTCGGCGAGGAGCTTCTTGACGACCGGGTACGCCTCGCCGCAGTAGGGGCACTGGTAGTCGCCGTATTCGACGAGCACGACGGAGGCGTCGTCCGGTCCGGTGCTGTGGTCGTCGGTCGAGACGGGAATGCGGAGCGAGGACATCATCCTCTCCTTTCATCGGGGGTGAGAGCGTCGAGCGCGTCCAGCACGCCGTCGACGCCGGGGTTGAGGGCGACGGGGGAGAGATAGCTCCAGGCGATCACGCCCGCCGCGTCGATCACGAAGAGGGCCCGACGGCTCTCACCGGTGCTGTCGTCGTAGGCGCCGTAGAGGCGGGAGACCGCGCCCTTCGGTTCGAAGTCGCTGAGGAGCGGGAAGTGCAGCCCGTGCGCGGAGGAGAACGCCTCGTGCGACCACACATTGTCGACCGATACGGCGACGACCTGTGCGTGGCGCTCGTGGAGCATCGGCAGCGCGGCGTTGATGACGGAGAGTTCATCCCCGCACACCGGACTCCAGTCGGCGGGGTAGAAGGCGAGGACCACTGGCGCACCGCGCAGTTCGCCGAGTCGCAGCGACTGATCGGCGGTGACGCGCAGCGTGAAGTCCGGCGCTATGGTCCCGGCGGTGAGGAGCCGTCCGCGGCCCGCGGTCTCAGGGGTGTCTGTCATGGCTCCACTCTCCCTGCCGCCGCTGGCCGCCGGTTAGGGCGTGCGTCCGGACTCGTCCAGACAGGTGTCGAGGAGGGGATGTCCCCATGCGAGCGCCGCGCCGGGTCGGCCCCGTCCGACGAGAGTCGAAACCCGATTCGTCACGGGGGTGTGTACCGGCGGCGGACGAGCGAGCAGAGTCCTCGGTATCGTCCGGAACCATCATGAAGGAGCACCGCATGGACACGTCCGCGAACGCCGAGCTGGGGCATGAGGTCCCGACACTCGGGAACCCCGACCTGCCGCAGGAGGGCGAGGCGAACATCACCGACCGTCCGCAGAGCAACACCATGGGCGGGCCGCAGAACGAGGTCGTCGAGTCGCAGTTCCCGAATCAGATGCACGCGCCGGCGACCGACATCAGCACGCAACCGTTCTTCTGGTCGTCGTTCAACATCTCCCCGCGGCGTGTGCAGCGCGGCGGGTGGGCGCGGGAGCTCACGAAGCAGGACTTCCACATCTCCGACGAGATCGCCGGGGTGAACATGTACCTGGAGCCCGGCGGCATCCGCGAGCTGCACTGGCACCAGACCGCGGAGTGGGCCGTGATGACGCGGGGTAAGGCGCGTGTCACGACGCTGAGCCGTTCGGGGCTTCCCGCCGTCGAGGACGTGGAGGAGGGCGACCTGTGGTTCTTCCCGGCCGGCACCCCGCACTCCCTGCAGGGACTCGGCCCGCACGGCGCGGAGTTCGTGCTCGCCTTCGACGACGGCGACCAGTCCGAGTCGAACACGCTGCTGCTGACCGACTGGTTCGCGCACACCCCGCCCGAGGTGCTCGCCAAGAACTTCGGTGTCGCGCAGGAGGTGTTCTCCGACATCCCACTGCACAACCTCTGGATCTTCCCCGGTGACGAGCCGCCGGCGCTCGAGGTCGATCAGGCCGCCGCGGGCGTCGAGTGGGGGATGGAGCCGGTGATCTTCCGGCTTTCGCGGTCGAAGCCGCTCTACGAGAACTCGGGCGGGTCGATCCGGATCGCGGACTCCACCAACTACCGCTACTCGTCGACGGTCGCCGCGGCGCTCGTGACGGTCGAACCCGGTTCGATGCGTGAACTGCACTGGCATCCGAACGCAGACGAATGGCAGTACTACCTCCGCGGTTCCGCCCGCATGACCGTGTTCAACACGGGGCCGCACGCGAACACGAGCGACTTCCGCGCGGGCGATGTGGGCGTCGTGCGCAAGAACTTCGGTCACTACATCGAGAACACCGGTGATGACGTGCTGCAGTTCCTCGAGGTTTTCCGCACCGACAAGTACGAGGAGATCTCGCTCGCGAACTGGCTCTCGCACGTTCCGCCGCAGCTCGTCTCGGCGCATCTCAACATCGACCCGGCGGTCCTCGCGACGTTCCCGCGCGGAGCGCAGGGAATCACTCCGCTGCGCTGAGCGGGACGGAACGGGGCGGTGCGACCGACGGGTCACGCCGCCCCCGTTCGTACCGATTCCAGCAGGCGGTCGCGGTCGCCGCCCGTGATCGTGCCGCGGTGGACGTCGGCATCCTTCTGGAGGATGCCGAGCACCGCGAGCAGCACCCAGGCCGCGTGGTGCAGCCCGAGCGTTGCGCTGATCAGCAGGGCGAGCAGGATCCCGATCGTGAGCCGTACGAGGACGCGCGCTGACTCCGGCGTGAACGCGAACGCCCAGCGGTGATCCCCCCGAACGAGGGCATCGCGTCGCCGCACCGCCGCGGGGACGAGCAGCGCAACGACGACCGTGGTCTAACCGGTGAGCTCACGGAGCGTCCGGGAAGCTCCGCTCACGAGGAGGCGGAGTGCGGCGGTGACTGGTGCGCAGCGCCCGCACGGTGTGCGCTGCGGGAAGCACCGGCATCCGCCGTCTCGACCAGATGCTCGACCTCCACCGAGTTCGCCAGCGCGCCCGCCGTCTCGATCACCGTCTGGTCGTAGCGGGTGAGTCGCGCCCGGTGCTGCTGCAGGTGCTCGTCCCAGCTGCCGACGCCGAAGGCCTCGACCCAGCCGCCGTCCTCGCGGCTCTGGTAGAGCGCCCAGGTGCGGGCCCCCGTGCGCCGACGGCTGTGCTCGACGAGGCGCATCTGCGCACGGAAGGCGTCGACGTTCTCGAGTGCGACGTCGTAGCGCACGAGAACGAGGGTGGGGCTCGCGCCGTCGACGTCCACGGACGCTTCGGCGAGAGGGAGGGCGAACGTCTCGCGCTTCTTGTCGGCGGTCTCGAGGAGCGGCCAGAAGAGCTGCGTCGCCGCGACGAGGAGCGTGGCAACGCCCGCGGCGGAGGTCACCGCTGTAGCGCCGACCCAGCCTGCGACGACGCCGCTGAGAAGCCCACCCGCTGCCATCGAGCCGTAGAGCACCATCTGGTACACCGAGAGCCCTCGCGCCCGCACCCAGACCGGCAGGAACGACTGTACCGCTCCGTTCAGCGTGGCGACGACGCCGATCCACGCGGCACCGGCGAGGGCGAGAAGGGGCAGAGCGAGCACGAGTGTCGGCGAGAGGGCGACGCCGACCGTTGCCGCACCGAACAGGACGGATGCTGCGAGCACCGTGCGGTTGGCTCCCCACGAACGGAACACGGGCATGAGGAAGGCGGCGCCGATCGAACCGACGCCGATCCCCGCCAGCAGAAGGCCGTAGCCTGCGGAGTCGAGCCCTAGCCGCTCGGTCGCGATGAGGGGCAGGAGGGCGTAGAGAACGCTGCCGGGCACGACGAAGGCGCCGAGCCGCACGTACATGCGCCGCACGACGGCGGCGCGGGTGACGTAGCGGACTCCCGCCCGTGCCGCGTCGACGAAACGCTCGGCCTGTCGCGCATCCGGACGGTAGGTGCGCCAGGTGACGAGCACGACGAGGAACGCGGCGAACGAGAGGAGGTTCATTCCGAACACGAAGGCGACGCCGAAACCCGACAGCAGCACTCCGGCGATCGCGGGGCCGATCGCGCGGGCGATGTTGACCGAGACGGCGCTCAGCGACGCCGCCATCGGCACCAACCTCACCGGCACGATCTCGGTCGCAAGAGCCTGATATGCCGGCAACTGCACCGCGGTCGCCGCGCCGAGGAGCAGGGTGATGATCAGCAGGAGGTATGGCGTCATCTCGCCGGTCGCGGTGAGCATCACCAGAGCGGCGCTCAGAAGGACCTGCAGGGTCTGCATCCAGATGAGCAGCGATCGGCGGTTCAGGAACTCCCCGAGCACCCCCGCGGGGATGCCGAGCAGCAGCACGGGCGCGGCGGATGCCGTCTGAATGAGGGCGATGAGCAGCGGATGCGTGTGCTGCTCGACCATGAACCACTGCGCGCCGACGGTCTGCATCCAGGTGCCGATGTTGCTGACGAGCGCGGTGATCCAGAGTGCGCGGAAGATCGGGACGGCGAGCGGCGCCCAGATGCGCTCGCGGGCGGAGGAATCCGATGCGGCGTGGTCTCCCGTTGCGGGCTTCGGTTCGGTCGGGCGGTCCATGCGCGTGCCGTCAGAGTCGCTCGGCGGTCGCGTCCAGCACGACCTTGCCGACGGTCGTCCCGCTCTCCAGCAGCGCATGAGCACGGCCGGCCTCGGCGAGCGGGAAGACGGCATCCACGGCGCCGCGGATCGCACCACTGTCGACGAGCGGGAGGACGTCGCGGATGACGCCGGCGACGATCGCGGCCTTCTGCGCCGCCGGCCGCGCACGCAGGAGCGTGGCCGAGACGCTCGCCCGGCGCGACATCAGTTCCCACAGGTCGAGCGTCGTCGGCCCGGTCGTCCCGCCGATGATCACGAGGTGTCCGTCGAGGGCGAGGCTCTCGATGTTGCGCTCGAGGTACGGGGCACCGACGATGTCGAGGATGGCGTCGGCGCCGCGCCCGTCCGTGGCGGCCAGGGTGGCTGCGGCGAAGTCCTCATCGCGGTAGTTGATGGCCACGTCTGCGCCGAAGGCGCGGGCCGCTGCCGCCTTCGCGTCGCTACCCGCCGTCGCGATGACCCGTGCGCCGATCGCCCTCGCCCACTGCACCGCGAACGAGCCGATGCCTCCCGCCCCGCCGTGCACGAGCACCGTCTGCCCAGCGGTGAGACCTGCGATCATGCCGAGGTTGGAATACACCGTGCAGGCGACCTCGGGCAGACCCGCTGCCTCGACCATCGTGAGGGAGCGGGGCTTCGGCATGACCTGCGTCGCCGGCACGACGACCGCCTCGGCGTAGCCGCCCCCGGCGAGCAGGGCGCACACCTCGTCGCCGATGCTCCAGCCGTCGACTTCCGAACCCACCGCATCGATCACGCCGGCGCACTCGAGGCCGGGGCCTTCCGGCGCCCCTGGAGGCACCGGATAGTGGCCCCGACGCTCGAGCAGGTCGGCGTTGTTGATCCCCGCCGCATGCACGCGGATGCGTACCTCGTGGGCGTCGGGTTCGGGTCGCGCGACCGGGACCAGACGCAACACATCGGGCGGGCCCGGGTGCGTGAAACGGACGGCAGAGATCATGGGATGCCTTCTCTCGGATCGGGTGCGAGCGGGGAACGCTCAGGCGGCGGCCGTGGCCGGGTTGCTCTTCGCGTACGCGATGATGCTCTGCGCATAGTGCGGGGTCTCGAGCTCGCAGTGCTGGCCGGAGGCCTTCTGGCGTGCGGCCGCGGCCTCTTCGAACGTCGCACCGCTGGCCGTGATGAATTCGAGGAACTCCTCGGTCGGGTGCGAGGTGACGGTGTTGACGTAGCGCAGCTGGTCTCCGTCGAGCTGCTCCATGCCCAGCTCCCAGATCACCTGCGTGGTGGTCCATCCGGTCGGGGTGAGGATGTCGGAGATCGAGACCATCTTGCAATAGTGCTTGCTCGCGACCTCGTAGCGGTACTGCTGGATCACGAGGCCGGTGCCGATGACCTCGACGTTGATCGACATGGGCGTGCCGTCGTCGTCGACCGTGTAGCCGGCCGCCTTGTGGTCGCCGGGTGCGCAGCGCTGGTACTCGTGGGTGGGCAGGTTCTTGAGCCAGGACTCGATGTCGACGTCGTCGAAGTTGCCGGTCACATCGGAGGTGACGACGGCGTGGGAGAGCACCAGGTCGGAGCGGACGGTGACAGCCATGAGGGGATCCTTCGTTCGTGCCGGGTGGAGGGGAGAGCCACGCAGGATTCCCGGTGTCGTCCTCGCGTTCCTCCATCTCCCCATATCGCCCGGCACGGGGCATCCGACGAAGGACGGGGAGTGCTTCGTCGGCTGTCGAGGCCCGGCGTCAGACGGTCTCGGACCGTTTCTTGCGGAAGGGGCGAGCCGGGGTGTGCGGTCCGTCCCACACGGTGATGATTCCCCAGGCCACCGCGGCGAGCGGTACCGAGAGCACGGCGCCGACGATGCCGCCGAGGATCGTGCCCGCGGTCAGTGCGAGCAGGATGACGAGGGCATGCAGCTTGAGCGACCGCGCCATGACGACCGGCTGCAGGAAGTTGCCTTCGAGCTGGTTGACGAGCACCACGATGCCGACCACGATCAGCGCCGCCACCGGACCGTGCGTCACGAGGGCCACGAGCGCGGCGAGGATGCCGGCGGCCGTCGCGCCGACGAGGGGGATGAAGGCGGTGAGGAAGACGATCACGGCGAGCGGGACCGCGAGCGGGATCTGCAGGATCGCGAGACCGATGCCGATCCCCAGCGCGTCGGCCGCGGCGACGATCGACGTGCCACGGATATAGCCGCCGAAGACGTCGACGGTCTTGTCGCCGATCCGGCGCGCACGCTCGTAGCTCTCGCCGGTGAAGGGGCGCAGCAGGAACTCCCAGATGCGGGGGCCGTCCTTGAGGAAGAAGAACAGCACGACGATCATCAGTGCGAGTCCGGTGAAGAAGCTCGCGGTGGCCGAGACGCCGGCCAGAGCACCCTGACCGAACGAGGCGCTCGTGAGGAAGTCCTGCGCGCTCGCCCAGACGTCGTCGAGGTCGATGGCCCCGACGTCGAACGGCAGGGTGCCGAGCCAGTCGGTGACCTGCGCGATGCCGTCGGTGGCGGAGTCGACGAGGTCGTCCCACTGCGAGCGCACGGTGAGCACGATGATCCAGACGACACCGCCGAGCACCGCGAGGATGCCGATCAGCGCGATCCAGGTGGCGAGGATCGACGGCATCCCGCGTCGGCGCATCAGGGCGACGAGCGGATGGATCGCGCTCGCGAGGATGAGTGCGATCGTCACGGGGATGAAGACGAGGGAGAGCTGCGTGATCACGAACACGCCGACGGCGACGAGCGCGAGCACGATCAGGGTCTGCAGGCTGCGAGTCGCGACGAATCCGAACCCTCGCGACCAGAGCCCCGGTTCTGCGGGCGTCGGCATCTCCGGTCGTCGGAACAGTCCCATCGGGTTCCTCCCCATTCTGCGGCGCGTTCACGCCGTGAGTGACCAACCTAGCAACCGTCCCTGACGGGTGTGGCAGGTTGGGGGGATGGACACGTTCTCCGCTCACGAGACGAGGCCGGTTCGACGCACCCTGCTCGTCGGATTCGGCAAGCTCGGCGCTCGTCTGGCCCCCTCGTTGATCGCGACCGGGAGCGAGGTGTTCGCGCTTCGTCGCTCGGCATCCGACCTGCCCGCCGACGTGATCGGGCTCGAGGCAGACGTCGCGTCGCCGTTGCCCGTCGCGCTCCCGTCGGTCGATTCGCTGGTCATCACCCTTCCCCCGGGAGAGGGAGTCGACGCGTACCGCGTGGCGCTCGGCCACCTCGCCCGTGCCCTGCCGGCGATCCCGGAGCGCACGGTGTTCGTGTCCTCGACGGGCGTCTTCGCGGGGGAGGGTCCTGACCGAGTCCTGACGGAGCGCACGGCGCCGCACCCGCAGACCGAGCGCGCGCAGGCGATCCGCGATGGCGAACTCGCCGCACAGGAGCTGTTGTCCGCCGTCGTGCTCCGCCCTGCGGGTATCTACGCCCCGGGCAGGGACTTTCTGATCCGCCGCGTGCGCGAGCATGCCGAAGTGGACTACCGGCGCTGGACCAACCGCATCCACGAGAGCGACCTGGTGCGCACGATCGAGACGCTTCTGCGCATGGCATCTCCGCCTGCGCTTGTGCACGCCGTCGATGAAGAGCCGGTCAGGCTCGGCGAGGTCGTGACCTACATCGCCGAACTGCTGGGTGTGGAGCCGCCGCCGGATGCCGGGGCTGAACGCGATTCCGGCCATGTGCTGGACGGCGCACTTCTGCGCAGGCTCGTCGGGCCGCTCGAGTTCCCGTCGTTCCGATCCGGCTACGACGCTATGCCCCGGTGACGGAGGGGACTGACCGCACGCGGAACCACAGCGTCAGCTCGGCCAGGGCACGCCGAGCGGTCTCGGCGTCCGCACCCTCGTCGAGGTCGTCGAAAGAGTCCCGATAGCCCGCGGGGACGCCGTCCGAGAAATCGCGGAGCGGGCGGTACCCCATGGTCCAGTCGCTGAAGCGGCGCTCCGCGATACCGTCGCGCAAGAGGACCCGGAGGTCGTGGTGGCGGCGGTCGCCACGGATCGTCTCGACGAGTCGATCGACCACGTCAGGCGCCCCCTCGAGGATCTGGATGAACCGCCCGTCGCGGTACAGGAGCATGCCGGTGACACTTCTCTGCGCGTTCAACCGCCGGCACGTCGCGAGAAGGTCTTCGAGAGCGGAGCCGCGGAACGGCTGCGACGCGGTGCTCGTATATACGACGGAGATCAGGTCAGCGCTCATCGGTCACCTCCGACGAGTTCGTCGCCCGCGGTCGACAGCGGTGCGCTGGGCGTCGACGAGGCGGTGACGGCATCGGTCGCCTCGTGGAGCGACGCGAAGGTGCCGATCTCCCGCGATCGCGCATCGAAGGCGGCGTACAGCCCTCCCGCGCGCCGGTCCACGTAACCGAGGAAGTCCCCACCGCGACTGCCGACATGGAATCCGTCTTCGACGCACGCCCAGAGGACGTCGTCGGGGTGCTGATCAGGATCGTTCACAGCGTGAACGTTAGGGGGTGCCGCCGACATCGTCTTCCCCCTTGCGCTCAGCCCGCCCTGTGCGGCAGGGAAGCGGATGCTCTCCTACGCGTTGTCGTCGGCGTCCGTCTCCTCGTCCGAGGCGGTGATTCCGGCAGAGTCGGTGAGGAAGTCCGCGTCGGTGATGTTCCCTGCGGCGATGTCGGAATCCGGCCCGTCGTAGGTGTGCGGGTCGTTCGTCTCCGAGGAATCGGGGGTGCTCATCTGATCTCCTGTCTCGAGTGCGAGAGAACATCGTCCCGCCCGGCGGCGCGGCCGTCGAGGTCGTTGACTTCGAGTCGTCGTCCGTGCTCGCGGTGCGCGGCATCGCGAGCACGGAAGAGCAGCGTCAGCGCTCGAACGACCCGGTGGATGCCTGCAGATCGGCGACGGTCGTCGCACTCATCCGTCGCCCGCGGGTCTCGCCGCCGACGAAGACCGCGACCGCGCCGACGACGCACGCCGCGACGATGAAGAGCGAGACCGCCCACGTCGCGCCGCCGGTCGCCGCGACGAGGGCCACGGCGATCAGCGGGGTCGTTCCCGCGCTGACCGCACCGGCGAGCTCGCGCGAGAACGCGAGACCCGTGAATCGTGCGCCCCCGGTGAAGAGCTCGGCGAAGTAGGCCGCTTGGGGACCGAACATCGCGCCCACCCCGAGGCCCAGGCTCAGCACGATCGCCACGACGACGAGTGCCGGTGCCTCACCGCCGCCGATGAGCCAGAAGTACGGGAATGCGAAGACCCCCGAGAAGACGATGCCGAACAGGATCACCGGGCGTCGCCCGATCCGGTCGGAGAGCGCTCCGAATACGGGCAGCAGCACCATCGTCACGGCCGTGCCGATGGTGGTGGCGACGGGGCCGACGGATGCCGACAGCTGAAGATTGCCGACCAGATACGCGGTGATGAAGGCGAGATTGATCGACGACACGACGTTCTGGGGCAGCTGAGCGAGGAAGAGGGTGAGCATGCCCGTCTTCTCCAACGCGAAGACCGTCTTCACAGGGGAGACGGGAGCGTGCTCCTCGGACTGCATGGCGACGAATGCCGGGCTCTCGGCGAGGCGGAGACGGATGATCAGCGCCACGATCACGACGACGGCGCTGAGAAGGAACGGGATGCGCCAACCCCAGGCGAGGAACTGCTCGTCGGGCAGCTGGGTGACGACGGCGAACACGCCCGAGGCCATCAGGAGCCCGAGGTAGACGCCGGCCGACGGCCAGGCGCCGTGCAGGCCGCGGCGTCGCGGGTCGGCGTGCTCGACCGAGAAGATGGCCGCCCCGCCGAACTCCGCTCCGGCACCGATGCCCTGCACGAGGCGGAGGACGATCAGCATGATCGGTGCCCAGATGCCGATCTGCTCGTAGGAGGGGGTGAGCCCCATCAGGAACGTCGCGACGCCCATGATCAGAAGGGTCAGCACGAGCACGCGCTTACGGCCGAGGGTGTCGCCCATGCGACCGAAGATGAGCCCGCCCAGGGGGCGGATCAGGTAACCGACGGCGAAGGTCGCGAAGGCGGCGAGCGTGGCCACGACGGGGTCGGAGTTGACGAAGATGATCCGGTTGAAGACCAGCGCTGCGGCCGTGCCGTACAGGTAGAAGTCGTACCACTCGAGGGCCGAGCCGACGAGGGCTGCGGCACCGACGCCGAGCATCGAGTTCTTCTTCGTGGGGGTGGTGGGGGCGGTGTTCATGAGGGCTCCTGCGTCGTTGCGAGGGTCATGGTCGCAAGAATCCTACAGGAAACAGGATAGACGGAGGCCTATTTGCGTACGCAACATTCTCGACTTTGACTGACCCATTCCATACGCCGGATGGCACCGACAAACGCCAGCTCGTGATCCCTTCTGTCGGCTGGCGGTGCCTCGATTCGGTACGTCGTCGCGGCGGCGATCAGGTTGAGCTCTTGCCGAGCGCCGTCTGCGCGAGCAACGCCACGCCATAGGCTGCGCTGGCATATCCGTTGAGCCAGTCCATGGCGTACTTCTCGTACAAGGCTGCCCCTACCTCGTCCTTCGTCTGCATCGCCATCCGCGCTGTCGCCGAGTCGTGCAACGCCCCGGAGTACGCGAGGTCTTCGTAGACGGAGTAGATGCCCTTTGGGTGATGCCTGGTTTCCGGGGCCTGCATCCCAAGGAGGGCACGCGTCATCACATCCGGATGTGTATTCTTCAGCCGAAGGCATGCCGCCCGCCAGCGGCGCAGCTCCTCGACTGCCCGCAGGTCCCCGTCCTGCTGCGCGGCAGTGTCGGCGAGAGCGAGGAGCGTTCCTAGGGCGTTCAAGGCTGAGTATGGAGCCTCGCGACGTTGGAGTATTGCACGAAGGGAAGCCAAGTACGCTGTTCGTTGCTCCGGCGTGAGTTCTACGATCTCCCACCTTGCATCCTCCCCGGCCTTCTGGGAGAAGCTGATCCGGGCGCCGCTGGAACGCGCGCTATACGCATGGAGTTGGGTGGCCTTCTCAACGAAAACCCTGAGCCCCGCGACCTGGTCCTCGGTGGCCACTGACGCCAACTCCCGAAGCTGACCGCGAGGGTCGCTAAGCGGGAGTGGGATTCCGTAGAGGGATGCAGTCGCGACTTTCTGCCAGTGGAAGCGGTCGGCTTTCGAGAGCGTCTGAATGAACTCGGGCAACGGCGAACTGTACACCGTGTCTTCGTGGAGCAGGCGTCCGAGAGCGTTCTCGTCAGGGAATTTCATCATCGAGTATGACTGTGCCACACATCGCGGGCCGCTAAGCCACGTATGTGGCAGGTGCGATTCGAAGCACTTCCCGGCGCTAATCCGTTCCGGACTGAGCGGCGGAATCGGGCTGAACCGCTCGAGTCTGTCGAGTTGAAAGTCGAGCCATGAGCGAACCAACAACGTGAATGGTCAACCACGTATACAACTTAGTAGCGATTCCGGCGCTTATGTGGTGAGCGTTGCCCGGTGTGGAGCGGTCAGCGTTGACCTAGTCGACCAGGGGCTTGAGTAATCCGCGGTCTACCTAGCCTGGGCCGAAGCTGTCGAACGTCAGTTGAAGTCTCACCTCTCATCTCGTCGAGTCGACGTGCATCCGAATCGCTAAGTGAGAGGCGCCTCGGTCGCTGCGCCGGGGGGCAGATCCAGAAGCCGGGACAGCAGGGGTGCGCACCCCGCATCGCTGTCTTCAGCTGACCGCAAGGCACTTACAGCGCTTTTGCGCAAGCGCCCGGCGGCGCTGGCGGCGGCTTCTACGTGCGTCTTCAGACCCGCTACTTCGGCTCCGTTCCGCTCGAGAGCCCTTTGCACGGCAAGAAGCTCCTTTGTCAATGTGCTGGCCCTCGCGACGAGCTCCTCAAGGTTCATTCGTTTGATCACTTCGGTGAGCCGGTTAATCTCGGCAGCTTCAAACTCGCTGGGTTCAGTCATATCAGTTCCTTGCTCGTGCCTGGACGAGCAATTCTCGCCTCCACATTTCTATACGCCTCAGCAAGGCCATGGATCAATCATCCGACGAGATTTCTGGAAGAGCGCAAGCGCATTCGTGGTCCTGAGAGCACGGCTCGGCGCGTTCCAGGCGGCTGACAGCAGCTTTTCGATCGCTGGTGGATGCTGACGCTGACGTGGCGAACCTGGCAATAGCTGCTCAGGCAAACAGAGATGTTCTCCGAGACTGGACATCATTGTCGCGGACTCGACGTGTCTTGGTGGGTAAGAACTTTGTTTCGAACGCGCACAAGCCCCGCGGCCCAAGTGGGGCAGTTGATGCAGAGGATTGTGGGTGGTCGCCAGCCCTCCGAGTGGTAGCGGCGTTAATGTCATGAGCCGGTTCGGGTCAAACGCGGGGGAGCATGAGGAGGCTCAGTCGAAACTCCTCCCGCGGCGGGGGCTGCATATTCGTCGCGAGGGAGGATGGTAAATCCCGTGCGGGCACCATGTATGCGGTGCGTTCGGGCATCTCCCGCATTTGGCGACAAAGAGCACTTGAATCTACTTCAAGGAAGTGCGACAGGATGTCGATCTCGTCGTGAGCAAATCCACTTCCGCGGGCGAAAAGGAGTTCCCTGTACTCCAGGTATTCGAAGAGTTCTGCGTCGTCGCGCATAGTCGAAGTCACCACGGCTAAGTCGGCGATTGTCATTAGGTTGGCACCACGCTGCTCGCCGAGCACCTCTGGTCGCCAGATTAGCCCCGCGTAGTCGTGTAGCGTCACCCCGAGCCCAACGAAAGAAGCGTCTGGCGAAAGTGCTACTCGCTCGCCGCGACCGGTGACATGCGCCCCGCCAAGGAAGAGTCGTCGACGTTCGGCGAGTTGAGAAAGGGAGCCTCGAAATCCAGCCTTGTAGAGCTTCGGGGTGGTCGGAATGTTGCGATCTTCGTAGTGAGCCTTGACTTCCGCGTCTAGAAAGTGGCGCTGCTGCCGGCCTGCGGCGAAGACATCCACCTCGGCAGTCTCGTCGGTGGTGTTCGAATGAAGGTAGACCTCACCCACTTTGGTGTTCAGTCCCGGGCACTGCGACAGCACGCGAGCGCACACTTGTTCCATCAACCTTGCTGACTCGTTTGACGAGCGTCTCGAGCGCGCAACATCAAGAATGGCCACGTGGATGTCTGATGTTGCTCCTTCGAGGTTCGCCGGTACAACAACCCCGTCGAAACGCACGAAAGGCTTCAGCGATGCAGTGCGCGCTGCGTTAAGCGCGCTGAACTGAGCAGACGCGAGCGAGCCGGCGTCGACCGACATCTGTTCTGCGAGAGATCGCGCCGCCTCCGGCATGTACTCAAGATTGCCGTTCATCCAACCGGGGTCTGATGACACACGGTCGACGTAGCCGAGGAGCTCTCGCAGGCTCCGAGGCGGAACTGTTCCCTCCGACAGTTCAGCGATGTGCGTGGCGACCTGCGCAGCTCCCCAACCAATATGTGTACGAGCGCCGAGCAAGAGTCCTTGGTCCATTGCCGTGAGGTCTTCCACGCCCCACACGTCGCTGGGCGAGAGGAAGCTTTGTACAAGCGATAGGTTACGCCAGTCCAGTGCAGCCTGGATGAACTGGTGCAACCCGCTGCCAGGGCGGCCTCCTCCTCCGCCAGCCGCACCGACAATCCATATCCATCGCCTCATCGTCACGTCGTGAGGCGCCGGTGTGCCCCGTAAGCGAGAGAGTGCCGCCGCGAAGAAGGCTAGATTCAGGGCGCTCCGAGGGCTTACAGATTTCAATGCTGCGGTCGCCTGCGCGTCATATTTTGCGGTCCAACGTGCGAGTTGCTCACCAAGGGGTGCGAGCCGCTCGCTACTGAGTTCGATAGGCAGCGGGCGTCGGTGCGCCGTCGGGTCTGAGGCAACGGCGCTCTTGATTTGTATCGCGCTCAGGGCCTCACGAGCTTCCGCGCTGGTGATGAAACTCGGTGACAAATCCCCAACTACCCCCGCAGCCTGCCATCCATACTCAGCAGCGGACCCGTCGAGACTGTGACGAACAGTGCTCACGGGTCAACGCGCGCAGTGTTGGGCGCGTGACTGTAACTGTTCATGTGTCGGCACTACCGTCGACGTCGAATGATTGGTGGGAGGAAAGCACCATTTCATCGTGAGTTCTGCGGGGGCCCCTCTGACCTCATCAGTAAGCGCTACTGAGCTTCCGGCGTGCTCCTCGGAGCCCGTTGCGCCGATGGTCCCGAAAGCAAGCGCTGCCTCGGCCGGTGCCTCGTCGACGAACTGTGGCCAACGCAACTTTGCATCGTCGACACGTCGCGCAGGTGCTGCGTTCAGTTCACGATGTTCGTCGGGCGAAAGGCGGTCGTGCGAGCCATCGTCATTCATGGCGTCTCCGGTGGGGTAGTGGGTAGTGCGGCGCGTGTCTCTGCGAACGGCATTCTGCGAGGCTCCACTCTAGCCACCCGTTCATGTTCACGCGGTTGGACGTGACGATCGGTGGAAATCCTGCCGACAGAACCGGCCGGAAGAGTGGCTTACTCGCGAATGGGGAGACCTAAGCGGCTCGTGCGGGTTGCGCTTCAAGATCCTGCGCTTCTGGGCCCGGCGGACATCGAAGTCTGCCGCATTCTGGTCGTTATCGCGGCGAACGATGCGGTGACCACCGCGATTGGTGTCGGTGACTGGTGATTGGCCGTTTTCACCACCACATCGAGAGTTCTACCACGTAAGCTCTGGAGACCTTGGGTGACTGCATAC
This sequence comes from Microbacterium sp. NPDC090003, assembly GCF_044748385.1. Lineage (NCBI taxonomy): Bacteria > Bacillati > Actinomycetota > Actinomycetes > Micrococcales > Microbacteriaceae > Microbacterium > Microbacterium sp. NPDC090003. Next base: position 188,957 of record NZ_JBIVFW010000001.1, read on the forward strand.
GAAAAAGCCCCGCGATCTCTCGCGGGGCTTTTCATCTTCGGTGGACCTGAGGGGACTCGAACCCCTGACCCCCTGCATGCCATGCAGGTGCGCTACCAGCTGCGCCACAGGCCCAGAATCGCTCCGGATCAACCGGGGCAACTCGAAAAGCGTACTACAGGTCGCGAGGTCAACACCAATCGGCGCGAGCCGCCCGGGCGCGTCGTGATGCCGAATCGTGGGCGAGCCCTGAGGGAACAACGGCGGGTGCGAGCCTGTTCATGTCAGCGTGAGCATCCTCGACAGCATCGTGATCGGTGCGGGCCAGGCCGGGCTGTCGGCCTCGTATCATCTGACACGGCTCGGTGTCTCGCACGTGGTGCTCGACTCCGATGCAGCGCCTGGCGGCGCCTGGCAGCACCGGTGGGATGCCCTGACGATGCGAGATGTGCACGGCGTCGCAGAACTCCCGGGAGATACGCCGCCGCCGCGCGACGGCCAGCGCGCGAACGTCGTCGTGCCCGCCTATTTCGCCTCCTACGAGCGCACCCACGTGCTTCCGGTGATCCGTCCCGTCACGGTCGACCGCGTGGTCGACGAGGACGGCATCCTGGTGACGCGTGCAGGGGAGCGGGAGTGGCGCTCGCGCACCCTCGTGAACGCGACGGGCACGTGGACGCATCCGTTCCTGCCCCATTACCCGGGAATGGAGACGTTCCTCGGCGAGCAGCTGCACACGATCGATTACCCCGGTCCCGAGCACTTCCGGGGCAAGCGCGTTCTCGTGGTCGGCGGCGGGGCATCCGCCGTGCAGTTCCTCGGTGCGCTCGCCCCGATCACCGATACCCTCTGGGTGACGCGGCGCGAGCCGGTGTGGCGCACCGACGACTTCACGCCCGAGGCAGGCGCCGCGGCGGTCGCTCTCGTCGAGCAGCGCGTCGCGCAGGGGCTGCCGCCGCAGAGCGTCGTGAGCGTCACCGGGCTCATGCTCCGCGAGCAGGAGCGTGAGGCCGAGCGCCGGGGGGTGTACGCGGCGCGACGGCCGATGTTCGCGCGCATCGAGCCGGACGGCGTGCGCTGGGCCGACGGATCTTTCGAGCGCGTCGACGTGATCCTGTGGGCGACGGGCTTCCGGCCCGCGATCGGTCACCTCGCTCCGCTGCACCTGCGCAGCGCCGCCGGGGGCATCCAGCTCGATCGCGGTGGACGCGGCACCACGGCCGTCGCCGACCCCCGTATCCAGCTCGTCGGCTACGGGCCTTCGGCGAGCACGATCGGGGCGAACCGTGCAGGGCGCTCTGCCGCGACCGGAGTGCGGCGGGCGCTGGCGAACATTCCCTCGATACGCTGAAGGGATGCTGCGCGTCGCTCTCCTGATCGTCTGGTTGCTGCTCACCGCCTGGCTCATCGTCTGGACGGGAGAGGGGCTCTTCGGGATCGATCAGCGACAGTCGGTGCTGCCGTTCGGTGGCGATGGCCTCAGTGCCCCGATCATGATCGGCGTGGCCTGGGGGCTTCTCCTGACCTTCGGGGGAGTGATGCTCGGCCCGCCTCGTCGGCGGCTCGCACGCACGGGTGACGCCCGGATCGGCATCGGACGCATCGTCGAGGTCGAGACCACCGGAACCACCGTCAACGACGTGCCCCAGTACGACATCTTCCTCCGCGTCACCCCGACCGACGGCGACGACTTCGTGGCGCAGGTGCGCACCCTCGTGCCGCTCGCCGACGTGGCGGCGCTGCAGGTCGGCCAACCGCTCGCCGTGCGGTACCGGCCCGGAGACCCCGATGCCCTCGAACTCGTGGATCCGTCCGATCCTGCGGTGAGCGAGGCGCTGCTGCAGTGGCGCATCGACCGCGGACTGATCGACCCGAGTCAGGTGCGGGCGCGCACGACCGGTACGCAGGTTCCGGCATCCGTCCTCGAGATCCGGCCCACGGGTCGGCGTCGCGAAGGTCAGTCCGAGCTCGCGCTGCGGGTGTTGCTCGCGCCCGAGGGCGGGGAGACCTGGGAGGCCGACACCACGGTGTTCGTCTACCCGCAGGCGATCCCGCATCTGCAGGTCGGCGCCCCGATCTGGGCGTTCTACCGCCGGGAGGATCCGCAGACCGTGGCCGTGACGATCGAGAAGGAGGTCGGACGATGAACCCCCTCGACACGCTGTTCTGGCTCCTGAACTTCCCCGCCTCCCACGCCTACGCGATGGTCTTCATCGCCGGCTTCTCGATCCTCGGCCTGTTCGCGGTCTCGGCGAAGCGCGGCAGTCCGGGGGCGGCGCTGCGTCGAGTGCGCGAGCGCGAAGGTCTCCTCCCCGAGGGCCGCGCGCCGCGTCGCGACATCGGCGGAACGATCATGCGCGTGCTCTTCCGCGTCCTCGCCTTCGTGATGCTCGCGAACCTCGTCATCGGCATCCTGAGTCTGACCGGTGTCCCGGTCACCCGTGCCTACATCTACGACAACGGTCGCCCGACCACGGCGACGCTCGACGGCGACTGGGTCACCTTCACCACGGGCGACGGGGTGGAGTACACGCTCGAGAGCAACTTCTTCAGCCCGGCCGTCTTCCCCGACCGTGACGCGTACATACCGGGCGGTCAGGGTGTGGTCGTACGCTACCTTCCGAGCCATCCGCAAGCTTTCGTGATCGACAGCTCTCAGCTGCCGGAGTGAGGAGAATCGCAATGTCCCGCATCATCGTCTTCGGAGGGCACGGCCGTATCGCCCTGCTGCTCGCCCCGCTTCTGGTCGCCCGCGGCGACGAGGTGACCGCCGTCATCCGCAACCCCCAGCACATCGCCGATGTCGAGGCCACGGGTGCGCGTCCGCTCGTCGCCGACATCGAGTCGCTCGACGTCGCGGGTATCGCCGATCTGGTCCGCGATCACGACGCGGTCGTCTGGTCGGCCGGCGCCGGTGGGGGAGACGCGCAGCGCACCTACGCGGTCGATCGCGATGCCGCGATCCGCTCGATGGACGCGGCCGAGGCCGCGGGAGTCCGCCGCTACGTGATGGTCTCGTGGATCGGTTCGACCGCCGACCACGGCGTGCCCGAGAGCGACGGCTTCTTCGCCTACGCCGATGCGAAGTGGGCGGCCGACGAGCACCTGCGCTCCACCGATCTCGACGGCACGATCCTCGGCCCCGGCACCCTCACGTTCGACGACCCGACCGGCCGCATCGTCGTCGACCCCGAGGGCAAGGGAGAGGTGTCGCGTGCGGATGTCGCCGCGGTCATCGCGGCCACCCTCGTCGAGCCGTCGACGTTCGGGCGCACGATCCGGTTCGGCAACGGGCCGGCCGACTCCGCGGTGCCCATCGCCGAGGCGCTGAGCTGATCGGATGAGAACGCTGCGCCGTCGGATGCTCGCGACCGTCGCCGCCCTCGCGGTGGCGGCGGTCGCGGCACCCGCGGCGGCGCAGACGCCGTCGGAGAAACCGAGGACGACCGCCCTTCGGGTGCAGACGGACGCCGCGATCCCGAGCGTCTCGGGTCCCGGTGCGCGCGCGGAGGCGGAGGTGCGCGGCATGAGCGTCGCGGAGCAGGCGGCGAGCGTCGTGATGGGACATGTCCCGGTGACGGATGCCGCGGCGCTCCGCGCCTACATGCAGCAGGGACTCGGCGGCTTCATCCTGATGGGGTCGAACATCCCCGCCACCGAATCGGAGCTGCAGGCGCTCACCTCGGCGTTGACGGTCGATGAGTCGCTCCCTCCGCTGATCGCGATCGACCAGGAGGGCGGGATCGTCTCGCGTCTGCCGTCCGACACGTTCGCGGCATCGACGAGCCTGAAGTCCGCGCCGGTGGCCGAGACGACGGATGCCTTCACGGCACGCGCGTCACTGGTCGCCCGCGCCGGGGTCAATGTCAACTTCGGCACGGTCGCCGACGTCACCTCCGACTCCGCGTCCTTCATCTACGGGCGGGCTCTCGGCACCGACCCGTCGTCGGCCTCGGAGCGCGTCGCGGCGGCGACGACGGCGCAGGAGGAACTCCTCGCTTCGACCCTCAAGCACTTCCCGGGACACGGGGCGGCGGCGGGGGATTCGCATCACGCGATTCCGACGACGCCGATGTCGAAGGAGGAGTGGCGCACGGCCGACGCGCCCCCGTTCGACGCCGGGATCGATGCCGGTGCCTCACTGTTGATGTTCGGACACCTCGCGTACACCGCCGTCGATCCCGCTCCCGCGTCGATGTCGGCGGAGTGGCATCGGATCGCCCGCGAGGAGCTCGGTTTCGAGGGCGTCATGGTGACCGACGATCTGGGCATGCTGCTCTCGTCGGGCGACCCCGCCTTTGCGGATCCGGTGGCGAACGGCGTCGCCGCAATCGCGGCGGGCAACGACCTCGTGCTCATGATCGCGGGTTCGAGTCCCGAGACCGCAGGTCAGATGGTCGCGGGACTGGTCGCCGCGGTGGAGTCCGGCGACCTGCCGGCCGAGCGACTCGCAGACGCGGCGACCCGCGTCAGGGAACTGCGTCTCGAGCTGGCCGCCGACACCGCCGACTGGTCGGTGTGCGAGAGCTGCACCCCCGCCCGCTGATCGGGCGTCAGGCGGCGACGGTCGCAGATTCTCCCCGCCAGGCGTCGAGCAGCGCGGCACGCAACACCGCACCGCGGTCGGCGAAGACGCGCTGGCGGCGAACGTACTCCGCCTTGCCTTCGCTCGTCTCGATCGGCACGGGCTCGACGCTCCAGGCCGAGAGGTCGTAGGGGGCGGCCTGCATGTCGAGCAGGCGGATGTCACGCGCGAGCTCGAACGCGTCGAGCAGCAGCTCGCCGGGCACGAGTGGCCCCAGCTTCGTCGCCCACTTATAGAGGTCCATGCCCGCGTGCAGGCAGCCCGGCTGCTCGAACAGGGGCTGCTCCTCGCGCGAGAGCGGGGAGCGGTTGCGGGGCACGGCCTCGGGGGTGAAGAAGCGGAACGCATCGAAGTGCGTGCAGCGCAGATCGTGCGCCTCGACCACGGCGTCGGTGCCCTCTCGCCCGAGGCGCAGCGGCACGGGATGGCGGTGCTCGTCCGCCTGGTAGACCATGGCCCACTCGTGCAGACCGAAGCAGCCGAACTGTCCGGGCCGCGAGGCGGTGCGGCGCAGCATCCGTTCGACGAGTCCCGCGAGTTCGGGCTTCTCGTGGTCGAATGCCGGAGCATCGGGCACGACGCCGCCGGGAGTCGTTCCCGCGGCGTACCAACGCCAGGCCGCGCGCTCCGGTGCGTCGGTGAGCTCGACGCCCGCGCCCGGATGCCAGCGGCGCAACTGCGCGGGCTTGTACGAGTAGTAGGTGAAGAGGAAATCCCACACGGGGTGCTTCTCCCCGGCGGCGGCGCGGGATCGGTGCTCGGCGGTCAGGGCGTCGGCGCGCTCCTGGTGGGCCTGCTCCCGCGCGCGCCAGTCGACCGCTTCGAGGGGGAGGCGCATGTCAGTCCAGGATGCCGGCGTCGCCGAGCCGGTCGCGGAGCCCGGCGCCGTCCTCGGCGCTGACCCAGGGCACGTCCTCGTCGCCGTGCGGCTCGGCATCCGTGCGCCCACCGGCGAGAACGGCCTCGGCAGGGAGCAGACGACGGATCGCCACACCGGCGACGGACTCGGGGTGCTCCTCGAGGAAGGTCGAGTAGATGGCTTCGTCGTGCTGCCCGTCGTCGCCGATCAGGAGCCAGCGCACGTGCGGGAACTCGGCGGCGAGGCGGCGCAGGTTGGTGAGTTTGTGCTCGCGACCGCTGCGGAACCAGCGGTCGTGGGTGGGTCCCCAGTCGGTGAGGAGCATGGATCCCGCGGGGAAGAGGTGGCGGCTCAGGAAGCGACGGAGCGTCGGTGCGATGTTCCACGCGCCGGTGGACAGGTACACCATCGGCGCGCCGGGATGCTGGCGCAGCAGCTGGTCGAGGAGCACGCTCATGCCGGGCACGGGGATGCGGGCGTGCTCGTCGAGCACGAAGGAGTTCCAGAACGCGATGAACGGACGCGGGAGAGCGGTCACCATGACCGTGTCGTCGACATCGGACACGATCCCGAACGTCGTGGACGCGCCGACGACGAAGGCGGTCGCCTCGACCGGCTCCTGCTCTTCCGTCGACACGCGGAACGTCTGCCACCCGGCATCGAGATCCGCGTGGATCACGGCATCCACGACCCCGCCGCGGTCGGCGACGACCTGGTGCACCGTGTCGCCGACGTGCACCGAGACCTTCGCGAAGCTCACCGGGATCCCGACGAAGCTGCGCCAGCCACGGATGCTCGCGAGCTCCCCGTCCTTGCCGCGTCGCTGGGGCGGCACGATCAGCACGCGCCCGACGACGCGCACCCAGCCGGGTCCGCCATAGCCCGGGAACGGCACGACCGTCGCGGTGCGTCCCCGCTTGCGCGCACGGACTTCACGCCACACGTGGAAGCGGTGTTCGAGTCGGGCGAACCAGTGGATCCGGGGCGCCGGGGGTGCGGAAGCCATTGGCTCAGTCTTTCACGTCCGCCTCGGGTTCCGCGTCGTGGGCTTCGAGGTGACGACGCTCCGAGCGCTCGAGGAGTTTCTTGCCGAGGTAGACGACGACGAGGAAGACGACGATGATCCCGACGAAGACGTATCCGGCGTAGTGCACGCGATCGACCATCTCGTCGAAGGTCAGCGCGGCGAGCGAGGTGACGCTGACGTACGCGACCGCCCAGATCACGCAGGCGGGTGCCGTCCACGCCAGGAAGCGACGGTAGGAGTAGGCGCTCATTCCGACCGTGAGGGGCACGAGGGAGTGCAGCACGGGCAGGAAGCGCGAGAGGAAGATCGCGATCCCGCCGCGTCGTTGCAGATAGCGCTCGGCCCGCACCCAGTTCTTCTCGCCGATGCGGCGACCGAGCCACGACGTGCGGATGCGGGGGCCGAGCCAACGCCCCAGGGCGAAGCCGATGCTCTCGCCGATCAGCGCTCCGACGACGACGGCGATCACCATCGCGGTCGCCTCGACCGGTCCGCGGACGCCGATCGAGGCCATGATCACGACGGTGTCGCCGGGCACGATGAGTCCGATGAGAACGCTCGTCTCGAGCATGACGGCGATGCCGGCGATGAGAGTGCGGGTGACGGGGTCGATCGAACGGATGAATTCGAACAGCCAGGTCAAGAGGTCATCCACAGCACGAGAATACGGGAGCGGCCAGGTTCTAGGCTGACAAGGTGCCCCATCGTCCGACCGCTCGTCCCGTTTCCGTCTGGGTCGAGCCCGTCGACGTCTTCCGTGTCATCGAAGCCTCGTCCCCGGAGGTGTTCTGGCTCGACGCGGGTCCCGATACCGCGAACGGGTGGAGCTTCGTCGGCGTCGGCGAGCCGTCGGCGCTGCCCGGTGACGTGGCGCTCGGCGAGGACAGCGGGGTTCCCGCCGACGGGGGAGCGGTGGAGGACGCACGGCCGCCGTTCCGCGGCGGATGGGTCGGCTGGCACGACTACGAGACAGGGGCGGCCGCGGCCGGTGCTCCGACCGACGGCACCGGTGCGGATGACCGGACGTCGTGGATGCGCGTGCAGCGTTTCGCGGCTTTCGACCACGCGCGTCGGCGGGTATGGGTGCAGGCCGACGACGACCTCGGGGAGTGGGAGTCCGTCATCGAGCGGGCAGCGGTCGCGGCATCCGCTCTCCCCGACCTGCCGAACGCGCCGGTCGCCGGTGTCGTGGCCGAGGCCCGCCACGAACCGGCGGAGTACGCGGCCCTCATCGAGCGCTGCCGCGACCTGATCCGGCGGGGGATCGCGTATCAGCTCTGCCTCACCACGCGCTTCTCGGCTTCCGGTGTGGGCGACCCGGTCGCCGTCTACGCCCGTCTGCGCGCCGCGACGCCCGCGCACCACGGAGGTTTCGTGCGGATCCAGGGGCGCACGCTGCTGAGCGCGAGCCCCGAGCAGTTCCTCCTCGCCTCGGACGGCGTCATCCGCACCCGGCCCATCAAGGGCACGCGACCGCGATCACTGGACCCTATCGACGACGCCGCTCTCGCGGCCGAGCTCGCCGTCGACCCCAAAGAGCGTGCCGAGAACGTCATGATCGTCGATCTCATGCGCAACGATCTCTCCCGCGTCTGCGTCGCCGGGTCGATCCGGGTGGAGGGACTGTGGGTCGTCGAGAGCTATCCCGCGGTGCACCAGCTGGTGAGCACGGTCAGCGGCACGGCCGAGCCCGGAGCGACCGTCGGCGATCTCTTCGACGCCGCGTTCCCGGCGGGAAGCATGACCGGGGCTCCGAAGCTGTCGGCCATGACGCACCTGCACGCGCTCGAGGGCGGTCCGCGGGGGATCTACGCCGGATGCTTCGGCTACATCGGAGTCGACGGCGCCGTCGACCTCGCGATGGTCATCCGCAGCATCGTGTTCGACGGCGACAAGGCGACCGTCGGTGCCGGCGGCGGGATCACCTGGGGATCGGATGCCTCGGCCGAGGTCGCCGAGGTCGCGACCAAAGCACGCGCGCCGTTGGCAGCACTGGGCGCTGTCCTGCCCGGGGCCTGGGGTTCCGATATCCTGAACTGATCCCGATTTTCCTTCCAGATTGGTCGTGCGTTCGTTGTCTGAGAACCTGTCCACCGCTCCCGTTGAGGACGAGACGTCGTCGGCTCATGCCATCCAGGCCAAGTGGCAGAAGTACTGGGCGGAGAACGAGACGTTCCTCACGGGCGGCGATGACGACACGCGCCCCCGGCGCTACGTGCTCGCGATGTTCCCGTACCCGTCCGGCGACCTGCACATGGGGCACGCCGAGAACTACCTGTACTCCGACATCGTGGCGCGCTTCTGGCGTCACCGCGGGCACAACGTCCTGAACCCGATCGGGTGGGACTCCTTCGGGCTGCCCGCCGAGAACGCGGCGATCCGTCAGGGCGCCGACCCGCGCGAGTGGACCTACCAGAACATCGCGCAGCAGAAGGTCGGATTCCAGGCGTACGGTGTCTCGTTCGACTGGTCGCGCGTGCTGCACACGTCCGACCCCGAGTACTACCGCTGGAACCAGTGGCTGTTCCTGAAGATGCACGAGCGCGGTCTCGCCTACCGCAAGAAGAGTGCCGTCAACTGGTGCCCCAACGACCAGACGGTGCTGGCGAACGAGCAGGTCGTCGACGGTCGCTGCGACCGCTGCGGCTACGAGGTCGTCAAGAAGAAGCTGACGCAGTGGTACTTCCGCATCACCGACTACGCGGACCGGCTGCTCGACGACCTCAACCAGCTCGAGGGATTCTGGCCGCACAAGGTGCTGCAGATGCAGCGCAACTGGATCGGCCGCTCGGTCGGCGCCGACGTCGACTTCCGCATCGAGGGCCGCGACGAGCCGGTCACCGTGTTCTCGACGCGCCCGGACACGCTGCACGGTGCCACCTTCTTCGTCGTCGCGCCCGATTCCGACCTGGCCGCGGAGCTCGCGGCGGATGCTCCGGCCGAGGTGCGCGAGCGCTTCGAGACCTACCTCGAGGGGGTGCAGAAGGAGACCGACATCGCCCGCCAGGCGACGGATCGCCCCAAGACCGGTGTCTTCCTCGAGCGCTACGCGATCAACCCGGTCAACGGCGAGAAGCTGCCGATCTGGGCTGCCGACTACGTGCTGGCCGACTACGGTCACGGCGCCGTCATGGCGGTTCCCGCGCACGACCAGCGCGACCTCGACTTCGCCCGCGCGTTCGATCTGCCGGTCAAGGTCGTCGTCGACACGACGGCGCCCATCACGGGAGCGATGCCGGTCATCGAGGTCGACGACGAGGGCGTGCCGATCGACACCGGCGCACTCGACGACCAGAACCCCGCGTCCACGGGCGTCGCGCTGACCGGTGAGGGGCGTCTGATCAACTCGGGCGACCTGAACGGTCTGTCGAAGCGCAACGCGATCGCCCGCGCGATCGAGCACCTCGAGGCATCGGGCACCGGTCGTGCCGCGAAGAACTACCGCCTGCGCGACTGGCTGATCTCGCGCCAGCGTTTCTGGGGCACGCCGATCCCGATGCTGCACGCCGAGGACGGCAGCATCATCCCGGTCGCGGAAGACAAGCTGCCCGTACGTCTGCCGAGCATCGAAGGCCTCGATCTCAAGCCGAAGGGCACCTCGCCCCTGGGCGGTGCCGAGGGCTGGGTACGCACGGTCGACCCGGCCACCGGCGAGCCCGTGCTGCGCGACCCCGACACGATGGACACCTTCGTCGACAGCTCGTGGTACTTCCTGCGCTTCCTGTCGCCGAACAGCGATCAGGTGGCCTTCGACCCGGCCCAGGCCGCACGATGGGCTCCGGTCGACTCCTACATCGGGGGTGTCGAGCACGCGATCCTGCACCTCCTGTACGCGCGCTTCATCACGAAGGTGCTGTTCGACATGGGGCTGATCGACTTCACCGAGCCGTTCTCGAACCTGATCAACCAGGGCATGGTGCTGCTGGACGGCCAGAAGATGTCGAAGAGCAAGGGCAATCTCGTGCTCTTCCAGGAGGAGCTCGACGCGCACGGCGCCGACGCGCTGCGCGTGGGTCTGGCGTTCGCGGGGCCCGTGGAGGACGACAAGGACTGGGCCGACGTCTCGACGACGGGTGCTCAGAAGTTCCTGTCGCGCGCACTGCGGATCGCGCGCGAGGTCTCGAGCCCGGTCGACGTCGTCTTCGACGGAGGGGATGCAACGCTGCGTCGCACGACGCACAAGCTGCTCTCCGAGGCGCCGGCGCTCGTCGAGCAGACCAAGTTCAATGTGCTCGTCGCCCGTCTGATGGAGCTGGTGAACACCATCCGCAAGACGATCGACAACGGTACGAACGGCGCCGCCGATCCGGCCGTGCGCGAGGCCACCGAGACCGTCGCCGTGATGCTCGACCTCATCGCCCCGCACACGGCGGAGGAGATGTGGGAGATCCTCGGTCACGAGCCCTCCGTGGGTCTCGTGACGTGGCGTTCGGCGAACCCGGCGCTGCTGGTCGAAGACACCATCACCGCCGTCGCGCAGGTCAACGGCAAGGTGCGTGCTCAGCTCGAGGTCTCCGCACGCATCGGCGAGACCGAGCTCGAGGCTCTCGCTCGCGGCGACGAGCGCGTGATCCGGGCGATCGGTGACAAGGAGATCGTCAAGGTCATCGTGCGCGCGCCCAAGATCGTGAGCTTCGTCGTCAAGGGCTGATCTGCTCTCTCGATCGAGACCGCCGTCCGGATGCCGGGCGGCGGTCTCGGCGTTCCGGCGGGTGTGGTTCTGCACGGCGCGTGATCGCCGGGAGTTGTCCACTGCGCTCGGCACGCGGGTCGGGGCAACGGAATCGGGAAGTCTAGCGTGGGCGGATGCCGTCGACCGATGACCTCTCCCTTGACCGTTCGCCCGTCGAGGTTCCGTCGGCGGATCCTCCTTCTCCGCCCCGGCGCCTGCGCCTGAGCATCGGAGCGGCGGTCGTTCTCGCTCTCGTCGTGCTTTCGGCCGCGGTCGGGCTCGGGATCCTCCGCGGACAGGCCGCGCCCGTCGAGACGGTCTCGATCGGTGACACGCCGACCGGGGCGACGGATGCCGGAGGCACCACCGCTCCGGGCGGCGAGCTCTACGTGCACGTGCTCGGCGCCGTCGAGAGGCCCGGACTCTACGTGCTCGCGATCAATGCGCGGATCGTCGACGCCCTCGCCGCGGCCGGCGGCACGACGGAGGAGGCCGACCTCGCCGCGATCAACCTCGCCCGCATCGTGACGGATGGTGAGCAGGTGGTCGTGCCCATCGTCGGCGCGACCGTGCTCGGACCGGGTTCCGGGGCGACTCCCGGCGCGGGGACGGCAGCACCCGGCGACGATCGGATCGACCTCAACTCGGCAGATCAGGCGGCGCTCGAGACCCTACCTCGTATCGGCCCTGCGCTGGCTGAGCGGATCATCTCGTGGCGCGACGAGAACGGGCGGTTTCAGACCGTCGACGACCTTCTTGCCGTGCCGGGCATCGGTGAGAAGCTGCTCGAGGGTCTGCGTGACGGCGTGCGCGTGTGAGGCGACGCGATCTCCGGCTGTTGCCGATCGCCGCGGGTGCGTGGGCCACGGGGCTGCTGTGCGTGTTCCTCCCGCAGATCGCGGGCGCAGCGGCTGCGGCGTGCGTGGTCGCGGCCATCGTCGCCGGGATGGTCGTGCGGCGTTCCCGTGCGCATGGTGCGGAGTGCGGGGGACTCGTGATCGTGGTGTTCGCGGCGGCGGCAGCGGTGGCGACGACGGCCTGTCTCGCGATGCCGGCGCGCGAGGCGCTCCGTGAGCGCGAGGCGTATGCGGTCGATCTGGTCGCGGATGTCTCGTCATCGGCATCGGTCGGGAAGGACGGGCGTCTCTGGTTCGAGGCGCAGTCGACCTCCGTCGGGTCGTCGGCGGGGAAGGTGGCGGTCTCGGCGCCGGCACGCGTCGGCATCGAGCCGGCCGAGGGGTTCGATCTCGGCGCGACCATCCGGGTGAGGGGGCAGATGGAGGCGACGGATCCGGGGGAGCGAGCAGCGGTCGTCGTGTTCGCGACCGAGGCGGAGATCGTGCGCCCGGCGGCGGGGGTGTTCGCGGTCGCGGCCGGTGCGCGGAGCGCGTTCATCGAGCGAGCGACCCGCCTGCCCGAGCCGGGCGCCGGCCTCCTGCCCGGACTCGCCGTCGGTGACACCCGCGCGGTCTCCGACGCCCTCAACGACGACATGCGCGCGAGCGGCCTCAGCCACCTCACGGCCGTGAGCGGCGCCAACTGCGCGATCGTGGTCGCCGCGGCGTTCTGGCTCATCGCCCTGTGCGGAGGCGGGCGTCGCCTGCGCGTGGTCGTCGCCGCTCTCGCATTAGCCGGTTTCGTGGTGCTGGTGACCCCCGAACCCAGCGTGATCCGCGCGGCGGTGATGGCCGGGGTCGCGATGCTCACGGTGCTCCTCGGACGTCCGAGCGCGGGAGCGGGAATGCTCGCCCTGTGCGCGACCGGAATCCTCATCGCCGATCCCTGGCTGGCCGCGACGGCCGGGTTCGCGCTGTCGGTCGCGGCGTCGGGGGCGCTCATCCTGCTGGCGCCTCCGCTCGCGCGCGGACTCGTGCGGTGGATGCCGCAGCCGCTCGCTCTTGCGATCTCGGTGCCCCTCGCCGCTCAGCTGGCGTGCGGTCCGATCATCGCGCTGTTCGCCGAGCAGCAGTCCCTGGTGGGTATCGCCGCGAACCTGCTCGCCGCTCCCGCGGCGCCGATCGCAACCGTGATCGGTCTTCTCGCCTGCCTCGCCGCACCGATCCCGATGCTCGCCGATGTTCTCGCGGCGTCCGCCTGGTTGCCGGCCGCATGGATCTCGGCGACCGCGACGGTGAGCGCGCGATTGCCGCTCGCGCAGGCATCCCTGGTTCCAGGCATCGGCAGCGCCGTGCTCGTGGCGGTGCTCAGCGCTGCCCTGGCGGTCATCGTGCGCGGACGGCGAGAAGCAAGCGGCGTCGGTGGCCGTCCGGTTCGGTGGTTCTCCTGGACGCACCGCCTCGCGGCGGTGGTGCTCATCGTGGCGCTCTCCCTCGGCGGGGCGCATGTCGCTCTGCAGGGGCCGCTCGCGGCGATGTCGGCGCCGTCCGGCTGGTCGATCGCCGCCTGCGACGTGGGGCAGGGAGACGCAGTTCTCGTGCGCTCGGAGGACCGGGTCGCGCTGATCGACACCGGTCCGGAACCGGGCCCGCTCGATGACTGCCTGCGGTCGCTCGGCATCGACCACATCGACCTCCTCGTGCTGACGCACTTCGACCTCGACCATGTCGGGGGAGTGGACACCGTGCGCGGGCGGGTCGGCACGGTGCTCCACGGGCCGGTCGTCGAGGCTGAGGAACAGCGGCTCCTCGACGGGCTGGGTGCCGGTGGCGCGACCGTGACCGAGGCGACGACGGGGCTGCGCGGCACGCTCGGCGCATCGACCTGGCGGGTGCTCTGGCCGCTCCGCGAGTCGGCGGTGTTTCCCTCCGGCAACGATGCGAGTGTCGTGATCGAGGTCTCCGGCGGTGGGGTACCGCGCTCGCTCTACCTCGGCGATCTGTCGGCCGAGGCGCAACGGATGCTCGCGCGCAACACCCGTCTGACCGGACCGTACGACGTGGTCAAGGTGGCCCATCACGGCAGCGCCGATCAGGATCCCGCGATCTACGAGACGATCCGCCCGGCGATCGCGATCTTCAGCGCGGGTATCGACAACGACTACGGTCACCCGCGAGAGGAGACGCTCGACCTGCTCACGTCGGTCGGGGCGCACGTCCTGCGCACCGATCGGCAGGGACGCATCCTGCTGGGGATCGACGACGGCCGGATCGCGGTCTGGACGGAGTCCGACGTCGGCGCCCCCGAGTAGGCTGGATCCATGGCAGCTCCGCGATCCTCGTCCCGCAGCGCCGCCAAGCCGTCGAAGATCCCCCAGGTCTCCTGGCGCGAACCGCGTCCCGCCGCGCTCGTGCTGGTCGCAGGTCCCGAGGAGATCTGCGCCGAGCGTGCGATCGCCGGCATCCGCGACTACCTGCGTGCCGAGGATCCGGCCCTCGAGGTCAGCGACATCAGGGCCGACGACTATGCGCCGGGCACCCTGCTCTCCCTGACGTCGCCGTCGCTCTTCGGTGAGCCGCGGCTCGTGCGGGTCTCGGGCGTCGAGCGCTGCTCCGACGCCTTCCTGCAGGAGGCCGTGTCGTACCTCGACCAGCCGCAGGACGGCGCCACCGTGATCCTCCGGCACACCGGAGCTAGCGTCCGCGGCAAGAAGCTTCTCGATGCACTGCGCGCCGGAACGGGTGAGGGCATCGAGATCGCCTGCCCCGCCATCAAGCGCGACGGCGACCGCGTCGATTTCGCCGCCGGTGAGTTCAAGGCCGCGAAGAAGCGCATCCAACCCTCGGCGCTGCGAGCGCTCGTGTCGGCCTTCGCCGACGACCTCACCGAGCTCGCCGCCGCCTGCCAGCAGCTCATCGGCGATGTCGAGGGCGACGTGACCGACGACATCGTCACCAAGTACTACGGCGGCCGCGTCGAGGTCTCCGCCTTCGTCGTCGCCGACACCGCGATCGCCGGTCGTTACGGCGAGGCGCTCGTCTCGCTGCGGCATGCGCTGTCGTCGGGTGCCGATCCGGTGCCGATGGTCGCCGCCTTCGCGATGAAGCTGCGCACCATGGCACGTGTCGCGGGCAACCGCGAACCGAGCCGTCAGCTCGCCCAGCGCCTCGGCATGAAGGACTGGCAGGTCGATCGTGCACGCCGCGATCTCGCGGGGTGGAACGAGCGCTCGCTGGGGCTCGCGATCCAGGCGACGGCGCGGGCGGATGCCGAGGTGAAGGGCGCATCACGCGACCCGATCTTCGCGCTCGAGCGCATGGTGACGGTCATCGCCACCCGTCGCCCGTTCGGCGAGGAGTAGTCCGCCGCTCCGTCGCGGCAGCGGAGAAGATCGCATGCACCACGGACACGAAGAAGGCCCGCCCCGCGAACGGGACGGGCCTTTCTCAGCGGTGCTCTGCTCAGAGAGCGGCGACCGACTTGGCGATGGCCGACTTGCGGTTCGACGCCTGGTTCTTGTGCAGGACACCCTTGCTGACGGCCTTGTCGAGCTTGACGGCGGCCTTCTTGAGGGTGGCCTCGGCGGCTGCCTTGTCGCCCGCGGCGACGGCTGCCTTGGTCTGACGAACGAGGGTCTTGAGCTCGCTCTTCACGGCCTTGTTGCGCTCGTGAGCCTTCTCGTTGGTCTTGTTGCGCTTGATCTGCGACTTGATGTTTGCCACGTGTGGACGCTTTCTGTACAGGAGTGATTCGGAGTGCCGGCAGCAGAAGAGGGCTGCTGCACGACGGTCGTGAGGGAAGAACCCACACGCAAGCCAAGAAGCAACTCTACCAGCAGTCGGGCGGATCACGCGAAACGACGCCTCTCGGTTGCCGTCGGGTGCTCGACGCGACGAACCGATCGCGGTACTCGGTCGCGCTAACGCGGTACCGGGTGCAGAATCGGGATCACCCGACTCAGACGTCAAGGAGCGACATGCGTTCTGCCTCCCACGATACCGTTCTGCCCCCAGGTCTCCGCTGGTCAGCGGCGACGTCCGCCATCCAGATCGAGGGCTCGCCCTCCGACGACGGGGGAGGGCGGTCGATCTGGGACGACTTCGTCGACGTGCCGGGTGCGGTGAGAGACCACTCGACGCCGCACCGCGCCTGCGACAGCTATCGGCATCCGGACGCTGACGTCGCCCTGGTGGCGGACCTCGGGATCGATCGCTATCGCTTCTCGATCCCCTGGGCACGCGTGCAGCCGGATGGACGCGGCCCGGGCAGCACCGCCGCGCTCGACCACTACTCCCGCTTCATCGACGCGCTGCTCGAGGTCGGCGTGACCCCGTTCCCCACGCTGTACCACTGGGAGATGCCGAGTGCCGTGGAGGCCGAGGGCGGTTGGCTCGTGCGCGAGACCGCCGCACGCTTCGCGGATTACGCCGCGATCGTGGCGGATCGGCTCGGCGATCGGGTGACCCGGTGGTACACGCTCAACGAACCGGCGATGACCACGCTGCAGGGATACGGCAGCGGAGCGCTGGCCCCCGCACGACCGCTGCTCTTCCAGGCCCTGCCAACCGTCCACTTTCAGCTCTTGGCGCATGCGTCCGCCGCCGAGGCGCTGCGGTCGCGCGGCGCGACCGCCGTCGGACTCGTCAACAACCACACCCGGGTGCTGCCGCTCACCGCATCGAGCGACGACCTCGTGGCCGCGACCGCCTACGACACGCTCCACAACCGGCTCTTCAGCGAGCCCCTGCTCGCCGGGGCATACCCGGACCTCGACGTGTTCGGCCTCCCGCCGATGCCCGTGCTCGACGGCGAACTCGCACGCATCGCGGGGTCGATCGACTTCTACGGCATCAACTTCTACAGCCCCACGACGATCACGGCCGCCGATCCGGAGGGGCCACTGCCGTTCACGATCGTGCCGACGCCCGGGGCACCCGTCACCGGTTTCGGCGAGGAATGGCCCATCGTGCCCGGGGCGCTCCGCGATCTGCTCGTCGACCTTCATCACCGGCATCCGCACATGCCGCCGGTGATCGTCGGAGAGAACGGCGCGTCGTTCCCCGAGCCCGATGACGCGGTCCGCGTCGACGATGCCGAACGCATCGACTACCTCGCCGACCACATCACGGCGGTCAGCGAGGCGATGGCGGCGGGCGTGCCCGTCGAGGAGTACACGGTCTGGTCGCTCCTGGACAACTGGGAATGGGCCGACGGCTTCACCCAGCGATTCGGCCTCGTGCACGTCGACTTCGCCACGGGGGAGCGCACGCCCAAGGCCTCGTACGTCTGGTACCGCGACGCCATCGCCCGCACCCGCACCGCGGCGGCGATCGAGCGGACCGTCCGATGACCGCGGCGACGAGGATCGGCGCGCGGTGGATGTCGCTGTTCACCCTCGCCTGGCTCGCCATCTGGACCGTGCAGCTCACGCCCGTGCAACTGCTCCTGCCGCTGCAACTCGATACCCCCGAAGACGATTGGATTCGGGGAGTGGTCTCCTCCGGCCTCGTTCTCGGGATCGGCGGACTCGCGGGCATCGTCGCCGGACCGCTCGCCGGAGCGCTGTCGGATCGTGCTCGACCGGGACGCCCGCGCCGACGTCCGTGGGCGCTCGCGGGCGTGTGGACGACCGCGGCCTTCCTGGTGCTCACCGGTTTCTCCGAGGGGCCATGGGCGGTCGGCGGGGCGTGGGTCGGTGTCTCGATCGGTGTCGCGGTGTCGTCGGCGGCCTTCACCGCGATGATCGCGGATCAGCTGCCCACGACACAGCGGGGCGCGGCATCCGCGGCGGTCGGGTCGAGTCAGGCCGTCGGGATCGTGCTGGGCGTCGGTCTCGTCGTCCTCCTCGGGCTGGACATCGTCTCGGGGTATCTGCTGCTCGCCGCCGTGATCGCGGCGGTCGGAAGCGCGGTGGCCCTGCTTCTTCCCGATCCCCCCGCGTCGGATGCCGTGCGGCCGACGACCCGCGACCGTCGGCCCCTCGCCTCGCTGCGCGACCGCGACTTCGCGTGGATGCTCGCCGGGCGCCTGGTGACCAACGTCGGCAACGCCCTGGGGACCGCGCTCTTCCTCTTCTTCCTGCTGCACGGGCTCGGTCAGTCGTCGTCGACGGCGCAGGACAACCTGCTGCTGCTCATCGTCGTCTACACGCTGTTCGTGGTCGCGGCGTCCGTTCTCACCGGGATCCTGTCGGACCGCACGGGCGACCGGCGCCGGCTCGCCGTGATCGCCACGGTCGTGCAGGCGGCATCCGGTGTGGCGATCGCGCTCGTTCCGACCTTCGAGATGACGATGGTCGCCGCCGCGCTCATGGGCCTCGGCTATGGCGCGTTCTCGACCGTCGGCCTCGCGTTCGCCGCCGATCTGCTGCCCGATGAGAAGGACCACGCCCGCGATCTCGGCATCGTGAACGTGACGGCCGCCCTCGGACAGCTGATCGGCCCGGTCCTCGGGGCGGGGCTCGTGGCGCTGGTGGGCGGCTTCTGGCTCGTCTTCGTCGCCGCCGCGGTGCTGTCGCTCGGTGGCGGAGTGCTCACCGGCTTCGCGAGGCAGCCGCAGAGATCATGAGCTCTCGCTCTCGAGGGTGGCGATCGCAAGCTGCAGCACAGCGTTGAAGACGCGGGGTCGCATCGCGGTGACGAGGTGGGTGGTGCGCGGCACCACGACGAGCTCGGCATGCGGCGCCAGCGAGCAGAAGAGAGTCTCATGGCGGCGCAGCTGGTCGTACTGGCCGTTGACGAACCAGAGCGGCAGCCGGATACGGGCGACCGCCGCGGCGAGGTCGAGCGCCGAAAGACTGCCCAGGGCGATGTCCTGCGCGTCGAGCGCATAGCCGCCCGCGCCGAAGTCCCCGCGCGTCTCCGGGGGGATCGTGGCGTCGAGCACACGATCCGAGAGCCAGCGTCCGCGATCGGGCAGCGAATTCATCGCCCGCGCGAGCCAGCGGTAAGCCGCGAGGCCCGCACCGACGGGCAACGCGGTGCACGACGCGGCGACGAGACCCGCGACGGGTGTCGTCTCGCCACCTCCGGTGTAGGCGAGCGAGAGGATTCCGCCCATGGAGTGTCCGACCAGCAGCACCGGTCCGCGCGTCGCCGCCTCGCGAACGGCGGCATCGATCGTGTGCAGGGCCTCGTGGAGCGTGAAATCCTCGCCGATGCGCGTGCCGTGCCCCGGCAGGTCGACCGCGGTGTGCGCGTAACCGCGCGCGTCGAGGAACGCCTGCTGCGAGCGCCACATCGTGGCCGATGTGCGGATGCCGTGCACGAAGACGATCTGAACGCTCACGGTCTCAGCCTAGGCGGCCGGTTCCTCGCGTCACACGAGAAAGCGGGGCCGGTGGAAGACCACCGACCCCACCTCTCATGAGGGGATTACTTCTCCCAGCCCACGTTCTCGACGGGCGAGACGCCGAAGAGATCGAGACCCACGTAGGGCTCGGGGGTCAGGTTGGCGAGGCCCTCCTTGACCGTGTAGATCGACGGACCGTTGTAGAGCGGGATGACGCCCCACGTCTCCGCGATGATCTCCGGCTCGAGCTTCATCGTGGCGGCGGTCCAGTCTTCGGCCGTCGTCTGCGACTCGACCTCGGACTTGATCTTCTCGTCGATCTCGGCGGTGCCCGCACCGGAGAGGTTCAGGCTGCTGTCGGAGCAGTACAGCTGGCAGAAGTACAGCGGTCCGAACGGGTCGGAATCGGTGAAGCGCAGCGAGAATGCGTCCCAGTTCTTCGTGCTGAAGTCGGTCGAGAAGTCCGCAGGGGAGCGCTTCTCGATCTGCAGGTCGATGCCGACAGCCTTCTCCTGCTGCTGCAGTGCCTTGGCCAGCGCCTCGATCGTCGGGTCGTCGCTGTGGATCGGGTAGACGATCTCGAGCTTCACGCCGTCCTTCTCACGGATGCCGTCTTCGCCCTCGACCCAACCGGCGTCGTCGAGCAGCTTCTTGGCTCCATCGACGTCGAACTTCAGACCGGCCTCGGCGAACGAATCCTTGTAGCCGTCCTGGAAGTCGTACATGTTGAGCGATCCCGCGGGAGCCTCCTCATAGTCGAGGCCGTTCCACGCGATCTGCTTCTGCTGGTCGATGTCGATGGCCATGAAGAAGGCCTCGCGAACGTCGAGGTCCTTCAGCTGAGGCTTCTCCGCGTCCAGGATGACGATCGTCTTCGCGGTCTGCTGCGACCGGTAGGTGACGACGTCCTCCATGTCGGCCACCTGAGCGAGGCGGTCCTTCGTGTTGGTGCCGACCATGTCGATCTCGCCGTTCTTGAAGGCGTTGATCGATGCGGCGGCGTCGAGGCCGGTGTAAGTGACCTTGTCGAGCAGAGGCTTGTCGCCCCACCACTTCTCGTTCGGTTCGAAGGTGACCGTCTGACCGTTCACGTCGTACTCGGTGAGCTTGTAGGGGCCGGCGCCCCACTCCGGGTGCGCGTTCTCGATGTACGCGGTGTTGAACACCTCGGCAGAGTTGACGGCCGGGTTCAGGATGCCGTTGAGGAACGGCATCTTCGGCCAGGCGAACTCGCCCTTGAAGGTCACGATGACGTCCTTATCGGTCTCGCCCTTCGTGACCGACTCGATCTCCTTGTATCCGTCGGTCGAGCTCGTCTCGTAGGCCTCGTCCTCGCCGCTGTTGGCCTTCCAGGTGGTCTCGAACGCGGTGTAGTCGATCGGCGTGCCGTCGTTCCAGACCGCCTTCTCGTTGACCTTCATCGTGATCGTCGTCTTGCCGTCCTCGGTGGTGATGTCCCACGCGTCGAGGTAGGCCGGGTTGGCGGAAACGTCGCCTTCGGGTGTCATCAGGAACACCTGAGGGTTGTACCACTGGGCGAGGCGCGTCGTGTCGGCGCTGGCGTTGCCGTTGAACGGGTTCATCTGCGGCGTGATCTCGTTGATGCCGAAGTGGACCTCGCCGCCCTCCTGCAGGTTCTCGCGGGGCTGCGGGTTGTAATCCGCCTGCTTGGTCTCCTGGGGCGTGTTGCTGCCATCGGCGCCGCCGTTGTCTCCGCCCGCCGCACATCCGCTGATCACGAGTGCGAGAGCGCCGCCGAGGGCGATGAGGCCCGTCAGCTTCGTGGTGGTTTTCATGGTGCTCCTTTCGCCTTTCGGCGTGTCATAAAGGGGAGGTTAGTTCGCTTCCGCCCGAATGGGTCCGGTCGGTCGGTGAATATGGCTTAACCGTTATCGGACGGTGGCGGAGCCGCTCAGGACACGAGCGGCTCCGTGGTCATGGTCGTCGCATCGAAAACGACACGCTGTCGCGTCCGCTCGATATCCGGGTCGGGTACGGGGATCGCTGACAGCAGCGCCTGGGTATACGGGTGCTGGGGATGATCGAACACGTCATCGACGTCGCCGTGCTCGACGAATTCGCCGAGATACATCACCGCGACCCGATCGGCGATATGCCTGACCACCGACAGATCGTGCGCCACGAAGAGGTATGACAATCCCAGCTTGACCTTGAGCTCGTCGAGCAGATTGATCACGCCGGCTTGGATCGAGACGTCCAGTGCGGAGACCGGCTCGTCGAGAACGACGATCTTGGGGTTGGTCGACAGCGCCCGGGCGATGCCGATTCGCTGCCGCTGGCCGCCCGAGAATGCGCTGGGGAAACGGTCGAGGTGCGCGGGGTCGAGGCCGACGAGCGCCATCAGCTCCTGCACGCGGTCGTATGCGTCGGCGCGGGACATCCCGATCGCCGTCATCGGTTCGGCGATGATGGCGGCCACCGTCATGCGAGGGTCGAGCGCGGCCATCGGATCTTGGAAGACGATCTGGATATCGCGACGGAGCGCGCGCTCCTGACGGCCGCTGGTGATGTCGTCGACGCTCGTGCCGGCGATCACGATGTCGCCATCGTGCTGTTTCTCGAAGTCCATGATCTGCAGCAGTGTCGTCGTCTTGCCGGACCCGGACTCGCCGACGATGGCCATCGTCTCGCCCTCGCGCACGTCGAAGCTGATGCCCTTGACCGCATGCACATCGCCGACCTTGCGCTTGAACACGGCTCCCTTCATGAGAGGGAAGGTCTTGGTCATGTTCCGGACCTCGAGCGTGATCGGGCGCTCCTCACGTGGCGTGCGCGTGAGGTCGCTCTCGGGGATCACGGGGACCGGGTAGACGGGGAGCCCGCCGATGAGGTTGCCGTCCTCGATCTCCTGCGCACGGATGCAGGCCGCGCTGTGCGTCGCAGTGGTAGCGGTCTGTACCGGGAGCAGATCGGGCTCCTTCGTCAGGCAGGCATCCATCACGATCGGGCACCTGTCGGCGAACGGGCAGGCGTCGGGCAGGCCGATCAGCAGAGGAGGGTTGCCCTTGATGGGGACCAGGGGCTGCTTCTCCGACTTGTCGACGCGCGGAATCGCGCCCAGGAGTCCGATGGAGTACGGCATGCGTGTGTGGTGGAAGAGTTCACGGACTTCGGCGTGCTCGACGGGCTTGCCCGCGTACATCACGATCACGTCGTCCGCGGTGCGGGCGACCACCCCCATGTCGTGCGTGATCATGATGACCGCGGCGCCGGTCTCGCTCTGTGCCTTCTCGATCAGTTCGAGGATCTGCGCCTGGATGGTGACGTCGAGTGCGGTGGTCGGCTCGTCGCAGATGATGAGTTTCGGGTCGTTCGCCATCGCTATGGCGATGACCACGCGCTGACGCATGCCGCCGGAGAACTCGTGAGGAAACGCCTTCATCCGTTTCTCCGGCTCGGGGATGCCGACCAGGGACAGCAGCTCGACCGAACGCTGCCAGGCATCCCTCTTGGAGAGCTTCCGGTGCACCGTCAGCGCTTCGATCAACTGGTCGCCGATCGTGAAGACCGGGGTCAGCGACGTGAGAGGGTCCTGGAACACCATCGTCATGCCGTTGCCGCGGATCATCGACATCTGCTTGTCGGTCTTACCCAGGAGCTCCTGACCATCGAAGACGACCGACCCGGTGATCTTCGCGTTGTCATCGAGCAGACCCATGATGGCGAGTGAGGTCACGGACTTCCCCGAGCCGGACTCGCCGACGATTCCGAGGGTCTTGCCCGCTTCGAGATCGAACGACACGCCTCGGACGGCATCGACGCGGCCTGCCTCGGACGGGAAGCTGACGCGGAGGTCGCGGACGGACAGAACGGGGGATGCGGTGGTGGTGCTCATGCGCGGCCTCCCGCCGCCGAGGTGGGATCGAGGGCATCTCTCAGGCCGTCGGCGACGAGCGCCATCGACACCGTGAGCATGGTCAGGGCGGCAGCAGGGAAGTAGAACACCCAGGGGCTGCTGGTGATGGTGTTGGCGCCGCTGCCGATCAGTGATCCGAGCGAGACATCCGGAATCTTGACACCGAAGCCGATGAAGGAGAGACCTGTCTCGGTCATGACGGCGGCCACGACGCCGAGGGTGAAGTTGATCACGAGCAGGGAGCCGATGTTCGGCAACAGATGACGCATCACGATCTTCATCCCGCGCACTCCCATGTAGCGCGCGGCGTGAACGTACTCGCGCTCGCGCAGCGAGAGAGCCATGGTCCAGATGACTCTCGCCTGGAAGAACCAGCCGACGAAGATCAGAGCGAGCGCGATGACGCGCCAATCGCCACCCGCGTTGTTGGAGACGAGCGCGAGGATGAGGAAGGTCGGAATCACCATCAGGAAATGGATGACCAGGAGAGTCGAACGCTCGAGGAATCCTCCGAAGTACGCGGCGGCGGTTCCGACGATCGCCGAGATCACCGTCGTTCCGATGGACACGGTCAGCGCGATCATGAGCGAGCGCTGCAGACCGATCGAGACCTGCGCGAACAGGTCGTTCCCGGCAGGAGTGGTGCCGAACCAGTGTTCGGCCGAGGGCCCCGTGCCGAGGTTCAGAAAGTCGAGGACGATGTGGTCGTACCTCGCTACCAGCGGGCCGATGATCGCGAACAGGACCAAGGCGAGGAAGATGAACACTCCGAAGACCGCGGGGCGGTTGCGCACGAATCGACGGTAGTAAAGCGCGAACACCGAGGTTCGCTTGCGCTCCGCGATGGCGGGCGCGGAGACTTCGGCCTGGGGATGCAACGTCGGGTCGATCATTTCGGTGCTCATCTCAACTCACTCTCACTCGAGGATCGAGGACGACGACGGCGATATCGGCCAGCACCGCGCCGATGGCGGTGAGGACGGCACCGAAGGCCGCGATCGCCACGACTCCGTGAACGTCGTTCTTGCCGATCGTGTCCACGAAGTACTTGCCCATACCGTTCCAGCCGAAGATCGTCTCGGTGAGGATGGCGCCGGTGAAGACCGTCGGAATCGTGAAGGCCAACTGGGTGGCCACCGGGATCAGCGAAGGACGCAGCGCATGCTTGCGGATGGCCTGCTGCTTGGTGAGGCCCTTGGCGCGGGCCGTGCGCACGTAGTCCGCCTTGATGTTGTCGAGCAGCAGCGACCGCTGCAGCAGGTGATAACTCGCGTACCCGGTGAATACGAGCGCGATCGTCGGGAGTGTGAGGTGTTGGAATTTGTCAACGATGAAGGGGAGGAATCCGTCGACGTCCTTGCCGCCGGCCCCCGTCACGTAGAAGACGCGCACTCCGACCCACTCGTTGAACGCGATCGCCAGGAGAACGATTCCGAGCGCAGCGACGACGATCGGGACGTTCATCGTGATGATCGACGTTGCCTGCCCGATGCGGTCACCCAGCTTGTACTGGCGCGACGCGGTGTAGACGCCGAGGCCGATTCCGAGGACCGCGCCCAGGATCGTCGCGCCGATGACCAGTTCGCCCGAGATCAGGGCCCGGTAGGCGATCTGGTCGTTCACCGACTGGCCGACGGGGCTCTGCCCCCAGTCCCACCGGAGCAGGATCCCGCTGAACCATACCCACCACCGCTCGATGAGAGGGACAGTGTCGCTGAGATTCAACGGCTCGAGCATCTTCGTGACTTCGTCCGGCGAGAGCGGCGGCCGACGACCCACGTAGTTACTGCGCGGATCCAAGAAGCTCCAGGCGAGGAAATAAGTGACGTTCGTGGCTACGACGATCAGGAGCAGCCAGCCCAGTGCTCGACGCAGCAGGTACTTGATCAAGGTCGGTATCTCTCTCTTCACCAGAGCCGAACGGGATCACCGTTGCGGATCCGATCAATGTGCTTCACTCCGGACGTGCCTCTTCGCTCGTTCCGGTATACCAAAAAGATGTTACGGGGTCGTTTCCTTCGTGGAACTCGGTTCCACGTCGAAGACCTGGGCGACGTTACCACCGGATCGGCGGAATCGGGCATTAGGCCTCCCTCACCGTAGAATCGACGCAACATGTCCCCACGCGCTCTCACCCCGCTTCAGCCTGCCGCGACGCCCGCGACGCAGATCCGCAATTTCTGCATCATCGCGCACATCGATCACGGCAAGTCGACCCTCGCCGATCGCATGCTGCAGATCACCGGTGTGGTCGCCGACCGCGACATGCGAGCGCAGTATCTCGACCGGATGGACATCGAGCGCGAGCGCGGCATCACGATCAAGAGCCAGGCCGTGCGCATGCCGTGGGAGATCGAGGGGCAGACCTTCGCGCTCAACATGATCGACACCCCCGGCCACGTCGACTTCACGTACGAGGTCTCCCGCTCGCTCGCCGCGTGCGAGGGCGCGATCCTGCTGGTCGATGCGGCGCAGGGCATCGAGGCGCAGACCCTCGCGAACCTCTACCTCGCGCTCGAGAACGATCTGCACATCATCCCGGTGCTGAACAAGATCGACCTGCCCGCGGCAGACCCCGACAAGTACGCCAAGGAGCTCGCGTCGCTCATCGGGGGCAAGCCGGAAGACGTCCTCCGCGTCTCGGGTAAGACGGGCGCCGGCGTCGAAGCCCTGCTCGACCGACTCGTGAACGAGATCCCCGCCCCGGTCGGCGACGCAGATGCCCCGGCGCGCGCGATGATCTTCGACTCGGTCTACGACGCCTATCGCGGCGTCGTCACCTATGTCCGCATGGTCGACGGCAGTCTGTCGCCGCGCGAGCGCATTCAGATGATGTCCACCGGCGCGAACCACGAGGCGCTCGAAGTCGGTGTGTCGAGCCCCGAGCCGATCCCGACCAAGGGACTCGGCGTCGGCGAGGTGGGATACCTCATCACGGGTGTGAAGGACGTGCGTCTGTCGAAGGTCGGCGACACCGTCACCTCCGCGCGCAAGCCGGCGACCGACGCCCTGGCCGGATACACCGACCCGAAGCCCATGGTCTTCTCGGGCATCTATCCCATCGACGGCAGCGATTACGCCGAGCTCCGCGAAGCGCTCGACAAGCTCAAGCTCTCGGATGCCTCCCTCCAGTACGAGCCGGAGACGTCGGTGGCCCTCGGTTTCGGTTTCCGCTGCGGCTTCCTCGGTCTGCTGCACCTCGAGATCATCACCGAGCGCCTCTCGCGCGAGTTCGGACTCGACCTCATCACGACGGCGCCGAGCGTGATCTACGAGGTGCTGACCTCCGACACCGGCGAGACGGTGACGGTCACGAACCCGAGCGAATACCCCGACGGCCGCATCGGCTCCGTGTCGGAACCGATCGTCAAGACCGCGATCCTCCTCCCGAAGGACTATGTCGGCACGGTCATGGAGCTCTGCCAGTCGCGTCGCGGCTCGCTGCTCGGCATGGAGTACTTCTCGGAGGAGCGCGTCGAGCTGCGCTACATGATGCCGCTCGGCGAGATCGTCTTCGACTTCTTCGACCAGCTCAAGTCCAAGACGCAGGGGTACGCGTCGCTCGACTACGAGCCCGCCGGTCAGCAGGAGGCCGACCTCGTGAAGGTCGACATCCTGCTCCAGGGCGAGAAGGTCGACGCGTTCAGCTCGATCGTCCACCGCGACAAGGCCTACGCCTACGGCACGATGATGGCCGAGCGTCTGCGCAAGCTCATCCCTCGCCAGCAGTTCGAGGTGCCGATCCAGGCGGCGATCGGTGCACGCATCATCGCTCGCGAGACCATCCGCGCCATCCGCAAGGACGTGCTGGCTAAGTGCTACGGCGGTGACATCACCCGTAAGCGCAAGCTCCTCGAGAAGCAGAAGGAGGGCAAGAAGCGGATGAAGATGGTCGGCCGCGTCGAGGTCCCCCAGGAGGCGTTCATCGCCGCGCTCTCGGGCGACGTCGAGGGCAAGGACAAGAAGTAGCGATGTCACTCCCGCCGTACATGCGCGGGATGACGCGCCACCCGATCGTCGACGTCCCGGCGGGGATGCGACTTTCCGAGCGCAGCATCCGGGTCGCACCGGAGGCGCAGGATGCCGTCCGCGGTCTGATCCGCTCCTGGGAGTTCAAGCGACGCGCCGGCTTCGACGGTCCTCGCGAGGCACCGTCCACCGGGCAGGAGGGCGTGCTGGCGAAGCGTGTGCTCGGCATCCGATTCTCCGAACCGATCCGGGTCGTGTGGGCGGATGAGCGGGGTTTCGGGTACGAGACGCGCCCGGGGCATCCGATCTACGGGGAGGAGTCGTTCGTGCTCGATGGCGGCGTGTTCACCGCTCGTTCGATCTCGCGCCCGTCGACCGTCGTGTGGTGGCTGCTGTCGCCCGCCCTGAGACTGATCCAGCGCCGCACCCACGCGCGTTACACCCGCATCGTCGCCGCAGCGGCGCGCGAGTGGGGTGTTCGTCCAGGCAACCGCCAGTAGGCTGGATCTCATGCGGCGCGGGAACTTCCGAGACGACACGGTGGACTATGCGGCCGTGGGTGCCACCCACGCGCCCGATCTGATGCAGTACCCGCCGGAGCGCAGCTTCCCGGCGGAGGAGTCCTGGCGCATCGGATCCGGAGCGGAGCGGTTCCAGACCGCCGGCGAAGCTCTGCTGTCGTGGACGGCGCAGCGGGCGGCCGGACTCGCGATCGAAGACGTGCGTCCCGCGCCCGGACCGGCATACGCCGGCGTGAGCTTCGACGCCGAGGGCAACCCGATCGCCCCGAGCAAGCGCGACGTCGAGCCCCGCTACGACGCCGAAGGGACTCCCTTCGTGGGCCCGGGCATGACGCTGCGCGTGCGCGGTCGTCTGTCGGGCATGCGGGCGGATGCCGAACTGCGCGTGATCTCGGTGACCGAGGAGGCTCGTCGTATCGGTTTCGTCCTCGGTACGGTCGGCGGCTCGGTCGTCAGCGGCGAGGAATCCTTCGACGTCGACTGGCGCGAGGACAACGACGAGGTCTGGTTCACGGTACGCGCGTTCGACGCCCCCAACTCCCTGCTTTACCGCACGGTGCCGCCGCTCGTGAAGCGTCGCCGTCGGGAGCTCTTCGCCCGCTATCTCCGGGCGATCTCCCCGCTCTACGCGACCCCCGTCTGATGGCGGGGCCCCTCCCTCTCGGCGATCCCGCACCGTCCGACGGCCGCCTGCCGGCCGATCTGCCGATCGATCCCTCGGTGCCCTTCTCGGCGTACCTCCACATACCGTTCTGTCGCGTGCGCTGCGGATACTGCGACTTCAACACCTACACCTCGAGCGAATTGCGCGGCGCCCGTCAGGAGGACTACGCCTCCACGCTCCTCGCCGAGATCGATCTCGCGCGACGCGTACTGGATGAGGCGGGTGCGCTGCGCCCGATGGACACGGTCTTCTTCGGCGGGGGAACGCCCACGCTGCTCCCGGCCGGCGACCTCGCGCTGATGCTCGGCGCCGCGGTCTCGGCCTTCGGGCTGGCCGAGGGCGCCGAGGTCACGGTCGAGGCCAACCCCGACACCGTCACCCCGGAGGTCGCCCGCACGCTCGCGGATGCCGGGGTGACGCGTCTCTCCATCGGCATGCAGTCGGCCGTGCCGCACGTGCTCGCCGCGCTCGACCGCACGCACGACCCCGAGAACGTGCGCACCGCCGTCGCCGCGGCGAAGGACGCGGGACTCGCGGTCAGCGTCGATCTGATCTACGGCGCGCCGGGCGAGTCGCTCGCCGACTGGGAGGCGTCTCTGGACGCGGCCCTCGACCTCGAATCCGACCACGTCTCGGCCTACGCACTCATCATCGAGGACGGCACGAAGCTCGCGCGCCAGATCCGCCGCGGCGAGGTGCCGATGCCAGATGACGATCTGCAGGCCGACATGTACGAGACGGCCGACCGCCGCCTCGCTGCGGCCGGCTTCGAGTGGTACGAGGTGAGCAACTGGGCTCGCAACGACGAACAGCGCTCGCGTCACAACCTCGCCTACTGGCGGGGGAGCGACTGGTGGGGCTTCGGGCCGGGTGCGCACAGCCACGTGGCCGGACTCCGCTGGTGGAACGTGAAGCATCCGGCGGCTTATGCGCAGCGGCTTTCGGCGTCCGATTCTCCGGCCGCCGGCACCGAACGCCCGGACGAGGGCGCGCGGATGCTCGAACGAGTGCTGCTGCAGAGCCGTCTCGTCGAGGGCATCGCCGTCTCCGACCTGCCGGCGGGCAATCGCGCCAACGTCGCGGGTCTCATCGCCGACGGGCTCGTCGACGCCCGCGCCGCCGTGCAGGGACGGGTGCAGCTGACATTGCGCGGACGGCTCCTGGCCGATGCGGTCGTGCGCGCACTCACCGACTGACGCGCGGCATCGCCGTCATCTCCGAATCGGGAGCAGGTCCAGTCCGGCGGTGCGCCGCTGGGGGAGAGTGCCGCTCGTCGTGTCGAACACCCGAGTCGTGCGGTCGGCGCCGTACGCCGGCCATCCGGGCGCACCGGTGGTGACGAAAGAGACCCAGGCGGAGTGCATCTCATCGGCGAGAGCCTGGGGCGCGTCAGCGCCCGCGAGGCGCTGCGCCTCGGCATCCGCCAGACGATCGAAGACGAATCCGAGCTCCAGGGCGTGCGCGGCGCGCAGGTCGCGCACCGGACTCGGCCACGCGAACTCGTAGACGAAGGTGAGCGCGGGGCGGGCGCGGGCGGCGCGGGAGAGCGGTGCGCGCAGCAGGAGATCGGTCGCCAGCTGTCCGAAGATCTCGCCCGTGGGGGCCTCGGGGAAGGCCTTCCGGTACGCCGATACCGCTCTGCGCGGGATTCCCAGGGCCAGACGAGCGATGAAGAGCCTGAGCGGGCGGATCTCGCCGAGGGCCTCGGGCGTGAACCAGAGCCGGTACTCGTCGGTGTTGCTGCCGATGAGCAGCGGCGTGTCGATCGTCGGCAGAACCTCGTGAGGCGAGCGGGGGAGGCTGTCGGGATCGATCGCGAACTGGAACGCCGGCGCTCCGCCCAACGGCGACGAACCCGCCGACTGCGCGCGGCGCGCCTCGAGCAGCGCTTCGGGAGGGACCGAGGCGAACGACGCACGGTCGGTGCGGATGCCGAGCCGCTTCGCGAGAGCAGCGGTCACCCGTCCGGCCTTCTGCGGCGGCTGCGCCTCCAGCGGACCGGACTCGATGATCGCACGCGCAATGAGGGCGCGGGAGTCGTCACGCGCGAGGAGTCCCGCGACGATGGCGCCTCCGGCCGATTCACCCATGACGGTGATGCGTGCGGGATCGCCGCCGAACGCACCGATCTCGCGATGCACCCATTCGAGAGCCGCGGCCGCGTCCCGCAGGCCGAGATTGCGAGGGGCATCGTCGAGTACCGAGAAGCCCTCCGATCCGAGGCGGTAGTTGATCGAGACGAAGACGATTCCTGCGGCGGCGAAGCCGGCCCCGTCGTAGAGCGGAAGGGCGGCGGTGCCTCGCTCGAGCGCGCCGCCGTGGATCCACAGCAGCACCGGGGCGCCCTCGGCATCCGCCGGAGCCCAGACGTTGGCGGTGAGGATGTCGTCGCCGTCGATACTGACCGAACCGAGCAGCTCGCCGATCGACCCCGCATACGGAAGCTGCGGCGCCGTGGGTCCGAACGCGAGGGCCGGGCGCACGCCCTCCCACGCCGTCACCGGCTGCGGCGCCCGGAACCGGTTCACGCCGAAGGGAGGGGCGGCGTACGGGATGCCGAGGAAGCGGAAGAGTCCGCCCTCGCTCGATCCCTCGACGACTCCGGTGGACAGCTCGACGGCGGGGGCGGTCATGGTCGTCATCCTAGGGCGGAGCCGCGGCGTCCGACGAGAGGAGCCGCCGGCGGGGTAGGATTGGCACTCTGAACGTCCGAGTGCCAACGGAAGGGAAGGGTGATGGTCACCGAGCGAGGACTCCAGGTTCTCCGCGCGATCGTGCAGGACTACGTCGAGACCCACGAACCCGTCGGCAGCCGCTCCATCGTGGACCGCCACTCCTTCGGAGTCTCGGCGGCGACCATCCGCAACGACATGGCGCTGCTCGAGGATGAGGAGCTCATCACCGCTCCGCACACGTCGTCCGGCCGCGTGCCCACCGACAAGGGGTATCGCGTCTTCGTCAATCATCTCGCCCAGCTGCGCCCCCTCTCGACCGCGCAGCGGACGGCGATCGAATCGTTCCTGGCGGCGCCGAGCGATCTCGACGATCTGATGGTGCGCACCGTGCGGGTGCTCACACAGCTGACGGGCCAGGTCGCGCTCGCGCAGTACCCCTCGTTCGCCCGTGCGCACCTCACCCACATCGAACTCGTGCCGCTCGCCCCGAGCCGCATGCTCGTCGTGCTCGTCACCGACGCCGGCGGCGTCTCGCAGCGGATGGCCCCGCTGCCGATCGAGATCGACGAGGGCGACACGATCATGCTCCGCGCGCGGCTCTCCGCACTGCTCACAGGGCAGGCCGTCAGCGACGCGGCCGAGCGTCTGCAGACGCTGCTGGCGACGCCCGAGGCCGCACCCGGCGATGCCGCGCTGCGGGCTCTCGCCACGGTGATCGTCGACGAACTGGGCACGTTCCGTCAGGAGCGTCTGGTGATGGCCGGAGCCGCGACGCTCGCGCGTCGTGAGCAGGACTTCCGCGGAAGCATCCATCCGCTGCTCGAGGCGATCGAGGAGCAGGTGACGCTCCTGCGGCTCATGAGCGAGATGGTCACAGACGAGCACGGCCTCGCGGCCAGCATCGGCACCGAGAACGCGCCGTTCGGTCTGGGCGAGGCGTCGATCGTCGCGAGCAACTACGCCGCCCCCAGCGGCACGGCGCGGGTCGGCGTGATGGGGCCGACGCGCATGGACTACCCGAGCAATCTCGCGGCGGCGCGGGCCGTCGCCCGCTACCTGACGCGGATGCTCGACGAAGACGAGACGAGCCGCTGAGCGGCCGTCGACGAGGAACAACCCAGAAAGGCGATCGTGGCGGACCACTATGAGGTTCTCGGGGTGTCCCGGGACGCTTCCACCGACGAGATCAAGAAGGCGTACCGTCGTCTCGCGCGTCAGCTGCACCCGGACGTGAATCCGGGTGAGGACGCGGCGGAGAAGTTCAAGCTGGTCACGCACGCGTACGACGTGCTCAGCGACGACGATTCCCGCCGCCGCTACGACATGGGCGGCGGAGACGGCGCCGCCGGGAACTTCGGCGGAGGGTTCGGCGGATTCGGCGACATCTTCGAGACGTTCTTCGGCGCGGGACAGGGCGGAGGGCGTGCGCGCCCTCGTTCCCGCCGTGAGCGGGGTCAGGATGCGCTCGTGCGGGTCACGCTCGATCTCGGCGACGTCGTCTTCGGCGCGCATCGCGACATCGAGGTCGATACGGCGGTGCTCTGCGAGACGTGTCAGGGCTCCTGCTGCCAGGAGGGCACGTCGCCCGTCACCTGCGACATCTGCGGCGGTTCGGGACACGTCCAGCGCACGGTGCGCAGCCTGCTCGGCAACGTCGTCACCTCGCAGCCCTGCGGCACGTGCGAAGGCTACGGCACGACCATCCCGTACCCGTGCGGAACGTGCGGCGGTCAGGGGCGCGTGCGTTCGCGTCGTACCGTCTCGCTCGACATCCCCGCCGGTGTCGAGACCGGTCTGCGTCTGCAGCTGCCCGGATCCGGAGAGGTCGGCAAGGCCGGCGGCCCGAACGGCGACCTGTACGTCGAGGTCACGGTCAACCCGCACGCGGCGTTCAGCCGTGACGGGGACGACCTGCTCGCGACGCTCGAGGTGTCGATGACCGATGCGATCCTCGGTACGGAGACCTCGATTCAGGGTCTCGACGGCGCCGTCGATCTCGAGGTGCGCGCCGGCGTGCAGTCCGGAGACGTGCTCACGATCAAGGGACGCGGCATCACGCCGCTGCGTGGTTCGCAGCGGGGCGACCTGCGCGTCGGCGTGCAGGTGGTGACTCCGACCAAGCTCGACTCCGCGCAGCGGGCGCTCATCGAGGACTTCGCGAAGAAGGCGAAGGCTCCGGGGCCGCAGCTGGCGCAGTTCCAGCAGGGTCTCTTCTCCAAGCTCCGCGACCGCTTCCGCACGCACTGAGCCATGGCGCTGCACTTCCTCGTCGAAACGTCGTCGGATGCCGGAACCGGCGACCTCGTATCGCTGACCGGCGCCGAGGCGAAGCATGCGGCGGTCGTCCGTCGGCTCCGCGTGGGGGAGCAGGTCACGATCGGCGACGGTCGGGGCGTCTGGCTCCACGGTGTCGCCGAGGAGGTCGCCCCTGCGCGAGTGGACGTGCGGATCGCCGACCGGTCCGTGCACCCGTCGCCGACCCCGCGCATCGTCCTCGCACAGGCACTCGCGAAGGGTGACCGCGACGAACTCGCGGTGCAGGCGGCCTGCGAGCTGGGTGTCGACGAGATCGTGCCCTGGCAGGCGAGCCGGAGCGTCTCCCGGTGGGAGGGCCCCAAGGCCGTCAAGGGGCGGGAGCGCTGGGCGAGCATCGTGCGCGAGGCAGCCAAACAGGCTCATCGTCCGTGGGTCCCCGAGGTCGCGGCCCCGGCGAGCACGGGGGAGCTGGCGGCACGAGCGAGCGCGGAGCGCGTGCTGATCCTCGACCCGTCGGCGACGACGCGGCTGTCGGAGATCACCGCGGACGACCGCGACATCGTGCTGGTCGTCGGTCCCGAAGGCGGCGTCTCGGACGACGAGATCGCCCGGCTGACCGCGGCGGGCGCCGAGCGGGTGCTGCTGGGAGACACGGTCCTGCGCACCTCGACGGCCGGCCCCGCGGCGATCGCGGTGCTCTCCGTCGCCCTCCGGCGCTGGTGAGCGCACCGCCGCGCCGTCGGACCCCGCCGCTAGACTGGAAACATGAGCGAACCCTCGATCTTCACGCGCATCCTGAACGGTGAGATCCCCGCAGAGGTCCTCGGTGAGACCGAACGCGTGTTCGCCATCCGTGACATCGCCCCCCAGGCGCCGGTCCACCTCCTGGTGATCCCGAAGACCGCGGAGTACCGCGACGTCGCCGAGGTCGCGTCGGGCGATCCCACGCTGCTCGCCGAGATGGTCTCCTTCGCGAAGGAGCTCGCCGCGCAGCACACCGACGACGGCGACTACCGCCTCGTCTTCAACTCCGGCCCGAATGCCGGACAGACCGTGTTCCACGTCCACGCCCACGTGCTGGGTGGGGGACTGACCGAGAAGAGTGTCGGTGCCTGAAAACCACGACCAGAGCCCTGAGATCCCGGAGCGCCGCAGCGGAGCACCTGCTCCGGAGTCCGTGGAGAAGATCTACGCCGACGGTGTCGCGATGGTGCAACTGCTCGGTCCGCAGGACCGACTGCTGCGGATGCTCGAGAAGGAGCACCGCGATGTGCAGGTACTCGTGCGGGGCAACGAGATCACGCTGAGCGGTGCGGCATCGGCGGTCGCCGCGGCCAAGACGCTCGTCGAGGAGCTGCTCCAGATGACCCGGGGCGGCACCGACCTCGCGCCCAGCGACGTCAGCAGCTCCGCCCGGATGCTGCGCGACGGCGGCCCGCGTCCGAGCGAGGTTCTCGGAGAGGCGATCCTGTCGACACGTGGCAAGGTCATCCGCCCGAAAACCCTCGGACAGAAGGAGTACGTCGACGCGATCGAGGAGAACACGATCGTCTTCGGCATCGGTCCCGCCGGAACGGGCAAGACCTACCTGGCGATGGCCAAAGCGGTGCAGGCGCTGCAGCGCAAGGAGGTCACCCGGATCATCCTCACCCGTCCCGCCGTCGAGGCGGGCGAGCGCCTGGGCTTCCTGCCCGGCACCCTGACCGACAAGATCGACCCCTATCTGCGACCGCTCTACGACGCGCTCAACGAGATGATGGACCCCGAGATCGTGCCGCGCCTCATGGCGACGGGAACGATCGAGGTCGCGCCGCTCGCCTACATGCGCGGTCGCACGCTCAACGACTCGTTCGTGGTGCTCGACGAGGCGCAGAACACCACCCCCGAGCAGATGAAGATGTTCCTGACGCGACTCGGCTTCGGCACGAAGATGGTCGTCACCGGCGACATCACCCAGGTCGACCTCCCGCAGGGCTCGTCCGGCCTGCGCACGGTGACGCGCGTGCTCGGCGACATCGATGACATCCACTTCTCCCGACTGACCAGCGACGACGTGGTGCGCCATTCGCTCGTCGGCCGCATCGTCGACGCGTACAGCGAGTACGACGAGAAGCGCACGGCGCAGCGGTTCGAGCGCGAGCAGGCCGCCGAGTTCGCGAACCGCGCCGACCGCCGCGGCGCGCAACGACCCGG
Organism: Microbacterium sp. NPDC090003; assembly: GCF_044748385.1. Lineage (NCBI taxonomy): Bacteria > Bacillati > Actinomycetota > Actinomycetes > Micrococcales > Microbacteriaceae > Microbacterium > Microbacterium sp. NPDC090003. The sequence goes on from NZ_JBIVFW010000001.1 coordinate 224,361, forward strand.
TCCCCGTGACCGCATGCCGAAACGAGGCCTCTCATGATCGAGATCAACAACGAGTCGGCGATCGACGTCGACGAGACCGTGCTGCAGCGGTTGACCGACCACAATCTCGCTCAGCTGCACGTGAGTGCGGATGCCGAGGTGGCGATCGTCCTCGTCGACGAGGGTGCCATGGAGGCGCTGCACGTGCAGTGGATGGATGAGCCCGGCCCCACCGATGTGCTCAGCTTCCCGATGGACGAGCTGCGCCCGGGCACCGAGGACCGCCCGACCGCTCCCGGGCTGCTCGGAGACATCGTGCTCTGCCCGCAGGTCGCCGAGGCGCAGGCCCAGGCCGCCGGCCACACCCTGATGGACGAGCTCATCCTGCTCACCACGCACGGTCTGCTCCATCTGCTCGGCTTCGACCATGCCGAGCCCGACGAGGAGCGTGAGATGTTCGGCCTGCAGAAAGAGCTCATCCAGAGCTTCGCCGCGGCCGAGCGTCGGCGATGACGCTCGTCGCCATCTCCCTCCTCGCCGCCGCCGTCCTCCTCGTCGCCTTCGGCGGCCTGATGTCGGCGATCGACGCCGCTTTCGGCGTGCGGTCGCGCGCAGACCTCGAGGAGATGGGCGCCGAGGGGCGCAACGCCGCTCAGCTCGCCCGGATCGCCGCCGATCCCGACGCGCACGTCAACTCCGTCGCCTTCATCCGCGTGCTCGCCGAGGTGACGGCGGCCGTGCTCGTCACGGTCGCGTTCACCTCGCTGTTCGACAACATCTGGTGGGCGATGCTCGCCGCCGCGGTGCTCATGACCGGTATCACCTTCGTGCTGGTCGGTGCGAGCCCGCGCACGGTCGGGCGCCACCGTGCCGACGGACTGCTGCGTACGAATGCCCCGATCGTCCGCGGCCTGCGCATCATCCTGGGACCGATCGCGCAGGGGCTCGTACTCCTCGGCAACCGCGTGACGCCGGGCACCGGACGCAGCTCCTTCTCGTCCGAGGAGCAGTTGCTCAGCATGGTCGACGAGGCCGCGTCGAACGACCTCATCGAGGCCGACGACCGCGACCTCATCCACTCCGTCTTCGATTTCACCGACCAGTTCGTGCGAGCGGTCATGGTGCCGCGCACCGAGATGGTCACGGTCGATGCCACGGCGTCGACCAGCGAGGCGATGGAACTTTTCCTCAACCGGGGGGTGTCGCGCATGCCCGTGGTCGACGACGAGGCGGACGACGTGGTGGGTGTGCTCTACCTCAAGGATCTCGTGCAGTTCGCCTATCGCGACGAGGGCGCCTGGCGCGGAGCGTCCATCCGCCCGATCTCGCGCCCCGCGACGTTCGTGCCCGAGTCGATGCGCGCCGAGACGCTCCTGCAGCAGATGAAGCGCGATGCGGTGCACGTGTGTCTGGTGATCGACGAGCACGGCGGGATCTCGGGACTCGTGACGCTCGAAGACCTCATCGAGGAGCTCGTCGGTGAGATCTCGGACGAGTACGATCGGGTATCCGCCGAATTCTTCGACCTGGGCGACGGGCGCTACCGCGTGAGCTCCCGCCTCTCGCTCGAAGACGTCGGCGACCTGTTCGGGCTCGAGCTGGAAGACGACGACGTCGACTCGATCGGCGGTCTCCTCGGCAAGGCGCTCGGGCAGGTCCCGCAGCCCGGCGCGACGGCCGTCGTCGATGGGCTGGTCCTGACGGGCGGAGCGTCCCGGGGACGCGGTAGAGGGATCGCCACGGTGTTCGTGGAGAGAGCAGCGCGTGGCGAGGATGCTGCGGACGATGAAGGAGAACGACACGATGACTGAGCAGAACCGAAGCGGGTTCGTGACCTTCGTCGGCCGGCCGAACGTCGGGAAGTCGACTCTCACGAACGCCCTGGTCGGCGAGAAGATCGCGATCACCAGCGAGAAGCCGCAGACGACCCGGCGTGCGATCCGTGGCATCCTCAACCGTCCCGACGGCCAGCTCGTGATCGTCGACACCCCGGGAATCCACAAGCCGCGGACGCTCCTCGGCGAACGTCTGAACGATCTCGTCGAGCAGGTGCTCGGCGACGTCGACGTGATCGGCTTCTGCGTTCCGGCCACCGAGAGGATCGGCCCGGGCGATCGGCGGATCGCCGCCTCGCTCGACGGGTATCCGCGGGCGAAGAAGGTCGCGATCGTGACGAAGACGGATGCCGCGGGACGCGACGAGATCACCGAGCGGCTTCTCGAGGTCGATGCGCTGCGCGAGGACTGGGCCGCCGTGGTTCCCCTCTCTGCGCTCACGCGCGATCAGCTCGACGTGCTCTCGGATCAGATCCTCGCCCTCATGCCCACGGGCCCGGCGCTGTACCCCGAGGGCATCACGACCGACGAGTCGCAGGACGACCGGATCGCGGAGTACATCCGCGAGGCCGCGCTCGAGGGCGTGCGCGACGAACTGCCCCACTCGATCGCCGTGGTGGTCGACGAGGTGGCCCCGCGCGAGGGCAGTGACCTCACCGACGTGCACGCATCGATCATCGTCGAGCGTGACAGCCAGAAGGCGATCATCATCGGTCACAAGGGCAAGCGCCTCCGCGACGTCGGTGCGCGCGCACGCGCACAGGTCGAGGAACTCCTCGGCACCCGAGTGTTCCTCGCCCTCCACGTGAAGGTCGCGAAGGAGTGGCAGCGCGACCCGAAGCAGCTGGGCCGGCTCGGGTTCTGACATGACTTCCCGAGGGACCCGGGCGGCGTACGCGGGACCGCCGCCGCCGAGCGCATGATAGCCGGCGGCGACGACCCGAAATCGCTGCGGGACGAAGTCTTCTCCACGGTCTTCGACGCCCACTGGGCGGCGGTGCGTCACCACATCGAAGGCGTCGTCGTCGATGACGCCGAGGTGACCCAGATCGTCTCGGAGGTGTTCGTGACGGCCTGGGCGCGGCTGAATCCACGAAAGCCGATGGGGCGCGTGTGGCTCCTGCGCGCCGCCGATCGTGCGCTGCGGGCGCGATCGCACGGCGCGAGCACCCGGTCGAGTGCGGCGGCGGCGGTGCACGAGGGGATACGTGGTGCGCGGGACGAGGGGGATGCGACCGAGCAGGCGGCCGTCCTGCGTGCTCTCTCTGTACTCCCGGCCCGCGAGAGGCGTATCATCGTGCTCACGTACTGGGACGGGTTGTCGGTGGGGGAGATCGCCGAAATCGCGCGGATCTCCGTGGCCCGTGTGCGCAAGACGCTGCTCCGCGCGCAGGCACACGTGCGCGAAGCGCTGAGATCGGAGGGGGTGATCGTCGATGACTGACAGTGCTCTGCTCGAGCGCGTGCTCACCGACGCCGACCCGGCGCGCACACCGCGGGAGTCCCCGCCCGACCGGCGAGCCATCGCGATGCGGGATCGGATCCTGCGTGATTCGCGAGCCCCGCGCCAGCGCCGCGCGGTCGTCGCCGGATGGGCGTCGGGTCTCACCGTCGCCGCGGCATCCGCCGTCGTCGCGGTCGCCGTCATGGTTCCGCAGAACGCAGCCGTCGCCGGCACGCCCCTCCCGCTCGAGTTCGATGCCGGCGGGACGGCCCCTCAGATCCTCGACGACGCGCAGGCCGCACTCGCGACGAGTGCCGGACCCGCCGAGGCCGAACGCGTCGTCCGGACCGCATCGTGGTCGTTCGCCGTCGACATGGGCACCCGTGAGACCGAGGTCGTGCCCCAGCTCGTGACGACGACCTGGAATCCGGATCTGTCCGGCCGAACGGTCGCGATCGAGGGCGTGCCCTACGATCCCGCGGATGCCGCCGCGAACGTCGGCTCCGAGATCTCGAGCAGCGGCGAGGTCGCGTGGGAGCTCGACATGGCACCCGGGGAGTTCGCCGCGCCCGTCGTCGACATGCCCGCGGCGACGCCGGAGAACATGCGGGCAGTGCTCGAGGCCTACTGGCTGCCGAGCGATCCGACCGGCTTCGACGTCGTCGCCGCCATCAGTTCGGCCAAGGGTCAGTGGACGCTCACGAACGCCCAGGAGTCCGAGATGCTCGGCATCCTGGAGCAGGTGCCGGGGGTCGAGGCGCTGGGTACCTCGACCGATCGACTGGAGCGACCCGTGACCGCGCTGCGTGTGCCGTCACCGGACGGCACCTCGAGCGATGTCGTCCTGCTCTCCGCAGACACCGGGCGCATCGTCGGCGTCGAACGCACGAACCTCCGCGACAACGAGGCGTTCGCCGCGGGTGCCATCATCTCCTACCAGGTCTGGGACATCGAAGGGATTCTGTGATGAGATCTCCCCGCGCCGTGCTCTCGGCCCTGATCGTCGCGGGTCTGTTCGTGGTCGCCGCCCCTGCTGCGGCTTCCGCTGCGACCGGCGGAGACGATGTCGATCCTCAGATCGCGCAGATGCTCGACGAGATTCCCGGCGGTGTGCTGATCGACGCGAATCGCGCGGTCTGGCCGGCGCTCGACATGGAGGTCACGGTCCCGTCGGTCACGGCCGGGTTCTCCGCCCGAGCAGCCGTGGGAAACTGCGCGACCGGACGGATCTGCGCCTTCAGTGCCGGCTCGCTGTCAGGCACGAGCGTGTCCTGGGGAACGTGCGGAACGCTCACGGTGCCGAGCGGTTTCGTGCCCCGATCGCTCGCCAATGCCCGGAGCTCCGGCTTCGCCCAGGCGCGCAACAGTGCGGGCGGCGTGCTCGCGACGGCCAACGCGGGTGGATGGGTGAACGTCGGCGGCACGGCGAAGACGGTTCGCTGCGTGCTCTGAGCTAAGAAGCGTCGTATTCGGTGAGCGCGGGCAGGACGATGACCGTGCCGTCGCCGTACTCCGCGTCGACCGCCCGCTGGAGCTGCCCGTCGTCCCAGACGACCTGCACCCAGAGGTAGCCGCGTTCGGTCCAGAGGGCCAGTGCTTCGGTCCCGAGCCGCGCGCTCAGATCGTCCTGGATCTCCGTCAGCTCGGCGGCGGTCGCATCTCCCTCGACGCCTCCGGTCGGATCGTCGGGCCGCACCGGGTCGTGCAGCGCCAGTAGCGCAGGCGGATCGGTCAGCGAGATGCTCTCGCCGTCGTACAGTCCGGTGACGGCGTAGGAACCCCAGATCGTTCCTCCGCTGGTCTCGCTTCCGTCGACGCCCTCCCAGCTCCATCCGACGACCGGCACGCCGGTGCACTGCGGAGGATACGACTCGGCGACCGCGCCCAGACACAGCTGGACGTCGCCGTCGACGTCGAGCACCGTGCCCGTGCCGAGCACGCGCCCCTTCGGTGGCTCGGTGACGATGCCCGAGAAGTCGTGCATCTGTGGCTCGGCGCTGCTCGTCGGTGTCTCGCCGGCGCCGGGACCCGTCGCGCATGCAACCAGGGTCGACGCCAGCGCCGTCGCGACGGCAGCGGACCAGAAGCGACGGTGACGCAGAGGTGTGCTCATACCCACCAGTGTCGCGGAGGCGGCGTTCGTCTCACGTGCACAGCCGACGGGGCATCCTGCTAGCATGACCACATGCCTTTCGGCGGTCTGCTTCTTCTTAGCTGCCGCGACGAGTCCTGAGAGCTAGGGCCTTCCTCGTCGCGGCGCTTGTGTTGGCCCGTACATTCTGACGAAGAGAAGAAGCCCATCATGCAGAACACGCAGCGTCCCTCCGGGATGCCGATCCACAAGTATCGGCCGTTCCACGAGCAGATCACCGTCGACCTCCCGGACCGCACCTGGCCCGATGCCCGCATCACGACCGCACCGCGCTGGTGCGCCGTCGATCTCCGTGACGGCAACCAGGCCCTCATCGACCCGATGTCGCCCGAGCGCAAGCGCGTGATGTTCGAGCTCCTGGTGAACATGGGGTACAAGGAGATCGAGGTCGGATTCCCGTCGGCCAGCCAGACCGACTTCGATTTCGTGCGCCAGCTGATCGAAGAGGATCTGATCCCCGATGACGTCACGATCCAGGTGCTGACCCAGGCGCGCGAGCACCTGATCGAGCGCACCTACGAGTCGATCGCCGGTGCCAAGCAGGCCATCGTCCACCTCTACAACTCGACGAGCGTGCTCCAGCGCGAGGTCGTCTTCCGCACCGACAAGCAGGGCATCATCGACATCGCCCTCGAGGGTGCGCGACTCTGCCGTGAGTTCGAGAAGCGCATCCCCGAGACGACGGTCTACTACGAGTACTCGCCCGAGAGCTACACCGGCACCGAACTCGAGTTCGCCGCCGACATCTGCAATCAGGTGATCGAGGTCTTCGAGCCGACCCCCGACCGCAAGGTCATCATCAACCTGCCTGCCACGGTCGAGATGGCGTCGCCGAACGTCTACGCCGATTCGATCGAGTGGATGAGCCGGAACCTGAACCACCGCGAGAACGTGATCCTCTCGCTTCACCCGCACAACGACCGCGGAACCGCCATCGCCGCGGCTGAGCTCGGCTACATGGCCGGCGCCGATCGTATCGAGGGATGCCTGTTCGGCAACGGGGAGCGCACGGGGAACGTCGACATCGTTGCGCTCGGCATCAACCTGTTCACGCAGGGCATCGACCCGCAGATCGATTTCAGCGACATCGATCAGGTCAAGCGCACGGTCGAGTACTGCAACCAGCTGCCGGTGCCCGAGCGCAGCCCCTGGGCCGGGGACCTGGTCTTCACCGCGTTCAGCGGGTCGCACCAGGACGCGATCAAGAAGGGTTTCGAGGCGATGGCCGTGCGGGCCGACGCCGAGGGCGTCACGGTCGACGACATCGAATGGGCCGTGCCCTACCTGCCGATCGATCCGAAGGATCTCGGCCGCTCCTACGAGGCCGTGATCCGCGTCAACTCGCAGTCCGGCAAGGGCGGCGTCGCATACCTGCTGAAGGCCGACCACGCGATCGACCTGCCGCGCAAGCTGCAGATCGAGTTTTCGGGCGTCGTCCAGACGAAGACGGATGCCGAGGGCGGCGAGGTCACGAGCGATCAGATCTGGTCGATCTTCAACGACGAGTACCTCCCGGCGAACGATGCCGAGGCCAAGTGGGGCCGATTCGAGCTCCTCTCGACGCAGACCAGGAGCGACATGTCGGGTGACGTGGTGCTCGACGTCACCCTCCGCGACGACGACCGCCAGGTGGCCGTCGCGGGGAACGGCAACGGACCGATCGCCGCCTTCATCGAGGTGCTGCGGGCGCAGGGCTTCGACATCACGCTCTACGACTACGTCGAGCACGCTCTCAGCGCCGGCGGCGACGCGCAGGCCGCGGCCTACGTCGAACTGCAGATCGGCGATCAGCGGCTGTGGGGCGTCGGCATCGACGGCGACATCTCGACCGCGTCGCTCAAGGCGATCGTCTCGGGTGTGAACCGCTCGATCCGCGCTCGGCAGGCTGAGCTCGCCGCCGTCTGATCGGCAGCTCGTTCGCTGAGCAGAGTCGGTCGCTGACCACCACTGGGTCGCTCACCCGCACGGGGCCGCTGAGCCTGTCGAAGCGTCGAAAAGGCCCTTCGACAGGCTCAGGAGCCCATTCTCGTTCAGCCGCTGCGTCGCCTCAGGGCTTGACGATCGGGATCGCCCCGGTCTCGGCGGCGACCTTGCGGCGGTAGAGGCGCCGCTGCTCGGGCAGCGAGACGTCGAAGCTCACCGCGAGCACGCGGATCACCGCGGTGACGGCGATGCCGATGACCGCCGCGAGGGGGATCGACATGCCGAGGGCGTGCGCGATGACGATGAACGCGCATCCTCCGCCTGCGGCCACGGCGTACAGCGAGCCGACGTGCATGATCGCGGTCGGCAGGCCCATGAGCATGTCGCGCAGCACGCTGCCGCCGACCGCTGCGCAGACGCCGATGAAGACGGCGGGAACCTCGGGGATGCCGAGGGCGAGGGCCTTGCTCGTGCCGAAGGCGCCGAACATGCCGATCACGATCGCGTCGAGCCCGACGATCACTTTGTTCAGACGCGTGAAGAGCCCGGCGAGCAGCATCCCGAAGAGCGCGGCGCCCGTCGCCGTCACGAGATACCACTGGTTCTGCAGCGTCGCGGGGGTCTGCCCGAGCAGGATGTCGCGGATGAGACCGCCGCCCATCCCGATCATGATCCCGATGATCGCGACGCCGAGCCAGTCGAGGCGTCGCTGACCCTGGAAACCGGAGGCGAAGAGGGCTCCCTGGACGCCGCCGAGCCCGACGCCCAGCAGATCCGCCCAGAACGGGATGATGAAGAGCGGTTCGGTCACCCGTCCATTGTCCCGCACGGAGGATAATCGAGGGATGCCCACCTATCGAGACGAAGCGGTGATCCTGCGCACCCACAAGCTGGGGGAGGCGGATCGCATCGTCACGATGCTCTCGCGGCAGCACGGCAAGATCCGCGCGGTCGCGAAAGGCGTGCGGCGCACGTCGTCGAAGTTCGGCTCGCGGCTCGAGCCGTTCATGGTCGCCGACGTGCAGCTCTACCAGGGGCGATCGCTCGACATCGTGCAGCAGGCGGAGTCGCTCGGCTCCTACGGCGCCGACATCGTCGCTCACTACGAGCGCTTCACCACCGCCAACGCGATGGTCGAGACCGCCGATCGGTTGAGCGATGCCGAGGCGACTCCCGACCAGTACCTCCTGCTCGTCGGCGGTCTGCGGGCGCTGTCGCGTGGCGAGCACGCCCCCCGCAGCATCCTCGACTCCTACCTTCTGCGCGTCATGGCGCTGTCGGGGTGGGCGCCCTCGTTCGGCGAGTGCGCCAGATGCGGCACTCCCGGCCCGCACTCGACGTTCGTCGTGCAACTGGGCGGTCTGGTGTGCACGTCGTGCGCGCCGGCGGGCAGCCCGCGCATCGGCGAGAAGGCGCTGGGTCTGCTGCGCTCCCTGATGGCGGGGGAGTGGGATGCCGTGGATGCGGCATCCGCTGCCGATACCGCGAGCGCTTCCGGCCTCATCAGCGCCTACGCCCAATGGCACCTCGAGCGCGGCATCCGCTCGCTCGCGCACGTATCCGACATTCCCGGAGGAGCACGGTGACCCCGAAGCCCTACACGCACAAGGACGCCGTCGCATACCGTCCCCTCGACTGGACCGGCGTGCACCCGCCGGCGTTCCGCGCGGTCCCCCAGCACGTGGCGATCGTCATGGACGGCAACGGGCGCTGGGCGAATCGCCGAGGGCTGAGCCGCGTGGAGGGTCACAAGGCCGGTGAGGAGGTGCTGCTCGACGTCGTCGCCGGTGCCATCCAGGCGGGGGTCACGCACCTCTCGGTCTACGCGTTCTCGACCGAGAACTGGGCACGCTCGCCCGAGGAGGTGCGCTTCCTCATGGGGTACAACCGCGACGTGCTGCACCGGCGCCGTGATCAGCTCAACGAGTGGGGTGTGCGCGTGCGCTGGGCGGGGCGCAAGCCCCGGCTGTGGGGCAGCGTGATCAAGGAGCTGCAGTATGCCGAGCAGCTCACGAAGGACAACGACGTGCTCACGCTCACCATGTGCGTGAACTACGGCGGACGCGTGGAACTCGTCGACGCGATGCGCTCGATCGCGGCGGACGTCGCGGCCGGCCGGGTGAAGCCGAATGCGATCACCGAGAAGATGATCCGTCGCAACCTCTACGTGCCGGACATGCCGGACGTCGACCTCTTCCTCCGCAGCTCGGGCGAGCAGCGCACGTCGAACTTCCTGCTCTGGGAGTCGGCATACGCCGAGATGGTCTTCCTCGACACGCTGTGGCCGGATTTCTCACGCGAGGAACTCTGGCGGGCGATCGGCATCTACCTCTCCCGTGATCGTCGCTTCGGCGGGGCCATCGACACGCCCGACGCCTCGGCCTGAGCGCGCAGCCACCGCTCCGCCTCGCGCGGATGCCGCAGGCGCACGATCGTGAGGTGCGGGAACTCCGCGGCGGCCACCGGCATCCGCTCCGCCCACTTGCCGAGCGTCGCCGTCTGCCAGGCGAGGAGGTTCTCCTCGGGTGAGCGGCGGAACATCTTCCAGATCGGCTTCTCGACGTTGCCGTTCCAGAGGCGCGTGCGCAGGATGCTGCGGCCGATCGTGCGGCGCAGTAGACGCGACCTCACCACGTGGTACGGGTAGTCCAGCCAGATGGCGAGATCAGCGCGGGGCGTCAGGATGTCGTCGGTGCCCTTGCTCGTGTACTGCCATTCGGTGACCCACCGATCCTCGGACGCGAAGGCGCGGACGTCGTCGAGGAACTCCGGCCGCGGAGTCCACTCCGGACCGTGGAAGAGCGCGTCGATCTCGACGTGGCGCAGCCCCCAGAGTCGGGCGACGCGCCCGGCGAGGGTGGTCTTTCCGGAGCCCGTGACCCCCGCGACCAGCACGCGCCGCGGCACGCGAGGGAGCGGATCGTCGGCGGAGAGCATCCGTCGATCCTAGCGGCGCCGGAATACGGGGTCGGGCGATGGGGTTGGATGAGGATGTGAGCGAACCCATCTCCATCGACATCTGGTCCGACATCGCCTGCCCGTGGTGCTACATCGGTAAGCGCAATCTCGAGAAGGGGCTCGAAGCCGTCGCCGGTGACGAAGACGCCCCGCAGGTGAACGTCACCTTCCATTCGTTCGAACTCTCGCCCGACACCCCCGTCGACTTCGACGGCGACGAGATCGACTTCCTCGCAGGCCACAAGGGCATGCCGCGCGACCAGGTCGAGCAGATGCTCTCCAACGTCACCGGCGTCGCCGAGAAAGCGGGCCTCCAGTACCGTTTCGACCTGCTGCAGCACACCAACACCGTCAAGGCGCACGAGCTGCTGCACTTCGCCAAGGCGCAGGGCCTCCAGCACGAGTTGGAGGAGCGCCTGATGTCGGCGTACTTCACCGAGGGCAAGCACGTGGGGCGCATCGACGACCTGGTCGAGCTGGCCGTCGAGGTGGGTCTCGAGGCGGATGCCGCACGGGCGGCGCTCGAGAGCGAGCAGTACCTGCCCGCCGTCCGCCAGGACCAGGCGCAGGCGCGTGCCTACGGCATCCAGGGCGTTCCGTTCTTCGTGATCGACGGGCAGTACGGCATCAGCGGTGCCCAGCCGCCGGCCGCGTTCGAGAACGTGCTGCGCGACCTCTGGTCGCAGCGCGGCGAGTCCGCACCCGGGGACGACGCGGAGGCCGAAACCGCCGCCGTCTAGCGCGTGAGTGCGCCCTCGATGGCGCTCACGATCGCGGGGTCGTCCGGCTTCTGCTTCGGCCGGAACCGGAGGACCTCGCCATCGGGCAACACCAGGAACTTCTCGAAGTTCCACTCCACACGCCCGGCCTTGCCGTTCGCGTCGGGCGTCTCCTTCAGAGCCTTGAAGAGCTCGGCCGCATTGCGCCCGTTGACCTTGACCTTGTCGTTCACCGGGAAGGTGACGCCGTAGGTGGTCGAGCAGAACTCCGTGATCTGCTCCACCGAGCCGGGCTCCTGCAGGAACTGGTTGCTCGGGAAGCCCACCACGCTGAAGCCGCGGTCGCCGTACAGGCGCTGCAACTCCTCGAGCTGCTCGTACTGCGGGGTAAGTCCGCACTTCGACGCGACGTTCACCACCAGCAGCACATCGGCGCCGAGGTCATCGAGGGTCTTCTCGTTGCCCTGCGCATCGGTGAAGGGGATCGAACGGAGCGCGGAATCGGTCATACCCCACAGCTTAGGTCGATGGGGCACCACGGGCTCCGCGTCTGGGAGAATGGTCAGGACATGACTCTCGCCACCGCATCCGCGCGCACGCTTCGCATCGGTCCCATCGACCTCGACGTGCCGGTGGTCCTCGCGCCCATGGCCGGGATCACGAACACCGCCTTCCGTCGCCTGTGCCGTGAGTACGGTGCCGGCCTCTATGTCAGCGAGATGATCACCTCGCGCGCGCTCGTCGAGCGCAACGAGACGACGATGCGCCTGATCCGCCATCACGAGAGCGAGACGCCCCGGTCGATCCAGCTCTACGGCGTCGATCCGAAGACGATCTCCGAAGCCGTGCGCATCATCGTCGCCGAGGACCACGCCGATCACATCGACCTGAACTTCGGATGCCCCGTACCCAAGGTGACGCGCAAGGGCGGGGGAGCAGCACTGCCCTGGAAGAGCTCGCTCTTCGCCGACATCGTCACGCAGGCCGTGAAGGCCGCGGGAGACGTGCCGCTCACGGTGAAGATGCGCAAGGGGATCGATCCCGAACATCTCACCTTCCTCGACGCCGGGCGCGCGGCAGAAGACGCGGGGGTCGCCGCAGTCGCCCTGCACGCCCGCACCGCGAGCGAGTTCTACTCGGGCAACGCCGATTGGAACGCGATCGGCGAACTCAAGCACGCGGTCACCAGCATCCCGGTGCTCGGCAACGGCGACATCTGGTCGGCCGACGACGCCGTGCGCATGATGGCGCAGACCGACTGCGACGGTGTGGTCGTCGGGCGCGGGTGCCTCGGGCGCCCCTGGCTCTTCGGCGAACTGGCCGCCGCCTTCGGCGCCGAGAGCCACCCCGTCGACGCGACCCTCGGATTCGTGGCCGATGCATTCCGTCGGCACGCCGAACTGCTCGTCGAGTTCTTCGAGGACGAGGACCGCGGATGCCGCGACGTGCGCAAACACGTGGCCTGGTACTTCAAGGGGTACCCGGTGGGAGGCGACATCCGCACCGGACTCGCGACGGCGTCGAGCCTGGCCGAGATCGACGACCTGCTCGGCCGTCTCGACCACACCGCGCCGTATCCCGGCGCGGATGCCGAGGGGCAGCGCGGCCGCGCCGGCCGCCCCAAGCGCCCGGCGCTTCCGGACAAGTGGCTCGAATCGCGCGAGATCGCGGCATCGGCATCGGAGATGATGCGCGGAGCAGAGATCGAGAACAGCGGTGGGTGACGCCGTCACGCCGGCGCGTGCACCCCGAGGCGACGGGTACGACCCGCGCGATGCCGAGCGCTTCTTCGCCGAGACGCATCGTTCGGAGCGCGACGATTTCGCCCGTGACCGGGCGCGGGTGCTGCACTCGGCGGCACTGCGTCGACTCGCCGCCAAGACCCAGGTGCTGAGCCCCGCGAGTACGGCCGACTTCGCCCGTAACCGGCTCACCCACTCTCTCGAGGTGGCGCAGGTGGGGCGCGAACTCGCGACCGCCCTGGGGGTCTCGGCCGACGTCGTCGACACTGCCTGCCTCAGTCATGATCTCGGGCATCCGCCCTTCGGGCACAACGGTGAGCGTGCGCTCAACGAATGGGCGGCCGACATCGGCGGCTTCGAGGGCAACGCGCAGTCGCTGCGCATCCTCACCCGCCTCGAGGCGAAGGTGCTCGACGACGACGAGCGCTCCGTCGGACTCAACCTCACGCGTGCGAGTCTCGATGCCACGTGCAAGTACCCCTGGACGGTCGACAGCCCGGTGCCCGATCCCGGCGGCCGACTGAAGTTCGGTGTGTACCCCGAGGACGAAGCCGTCTTCCGCTGGATGCGCGAGGGAGCGCCGGGGCGGCTGCGCTGCATCGAGGCCGAGATCATGGATCTCTCCGACGACATCGGGTACTCGGTGCACGACTTCGAGGATGCGATCGTCAACGGCTACCTCGACGTCGCCCAGCTCTCGGATCCGACGCAGCACGACGCACTGCTCGGGCGGATCCAGCAGTGGGTGGGATACGACTTCACGCGCGAGGAGCTGGCAGACGCGCTCTACCGGCTCTCGTCGCAGTCGATGTGGCTCTCGTCGTTCGACCGCAGCCGCCAGTCGCTCGCGCGTCTGAAGAACCTGACGAGCGACCTGATCGGGCGCTTCGCCCGCGCGGCCGTGTCGGCGACACGCGAGGCGTACGGCAGCAAGGCTCTGGTGCGCTACAACGCGCACGTCGTCGTGCCGCGTGTCGTGGAGGCCGAGATCGCCGTGCTCAAGGGCATCATGGGCCAGGCCATCGTGACGATCGAGGCTCGCAAGGGCGTCTACAAAGAGCAGCGTCGGGTGCTCACCCGTCTCGCCGACGCGCTCTGGCAGACCGACACGCTGTGGTCGTCGGGCGCCGATGTGCTCGAGCCGGCGTTCGCGGCGGACTTCCGTGACGCCGACACCGACGATCAGCGCGCCCGCGTCATCGTCGACCAGATCGCGAGCCTGACCGACCAGAGCGCCATCGATTGGCACAACCGCCTCGTGGGCGAGATCGACCCCGCCGAGGTCGGCATCTGGACCCCCCGTCACGCACGCCCCGGGGCGCGCGCGCACGCCGAGAGGTCGACCGTCGTCGAAGGAGCCCGCTGATGCCCCGCATCCGCCAGGCCGACGTCGACGAGGTCAAGTCGCGCACGAACATCGCCGACATCGTGGGGGAGCGCGTCGCTCTGAAGTCCGCCGGTGTGGGATCGCTCAAAGGGCTCTGCCCGTTCCACGACGAGAAGAGCCCGAGCTTCCACGTACGCCCGCAGGTGGGGTACTACCACTGCTTCGGGTGCGGTGAGTCCGGAGACGTGTACTCCTTCCTGCGCGAGATGGATCACGTGAGCTTCACCGAAGCGGTGGAGCGGCTCGCGGGTCGCATCGGCTACACCCTCCACTACGAAGACGGCGGCGCGGCCCCCGAGACCAGCGGTCGGAGTCGGCTCTACGCCGCGAACACCGCTGCGGCCGAGTTCTTCCGCGCGCAGTTGCTGTCGGCCGACGCCGAGGCGGGCCGGCGGTTCCTGGGCGAGCGCGGGTTCGACGCGGGCGCTGCCGCGCACTTCGGCGTGGGCTTCGCGCCGCGCGGATGGGACGGGATGCTCAAGGCGCTGACGGCACAGGGCTTCACGCGCGAGGAGCTCAGTACCGCGGGTCTGGTCTCCACCGGGCAGCGCGGCGTCTACGACAGGTTCCGTGGGCGTCTGGTCTGGCCGATCCGCGACGTGTCCGGTCAGACGATCGGGTTCGGCGCGCGCAAGCTCTTCGACGACGACCAGGGGCCGAAATACCTCAACACCCCCGAGACGCCGATCTACAAGAAGGCGCAGGTGCTCTACGGTCTCGATCTCGCCAAGCGCGACATCTCCCGCGGCGATCCGCGGCGCGTCGTCGTCGTCGAGGGGTACACCGACGTCATGGCGTGCCATCTCGCCGGCCTGACGACGGCGGTGGCGACCTGCGGAACGGCCTTCGGCGCCGAACACATCAAGGTATTGCGCCGGGTGATGGGCGACGACAATGCCTCGGGCGAAGTGGTGTTCACGTTCGACGGCGACGAGGCGGGGCAGAAGGCGGCGTTGCGCGCGTTCACCGAGGACGACCGCTTCAACGCGCAGACCTTCGTGGCAGTGGCGCCCGACAGCCTCGATCCCTGCGATCTCCGACTGCAGCGCGGAGACGCCGCCGTGCGCGGCCTGATGGACGCCAAGGTTCCGATGTTCGAGTTCGCGATCGATCGCAAACTCGCCGGCTTCGACCTGGCGACCGTGGAGGGGCGCGTCGGCGCCCTGCGTGCGGCCGCTCCGATCGTGGCCGAGATCCGTGATCGTCTGCTGCGCCCGGGGTACGAGCGGGTGCTCGCCCGCCGTCTGGGTATGGATCCGACCGAGGTGCACACCGAGGTGGAGCGCTCGGCGCGCGGCGCGTCGCAGGCGGCTCCGTCGCGGCGTGAGGCGGTGACGTCGGGCGCGGGGGAGGGCGCGGCATCCGCAATGGCACCGGTGACGCTTGCGAGCCTGCCGCGCTCGGCCGATGTCGCGGTGGAGCGCGATGCGCTGATGGGCGCGCTGCAGTACGGTCACCAGATCGACCAGACGCTTCTCTCGCGGGCGCTCGGTGCCCCCCTGCGCACTCCGGCCCTCGATGCCGTGCGCGAGGCCGTGGCCGCCGCTGCCGACCGTACGCGGGCGGGGTGGGCCACGGATGCCGTCAACAGCGTGCGCGAGCCGTACCGTTCGCTCGCGGGGGAGCTGCTGATGATGCCGTTCCCCGCGCGCAACGAGGAAGGCGCCGTGGCCAGCACGACCGATCTCGCGCGACGCCTCATCATGCGGCAGCTCGAGAGTGAGAAGCAAGAGCTTCTGGGCGCGGTCCAGCGGGTGCCCGCCGACTCCGATGGAGGTCGAGCGCTCCGCATGCGATTGCGCGACATCGACATCGAGCGTCAGCGGTTCGTCGAGTCGTAACGCCCCACCGCCGCCGGGGGAGGGCAGGATGGAATGCATGTCCCGCCGGCACGCCTCCCCCCACGCCATCGACTGCTCCGATCTGGTCATCGACCGGATCGGGCACGGCTCTCCGACGCGTGCGGTCGACGGTGTGTCCTTTTCGCTCGCCCCGGGTGCGCTCCTGTGCATCGCCGGCCCCACGGGATCGGGAAAGTCGAGCCTCGTGGCGGCGCTGGCCGGATCCACCGATCCCTCGGTGAAGGTCGTCGGCGGGCGCGCGGAGGTCTGCGGCGTCGACGCGCGGCGTCCCGGTCGCAAGCATCGCGTGCTCACCTATCGCACGGGTTTCGTGCCGCAGGGCGCCGGAGCCGACCTTCCGCCCCGGCTCACCGTCAACGAGGTGATCGCCGAACCCATCCTGATGCGCGAGAAGCGTGTGAACACCCAGGCGCTCTCGATCCGCGTCGCCACGCTGCTCGACGAACTGCACCTGCCGCTCGGCACGGCCGCGAAGTTCCCCTACGAGCTGAGCGCGGGAATGCGCCAGCGCGTGGCGATCGCCCGTTCCTTCGTGCTCGAGCCGCGGGTGCTCATCGCCGACGAGATCCTCGCGAACCTCGATCTCGAGGTGCGTCCGGTGGTCTTCGACGCGATCACGCGGCGGAGGAAGGAGCAGTCGATGGCGGCTCTGCTCGTCACGAACGACGCCGACTTCATCCGCGAGCTCAACGCCGAGACGCTCATGCTGCGCGCCGGTCACGTGGTCGCACGGGGGGTCGGAAAGGACCTGCTCTGGGTGCCGAACGCGGAGGCGGATTCGCGACGTTGAGCGCGACACGCCCGAGAGCGCGATAACCGCCTCCGGTGTCACGTGCATCGCTCGGAGTTTGCTAAGCTTGTCGAGTTGCCCGCGCAGCGGAGCACATTCCTCGGTAGCTCAATTGGCAGAGCAGCCGGCTGTTAACCGGCAGGTTCTTGGTTCGAGTCCAAGCCGGGGAGCCAATGAGAAGCCCCTCTTCGGAGGGGCTTTTCCCTTTCCCGGAGACGTCGCGTCCACGACTCGTCGTCGCCCCCTCGTCCATCGATCGGGCGGATCCGGGTGCGCGGGGGGAATATCCGGAGTATCGTGGCGTTGCAGGTAATACCCCTGGGGGGTATTAGACAACGGCGAAGGAGTTCCCATGAGCGACACCACCATCGATTACCGGGTGACCGGGATGACCTGCGGCCACTGCGAGATGTCGGTCCGCGAGGAGGTCGAGCAGATCGCCGGCGTCGAGATCGTCGATGTCAGTGCGCAGAGCGGGATGCTGCGCATCACCGCTGCGGACGTCGACGACGCTCGGATCCTCTCGGCCGTGTCCGAGGCCGGGTACTCGGCCGTCCGCGTCTGATGACCGCCGGGGCGATCGGCGTCGACCTCGAGATCGGCGGGATGACGTGCGCGTCGTGCGCGACGCGGATCGAGAAGAAGCTGAACCGGCTCGATGGGGTGACCGCGACGGTCAACTACGCGACCGAGAAGGCGTCCGTCGAGGCGCCGGAGGGCTACGACCCGGCCGTCCTGATCGCCGAGATCGAGAAGGCCGGGTACACAGCGGCGCTGCCTGTCCGCACACAGGATGCCGACCCCGATGCCGCGGGCGACCCGGAGCTCGACGGCCTGCGCACCCGACTGTGGGTCTCGGTCGTTCTGACCGTCCCCGTCATCGCGATGGCGATGATCCCGGCGCTGCAGTTCCCTTCCTGGCAGTGGGCATCGTTGACGCTCGCGGCTCCCGTCGTGGTGTGGGGCGGGTGGCCGTTCCACCGAGCGGCCTGGGTGAACCTCCGTCACGGTGCGGCGACCATGGACACGCTCGTGTCGATGGGCACGATCGCGGCGTTCCTCTGGTCGCTGTACGCGCTGTTCTTCGGCACGGCGGGCATGCCGGGAATGACCCACACGTTCGAGTTCGTGCTCACGCCGTCCGACGGTGCCGATGCGATCTACCTCGAGGTCGCGGCGGGTGTGACGGTGTTCATCCTCGCCGGTCGGTACTTCGAGAAGCGATCGAAGCGACGAGCGGGGGCGGCGCTTCGCGCTCTGCTGGAGCTCGGTGCGAAGGACGTCGCCGTCCTCCGGGACGGCGTCGAGCGGCGCATCCCGGCAGAGGGCCTACGGATCGGCGACGAGTTCGTGGTGCGCCCCGGCGAGAAGATTGCGACCGACGGTGTCGTCGTCTCAGGCACGTCCGCCGTCGACGCCTCGATGATGACGGGCGAATCGGTGCCCGTCGAGGTCGCTGCGGGAGACTCGGTCACCGGTGCGACCGTGAACGCCAGCGGTCGCCTCGTCGTGCGGGCGACGCGGATCGGGGTCGACACCCAGCTCGCGCAGATGGCGCGACTGGTGGAGGAGGCGCAGACCGGGAAGGCCGAGGTGCAGCGCCTGGCCGATCGGATCTCGGGTGTCTTCGTGCCGATCGTTCTGGTGATCGCACTCGGCACCCTCGTCGCCTGGTTCGCCGTCGGTGGGTCTACCACGATGGCGTTCACTGCCGCTGTCGCCGTCCTGGTCATCGCATGCCCCTGCGCCCTGGGCCTCGCGACCCCCACCGCACTGCTGGTGGGCACCGGCCGCGGAGCCCAGCTGGGTGTCCTCATCAAGGGTCCCGAGGTGCTCGAATCCACGCGCGCCGTCGACACGGTCGTGCTCGACAAGACGGGCACGATCACCAGGGGTGCGATGAGCCTCGTGGGCGCGATCGTCGAGCCGGGAACGGACCGCGCGGAGCTGCTCCGCCTCGCCGGTGCTCTCGAGGGCGCATCCGAGCATCCGATCGGCCGGGCGATCGCGCAGGCGGCGGCGGAGGCGGGAACGCTTCCGGTGGTCGACGGCTTCGTCAACCATCCGGGTATCGGCGTGGAAGGCGTCGTGGACGGGCATCGGGTGCTCGTCGGACGCACGGCGCTGTTCGCCGAAGCGACGAGCACGCGCGACCGCTCCCTTCTCACCTCCCCGGGTTTCCACGAGGAGGCGGGGCGCACGGTCGTGACGGTCGGCTGGGACGGAACGGTCCGCGGAGCGCTCGTCGTGGCGGATGCCGTCCGGCCGACGAGTGCTGAAGCGGTCGTGCAGATGAAGGCGCTCGGGCTCACCCCGGTGCTGTTGACGGGCGATGACACGGCCGTCGCGCGTCATGTCGCCCGAGAGGTCGGCATCGACGAGGTCATCGCCGAGGTTCTCCCCGCGCAGAAGGCCGAGATCATCGCACGGCTGCAGGCCGAGGGGCGAACGGTCGCGATGGTCGGCGACGGGGTCAACGATGCGCCCGCGCTCGCGCGCGCCGACCTCGGCATCGCGATGGGGACGGGAACGGATGCCGCGATCGAGGCATCCGACATCACGCTCGTCCGCGGGGATCTGCGCAGCGCCGTCGACGCGATCCGCCTATCGCGCCGCACGCTGCGCACGATCAAGACGAACCTCTTCTGGGCCTTCGCGTACAACGTGGCGGCGATCCCGGTCGCCGCCCTCGGACTGCTGAACCCGATGCTGGCCGGCGCCGCGATGGCGTTGTCGAGCGTGTTCGTGGTCGGCAACAGCCTGCGCCTGCGCGGATTCCGCAGCATCGCGCGAGAGTGAGAGGACGGATCGATGAGCGAGACGCACATGTCGGCGCACCACGAGCACGACGCATCGGCCCCCGTGGGACGCGCGGCCACCGATGCGCACTCCGGGCACACGGGACATGCCGGTCACGGTGATCATGTGGGCCAGTTCCGGCGACTCTTCTGGATCAACCTGGTGCTCGCTGTTCCCGTCGTCCTGCTCTCGCCGATGTTCGCGATGATCATCGGCTACGACATCCCCGAGGGCGGCGTGCGCATCGTCGCTCCGGTCATCGGCTCGGTGATGTACGTCTGGGGCGGTAGACCGTTCCTCCAGGGTGCCGTCGGCGAACTGCGCGCTCGACGCCCCGGCATGATGCTGCTGATCGCCCTCGCGATCACGGTCGCGTTCTTCGCATCGTGGGGAGCGACGCTCGGAGTGCTGCATCGCGAGCTGGAATTCTGGTGGGAGCTCGCCCTCCTCATCGTCATCATGCTGCTCGGCCACTGGATCGAGATGCGCTCGCTCGCGCAGACGACCTCGGCACTCGACTCACTCGCCGCGCTTCTGCCCGATGAGGCCGAACGCATCGAGGGAGATCGCTCCGTGCGCGTGTCGCCGGACGAACTCCGCGTGGGCGATCTCGTCGTCGTGCGCCCCGGCGCGCGGATCCCCGCCGACGGGCGGATCGTCGACGGCAGCGCGGCGATGGACGAGTCGATGATCACGGGAGAGTCGCGTGCCGTGACCCGCGCACCCGGCGATATCGTCACGGCGGGTACGGTGGCGACCGACTCGGGCCTCCGTGTGGAGATCACGGCGGTCGGTGACGACACGGCGCTGGCCGGCATCCGTCGCCTCGTCGAGGATGCGCAGAACTCGACCTCGCACGCTCAGCGGCTCGCCGATCGGGCGGCGGCGCTGCTCTTCTGGTTCGCCCTGATCTCCGCGGCGGTGACCGCCGTGGTGTGGTCGGCCGTCGGCGACGTCGATGCCGCCGTCGTGCGCTCGATCACGGTCCTCGTGATCGCCTGCCCGCACGCCCTGGGTCTGGCGATCCCGCTCGTGGTCTCGATCGCGACCGAACGGGCCGCTCGCGCCGGCATCCTGGTGAAGGATCGGTTGGCGCTCGAGCGCATGCGCACCGTCGATACGGTGCTGTTCGACAAGACCGGAACGCTGACGCGGGGTGAGCCGGTCGTCACCGATATCGCGGCAGCAGACGGCATCGATCCGAATCGCGTGCTCGCCTTGGCGGCATCGGCGGAGGGCGACAGCGAACACCCCCTGGCCCGAGCGATCGTCCGTGCGGCCGAGGAACGCGCAATCGACATCCCGCCGGCGAACGGCTTCTCGTCGTCGCCGGCGGTCGGGGTCCGTGCGGTCGTGGACGGCGCCGACGTGCGCGTGGGCGGCCCGAAGCTGCTCGACGAGATCGGAGCGGACGAGCTGCCCGTCGCCGAGACGTGGCGGGCGTCGGGCGCGATCATCCTGCACGCGGTGGTGGACGGCACGGTGATCGGCGCGTTCGCGCTGGCCGATGAGGTGCGCGCCGAATCCCGCGCGGCGATCGACGACCTGCGTCGACGCGGCGTGGAGGTCGTCATGATCACCGGCGATGCGCAAGCGGTCGCGGATGCCGTGGCCGCGGACCTCGGCATCCGACGGGTGTTCGCGGGGGTGCGTCCGGAGGACAAGTCGTCGAAGGTCGCGGAGCTGCAGCGGGAGGGACGGACCGTCGCGATGGTGGGGGACGGCGTCAACGACGCCCCCGCACTGGCGCAGGCCGACGTGGGCATCGCGATCGGCGCGGGTACCGACGTGGCGATCGCCTCGGCCGGAGTGATCCTGGCGCGCTCCGATCCCCGTTCCGTCGTCTCCGTCATCGAGCTGTCGCGTGCGACCTATCGCAAGATGTCGCAGAACCTGTGGTGGGCGGCCGGATACAACCTGCTCTCCGTGCCTCTGGCCGCAGGAGTCCTGGCGCCGATCGGTTTCGTGCTGCCGATGTCGGTCGGTGCCGTGCTGATGTCGCTGTCGACCGTGGTCGTGGCGCTCAATGCGCAGCTGCTGCGGCGGATCGACCTCCGACCGCGATGACGGCGAGGAGCTAGCGGGAGGCTCCCGCGAGCGTGCCGGTCACGGGTCCTGCGGGGTCGAAGACGACGCACTGGATGGTCCGGTCGTCGTGCTCGTCCCACGAGGTCTCGCTCGGGACGAGGGGGAACACCTCGAACACCGACTCGGCCTTCTCGATACCGACGAAAGCCGTGTAGGGATCGCCGATGCACTCCATGCTCGCCGCATCGATGTCGGTCTCCGAGAAGTCGCCGTCCGGCATGATGATCTCGTGGAAGACCTCTTGGTCGTGGGACGCCGTGCAGGGCACCACGTCGATGTCTTCGCGCAACCCGCTGGGGGCGTCCATGATGCAGTCGCCGACCTCGAGAGCGACGATGTCGATAGTCGCCTCCTCGGTCACCTGTCCGGTGCCGGCATCCCGGTCGGGTCCGTCGTCGGCGGTGCTGCAACCGAGCAGCGCGATCGATACAGTCGCGGTGAGTGCGAGCGCGGCGAGGCCGCGGCGTGTGCGCCGGATCATCTGCGTGCTCAGCCTTCCAGGTCGTCGACGCCGGGCATCCAGCTCGCCCCGGGCCGGCCCCAGCCGCGCTTTCGGGCGATCTTCTGCGCGGTCTTCCAGTCGCCGTCCGACAGGCGGTCCACGTAGAGGATGCCGTCGAGGTGGTCGAACTCGTGCTGCATGATGCGTGCGCGCCATCCATCGACCGCGATCGAGACCGGGGCGCCGTCGAGGTCGATTCCCGTGACCCGGACGTGCTCGGACCGGCGCAGGGGGAAGCGCTCGCCCGGGAACGACAGGCAGCCCTCGGACTCGAGGTCGGGGTCGGGGGCACCGGGCTCGAGCGGGGTGATCCACAGTTCGGGGTTGATGATGACGCCGCGCCAGGGCTGATCGTCGTCGTCGACGTACGAGTACGTGTAGATGCGCAGACCGACGCCGACCTGCGGTGCGGCCAGGCCGACACCCGGGGCGATGTCCATCGTCTCGAACATGTCGGCGACGAGCCTACGGATCTCATCGGTGATCTCGTCGACGGGAGAAGCGGGGGAGTGCAGAACGGGGTCGCCCATGATGCGAATCGGAAGTACAGCCACGTCACAACCCTACTGGGCGCACTGCGACAGGTAGGGTCGTAGGGTGAGCGCAGGGGTGTGGAAGTGAACTCGGTAGAAGACGTCGGCGAGCAGCTCGTCGGTGTCTTCCAGAACCCCGGTCTGCTCCTCGGCATCCCGCTGGCCCTGGCCGGTGCGGTGTTCATGTCGCTCGGCGCGCAGTACCAGCACCGCGGCGTCGAGAAGGTCGAACGCCTCAGCGGCTCGCAGGGGACGTCGGGCCTCAGCTTCGACCAGCTCCGCAGGCTGCTCACGCGCCCCTCGTGGATCATCGGCACGCTGATGCTGGGCCTGGCGATCGTGTGCCAGCTCGCCGCGCTCGTACGCGCTCCCCTGATGGTCGTGCAGCCGCTCGGTGCCATCGCGTTGGTGATCACGACGCTGCTCAACGCCCGCATCTCCGGCCACTCGCCCACGAAGAAGTCCATCACCGCGATCATCTGCTGCGTCGGCGGCATCTTCCTCTTCGTCTTCTTCGCCGCGCTGTTCGCCACCGAGCGCGAGGTGCAGGACCGCGAGTTGTTCGTGATCCTCGCCATCCTCCTCGTCGTGATCATCGTTCTCGGGGCTTGCTGGCTCGTGCTGCGGCACCGCATGCGCGCCCTGTTCTATGTGATCGGCGCCGGCATCCTCTATGGGTTCGTCGCCACCCTGGCGAAGGTCGTCATCAAGCGCATCGAGGCCGGGCAGTTCGAGTGGATCACCGCGATTTGCGTGATCGCGCTCGTCGCCGCGGCCGCGGTCGGAGCGTACTTCGTGCAGACCGCGTACAGCTCCGGCCCGCCCGACCTCGTCATCGCGGGCCTCACGGTGGTCGACCCGCTCATCGCCGTGCTCATCGGAATGGTGATCCTCGGCGAGGCAGCCGCTGCGCCGCCCTGGGCGCTCGTGATCTACGGGGTCGCCGGGGCCATCGCGGTGTACGGCGTGGTCAACCTCGCCCGGTACCACCCGCAGGTGCTCAGCGAGAGCCAGGAGATCGGCATCACGCGCGGAAGCGACGGCGGCCCCGCAACGTCGGACCCCGGCGCCGCGCAGGCACCGGGGTCCGACGAGACCGATCGTCCGTAGGGCGGTACTCGGTCCGCCCGATCAGTACGCCTGATCGATGAGATCCGGCGAGACTTCGGAGGCAGCGGCCTCGTCGACGAAGAACACCGTGCGCTTACGACCGCGGGCACCGGCGACCGGCACACTCGTGTAACTCGCGCCGGCGAGGGCGAGGCCCAGCGCCGACGCCTTGTCGGCACCCGTGAGCACCAGCCAGACGCGCTTCGAGGTGTTGATCACCGGCCGCGTCAGCGTGACGCGCTCGGGAGGAGGCTTCGGCGAGTTGCGCACGGGGAGCGCGGCGGCATCCGTCACGGTGACCTCCTCGCGATCGGGGAACAGCGAGGCGATATGCCCATCGGGACCCACGCCGAGGAAGCACACGGCGAACGCGGGCCACGGGTTCTCATCCGTCCCGAATCGCGCGAGCTCGGCGGAGTACGCCGCCGCGGCCTCGTCGAGGGTGAGGCCGTCGTCGGAGCCGGCGACCTCGTGGATGTTCTCGGGCGGCACCGGGATGTGGTCGAGCAGCGCCTTCCGCGATTGGAGTGCGTTGCGGTCGGCGTCATCACGCGGCACGAAGCGCTCGTCGCCCCACCAGAAGTGCACGAGCGACCAGTCGATCGACTCCGCTCGCGGGTCCTCACGCGTCGCGGTCAGCACAGCGCCGCCCATCGAACCACCCGTGAGGGCGACGTGGGCGATGCGACCGTTGACGGTACGGGCGCGCAGACGCGTGAGGAAACGATCGGCGACCCGCGCGGCCACGTCGGCGGGGGTCGCCTCGATCACGACCCGCTTCTCTGCGGACGATGCGTCACTCACGTGGTCACTCTCCCGTCTCGGGCGGGCCCAGCTTCTCCCAGCCCTCGGTGATCACTCGACCGTACAGAAGATCGGGATCCAACCGGCGCAGTTCCTCGGCGAGGCACTCGCGAAGGGTACGACGGGGGAGGTGGAGATCGTGGTTCGGCTGATCGGGCTGCGTGAGCTGAGCGACGCCCGGCGACGGACGCTCGAGCAGGATGTCGCCCGACGCGCGGGTCAGCCGCACCGAGCGGATGCCGTCGTGCCAGACCTCCGGCTGCTCGGAGAACCAGCGGACCGGAACCTCGAGAGCGAGCTGCAGCCAGGCGGCGAGAAGCGCGGTCGACGGGGAGGCAGCGGCGCCGCGGACCTCGATCGCGGTGATCGGCTCGAACGGCGGCTGATCGAGCACGGCGGCGAGCTGCTCGCGCCAGTGCGTCAGACGGGTCCACGCGAGGTCGGTGTCACCCGGGGCGTGGGTCTTGCCGAGCAGCGCGAGGCGGTCGCGCACGTCGTGCGCCGTCGCGGCATCCGTGATCCGGCGCTGGGCGATGCGGCCCAGCGGCGAAGACGACGGAGAGGTCGGTGCCTCTTCCGGCCACCAGGCCACGACCGGAGCATCCGGCAGCAGCAGGCCCGTGATGAGGCTCTCTTCGTTGCTCGCGGCGTCGCCGTACGCGTGAAGCACCACGACCTCGCTCGCTCCGGCGTCCCCTCCGACGCGGATCTGGGCGTCGAGACGGGACTCGCCCTCACCCGTGGTGAGCACGATGACGCGCATCGGGTGCTCGCGCGATGCATCGTTGGCCGCGTCGATGGCTGCCTCTGCGACGCCGTTGCGGGCCGAGATCACGAGGGTCAGCACACGGCCGAGGGCGACGGCGCCGCCTTCTTCGCGCACCTTGACGAGCTGTTTGGCGACCTGGCTGACGGTCGTGTCGGGAAGGTCGATGATCACGGTCGTCTCCAGACTCGTCCGTCGCGGGCCAACAGGGCATCGGCGGAAGCCGGACCCCACGAACCGGGTGCGTATTGCTCGACCGGGCCGCCCTCGGACGCCCAGAACTTCTCGACCGGGTCGAGGATCTTCCACGAGAGCTCGACTTCCTCGTGCCGCGGGAACAGCGGCGGATCGCCCAGGAGGACGTCGAGGATGAGACGCTCGTAGGCCTCGGGGCTGGCTTCGGTGAAGGCGTGGCCGTATCCGAAGTCCATCGTCACATCGCGCACGTTCGACCCGCTGCCCGGCACCTTCGACCCGAAGCGGATCGTGACGCCCTCGTCGGGCTGCACGCGGATGACCAGCGCGTTCTGTCCCAGCTCAGAGGCGTTGCCGCGCCCGAACAGGTGCTGCGGAGCGCGGTTGAAGACGACGGCGATCTCGGTGACGCGACGGCCCAGACGCTTGCCGGTGCGCAGGTAGAACGGCACGCCCGACCAGCGGCGCGTGTCGATCTCGAGCTTGATCGCGGCGTACGTCTCGGTGGTCGACTCGGGGTTCATGCCCTCCTCGTCGAGGAAGCCGGTGACCTTCTCGCCACCCTGCCATCCACCCGCGTACTGGCCCCGCGCGGTCGCTTGCGAGAGGTCGTCCGGCACGTGCACCGCCGCGAGCACCTTCTCCTTCTCGGCCCGCAGATGCTCGGCCGAGAGGCTGATGGGCTCCTCCATCGCGGTGAGTGCGAGCAGCTGGAGCAGGTGGTTCTGAATGACGTCGCGCGCGGCGCCGATCCCGTCGTAGTAGCCCGCGCGTCCGCCGACGCCGATGTCCTCGGCCATCGTGATCTGCACGTGGTCGACGTAGTTGCGGTTCCAGATCGGCTCGTAGAGCTCGTTGGCGAAGCGCAGAGCGAGGATGTTCTGCACCGTCTCCTTGCCCAGGTAGTGATCGATGCGGAAGATCGAGTCGGCCGGGAACGCGACCTCGAGCGCGGCATTGAGCGCACGCGCGGAATCCAAGTCGTGTCCGAACGGCTTCTCGATCACCACGCGACGCCAGCGCGAATCCTCGTCGGCGTCCTCCCCGACCAGTCCCGAGTCCTTGAGCTGCTTCGCGACGAGCGGGAAGTCCTTCGGAGGGATCGACAGGTAGTACGCGTGGTTGCCCATGGTGCCGCGTTCGACGTCGAGTTGGTCGACGGTGTCCTTCAGCTTCTGGAACGACTCGGGGTTGTCGAACTCTCCCGAGACGAAGCGGATGCCCTGCAGCAGCTGCGCCCACGTCTCCTCGCGGAACGGCGTGCGTGCGTGCTGCTTGACGGCCTCGTAGACGACCTGCGCGAAGTCCTGGTCCTCCCAGTCTCGTCGGGCGAACCCGACGAGAGCGAAGCCGGGCGGGAGGAGGCCGCGGTTGGCGAGGTCGTAGACCGCCGGCATGAGCTTCTTGCGAGACAGATCTCCGGTGACGCCGAAGATCACCAGGGCGCTGGGCCCGGCGATCCTGTTGAGACGGCGGTCATCGGGATCGCGCAGCGGGTTGTGCCCGCGCGAGAGAGGAACAGACATCGGTGAGGGATTCTCCTGCTGACTACTTCTGTGCGGCTTCGAAGAGGGTGAGCACGTCGGCCGACGAGTCGGTGATCGTCAGGGAGACGACGGGACGACCGTGCTCGGCCAGGACTGCGGCGTCGCCGGCAGCCTGAGCCTCGATGAGCTGGCCGAACGTGAACGGTCGCTCCGGGATCTCGAGATCGACGTCGGTGCGCTCGAGGATCTGCAGGAAGACGCCCTGGGCGGGGCCTCCCTTGTGGTACTGACCCGTGGAGTGCAGGAAACGCGGTCCCCAGCCGAACGTCGTCGGGCGACCGGAGTCGGCGGCGACGAGCTCGCGAAGGCCCTGCAGCTGGGGGACCTCGAGGCGGTTGACGTAGGCCTGGATCGAGACGTACCCGTCCTCGGCGAGCTGCGCCCACAGGGCGTCCAGGACGCCTTCGACGGTGCCCGAGACGGCGAGGGCCGGGTCGGACACGCGCACCTCGACACCGTTCTCGGTGAACGCCGGAGCCGTCGGCTCCGGGCGCGCGTCGAGAAGACCGCGGGCCGCGACCTTCGCCGACTCGACGTCGGGCTGGTCGAACGGGTTGATCCGCAGCAGGTGGCCGGCGATCGCGGTGGCGTACTCCCAGACGATGAGCTGCGCACCGAGCGAGCCGCTGACGAGGATCTCGCCCTCGTGGCGCTCGTGCAGGTGGAACTCGTTGGCGTCGTCGACGAGACGGACGATCTGCAGATCGGCGGGCTTCGCATCGAGCTCGGGGGAGACCGGCAACAGGACCACGGGGAGGATTCCCGTACCCTCCTTGCCCGTGGACTCGGCGATCAACTGCTCGATCCAGTCCGGCAGGCCCTTGATGTGAGTGCCGTCGGTGATGAGGCCCAGCTTGTCGCGACGGGGGTTCGTGGCGGCGATGGCCGCGCCGAGGCGCAGCGCGGGGTTCTCGGCGGAGTCGACCGCGACCTCGAGCAGAGACGCCTCGGCCTCGTTCAGGAGCTCGTCGATGTCGACGCCGGCGAGGCCCGAGGGCACGAGGCCGAACGCCGTCAATGCGGAATAGCGTCCGCCCACGTGGGGGTCGGCGTTGAACACGCGGTAGCCGGTCTCGCGCGCCGAGACGTCGAGCGGGGAGCCCGGGTCGGTGACGACGACGATGCGCTCCAGCGGGTCGATGCCGAGGTCGCGGAAGGCGGCCTCGAACGTACGGCGCTGGGAGTCGGTCTCGACGGTCGATCCCGACTTCGAGGAGACGACGAGCACGGTGTCGGCGAGTCCTTCGTCGAGGGCCGCGAGCACCTGGCCCGGGGCA
Organism: Microbacterium sp. NPDC090003; assembly: GCF_044748385.1. Classification (NCBI taxonomy): domain Bacteria; kingdom Bacillati; phylum Actinomycetota; class Actinomycetes; order Micrococcales; family Microbacteriaceae; genus Microbacterium; species Microbacterium sp. NPDC090003. The sequence continues at coordinate 252,773 of NZ_JBIVFW010000001.1, forward strand.
GTCGAGTCGAGGATCGTGAGCGGCTTGCCCGCGGTCTGGGCGATCACCTCGGGGGCGAGCGACGATCCGCCCATGCCCGCGAGGACGACGCGGTTGACGCCCTTCGACGCGAGCTGTTCGCGGAGTGCGACGATCTCGTCGACGAGCGGACGCGAGACCGAGACGGCCTCGACCCAGCCCAGACGGATGGAGGCCTCTGCCTCGGCGGCCGGGCCCCAGAGGGTCGGATCGCCGCCGGTGATCCGCGAGGCTACCAGGTCGCGTACGAGCGCAGGGACGACCTCGTCGATCGCGACCCGAGCGTCGCCGGAGGCGTGGATGCCGAAGGTCATCGCTGTGCCTCCAGGGTCTCGGTGACCTGCGCGAGCAGGTCGTGCCAGGAGTCGATGAACTTCGCGACGCCTTCATCCTCCAGCACCTGGGTGACGTCGACCAGGTCGATTCCGACCTCCGCCAGCGCGTCGAAGACCGCGTGCGCCTCGGCGTACCCGCCCGTGATGGTGTCGCCGGTGACGACGGCGTGGTCGAACGTCGCCTCGAGCGTCTTCTCGGGCATCGTGTTCACGACTCCGGCTGCGACGAGCTCGGTCACATAGAGCGTGTCGGGCAGCGAGGGGTCCTTGACCCCGGTGGAGGCCCAGAGCGGGCGCTGCAGGTTCGCGCCGGCGGCGAGGAGGTCCTGCGCGCGCTTCTCCGCGAACTTCTTCTCGAACAGCTCGTAGGCCAGACGCGCGTTGGCGAGGCCGGCCTTGCTCTTGAGGGCCTTGGCCTGGTCGGTGCCGATCGCGTCGAGGCGCTTGTCGGTCTCGGTGTCGACGCGCGACACGAAGAACGAGGCGACCGAGTGGATGCCGGCGAGGTCGATGTCCGCCGCCTGCGCGCGCTCGAGACCCGCGAGGTAGGCGTCGATGACCTCTTCGTAGCGCTCGAGGCTGAAGATCAGAGTGACGTTGACGCTGATGCCTGCGGCGATCGCCTCGGTGATCGCGGGGAGACCCGCCTTCGTCGCGGGGATCTTGACGAGGAGGTTGGGGCGGTCGATCTTGCTCCACAGCTCCTTGGCCGATGCGACGGTGCCGTCGGTGTCGTGCGCGAGGTCGGGCGAGACCTCGATCGACACGCGGCCGTCGACGTGGTTCGAGGCCTCCCACACCGGACGGAACACGTCGAGTGCGGCGGCGACGTCCTGCGTGGTGGCCGCGAACACGGCATCCTCGGCGGAGGCGCCGGCGGCGGCGAGCTCGGTGACCTGGGCGTCGTACGACGTGTTGCTCTTGTCGGTGAGCGCGTTGGCGAAGATCGTCGGGTTCGTGGTGACACCGACGACGTTGCGCGTCTCGATCAGCTCGGCGAGGTTGCCGGAGGAGATGCGGGTGCGCGAGAGGTCGTCGAGCCAGATGCTGACGCCGGCGGCGGCGAGCTGTGCGGTGGGGGTGCTCATGCGTTCTCCTTGGTGCTGTGTGCGGCGATGGTCTCGCGAGCGGCCGCGATCACGGCCTCCGTGGTGATACCGAACTTCTGGAACAGGGTCTTGTAGTCGGCGGATGCGCCGAAGTGGTCGATGCCGACCGAGCGTCCGCGGTCGCCGACGATGCCGCGCCACGTGAGCACGGAGCCGGCCTCGACCGAGACGCGCGCGGTGACGGCGGCGGGGAGCACGCTCTCGCGGTACTCGTCGTCCTGCTCGTCGAACCACTCGAGCGAGGGCGCCGACACGACGCGCACACCGATTCCCTCGGAGGCGAGTGCGGCGCGGGCCTCGACGGCGAGCTGCACCTCGGAGCCGGTGGCGATGATGATGACGTCCGGCGTGCCGTTCGCGGCCTCGGCCAGCACGTAGGCACCGCGGGCGGTGCGGTCGGCCGAGGCGAAGACATCGCCGTCCGCGTCGCCGTCGCCGCGCTCGAACACCGGGATGTTCTGACGGGTGAGGGCGATACCGGCCGGACCCGCCTGGCGACGCAGTATCTCGAGCCACGCGGCCGAGGTCTCGTTCGCATCGGCGGGGCGCACGACGGCGAGGTTCGGGATGGCGCGCAGGGTCGCGAGCTGCTCGATCGGCTGGTGCGTCGGGCCGTCCTCGCCGAGCGCGACGGAGTCGTGGGTCCAGACGAAGACGCTGGGCACGTTCATGAGCGCGGCCAGACGCACGGCGGGACGCATGTAGTCGCTGAAGATGAGGAAGGTGCCGCCGAAGGCGCGGGTCTTCCCGTGCAGCACGATTCCGTTGACGATCGCGCCCATGGCGTGCTCGCGGATGCCGAAGTGCAGTACGCGGCCGTAGGGCGCGCCCGACCACTCGTGCGTCGACCATTCCTCCGGGATGAAGGACGGGGCGCCCTTGATCGTGGTGAGGTTCGACTCGGCGAGGTCGGCCGATCCGCCCCAGAGCTCGGGGAGCTCGGCGGCGAGGGCGTTGATGACCTGGCCCGAGGCCGCGCGGGTCGAGACATCCTTGCCGGCTTCGAAGACCGGGAGGGCGTTCTGGATGTCGGAGGGCAGCTCGCCCGCCTCGAGACGGTCGAGGAGCTGCTTGCGCTCGGGGTTCGCCGCGGCCCAGGCGTCGAAGGACTCCTGCCATTCTGCGCGGATGCCGGCGGCGCGGTCGGCGAGACCGCGGGTGTGGGCGATGACGTCATCGGCGACCACGAACGTCTCCTCGGCGTCGAAGCCGAGGACCTTCTTCGTGGCGGCGAGCTCGTCGGCGCCCAGAGCCGAACCGTGGATCTTGCCGGAGTTCTGCTTGCCGGGCGACGGCCAGCCGATGATCGTCTTGAGGATGATGAGCGAGGGCTTGGAGGTCTCGCCCTTCGCGGCGTCGATGGCCGCGTTCAGCTCGGCGACGTCCTCGACGTACTCGCCGGTCTTCTTCCAGTCCACCGTCTGCACCTGCCAGCCGTAGGCCTCGTAGCGCTTTGCCACGTCTTCGGTGAAGGCGACGTTGGTGTCGTCCTCGATGGAGATCTGGTTCGAGTCGTAGATGGCGATGAGGTTGCCGAGCTGCTGGTGGCCCGCGAGCGAGGACGCCTCGCTCGTCACGCCTTCCTGCAGGTCGCCGTCGCCGGCGATCACGTAGACGAAATGGTCGAACGGGCTGGTGCCCGCTGCAGCCTCGGGGTCGAACAGGCCGCGCTCGTAGCGGGCGGCGTAGGCGAAGCCCACGGCTGAGGCGAGGCCCTGGCCCAGCGGACCCGTGGTGATCTCGACGCCCTTGGTGTGGCCGTACTCGGGGTGACCGGGGGTGAGCGAGCCCCACGTGCGCAGCGCCTTGAGGTCGTCGAGCTCGAGGCCGAAGCCGCCGAGGTAGAGCTGCACGTACTGCGTGAGCGAGGAGTGTCCGACCGAGAGGATGAAGCGGTCGCGCCCGAGCCAGTCGGTGTCGGCCGGGTCGTGCCGCAGCACGCGCTGGTAGAGGAGGTAGGCGGCGGGGGCGAGGCTCATGGCCGTGCCGGGATGTCCGTTTCCGACCTTCTCCACGGCGTCCGCCGCCAGGAGGCGTGCGGTGTCCACCGCGCGCCGATCGATCTCATCCCACTGCAATTCCGACACGTTCATGCCCTTTCCGACAGTTTCGAGGGCGCCCGTATTCCCTGCGCCTCCGCATCGTCACGGAGAGTGTGCACAGCGCCGGGCGCGAGTGTTTTCAGCATAGCGGGGTGGGTCAGACCCCAGACCCCGTCTTACGCTCCGAGTCCGCTCTGCGCAGTGCCCTAGACTGGAAGGGCTGTCATGACGTATGCGGAGGAGGCGATCGAGATCTCGACGATGTCTGATCAGACCGTGGGGAAGCAGTCCATCGGTCGCACGGTGAAGGCGTACGTCGCCCTCACGAAGCCGCGCGTCCTCGAGTTGCTGCTCGTGTCGACCGTCCCGGTCATGTTCCTGGCCTACGGCGGCATGCCGGATCTCTGGCTGGTGCTGGCGACCGTCATCGGCGGCGCGATGAGCGCCGGTTCCGCTGCGGCCTTCAACATGTATCTCGACCGCGACATCGACGCGCACATGCACCGCACCGAGAACCGCCCGCTCGTGACGGGCGAGGTCACTCCGCGCGGCGCCGTGGTGTTCTCCTGGACCCTCGCGGTGCTCTCGACGGTCTGGCTGCTGGTCACGACGAACTGGCTCGCCGCCGCGCTCTCGGCTTTCGCGATCTTCTTCTACGTCGTGATCTACACGATGCTGCTCAAACGCCGCACCGAGCAGAACATCGTCTGGGGCGGGATCGCCGGGTGCTTCCCGGTGCTGATCGGCTGGGCGGCCGTCACCGGATCGCTCGACTGGCCCGCGTTCATCCTGTTCCTGCTGATCTTCCTGTGGACGCCGCCGCACTACTGGCCGCTGTCGATGAAGTACCGCGACGACTACGACGACGTCGACGTGCCCATGCTCGGAGTCACGCGCAACGCCTCGCAGGTCGGCCTCCAGGTCATCCTCTACGCGTGGGCGACCCTGGCGTGCTCGCTGCTGCTGGTGCCGATCGCCGGGATGGGCCTGGTCTACACGGTCTCGGCCCTGGTCTTCGGCGGATGGTTCGTCTACGAATCGCACCGCCTGTACAACCGTGCGGTGCGGGGGACCGAGGCGCGGCCGATGCGAGTCTTCCACGCCTCGATCACCTACTTGACGTTGATCTTCGTCGCGGTCGCGGTCGACCCGCTGCTGCCCTTCTGATCGTCGGTCTCGGCATCCGTCTCGTTCTGCTCGCCGGCGGGAGCGTCGGAGGACTCGTCCGCTGAGGGCGCCTCGGTGGCGGCCGTGGCCGTCGCGTCGTCGACAGGAGCGGTCGGATCGTCGGTGCCGGCCGACCAATCGATGGGCTCGACGACGACGGGCGTCGCCCGGGGGATCAGCGACTGCACGGCGACGAGGGCGACGGCGAGGAGAATGCCGAGCACGCCCGCACCGAGCAGGGCCGCTCCGACGACGACCAGCGACTGACCGACGTACACCTCGATCCCCGTGGCCGTTCCGTCGAGGAGCGTCGTGGTCATCGTCCCGATCTGGCCGGAGACGAGCCATCCGCCCACCGCGGTCGAGGCGAGTGCGAGCACGAGGAGCAGCCAGAATCCGATGCTGCGTGTCAATGACTTGTTCATGCCGACCACGATCACGGACGCGCTGATGACTCCGGTATGCGCAGCCTACGGATCGGCTGTCCCCGCACGTCGAGACGTGCGATCAGTCGGCCGACGAAGTGCTCTCGTCGACCGGGCGCTTCAGCTTCAGCACGACGACCGTGTAGGTCGCGGCCGACAGTGAGGCGAGCACCATGTGGATGCCGACCAGCAGCGGCGGCAGTCCCGCGCGCGCCTGCCAGACGCCGACGCCGACCTGGACCGCGATGGCCAGGACCAGCACGACGAGCCACTTCCGCGGCGGGACGCGCAGCGCCCACGCGGCGACGGTCAGGGCGAGCACCAGCGCGGCGAGGATGTAGCCGGGCCACGAGTGCACGTGTGCGAGCACCGTCGCGTCGAATCCGTGCCGCAGCACGTCCTGATCGCCGGAGTGCGGGCCGGAACCGGTCGTCAGCACGCCGAAGAGGATGGTGATCGCGAGCGCCAGCCCGGTGAGGTGGCTGAGGATCATGAACCAGGTCGGGACCGCGCGCTCTCGCGGTCCCGGAACGGCATACACCCGCACGAGGAATGCGGCCGTGACGCACACCAGGAGCAGGGAGGAGGTGTAGTGGAATCCGACGATGAACGGGTTCAGGCCGGTGAGCACCGTGATGCCGCCGACGAGCGCCTGCGCCATGACACCGGCGAACACGACCCAGGCCAGGACGACGAGATCGCGGCGGGTCGAGGTGCGTCGCGCCGTGTGGATCGCGGCGGAGATCACCGCGAGGAGCAGGACGGCGGATGCCACGGGGAACGCGGGAACCGGAAGACCGGTGAGCGTGACGAGCGCATATGCCGCGGCGGCCGCCACGATGCCTCCCGCCGCATAGCGGAGCGCGCGGAAGACCGAGCGGGATCCGTCGGTCAGGTGCAGCACGAGCAGCACGACCACCAGCGCGATGACGCCCACGACGCCGGTCATCAGCCGGTTGCCGAACTCGATCGCGCCATGGATGCCCTGGTCCGCCAGGATCGGGACGAGGGACTCCGGTGTGCAGAGGGGCCATTCCGAGCATCCGAGCCCGGAGCCCGTCAGGCGCACGGCCCCGCCGGTTCCGATGATGATCGTCTCGGTGAGGAACGACAGCCACGCGAACACGCGGAGGACGCGCCCCCACGGCGAGGTGAGTGCTGCGGGTCGCAGATCGAGCTCCGCGGGGGCGGTGCGGGCGAGCGTGGCGGTGTCGGGCATGGGGCCTCCGGCGCGCTTCGCGCGGGACGGGCGGCCCGTCCGCGAAGCGGAGCCTGTAGAATCGGATTGTTGCGATGCGCGCTCGAGGGCGCGGATGCATCGATAACAGTTTAGGCGCGAAGGATGCGCCGGTGATGAGGGCCCACCAGCGGCACCCGCTCCCCGCAGACTCGACGGGGATCAGGTGTGTCGGGGCGGATGACACCGTTGAGGCCCAATGAGGAGAGTGTGATGTCGGATGTGCTGATCGACCGCCCGGAGCTCGATGGGCTGGGGGTGTACGAGTTCGGCTGGCACGACGCTGACGCCGCCGGCGCCGTCGCGAAACGCGGGATCTCCGAAGAGGTCGTCCGTGGTATCTCGGCGCTCAAGAGTGAACCCGAATGGATGCTGAAAACCCGTCTGAAGGGCTATCAGCTGTTCGGCCGCAAGCCGATGCCGACCTGGGGCGCCGACCTCAGCGACATCGACTTCGACAACATCAAGTACTTCGTTCGCTCGACCGAGAAGCAGGCGCAGTCGTGGGAGGACCTCCCCGCGGAGATCCGCGAGACGTACGAGCGCCTCGGCATCCCGGAGGCCGAGCGCCAGCGCCTCGTCGCCGGTGTGGCCGCGCAGTACGAGTCCGAGGTCGTCTACCACCAGATCCGCGAGGACCTGGAGCAGCAGGGTGTCATCTTCATGGACACCGACACCGCGCTCCGCGAGCACCCCGAGTTCTTCGAGGAGTACTTCGGCACGGTCATCCCTGCCGGCGACAACAAGTTCGCCGCCCTCAACACCGCGGTCTGGTCGGGCGGTTCCTTCGTGTACGTCCCCAAGGGCGTGCACGTCGAGATCCCGCTCCAGGCGTACTTCCGCATCAACACCGAGAACATGGGGCAGTTCGAGCGCACCCTGATCATCGCGGACGAAGACAGCTACGTGCACTACATCGAGGGCTGCACGGCCCCGATCTACAAGTCCGACTCCCTGCACTCGGCCGTCGTCGAGATCATCGTGAAGAAGAACGCGCGCGTGCGCTACACGACGATCCAGAACTGGTCGAACAACGTCTACAACCTCGTCACGAAGCGCGCGGTCGCGCACGAGGGAGCGACGATGGAGTGGGTCGACGGCAACATCGGCTCGAAGGTGACGATGAAGTACCCGTCGATCTACCTCATGGGCGAGCACGCCAAGGGCGAGACGCTCTCGGTCGCCTTCGCCGGCCCCGGCCAGCACCAGGACGCCGGCGCGAAGATGATCCACATGGCTCCGTACACGCAGTCGTCGATCGTCTCGAAGTCGATCGCCCGTGGCGGCGGTCGTGCGGGATATCGCGGCGAGGTCCGCGTCGATGCGAACGCCCACCACTCGGCGAACACGGTGCGCTGCGACGCGCTGCTCGTCGACACCAAGTCGCGCTCCGACACCTACCCGGCGATCGACATCCGCGTCGACGACGTGCAGCTCGGTCACGAGGCCACGGTCTCCAAGGTCAGCGAGGAGCAGCTCTTCTACCTGCAGTCGCGCGGCATGCCCGAGGACGAGGCCATGGCAATGATCGTGCGCGGCTTCATCGAGCCGATCGCGCGCGAGCTGCCGATGGAGTACGCGATGGAGTTGAACAAGCTCATCGAGATGGGCATGGAAGGATCGGTCGGCTGAGATGACCTCCCAGACGACGACGCCCACGGCGTCGCACCATTCGAGCGCGCACGTCGACCCGGCGGCGCAGGTGGCGGACGCCGGCTTCGTGCCGGTGCAAACCCGCTCCGAGCGCCCGCACTCCTTCGAGCCCGCCGACTTCGGCGTGCCGACGGGGCGCGAGGTGAACTGGAAGCACACCCCCGTCGCGAAGCTGACGGCGCTCTTCGAGACCGCCGCGCAGAACGACGGGGTCGCCTACGCGTTCTCCGCCGGCGAGCAGTACCTCGCGGCACCGCTCGCGATCGGCACCGCCCCTCGCGGTGAGTTCTTCCGCGGCGAGGACATCACCGGCGCGGTTGCCTGGCAGGGCGCGACGGAGGCGATGCACATCCGCATCCCGCGTGAGGAAGAGGTCGCCGAGCCCATCCTCCTCACCATCGAGGGTCGGGGTGCCGACCAGCGCGCCGACGCCCACATCGTCATCGAGGCTCTCGAGCACAGCTCGGCGACCGTCGTGCTGAACCACGTCGGTGCCGCGCAGTACGCGCAGAACGTCGAGATCATCGCCCGCGCCGGGTCGCGTCTCACCGTGGTGACCCTCCAGCAGTGGCAGGATGCCGCGGTGCACACCTCTGCGCACCAGGCGCGTGTCGACGCGGATGCGGTGCTCAAGCACTTCGTCATCAGCTTCGGCGGCGGCGTGGTGCGCGTGAACCCCAACGTGGAGCTCGCGGGTGCGGGCTCGGAGGGCTACCTCTACGGTCTGTCGTACGCCGACGCCGGGCAGCACCTCGAGAGCCAGGTCTACCTGCACCACAAGGGCCCGCACACCAAGGGCGATGTCCTGTACAAGGGTGCTCTGCAGGGCGAGAGCGCCCACAGCGTCTGGATCGGCGACGTGCTGATCGGCCCCGATGCCACCGGCACCGACTCCTACGAGGCGAACCGCAACCTCGTGCTCACCGAGGGCGCCCGCGCCGACTCGATCCCGAACCTCGAGATCGAGACGGGCGACATCCTCGGCGCCGGACACGCCAGCGCGACGGGTCGTTTCGACGACGAGCAGCTGTTCTACCTGCAGGCTCGTGGCATCACCGAGGAAGAGGCGCGTCGTCTCGTCGTACTCGGTTTCCTCACCGACATCGTCCAGCGCCTCGGCATCCCGACGCTCGAGTCCGAACTCCTCGCTGCGATCGAGGCGGAGCTCGCGGCGGTCTCGGCATGAGCGCCCAGCGCGTGTGCGGTGTCGCGGAGCTCGAGCAGGACACACCGATCCGCGTCGAGCCCGACGGCGTCCCGATCACCGTGATCAAGGACGGCGAGGGCGTGATCCACGCGATCGGCGACACCTGCACCCACGGCGACATCTCGCTCTCCGAGGGCTTCGTCGAAGGTGAAACGGTCGAGTGCTGGGCCCACGGCTCGGCGTTCTCCCTGCTCACCGGCAAGCCCCAGAACCTCCCTGCTTACGAGCCCGTCCCCGTCTACGTCGTCGAGATCGACGGCGACGACGTGCTCATCGACCCGACTGTGACGAAGGAAATCTGAATGTCTGTTCTCGAGATCCGCGACCTCCACGTGACGGTCGAGACCGAGGCGGGGGCCACCCCGATCCTCAACGGAATCACCCTGACCATGAACACGGGTGAGACCCACGCCATCATGGGCCCCAACGGCTCGGGCAAGTCCACGCTGGCCTACACGATCGCCGGCCACCCCAAGTACACCGTCACCGGTGGGTCGATCACCTTCGACGGTGAGGACGTGCTCGCGATGAGCGTCGACGAGCGCGCACGCGCCGGTCTGTTCCTCGCGATGCAGTACCCCGTCGAGATCCCCGGTGTGACGGTCACCAACTTCCTGCGCACGGCCAAGACCGCGCTCGACGGCGAGGCCCCCGCGATCCGCGCGTGGACCAAGGACGTCAAGGCGGCCATGGCGAACCTGCGCATGGACCCGAAGTTCGCTCAGCGCAACGTCAACGAGGGCTTCTCCGGCGGCGAGAAGAAGCGTCACGAGATCCTCCAGCTCGAGGTCCTGCAGCCGAAGTTCGCGATCCTCGACGAGACCGACTCCGGCCTCGACGTCGACGCGCTGAAGATCGTCTCCGAAGGCGTCAACCGGGCCAAGGAGGCCACCGGCCTCGGCGTGCTACTCATCACGCACTACACGCGCATCCTCCGCTACATCCGCCCCGACTTCGTGCACGTGGTCGTCGCCGGCAAGATCGTGGAAGAGGGCGGCCCCGAGCTCGCCGACCGGCTGGAAGACGAGGGATACGACCGTTTCCTCGACCCCGCCGCTCCCATCGAGGCGTAGGCTGACCGCATGACCGCGACCGCGACGCTGACCGACGAGAAGTACGACGAGGTCACCGAGGCTCTGAAGGACGTCATGGATCCCGAGCTCGGGATCAACGTCGTCGACCTCGGACTCATCTACGACCTGGCGTGGGATGACGAGAACGATGCTCTCGTTATCCACATGACGCTGACGAGCGCCGGATGCCCGCTGACGGACGTGCTCGAAGAGCAGACCGCGCAGGCCCTGGACAAGGTCGTCGACCGCTTCCGCATCAACTGGGTGTGGATGCCGCCGTGGGGTCCCGAGCGGATCACCGACGACGGCCGCGACATGATGCGAGCACTCGGCTTCGCCATCTGATGCTCGAGGTGAAGGCGCTGCCTCTCGCCGAGCTGCGCCGACGCACGAGCGAGAAGTGGCGCGAGTACCCCGAAGACGTCCTGCCGCTGTTCGTGGCGGAGACGGACTTCCCGCTGGCACCGGAGATCACGGCGTCGCTCCAGCGTGCGCTCGATCTCGGTGACACGGGGTATATCGCGTCGCGGACACTGCTGAACGAGACTTACGCGGCCTTCGCGCGGCGACGGTTCGGCTGGGATCCCGATCCGGCACGGATGCGCAGCACGGCGGACGTGAGCATGGGGATCGTCGAGATCCTCCGCCGGGTGACCCAGCCGGGGGAGCGCGTCGTCGTGACCCCTCCGGTGTATCCGCCCTTCTACGACCTCGTCGCCGAGGCCGGAGCCGAGGTCGAGCGTGTGCCCTTGATCGACACCGGCTCGCGCTGGGAGCTCGATCTCGACGGCATCCGCGTGGCGTTCCAGGACGGGGCGACCGCGATCCTGCTCTGCAATCCGCACAACCCGACGGGCACCGTGCACGATCGCACAGCGCTGGCCGCCCTCGCGGATCTCGCCGCCGAGTTCGGCGTGGCGGTGGTCTCCGACGAGATCCATGCGCCGCTCGCGCAGCCCGGCACGGGGTTCACCCCGTTCCTCGCCGTGAACGACGTCGCCCGTCGGGTCGGCTATGCGGTGGTCAGCGCCAGTAAGGCGTTCAACCTCGCGGGCCTCAAGTGCGCGCTGATGGTGACGGCCGATGACGCAACCTACGCCGTGGTGCGCGACCTGCCCATCGAGGTGGTCTGGCGCACGGGGCAGTTCGGTCTGATCGCCGCCGAGGCGGCGTTCTCGGAGAAGAGCGACCCCTGGCTCGACGGGCTTCTCCGCACTCTCGACGAGAACCGCGTACTGCTCGAGGATCTCCTCGTGCGGCACCTCCCGGGGGCGCGGTACCGCCTGCCGGATGCCGGATATCTCGCCTGGATCGACCTGCGACCCCTGGGGTGGGGAGACAACCCCTCCCGTCGTATCCTCCGCGAGGCCAAGGTCGCCCTCCACAACGGCGCGGCGTTCGGCGACGAGGGCGCGGGGTTCGCCCGACTGAACTTCGGCACGAGTCCCGAGATCCTCACCGAGGCCATCGAGCGCATCGCGGCGCTCGTCGGTCGATGACGGCCCCGCAGCCCGTCGCGTCGATCTGGGACCGGAGCCGCATCTGGGTCACGACCGGCGCGATCGCGCTGATCTTCCTCGCCGCGATCGAGGCTCTCGCGGTGACGACGGTGATGCCGATCGTCAGCGCGGCCCTCGACGGGGGAGCGCTGTACGCGGTCGCCTTCTCGGGCACTCTCGCGACCGGCGTCATCGGCATGGTGGCGGCGGGCGCCTGGTCGGACGCCCGCGGGCCGCGGGGTGCGCTCTACGTCGCGGTCACGCTGTTCCTGGTGGGCCTCCTCGTCTCGGGCTTCGCCGTCACCATGCACCAGTTCCTCGTCGGGCGACTCGTACAGGGGCTCGGCGCCGGCGGCCAGACCGTCGCGCTGTACGTCGTCGTCGCGAGGCTGTATCCGCCGCACCTGCACGGACGGATCTTCGCCGCGTTCGCTGCGGCCTGGGTCGTGCCGTCGATGATCGGGCCCTTCCTCGCCGGAGCCGTGGCCGAGCACATCGACTGGCGTTGGACGTTCCTGGGGGTCGCCGTGCTCACCGGTGTCGCGTTCGCGGTGATCGCGGTGCGCCTGCGCGGGGTCGATCTCGGGCACGGAGAGCCGCAGGACCGGCGGTTGATCGTGACCCGCCTGCTGCTCGCGGTCGTCGTGGCCGTTCTCGCCGTCGTGATCGGCTTCACCGCCGACATGGTGCCGCAGGTGCGCTGGCCGGTCGCGATCGGCGCGCTGGTGGTCATCGGTATCGCCATCCTGCCGCTGCTGCCACGGGGCGCTCTCCGGGCCAGACGTGGGCTGCCGAGCGTCGTGCTCATGCGCGGCATCGTCGCCGGGGCCTTCTTCGCCGCCGAGGCGTACATCCCGTACCTGCTCATGGAACGCTTCGAGTTCACGGCGACCTGGGCCGGCATCGCCCTCATGTTCGCCGCGCTCGCGTGGGCCGGGGCATCCGCACTGCAGGGGAAGTACGGCGAACGGCTCGGAAACCACCGCATCACCACGATCAGCCTCGCGCTGCTGCTGGTCGCCCTGTTGTGCGTGCTCCTCGCCGCCCTGTACGGGGTCTCGCCTCTCGTGGTCGTGATCGGATGGGGCCTCGCCGGCGGCGGAATGGGCCTTCTGTACCCACGGCTGACCGTGCTCACCCTCGCCTACTCCGACGAGAGCAACCAGGGATTCAACTCCTCGGCGCTCTCGATCTCGGACTCGACGGGCTCGGCGGTCACGATCGCCTTCGCCGGTCTCGCCGTCGCGACGCTCGGCGGCGGAGCGAGCACGTTCTGGGTCGTGTTCGTGTTCTGCCTGGCGCTCGTCGGCGTGGCGGCGATCCCCGGACTCAGGCTCGGACACGCGGCCGAGCGTTCCTGAGAGTGGAGCGGGGACTCCCTCGACCTCGCATCGGCGCAGCCGCGAGGCGGAGGGCGACGAGGAGCAGGCCGACCGCGATCACGGCTGTGACGGGTGTCGTGCCGAGCACGAGCAGCAGCACCACGCCGATCAGCCCGCTCAGAACCGCGAACACGATTCGCCGGGTCGCGGCGGTCGGCATCGGCGGGCGACGCGTCTCGATGCGCGTGAACGGGATCGCGACGAGGGCGGTGAGCGTCAGCGCCGTCGCGAGCCAGAGCGGGCGATCCGCCCACCACGCGGCGCTTCCCACTGCCGGGAGCGTGCTGCCGTCGCCGATCGCGACGAGCGCCGTCACGCCCGCCAGGGCGAGCAGCACCGGCATGTGCCAGAGGTACACCGTCATCGTCCGTCGGCCGATGAAGCCGCTCACGGCTGCCGCGAAGGGGCGAGCGCTGAGGGCGGACAGACGGGTGCGGTTCAGCGACAGGGCGCAGGTGTGCGCGATACCGACGAGGATCAGCGCGGACGTCGGCGGGTTGATGTGCGCGATGAGGTCGGGGGAGCAGAGGCCCGTGGCGAAGGCGAGGAGAAGCGCGAGCGCCGCGCCCGCGCCGATGCGCACCCGGGTGCGACGAGGCAGCGCGTCGATGCTGCCGTCGGCGAGGAAGAACCCGATCTGCTGGAGCGCGAGCCAGACGAACGCCAGGTTGAGGAACCCGAGGGCGTCGACGCCGCTGACCGCCCTCACGACGTCGACGGCGGCTGCGGCGGAGACCAGCACGGCGAGGGTCAGGAGCGGCCGGGTCCGGTGCACGTGCGCGAGCGCGGGGAGGAGCGCCTGGCACAGGAGGAAGACCGCGAGGAACCACAGCGGCTGCCCGTAGCGGTAGCCCGCGACGGCGACGAGGTCCACCGGCACGCCGAGGACCGTCAACGCCCACAGAGCGACACCGATGACGGCGATCGTGACCACGGCGGGCCGCAGCAGTCGGTGCACCCTCCCCGCGATGAAGCTCCGCGCATCGCCCCCGCGGGCGAGCACCGAACGGTAGGCGAGCAGTCCGGAGAACCCGCCGATGACGAAGAACAGGGGCATGACCTGCAGCGCCCAGCTGACGGGCACGATCCACCACGTGCCGGTGCTGGCGTTGTCGAAGACGGGTCGTCCGTCGACGACGGAGACGCCGACCATGATCGCGTGCAGCAGCACCACGCCGATCACGCAGAGCGAGCGGACGAGGTCGATGCCGGTGTCACGGGTGCCACGAGCCTCGACGCTCGTGATGTCTCGGACGGGGGGTGCCTGCACGATGGCCATGAATCCTCCTGGGGAACGGTCTTCCCGGAGGTTATGTACGCGGTGCGGCGGAGGACATCACCCCGCGGTGCCGTTCGACCCCGTACCGAGGGGTGAGGCGTGGACGGCGCGGTCGGGGGCGTCAGGACGGTTCGACGAGTCCGGCGTCGTACGCCAGGATCACCGCGTGCACACGGTCGCGGAGTCCGAGCTTCGCGAGCACCTTGCCGACGTGCGTCTTCACCGTCTGCTCGGCGATGAAGAGGTCGGCGGCGATCTCGCCGTTGGAGCGCCCACGGCCGATCAGCACGAGCACCTCGCGTTCGCGATCGGTGAGTTCCGCGAGGGCGGACGCCGCGCGAGGCGCGCGCGGGCGGCGTCCGGCGAACTGTGCGATCACCCGGCGGGTCACGCTCGGGGCGAGCAGCGCGTCGCCCCCGGCGACGACGCGCACCGCGTGCACCAGCTCCTCCGGGAGCGCATCCTTGAGCAGGAACCCGCTCGCCCCCGCCTCGAGAGCGTCGTAGACGTAGTCGTCGATGTCGAAGGTGGTGAGCATGAGGATGCGGGGCACATGCGCCGCGGGATACGAGGAGCCGAGGATGCGCCGGGTCGCCTCGATCCCGTCGAGGTCGGGCATCCGCACATCCATGAGGATGACGTCGGGGTCGAGCCGTGCGGCGAGCGACACGGCTTCGCTTCCCGTGGAAGCCTGACCAGTGACACGGATGCCGTCGTGCGCGTCGAGCAGCGCGGCGAAGCCTGCGCGCACCATGGCCTGGTCGTCGGCGATGAGGACGCTGATGGTCACGGGTTCTCCTTCGGAGGGGCGGATGCCGGGGACGGCGAATCGTCGCGCCCTCCGGTCAGGGGGAGTGCGGCGTCGACGACCCAGGCGCCGTCGGGAGCGGGGCCCGCCGAGAGACTGCCGCCGAGCACCTCGGCGCGCTCGCGCATTCCGCGCAGGCCGTGTCCGGCGCCGCGATCCTGCGCCTCCGCGGCGGCGGCGTTGCGCACGCGGATGCGGAGGGCGACGGCATCCGCCTGCAGCTGAACGGTCACCCCGTTGCCGGACGCATGCCGCACCGCATTGCTGAGGCTCTCCTGCACGATCCGGTAGGCCGCGATCTGGACGGCCGTGGGAGCGGATGTCGCGGAATCCATGCCCACGAGCGAGAGACCCGCGTCGACCCCGGCGCGGCGGATGGTCTCGACCAGCGAGGGGATGTCGTCGATGCCGTTCTGCGGGGCGAGTTCGACGGCCTGATCCTCGGTGCGCAGGACCCCGAGCATCCGTCGCATCTCGCTCAACGACGTGCGCGCGGTCGCGGCGATGTCATCGAACTCGGCCGCGGCGGTGTCGTCGATCGACGGCAGGCGGTATCGCGCCGTCGACGCCTGCACCTGGATGACCGACATGCTGTGTGCGATGACGTCGTGGAGTTCGCGGGCGATCCGGGTGCGTTCCTCGATCAGGGCGCGGCGCGACTCCTCGAGGGCGGAGTGCTCGCGCTCGCGCGTGAGCTCGACGCCGATGCGCAGGCGGCTGGCAATCAGCAGCGCGAGGAGGAAAGCGGCCACGGCGACGGACGCGGTGACGATGAGATCGGCCGTCGCGGTCGCCGCGACGTTCTCCGTCTCGATGATGTCGGGGCGCAGCAGCGGAGCGGTGAGCGAGGCGACGAGCGCGAGCACCAGGAGGAGGAGTCCCGGCCGTGCCCCGCGGATTCCGGTGACGAGGCCGACGAGGCCGACGAACGCGAGCGTGGCGGGAACGGACCACGGCCAGGGGGCGGTCGCAGCGAGGGCGGTGTCGGTGACGAGCGGGACGATGAGCACCGCCGCGCAGAACACGACGATCGCCGTGCGTGGGCGGGCGATCGAGAGGGGGAGGGCGCCGCACACCCCGGCGCCGAGCAGGAAGGCCAGTGCGGGCGGGGTTCCGTACAGGGCGGCGTGGACAGGGACGAACACCGAGTACAGGCCGACGGTCACCGTCCAGAGCCCGACGAGCGCGATCGTCCGCCGGGAGTGACGGGGAGCACGCCGGGCACGGGTCATGATCTTCATCCTGCCAGGTGGGCGGGCGCGCGCCGGCGGCGTCGGACCGCGGATACGCGGTCGAGCACGATACCGATCAGCAGGGCGATGACGATGCCGACGCCGGCGCTCAGGAGGGGCTGATCCTTGATCCAGCTGCCGGCGAGCAGACCGATCGCGAGGCTGAGCGCACTCCAGCTCGCCCCCGCGACGAGGCTGAGCGGCAGGAACCGCCGCCAGGGGAAGCGCAGGGCCCCGGCCGTCATGTTGACGGCCACACGTCCGACCGGGATGTAGCGCGCGCCGAGGATCAGAGCGGCGCTGCGGGTCTCGAGCGCGCGCTCGGCATGGTCGAACGCTGTGCGGACGCGCGGCCGCTGCATCCAGCCCGCGCGGGCGGTGCCGAGACGCCGACCGATGAGGAACGCGATGTTGTCGCCCAGTGTGGCGCCGATCGCAGCCACGACGCCGAGGAGGAGCAGGTTCGGCCCTCCACCCGAGACAGACGCAGCCGCGGCGGCGACGAGGACCGTCTCACTCGGTACGGGTGGGAAGAAGCCGTCGATCACCGTGACGGCGAAGAGCACGAGCACGAGCCACGGCGACGCCACGGCCTGGAGAATGAGGTCATTGATCACGTCCACTCTCGAACATTACGAATCGGGTGGGGGGACGGTCATCCCTCTGCGGTATCGACCGCGTCACACCGGGGAGTGATCTTCCTGGGCTGGCCGTACCGTCCGGGCGTTTATACTGGGAGGCTGGCCGCTCGGCCACCTTCCTCCCGAACGAACGGACATCCCGCTGTGCTTGCCGTGCACGAACTCGAGATCCGCGTGGGCGCTCGCCTCCTGATGGAGAACGTGTCGTTCCGCGTGGGCGACGGTGACAAGATCGGCCTCGTCGGCCGCAACGGAGCCGGTAAGACCACCCTCACCAAGGTGCTCGCCGGCGACGTTCTGCCCTCCGGCGGCAGCGTGACGCGTTCGGGGGAGCTCGGCTATCTGCCGCAGGACCCGCGCTCGGGCAACCCCGAGGACCTGGCGCGCACGCGCATCCTCGACGCCCGTGGTCTCGGCCAGCTCAATCTCGGAATGACCGAGGCGTCGCTCGCGATGGGATCGGACGACCCCGCCGTCGCCGCGAAGGCCATGAAGCGATACGCGGCGCTGACCGAGCAGTTCGAGGCGCAGGGCGGCTATGCCGCCGAGGCGCAGGCGGCATCCATCGCCCACAACCTCTCGCTTCCCGACCGCATCCTCGACCAGCCGCTGTCGACGCTGTCGGGTGGTCAGCGTCGTCGCATCGAACTCGCCCGCATCCTCTTCTCGGACGCCGAGACGATGATCCTCGACGAGCCGACCAACCACCTCGACGCCGACAGCGTGGTGTGGCTGCGCGAGTTCCTCAAGACCTACAAGGGCGGGCTGATCGTGATCAGCCACGACGTCGAACTGGTCGGTGAGACCGTCAACCGCGTGTTCTACCTCGATGCCAACCGCCAGGTCATCGACACGTACAACATGAACTGGAAGAACTACCTGCGCCAGCGCGTGGCCGACGAGGAGCGCCGCAAGAAGGAGCGCGCCAACGCCGAGAAGAAGGCGACGACGCTGCAGCTGCAGGCCGCTCGCTTCGGGGCGAAGGCGTCGAAGGCCGCCGCCGCGCACCAGATGGTCGCGCGCGCCGAGAAGCTCCTCGCCGGACTCGACGACGTGCGGCAGCAGGACAGGGTCGCGAAGCTGCGCTTCCCGAAGCCCGCGCCCTGCGGCAAGACACCCCTCATGGCGTCGGGGCTGTCGAAGTCGTACGGTTCGCTCGAGATCTTCACCGATGTCGACCTGGCGATCGATCGCGGTTCGAAGGTCGTCGTGCTCGGTCTCAACGGTGCCGGCAAGACGACGCTCCTGCGCATGCTCGCGGGCGTCGATCAGCCCGACACGGGACAGCTCGAGCCCGGCCACGGCCTCAAGGTCGGCTATTACGCGCAGGAGCACGAGAATCTCGATGTGAACCGCTCGGTGCTCGAGAACATGGTCTCGGCGGCGCCGCACATCACCGAGACGGAAGCACGCCGTGTGCTCGGTTCCTTCCTGTTCACCGGTGACGACGTGCTGAAGCCCGCGGGCGTGCTGTCCGGCGGCGAGAAGACCCGTCTCTCGCTCGCGACCCTCGTCGTGTCGTCGGCGAACCTGTTGCTCCTCGACGAGCCCACCAACAACCTCGACCCCGCCTCGCGAGAGGAGATCCTCGATGCCCTCGCGCACTACGAGGGTGCCGTCGTGCTGGTCTCGCACGACCCGGGGGCCGTGCAGTCGCTCAACCCCGAGCGCGTGCTCATCCTCCCGGACGGCGTGGAGGACATCTGGAACCAGGAGTACCAGGATCTGATCGAGCTCGCCTGACCCGAGAGCCAGGCATCGGTGGCATAGTCGAGAGCATGTCGACCCCGCCGAGCACGATGTCCTCCTGGTTGCGGGCGCAACCCTCCCTGATCGGCGTGGCGCCGGTGTGGGACGCGTCGCTGCTGCCGGATTCTCCGCTCGAGCTGTTCCGCGACTGGATCGGTGCGGCCGTGGATGCCGGGGTTTCCGAGCCCCACGTGGCGACACTGGCGACGCTCGACGCCGACGGCATCCCGGATGCGCGGGCGCTGATCCTCAAGGACGTCGACGAGCGGGGATGGGCATTCGCCGGTCCTCGAGCGTCACGCAAAGGAGATCAGCTGTCGGCGCATCCTGCCGCCGCTCTGAGCATCTGGTGGCAGCCCCTCGTGCGCGCGGTGCGCGTGCGCGGGCGGGTCGTCGAAGCCACGATGGAGGAGAGCGCCGCAGATCTCGCCGCGCGCTCGGCTGCGGCACGCGCGGGGCTCGAGCCCGGCGATTGGGTGCTGTGGCGCCTCGTGCCCGAGCGGATCGAGTTCTGGCAGGGCTCGTCGGATCGTCGGCACATCCGCGTCGTCTACGAGCGCGACGGCGGTGCGTGGATGCGCACGGATGCCGGGGCGGCGGGGAGTTGACCCTCAGCGAGCGTCGAGCAGTTCGTCCTCGACGTCGGCGTCCTTGTCGCGGCGACGTTTCTCCTTGACGGGGGTCGGTCGCCCCTCGACCTCCTCGCGGTGCTTCACGATCTCGGTGCGGATGATGTAGCCGATGAAGATGAAGCCCATGATCGCGAAGAGGATCCACTGGATCGCGTACGACAGATGCGGGCCGGGGTCGTCGGTGGGCGAGGTGAAGCCGCCGAGCGGGGCGCCCGCGGGGTCTTCGCCGATCAGCTGTCCGTACGCCGAGGTGATGACGTCGCCGTCGACGAGCCCCGCGATCGTCGGCAGGTTGATGGTCGCCACCTGCCCGTCGGGGGCACCGCGCCCGGAAGCCGGGACCTGCTCGCTCGGGCGGAGTCGCGCGACGACCTCGACGGTGCCGCGCGGGGCTTCGGGCACCGCATCCGGGGTGTCGCCGTCTCCCGGGGGGACCCAGCCGCGGTCGACGATGAACACGCGACCGTCGACGTCACGGAACGGCACGAGGACCTCGAAGGCACTGGTGCCGCCGTGCGGCCGATTGCGCACGAGCAGCTGTTGGTCGGAGAGATACTCGCCCCGGAGCAGGACCGGATGCCACTCGTCGCCGGGGTGGAGCACGTCGTCGTCGCCGATCAGGTCACCGAGCGGCACCGCGTAGGCATCGTAGTTCTGCTCGACCAGCTCGATCTGCTCGGCGCGGGACTCGTTCCTCTCGAACTGCCAGTTCGAGAGGAACGCGCAGGCGACCGCGAAGCCGATCGCGATGAGGACGTAGACCATCCAACGGGTCAGGCGCTTACTCACGCGGGTACTCCGTTTCGGACGGTCACCGGGAAGTCGCGGGCCGCCAGGTAGTCGTGCAGGTAGTCCACGTGCTCGTCGCACGCCAGCCAGACCTTCTCGCGGTCAGCGGCGTGGATGCGGGGATTGCGCCAGACGACCTGCTTCGTCGCCGCGCTCCGGCAGCCGGCGCGCGAGCAGAGGAGATCGCTCACGTGCGGTCCTGCGGCTTCTCGTGGATCGTGATGATGCCGGGAGCTTCCTCGATCGGTTCCGGGACGACGGCCGGGGACGCCTCGATCTCCTGCCGCGGGGATTCCGCCCCTGATTCGGTGCTGTCGCTCCCGGCATTCGCGAAGACCACGGCGATGTACGGGAGAACCGCGGCGGCCGCGGCGAAGATCCAGGTGTACCAGCCGTAGGGCTGCACGAAGACCATGAGGCCGAAGCACACGATGCGGATCGTCATCGTGATCGCATAGCGGCGCACGCGGTGATCGGACTCGGCTGCCGGCGACTGCGGCAGAGAGGTCACGGCGGGGACGGTGCGCTTGCGGTTCACGATGCCTCCAGCCTACGCCGGTGGGCGGGGGCGGGAGTGCTTTCGTGGGGGCGATCAGCTGTTGTAGAGGAAGGGGAGGGTGAACGCTCCGAACGCGAGGAGGCTGATGATCGAGACCGCGATCGTGAGCAGGCCGACGCCGAGCACGACGTACCCCAGGATGAGCCCGGCGAAGGCCATTCCGCGACCGCCGACGGTCGGGTCGTTCTTCGTCTTCTTCAGCGCCATGTGGCCGGTGATCACCGCGGCGATCGAGGCGAGCGCCGGGAGGAAGAGCCAACTGAACAGAAGGCTCACGATCCCGCAGACGAGCGAGGTGATCGCGAGTCCGCTGGTCGGACGCGGTGCCGGATAGACGGGATACGGGTTCTGCGCGTATCCGTACGGCTGGTGGGGGGCGCCGTAACCGGGTTGGACCGGCGGTTGCGGCTGTCCGTAGCCGGGGGCAGCCGGCGAACCGTAGACGGGAGCGGCTCCCGGGTACGCCTGGGTGAGCTGTACAGGAGAGGCGGGCGGCGGGGTGTACGGCGTTCCGCCGGCAGGAGGGGGAGTGGTGTTGTCGCTCACGCGGAGACCCTTTCGTCGAGATCAGGCTCCCAGTCCGCTGCGCGGGTGTCAAACGTCGCGCGCCCGATCCGGGGGAGCATCCTCGGTAGGATCGGTGTCGGTTCGGATGCCCGGATCGTCGTGAACAGCGGGAGTGAATGAACATGAGTGAGCAGCGCGTCGTCCTCGTCACCGGAGGCAACCGGGGCATCGGCCGATCGATCGCCGAGCGATTCGTGCGCGAGGGGTATCGAGTCGCCGTCACCGCGCGCAGCGGCGAGGGCCCCGATGGCACGCTCACGGTGCGCGCCGATGTGACGGATGCCGCCGCGATCGATGCCGCGTTCACCGAGGTCGAGGAGAAGCTCGGCCCGATCGAGATCGTCGTCGCGAACGCCGGCATCACCAAGGACACGCTGCTTCTGCGCATGAGCGAGGACGACTTCGACAGCGTCATCGCCACCAATCTGGGAGGCACGTTCCGCGTGGTCAAGCGCGCGTCGAAGGGGATGCTTCGCGCCCGTTTCGGCCGCGTCATCCTGATCTCGAGCGTCGTCGGGCTGTACGGCTCGGCCGGCCAGATCAACTACTCGGCCTCGAAGAGCGCCCTCGTCGGATTCGCACGATCGCTCACGCGCGAGCTCGGCGGACGCGGCATCACGGCCAACGTCGTCGCCCCCGGTTTCATCGAGACCGACATGACCGCCGAGCTGCCCGAAGACACGCAGAAGCAGTACAAGGCCAGCATCCCCGCGGGGCGGTTCGCGAGCCCCGATGAGGTGGCGGGCGTCGTGACGTGGCTCGCGGGTGACGATGCGGCGTACATCTCGGGCGCCGTCATCCCGGTCGACGGCGGCCTCGGGATGGGTCACTGACGCGCCTCTCGCGGACCTCACCTCGATTCTGAGCGGCCGTCACCCGCTGACCGCGCCTTGAGGGCGGTCAGCGGGTGACGGCCGCGAGGATCAGTTCGCCGAGACGCTGCGGTACCGAGAACTGCGGCCAGTGGCCGGAGCCGATTCGCACGACCTCGACGTCGTCGATCGCGCGGTATTCCTCGCCGTAGGGACCCCAGTCCGAGATCTCCGACTCGAGCGTCTCCTGGTCGATTCCGCCCATCAGCATCGTCACCGGTACCCGGAATCGCGCATCGCCCTCGAAGGCGATCTCATCGGTCGGCACGCGCGCGGGGACGCTCTTCGCCGTCGGAGCGGTGCGCGCACGCGTGTCGCCGTCGAGATCGAACACGTCCTCGTCGGGGAAGAAGTCCCACCCCGGGAACGGCACGACGCCGTCGATGACCTCGAACTCGCTGATGCCGTGCCCGGGCGGCGGCGGAACGGTGTCGACGAAGACCACACGGGAGAGGCGGTCGGCGCGGGCGTTCGCCGCGCCCCAGGCCACGTTCCCTCCGCCGCTGTGCCCGACGACGACCACCCGATCTCCGGGGAGCTCGTCGATCTTCTGCGACACGGCGTCGACCCAGTCGGCGATGCCGATGCCGACGGATTCGACGGCGGGTGCGCCGACGCCCGGCAGGGTCAGAGGGTGCACGCGATGACCCGCGCGCGCCAGCACGGGTGTCACGTCGTTCCAGCTCTCGGCATCGAGCCACAGGCCCGGGATGAGGATGATGTCCATGGGGCGACGTTAGCGCCGGCCTCCGACATCCGCGAGGGGTGGGGGGACCTCTCGGAACCGATCAGGGGAGAAGGGCGATGACCTCGGCGAGATCCTGAGGCCCGACCACCAGGCTCGCCGCGTCGCGCACCGCGGGCTTGGCGTTGAACGCGAGTCCGAGGCCGGCCACTGCCATCATCTTCAGGTCGTTCGCCCCGTCGCCGATCGCGATCGTCGCGTGCGGCACGACACCCAGCTCGGCGGCCCACGCCAGGAGCGACTCGGCCTTGGCCGCGGCGTCGACGATCGCACCGTCGACCTCTCCGGTCAGCGCCCCGTCGGCCACGCCGAGCCGATTGGCCCGCCAGCGATCGACGCCGAGCTTCGGAGCCACGTCGTCGAGGATCTCGTGGAATCCGCCGGACACGACGCCCACGACTCCACCGCGTGCGTGCACCGCGGCGGTCAACTCGCGGACGCCCGGTGTCGGCTCGATGCGCGCGAGGACGCGCGGGAAGGCGTCGACCGACACGCCGCGGAGCGCGGCGACACGGGTCCGCAGGCTCTCGGCGAAATCGACCTCGCCGCGCATCGCGGCCTCGGTCGCGGCCTGCACCTCGTCGCGGCGTCCCGCTTCATCGGCGAGCAACTCGATCACCTCGTTGCGGATGAGTGTGGAATCGGCATCGAGGACGACGAGGAAGCGTGCAGGGGTCACGACGTCGAGCCTACCGAGCGCGGCCGATCCCTCCGGACGGATGACGCTCAGCGCTCGATGTACAGCCCTTTTCCGACCACGGTGATGCCCGTCTCGGTGACCGTGAACCCGCGGGCGAGATCGCGCTCCCGATCGACGCCGACGGTCGCACCGTCGGCGAGGACCACGTTCTTGTCGAGGATCGCCCGATGGACGCGCGATCCCGCCCCGACGTGCACGTGGTCGAAGACGACGGAATCGGTGATCGTCGATCCGCCCCCGGCAAGAGTCCACGGGCCCACCACGCTGCGTTCGAGGTGCGTCCCCGACAGCACGGACCCGAGCGAGACGATCGAGTCGATCGCGTTGCCGATGCGGCCGACCGAGTCGCGCACGAACTTCGCGGGCGGCGAGTTCACCGTCTGCGAGTGGATCGGCCAGTCGGTGTTGTACAGGTTGAACACGGGCAGGGTCGAGATCAGGTCCATGTGCGCGTCGAAGAACGACTCGATCGTTCCGACGTCGCGCCAGTACGCGCGGTCGCGTGGCGAGGAACCGGGCACCTCGTTGCGCTTCATGTCGTAGACGCCGGCCTCGCCGCGTCCGACGAAGTAGGGGATGATGTCGCCGCCCATGTCGTGCCCGGAGGTCGGCGACTCGCCGTCGGTCTCGACGGCCGCTATCAGCGCGTCGGCGTCGAAGACGTAGTTGCCCATCGATGCGAGCACCTCATGCGGCGCGTCCGGGAGACCGGTCGCATCGGTGGGCTTCTCGAGGAACGCGCGGATGCGACCCTGATCCTCGGGTTCGGTGTCGATGACTCCGAACTGCGACGCGAGAGCGAGCGGCTGGCGGATGCCGGCGACGGTGGCCTTCGCGCCCGATGCGATGTGGGCGTCGATCATCTGCCGGAAGTCCATCCGGTAGACGTGGTCGGCGCCGATCACGACGACGATGTCGGGCTTCTCGTCGTTGAGGAGGTTCATGCTCTGCAGGATCGCGTCGGCGGAACCCGAGAACCACCGCTTCCCCAGTCGCTGCTGCGCCGGGACCGAGGTGACGTACGAGTCGAGGAGCGCCGACATGCGCCACGTCTGCGAGATGTGGCGGTCGAGGCTGTGCGACTTGTACTGCGTGAGCACGACGACCTGTCGCAGGCCCGAGTTGATGAGGTTCGAGATCGCGAAGTCGATCAATCGGTACTGTCCGCCGAAGGGCACCGCGGGTTTCGCGCGATCGGCCGTGAGCGGCATGAGTCGCTTGCCCTCGCCGCCGGCGAGGATGATGCCGAAGATCTTCTTAGGAGCGGACATGGCTCCACCTTAGGTGCGATCCGGCCCGCTGTACTAGCGTTCAGACATGCGAGTCGAAATGATCACGAAGGAGTATCCGCCGGAGATCTACGGCGGTGCCGGGGTGCATGTGGCCGAGCTGGTGGCCGCTCTTCGCGAGAGCATCGACGTCAGCGTCCGTGCCTTCGGCGCGCCGCGAGACGAGCGGGGGACTGCCGCGTACTCGACACCCCTCGAACTCGCCTCCGCGAACGCCGCGCTGCAGACCCTCGGAACGGATCTCGAGATCGTCGCTGCGATCGAGCGCGCCGACGTCGTGCACAGCCACACCTGGTACGCGAATTTCGCGGGACACCTCGCCGCCCAGCTGCACGGGATCCCGCACGTGCTCACCGCGCACAGCCTCGAGCCGCTGCGCCCGTGGAAGGCGGAGCAGCTCGGTGGCGGCTACGCCGTGTCGAGCGGCATCGAGAAGCTCGCCTACGAGAACGCCGCGGCTGTGATCGCCGTGAGCGCGGGAATGCGCGCGGACATCCTGCGCAGTTACCCCCAGGTCGACCCCGCGAAGGTCCGCGTGATCCACAACGGGATCGACGTCGAGCGCTGGCGCCCCGTGCAGAACCCGGAGTTCCTCGCATCGGTGGGTATGGACCCGGACCGACCCTCCGTGGTCTTCGTCGGACGCATCACCCGCCAGAAGGGACTTCCGTATCTGCTCCAGGCCGCGCGGCTGCTGCCGCCCGAGGTGCAGCTGATCCTCTGCGCCGGAGCGCCCGACACCCCCGAGATCATGGCCGAGGTGCAGGAGGGCGTGCGGCTGCTCCAGCAGACGCGTGACGGCGTGATCTGGATCGAGCGGATGCTGCCGCGCGACGAGCTCTCGGCGATCCTCACCGCGGCCACGACGTTCGTCTGCCCCTCGGTGTACGAACCGCTCGGCATCGTCAACCTCGAGGCCATGGCCTGCGGTGCGGCAGTGGTGGGCACCGCGACCGGAGGTATCCCCGAAGTGGTCGCCGACCGCGTGACGGGTCGCCTCGTGCCGATCGAGCAGGTGCAGGACGGAACCGGCACCCCGGTCGACCCCGATCGGTACGTCGCCGACCTCGCGGCCGTACTGACCGAGGTGGCCATGGATCCGGCGCAGGCCCGGGTCTACGGTGATGCCGGACGAGAGCGGGCCACCCGCGAGTTCAGCTGGTCGTCGATCGCCGACGCGACCCGCGCGCTCTACGCGGAGCTCACCGCCTGAGCCGATAGGCTGGTCGCATGCCGATCGCTCTGGATTTGACCGATGTCGTCGTGCGCCGCGACGGGCGAAACATCATCGACCACGTGACCTGGCAGGTCGCGCACGACCAGCGCTGGGTGGTCCTCGGGCCCAACGGCGCGGGCAAGACCACTCTGCTGCAGCTCGCCGACACGCTGATGCACCCGACCTCGGGAACCGTGACCGTGTTGGGTGAGACCCTCGGTCGCACCGACGTGTTCGAGGTGCGTCCGCGCATCGGTTTCGCCTCGTCGGCGATGGCCAAGCGCGTCCCGCGCGACGAGACCGTGCTCAACACCGTGCTGACCGCCGCCTACTCCGTACTCGGACGCTGGAACGAGGACTACGAGGACATCGACGAGCGCCGCGCGCTGCGCGTGCTGGGGGAGTGGAAGCTCGACCACCTCGCCGATCGCACCTTCGGCACGCTGAGCGACGGCGAGCAGAAACGTGTGCAGATCGCCCGCGCCGTGATGACCGACCCCGAGCTGCTCCTCCTCGACGAGCCGACGGCCTCGCTCGATCTCGGTTCGCGCGAGGAGCTCCTCGCCCTCCTCAGCGGTTACGCCTCCTCGCCGACGACTCCGGCCATGCTCATGGTCACGCACCACGTCGAGGAGATCCCGGTGGGCTTCACGCACGTCATGCTGCTTCGCGAGGGGCGGGTGGTCTCGGCCGGTCCGATCCGCGAGACTCTCACGGCCGAATCGCTCACCGAGGCGTTCGGCATGCCGATCACGCTCAGCAGCGAGGACGGACGCTACGCGGCTCGCGCGGCATCCTGATCCGTCATCTGATAAGATCGACCCTTGGTGCACTCTGCACCGCAGACTTCCCTCGTCCCTGGCACAATCCAGGGCAGCAACTAAGGAATCCCATGAAGACTGACATCCACCCCGAGTACAAGGCAGTCGTGTTCCGCGACCTCGGTTCGGGCGAGACCTTCCTCACCCGCTCCACCGTCTCGAGCGACAAGACCATCGAGCTGGACGGCGTGGAGTACCCCGTCATCGACGTCGAGATCTCCTCGGCCTCGCACCCGTTCTACACGGGTAAGCAGCGCATCATGGACTCGGCCGGCCGCGTCGAGAAGTTCAACCAGCGCTTCAAGGGCTTCGGCGGATCGTCCAAGTAAGGATCACCGCCTCGGAAGGCCCCGTTCTCCTCGGAGAGCGGGGCCTTCGTCGTTCTCCGAGGGTGTTCCTGCGGCCCTTCGACAGGCTCAGGGACCCAGAAGCACAAGCTCAGGGAGCCAGGAGCAGAGGCTCAGGGGCCAGGGGAGTGACGCGCTCAGATATCGATGCGGATGCGTCCGTCGCCGAGCGCGTCGGGCGGATCACCGGGCGAGGGAGCCGGCGCCGTGCGTTGAGTCTGACGATCGCGCTCCATGCCGGCCTCGTGCGCGGTCGGCGACCAGACAGCGTCGAACGCCCCGCCGAGTCCCGCCCCGGCGCTCTCGTACTTGGTGTCGATCGGCATCCGTGAGAACGCGAAGGCGACGAGCACGATGACGGCCGTACCGGCGAGCAGGAGCACGCCGACGAGCATGATCACCCCGATCGCCTCATCCATCTGTCCAGCCTAGGCGGGGCACCGCCGGTCGGCATCCGCCGAGCGACCGATATGCTCAGCGGATTCGTCGACCGTGCGCGAGGTCGATGAGACGGCTCAGCACGGGACCGGATCGCAGCCCGTTGTGCTCGTGCTCGCTGGTCTGCCACAGGTGCACGCCGGGCAGCAGCTTCGCGGTTTCGAGCGAGAACTCGTAGGGCACGTAGACGTCGTTCACGTAGACGGCGGCGGCGCCGGTCGCCTCGGACGCGGCGATCGCCGAGGCGTCGTACACCGAGGGCCACTCGAACTCGGCGAGCTCGAGGGCGACGTCCCGCCAGGGCTGGAAGGCCGGCACCGTCTCGGTCCACTCGCGGCGGATGTGCTCACCGGTGAACAGCGTCGGATCGTCGCGGAAGTCCGCGGGCTCGGTGCGCTCGGCGGACCATCGCGTGGCATGGCCGTCGGCGTAGCTGGACTCGTGGAACGCGAAGTAGAGCGGGTTGCGTCCGCCGTAGGGCATCGCATTCATGAGGTCGTATCGGAACGCGTTCTTCGTCGGATCCAGTTCGAGGAGAGACCACACCGTCTGCCATCCGGCATCCGTTCCGAGGGCAGAGCCGAAGGAACGCAGGCGCGAGACCGACACGATCTCGCCGTCGGGGAGCACGATGTCGCCGGCGGCCGCGCGATCGACCAGGCGCCGCATCGCGTCGCGGTGCTCGGGGAAGCGCCGATAATAGCGCTCCGAGGCATCGCGCATCTTGTCGTAGCAGAGGGCGTAGACGTCGTCGGGGTGGCGTCCGATCGCGCTCAACCCTCCCGTGATGAACACGTCGGTCAGCGAGTCGGCGTCGGTGGAGAGGTAGGCGAGGGTGGTGAAGCCGCCGAAGGACTGGCCGAGCACGCTCCACCGCTCGGCGCCGAGGTGCTGGCGCATCGCCTCGCAGTCGCGCACGATCGCGTCTGCCCGCAGGTGGGTGAGGTGTTCGGCGACGACCGAGGAACCGAGTGCGAGGTCGGCATCGGAGACGGGCGTCGAGCGCCCTGTGCCGCGCTGGTCGAGGAGCACGACCTGATAGTGCGCGAGTGCCTCGTCGAGCCAGGCCGGCGCGGTGGCCGCGTGGAACGGCCGGGGCGCCTCGCTGCCCGGGCCGCCCTGGAGGAACACCAGATAGGGGAGCGTCTCGCCGCCGGGACGTGAGACGACGGCGGCGAAGACGTCGATGGTGCGGCTGTCGGCGGGATCCCCCCAGACGAGGGGGACGGTGAGCGTGTGCTCTTCGACGGTCAGATCCAGCAGGCGGCGCACGACGGTAGTCACGTCTTCGATCCTATCGAGCAGAGGCCTGCGGCGAAGGTGCCGCCGGAACTACATCACGTTGCCGATGTAGGAGTACTTGACGAACACCTCGGCGGCGATTCCGGCCTCCTCGAGCACCCCCTGCACGGCGCTCATCATGTAGTTCGAGTCCCAGCCCATGTAGAGGTGGTGGCCGTCGGTGAGTTCGTCCCACTGGCCCTTCCAGGCCATGCCGTCGTAGATGGGCCCGCCGTGCGCCGCCGAGTACGAGAGGGCGGCGGCGCGGGTGTCGGTCCACGCGCGGCGCAGGACGCGGTTGAAGAGATGCTTGACG
Source organism: Microbacterium sp. NPDC090003 (assembly GCF_044748385.1). Taxonomy (NCBI): domain Bacteria; kingdom Bacillati; phylum Actinomycetota; class Actinomycetes; order Micrococcales; family Microbacteriaceae; genus Microbacterium; species Microbacterium sp. NPDC090003. The sequence continues at coordinate 282,201 of NZ_JBIVFW010000001.1, forward strand.
TCGTACACCTCCCACCGCTCGCCGCGGTACTCGACGTAGTCGAACTCGCGCTCCCATCCGGCGGGCCAGCCGCGACGCCGGACCGCGTCGAGGATCGGAGTCAGTCCGTCGTCGTCGATCTCGGGCAGGGCCGGCCGCGCCCAGATCTTCAGCAGATCGGCGGTGAGCCGTACGGTGCGGGCCGTGATCGCCGCAGTGTTCCACTGGTCGACGGCATCCAGTTCCCGAGTCGCGGCGACGGCGCTCCGGGCGTAGGCCTCGACGCGCTTCACCGGGAACGAGGCGCCGAAGACGCTCTCGGTGAGGTGCTGTTCGAGCAGCGTCAGGTTGCCCAGCGTGGGGGCGAGCGCGCGGTGGCTGTTCTGCTCGTCCTCGCTGTACTCGCTCCACGTGCGCGCGCCGTCTCCCGACCACGCGTCGCCGGGCACGGTGGGCACGACGTGCTCGACGTCGAATTCGAGGGGGTCCTCGACGCCCTCGAGCCGGCCCAGCACGTAGGCGGCGTAGGGGAGTTCGCTGTACTTCAGCACCGCGCTGACCCGCTCATCGGAGGGCGTGATGCGGGCGAATGCGCGGGCGAGAGCCTCCCGCCCTTGCGCGCGGGCGCGGCAGAGCCGGGCGACCAGACGCTCGTTGGGCAGGTTCACGAGGGTGCGGCGCAGGTAGAGCGCCTGGACCCATTCGAGCGTCTCGATGAGCTCGTCTCGAGCGATGACCCCGCGGGAGTGGTCGCTGTAGGCGCTGAGCACCAGGGGGTAGGCGGCTCGACCGAAGGTGTTCACGAACCGCAGCTGTCGGGCGATCTCCGGATCGCTCTCGAGCGAGGGGTCGAGGAGGATGCCGTAGATCTCGGCGTAGTGGCGCCAGACCTCGGCATCCGCCTGCAGCCGCTCCGCATCGACCCGGGGGAACGAGTGGCGGAAGGCGCTGTAGACACCGTGCTCCCCGTTCGCCGCGAGTTCGCGCCCGGTCGTCATCACGAGGTAGTGCCGCCAGAAGGCGCCGATCGTCTCACCCGTGTGGCGTTCGATCGGCAGCCAGAAGCGCGCCTCCACATCGAGCTGTTCGGCGTGGGTGAGTCCCATGAGGATGTAGTTGTGGATGAGCTCGTGGTCGCGCAGGGGCTCACCCGTCGAGTTGAGACTCTCGAAGATCTGCTGCGCGTTCGCCTGGGCGCCGAGCGTGATCGACACGTGCTCGAGCCGCTGCAGCCCCCGCCAGATGCGTGCGACCTCGTCGGCGTGCACCTGGCTGCGGAAGAACGCGTAATTGTCGTCGAAGCGGGATTCCCGGTCGGCGTCGTCGCGTCGATCGAGCACCACCGATTCGTACAACCCGGCCCAGGCGTCGTGCGGGCGGAGTTTGGTGCGGGAAGGATCGTCGGCGCGCACGAGAACCCTCTCGAGCTCGGCGGCGAGTTGCGGGTCGGTTCCCCGCACGCTGTGGTGCAGGGCGGCGATGAGGAGGGTCAGCGTCGTGATGCGCTGCTGCCCGTCGATGAGGATCAGGTCGTCGTCCGTCGCGCCGTCCTGCGCGGAGAGGATCGAGCCGATGAAGTGACGGTGGGATTCGTCGGCGTCTGCGACGGAGCGGATGTCGGAGAGCAGTCTCTCGCACCCGCCGATGTCCCAGCGGTACTGCCGCTGATAGACGGGGACGACGATGGTGGTCGACCCCGCCGCGAGCCACTCGATCGTGTTGACTGCTGTCGCCTCGACGTTGGTGGCGGTGCTCATTCTGGTGTCTCGTCCTCCCGTAGCGCGCGATGTCGAGGGTGAACCCGGCACCGTTTTCAGTCTATTCGGTTATTCACGGCCGCCTCCGAAGCGCACGCGGGCCTCGCTGTTAGGCTTGCCTTATCAGGGCCTGTTAAAACGTGCTGGCCCCCGATGAAAGGAACATGACTCGATCATGGGATACATCAAGTCCAAAGCGCTGGAGGAGAAGGGCTTCGTCGTCCTCGACAGCTACAACCAGGAGCTCGACCCCAAAGAGTGGCTGGACATCGAGTACAACGACTGGAAGTCCTCGGGTGACACGCGATTCGCGCCGCTCGCCAGCGCCTTCGGAGACATCGAGTGCAACGGCTTCTGGAACCACAAGCCGCCGCGCACCGACAAGGACGGCGTCTGGATCGATTCGCAGACCGCCAAGGCCCCGAACCTCACGCGCCGCGCGCAGGAGCCCGGTGCCAACGTCGGTCGCTGCCGGGTCATCGAATTGCAGCCGACCCCGTACGGCGACTGCCTCTACAACCTGCACCAGGATGACAACAACCGTCTGAACCCGGACGGCACGGGATGGGTGGTTCGCGGCTTCTTCAACCTCACCGACGACAAGGACAGCTACTTCGTCCTGCGCGAGAACCGCACCGATCCGAGCATCGAGTACCGCATCGCGCTTCCGGCCGGTGCTCAGCTCATCGTCGACACGCAGCGCCTGTGGCACGCGGCGACGCACAACGGCACCGAGCCGCGTTACTGCCTCATCACCTCGTGGACCTCGGGTCCCGAGCTCGACGCGTACATCGAGAAGTATCACGGCACCGATGACGTGCCCAACGTCGAGGTTCCCCAGGAGGTCCTCGAGCACGGCTACGCCGAGCAGGCCCGCAAGGACGCCGCGCGGGCCGCGTACTACGCCGCGAAGGGCCAGCAGGTCAAGCAGGCGATGAGCGAGGCCTGATCCTCTGCACCTCGGAGATGCGTCTCCACGAAAGGCCCCGGTCGTCGCGACCGGGGCCTTTCCCGTGGAATCACATGCTTGTGATTTCCAGGATCGTGGGCGAGAATGGGCGCATAACCGCATATCGTCGCTGATTTCAGTTCAGGTCGTTGGGGAAGACGCACCTGATGAAACGGAGAGATCATGGCGACGGCTTACGCACGCGGAGTGGTGTACATCCACTCGGCGCCTCGCGCGCTCTGCCCGCACCTCGAATGGGCGGTGGGTCGCGCTATCGGGCGTGCGGTGAACTTCGACTGGGCAGACCAGCCCGTGCTCGACGGCGCGCGCCGCGCCGAGTTCTACTGGGACGGTCCGGTGGGTACCGGTGCCGCTCTCGCGACCGCGATCCGCGGCTGGGAGCACCTGCGTTTCGAGGTGACCGAGGACCCGACTCCCCGCAGCGACGGCGGACGCTGGCTGCACACCCCGGACCTCGGCATCCACTACGCGCAGACGGATGCCGCCGGCAACATCGTCATCGGCGAGGATCGTATCCGGTACGCGATGGAGATCGCCGCCGGCAGCGCGCTCGAGCTCCAGCGCGAGCTCGATGTCGCTCTCGGCTCCGCGTGGGACGACGAGCTCGAGCCGTTCCGGCACGCGAGTGACGATGCCCGCGTCGTGTGGCTGCACAAGGTCGGCTGACGTGCCCGCCGACCGAGAGACCTGGAGCGCGGGAGGCGTGAGTATCGGATGCCGGTGACTCGTCCCGGACGCTGAGAAGACGTTCCCCGCTCCATAGACGAAGACCCCGCCCCTGTTCGCAGAGGCGGGGTCTTCGTCGTCGGGAGCGAGCGGTGCGGTCAGATCACCGCGGCGTGGCGGAGGTCGTCGCCGGGGGAGGCCGCCCCGCCCTGCACATGAGCCCAGGAATCGGCGACGCGCGACATCGCCTCGGCCGTTCGCTCCGGGGGCAGCGTGATGGGGATGCGCAGTCGGCGCTCGAGCACGCCTCCGGTGGTGAACCGGGGGCCGGGTGGCAGGATGAGCCGTCGCTCGCGCGCCGCGAGCGACAGCGCCGTCGAGACCGGCGCTTCGAGGTCGACCCAGGCCGAGAGACCGCCGGGCGTCGACGGCATCCGGATGCCGGGGAGCGCGGCGAGCCCGGCTTCGACCGCCGCGCGTCCTGCGCGCAAGCGCGTCCGTACGTGGGCGGAGAGCGCCGGCATGTCGGCGAGCAACTCGACGGCGATGCACTGCTCGAGCAGGGCGGTACCGAGCTCGAACGAAGGGCGCACCGCGAGCAGCCGCGAGATGACCGACCGTTCGGCGCGGATCCAGCCGATGCGCATGCCACCCCACGCGATCTTCGACATCGAGCCGACGGTCACGACGCGAGGGTCGTAGGCCGCCATCGGTGTGGGCGCCCACCCGCGGTCGATGTCGAGTTCCGTGGTCGTCTCGTCGACGATCAGCGTGGTCCCGGCGCTGCGCGCGGTGGCGACGAGTCGCGAGCGCTCGTCATCCGGCAGGGTCGCGCCCGTCGGGTTGTGGAAGTCGGGGATCAGGTAGGCGAGATGCGGACGCACGCTCAAGAGGGTCTCGGCGAGGTGCCGCGCGTCCCAGCCCTCGACGTCGACGGGCGTCGGCACCAGGCGGTAGCCGTGACGATGAAGTGCCTCGAGCGCGTGCGGGAACGTCGGTTGCTCGACGAGGGCACGTTCCCCGCGTCGTCCGACCGTCGCGAGAACCAGGTTGAGGGCGTTCAGAGCGCCGGAGGTGATCATGATCTCGTCGGGCGCCGTCTCGACGCCGCGTTCGGAGAAGCGAGCGGCGACGGCTTCGCGGAGCTCGGGGAGGCCGCGCAGCGAGTACCCGCTCGTGCCGCGCATCGCGGCGAGGCGCGGAAGGGAGCGCACGGTGGCGTCGTACAGGCCGGGGGTGGAATCCATCGAGGCGATCGACAGATCGATGGCCGAGTCGTCGTCGCTCGGGATCGTGACGATATCCGCGTGCGGAAGCGTGATGCGAGTGCTTCCGCCGTGCAGCCGGGCGACATAGCCCTCGCTCTCGAGGAGCCCGTACGCGCGGGTGATCGTCGATCGCGACCGTCGAAGTTCCAGCGCGAGTGCACGTTCGCTCGGTAGCCGCTCCCCGACGGTCAGGCGGCCGTCGAGCACGAGCGCGCGAATCTGGTCGGCGAGGGACGATGCCGTGGCGCCGGCGGCATTCTGCGCTCCGAGCTGTTCGACGAGTCGTGATCCCATGCTTCCAGCATGGCGCAGAAGTGGTCTGCTTTCTGCAGGCCACTTCCGGGGGAGTGGACTCGGGTTCCGAGCGTCATCGGCATCCACCATGGAGAGATGCACCTGCGCGCGATCTTCCTACCCATCACCGCCACGAGTCGGCGCGACCTCGTCGAACGCCTCGGGCAGCTCGTGCTCGGCCTCTTCCTCTACGGCGTGGCGCTCGGGTTCATGGTGCGTGGCGGGATCGGCGTCGCCCCCTGGGACGTCCTCGCCCTCGGCGTCGCGGGAAGTTCGGGCATCGGCTACGGCACCGTGACCGTGTTCGTCTCGATCGTCGTGCTGCTGCTGTGGATCCCTCTGCGGCAGCGGGTCGGCCTCGGCACGCTGCTGAACGCACTGATGGTCGGTCCCGCCGCAGACCTGACGCTGCTCGTGCTGCCTGCTCCTCCTCACGTCTGGATCGGGGCGCCGATGTTCGTCTTCGGTCTGTTGCTGCTCGCCTTCGCGACCGGGCTCTACATCGCCGCCGACTTCGGCCCGGGGCCGCGCGACGGACTCATGACCGGACTCGTGCGCCGAACCGGCGGGAAGGTGTGGATCGTGCGGACGCTGATCGAAGGGAGCGTCCTGCTGGTCGGGTTCCTGCTCGGCGGGCCGGTCGGCGTGGGCACGGTGCTCTTCGCCTTCGGCGTGGGTCCGCTGATCGGCTGGTTCCTGCCGCGGATCACCCGGATGCGCCTGGCACGGTCCCAGCAGCTCGCCGCCCCCGCGGCATCCGTGCCGAGCTGACATACGACAGTCGTAGACGAGAACGGCCCCCGGAGATCACTCCGGGGGCCGTTCTCGTGTCTGGGACTCAGTCGTTGTCGGCCCCTGCGAACACCGCAACAGCGTTGTGGCCGCCGAAGCCGAAGGAGTTGCTGATCGCGTACTGCGGACCGTCGCCGAGCGGCTGGGCCTCGCCGGAGAGGCGGAACGGCACGGCGGGGTCGGGCTCGGTCATGTTGATCGTGGGCGGCGCGACGCGGTCGCGGAGCGCGAGCAGTGCGAAGATCGCTTCGAGCGCGCCGGTGCCGCCGAGCAGGTGGCCGGTCGATGCCTTGGTCGCCGAGACGGGGATCTCGTCGATGCGATCGCCGAAGACCTTCTTGAGCGCGACGTACTCGTTCGGGTCGCCGACCGGGGTCGACGTCGCATGCGCGTTGATGTGCGTGACCTGATCGGCGGTGATGCCCGCCTCCTCGAGCGCCTGGGTGACGGCACGCGCCGCCCCCGTGCCCTCGGGGTCGTTGCCGGTGATGTGGTAGGCATCCGCCGTCACGCCGCCGCCGAGCACGTAGCCGTAGATCTTCGCCCCACGGGCTTTCGCGTGCTCCTCGGTCTCGAGGATGAGCGCGGCAGCGCCCTCGCCCATGACGAAACCGTCGCGGTCGATCGCGCCGGGTCGGGAGGCCGTGGCCGGGTCGTCATTGCGACGCGACAGAGCCTGTGCCGAGGCGAAGGAGGCCATCGTGATCGGGTGGATCGCCGACTCGGTGCCGCCGGCGATGACGACGTCGGCGAGCCCCTCCTGCAGGTGGTGGAAGGCGTGGATGATCGACTCGGTGCTCGAGGCGCAGGCGCTCACGACTGTCTGTGCGTAAGCGCGGGCGCCGAACTGGAGCGAGAGGTTGCCGGCCGCAGCGTTGGGCATGAGCATGGGGACCGTGAGCGGCATGACGCGGCGTGGTCCCTTCTCGCGGAGGGTGTCCCACGCGTCGAGAAGGGTCCAGAGCCCTCCGATGCCGGTGGCGAAGTCGATGCCGAGGCGCTCGGGGGCGACCTCGGGCGAGCCCGCGTCGGCCCAGGCCTCGCGGGCCGCGATCAGGGCGAACTGGGATGAGGGGTCGAGACGCTTGGCCTCGTGGCGAGGGAGGACTTCCTCGGGCCGCACGATCGCCTCGGCGGCGAAGGTGACGGGCAGCTCGTACTGGGCGACCCAGTCGTGCTCGAGTGCGCGGGTGCCGGAGGCCCCTGCGAGGAGGTTGGTCCAGTTGTCCGGGGCGGTCCCGCCGATGGCGGACGTGGCGCCGATGCCGGTGACGACGATGCGCTTGGTCATGGTGTGGTTCCTTGTCGGGCGGGATTCAGAGCGAGATGGGGGCAGGACGGAGGATGCCACGCCCCGATCGTGCGGGGGTGGCATCCCTCGTGGATTACTCCTGGCCCGCGACGATGAAGCTGACGGCGTCGCCGACGGTCTTCAGGTTCTTGACCTCGTCGTCGGGGATGGTGACGCCGAACTTCTCCTCGGCGTTGACGACGATCGTCATCATCGAGATCGAGTCGATGTCGAGGTCGTCGGTGAACGACTTCTCGAGAGCGACCTCGGAGGCGTTGATGCCGGTCTCGTCGGTGATGAGCTCTGCGAGGCCGGCGAGGACCTCATCGTTGGTGAAAGCCATGTGGTCTTCCTCTTTCTTGCGGGTTGTTTTCGGAACCGTGGAACAGTCTAGGGAACGACGGGCCCCGGTCAGGGAAGCACGACGACCTGAGCCGCGAACACGAGGCCCGCGCCGAAGCCGATCTGCAGGGCGAGTCCGCCCGAGAGCTCGGGATGCTCGGCCATCAGACGGTGGCTGGCCAGCGGGATCGACGCGGCCGAGGTGTTGCCCGTCGTCTCGATGTCGCGGGCGATCACCGTGGTCTCCGGGAGCTTCAACTGCTTGGCGAACTCGTCGATGATGCGCATGTTCGCCTGGTGCGGGATGAAGGCGGCGATGTCGGATGCGTCGACTCCGGCGCGGTCCAGTGCCTCGCGGGCGACCTTCGCCATCTCCCAGACCGCCCAGCGGAACACCGTCTGACCCTCCTGGCGGAGGGTCGGCCACGGCACCTCGCCGTCGCGGAACTCGGTCAGCGTGCCGTTCATGCCGACGGCATCGGCCTTGGAGCCGTCCGACCCCCAGACCGCCGGGGCGATGCCGGGGGTGTCGCTGGGGCCCACGACGGCGGCGCCGGCGCCGTCGCCGAGCAGGAAGGAGATGCTCCGGTCGGCGGGATCGACGATGTCGGAGAGCTTCTCGGTGCCGATCACGAGGGCGTATCGGGCGGCGCCCGCCTTGATGAGCGCATCGGCCTGGGTGATCGCGTACGCGTAGCCGGCGCAGGCCGCATTCACGTCGTAGGCGGCCGCCGGGTTGGCGCCGACCCGATCGGCGACGATCGCGGAGACCGAGGGACTCTGCTTCGGGTTGCTGATGGTGGCGACGATGACCAGATCGATGTCGCTCGCCGGGATCCCGGCCTTCTCGATCGCCTCCGTCGCAGCCTGCGCTGCGAGGTCGATCGCGTCGGTGCCCTTGTCGGCACGCACCCGGGTGATGATGCCCGTGCGCTGACGGATCCACTCGTCACTCGAGTCGATCGGACCGATCAGGTCGTCGTTGGGCACGGCGTTCTCGCCGCGCGCGGCACCGTACGAGTAGATGCGGGTGAAAGCGGGGCCCGTGGCCTGCGTCAGGGTGGCGCTCATGCGGCTTCTCCGTTCAGCAGCGCGACGGCCGCGTCGAGGTCTTCGGGGGTCTTGACGGCGACGCTCGGAACGCCGCGCAGACCGCGCTTGGCGAGCCCGGTGAGCGCACCGGCGGGGGCGAGCTCGATCAGGCCGGTGATGCCCCGCTCGGCGAACGACGCCATGCAGAGGTCCCAGCGCACCGGCGACGAGACCTGGTCGACCAGGTAGTCGAGCGCCTGTGCGCCGCGGGTGACGATCGATCCGTCGCGGTTCGTCCAGAGGGTCAGGGTGGGGTCGGCCGGGGTGACCTCGGCGACGGCGTCGCGCAGGACGTCGACGGCCGGAGCCATGAAGGCGGTGTGGAAGGCGCCCGCGACCTGCAGCGGGATCACGCGCGTTCCCTTGACGGGCTCGGCTGCGAGCGCCTCGAGGCCGGCGAGCTCACCGGCGACGACGATCTGCCCGCCACCGTTGTAGTTCGCAGGCGACAGCCCGAGGTCGTCGAGTCGAGCGAGGACAGCCGTCTCATCGCCGCCGAGGACCGCGCTCATGCCCGTGGGGGTCTGCGCCGCGGCATCCGCCATCGCCCGTCCGCGGATGCCGACCAGACGCATGCCGGTCTCGGCATCGATCACGTCGCTGCCCACCAGGGCGGCGATCTCGCCGACCGAGTGGCCGGCGATGCCGTCGGCGCGGCGCCCGGCGCGCGTGTTCAGGGCGTTGGCCGCGATGAGCGACGCCGCCACGATCAGCGGCTGCGCGATGCGCGTGTCGCGGATGGTGTCGGCATCGGATTCGGTGCCGTGGAGGCGGAGATCGACCTCCGCCGCGTCGGAGTACGACGCGAGGCGCTCGGCCACCCCGTCGAGCTCGAGCCAAGGGGCGAGGAAACCGGGGGTCTGCGAGCCCTGACCAGGGCATACGACGACAATCACATCCCCAGTCTGCCAATGATCGGAGGCAAGCGGTGGATGATTCATCACAAGATTCCGAAGAACGCTTGTGTGTGGCGCACAGCGCCCCGGGAATTGCGGGTCAGCGCGGTACGCGACGCTGCGACGGGCGGCGGCGGGACTGGTCGGCGGCGCCGATCGAACCGAGGATCAACGCCGTCTGCAGGATCAGCGCCTCGCGCGGGCCCGTGGCATCCCAGCCGATCACCTCGCTGACGCGCTTGAGGCGGTACCGCACGGTGTTCGGGTGCACGAAGAGCTCGCGGGCCGTCGCCTCGAGCGAGCGGCCGTTGTCGAGATAGCTCCAGAGCGTCGTGACCAGGTCGGTCGAATGCGCCTGGAGGGGGCGGTAGATCCGCTCGATGAGCGTCTGCTTGGCCAGCGGATCACCGGCGAGAGCCCGTTCGGGCAGCAGATCGTCGGCCTCGACCGGGCGTGGTGCGCTGCGCCAGGCGCGGGCGACCGCGAAACCGGCGAGTGCTGCTCGGGCGCTCTGGCTGGCATCGACGAGCGCGACGACCGCAGGGCCGAGCACGACGTAGCCCGGGCCGAACGAGGGCTCCAGTCGAGACGCGATCTCGAGGAAGGTGAGCTCGTCGTCCTCGGTCTCCTGCTCGTCGTCACGGGCGCGGCCGAGCACGAGGACGAGCCGCGATCCCTGCACGCCGATCAGCACGTCGACCGCCAGCTTGCGGGCGGTGCGTCGCACCTGATCGACGTCGAACTGCGGGGGAGTCGTGCCCACCAGTACCGCGACCTCACCGTGACCGTGCCACCCGAGAGCGGCGATCCGGCTGGGGAGCTCCTCGTCGGCCTCGCCCGTGAGGATCGAGTCGACCACGAGCGCCTCGAGTCGGGCATCCCACAGTCCGCGGGCTTCGGCTGCGCGAGCATAGACGTCGGCGGCTGCGAACGCGACATCGCGCGAGTACAGCAGGATCGCCTCACGGATGTTCTCACCCTTGCCGGCCACGCGCTCCTCGGTGACCTCGACGGTCACGCGGATCAGCTGCAGGGTCTGCTGCAGACTCACGCTGCGGAGCAGCTCGCGCGGGGCGGCGGCGAAGATGTCGGCCGCGATCCACGGCGTCGAGGTGGGGTCGTCGTACCACTGGATGAACGACGTGATGCCCGCCTGCGCCACCAGCCCGACCGCGGAGCGGCGGGCTGGTGGCATGTCGGCGTACCAGGGCAGCGTGTCTTCCAGGCGCTTGATCGTCACCGAGGCGATGTCACCGGAGATCCGGCGCAGCCAGGCGAGGGTCGCGGCCTTGTCCATGCCGGCGGGAGACGAACCTGTCACCGATGACTCAGCTTTCGCCGCCCGCGTTGCCGCTGGTGCCTGCGTTGACATCGTGAAGGCTGTACTTCGCGATGGCCTGCGCGGCCAGCGAGCGGTCGACGACGCCGTCCTCGGCGAGCGACTGCAGCGTGCGCACCACGATCGACGGGCCGTCGATCTTGAAGAAGCGACGTGCCGCGGCGCGGGTGTCGGAGAAACCGAAGCCATCGGCGCCGAGCGTCGCGAATCGCTGCGGGACCCACGGGCGGATCTGGTCCTGGACGGCGTGCATGAAGTCGCTCACCGCGATGACCGGGCCCTCGGCGCCCTGCAGCTTCTGGGTGAGGTAGGCCGTGCGGGGCTCCTCCTCCGGGTGAAGGAAGTTGTGCTCGTCGGCGGCGAGGCCGTCGCGGCGCAGCTCGGTCCAGGAGGTGACCGACCAGACATCGGCGATCACGCCCCAGTCGTTCTTCAGCAGCTCCTGCGCCTCGAGGGCCCAGGGGAGTCCGACGCCCGAGGCGAACAGCTGGGCGCGGTGGCCCTCGCCCTCGCCGACGGAGACGCGGTGGATGCCGCGCACGATGCCGTCGACGTCCACGTTCTCCGGCTCGGCGGGCTGCACGAGCGGCTCGTTGTAGACGGTGATGTAGTACATCACGTTCGGGTCCTCGTGCTCGCCGCCGTACATGCGCTCGAGACCCGAGCGCATGATGTGCGCGATCTCGTAGCCGTAGGCCGGGTCGTACGAGACCGTGGCGGGGTTGGTCGCCGCGAGCAGGTGCGAGTGACCGTCGGCGTGCTGCAGACCCTCACCCGTCAGGGTCGTGCGGCCGGCGGTGGCGCCGATGATGAAGCCGCGCGCCATCTGGTCGCCCGCCGCCCACTGGGCGTCGCCGGTGCGCTGGAAGCCGAACATCGAGTAGAAGAGGTAGATCGGGATCAGCGGTTCGCCGTGCGTGGCGTACGACGTGCCGGCAGCGGTGAACGCCGCGAGCGCTCCCGCCTCGTTGATGCCGACGTGCACGATCTGACCCTGCGGGCTCTCCTTGTAGGCGAGGAGGAGTTCGCGGTCGACAGAGGTGTAGTGCTGGCCGTTCGGGTTGTAGATCTTCGCCGTCGGGAAGTACGCGTCCATACCGAAGGTGCGTGCCTCGTCGGGGATGATCGGCACGATGCGGTGGCCGAAGTCCTTCGAGCGCAGCAGGTCCTTCAGCAGGCGGACGAACGCCATCGTCGTGGCGATCTCCTGCGTGCCGGAGCCCTTCTTGGGGAGCGCGTAGGCGGAGTCGTCCGGCAGCGAGAGACCGACGTGCGTCGAGCGGCGTTCGGGCAGGAAGCCGCCGAGGTTCTGGCGGCGCTCCAGCATGTACTGGATCGTCTCGTCCTGGGGTCCCGGGTTGTAGTACGGGGGCAGGTACGGGTTCTCCTCGAGCTGCGCATCCGTGATCGGGATGTGCATGGCGTCGCGGAACGTCTTGAGGTTGTCCAGCGTCATCTTCTTCATCTGGTGGGTCGCGTTACGGCCCTCGAAGTGCGGACCGAGGCCGTAGCCCTTGACGGTCTTCGCGAGGATGACGGTGGGCTTGCCCTTGTGCTCGGTCGCGGCCTTGAACGCGGCGTAGACCTTGCGGTAGTCGTGGCCACCGCGCTTGAGGTTCCAGATGTCGTCGTCGGAGTAGTTCTCGACGAGGGCGGCGGCACGCTCGTCGCGTCCGAAGAAGTGCTCGCGGATGTATCCCCCGGACTCGGCCTTGAACGTCTGGAAGTCGCCGTCGGGCGTGACGTTCATGAGGTTGAGCAGCGCGCCCTCGGTGTCGCGGGCGAGGAGGTCGTCCCACTCGCGGCCCCAGACGACCTTGATGACGTTCCAGCCGGCGCCGCGGAAGAACGACTCGAGCTCCTGCACGATCTTTCCGTTGCCGCGGACCGGGCCGTCGAGACGCTGCAGGTTGCAGTTGACGATGAAGGTCAGGTTGTCGAGCCCCTCGTTCGCCGCGACCTGGAGCTGTCCGCGGCTCTCGACCTCGTCCATCTCGCCGTCGCCGAGGAAGGCCCAGACGTGCGACTGCGAGGTGTCTTTGATGCCGCGGTTCTCGAGGTACTTGTTCGACATCGCCTGGTAGATCGCGTTGATCGGGCCGAGGCCCATCGACACGGTCGGGAACTGCCAGTACTCCGGCATCAGGCGCGGGTGCGGGTAGGAGGGCAGGCCGTGCGGGGCGTGCGACTTCTCCTGGCGGAAGCCGTCGAGCTGGTCCTCGCTCAGTCGGCCTTCGAGGAAGGAGCGGGCGTAGGTACCGGGGGAGGCGTGGCCCTGGATGAAGATCTGGTCAGCGCCGCCGGGGTTGTCGGCACCCTTGAAGAAGTGGTTGAAGCCCACCTCGTAGAGAGCGGCCGACGACGCGTAGGTCGAGATGTGACCGCCGACGCTGATACCGGGACGCTGGGCGCGGTGCACCGTGATGGCGGCGTTCCAGCGGATCCACGCGCGGTAGCGGCGCTCGACCTCTTCGTCGCCGGGGAACTCGGGTTCGTTCTCCGGGGCGATCGTGTTGATGTAGTCGGTGGTCGGAACCATCGGCACGCCGAGGTGCAGTTCCTTCGAGCGCTTCAGCAGGCTGAGCATGATCTCGCGCCCACGGCCGTGGCCCTTGGCATCGACGAGCTCATCGAGCGACTGCTGCCACTCACCCGTCTCTTCCGGGTCGCTGTCGAGAGAGTCCTGAGAGTACGGATCCTGGTCGTGGACGGTCACGGGGAGCCTTTCGTCAAGCTGGCAGGTCATGCCAAGGAAACGGGAAGCGACGCGGGCAGCCTTGTCGGCTGTGCACAACGCGCGCCGTCCTCAGCCTAGCCCTCTTCCACCATGCGGGTGCGCATCCGCATACGGATACACTGGACGCACCAGGGCCTTTAGCTCAGCTGGTAGAGCGCCACGTTTACACCGTGGATGTCGTCGGTTCGATCCCGGCAGGGCCCACCTCTTCGCCGTCCGCCCATTCGATGGTCGTCAGACCGTCGATGCGGAGCGTCTTCCGCCCCTCGCGATGCAGGTACGTCAGCAGAGTGCGGCGGCATCCGCGGCAGATCAGGATGACGCCGGCCCCATCGATCTCGGCGACGGCGTCGGCGATGACGGCCGCTCGCGCGCAGTGCCCGCAGGTGGCACGCGCGCCCGTCATGTCCCGGCCGAACAGTTCGAGCAGATATCCGCCTGCGGCGTTGCCGTCGACGCGCCGGACGGGCGGGGGTACGGGCATGCGTTCCATCAGGCTCCTCCGAAGCGCTCGGTGCGGATGCGGTCGGGGGCGTGTCCCGCCAGGACGAGGAGATCGGCGACGGCCTCGACGAAGCCGGTCGGACCGCACACGTAGACCGACGGTTCGAGCGATGAGGCGAACGTCGATGCGACGAGGGTCGCGGCATCGACCCGACCGGCCGGACGTGCGAAGCCGGGCGGAGCGACGCGCGAGTAGGCCCAGTCGACGACGAGGCCGTTGCGGGCGAGGCGGTCGATGTCGTCGACGAAGAAGGCATCCTGAGCCGAGCGCACGGCGTAGAGCAACCGCATGGGCGCGCTGCTGCCGGAGTGCTCGTGCGCACGAGCTATCGCCATGAGCGGAACGATGCCCGATCCGCCGGCGATGAGCTGAACGGGCTCGGGGCGATCGGGGGTCCAGACGAAGTAGCCGCCGATCGGGCCGCGGATCTCCAACTCGTCGCCGGGCCGCACGTCCTGGACCAGGTACGGGGAGACCTCGCCGTCGGGCACCTCGTCGACCGCGAGTTCGAGTACCTCACCCGGGCCGGACGAGGCGAGCGAGTAGGACCGCACGGCCTGGTAGCCGTCCTCGGCCGTGAGACGCACATCCACGTGCTGCCCCGCGAGATTGCCGGGCCAGCCGTCGACCCGCAGACCGAGGACACGCCCGTGACTCGCGGCGCTGCGCGTCGTGAGAACGCTCGCCGGGCGCCACAGCGTTGCCGTCGTCACCAGTACCGCTCCTCTTTCCACGGGTCGCCGTGCATGTTGTAGCCGTTCTGCTCCCAGAAACCCGGTGCGTCGTGCTCGCGCAGGTTCACCCCGTGCACCCACTTCGCCGACTTCCAGAAGTAGAGGTGAGGGATCAGGAGTCGAGCCGGGCCCCCGTGTTCGGGAGCGAGCGGCTCGCCGTCGAACTCCAGGGCGATCCAGGCGCGACCGGGGGCGAGGTCGGCGCGGGAGACGTTGGTCGTGTAGCCGCCGTACGAGAAGACCTCGGCGAAGGCCGCGTCGTCGTCGATCTGCTCGAGCAACCGTTCGACCGCGACGCCGCGCCACTGCGTTCCGAGCTTGGACCAGCGGGTCACGCAGTGGATGTCGGTGGTGATCGTCTCGATCGGGAGCGCATGCAGCTCGTCCCACGTCCAGGTGTGCCGAATACCGTCGCGGCCGACGACGACGAACTCCCAGGACTCGGTCGGGATCCGGGGCGTCGGCCCGGCCGACAGCACGGGGAAGTCCTGGGTCAGGTACTGACCGGGAGGGAGCCGCTCATCGGACTCTCGTCTGCGCGCTCCGAATCCGCGGGAGATCACACTCATGTTCGCCTGCCTTCGCTCGTGTGGGGTCATTCAAGCGGATGGGCGGCGGCCGCGCTACGACATCTGTCGAACGTGCGCGCTTCGCCCTGCGTGCGAGGTCGAGCCGACACCCCCACGAAATCAATTATTTACTTGTCTACGTGCAAAACCTGCTAGCTTCACACGTAAATCAGTTGATAACTCAAGGAGCCACGTTGCTGCAGGATTCTGCCTCCTCTGCTGTCTCCGGATCGCGCGCAACCGCCTCGGCCACGGCCGAGCGGCTCGCGCGCGACAACATGGCGTTGGCCACGTTCCTCGCGCTGGAGAAGGCCCGAACGGCCGAGCACGTCGACCTCGATGACCTCATGTCGGCCGCCCGGCTCGGACTCGCCCGTGCGGCGATGACCTACGAGCCCGAACGCGGCATCCCCTTCGGCGCCTTCGCCCGCACCCAGATCACCTGGGCGATGCTCTCGGAGATGCGTCGCGCCGATCCCGCCGGGGAGCGCGGGCGCGACAAGATCGAGCTCATCCGAGCCGCCGGCGACGCCGTGCTCGCCCGCACCGGTCGCGCCGGCACCCCGGCCGAGGTCGCCGAAGAGGCGGGTCTCGACATCGCCGCGGTCAGCGAGATGCTCCACCTGGATGCGATGGTGCGCACGGCCACGAGCTTCGAGGAGCACTTCGATCCCGAATCGGGTCGGCAGGCGGTCGACCTCACCGACAGCATCGTGCTGCCCGAATTCGCCGCGGAGCAGAACGAGACGCGGGACATGGTCGTGCGCGTGCTCGATGCGCTGCCCACTGCGATGCGACGGGTGATCCGGGGGATCTACCTCGAAGACCGCATGGTCAAGGACCTCGCCGACGAGATGGAGGTGAGCCACGCGTACGTCTCCAAGTTGCGTTCGCGCGGCCTCGCCCTCATGCGGGAAGCGATGGAAGCCTGGGAGCAGGGGAGCGCCGGCGACCGGACCAGCCCGGCGAAGGCCGAGTTCTTCGGCGCGCTCTTCGGGCCGGAGAAGCCCGCGAGCCCGCACCGCTCGGAAGACCTCATGCCCGCGATCTGACTTTCCGTAGATCGCCGGTTACGGGACGCGCGAGCTGTCGCGAATGTGGGAGGTGCAGGTCCACGGATGGACCCGCTTCCAGTCCCATAACCACGGAGGATACTCATGGGTCTTCAGATCGCAACCAACGTCAGCGCGCTCAACTCGTACCGCAACCTGTCGAGCAACCAGAACGACGTCTCGAAGTCGCTCGAGAAGCTCTCGAGCGGCCTGCGCATCAACCGCGCAGCCGATGACGCCGCCGGCCTCGCCATCTCCGAGGGCCTGCGCTCGCAGGTCAACGGCCTGAACGTCGCAGCCCGCAACGCTCAGGACGGCATCTCGGTCATCCAGACCGCAGAAGGCCAGCTCACCGAGGTCCACTCCATCCTGCAGCGTGTGCGCGACCTCGCGGTGCAGGCCGGTAACGACTCGAACAACGCGGACTCGCGCAAGGCGATCACCACCGAGGTGACGCAGCTCGTCGACGAACTCGACCGCATCGCCGAGAGCGCCAACTTCAACGGCATCCAGCTGCTCGACGGCACCGCCGGCGCGGCGGGCAACGGTGTGCTGAGCTTCCAGGTCGGCGCCGACGGTTCCGCCTCGAGCCAGATCACCGTCAACCTCGGCACGGCGAACATCGCCACGCTCGCGGCCGACCTGCGCGACGACATCCTCACCACGGCGGATGGCTTCGCCAACCCGACCGTCGCCGCGGCGACGATCGACACGGTCGACGCCGCGATCAAGAGCGTCTCGTCGGCTCGCGCCGACCTCGGCGCGGTGCAGAACCGCTTCGAGTCGACGATCAACTCGCTGCAGGTCTCGGCCGAGAACCTCTCGGCGGCCAAGAGCCGCATCGCCGACACCGACATGGCGGCCGAGATGGTCAAGTACACGGCTGCGAACATCCTGCAGCAGGCGGGCACCGCGATGCTCGCGCAGGCGAACCAGTCCGGCCAGGGCGTTCTCCAGCTGCTCCGTTGAGCCGCCGCGCCTGAGGCGCACCGGGCGCCCGGGCGGGGGACACTCCGCCCGGGCGCCTTCCCCTAAGACCTGCGACACGCCCCGAGGGAAGGCATCCGAGGATGAAACTGGACGGATTGGTCTCCGGACTGAAGACCGGCGAGCTCATCGACGCGCTCATGGACGTGTCGGCGATCCCGAAGAAGCTGATCACCACCAAGATCACCGACCGCACCTCGATCATCACGAACCTGCAGTCGTTGAACACCTCGCTGCAGGCGCTGGTCGAGAAGGCCAAGACCGCGGCGTCCGCCACCTCGCTGGCCGCCTTCACCGCCACGTCGTCGTCCGAGAGCGTCACCGTGAACGCGGGGCCGAAGGCGAGCGCATTCTCGACGAGCATCGTCGTCGACGCCGTCGCCACCGCGCACTCGGTCGTCACCGCGGCTGCGGGCGCGGATTCCTGGGGAGGAGCGTTCACGCTGGTGGCCGCCGACGGCACCCGCACCGAGATCGCGCCCGCCGGTGCATCGCCCCACGATCTTGCCAAAGCCATCAACGCCGCGAAGGCGGGGGTGACGGCGACCGTCGTGCCCGCCGGGACGGATGCCGACGGCGCCCCGCTCTCGCGCATTCAACTGAACGCCGCAGAGACCGGTGCCGAGAACACCTTCACGCTGCACCGCGGTAACGGCGACGATCTCGACGCGGGCACCGCGATCGACCTCGGCACGGAGCCGGGAGCCGCCGTGCTGACGGCCGGTGCCGACGCCCGCATCCGTCTCTTCGCGGGGACCTCGGCCGAGCAGGTGCTGACGAGCGCGAGCAACACGATCACCGTCGGCGACGACGTCACCGTCACGGTCACGAGGCCCAGCGCCGACCCGGTCACGGTCACCGTCGCCCTCGATGCGAAGGCGCAGACGGCCACGGCCGAGGCGTTCATCAAGGAGATCGCCGGTCTCCTCACCCGCATCGACAACGGTTCGAAGGCCACGGTCGGCGCGGTGGGGGAGAAGACCACCCTCGGCGTGTTCACCGGCGACAGCACCGTGCGCAACCTCCGCACAGCCCTGGCCAACGCCGTGCAGCACCCGATCGACGGGGTCTCGCCCTCGAGCATCGGCATCTCGATCAACGAGAAGGGCGTGCTCTCGTTCGACGCCGAGAAGTTCGCCCAGGCACTCGCCGACGATCCCGAGAAGACCCAGGAGCTGTTCTCGGGCGTCGCCGGTCGCCTCGAGGGCGTGGCCGACACCTACTCCGACAAGTACGACGGTCTGCTCACGCAGCGCATCACCGGGCAGGAATCCGAGGTCAAGACCCTCAAGACGCAGGTCGAGCGGTGGGACGTCCGTCTCGAACAGCGTCGGGCGACCCTGGAGCGCACGTACTCGCAACTCGAGGTGCAGCTGTCGAAGCTCGAATCCCAGTCGTCGTGGCTCACCGGGCAGCTCGCCGCCCTCACCGCCACCAAGTCCTGATCGCCGAGGAGAGACAAGCGATGCCCCTGACATCCCTGGAACGCGCCAAGCAGCAGTACCTCGAGCAGCAGGTCGCCTCGGCCTCGCCCGAGCGTCTGCTCACCCTGCTGTACGACCGCCTGCTCGTCGACATCGATCGAGCCGGGGCCGCGCAGGATGCCGAGGACTGGGCGGCCGCGGGCACCCACCTCACCCACGCCCAGCAGATCGTCGCCGAGCTGAGCGGGTCGCTCACCGACGCCTGGGACGGCGCGGCCGACCTGCGCGCGGTGTACACCTACGTCACCGGTCGCCTGATCACCGCGAACATCGGCCGCGATCGGCTGGCCACCGCCGAGTGCCGCGAACTCGTCGCGCCGCTTCGCGAAGCGTGGCACCAGGCCGCAGCGGTGACCTCGGCCGCGGCTCCCGCCCCGGCATCCGCGCTGGGCTGAGTCGCATGACCGACAACCTCGCGTCGTGGCTGGCCGTGCTCGATACGTTCGAGCGTGCGCTCGACGCCGCCGACGACCAGCTCGACCCGACCTTCGAGCCGCCTCCCGGACCCGTGCCCGAAGAGCTGCGTGAACGCGCGGAGGCGGTGCTGGCGCGTCAGCAGATGATGATCCGCGGTCTCACCGCCTCGCGGGCGAACGTCGCGCGTGAACTCGCCGCGCTCCGTCGGGTGCCGACGGGGTCGCCCGACGCTCCCGCGTACCTCGACGTCGAAGGATGAGCGGCGGCGGTTACGCCGACGCCGCACTGTCGCGATAGTCGGCCACGAGCACGGATCGCTCGACGCAGGCCACGGATCGGCTTCTCCACCACACATCCGGGGTGCCGCCGTGCTCGAATCCGTAACCTCCTCCGCGCTGATCAGCGCGCTCGACGGTCTGGCGCTGCGCCAGCGTTCCATCGCCGAGAACATCGCGAACGTCAACACGCCCGGCTACCAGGCGAAGCGGGTGCAGTTCGAGGACGAGCTGCGTCGCGCGGTCGACGGCGGATCGGGGTCGGTCGCCGCGACCGTCGAGCGCTCGCTCGAGCCCACCCGCCTGAACGGCAACAACGTGAACCTCGACACCGAGACGCTGTCGAACATCGACACCGTGCTCCGGTTCCAGTTCGCCAGCCAGGCGATCGGCGGCCAGGCGGCCTCGATCACCAAGGCGATCGGCCAGGCATCCGCATGACCTTCGACGCGATCGGCATCGCCGGCACCGGACTGAACGTGCACCGCAAGTGGCTCGACGCGCTCAGCGACAACATTGCGAACGTCAACACCGCCACACCGGCCGGTGAAGAGGCGTTCCGAGAGAAGTTCGTCACGGTGCAGGCGGGTACCGAGAGTCCGGGCGTCTTCGTCGCCGGGGTCGTCGAATCGGAGGCCGAGGCGAAGCTCGTCTACGACCCCGAGCATCCGTACGCGAACGAGGACGGGTACGTCCAGTACCCGAACGTCGAACTCGGCGACCAGATGAGCATGCTGATCCTCGCCCAGCGCGGCTACGAGGCGAACGCCGCCGTCGTCGACCGCGCCAAGACCACCTACGAGGCCGCCCTGCAGATCGGACGCAACTGATGTCGACCCCCATCGACGCGATCTCCGCCACCGGCGTCAGTCCGATGTCGGCCCTCAGCTTCGAATCCGGTGCCGACGGCACGGGATCCTCTGCCTCGGCGGGCGCCTTCGCGACGTCGATGTCCGGCGCGATCGAGAACCTGCAGCAGTTGCAGTCGACCTCGAACGAGCTCGCCGTGCAGGCCGTCACCGGTGACCTGCAGGACATCCACCAGGCCATGATCGCCTCCGCCCGCGCCGGCGTGACCCTCGACCTCGTGGTCGCGATCCGTGACCGCAGCGTCTCGGCGTTCAACGAGATCATGCGGATGCAGGCCTGATCATGCCGAAGGTGATCACGAACTCCTTCGAACGCGTGAAGCTGATCGTCTCGGGCTTCAGCGTCGCTCAGCGCACGATCGCGATTATCGGCGTCGCTCTGCTGGTGATGGGGGCCGTCGCACTCGGCGCCTGGCTCACCAAGCCGCAGATGAGCCCGCTCTTCACCGGACTCAGCGCCGGCGACGCCTCGGCGGTCGTCGACCAGCTCAAGTCGGCGGGCGTCGGCTACGAGCTCGCCGAGGGCGGCGCCACGATCCTCGTGCCCGACGATCAGGTCTACGCGCAGCGGCTGGCGGCAGCATCCGCCGGGCTCCCCGGTGACACGAGCGAGGGCTACACCCTGCTCGACAAGATGGGCGTCACCGCGAGCGAGTTCCAGCAGTCGGTGACCTACAAGCGCGCGATCGAGGGTGAGCTCGCGAGCACGATCGGCGCGATGGACGGCATCAGCACGGCGTCGGTGCAGCTGGCGATCCCCGAGGAGAGCGTGTTCGTCTCGGAGCAGCAGACGCCCACCGCATCGGTGTTCGTGAAGACCCGCAACGGGTCGACGCTCAGCGACGAGAAGATCGAGGCGATCATCCATCTCACGAGCGCGTCCGTTCCGGGCATGACGCCGGAGGACGTCGCGGTCACCGACCAGAACGGCACGGTGCTCTCGGCCGTCGGCTCGGGTGTGGCCGGGAACTCGTCGAAACAGGCGACCGAGCACGAGGCCCGAGTGGCAGCGTCGGTGAATCGGATGCTGGAGACGATCGTCGGACCGGGGAATGCGACAGTGACGGTGTCGGCGGATGTGGCGAACTCGACCTCCGAGCGCATGGACGAGACCTATTCCGCCCCTGAGGGCGACCTGAGCGCATCGGAGCAGACGAAGACCGAGACCTACACCGGCGGTCAGGGCGGGGGCACGGGCGTGCTCGGCCCCGACAACATCGCAGTTCCGAACGGTGCGGACGGCGACGGAGCGTACGAGTTCGAGGAGACCTCGCGGAACAACGCGGTCAACAAATCGACCGAGAAGACGATCACTCCCGCCGGAGAGGTGACCCGGCAGACCGTGAGCATCGCGCTCAACCGCGGCACCGTGAGCGGCGTCACGGCGGCGCAGATCGAGACCCTCGTCGCCTCGGCGGCCGGCATCGACCTCGAGCGCGGCGACACGATCGCCGTCGAGTTCGTGGAGTTCGCCGGCGCCGGCGCGAACGCTGCGCAGACCGCGCTGGCAGCAGCCGAGGCGGAGCAGGCCGCGCAGTTCCAGCAGGAGCTCGTGCGGTCCGCGATCATCGGCGGGTCGATCCTGCTCGCCGTGATCATCCTCGTCGTCTTCCTGTCGATCCGGCTGCGCATGAAGCGTCGCATCGCCTACACCGACGAGGGTCCGATCGAGTATCTCGCGACCCTCACCGAGACCGAGGAGCAGAAGCTCAAGTCGCTCAAGGGCCTGCAGGACCGCGAGGCGCTCACCGCACCGTTGCTGCCGCAGGTCTCGCCGACCCTGCTCGACGTCGAGGAGGAGCCCGAGCGGGAGCACATCCTCGTCGAGCGTCGTCGACGCGAGATCGACGACATCGCCCGCCGCGAACCCCAGACCACCGCCACAGCGCTGGCGAGCCTGATGGACGAGTCGACCGTATGAGCATGCAGATCGAATCAGCGGATGCCCCCACCGAGCAGATCTCGGAGGCCGTCGCCGTCGCGTCCGGACAGGCGATCGCCCCGATGAGCGGTCTGCGCCAAGCGGCCATCGTGCTCCTCAACATGGACCGGGAGGCGAGCGCCGAGGTGCTCCGTCTGCTCGGAGAGGACAGGTCCGAGTTGCTCGCCGCGGAGCTCACGCAGCTGGGCGGCGTCGACGTCGCGGCGACCGCCCGTGCTCTCGCCGCCTTCACGCGCATCGCCACGGGTGGTTCGGTGCCCTCCCGCGGAGGACAGGAGCTCGCGACCGGGCTCTTGGAGACCGCCTTCGGCCGGGAGAAGGCCGTGGGCATGGTCGGCAGGGTGATGTCGCAGGGGGCGGTGTCGTTCGACTTCCTGAACGCCGCCGATCCCGCCCAACTCGCGACGATCCTCGAGGGAGAGCTCCCCACGACGGTCGCGGTCGTGCTGGCGAACCTCCGGGCCGATCGCGCTGCGGCGGTGCTCGCCGCCCTGCAGGATCCGTTGCGCACGGATGTCGCTCAGGCGATCGCGACGATGGGGACCGCCACTCAGGAGGCCATCTCGATCGTCGCGGACTCCCTGCGCTCGCGTACCGGCGTTTTCGCCATGCGCGACAACCACGAGTCCATCGGCGGGGTGCAGCCGCTGGTCGAGATCATCAGCCGCTCCGACACCGCGCTCGAGAAATCGCTGCTGGCGAGTCTCGAGGGACGCGACCTCGCCCTGGCCGAGGACATCCGGAGCCGCATGGTGACGTTCGCCGACTTCACGCGTCTCGAGGATCGCGATGCGCAGCGCGTCCTGCGCGGTATCGATCTGCGGGTCCTGGCTCTCGCGCTCAAGGGGGCGGACGAGCAGATCGCGCTCAAGGTCACGAGCAACATGACCGAGCGGAACAAGGAGAACCTCGCAGAGGAGGCACGGGTGCTCGGATCGGTGCGCGTGCGTCAGGTCGATGAGGCGCGGGCCGAGGTCGTGCGCATCATCCGCGAGCTCGAGGCGGCGGAGGAGATCACGATCTCCCGCGAGGACGAGGACGAGCTGATCGAATGACGCTCCCCGACACCGCCTTCACCCCGCTCGTCGTGCCGCGCGTGGGGGAGACCCCGACCGACGTGCGCGACGAGGCGGCTCGGGCGCGCACGCGCGGCTACGCCGAGGGATTCGCGGAGGGGCGCCGGATCGCCCTCGACGAGGCACGGGTGCAGCGCGCCGCCGAGGCCGAGCGGCTCCAGCAGGAGCGCGACGCGCACGCGGTGCGGTATTCGAGCGCCCTCGCCGCGTTCGACGATGCTCGATCGGCCCTGGCGGATCGCGTTGCGACGACGAGTGCTCTCTCCGCGGATCGGATCGAGGAGCTCGCGGTGGAGCTCGCGGCCACGATCCTCGGCGCGGAGCTGTCGGACCCGGCGCGCTCGGCGGCGCACGCGCTCCGCAGAGCCCTCGCCGAGATGCCCGTGGACAGGTGGACGCGCATCGCCGTGCATCCGCAGGACGGCGAGATCCTGCGCGCAGATGCGGATGCCGTCGACGCGTTGCACGGCGTTGAGATGGTCGACGATGCCTCCGTTTCGCCGGGCGGTGCCATCGTGCAGATCGCCGACGGCGCGGTGGACGTGCGCATCGCGGAGGCACTGCGCCGGGCCGGTGCGGCCGTGCACGGCGGAGATGAGGGCGATGACGACGACGCCGAGACGCTCGTCGCCGCCGCCGGTGGGGCCCGCGCATGAGTGCCCGCACGTCGTCGTGGGATCGCGTGCTGCGGGCTGCCCGCCCCGAGCGGTCGGGCAGGGTGAAGTCCGTCCTCGGCCTCGGAGCGGAGATCGTGGGCATCGATGCAGCGGTCGGTGATCGCGTGCGGATCGACGTGGCGGACGGGCGTCGGGTCGATGCCGAGATCGTGGCCGTCGACGGCGGGTCGGCGCGATGCATGCCGCTCGGACCGTTGGACGGGATCACCGCGCGAGCCCGCGTGCTGCACACCGGCGAGCGCCTGCGCGTGCCGACCGGTCACTCGCTGCTCGGGCGCGTGCTCGACGGGCTGGGCCGCCCGATCGACGGGAAGGGGCCGCTCGAACGCGGCACCGTGTTCGTGCCGCTCGATCACGAGGCCCCGAGCATCCTGAACCGTCAGCGGATCGACCGCCAACTCGGACTGGGCGTCCGCGTGCTCGACACGTTGACCCCGGTCGGCACGGGACAGCGCCTCGGCCTGTTCGCGGGGTCGGGTGTGGGCAAGTCGTCGCTGATGTCGATGATCGCCCGCGGCTCGACGGCCGACGTCACGGTGATCGCTCTGGTGGGCGAGCGCGGTCGAGAGGTGCGGGAGTTCCTCGAGGACGACCTCGGGCCGGAGGGGCTGGCGCGCTCGGTGGTCGTCGTCGCGACATCCGACCAGCCCGCGATGGTGCGCATGCGCTCGGCGTTCGTCGCCACCCGCATCGCCGAGGGGTTCCGGGCGGAGGGGAACGACGTCGTGCTCATGATGGACTCCCTCACCCGTGTCGCGATGGCTCAGCGAGAGATCGGGCTGAGCGCGGGCGAGCCACCGGCGACCCGCGGATATCCGCCGTCGACCTTCTCCGTTCTCGCTCGCCTGCTGGAGCGGGCCGGCACGGGGCCGGTCGGATCGGTCACCGGTCTGTACACCGTGCTCGTCGACGGAGACGACCACAACGAGCCGATCGCCGATGCGGCCCGCGGCATCCTCGACGGGCATGTCGTGCTCGACCGTGCGCTCGCGGTGCGCGGCCACTTCCCGGCCGTCGACGTGCTGGGATCGATCTCACGCGTCGTCTCGAAGATCACCACGGTCGAGCAGCGAGCGCACGCGGTGGCGCTGCGCAGCGTGCTCGCGGCGCGTCGCAGCGCGAACGACCTCATCGACATCGGTGCGTACCGGCCAGGGGCGAACCCGCTGGTCGATGCCGCCCTCGCGAACGAGGAGGCCATCGCCGGGTTCCTCACGCAGCGCATGGACGATCTGACCACAGCCGAGGATTCCTGGCGGCGCCTCACCGCCCTCACCACCGAGTTCGGAGGACTGACGCCATGACGTTCCCCCTCGCCGGCCTCCTGCGCGTGCGCGACGCCCAGGAGCGCGTAGCCGCGGAGCAGCTGTCCCGTACTTCATCCGCCCGCCTGCAGGCCGAGACCGCCGAACAGGGTGCGGTCGTGAGCCTCGCCGAGATCAGCGCGCAGGTCGATGACGCCCCGACTCTGCTCGCGATGGCCGCGGCTCGCGCCGCCGGCCGCAGCGCCCTGAGCGACGTGCAGGCGCTCACCGAGATGCGCCGTGCCGAGGAGGCGGAGGCGAAGGCGGCCCATGTCGAGGCCCGCCGGGAGCTGCGCGGCCTCGAGCGCCTCGAGGACGCCCACCGGGTCGAGAGCGCGCGGATCGCGCAGCACGCCGAGCAGACCGCTCTCGACGAGATCGCCGTCGTGCGCAGCCTGCGCGAGGAGCGCACGGTATGAGGGCGGGGATCGCCCCGGGCACGGTGCCGTCCGATCCGTTCGCCGCGCTCGTCGCCGGCGGTGCGGCCCCGACCGGGCGCGGGACGCCCGCCGAATCGACGTCGTTCGGGGCCGTGCTGGAAGTCGCACAACGGATGCTCGATGCCCCGATCAGCGTGGACGGATCGGTGCTCCCCGCGCCGACCGCGACGACGGAGCTCGCGGCCGCTCCGAGCCCCGGAGAGCCCGGCACGGATGAGACGCAGACCGCACCCGGCGAGACATCGGTGAGCGCGGTCCCCGTCGACGCCGTCACGATGAACGGCGCGCTGTCCGTCGCGTCCGCGCCGACGCCGGCGCCGACCGCGGTTCCCGCCGATGCGTCGATCGTCTCGACATCCGCCGCCGATGGATTCGCGCCCGGGGGAACGGAGAGTGCATCCGCCTCCTGCTCCGACCCGACAGCGGATGACGGTACCGGTTCCGTGCGCGTCGCGCCGTCGCCGTCGGCGACCGGGCGAGCGGATGCCGATGCCCCGCTCGTCCCCGCCGCCGCTCCCGCTCGTTCATCCGCAGCCCCGGTCCCCGCAGGTTCCGTGTCATCGATCGGTCCGGCGTCCGACGCTGCGTCGGTGAATGCCTCCCCGTCGACCCCGCTCGCACCGACCGGCCTCACGCCCGTGCCCGGAGCGATGCGGGGCGAAGCATCCGTTCCTCCCGTCGCCGCGCCTGCGCCACCGACGTCGGGGGGCACCACGATCACCGCAGCATCCTCCGCATCGTCGGCCGGTGCGCTCGCCGACCGATCGGATCAGCCCGCAGGCCCGCCGGCGGGGACGCCGTCCGCCCCGGCCGTCGCTCCCGCGGCGAGTGCACCGGCACCCGGTGCTCCGATCCTCTCGCAGCCGGAGCCCCCGGCATCCGCCCGATCCGTCGCTACCCAGGTCTCTCCTCTCGTCGTCAGCATCGCCCAGCGCCCGGCCGGCAGCCACCAACTCACGATGACGGTGAGCCCCGACACACTCGGCCCCGTGACCGTGCGCGCGCACATCGGCCAGAACGGGGAGGTGCGCGTCGAGCTCGTCGGAGCGACCGACGCCGGGCGCGAAGCCCTGCGCGCGATCGTCTCCGATCTGCGTCGCGACCTCGCCGCCGTCCTCCCGCACGCGAACCTCTCGCTCACCTCGTCATCCGCATCGTCGACGAATGCCGGGGGCTCCGACCGGTTCGCGCAGCCCGGAGCCGACCCCGGCGCCGGAGGACAGACGGGCGACCGGCGCGCATCCGGCCCCGAGGTCGCCCAGGTGCTCCGTGTCGACGCGTCCGATCGACGTTCCCTCCCGACTCCCGCCCTCGCCGTCGCCGGCGCGGGTCTCGACACCTTCGCCTGAGAGGACAACCCCGTGACCGTCGACGCCGTGAGCGCACCCACCGCGATCCACACCGGAAGCACCACCGATCCCGCCGCCCGAAAGCAGGTGCTCGACGGCGAGGTCTTCCTCAAGCTGCTCGTCACCCAGCTCACCCACCAGGACCCCTCGAGTCCGATGGACACCAACGAGATGATCTCGCAGACCACGCAACTCGCCATGATGGAGCAGCTCACGGCCCTCGCCGACAACGGCGCCGAGGCGTTCGCGCTCGACATGCGCCAGGCCGCGGCCGCCCTCATCGGGCAGGAGGCGAGCTACGAGGACGCCGACGGCAAGGCCATCACCGGCGTCGTCACGAAGGTCTCGTTCGACGGCCCCGTGCCGCAGGTGACCATCGGCGACAAGACCATCGCGCTCGACGCCATCACGGGCGTCGCCACCCCGACCGCACCGACCACCTGACACACAGGAAGAGAGAACACCATGCTCCGCTCGCTCTACTCCGGCATCTCCGGACTCCGCTCGCACCAGACCATGCTCGACGTGACCGGAAACAACATCGCCAACGTCAACACCGCGGGCTTCAAGGGATCGTCCGTGGTCTTCCAGGACTCCCTCTCGCAGCTCATCGGCAACGCCGGCATCCCCGACGATCAGGTCGGCGGGCGCAACCCCGCGCAGGTCGGGCTCGGTGTGCAGGTCGCGGGTGTGCGCACGAACTTCGCCCAGGGTTCCGCGCAGGCCACCGGACGCGGCGGCGACCTCATGATCTCGGGTGACGGCTTCTTCGCCGTGCGCGCGGGCGGCGAGACGCTGTACACCCGCGCGGGAGGATTCTCCTTCGACCCGACGGGCAAGATGGTCACCGCCGACGGGGCGATCGTGCAGGGCTGGTCGGCGCAGGACGGCGTCGTCAATACCGGTCAGGCCGTCGGCAACATCGTGCTGCCCCTCGACGCCGTCTCGCCGGCTCGGGCGACGACCGGAGCGACGGTCACCGGCAACCTGCCCTCCACCGCCGCCGCCGGGGACGAGGTCGTGCGCGACGTCACGGTCTTCGACGCCCAGGGCACGCCGACCACGCTGAGCCTCACTTTCACGCGAACCGCCACGGGCTGGGACGTCTCGGAGCCCGTGAGCGGTGCGACGGGCGCCCTCGCTTTCACGGACGGCAAGCAGACGGGCCCGGGGCTCACCCTCACGGCCGGCGCCGTGACCGTGGATCTCACCGCGGTCACCGGGTACGCGAGCCTGTCGACGGTCGCCGTCACCGATCAGAACGGAGCAGCGGCCGGAACGCTCAAGTCGTACAGCATCACGGGCGACGGATCCATCGTCGGCACGTTCAGCAACGGCGCGACCCAGACCCTCGGCAAGATCGCGATGGCGACCTTCGCCAACCCCGAAGGGCTCGAGAAGGCCGGCGGGTCGTCGTACCGCCTGTCGGTCAACTCGGGCCCCGCGCAGATCGGCGAGGCGGGCCAGGCCGGATTCGGCAGCCTCGTCTCCGGCGCGCTCGAGATGAGCAACGTCGACCTGTCGCAGGAGTTCACGAACCTGATCGTCGCGCAGCGCGGCTTCCAGGCGAACGCCCGCATCATCACCACGAGCGACGAGGTGCTGCAGGAACTCACCCAGCTCAAGCGCTGATCCCGTATCGCGCGCGGCCCGCCCTGGTTACCCGGGGCGGGCCGCGTCGCGATAGTCGGGGCTGAACCGCCTCTCACCCGACGCCCTCGCCCGGAGACTCCCCGATGATCATCGTCACCCGCCTCGACCGCACACGGTTCGCGGTGAACCCCGATCTCATCGAGCGGGTGTATTCCTCGCCCGATACCACGCTGCACATGATCGACGGCGGGGTGTACGTGGTCGAGGAGAGCCTCGATACGGTCGTCGAACTGATCGTCTCGTACCGTGCCCGCGTACTCGACGCCGCACAGGCGCTCGGCCGGACCTCGGGGGACTGACGATGGATCCCGCATTCCTCATCGGCGTCGTCCTCGCGTTCGGCGCTCTCGTCGCGATGATCACCATGGAGGGCGCGAGTTTCGAGGCGCTGCTCATCCCGGCACCGATGATCCTCGTGCTGGGCTCGACGATCGGCGTAGGCATCGCCAGCCACACGCTGCGCGACACGCGCCTGGCCGTGTCGAGCCTGGGTCGGATGGTGCGCGGGCCCCGCTCGACGCCCGAGGCGGTGATCCCGTTCCTCGTCGGCTACGCCGAGAAGGCCCGTGGTGACGGTCTGCTGGCCCTCGAACAGGAGCTCGACTCGGCTCCCGACCCGTTCACGCGGCAGGCACTCCAGGCACTCGCCGACGGGACGGATGCCGACGATCTGCGTCTCATGATGGACGACGAGATCACGGCGGCCTCATCGCGGACGCGGATCGCCGCGAAGTTCTTCTCCTCGCTCGGCGGCTACGCGCCCACGATCGGCATCGTCGGCACGGTGGTGTCGCTGACCCACGTGCTCGAGAAGCTCGACGAACCCGATCACCTGGGTCCGATGATCGCTGCGGCGTTCGTCGCGACGCTGTGGGGGCTCCTCTCGGCCAACTTCATCTGGAACCCGATCGCCGGGCGCCTGAACCGCATCGGGGCGGTCGAGCTCGAGCGCATGATGATCGTCAGCGAGGGGATGCTCGCCATCCAGGCCGGCAGCGCGCCGCATCTGCTGCAGGAGCGTCTCGAGGCGCTGTCGACCGTCAAGCCGAAGCGACGGTCGTCGAAGGAGACGAAGGGCGCGGAGGCGCAGGGCTCGGAGGAGGTCCTGTGAGCACGGCCCGCCGCGCGGGCGGGCGCGGCCACGAGGACGAATCGCACGACGAGCCGGACGAGCGCTGGGCCGTGTCGTACGCCGACATGGTCACCGTGCTGATGTGCCTGTTCATCGTGCTGTTCGCCGTGTCGAACGTCGACAAGACCAAGTTCGAGCTGCTGGCGAACAGCCTCGCGACCGGCTTCGGGCAGGAGGAGACGACCACCGGCGGTGCCGACATCTCCGAGGGGCTGGTGATCCCGCCGGAGATGCTCGACGAGGAGGGCGAACCGGACCTCACGCAGCGCGCGGCCGCGGAGTACGAGTCGCTCGAAGAACTGCGGGAGCGCATGCGCGCCTCGCTCGCCGCCCAGGGGCTGCAGGACACGGTCGAGTTCGTGATCGACGACCGCGGACTCAAGGTCGGTCTGGTCGGCGCGGAGACGTTCTTCGGCGACAACAGCACGGATCTCTCGGCCAAGGCCGACGCCGTGCTCGACGCGATCGGCGACGTGCTGACGACGGTCGGCAATCAGGTGAGCGTCGAGGGGCATGCCGACCGGCGTCTCTCGGCCGCGCCCTACCCGACGAACTGGGAGCTGTCGGGGGGTCGCGCCACGCAGGTGGCGCGCTTCCTGGTCGAGCACGAACTCGTCGGCGGTGCGCGGGTGAAGGCGACCGCGTTCTCCGACACGCGTCCGCTCGTCGAGGGCGACAGCCCGGAGGCGCTCGCGAGCAACCGACGGGTCGACATCGTCGTCGAGTCCACCGAGGAAGACCAGGTGCGGGCGCTGCTTCCCGCACTCGCCGACGCGGCCGGGAAGGGCTGAGACGTGTCCATCATCTCCGAGGAGACCGCCATGACCGCGCACGTTGTGCCGGACGACCCCGCCGAGAACTACCCGGCGTACGACTTCGGTCGCCCCGCGCAGCTCGGGCGCGACAGCATCCGCCGGCTGGAGGCGTCGTTCGAGTCGTTCGCCCGTCTGTGGTCGTCGCAGCTGACCGCGAAGATCCGCGTACGCACGCACCTCACCCTCGACAATGTCGAACTCGTGTCGTACGAGGAGTATGCGCAGACGCTGCCGAGCACCACGGCGATGGTCGCCGGCGCCTTCGCCGATCGCGACGAACCGTGCGTCGTGCAGTTCGGGCTCGACGGCGCGCTGCTCTGGGTGGTGCAGATGATGGGAGGGCGCAGCACCTCCCTGCCCGATGCGCGCACCTTCACGCCGATCGAGCTCGCCCTGGTGCGCAACCTCATGGAGGGCACCTTCGAGCACCTGTCGGCGAGCCTCGGCCCACTGCTCCCCGGCGAGCCCGTCTTCGGCGGCGTGCACTACAACCCGCAGTACCTGCAGGTCATCTCAGCGTCGGCCGCGGTGATCGTCGCCAGATACACGATGCGCTTGGGTGACACCCGCACGGTCGCCTCGATCATGCTGCCGGCCTCCGCGGTCGTCGACCACCTCGCCGAGGCGGGGGTGGATGCCGCGGCGACGCGCGGCGCGGGCCATACGCGCGACCAGGTGCACAGCACTCCGCTCGAGATCACGCTGCGTCTCGCTCCGATCACGATCGGTGCGGGGGAGGTGCTCGACCTCGCACCCGGCGATCTGCTGCGCCTGCCCCACCCCGAGACGATGCCCTACGAACTGATGGCGGGCGACACGCCCATCGCACGCGCGACACCGGGCAGCCGCGGATCGCGCCTCGCCTGCACGATCACGACCACCCATGAGGAGAACCACTGATGAGCACCTTCCACGAGACCGCCATCGCCGCGGCGATCGCAGGCAAGCTGCCGTTCGGCTTCCCCGTCATCCCGACGCCGTCGACCGATCCCGGTGCGGTGGGAGACGCGATCGCGGTGACCTTCACCGGCACGCCGGGAGCGCGGCTCGCCATCCAGGTCATCGATCCCGCGCAGCTCGAGGACGGGTCGAAGAAGGCCGATCTCGCCGACCGGCTGCACCCGATCTTCGAGGCGGCGTCGATCGTGCTCGGGCCCGGGGCTCTCGGCTCCGGCGAGACCGTCGCGGCGGCCGAGGTCTTCGCGGCCCCGGGCACGCAGGTGTTCGATCTCGTCGATTCCACCGGGGCCATCGCGGCGCGCGCGTCGGTGCGCATCGACGGCGATCGTGCCGGTTCGGGCACCTCAGCGCCGCAGCGCATCAACCGCATCGCCGGCGTCGAGATGGAGCTCGTGGTCGAGATCGGTCGCACGCGGATGCCGGTGCGCGACGTCCTCGCGCTCGAGCCGGGCAACGTCGTCGAGCTCGACCGTGCGGCAGGGTCTCCCGCCGACATCAAGCTCAATGGGCGTCTGATCGGTCATGGCACCGTGGTCGTGGCCGACGGCGACTTCGCGATCCGCGTCGAACGCATCCTCGACGGCGCCGAGGGCGTCTGAGTATGGACGACGTCCTCGTCGCGCTGCGGATGATCGTGGCCCTCGCCGCGGTGCTGGGATTGCTGCTGTTCCTCAGCCGTCGTCTGCAGAAGGCCGGTGCGAAGGGGGGGAGCCCGCTGGACGGGCTCCTGCCGAAGAAACTCGGGCGGCTGTCGGTGCTCCGTCCGCCGCGATCCTCGGCGTCGAAGTCCGCTCGGCCGCGCCCCGAGAAGATCACCGTCGTCGCCCGCACCGGGATCGGTGCCAAGGCGCAGCTCGTCGTCGCGGAGTTCGGTGGCATCCGCTACGTCCTCGGCGTCACCGAGGGCGGCGTCAGCGTCGTCGACACGCAGGAGGCTCCGGCGGAGATCGACGAGGCGATCGTCGACGAGGCGATCGACGACGAGCGCGACGACGACGCGGAGCGCCCGCCGCTCACCTCCGTCGCCTGATCGGCGTCCTCGCCCGTCCGCACGGTTACGGGGGAGCGCCCCTGTCGCGATAGTCGCGTCTGAGCACGGATAGCTCGTCCCCCTGGCTACGGATCGGCCACGACACCCATCTTCGGAGTGCCGCCGTGCCCGCATCAGCCCTCGCCGCCGCGCCGATGGCGCACGCGCGGCGAGCCCGCTGTCGGATCGGGATCCTCTCCGCCGTCGTGCTCGTGCTCGTCGCGGTGTTCGTGCTCTGGGGTGCCGCGGGCGCCCACGCCGCGGCATCCGTCGTCCCCGCGCAGTCGGGAGACGGCGAGGGCGTGACGATCAACGGCATCAACGGCACGCCGTCCGACAGCATCGTGACGCTGCTCGGCATCACCGTGCTCAGCGTGGCACCCGCTCTGCTGCTGATGATGTCGAGTTTCACGAAGATCTTCGTGGTGCTCGCCCTGACCCGCAACGCCCTGTCGCTGCCGTCGATCCCGCCGAACCAGGTGCTCGCCGGCTTGAGCCTCTTCCTGACCCTGTTCATCATGTGGCCGGTGCTCACCGACATCAACACGGTCGCCGTCGCCCCGTTCACCGATGGGCAGATCGACTTCGGCCGGGCCTTCGAGCTCGCCCAGGAACCCCTGCGGCAGTGGATGCTCGCGTACACGCGCGAAGAAGACATCGCGCTGATGCACCGCGCCGCGCAGATGGACAACCCCAGCGACCCCTCCAGCATCCCTCTGCAGACGCTCGTGCCCTCCTTCATGCTCAGCGAACTGCGCGCTGCGTTCCTCATCGGCTTCATCATCTTCGTGCCGTTCCTCGTCATCGACCTCGTCGTCGCGAGCGCCCTGATGTCGATGGGCATGATGATGCTCCCGCCGGTGATGATCTCGCTGCCGTTCAAGATCCTGCTGTTCCTGCTCATCGACGGGTGGGGGATGGTCATCACCGCTCTCGTGCAGTCCTACGCCGGAGGTGGGGGATGAATCCCGAAGCGGTCATCGACATCGGCCAGGCGGCGCTCATCCTCGCGGCGAAACTGTGCGCCCCGCTCCTGATCACGGCACTCGTGGTCGGCTTCGCGATCTCGCTGCTGCAGTCCATCACCCAGGTGCAGGAGATGACGATCTCCTTCGTGCCCAAGCTCGTGGCGGTCGGCATCGCGCTCCTGGTGAGCGGACACTGGATGATCTCCGAGATGATCGCGTTCTCGAACGAACTGTTCGCACGCATACCGTCGTTGCTGAACGGCGGCTGATGCACATCCCGATCGATTTCACCTGGCTCGAGGCCACGGCTCTGGCCTGCGTGCGGATCACGGCTTTCCTCGTGATCGCGCCGCCGTTCAGCCACGGCACGGTGCCGATGCGCATCCGTGCCATGCTCGGCGTCGGGCTCGCGCTGGCGGTGTCGCCGGTCGTGACCGCGGGCTACGAGCGTCTCGACACCGGGGGCTTCCTGCTCGCGCTGGTCGGGCAGGCCCTCACGGGCGCGCTTCTCGGATTCCTCGTGATGGTTCTCTTCAGCGCGATCCAGAGCTCCGGTTACCTCGTCGACACGTTCGGCGGCTTCCAGCTCGCGCAGGCCTTCGACCCCGGCATGGCGGTCAACGGCGCCCAGTTCACCCGCCTGTTCCAGATGACCGCGATCGTGCTGCTGTTCGCTTCCGACGGCTACCAGCTCGTGCTCGGCGGCCTCTTCCGCTCCTTCGACGCGGTACCCGTCACGGGCATGATCGATCTCGCCCGTCCGGCCGAGGCACTCGTGGGAGCGGCGGGGCAGATGATGCTCAGCGCGGTGCAGATCGCGGGCCCCCTGCTGATCGTGCTCTTCCTCGCCGACGTCGGATTGGGCCTCGTGACCCGCGTCGCCCCGGCCCTCAACGCCTTCGCGATGGGCTTCCCGATCAAGATCGGCCTCACCCTCCTGCTCGTGGGCTTCGTCTACGCGGCGCTCCCCGGCGTGGTCGCGGCGATCGCCGACGACGCCGCCCGGCTGCTCCTGGAGGTGACCCGATGAGCGAGACCGACACCGGAGAACGCACCGAGAAGGCGACCGATCGTCGCCTGAAGGAGGCGCGGAAGAAGGGCCAGATCGGTCGCAGCCAGGACTTCACTGCCTGGGTCTGCATCGCGGCGGCCGCGATCATGTCGCTCCCGGCGATCGCCTCGGCGACCCAGGTGCTCACCGAGCTCTTCCTGCGGGTGGCGTCGGTGGCGGATCATCCGACCGCCGACACCGCGGTCGAGGTGCTGGGGTCGGCGTTGACGTCGATGGGCGGCATCCTGCTGCCGATGCTGGTCGTCGTGCTCCTCGCGACGACCGCGACCGCCGTCGCGCAGGGCGGTATCCACCTGCGCGGTGTGACGATGCGCACCGAGCAGTTCAACCTCGTCACCGGGCTGAAGCGGGTCGTCGGACGGCAGGCGCTCTGGGAGGGCGTGAAGGCGTTGCTGAAGACGACGGCCATCGGTCTCGCGCTCTGGATCGTGGTGTCCGGTCTCGTCCCCGTGCTCATGGCCAGCGGCAGCCACAACATCACGTGGCTCCTCGAGCAGGCGGCCGGGGGAGTGATGGCGCTTCTGCAGGTCGCCGTCGTCGTCGGCATCCTGCTCGCCGCCGTCGACGTGGCCGTCGTGCTGCGTCGCAACCGCAAGCACACGCACATGACGAAGAAGGAGGCGAAGGACGAGCACAAGAAGAGCGAGGGCGACCCGCTCGTGCGTTCGCAGCGACGATCCCGCCAGATCGCCCTCAGCCGCAACCGCATGATCGCGGCGGTCGGCGACAGCGATGTCGTGCTCGTCAACCCCACCCACGTCGCCGTCGCGCTGCGCTACGAGCCCGGAAAGTCCGCCCCGCGCGTCGTCGCGAAGGGAGCCGGCATCGTGGCGCAGAAGATCCGCGAGCGCGCCGAGGAATCGGGGGTCCCGCTGGTGCGGGACATCGCGCTCGCCCGCGCCCTCCATGCGGCCTGCGACATCGGCCGCGAGATCCCCGAGGATCTCTACACCGCGGTGGCGCAGGTGCTGGCGTTCATCGAGCATCTCAAGCGGCGCGGCTCGGCGCGCGGCACACACACGATGCCGTTCGCGAGCACCCGCGACCGCGGGCTCTGACCCGCACCCCGCACACGGAAACGAGAAGGTAGGACGCATGATCGGTCAGTTGCTGTCGAAGGGAGCCGTCCCCGTCGGTGTGGTCGGGATCATCCTGCTGCTCATCGTGCCGATCCCGACGCCGCTGCTCGACGTGCTGATCGTCGTGAACATCTCGTTCGCGCTCCTGATCCTGCTCACGGCGATGTTCGTGAAGAAGCCGCTGGACTTCTCGGTGTTCCCGAGCCTGCTGCTGGTCGCGACGCTGTTCCGCCTCGGACTCAACGTGGCGTCCACGCGCCTGGTGCTCAGCGAGGCGCACGCGGGCCAGGTCATCCAGGCGTTCGGCCAGATCACGATCAGCGGGTCGCTCGTGATCGGTGCCGTGATCTTCCTGATCCTCACCGTCATCCAGTTCGTGGTGGTCACCAAGGGCGCGGAACGCGTCGCGGAGGTCGGTGCGCGCTTCACCCTCGATGCGATGCCCGGCAAGCAGATGGCGATCGACGCCGACCTCAACGCCGGTCTCATCACCGATGCCGAGGCGCGCAGGCGTCGGGCCGAGGTGGCTGCCGAGGCCGACTTCTACGGGGCGATGGACGGTGCGTCGAAGTTCGTCAAGGGCGATGCGATCGCCGGCATCGTGATCGTCGTCATCAACTTCGTCGGCGGCATCATCATCGGCATGGCGCAGCGCGGCATGGAGATGGGTGAGGCGCTCGAGACCTACAGCATCCTGACCATCGGCGACGGGCTCGTGACGCAGATCCCTGCGCTGCTGATGGCGGTGTCGACGGGCATGATCGTCACGCGTGAGAACGTCGAGGCCGAGATGGGGCAGGCCGCGGCACGACAGCTGCTGCAGTCGCGCAATGCGCTGGTCATCACGGGGCTGGCGGCGATCGCGATGGGCTTCATCCCCGGGATGCCGCTCCTCGTGTTCGCGAGCATCGGCGCCGTGCTGCTCTTCGCCGCCTCGCGCGTGAAGGCGAGCGAGGATCGCGATGCCGCGCGCGAGGCCGACGCGCTGGAGCAGGAAGCCGCTGAGGCCGGAGCCGAGGGACCGGAAGACCTCATGGACCGGATGCGGGTGCATGCGCTCGAGATCTCGCTCTCGACCGATATCGTCGACCTCGCCGCCGGTGGCTCGGGGGATCTGCTCACCCGGGTCAAGTCCCTCCGTCGCAAACTCGCCCTCGACATCGGCATCCTCATGCCCCCTGTGCGCACCCGCGACAACATCGATCTGCCGGCGCAGACCTACGCGATCCTCATCGCCGGTGTCGAGGTCGGTCGCGGAGCCGTGCCCCGCGGTCATGTGCTGGCGATCGGCACGGGGCTCGAGCAGCTCCCCGGCGAGGCCGTGGTCGACCCGGTGTTCGGGCTCGAGGGCAAATGGGTGCCGGCCGAGATGTCGCACGCGGCAGACATGGCGGGGGCGACGGTGATCGATCGCGCGAGCGTCATCATCACGCACCTGTCCGACATCGTGCAGAGTCAGGCGCACCGCCTCCTCTCGCTCGAAGACGTGCGCCAGCTGACCGAGCATCTGAAACAGACGAGCCCCACGACGGTCGAGGAGCTCACTCCCGCCGTGCTCTCCCTGGCAGCGATCCAGCGGGTGCTCGCCGGACTGCTGGCGGAGCGCGTGCCGATCAACGACCTCGCGCGCATCTACGAGGCGCTCGTGCTGCGAGGCAAGACCTCGACCGAGATCCCCGGGCTCATCGATGCCGCACGTGCGGCGCTCGGACCCGCGATCGCCGCGCGTTTCGCCGAGGACGGCCGCATCCGGGTCGTCATGTTCGATCCCATGCTCGAGCAGCAGATGCTCGAGGGCATGCGCATCGTCGACGGCGCCCCCCAGATCGTTCTCACGCCGGAGGCGACGCTGCAGGTGCTCGAGAGGGTGCGGCGCACGGTGTCGGAGCTGACGCAGGCGGGGCCCGAACCGGTGCTCGTCTGCGCTCCGTCGCTGCGTCAGGCGGTACGACGGATGCTCGCGCCGCAGGTCGAGTCGCTCCCCGTGCTGTCGTATGACGAGGCCGGGGCGGCGGGTCACGCGACCGACGTCGTCGGAGTCGTGCGCATCGCCCCGTCGGCCCTTCCCAGCGCGGCGGGCTGACCTGCAGATTCCGCTCGTTTACGAGGGCATGCACTACCTTGGTGAAGAGGATGGCGCGACTGCGCCGCAGCCAGGGAAGGCGGACGGACATGCTGGTTCTGACGAGGCGGGCGAACGAGAGCATCGTGATCGGCGACGACATCACGGTGACGATCCTGGCGGTCACCCCGAGCGGCGTTCGGGTCGGAATCGACGCCCCTCGCGACACCCGCATCAACCGTGCGGAGATCGTGCTCGCGGTCGGTGACGCCAACCAGCAGGCGGTGCAGACCGCGGACGACGAGTCCGCGGAGAGCGCTCTCCTGGGTGCCCTCCGACGCCTGAGTGGAGCGTCCTGACCGGTGTCAATGGGGAGTTCTCCCCATCCGTGTCGAGTTACTCGCCTCCGCGATGTCGCGATAGTCGTAGATGTGACGGGGATTCCCGTCATCGACGACCCGACCCGACGAGGTGACGCCCTGTGGCCGCTCACGACCTGAGCATGCACCTGCTGCGCGAGCGCGAGCTGCTCGAGACGCTGCTGTTCAAACTGGATGAGCAGCAGATGCTGCTCGCGACCGGCCGCAACCGGTGGATCCGTCACGCGTCGACCGAGATCGAGCGCGTGCTCGCCGCCATGCCGACGGTCGCCCTCTCGCGCGACGCACTCGTCGTGGCCGTGGCCGACGAGTGGGGCGCGCCCGAGGCGACGACCCTGCGGCAGCTGATCGCCGCGGCGCCCTCCGACGGATGGCGAGAGGTGCTCGAGGGGCATTTCACCGCGATGACCGCGTTGGCCGACGAGATCGAGCAGATGAAGCAGGTCAACGAGCAGCGTCTGCGCACGGCGATCCGCGTGACCCAGGAGACCATCGCCGGCCTCGGTGAGCCGACCGGCGAGTACACGCCCAGCGGCGATGTCGTCCGCGGCGGCGACGCCCGACTTCTCGACACCCGGATGTGAGGTGACCATGTCTTCGTTCGCAGGTCTTCGTCTGGCGGAATCCGCCCTCTCCGCCGCCCGTGCGGGGATGACCGTCACGGGTCAGAACATCGCCAATCAGACGACCACGGGCTACACCCGGCAGCGGGTCGACCAGGCTCCGCTCTCCGGCGTCGGTCAGACCGGGCTGTGGAAGAGCGGCCTCGGCATCGGCGGAGGCGTCTCCGTCACCGGTGTCGCACGCCTGGGGGATGCGGTCCTCGACGCACGCGTGCGCGATGCCCTCTCGACTTCCGGATTCTGGAGCGCACGGGCGACCGCGGCCGCCCGTGCCGAGAGCGCGATGGCGGAACCGACCAAGGACGGCCTCGCCGCGAACCTCGACCGCTTCTGGTCCGGATGGTCGGATCTCGCGAACACCCCGGAACCGGCTGCGGCGCAGGTCGTGCTCACCAACGCTCAGGTGCTCGTCGGTCAGATCGCGGCGGGCTATCAGGCCGTCGCGGGGCAATGGAGCGATCTGCGCGGGCAGGTCGATCGCGACATCGCCGATGTCAACGCGGTGGCGGGGCAGGTCGCGGCGCTGAACGGTCAGATCCGCGACGCGCTGCATGCCGGACGCAACGCCAACGAGTTGATCGACCAGCGCAACGTTCTCGCCCAGCAGCTGTCCTCGGCGGTCGGGGCGACGGGCGTGGTCGAGTCGGATGGCACTCTCACCCTTCGCGTCGACGGGAACGCGCTGGTCTCGGGCGACAGCAGTCGATCGCTCCAGGTGACCGGTCCGCGCGAGATATCGGAGGCCGGTCGCATCGTCGTGTCGTGGGCCGACCGGCCGGACGTGCCGGTCGTCGTCGGCGGCGGCGTGGTCGGCGGCACCATCAGCGCCCTCGCCCCGGCATCGGACGGCGGTACGCTCGCCGCTGTCGCCGCCGCGTACAACGAGACCGCGACGGCCCTCGCCGCGGCGGTCAACGATGTGCACCGCACCGGGGTGACCGCCGGTGGCGCGGCCGGGGGCGACTTCTTCTCCCTCGACACCACGGGACCCGCGGCGCTCGGACTGAGCATCGTCCCCACCGGGCTCGATCAGCTCGCGCTGGCGGCGCCGGGAGCCGGTGCCAAAGACACGACGATCGCCGACCGCATCAGCGCCCTCGGCGCCTCCGCCACGGGGCCGAGCAAGACCTGGGCGACGTTCGTCACCGGGTTCGCGGTCTCGGTCGCCGGCGATCTGCAGCGTGCCGACATCGCCGACATGGGCGCCGTGGCCGCGGTCACCGCGCAGCAGTCGAACGCCTCGGTCGACGGCGACGAGGAGACCATCAACCTGCTGACCTACCAGACCGCCTACCAGGCCGCCGCCCGCGTGCTGACGGCGATGGACGAGGCGCTCGACCTGCTCATCAACCGCACCGGCCTGGTCGGCCGCTGACCCGGGAGTCGACCATGATCGGACGCATCACGAGCAGCACCATGACGCAGCAGTCGCTGCGGACGCTGCAGACCAATCTCGCCGACCGCGAGCGCCTGCAGAACCAGGCCGCCTCGCAGCGCGCGTTCCGCTCGCCGAGCGAGGATCCCGCCGCCGCGGCGACGACGCTCGGCGTGCACGGCGAGCAGGCGCGGGTCGCGCAGTTCGCGCGCAACCTGAGCGACGGCATGGCGTGGGTCACCACGGTCGACACCGCGCTCGGAGCGAGCACCGACCTGCTCAACCGGGCCCGCGACCTGACGGCGCAGGGCGCGAACTCCGGGGCGCTCAGCCCGACCGCGCGGGAATCCATCGCGCAGGAGCTCGAGACGATCAGCGCCGAACTGCTCGCTCAGGCGAACACGACGGTGCTGGGTCGCAGCGTCTTCGCCGGAACCGGTGACTCCGGCGCCGCCTTCGACCCCGACACCTTCACGTTCCACGGCAGCCCGGGAGACGGCGTGCAGCGACGTATCAGCGACAACGAGACGGTTCGCGTCGACTTCGACGGCTCGCAGGCATTCGGCGAGGGGGCGAACAGCGCCTTCGCGCTCCTGCGCGACATCGCGGCCGAACTGCGCAGCGGGGCGAACGTCGGCCCCCGCCTCGACGACATCGACGCGCGCCTGAAAAACGTCGTCGCCGCGCGCGGCACGACGGGTGCCCGGCAGGTGCAGATCGAGCGCGCGGCCTCGCAGAACCTCGCCACCTCCACCGACCTCGAGGCGCGTCGTGCCGAGGTCGAGAACGTCGACAGCCTCGAAGTGCTCGTGCGCCTGCAGTCCGCCGAGCTCGTCTTCCAATCCGCCCTGCAGGTGACCGCCAAGTCGCTGCAGACCAACCTCCTGGAGTTCTTGCGATGACCGCGACGACCGCCCGAGCGGGCATCGAGCCGGCAGCCCGCATGGTCGAGTTCACCTCGCCGATGCACGGCCTCGCCCCGCACACGACCTTCACGCTCGAGCACATCGCGGGTGCCGACGGTCTGTACGCGCTCCGGGCGACGGATGCCGACGTGCGCCTGTTCGTCGTGGAGGCGCCGTTCGTGGACCGCTCGTACGCGCCACAGGTTCCGGCGTCCGTCCGCGCCGAGATCGGGGCCTCTGCCGGTGATGCGCTCCAGGTCCTGGTCGTGGCGAATCCCGGAGACGACGGCGTGCACGTGAATCTGCGTGCGCCGATCGTCGTCCATCCCGCGAATGGACGCGCAGTGCAGGTGATTCTCGAAGATCAGAGGTACCCGATCCGTTCCCTCCTCGGCGGACGGTGACGGATGGTCGATCTGCGCTCCCGCACGCACGGTCCTGGCGCGACGAAGGGGGTCAACCTCGTGGTTCTCGCCTACGACGACCGCCTCGTCGTCGGCGACGATGCTGACGGCGCCGTCCACCATCTCGATGCACGGGTGCACCCCGGCGACCGTCGAGCACCGGGCGAGACCGAACTCGCACTCGTCCCGGCGAGGGAGGAGCCGTCCGACGGCGAGTTCGAGAACTCGGCGCGGTACACCGCGACGCAGCTCGTCGCGATCGCCGAGGCGGCGGGCGACAACACGGCCCCACTGCTCGATGCGAGCGGGGTGGTCGTCGGCCGCGCCTACGGCGTGAGGGCGGATCTGCTGATCAACGACGGCGATGTGGTGCTGAACACCAAGACCCTCGAGCCGACCGAGCTCTCCGTGCGCGCCGATGAGCGCGGTCTCGGCATCCGGGCGCAGATCGACGTGTCGACCGCCGCCGCACGCGCAGCGCGAGAGATCGCGAAATCACGGAAGAATCAGGTGAAACCGGAGTTCACCGCATATACCAAGGAAGAGGCGCTAGCCTCTGAGGGGTAAGGGCTGGGGCCTCGCTGATCCCGGTTCGTCGCAGGGGGGCCTTCGACGAATCACCGGTGCAGCTGTCAGGGGCGCAGCGCAAGACGCTCGGCGACGGGCGAACACACCAGGGGACGGTACAGAGCATGAGCACATCCAGGACGCTCGAGGCCAATCGCGTGAGCAAGCGCGAGTTCGTACAGCGATTCGCGCGACGCGGCGGAATCTCGGTCTTCGCCGCTCAGACGGCGTACAACGCGATGATCGACGAACTCCTCGACCTCGTCAGTCAGGGCAACACCGTCACCCTCACCAACTTCGGCAAGTTCTACCCGCAGACCCACAAGGGCCACCGCGTGCAGTTCGGCAAGGACGAGGGCGCCGGCGAGGTCACCGACTACACGGTGCTGAAGTTCTCCGCGACCCGCGAGGTGAATCGCCGCGTCAAGGTCACCGACTGAAAGACGCGAGCTCGGACGTCACAGGCCGAACCCGTAGGTCGCCTGCGCGACGAGCGCGAGGCTGACGGTCGTCGGGTAGACCTCCGGCTCCTCGTCGTCGTCACCGAGCAGATCGAGTCGATCGATCGGCACGAAGATGCCGCCGTCGGGCTCGAAGATCAGGTCGCGGGGCACGAACGATGCGAAGAGTGAACGGGTACCGTTGCGCAGCTCGAACGTACGCCCGACGTCTCCGCGCTCGAACAGGTTCATCTCGACCTCGTCGAACCAGACCTTGCCGTCGGGGAAGCGTGCCTCGATGCGATACGTGCCCGGCTCGACCGCTTTGATGTTGAGATCGTCGACGATCTCGGCGAACAGCGTGTCGGGCTGCTGAAGCTCGAAGGCGATCGCACGCAGATGGTCGTAGTTCAGTCGGGCGCGTCGCGAGAACAACGCCACGTTCTCGATCTCGTCGGGGTGCGCGTTCGGTGCCTGATCGAGGAGGTACTGCCGCACCTCGTCGGGGCCCGGGTAGTCGAAGCGCAGGTGGTAGTGGAAACGGCCGGGCCGGTTGACCAGGTACGTGCTCACGTCGGCGATCGCGTTCACCGAGAGGCAGTAGACCCGCTTCACCGAGGAGAGCCCGTCGAACAGCGACAGGAACTGGTTCTGCCGATTCAACCCGTCGGTGATGCCGCGGCGTCCGGCCGGGAAGATCTTCTCGAACTCGTCGAAGACGATGAGGCACTCGTCGAGGCTGTCGAGGAACTCCACGATGCCGTCGTGGTCCTCGGAGACGACGACCACCGGAAGACCGTGCTCGCGCGCGGCCTCGGCGACCATGCGCAGGAACAGCGACTTGCCGATCCCCTTGTCGCCCGAGAGCATGACCCCGAGGCTGCGGTCGGAGAGGGCGTACGAGCGGAAGATCTTGGCGACCTTGCGATCGCGGCCGCCGTAGATGCGCTCCGCTCCGACGGTCAGATCATCGATGCGCACGAGGCTGAAGCCCTCTTTCGAGGTGAAGCAGACCCGATAGGTCCCCAGGGGGAAGGCCTGGTGGGTGCGCACGGCGTCGTCGTACACCCGCACGTGACCGCCGGTCTCGATGTAAGTGCTGGCCACACCCTCCTCCTTCGCTCCCCGATGGTCGATCGGTGGGGTTTCGACGCTCGTTCGATGGCGCATCCTGCCCTCGGCGGGCGGAGCGACACGGTGGAGCACGAGGTGCCGGCGAGTAGGGGAGTCACGCAGGAACCGGAGGAGAGCGGTGGGGGATCCGCCCGGGATACCATTTCACGTCGGAGGCCCGGACGACAAGCGAGAAACGGCGTGTCGGGGCCGAAATCTCTTCGTTTACGTGCACACGGACCGCTCGGCCGGTGCTCGCGATCGATTCAGCCCGCGATACGCGGCACCCAGCAGGTGACGCGTCGGCGGTAATCGGCATAGTCCTCGCCGAACCGCTCCGCGAGGTCGGCCTCCTCGATCGGCCGCACGACGGTGTTCCACACCAGGGAGCCGCACAGCGCGTAGACGACGACGAGCCAGGATCCGAGCACCATCCCGACCGCGACGCCCTGTGCGATACCGGCGACCGCCATCGGGTT
Source organism: Microbacterium sp. NPDC090003 (assembly GCF_044748385.1). Classification (NCBI taxonomy): domain Bacteria; kingdom Bacillati; phylum Actinomycetota; class Actinomycetes; order Micrococcales; family Microbacteriaceae; genus Microbacterium; species Microbacterium sp. NPDC090003. The sequence goes on from NZ_JBIVFW010000001.1 coordinate 326,361, forward strand.
GCGCACGAAGCGGTAAGGGCCGGCGATCACGAGATGGCGGGCCATCTCGGAGGGGAGCGGCGTTCCCTCGCCCAGCATCGACATCGTGATCGCCGACCAGAGGCCCAGGGCGGTCGCGGCGAGGAACAGGGCGATACCGATCAGACGGATGGCGGGCGCCATCTCGAGATGCAGACCCCATCGCGCCTCGATGGCGGCGATGACCACCGGCAGGAGGCCGAGGAACACGCCCCAGAAGAACAGCGTCTGAAGTCCGGTGCGCGCCATCACCCGCGCGCGCCCCTGGGAGCGGGACGCACGGAAGGCGAACGGACCGCGGGCGATCCACTCGAACGGCGCGCGGCCGAGGACGATCACGGTGCAGGCTGCCAGACTCCCCGCCGCGGCGGCCACCATGAGCAGCGCGCCCCACCCGGCCAGACCGGTGAGGGTCGCGTGCACGGTCATACCGGCCGCTACGAGCACGGTCCACGATGTGGCGACCCAGACCGCCGCGCGCACACCGCACGCGGCGAGCGCCGACCCTCCGACGAAGAGCGGGATATCGGCGATCGCGATCGGCAGGACGGGAAGTCCGTCGAGGGTCGCCGCGCGGATCGCGGGCACGAGGAACACTCCGAGCCACCAGCATCCGCCGGCCATGGCCTGCAGAGCGAAGTACGCGCGCGCCGCCGGGGGAGCGATGCGGATGCCGGCGAACACCGCCCCATGCTATCGACCCGGCCACCTGCCACACTGGGCGCATGGAGATCATCGAGAACTCGAAGCTCACGGTCGTCGGCGCGGGAAGCGTCGGGTCCAGCGTGGCGTATGCGGCGCTGATCCGGGGGTCCGCCCGGCACATCGCCCTGTACGACATCGCGACCGAGAAGGTCGAGGCCGAAGTGCTCGATCTCGCGCACGGCACGCAGTTCACGGGCACGAGCGACATCATCGGCGGCAGCGATGTGTCCGTGGCCGCGGGCTCTCACGTGGTCGTCATCACCGCCGGGGCGAAGCAGAAGCCCGGCCAGACGCGCATCGAGCTCGCCGACGTGAACGCGGGGATCATCCGGCGCATGATGCCGCAACTGCTCGAGGTGGCCCCGAACGCCGTGTACGTGATCGTCACCAACCCCTGCGACGTGCTCACCGTCATCGCTCAAGAGGAGACGGGCCTGCCGCCTGAGCGGATCTTCGCCTCCGGCACCGTGCTCGACACCTCGCGGCTGCGGTGGAAGCTGGCGCAGCGAGCCGGTGTCTCGACGGCGAGCGTGCACGCGCACATCGTGGGGGAGCACGGAGATACCGAGTTCCCCCTGTGGTCGCGGGCCACGATCGGAACGGTGCCGATCCTCGAGTGGGAGACACCCGATCATCCGCGTTTCACGCTCGCCGAGCTCGACGAGGTCGCGGTCGACGTCCGCGATGCGGCCTACAAGGTCATCCGCGGCAAAGGGGCGACGAACTATGCGATCGGTCTCTCGAGCGCCCGGATCGTCGAAGCGATCCTGCACGACGAGCACGCCGTGATGCCCGTGAGCACGGTGCTCGACGATTTCCACGGGATCGACGGCGTCGCGCTCTCGGTGCCGTCGATCGTCAGCGCCTCGGGTGCGGTGCCGATCCGGAACACGTCGTTCTCCGACGCCGAGCTGGCGCTGCTGCAGGGATCCGCCGATGCGCTTCGCTCGGCCGCGGCGACTCTCCGCTCCTGACGGGTATTCGACGCCGAGACACGACCGGGGCACCGCGGTGGCCCGGCGCCCCGGCCGCTCTCACTTCCCGTGCGGGTCCGTGCGGTTGAGTGCGGCGACGACCTGCGCGTAGTCCCCGCGTGCTTCGCCGTAGCGGAGGAACTTCACCCGCTCGACCTGCACCTCCGAGGCGTCGGGACGCGTCTCGAGCAGTGTCATGACCTCCGCGATGAACTCGTCGAGAGGCATTGCCGCGTCATTCTCTGCGTGACCGGGCATGAGATCGGTGCGCACGGCCGGGGGCTCGAGCTCGACGACCGAGACGCTCGATCCCTCGAACTGGAGACGCAGCGATTCGCTGAGCATGTGGATCGCCGCTTTGCTCGCGTTGTAGGTCGGGGTGACCCGCAGCGGAGCGAAGGCGAGTCCGGAGGACACCGTCATGATCGTGGCGTCGGGCAGACGGCGCAGATGTTCGACGAACGCGGCGATGAGGCGGATCGGTCCCAGGACGTTCGTGGTGACGATCTCCTCGGCCGTGGTGAGGAACCCGTCGGGGCTGCGCCAGTCCTCCGCGCGCATGATGCCCGCCATCGTCACGAGCACGTTGAGTGCGGGATGCTCGGCGAGGACGGTGCGTGCGGCGTCCTCGATGCTCGCGGCATCCGCGGTGTCGATCCGAACGGTGCCGAGATCCGGGTGCTCGGTGGCGATCGCCTCCAGACGGTCGGTGCGGCGGCCGCCGACGATCACGGTGTTGCCGCGATCACGCAGGGCGAGGGCGAGCGCAAGACCGATGCCGCTCGTCGCGCCGGGGATGAAGATGGTGTTTCCGCTGATGTTCATGCGTCCAGCCTCCGTCGGCCGCGCGGACCGCTCCAGAGACGGATGATCCAGGGAGCGCCGATCCCTGGATCGGGTACCCGACTCGCGGGATACTCGGGGAGTGGATCGTGATGCGCTGGCCGACTTCCTCCTCCGACGCCGGGAGGCGTTGACCCCCGACGACGTGGGGCTGTCGCCGGGACCGCGCCGGCGCACGGCCGGGCTGCGCCGCGAGGAGGTCGCCCAGCTCGCGACGATGTCGACGGACTACTACACGCGCCTCGAGCAGCGCCGCGGCCCGCAGCCCAGCACGCAGATCCTCTCATCGCTGGCTCGTGCGCTCCGGCTCAGCGAAGACGAGCGCGACTACCTCTACCGGTTGTGCGGCTACAGCGCCCCCGATCGGGCGCATGTCACGGAGTACGTGCGCCCCGGCATCCTGCGCGTGCTCGACCGCCTGCACGACACTCCGGCGTTCGTCGTCTCGGTCCTCGACGAGGTGCTCGTGCAGAACGATGCTGCTCGTGCGCTCCTCGGTGACGCCAGCGCGCTGACGGGACTCGAACGCAGCGGCATCTACCGGTGGTTCGCGATGCCCGAGACCGAGCGGCGGCGCTATCCCGAGGTCGACCACGCCCGCCAGAGCCGCGCTCTGGTGGCGTCCTTGCGTGCCGCGCACGGCGTGATGGGCGCCCGATCGCGCGCCGGAGAGATCGCGAGAGAACTCTCCACCCGCAGCGACGAGTTCACCGGCCTCTGGGAGAACCACGAGGTGAGCCGTCGCTTCGAGCAGCACAAGACGATGATCCATCCCGAGCTCGGCCGGATCGAGGTCGACTGTCAGGCGCTGTTCACCGAGGACGAGTCCCAGGCGCTCATCGTGCTCACCGCGGCGCCGGGTAGCGAGGCGGCGAGCAAGCTCGAGTTCCTGCGCGTGCTCGGGACGCAGAAGGTCTGACCCTCGGTCAGGACTCCTCGTGATGCGCGGGGTCGGCGTCGAAGAGGCGCCCGTCCGCACGCCCGAGGCCGGTGATCGCCCGCACCTCCGCCTCGTCGAGTGCGACCTCGGCGGCGGCGAGGTTCGCGACCTGGTGCTCGAGCGAGGAGGCCTTCGGGATCGAGACCGTGCCGCGGGCGACGTGCCAGGCGAGCACCGTCTGTGCCGGAGTGATGCCGTGCGAGGCGGCGACTTCGCGGATCACGTCTTCGTCGAGCAGTTCCTTCGCGCGGCCGAGCGGGCTCCACGCCTCGGTGAGGATGCCGTGCTCCCGGTGGTACGCGAGCTGCTCGTTCTGCGGGAAGTAGGGGTGCACCTCGATCTGGTTCACGACGGGACGCACCCCGGTCTCGCGTTCGATGCGCTCGAGGTGCTCGGGCAGGAAGTTCGAGACGCCGATCTGGCGCACGATGCCGCGCTGCTGCGCGTCGACGAGCGCCGCCCACGCCTGCACGTACTCGTCCTGGCTCGGATTCGGCCAGTGGATGAGGTGCAGGTCGGTGATGTCGAGGCCGAGACGCGACCGGCTCTCCTCGATGCTCGTCCGGGCCTTCTCGGCGGGGTGGTGGCGACCGGGGAGTTTCGTGGTCACGATGATCTCGTCGCGATCGACGTCGGATGCCGCGACCCCGCGCCCGACGGAGCCCTCGTTCTCGTAGTTGAAGGCGGAGTCGATGAGACGGTATCCGGCACCTATGGCGCCGGTCACGGCATCCGCCCCGGCATCGCCGTCGAGCGCGTACGTCCCCAAGCCGATCGCCGGCAGGGCGAATCCGTTGTGTGCGGTGAACGTGGGGATGGCGGGCTGAGTGCTCACGGTGCTCCTTCTCGGTCGGTGTCTCGAGCGTACGCTGGAGGGATGACACCCGAGGCGGAGATGGCGCCGCATGACGCCGCGATCGCGGACTCCGCCCGTTGCCCCTGTGGATCCGGCGACCTCTTCGGCGGATGCTGCGGTCCGATCCTCCGAGGCGAGACGATCGCCCCGACGGCCGAGCGACTGATGCGCTCGCGCTACTCGGCGTTCGTGGCCGGTGATGTCGCCCACCTGAGCGCGACCTGGCACGCCTCCACGCGACCGGAATCGATCGAGACGGAGCCGGACCTGCGCTGGCGTCGGTTGGTCGTCCTCGATCGGGAGGCGGGCGGCCCGTTCGATCGTGAGGGGGTCGTCGAGTTCGTGGCGCACTGGATGCAGGACGGTGCCCGCGGGATGCTGCACGAACGCAGCAGGTTCGTGCGCGAGGAGCGCCGGTGGCTGTACGTCGACGGAGACCTCCTGTGATGGCGCCTCCCGCCAGACGATAGATTGGAGAGCGTGAACGCCAGCCCCGAACATCAGCGCATCCTGCTCGACATCGCCGACCTCGACCGGCGCATCGCGCAGGCGGATCGTGCCCGCACCCATCCCTCGCAGGCCGCGCGCATCAACGAACTGGTGGCGATCCGCCAGGAGCAGCTGCGCGAGCTCACCGCGCTCACCGGCACCCGTGACGACGCACGCACCGAATTGACCCGTCTCGAGTCCGACGTGAAGCTCGTCGAGCAGCGCCGGGCACGTGACGCCGAGCGCCTCGCGGTCGCGACCGATCCCAAGCAGGCGCAGGCCCTCGAGCACGAGATCGCGAGTCTCACCCGCCGCCAGAGCGATCTCGAAGACGCCGAGCTCGACGTGATGGGGCGAGTCGAAGAGGCCGAGTCCGCCGTCGCCGCTCAGCAGGCGCTCATCGACATCACGACCGCCGAGGGGTCGACGCTCAGCGCGCAGGGCAAGGCCGATGTCGCCGCCGCCGCCGAGCTCGGCGTCCAGCTCGCCCGCGATCGTGCGGCCGTGGCCGAGAGCATCCCCGCGCCGCTGCTGGCCGAGTACACGCGTCGCGCAGCGAACAGTGCCGGTGCGGCGCTGCTGACCCGCGGCACGTGCGAGGGGTGCCGCATGATGCTCCCCAGCACCGACATCGCCGAGATCCGTCGCGCCGCCGAGGACGCGGTCGTCTCCTGCCCCGAGTGCGGCTGCATCCTCGTGCGCACGGAGGAATCGGGGCTGTGATGTACGCGGCGCTCTCGTCGTGAGCGCGTCGCCCACATCGTCCGAGCGACGCATTCTGCTGGTGGCCGACGGCAGCGGCGCACACATCGCCGTCGATCTCGATGCGGCAGACGTCGAGATCCGCCGGGAGAGCCTGAGCGAGCGCGATCTGCCGGGTTGGGTCGCCGCGTCCGAGCAGCGCGACGCCCCGCGGTGGGTGATCCGCAGCGCGCGCGAGACCTATGCGCCGCTGCTCGCCGAGGGCGTGCGTATCGGGCGCACCCACGATCTGGTCCTGTGCCACGCGATCCTTCGTGACACGGCATCCGTCCCCCATCCGCTGAAGCCGTCGGAGGACTGGGTGCGCCGCGAGGCGCCCGATGCCGAACCCGGGCTGTTCGACCTCTTCGACACGGATTCGATGCACGTGGATCCCGTCACCGAGGCTCTGGAGCAGTACCGCGCGCAGCGTCGTGTGATCGCCGCGGCAGCCGACGGCCGACTCGCCCTGCTCTGTGCCGCGGAGTCCGCCGGCGGCCTCGTGGCCGAGGAGATGCGCGCGGCGGGGGTGCCCTGGGATGAAAGAGTGCACGACGAGATCCTCACCAAGGCTCTCGGCGCTCGATCGCTCGCCGGCGGACTCCCGGCGAAGATGGTCGCGCTCGGTGAACGGGTGCGCGCGATCCTCGGCGATGCCACGCTCCATCTCGACAGCCAACCCAAGCTCCTGCGGGCGTTGCATCGCTCCGGGGTGCCCGTCGAGTCGACGAGCAAATGGGAGCTCGCGCAGTACGAGCATCCGGTCGTCGAACCGCTGCTGGAGTACAAGAAGATGTCGCGTCTGCTCAGCGCCAACGGGTGGGTCTGGCTCGCGGACTGGGTGCACCGCGGGCGGTTCCGCCCGGTGTACATCCCCGGCGGCGTCGTGACCGGTCGATGGGCGTCGGCCGGCGGGGGAGCGCTGCAGCTGCCGCGCAGTCTGCGCCCCGCCGTGCGGGCGGATCCGGGGTGGACGCTCGTGGTCGCCGATGTCGCGCAGCTCGAGCCCCGCATGCTCGCGGCGATGGCCTCGGACGCCGCGATGGCGCGTGCGGCGCAGGGCGCCGATCTGTACGCCGGCGTGGTCGACTCCGGCGCGGTGGCGACGCGCGAAGAGGCCAAGTACGCCGTGCTCGGTGCCATGTACGGCGCGACGACCGGCGACAGCGGCCGGCTCGTTCCGCGACTGCGCAAGGTGTACCCGCGAGCGATGGCGCTCGTCGACGCCGCCGCTCGTACGGGGGAGGACGGCGGGGTCGTCTCGACCTGGCTCGGGCGCTCGTCGCCGAAACCCTCCGCCGAGTGGTCGGCTCTCCAGTCCGCGGCCACCGGCGCGGACGTCGACCCGGTAGTGGTGGCACAGGCGCGACGCAGCGCGCGCGACTGGGGCCGTTTCACCCGCAACTTCGTCGTGCAGGGCACCGCTGCGGAATGGTCGCTGATCTGGCTCGCCGAGATCAGGCATCGCTTGCGCGCCCTGCCGCCCGGCGCGACGCCGGCCGCGGCATCCGGACCTTTCGCGGAAGCCGCGCACCTCGCGTTCTTCCTGCACGACGAGGTGATCCTGCACGTCCCCGTCGAGCTCGCGGATGCCGCGGCCGATGCCGTGCGCGAGGCGGCGGCCGTCGCGACCACGCGCCTGTTCGGCACCTTTCCGATCGACGTGCCGCTGGATCTGCGTATCGCCGAGTCCGCCGAGAAATGACCCGCGGCCGGGCGTCGTAGACTGGCAGATGCGAATGGGTCGACTGGACGGTCGCGTGGCGGGCAACCGCACCGAGGAACGTCCGGGCTCCACAGGGCAGGGCGGTGGGTAACACCCACCCGGAGTGATCCGCGAGACAGTGCCACAGAGAGCAGACCGCCCCCGGTTCGCCGGGGGTAAGGGTGAAAGGGTGGTGTAAGAGACCACCGGGGGACATGGTGACATGTCCCGCCAGGTAAACCTCGCCCGGAGCAAGGTCAGACAGAGGATGTTGACGCGGCTCGCCGAGTCCTCGGGTAGACCGCTGGAGCGGCACGGCAACGTGTCGCCGAGAAAGATGGCCGTCGAAGGGGCGAAGAACCCCGGAACAGAACCCGGCGTACAGGTCGGCCCATTCGCCTCGACGTGAAAGGCCCGGTGACCGTCAGGTCACCGGGCCTTTTCATGGTGTCGAGGACGTCAGTCGCCGGCGAGCGAGGCCGCGCCGATGATCCCGGAGTTGTTTCGGTGGATCGCCGGGACGATCGGGGTCTTCAAGTCGAGGAGCGGAAGGAAGTCGCCCGCGTTCTTCGACACGCCGCCGCCGACGACGAACAGGTCGGGGCTGAAGAGGAACTCGATGTGCGAGTAGAACGCCTGCAGGCGCTCGGCCCATTCGGCCCAGGTGAGACCCTCGCGCTCGCGCGCGGAGGTCGCGGCCCACTGCTCGACGGACTCGTACTCGCCGAAGTGGAGGTGTCCGAGCTCGGTGTTGGGCAGCAGCACGCCGTCGTTGATGAAAGCCGAGCCGATGCCGGTGCCGAGCGTCGTGAGCAGGGTGAATCCGCGCACGTCGCGCGCGGCGCCGTGACGTGCCTCGGCGACGCCCGCGGCATCCGCATCGTTCACGAACACGATGTTGCGGCCGAGGCCGTCGCGGAAGAAGCGCTCGGCGTCGAAGTCGACCCATTCCTTCGAGACGTTGGCGGCCGACAGCGTCTTACCGCGCTTCACGATGGCCGGGAAGGCCACCCCGAGGGGGAGCGTCGAGTCGTGCACGTCGAGGGTCTTGAGCACCGTCTGCACGGCGAGCAGCACGTCGGCGGGGGCAGCCCCGACGGGCGTGGGCACCCGCACCCGATCGGATGCCATCGTGCCGTGCTCGAGGTCGACGATTCCTGCCTTGATTCCGGTACCGCCGATGTCGACGCCGATCGCTTTTGCCATGACCCTCAGCATAGCGACAGGCGCTCGCGCCAGTAGGATCGATGACATCAGACGACGAAGGGACGGGCCATGTCCGACGGCGAACACAAGTACTGGTACAACCTCGAGACCAAGCAGGTCGAATTCGGGATGATCTCGCAGTCGATCGACCGCGTGGGCCCGTTCGACACCGAGGCCGAGGCCGCGAACGCACCCGAGACGATGAAGGCGCGCTCCCGCGCCTGGGCCGATGAAGAAGCGGCCGAATCCGGCTGGGACGAAGGAAAGGGCTGAGGCTCCGCACGATATGGACAAGCAGAGAGACTTCGTCCTCCGGACGATCGAGGAGCGCGGCGTCAAGTTCGTCCGCCTGTGGTTCACCGACGTCATCGGCACGCTCAAGTCGGTCGCCATCGCGCCGGCCGAGGTCGAGGGCGCGTTCGCCGAGGGCATCGGCTTCGACGGCTCGGCCATCGAGGGACTCACCCGCAGTCATGAGTCGGATCTGCTCGCGCAGCCCGACCCGACGACGTTCCAGACTCTGCCCTGGCGCGGCGAGATCGACCCGACCGCGCGCATGTTCTGCGACCTCACGACCCCCGACGGCCAGCCGGCCGTCGCCGACCCGCGCCACGTGCTCAAGCGCACGCTCGCGAAGGCCGCCGATGCCGGGTTCACGTTCTACACGCACCCCGAGATCGAGTTCTACCTGCTCAAGTCGTCGCAGTACGGTCCGGAGGGACCGGTGCCGGTCGACTCCGCCGGATACTTCGACAACGTGCCCGGCGGCACGGCGCACGACTTCCGTCGCCGTTCGGTGCGGATGCTCGAAGACCTCGGCATCTCGGTCGAGTTCAGTCATCACGAGGGCGGACCCGGACAGAACGAGATCGACCTGCGCTATGCGGATGCCCTCACCACGGCCGACAACGTGATGACGTTCCGCACCGTGATCAAGGAGGTGGCGATCGAGCAGGGCGTGTACGCGACCTTCATGCCGAAGCCCCTCAGCGGGCACCCGGGCAGTGGAATGCACACGCACATGTCGCTGTTCGAGGGCGACCAGAACGCGTTCTACGAGGAGGGCGCGAAGTACCAGCTCTCGAAGACGGGGCGCCACTTCATCGCCGGCCTCCTGCGGCACGCGAACGAGATCTCCGCCGTCACGAACCAGTTCGTCAACTCGTACAAGCGCCTGTGGGGCGGCGACGAGGCTCCGAGCTTCGTCACGTGGGGGCATGCCAACCGGTCGGCGCTCGTGCGCGTGCCGATGTACAAGCCCAACAAGGGCCAGTCCTCGCGCGTCGAATACCGCGCGCTGGACTCCGCCGCGAACCCCTACCTCGCCTACGCGCTCATGCTGGCCGCGGGCCTCAAGGGCATCGAAGAGGAGTACGAGCTCCCGCCCGAGGCCGAGGACAACGTGTGGTCGCTCAGCGACGCCGAGCGCCGTGCTCTGGGGTACGCGTCGCTGCCGGCGAGCCTCGACCACGCCCTCGAGTACATGGAGGACTCCGAGCTGGTCGCCGAGACGCTGGGCGAGCAGGTCTTCAACTATGTGCTGCTCAACAAGCGCAAGGAGTGGGAGGCGTACCGCGGCCAGGTGACGCCGCTCGAGCTGAAGAACAACCTCGAGCTGCTCTGAGCCGTGCGCATGGCCCGTCCGGACGATTCCTTCTCGCTGTCCGCGCTGGCTCGACTCGGATTCGATGAGCTCGGCGAGGCCGCAGAGGCCCTCGCCGAGCTCGCCGAACTGCTCGGTCGTTCGCGCGCCGAACTGCTGACGGGGGCGGATGCCGCCGACCCCGACGCGGCCGTGCGCGGGATGCTGCGTGTGGCGCGGCGCGATCCCGCGCCGCTGGCGGCTCTGCTCGACCGCGCAGACACGCAGCGCCGCACCTGGCGGGTGTTCGGGGCATCCGAGGGGCTGGCGGACTTCTTCCTCCGCAACCCCGCGGAGCTCGCCGTGCTCGCCGACGACATCGATGCGCTGCCGACCTCCGACGACCTCACCCGTGCGATGCTCGCCGGTGTCGGCGCCGTCGATGGATTCGCACGGTCCGGTGGTGACGACGAGGTCGTGGCCCTCCGGGTCGCCTATCGCCGCAGCCTCGCGGCCATCGCGGCCTACGATCTGACCCGCACCGCACCGGTCGAGGCTCTCGCCGATGTCGCGGCGGCGCTGGCCGACGCGGCAGGAGCGGCGCTCGAGGCGTCACTGGCCGTGGCGCGCAGCCGACTGCGCGAGACCGTCGATCCGCGCGAGGTCGCGGCCGTCCGTCTCTCGATCATCGGCATGGGCAAGGCCGGTGCGCGGGAACTCAACTACGTCAGCGACGTCGACGTGATCTTCGTGGGCGGCACGGCCGACGAGGAGATCGTCTCCGAGTCGCGTGCGATCGACCTGGCGACGAAGCTCGCCCGCGAGACCATGCGCGGCCTGAGCGGCATCGAGAAGGAACCGCCCCTCTGGGAGGTCGACGCGAACCTGCGCCCGGAGGGAAAGCAGGGTGCTCTGGTCCGTTCGCTCGGCTCCCATCTGGCGTACTACGACCGCTGGGCGAAGAGCTGGGAGTTCCAGGCGTTGCTGAAAGCGCGTCCGCTCGCGGGCGACGCCGAGCTGGGAGCGGAGTACATCGGCGCCGTGCAGCCGAAGATCTGGTCGAGCGCGGCACGCGAGGACTTCGTCGACAGCGTCCAGCGGATGCGCGAGCGCGTCAAGGAGCACATCGACCCGGAGGACGCCCCGTACCAGCTCAAGCTCGGCGAGGGCGGACTGCGCGACATCGAGTTCACCGTGCAGCTGCTGCAGCTCGTGCACGGACTCACGGACGCCACCCTGCGTACCCGCGGCACTCTCGAGAGCCTGGAGGCCCTCGTTGAAGGTGGATACATCGGGCGGGTCGAGGCGACGACCTTCGCCGACGACTACCGGGTCCTCCGGCTGATGGAGCACCGACTCCAGCTCAGGGAGCTCAGCCGCACCCATCTCCTGCCGCGGACGCCCGCGGGGCTCCGGGTCCTCGCGCGCAGCACGACGCTGGCCGACAGCGGCGACGGCATCTGGGCGCGCTGGGAGAGCGTGCGGCGCGAAGTGCGCGAGATCCATACGCGACTCTTCTACCGGCCCCTCCTCAGCGCGGTCGCCGCTCTGCCTGAGGGCGAGCGCTCCCTGTCGACTGCGCAGGCGCACGATCGTCTCGCGGCGATCGGATTCCGCGACCCGGCGGGCGCGCTGCGCCACATCGGCGCGCTCACGAGCGGTCTCAGCCGCAAGGCCACGATCCAGCGTCACCTCATGCCGGTGATGGTGCGATGGTTCGCCGACGGCACCGATCCCGACTACGGTCTGATCGCATTCCGCAGAATCAGCGAGCGCCTGGGCAACACGCACTGGTTCCTCCGGATGCTGCGGGATTCGTCGGGGGCGGCCGAAAGCCTCACACGGATCCTCTCGACCTCGCGGTACATCGGCGAGCTCATGGAGTGGATCCCGGAGTCCGTGGCCTGGCTCGACAGCACCGATTCCCTGCGTCCTCGCGGCGGCGCCGCGCTGTCGGAGGAGGCCAGGGCGATCCAGACGCGGCACGAGACGATCGGTGACGCGCTCCGTGCGGTGCGGGCGCTACGGCGTCGCGAGCTGCTGCGCACCGCGATGGGCGGAGTGCTCGACGTGCTGACGATCGAGGACGTCGCGAGGGCTCTCACCGACATCACCGAGGCGACCATCCAGGCCGCGCTGCGCGCGGTGCTGCGCGAGGTCGTGCCGCCCGAAGACGACGCGCTCGACTTCGCGGTGATCGCCATGGGCCGGTTCGGGGGAGCGGAGCTGGGCTTCGGATCGGATGCCGACATCCTGTACGTGTACGCGGCGAACGGCGTCGACCCCGATCGCGCGCAGACGCTCGCGACGAAGATCGTCGCGGGTCTCCGCGAACAGGTCACCGACCATCGTCTGCCGCTCGATCTCGACGCGGGACTCCGCCCGGAGGGGCGCAACGGCCCGGTGGTGCGATCGATCGAGGCGTACGCCGAGTACTACCGTCGCTGGTCGCTGTCCTGGGAGGCGCAGGCACTTCTGCGGGCGCGAGGCGTCGCGGGCAGCGCCAAGCTGATCGCGCGCTTCACCGAGCTCGCCGACACGATCCGCTACCCCGCGGCGATCGATCTGCAGGGCACCCGCGAGATCAAGCGCATCAAAGCGCGCGTCGAGGGGGAGAGGCTTCCCCAGGGGGCCGACCCGCGTCGCCACCTCAAGCTCGGCCCCGGCACGCTCAGCGACGTCGAGTGGCTCGTGCAGCTGCTCCAGTTGCAGCACGCGCACGCCGTGCCGGGCCTGCGCACGACGTCGACGTTGGGCGCGCTCGGCGCGGCGGTCGATGCCGGTCTCCTCCCGGCCGAGGCCGCTGATCGGCTCCGCGAGGCCTGGCTGCTGTCGAGCCGTCTGCGTTCCGCGATCACGATCCTCACCGGGACGACCAGCGACGTGCTCCCTGCGGATCGCCGCGAGCTCGACGGCATCGCGCGGATCCTCGGCTATCCCGACCGCTCGGCCACCGAACTCGAGGAGGAGTACCTGGGTGTGACCCGGCGCGCCCGCAAGGCGTTCGAGAACGAGTTCTACGGCTAGACCCGTGTCGACTTGCGGCCGGAGGCGTTCGGCCCCAGGCTTGGCCTCATGAGCGTCTCGAGCATCGGCATCGTCTGGAATCCGTCCAAGATCGATGGAGACGAGGTGCGAGCCGCCGTCGACGAGGTCTTCGGCGTGGACGCTCCGGTCCGTTGGTGGGAGACGAGCGTCGACGACCCCGGGCGCGGGATGGCGGAAGAGGCCATCGCGGAGGGGTGCGAAGTGGTCGTCGCCGTCGGCGGCGACGGGACGGTCCGTGCGGTCGCCGAAGCGCTCGCGGGCACCGAGGTGGCCCTGGGCATCGTGCCGCAGGGCACCGGCAACCTGCTCGCCCGCAACCTCGGTGTGCCGCTGACGGGCATCCCCGCAGCCCTCGAGCGCGTGCGCGACGCGACGCCCCAGCACATCGACCTGGGCTGGGTCGAGTTCGACGGCGCGACCCGAGCGTTCGCCGTGATGGTCGGGTTCGGGATCGATGCGCAGATGCTTGTGGAGACCGATGACGATCTCAAGGATCGCGCAGGTTGGCTCGCGTACGTGGAGGCGATGGGGCGCGCGCTCGCGGGTACCGAGATGACCGACATCACGGTGACCGTCGACGGTGGGGATCCCGAGGAGGTGCGCGGGCACACCATGCTCATCGGAAACTGCGGCATGCTCCAGGGCGGACTTCGTCTGCTGCCCGACGCGCAGCTCGATGACGGCCTCCTCGACATCCTCCTCATCAGCTCGGAGGGCGCGCTGCAGTGGATGAACACCCTGCGATCGGTGGTCTGGGACAACGGCATCCGTCGCCTGCTCACGCGGGGCGACGAGGCGGTCAGCACCGATTCGGCACAGCACCTCGCCGTCGAGAAGATCTCCGTGACGCTCGCTCAGCCCCTCGTCTTCGAGATCGACGGCGAGGAGATGGGCGAGGTCTCGGAGTTCTCGGTGTGGGTTCAGGCGGGCGCGCTCACGGTGCGGTGAGGGCGGGCGGCACCAGCTTGCGGTCCTGTGAGGGGAACACGACCTTCTGCACGATGATGATGATGCTGGCGGCCACCGGGATGGCGACGAGCGCCCCAAGGATGCCTCCGAGCGCCCCGCCGGCGACGGCGGCGATCACGACGAGGGCGCCCGGCACGGCCACGGCCTTGTTCATGATGCGCGGCGAGAGCACGTACGCCTCGATCTGCATGTAGACGAGGTAGTAGATGATCGCGATGAGCGCCGTCAGGGGGCTGATGAACAGGCAGATCAGCGAGTTGATGATGGATGCCGCCAGGGTGCCGACGAGCGGGATCATCGAGCCGATGAAGGCGATCAGGGCGAGCAGCGCGGGCACGGGGGCTCCGATGATGCTGAGGAAGATCAGGCTCAGGATGCCGTTGACGAGGGCGAGGCTGGCCTGACCCATGACGTAGCGGCCGACGGCGCCGGAAACGTCCTCGAGCAGGCCGCTGAACGTCTCGCGCTGGTAGGCGGGGACGAAGCGCGTCGCGACCTTCTTCATGCTGCGCAGCGAAGCCATGAAGTAGAGCGTGAGGATGAGCACGATCGTCACACCGGTGAAACCGCCCGCGATGCCCGCTCCGACGGCGAACACGCCTCCGCTGATGTTGAGGATGTTGCCGGGGTCCTGAACGAAACTCAGAACCCCCTGCGCCGCGTCCTCGAATGTCGACCCGAACTGAGCCGTCACATCCTTGAACCAGGCGCTGGCCATGAAGTCCTCGACCATCTGCGGCCCGTCGGTGACGAGGTTGGTGATCTGTTCGACGAGGATCGGGACGATCGCGAGGATGATGCCGGCGAAGGCAAGCACGACGACGGCGACGACGATCGCGACGGCGGCGGGCCGTGGGAGCTTTCGCTCGATGAACGCGACGATGGGGTCGAGCCCGAGGGCGAGGAAGATCGCGACTCCGATGTAGACGAAGACCGTCGTCAACTGGCCGACCATCCCGCCGATCCCGAGGGCCACCAGCACACCGAGTGCCCCGAGCAGGCCGAACATGAAAGGATTCGTGCGGGCCGCGGCCGTGACCGAACTGACCTGTCGCGAGGTGCGGCTCGTCGCGGGGCCCGATTCGATGATCTCGGAGGTCGGGACTGTCTTCTTGCGGCGCATGGCGTTCCCCTCGGTAGTGCAGACCTCTCAGTTGACCACCGCACACCACCGTGGTCAAGCCGGGGCGGCGGGCTTGCGCAGCCGTTGATTCTGTGGTGCGCGTGGCGCACCATCGACGTATGACCAAATATCTGATCTCGTTCCCCGGTGAAGCGATGGACCTCAGCGAGGAGGAGTTCCCCCGCGTGGTGGCGAGTTCGCATGCCGTGATCGAGGAGGCGAAGGCTGCAGGGGTGTATGTTTTCGGCGGCGGGATCGACGAGGACGTCGCTCCCGTGCTGGTGACCGGGCGGGGCGCGGTCAGCGACGAGACGTATCCGGGAGTGCGGATCACGGGCGGGTTCCTCGTGCTCGAGCTGCCCTCGCGGGCGGATGCCGTCGACTGGGCGAGTCGTGTGGCGCACGCCTGCCGTTGCCCGCAGGAGCTCCGCGAGTTCGGCTACGATCCCGCGAGCTGAGGCGCGACGTGCGGCCGGCGTGACAGGCTGGTGTCATGAGTGCCGCCGAGGATCCCCGACGACTCGATCTCGACGACCTGCGGGTCCGAGCATTCGGAGAGCGAGGCGGCGCGGTCGACGACAGCATCCCGGAGCTCGCGGAGGCCGACCCGGATCTGCTGGGCATCGCCCTCGTCACCGTCGATGGCGCGACGCGGGCGAGCGAACAGGCCGACGTGAAGATCAGCATCCAATCGGCAGTGAAGCCGTTCCTCTTCGCGCTCGCGCTGCAGGACCACGGATCCGACGCGCTCGATCGCCTGGGGATCGAACCGACCGGCGAGGCGTTCGATGCCATCAAGCTGGAGAGCGGCACCGGGCGTCCCCCGAATCCGATGGTGAACGCCGGAGCGCTGCTCACCGCGGCCCTGGTCGACGGCGACGATGCCGAGGCCAGGAGTCGTCGCATCCTCGCCGGCCTCTCGGCGTTCGCCGGGCGTGATCTGCGGGTGTCCGAACGGATCGCCGAGAACGAGCACCTGCTCGGGGACCGCAATCACGCGCTCGCCCATCTGATGCGCGCCGAAGGCACGCTGGAGGTCGGCGCCGATGATGCCGTCGCCGTATACGCCCGGGCCTGCGCGGTGCTCGTCGACGCGCGGGATCTGGCGGTGATGGGTGCGACGCTGGCGGCCGGTGGGCGCAATCCCGTCACGGGTGCGGATGTCGTCGGTGCCGCGGTCGCGCGAGACGTCATCTCGGTCATGGCCACGTGCGGGGTGTACGACGGGTCCGGCCGGTGGATGCGACGTGTCGGCGTCCCCGCGAAGTCGAGCGTGTCCGGCGCGATCGTGCTGGCGGCGCCGGGAGTGCTCGGCGCGGCCGTGGTGAGTCCGCCCCTCGATGCGCAGGGCACCAGCGTGCGCGGCCACGCCGTCAGTGCGGCGCTGAGCGAGGAACTCGGCCTGCACGCCTTCGGGGTCCCCTCGCACTGACCCGCGCGGAGAACGAGAGAGCGCCCCGCCGGCCGGAGCCGGTGGGGCGCTCTTTTCGATCCGGGATCAGACGCCGAAGTACAGCTCGTACTCGAACGGGTGCGGGCGCTGGGCCATCGGAAGGATCTCGTTCTCGTACTTGTATGAGATCCAGGTCTCGATGAGCTCCTTGGTGAACACGCCGCCCTCGAGGAGGAACTGGTGGTCGGCCGCGAGAGCGTCGAGCGAGTCGAGCAGCGAGTTCGGCACCTGCGGGATGTTCTTCGCCTCCTCGGGGGGAAGCTCGTAGAGGTCCTTGTCGACCGGCTCGTGCGGCTCGGTGCGGTTCTTGATGCCGTCGAGGCCGGCCATGAGCTGTGCGGCGAAGGCCAGGTACGGGTTGCCCGAGGCGTCCGGTGCGCGGAACTCGATGCGCTTGGCCTTGGGGTTGGAGCCCGTGATCGGGATGCGGATCGCGGCCGAGCGGTTGCCGGCCGAGTAGACCAGGTTGACCGGAGCCTCGAAGCCCTTGACCAGACGGTGGTAGCTGTTCAGCGTCGGGTTGGTGAAGGCGAGCAGGGCCGGCGCGTGCGCCAGGATGCCGCCGATGTACCAGCGCGCGATGTCGCTGAGCTGGCCGTAGCCGGCCTCGTCGTAGAACAGCGGCTTGCCGTCGTTCCAGAGCGACTGGTGCGTGTGCATACCGGAGCCGTTGTCGCCGTAGAGCGGCTTGGGCATGAAGGTCGCGACCTTGCCCCACTCGTTGGCGGTGTTCTTGACGATGTACTTGAACTTCAGGATGTCGTCGGCCGCGTGCACCATGGTGTCGAAGCGGTAGTTGATCTCCTGCTGACCCGCGGTACCCACCTCGTGGTGCGAACGCTCGAGGATGAAGCCGGCGTCGATCAGCTTGAGCGTGATGTCGTCGCGCAGGTCGGCCGTCTTGTCGACCGGGCTGACGGGGAAGTAGCCGCCCTTGTAGGGGGTCTTGTTGGCGAGGTTTCCGCCCTCTTCCTCGCGACCGGTGTTCCACGCGGCCTCTTCGGAGTCGACCTTGTAGAAGCTCTCCCCGGCGGTGACCGAGTAGCGCACGTCGTCGAAGATGTAGAACTCGGCCTCGGGGGCGAAGAACGCGGTGTCGGCGATGCCGGTGGAGGCGAGGTACTTCTCTGCCTTCTTGGCGACCTGGCGCGGGTCCTTCGAGTAGATCTCGCCCGTGCGCGGGTTGTAGATGTCGAAGATCATCACGAGGGTGCTCGCCTCGCGGAAGGGGTCGATGTACGCGGTGGTGACATCGGGGATGAGCTGCATGTCGGACTCGTGGATGCTGGCGAAGCCGCGGATCGAGGATCCGTCGAACAGCTGGCCCTCGGTGAAGAACGCCTCGTCGACCGTCGATGCAGGAATGTTGAAGTGCTGCTGCACACCCGGGAGATCGGTGAAACGGATGTCAAGGAACTTGACGTCGTTCTCCTTGATGTAGCTCAGAACCTCGGACGAATCTTTGAACATGTACGACTCCTGTAAGACGGATCGATGGCTTCGGGGCCACTCGCAGAGTACGGTCGGGGGATTTCTCCACGGTATCGACTTTGTTTCGGGCGTGTTACGGCGCCTCGCCGGTCGGGGCGCATATCGGCCCTCGGTAGGCTGGGGTGGTGACGGATGCTGTGAACTCTTACCCCGGTGAACGCCTCGGACTGCCCGCATCGGGTACGGGGAGTGTCGGGCGCCTCGGGCGACGCATCGGAGCACTCCTGATCGACTACGTCGCGGCGACGATCATCGCCACGGCGTTCCTCGGTTTCGACCAGTTCGCGCTCCCGGCCGAGGCGGGACTCAGCCAGTTCGGTCCGATGGCCGTGTTCGCCCTGCTGCAGATCCTGTTCATCCCCACGGCGGGTGGAAGCCCCGGGCACCGCATCCTCGGGATGCGAGTGGTGCGCCTCGACGGCGGCTGGGTGGGCCTGTGGCGTCCGATCGTCCGCACGGCGCTGCTCGTGGTCGTGATCCCCGCGGTGATCTTCGACGCCGACCAGCGCGGACTTCACGACAAGGTCGTGGGCACGGTGCTGATCCGCGCGTGAGCGGTCAGATCCTGCCGCGGTTCCGGCGACGAGCTTCACGCGGTGCCCGGCCCCCGAGGAACGATCGGGCGGGGTCGACGGAGAACCCCTGTCGGAGCGCTTCCCGTCCGATGAGCATGCGGAACCCCATCTCATCGCGATTGCTCAGCGTGACCTCCGCCCGCACTTCGCGGTCGACGAGACGGATGAGGAGCTCCACCACGAGGCGCTCCTGCGCGTGACCGGAAGAGCTGCGCACCGCGCGGCGATCGTGCACGGGGGACTCGACGACGACGGCATCCGCCTGACTGTCCTGCCAGGGCTTCACCTTGAATCTGACCCACGGGGAGCCGTCCTGCTCGAACTCGTGGATGTCGAACGCGTGGAGCGACGAGGTGCGTGCGCCCGTGTCGATCTTGGCCTTGATCCAGTCGACGCCGAGATCGGGCAGGCTCACCCATTCTCGCCACCCCGTAAGAGTGTTTGAATGGGATGTCTTCGTCACCCGACCATCCTGGCAGGAAATCTTCGTGAAGCTCGCAGTGCTCTCCCGTGCGCCTCAGGCGTACTCCACCCAGCGCCTCCGTGCCGCCGCACTCCAGCGCGGACACAACGTCAAGGTGCTGAACACTCTGCGCTTCGCGATCGACCTCACTGCGGACGAACCCGATCTCCACTACCGGGGGCGTCAGCTCAGCGATTACGACGCGATCCTGCCGCGCATCGGCAACTCGATCACGTACTTCGGCACCGCCGTCGTGCGGCAGTTCGAGCAGATGGACGTCTACACGCCGAACACGGCCAACGGCATCTCGAGCGCCCGTGACAAGCTGCGCGCGAACCAGATCCTGTCGCGACACAACATCGCCATGCCGCCGACGGCCTTCGTGCGCAACCGCGCCGACGTGCGTCCGGCCATCGAGCGCGTCGGCGGGGCGCCCGTCGTCATCAAGCTCCTCGAGGGCACCCAGGGGATCGGCGTGATCCTCGCCCCGCAGGTGAAGGTGGCGGAAGCCATCATCGAGACCCTGCACTCCACGAAGCAGAACGTGCTGATCCAGAAGTTCATCGCCGAGAGCCGTGGGCGCGACATCCGCGCGCTCGTCGTCGGCGATCGCGTCGTCGCGGCGATGCGCCGTTCGGCAGCGGGCGACGAATTCCGATCGAACGTGCACCGCGGCGGATCGGTCGAGGCGGTCGAGCTCGATCCCGTGTACGAGCGCGCCGCGGTCCGGTCTGCTCAGATCATGGGTCTGCGCGTCGCCGGCGTCGACATGCTCGAGGGTGACGACGGACCCCTCGTGATGGAGGTGAACTCGTCCCCGGGGCTCCAGGGCATCGAAACGGCGACCAAGCTCGACGTCGCGGGAGCGATCATCGACTACATCGCCGGACAGGTCGCGTTCCCCGAGATAGACGTGCGTCAGCGCCTCACGGTCTCGACCGGTTACGGCGTCGCGGAGCTGATGGTGCACGGTGCCGTCGATCTCGTGGGCAAGACGCTCGGCGAGGCCGGCCTGTGGGAGCGCGACATCACGGTGCTCACGCTGCACCGCGGGGTCACGGTGATTCCCAACCCGCGCAAGCACGTGGTGCTCGAGGCCGATGACCGGCTGTTCTGTTTCGGAAAGCTCGACGAGATGCGCTCGATGGTTCCCGAGCGCCGCCGTCGGCGCGCCAAGGTGCGTCGGCTGCCCCGTCAGCCGCTCTCGGAGTGAGAGAAGCGCGGCCGTCCCCGAGGGGCACGGCCGCGCTTCGTCCTTCTTCGGCTGTCGGCGCTCAGCGCGGACGCTGGGCGCGCACCTTGGTCGGGTCGATCCCCTTCGGGATCGGCAGCGACGACAGCGACTGCGACACCGATTCGATGCGGCGGATGACCGCGGCCATCGTCGCCTTGTCGATCGCCTTCGGGATCTTCTTGATCGTCTTGGCGAGATCCGAGATCGCGACCTCGTCATCGCCGTGGCCGACGTAGAGCACCGTGACGGGAACGCCGTTGGCCACGCGCTGCGCCTTGCTGCGCTCCTCGTTGATCAGGCGGGTGAGGCGTCCGCGCGCGCCCTCGCCGACGACGACGATACCGCCGCGGCCCACCGCGCGGTAGACGGCCTCCTGGGTCTTGGGGTTGATGCCGACCGGGGTGTCGGAGGCCTGCCAGCGGCGGCCGAGGCTGGTGCTGAGGACGTGGCCGGTGGCGCCGGGCATGCCGTCGATCTTCGTGTACATCGCCGATGTCGACAGGCGCGTCATCAGGAACATCGCGGCGAGGACGCCGAGCATGAGGCCGGTGATGCCCCAGAGCAGAAGAGTCCACCACTGCAGTGGCGGGATCAGATACCCGACGACGAGCCCGATGAGGATGCC
Source organism: Microbacterium sp. NPDC090003 (assembly GCF_044748385.1). NCBI lineage: Bacteria > Bacillati > Actinomycetota > Actinomycetes > Micrococcales > Microbacteriaceae > Microbacterium > Microbacterium sp. NPDC090003. The sequence continues at coordinate 347,401 of NZ_JBIVFW010000001.1, forward strand.
GCCGATGAGGATCGCGAGCTGCGCCCAGGGCAGCCAGGGGTACGCCTCCTTGGTGAACCTGAAGAGGGACTTGATCTGGGAGAAGAACCCAGGACGCTTCTCGGGTTCGGGAGTCTTTGCCATAGGGACAAGCCTACCGAGTCCCCGGTGCCGCTGAAGCCGTCGTTCGCGCCGAGCGGAGAGCGACAGGCCGGGCGTCTACCGCTCCTGCACAGTGCACGGATCGCGCGAATCCATCCCCACCAGCCGGTTTCCCCCTCTCGAGGCCGAGCCGTTGCGCTGTCATAGAGGCATGACAGATGACCTACACGGCGCCCCGGCACCGCCGCTCGTGCCGGATGCCCATCGCATCATCCGCACCCTCGACGCGGCGGAGACTCCGTTCGGCGGACTGCTCGTCACCCGCGGGGAGGGCGTGGCGGTGCAGGTCGACGCCGGCATGCTCGCGGGATGGGCGGGCTGGGGCTTCGCCGGCGCCGAGCACATCGCCGCACCGCTCGACGTCGTACGACGTCGGGACGGGCACGACGCTCTGCTGCCGTGGTGCACCGAGAGGGTCGCGAGTCTTCTCGCACGTCGACTCGTCGTCGACGAGCATCTGTCGTTGGGGGAGTGCAGCACGCTCGTGGCGAGCGTGCTGCGCGGGATCGACGAACTCGGGGAGCCAGGGGCTCGTGAGAGCGGCACCTGGTGGGTCACCGGGGAGGGACGCCCCGTGTTCGTCGTCGGGGAGGGGGAGGCTGCGTGCGTGGGAGCGGCGCGCGTGGTCGAGCTCGTCGCGGAGGGGTGCCGCGACAGGGGAATGGGTCGCGTCCTCGCTCAGGTGCAGATGGGGCTGCATCTGGGCGAGGCGCAACCACGCATACCGCAGCGTCAGATCGAGGAATGGGAGGCTGCCCTCCTGCGGATCGCCGCTCCTCGTCCTTTGCGGTGCGACGTGCTGGCGCCCGCGCGCGCCCAGGATGTCGCCCGCGCGGCGAATGCTCGACCGAGCGAGCGGGAGGCGCTCGGGCGTCGGGGCTCGGCAGCGCGCGTGACCATGCGATCCCGGCGGTCCCGAAGGGCGCAGAAGTCGTCCCTCGTCGGTGACGTGCTCGGGGTGATACGACGGAACGTGACGGAGGTGCTGCGGCGCATCGCGGCTGTGTTGCCGGACCGCGATCGTCGCTGGTCGGTTCATCGGACGGTTGCACCGACGACGGACGCAGTGAGGAGCCGGGCCACCCGTGGCTCGGCGGTTGGTTCTCGGCGTCGCAGTCTTCTGATCGCCGGTGCCGCTGCGATGGCGGTGCTGGCGGGCGGATTGCTCTGGCCCGGAGGGGAATCGGGAGAGGCCGCCGAAGGGCAGGGCGAGGCATCCCCGGCCTCGCACGCGAGCGCGACCACCGAGCCGATGGCCGGCGACGAGAGTCCGAGGGGAGAGAGAGCGAAATCGACGGCGACGGCGACCGCGGCACCGGGAGCGGACACCGGGATCACCAGCGCAGCGCCGATCGCGGCGGCGCCCTCACTGCTCAGCGGGGCGGCCGCCTGCGTGGAGGCTGCGGCCGTGTCATGCCCGGAGGTCATCGCCGAAGGATCGACGGTCGGCGTTGCGGAGTTGGCCGCGATCGCCGATGCGGAACCGTCGATCGCTCCGGTCGACGAGTACGGTGACGTCGCGGTGCTCCGTGCGGAGTCCGCGGCGGTGTCGCGCATTCTCGTTCTCGTGCGGGTGAACGAGAAATGGCTGGTCCGCGACGTGTACGACGTCGCGGACCAGCCAGAATGAGGCGTCGGTCGTCAGGCCCCGAGCTGAGCGGCGAACTCCGCCGACTCGAGGCGGGCCTTCACCGCGCCGAGGAAGCGGGCTGCGTCCGCACCATCGATGATGCGGTGGTCGTACGAGAGCGCGAGGTACACGTACGAGCGGATCGCGATCGCGTCCGAACCGCCGACCTTGACCAAGCCCGGACGCTTGACGACCGTTCCCGTGCCGAGGATCGCCGACTGCGGCAGGAAGACGACGGGGGTATCGAAGAGCGCGCCACGCGAACCGGTGTTCGTCAGCGTGAACGTTCCGCCGGCGAGCTCGTCGGGCTTCAACTTGTTGTCGCGCGTGCGGGCCGCGAGATCGGCGATCTCATGCGCGATCTCGGCGATGTTCTTCGACGCTGCGTCGCGCAGCACCGGGGTCAGCAGGCCACGCTCGGTGTCGACGGCGATCGAGAGGTTCTCGGTCGCCGGGTACACGATCTGGTCGCCGTCGACCGTGGAGTTCACGATCGGGAAGGCACGCAGAGCCTCAGCAGCGGCGAGAGCGAAGAACGGCAGGAACGAGAGCTTGTCGCCCGTCTTCTGCAGGAACGACGCCTTCACGCTGTCGCGGTACTCCGCGAGAGCCGTGACGTCGACCTCCACGACGGTGGTCAGCTGAGCCGTCTGCTGCATCGAGGCGACAGCGCGCTCTGCCAGCACCTTGCGCAGGCGCGACATCGGCTGGGTCGTGCCCCGCAGCGGCGACACCTCCAGGGGAGCCGGCGCGGCGGGAGCCGCAGCGGCCGGAGCGGAGCCGGCCGACTCGGCGGCCTTCAGCACGTCTTCCTTGCGGATGCGTCCGCCGACGCCGGTGCCGGTCACCGAGGCGAGATCGACACCCTGCTGGGACGCCAGACGACGCACGAGCGGAGTGACGTACAGGTTGTCGTTCTCGGCGGCCGGAGCCTGCGCCGCAGCAGGTGCCGGAGTGGCGGCAGGTGCCGGAGTGGCGGCAGGTGCCGGAGTGGCGGCAGGTGCCGGGGCCGCGGCAGGTGCCGGAGCGGCGGCAGGTGCCGGAGCCGGGGCAGCCTCGGGTGCGGGGGCGGCGGCCTCGGGCGCGGCCGGCGCCGCGGTGGGAGCGGCGCCCGATCCGATGCGTGCGAGCACCGCGCCGACCGAGATCGTCTCGTCTTCGGCGGCGAGGATCTCCTGCAGAACGCCGGCGACGGGCGACGGGATCTCGGTGTCGACCTTGTCGGTCGAGATCTCGAGGAGGGCCTCGTCGACCGCGACCTCGTCGCCGACCTGCTTGAGCCAGCGAGTGACGGTGCCCTCGGTCACGCTCTCGCCGAGCTCGGGGAGGACGATGTCCTTGGCGTCTCCGGCCGGAGCGGTGGCGGCAGCCGGAGCGGGCTCCGCGGCCGGTGCGGCAGCGGTTTCGGCCGGTTCGGCTGCGGCGGGTGCGGCTTCGGCGGGTGCGGCCTCGGCCGCGGGAGCAGCGGCTTCGGGGGCGTCGGCGGTCGGTGCGGGCGCGCTGCCGTCGCCGATGCGGGCGAGGAGGGCGCCGACCTCGACGGTCTCGTCCTCGGCGACCAGGATCTCCTCGATCACGCCGGTGACCGGCGAGGGGATCTCGGTGTCGACCTTGTCGGTCGAGATCTCGAGCAGGCCCTCGTCCGCCTGCACAGTGTCACCCACCTGCTTGAGCCAGCGGGTGACCGTACCCTCTGTAACGCTCTCTCCGAGCGGGGGGAGGATAACGGATGTGCTCATGACGGAGTCTCCTTAAAAAAGTTGTTCAAACGCGTGTCTAGCTTAGTGACCCTGGGCACCGGTTGGTGTTCAGAGGGCGTGCAGGGGTTTGCCCGCGAGGGCGAGGAAGGCTTCTCCGAGCGCTTCGCTCTGCGTCGGATGCGCGTGGATGAGGGGCGCGATGTCCTCGGGGTGCGCCTCCCACGCGACGGCCAGCTGGCCCTCGGTGATGAGCTCGCCGACGCGATCTCCCAGCAGGTGCACGCCGAGGACGGGCCCGTCCTTGCGGCGTACGACCTTGACCAGGCCGCCGGTGCCGATGATCTCGCTCTTGCCGTTGCCGGCGAGGTTGTACTCGTACGAGACGATCCCGTCCGCGCCGTGCTCGGCGATCGCGGCCTCCTCCGTCGCACCCACCGAGGCGACCTCGGGACTGGAGTAGGTGACCTTCGGGATCTGGCTGTCGGGGACGTTCACGGGCGACAGGCCCGCGATCCGCTCCGCGACCGCGATCCCCTGCTGGAAGCCGCGGTGCGCGAGCTGGAGGCCGGGCACGATGTCCCCGACTGCCCACACCCCGGGAACGCCGGTGCGCAGATCGTGGTCGACGCTCACGAAGCCGCGGTCGAGCGCCACACCTGCCTCCTCGAAGCCGAGGTCGGCGGTCACCGGGCCGCGGCCGACCGCGACGAGCAGGTAGTCCGCGGTGAACTCCTTGCCGTCCTCGAGGGTCACGGTCACCGAGGTGTCGTCCTGGGTCGCGGTCTGGAAGCGGGTGCCGAGCGAATACTGGATCCCGCGACGGCGGAAGGCGCGCTCGAGCCCCTTGCTCATCGCGATGTCCTCGTTCGGCACGAGATGGGGAAGAGCCTCGATGATGGTCACCTCGGCGCCGAACGAGCGCCAGACGCTCGCGAACTCGACCCCGATGACGCCCCCGCCGAGGACGAGGACGCTCTTCGGCACCTCGTCGAGGGCGAGAGCGTGCTCACTCGTGAGGATGCGCCCGCCGATCTCGAGCCCCGGGAGCGTGCGGCTGTACGAGCCCGTCGCGAGAACGACGTCGGCGCCGACGTAGACGTCGTCCCCGACGCTCACGCTGCGATCGGCGTTCAGCCGTCCCGTGCCCGCCACGGTCGTGATGCCGCGGGCTTTGACGAGCCCCTCGAGGCCTTTGAACTTCTTCGCGACGATGCCTTCGCGGTATGCGCGTACGCCCGCGGCGTCGATCCCGTCGAAGGATGCGGTCACACCGACCGCGGCCGCGTCGCGCACGTGCTCCGCGACCTCGGCGGCGTGCAGCAGGGCCTTCGTCGGGATGCATCCGCGGTGCAGGCAGGTGCCGCCGACCTTGTCCTTCTCGATCAGGGCGACGGACTTGCCGAGTTCGCTCGCACGCAGTGCTGCCGCGTAGCCGCCGCTGCCGCCGCCCAGGACCACGATGTCGAAGGTGTGCGTCGTCATGTCAGGCCTCCTGTGCCGATGCGGCCGCGAAGGCGACGATCGACCGGACCATCGCCCCGGTCGGGCCCTTCTCGGTGTATCCGAACGGCGCACTGCCGTTCTCGCCGGAACCGGCGATGTCGAGGTGCACCCAGGGGATGCGCGGAGCGTCCGTGTCGTCGGAGACACGGCCGACGAATCGACGGAGGAACAGCCCCGCGAAGGAAGCACCGGCCGCTCGGTCGCTCATGTTCGCGTTGATGAGATCGGCGATGGGGGAGTCGAGGGAATCCTCCATGTAATCCGGCAGCGGCATCCGCCACGCCGGTTCGTCGACGGACTCGGCAGCCGCGAGGAAGCGCGTCACCGTGTCGTCGTCGCCCATGACACCGGTGTGGCGGTGACCGAGCGCCATGACGATCGCTCCGGTGAGGGTGGCGACGTCGATGATCACGTCGGGCTTCTCACGGCTCGCCGCGACGAGGCCGTCGGCCATCACCAGACGGCCCTCGGCATCCGTATTGAGCACCTCGACCGTGGTGCCGTCGAGCATCCGCAGCACATCGCCGGGGCGCGTCGCGCGGCCGGACGGCATGTTGTCGGCGATGCAGAGCCACGCCGTGACCCGCACGGGGAGCGCCAGCGTCGCGATCGCGCGAAGCGCGGCGAGGCTGGTGGCGGCACCCGCCATGTCGAACTTCATCCCCACCATCGATGCCGCGGGCTTCAGCGAGAGCCCGCCCGTGTCGAAGGTGATGCCCTTGCCGACCAGGGCGATATGCCGCGTCGCGCCGGCGGGGGAGTAGTCGAGGCGAACGAGGCGCGGGGGGCGGTCGGACCCCTGCCCGACGCCCAGGATGCCGCCGAAACCCTGGTCTGCCAGGGCCGACTCGTCGAGGATCTCGACGGTGACGTCGAGATCGGCGACGCTGTCGAGCGCGCTCTGGGCGAGGTCGGCCGGGCTCTGCCACTCGGCTGGGACGTTCACGAGATCCTTCACCAGCGCCACGGCGTCGCCCATGGCCTGGATCCGGGCGACCGAGTCGTCGTCGAGCGCACCGTGCAGGATGACGGCGGAGGCACGGGCGGCGGGCTTCGTGGAGCGATAGCCATCGAAGCGGTGGCCACCCAGAACGGCGCCTTCCGCCGCTGCTTCGGCGTACTCCTCCAGGCCGGGCGCCAGAGCCAGCGACACCGTCGAGAAGCCGGTCAGCGTGCGCAGCGCCGCGCCTGCCGCGTTCCGCACCGCTTCGGCCGACGGGGTGGATCCGATGCCGACCACGGCGAACGGCAGGCTCGTCACCTCGGGGGCATGCACTCGTGCGAAGGCGGAGGCCGAGCCGGTGAAACCCACCGCGGCGAGGGCCTCGGCGAGACCGGGATACGACTCGAGCGACGTCGCCGCATCGGCGAGGTCGGGCACGACGAGCACTGCGGCATCGGCAGCGCTTCCGGGGAACTGATCGGGGGTGTGCGAGAGCACGGGAAGCGTCATGCCCTCCATCCTAGGCAAGCCGCAGGCGGCACGGGCGCGGACGGGCGGGGGTGTGTTCGCTCTCAGCAAGACCCCGCCAGCCCGTGCGTGCCGCCGTGCTCGTAGCATGGAGGAATGCCCTTCTCCGGTGAGATCCACGAACGAGTCGCGAACGCTCCGGCGGTGCCGCCCGGACTTCCGCTGGTCATGCTGCTGACCGGCTTCACGGATGCGGGCAACGCCGTCTCCGGACTCATCGAGCACCTCCGCGAGACCGCCGACCCGCAGCCCGTGGTGGTGTTCGACAACGACGTGCTGCTCGACTACCGCGCCCGCCGTCCGGTGATCTCGTTCGATCAGGATCACCTGACGCAGTTCCGACCCGCCAGGCTCGAGCTCTCCCTCGCGACCGACGCCCTGGGGCAGCCGTTCCTGCTGCTCGCCGGCTACGAGCCCGACTTCGCCTGGAACGCCTTCGCCCGCACGGTGCTCGACCTCGCCACCGAGTTCGAGGTCTCGGGACTGAACTGGGTGCACTCGATCGCGATGCCGGTACCGCACACCCGCCCGATCGGCACCACCGTCAGTGGCAACCGTCGCGACCTCAGCGTCGTGCATTCCGTCTGGCGCCCGCGCACCCAGGTGCCGGCGACGGCCGGGCACCTCCTGGAGTTCCGGTTCGCGGAGCGCGGCGATCGCGCCGTCGGGTTCGTGCTGCTCGTTCCCCACTACCTCGCCGAGACCGAGAACCCGAACGCCGTGATCGCCGCGGCCGAGAAGCTCATGGCGTCGACCGGGCTCGTGCTCATGCTCGATGAGATCCAGGAACGCCGCGAGGACTACCTCGCCAAGATCGACGAGCAGGTTGTCGGTAACGAGGAACTGCAGCAGATGGTGCACAACCTCGAGCGTCGGTACGACGCGTACATGGCCGGCCGCAACCCCGAGGACGGTACCTACGACGAGGGTGGCTTCAACGAGCGCGACCTCCCCAGCGCCGACGAGCTCGCCGCCGAACTCGAGCGCTACCTCGCCTCCCGGCCGTCGGGAGACGACGACAAGTCGGGGCGCGGGTGACGTTCGACGCCACGATCTCGGCACGAATGCACCCGCTTCCTTCCACGTGTGCGATACTGGGTGTCTGACCCGTTGTCAATCGTTCCTTCCGGGGAGCGGACTTGACAAGGGTCTTACTAGTGTCCGAAATGTCCCGGAGGGGCTCTGCCGCTCCGTGAAAGGCGAAACGTGACTCCTGCCACGACCAACAAATCCCGGACGAAGAAGACTGCCGACGACGCCGACCTCGACGTGAAGGCCGAGGTCGAAGAGAAGGTTGCTCCCAAGACCGCCGCCAAGCGCGCGGCCGCGAAGCGCGCCCCGGTCAAGAAGAAGAAGGCGGACGACATCGTCGAAGATGACGACGCCCCCGCCGCCGCGAACGACGACGCCTCGGGCGACGATGAGGATGACGACGGCAGCAAGCCCAAGTTCACCGAGCCGCTGCCGACCGGCGCCATCGTCATCTCGTCGAACGACGACGAGGACGTCCCGGTCTACTCGACGCAGATCACCGGCGCGACCGCCGACCCGGTCAAGGACTACCTGAAGCAGATCGGAAAGGTCGCGCTGCTGAACGCGGCCGAAGAGGTCGAGCTCGCGATGCGCATCGAGGCGGGTCTCTTCGCCGAGGAGAAGCTGTCGTCGATGACCGCTGCCGAGAAGACGAGCCAGCTCGGACTCGACCTGCAGTGGGTCGCCCGCGACGGTCAGCGCGCGAAGAGCCACCTGCTCGGCGCGAACCTCCGTCTCGTCGTCTCGCTCGCCAAGCGCTACACCGGCCGCGGCATGCAGTTCCTGGATCTCATCCAGGAGGGCAACCTGGGGCTCATCCGCGCGGTCGAGAAATTCGACTACACCAAGGGTTTCAAGTTCTCGACGTACGCCACCTGGTGGATCCGTCAGGCGATCACCCGCGCCATGGCCGATCAGGCCCGCACCATCCGCATCCCGGTGCACATGGTCGAGGTCATCAACAAGCTCGCCCGCGTCCAGCGCCAGATGCTGCAGGACCTCGGCCGCGAGCCCACCCCCGAAGAGCTGAGCCGCGAACTCGACATGACGCCCGAGAAGGTCGTCGAGGTGCAGAAGTACGGGCGCGAGCCCATCTCGCTGCACACGCCGCTGGGTGAAGACGGCGACAGCGAGTTCGGCGATCTCATCGAAGACACCGAGGCCGTAGTCCCGGCCGACGCGGTGGGCTTCACGATGCTGCAGCGTCAGCTCGAGCAACTGCTCGACTCGCTGTCGGAGCGGGAGGCGGGAGTCATCCGCATGCGCTTCGGCCTCGGCGACGGGCAGCCCAAGACGCTCGATCAGATCGGCGACACCTTCGGCGTGACGCGCGAGCGAATCCGTCAGATCGAGTCCAAGACGATGGCGAAGCTGCGCCACCCGAGCCGCTCGCAGTCGCTGCGGGACTACCTCGAGTGATGCAGGCGAACGAGGGCAAGGCGCTCGAGACCAGCGTCGACGGGAAGACCTTCGCGCGCATCCCGCTGCGTACACGCGTCGTGATGCCGAACGACGACATCGACCAGGTCATCACCGAATACGCGGCGTCCGCCGTGCAGCCGGGTGATCTGCTGTTCGTCACCGAGAAGATCGTGGCGATCACGCAGGGGCGCTCCTACCGTCTCGACGAGATCCAGCCGCGCAAGCTCGCGCTGTTCCTGTCGAAGTACGTCACCCGCACCCCGTACGGGATCGGGCTCGGCATGCCGGAGACGATGGAGATGGCGCTTCGCGAATGCGGCACTCCGCGGATCCTCTTCGCCGCCGCGGTGTCGGCGGTGACGAAGGCGTTCGGCCGACGCGGTGACTTCTACCGCATCGCCGGCGACAAGGCGCGCGCGATCGACGGACCCACCAAGCACACGATCCCGCCCTACAACCAGGCGGTCGTGCTCGGGCCGAAGAACCCGCGAGAGGTCGCCGCGCGACTCAAGGCACTGCTGGGCGGCACGGCGGAGGTCGCCGTCGTCGACATCAACGACATCGGCGGGAACATCCTCGGATCGACCCTCGATAAGGACGGCGAACGCCGACTCGTCAAGATCCTCGGCGACAACCCGCTCGGTCAGGGCCTGGAGTCCACGCCGTTGGGCATCGTCCGCGAGATCTGACCGCTCGCGGGCGCGACACGAGAAAGGGCCCCGGATGCTTCGGCATCCGGGGCCCTTCCGTCTGTGTCTCAGAAGCCGATGACCTCGCGATAGCGCGGCTTGTGCCCCGTGCGGATACCCGTCACGCTCGGCTTGTTCTCATACACTCCCGCGCCCCAGTTGCCCTCGACGAGGACAGGGCCGTCGGGGGAGACGACGATGTCCCAACCGACGTACTGCACCTGCGGAACGACGCGTGCGACCTGATCGATGAAGGCGCGCACCTCATCCATGTACGGCAGCTGGAAGTCTGCGATCCGGAAGCCGGAGTCGGGGTGCGTCTCGTGAACGTGCCCGTGGGAGTCGTACCCGGCGCCCACGGCGTGGCCGTTCTGGTCGAGCATCGTGTAGAAGCCGCCGAAAGTCATCTGATCGCTCACCGCCCCGCGACCGAACTTCTGCGCCATCGCGAGGATATGCGCCTTCTCTCCGTCGAAAAACGCCGTGATCCTGGTGGTGTTGACGGTGCCGGGGCAGACCGCGGCGAGGGCGTCGTGCTGGCGGATGACCTCTTCGATGAGGAGTTCGCCCCGATTGAGGAGCCCGCGGTGGAATTCGTCCCAGTCCTCGATGTCGGCCGCGTGGTAGCGGTGCACACCGGTGCCGGCCTGGCCGACCGGCTCCTTGGTGACGATCGTGCCGAGACGCTGCGTGAGTTCGCGCACGGCGTCGGCGTTGCCCTCCTCGACCACCAGCCACTCCCGATGCAGGTGGGCGGAGAAGTGCTTGTCGAACTCCACCTTGTCCTGGAAGATCCACCGGAAGTCGGGGTGGTCGTAGCGCTGAGACAGCTGGTTGGAGACGGGGTGGGTCATGTACGTCTCACGCTCCGCGCGCGTGAGCATCGCGAAGTCGTAGTCGATGTAGTCCTGGAATCCGACGTTGTGCCGTGCCGCCGACCAGAGCATGTCGACGACGATGGCGGGCACGGCCTTGTGGTGCTGCTCGGACGCCTCCTTCGCGCGTTCGACGACCGATCCGACATCGATGCGCCGTGCGCGTCCCATCAGATAGCGGATGCGGGGCGCGAGGGAAAGACGTGACATGTGACTCCGAAGGTGAGAGGGGTTCTCCCCAGTCTACGGTGGGCGCCGGTCGGCGCCTGGGAGACACCGATAGGCTGGAAAGCGTGCGTGAGACGACTTCGAGTGCCCGTCCTCGGGCGATGATCTCCCGCTCCGCTCTGGCCTCCGGCGCTGCCGCTGCGCTCCACGCGGGCGGGAGCGTCGCCGACCTGCGACGCGATGCCTGGGGGCACGGCGTGCTCGCCGTCGCGCACGCGGTGACGGCGGCCGGCGCGGAGGGCGTGCTCGTCGATTCGCAGGGCGTGCTCGAGGCACTGGCGCTCGAAGGAATCGAGGCGACGCTCGACGACGAGGCCGACATCGACTCCGCCCTGCTCTACGGCCTTCCCGATCGCGACGGCGCGGTGCCGGTCCGAGCCGTGATGCGCCTGCACGGGCTCGTGCTCTCGACCAAGCGCCTGCGGGCGGGCGATGCAGTGTCGTACGGCTACACGTTCCGGGCGGAGACCGACACCACGGTGGCGCTCATCACCGGCGGTTACGCCCAAGGAATCATGCGGGCCCTCGGTAATCGCGCGTCCGTCGAGATCGACGGACGCGAGTGTCCGATCGTCGGGCGTGTCGCGATGGACGTCTGCGTTGTCGATCTCGGCGGGGCGGATGCCGCGGTCGGAACCGAAGCGACCTACTTCGGCGGCGCGGGTCCCGCCGCCCCCGGATTGGCGCGATGGGCCGAGGTCACCGGGCTCACGATGCCCGAGCTCGTCACGGTCGCCGGCATCCATGCGGATCGGGGGTGGGAGGTATGACGCGTCCCGAACTGCGGCTCGACGGAAACGTGCTGCGTGCCAACATCGCCGCGGTGCGGCGGCGTATCGCGCCGTCCGAGCTCATGCTCGTCGTGAAGGACGACGCGTACGGCCACGGCCTGCCGTGGGCGGTCGAGACGGCGATCGAGTCCGGCGTGGGCTGGATCGGGAGCTTCGACGTGCGCAGCGCCATCGACGTGCGGCGGGTCGCGGGCGGCCGCGCGCGCATCTTCGCGTGGGCGACCTCCACCGACGCGGAGATCGACGAGGCGCTGCTGCACGACGTCGACCTGGGCATCGGCACGGCGGAATACCTCGAGCGGGTGATCGACCGCGCGGCGGCGATGGAGGTGCGCGCGCGCGTGCACCTCAAGATCGACACCGGCCTGCACCGCAGCGGCATCCTGCCGGAGGACTGGGCGGATGCCGTCGCGACCGCACGGGCCGCCGAGGCCGCCGGTGCGCTGGAGGTCGTCGGCGTCTGGAGCCACATCGCGGAAGCGAGCGATGCCGAGGACGACGAGGCCCAGGCGGTCTTCCTCGAGGCGGTGCGACACGTCGGCGACACCGGTGCTGCTCCGACCTTCCTCCATCTGACGGCGTCCGCTGCCTCGTGGTGGCGGCCCGAGTTGCGCGGCTCGCTCTCACGGATCGGCGCGTTCTGCTACGGCGTCCGCTCGGCCGACGGTCCTGAGCTCGACGGCATCCGTCCGGTCGCGACGCTGACCGCCTCGGTGGTCGACGTCGTCGACGGCGACGCGATCGTGGCGATCGGGAGCTTCGACGGCATCCCCTCGACTCTCGCGGGTGTCGCCGTCGGCACCCCGCAGGGCGCGCGGGAGCTGCGCAGCATCGATCACACCCGGAGCGTCGTCGCGGGGTGGCCGGGCGCGGCCGTGGGTGACGTCGTGCGCTTCTTCGGTGCGGGCGAGTGGGGGGAGTCGTCTGCGACGACGCTCGCCGAGCGGATCGACACCGTGGGCGAGGAGATCCTCACCCGGCTGACCTCGCGCGTGCGCCGCGTCGTGATCTGACGTAGAAGCAGGGACGCACTCGCGGCGCTGCGCGGGGGCATGCAGAAGGCCCTCGACGCGTCACCGCGGGAGGGCCTTCGTGGGCTCGGGTCGGACTCAGACGGCTTCGACGAGACGCGCGGTCTCATCGTGCCAGCTCGTCGCGATGGCTCGGAGCTTCTCTTCGTACTTGCGTCCGTGGTGGGCGCAGAACAGGAGCTCGGAGCCGTTGACCTCGGCTGCGATGTAGGCCTGTGCGCCGCACGAATCGCAGCGGTCGGCTGCGGTCAGGCGGAACTCGACCACGGAGGTCTGGCGTTCGGTCGTTGCGTTCATCTCGGTGCCTCCTCGATTCGGGTTCGCTGGGGAGCGTGCTCAATACAACCACGGAGTGGGTGGGAGCATGCCCGGATCACGGCGTGTTTCGCTCACCGCGTACGCGCGCGGTACGCGGTCGGGCGGTCAGGGGAGTGTCGGCGAGCCGCGCGGGGTGTTCGAACATAGAATCGGAGATTGTGACCGCCGAGTATTCCGCCCATCATCTCCAGGTGCTCGAAGGCCTCGAGGCTGTCCGCAAGCGTCCCGGTATGTACATCGGCTCGAACGGATCGCCCGGGCTCATGCACTGCCTCTGGGAGATCATCGACAACGCCGTCGACGAAGCCGTCGCAGGGAACGGTGCGAAGATCGACGTGATCCTGCACCCGGACGGCAGCGTCGAGGTGCACGACAACGGTCGCGGCATCCCCGTCGACGTCGAGCCGCGCACCGGTCTGACCGGTGTCGAGGTCGTGTTCACCAAACTGCATGCCGGCGGCAAGTTCGGTGGAGGGTCGTACGCCGCCTCCGGTGGTCTGCACGGCGTCGGCGCCTCTGTCGTGAACGCGCTCTCCGAGCGCCTCGACGTCGAGGTGGATCGAGGCGGCAAGACCTACGCGATGTCGTTCCACCGCGGCGAGCCCGGTCTCTTCGACGACCGTGACGGCAAGCGTCCGGATGCGGCGTTCACCCCGTTCGAGCAGAAGAGCGAGCTGCGCGTCGTCGGCAAGGCACCTCGGGGTGTCACCGGTACACGCATCCGATACTGGGCCGACCGCCAGATCTTCACGAAGGACGCCGCCTTCCAGCTCGGCGACCTCGAGACGCGCGCCCGTCAGACCGCGTTCCTCGTGCCCGGGCTCGAGATCGTCGTGCGCGACGAGCGTGCGGAGGAGAGCGTCGAGACGAGCTACCACTACGAGGGCGGCATCTCGGAGTTCGTCGACTACCTCGCCACCGATCCGCCCGTCACCGACACGTGGCGCGTGCAGGGCGAGGGGACGTTCACGGAGACCGTTCCCGTGCTGCAGGCCGACGGCCACATGGTCGCGACCGAGGTGGAGCGCGTCTGCAAGGTCGACATCGCAATGCGATGGGGGACGGGCTACGAGACCACGACGCGGTCGTTCGTCAACATCATCGCGACGCCCAAGGGCGGCACGCATCAGCAGGGCTTCGATCAGGAACTGCTCAAGGTGCTGCGCGCACAGGTGGAGCAGAACGCCCGCAGACTCAAGGTCGGCAACGACAAGCTCGAGAAGGACGACGTGCTCGCCGGCCTCACGGCCGTGCTCACGGTCAACGTCCCCGAGCCGCAGTTCGAGGGTCAGACCAAGGAGGTTCTCGGTACGCCCGCCGTGCGCCAGATCGTGGCCCAGGTGATCCGCAAGGATCTCGCCGCGCGCTTCAGCTCGACGAAGCGCGACGACAAGAGCCAGGCCACTCAGCTGCTCGACAAGATCGTCGCCGAGATGAAGGCCCGCGTCTCGGCGCGCGCCCACAAGGAGACGCAGCGTCGTAAGAACGCTCTCGAATCGTCGACGCTGCCGACCAAGCTCGTCGACTGCCGCACGAACGAGGTGGAGCGCAGCGAGCTCTTCATCGTGGAGGGCGACTCGGCCCTGGGGACGGCGAAGAATGCGCGCAACAGCGAGTTCCAGGCGCTTCTCCCCATCCGCGGAAAGATCCTCAATGTGCAGAAGGCGTCGATCGGCGACATGCTCTCGAACGCGGAGTGCGCATCCATCATCCAGGTGATCGGTGCCGGCTCGGGGCGCAGCTTCGACATCGACGCCGCGCGGTACGGCAAGGTGATCCTGATGAGCGATGCCGACGTCGACGGCGCTCACATCCGCACCCTGCTGCTCACTCTCTTCTTCCGCTACATGCGGCCGCTCATCGAGCACGGCCGTGTGTTCGCCGCCGTGCCGCCGCTGCATCGCGTGGTCGTCATGAACCCGGGCTCCAAGCCGAACGAGACGATCTACACCTACAGCGAGCAGGAGATGCACGCGTTGCTGGCCAAGCTCCGCAAGGCCGGCAAGCGCTGGCAGGAGCCGATCCAGCGCTACAAGGGTCTCGGTGAGATGGATGCGGAGCAGTTGGCGAACACCACGATGGACCGATCCGGGCGCCTGCTCCGCCGCGTGCGCATGGAGGATGCCGAAGCGGCCGGCCGCGTCTTCGAGCTGTTGATGGGCAACGAGGTCGCTCCGCGCCGCGAGTTCATCATCGATTCCTCCGACCGGCTGTCGCGCGAGGCGATCGACGCCTAGGTCGTCGTAGGGTCGGAACGTGGACACCCTCGACCGACGCCTGGCGCGGCCGGGGGCGGTGATCGCCTTCGCCGACGGCGGGGGAGACGGGCGACCGGTGCTGCTCGTGCACGGTGCCGGGATGGATCACACGATGTTCGACGCGCAGGCGGAGGCGCTGACTGCTGCCGGCTTGCGTGTGCTCCGTTCAGACCTCCGCGGGCATGGGGCGTCCGCTCTCGACGAGGGGGTGCGGTTCTCGGCGCGTGAGGCTCTCGGCGACATCACGGCGCTGTTGGCCGAGTGCCGGATCGCGCGAGCCGTGATCGTCGGCCATTCGCTGGGCGGCAACCTCGCGCAGGCCTACGCGGCAGCTCAGCCCGCCCGGGTGAGCGGAGTGGTGGTGATGGATGCGAGCTGGAACGCGGGACCGCTTTCGCATGCGGAACGCTTCGCCCTTCGTCTCGCCGCTCCGACGCTCGCCCTGGTGCCGTCTCGCCGGCTCCCTGGGATCATGGCGCGTGCCTCGGCAGTGACGGCAGGCGCGATCGCTCGCACAGAGGAGATGTTCGCCCGCACGCCGAAGTCGGTCTTCCTCGATGTCTGGCGCGCGACAGCCTCGCTGATCGCCCCCGAGCCGGGATACCGCTCGCCCGTACCGCTCGGACTCATCCGCGGGGCCGAAGATCGCACCGGCAACATCGCAGCAGCCATGCCTCGGTGGGCGGAGGCCGAAGGCGTCGATGAGCGCGTCGTTCCCGACGCCGGACACATCCTCACCTGGGATGCGCCGGACGAGACATCCACGGCACTCCTGGAGATCCTCGCCGAGGAATCCTTCGTCACCGCGATGCGATGAGCGTGGGAAGGATCAGACGAGCGTGCG
Source organism: Microbacterium sp. NPDC090003 (assembly GCF_044748385.1). NCBI lineage: Bacteria > Bacillati > Actinomycetota > Actinomycetes > Micrococcales > Microbacteriaceae > Microbacterium > Microbacterium sp. NPDC090003. The sequence continues at coordinate 363,334 of NZ_JBIVFW010000001.1, forward strand.
ACCGATGCTCCCGATGACACCGTCCGTCGGCTGACCCGAGGCGTCGCGTCGTGCGCCGGACTCGGGCAGCCTCCGCACGGCGCCGGTCGGGTCGACGGCCTGCGCGGGGCTCGGCCCGACCCACGCCACCGTCAATCGGTCCTCACCCTTCAGGAAGGCATGCGCACGCACGCCCCCTGTGGCACGGCCCTTCGCCGGGTACTCCGTGAACGACGACACCTTCGCCCGACCTGCATCGGTGCCGGGGAGGATGCTGTCGGAGCCCGAGACCGTCGCCACGACGGCATCCGATCCCGCGCCGACGACGCCGAAGAAGAGCACGGATGCCCCCGCCCCGAGCTTCACGCCGGCCATGCCTCCCGCGGGGGCGCCCTGCGGGCGCACGGCCGAAGCCGAGAAACGCAGCAGTTGGGCGTCGGTGGTGACGAACACCACCTCGGAGTCGTCGGGTGCGTCCGCGGCACCCACGACGGAGTCCCCGGCCTTCATCGCGATGACCTCGATGTCCGGGCGAACGGGAATCGATGTCGGGACGATGCGCTTCACCGTTCCCTGCGCCGTCCCCAGCGCGATGGGGGTCTCACTGTCGAAGCGAACGAATCCGAGGATGCGTTCTCCGCGGGTGGTGATCCCGAGGTAGTCGCGCAGCGGCGTGCCTGCGGCGAGCTGCACCGAGCTGGAGGGCACCGAGGGCAGGTCGACGGGGGAGAACCGGACGACGCGCCCCGCGCTCGTCAGCGCGCCGATCTCCGCCCGAACCGTCGTCTCGATCGTGGCGAGGATCGCATCGTGCTTGCTACGGCGCGCGGGAACCGTGAGCTCCTGTCCGTCGACGAGGTCGACCCGAACCGCGCGTCCGGTCGTCGACAGCACGAGGACGGTCGGAGCGTCCGCGATCTGCAGGTCGGCGGCGCCCTTCGTCGCACGGGGCTTCGGCGGTGCGGCGTTCATGAGCAACGTGCGGCGCGGGGTGCCGTAGGCGTCCGCGGCGGCGTCGAGTTCGGTGGCGACCGCCTGACGCAGCAGCGCGTCGCTGCCCAGGAGCTCGCGGAGCGCCGCGATGTCGGCGAGGAGAGCATCGCGCTCTGCTTCGAGTTCGATGCGCGAGAACTTGGTGAGTCGACGCAGGCGAAGCTCGAGGATGTACTCGGCCTGGAGCTCGCTGAGATCGAACACGTCGCGCAGCTTGGTGCGTGCCTGCTCGGAATCGTCGGACGAGCGGATGACCTGGATGACCTCGTCGATGTCGAGGATCGCGATCAGGAGGCCCTCGACGAGATGCAGACGCTCTTCGCGCCGGGCCAGACGGTAGCGACTGCGGCGGGTGATGACCTCCAGCCGGTGCGCCACGTAGACGCTGAGCATCTCCTTGAGGCCGAGCGTGCGGGGCTGGCCGTCCACGAGCGCGACGTTGTTGATGTTGAACGAGTCCTCGAGGGGGGTGAGGCGGTACAGCTGCTCGAGCACGGCGTTCGGGTCGAAACCGGTCTTGATCCCGATCGCGACGCGCAGACCGTGGTTACGATCCGTGAGGTCGGTGACGTCGCTGATGCCCTGGAGCTTCTTCGCCTGGACGGCATCCCGGATCTTCTCGATCAGTCGCTCGGGTCCGACCATGTACGGCAGCTCGGAGACGATGATGCCGGTGCGCCGTGGGCCGAGCGGCTCGATCGACACCTTCCCCCGCACCTTGAGCGCGCCGCGCCCGGTCGTGTATGCATCCTTGACGCCGTCGAGGCCCATGAGGACTCCGCCGGATGGGAAGTCCGGTCCCGGAACGTACTCCATGAGCTCTTCGGTCGTGGCGTCCGGGTGCTCGAGCAGGTGCGTCGCGGCGGCCACGACCTCGATCAGGTTGTGCGGCGCCATGTTGGTCGCCATGCCCACGGCGATACCGCTCGCGCCGTTGACCAGGAGGTTGGGGAACGCAGCCGGCAGCACGGCCGGCTGCTGGAACTGACCGTCGTAGTTGGGGATGAAGTCGACGACGTCCTCATCGAGGTTCTCGGTGAGCGCGAGGGCCGAGGCGGCGAGGCGCGCCTCCGTGTAGCGCGCGGCGGCGGGGCCGTCGTCGAGCGAGCCGAAGTTGCCGTGCCCGTCGACGAGCGGCACGCGGAGGGCGAAGTCCTGAGCGAGGCGCACCAGTGCGTCGTAGATCGCCGAGTCGCCGTGCGGGTGCAGCTTCCCCATGACCTCGCCGACGACGCGGGCGCTCTTGACGTGTCCGCGGTCGGGACGCAACCCCATCTCCGCCATCTGGTACAGGATTCGACGCTGCACGGGCTTGAGGCCGTCGCGGGCATCGGGGAGGGCGCGCGAGTAGATCACGGAGTACGCGTACTCGAGGAAGGACCCCTGCATCTCGCTGGAGAGATCGATGTCCTGGATGCGCTCCTCGACGGGCTCGGGCGGCGGCGTTTTCGGCATGGGGTTCCTGAGGGCGTGCGGGAGCCTGTGTCAGACTGGCTCGGGTGTCCCTCATGCTACCGTCCGAGTCCGCGTCAGCCCGGAGCATCGTCGGGGTGGCGGACGACGTGTTCTCCGCATTGCACGGCGATGCCGGGCGTCTTCCGCGAGCGTCGTCGGTCGTGCTCGTCGTCATCGACGGGCTCGGTGCCATCGGGCTGCGTGCGCACGCCGGTCATGCCCGCAACCTGACGGCGCAGATGACCAAGCGCGACGTCGCGACATCGGTCTTCCCCTCGACGACGGCCTCGGCGTTGACGAGCATCCTCACCGGCGTCTGGCCGGGCGAGCACGGGCTGATGGGGTACCGGGTCATCGACCCGGATCGTGACCTCCTCGTCAATCAGCTCACGGGATGGGAGAGCGAGGGGCTGGACCCTGCGACCTGGCAGATGGCTCCGACGATCTTCGAGCGTGCCGCGACGGCCGGGCTCGGGGCGTTCGCGGTCGGACTCGCCGCGTATGCGCAGAGCGGGTTCACCCGTGCGACCATGCGCGGCGCGGCCTTCGCTGCAGAGGCGCGTGCGGCCGACCGCGTGCGACTCGCCTACGCCCTCGCCGAACAGAACCCCGGTTCCCTGGTCTACTGCTATCTGCCCGAGGTCGACAAAGCGGGGCACAAGCACGGGATGGCGTCGGCGGAGTGGTTGGCTGCGCTCGAGGACGTGGATGCGGCGCTCTCGGCACGCGTGCCCTCTGGCGTGGGAGCGCTGGTCACGTCGGATCACGGCATGATCGACGTTCCCGAACGGCGGCAGATCGTTCTCGACGAGGCTCACCTGGCGGGTGTCCGGCACGTGGGGGGAGAGCCGCGCATGATCCATGCCTATCTCGAACCCGCATCCGACGCCGAGGCGGTCATCGAGCGGTGGCGTTCCGACCTCGCGGGCCTCGCCGACGTCGTCTCACGGAACGAGGCGGTGGCCGCAGGGCTGTTCGGACCGCGGGTCGCGGATGCCGCGGCGGCGCGCATCGGTGACCTGCTCGCCGTGCCGCGGGGGAACGGGGCGATCTACGATGGCACGGCCGCCGATCAACGCGGTCGCGGCATGGTGGGACAACACGGCGGGCTCACTCCGGAGGAGCGTCAGGTGCCGCTGGTCGGACTGGGTGCGTTCGCGCACTGAGCCCGCGAGGGTCACTCGTCGGTGCGTGCTCCGAAGACGATCTCGTCCCAGGAGGGCATCGCGTTGCGGCGACGCTTGCGCGAGGACGAATCGTTCGACTCGGAAGAGTCGCGCGGGGCAGGGGGAGCGTCCGTGCGGGTCTCCTCGGGCTGCTCCGGCTCGAAGGCGTCCTCGAAGAGCGCGATCAGGTTGCGATCCGGCTCGTCGTCGGTCGCGCCGGCCGACGGGCTCGGCTCTGCAGCCGGCGCTTCGTCGATGACCGGCGACGCCTCGCGCTGTCCGCGACGGCGACGGAGCGCCTCCAGCAGATCCGCGGTCTCGGGATTGGTGCTCTGCGTCTCCGGCGCGCGGTTGATGGCCGCGGCCTGCGCAGCTGCGTTCGATCGTTCGGGAGCGGGCGGCTCCTCGACGGAGACCTCGGGTGAGGGCACGAGGCGCGGGCCGAACGCTCCGGAATCGAACCGGCTGTCGTCCTTGTAGGGCGAGGAGGTGCGGTCGGACTCCACGGCACGGAGTCGCGGAATGAGTCCGTCGGGGAGGGAACCCTGACGGGAGAGCTGGGTGGCGTCGGCGTTCAGCGGCGACAGCGCGCTGCGGCGGGGGTCGAAGCTCCACCGCGCGTCATGATCGACCTCGTTCGCCGTGAACTCCAGCTTGATGATCCAGCCGGACTCCTCTTTCCAGCTCGCCCAGCGCTCGGCGGTCGCCGCGACATCGGAGAGCTTGGCGCGGATGGCCGTGCCGAACGTGGGCTGCGCGTCCGGTTCGACCTCGCTGCCGATCAGGACCGGAACGGCGAGCGCCTGTCCGATGACGTGCTCACGCTCGGCGAGCACCGGTGCCTCGAAGCGCACGACGTCATCGACGCTGATGCCGAGCAGGGCGGACACCTCGGATGCCGTGAGGCCGGCGCGGATCTGCGCCTGGATGTCGCGCGGGCTGGCGGCGAGCTTCTGGGCGGCCGGTTCGGCCTGCCGGGTCGCCCTGCGCAGCTCGCGCTGCAGCACGTCGTCGATGGCCAGCGCGAACCGCTCGCCAGACTCGGTCGCGAGCACGAGGACTCCTGCCTCGGTGCCGACGATGGTGACGTTTTCCATGCGAATGCCCCTCTGATGGGTGTGCATTCATGGTGTCACGCATGGCCCCGTCCGCGCGGGAATACCCTGGGCGCGCCGCGAGTTTGCTCTGTCGATCGCACCGGCATTTGCGAAATGCCTCTCGGTCATGCAAACTATGGCCGCCGAATACCCGACGGCGCACCACCACTCGCACCATGAATGTGGAGATCTAACCGCATGGCAACCGACTACGACGCCCCCCGTAAGAGCGAAGACGACTCCGAGTCGATCGAAGCCCTGAAGGAGCGCGTTCCCGACAAGCTCTCCGGATCGACCGGAGACGAGGACGCCGACAACCCGTCCAGCTTCGACCTCCCCGGAGCCGACCTCTCCGACCTCGAGCTGGATGTCGTCGTGCTGCCCGCGCAGCAGGACGAGTTCACGTGCATGAGCTGTTTCCTCGTGAAGCACCGCTCGCAGCTCGACCATGAAGAGGCCGCGGGCCCGATCTGCAAGGAATGCGCGGCCTGACGGCTCAGCGCGACGAATCACGCGCCCCGACCCTCGCGGTCAGGGGCGCGTTGTCGTCTGCGGGCGGTGGTCGGTGACGGACGACGCGCTCAACGCTGAGCGCTGCGGATGGCCGCGGCGAGGCGGTCGGGGGTGCGGGTCGAGATCGTCCACGCGGTCACCGGGTCGGCTGGGTCGTCGTTCGGGACGACGACGATGCCCTCGATGCCGCCGCGGATGAGGTGCCACCCACGGGCGGGCAGTCCCGTTCCGCGTGCGGCTTTCGCATCGGTGCCCGTGAGCGCGAGCGGAGCGCCCAGATGGGTGACGTCGATGTGCGCACGGCCGGCGCGCAGCACCCCGTCCTCCACCGAGACGACCGGCGTGACGACGATGGAGAGCGCCACGAGGAGCGCGGAGACGGCTGCTCCGGCGACGAGGGCGATCGTCGCGCCGACCGGCACGAAGATGAGGGCCACCATGGGGCCGGCGAGAGCGACCGTGACCAGGAGCCACAGGCTCGGCGAGAGCCTCTCGCGGTAGCGCGATCGTGCGTCGGTGGTGGGGTTCTGCATTAGCCTCATGGGGTGACCGATTCCGTTGATATCCCCATTATCGCCGCTCAACCGCCGGTCTATGCGCATCCCGGCGATGCCGGCGCGGACCTGACGGCCGCTGAGGCCGTGCGTCTCGAGCCGGGGGAGCGCGCCCTGGTGGCCACGGGTGTGCGTATCGCGCTGCCGGACGGCTATGCCGCCTTCGTCGTGCCGCGCAGCGGTCTCGCGGCGAAGCACGGCATCTCGATCGTGAACTCGCCGGGAACCGTCGACGCGGGCTACCGGGGTGAGATCAAGGTGAGTCTGATCAACACCGATACGAGGAGCGCGTACGATGTGGCGGTCGGCGATCGCATCGCGCAACTGATCATCATGCCGGTGACGCGAGCCGTGTTCCACCCGGTCGACGAGCTGCCCGTGAGCGTTCGCGGCGAAGGCGGATTCGGATCCACCGGATATCAGGCAGGGAAGAGCAATGACTGACAACACCCCCACTCCCCAGGAGTCCGGACCGCTGAACCGTGCCGTCGACGGCCCCTTCGACGACTCCGAGGCGAATCCCGTCCGGCCCTACATCGACCTCGGCGGCATCAAGATCCTGCCGCGCGAGGGCCTCAACCTCCGTCTCGAGGTCGAGGAGCAGTCGAAGCGCATCGTGGCCGTCGGACTCGACTACGCGGACTCATCGCTGCAGGTCCAGCCCTTCGCGGCGCCTCGCTCCGGTGGGCTCTGGGACGAGACCCGGGTCCAGCTGCGCGACCAGGTCAAGGCACAGGGTGGCCGCGTCGAAGAGCGCGAGGGTTCCCTCGGCAAGGAGCTGTTGGCCGAGGTGCCCGCCTCCGCGAACGAGGGCAGCGGGCTCCGCCTCGCGCGTTTCATCGGCATCGACGGTCCGCGGTGGTTCCTGCGCGGCGTGATCGGCGGTGCCGCGGCATCCGATCCCGACGCCGCCGCGAAGGTCGAGGACCTCTTCCGCTCGATCGTCGTCGTGCGCGGTGGATCGCCGATGCCGCCTCGCGATCTCATTCCGCTGAAGATGCCGGCCACGCCGGGATCGGCGTGAGCGGGGGGACCCCGCAGGGCGACCGCGAGCAGTCGGCCTCGGAGATCCTCGGCGCGGCTCTCAGCGGAGCGGCACGCCGCGCCGGTGTCGACCCGGCTGAGGGCGCGAACACGCACACCGTGGTCTGGTCGGCTATCGGAGGGTGGCGGGGGATCCTCGAGTCGGTCCTGCCGAGCCTCGCGTTCGTCGTCCTGTTCACGATCCGGCCCGAGCCGCTCATCCTCGCCCTCGGAGTGTCGGTGGGACTCGCCGCCGTGTTCACGGTCGTCCGTCTGCTGCAGAAGTCGCCGCCTTCGGCGGCGATCGGCGGGCTGGTGGCTGCGGGCGCGGCCGCCGCGCTGGCGCTGATCACCGGACGCGGGCAGGACAACTTCGTGCCCGGGCTGATCACGAACGCCGCGTACGGCACGGTCCTGCTCATCACCGCGCTCGTCGGGTGGTCGCTCATCGGCATCGCCGCGGGCTTCCTCATGGGGGAGGGGATGGCGTGGCGTCAGGATCGGCGCAAACGCCGCGCGTTCCTCTGGCTCGGCGTGGCCTGGTCTGCCCTCTTCTTCGCCCGGCTCGCCGTACAGCTCCCGCTGTACCTCGCGGGCGAGGTGACCGCGCTCGGCACGCTCAAGCTGATCATGGGGCTCCCGCTGTTCGCTCCGATGGTCGCCGTGACCTGGCTCGTCGTACGCGCGCTGTATCCGCCGGACAAGCGCGGGACGGACCCGGCGGAGACGGCCTCGGAGGCGTGATAGATTTATCTTGATATCAAGATAAATCGCAGGGCTTCTGCCTGGAGGGCCCAAGGCGCAGACTGGTTAGGTCCGCCTTGCTAGCCCCGGCCCCTCCCAGGCGAGCAAGATGGAGTCGCCTGTCGCTTCCATCAGATCAGAAGGAGACGGAATCGTGTCCACGGTGAACAGCTTCGGTGCCCAGAGCACCCTGACGGTCGGCAGCACCGACTACGAGATCTTCCGCATCGACACGGTGCCCGGTTTCGACAAGCTCCCCTTCAGCCTCAAGGTGCTGCTGGAGAACCTCCTTCGCACCGAGGATGGCGCGAACGTCACGAAGGCGCAGATCGAGGCTCTCGGATCATGGGATGCCGCGGCCGAGCCGAACACCGAGATCCAGTTCACGCCGGCGCGCGTCGTGATGCAGGACTTCACCGGCGTGCCCTGCATCGTCGACCTCGCCACGATGCGCGAGGCCGTCACGGCACTGGGCGGCGACGCGAACAAGATCAACCCGCTCTCGCCGGCCGAGATGGTCATCGACCACTCGGTCATCGCCGATCTGTTCGGCTCCGAGAACGCTCTCGAGCGCAACGTCGAGATCGAGTACGAGCGCAACGGCGAGCGCTACCAGTTCCTCCGCTGGGGTCAGACGGCCTTCAGCGACTTCAAGGTCGTGCCGCCCGGAACCGGCATCGTGCACCAGGTGAACATCGAGCACCTGGCGAAGGTCATCTACGACCGCGAGGTCGGCGGCGTCCTGCGTGCGTACCCCGACACGTGTGTCGGCACCGACTCGCACACGACGATGGTCAACGGCCTCGGTGTGCTCGGCTGGGGCGTCGGTGGCATCGAGGCCGAGGCCGCGATGCTCGGTCAGCCCGTCTCGATGCTCATCCCGCGCGTCGTCGGCTTCAAGCTCAGCGGCGAGATCCCCGCCGGCGTCACGGCGACCGATGTCGTTCTCACCATCACCGACCAGCTGCGCAAGCACGGCGTGGTCGGCAAGTTCGTCGAGTTCTACGGCGAGGGCGTGGCATCCGTGCCGCTCGCCAACCGTGCGACCATCGGCAACATGAGCCCCGAGTTCGGGTCGACGGCCGCGATCTTCCCGATCGACGACGTCACGCTCGACTACCTGCGCCTCACGGGTCGCAGCGAAGAGGCCGTCGCGCTCGTCGAAGCGTACGCGAAGACGCAGAAGCTGTGGCACGACCCCTCGCAGGAGCCCGTCTTCAGCGAGTACCTCGAGCTCGACCTTGCGACCGTCGTCCCGTCGATCGCGGGTCCGAAGCGCCCGCAGGACCGCATCCTCCTCTCGGAGGCGAAGTCGCAGTTCGAGCAGGACATCCTCGCCTACGCGACGGCGTCCACCTCCGACGACGTCGTCGACCTCGAGTCCAAGCACTCGTTCCCGGCATCCGACCCGGGTAACGTCCCCGGCGAAGAGGAGCCCCGCACGACGCGCCCCGTGCACATCAATAGCGGCGCACCGGCGAACGTCTCGACGCCCGTGCCGGTGACGACCCCTGACGGCGAGAAGTACATCCTCGACAACGGCGCCGTCACGCTCGCCGCCATCACCTCGTGCACCAACACCTCGAACCCGTCGGTCATGATCGCCGCCGGTCTCGTCGCTCGGAAGGCGCTCGAGAAGGGGCTCAAGCAGAAGCCGTGGGTCAAGACCACTCTCGGCCCGGGCTCGAAGGTCGTCACCGACTACTACGAGAAGTCCGGTCTCGACAAGGATCTCGAGGGTCTCGGCTTCTACACCGTCGGCTACGGGTGCACGATCTGCATCGGAAACTCCGGCCCGCTGATCGAAGAGGTCTCCGAAGCGATCAACTCGCACGACCTGGCCGTCACGGCGGTGCTCTCGGGCAACCGCAACTTCGAGGGTCGCATCAGCCCCGACGTGAAGATGAACTACCTCGCGAGCCCGCCGCTCGTGATCGCGTACGCGCTGGCCGGTTCGATGCACTTCGACTTCGAGAACGACTCCCTCGGCAAGGGCAGTGACGGCAACGATGTCTTCCTCAAGGACATCTGGCCGTCGCCCGACGAGGTGCAGGAGATCGTCGACTCGTCGATCTCGCGCGAGCAGTTCATCAAGCAGTACGCGACCGTCTTCGACGGTGACGAGCGCTGGCGCAGCCTGCCCACTCCCGAAGACGCGATCTTCCAGTGGGACGAGGAGTCGACCTACGTGCGCAAGGCGCCGTACTTCGAGGGCATGACGATGGAGCTGACCCCGGTGCAGGACATCAAGGGTGCTCGAGTCATGGCGACCCTCGGCGACTCGGTCACCACCGACCACATCTCGCCCGCCGGAAACATCAAGCCGGGAACGCCGGCCGCGCAGTACCTGACCGAGCACGGCGTCGATCGCAAGGACTTCAACTCCTTCGGCTCGCGCCGCGGCAACCACGAGGTGATGATCCGCGGCACGTTCGCGAACATCCGTCTGAAGAACCTCATGGTGTCGGCGGTCAACGACGGTGCTGTGGTCGAGGGTGGCTTCACCCGCGACTTCACGCAGCCGGGCGGCCCCCAGTCCTACATCTACGACGCGAGCATGAACTACCAGGAGCAGGGCACGCCCCTCGTCATCTTCGGTGGCAAGGAGTACGGTTCCGGCTCGTCGCGCGACTGGGCGGCGAAGGGCACCAGCCTGCTGGGCGTCAAGGCGGTCATCACCGAGAGCTTCGAGCGCATCCACCGTTCCAACCTGATCGGCATGGGCGTCGTCCCTCTGCAGTTCCCCGCCGGTGAGAGCTGGGAGTCGCTGGGCCTCGACGGCACCGAGATCGTCTCGATCGAGGGCCTGGAAGAGCTCAACAACGGCGTCACCCCCAAGACGGTGCGCGTCACGGCGACGCCGAGCGAGCACTCGCCCGAGGGCAAGCAGGCCGTCGAGTTCGACGCGGTCGTGCGCATCGACACCCCCGGTGAGGCGGACTACTACCGCAACGGCGGCATCCTGCAGTACGTTCTGCGTTCGCTCGTCTGAGCGACCCGACAGGGGGATCCGGCGCATCGTAGCCGGGTCCCCTTCGTCATGCCAGGGGGTGCGTCTCCCGGGGGATTCCCCGGGGTTGGCGGTACCATCGAGAAGGCCCCGGGTACCGAGTCCGGGACCGACGACACAGCAGGTGAGGAGGTGCCGATGCCCATTCTTCCGAGCATCTCAGGACCCAGGGACCTCGACGGTCTGAGCACCGAGCAGCTGACCGATCTGGCGCAGGAGATCCGTGATTTCCTCGTCGAGAACGTCTCCCGCACGGGCGGGCATCTCGGCCCGAACCTCGGTGTCGTCGAGCTGACGATCGCGCTTCACCGCACGTTCTCCTCACCGGACGATCCGTTCATCTTCGACACCGGGCATCAGTCGTACGTGCATAAGCTGCTCACCGGTCGCCAGGACTTCTCGGGGCTTCGCGTGCGCGATGGTCTCGCGGGCTACCCGCAACGTGGAGAGAGCCCGCACGACGTCGTGGAGTCCTCGCATGCCTCCAGCTCGCTCAGCTGGGCCGACGGCGTCTCCCGCGCGCTCACGGCGACCGGTCGCGCCGACCGCCATGTGATCGCCGTCGTCGGCGACGGCGCGCTCACGGGGGGCATGACCTGGGAGGCGCTCAACAACATCTCCGACGACAACGATCGCAATCTCGTCATCGTCGTCAACGACAACGGGCGCTCCTACGCCCCGACCATCGGTGGGATGTCGCGCTTCCTCAACCGCGTGCGCACCGCCGCCGCGTACAAGGACCTCCACCACAAGTCCGATCGGCTCTTCCGTGCCTTCGGCCCCGTGGGGCGCGCCGTCTTCCGCGGAGTCCGCGGCGGCACGCACGGGTTCCTCTCGCGCTTCACGAACAACGAGGCCCTGTATTCGAACCTCGACATCAAGTATCTGGGGCCGGTCGACGGGCACGACCTCCCGGCGCTCCTCGAAACCCTCGAACTCGCGAAGTCCTACGGTGCTCCGGTCATCGTGCACGCGATCACCGAAAAGGGGCGTGGCTATCAGCCGGCACGCGACGACGACGCCGACCAGTTCCACGCCGTCGGCAAGATCGACCCCGCGACCGGCGAGACGCTCTCCTCGGGTGGCCGGGGATGGACGGATGTCTTCTCCGATGCGCTCGTCGACATCGGGTCGCGCCGAGACGACGTCATCGGGATCACGGCGGCGATGCTCCGCCCCACCGGTCTGGCGCCGTTCGCCGAGCGGTTCCCCGATCGTGTCTACGACGTCGGTATCGCCGAGCAGCATGCCGTCGCATCGGCGGCGGGACTCGCGTACGGGGGACTCCACCCCGTGGTCGCGGTCTACGCGACCTTCATGGGGCGCGCGTTCGATCAGGTGCTCATGGATGTCGCCCTGCACCGCGCTGGCGTGACGTTCGTGCTCGACCGTGCCGGCGTCACCGGTCCCGACGGGCCCAGCCATCACGGCATGTGGGATCTGGCCATGCTGCAGATCGTGCCCCACATCCGCATCTCGGCTCCGCGCGACGGCATCCGCCTCACCGAGGCGCTGGAGGAAGCCGTCCTGGTCGATGACGCACCCACGGTCATCCGCTTCCCGAAGGGCGAGGTCGCGGCAGAGCTGCCCGCGCTGGATCGGCTCCACGACGGCGTGGACGTGCTCGCGCGAGGCGAGAGCGAAGACGTGCTGATCGTGGCGATCGGACCGTTCGCCGCCATGGCCATGGACGTGGCGGAGCGGTTGCGCGCGCAGGGGATCGGAGCGACCGTGATCGACCCTCGGTGGGCGATCCCGGTGCAGCCGTCGGTCGTCGCTCTGGCCGCACGTCATCGTCTCGTCATCACCTTGGAGGACGGCATCCGCGTCGGTGGCATCGGAACACGCGTGCGCCAGGTGCTGCGCGAGGCGGGCATCGACACGGCGGTCGACGAGCTCGGTCTGCCCGACGAATTCCTCGACCATGCGTCGCGGGAGCAGATTCTGGCGGATGCTGGCCTGACGGCCTCGAAGATCGCGCAGGATGTCGTGTCCCAGGTGCTCGGAACGCGGATCCCGGTGGCTCGGAGCGCGGGAGAGACCGGAACGATCGACCTCCCGCTGTCCGAGCGTCACTGACCCCGCGTCAGTTCGTCGCGCGGTCCTCGGCGACCGCATCGCGATCGCGCTGCGGCCGACGCGGTGGCGTCGTTCCCGCGTCCTCGCGCAATGCTCGGCGCGCCGTCCACCACCACCCGAACGGGAGTGCCACGGCGGCTGCCAGTGCGGGGTAGGCGATGACTGCGCCGCCCGGGAGGAACTCCATCACCCCGAACGGGCGGCCGCTCGTGACAACCGCGAGGTACAGGAATCCGACGAAGATGCCGAGGAACGAGTACACCGCCAGATGAGCGGTGAAGGAGCGCACCGTTCGCAGCGATCGTGCGATGGCGCGGACGAGCAGCAGACCGAAGGACATCACTACTCCGGAGGCGATAGCGGCCAGGAGGAGGACGAAGAGCACCAGCATGATGAACGGGCCGACGCCGCCCAGGTCGAGTCGTCCACTGCTGAGTGCGGTACCGAGTCCGAGCACCACGAGCCCTGCGGCGAGCAGAGCCAAGAAGGTCCCCCAGGCAATGAGCGCGCCGCGCAGCATTTCGTCCGGGGTGAAGGCCATCGGCTGGTCGACGGTGCGCAACGCGCGGGGCAGGGGGAACTCGGTCATGACCGCACCTCGGTGATGAGCCGCAGCATTTCGCGTGCTCCGGCGTGCACTCCGGGAAGCCGGAGGAACGGGATCGCCAGCGCGAAGAGGCGGAGACCCGCGTCGAGCAGGCGGGACGTCGCCATCCGGTCGGTCGATTCGTCGTACGTCCAGCGCAGCACCAGGGCGAGGTGCATCACGAAGAGTGCGCGCGGGAGGAGGGCGGTGATATCCGCCGGAAGACGGTGCGTCGCGCCGTCCACGGCATCCCGGAACAGGGCGATCGTCAGGTCACGCGCGGGTGAAGACTCGGCGGAGAGGGGGTTCAACGGGGAGTCGGGCGCGATCATCGCGCTGAGAAACCCCGGGGCGATGCGGTGGTACGGCGTCAGCGTCGTCAGCCCCGTCTCGAAGACGATGCGCAGTCGATCGACGAGTCCGTCGGTCTGCGCAAGCAGCGTGCGTGCAGAGGCGGCGTGATCGATCTGGACACGTTCGTAGAGCTCCTGCACGAGATGGTTCTTGGACGGGAAATAGTAGTACGCGTTGCCCACCGAAACTCCGGCCTCTGCGGCGATCGTGCGCATGGTCGTGTCCGCGTAGCCGTTCGCGACGAACGACGAGATTGCTGCTGCGCTGATGCGTGCGCGCGTGCGAGCGCTCTTGGACGGAGCGGGGGAGCTAATTTCGAACATGTTCAAAAGTATACGCCGATAGAGTCGGTTCGGTTCGGTCCGGTTCGAGCAGGTCAGTTCAGTGCGTGCAGCGCGGCCACCGCCTGCGCGTCGCGATCGGTGTCACGGAGCGCCGTAGACAGCAGATAGCCGTCGGTGAGCGCATCGCCGGTGACCATGACGCGGACGAGTTCGACTCCGCAGGAACGCCGCACGTCTTCGGCACTCGCGGCGATGACTCGGGTGTTGATCTCGTCGTTGTGGGGGAGTTCCGCACCGTCGAAGCCGCGGATCACATCGCGGAGAGCGGCGCCGACGATGTTCGACGCCCGCTCCGTCACGTTCATGACGTCGAGCTCGAACACGCGGAGATCACGGCCGGAGGGGATCGGTCGCCACTCGAACGACGCATGGACACGATGTTGATGCCCCTCCGCCCCCGTCATCTCGCGCGCGGGGAGGTCGGTCGCGCGACAACGCACGTCGACGAGTTTGTACCAGAAGAACAGCGGGAACGCGCCGTGCGATCCGGGGTGCAGCACGACCACCTCGCCGACAGCCCCGCCGCGGCTGCTCGCACGCCGCTGAGGGCGGTTCCGGATGATGGGCTTTCCGTTGCGGGTGCGAATCGCCGCCCAGCCTTCATCCACCGTGACGATGAAGATCTTCAGGAGCGCCGGCACGACCAGCACGATCGTGAGAATCGCGGTTCCGGTCTTGAGGAGACCCGAGAGTCCCTTCCCGCCCAGCATCGAGAGGAGCATGTCCATGCACCCACTGTGCCTCCTCCATCGCGCGAGGGGCGCTCGTCCGAGCCGTTCGGAGCGGCTGTTCACGCCGTGTTCCGCGCTCGTTCGTCGGGCCGCCTTCCGCCGGAAACGGTTGACGGTGGTCATGCTCCACCGGACGACGGAGGGGGCCGTGCACAGTGCACGACCCCCTCCGCTGCGCGTGATCAGCGGTTCTCGACGCCCCGGATCTGCGGCGTGTGGAACGACCCTCCGAAGGCGCGATCCGACGCGCCCTCGCGGTCGAGGTACGGCGACGCGCCACCGTCGATGAACGGCCAGCCCGCGCCGAGGATCAGACAGAGATCGATGTCCTCCACCTCCGGGACGACACCTTCGTCCAGCATCCGCTTGATCTCGTCGGCCAGTCCGTCCTGCACACGCCGCAGGATCGTCGCGGCCGATGCGGGAGCTGCACCCACGGCGGGCTTCAGCAGTTTCTCGGCCTGCTTCGTCCAGCCGGTGACGCGGCCGCCCTTGTCCTTCTCGACGATCGCGTCCAGCTCGGCCAGGGCGTGGAAGTTCTCGTTCGCGTAGAAACGCTCGGGGAACGCCGTCGCCATGGTGTCCTGGACGTGCGCTGCGACCTTCCAGCCGACGAGGTCGATCAACTGGAACGGCCCCATCGGCAGACCGAGCGGACCGAATGCCTTTTCGACGTCGACGATCGGAGTGCCCTCGTACACGGCGCGAGCCGCTTCACCCATGACTTTCGCCAGCAGGCGGTTCACGACGAATCCGGGAGCGTCGGCGGTGAGCACCGCGTTCTTGCCGAGGTTGCGCGCGACGACGAAGGCCGTCGACAGCGCGGCATCCGACGTGCTCGGCGTCTTCACGATCTCGATCAGCGGCATGACCGCGACCGGGTTGAAGAAGTGGAAGCCGACGAGACGTTCGGGGTGTTCCAGCTTCTGGCCGATCTCCGCGACCGACAGCGACGAGGTGTTCGTCGCCAGGATCGCATCCTCGGCGATGATCTTCTCGATCTCACCGAACACCTGCTGCTTGACGCCGACCTCTTCGAACACGGCCTCGATCACGAAGTCGCAGTCCGCGTAGAGGCTCTTGTCGGTGGTACCGGTGACCAGCGCTCGTAGCTTGTTGGCGGAGTCGGCGTCGAGGCGGCCCTTGGTCTCGAGCTTGCCGATCTCCTCGTGGATGTACGCCACGCCCTTGTCGACGCGCGCCTGATCCAGGTCGGTGATGAGCACCGGCACCTGGAGTTTGCGCACGAACAGCAGGGCGAACTGGCTGGCCATGAGACCGGCGCCGATGATGCCGACCTTGGTGACCTTCTTCGCGAGCTGCTTGTCCGGAGCACCCACGGGGCGCTTCGCACGCTTCTGCACGAGGTCGAACGCATACATGGATGCCGCGAACTGGTCGCCCGTGACGAGATCGGCGAGTGCCTCGTCCTCACGGGCGAACCCCTCGGCCTTGGTGCCGCTCTTGGCCCTGTCGAGCAGGTCGAGCGCCGCATAGGGCGACCTCGGCACGGTGCCGATCTTGGATTCGAGCATGCCGCGCGCCATCTTGATGGCGATCGGCCACTTGGTGAGCCGCTCGAGCTTGCCGGGCTCGTTCCTGCGCTCTACCTTCTTACCGCCGAGCACCGCGTCGGCCCAGGCCAGCGAGTTCTCGAGGTAGTTCGCCGCGGGGAAGATCGCGTCGAAGATGCCGAGATCGAACGCCTGCTGAGGCTTGAGCATCCGGTTCTGCTTGAGCGGGTTCGAGATGACGACCTCGAGCGCGTTCTCGATACCGATCAGGTTCGGCAGCAGGTAGGCGCCACCCCAACCGGGGATGATGCCGAGGAAGACCTCGGGCAGCGCGATCGCAGCGGCAGAGGAGTCGACCGTGCGGTAGGTCGAGTTCAACGCGATCTCGAGTCCGCCTCCCAGCGCGAGACCGTTCACGAACGCGAACGAGGGCACGCCGAGCTCACCGAACTTGCCCAGTACCTTGTGGCCGAGCTGCGCGATGAGCCGTGCGTTGTCGCGCGACCCGACCTTGCCGATGTCGGAGAGGTCCGCGCCCGCGGCCAGGATGTACTGCTTGCCCGTGATGCCGACCGCCTGGATCTCTCCGGCGGCCGCTCGCGCGGCGAGAGCGTCGAGGGTCTCGCCGAGCTGCGTGAGCGTCGCGGGGCCGAGGGTGTTCGGGCGGGTGTGGTCGCGCCCGTTGTCGAGTGTGATGAGCGCGAGGACCTTGCCCGACGCCAGACGGATGTCGCGGACGGCCGATCGCGTGACCACCTCGCCGTCGGTGAGTGCCTGGATCGGCGCGAAGTCGACGTTCGCGTACTGTTCGGAAACCGTGTTCGCCATGCCTGCCATCACTTCCGCTTCTTGCCGTCGTAGTGCGGGTTCTCCCAGATGACCGATCCGCCCTGTCCGAGGCCGACGCACATCGCGGTCAGGCCGTAGCGGACATCGGGGCGCTCGGCGAACTGAGCCGCGAGCTGAATCATCAGACGCACACCGGATGCCGCGAGAGGGTGGCCGAGCGCGATGGCCCCGCCCCACTGGTTGACCCGGGGGTCGTCGTCTGCGATGCCGAAGTGGTCGAGCAGCGAGATGACCTGGATGGCGAACGCCTCGTTGAGCTCGAACAGCCCAATGTCGGAGATCGACAGACCGGCCTTCTTCAGGGCCTTCTCGGTCGACGGGATCGGGCCGATGCCCATGATCTCGGGCTGGACGCCCGCGAACGCGAACGAGACCATGCGCATCTTCGGAGCGAGTCCCAATTCCTTGACCGCGCCGCCACCAGCGAGCAGCGACATCGTCGCGCCGTCGGTGAGGGGCGACGACGTGCCGGCGGTGACCCGACCGTGCGGCCGGAACGGCGTCTTCAGAGCGGCCAGATCCTCCATCGTGGTCTGGGGGCGGCGCCCCTCGTCCTCGGTGGCGAGCCCCCAGGCGCCCTCGGCGTCCTTGATCGCGACCGAGACGAGGTCGGGCTGGATCTTGCCCGCGTCGTAGGCGGCCTGCACCTTGTGCTGGCTGAGCATGCCGAACCGGTCGGAGCGCTCCTTGGTGAGGTGCGGGAAGCGATCGAAGATGCGCTCGGCGGTGACGCCCATGTTGAGCGCTCCGGGGTCGACCATCTTCTCGGCGACGAAACGCGGGTTCGGGTCGGCGTTGCCGCCGATCGGGTGGTGGCCCATGTGCTCCACGCCACCGGCGAGGGCGAGGTCGTACATGCCCACGCCGATCGAGGCGCCCATGGTGGTCACGCTGGTCATCGCTCCCGCGCACATCCGCTCGACCGCGAGGCCGGGAACGGTCTGGGGGAGTCCTGCGAGGATCGCGACGGAGCGACCGAGCGTGAGGCCCTGATCCCCGGTCTGCGAGGTTGCAGCGATCGCGACATCATCGATGCGGTCGGCCGGGACGGCCTGATTCCGCTCCATGAGACCGATGGTCGCCTTCACGGCGAGGTCGTCTGCGCGGGTGTTCCAGTACATGCCCTTTTCGCCGGCGCGCCCGAAGGGGGTGCGCACTCCATCGACGAAGAAGACGTCCGAGATCTCGGCCACTCTGCCTCCAAGTTTGTGCGGTGGCCTCAGTCTAGGGAGGCCCCGAAACGGGGAGGAATCGGTTGGATCGAACCTACGAAGCGGTGGCGGGAGCCTCGTCAGGCTGTTGCGCTGCTTCTACAAATGCTGCGGCAATCTTCTGTGCGGTTTGTTCAACCTGCCAGGAGCGCGCGCCCAGCGCGGTCAGTGCGTCGCCGACGGCTTCCGGGGTGACTCCCGTCGGCGCCCACGCGACGCGACGGAGATACTCGGGCGTCAACAGGTTCTCCGTCGGCATGTGCAGCTCTTCGGCGATGGCCTCGACCACGGGGCGTGCGGCTTTGAGTCGCGCATCCGCGTCGGGATTGCGGTCGGCCCACGCCCGCGGAGGAGGCAGGGCGTCGCTCGGAACCCGTTCGCGCGGCAGCTCCTCGCTCGCCCGGCCGTCGACGATGGCCTGCCACCAGCGGTCGAGCTGTGTGCGGCTCGCGCGCCCCTGGAATTCCTTGATCCCAGCGAGAGCCTGCTTGCTCTGCGGATTCGCCATGACCGCTGCCACCAGAGAACGGTCGGGGATGAGCCGTCCGGGTGAGACATCCTGGTCCTGCGCATATGCCTCGCGCGCCTGCCAGAGAGAGCGTGCCACGGCGAGGTTGCGGGCACCGCGCACCTGATGCAGCCCACTCAGACGCCGCCAGGGATCTTCTCGGGGCGGCTTGGGGGCGCGACTCAGGGTCGCTGCGAACTCCTCGGCCGCGAATGCCGTCTTCTTCTGCTCGTCGAGCTCGAGAGCGAGGGCATCGCGGACGTCCACGAGGTGCAGCACGTCGAGGGCTGCGTACTCGAGCCAGGAATCCGGCAGGGGGCGCGTCGACCAGTCCGCGGCCGAGTGCTCTTTCTTCAGCATGATGCCGAGCGTGTGCTCGACAACCGCGGCGAGACCGACGCGCTCGTGTCCGAGCAGACGCGATGCCAGCTCGGTGTCGAAGATCGTGTGCGGCTCGAGATCGAGTTCACGCAGCGAGGGGAGATCCTGACTCGCAGCATGGAAGACCCACTCGAGATCGCCGATCGCCGCGTTCAGAGGGGTGAGATCGCCGATGGCGGGCGGGTCGAAGAGGAACACACCGGCGTCCCGGCGGAACACCTGCACGAGGTAGGCGCGCTGGGAGTAGCGGAAACCGGAGGCGCGCTCCACATCGACGGCGACCGGACCGGTGCCGTTCGCGAGCACGGCGCAGGCGGCGCGGAACTCCTCGGCATCCGAGATCACGGAATATTCAGTCACGTACAGCCTTTCGCGCGCCGAGAACGGCGATGCCCTCGGAACCGGGCGGAAGACCCGCCAGCATTCCGACCAGTTCGGCCCATGCCTCGACGTGCGGTCGGAACGGGCCCTGCGGAGTCCAGGACGCCCGCAATTCTATCTGTGCGCCGTCGCCTTCGAGGGCGAGGCCTCCGAATCCCCTCGACAGCGTCTTGGTCGAGGTGCCCGACGCCGCGCTGTAGCGGGCCTCCCGGGAATCGAGGGCGTCGACGAGCCACGACCAGGTGACGTCGGCGAGCAGCGGATCGGTGCCGATCTCGGTCTCGAGCGGCGCCTGCGCGAAGATGACGATCCGCCACGATCCGCCCCAGCCCGCAGGCTCCTCCGGATCGTGCAGCAGCACGAAACGACCCGTGCCGTACACGGAGTCGCCGTCGTCGTCGGGGCGGACATCGGCGGCGAGCGCCAGAGCGAACGGCGCGAGGCCCGTCGGGGTCGGAATCTCGCGCACGGTGATGTCATCGCGGAACGCCGTCTCGCGCAGTTCTGCGGCGGCGTTCTCGAAGAGGGTCCCGGCATCGGGGGGTGCGGTCACGGCAACAGGCTAGAGTCAGGAAGCGATGAAGAGTCTCAGGCACGCCGTTGCACTCCTTCTCCCTGTCCTGCTCGCGCTCGGAGCGGCATCCGCGCTGCTCGTGCTGAGCATCGCCCGCCGGGTCGTGATGCCGACGCGGAGCGGACCCAACACGAAGATCCTCTCGGTCGACACGGGAGCGCAGACCATCGAGCTCGGTCGCACGCTCGACACCGAGCTTCCCGGCCGCTACGGGCTCTACACGAGCGGAACGTACGGATACGTCAAGCTGGGTGCCGTGCTCAGCGCCGACAGCACGACCGTGCGGCGCAAGCTCCTCACGCAGATCGAGCCGGGTGCGCGCGTCGACCGTGACGCGGGCTTCAGCGGCTGGTACTACTCCGCCCCGTCGGAGCTGCACCTGCCCTGGAGCAACGTCCTCATCGGGTCGCCCGCCGGACCCTGCCCCGCGTGGTTCTTCCCTGCGGAGTCGACGACCTGGGTCATCCAGGTGCACGGACGAGGAACGACGAGGGCCGAGTGCCTGCGTGCGGTGCCCGTCCTCCATGCCGCGGGGCTGCCGAACCTCGTGGTCTCGTACCGCAACGACGGCGAGGCGCCGCGAAGCCGCGGCGGTTCGTACGCACTGGGAGCCGCGGAATGGCGTGATGTGGACGCGGCGATCGCCTACGCCCTCCGGCATGGAGCTGAGCGGGTCATCCTGATGGGCTGGTCGATGGGGGGTGCCGTCTCGCTGCAGACCGCTGTGAACTCCGGTCACCGCGACCGCATCGCCGGCCTCATCCTCGAGTCCCCGGTGGTCGACTGGCGCACCGTGCTGCGTTATCAGGCACGAGAGGCGGGGCTCCGCGCACCGCTTCCGGCACTCGCGATGGGGGCCCTCTCCCTTCCGGTGACCGCGCGGCTGAGCGGGGCGGAGGAAGCGATCGCGTTCGATCGCCTCGACATGGTCGCGCGCGCCGAGGAGCTCGCCGCCCCCACTCTCATCCTGCACAGCGACGACGACGGCTTCGTGCCCGCCGACGCCTCGCATGCCCTGCGGGAGGCGCGTCCGGACCTCGTCACGATGCCGTTCTTCTCGGGGGCTCGCCACACGAAGATCTGGAACTACGACGAGACCGGCTGGACCGCAGCGATCCGCGACTGGCTCGCGGCGCAGGGCTTCAGCGCTTCTGCCTGACCTGCTTCTTCGCCCGCATCAGCATGCCCGTCATGCCGCCGATGCGCAGGGGGGAGACGGCCTTGGTCAGACCGATCGCCTGCGGGTAGTCCTCGGGGATCGCCAGCACCTCGTCGGGCGTGAGTCCCGTGATGCCCTGTACCAGGATGCTCGCGAACCCCCGAGTCGTCGGCGCCTCCGGCGGTGCGGTGGCGTGCATGACGACGCGTCCGTCGACGATCTCGACGTAGATGTACACGGGGGATTGGCACTCGGCGACGCGTTCGCACATCTCGGGATGGTTCGCGACCTCCTCGGACACAGCCGGGAGCTCGTCGGCGAACTCCAGAAGGAGCAACAGCCGGTCGCCCTCGGGCGTCTCGAGGAAGGCGTCTCGGATCTCGGCGAGGGTTTCAGGAACGTGCGTTTCGCTCATCCCTGTCATTGTCACACGCTCAGAGCGCTCCAGGCTCCGAGCCGGTGACGATCGGAACGCGCACCGCGCTGCCCCACTCGGTCCACGACCCGTCGTAGTTGCGCACGTTCTCGAAGCCGAGGAGGTGCTTGAGGACGAACCACGTGTGGCTGGACCGCTCGCCGATGCGGCAGTAGGCCACGACCTCGTCCCCGTCGGCGAGACCGGCGCCGTCGCGGTAGATGGCATCGAGTTCGGCGCGCGACTTGAACCCGCCGTCCTCCGCGACCGCCTTCGCCCACGGCACGCTCTGCGCGGTGGGGATGTGGCCGGCGCGCAGAGTGCCCTCCTCGGGGTAAGCGGGGGCGGTCGTGCGTTCCCCGCTGTACTCCTCGGGGGAGCGCACGTCGATCAGCGGCTTGCCGATGTGGGAGAGCACGTCCTCCTTGTAGGCGCGAAGGAGCGTGTCGTCGCGCTCGACGATCGGGTACTCGACCGCAGGGCGATCGGTCGCCTCGCGCGTGATCTCCCGGCCCTCGGAGATCCAGCGGTCGCGACCGCCGTCGAGCAGGCGCACGTCCTCGTGGCCGAAGAGCGAGAACACCCACAGCGCATACGCCGCCCACCAGTTGTTCTTGTCGCCGTAGATGACGACCGTGTCGTCGCGGGCGATGCCCTTGCGGCTCAGCAGCTCAGCGAAGCCCTCGCCGTCGACGTAGTCGCGCACGACCGGGTCGTTGAGTTCGGTGTGCCAGTCGACCTTCACCGCGCCGGGGATGTGCCCGGTCTCATACAGGAGCACGTCCTCATCGGACTCGACCACGACCAGCCCCGGCTCTCCCAGGTGCGCGGCGAGCCACTCCGTGGTGACGAGCCTGCCGGGCTCGGAGTACTCGGCGAACTTTGCGGACGACGTGTCGAACTCGACGGTCACGGGTTGCTCCTCGGGGGTGTGCGAGTGAAAGGGGCGGGCGGCGACGGCGTAGTGTTGTTCCGTCGCTTCGACGATAGTTCCCCGCGGTGCCGCAGGCGCCGGATTCGTAAGACTTCGACACAGGAAACGAATGACCGACACGCAGAGCACCACGGGCGTCGTGCGCCTCAGCGACCGCCAGCCGACCGTCACCGGTCCCGAGATGCTCGCGAGCCTGGTGCCGCCGCCGCAGTTCGACGGTGCGACGTTCGACAGCTACCGTGCGGATGAGGCGTATCCCTCCCAAGAGGAGGCGAAGGAGACGCTCCTGCGGTTCGCCGGACGCGGAGCGCCGGTCAAGAAGGCGTCGTTCTTCAGCCGACCCAAGAAGGAGCCGGCGGTCAAGCCCGGCGTCTATCTCGACGGCGGTTTCGGTGTCGGGAAGACGCACCTGCTCGCGTCGATCTATCACGCGATGCCCGCCCGACGGAAGTACTTCGGATCCTTCATCGAGTACACCGCCCTGGTCGGGGCCCTCGGGTACAAGAACACGGTCGACCTGCTGCGCGGCGCCGACCTCCTCTGCATCGACGAGTTCGAGCTCGACGACCCGGGCGACACGATGGTCATGACGCGTCTGCTGGGCGAGCTCGTCACCTCCGGCACGAAGCTGGCGGCCACCTCGAACACCCCTCCCAACGCTCTGGGCGAGGGTCGGTTCGCCGCGCAGGACTTCCTCCGCGAGATCCATCAGATGTCGGACAGCTTCCAGACGATGCGGATCGACGGAGTCGACTTCCGGCAGCGGGCGATCGACGGGCACTCGATCGTGCTCTCCGAGGACGAATACTCCTCGGCGATCGACGCGGCATCCGAATCCGGGCTGGTGTCCGACGACTCGTTCGACGAGGTCGTCGCGCATCTGGCGCGCGTGCACCCCTCTCGGTACATCCGCCTGATCGACGGACTCCGACTCGTCGGGCTGCGCGATGTGCGCGTGCTCACCGATCAGTCCGAGGCGCTCCGATTCGTCGCCTTCGTCGATCGCGTCTACGACGCGCAGATCCCGATCGTCGCGACCGGAGTATCGCTGGACCAGGTGTTCGCCGACGAGATGCTCGGCGGTGGGTACCGCAAGAAGTACCTGCGCGCCATCTCCCGGCTGAATGCACTGACGCATTCCAGCCGCGCGTAACGCGATGGTTACACACCGACGCCGGGTGTAACCGGAGCGAAACACTCCTCGCGTCTTCCCGAAACCGGGCATCGCCACACTGGTGCTCTCAGTTACTCGGATGTGAGGTATTCCATGGATGCTCCCGGCAACATCTCCTGGGCGATCACCGCGACCGCCCTCGTTCTTCTCATGACTCCCGGTGTCGCCTTCTTCTACGGCGGCCTGGTCAAGGCGAAGAGCGTGGTCAGCATGATGATGATGAGCTTCGGCTCCATCGGACTGGTGGCCGTGCTCTGGATCCTGTTCGGCTACTCGATGAGTGCCGTCGACAGCCCCACGCAGTTCGCGGGCAACCCGTTCGCCGACTTCGGTCTCTCGGCTCTGTCCGAGGGCCCCGACGCGAACGTCGCCCTCCTCGGTGTCGCCTACGGCGCGACCTTCGCGATCATCACGGTCGCTCTGATCTCCGGCGCGATCGCCGACCGCGCCAAGTTCGGCTCCTGGCTGATCTTCGCCGGCATCTTCGCCACGGTCGGGTACTTCCCGATCGCCGCGTGGGTCTGGGGCGGCGGTTGGATCATGAACCTCGGCACCACGCTCTTCGGTGAGGACAGCGGCATCGCCGTCATCGACTACGCCGGTGGGACCGCGGTGCACATCAACGCGGGTGCTGCGGCTCTCGCTCTCGCCCTCGTCCTCGGCAAGCGCATCGGCTTCCAGAAGGGCATCCTCAAGCCGCACAACGTGCCGCTGACGCTGCTCGGCGCCGCACTGCTGTGGTTCGGCTGGTTCGGTTTCAACGCCGGTGCGGAATGGCTGTCGGAGGACATGGGCGGTGTCGGGCTCATCGGCATCAACACCCTCGGCGCCACGGCTGCGGCCATCCTCGGGTGGATCGTCATCGAGAAGATCAAGGACGGCAAGCCCACCTCGGTCGGCGCCGCCTCGGGTGCCGTCGCCGGTCTCGTCGCCATCACCCCCGCCTGCGCCAATCTGACTCCGGGCTGGGCTCTGGTCCTCGGACTCGTCGCCGGTGTCGTCTGCGCCCTGGCCGTCGAGCTGAAGTTCCGCCTCGGTTTCGACGACTCGCTCGACGTCGTCGGCATCCACCTCGTCGGTGGCCTCATCGGTACCCTCTACCTCGGCTTCTTCGCCACCGGACAGGGCATGTTCACCGGTGGTGACTGGCGCCTGCTGGCCGTCCAGGCGATCGCCGCCGGCGGCGTGCTGATCTACTCCTTCGTCGTCGCCTTCATCATCGGCTTCGCGATCGAGAAGACGATCGGCTTCCGCGTCACCAGTGAAGACGAGATCGCCGGTGTCGACTCCGTCGTCCACGGCGAGGAGGGCTACGCGCTCACCGACGCCTGATCGAACAGCGCGAGCGACGTAGTGTGAACGTGTGAGTTCATCCAGGAGCATCCTCGTCACGATCGCGCAGGCGCTGCTCGACGCATTGACGCCCCGAACGCCCCGGCCCCGCAAGGAGCCGGGGCGTTCAGCTGCGCGGAAGACGTCGAGTGCGGATGCCGGGCGTTCCCGCGGGAGCCAGACCGTGCGCCTCGATCCCGCGCGCCTCCACGACATCCTCATCTCGTACGCCCCTGATCGTGACGGTGCTCCCGATGCCGGGGAGATCATCTGGACCTGGGTGCCGTACGAGGAGGGCGACGGCCGGGGCAAGGACCGCCCGGTGCTCGTGATCGGCCGGGAGTCGGCGGATCGGGTGTTCGCGGTGAGGATGACCAGCCGTTCGCACGACGGCGATCACGACTACCTGTCGATCGGGTCGGGGGAGTGGGACTCCCAGGGGCGGGAGTCCTGGGTCGACGTCGAGCAGCTCTACAGTGTGCACGATGCCGGCATGCGCCGCGAGACGGCTGTGCTCTCTCAGCCTCGCTTCGATCGTGTCGCGGCCGCGCTGCAGAAGCGCTACGGCTGGCGTGTGACTCGTTAGCGAGCGATCCAATCCGTTTCCATCGGGGCGCCGAACTCCTTGCATGAGCCGCTCCCGCGGTTCCCGCACAAGGAGGCATCATGCGTTTCATCCCCACGAAAGTCCACGGAGTCCTCGACTACCTCGTCGGCATCGCGCTGATCGCGGCACCGTGGCTGTTCGGATTCGCCGCAGTCGGTGGAGCAGCCGTCATCATCCCGATCGTGCTCGGCGTCGGCCTCATCGTCTACAGCCTGTTCACGAAGTACGAATGGGGTCCCTTCGGGTTCATCCCCATGCCCGTGCACCTCGTCTTCGACATCGTCGCGAGCCTGTTCCTCGCCCTGTCGCCGTGGATCTTCGGTTTCTCCGGAGAGGCCCTCAACGTCTGGCTGCCGCACGTCGTCGTCGGCGTGACGGTGATCATCGTCGTGCTGTTCTCGAAGCCGCAGCCCGAGACCACGCCGCGGGCCGCCCGAGCCTGACGTGCACACGGACCGGCGCCCCTCCTGTTCTGAGCAGGAGGGGCGCCTCCGTCGTTCGGCAGCGGATCATTCCTCGGCGAACGGGCCGCCGTCGTCGGTGAGGCCGGTGGCCTCGACCTCGGCGTCATCGAGGCGCTTGTCCTCGGCGGGCGGCAGGTCCTGGAGGAACTCGCGATCCTTGTTCGGGTCGCCGCTGCCGTCGCCCTGCAGCGCATCCTCGCCGCTGACGCCGTCGGGTGCCGAGGGGATCTGCTCGTCTCGTGCATCACTCATGTGCATCTCCTTATCGCTCGCGCGCCGCGGGCGCGGCGCTCGTGCGCATCAGCGTGCGCGACTTCGTCCCGATTGATCGAGGGGCTGGTCAGCATCCGCAGCGAGATGGTAGCGCTCAGCGTCCGCGAGACCAGAGCCGCTCGATCGCCACGGTGCGGGCGAGGATCCGTTCGGCCGCGCGGTGGCCCGACAGCAGCGCGGCGGGCACCGTCGCCGGGTCGTCGGTCCAGGTCGCCTCGCCGGCGATGTGGAGAACTCCGCCGATCGGAGTGGCCAGGTCGTCGTGGTCGGCGGTCGTCGAACCGGGCGTCATGTATGCGTAGGCGCCGCGGGACAACGGATCGTCCTGCCAGTGCGTGCGGTTCACGGCCACGGGTGTCGGCACGTCGGCGCCGTACAGCCGGCGCAACTGCGCGAGGACCGACTCCACGACCCGCTCATCCGACCAGTCCCGCGTCTCCTGGGCGGCTGGGCCCGCGGCGAAGGTGAGCAGCGTCGGCTCGCCGTCGAGAACGGTGAGGTCGTACCATGAGTGCCACCACCGCCCCTCGGGCCCCTGTTGGCGGATCGCATAGACGTCGTCGTCCCAGAACCGTGTGGGGAAGCGGAGGAAGATCTTCTCAAAGGCGTTCATGCGCAGGCGTGAGAGAGCCCCGGCGTTCGGCTCGGGCAGCGCGGGGTCGATCACCAGCGCGGGGGACTGCAGCACTCCGACCGGCACCGTGAGTGCCGCCGCCGCCGCGCGGAAGACGCCGTGCGGGCTGATGGCGACCACGCCCTCGTCCGACCATTCGACACGGGAGACGGCGTGGTCGAGACGTATGTCGAGTCCGTCGGCCAGGTGCGTCGCGAGGCTGTCGTACCCATCGGGGAAGACGACCTCGTCGCCGTCGATCGTGTCGTCGTCGAGGCCGTGAGCGGCGAGGTCCTCGATCCAGGCGCCGTACTGCTCCTCGGCACGGTGCTCGAGATACTCGCGCACCCGCTGCGTACGATCGGCGTCCCATCCCTGTATCGCGAGGGCCGCCTCGGTCACGTCGCGATACGACGCATCGACTGCCGACTCGGCGATGGTGTCGCGGAGCACCGCATCCACTGCATGGATGTCTGCGACGTAGGCGGTGGCATCCGCGTCGGACAGGCGGATGCCCTCGGGGCCGTAGTGAGCGATCGGACGGCTGTCCGGTTGGTAGCCCCCCACCGTGAACTCCCGCGTGCGAAGGCCGAATGCGGTCGCCGCGGCCGCGACCGGACTGCCGTCGATACCGTGGATCCAGGAGGCGCCGAGATCCGTGACGCGCCCGGCCGAACGATCGGTCGTCACGCGTCCCCCGATGCGATCCCGCGCTTCGAGAACGATGACGCTCAGGCCCTCCGCCCGCAGAAGTCGGGCGGCGGAGAGGCCGGCGATTCCCGCACCGATCACGATCGCGTCAGAAGAGTGCATGAGGGTTCCTTCGCCGGAGGGCATCGCTGGGGGTGATCCCGACGTTAGTCAGTCGGACCCCACCGGCGGAAGAGCACAGGGCGATGGCCGCGGCCGATCGCGTCGGACCCCGGCCATCGCCCCGAGGCGCGTGTCAGGTCGACTGAACGAGGATCTTCGCTCCAGCACCGCCACGGAGTGCGTGGATCGCGTCCACGACGCCGTCCAGCGGAACGTCCTGCACCCATCCTGTCGTGTCGTACACGCCCGCGGCCATCGCGGCGATGACCGCGTCGAAGTCCTCGGGGAGATACGCCAGCGCGCCGGCGATCTCGGTCTCGGCCATCACCAGCTGGGTCGGCAGGAAGTCCATCGTGCGCTCGTGGATCGCGACGACGACGACACGGCCACCCGGCACGAGGCTGGCGAGCGAGGAGGTGACGGCGGGGCCGGCGCCGGCGGCATCGAATGCCACATCGACGCCGTCGCCGTCGGTCAGAGCGGCGACGGCTGCGCCGAGGTCCTCCGCCACCGGGTCGACGACCGTAGCGCCGAGGGCCGCGATGATCGCACGTCGATCGGCGCTCGGCTCGGACACGAGCACCTTGTCGATGCCCCGGGCTTTGAGGGCGAACCACACGCCGATGCCGATGGGGCCGGCGCCGGCGATGAGGGCGGTTCCGCCCGGCTCGACGCCGCTGCGCGAGACAGCGTGCCAGGCGACCGACATCGGCTCGACCAGGGCGCCGAGGCGCAGGTCGACGTTCTCGGGGAGCACGTGCAGCTTCGACGCGTCGACGGTCGTGAACTCGGCCATGCCGCCGCCGTTTGAGCTCAGGCCGTGGAATCCGATCTTCTGGCACGCGTTGTACATGCCGCGGCGGCATGCAGCGCAGTCACCGCAGTAGTAGATGGGCCAGACGGCCACCCGGTCGCCGACCGAGATGCCGTCGACCCCTGCGCCGAGCTCGACGACCGTGCCCGAGAACTCGTGTCCGAGGATCTGGGGAAGCGTCGATCCCGTCAGCGGATGCGGGTGTTCGAAGTCGAGGCCCGCTGCTTCCGGCGTGTAGTAGACGTGTAGGTCGGAGCCGCAGATGCCCGCGAAGGCATTGCGCAGCTTGACCTGGCCCGGCCCGGGGGAGGGATCTGCGACCTCCTCGATGCGGAGGTCCTCCTGCGAGTGGAACACTGCGGCCTTCATCCTTCTCTCCTTTTCCGGCGGCCGTCAGCGCAGCCACCACTCCGGGGACGCCGCGAGGATGAGCCTCACGGCGCGGTCTATGTCGTGGTCGCCGCTGCGCAGCCACTCCTCGATGGAGCCCACGGTGCCGGCGGCGGCGTAGGCGAACGCGATCCGCATCGCTGCGGGGTCCTCCCGGAAGACCGGCGGCACGATGTCGGGATGCAGGCGCACCCAGAGCTCGAGGCCCGACCGGATGGACCGCTCGAGGTTGCTGCGCAGGGGAGCGGCGAGCAGGGGGTGCATCGCGCCGCGATAGACGTCCGCGCGACGGACGACGTGCTCGAGCAGTGCCCGCTCGCCGTCACCGATCGTGTCGGTGCGCGGGAGGATCTCCATCGCTTCGGCGATCTCGGTCGAGAGGGCGTCGGCGAGAAGATCGACGGGGCTCTCGGCGTGCCGGTAGAAGGTGTCGCGGGTCACACCCGCCGCGGCGCAGACGGCGGAAGCGGTCACGTCGGCGATCGGCATCCGTCCGGCCAGATCGAGGATGGCACCGCGGAGGTGTTCCCGAGAACGTCGCGTCCGTGCATCCATGTTCCACAGTTTATCCGACATGTGTCAGATAGGGCGTATCGTGACGGGCGAAGACGGCACCACGACGGTGCCGGAGAGAGGAAGTCATGTCAGGGTTCGAGAACAGCGTCGCGGTCGTCACCGGCGGAGTGTCGGGTATCGGAGCGGCGATCACGCGCCGCCTCGTCGATCGAGGTGCGAAGGTGTTCGTCGCCGACATCAATGCGGATGCCGTGGCCGCCGCCACCGAGACGTTCGGCGAGAACGTGGCCGGCTTGCGCACCGATGTCACCGACGAGCAGTCGATGGAGGCGCTCTTCGCCGCCGCCGTCGAACGATTCGGCCGGATCGATGCGGTGTACAACGTCGCGGGCGGCTCGAAGCCTGGCCGCGTCATCGACATGGACCTCGCGACCTGGGACTTCAACATCAAGTTGAACCTCTACGGAGCGTTCCTCGGCACCAAGCTCGGAGCGAAACAGTTCCTCGCCCAGGGCAGCACGGGTTCCATCGTGAACATCGCCTCGCTCAACTCCCAGGTGCCGATGCACTCGGGTGCCGGCTACTCGACGGCGAAGGCCGGTGTCGTGATGCTCACGAAGAACGCCGCACTCGAGCTCGCCGAGCGGGGTATCCGCGTGAACGCGATCTCGCCCGGCCTCGTCGCCACGCCGCTCACCGGCGGACTGCTGGCCGTCCCGGGAGTCATGGAGACCTACCTGGATCGCATCCCGGCGAAGCGCGCCGCCGATCCCGATGAGATCGCCGGCGTCGCACTGTTCCTCGCGTCGGCCGACGCGTCGTACGTCAATGGAGAGAACATCGTCGTTGACGGCGCGTGGGCGACGACCGGCTACCCCGACCTGCGCCCCTTCATGGGCTGATCCCTCGGCTCAGACGGAGGGGACGAAGAAGCCCCGCTCCGTCGAGGCGACGTGCGGGGCTGTGATCCGTGGGCGATACCGGACTCGAACCGATGACCTCTTCCGTGTGAAGGAAGCGCGCTACCAACTGCGCCAATCGCCCATGACCCAGGGGGTCGAGAAACGATACTACCGGACGCGTACGGGCTGTGATGACCATCCGGCGAGACACGCGCGAGATTCGCTTCCGGTTTGGACAGTCGCGGATCATCGGCTAATGTTTCATAAGTGCCCGGGACAACCGGGAACGAAATGCGGATGTAGCGCAGTTGGTAGCGCACAACCTTGCCAAGGTTGGGGTCGCGAGTTCGAGTCTCGTCATCCGCTCGAGTGTAGAGGGTCTTCTTCGGAAGACCTTCCGCACGTGGGGTCAATCCACACGGTGGCGTGGCCGAGCGGCTAGGCACCGGCCTGCAAAGCCGTTTACACGGGTTCGAATCCCGTCGCCACCTCACTGAGAACTGAATAGCCTTCATAGGCGCGATTGGCGCAGCGGTAGCGCGCTTCCCTGACACGGAAGAGGTCACTGGTTCGATCCCAGTATCGCGCACAGACGAAACCCCCGGTCCAGCCGGGGGTTTTTGCGTTCCCGTGCCGTGTCACCTTCTTCGACAGGCGGCGGGCACTCAGCGGCTCTCGTGACCGAAATAGGCGAAAAGCCAGACGACCACCCCGGTCACCGCTGCCGTCACGAAACCGAGTGCGGTCGGAAAGGCGCTGCTTCCGTACATCCACGTCGGAAAGAGCGCACATCCCACGGGAGCATCGGTCTCCCATGCTCCCGCGAGCCACCCCGTTCGGCAATAGTCCTGGATGGCGGGTGCGACGACGATTCCCGCGATGAGCCCTCCGACCGGGCTCGTGACAGCCGTCCAGACGGCCGCGAATTGCGCATCGGCGTGCGAATCGGCCTCGCCCATATCGGTACCCTTTCCCCAGCGGTACCCCTCCGCCCACAGCAAACCATGCCGAAGCGCCCGGTGGAAGGGGCGCGGAGGATTTCGCCGGTCAGCGGGCGGCCAGCGCGGCGGCGATCCGACGAACCGCATCCTCCAGGAGCGGTCTGGGCAGGGCGAAGACGAACCGGGTGAACCCGACCGCGGAGACCCCGCAGGCGGCCCCGTCGGTCATCGCGACGCCGGCATGCTCGCGGAACCACTCTCCGAGATCGCCCGTCACGCCGGTCTCGCGGAAATCGAGGAGCGCGATGTAGGTTCCCTCGGGAACGGTCATCTTCACCTGGGGGAGGTGCTCGGAGACGAGTGCCGCCAGTGCTCGCCGGTTGCCGTCCAGATACGTGACCGTCTCGTCGAGCCACGCACCCCCACCGGTGTAGGCGGCGACGTTGGCGACGGCTCCGATCGTCGACGTACCGTGCCCCGACCAGGCACCTTCCTTCTCCCAGAGCGCGGCGTCCGAGGCGTTCGAGACGATCACCTGCGCGCACTTCAGTCCCGCCAGGTTCCACGCTTTGGAAGCGGAGGTGGCGGTGAGGGTGTGACCTGCGGCGACGTCGGAGATCGATGCATAGGGGATGTGCCGGCCGGGGGCGTAGACGATCGGCGCGTGGATCTCGTCGGAGAACACGCGCCCACCCGCGTCGTGCACGGTCTTCGCGACCCGTTCGAGTTCCTCTCGCGTCGCGACCGTCCCGAGGGGGTTGTGCGGATTGCACAGCACGAACAGCTCACCTCCCTCGGCGAAGGCCGCGGCCACGGCCTGCTGGTCGATGACCCAGCGGCCGTTCTCGACGATGCTCGGAACCTCGATGACCCGTCGCCCGTGCATCGGGGGAACCATGAGGAACGGCATGTACGCCGGTGTCGGCACGATCACGGCGGCTCCCGGCGCGGTGTACTGCTCGATCGCGTACTCGAAAGCGGTGATCACATCGGGCACCTGCTTCACCTGAGCGGGAGAGATCTCCCAGCCGTAGCGCGCGCCGTACCAGGTGGCCGTTGCAGCGGCGAGCTGATCGGCGAGGTGCTGCGGCAGGTAGCCGGTGAGGCCCTGCTCGAGGGCATCGCCCACGGCGTCCTTCACTGCCGGCGCGACGCCGAAATCCATTTCGGCGACGAACGCGCCGATCGTGTCGGGGAAGGTGGTCCACTTGACGCTCCCCGCCTCTCGCAGATCGTTCTCGGTGAGGGTGTCGAAGCGGTCGACGGACATACGGGGATCCTTCATGGCAGGGAAGCGGGGGCTTCCTCGATCGTACGGTGAGTGAGCGCCCGCGGGGCCGTGGCACCGGCCGTCGGACGGCTCACCGATCGCGGGGCGCGCGCTTGACGACGTCGTACGCGGCGAGCGCCGCCTTCCGTGTCTCCCCGAGATCGACGATCGGTTCGCTGGGGGCGTCCGACGCCCACTGGGAGATGTAAAGCCTGTTCGGGTCGAACTTCTTGGCTTGGAGCTCGGGATTGAAGATACGGAAGTAAGGTGCCGCATCCGCCCCGGAGCCCGCCACCCATTGCCAGTTGAACGGATTGTTCGCCCCGTCGGCGTCGACGAGCGTATCCCAGAACCACTCCTCGCCGTGGTGCCAGTCGATCAGGAGGTTCTTCACGAGGAAGGATGCCGTGACCATCCGCACGCGATTGTGCATGTAGCCCGTGCGCCAGAGCTCCCGCATCCCCGCGTCGACCAGCGGCACTCCGGTCTCCCCACGCCGCCATGCGCCGAGGTGCGACGGCTTCAACCGCGGCCAGGGGAATGCGTCGAACTCGGGCCGGAGGTTCTTCGACGCGAGATCGGGGAAGTGGTAGAGCGTGTGCCACGCGAACTCGCGCCATCCGAGTTCGGAGAGGAAGCCGCCCGCGCCTTCTGTCTCGACTGCTTCGTGCCACACCGTGAACGGACTGATCTCGCCCCAGCGCAGACGCGGGGAGAGAAGAGACGTGGCACCCGCGGACGGTTCGTCGCGCGCTCGGTCGTACGCGCCGAGGTCCTCGTCGAGGAAGGTGCGCAGCCGGTGTCGCGCGCTGGGCTCCCCGGGCTCCCACGTCTCGCGTAGCCCCTCCGCCCAGTCCGGACGGGTGGGGAGCAGACCCCAGTCGTCGAGATCGTCCGACGCGGGGGCCGAGCGGATGCCGTCGATCTCCCGCGGTTCGGGGAGCGGGAGACGCGGCGCGGGCAGCGCGAGGCAGGCGCGCCAGAACGGGGTGAAGACCGAGAAGTGCGTGCCGGCGCCCGTTGTCACCGTCCACGGCTCATGGAGAAGGGATCCCGCGAACGAGGCCACCTCGATGCCGTCCGCCCGCAGCGTGGTCTTCAGCTCGGCATCGATATCGCGCTCGGGGCGGCCGTACCGGCGATTCCAGAACACGGCGCCCGCACCGGCATCCGCCACGACTTCGGAGATGACACGGCCGGCAGGGCCGCGGCGTAGCACCAGCGCACCCCCGCGTTCTCTCAGCCGTTCATCCAGCGAGGCGAGGGAGTGATGCAGCCACCAGCGGGCCGCGCCTCCGAGCGGGCGGATGCCGGGGGACTCCTCGTCGAGCACGTACACGGCGAGGATCGGCTCTCCGCGATCGATCGCGGCGCGCAGCGCGGGGTTGTCGGCGAGGCGCAGATCATCTCGGAACCACACGAGCGAAGGCGAGGACATCGCCCCATTCTGGCGCCCGTCACGTCATCGGGGAAATGTCAGCGGCGGCCTTGACTTCGCCCCTCGGCACTGGTCGCCCACACCGCCCACGCCATCAGGAGCGGCTGCAGGAACAGCCGTCCGAATCGGCGGCGGTCGGTGTCGAGCCCCGGCGTCGAACGGCCCGTGCGCCACTGATGCACGTTGCCGGGGAGCACGGCGGCGAAGAACATCGCTGTCGCCCATCCGATCCTGCGGCGTTCCCGGGGAAGTGCGACCAGGCCCACCGCGAGCCCGACCTCGACCACGCCCGACGCGACGACGATCGCTTCCTTGTCGAGGCGGGATATGCGGGTCGCCCAGTCCGGCACGACGACACGGAACCCCCTCGTCTGCACGAAGTGCAGAATCCCGATGGCGCCCAGGGCGGCGGCGAGTGTCCAGCGCGCGATCGTTCGAGTCATCCGTTCACGCTACCCGGTACTGCCAGACTGGCCGCATGACCGTGTTCCGCATCATCGTGCTCTTCGTGCTGGCCGCCGTCGCCGAGATTGGTGGAGCGTGGCTGATCTGGCAGGCGCTCAAGGAGGATCGCGGGTGGATCTTCGCCGTGCTCGGAGTGATGGCCCTCGGCGCCTACGGATTCGTGGCCGCGCTCCAGCCCGACGCCAACTTCGGCCGCGTGCTCGCCGCCTACGGCGGCGTGTTCATCGCGGGATCGCTCGCCTGGGGCATCATCGTCGACGGCTTCAAGCCGACCGTCTGGGACTGGGCGGGGTCGTCGATCGCCCTCGTCGGTGCGGCCATCATCATCCTCGCGCCGGCCGTGACTCAGGCGGCCGGCGAGCCGGGGGCGTGACGGTCAGCGCGACCGGGCCATGCGAGTAGCCTAGATCCAGACCCAGATGGAGTGATCAGTGCCTGAAAACGCCCAGCCGAAAGACGGCTTCGCCCTGTTCTCTGACCGATCCGTCGTCGCCATGCGCGTCAACGGCATCCTCAAGGACCTCGCGACCACAGTGACCGACGCCGACGAGGTCGAGGCGGTCACGATCGACAGCCCCGACGGCCTCGGCATCCTGCGCCATTCGACCGCGCACGTGCTCGCCCAGGCGGTGCAGCGCATCAACCCGCAGGCGAACCTCGGCATCGGGCCACCCATCACCGACGGTTTCTATTACGACTTCGGCGTCGATTCTCCGTTCACGCCCGAGGACCTGAAGGCGATCACCAAAGAGATGCAGCGCATCGTCCGCGAGGGCCAGCGGTTCGTGCGCCGCGTGGTGACCGATGACGAGGCCCGCGCCGAACTCGCCGACGAGCCGTTCAAGCTCGAGTTGATCGGGCTCAAGGGCGGCAAGGAAGCGGCCGATGGCGCGTCCGTCGAGGTCGGCGAGGGCGAACTCACGATCTACGACAACACCACCCGTGACGGCGAAGTGGTCTGGAAGGACCTCTGCCGCGGCCCGCATCTGCCGAACACGCGCATGATCGGCAACGGCTGGGACCTCACCCGCGTTGCCGCCGCCTACTGGCGCGGTAGCGAGAAGAACCCGCAGCTGCAGCGCATCTACGGCACCGCGTGGCCGTCGAAGGACGAGCTGCGGGCGTACCAGGAGCGCCTCGCCGAGGCAGAGCGCCGCGACCACCGCAAGCTCGGCAGCGAGATGGACCTGTTCTCGTTCCCCGATGAGATCGGCTCGGGTCTCGCGGTGTTCCACCCCAAGGGCGGAATCATCCGGTACGAGATCGAGGAGAACCTGCGCAAGCACCTGCTGCGCAACGGTTACGACCTGGTCAACAGCCCGCACATCACGAAGAAGGATCTCTTCATGACGTCGGGTCACCTGCAGACCTATGCCGACGGCATGTTCCCGCCGATGCACCTCGATGAGGTCGTCGACGAGGAGGGCAACGTCACGCGGGAGGGGCAGGACTACTACCTGAAGCCCATGAACTGCCCGTTCCACAACCTCATCTTCCGCTCGCGCGGGCGTTCGTACCGCGAGCTGCCCCTGCGGCTCGCGGAGTTCGGCACGGTCTACCGCTACGAGAAGAGCGGCACCCTCTCGGGCCTCACCCGTGTGCGCGGTCTGACCCAGGACGACGCGCACATCTACGTCGCGCAGGATCAGGTCAAGGAGGAGCTCACCACCAACTTGAACCTCGTCCTCGACCTCCTCCGCGACTACGGCCTGAACGACTTCTATCTCGAGTTGTCGACGAACGAAGAGGGCAACCCCAAGTTCCTCGGCGACCCGGAGCAGTGGTCGACGGCGATCGAGACCCTCAGGGAAGTCGCCGTGGAATCCGGGCTCGAGCTCGTCGCCGACCCGGGCGGCGCCGCGTTCTACGGTCCGAAGATCTCGGTGCAGGCGCGGGACGCGATCGGGCGAACCTGGCAGATGTCGACGATCCAGCTCGACTTCAATCAGCCCGATCGATTCGAGCTGGAGTACACCGGGTCGGATGGGCAGAAGCACCGCCCGGTGATGATCCATCGCGCACTGCTCGGATCCGTCGAGCGTTTCTTCGCGATCCTCCTCGAGCACTACGCGGGCGACTTCCCGCTGTGGCTCGCACCGAGCCAGGTCGTCGGTGTGCCGGTCGCCGAGCAGTACGGCGACTACCTCGACGACGTGGTCGGACAGCTCCGCGCCGCAGGGGTCCGTGCCGACGTCGACCACTCGGACGACCGTATGCAGAAGAAGATCCGCAACCACACCACCGCCAAGGTGCCGCTGATCCTCATCGTCGGTGAACAGGACCGCGCGGCAGGAACGGTTTCATTCCGCTTCCGCGACGGCACGCAGGAGAACGGCGTGCCCGTCGCGGATGCCGTGAACCGCATCCGCGCCGCGATCGAGTCGCACGCCCTCGTGCTGAAAGCGGGGGACCTGGCGTGACCGGGATCGACTCGGAGGACGCCGGTACGTTCGCCGGAGTCCCCGACGAGTTCCAGCGGCTCTGGACCCCGCATCGGATGGCCTACATCCAGGCGGGGCCCGAACCGCTGCGCGAGGAGTGCCCGTTCTGCGAAGCACCGAAGCATCCGGATGCCGAACGGCTGATCGTCGCCCGCGGTGAGACCGCCTACGTGCTGCTGAACCTGTTCCCTTACAACTCGGGACATCTGCTCGTCTGCCCGTACCGGCACATCGCGACGTACGACCAGGCCACCCCCGAAGAGGTCGCCGAAATCGGCGCACTGACGCAGACCGCGATGCGTGTGCTGACGGAGGTTTCTCGCTGCGACGGCTTCAACATCGGGATGAACCAGGGCGCCGTCGCCGGCGCGGGAGTCGACGGCCACCTGCACCAGCACGTCGTGCCGCGGTGGCGCTCCGACGCGAACTTCTTCCCGATCATCGCGAAGACGAAGGCACTCCCGCAGCTCCTGGGAGAGGTGCGGGAGGCCGTCGCGGGCGCCTGGCCGGTGGCCTGAGCTCAGCGGACCTGCCGGGCGGTGAACTGCATGCGCGGGTGCGCGTAGAACTCCTGCGCCTCGACGAGCTGCAGCTCGCGCTCTCCGGAGTCGAGCGTGGCCTTCAGCAGGTCGAAGACACTCGATGCGGTGCGCTCCAGGGCGGTCTGCGCGCTGCCGGTCTCGACGTAGTGCGCGGTGAAGAGCGCGGCGGTCACGTCGCCCGATCCGTTCGCCTTCATCGGAAGGTGCGGTGTCTGCACGATCCAGGCACCCTCATCGTCGACCGCGAGCATCTCGATCGTTCCCTCTTCGCGGTCCGGACGCTCGACGCTCGTGACGAGCACCGTCCGCGGTCCCATCGCGCGGGCCAGGTCGACCGAGGCCAGTGTGGACTCGAGCGTGTCGGGATCGGTCTCGGTGAGGAAGCCGAGCTCGAACTGGTTCGGCGTGATGATGTCCGCCACCGGCACGACCTTCTCCCGGAGCAGCACGGGGATCGCGGGCGCGACGAAGCACCCGGATTTGGCGTTGCCCATGACCGGGTCGCACGCGTAGACCGCATCCGGGCTCTCCGCCTTGACCCGGGCGACGGCGTCGATGATCACGTCGCCGATGCCGTCGCCGCCCTGGTACCCGCTGAGCACGGCGTCGATGCCGCCGAAGACGCCACGATCCTGGATGCCGGTGATGACCTCGCGCACCTCGGCGGGATCGATCATCGGGCCGCGCCAGGCCCCGTATCCGGTGTGGTTCGAGAAGTTCACGGTGTAGACCGGGAGGACCTCGACGCCGATGCGCTGCAACGGGAACACCGCGGCGGAGTTGCCGACGTGACCGTAGGCGACGGCGGACTGGATGGAGAGGATCTTCATCTCCCGATCCTTTCTTTCAGGGCGGGTGCGTTCCCGCTTCGGGTGGTCATCGGGAAGCCGCGACGAGGTCGGCGACGAAGGCTGCGGCATCCGCATCGGACAGATCGTGGACGGTCAGCCGCAGATGCCGTGACGGCTCGGCCTTCTCATCGAGGGCGAACTCGTCACCGGTCCGGGCCAGCCATCCGCGGCGCATGAGCTGTTCGGCGACGGCGCGCGCGGGGCGCGGCAACTCGACCCAGAGGCTGAGGCCGTCGGAGTCGGGGGCGTCGAATCCGTGAGTGCGCAGGAGCCGAGCGAAGGCGGCATTGCGCTCGGCGTAGTGCGCCGCAGCGATGCCGATCGTCTTCAGGGCTGAGGGATCGGTCAGCTGGGCATGCGTGAGTCGCTGGAGCAGATGGCTCACCCAGGTCGTCCCCGGGCTGAGCCGCATCGACAGGCGTTCGGCCGTGTCCGGGTCGGTCGCTGCGAGCGCCAGGCACATGTCCGGGCCGAGGAACTTCGAGACGGAGCGCACGAGGGCGAAACGCCGGTGCTCCGGTCCGATCACCGTCTCGTAGGGGCGCTGCGAGAGCATCGAGAAGTGGTCGTCCTCGATGATCAGCACGTAGGGGTGGTCGGCGAGCACGGCGCGGAGCTCGGCCGCGCGCGCGGCCGTCAGGCTGGTGCCGGTGGGGTTCTGAGCGCGGGGAGTGCAGATGATGGCGCGGATGCCGGCATCGAGCGCCGCGCGGAGGCCGGCGACCGTCATCCCCTCTCCGTCGACGGGGACCGGCACGGCGCGGTACCCTCCGAGTCGCACCGTATGGATGCTCGCGAGGAAGCAGGGGTCCTCGAGCGCTACCGCGTCATCGCGCGTGAGAGCCTGTGCGAGGAGCCGCTCGACGGCGTCGACCGCGCCGCTGGTGACGGTGACGCGGAAGTCGGCGTGATCGAGGTCGGTGGCGATCCACTCGCGTGCCCAGGCGTCGAGGCCGCGGTCGATCACGGGCTCCCCGTACAGCACAGGGCGTCCGGTGACGCGGGCGAGTGCGGGGGACGGATCGGGGATGAGCCGGGGCTCGGGGTTGCCCGTACCGACATCGCGGAGGACGGTGTCCGCCGCGTAACCCTCCTGGGCCACCGCCTCGACGCCGGCGATCGTGGTGCCGGCGCGCCCGCGGGAGACGACGAGCCCCGCCTGGGCGAGCTGGCGATAGGCGGCCACCGCGG
This sequence comes from Microbacterium sp. NPDC090003, assembly GCF_044748385.1. NCBI lineage: Bacteria > Bacillati > Actinomycetota > Actinomycetes > Micrococcales > Microbacteriaceae > Microbacterium > Microbacterium sp. NPDC090003. The sequence goes on from NZ_JBIVFW010000001.1 coordinate 402,925, forward strand.
TGTTGCGATTCACGCCGAGAGTGGTGGCTAGTTCCCGGACAGGGGGAAGCGGATCGCCGGGGCGGAGGGTGCCGCGGTCGCGCAGGGCGCGCACGCTGTCGGCGATGTCTGCTGCGGTCGTTCCGGTGATCTCGGCGCTCATGGGTCCTCGACACCGATTCTAGAACGTCCGGGACGATGCTACGGTTTGACATAGATCAAACGAGTCATTTGGCTCAGCCGAGAGGAATGCGATGAACGATCAGGCAACCACCGGATCCGCGCGGGTCAAGCGCGGTCTCGCCGAGATGCTCAAGGGCGGCGTCATCATGGACGTCGTCACTGCGGAGCAGGCCAAGATCGCCGAGGATGCCGGCGCCGTGGCCGTGATGGCGCTGGAGCGGGTTCCGGCCGACATCCGCGCGCAGGGTGGGGTTTCGCGGATGAGCGACCCCGACATGATCGACAGCATCATCGACGCCGTCTCGATCCCGGTGATGGCGAAGGCGCGCATCGGCCACTTCGTCGAGGCGCAGATCCTCCAGGAGCTCGGCGTCGACTACATCGACGAGTCGGAGGTGCTGTCGCCGGCGGACTACGTCAATCACATCGACAAGTTCGGCTTCACCGTGCCCTTCGTATGCGGGGCGACGAACCTCGGCGAGGCGCTGCGTCGCATCAACGAGGGCGCCGCGATGATCCGCTCGAAGGGCGAGGCCGGCACCGGTGACGTGTCGGAGGCGACCAAGCACATCCGCAAGATCATGAGCGAGATCAACGTGCTGCGTTCGATGACCAAGGACGAGCTCTACGTGGCGGCGAAGGAGTTGCAGGCGCCCTACGACCTCGTCGTCGAGGTCGCGGCGACGGGCAAGCTGCCGGTCGTGCTGTTCGTCGCGGGAGGAGTGGCGACCCCCGCGGACGCCGCGATGATGATGCAGATGGGCGCGGACGGCGTGTTCGTCGGTTCCGGCATCTTCAAGTCGGGCAACCCCGCCCAGCGCGCCGCGGCGATCGTGAAGGCGACCACGTTCCATGACGATCCGAGCGTGATCGCCCAGGTCTCGCGCGGGCTCGGCGAGGCGATGGTCGGGATCAACGTGTCCGACCTCCCCGCACCGCACCGGCTCTCCGAGCGTGGCTGGTAGTCCGACCGTCGGAGTCCTCGCACTGCAGGGCGACGTGCGCGAGCATGTCGCCCTGCTCGCAGAACTCGGAGCGGACGTGGTGCTCGTGCGCCGCCCGGAGGAGCTGGTCGGGATCGACGGACTCGTGCTGCCGGGCGGAGAGTCCAGCGTCATCGACAAACTGGCGCGGATGTTCGGGCTTCAGCAACCGATTCGCTCGGCGATCCGGGCAGGGATGCCGATGTACGGCACGTGCGCGGGACTCATCCTCCTGGCGGACACCGTGCTCGACGCGATCGCGGGGCAGGAGTCGTTCGGCGGCCTCGACATCGACGTGCGGCGCAACGCCTTCGGACGCCAGTCCGAATCGTTCGAGATCGACCTCGATGTGCCGGTGCTCGGCGACGCTCCCGTGTCCGCGACGTTCATCCGGGCGCCGATCGTCGAGCGTTCGGGGGCTTCCGTCCAGGTGCTGGCCACCCTCCCCGACGGCACGGTGGTCGCTGTCCGCCAAGGGCCGTTGCTCGGCACGAGCTTCCATCCCGAGATGGACGGTGAGCGCCGATTCCACGAGCTCTTCCTCGACGAGGCGCGACGCTACGCGAGCGCACCCCGGTAGTCGACGTCACGATTCGTTAGACTGGACGATGCCCTGGGCCGTGCCCACGGGCGGATACGACGAGTGGAGACTTATGTCCGGGCATTCCAAGTGGGCCACCACGAAGCACAAGAAGGCCATCATCGACTCCAGGCGCGCCAAGTCCTGGGCCAAGCTCATCAAGAACATCGAGGTCGCAGCCAAGCTCGGCGGCGCCGACCTCGCGGGTAACCCCACGCTGTTCGACGCGGTGCAGAAGGCGAAGAAGACCTCTGTCCCGAAGGACAACATCGACCGCGCGGTCAAGCGTGGAGCCGGAATCGGCGGCGAGGCCGTCGAGTACACCTCGATCATGTACGAGGGATACGGCCCGAACGGCGTGGCGCTCATGATCGAGTGTCTGACCGACAACAAGAACCGTGCCGCCGCCGAGGTGCGCACGGCTCTCAGCCGCAATGGGGGAACGCTGGCCGACCCGGGCAGCGTCGCCTACAACTTCTCGCGCAAGGGCGTCATCGTCGTCGGTTCCGAGGGGACCACAGAGGATGACGTCATGATGGCCGCGCTCGAGGCGGGTGCTGAAGAGATCGAGCCGCACTCCGAGGGTTTCGAGATCATCACCGAGGCGACCGACCTCGTCACCGTGCGCAGCGCGCTGCAGGAGGCGGGCATCGACTACGAATCGGCAGACGTCGAATTCGTGCCGAACCTCAAGGTGGAGATCGACGCCGACACCGCACGCAAGGTCTTCCGCCTGATCGATGCACTTGAGGACAGCGAGGACGTGCAGAACGTCTTCAGCAACTTCGACCTCTCGTCCGAGGTGCAGGCCGAACTCGAGAACGACGACAGCTAGGCGCGCCACGCGCCGGACGTCGACGGTGCCGCCTAGCCTGGGGGAGTGACCTCCTCCTCGCTGCGCGTGCTCGGGATCGACCCGGGCCTCACCCGATGCGGTGTGGGCATCGTCGACGTCGACGGATCGCGTCGCGGAACGCTCGTGCACGTCGGAGTGATCCGCTCGTCTCCGGATGCGCCGATCGGCGAGCGTCTCGCGACCGTCGCCGCCGGTATCCGCGAAGTGATAGTCGCGCATTCCCCGCACGCGGTCGCTGTCGAGCGCGTGTTCGCGCAGCAGAACACGCACACGGTGATGGGCACGGCTCAGGCCAGCGGAGTCGCGCTGCTGCTCGCGGCCGAGGCGGGTCTTCCCGCAGCGACTCACACGCCGAGCGAGGTCAAAGCAGCGGTGACCGGATACGGATCGGCCGACAAGCGCCAGGTGCAGGCGATGATCGCTCGGATACTCCGTCTCGATGCTCCTCCGCAGCCGGCGGATGCCGCCGACGCCCTCGCCATCGCGCTCTGCCACGCCTGGCGCCGGGGCAGCGCGGGGGTGGCTGCTGCTGCGGGCGGGCTGACGCCGGCGCAGCGCGCGTGGGCTGATGCCGAGCGTGTCGCTCGAACATACGTACGACGTGGGGCCTAGGCTGGGAGGATGATCTCCTCCCTGCACGGCACCGTGCTGCACTCGACATCCGACCAGGTCGTCGTCGAGGTGGGCGGCGTCGGGTTCTCCGTCGCCGTGCCGGCCGACGTCGCGCACACCGCGACGGTGGGGGAGCAGCTGCGGTTGCACACGAGCCTGATCGTGCGCGAGGACGCGCTCTCGCTCTTCGGATTCGCCGAGCGCGACGAGCTCGATGTCTTCGGGCTCCTCATCAGCGTGACGGGGGTCGGGCCGAAGTCCGCACTCGGGGTGCTGTCGCACCTGACCGTCGACCAGATCGCAGAGGCAGTGAACGCCGAAGACGACGCGCCCTTCCGCCGCGTGTCCGGAATCGGCCCCAAGACCGCGAAGCTCATCGTCGTGCAGCTCGCCGGCAAGGTGCAGCCGACGGTTGCGGCGGCGCCGAGTCCCTCGGGTGCGTCGGATGTGGTGGGTCAGGTCGCGGCCGCCCTCGTCGGACTCGGATGGTCGGAGAAGGTCGCGACCGAGGCCGCCGCGCAAACCGCCGCCGAGGCATCCGACGCGGAGCGTTCTGCCGTCGCACCGCTGCTGCGTCGCACGCTCGCCATGCTGGGGCCCGCACGTGGCTGACGCTCTCGACGCATCCGAGCCCGTCGACGAGACCGAGCTCGCGATCGAGGGCGCCCTGCGCCCGACCAGTCTCGGCGAGTTCGTCGGACAGCAGAAGGTGCGCGGTCAGCTGCAGCTCCTGCTCGAGGCGGCCCGCATCCAGAGCCGCCCCGCTGATCACATCCTGCTCGCGGGTCCGCCCGGACTCGGCAAGACGACGCTGGCGATGATCGTCGCGCACGAGAGCGAGCGCCCCCTGCGCCTGTCGAGCGGACCGGCCATCCAACACGCCGGCGACCTCGCTGCGCTCCTGTCGAGTCTCGTGCCCGGCGAAGTGCTCTTCATCGATGAGATCCACCGGATGGCGCGCTCCGCCGAGGAGATGCTCTACCTCGCCATGGAGGATTTCCGCATCGACATCATGGTCGGCAAGGGGGCGGGGGCCACCAGCATCCCGCTGGAGCTCGCACCGTTCACCCTGGTGGGAGCGACGACACGGTCGGGACTGCTGCCGAACCCGCTGCGCGACCGATTCGGGTTCACCGGTCATCTGGAGTTCTACGAGGAGGGTGAACTGGAGCGGGTGATCGCGCGATCCGCAGCGGTGCTCGGCGTCGACCTTCCGTCCGATTCGCTCTCCGAGATCGCGCGCCGATCGCGGGGGACGCCCCGCATCGCCAACCGTCTTCTCCGGCGCGTGCGCGACTACGCGCTCGTGCACGGCGGGGGAGCGGCGACCATCGCCGACGTCCGCGCCGCGCTCGAACTGTACGACGTCGACCCGATCGGTCTGGACCGTCTCGACCGCGCCGTTCTCGAAGCGCTCGTACGACGGTTCCGCGGGGGGCCGGTGGGACTCAGCACCCTCGCCGTCGCCGTCGGCGAAGAGGCCGAGACCGTCGAGAGCGTCGTCGAGCCCTACCTCGTGCGGATCGGATTCCTCGGCCGCACTCCGCGGGGTCGCGTCGCGATGCCCGAAGCGTACGCGCATCTCGGTGTCTCGCACCCCGACGGAGCGCTTCGCTTCGATGACCTATAATCACAGAAGACTTCCCCGAAACTTCTGTGCGCCCGTTGATGGTGCGTGCACCTCAGAAAGGCGCTCCGCCCCATGGAAATCATCCTCTTCGGTCTGCTGGCCGTCCTCCTCGTCTTCATGATCTTCAACACGCGCAAGCGTCAGAAGCAGATGAAGGCAGAGCAGGAGGAGAAGGCGACGAAGACGGTTCCCGGCGTGCGCGTGCTCCTGCAGGGCGGCATCTACGGCACGATCGTCTCCTACGACCCCGATGACCTCGACCACCCGGCATCGGTCGAGGTCGCCCCCGGTGTCGTGATCGAGGTGCACAGCCAGGCGATCCTGCGCATCGTCGAGCCGAAGGACATCGTCGCCGTCGACGCCGAGCTCGCTGACGACGCCACCATCGTCGAGGCCGACGTGCCCGTCGCCGAGACCCCGGAAGAGACGCGCGCGCGCCTCGACCGCGACGCAGACGACAAGTAAGTCCGCGGCGTTCGACCGCACCCCGGAATCCGGCCTCTCAGAAAGCTGAACTCACGTGGCTTCATCCTCTCCTGTCCGTCACGCCTGGCGGGTCCTTCTCGGCCTGCTCCTCGTGACGGGTGTCCTCTTCGGCATCAACGCAGCCGGGGTGTACGTCTTCGGGAAGAGCTCGTGGGCTCCGGAGCTCGCACTGGACCTCCAGGGCGGTACCCAGATCGTGCTGCAGGCAGAGACCGAGGATGGCAACCCGCCGACAGCGGAGCAGCTCGATCAGGCGGCGTCCATCATCCGTCAGCGCGTCGACGCTTCGGGCGTCGCGGAGGCCGACATCACCACGGAGGGCGGACAGAACATCGTCGTCCAGATCCCGGGTGTCGCCGATGAGCAGACACGCGAGCGGATCACCAGCAGCGCGCAGCTCGAGTTCCGAGCGGTCCTGGCCACGACCGCCGCGACGACGTCCTTCGTCGGTGACGACGGCAACGAGACGCCGTACCCGAGTCCCGACCCGTCGCTCGAGGCGACCCCGACGGCCGAGCCGACCGACGGCAGCGACCTCAACTGGGCCACCCCCAAGTTGCAGGCCGAGTTCCTCGCCTACGACTGCGCGAACCCCGACAACCCCACCAACGTGCCGAGCGAGCAGCCGATGATCGCGTGCGACGAGGCAGGTCAGGCGAAGTTCCTGCTCGGTCCGGCCGAGCTCGACGGAACGGCGATCGACGACGCGGCGAGCGGCCGCGATCCGCAGAACGGCGCATGGCTCGTCCAGCTCACCATGAACCCGGACGGGGCCGACAAGTTCGGCAAGGTCAGCACCCGCCTGAACCAGAACCGTATCGACGGCCTCACCCCCCGCGATCAGTTCGCCTTCGTGCTCGACGGCGTCGTGATCTCGGCTCCCCGTATGAACGGTGTGATCCTCGACGGCCGGCCGAGCATCTCGGGCAGCTTCACCCAGGATTCGGCGACGACCCTCGCCGACCAGCTCAAGTACGGTGCGCTGCCGCTGAGCTTCACCGTGCAGAGCTCCGACACGGTGTCGGCCACGCTCGGTACGCAGCAGCTCCAGATCGGCCTCATCGCCGGTCTCATCGGCCTGATCCTCGTCGCGATCTATTCGCTCATCGTCTACCGAGCCCTCGGGACGGTGATCATCGCGTCGATCGCGGTGATGGGTGTGCTGACCTACATCGTCATCTGCATCCTCGCGTGGCGCCTCGGCTTCCGTCTCTCGCTGGCGGGTGTGGCCGGTCTGATCGTGTCGATCGGATTCACCGCCGATTCCTTCATCGTCTACTTCGAGAGAATCCGAGACGAGCTGCGCGACGGGAAGTCGATCACCTCGGCCGTCGAAGACGGTTGGGGACGCGCCAAGCGCACGATCTACATCTCGAAGTCCATCAACATCCTCGCCGCGCTCGTGCTGTACATCCTCGCCGACTCGACGGTGAAGGGCTTCGCGTTCACGCTCGGCCTCACGACCATCATCGACGTGTTCATCTTCGTGATCTTCACGCATCCGGTCATGCAGCTGCTCGCCCGCACACGCTTCTTCGGGGGAGGCCACAAGCTCTCCGGGCTCGACCCCGAAGCACTGGGCGCGGTCTATCGCAATCGGTCGCAGTTCCGCGAGGTCGCGACGACATCCGCCGGTCGTGGCGCGCGCAACTCGCGTTCACGCGGCGAGGCGGAGCGTCGTCAGACCATCGCCGAGCGCAAGCGCGCGGAGGCTCTCGCGGGTGACAGACCCACCAACGCCGGAAGTGAGGGAGACGCCTGATGCCTTCCATGAATGAGTTCGGCAACAACCTGTACACGGGAAAGACCTCTTTCCCGTTCGTCGGTCGTCGCCGCCTGTGGTTCATCATCGCGATCATCCTGGTCGTGGGCTCGGCCCTGGTGCCGCTGATCCGTCCGATCCAGTTCTCGATCGAGTTCACCGGCGGATCGCAGTTCACCGTCGCGGCCCCGGACAGCACGGATCAGCAGATCGCCACCGACGCGGTCAAGTCGGTCGTGCCCGAATCGGCCACCAAGGTCGTCGTGGTGAACGGCGATGACATTCGCGTGCAGACCGACCAGATGACCGCCGACGAGACGCAGCAGGTCACCGCGGCTCTCGCCGAGGCGTATCAGGTCGATACCGCCGAGGTGACGTCGTCGTTCATCGGCCCGGCCTGGGGTGAGAGCGTCACCCGCCAGTCGCTCTGGGGCCTGGCGATCTTCCTCGCCCTGACCTTCCTGATCCTGGCGATCTACTTCCGTACCTGGAAGATGTCGGCCGCGGCGATCATCGGTCTGCTCGATGTGCTCGTGATCACCGTCGGCGTCTACGCGCTGGCCGGCTTCGAGATCTCGCCGGCGGCGGTGATCGGATTCCTCACGATCTTGGCGTACTCCTTGTACGACACGACGGTCGTCTTCGACAAGATCCGAGAGAACACGCACGAGGACGGCGAGAAGTCCGCGCGTCTGTTCGGGGAGTCCGTCAACCTGGCGGTGAACCAGACCCTCGTGCGATCGATCAACACCTCGGTGGTCGCAGCCCTCCCGGTCGGAGCGATCCTCTTCATCGGATCGCTGTGGCTCGGCGCCGAGACGCTGACCGACATCTCGCTGTCGATCTTCGTCGGCATCCTCGTCGCGACGTACTCGACCCTGTTCGTCGCCGCTCCGCTCTACTCGCTCTTCCGCGAGAACGAGCCGCAGATCCGCGAGCGAGACGCCCGGATCCGCGAAGCGCGCCTGCGCGCGACGGTCGAAGCCTGACGTATCCGTCCGGTGGGATCCCGTCCCGCCGGACGGACGTAGGATTGTCTGATGTTCTGATTCGGAGGTGAGCGGATGGCGGAAGCACAGTCGCCGGCGCAGGGATCGAGCCTGCGGCGTCTGGTTCCCCGCATCTTCTCGCGCGCGTCCAGGGTCAACGACCTCGACAACCTGATCCGCACCGTCCGGGCCAATCACCCCCGCGGTGATTTCTCGGTGATCGAGCGCGCGTACGCGGTTGCCAAGGACAAGCACACCGGGCAGCAGCGTCAGAGCGGTGAGCCGTACATCACGCATCCGCTCGCGGTCGCGCAGATCCTCGCCGAGCTCGGTCTCGGACCGCGCGCCATCGCGGCGGCGCTCCTGCACGACACCGTCGAAGACACCGGCTACGCGCTGACCGACCTCACCGCCGAGTTCGGCGACGAGGTCGCGATGCTCGTCGACGGTGTCACCAAGCTCGACAAGGTGAAGTACGGCGAGAGCGCCCAGGCCGAGACCGTCCGCAAGATGATCGTGGCGATGTCGAAGGACATCCGCGTGCTCTTGATCAAGCTCGCCGACCGCCTGCACAATGCGCGCACCTGGGGCTTCGTCCCGCCGGAGAAGGCGGCGAAGAAGGCCAAGGAGACGCTCGAGATCTACGCGCCGCTGGCCAATCGCCTCGGTATCCAGGCGATCAAGTCCGAGCTCGAGGACCTCTCGTTCGCCGTGCTGCACCCCAAGATCTACAACGAGATCCACAGCCTCATCGCACAGCGCACTCCGCAGCGCGAGAAGTACCTGAGCCAGGTCGTCGAGGAGATCGACGAGGATCTGCGTGATCTGCGCATCCGCGGCAAGGTCTCGGGCCGACCGAAGCAGCTCTACTCCGTCTACCAGAAGATGGTGGTGCGGGGTCGAGAGTTCGACGACATCTACGACCTGATCGGCATCCGCGTGCTCGTCGCCTCGGTGCGCGACTGCTACGCCGTGCTGGGTGCGATCCATGCCCGGTGGACGCCGTTGCCCGGTCGGTTCAAGGACTACATCGCCACCCCGAAGTTCAACCTCTATCAGTCGCTGCACACGACCGTGATCGGCCCCGCGGGCCGCACGGTCGAGATCCAGATCCGCACCCACGAGATGCACCAGCAGGCCGAGTACGGCGTTGCGGCGCACTGGATGTACAAGGAGCGGATGAATGGCGGCAAGGCCGAGGTGCGGGCATCCGACACCGACATGGCCTGGCTCGCGCATATCTCCGACTGGCAGGCCGAGACGGCCGACCCGGGGGAGTTCCTCGACTCGCTGCGGTTCGAGATCGGCGCGAAGGAGGTCTACGTCTTCACTCCGAAGGGGCGCGTCGTCGGTCTTCCTGCCGGTGCGACCCCCGTCGACTTCGCCTATGCGGTGCACACCGAGATCGGCCATCGCACCATGGGTGCGAAGGTGAACGGCCGCCTGGTGCCGCTCGAGTCCGAGCTGAAGAGCGGCGACGTCGTCGAGGTCTTCACCTCGAAGAACCCCGATGCCGGACCGAGTCAGGACTGGCTCGGGTTCGTCAAGAGCACCCGTGCGCGCAACAAGATCCGCGGCTGGTTCACGAAGGAGCGACGCGAGGAGGCCATCGAGCAGGGCAAGGAGGCGATCGCCCGCGCGATGCGCCGGCAGAACCTGCCCCTTCAGCGTCTGATGAGCCAGGACTCGTTCGCCGAGGTCGCGCAGCAGTTGCGCTACGAGGACGTCTCGGCGCTGTACGCGGCGGTGGGCGAGGGGCACATCTCGACCCAGTCGGTGCTCGAGAAGGTCACGGCCAACGTCGCCGCCAACGACACGACGACCGGCGCCATCGACCTCCCGGGTAGTGTGCCGACCCGCGAACCGCGTGCGGGCGACTCGGGCGTTCTCGTGCGCGGAGCCGCAGACATCCTCGTGAAACTCGCGAAGTGCTGCACGCCGGTGCCCGGCGATCCGATCGTCGGCTTCGTCACGCGCGGAAGCGGCGTCTCAGTGCACCGCAGCGATTGCGTCAACGTCAAGGCCCTGAGCAACGAGCAGGACCGATTCGTCGAGGTGTCGTGGGCACCGACCACCAAGAGCGTGTTCCGCGTGCAGATCCAGGTCGAGGCCCTCGACCGCTCCGGTCTGCTGTCCGACGTGACGCGCGTGCTGAGCGAGCACCACGTCAACATCCTCTCGGCCACGGTCAACACCAACGACGACCGATTGGCGATCAGCCGGTTCGTGTTCGAGATGGGCGATGCCGTGCATCTCGACCGCGTGCTCAATGCTGTGCGGAGGATCGACGCGGTGTACGACGTCTACCGCGTCACGTCTTCCTGAACCCGAGCCCCTCGAGGAGTTCCAGGGCACGTCGAGAACCGGGAACGCGCCGCAGGGTGCGGATGCGTTCTCGCGCGCTCCCGAGCAGATGCGGGTCGTGCTCGATGAGCATCTGCGCCCATCGATCCAGTGTGCGATCACGCTGGCTCCCAAGCGCGAGGTCCATCAGGGTGCGTTGCGGACTCGTGATCGGGATGCCGCCGATGATGAGGAGATCCTCGGCCGGGAGGGGAGTGTCGTGGTAACGCACGCGCGGACTCTGCACTGCGCGGATGCGCCTCGCCACGGCGCGGCGGAGGTGGTGCGGGTTCGGGGGCGCGTCGCACGCACCGTGGACCCAGACGGCACTCGGACCGCAGACCGCGGTGCCCGGCTGAACGATCGCAGCGATCGACGCGGCGCGGACGTCGGCATCCTCGACGAGATCCGCGGGGATGAAGGCCTCGCCGACATCCACGACGTCGCCGTCGAGGCGGGCAGCGGTCAGTTCGGGGAGCGTCAGGCGTTGGCCGGGCAGATACAGGAAAGCGGGATGCACCAGGCCAGTGTGACCCAGGGCATCCCGCTGTCGCGCGCTCGGATGCGAGCTGTGGAGAACTCGTCAGCCGCCGAGGGCGCTCAGCCAGGCGCGACGCGCTTCGAGAGCGTCGGATGCTTCCTTGATCGCCTTCTTGTCGCCGGACTTCTCGGCCGCGGCGAGCTCGGACTCGAGCTTCTCGATCGCCTCGAGGAGCTGCGAGCTCATGTCGTTGGCGCGCGCCTTGGTCTCGGGGTTGTTTTTCTTCCAGTCGACCTCTTCGCGGGCCTTGAGGGCCTGCTCGATGACGCGGAGCTTGTCGTCGAGCGCACGTTCCTTGTCGCGGGGGAAGATTCGGCCGATTTCATCCCACTGCCGCTGGATGCCGGTGAGCAGGGCGCGGGCGCGCTTGATGTTGGGCTCGTCGGCGACGGCCTTGGCCTCTTCCAGAAGAGCCTGACGCGCCTCGATCTTGGGAGCGGATTCGGCCTCCTCGGCGGCGGACTGCTCGGCACGCGCGGCGTAGAGCGCGTCTCCGGCGGCCTTGAACCGTGCCCAGAGGGCATCGTCCGCCTTGCGGCCGGCCCGGCCGGCGGCCTTCCATTCATCGAGCAGCGTGCGGTAGGCGGGAATCCCGTCGGTGCCGCGCGGGGCGAGGGCTTCGGCGCGCTCGATCAGACGGGTCTTCGCTTCGCGCGCCACCTTGTGCGTGTCGTCGAGCTCCGAGTAGAACGCACGACGGTGCTTGTCGACGACCGAACGAGCATCACGGAATCGCTTCCACAGCTGCTGAGACAGGCCCTTCGACAGGCGCGGGCCGTTCTGCTGCTGAGCCTGCCAGGCGTCGAAGAGCTCGCCGAGCTCGGCGGTGACCTGCTTCCACTGCACCTTCGAGAGGTCGCGCGCGGCGATCGCCTCGGCGCGCTCCACGAGGGCGGTGCGCTCGGCGATGGCCTGGTCGAGCAGCTCCTTCGCACGCTGCTGCTCCTCGGCCGTGGCTTCGGAGAGCGAGGCCGTCAGCGTGTGGAGCCGCTCGAGGAGGCCTGCGAGATCACCGACGGCAGCGGCATCCGTGGCTTCGTCGACCAGGTGACCGGCCTGCTTGACCAGATCGCTCGCGGTCGCGCCACCGGCCTGGTGGCGCTGTTCGAGGGTCTGCACCTTGAAGGCGATGTCCTCGTACTTGCGCACGAAATAAGCGAGTGCCTCGTCGGGCGTGCCGTCGGGGTACTGGCCGACGACGCGCCAGTTCTCTCCCTCGCGCACCTCGACCGTGCCGTCCTCACTGACGCGACCCCACTTCGCAGCATCGCTGGAGACGGGTGCGGTGGGCGCGGCCGGAGCGGCGGCGGCAGGGGTGGGCAGCTTGCGCGGCAGGGGCTTCGCCGGGGGAGCGGGGACGGGGGGAGTCGGCTTCGAGGACTCGTTGGCAGACACAGTGTTCTCCTTGCGCGGTTGGCCGCGGGAGGCGGAAAGGACGATGTTCAGCCTAGTACGCCACGACGATGCGATGCGGTGACGTTCCGCTCCGCGTCGGAGCGGGCGCGGATCACTCCGCGGGGGTCTCCTCGGGAGCGGGCGCCTCGGTGGGTACGGGGGTCTCCACGGGAGCGGTCGGCTCGACGGACGACGAGGGCGTGGGGGTGGGCTCCGGTGCCGTGACCTGCGCGTGCGCCACCTGGCTCGCGATCGCTGCGAGCACGAGGACCGCTCCACCCACACCGGCGATCACGTTGTCGCGCACGCGTCGACGGATCCTCTCCTGGTGCAGAGCCGTGCGCGCCGCATAGACGCGTGCGCGCTCGGCCTGTGCGCGCTCCTGAGCGCTCTTCGAACCGCGTGCCGCCATTGCGTGCTCCTCTCGACGACGCCGCCGGGCGACGTCGTCTCAGAGCATATCGTCGCCGGTGTCGGCGGACCGCATTAGCCTGGAGGGATGACCCCTGCCGCCGCCCTGCTCTCGGGGCAGACGCCGCTCGCCGTGCGCATGCGACCCGTCTCGCTCGACGAGGTGGCCGGTCAGCGGCACCTGCTCCGTTCGGGATCGCCGATCGTCGCCCTCGCCGACCCGGAGGCTTCGTCGCCCGGCGCGGTCTCCATCATCCTCTGGGGTCCTCCCGGTACGGGTAAGACGACGCTCGCGCAGGCCATCGCCCGCTCGTCCGGTCGCCGCTTCGTCGAACTCTCGGCGATCACGGCGGGGGTGAAAGACGTGCGCGAGGTGATGCAGGAGGCGATCACCCAGCGCGACCTCTACGGACAGACGACGATCCTGTTCCTCGACGAGATCCACCGCTTCACCAAGGCGCAGCAAGACGCTCTCCTCCCCGGCGTCGAGAACGGGTGGGTGATCCTGATCGCCGCGACGACCGAGAACCCGTCGTTCTCCGTGATCTCGCCGCTGCTCTCGCGCTCGCTCCTCCTCACCTTGCAACCGCTCACCGACGACGACATCGGTCTGCTCGTCGATCGCGCCGTCGTCGATGCGCGCGGCCTGCACGGCGCGGTGACCCTCAGCGACGAGGCGCGGGCCGCGCTGATCCGCCTCGCATCCGGCGACGCACGCCGTGCCCTCACCGGACTCGAGGCCGGGGCAGCGGTCGCGCTCTCGCACGGGAGCCCGCCCGCCACCGACGACGACGATGACGATGACGATGATGAGGATGCCGACGCGGCGGGCGATGGCACCGGGGAGGGGACCCCTGCAGGGGCATCCGTCGCACCGGAAGTCTCCGCCGACGACATCGCGCAGGCCGTCGACCGAGCACTGTTGCGCTACGACCGCCAGGGAGACGAGCACTACGACGTCATCAGCGCGTTCATCAAGTCGATCCGGGGCTCGGACCCCGACGCGGCCCTGCACTACCTCGCCCGGATGATCGAGGCGGGGGAGGATCCCCGGTTCATCGCTCGGCGGCTCGTGATATCCGCATCCGAGGACATCGGCCTCGCCGATCCGCAGGCGTTGGTGATCGCCGTCGCCGCCGCCGATGCCGTGGCCTTCATCGGCATGCCGGAGGGCCGCATCCCGCTCGCCGAGGCGACCGTGTACCTCGCGACGACGGCCAAGTCGAATGCGGCGTACGCGGGCATCGACGCCGCGATAGCCGACATCCGCAAGGGTGGTTTCGGGCGCGTGCCGCTGCATCTGCGCGATGCCCACTATCCCGGAGCGAAGCGGCTCGGTCATGGCCGCGGCTATGTCTATCCGCACGACAGCGAGTTCGGCATCGTGGCGCAGCAGTACCTTCCCGATGAGTTGCAGGGGCGCCGCTACTACGCGCCGAAGACCCTGGGCGCCGAGCGTGACGTCTCGGCGCGTCTAGAGAGGATCCGTCGCATCCTCGACGGGCGCTGACTCGCGGCCCCTGCCCCGCCCCTGACGCGCGACCCTCTACAGTGTGGCGGGTGACGCGTTCTCCTCTTCGCATCCCTCCCGACCGCGACCTCTCGATCGACTTCGTCCGCGCGATCTGCCTCCCGGTGGTGGTCGTGCTGCACGCGATCCAGATGGGGATCGAAGGCGATCCGCCCCGTGCGTTCAACGCACTCGCGGAGTGGACGCCGTTGGCGTGGATCACCTGGATCGGGATGATCATGCCCACGTTCTTCATCGCGGGCGGTTTCGCGGGCATCACGACCTGGCGGCGGCTCGAGAAGCGAGGAGAGACGGCGGGGGAGTACATCCGCGTCCGGGCCCTCCGGCTCGCGCGCCCGGTGTTCCTCGCGATGCTCGGCGTGCTCGTCGCCCTCGCGGTGATGGCGGTCTGCGGAGCAGATGTCGAGTTCCTCCGAACCTTCGCGTTCCGGCTCGCCGAGCCACTCTGGTTCATCGCGGTCTACGCGATCTGCACCTCGTTCGTGCCGCTGATGGCCGCGCTGCACCGCCGCGCGGCCTGGACGACCTACGTCGTCCTGGCCGCGCTGGTCGTGATCGTCGATCTGGTCTCTCGTTTCGGGGGCCTGCCCGTCGGCGCCCTCAATTGGCTCTTCGTGTGGCTCTTCGTGCAGCAGCTCGGCTTCGGTGTGCGGGATCAGTGGTACTCGCGCCGCCCGCGATGGCTGCTCCTGGTGCTGGCGGTCGCCGCCTACGGCCTGATGTGCGTCGCCGTCTTCGGGTTGGGCTACGACCCCGACATGATCGCCAACCTCAACCCGCCCACCGTGCTCCTGCTCCTGCTCGGCCTGGCCCAGGTCTATCTGTTCACGCTTCTTCAGCCGGCGATCCGCGCGCTCATGCGCCTGCGACCCGCCCTCGTGATCATCGGCGCCCTCGGAACGTACGGCATGGTCATCTACCTGTGGCACACGGTCGCGATGGCGATCGTCGTCGGCGCGCAGCAGGCGCTGGGGCTGTCGTTCCCCGCGGTGCTCACCCCCACCTGGTGGATCACACGCATCCCGTGGGTGCTCGCGATCGTGGCGGTGCTCGCCGTGCTCTGCGCGATCGTTCCCCGGATCGAACGCATCTGGCCCCACGAGAGGGCGCGCTCCATGCCGCTGCCGGCGGCGATCACGGCGACAGCGCTCCTCGTGGCGGCCGTCGGATGGGTGCTCACCCAGGGCTATCTCACGCTCGGGATCGCCGCAGCGCTGGCGGCGATCGTGCTCGCGATCGCGTGGCTCACCGTCGGCGGGCCTGGTCCGAATCGAACGTCGGAGCCGCTCGAGGAGGCTGCCGAATCCGGCGCATCGCAGGACGCCCGGCGCCTCTGATAGACTTGAGCGGCTCGAAACCAAGTTTTCGGGCATCTCCTCGTTCACACCACACCTCGACGGCGCCCCGGCGTGCGCCCCGAGGAAGAACGCGGGCGATACGTCCGTGAGTCGCGAGAGACGCGACCACGTCATCGGAAGGACAGCTTCGTGACCACGAAGTCCCAGGACCGCCGCAAGGTGCGTCTGAGCCGTGCCCTCGGCATCCCGCTCACCCCGAAGGCCGCCCGCTACCTCGAGAAGCGTCCCTACGCTCCGGGTGAGCACGGCCGCACCAAGCGCAAGGCTGACAGCGACTACGCCGTCCGTCTGCGCGAGAAGCAGCGTCTGCGCGAGCAGTACGGCATCCGCGAGAAGCAGATGCGCAACACCTTCAACGAGGCCCGCCGCCAGGATGGTCTGACCGGTGAGAACCTGGTCGAGCTCCTCGAGATGCGTCTCGACGCTCTCGTGCTGCGCGCCGGCTTCGCCCGTACGACGGCGCAGGCTCGCCAGCTCGTCGTGCACCGCCACATCCTCGTCGACGGCCAGCTCGTCGACCGCCCGTCCTTCCGCGTGAAGGCCGGGCAGCTCATCCACGTCAAGGCCAAGAGCGAGGGCACCGAGCCCTTCCAGGTGGCAGCAGCCGGCGGTCACGCCGAGGTCCTGCCCCCCGTTCCGGGCTACCTCGAGGTCGAGCTCGACAAGCTCCAGGCCCGCCTGGTCCGTCGTCCGAAGCGCGCCGAGGTCCCCGTGACCTGCGAAGTGCAGCTCGTCGTCGAGTACTACGCGGCTCGCTGAGCCCACGGAGCGCTGATCTCAGCGTTCCAAACGAGAGGCGTCGGGGTGACCCGACGCCTCTCGTCGTTTTTGCATACGATGGAGACACCGCGCCTTCGCGGGTCAAGGCAAGGATGACGACATGAAGAACATGGTGTGGTTCCTGATCGGCGTGATCGGCGGCTTCGTCGCTGCGCATTTCATGAACAAGGACCCCCGCGGGCACGACATCCTCGCCGAGGTCGATGCCAGGATCAACGGCTTCACCGCGCTCATCGGCGACGCGTATCGCGCGCAGGAGGCCCGGCTCACCGAGCCGGAAGACCACTGACCCCTCGCGCAACCGCGCGGAACTTCTCACCTCCGAACAAGGACACCCGGGCACCCCTATGAATTCTGCGGAAATCGCGCAGCGCTATCTCGACTTCTTCGAGAAGAACGACCACGTCATCGTTCCCTCCGCCTCGCTCGTCAGCGACGACCCCTCCCTGATGTTCACGGTCGCGGGCATGGTGCCCTTCGTCCCGTATCTCACGGGCGTCGTGCCGTCGCCGCATCCGCGGATCGCCGACCTCCAGAAGTGCATCCGTACGAACGACATCGAAGAGGTCGGCAAGACCGCGCGTCACGGAACGTTCTTCCAGATGCTCGGCAACTGGTCGTTCGGTGATTACTTCAAAGAGGGCGCGATCCGTTACGCATGGGAGCTCCTCACCAGCAGCGAGGCCGATGGCGGCTTCGCCTTCGACGAGAAGGACCTCTGGGTCACCGTCTACGAGACCGACGACGAGGCCGAGTCGATCTGGCGCGACATCATCGGACTCAAGCCCGAGCGCATCCAGCGCCTCGGACGTGCCGACAACTACTGGAACACGGGCCAGCCCGGCCCCGGCGGCCCCGACTCGGAGATCTTCTTCGACCGAGGACCGGCGTACGGTAAGGACGGCGGTCCCGCCGCCGACGACTCGAGGTTCCTGGAGATCTGGAACCTCGTGTTCATGCAGGACTTCATCGAGAACATCCGCGGAAAGACCGAGTTCGACATCGTCGGCGAGCTCCCGCAGAAGAACATCGATACCGGTATGGGTCTCGAACGCGTCGCCTTCCTGAAGCAGGGCGTCGAGAACATGTACGAGATCGACCAGGTGCGCCCCGTTCTCGATCGTGCCGTCGAACTCTCGGGCCGCACGTACGGCAAGGTCCACGAGGACGACGTGCGCTTCCGCGTCATCGCCGATCACGTGCGCTCGTCGCTCATGCTGCTCTCCGACGGAGTCCGTCCGTCGAACGAGGGCCGCGGCTACATCCTCCGCCGTCTCATGCGCCGCACGGTCCGTGCGATGCGTCTGCTCGGCGTCGACGAGCCCGTGTTCCCCGAGCTCTTCGCCACGTCGCGCGACGCGATGAAGTCCTCGTATCCCGAGCTGGAGCGCGACTGGTCGACCCTCTCCGCATCGGCGTTCGCCGAGGAGGAGACCTTCCGCCGCACCCTGGCGCAGGGATCGACGATCCTCGACCTGGCGCTCGACGAGACCAGGAGAGAGGGCAAGACGGCGCTGAGCGGCCCGGAGGCGTTCCTGCTGCACGACACCTACGGATTCCCGATCGATCTCACGCTCGAGGTCGCCGAGGAAGCCGGGCTCGAGGTCGACCGCGGTGCGTTCGACACGCTCATGCGCGAGCAGCGCGACCGCGCGAAGGCGGACGCACGCAACCGGAAGCGTCAGCTCGCGGACGTCTCGGTCTATCGCGAGCTGCGGGCGCTCGGCGAGACCGGTTTCGACGGTTACACGGAACTCGAGGTGCAGTCGCGCATCCTGGGCATCCTCGTCGACGGACAGCCGGTGCGCAGCGCATCGGAAGGCCAGATCGCCGAGGTCGTCCTCGCCGAGACGACGCTGTACGCCGAGTCCGGAGGCCAGGTCGCCGACAAGGGAACCATCGTGGGCCCCGGCTTCGAGCTCGAAGTGCTCGACGTGCAGCGGCCCGTGCCCGGCCTCATCAGCCACACGGTGCAGGTGAGCACCGGAACGGTGGCCGTCGACGACGCCGCCACGACGGTTGTCGACGCGGCCAACCGTCGCGCTGCGCGTCAGGCGCACTCCGCGACGCACCTCGTGCACGCTGCACTCCGTGACACGCTCGGTCCGACCGCCACGCAGGCGGGCTCGCTGAACCGCGCCGGCTACATGCGCTTCGACTTCTCCTGGTCGCAGGCGCTGTCGGCCGACACGCGCACCGAGATCGAGGAGATCACGAACCGCGCCGTCCACGACGCACTCGAGGTCACCACGCGGATCGTTTCGCTCGACGAGGCGAAGGAAGCCGGCGCCATGGCGCTGTTCGGCGAGAAGTACGGCGATGTGGTGCGCATGGTCGACATCGGCGGCCCGTGGTCCCGTGAGCTCTGCGCGGGAACGCACGTGGCCTCCAGCGCCGAGATCGGCCTCGTGAGCCTCGTCGGGGAATCGTCGGTCGGCGCATCCAACCGTCGCATCGAGGCGCTCGTCGGCGTCGACGCGTTCCGTGAGCTCGCGGCCGAGCGTGCGATCGTCTCGCAGTTGACGAGTTCGCTGAAGACACCGCGCGATCAGCTCGCCGAGCGCATCGCCGACCTCTCCGCGAACCTCAAGTCGGCCGAGAAGCGCATCGCACAGTTCGAGTCCAAGGAACGAGCTGGGCGGATCCCCGCGATCGCCGACGCTGCGCGCCGGATCGGTGCGTTCCACGTCGCCACGGAATCCCTCGGGGAACTGGCCTCGGCCGACGATCTGCGCGAGCTGGTGCTCGGCGTCCGCGACCGCCTCGGCTCCGACGCTGCGGTCGTCGCACTCGGCGCCGTCGTGAACGGTCGTCCGGTCGTCGTCATCGCCACCAACGACGCGGCCCGCACCGCGGGTGCGAAGGCGGGAGCGCTCGCGAAGCGCGCCGCCGGAGTGCTCGGCGGCGGTGGCGGCGGTCGTGACGACGTCGCGCAGGGCGGCGGAACGGATGCCGCGGCACTGCCCGCGGCACTCGACGCCATCGCTCAGGAGCTGCACACAGCGTGAGCGGGTTCCGACGCGGGGTGCGCCTCGGCATCGATGTCGGGCGCGCCCGTGTCGGCGTCGCGCGGTGCGATCCCGACGGGATGCTCGCCGTGCCCGTCGAGACCGTGCCGCGGTCAGACACCTCGATCGACCGCCTCGTGGAGCTCGCGGCCGAGTACGAGCCGATGGAGTTCGTCGTCGGGCTTCCGGTGAACATGCAGGGCGCGGATACCGCGTCGACGGTGGACGCGCGGGAGTTCGCCACCGCCCTTCGCACGCGCACCGGCGTCCCGGTCCGTCTCGTCGACGAGCGTCTCAGCACGGTCTCCGCGCACGCGGCCCTGCGTTCTTCAGGTCGAAATCAGAAGAACTCTCGTAGCATTGTGGATCAGGTCGCCGCGGTGGTGCTGCTGCAGCAGGCGATCGACATGGAGAAGAGCACCGGAAACCCGGCCGGTGCCGCTGTCCCGTCCGACGAGGAGCATCCCTGAACATGTCCGAACGCGATGGCGCGTCCTCCGCGCCCGATGCGAACGAGCCGCTCGGCGATCTCTTCGCGAACCTCCCCGAGCCGACGCAGCAGCATCCGACGGCCGATTACAGCGCCCCCGTCCCCGGTTCCCGGCGCGCCGCCCGCGAGGCCGCGCAGCGTGGCGAGGTCGACCCGGAGAGGACGCCCAGCGCCGCGCCGGATGCGGTGGACCCGGTCGGTACAACTGTGCCGCCCACTGAGCCCGCGATCGCGGCCGCGGAGTCGCACGCGCATCCCGCCGCGTCGGACGTGCCGGACGATCCCGCCCGCATCGAGCCCGTCGCCGTCGGCGCACCGGCGGCGGCAGCCGCGGCATCCGCGTCGTCGACGCCGCCCGACGCACCCATCGGTGGAGGCCTCGATGCCCTGTTCGTCGCCCCCGATGACGACCGCGCTCGCGCTCAGAAGCCCAAGAAGCGCGGACGTGGATGCCTGATCGCCCTGCTCATCATCCTCGTGATCGTGGGCGGCATCGCCGCCGCCGGCGCCTGGGCGATGAACACCTACGGCGAGCAGATCAACGACATCATGGGCTGGGGTGAGCCCAAGGACTACGAAGACGGCCAAGCCTCCGGCGAGGCCTTCGTCACGATCAAGGACGGCGACACCGGACGCCCGGTGTCGACGGCACTCTACGAGGCCGGCGTCACGAAGACCGAGGACGTCTTCTACGACTACCTGATCGAGGAGAACATCGCGGTCACCTTCTACCCCGGGGTGTATCGCCTGCAGGAGAAGATGACCGCCGCCGCCGCTCTCGAGGCGCTGGGCAACGAGGACAACAAGCTGGAGAACACGGTCTCGGTCGGCGAGGGCGCGACGATCGAGTCCTCCCTGCCGGCGATGGCGGAGACGCTCGGCCTGCCGATCGCGGATTTCGAGGCCGCCGTCGCCGATCCCTCCGCCTACGGCGTCGATGCGCCGAGCCTCGAGGGATGGCTGTTCCCGGCCGTGTACACCTTCGATCCCGAGGTCGCCGCGACGCAGGTGATCCAGCGCATGGTCGATCGCACGCGGGAATCGCTGACCAGCGCGGGCGTTCCCGACGCCGACGCCGAGCGCATCCTCACGATCGCCTCGATCATCCAGCGAGAAGGTCGCACGGCCGACTTCGCGAAGGTGAGCCGCGTGATCCAGAACCGTCTCGACATCGACATGAAGCTGCAGATGGACTCGACGGCTCAGTACGGGTACGGCTCGCTGCACGAGGGCGTCGTGTCGAGCTCGGCCGAGGCGCTGGAAGACGACAACGACTGGAACACCTACGTGCGCACGGGCCTGCCGATCACGCCGATCGCGAGCCCGAACGACGCCGCGATCGACGCCGCGATGCACCCGGAGGACGGTCCCTGGCTGTACTTCGTCACGATCGACCTGTCGACGGGCGAGACGCAGTTCTCGGAGACCTACGAGGAGCACCAGGCCGGCATCGAGAAGTGGCGCGATTGGTGCCGGGCGAATCCGGATGCCGGCTGCTGACGTTCGTGGCCCCCACAGGCTCGCGGTGTGGGGGGATCCGATCGCGCACTCGAAGTCGCCGGCGCTCCACGCCGCGGCGTATCGTGTGCTCGGTCTGGACTGGGAGTACGACCGCCGCCGGGTGAACGCCGACGACCTGCCTGCGGCGGTGGCCGGTCTCGACTCATCGTGGCGCGGGCTCTCGCTCACGATGCCTCTCAAAGAACAGGCGTTCCGGGCGGCGTCGGTGCGCGATCGCCACGCGACCTTGACGCGGGCCGTGAACACGCTCCTGCTCGACGGGCGGCCCGCGGGGTTCAACACCGACGTCGGAGGCATCGTCGACGCGCTGGCCGATGACGGGATGCGGGCGGCGACCTCGGTGCGCATCCTCGGTGCTGGCGCGACGGCGGCATCCGCCCTGGTCGCTGCGGCAGAGATCGGTGCCGAGCGGGCGGAGATTCGAGCACGACGGCCGGATCGTGCCGCGGCACTGGCCGATCTCGGCGACAGTCTCGGCGTGACCGTCTCCGTCACCTCGTTCGATGCGACGCCCACCCCGATGGATCTGACGATCGCGACGCTGCCGTCGGGTACGTCGCTTCCCGCCGATGTCTCCGTGCCCCTGGCGGCTGACGGGGGAGTGCTGTTCGATGCCGCCTACGCGCCGTGGCCATCGGCGCTGGCCGCGGTGTGGAACGACGCACCGGTCGTCTCGGGCCTCGGGATGCTGCTCCATCAGGCGATCCGTCAGATCCGAGTGTTCCTGCACGGCGACCCGGCGCACGCGCTCGACGACGAGGCATCCGTCCTGGCCGCGATGCGCGCCGCTCTCTGATCCGGAGCGCTCTGTGACACGACGCTGAAACGCGGACGGCGGGTGCGGCCGCGCATGGGAGACTAGAAGAATGCTCCGCGTGCTGACGGCCGGCGAATCGCACGGCCCCGAACTCATCGCCATCATGGAGGGCCTTCCCTCCGGTGTCCCGATCTCCTCCGAGGCGATCCAGGCCGACCTCCAGCGTCGCAAGCTCGGCTATGGGCGCGGCTCGCGCATGAAGTTCGAGCAGGACGAGCTGAGCATCTCCGGTGGCGTCCGCCACGGCAAGACCCTGGGCAGCCCGATCGCGCTGCGCATCGGCAACACCGAGTGGCCGAAGTGGACCGAGGTCATGAACCCCGAGCCCGCCGAGCTCACCGACAAGTCTCGCGGGCGCGGCGCGCCGCTCACACGCCCCCGCCCGGGTCACGCCGATCTCGTCGGCATGCAGAAGTACGACTTCGACGAGGCCCGCCCGATCCTCGAGCGGGCGAGTGCGCGGGAGACCGCCGCCCGCGTCGCGTTGGGCGCCGTGGCCCGTTCCTTCCTGGGCGAGCTCGGTATCCGTCTCGTGAGCCACACCCTCTCGATCGGCCCGGTCGCTGTGCCGGCCGGTTCGCCGCTGCCCACCCCGGATGACGTCGACGCCCTCGACGCCGATCCGCTCCGGTGCTTCGATGCCACAACCTCCGCGCTGATGGTCGCCGAGGTCGACGATGCGAAGAAGGACGGCGACACGCTCGGCGGCATCGTGGAGGTGCTCGCCTACGGCCTTCCGCCGGGACTCGGCTCGCACGTGCACTGGGACCGTCGGCTCGACGCGCGCCTCGCCCAGGCGCTGATGAGCATCCAGGCCATCAAGGGCGTCGAGGTCGGTGACGGCTTCGAGACGACGCGTCGTCGCGGCTCGGCCGCCCACGATGAGCTTTTCGCGACCGACGGCGGCATCACCCGCGGCTCCGACCGCGCCGGCGGGACCGAGGGCGGGATGTCGACCGGCACCGTCCTGCGCGTGCGCGCCGGGATGAAGCCGATCGCCACGGTGCCGCATGCGCTGCGTACGATCGACGTCGCGACCGGTGACGACGCGACGGCGCATCACCAGCGCTCCGACGTCTGTGCGGTGCCAGCGGCGGGCGTCGTGGCGGAGGCGATGGTCGCCATCGAGCTCGCCCGGGCCGTCCTCGAGAAGTTCGGCGGCGACAGTGTCGGCGAGACCCGCCGCAACCTCGAGGGTTACCTCGCGGCGATCCCGGCGGAGCTGCGCACCGCGCCGGCATCCGAGGCCGCGCTGCTCGCGCATGACGAACAGCACTGATCCGCTCACACTGGTGCTCGTCGGTCCCATGGCTGCGGGCAAGACCAGTGTGGGGAGGCGTGTCGCACGCCGCCTGGGCGTGCCGTTCATCGACACCGACAAGCGCATCGTCGCCGCTCACGGCCAGATCCCGGCCATCTTCGCCGAGCACGGCGAGGATCGCTTCCGCGAGCTCGAGCGGCTCGCGGTCGCCGACGCGCTCGCGGAGGGCGGCGTCGTCTCCCTCGGCGGCGGCGCCGTGACGGATGCTGGAACCCGCGCCCTGCTGGGCGCGCATCCCGTCGTCTTCCTCACGGTGAGTCCCGAAGCCGTCGCGGATCGGATCCGCGGAGCCGGACGCCCGTTGCTCGAGTCGGAGGATCCCCTGGAGCGCTGGATCTCGATCTTCGAGGCGCGACGGGACTGGTACGAAGAAGTGGCCACGGCGACGTTCGACACGTCGCGCCGGCCGATGCAGAAGATCGCAGACGAGATCGTCACCTGGAGGAGAGAGCAGCGATGACCACCACGACCATCAGCGTCACCGGAGACGATGCCTACGACATCGTGATCGGTCGGGACATCCTCGACCGCGTGTCGGGGGCGCTGACGCCTGCGGTGCGCAAAGTCCTCGTGGTGCACCCCCCGACGCTCGCCGCGCGCGCGGCCGAACTGCGCGACAGGCTCCTCGCCGACACCGGGAACGGTCCGCGCGAGGTCCTGCTCGCCGAGATCCCGGATGCGGAGCAGGGCAAGCGCATCGAGGTGGCGGCCTTCTGCTGGCAGGTGATGGGGCAGTCGGACTTCACGCGTACCGATGCCGTCATCGGCTACGGCGGGGGCGCGGTGACCGACCTCGCCGGCTTCGTGGCCGCGACCTGGCTGCGCGGTATCCAGCTCGTTCAGGTGCCCACCACCGTCCTCGGCCTCGTCGACGCCTCCGTCGGGGGGAAGACCGGGATCAACACCGCCGAGGGCAAGAACCTCGTCGGAGCGTTCTGGGCTCCGCGCGCGGTGATCGGCGACCTCGACGAACTGCGCAGCCTCAGCGCCAACGAGGCGACAGCCGGGTTCGCCGAGGTCGTGAAGGCCGGGTTCATCTGGGCACCGGAGATCCTCGACATCGTCGAGGCGGATCCTGCGCGTGCCGTGGACCCCGCGTCGGACGAGTTCCGCCGTGCGGTCGAACTCGCGATCGGCATGAAGGCCGCCATCGTCTCGGAGGACTTCCGAGAGGCCGGGCAGCGCGAGATCCTCAACTACGGCCACACGCTCGGGCACGCCATCGAGCACGCCGAACGCTACCGCTGGCGCCACGGCGCGGCGATCTCGGTGGGCATGCTCTTCGCCGCCGAACTCTCGCGTCTCGCCGGGCGCCTCTCCGACGAGGCAGCGCTGCGCCACCGCACGGTTCTCGAGTCACTCGGGCTCCCGACGTCGTACCGCGCGGGCGCCTGGCCGCAGCTTCTGGCCACGATGCAGCGCGACAAGAAGAGCCGCGGGGGAATGCTGCGTTTCATCCTGCTCGACGACATCGCGAAGCCGACCGTGCTGCAGGCGCCGGACGAGTCTCTGCTCTTCGCCGCCTATCAGGAGGTCGGCGCGTGAGCGCGCGGATCCTGCTCGTCAACGGCCCCAACCTCAATCTGCTCGGCACCCGTGAGCCCGAGGTCTACGGCACGGCGACCCTCGACGACGTCGAACGTCTCACGACCGAGGCCGCCGCCGCCGCGGGCTACGAGATCCGTGCGGTCCAGAGCAACCACGAGGGCGTCCTGATCGACGCGATCCACGCAGCCCGCGAGGACTGCGCCGCGATCGTGATCAACCCCGGCGGGCTCACGCACACGTCCGTGGCCCTGCGCGACGCATTGACCGGGGTCGCCCTGCCCTTCGCCGAGGTGCACATCTCGGACGTGCACGCGCGGGAGGAATTCCGCCATCACTCCTACCTCGAAGACGTCGCCGCGGTGCGGGTCATCGGGCGTGGCGTGGAGGGGTACGCCGAGGCCGTGCGACGGCTCACCGCGCTCATCCCGTAGAATCTACTGTCGGCCGGGTCCGCGCCCTGCGAGGGCGGCCGCGAAAACCACACAGGAACGGAACTCTCAGCGCATGGCATCTACCGCAGACATCAAGAACGGCGTCGTCCTCAGCATCGACGGGCAGCTCTGGAGCGTCATCGAGTTCCAGCACGTGAAGCCCGGAAAGGGCGGTGCGTTCGTGCGCACCAAGCTCAAGAACGTCGTCTCCGGCAAGGTCGTCGACCGCACGTACAACGCGGGCGCGAAGATCGACATCGAGAATGTCGACCGTCGTGACTTCACCTACCTGTACAACGACGGCGACGGCTTCGTCTTCATGGATGCCACCGACTTCGATCAGCTCACGGTCGGCGCGGCCACGGTCGGCGACGCCAAGAACTTCCTGCTCGAGAACCAGCAGGTGACGATCGCACTGAACAACGGCAACCCGCTGTACATCGACCTTCCGGCGTCGGTCATCCTCGAGGTGACGTACACCGAGCCCGGTCTGCAGGGCGATCGCTCGTCCGCCGGCACCAAGCCCGCCACCCTCGAAACCGGTTACGAGATGCAGGTTCCGCTGTTCCTCGAGACCGGCACCAAGATCAAGGTCGACACCCGCACGGGTGAGTACCTGGGTCGCGAGAAGTAAGGCGTGAGCGCTCGGACGAAGGCGCGCAAGCGCGCACTCGACATCCTCTTCTCCGCCGACGTGCGCGGAGACGACGTCGCCATCGCCCTCGCGGCCGAAGCCAAGAGGGCGGCGAGCGAACCTGCTCGCGAGGCCTCCTGGCTCTACGCCCGAGAGATCGTCGACGGCATCATCGATCACCGCGACGAGATCGACGAGCAGATCACCACCCACAGCCGCGAGTGGAAGATCGAGCGGATGCCGGCGGTCGACCGCGCACTCCTGCGCATCGCCGTCTGGGAGATCCTGCACAACGACGAGGTCCCGACGGCTGTCGCGATCGACGAGGCCGTGGAACTCGCGAAGGAGTTCTCGACCGACGACTCCGGTGCGTTCGTCCACGGCGTCCTCGGTCGGGTGTCCCGCGCGGCCTGAACGCTCTGACCGCGCCTCCGCCGAGTGTCGGAGCTGCGGGGGAGGATGAGGTCCATGGCGCTCCCGATCGATCCCGCGCGACGTGATCCCTCGCCTCCGCACGACGGGTGGCGCTCGCTGCTCGGCACGCGCGACGCCGACGACGACCTCGCTCCGCTCGCGCTCGGCGTCGAGCTCCGCTATCGCGAGGCGCGCGGGGGTAATCCCTGGGCGGCCCGTCCGCTCCGCGCGGCGACACCTCGCGACGTCGCGCGGCGTACGGGGGAGATCCTTCTCGGCATCCGTCCTCTGGAGCGCAGTGCGGCCAGCGGCGCGTGGGTACAGGGCGGCGCGACGTGGGACGCCGTTCGGCGGTCGTCGGCGCGGTACGGGCGTGAGCGTTCCCGCTGGTTCGCGGATCTCCTGAGCATCGCGCGGGATTCCCTGCTCTCGGGCACCGCCAGTGACTGGTTGCTGGTCGACCACCTCGAATCCCGGCTGCTGTGGCCCCATCTCCGCACGGGTGCGGCGCTCGGCATTCCCCTCGTTCCGACGCAGAAGGATGTCGAGGTGCTGCTGGCCTCTCGTGCCGGCGTGCGCGCGGAGATCACGCGGAGGGACGAGGGCGACCTCGCGGTCTCGGCCGTGGTCGACCTCGACGGCGAGACGATCGGCGACGCCGACCTGCATCCGATCGGACGCAGCGGCGTCTATGCCGTGACGTCGCACGGGCACCGGGTGCGGGTGCTCCTGGCCGAGATGCCGCTCAGCGACCCGGTCCACGCGCTGATCGCGGCTCCCGGCCCCCTCGTGGTGCCGCACGCGGACGAAGAGGTGTTCCTGCGAGAGGCGTATCCGCTGCTGGCGCGGCGCATCGAGGTGCGCGGCAGTGCGCGAGTCGATCTTCCGCCGTTGCCTCTACCGACGCCGGTGCTCCAGCTCACGTTCCGTCGCGGCGACACGATCGCCTTCGCGTTCGAATGGGAGTACCGGGGCTTCGGTCGCGTGCCTCTCGGCGAGTCCGCCCACGGCGTGCGCGATCGGGTGGCCGAGACAGCAGTCCTCGAACCGATCGACGCCCTCTGGCAGCAGGCGACGGGCGAGGGGCTCGCGTCCACGGGCGCGTTCCACGACGTCGAGGCCGCCGAGTTCGTCACGCATCTCGTGCCCCGCCTCGAGACCGAGGGCGTGGTCGTCGAGGTGTCCGGTCGACGCAAGACCTATCACGAACTCACCGGCGAGCCGGAGGTGACGGTCTCGACGGTCGAATCCGCCGACCCCGACTGGTTCGACCTCGGCGTGCTGGTGCGCATCGATGGACGGCTGATCCCGTTCGAGCCGCTCTTCACCGCCCTGACGAAGGGGCGCAAGAAGCTCCTGCTCGTCGACGGGAGCTACTTCTCATTGCAGCATCCTGCGCTCGACCGCTTGCGCGAACTGCTCGAGGAAGCGGCTGAACTCGACGAGTGGGAGACCGGCCCGCGCATCAGTCGACACCAGACCGACCTCTGGGAGGAGTTCGAGGACCTCGCGGATCAGGCCCTGCCCGCCGTGAGCTGGCGGGCCACGGCCGAGGGGCTCCGTGCCGCCACGGGAGTGCCTCCCGCGCCGATGCCGCGGGGGATCACCGCTCAGCTGCGGCCGTATCAGAAGCAGGGGTTCGACTGGCTCGCCTTCCTCTGGGAGCACCGGTTGGGAGGAATCCTCGCCGACGACATGGGCCTGGGGAAGACGCTCCAGATCCTCGCCCTGATCGCGCATGCGCGCGAGACGGGGGAGCGCCGGCCGTTCCTCGTGATCGCGCCGACATCGGTCGCCGGAACCTGGCAGTCCGAGGCGTCGAGGTTCGCCCCGGGACTGACCGTGCACGTGCGCGGCGCGACACGCTCGTCCGGACTGGCGGAACCGTTCGGTGCCGATGTGGTCGTCACGACGTACGCGATCGCCCGTCTCGACGCGGACGCCTTCGCCGCGGTCGAGTGGGCGGGAGTCATCCTCGACGAGGCGCAGTTCGTCAAGAACCCTGCGACCAAGCTGCATCGCGCGATCGTCGGCTTCCCTTCGGACGTCACGATCGCGGTCACCGGCACCCCCCTCGAGAACAGTCTCAGTGAGCTCTGGGCACTCCTGCAGCTCAGCGCACCCGGGCTCTTCCCCTCCGCCCGCGCGTTCCGCGAGCGATACATCCAGCCGATCGAGCAGGGCAGGGTCCCTGAGAACGAGGAGGGTGGCGCCTATCGTCAGCGTCGTCTCGCGCAGCTGCGGCGACGGATCCGCCCCCTGGTGCTGCGGCGCACGAAAGAGTTCGTAGCCCCCGACCTCCCCTCGAAACAGGAGCAGATCCTCGAGGTCGAGCTCAGCGCCTCGCATCGCGCGCTGTACGAGGCGGTGCTGCAGCGCGAGCGTCAGAAAGTGCTCGGTCTGCTGCCCGATCTCGATCGCCATCGATTCATCGTGTTCCGCTCCCTGACGCTGTTGCGGATGCTGAGTCTGTCGCCGGCCCTCATCGACGCGAACGATCGCCGAATCGGGTCGCGCAAGCTCGACGTTCTGCTCGAACGGGTCGCCGAACTGCAGGAGGAGGGGCACCGCGCGCTCGTCTTCAGCCAGTTCACGTCGTTCCTCGACCTCGCCGCCGAACGGCTCACCGCCGCCGGAATTCCCTTTGC
The DNA here is from genome assembly GCF_044748385.1 of Microbacterium sp. NPDC090003. Lineage (NCBI taxonomy): Bacteria > Bacillati > Actinomycetota > Actinomycetes > Micrococcales > Microbacteriaceae > Microbacterium > Microbacterium sp. NPDC090003. The sequence continues at coordinate 432,176 of NZ_JBIVFW010000001.1, forward strand.
CCATCTCGACGGAGCCTCACTGCGGCGACAGGAGATCGTCGACGGCTTCCGCGACGGCGCGCAGCCGGTGTTCCTCATCAGCCTCAAGGCGGGTGGGTTCGGCCTCACACTGACCGAGGCCGATTACGTCTTCCTGCTGGATCCCTGGTGGAACCCGGCTGCCGAAGCGCAGGCCGTCGACCGCACGCACCGCATCGGACAGTCCTCGCAGGTCTTCGTCTATCGCATGATCTCGGTGGGCACGATCGAGGAGAAGGTGCTCGACCTGCAGCGGCGCAAGGCCCGGCTCTTCTCGGCCGTGATGGACGACGAGGCGCTCTTCGCCCAGACGCTCACCGCCGACGACATCCGCGGGCTGTTCGACGGCTAGGACCGGATGCCGAATTAACCACGGCCCCGTCGCCGCGGACGTACAGGGGGGCGCGGGTAGAATCGGTGCCGTCCAGGAGGGCGCTCGCACAGGAGCGTCCGGGATGCACCAGGAGGAGCGCAATGCGGATCACGGGACTCGGCCACGCCGGGATGTTCATCGAGACGGTCGGCGGGAACATCATCTGCGACCCCGTGCTCGGCCCGTCCTTCTTCGGCTCGTGGTTCCCCTTCCCCGACAACCGCGCGCTCGACTGGGAGCGCTTCGGGCGGGAGGCGGACTTCCTCTACATCTCGCATCGTCACCGCGACCACTTCGACCCGAAGCTTCTCGAGCGCTACATCCGCAAGGACATCGAGGTGCTGCTGCCGGAGTACCCGATCGATGACCTCGAACAGGACATCCGCGCCCTCGGCTACACCAACATCACGTACGCACCCGCGGGAGAGATCATCCAGCGCGGCGACCTCAAGATCATGATCACCCCGCTGCGCGCACCCAGCGACGGCCCCATCGGAGACTCCTCGCTGAGCGTCGACGACGGCACCGGGTCGGTGCTGAACCAGAACGACTCGCACCCGCTCGACCTCGACAGCCTGCTGCACTTCGGTAAGCCCGACGCGTACTTCACCCAGGTCTCCGGTGCGATCTGGTGGCCGATGGTGTACGACCTGCCGATGGATGCGAAGCAGAACTTCGCGCAGCTCAAGCGCGAGGCGCAGAACAAGCGCGCGATGTACTACATCGAGAAGGTCGATGCTCCGCACGTCTTCCCGATGGCCGGGCCGCCCATGTTCCTGCGTGACGACCTCTTCGATTTCAACGGCACGGGGCGCAACGGCGAGTCGATCTTCACCGACCAGAAGCAGTTCCTCGCGCACATGGAGCAGCTGGCGCCGCAGTACGACGGTCAGCTCTTCATCCCCGGAACGGTCGTCACGGTCGCCTCGGGCGAGGTCACGACCGAGCAGACGCTGTATACGGATGCCGAGATATCGCACATCTTCGACGAGAAGTGGGACTACCTCGAGGAGCAGCGCGCCAGCCGTCAGCAGGAGATCCGCGACGAGGAGGCATCGCGCGCCGAGCCGCTTCCCGCGGAGGAGATCCTCGCGGCGATCAAGGAGTGGTGGGAGCCGCTGCTGAAGAAGTCCCGCACGATCCGTCTCGGTGTCGGCGGCAACGTCCGCTTCCGGATCGGCGACCTCGACATGGTGGTCGACTTCCCGCGCGCCAAGGTGCGCGAGTACGCGGGGGAGGAGTGCGTCTACTGGTACACGATCCCCGCCGACCTCGTCTCGACGAACATCCGCGATCACGAGATCGACTGGTCGAACTCGATCTTCCTCTCCATGCAGTTCCAGGTGGGGCGCAGCGGCAAGTTCAACGAGTTCCTCACGACCTTCCTCAAGTGCCTGTCGGTCGACCGTATCGAGTACGTCGAGAACTGGTACCAGGAGCAGACTGACCAGACCGAGGACGCCGAGATCGGCGATTGGCTCGTGCAGCGCCGGTGCCCGCACCTGCGTGCCGATCTCACCCGTACCGGAACGGTCGATGGCGACGGCATCCTCACGTGCAGCATGCACGACTGGAAGTGGGACCTGAAGACGGGCCGCTGCCTCTCGACGAGCGGTCACCCCATCCGTTCCTCGAAGCTCGAGGAGTCGACGGACGACGTGCTCGCCGAGGCGAGCTGACCGCGTGACACTGGCAGGCGCGCGCTGGGTCGTGCGGTCCACCCCTGAGCGTCTGGTGCGGATCGCCACCGACTTCCTGCTCGATGAGGGGTTCGTGCACCGTGACGATTCCTTCGGCGATGTCGCCGGTGTTCACGACTCCGGATGGGTGGCCACGTCTCTCGAGATCGGTGAGCAACAACGTCCTCGGCGTTTTCACGTGCTCCGCCGCCCGCAGCCGATCACCTCCCGGACACTCGTCGTCGCGACGGCACGATCCGTGTCGCGCGATGTGGCCGAGCTGGTCGTGTTCCCCCACCCGTCCGATCAGGACGGTTCCGACGCGGCGCGAATCGCGGCTCCCCGCCTGACGCTCGCGCTCGAGGGCATCACCGCTGCGGCGGGGGCCGAGGGAGCGATGCTCTCGTACGAACCGCTGACGTCGATCGCGGCAGATGACACCAGCCCCGCCGGGCCTTCGACGGTCCGCGACGTGCTCGGATGGCGCTGACACCCCGCTAGACTGGTGACGAAAGCAACCTTTAACACCGTCCTGTGAGGCGGAGAAGGGAGCGGCTGATGAGTGCACGCACCGTCTTGCACGAAGCCGATATCTCGCGGGCTCTGACCCGCATCGCGCACGAGATCCTCGAGTCCAATCGAGGGGCCGACGACCTCGTCCTGCTGGGTATCCCGACCCGCGGAGTGACGCTCGCCCATCGCCTCGGCGCTCTGATCAGTGACATCGCTCAACGCCCCGTTCCGGTGGGCGCTCTCGACGTCACGCTCTTCCGAGACGATCTCGCGAAGCATCCGACACGCTCTCCGCGTCCCACCGAGATCCCGGCCGGCGGTATCGAGGGCCGAACGGTCGTGCTCGTCGACGACGTGCTCTTCTCCGGTCGGAGTATCCGAGCCGCACTCGACGCGATCCAGTCGATCGGGCGCCCGTCCGTCGTGCGACTGGCGATCCTCGTCGACCGTGGGCACCGTGAGCTCCCGATCCGTCCCGATTTCGTGGGCAAGAACATCCCTTCCGCGCGCACCGAGCGCGTCAACGTACGTCTCGTCGAGAACGACGGGGCCGAGGAGGTGACGATCGGCGAATGAGGCACCTCCTGGACACCCGCACCCTCGATCGCGCCACCGCTCTGCGCATCCTCGATGTCGCCGAGGACATGTCCGACACGCAGTCCCGCGAGGTCAAGAAGCTCCCGACCCTGCGGGGCAAGACCGTGGTGAACCTCTTCTTCGAGGACTCGACGCGGACGCGCATCTCGTTCGAAGCCGCCGCCAAGCGCCTCTCGGCCGATGTCATCAACTTCGCCGCCAAGGGGTCCAGTGTCTCGAAGGGCGAGAGCCTCAAGGACACCGCCCAGACGCTCGAGGCGATCGGCGCCGACGCGGTCGTCATCCGCCATCCCGGCTCCGGAGCCCCGCACACACTGGCGACGAGCGGATGGATCTCCGCCGGTGTCGTCAATGCCGGTGATGGAACGCACGAGCACCCCACTCAGGCGCTGCTCGACGCTTTCACGATCCGCAAACGACGGTTCGGTGCCGACAGCCGCGGCCGCGACCTCTCGGGTGTGCGCGTCGTGATCGTCGGCGACGTGCTGCACTCCCGGGTCGCGCGCTCGAACGTCTGGCTCCTCGCGACCCTCGGCGCCGACGTGACTCTCGTCGCGCCGCCGACGCTCGTGCCGCAGAACGTATCGCTGTGGCCGATCCGCGTGGTCTACGACCTCGACGAGGCTCTGGCCGGCGAACCGGACGCGGTCATGATGCTGCGGATCCAGCTCGAACGCATGAATGCCGCGTATTTCCCGACTGAGCGGGAGTATTCCCGTCGATGGGGACTCGACGCGCGGCGTGTGGCGGGTCTTCCGGACGGTAGCATTGTGATGCACCCCGGACCGATGAACCGCGGACTGGAGATCTCCTCCGAAGCGGCCGATTCGCCCCGCTCCACGGTGCTGGAGCAGGTCACCAACGGGGTGTCCGTGCGCATGGCGGTGCTGTACCTGCTGCTGGCAGGGGAACGAGACGACGAACGAGGGGGAGACCTGTGAGCGAGACCCTCGTCATCACCGGCGCGAAGCTGCTCGACACCGAGAGTGCCGACATCATCATCGAGGACGGCCTGATCGCCGAGATCGGCAGCGGACTGAGCCGCGCCGGCGCTCGGGTCATCGACGCGGGGGGTCTGGTCGCGCTGCCGGGCCTGGTCGACCTCCACACGCACCTGCGGGAGCCCGGCTACGAGGCATCCGAGACCATTCTCACGGGTACGCGGGCCGCGGCATCCGGCGGGTTCACGGCCGTGTTCGCGATGCCGAACACGTCGCCGGTCGCCGACACCGCCGGCGTCGTCGAGCAGGAGCTCGCGCTGGGTGAGGCCGCAGGCTACGCCACTGTGCAGCCGATCGGCGCGGTCACCGTCGGGCAGAAGGGCGAGCGCCTGGCCGAACTCGGTGCGATGGCCTCTTCGCGCGCACAGGTGCGCGTTTTCAGCGACGACGGTTTCTGTGTGTTCGATCCGCTCATCATGCGGCGCGCACTCGAGTACGTGAAGTCCTTCGACGGAGTGATCGCCCAGCACGCGCAGGACCCGCGTCTGACCGAAGGCGCCCAGATGAACGAGGGCACCGTCTCGGCAGAGCTCGGACTCACGGGCTGGCCCGCGGTCGCGGAGGAATCGATCATCGCGCGCGACGTGCTGCTCGCCGAGCACGTCGGCTCACGCCTGCACGTCTGCCACCTGTCGACGGCCGGATCGGTCGACATCATCCGCTGGGCCAAGAAGCGCGGGATCGCGGTGACCGCCGAGGTCACCCCGCACCACCTGCTCCTCACCGACGAGCTCGTGCGCGGATACGACGCCCGCTACAAGGTCAACCCGCCGCTCCGCCGCGAAGAGGACGTGCTCGCCGTACGCGAGGGGCTCGCCGACGGCACGATCGACATCGTCGCCACCGACCACGCGCCGCACCCGAGCGAGGCGAAGGCGTGCGAATGGCAGGCCGCCGCGAACGGCATGGTGGGGCTCGAGAGCGCTCTGCGCGTCGTGCACCAGTCGATGGTTCAGACCGGACTGCTCGCCTGGGAGGACGTCGCCCGGGTGATGAGCGCGACTCCGGCCAGGATCGGTCGTCTCACCGGTCACGGAACGCCGCTCGTCGCCGGGCAGCCCGCGCAGCTCGCGCTCTACGACGCCTCTGCGGAGGGCGTCTTCAGTGAGACCGACCTGCACGGGCGCAGCACCAACTCGCCCTACCTCGGTCGCGCGCTTCCCGGTCGGGTGGAGTACACGGTGCACGGCGGACGACTCACGGTCGACGCCGGCTCGCTCGTCGAAGGCCTGAACGCATGAGCGCACGGGACATCGCGATCGCGATCACCATCGCCGTCGCGCTCCTCATCCTGCTGACCATGCTGCTCTCGTGGCGACGACGGCAGCGACGCGATTCGGCGATCGTCGCTCCGCTGGGAGTGCCCGAGCACGCCGAGGTCGCGTCGCGTCACGAAGTGCTCTACGTCTCGACGACGAAGCACGACCAGCCTCTCGAGCGCCTCGCGATCTCGCCGCTGGCCTACCGCGCACGCGGTGAGCTCGCGATCACGGACCGCGGCGTGGCGCTCTGCCTCGACGGAGCACCGACCGTGTTCCTCGCCTCCTCCCGCCTGGTCGACATCGGCCGCGCGACCGTCACCATCGACCGCGTGGTCGAGCCGGGCGGACTCGTGCGCATCGACTGGCGGGCCGACGACCACACCGTCGTCGACTCCTACCTGCGACTCGCCACCGGCGACCCCCAGAACCTCATCTCCGACCTGCGACGGCTCATCCCCGCCGCTCACGACACAGGAGCCACAGAATGACCGCTCTTCCCGAATCCGCCGTGCTCGTCCTCGAGGACGGCACCCGCTACACCGGACGCGCCTACGGCGCGCGCGGCACCACCCTGGGCGAGGTCGTCTTCTCGACCGGAATGTCCGGCTACCAGGAGACGATCACCGACCCCTCGTACGCCGGCCAGATCGTGCTGCAGACCGCACCCCACATCGGCAACACCGGAATGAACGACGAGGATCCCGAATCCCGCCGCATCTGGGTCGCCGGTTACATCGTGCGCGACCCTTCGCGCGTCGTCTCGAACTGGCGCGCCAACGCCTCGCTCGACGACGTCCTCGTGCAGGACGGGATCGTGGGCATCAGCGGCATCGACACCCGCGCCATCACCCGCCACATTCGCTCCGCCGGATCCATGCGCGGCGGCATCTTCTCGGGAGCGGACGCCTCGCTCGACGCCGAGGAGCAGGTGCGCATCGTTCGCGAGGCGCCGCAGATGGCCGGTCAGAACCTGTCCGCCGAGGTCTCGGTCGACGCGGTCACGATCACGACGGCGCTGGGGGAGCGGGTCGGCAACCTCGCCGTCCTCGACCTCGGGGTCAAGCAGGCCACGATCGACAATCTCGCCTCCCGCGGTTTCGAGGTGCACGTGATGCCGCAGACGTCGACGATCGACGACATCCGTGCGATCGATCCCGTCGCCGTCTTCTACTCGAACGGCCCCGGTGACCCCGCGGCCTCCGGTGACCACATCGAACTGCTGCGCGCCGTTCTCGACGACGGCCTTCCCTTCTTCGGCATCTGCTTCGGCAACCAGCTGCTGGGGCGCGCGCTCGGCCTCGGCACCTACAAGCTGCCGTTCGGACACCGCGGCATCAACCAGCCCGTGCTCGACAAGTCCACCGGGCGCGTGGAGATCACCGCGCACAACCACGGATTCGCGGTCGACGCTCCGCTCGACGGGGCTTTCGACAGCCCGAACGGCTACGGCAAGGTCGAGGTCAGCCACATCGGCCTCAACGACAACGTGGTCGAGGGTCTCCGCGCTCTCGACATCCCCGCCTTCTCGGTGCAGTACCACCCGGAGGCCGCGGCCGGGCCGCACGACGCCAACTACCTCTTCGACCGGTTCCGCGACCTGGTCATCGCCAGCCAGAAGGACGCCAAGTAAATGCCCAAGCGCGACGACATCAACTCCGTCCTCGTCATCGGCTCCGGCCCGATCGTCATCGGCCAGGCCTGCGAGTTCGACTACTCCGGCACCCAGGCGTGCCGTGTGCTCCGCGAGGAGGGCGTGCGCGTCATCCTCGTCAACTCGAACCCCGCGACGATCATGACCGATCCGGACTTCGCCGACGCCACGTACGTCGAGCCGATCACCTGGGAGGTCATCGAGACCATCATCGCGAAGGAACGCCCCGACGCGATCCTTCCGACGCTCGGCGGTCAGACCGCGCTCAACGCGGCGATCCAGCTCCACAACCACGGCATCCTCGAGAAGTACGACGTCGAGCTGATCGGCGCGAACTTCGAGGCGATCAACAAGGGCGAGGACCGCCAGATCTTCAAGCAGCTGGTGCTCGATGCCGGCGCCGACGTGGCCGACTCGCGCATCGCGCACACCATGGACGAGGTGCTCGCGGCCGCCGATGAGCTGGGGTACCCGCTCGTGGTGCGCCCGAGCTTCACCATGGGCGGCCTCGGCTCCGGATTCGCGTACGACGAGGAGGACCTGCGGCGCATCGCCGGCGCGGGGCTGCACGACTCGCCGACCAACGAGGTGCTCCTCGAGGAGTCGATCCTCGGGTGGAAGGAGTACGAGCTCGAGCTCATGCGCGACACCTCCGACAACACGGTCGTCGTCTGCTCGATCGAGAACGTCGACCCGGTCGGCGTGCACACCGGGGACTCGATCACCGTCGCCCCGGCGCTCACTCTCACCGACCGCGAGTACCAGAAGATGCGCGACATCGGCATCGACATCATCCGCGCCGTCGGCGTCGACACCGGTGGGTGCAACATCCAGTTCGCGGTGAACCCCGAGAACGGGCGCATCATCGTGATCGAGATGAACCCCCGCGTGTCGCGTTCGAGCGCACTCGCTTCGAAGGCGACCGGATTCCCGATCGCCAAGCTCGCGGCGAAGCTCGCCCTCGGCTACCGCCTCGACGAGATCCCGAACGACATCACCGGGGTCACGCCGGCGAGCTTCGAACCCACGCTCGACTACGTCGTGGTGAAGGTGCCCCGCTTCGCGTTCGAGAAGTTCCCGGCCGCCGACGTCACTCTCACGACCACCATGAAGTCGGTCGGCGAGGCGATGGCCATCGGCCGCAACTACGCCACGGCCCTGCAGAAGGCGCTGCGTTCCCTCGAGAAGCGCGGCTCGAGCTTCCACTGGGGTCCGGAAGAGCGCTCCGTCGAAGAGCTCCTCGAGATCTCCAAGACGCCGACCGACGGCCGCATCGTGGTGCTGCAGCAGGCGCTGCGCAAGGGCGCGACGATCGAGCAGGCCTTCGACGCGACGGCGATCGACCCGTGGTTCCTCGACCAGATCGTTCTCATCAACGAGGTCGCCGAGATCGTGCGCACCGCTCCCGAGCTCGACGCCGCGACCCTGCGCTACGCGAAGGAGCACGGCTTCTCCGACGCGCAGCTGGCCGAGATCCGCGGCGAGAGCGAGGACGAGATCCGTGGCGTGCGCCGCGGCCTCGGCATCCGGCCGGTCTACAAGACCGTCGACACCTGCGCCGGCGAGTTCCCCGCCCTCACTCCGTACCACTACTCGAGCTACGACTTCGAGACCGAGGTCGAACCCTCCGAGCGCACCAAGGTCGTGATCATCGGATCGGGCCCGAACCGCATCGGACAGGGCGTCGAGTTCGACTACTCGTGCGTGCACGCGTCGTTCGCGCTGTCGGATGCCGGGTACGAGACCGTCATGGTCAACTGCAACCCGGAGACGGTGTCGACCGACTACGACACGTCGGACCGTCTGTACTTCGAACCCCTCACCCTCGAAGACGTCCTCGAGGTGCTCGACGCCGAGGCCGCCAGCGGCACCATCCTGGGTGTCGTCTGCCAGCTCGGCGGACAGACGCCGCTCGGTCTCGCCAAGGGGATCGAGGCGGCCGGATACACGATCCTCGGCACGAGTCCGGCCGCGATCGACCTCGCGGAGGAGAGGGCGCTGTTCAGCGGCATCCTCGACGCCGCCGGACTCGTGGCCCCGCGTCACGGAACGGCGATCGACGTCGACGGCGCCGTGGCGGTCGCCGAGGACATCGGCTACCCCGTGCTCGTGCGGCCGAGCTTCGTGCTCGGCGGACGGGGCATGGAGATCGTCTACGACACCGAGAGCCTGCGCGACTACTTCGTGCGCACCGCCGGTGAGGTCGTCATCGAGGAGGGCAAGCCCCTCCTCGTGGACCGCTTCCTCGACGACGCGATCGAGATCGACGTCGACGCGCTCTTCGACGGCACCGAGCTGTTCATCGGCGGTGTGATGGAGCACCTCGAGGAGGCCGGCATCCACTCCGGTGACTCGAGCTGCACCCTCCCGCCCATCTCGCTCGGACGCAGCGACATCGATCGGGTGCGCACCGCGACGCTCGCGATCGCCCAGGGCGTCGGAGTCCGCGGTCTGCTGAACGTGCAGTTCGCGATCAGTGCCGGCGTGCTCTACGTGATCGAGGCGAACCCGCGCGCCAGCCGCACGGTTCCGTTCGTCTCGAAGGCGCTGGGCATCCCGCTCGCGAAGGCGGCCAGCCGCGTCATGGCCGGATCCTCGATCGCCGAGCTGAAGACCGAGGGCATGCTGCCCGAGAACGACGGTTCGCGGGTGCCGCTCGGCTCGCCCGTCGCGGTGAAGGAAGCGGTGCTCCCGTTCAAGCGCTTCCGCACCAAGGACGGCAAGATCGTCGACTCGGTGCTCGGACCGGAGATGCGCTCGACCGGAGAGGTCATGGGCATCGACAAGGACTTCCCGACCGCCTTCGCCAAGAGCCAGGCGGCGGCATACGGGGGCATGCCCACCTCCGGCACCGTGTTCATCTCGGTCGCCGACTCCGACAAGCGGGCGGTCATCCTGCCCGCGCACCGGCTGCAGCAGCTCGGTTTCACGATCGTCGCGACCGAGGGCACGGCGGAGATCCTCTCCCGGAACGGCATCGCGGTGCAGGTCGTGGAGAAGTTCAGCGAGACCCAGGAGTCGGGCGCGCAGAACATCGTCGACCTGATCAACGACGGAGCGATCGACATCGTCGTGAACACCCCCTCGGGCGGCACGGCGCGTGCCGACGGCTACGAGATCCGAGCCGCGGCCGTCGCCGCCGACAAGGCGCTGTTCACGACCATGGCCGTGCTCGGCGCCGCTGTGAGCGGAATGGACGCGGCCGACGAGGGCTTCGAGGTGAAGAGCCTGCAGGAGTATGCGCTCGACCGTCAGGCCGCGGTGTGAGCGCAGGTTTCGGTGAGCGGGCGCGCGCGGGAATCCTCGCGCGCGGCCCGCTCTGCGTCGGGATCGATCCGCACGCGTCGCTGTTGGCGTCGTGGGGGCTGACCGACGACGCCCGAGGCGTGCGGGAGTTCGGTCTGCGCACGGTGGATGCGGTCGCCGAGCGGGTAGCCTTCGTGAAGCCGCAGGTCTCGTTCTTCGAGCGTTTCGGTTCGGCCGGCTTCGCGGCGCTCGAGGATGTGCTGGGCGCTGCACGGCGAGCGGGCCTGCTCGTGATCGCCGATGCGAAGCGCGGTGACATCGGCAGCACGATGGATGCGTATGCGGCCGCCTGGCTCACTCCGGGGTCGCCGCTCGAGGCCGACGCGCTGACGGTGAACCCGTACCTCGGTGTGGGGGCGCTCGACGGCGCGTTCGCTCTGGCGAACACGCATGGCAAGGGGCTGTTCGTCCTGGCGGCGACCAGCAACCCCGAGGCCCGTTCGTTGCAGGCATCGAAGGGTTCCGGCGGCTCGAGCGTCTCCGCCCAGGTCATCGACGAGGTGTCCGCGCGCAACGCCGCCGTCGTCTACGACGGCGAGTGGGGGAGCGCGGGCTTCGTGATCGGCGCGACCGTGGACTGGACGGAGGCCGCGATCGCGGCCTTCGCGCCACCCGCGCCGATCCTCGCCCCGGGGTTCGGTGCGCAGGGCGCGACCCCCCGGGACCTGCCGCGTTTCGGCGCCATGGCGCCGTGCGTGATCGCGAGCGAGAGCCGGAGCGTCCTCGCCGCGGGGCCGAACGGATTGGCCGATACGGTGACCGCGCGCGTCGCAGAGTACGAGGAGTCCCTGAATGTCTGATGTCCGGGTGGTTCCCGAGGTCGACCGCGCCGCCGCGGCGCGCAAGGCGGTCGAACGCCGGCGTGCGCGAGCGTCCCTCAAGCGTGACCTGACGACGCGCGTGGTGACGCCGCAGGCGGTGCTGCGCCGCGCGACGGAGGACGCCGACTCGGTCGAGGGCTCGTTGCGCATCACGGACTTCCTACTGGCGCTCCCGGCGATCGGGGCGGGCAAGCGTGATCGCGTGCTCGACGAATTGCGGATCTCCCCGGTGAAGCGCCTCGGCGGCCTGGGCGTCCGTCAGCGGGCCGCGCTCTCCGAGTGGCTCGACGGCCGCTTCCCGCCTCCGGTGCCGCGCGGGGCACGCAGTCGACTGCTCGTCCTCGCGGGTCCCACGGCAGTCGGCAAAGGCACCGTGGCGGCGCACATCCGCGAGAACCACCCGGAGATCCACCTCTCGGTCTCGGCGACGACGCGGGCTCCGCGGCCGGGCGAGATCGATGGGGTGCACTACTACTTCGTCGACGACGCCGAGTTCGATCGGCTCATCGCCGAGGGCGAGCTCCTGGAGTACGCCGTCGTGCACAACCATTCCCGCTACGGCACGCCGCGGGCGCCCATCGACGCCGCGCTGGCCGAGGGCAAGACGGTGCTGCTCGAGATCGATCTGCAGGGTGCGCGCCAGGTGCGGGCGGCGGAGCCGTCGGCAACGCTCATCTTCCTGCTGCCGCCGAGTTGGGACGAGCTGGTGCAACGGCTGGTCGGGCGGGGCACCGAGGGCGCCGAGGAACGGGCGCGCCGCCTGCGCACCGCGAAGGTCGAACTGGCCGCCCAGAACGAGTTCGACCACCTCATCGTCAACGAGACGGTCGCCGCCGCGGCCGACGAGGTCGTAGAATTGTCTTCAAGCTCTGCGCGCTGAGTGCTCTCGCGCGCCCATCGCACCGTCTTCGCGACGATCCCGTCGCCTGATCAGGAGGTCTCATCATGGCCGGACACCACACCAAGGGCATCATCGATCCCCCCATCGACAACCTGCTCGACCGCGTCGACTCGAAGTACGAGCTCGTGATCTACGCGTCGAAGCGCGCGCGTCAGATCAACGACTACTATTCCGATCTGCACGAGGGCAACCTCTTCGACAACGTCGGCCCGCTGGTCGACTCCTCGGTCGAGGACAAGCCGCTCACGATCGCGCTCCACGAGATCAACGAGGACAAGCTCCGCCTGCGTCACGCAGAGTGACATTCGTGGCCCGCGCACCCGCTCTGTCGGTGGCGCGGGCCAGAATGGGTTCATCAGCCCTTCCCCTTCCGATCCCGTTCTGGAGTCCCCGATGAGCGCCCTGCGTCTGTTCACGTCCGAGTCCGTCACCGAAGGGCACCCGGACAAGATCTGCGACCAGATCTCGGACAGCATCCTCGACGGTCTTCTCGCGAAGGATCGGGACTCCCGTGTCGCTGTCGAGACCCTCGTCACCACCGGGCTCGTGCACGTGGCAGGCGAGATCCGCACCGAGGCGTACGTCGACATCCCCACCATCGTCCGCCAGGTGGTCAACGGCATCGGCTACACCTCCAGTGAAACCGGCTTCGACGGCGATTCGTGCGGCGTGAGCGTTTCGGTGGGCGAGCAGTCCACCGACATCGCGCACGGTGTCGACAACGCGCAGGAGCACCGCGACGGTTCATCCGTCGACCCGCTCGACGGCCTCGGCGCCGGCGACCAGGGCATCATGTTCGGGTTCGCGACGAACGAGACGCCGCAGCTCATGCCCATGGCGGCGTGGACGGCGCATCGCATCGCGGAGCGCCTCACCGAAGTCCGCCGCAGTGGCGAACTGCCCTTCCTCCGTCCTGACGGCAAGACGCAGGTCACACTCGGCTACGACGGCTTCACTCCGAAGACCGTCGACGCGGTCGTCGTGTCGACCCAGCACCACCCCGACATCTCGCAGGACGAGCTCAAGTCGCTGGTACGCGAGCGCGTGATCGCGCCGGTGCTCGAGAGCACGGGCCTCGACCTCGACGACGTCACCTACTACATCAACCCCGCGGGTCCGTTCGTCACGGGCGGCCCCAAGGGCGACGCCGGCCTGACCGGACGCAAGATCATCATCGACACCTACGGCGGGGCTGCGCGCCACGGCGGGGGAGCGTTCAGCGGCAAGGACCCGTCCAAGGTCGATCGCTCCGGCGCATATGCGACCCGCTGGGTCGCGAAGAACGCGGTCGCGGCCGGCCTGGCGGATCGGCTCGAGGTGCAGGTCGCCTACGCGATCGGCGTCGCACGCCCGGTGGGCCTCTACGTCGAGACCTTCGGCACAGGCAAGGTCTCGGATGAGGTCATCACCCGAGCCATCAACGAGGTCTTCGATCTGCGACCGCAGGCGATCATCGAACAGCTCGACCTGCTGCGCCCGATCTACGCGCAGACCGCCGCCTACGGTCATTTCGGCCGCGAGCTGCCCGACTTCACGTGGGAGCGCACGGATCGGGTCGACGAGCTGCGCCGCGCCGCCGGCCTGTGACGGAACGCCACCTCCCATGAGCGCCGACAGTCGGCGCATCGCGCGCGTGCTGCTCGACTCACCGCTTCCGCAGCTCGACCGTCTGTTCGACTATGCGGTCCCCGCCGAACTCGGTGATATCGCACCCGGTGTACGCGTGAAGGTGCCGCTTCGCACGGCAGGTCGGGTGATCGACGGCTACGTCGTCGAGGTCGGCAGCGAGGACGACGCCGACCGGCCTCTCTCCGAGGTCGACACCGTCGTCTCTCCCGTGCAGGTGCTGCCGGAGCGATTGCACCGACTCGCTCGAGCGGTCGCCGATCGTGCCGCGGGCTCGGCATCCGACATTCTCCGCCTCGTCATCCCGAAGCGGCAGGTGCGCGTCGAGAAGGCCTGGACCGCCGACTCCTCGCCGTTCGAGCCGTCCGCCGACGTCGTCGCCGCAGCGGAGGCCGTCGTCTCCCTCTACGAGGGCCTGGGGGACACCCTGAGCGACGGAGGGCGTGCGGCGGTCGAGGCCATTCCGGGTCTCGACGACGGCCGACCGGCATGGGCCGTGCTTCTCGCCGGCGCCGCCGTGCGGACTCTCGCCGCCGGGAGATCATCGATTCTCGTCGTTCCCGATCACCGCGATCTCGATCGGGTGCTCGCCGCCCTCGCCGACCTCGTGCCGGCGGAGCTGGTCGTGCGCTACGACTCGCGCCAGACGAATCCGGATCGCTACCGCGCCTTCCTCCGTTCGCTCGAGGATGCGCCCTGCATCGTCGTCGGCAACCGCTCAGCCGTCTATGCGCCGGTGAGGGCGGGACTCGTCGTGATCTGGGACGACGGCGACCCGCTTCTCGGAGAGCCGCTCGCACCGTATGTCAACGCGCGAGATGCTGCCCTTCTCCGCCAGGGCGAGGAGGGGTCCGCTCTGCTCCTCGCCGGGCACACTCGCACGACCGACGTCGAACGTCTCGTCGCGCTCGGGTGGCTCCGTGACATCAGGGCGACGCGACGCGTCCTTCCCCGCGTCATCCTGAGCACGCCTCAGGAGATGGAGCAGCCCACCGCGCAGCGGATGCCATCGTCGGCCTTCCTCGCCGCCCGTGAGGCGACGGCGGAGGGGCCCGTGCTCGTGCAGGTGTCGCGCCCCGGGTTCGCACCGTCGCTGGTGTGCGCCGAATGCCGCGCACCGGCGCGCTGCGCGCATTGCGGCGGCCCTCTCGGAGCGCGCCATCGGGGCGCCGTGCCGGTATGCGGCTGGTGCGGCCGGAGCGCGCGCGCCTGGACCTGCCCGACGTGTTCGTCGACGAAGCTGCGCCTCGCGTCGTCGGGCAGTGAACGCACGGCGGATGAACTGGGACGGGCCTTCCCGGGGGTCCGGGTGATCGTCGCGGATGGGGCGCATCCCGTCGAGAAGGTCGATGCGAAGCCCGCGCTGGTCGTGGCGACGCGCGGAGCCGAACCCGCAGCGGAGGGCGGGTATCGAGCGGTCGTCCTGCTCGACGGCCCGCGGATGCTGCAATCGCCCGACCTCCGTATCGGCGAGTCGTGTCTGCGCTGGTGGTCGAACGCCGCGGCGCTGGCGGCTCATGGCGCACCCGTCCACCTCGTGGGCGTCAACGGCCAGGCCGCCCGCGCCCTGGCGACCTGGAACCAGAGCGGCTACGCCCGCTCCGAGCTCGAGAGCCGAGCGCCCCTGCACATGCCGCCCACGACACGGGTCGCCCTCGTCGAGGGCTCGGCCGCCGCGGTCTCGCGCGCGCTCATCGCGCTCGGCGAACTCGCCCTCCCGTCGGATGCCGTGCTGGGGCCCGTCCCCGTCGAGTCCGACGACGTCCCCGCCCGCGTGCGTGCGCTCGTACGATTCGAGTACGGCGCCGGAACACGGGTCGTGACGGCGCTGCGCGCCGCCGTCGTCGCCGAAGCCGTCGCCAGCCGCCGCGGTCGCGGGAAGAATCCGCGGAGCACCCTCACCGTCCGCCTCGATATCCTCGATCCTGAACTCTGATCCCTCCGGAGAACCTTTCATGCGCCTCGTCTTCGCCGGTACACCGTCTGCCGCTGTTCCCACGCTCCGCCGCCTGGCGACCGAACACGATGTCGTCGGTGTCGTCACTCGACCCGATGCGCCGCTCGGCCGGAAGCGGGTGCTCACGCCGTCCCCGGTGGCCCAGGCCGCTGTCGAGCTCGGCATCCCCGTCATCGCCGCTGCTCGTCTCGACGCCGAGGCGACCGAGCGCATCCTCGCCCTCGAGCCGGAGCTCGGCGTGATCGTCGCTTACGGCGGCCTCGTGCGGGAGCCCCTTCTGTCGGGGCCGCGCGAGGGCTGGATCAACCTGCATTTCTCGATCCTCCCCGCATGGCGCGGCGCCGCGCCG
This sequence comes from Microbacterium sp. NPDC090003, assembly GCF_044748385.1. Taxonomy (NCBI): domain Bacteria; kingdom Bacillati; phylum Actinomycetota; class Actinomycetes; order Micrococcales; family Microbacteriaceae; genus Microbacterium; species Microbacterium sp. NPDC090003. The sequence goes on from NZ_JBIVFW010000001.1 coordinate 448,230, forward strand.
GTGCAGCGCGCGCTGATCGCCGGTGATCCCGTGCTCGGTGCGAGCGTTTTCCGGCTCGTCGCAGAGCTCGACGCCGGGGATGTATTCGCGATGCGCGAGATCGCGCTGCCCGACTCGGCGACCGCGGACGTCGCACTCGCGTCTCTCGCCGAAGAGGGGGCGGCGCTCACCGCCGAGGTGGTCGCCGGGATCGACGGCGGCAGCGCCCGCGCCGTTCCCCAGACGGGTGAGCCCACCTTCGCCCCCAAGCTCACGCTCGAGGATGGCGCCCTCGACTGGTCGGCCCCGATCGAGTCCGTGTTCGCGCGGTTCCGCGGGGTCACCCCCGAACCCGGCGCGCATACGACCGTCGGCGGGCAGCGGGTGAAGATCCTCGAAGCCGCCCCTGCTGCCGACACCGCTCAGCTCGCCCCCGGGGAGATCAGCTCGACGAAGAGGGCGGTGCTGATCGGCACTGCTTCCGCCCCGCTCGCCGTAACACGTGTGCAGCCCGCCGGCAAGGGAGCCATGAATGCGGCCGACTGGTGGCGCGGGCAGCGGGACGCCGAAGGGATGCGTGCAGGATCATGAGCGATGAGAAGCGACGACGCCAGGGCAAGCCCGGGCCCTCGCGTCCCCGCACGGATGCCACCCAGCGGTCGACGCGCGGGAGCGGTCAGCGTGTACAGGCTCGCACCGTACAGCCCGCCCGCCGTGTGGCCTACGGAGTCCTGCGCGCCGTTTCGGAGGACGACGCCTACGCGAACCTCGCGCTGCCGCACGCGATCGGCGATGCCGGCCTCACCTCGCAGGACGCGGCGCTGGCGACCGAGCTGACCTACGGCACTCTCCGCCGCCGCGGCACCTACGATGCGATCATCTCCGCGGCCGCCGATCGTCCGGTCGACTCGATCGATCCCGCGGTTCTCGATGCGTTGCGCCTGGCCGTGCATCAGCTGCTCGCCACGCGCGTGGCATCGCACGCCGCGGTGAACGAATCCGTGAACATCGTCGCCACCGAGGTGAGCCGGGGAGCGTCGAGCTTCGCCAACGCCGTGCTCCGCCGCATCGCGCGCGAGACGCCGGGCGAGTGGCAGGAGAAGATCGAATCGTCCGCGCGATCCGACGACGAGCGCCTGGCGCTGAGCAGCGCGCACCCGGTCTGGGTCATTCGTGCGCTTCGCCGTGCCCTCGACGCCGAGGGCCGGGTGTCGGAGCTCGAGGCGCTCCTCGAGGCCGACAACGCCTCGCCCGAGGTGACCCTGGTCGCCCTCCCCGGGCTCGCCGAGCCGGCGGAGCCCCGTCGCCCGTATGCCGCGACCGCATTCGGATCGCCCGGCGGCGATCCCCACCGCATCATCGCCGAGGCGCGCGGAACCGTCCGCGTTCAGGACGAGGGCTCGCAGCTCGTCGCCTTGGCTCTCGCCGAAGCGAAGCCGATCGCCTCGGGAGAGAAGTGGCTCGACCTCTGCGCGGGCCCCGGCGGCAAGACCGCCCTGCTCGGCGCGATCGCCCACCAGGCCGGTGCCGTGCTCGAAGCGAACGAGGTGGTCCCGACACGCGCGGGGCTGGTGCGCAGCGCTCTGCGCCCCGTCCCCGGCGACGTCCCCGTGCACGAAGAGGACGGTCGCGTGCTCGCGTCCTCGCGTCGCGGCGAGTTCGATCGTGTGCTCGTCGACGCTCCCTGCACCGGTCTCGGTGCGCTGCGGCGCCGCCCCGAGGCACGCTGGCGCAAGTCACCCGCCGATGTCGCCGAGCTGGTGCCGCTCCAGGAGCAGTTGCTGTCGGCGGCGATCGACGCCCTCGCGCCCGGCGGCATCGTGGCCTACGTCACCTGCTCGCCCCACCTCGCCGAGACGACCGGAGTGGTGCAGGAGGTTCTCCGAGCGAGAGACGACGTCGTCGAACTCGATGCCCGGGCCGTGGTCTCCGAGATCTCCCGTTCGCCGATCGATCTCGCATCCGGCGGCCGCACCGAGTCCGGTTCCGTCCAGCTGTGGCCGCATCGTCACGGCACCGACGCCATGTTCCTCGCGCTCCTGCAGCGCGTATCGAAGGGAGACTGACCGTGGAACTTCCCCGCGCGCCGCGCATCAACCCGAGCGTCCTCGCCGCCGACTTCGTCAACATGCAGAGGGATCTCGCGAAGATCGCCTCCGCCGACTTCGCCCACGTCGATGTCATGGACAACCACTTCGTGCCGAATCTCACCTTCGGACCGCAGATGGTCGAGCGCATCCAGGCGACGAGTCCGATTCCGCTCGATGTGCACCTGATGATCTCGGATCCCGACCGCTGGGCGCCCGGTTACGCCGAACTGGGGGCCGCGAGCGTGACGTTCCACCTCGAGGCCGCTGCCGATCCGGTGGCACTCGCCCGACGGCTGCGTGCCATCGGTGCGCGCGCCGGGGTGGCGATCAAGCCCGGTACGGCGGGGGAGAGCCTCTACGACATCCTCGACGAGTTCGATCAGATCCTCGTGATGACCGTCGAGCCGGGCTTCGGCGGCCAGGGCTTCATGCCCGAGACGATGCCGAAGCTGCGCGGGCTCGCCGACGAGGCGCGGCGTCGGGGCTCCGACGTCTGGTTGCAGGTGGACGGGGGGATCTCCGATCGCACGATCGAGATCGCCGCGGCCGCCGGGGCCGACACCTTCGTCGCGGGATCGGCGGTGTACGGAGCCGATGACGTCGAAGCCGCCGTCACTCGGCTCAGGGGCCTCGCGGGAGCCGGTAGCCTGGAAGCGTGAAGACTTTCGACGAGCTGTTCGCCGAGCTCAGCGTCAAGGCCGAGACCCGCCCCGAGGGATCGGGCACGGTCGCCGAGCTCGATGGCGGCGTGCACACCATCGGCAAGAAGATCGTCGAGGAGGCCGCCGAGGTGTGGATGGCTTCGGAGTACGAATCCGACGATGCCGCCGCCGAGGAGATCTCCCAGTTGCTCTACCACGTGCAGGTCATGATGCTCGCGAAGGGGCTCTCGCTGCAGGACGTCTATCGACATCTGTGATGCGCTCCGCCCATCCCGATTCGATCCGAAAGCCAGACATGCTGCGCATTGCCGTTCCCAACAAGGGCTCTCTCTCCGAGACCGCCGCCGAGATGCTCGCGGAGGCCGGATATGCCGGCCGCCGCGACCCCAAGACCCTGCACGTGATCGACGCCGAGAACGACGTCGAGTTCTTCTTCCTCCGCCCGCGTGACATCGCCACGTACGTGGCCTCCGGCGCACTCGATGTCGGGATCACCGGTCGCGATCTCCTCCTCGACGTGCAGCAGCCCGCTCGCGAGATCGAGCAGCTCGGATTCGGCGGCTCGACCTTCCGTTTCGCGGGCCCTCCCGGGCGATTCTCCTCGCTCGAGGACCTCGAGGGCGTCCGCGTCGCGTCCGCCTATCCGGGCCTCGTGGGGTCCTTCCTGCGCGAGCACGGCGTCACCGCCGAACTCGTCCAGCTCGATGGCGCCGTCGAGTCGGCTGTGCGTCTGGGCGTGGCGGATGCCGTGGCCGATGTGGTCTCGACCGGCACCACGCTCCGCCAGGCGGGTCTGGAGATCTTCGGCCCGGTGATCCTCGAGTCCGAGGCCGTGCTGATCAGTCGTGACGGCGATGCCGATGGCACCGACACCCTCCTGCGCCGCCTCCGCGGCGTGATGGTCGCCCGTCGTTACGTGCTGGTCGACTACGACCTGCCGGCCGAACTCGTGGACCAGGCCGTCGCGATCGCTCCCGGGCGCGAGTCTCCGACGATCTCGCCGTTGCGCGATCCCGCCTGGGTCGCCGTCCGCGTGATGATCCCGCGCAAGCGCGTGAACCAGGTGATGGACGACCTCTACGCGCTCGGAGCGCGGGCGATCCTCGTCACCGCCATCCACGCCGCGAGACTCTGATGGCTCTCGCGCGGCGCGTGATCCCGTGCCTCGACGTGGCCGACGGCCGCGTGGTGAAGGGTGTGAACTTCGAGAACCTGCGTGACATGGGCGATCCGGTCGAACTCGCCCGTCACTATGCCGCCCAGGGAGCGGACGAGATCACCTTCCTCGATGTGACGGCCACGGTCGACGCCCGTGCGACGACGTACGACGTCGTGCAGCGCACGGCGGAGCAGGTGTTCGTGCCGCTGACCGTCGGCGGGGGAGTGCGCACCGTCGACGATGTGGCGCGCCTGCTGGCTGTGGGCGCCGACAAGGTGGGCGTCAACTCCGCGGCCATCGCGCGGCCCGACCTCATCGGCGAGATCGCCGACCGCTTCGGCGCTCAGGTGCTCGTGCTGTCGCTCGACGTCAAGCGCGGGGGTGACACCGCCTCCGGCTTCGTCGTCACCACGCACGGCGGCCGCACGCAGACGACGCTCGACGCCCTGGAGTGGGCTCGTGAAGCTGCGGAGCGCGGCGCCGGAGAGCTCCTCGTGAACTCGATCGACGCGGACGGCACGCGCGACGGCTTCGACCTCGAGCTGGTGGGCCTCATGCGTGAGGTCGCGACCGTGCCCGTGATCGCCTCGGGCGGCGCCGGTGCCGTGGAGCACTTCGCCCCGGCGATCCACGCGGGTGCAGATGCCGTGCTCGCCGCGAGCGTGTTCCACACGGGAGCGCTGACCGTCGGTGATGTGAAGAATGCGCTGCGCGCAGAAGGAGTGCTGGTCCGATGACCGATCTCGATGCCAGAGTCGCCCAGGTGGCCTGGAACTCCGACGGTCTCGCGCCGGTGATCGTGCAGCAGTACGACTCGCGCGAGGTGCTCATGCTGGCGTGGGTCGACGAGGAGGCCCTGCGGCGCACGCTCACGTCCGGACGCGCGACGTACTGGTCGCGTTCTCGGCAGGAGTACTGGCGCAAGGGCGATACCTCCGGCCACATCCAGGTCGTGCACGGAGCCCGACTCGACTGCGACGGCGACGCGATCCTGCTCTCGGTCGACCAGACCGGCCCCGCGTGCCACACCGGCACGCGCACGTGCTTCGACACCACCGATCTCGAAGCCGCGGTCGGGGGCGCGTCCGAATGAACGTGGCGCGACGCGGACGTTCGATCACCCTTCTCGGTTTCCTTCTCGCGGGCGCGATCGGGATCATCTCCTCGACGCAGACCTGGCTGACCGTGCAGCGCGCGGATGCCGGGGCGGAGATCCCCGTCCCCGGTGCATCCGCTCTGGTGCTGCTCGCCCCGCTGAGTCTCGCCGTGCTCGCGCTCGGCGCGGCGCTGTCGATCGCCGGCCCGGTGCTGCGGCTGATCTTCGCGGTCCTCGCCGCTCTCGCCGCCGCGTTCCTCGGATGGTCGACGCTCCAACTGCTCGTCGCGGTGCCCGTGTCGGCCGTCGCCCCGACGGTCACCGAGGCCACGGGCCTCGCCGGCGACTCCGCCGTGGAGACCGTCGTCGCGTCGATCATCCCCTCGGCCTGGCCGGTCATCGCGCTGGTCGGATGGGTGCTGCTCCTCGCCGCCGCGGTGTTCGCGCTGTGCACCTGGCGACGCTGGAAGAGCGGTGGACGCCGGTACCGCACGGGCGACGACGTCCCGACCCACACCGACGGCCCCGTCGACGCGATCGATTCCTGGGACGACCTGTCCCGCGGAACCGATCCGACCCGATGACCCCGATAGACTGAATCCGATCCCGCTGTCGTTCCCCGGAGGAGACCATGACCAACCCGATCGCCGACCCCGGCCACGGACACTCGCCTGCGGCCTGGACCGCTGTCGTGATCATGCTCATCGGCTTCACGGCCGCCACGGTCGCGTTCTGCTTCGAGCAGCCGACCCTTGTGTGGATCACCGCCGCGCTGATCCCGATCGGCGCTCTGGTCGGTTGGATCCTCGCCAAGGCAGGTTACGGCGTGAAGGGCCCCAAGTACTCGCCGAAGGCGCACTAGTGGTTCTCGCCGACCTGACGGCCGGCGCTGTCGCAGACGCCGAGCGTCGCGCCCTGTCGCGTCCGTCGGCGCAGGTCGAGCGGGAAGCCCTCGCGCGGCCCGCCGCGAAGGACGCGTTGTCGTTCCTCGCGCCCGCCGAGCGAGTGAAGATCATCGCCGAGGTCAAGCGCGCGAGTCCATCTCGCGGGGCACTCGCCGAGATCCCCGATCCGGCACTCCAGGCCTCACTGTACGAGACCGGCGGAGCGTCGGCGATCAGCGTGCTGACCGAGGAGCGTCGGTTCGGAGGCAGCCTGGCCGACCTCGAGGCCGTCACCGCCCGCGTGTCGCTGCCGGTGCTGCGCAAGGATTTCATCGCCACCCGCTACCAGGTGCTCGAAGCACGTGCGGCCGGTGCCGACCTCGTGCTGCTGATCGTGGCCGGCCTGGAGGCCGCCGTGCTGCAGGAGCTCTTCGGGTTCATCGGCGAGCTCGGCATGACCCCGCTCGTCGAGACGCACTCCGCCGACGAGCTGGAGGCCGCCATCGATCTCGGCGCACCGCTCATCGGGGTCAATGCGCGCGACCTCAAGACACTCGAGCTCGATCGCGATCTCTTCGGCCGACTTTCCGACCGCATTCCGGACTCCGCGATCAAGATCGCCGAGTCCGCTGTCCTCACACCCGACGACGTCGCTCATTACCGGGGTGCGGGCGCCGACGTCGTCCTCATCGGCGAGGCTCTCGTCACCGGAGACCCGGTCGCGACGCTCACCACTTTCCTGGAGGCCGGCGCATGAGCCTGCGTGAACAGCACGGACCGTACTTCGGCGGCTTCGGTGGCCGGTACATGCCGGAATCCCTCATCGCGGCGATCGACGAACTGACGGCGGCCTACGAGGCCGCCGTCGCCGACCCCGGATTCCGTGCGGACCTCGCCGGACTTCTCACGTCGTACGCCGGTCGCCCGTCGATCCTCACCGAGGTTCCGCGCTTCGCGGAGCACGCCGGGGGAGCGCGCGTCTTCCTCAAGCGCGAGGACCTCAACCACACGGGTTCTCACAAGATCAACAACGTGCTGGGGCAGGCGCTGCTGACGAAGCGTCTGGGCAAGACCCGCGTGATCGCCGAGACCGGTGCCGGGCAGCACGGTGTCGCCACCGCCACCGCGGCCGCGCTCTTCGGACTCGAGTGCACGATCTACATGGGCGAGGTCGACACCGAGCGCCAGGCGCTGAACGTCGCGCGCATGCGGCTGCTCGGCGCGGAGGTCGTCGCGGTGACCTCCGGATCGCGCACCCTCAAGGACGCGATCAACGACGCGTACCGCGACTGGGTCGCCTCGGTCGAGACCACCAACTACATCTTCGGCACCGCCGCGGGTCCGCACCCGTTCCCGGCGATGGTCCGCGACTTCCAGAAGATCATCGGCGAAGAGGCGCGCGAGCAGCTTCTCGCCGAGGTCGGACGGCTTCCGGATGCCGTCGTCGCCTGCGTCGGCGGAGGGTCCAACGCGATCGGCATGTTCGATGCGTTCCTCGACGACGAGGCGGTTCGCCTGTACGGAGTAGAGGCCGCGGGCGACGGAGTCGACACGCCGCGGCACGCCGCATCGATCGAGCGCGGGCGTCCGGGGGTGCTCCACGGTTCGCGCACCTACGTGCTGCAGGACGAGGACGGCCAGACGGTCGAGTCCCACTCGATCTCCGCCGGCCTCGACTACCCGGGAGTCGGGCCGGAGCACTCGTGGCTGGCCGACATCGGGCGCGCCGACTACATCCCCGCCACCGACGACGAGGCGATGCAGGCGCTGCGCCTGCTCAGCCGCACCGAGGGGATCATTCCTGCCATCGAGTCGGCCCACGCTCTCGCCGGCGCACTGCGCATCGGGCAGGAGCTCGGGTCGGATGCCGTCATCGCCGTGTGCCTGTCGGGACGCGGCGACAAGGACATGGCGACCGCCGCGACCTACTTCGACCTCTACGACGCCTCGACGACCGACGGGGGAGATCAGTGAGTCGCGTCGAGCGCGCCTTCGAGAAGGCGGAGTCCGAGGGGCGCAAGGTCTTCGTCGGCTACCTCCCGGTGGGATACCCCGATCTCGAGACGAGCATCCAGGCGGCGATCACCCTCGCCCGCAACGGCGTCGACATCATCGAACTCGGACCCCCGTACAGCGATCCGGTCATGGACGGTGCCGTCATCCAGGAGGCGACCACGGCCGCTCTGGCCGCCGGCTACCGTACGCCCGACCTGTTCACGGCGATCCGCGCCATCACGGAAGCGACCGACGTACCGGTGCTCGTCATGACGTACTGGAACCCGGTCGTGCAGTACGGCGTCGACCGGTACGCCGATGATCTGCTCGCCGCCGGTGGTGCGGGGCTCATCACCCCCGACATCACGCCCGAGGTCGCCGACGAGTGGATCGCCGCGAGCGAGCGCACCGGACTCGATCGGGTCTTCCTCGCCGCTCCCACGTCGTCCGACGAGCGTCTCGCCCTGGTCGCGCGTTCCTCGACCGGTTTCGTCTACACCGTCTCGACGATGGGGATCACGGGGGAGCGGGCCGAACTGGATCGCGCCGCCCGCACCTTGGTCAGCCGTCTGCGCGCACAGGGCGCCACGCGCGCCTGCGTCGGGATCGGCATCTCCACCCCCGAGCAGATCTCCGCGGTGTCCGAGTACGCCGACGGCGCGATCGTCGGCACGGCGCTCGTCCGCGCCCTCCGCGACGGGGGCCTCGACGCTCTCGCCGAGGTCACCCGAACCCTGGCCGACGGCACGTCGTCGTCGCGCCCCGTCACCGAGAAGTAGGATCGCACTCATGTCCCTCGCGCTCCACAGCACCGTCAACGGCGTGCTCACCAGCATCCCGAGCCCGCCCGTGTCGTCGTTCACGCTCGGGCCGCTCACGATCCACTACTACGCGCTGTGCATCATCGCGGGGATCATCGTCGCCACGCTGCTGACCAACCACCGCCTCACCAAGCGCGGGGCGGAGCCATGGGTCGTCATCGACATCTCGATCCTCGCGGTGCCGCTGGCCATCATCGGCGCGCGCATCTTCCACGTGGCCACGCACCCGAACGACTACTTCGGCGAGGGCATCAACACTTGGAACCCGTTCGAACCCGGATCCGTGTGGGCGATCTGGGAGGGCGGCATCGCCATCTTCGGCGCCCTGATCGGCGGAGCGGTCGGTGCGTACCTCGGCTGCAAGTGGACCGGCATCCGCTTCTGGACCTTCGCCGACGCCCTGGCGCCGGGTCTCCTCCTCGCGCAGGCGATGGGCCGCTTCGGCAACTGGTTCAACCATGAACTCTTCGGTCTCCCGACCGATCTGCCCTGGGGACTCGAGATCGAGTCGACGAACAGCGCCTTCCCGCCCGGACTCCCGGAGGGCACGCTCTTCCACCCGACCTTCCTCTACGAGGTCCTGTGGAACGGCCTGGGCGTCATCGTGCTGCTGTGGCTCGGTCGGAAGCTGTTCTTCCAGTGGGGTCGCCTCTTCGCGATCTACCTCATCTGGTACAGCGCAGGGCGCGTCGTCTGGGAGTCGATCCGCATCGACCCGAGCGAGATCATCTTCGGTCTCCGCAGCAACGTCGCTGCCGCGATCCTCGGCATCATCGTGGGGCTCGTGATCCTCGTCGTGCAGACGCGTCGCCACCCCGGACTCGAGCCGTCGCCGTACGTGCCCGGCCGGTCGCGGAAGGACCTGGACGACGCTGATGTACAATCGCAGGACAATCCCTCTGACTTCGTGGACGTGAGCGAGCCTCCGGCAGACGACGTCACCGCAGGAGCTACCGCCACAAGCACCGCTCCCACGAGCGAGAACGGCTCCCGATAGCCGCCACCTCGTGGCGCGAGAGAACCATTGCACTGAACGAGCGGGCCAACGTCGTCCCCGGTGTCACTTGAATATCTGAGGACGGTAACTGGTGTACTTCCAGCCCCCTTACGGCGCCTCCGGCGCTTACCCCCCGAAGCAGGGCATGTACAACCCGGCGTTCGAGAAGGATGCCTGCGGCCTGGCCATGGTCGCGACGCTGCGCGGTTACGCCGGGCACGACATCATCGCGCTCGCGCTCGAGGCGCTTCGCAACCTGGAGCACCGCGGTGCGATCGGCTCGGACGCCGGCACCGGTGACGGAGCGGGCATCCTGACCCAGATGCCGGATGCCTTCCTTCGCGCGGTCACCGACTTCGACCTGCCGCCGGTGGGGGAGTACGCCGCGGGGCTCGCGTTCCTGCCCCGCGATTCCAGCGATCGCCGCCAGCAGAAGGCCGGCATCGAGAAGATCGCCCGCGCCGAGGGACTGCGCGTCCTCGGGTGGCGCGTGGTGCCGACGGTCAACGAGCACCTCGGCAAACTGGCCGACGAGGCCCGTCCTGCCTTCGAGCAGCTCTTCGTGAGCGCCGGGGGAACGACCCACGCCCACGCCCCGCTCACCGACATCGCGCTCGACCGCGTCGCATACCGGCTCCGCAAGCGCGCGGGGCATGAGCTCGGCGCCTACTTCGTGTCTCTGTCGAGCCGCACACTCGGCTACAAGGGCATGGTCACCACGCTCCAGCTCGAACCGTTCTACCCGGACCTCCAGGACGAGCGCTTCGCCTCCGAGCTCGCGGTCGTCCACTCCCGGTACTCGACCAACACCTTCCCGTCGTGGCCGCTCGCGCAGCCGCTGCGGATGCTGGCCCACAACGGCGAGATCAACACCGTCGGCGGCAACCGAAACTGGATGCGCGCCCGTCAGTCGCAGCTCGAGTCCGAGCTGCTCGGCGACGTGCGCCCGCTGCTGCCGATCTGCACCGACGGCGCCAGCGACTCCGCCTCCTTCGACGAGGTCCTGGAGCTGCTCACGCTGACCGGCCGCAGCCTGCCGCACGCCATCATGATGATGGTGCCCGAGGCTTACGAGAAGCAGACCGACATCACGCCGGAGCTGCGCGCCTTCTACGAGTACCACTCGAACCAGATGGAGCCCTGGGACGGCCCGGCCGCGCTCATCTTCACCGACGGCACGCTCGTCGGCGCGACGCTCGACCGCAACGGTCTGCGCCCCGGGCGCTGGACGGAGACCACCGACGGTCTCATCGTCATCGGCTCCGAGACCGGCGTACTCACGTTCGAGCCGGAGCGCATCAAGCGCCGCGGTCGCCTGCGTCCGGGCAAGATGTTCCTCGTCGACACCGCGCAGCGCCGGATCGTCGAAGACGAGGAGATCAAGCGCGAGCTCTCCACACAGCAGCCGTGGCAGGAATGGCTCGACGCGGGTTCCGTGCGTCTGGCCGAGCTGCCCGAACGCGAGCACATCGTGCACCCGCCGGCATCCATCACGCGCCGCCAGCGCACCTTCGGGTACACCGAGGAGGAAGTCCGCATCCTCCTGACCCCGATGGGCCAGAACGGCGCAGAGCCGCTCGGTGCGATGGGCTCCGACACGCCCATCGCCGTCCTCAGCAAGCGACCGCGCCTGCTCTTCGACTACTTCACGCAGCAGTTCGCCCAGGTGACGAACCCGCCACTGGACTCGATCCGTGAAGAGGTCGTCACGAGCCTCAAGCTCGGGCTCGGGCCCGAGAGCAACCTGCTGTCGTGGGGTCCCGAGCACACCCGCACCGTGTCGCTCGACTTCCCGGTCATCGACAACGACGAACTCGCCAAGATCCGTCATATCGACAAGGCGCTGCCCGACCGCTCGAGCGTCACCATCCGCGGTCTGTACCACTTCGACGCCGGACCCCAGACGCTCACCGATCGTCTCGACGAGATGTGCGCCGAGGTCGATGCGGCGATCGAAGCGGGCGCGGAGTTCATCATCCTGTCGGACCGCGACTCGAACAAGGATCTCGTCCCGATCCCGTCGCTGCTGATGGTCGCCGCGGTGCATCACCACCTCATCCGTCGCGAGAACCGCATGAAGGTCGGCCTGATCGTCGAGGCCGGAGACGTGCGCGAGGTCCACCACGTGGCCACGCTCATCGGTTACGGCGCGTCCGCCGTCAACCCCTACCTGGCGATGGAGACGGTCGAGCACCTCGTGCGCACCGGTTACATCACCGGCATCTCGCCCGAGAAGGCCGTTCGCAACCTGATCTACGCGCTCGGCAAGGGCGTGCTCAAGATCATGTCGAAGATGGGCATCTCCACGGTGTCGTCGTACGCCGGCGCGCAGGTCTTCGAAGCCGTCGGCCTCAGCCAGGAATTCATCGACGCATACTTCACCCGCACCGAGTCGAAACTCGGCGGGATCGGCATCGAAGAGGTCTTCGCCGAGAATCAGGCGCGTCACGACTACGCCTACCCCGAAGATGCCGCGGCCCGTGCGCACGAGCGCCTGTGGACCGGCGGCGAGTACCAGTGGCGCCGCGACGGTTCGCCGCACCTCTTCAGCCCGGAGACGGTGTTCAAGCTCCAGCACTCCACGCGCACACGCCGCTACGACATCTTCCGCGAGTACACGAAGCTCGTCGATGACCAGGCGGCGGAACTCAAGACCCTCCGCGGTCTCTTCTCGTTGCGCACCGGCACCCGCAAGCCTGTGCCGATCGACGAGGTCGAGCCCGTCTCAGCCATCGTCAAGCGCTTCTCGACCGGCGCGATGAGCTACGGCTCCATCTCCCAGGAGGCGCACGAGACGCTGGCGATCGCGATGAACCGGATCGGCGGGAAGTCGAACACCGGTGAGGGCGGTGAGGACTCCGAGCGTCTGCTCGACCCGGAGCGTCGCAGCGCGATCAAGCAGGTGGCCTCCGGTCGCTTCGGCGTGACGAGTCAGTACCTCACCGAGTCCGACGACATCCAGATCAAGCTCGCACAGGGCGCCAAGCCCGGCGAGGGCGGGCAGCTGCCGCCTCAGAAGGTGTACCCCTGGGTGGCACGCACACGCGGTGGCACGCCGGGCGTCGGCCTCATCTCGCCGCCGCCGCACCACGACATCTACTCGATCGAGGACCTCAAGCAGCTCATCTTCGACCTGAAGAGGGCGAATCCCGAGGCGCGCATCCACACGAAGCTGGTCAGCCAGTCGGGCATCGGCGCGGTCTCGGCCGGTGTCGCGAAAGCGCTCAGCGACGTCATCCTCGTCTCCGGCCACGACGGAGGAACGGGTGCCAGCCCGCTCAACTCGCTCAAGCACGCCGGAACGCCATGGGAGCTCGGTCTCGCCGAGACGCAGCAGACCCTCATGCTCAACGGCATGCGCGACCGCGTGGTCGTGCAGGTCGACGGCCAGCTGAAGACCGGTCGCGACGTCATCATCGGCGCGCTGCTCGGCGCCGAGGAGTTCGGTTTCGCGACCGCGCCCCTCGTGGTCAGCGGCTGCATCATGATGCGCGTCTGCCACCTCGACACCTGCCCGGTCGGCGTCGCCACGCAGAACCCGGCGCTGCGCGAACGGTTCACCGGAAAGCCCGAGTTCGTCGTGAACTTCATGGAGTTCATCGCCGAGGAGGTGCGCGAACTGCTCGCGGAACTCGGATTCCGTTCGATCGACGAGATCGTCGGACGCGCCGAGCTGCTCGAGACCAACGCGGCCATCGAGCACTGGAAGTCCGACGGCCTCGATCTGACGCCCGTGCTCGAGGGACCGGTCTTCCCGGCCGGCGAGCCGCGTCGCAGCGGTCGGACGCAGGACCACGAACTGGAGAAGCACTTCGACGTGCAGCTCATCGATATCGCGAAGAACGCCCTCCTCAACGGAGAGCCCGTCGTCGTGGAGCTGCCCATCGCCAACACCGAGCGCGCGGTAGGCACGATGCTGGGCCACCAGGTCACCGCGCGTCACGGCGCGGCCGGTCTGCCTCGCGGCACGATCGACGTCACTCTGCGCGGCACCGCCGGGCAGTCGCTCGGTGCTTTCATGCCGCAGGGCATCGTGCTGCGGCTCGAGGGCGACGCGAACGACTACGTGGGTAAGGGCCTCTCCGGTGGCGACATCACGATCCGTCCGCCCCGAGGCTCCCGGATCGCGCCTCACGAGAACGTGATCGCCGGCAACGTCATCGGCTACGGCGCGACGGCGGGCACGATGTTCATCTCGGGTGTCGTCGGCGAGCGGTTCCTCGTCCGGAACTCCGGTGCCACCGCGGTCGTCGAGGGCGTGGGCGACCACGCGCTCGAGTACATGACCGGTGGGCTGGCCGTCATCCTCGGATCGACGGGCCGTAACTTCGGTGCCGGCATGTCCGGGGGAGTCGCGTACGTCCACGCGCTCGACACCGCGAAGATCAACGCGCAGTCTCTCGGGAGCGGGGAGCTGCTCCTCGAGCCGCTCGACCGCGCGGACCTCGAGGTGCTGCGCAGTCTCCTCGTCGAGCATGTCGAACGTACGGCGTCGCCGCTCGGCACCGAATTCCTCGACCGCTTCGCCGAGGTCTCGGCGGAGTTCGTCAAGGTCCTCCCGCGTGACTTCGCCGCCGTGCGAAGCATGCGCGAGGAGGCACTGGCCGAGGGGATCGACCCCGACGGCGACATCGTCTGGAACCGCATCCTGGAGGTGACCGGTGGCTGATCCCAAAGGCTTTCTGAAGGTAACCGAGCGCGAGCTCCCCGCCCGCCGTCCGGTTCCCGTCCGCATCATGGACTGGAAAGAGGTCTACGAGCCGGGCGACAAGGCAGTGCTGCGGCGCCAGGCGAGCCGGTGCATGGACTGCGGCGTGCCGTTCTGCCACTCGGGTTGCCCGCTGGGCAACCTGATCCCGGAGTGGAACGACCTCACGTGGCGCGGCGAGGGCCGTGCGGCGATCGACCGCCTGCACGCGACGAACAACTTCCCGGAGTTCACGGGCCGCCTGTGCCCGGCGCCCTGCGAGAGCTCGTGCGTGCTGGGGATCAACCAGCCCGCCGTGACGATCAAGCAGATCGAGGTCTCGATCATCGACGAGGCCTTCTCCAAGGGCTGGGTCGAGGCGCAGCCTCCCGAGCGCCTGACCGGCAAGACCGTCGCGGTCGTCGGCTCCGGCCCCGCCGGCCTCGCCGCCGCGCAGCAGCTCACGCGCGCCGGTCACACCGTCGCCGTCTTCGAGCGCGACGACCGAATCGGCGGACTGCTCCGCTACGGCATCCCGGACTTCAAGATGGAGAAGGGGCAGCTCGAGTCGCGTCTGCGCCAGATGCAGGAGGAGGGCACCCGCTTCCGCGCCGGCGTCGAGATCGGCAAGGACATCTCGTGGGCCGATCTGCGCGCCAGGTACGACGCGGTCGTCATCGCGACCGGTTCGACGGTTCCCCGTGACCTGTCGATCCCGGGCCGCGACCTCGACGGCGTGCACTTCGCCATGGAGTACCTCGTCGAGTCGAACCACGCCGTCGCCGGAGACACGGTCACCGACCAGATCTCGGCCGAGGGCAAGCACGTCATCGTCATCGGCGGTGGAGACACCGGAGCCGACTGCATCGGCACCGCGCACCGCCAGGGTGCGCTGAGCGTGACCAACCTCGCGATCGGCAAGCAGCCGGGCGACACGCGCCCCGACCACCAGCCGTGGCCGATGATGCCGACCGTGTTCGAGGTCTCCTCCGCCCACGAGGAGGGCGGTGAGCGCGTGTTCCTCGCGTCGACCGTCGAGTTCCTCTCGAACGAGGTCGGAGAGGTGCGCGCTCTGCGGGTCGCCGAGACCGAGTACATCGACGGGCGCCGCGTTCCCAAGAGCGGTACGGAGCGGGAGATCCCGGCGGACCTCGTACTGATTGCGATGGGTTTCACCGGTCCCGAGACCGACGGCTTCACCGAGGACACCCGCCCGCAGCTCACCGATCGCGGTGCCTTCCGGCGCGACGCGACCTACGAGTCGACCATCCCGGGCGTGTTCGTCGCCGGTGACGCCGGACGCGGACAGTCGCTCATCGTGTGGGCCATCGCCGAGGGCCGCGCCGCGGCCGCGAGCGTCGACCTGTACCTGATGGGCAGCACCGTTCTGCCGTCTCCCGTTCAGCCGCACGATGTCGCGATCGGTCTTCAGCCCGCGTAGGCTGAGGCCGGCAGTGTCGCCCGAGTTCTATCCCTTTATCCCCTGGAGAATCTGTTGAGACGCGCGAAAATCGTCGCCACCCTGGGCCCCGCAACTTCCACCTATGAGACCGTGCGTGCGCTGATCGACGCCGGTGTGGATGTCGCGCGCCTGAACCTCAGCCACGGTGACTACTCCGTGCACGAGAACAACTACGCGAACGTGCGGCGCGCCGCAGAGGATTCGGGGAAAGCGGTCGCGATCCTCGTCGACCTGCAGGGACCGAAGATCCGTCTGGGCAAGTTCGAGGCCGGCCCGTACGAGCTCGCCCAGGGCGACATCTTCAAGATCACGACCGAAGACATCATCGGCAACAAGGACATCTCCGGCACGACCTTCAAGGGCCTGCCGCAGGACGTCAAGCCGGGGGACTTCCTCCTGATCGACGACGGCAAGGTGCGCGTCGAGGTCGTCGAGACCGACGGCGTGACGGTGACCACCAAGGTGATCGTCGCCGGTGCCGTTTCGAACAACAAGGGCATCAACCTCCCGGGTGTCGCGGTCAACGTGCCGGCGCTGAGCGAAAAGGACGAGGAGGACCTCCGGTGGGGTCTGCGCATCGGCGCCGACCTGATCGCCCTTTCGTTCGTCCGTAACGCGGAAGATGTCACGCGTGTCCACGAGATCATGGCCGAGGAGGGCGTGCGCGTCCCCGTGATCGCCAAGGTCGAGAAGCCTCAGGCAGTCGAGGCGCTCGAGGGCATCGTCGACGCGTTCGACGCCATCATGGTCGCCCGCGGCGACCTCGGCGTCGAGCTGCCGCTCGAGGCCGTGCCGATCGTTCAGAAGCGCGCCGTCGAGCTCGCTCGGCGCATGGCCAAGCCGGTCATCGTCGCGACGCAGATGCTCGAGTCGATGATCAACAGCCCGGTACCCACGCGCGCCGAGACTTCCGACGTCGCCAACGCCGTGCTCGACGGTGCGGATGCCGTGATGCTCTCGGGCGAGACCAGCGTCGGCGACTACCCGGTCGTCGTGGTCGAGACGATGGCCCGCATCATCGAGTCGACCGAGGAGCACGGCCTGGAGCGCATCGCGCCGCTCACGACCAAGCCGCGCACCCAGGGCGGAGCGATCACGCTCGCAGCCCTCGAGGTCGCCGAGTTCGTCGAGGCGAAGTTCCTCTGCGTGTTCACGCAGTCGGGCGACAGCGCCCGCCGACTGTCGCGTCTGCGCTCCCGCATCCCGATGCTCGCCTTCACCCCGGAACCCGACATCCGTCGCCGCATGGCGCTGACGTGGGGCATCCAGTCGACTCTCGTCGAGATGGTGCAGCACACCGACCTCATGTATCTGCAGGTCGACGACTATCTGCTCTCCAACGGCCTCGCGGTCGAGGGTGACAAGGTCGTCGTCATCTCCGGTTCCCCTCCCGGAATCGTGGGATCCACGAACGACATCCGCGTCCACAAGGTCGGAGACGCCGTCAACGGCGCTGCTCCCATCTACAAGGAGAGCGTCTGATCCGAGGATCGGGAAGGGGCGGGGCTTCGGCTCCGCCCCTTCGTCGTCGTCTCCCGACGCCGCTCGTCAACCCCCGATCGGCGGCATCGACGGCAGCGCTACGTTGACCTCATGCTCCTCTTCGTCGAACCGGTGAAGGCATGCGGGTGATCGGGGCGCTCCGGCGCGCCGTCTGGTGGGCGCTGGACTACGCCTACGCCGGGTACTGGCAGTTCCGCGCGTTCTTCAGCAGACGCCGGGCGGATGCCTTCGCCGGCGGGTCCGCTCGGCCGATCGTGGTGCTCCCCGGTGTGTACGAGACCTGGCGCTTCCTCGATCCGCTGATCGCGCATCTGCATGCGCAGGGACACCCGGTGCACGTGCTGGACGCACTCGAACGCAGCCAGCGCCCCGTGAGCGAGATGGCTCGGGTCGTCGAATCCGCACTGCGCACCGCCGCTGTGGAAGACGTCGTCCTCGTGGCGCACAGCAAGGGCGGCCTCGCGGGCAAACTCGTCATGGTGGGGGCGGAGGGGTGGCGGATCCGCGGCATGCTGGCCGTCGCGACGCCCTTCGGAGGCTCGCGGTATGCGCGGCGCCTGCCCTCGCGCACCCTCCGAGAGTTCTCACCCGAGGATCCCGGCATCCTCGACCTCGGTCGGCAGCGCGAGGCGAACGCGCGCATCGTCTCGGTATATGCCGGATTCGATCCGCACATCCCCGAGGGCAGCGAACTCGCCGGGGCCAAGAACGTGCGTCTCGACACGGGCGGGCACTTCCGGATACTGGCCGATCCTCGGGTGATCGCCGAGGTCGCGGTGCTCGCCGACGACGAGTGAGACGATCGTCGTTCCTCGACAGGCACCACAACTCACCAGGTGCCGGCGGTGGGACTCGAACCCACACGCCCTTTCGGACAAAGCATTTTGAGTGCTCCGCGTCTGCCATTCCGCCACGCCGGCTCGTGTGTCGCGTCTTCGACTGTAGCGCAGGCTGGGGCCGTTCCTCGCGCCGCACCGGGACCGACCGCCGACCCGTGGAGCGTCTCCAGTAGGATGGAGACGTGACCGAGCAAGAACTGGCTGAACAGCCCACGTCATCCGCACCCCGACGCGTCGTCGTCGCCGAGGACGAGTCGCTGATCCGTCTCGACATCGTCGAGATCCTCCGCGACAACGGCTTCGACGTGGTGGGAGAGGCCGGCGACGGCGAGACCGCTGTCGCGCTCGCGACCGAACTGCGTCCCGACCTCGTCATCATGGACGTCAAGATGCCTCAGCTCGACGGCATCAGCGCCGCCGAGAAGCTGCACAAGGGCAACATCGCCCCGGTTGTGCTGCTCACCGCGTTCAGCCAGAAGGAGCTCGTCGAGCGGGCGAGCGAGGCCGGCGCCCTGGCCTACGTGGTGAAGCCGTTCACGCCGAACGACCTGCTGCCGGCGATCGAGATCGCACTGGCGCGTCATGAGCAGATCATCACCCTCGAGGCCGAGGTCGCCGACATGGTCGAGCGCTTCGAGACCCGCAAACTCGTCGACCGCGCCAAGGGCCTGCTGAACGAGAAGATGGGGCTCAGCGAGCCGGAAGCGTTCCGCTGGATCCAGAAGGCATCCATGGACCGCCGTCTCACGATGCAGGACGTCGCGAAGGCGATCATCGAGCAGCTCGCTCCGAAGAAGTAGTGTTCCGGCTCGACCCCGAGCACACTCTCCGTCCGATCCGCCTGGGCGACGGCGCGGCTCTCGCTCGCGCGTATGCGGCGAATCGTGCTCACCTCGCGCCCTGGGAACCTGCTCGTTCCGAGGAGTTCTTCACGGAGGAGTGGCAGGAGCGAGATGTGCGGCGCACCGTCGCCGACGCGCAGACGGGGCGCAGCAGCCGCTTCGTGGTGACGGCACCCGACGAGCGGATCCTCGGCAGGATGAACCTCAACGGCATCGTGCGCGGGCCGTTCCTGAGCGGGGATCTGGGGTATTGGATAGCCGCGGACTCGACGAAACGCGGGCTCGCGACGCGGGCGGTCGCCGCGGTGCTCCGTCACGCACGGGATTCCCTGGGACTGCACCGCGTACAGGCGGCGACCCTGCTGCACAACGCCGCGTCGCAGCGGGTGCTCGCCGCGAACGGCTTCACCCGCATCGGCACCGCTCCGCGCTATCTGCAGATCGCGGGGGAGTGGCAGGACCACGTCCTCTTCCAGCGGCTGCTGGAAGAGAAGATCACCGAGCCGTCGGGGCGTCCTTGATCATGTTCGTGATGCGAATGGTCGAGCAACGGCGCCCCTGATCGTCGGTGACCACGATCTCGTGCACGGCGATGCTGCGTCCGAGGTGGATCGGCGTGCACACGCCCGTCACGATTCCGGAGGTCGCCGAGCGCGTGTGCGTGGCGTTGATGTCGACGCCGACCGCGAGACGCCCGGGTCCCGCGTGCAGGTTGGCCGCCATCGACCCGAGCGATTCGCCGAGCACCACGTAGGCGCCGCCGTGCAGGAGGCCCACCGGCTGGGTGTTGCCCTCCACCGGCATCGTGCCGACCGATCGCTCGACACTGAACTCGGTGAACTCGATGCCCATCTTCTCGGCCAGGGCGCCCATTCCGCGGGCCGTGGCCCACTCGAGTCCCTCGCTCGTCGCGACGTCGCTCATGCATCCTCCTCAGCGGGTGTCCGTGGTCCTCGTTAGGCTGACAGGGTGACGGACTCCGCAAAGCCTACCCTCATGGTCGTCGACGGCCACTCCCTCGCCTATCGCGCGTTCTTCGCGCTGCCGGTCGAGAACTTCACGACCAAGGACAACCAGCACACGAACGCGATCTACGGGTTCCTGTCGATGCTGGTGAACCTCATCAAAGCCGAGCAGCCGACGCACATGGCGATCGCGTTCGACACCTCCCGTCACTCGTTCCGCACCGATGAATACCCCGAGTACAAGGCGACGCGCTCCGAGACGCCGCAGGAGTTCCGCGGTCAGATCCCGCTGCTGCAGGACTGCCTCGCCGCGATGTCGATCCCGGTTCTCACGAAGGAGGGCATCGAGGCCGACGACATCCTCGCCACGCTGTCTTCGCAGGGTGCGGAGCAGGGATATCAGGTGCTCGTCGTCTCCGGGGATCGCGACACCATCCAGCTCGTCAACGACGACGTCACCCTGCTGTATCCGTCGGTGCAGGGCGTGTCGCAGCTCAAGCGCTACGACCCGGTGACCGTGCAGGAGCGCTACGGCGTGCGGCCCGAGCAGTACCCTGACATCGCCGCCCTCGTGGGGGAGACCAGCGACAACCTGCCCGGCGTGCCCAAGGTGGGCGAGAAGACCGCGGTGAAGTGGTTGACGCAGTTCGGGTCGCTCGACGATCTGCTCGCACGTGCCGAAGAGATCAAGGGCGTCGTCGGCGGCAACCTGCGCGATCACATCGACGACGTGCGCCGCAACCGCAAGCTCAATCGTCTGCTCACCGACGTAGACCTCCCCGTCGCGCCCGACGATCTGGCGGTCGCGCCCATCGACGCGCAGGCCGTGCGCGACATCTTCGCGCGCCTCGAGTTCCGCACGCTGCTGCCGCGCGTGTTCGAGGCCGTCGGCGCCGGCGAGGTCGCCGATGACCCGGCCACGTCCGTGGAACTGCCCGTTCCGCAGCAGATGGCAGCCGCCGAACTCACGGCGTGGGCAGAAGCCGTGCAGGGGGAGCTCTCGCTCCGTGTGATCACGCAGAGCGGCCTTCCGGTGCGCCTGGGGGTCGCGTCCGATTCCGAGTTGCGCGAGACCGATTGGACGGATGCCGCGGCCGACGAGCTTCGCTCCTGGCTCGAGTCCGATCGCCCCAAGGTCCTCCACGACGCCAAGGGTCAGCTGAAGGCGCTGAGCCGTGCAGGGATCCGTCTCGGCGGTCTCGCCTACGACACGAGTCTCGCCGGGTGGCTCCTGCGTCCGAGCTTCCCCGACAAGACGCTCGGCGACCTCGTCGAGCGTTACCTCGGCGAGAAGCTTCCCGAGGCCGACCCGTCTCAGCTCGTACCCGAGACCGAGGGCGCGACTCCCTCGCAGGAGGCGTGGTTCGCGTTGCGCGTGGCGACCGCGCTGCGCGACGACATTCCCGAGCCGGTGGCCAGGGTGCTGACCGACATCGAGCTGCCTACGCTGCTCGCGCTGGCCGACATGGAACTCGCCGGCGTGGCTGTCTCCCACGAGGTGCTGTCGACGTTCTCCGGAGAACTCGCGAGCCGCGCCGAGCGGATCGCTCAGGATGCGTTCGGCATCGTCGGCCGTGAGTTCAACCTCGGCTCGCCCAAGCAGCTGCAGGAGGTTCTCTTCGAGGATCTCCAGCTGCCCAAGACGCGCAAGACCAAGACGGGCTACTCGACGGATGCCGCCGTGCTCGCCGACCTGCAGGAGTCTAACCCGCACCCCTTCCTCGACCTTCTGCTTCAGCACCGCGAGGCCACCAAGCTGCGGCAGATCATCGAGTCGCTCGACACGGCGATCGGCGACGACGCGCGCATCCACACGACGTATGTGCAGACCGGCAGTCAGACGGGGCGGCTCTCGAGCACCGACCCGAACCTGCAGAACATTCCGGTGCGCACCGAGGAGTCGCGGCGCATCCGCAGCGCGTTCCAGGTCGGCGACGGCTACGAGGCACTGCTCACGGCCGACTACTCACAGATCGAGATGCGGATCATGGCGCATCTGTCCGGCGACGAGGGTTTGATCGAAGCTTTCAACAGCGGAGAGGATCTCCACCGATTCGTGGGCGCGCGGGTCTTCGGGGTGGAGCCCGGCGACGTGACTCCCGCGATGCGGACCAAGGTCAAGGCGATGTCGTACGGCCTGGTCTACGGCCTCTCGGCCTTCGGCCTTTCCAAGCAGTTGCGCATCGAGCAGTCCGAGGCGAAGCAGCTCATGATCGAGTACTTCGCGCGCTTCGGTGCCGTACGCGATTACCTGCGGGCCTCCGTCCTCGCGGCGAAGGAGGTCGGGTACACCGAGACGATCTTCGGACGCCGACGCCCGTTCCCCGACCTCGCCAGCCCGAACCGGGTGCTGCGGGAGAACGCCGAGCGAGCAGCGCTGAACGCCCCGATCCAGGGCAGTGCCGCCGACATCATGAAGATCGCGCTCTTCCACATCCACGACGACATCCGCCACGAAGGGCTCCGGTCGCGGGTGCTGCTGCAGATCCACGACGAGCTCGTGCTCGAGGTCGCTCCGGGGGAGTGGGACGCTGCCGAGCGCATCGTGCGCACGCGTATGGGCGACGCCGCGGATCTGTCGGTCCCGCTCGACGTGCAGGTCGGGCGCGGGCACGACTGGAACGAGGCCGCACACTGACCACGGGCGGCGGCGTCCGACGATTAGGGTGGATCGCATGACTTCCACCCCGCGCACTCCCACCGCCATCGACAAGGTCGCCGACGACTGGGTCGACACTCTGGTCGAGCTGGCTCCGACGCTCGGCACGTACATCGGGCGCGACGAGGTCAACGACCGCTTCGGCGACCTGAGTCCGGCCGGCCTTGAGGCGATCGCCGCGGCAACACGGCAGACACTGAACGAGCTCACGGCTCTTGAGCCCGTCGACGCGATCGACGAGGTCACGAAGGCCGACCTCGGCGCCGAGCTACGTCTCGAACTCGAACTCCACGAAGCGAACTGGCATCTGCGCGACCTCAATGTCATCGCGTCGGCGGCACAGGACGTGCGTTCGGCCTTCGACCTCATGCCCACGGCATCCGCCGATGACTGGTCGGTCATCGCCACGCGCCTCGCCGCGGTGCCCGACGCGCTGCGCGGCTACACCGAGACGCTGCGCGAGGGCATCGCGCGCGGAGTGACGCCGGCCCGCCGGCAGGTCGTCGAAGTGGCGACGCAGATCGACCGGTACACGGCCGACGACGGCTTCTTCGCCGCCTTCGTCGCCGACGCGACCCCCGAGAGCGGCCAGCTTCCGGCCTCCCTCGCACGCACCCTGGCCGACAACTCGGCCGCCGCGCGCGTCGCCTACCACGAGCTGCGCCGGTTCCTCGCCGAGGAGCTCGTGCCCGAAGCGACCCAGGTCGACGCGGTCGGTCGCGAGCTCTACGCGCTCAACTCGCGCCGGTTCCTCGGAGCCACGATCGACCTCGACGAGACGTACGAGTGGGGGCGCGAAGAACTGGCGCGGATGGTCGCCGAACAGACCGCGATCGCGAACGAGATCCTTCCCGGCTCGACGGTCGAGGAAGCCGTGGCGCACCTCGAAGCCGACCGCTCCCGCAAGCTGGTCGGTACCGACGCGCTCCAGCGCTGGATGCAGGAGACGAGCGACCGCGCCGTCGCCGAGCTCGCCGCCTCGCACTTCGACATCCCCGAGGCGATCCGCACGATCGAATGCATGATCGCGCCGACGCAGGAGGGCGGGATCTACTACACCGGTCCCACCGACGACTTCTCGCGCCCCGGACGCATGTGGTGGTCCGTTCCGGAGGGCGTCACGGAGTTCGACACCTGGCGCGAGCTCACCACCGTCTACCACGAGGGTGTGCCAGGTCATCACCTGCAGATCGCGCAGGCCGTCTACAACCGCTCCGAGCTCAACTCCTGGCGTCGTCTGCTCGCCGGCACCTCGGGTCATGCCGAAGGGTGGGCCCTGTACGCCGAGCGCCTGATGGAGCAGCTCGGCTACCTCGACGACCCGGCCGACCGGCTGGGAATGCTCGACGGTCAGCGCATGCGCGCGGCCCGTGTCGTGCTCGACATCGGCGTGCACCTCGGCAAGCCGCGTCTCGACGGAACGGGCGTGTGGGATGCGGACTACGCGCTCGACTTCATGCGCGAGAACGTCAACATGTCCGATCAGTTCGTGCAGTTCGAGGTCAACAGGTACTTGGGCTGGCCGGGGCAGGCTCCGTCGTACAAGGTCGGACAGCGCATCTGGGAGCAGGTGCGTGATGCCGTTCAACAGCAGGAGGGCGCGGATTTCTCGTTCAAGGCGTTCCACAAGCGTGCACTCGACATCGGCGGGGTCGGTCTCGACACCCTGCGCGGGGTGCTGCTTCCTCGATGACGGGAATGTCGAGCGCGTCGTCGATGTTCATTCACCTGAATAGGAAGGCATGACATGAGCATCGAATTCGGGCTGGACACGTTCGGCGACATCACCCGTGACGCCGAGGGCACTCTCCTCAGCGGAGCCCAGACGATCCGCAACGTCATCGCGCAGGCGGAGATGGCGGATGCCGTCGGCGTCGACTTCTTCGGGGTGGGGGAGCACCACCGCAAGGAGTTCGCGGTGTCGGCTCCCGAGATGGTGCTCTCGGCGATCGCCGCGCGCACCGCGAACATCCGGCTCGGCACCGCCGTCACGGTTCTGTCGTCCGATGACCCCGTGCGCGTCTTCGAGCGGTTCTCGACCCTCGATGCCGTCTCGAACGGCCGCGCGGAGGTCGTCCTCGGCCGCGGCTCGTTCATCGAGTCGTTCCCGCTGTTCGGTTTCGACCTCCGCGACTACGACGCACTGTTCGAGCAGAAGCTCGAGCTCTTCGTCGAGCTGCTCAAGGAGGAGCCGGTCACCTGGTCCGGGTCCATGCGCGCGTCGCTCGAGAACGCGGATGTGTTCCCGAAAACGGAGAAGGGTCTGCGTACCTGGGTGGGCGTGGGCGGCAGCCCGGAATCCGTGGTGCGCGTCGCACGCCACGGGCTCGGTCTCATGCTCGCCATCATCGGCGGCCCGGCCGCGCGATTCCGGCCGTTCGTCGATCTGTATCACCGCTCGGTCGACTCCTTCGGAACGACGAAGCATCCGATCGCCGTCCACTCACCGGGCCACATCGCCGACACCGATGCAGAGGCGTGGGACGCCGCGTACTCGGGCTTCGAGGCGATGAACAACACGATCGGCAAGGAACGCGGCTGGCCCGCATACAGCCGTGCCCGCTTCCAGAACGACATCGGCCCGGAGGGCGCGATCTACGCCGGTTCTTCCGACCGGGTGGCCGCGAAGATCGCCGACACGATCACGACTCTCGGCCTGGGCCGGTTCGACCTGAAGTACGCGACCGGCACCCTCTCGCACGAGGCGATGATGCGCAGCATCGAGCTCTACGGCAGCGAAGTCATCCCGCGGGTGCGCGCTCTGCTCGACAAGCGCGCCTGATCGGGCCTGCGGGGCCGGTCACGATTCCGGTTCCGCAGGAATAGGCTTGTCCGATGGCAGACGTGCGTTTCGTGGCGATCGGGGACTCCTTCACCGAAGGGGTCGGCGATGTTCTTCCCGATGGTAGAGAGCGCGGGTGGGCCGACATCGCCGCGCAGGGGTGGGCCGATGCAGCAGGGCATCCGATCCAGTACGCGAATCTCGCGATCCGCGGAAAACTCGCATGGCCCATCGTCGAGCAGCAGCTGGAACCCGCTCTGGCTCTGCGTCCTACGCATCTGTCGTTCAACGGCGGGGGCAATGACATGCTGCGACCGCGCGCCGACCTCGAGCACATCGCCGACGCGTTCAGCCGCGTTCTCCGCCGATGCGACGAGGAGGGTGTGACGATGATCCTGCTCTCCGGCGCGAATCCCAGTGGGCAGCTTCCGATGGGATCACTGATCCAGCGCCGCGGAGATCAGCTCTCCGAAGCAGTACTGCGACGTGTCGTCGATCGCCCCGACGTAATCCGTGCCCTGAACTGGCCCGATCGGGAACTCGCGCAGAGCGCCTACTGGTCCGAGGACCGCCTGCACATGAACGCCGCGGGCCATCATCGGGTCGCGGCGCGTGTGCTGCACGCACTGGGATACGAACCGCCCGAGACATGGTGGGCGCCGAGCGAGCGCGGGGGAGCGGGACCGAGCGGGCTCGCCTACTACCGCCAGCACGTCGGCCCCTGGGTCCGGCGACGGGTCACGCGCACGTCTTCGGGCGACGGCCGGACCGCGAAGTACCCGGTGTGGAGCGACCGGTCTCCGGCGTGACGAGCGACATCGAATTGCGCCGAATCCCCGGCGGCTCGATCGTGCTGCAGGATGCGCGCACGAAGACGCAGCGATCGGTGGATCTCGAGCCCTTCGAGATCGGCGTCTACGCGGTGACCCAGGAGCAGATGGCGGAGGTCCTGGATGCGGCTGCTCCGCATCCGCGCCGACCGTCGACCGACATCAGCTGGCTGCGGGCCGTACACTTCTGCAACGCGCTCTCGGAGTGGGAAGGGCTCGAGCACGCCTATCTGTTCGACGGCGAGGACGTCAGCTGGGACGTCTCGTCCGAGGGGTTCCGGCTGCCCACGGAGGCGGAATGGGAGTTCGCGTGCCGCGCGGGCTCGATCGGTCCCCACTACGCGCCGCTCGCCGATGCTGCCTGGACGAGCGCCGACGGCGTGACGACCCCACAACCTGTCGGCGGCAAGATCCCGAACCTCTACGGCTTGTTCGACACCCTCGGAAACGTATGGGAATGGTGCTGGGACCTGCTCGATCCCGCCCGCTACGACAAGTACCGCACGTTCCGCGGCGGCGGCTTCGCCGACGACGCGTGGAGTGTGCGCGCCTCGGTTCGCCGCGGCGGAGCCCCTCGAATGCATCACCCGGATGTGGGGATGCGCCTGGCACGCGGCGGCTTCGATGCCGATGGAGCGGCGCAGGGGTGGTCGGACGCGGTCGACCGCGAGCGGGCCCTGCAGGACGGCACGTCGCCATCGGGATGGACACCGCGAAAGCGATGACGGGGACGGTTTTGGACCGCATCTGCGACACATGGGAGAGTGGGAGGATGCCTGCCACGTTCTCCCTCATCGTCTCCCAGGGCCGCGTGGCCGATCGCACGGACGGTGCACTCGTGGGCGCACGCCGCGTCGGCGATGCACTGTCGACACTGCTCCGGACGCCTGCGATGACCATCGGCGCGCCGAGTCCCTCACGCACCGACGACTGGAGCACAGCACTTCCGGAGGCGACCGGCACACTGCACGGCCTGCGCGACGCGGTCGCTGACGCCATCGACGCCGGAACCGTCCCGCTGCTCGCGACCAACACGTGCGCCGCGAGTCTCGGCACGCTCCCGACCGTCGCGGACCGGCATCCGGATGCCGTCGTCCTGTGGATCGATGCGCACGGCGACTTCAACACACCCGAAACGACCGATTCCGGCTATCTCGGCGGCATGGTGCTCGCCGCGGCCTGTGGACTGTGGGACAGCGGACACGGCGCGGGGATCGACCCGACTCAGGTCTTCGTCGTCGGCGGACGTGACATCGACCCGGCCGAAGCCGACCTCCTCACCGGCGCGGGAGTGCGCGTGCTCGCCCCCGCCGACAGCACACCGGAGCGTGTGCTGGAGCTCATCGACGGGCGTCCCGTCTGGATCCACGTCGATTGGGACGTGCTCGAGCCGGGCTACATCCCCGCTGCCTACCGTGTGGGGGAGGGGATGCTGCCGCACCAGATCGCCGCGATCTTCGCGGCTCTCCCGGCGGGTTCCGTATGCGGGATCGAACTCGCCGAGTTCGAAGCCGGGGACCCCGACGTACCCGAGCACGTGAGCGTCGAGCTCATCCTCGAGACCTTCCAGCACCTGCTCCGCGCCGCCTAGCGACGGTGAGGTTCCGGGTCGAGCCCCATCCGCACTCGTGTGCGTTTGCGTTCGATCACGATGAACACGCATCCGATGATCCAGAGCGGGATCGGTGCGAGGAACGCGACGCGGAAGGCATCCAGCGAATAGGTTTCCGGAGTGCCCGCGCCCTGGAGGTCGAGCAGCAACCCGATCAGGAAGATCGCGATGAGGGCCGCGATGAAACCGCCCGCATTCGTCACTCCCGTGGCGGTGCTGAGACGGTGCGAGGGATTGTGAGTACGGGCGTGGTCGAAGGCGATCATCGATGCCGGGCCGCCGGTGGCCAGGGCGATCGCGAGCAGGTAGAGCAGCCAGACCGGCGCAGCGTCGGGCAACGCGATCACGACGCACCAGGCCAGGAGCTGGACGCCGACAGCGGGTAGAACCAGCGCGAGGGAGCGGTGGTTGGGAAGCCTCCGGGAGAGCTCGCCGATGATCGGGCCGAAGATCATGCCGGCGACGACATACACGGATATGATTCCGGCGGCATGTCCCGGGGTGAGTCCCTGAGCGGCTGTAAGAAAAGGCATCCCCCAGAGGAGGATGAAGGCCGTCCCCGCGAACGGCGTCGTGAAATGCGACCAGAACGCCAGTCGCGTCCCCGGATGCGCCCACGCGGCTCGGATGCCGACGCCGGTGTCGATCGCCGAGGTGACGACGCGCACCACCCCCGTGTCGGTGTTGACGGTGACGTCCGCCTTCTGCTCGGGCGGGCGATTGCGGATGACCACGGCGACGAGGATCGTGAACAGGACTCCGAGGCCGGCGACGCTTCCGAAAGTGACGGTCCAGGTCGTGGCGTGCAGGAGCGCGGCGAGGGGAACGAGCGCCACCAGCTGTCCGGCCTGACCGATGATTCCCGTGAACTGCACCATGACCGGTCCACGCTGGGCGGGGAACCACACGGCGACCAGCCGCAGCACGGCGGGGAACACGGCCGCGTCGCCGGCGCCGAGAAGCACACGGGCGAGGATTGCCACGCCGATGCTGGGGGAGAAGGCCATGACGAGCTGACCCGCCGCCATCAAGAGCATCCCGATCGTGATGATGGGGCGTGATCCGAAGCGGTCGAGGAGCACACCGATCGGGATCTGCATGCCCCCGTACACCGCGAGCTGGACGACGGCGAAGAGCGCGAGGGTCGAGGCATCCGCCTGGAATCGATCCGCGGCGTCGACCCCGACCGCGCCGAGTGAGGTGCGGTTGGTGATCGCCAGCACATATGCTGCGACACCGACGGACCAGATCAACCAGGCTCGCCACCCGGGGTTCGAGACGGGGGAGAGGGGAGCATGCGTCACCCTTCCACGGTACTCGCTCCGCCGTCGACGAAGTCGGCCCGCGTCATCAGTGAGAGGGCGGCGTCTTCCTCCTGTTCTTCGCGTTCCAATATTGCTGGGCGGCCTCTGCACCGTCCCGCTTCTTGATCAGGTTGAATCTCACGGTCCTGACGATCGCGCGCAGGATCACCCACGCGAAGAATCCGACGATGGCGACGACGGCGACGAGCTGTCCGAGCGCGTTGGGGTCCATGTACGAGTGCCTTTCCTCCAGAAGTGAGTGCGCGCAGTCGGCACCCATATCTATGACGGGTTCACTGACGGAATCCGACGTCGGACCGACCCGGTAGACACAAAGGGGCCCGGGAGGCAATCGCTTCCCGGGCCCTGACCAGCAGCGGTGGAACTCAGCCGGCGCAGAGCGTCGAGAACGCCTGGGTCGACTCCTGGATGTCGGTGGTGAGAGTGGATGCCTCGGCGGCGGCCGAAGTGTCCTGGTCGACGAGCACGCGCTTGAGCAGATCGCGCAGCGAGGTGAAGTCCTCGTGCACGGCGGTCACGGCGTCCTTGACCTCCTGGTTGGACACGGACTCCGCGGCCGCCCCGATTGCGTCCACCGTCTCGGTGAACGTGGCGACGGTGCCCTCGGGATCTGACATCGCGGCGCTCATGTCGAGCGAGGAGAGTTCGGTGGCGACGCCCGAGATCTGGGAGCCGACAGACGCGCAGGCGTCCGCGACGGACTGATCGGTGTTCTGTTCGGCGGGAGCGGAGCTCTCGCTCGACGACGTCGAGTCGTTGTCGGTATCTGCGCTCGGCGTGCTGGAACAACCGGCGATTCCGAGGACCGCGACGACGGCGATGGTCCAAGCTGCGATCTGACGTTTCATTTTCTTCCCCCACGGAGTGAGCCGATACATCGGCATACGAATGTGAATCGCGAGCAAGTCAATCACAGAGGTATGACGCGCGTCCTTCTCAGCGCCGGGGAGAAGTCCCTATCGCCGAACGCCTTCCCGGTTCGTTCTCGTCGGTCACGGCTGCGAGATCTCGATTACCAATGGTGCCGACACGTACGGGGACCCCGGATCGTCAGCGGCGAAGTGGTTGCTCTCGTCGAAGCCGAGGGCGTCCCATGCGAGCGAGTCGAGTGTCTGGCCGTCGGGGACGAGCATGACGATGCATCCGAGCTCCGTCGTCCAGGGGTCTGGCAGTTCGGCTCGATAGCAGGCCTCGTCGAGGTCACGCCCGATCTGCATCCCGCCCGTTTCGATGCCGAAGTCGCCCTGCAGCTGGTCGGCGTACGCACCGTCGGAGAGGACCCCGTTGACCTCGCCGAGGATGAAGTCGTGACGGTCTTCGCCTTCGGGGGAGTCGACCTGATAGGCGACGACCACCGGCACGTAGTCAGCGAACTCGTCGGCATTGTCGAACTCGTCGAACAGTGCTTCGCCGGGCCAGGACACGTCGGTGACCGTCAGACCGAGCTCCGCGGGTTGCCGGTCCGATTCCTCCGGCTGCACGTGATGTCCGGGGGCCGAGATTTGACGCCCCACATCTCTGATGGGGGCGGGGGAAGAATCTGTCGCCCATCGTGACTTTCGCATGACCTGACATAATGTGCATTATCGGTCATCCCGAAACCCGCCTCATTAGGCTGGTGGCATGAACGGCGCACACGTGGAGATCGACTGGCCGGCGGCGCGAGACGCCAACCGCGAGAACTGGGATGACCGGGTGCCGCTGCACGCGGCGTCGTACGGACGCGAGTCCTTCGACGACCCGGAGTACCTCAGTGATGTCATCCGTCACGACTTGCCCGTGCTCGAACGCTTCCTGCCCGCACGATCCATCGTCGGGCTCGACGTGTGCCACCTGCAGTGCCATATCGGCACCGACACCGTCTCGCTGGCGCGCGCCGGCGCCCGAGTCACCGGCGTCGATTTCTCCGCGCCGGCCCTGGAGACGGCGCGAGCCTTCGCCGAAAAGCACGGAGTCGACGCCGAGTGGATCGAAACCGACGTGCTGGACGCCAGGGCCGCGGTCTCCGACGACTTCGATGTCGTCTACACGAGCATCGGAACGATCTGCTGGCTGTCCGATCTGGATCGTTGGGCCCGGCAGATTCAGGAGCTGCTGCACCCTGGCGGGACCTTCTACATCCGCGACGGGCATCCCGCGCTGTATGCACTCGACGAGGATGCGGAGACGCTCACCGCGCGGTATCGATACTTCGGCGACGGCACGGCGCAGGTCTGGGACGACGCGAGCACCTACTCCGGCGACGGAACCGTGTCGCACACGCGCACCTACGAATGGCCGCACTCGCTCGCGGAGATCCTGGGCGCCCTTCTCGGTGCGGGTCTGCGCATCGTGCACGTCGATGAGGGGCGCACACTCCCCTGGCGCTTCAGCCCGCGGATGGTGGAGGTGCCGGGAGGATACGCGTGGCCGGAAGATCAGCGCGATCTCCTCCCCTGCACCTACACCATCATCGCTCGACGGGACTGATATATCGGTTACGCTCGACGCCGATCAGGCTCCGACATAAGCAGCCAGATGCTCCCCGGTGAGCGTCGCTCGTTCGGCCACGAGGTCGGCGGGAGTGCCTTCGAACACCACGCGGCCGCCGTCGTGCCCGGCGCCGGGTCCGATGTCGAGGATCCAGTCCGCGTGAGCCATCACCGCTTGGTGGTGCTCGATCACGATCACGGTTTTGCCCGATTCGACGAGACGGTCGAGGAGGCCGAGGATCTTCTGCACATCAGCGAGGTGGAGACCGGTCGTCGGTTCATCGAGAACGTACACGTCGCCCTTCTCCCCCATCTGAATAGCCAGCTTGATGCGTTGACGCTCACCGCCCGACAGGGTCGAGAGCGGCTGTCCGAGCGAGAGATACCCGAGTCCGACGTCGTCCAGCCGGCCGAGAATGGCCGTCACGGCCGGAATCCTGGCGTCGCCCTCCGAGAAGAACACCCGCGCTTCGGAGACCGGCAGGTCGAGCACTTCGGTGATGTCCTTGCCCGCCAGCTTGTACTCGAGGACCGCGGCCTGGAAGCGCTTCCCTCCGCAGTCCTCGCAGGGCGTCTCGATCGTGTCCATGAAACCGAGCTCGGTGATGATGACACCGGCCCCCTTGCACGTCGGGCACGCCCCCTCGGAGTTCGCGCTGAACAGCGCCGGCTTGACACCATTGGCTTTCGCGAACGCCTTGCGGATCGGCTCGAGAAGCCCGGTGTAGGTGGCGGGATTGCTCCGACGCGACCCCTTGATCGCACCCTGGTCGATCGCGACGACTCCGTCGAGTTTCGAGACGGAGCCGTGGATCAGCGAGCTCTTCCCGGAGCCGGCGACACCCGTGACGACCGTCAGGATGCCGGTCGGGATATCGACGTCGACGTTCTGGAGGTTGTTCGCGGTCGCGCCGCGCACCTCGATCGCCCCGTGCGCCGCGCGCACGTCGTTTTTCAGCACGGCACGGTCGTCGAGGTGCTCCCCCGTGCGCGTGCCACTGCTCTTGAGCCCCTCGACCGTGCCCTCGAAGCAGATCTCGCCGCCGGCGCTGCCCGCGCCCGGGCCGAGATCGACGACGTGGTCGGCGATCAGGATCGTCTCGGGCTTGTGCTCGACCACGAGCACGGTGTTGCCTTTGTCTCGCAGTTTGAGGAGCAGGCTGTTCATCCGCTGGATGTCGTGCGGATGCAGGCCGATCGTCGGCTCGTCGAACACGTAGGTCACATCGGTCAGCGATGACCCGAGGTGGCGGAGCATCTTGATGCGCTGCGCTTCTCCCCCGGACAGCGTGCCGGACGGTCGCTCCAGGCTCAGATACCCGAGCCCGAGGGTGACGAAGGCTTCCAGGTTCGCGCTCAGGGCGTCGAGCAGCGGTCCGGCACCGTGGAGGTCCAGCCCGCGCACCCACGCCGCGAGATCCGTCACCTGCATCCGGCAGGCATCCGCGATGCTGATGCCGTCGATCTTCGACGACCGCGCACCCTCCGTCAGACGGGTTCCATCGCACTCCGGGCACACCGCGAAGGTGGCGACCCTCTCGACGAACGCACGGATGTGCGGCTGCAGGGCATCGAGGTCCTTCGACAGCATCGACTTGGTGATCTTCGGGATCAGTCCCTCGTAGGTCATGTTGATCCCGGCGATCTTGACCTTCGTCACCTCTCCGTAGAGGAACAGCTGGCGCTGCTTCTCGGAGAACTGGGCGATGGGCTTGTCACCCGGATAGAACCCCGACTGCGAGAACCCCTTCACCATCCAGCCGTCCGCCGTATACCCCGGCACCATGATGGCGCCCTCGTCGAGGGACTTCGACTCGTCGACGATCTGCGCGAGGTCGAGGTCGGACACCGCTCCCCTGCCCTCGCATCGCGGGCACATGCCACCGAGGTAGATCGCGTCCTTCACGATCTTCTTCTCACCGCCGGGGCCGGTCATCACCCCGCTCGCCCGCTGCGTGGGGATGTTGAACGAGAAGGCGGTCGGTCCGCCGATGTAGGGGGTGCCGAGCTTGCTGAAGAGGATGCGAAGCATCGCGTTCGCATCGGTCACGGTGCCGACCGTCGACCGCGGGTTCGCCCCGAGACGCTCCTGGTCGACGATGATCGCCGTCGTCAGACCCTCGAGCACATCGACGTCCGGCCGCGGAACCGAGGGCATGAACCCCTGAACGAAGGCGCTGTAGGTCTCGTCGATCATCCGGCGGGACTCCGCAGCGATCGTGTCGAAGACGAGCGAGCTCTTGCCCGACCCCGAGACACCGGTGAAGACGCTCAACCGTCTCTTCGGGATGTCGACGCTGACGTCCTTGAGGTTGTTCTCACGTGCGCCCTGAACGCGGATGAGGTCGTGGCTGTCAGCGGGGTGGTCGGCGGTGGTCATCGGCATCCTTCGGAGACGAGGCTGATCACTCAGCCGGCTTGGTTGATCCGGAGCAGGTTGCCCGCGGGATCACGGAAGGCGCAATCGCGCACGCCGTACGGCTGATCCATCGGCTCCTGCACGACGTCGGCGCCGCTTTCGACCAGCCGCTCGAAGAGAGCGTCGAGATCGTCGCTGGCGAGCGTGAGGGCCCCGTAACTGCCCTTCGCGATGAGCTCGAGCACCGTGCGTCGCTCATCGTCGGTGAGACCGGGATCGGTTGCCGGCGGGTGGAGCACGATCGACGTCTCCGGCTGATTCGCGGGACCGACGGTGAGCCAACGCATGCCGTCGTACCCGACGTCGTTGCGCACCTCGAAGCCGAGCGCGTCGCGATAGAAGCCGAGCGCCGCGTCGGCGTCGGTATGCGGGAGGAAGGCATAGTGGATGCTGATCTTCATGGTGTTCACGCTAGGTGAGCGTCGCTGGGCGGCGCTTCTCGATTCCTGATCGGGCGGGTGACCTGCTTGGCCTGGAAGACGGGGATCCCGTCGACGTGTGCGGCGCGTTCACGGTACACGCTGGGTGGGACACCCACCAGCTCTGTGAACCGACTGCTGAACGTGCCCAGCGACGAGCAGCCGACTTCGAAGCACACCTCCGTGACCGAACGGTCCCCGCGCCGGAGCAGAGCCATGGCCCGCTCGATCCGCCGCGTCATGAGGTACGAGTACGGAGACTCGCCATAGGTCTCCCGGAACCGGCGGCTGAGGTGCCCGGCAGACAGGTGTACCCCGGCAGCGAGAGCCTCCACGTCGAGGGGCATCGCGTATTCGCGGTCGATGCGGTCTCGCACCTTTCGCATCGACACCAGCTCGCGCAGGCGAGCATCCACGTCGGGAGTCACGTGTTGATCCTGCCATGACGCCCCGCATCGGCGCATGACCCTGCGCGACGCCGCGAGGGAGATGAGCCCCACAGCGGGGAAGCACGGCGCTACTCTGAGGTCATCCCCACAGGATTCTCTCAGAAAGGGTCCCCATGTCCGCACCACTCTCCGAAGCGAAGTCGCTGTTCACATCGATCCGCATCACGCTCGCCGTCTCGGGCGTCCTCGCCCTCATCGCCGGCATCGTGCTGCTGGTCTGGCCCGTGAAGTCCGCGGTCGTCGTCACCGCGGTCTTCGCCGCCTACCTCGTCGTCGCGGGCCTCGTCTACATCGGCCTCGGCATCTTCTCGGGCGCACGCGGCGGATGGTCTCGCGTCGGGCACATCCTCCTCGGCCTCCTCTACATCGTCGCCGGCGTCATCGCCTTCGCGAACCTCGGCGCGGCAGCGGCGGCTCTCGCCTTCGTCGTGGTCATCTTCATCGGCATCAGCTGGATCGTCGACGGCGTGGTGGCCTTGAGCCTGCTCGGGCAGGACGGATCGCGCGTGTGGACCCTCCTCTATGCGCTCCTCAGCATCGTGGCCGGGATCATCGTGCTGTTCTCGCCGCTCGTGGCCGGCTTCGCGTTCTGGCTGATCCTCGGCATCTCGCTCGTCGCGCTCGGCCTCGTGCAGATCGTCCGCGCGATCACGATCGGCAAGGACGCGAAGGAGTTCACCTCCGCCACGTCCGCAGACGTCGCGAGCTGATCGCCCCGACAGACGGATCGGCCCCGTCCTCCCTCTCGGAGGACGGGGCCGATCCGTCTGTACAGCTTTTTATTCGGCGACGAACGCGCTCACGTCGCCGACGAGGCGGGTGTTGTCGGCGGGGACGGGATCGACGGCCGCCTGAGCGACCTCGGCCGCGAACTCCGAGACGTTGTAGAGCTTGCCCGCGGACTCGCGGCGCTCGGCGATCGCTCCGGGGTTCGCTCGCTCGAGCAGTGTCGCGGTGATCGTGCCCTCGATCATGTCGCCGGAGATGACCGTGAAGCCGATGCCCTTCTCGGCGAGGCCGGGAATGAGCTCGCGCAGCGCATCCTCGCCGGCGCGCTTGGACAGAGCGACCGGCTCGTACTCGGGCATGGTCGGGGTGGTGCGGATGAAGTGCGCCTGGTGGCTCGTCACGAAGACCACGCGCGCGCCCTCACCCAGGAGCGGTTCGGCTGCGCGGAGCACGTTGAGCTGCGCGTCGCGGTTGAGCGTGAGGGCGTAGTCCTCGGCCATGCCGGATTCCATGCCTCCGGAGGCGTTCAGCACGAGCACGTCGAGACGACCGTATTCGTTGGTGACGGCGTCGAACATCGCCGCGACCGACTCGGGGTCGGTCAGGTCGGCACCGACGACGAGGGCGCGGCGTCCGAGCTCGCGCAGCTCACCGGCGAGCTTCTCGGCGCGCGGGGCCTTGTTGCGGAAGTTGATGACGACATCCGCCCCGGCCTCCGCCAGGTAGCGCACGGTGTCGGCGCCGATCCCCCGCGACGAGCCGGTGACAAGGGCGACCTTGCCGTCGAGAGATCCTGCGGGAAGAACAGCGGTCACGGTGACTCCTCATGGTGCGTGAAACGCCGCGATGACGCGGCAACTCAGACTATCAAGAGCGCCCCGCGCCGCCCGATACGGCGTCGGGCCCCGTGATAGGTTGACCGCGAAGGAGGCCGCATGGACACCGTCTCGACTTTCGTACAGTTCATCGACCAATGGGCCTGGATCGGCTGGCTGGTCCTGATCGCCGCGTTCCTCGTGATCGAGATGCTCACGCTCGATTTCACGTTCCTGATGCTCAGCTTTGGCAGCGCCATCGGACTGCTCACCGATCTGGTCGGCATCCCGGTCTGGGCGCAGGTGATCGTCGCTGCGGCAGCCGCGGCGCTGTTCATCCTCTTCCTGCGACCGCCGCTCCTCCGGAGGCTGCGGCGCGGCGAAGATCCGACCAAGTCGAACGTCGATGCTCTCCTCGACCTCCGTGGAACCGCGCTCCACGACATCACGCAGATCTCCGGACAGGTCAAGCTCAGCAACGGCGACACCTGGACCGCACGCTCCGCCACGCCCGTGCCGATCCCCCAGGGATCGCCGATCGCCGTGACGGCGATCAACGGCGCCACCGCCATCGTCCGTCCCGTCAACGACTAGGAGACTCCGTGAACGACGCCTCGTTCATCCCCACCGCGATCCTCTGGATCCTCGCGATCGCGGTCATCATCTTCGTGGTGGTGACCGTCGCGCGTTCCATCCGCATCATCCCGCAGGCCACGGCCGGGGTCGTGGAGCGGCTCGGCCGTTATCACAAGACCCTCACCCCCGGTCTGAACATCCTGGTGCCGTTCATCGACCGCCTGCGTCCGCTGATCGACATGCGCGAGCAGGTCGTGTCCTTCCCACCGCAGCCCGTGATCACCGAGGACAACCTGGTCGTCTCCATCGACACCGTCGTGTACTTCCAGGTGACGGATGCCCGGGCCGCGACCTACGAGATCGCGAACTACCTCGGCGCCGTCGAGCAGCTCACCACCACGACGCTCCGCAACGTCGTCGGTGGACTCAACCTCGAAGAGGCGCTCACGAGTCGCGACAACATCAACGGCCAGCTGCGCGTCGTTCTCGACGAGGCGACCGGCAAGTGGGGCATCCGCGTCGGCCGAGTCGAGCTGAAGGCCATCGATCCGCCCATCTCGATCCAGGACTCGATGGAGAAGCAGATGCGCGCCGAGCGAGACCGTCGCGCCGCGATCCTGACCGCTGAGGGAACGAAGCAGTCCGCGATCCTCGAGGCCGAAGGCGCGCGTCAGGCCGAGATCCTTCGTGCCGAGGGCGACAAGCAGGCCGCGGTTCTGCGCGCGCAGGGTGAAGCGGAGGCCATCCAGAACGTCTTCACGGCGATCCACCAAGGGGCCCCCGACGACAAGCTGCTCGCCTACCAGTACCTGCAGATGCTGCCGAAGATCAGCGAGGGTCAGTCCAACAAGCTGTGGATCATCCCGAGCGAGCTCACGGAAGCCCTCAAGGGCATCGGCAGCGCCTTCACGCCGAAGCCGGGTCAGGCGCCGACTCCCCCGCCGGGCGTGTGACACACCCGTACTTCG
The DNA here is from genome assembly GCF_044748385.1 of Microbacterium sp. NPDC090003. NCBI lineage: Bacteria > Bacillati > Actinomycetota > Actinomycetes > Micrococcales > Microbacteriaceae > Microbacterium > Microbacterium sp. NPDC090003. The sequence goes on from NZ_JBIVFW010000001.1 coordinate 486,265, forward strand.
CGAAGGCACGACATCCTCGAGTCCTCGCCCACCGTGGTCTCGTGACCGCGACGGGCGAGGACTCGGGTGTATGGGAGAACACCGCAGCCGCCTTCGCCGCCGCCCACGCCGCCGGGGCGGAGTACGTCGAGACCGACTGCCAGGTCACGGCCGACGGAGACGTGGTGCTCTTCCACGACGCGACCCTCGAGCGGTTGACCGGCGACCGCCGAGCAGTCCGCGAGGTGCGCACCCGCGACCTCGACCGTCTCTTCGCCGATCACGGGGGCCTCCTCACGGTCGCCGAAGCCCTCGACCTTTTCCCGACCGTCCGCTTCAACATCGACGTGAAGACCGCCGCCGCGGCGGAGCCCCTCGGGCCGATCCTCGCCGATCACACGCATCGGACCCTCGTGACGAGCTTCTCGGAGGCGAACCGGCGCGCGACCGTCGCCGCCGTCCTCCGCGCGGGCGCCGCCCTGCGTCCCGCGACCTCGGGGGGAAGCCGAACCATCGCGACGGTGCGCGCGCTGTCCGCCTTGCGCCTCTCCCCCGCACGAGTGCTCCGCGACATCGACGCCCTGCAGATCCCCGAGCGGCAGGGGCCGTTGACCGTGCTCACTCCCGCGCTGCTCCGCGCCACGCATGCCCGGGGCGTCGAGGTGCACGTGTGGACCGTGAACGATGCCGCGGAGATGAACCGACTCATCGCCCTCGGCGTCGATGGGATCGTCTCGGATCGCGCCGATCTCGCCCTCGACACGCTGTCGCCCTCATAACCTCCCGCGCTGGGATTCCGCTGTGAATAACGCCGAGTTTCCAGGGACGTGGATGAAGCGCACAGGCTGGAGCGTTATACCTGACAGCGACGAGAGGACCACACAATGGCAGATCGCAGCCTGCGCGGCATCCGACTCGGCGCCCAGAGCCTACAGAGCGAAGAGGGCGTCGTTTTCATGGAGCGCCGTGAGACCACCTATACCTGTGACACCTGCGGCCACGTCACGAACCTGATGTTCGCGGCCGACGCCGAGCCGCCCCAGACCTGGGAATGCCGCTCCTGCGGTGCCGACGCCCGACTCAACGTCGACGGCCAGGCCGTGACGCTCGAGGCGACCGATGAGAAGGCCGCCCGCACCCACTGGGACATGCTGCTGGAGCGCCGCACGCGCGCCGAGCTCGAAGAACTGCTCGAGGAGCGCCTCGCCTTCATCCGCGCGCGCCGCGGAGCCGGTGAGGACCCGACGCGGGAGAAGATCGGGGCCTAAGCCCGACGAGCGCGCCACCACCCGAGAGCGAGCGCGCCCAGCCCACCCCAGAGCAGGATCTGCTGCACCCAGGGACCCAGCACCACACCCGCCGTGAGGCCGGAGCGGAGCTCGACATCTTCGAGCATCGCCCCCGCCTCATCTGCGTCCAGGCTCGTGATCGTCGACCCGTCCGGACGGATGATCTGGCTCGTACCCACCGTCGAGACGTTGACGACGCTGCGCCCGGTCTCGATCGCCCGCATCCGCGCGAACGCGAGCTGCTGCAGATTTTCGGCGGTCCCCCGGAAGTCCGCGTTGTTGGTCTGGAACACGAGGACCTCGGAGCCGCCGTTCACACTCTCGTGGATCACGTCGTCGTAGATGACATCGAAGCAGATCGCGAGGCCGACGAGGGTGCCGTCGATATCCATGAGCGGAGGGTTGATCCCCGGCGTGTACTCGCGTCCGATGAGGCCGATCAGATCGGGGGCCAGGGCGTTGTAGAAGGCGCGGTCGGGAACGTACTCTCCGAAGGGCACCGGGTGCCGCTTGTCGTGGAGCTGCTCGGCTCCCCCGGCATCCGTCCACAGCATCGACGTGTTCCAGTAGAGCCCGTTGCGCGCGGTCGCGGCGTTCGCGAGCAGCGGCGCGCCGATCCGGGTCGAGACGAGCGTCAGCTGACGCGCGAGCGTCTCGTTCTGGAAGGGATCGGTATCGAGGCCGCCCTCCGGCCAGACGAGGAGATCGACGTCTTCGCCGTAGAGGGGCTCGGTGGCTTCGGTCTGTGCGCGGACCACGGCGAAGGGCGTGCGCTCGTCGAAGTACCCGGTCGGACCGTTGCCCTGAACGGCGGCGATGCGCATCTCACCCGCGGGAGCGGTCGGGAACTGCGGCGTCGCGAGCAACACGACCGCGAGTGCTGCGGGAACGAGCAGCGGCATCGGGCGCCGCCACAGCCTCAGCCGCACCGCTTCGATCAGCATCGCCACGACGAGAACCATCAGGAACCCGAGACCGCCGACGCCGAGCCACGACGACACCGGAGCGAGCGGGCTCTCGGCCTGACTCATCCCGATCCGTGCCCACGGGAAGCCGCCATAGGGCCAGGAGCCGACGAAGACCTCCCGGCCGACCCAGAGGGCCGCGACGACGACCGGGAGCACCAGCATGCGCCCCCAGCTGCCGGGGAACGCGCGAGGGATCCACCGGTAGGCGAGGGCGATCGGGATGAGTGCGAGAGCCGTCAGGCCGCCCTCGAGGATGCTCAGAGCAGCCCAGGGAACGGGACCCAGATACCTCGATGTCCACGACACGAGGAGAGCGAAGAACAGGATGCCGTAGATCAGGCCGACCAGCACCGCCCCGCCCGCGCGGCGACCGATCAATGACAGCAGCAGGAGCGCGATCGCCGGGAACGCGAGAACCCAGATCGCCGCCGACGGGTAGGCGAGATTCATGAGCAGCGCTGCGCCGGCGGCCGCGATCGCCGCCGCCCACAGCGGCAGGAGCGGGCGCGGTCGAATCGTGCGTTCAGCCATGTCCACCCCGGTCACATCGAGGAGTAGGCGACGATGCCGCGGCGGACGCCGTCGAGCGCCGCGCGGGCCGTGCGCGCGAGCGCTGCGTCCTCGGCGACGATCGAGAGCTGGTCGAGGAGGTCGATCGTCTGCTTCGCCCAGCGGACGAAGTCGCCGGCCGCCATATCGGCGTCGACGAGCACCCGATCCAGCATCCCGCCGCGAGCCCACGAGTGCATCGCCCCGGCGAGGCCGGCGGCGAGCGGCTCGGAGCCGGGAAGATGATGATCCTGTTCGAGGTCATCGAGAACGGCCCACAGCGCCGTCGTCTTCTCGTATGCGGCACGGAACGCGCCGCGCGGAAGACCGCGCTCCCCCGAGTTCGCCTCATCGCGCCGCGGCTCGTAGACCAGACAGCACGCCATGGCAGCGAGCGAGGGTGCATCGAGACCCGACCACAGCCCCTGGCGCAACGACTCGGCGACGAGCAGATCTCGCTCGCCGTAGATGCGCCGCATCGTGCGGCCGGCCTCGGTGAGCGTCATCTCATCGCCGTCGGAGCGCAGGTAGTCGAGCGTCTCGAGCACCTCGACCACGCGGTCGAAGACACGCGCCACCGTGCCGGTGCGCGTCTCGATCTGACGGCGGATGCGGTCGGTCTGACGCTTCAGCTTCCAGTAGCGCTCCGCCCATCGGGCGTGCGCCTCACGATCGGGGCAGTTGTGGCACGGGTGCCGCTGCATCTTCGTGCGGAGGTTCTGGATGCGCTTCAGCCGCTTGTCGCGGGCCGAGCGCGGTGCTCCGGAATCCTGCCGGTTCTTCTTCTCGAGGTCGCTCAGTTCGCGTCGGATCGTGGAGTACTCCACGAAGTCACCGTGCTCGCACGACATCGACTTCTCGTAACCGGCGAGAGAGACCTCGGCTTCGCGCACCTGGCGGGCGAGGCCGACCACGGCACGATCGGCCTGGAACTGCGCGAACGACGACTCGAGAATCTGCCGCGCGCGGGGCTTGCCGAACAGATCGATGAGGTTCACGGCCATGTTGTAGGTCGGCCGGAAGCTCGAGTTGAGCGGGTAGGTGCGCCGCGACGCGAGAGCGGCCACGGCCTGCGGATCCATGCCCTCGGTCCACTGCACCACTGCGTGGCCCTCGACATCGATGCCCCGGCGTCCGGCGCGACCGGTGAGTTGTGTGTACTCCCCCGAAGTGATCGCGACGCGGGCCTCGCCGTTGAACTTCTCCATCTTCTCGAGCACGACGGTGCGCGCCGGCATGTTGATGCCCAGCGCGAGGGTCTCGGTCGCGAACACGACCTTGACGAGCTTGCGCTGGTAGAGCTCTTCGACGACCTCCTTGAACGCGGGCAGCAGGCCCGCGTGGTGCGAGGCCACGCCGCGCTCGAGGTTGTCGAGCCACTCCCAGTAGCCGAGGACGCCGAGGTCCTCCTCCTGGAGCGTCCGTGTGCGCTCCTCGACGATCGCCCGGATCTCGGCGCGCTCCTCCTGCGAGGTCAGGCGCATGCCCGACCGGCGCACCTGCGCGACGGCGGCATCGCACCCGACCCGGCTGAAGATGAAGAAGATCGCCGGCAGAAGATTCGCGCGTTCGAGGAGGTGGATGACCTCCGGGCGATCGATCCGTTCGATGCGGCGCGCATTCGACGGGCGTACCGGACGCTGGCCTCCGCGCGGAGGACGCTTCGCCTGTCGGCCGGCGTGGCGATTGCTGACGTAGGACTGCGCGCGACGGTTGTTGTCGTAGTGCGAACCCGTGAACGAGCGGATGCGCATCAGTTCCTGGTTCACCTGCGCCGTGGCGACGCCCGCCCGGTCATCGAACAGCGGCAGCAGATCATCGCGCACGAGTACGTGCTGCTCCAGCGGGACGGGGCGGATCTCCGAGACGATCACCTCCGTGTCACCACGCACCGTGTCGAGCCAATCGCCGAACTCCTCGGCGTTCGACACCGTCGCGCTGAGCGAGACCAGGCGCACCTGCGAAGGCAGGTGGATGATGACCTCTTCCCACACCGCGCCGCGGAATCGGTCGGCGAGGTAGTGGACCTCGTCCATCACGACGTAGCGAAGATCGCGCAGTGCCGCCGAGTCGGCGTAGATCATGTTGCGCAGCACCTCGGTGGTCATCACCACGATGCGCGCGTTGCCGTTGATGTTCGTGTCGCCGGTGAGGAGTCCGACCTCGTCGGCACCGTAGACGTCGACGAGTTCGCGGAACTTCTGGTTCGACAGCGCCTTCATCGGGGTTGTGTAGAACGCCTTGTCTCGCGGCGTCTGCATCGCGAGATGAATCGCGAACTCACCCACGATCGTCTTACCGGCCCCGGTCGGAGCGGCGACCAGGACGCTGTTCCCCCGCTCGAGTGCGTGACAGCCCGCGATCTGGAACGGGTCGAGATCAAAGCGCTGGCGTGCGGCGAACGCCGAGGTCTGGGGGTGCTCCGATGCTTGACGCGCGGCGGCGTATCGCTCCGCCGGCGAACTCATGCGGCGTCCGGCAGGAGGCCGGCGGCCGCATCCTGCTTGCGTTTGCGCCGGTCGAAAAGCAGCGACAGACCGGCGGCCGCGAAGTACAGGACGATGAGGATCCCCGCGAGCATCAGCATGCTCACCACGTCGGCGGCCGGCGTCGCGAGAGCGGCGAAGACGGTGGCGATGATGATCGCTACGCGCCATCCCTTCAGGATCGCGCGCCCCGACATGATGCCGGCGAAGTTCAGTGCGACGAGGAAGACGGGCAAGACGAACGAGACACCGATCACGAGCATCAGTTTGAAGATGAAGTCGTAGTAGTCCTGGGCCGCATAGAAGTTGGTGCCGCCCTCCGGTGTGAAGCTCCACATCAGCTCGATGATGTGCGGCATGATCATGACGCCGAGGTAGCACCCACCGAGGAAGAGCGGAACGGCTGCGGCGACGAAACCGACCGTGTAACGCACCTCTTTACGGGTGAGGCCGGGCATGATGAACGCCCAGATCTGCCACAGCCAGACCGGTGCGGAGGCGAAGAGACCGATCGACAGGGCGATGCGCATACGCATGTCGAACGCCGAGGTCACGGTCGAGAAGTTGAGGGCGCTGAAATCGTCGCCCCGCTTCTCGGTGATGAGGCGGATCGGCTCGGTGATGAAATGGATGATCGGATCCGCGACGATGAACGCCAGCACCATACCGACGACCAGCGCGATGGCGGCGATCATCAGACGGCGGCGCAACTCGACGAGATGCGCTCCGAGAGACATCCGCCGGTCGCGGTCCGGCTTCGCCTTCGCGGCCGGGTCCATCACTGCCACGAGCGGTCAGGCGCGCGGCGGAGTCTCAGGTTCTGAGCCCGAGTTCTTCACCGTGGTCGGGTCCGCTGCCGCGTTCTCGGCGGCCGCAGGACCGTCTTCTTCCTTCATCGCCTTCATCTCTCCCTTGAAGACGCGGGCCGACTGACCAACGCTCTTCGCGAGGGCCGGCAGCTTTGCCGCGCCGAAAAGAAGGAGGATCACGGCGAGCACGATCAGGAGGTGCCACCCCTGCAGTCCAGCAAACATCTCTAGTTCCCGTCGTCGGTGGGCGATTCGGCCAGTCTACCCGGCTGGGCTGTGGATGGGCGGTGGTAGAGCGCGAGTCCCGCAGACGCCCACTCCCGGGTCGCTGCGCGCGCGATTCCGGGCTCGAGCACCTCGAGCGCTCCCCCGAAACGCGCCGCGATGCGCTTGATGCCGCGCGGGTCGGCGAGATGCAGGTGCGCGGTGACCACGCCATCGCGGGTCTCGACCTCATCGGCGGAGAGAAGGCCGCCCAGCAGCGGCGCGAGTCGTTCGGGGACGCGCACGGTCACCTCGCGGTCATCGGCGACCTCGGCGAACGCTTCGGGGACGTGCTCACCGGCATGCGTGATCGGAATGTCGGTCAGCTGCGGGCTGCTCACCCGATCGAGGTGGAACGTGCGCATCGCCTGCCGCAGATGACACCACCCCTGCAGGTACCACTGACCGTTGGTGATCAGGATCTGCACCGGATCGACGGTGCGCGTGGTCGGCTGCGCGTCGGGCGCCTGATAGGTGAACGAGATCGCTCGCCCTTCCTGCAGGCCGCGGGACACTGCCTCACGGACCTCGTCGACCGCCGTCGGCGCGATCACCACCTCGGCCGGCGCGTCGGCCGCTCCTCGAGAGAGCTTCGAGATGAGCCCGGCGACGAGCCCCGAGTCGGAGACCGCCGGCACCGCGGCGACCATCTGGAGCCCGGCGAGCAGCGCGGCCGCTTCGCGCGCCGTGAATCGCGGCACACGGCGCAGAGCGACGTCGTTCGTGATCTCGATGATGTCGTCCTGGTCGAGCAGATCCCAGTTGATGTCGAACATCTCCTGCGGCTGCTGCCAGAACCCGGCCTCCCCGGGGAGGCCGATCACGGTCAGCTTCTCGACCATCGCGCGCATCTCACGCGGGGTCACACCGAACTCCGCGGATGCCTCGGAGAGGGAGACCGGCCCGTGCTCGAGAAGGTATGGCACGAGAGTCAGGTACAGACGCACCCGATCGCCGGCGAGCAGCGGCTTCTTCGCGCTCATCGGAGCGCCTCCCGCTCGGCGTGGACCCCGGCGACCGCGCGGAGCCGCGACACCACGGCGTCGCGGAGAACGTCGGGCTCCACCACGCGCACCTCGGGGCCGTACGAAGCGAGCTCGTCGGCGAGGATGTGGACGTCGACGAAGGGCACGCGGATGCCCTGGATCGCAGGAACGGCCCTCCGTCCGAGCCGCAGCGACGCCTCGGTCCCCGGAGTGATCTCGAGCAGGGCGGAGTTCTGGGACGCCACCTCGTCGAGGCCCGCGAGCGCGCGGTCACCCGCGCCGTCCCGCAGAGCGGGATCGAAGGTCGTCGCGGTCATCGTCACCTCCCCGACGATGCGGCTGAGCAGGAACGTCCGGTCGCCCGCGGCGTCGATGTCGATGCCGAACACGTGCCAGCGCGCTTCGTAATCCACGAGCGCGAGCGGTTGCACCCGGCGACGACGAGGTGCGTCCTCGCCCGGCTTGAGGTAGTCGAAAGCCACGACACGGCACTTCTCGATCGCCTCTTGGAGCGGACCGAACGCGGCATCGCGCGCCGTGATGCGCGGCGCGAAGCCGATGATCGGCTCGTCACCGTCGATGCCGAGCGCGCGGATCTTCCGAACACCGGACTGCGCGTCGCCGGAGGCGGATTCCGCGCTCCAAACGCTGCCGGCGAGACGCAGCACGGCGAGCTCGGCGGGCGTGAAGTCGATGTCGCTGGGCAGGTCGTACTCCGCCTGCGGAATGCGATAGCGCGCCTCGCGCAGATCGTTCGGGTCGGCGGCGTCGCCGATGGTCTCGACGGGCACACCGAGCGAGCGGAGTTCGTCCTTGTCGCGCTCGAACATCTTCTCGAGAGCATCCGACCGCGTTCCGGCATCCGCGCGCTGGCGGTAGCCGGAGACGTTGTCGAGGATCTGCTGCTTCGTGAGCCCGATCTCCGTCGCCATGAGAGCCACGACGAGATTCGTCAGGCGCTCCTCGGCGGGAATACGGGCGGCCATCACGGAGTGGGGACCGTGATCGCGCCCAGGATGTCGACGACGTAGACGACGGCGGGGGCCGAGTCGGAGGCTGGAGTGACGACGAGAACCTGCGAGCCGACGGGCTTGCCGACCAACTCCTGGGCAACGGCCGGGGCCACCTGCTGCAGGTCGGTGGAGACCGCTTCGCCCCACGTCTGCGTCATCACGGTCTTGTCGTCCCAGCCGAGAGCCGTGTACTGGACGATGGGCACCTGGTCCGCTTCGACATCATCTCCTTCGCCGAGGATGAGCGTCTGCGTGACCATGTCGGAGGGTGCGTCCGTGTCGGGGATGATCACGCCGGGCGTGCCGTCGGGAGCACGAACGACGGTCGGCATGCCTCGAGCGTCGTTGAACTGCAGGGCCCCTTCCGCCTTCGGCAGGAGCACGTCGATGATGTCGACGACGAAGACCATCGTGTCGTCGGCCTCGAGCCCGAAGCTCTGCAGCGCCTCTGCTCCGGCATCGTCGGCGGTCAGAGCGACAACCGTGCGCGAACCCTGGGTGACGCATTCCAACGCGTCTGAAAGCGCCGGGAAACGCGCGCCCTGGATGTCCAGACTCGTCAAAGGACCCTGAGCGGGGTCGTACGGAGTACCCGCGACCTCCTCGCCCGTCTCGCCGCTGAACAGCGTGAGTTCGTAGACGAATGGCTGCTGACCGTTCTGAACGGCACGACCGTCACCGACGACGATGTCCGTCGCCGTGGACTTCTCGACGTGCAGAGGGGTGTAGATGCTCACGTCCGGCTTGGCACCGAGGTCGCCGTCGACGGTGACCGCGTCCGCCAGACCGGTCGAACCGCCGGAGCGGTCGCAGGCGGCGCCGTCGAAGGTCGGCGCGGCGGTGCACCCCGTCAGAGCGAGGACGGCGAGGCTGAGAGTGGCCAGAACGGCGGACGTTTTACGCACGCCCTCCAGTCTATTCGGTCGGGTGCTCCGATTCGCGCGATGCCGTCGCGATGCGCGCGCCCTCCGCGGCGCGCGCGGCCTCTCGCGCGCGCTTGCGCAGGTTCTTATCGGTGATCTCACGGTCGCCGACGGCACCGGGGGTCCACTGCTCGACGTCATCGTCGCCGTAGCTGGACTTCGAGGCGCGACGCTTCACGGAGGGTGCGACCGTGCCCGGAGCCAGACGTCGTGCAGTCAGCAGGAAGCCGGTGTGCGCGACCATCCGGTGATCGGGGCGCACCGCGAGGCCCTCGACGTGCCAACCGCGGACCATCGTCTCGGAGGCGTCCGGATCGGTGAACAGACCGGTGTTGCGGATGTACTCGGCGACGCGCGAGAGCTGCGTGGCGGTCGCGATGTAGCAGAGCACCACTCCCCCGGGCGTGAGCGCGTCGGCGACGACGTCGATGCATTCCCAGGGGGCCAGCATGTCGAGCACGACGCGATCGACGGATCCGGCGGGAAGCTCGGACGGCAGCTGCTCGACGAGATCGCCGACGACGACGTTCCAGGTGTCGGGCTGTTCACCGAAGAACGTCGCGACGTTGCCGCGGGCGACCTCGGCGAAGTCCTCTCGCCGTTCGAACGACACGAGCTTGCCCGCCGGCCCCACCGCGCGCAGCAGCGAGAGTGACAGAGCGCCCGACCCGACACCGGCCTCGACCACCGTCGCGCCGGGGAAGACATCCGCCTGCATGACGATCTGCGCGGCGTCCTTGGGGTAGACGATCGCCGCGCCACGGGGCATCGACATCGCGAAGTCCTTCAGCAGCGGGCGCAGCGCGAGGTACTCGTGGCCCGAACTGTTCGCGGCCACGGATCCGTCGGGCAGACCGATGAGATCGCGGTGGCGCAGCACACCGTGGTGGGTGTGCAGCTCCCCGTCCTCGCGGAGAGTGACGGTGTGCAGCCGACCCTTGGGGCCCGTGAGCTGGACGCGGTCTCCCTCGCGGAAGGGGCCGCTCGGGCGGTGCGTGCCGGAGGCGGTCATCGGGTGGCTCCCGTCGTGGCGGAGTGGCGGTCGAGGAGGTCGACCAAGTCGTCGGCGGTGCGTCCCTCGAGCGTCGGCCAGAATTCGTGAGCGCCGAGGTCGTCGAGCGGCACGATGTGCGGAACCCCGAGGGTCACAGCACCGGACGCGATCCCGGCACGGACACCCGTCGGCGAGTCCTCGATCACGATCGCATCGGCGATGTCGATGTCGAGCAGAGCCGCGGCCTGCAGGTAGGGCTCGGGATGCGGCTTCGGGTTGTCGACGTCATCGCCGGCGACCACCAGATCGAACGCCGGGAAGTCGATGAGATCGACGACGCTCAACGCCATCCGGCGCAGCGACATCGTCACGAGTGCAGTCGTGACGCCCGCCTGCTTCAGGTCGAGCAGGAGTTCGCGCGCGCCGGGGCGGAAGGGCACTCCCTCGGTCCGAAGCAGGTTCTGCACCTCATCGGTCAGATGGGCGACGATCGCCTCGGCCTCCATGCGGACACCTGCGTTCTGCAGGATGATCGCGCTGTCGATCAGTCCACTGCCGACCAGCTGCAGCGCGTCTGCGTGGGTCCACGTCCCACCGAAGGACTCGACGAGCCGGGTCTCGGCGGCCATCCAGTACGGCTCGGTATCGACGACTGTTCCATCCATGTCCCAGAGGACCGCGCGGGGCTGTGTGCTCACCGAGCCATGTTATCCGGCGCGGGACCCGTCTTCCTCCGGGCGCGACTAGCCTGGGGAGACGACACCGTCACTCGATCGAAAGGGGATCACGATGGATGTTCTCGGTTCGCGCATCGTGATCGTCGCGTTCGACGGCTGGAACGACGCGGGTGAAGCGGCGAGCGGCGCCCTCGCCGCCTTGCGCGCCACGAGCGAGTACGACCTGGTGCACACCGTCGATCCCGAGCTCTACTTCGACTACCAGTACACGCGTCCGTCGACCCAGCTCGACGCCGACGGGCGTCGCCGCCTGAAGTGGCCGGAAGCGACGCTCTGGCGTCCGCGCGACGCGGGCGAGGGGCCCGAGTTCTGGCTGCTCACCGGGGTCGAGCCGGCCCGCACCTGGCAGTCGTTCGCCGCCGAGTTCATCGACGTCGCGCTGCGCGACGACGTGAGCGGGTTCATCATGCTCGGCGCGATGCTCGCCGATGTGCCGCACTCCCGCCCGATCTCGATCTTCGCGGCCAGTCAGAACGAGCAGGCCCGCGAGGAACTGGGGCTCGAGAAGTCCCTGTACGAGGGTCCCGTCGGCATCCTGAGCGTCATCGAGCACTACGCCGAATCGGCGGGCATCCCGACGGCGACGCTGTGGGCGAGCGTGCCGCACTACGTCGCGAACGCGACTCCCTCGCCGAAGGTGACCCTCGCTCTGCTCGACCGCCTCGAGGAGCTCACCGGGGTGTCGGTGCCGCGCGATGCGCTGCGCACAGAAGCCGCGGCGTGGGAGGCATCCATCGATGCCGCCGCCGCCGACGACGACGAGATGACCGAGTACATCCGCCAGCTCGAGCGCACCCGCGACACGTGGGACTCGCCCGAGGCGTCGGGCGATGCGATCGCCCAGGAGTTCGAGAAATACCTGCGTCGACGCGGTGACGGTCCGGGCGACCACAAGCGCTGAGCGCGTCGGCCCTCAGGCGGCGATCGATCCGGTGGCGAGCAGAACCAGGATCACCGTGCCCAGCAGGATGCGGTAGATCACGAACGGCAGGAAGCTGCGCTTCGAGATCCAGCTCATGAAGAACGCGATCACCCCGAGAGCGACGACGAAGGCGATACCGGTGGCCGCCAGGGTGTCGCCGAGCGAGAAGAACGCCGGCTCGTTCCAGCTCTTCGCCAGCTGGTAGAAACCGCTGCCGAAGACGGCGGGAATCGCCAGGAGGAACGCGTAGCGTGCCGCCGCGGCACGCTCGTAGCCCAGGAAGAGTCCCATCGTGATGGTCCCACCCGAACGGGATACGCCCGGGACGAGGGCGAGGGCCTGCGCGAACCCGTACGCGACGCCGTGCGGGTAGGTGAGCTGGTTCAACGTGCGCTTCTTCGCCCCGACGTGGTCGGCGATGCCGAGCAGGATGCCGAAGACGATGAGCATGATCGCGACCACCCAGAGCGAGCGGAACACGCTCTCGATCTGATCCTGGAAGAACAGACCCAGGATGACGATCGGGATGCTGCCGATGATGATCATCCACCCCATCCGGGCGTCGGGATCGGTGCGCGGGGCCTTGCCGACGAGCGACCGGAACCACTGCGTGACGATCCGGACGATGTCTCGCCAGAAGAACACCACCACGGCCGCCTCGGTACCGATCTGCGTGATCGCGGTGAACGCCGCACCCGGGTCCTCGCCCGAGGGCAGGAACGAGCCGACGATGCGCAGGTGGGCGCTGGAGGAGATCGGCAGGAACTCGGTCAGCCCCTGGACGATGCCGAGGATGAGCGCTTCGAAGAGATGCATGGAGAGCCTTCAGGGTCGACGGCGGCACGGAGCCTGCGGGAGCGCTCAGTACGTGCGCAGCAGATCGGCCAGCACCCGCTGACCGAAGACAAGCGAGTCTACGGGCACACGCTCGTCGACTCCGTGGAACATGCCTGTGAAATCGAGATCGGCAGGCAGCCGGAGCGGCGCGAACCCGTAGCCGGTGATGCCGAGGGTCGACAGCGCCTTGTTGTCGGTTCCAGCGCCCAGCAGATACGGGATGACGGGCACACCGGGGTCGTGCCGACCGATGCTTGCGACCATGGCTTCGACGAGCTCGCCCTCGAACGGGGTCTCCATACCGATGTCACGGACCACGGTCTCGATCACGATGTCGTCGCCGACGATCTGCTGGAGCTCGGCCAGCACCTCGTCTTCGGTGCCGGGGATCACCCGCACGTCGATCAGCGCTTCAGCACGCTCGGGGATCACGTTGTGCTTGTACCCCGCGGTGAGGCCCGTGGGATTCGTCGTCGTCCTGAACGACGAGCGCAGGAACGCCTCCGCGGGTCCGGCGGCCGACGCCAGGGCGTCCGGATCATCGGCGTCGCGGCCGGTGAGCGCGCTCAGTCCCTCGAGGAGCGCGGTGGTGGTCGGCGTGAGCCGGATGGGCCAGCGCGTGCGACCGATCGCCGCGACGGCCTCGGCCAGCGCCGTGATCGCGTTGTCGTCGTGCAGTCGGCTGCCGTGGCCCGCCCGCCCTTTCGCGACCAACCGGATCCAGATCAGCGCCTTCTCCCCCACCTGCAGCAAGTAGGCGCGTCGGTCGTCGACCGTGATCGAGTATCCGCCGACCTCGCTGATCGCGGTCGCCGCGCCGGCGAACCACTCGGGGCGATCGCGCACCACGAGCGCGGATCCTTCGACACCGCCGTTCTCCTCGTCGGCGAAGAACGCGAGGACGAGGTCACGGGCGGGGCGCTCACCCGCACGCAGGATGTCGGCGACCGCCGTGAGGATCATCGCGTTCATGTTCTTCATGTCGACGGCGCCGCGGCCCCACAGCATCCCGTCCTGCACGATTCCGGCGAAGGGGTCGACCGTCCAGTCCTCCGCCATGGCGGGGACCACGTCGAGGTGGCCGTGCACGACGAGCGCCGGCAGCGAGCTGTCGCGGCCCGGCACCCGCGCCATCACGTTGGTGCGACGCGGCACGGGCTCGTGATACTCGACCTCGAGCCCGAGGTCGGTCAGGTACGCACCCACGTACTCCGCAGCCTCACGCTCCCCCTTCGCGTTGCCGCCGCCGAAGTTCGAGGTGTCGAAGCGGATCAGCTCGCTCGCAATGCGCGCGACCTCGGGAAGGGAGGGTTCGGTCATGCGAACCAGGCTATCGAAACCGCGTGCCACGCCCGGGCGTCACGCCCGATTCGAGGCCGACCCCAGAAGGTGGTAATGTCATTCTTCGGTCGGCAACGATCATCCAAAACCTGCGCGGGTGGCGGAATGGTAGACGCGCTACGTTGAGGTCGTAGTGCCCGTAAGGGCGTGGGGGTTCAAGTCCCCCTCCGCGCACGGATGGCCCCGGTGGATCCCTGGATCCACCGGGGCTTTTTGCTTTCCCTCGCGCCGGCCGTGCGCGGTCACGGTCCCGTCGCGCCGACGAGGGTGCGAGCGGAAGGTCTCCGGCGAACCGAGCCGCAGCGTCCCGCCCTAGACGGCGCCCACGCCGAACAACAGACCGAGCAGATAGGTGATCGCTGCGGCACCGAACCCGATCGCCAGTTGGCGCAGGGCTCGGCGCAGCGGCGGTCCTCCCGAGAGGATGCCCACCATGGCTCCCGTGCTCAGCAGCGCGATGCCGACCAGCACGAGCGCGACGACGACGGCTGTCGTTCCCTGCAGACCGAAGATCCACGGGAGCACGGGGATGATCGCGCCGGACGAGAACAGCAGGAAGCTGGAGATCGCGGCGGTCCAGTCGCTGCCGACGATCTCGTGCTCGTGCGCGTGGGTGCGGATCGGCCCGGTCGCCGTGCGCCGCACTCCCGCCTGGGCCGCTGTCACGATGCGCCGCGCCTTCGCGAGTGCTTCCTGGGGATCGACGCCCCGGGCGCGGTAGACCAGGGCGAGCTCGTTCTCGTCGATGTCGAGATCGTGGGCGGATGCCGCGGCATCCTCGTTCGCCTCGGTCGCCGCGAGGAGTTCACGCTGGGATCGCACCGACACGAACTCGCCCGCTCCCATCGACAGTGCGCCCGCGAGGAGTCCGGCGATCCCGCTGAAGAGGACGAATCCGGAGCTGACGCCCGTCGCGCCGATGCCCAAGACCAGGGCGAGGTTGCTCACGAGCCCGTCGTTGGCGCCGAACACCGCGGCGCGGAACGACCCGGACAGCCTGCGGCGGCCGCGCGCGGCGAGACCGCGCACGACCTCGTAATGCACCTTCTCGTCGGCGCGCATGGCCGGGGTCGCATACTGCTCGGCATCGTAGGGTGACCGGGCCTCGGCACTCTGTGCGAGCGCGAGCACGAAGATCGAGCCGAATCGGCCGGCCATCCATCCCAACAATCGCGAACGCACACCGGCACGGGGCAGCCGTGTGGGTTCTCCGCCGAGGAGGTCGAGCCAGTGCTGCTCGTGGCGCCGCTCGGCGTCGGCGAGACGCAGGAGGATGTCGCGCTCCTCCCCCGTCCGGCGCGCCGCGAGACGCTGATACACCGTTCCCTCGGCGCGCTCCTCCACGAGGTAGCGCGCCCAGCGACGACGGTCGGCGGCCGTGGGCTCAGCGGCGAGTGGAGCGGTCATGTCTGACTCCTCGGATGCGTGGACAACCGTTCCACGCTATCCGCGCGGCGGAGCCGCAGTGTCCCGGATGCCGTGATTGCCAGCATTTCGGGGATCCGAAGCGCTCAGGATCGGACGCGCTTGCGCAGGACCTCGATCCGGGACTGCAACTGGGTGACGGTGGCCTGCGCGACCGCGGGCCCACCGCAGATACGGCGGAGCTCGGCATGCACCGCGCCATGCGGTTCGCCCTTCTGCCGCGCGTAGAGACCGACCAGGCTGTTGAGCAGCTGACGCTGTTCCTTGAGAGTGCGGTGCAGAGGTGGCGGAAGCGTCGTCGCCTCCGTCGGACCGGCCGAGGCTTCCCGCGCCTCGCGCAGCCGCGACTGCCGGGACTGCCGCTGCATGAGCAGCTCGTGCACGTGCTCGGGCTCGAGGAGACCGGGGAACCCGATGAACTCCTCCTCCTCGGGCGTGCCGGGCTCAGCCAACTGCCCGAACTCCTGGCCCTCGAAGACGACCCGATCGAAGTGCGCGACGGATGACAGTGCCTGGTAGCTGAACTCCTGGGTGAGCGCGTCGGAGGTCTCCTCCTCTCGGTTGGCGCTCTCGAGCAGGGAGTCCTCGAGGCCGTCGTCGTCCTTCGACTGCCGGTCGAGCGCGTGGTCGCGCTGTTTGTCCATCTCGTTCGCGAGGCCCATGAGCACAGGCACCTGCGGCAGGAAGACGCTGGCCGCCTCCCCCCGACGGCGTGCGCGCACGAAGCGGCCGATCGCCTGTGCGAAGAACAGCGGCGTCGACGACGACGTCGCATAGACACCCACCGCGAGACGCGGCACGTCGACCCCCTCCGACACCATCCGAACGGCCACCATCCAGCGCTGGTCGCCCGCACTGAACTTCTCGATGCGTTCGGAGGCGGTGGCATCGTCGGAGAGAACGACCGTCGCCTGCTGGCCGGTGATGCTGTGCAGGATCTTGGCGTAGGCGCGGGCGACCGTCTGGTCGGTGGCGAGGACGAGCCCGCCTGCATCGGGCACATGATGGCGGATCTCGGTCAAGCGGCGGTCCGCGGCGGAGAGCACCGCCGGCATCCACTCCCCCTCGGGATCGAGCGCTGTGCGCCAGGCCTGGGAGGTGACGTCCTTGGTGTTGTCCTGCCCGAGATGCGTCTCGAGTTCGTCGCCCGAGGTGGTGCGCCAGCGCATCTTGCCCGCATACATGTGGAAGAGCACGGGACGCACCACACCGTCGGCGAGAGCCCGCCCGTAGCCGTAGTTGTAATCCGTGCGCGAGATGCGCGCGCCTGATTCGTCGGGGTGGTATTCGACGAACGGAATCGGCGCGGTGTCGCTGCGGAACGGCGTACCCGACAGCAGGAGGCGTCGCTTGGCGGGGCCGTACGCGTCGCGGATCGCATCACCCCAGCTGAGGGCATCGCCGCCGTGGTGCACCTCGTCGAGGATCACCAGTGTCCTGGCGTCTTCGGTCAGGTGGCGGTGCACCGACGACTTCGCCGCGACCTGCGCGTAGGTGACGACCGCTCCGTGATAGTGCCGCGCCGGCGCCCAGTCGCTGTTGCGAAAACGGGGATCGAGGCGGATGTGCACTCGCGCAGCGGCATCGGCCCACTGGGTCTTGAGGTGCTCGGTGGGTGCGACCACGATGATGCGGTTGACCTCGCCCGTGCGCATCAGCTCGACCGCGAGCGTGAGGGCGAAGGTGGTCTTCCCTGCGCCCGGCGTGGCCGCGACGAGGAAGTCCCTCTGGTCGGCGGCGAAGTACTGTTCGAGGGCCTCCTGCTGCCAGGCGCGCAGCTTGTTGGCGGTGCCCCAGGGGGCGCGCTGTGGGAAGGACGGAGAGAGCATCGGCTCAACGATAATCGCTCCGTCTGACATCGGCGCGCGCCCCTCCCCGACGCACCCGGCGGAGTAGGCTCGGTCACTGCGCAGCCGTGATCTTCGAGCCGCGCGTGTTCGCGAAGGAGAGCTGGATGACAGACCAGGATTCGACCCGGACCCCCTACGTCCCCAACGAATCGGCGCACCCGTGGCGTCGTTTCGTCGCCATCGGGGACTCCTTCACGGAGGGCATCGGCGACCCCGATCCCGCCGCGCCCGGAGGCCACCGCGGCTGGGCCGACCGCGTGGCGGAGGTGCTCGCGGCGCAAGTCGATGACTTCGCCTACGCGAACCTCGCCGTACGCGGCAAGCTCATCGCCCAGATCGTGCACGACCAGATCGAGCCGGCCGTCGCGCTGCACCCCGACCTGGTCTCGATCTGTGCGGGCGGCAACGACGTCATCCGCCCCGGAACCGATCCCGATGCGATCGCGGCCCAGTTGGAGGATGCCGTCACTCGGCTCGCCTCCACCGGCGCAGCCGTGGTCGTCTTCACCGGAATCGACACCGCGTTCACGCCGGTGTTCCGTGGCTTCCGCGGCAAAGTGGCGATCTACAACGAGAACGTGCGCGCGATCGCCGAGCGGCACGATTGCATCGTGGCGGATCAGTGGGCGCTGAAGGTCGTGCAGGACATGCGGTTCTTCGACGACGACCGCCTGCACTACAACTCTCTCGGTCACCACGAGGTCGCTCGCATGGTGCTGCGCGCGCTGAACGTGCCGAACGATCTCGAATCATTGCAGCCGGAACCGCTGCCGATCCGCACGTGGCGTGAAGCCCGAGGCGAAGATCTCGGGTGGGCGCGCGAACACCTGGTGCCCTGGGTCCTGCGCCGGCTGCGCCACCAGTCCTCCGGGGATCACATCGCAGCGAAGCGGCCGGAACCGTCGCCGATCATCTTCCCCGACATCCGCTGACACCCGTGCGGGCTCGCCGGTCCGCTACCGTGTCGTCGCGTAGAAAGCCACGGCCGACGCGGCGGCCACGTTGAGGGAATCCACGCCCCCCATCATCGGGATCGTCACCCGGCGGTCGAGGATCGCGTCGGTGGCGGGCGTGATGCCATGGCCCTCGGTGCCGAACACCAATGCGAGCTTGTCGTGATCCTCGGCGACGAGATCGTCGAGGGTGATCGCGCCTTCGCCCAGCGTCATGCCCGCGACGACGTACCCGGCATCCTGCAGCTCGTGGATACCGGCGGGCCACTCCGTGATCCGTGTCCACGGCACCTGGAACACCGTTCCCATCGAGACGCGTACCGCGCGGCGATACAGCGGGTCCGAGCAGTCCGGGGAGATGAGGACGGCGTCGACACCGAGCGCCGCGGCCGATCGGAACAGCGCCCCGATGTTCGTGTGATCGGCGAGCCCCTCGAGGATCGCGATGCGCGACCGAGCGTTCTTCGACCCGCCCAGCGTCTCGGCGACCGAAGGCAGGGGCGGGCGGTGCATCGAGGCGATCGCCCCGCGATGGACCGCGAATCCGGTGACCGCTTCGGCGACGTCATCGGGCACCACGTACACGGGAACGTCGAACCCCTCGACGATGCTGCGGATGCCGTCGAGACGCCGCTCCTGCACGAGCACCGACCTCGGCGAATGCCCCGCACGGATCGCGCGCTCGATCACCTTCGACGATTCGGCGATGTAGAGCCCGCCCGCCGGCTCCCGGATGCTGCGGAGGGCCGTATCGGTGAGCGACCGGTACTCGTCGAGGCGCGGGTCCGTCGACGAGTCGATGTGCACGATGTCCATAGGCTCCCACCTTCCCATGCGCCGGCCGTTCCTCGACGAAGCCGGGTGTCCGTCGGCCCCGTAGAATCGCACGGGGAGGATCAGTGACCACGATCGCAGACGACGAGCTCCGGCTCCGCATCGAGAAGGCGGCCGACCTCCTGCGGGGGCGACGTGTCGCCCTCCTCACCGGAGCGGGTGTCTCGACCGACTCGGGGATCCCCGCTTATCGCGGCGAGGGTGCCACGCCGCGGAGCAACCCGATGACGATCCAGACCTACCTCGGCGACGAGGCCGCGCGTCGGCGGTACTGGGTCGGCGGTCATCTCGGCTGGCGCGCATTCGCCCGCGCCGATCCGAACCCCGGGCACCGCGCGCTCGCGGAGATGGAGTCGGCCGGCGTCGTCAGCGGTGTGATCACGCAGAACGTCGACGGTCTGCATCTGCGGGCCGGGAGCTCTCACGTGATCGAGGTGCACGGCACGATGCGCCGAGTGCTGTGCCTGCACTGCGGACAGGTCTTCGACCGCCGCGACGTCGCCGGGCAGA
This sequence comes from Microbacterium sp. NPDC090003, assembly GCF_044748385.1. Taxonomy (NCBI): domain Bacteria; kingdom Bacillati; phylum Actinomycetota; class Actinomycetes; order Micrococcales; family Microbacteriaceae; genus Microbacterium; species Microbacterium sp. NPDC090003. The sequence continues at coordinate 505,934 of NZ_JBIVFW010000001.1, forward strand.
TCGAAGAGCTCAACCCCTGGATCTCGGTGCCGGAGAACGTGCCGCTCGCCCCGGACGGCGATGTCCTCCCCGAGAGCATCGAGGGTTTCGTGATCCCCCGGTGCACCGTCTGCGACGGCATGCTCAAGCCGGACGTCGTCTTCTTCGGAGAGTACGTTCCGCAGGACCGCTTCCGCGCCGCGGAATCCCTGTTGCGGTCGAGTACGGCGATGATCGTGGCCGGGTCCTCGCTCGTCGTGAACTCCGGGGTGCGGCTCGTCGAGCGCGCGCGCCGCCGCAGCATCCCCCTGATCATCGTCAACCGCGAGCCGACCCGCGCGGATGCCTGGGCCGATGTCACCATCGCCGCCGGCACCAGCGACGTGCTCCCCGCCCTGCAGGAGCTTCTCTCGTGACTCTGCTCACCCTCGTCCGCCACGGCCAGACGGACTGGAACCTGGCCCGCCGCATCCAGGGATCGACCGATATCCCGCTCAACGACACCGGTCGTGCCGATGCCCGCTGGGCCGCCGGGCAACTGGCGGGCGGGGTGCATCACACGATCTACGCGAGTCCGCTGAAGCGAGCCCACGAGACCGCCGAGATCATCGCGGCGGAACTCGGACTCGACGCGCCGGCGCTCGACGCGGATCTGCGTGAGCGGGAGTTCGGAGAAGGCGAGGGGATGCTCGTCGCCGATTACCTCGAGACACACGGCGACTGGGACGCCGAGGTCCCCGGCGCCGAGACGCTCGAGGGCGTGGCCGCACGCGCGCTCAGGGCGCTCGATCGGATCGCTCTCGACGCGCGGCGCCGATCCGCCCCGCTCGCGGAGTCCGTCATCGTGGTCGCGCACGGTGGCGTGATCCGCTCGCTGATCGACCATGTCTCGGGAGGCACGCTCCCCCGCGTCGGCGACATCATCCGCAACGGATCCGCGACGCGGTTCGAGGCGTCCCCGGGGTCGCTGCGCCTGCTCGAAGAGACCGTTCTGCTGTAAGGGAGAGGCGAGCGCGAGCCTCAGCTCGCCCGTGCGACGATCGAGCGGGCGTGCCGCAGCACCGGCTCATCGACCATCCGACCGTCGAACCGGAAGACGCCCCGCTCCCCCTCGGCAGCCGCGAGCACTCCGCGCGCCCACTCGACGCTGGCCGGATCGGGCCGATAGGCGGCGCGGATCACCGGCACCTGCGCGGGATGGATGCACGCTGTCGCGCGGAACCCGGAGGCGACCGCATCCGAGGCTTCCTCCTCCAGGCCGTCGACGTCGTCGATGTCGACGTGCACGGCATCGATGGCGCCCTTGCCGTGCGCGCCGGCGGAGAGCAGGACCCGCGTACGCGCGTAGCGCGCGACATCGCGGTACGCTCCATCCGGTCGACGGCTCGACGTACCGCCGAGCGAGGCGACCAGGTCCTCCGCACCCCACATGATCGCGACGACGCGTTCATGCTCTGCGATGCTCGCCGCCGCCTGAACCCCTCGGGCCGTCTCGCACAGTGCGATGACGTCGTAGTCCGCGCCGAAGACGTCGAGCGCCGAAGGATCCTCCGTCTTCGCGACCATCACCGTCCGGAACGGCGAGGCGGCCACGGCCTCCAGATCGGCGGCGAACTCCGCACTCGTCGGCGCGTTCACGCGCACGATCACGCGCGCCGGGTCGAGCTCGGCCGTCCGCACGTTCTCGCGCGCGGAGGCCTTCGCCGCCGGAAGCACCGCATCCTCGAGGTCGAGGATGACGGCATCCGCTCGTTCCGCGGCTTTCGCGAAGCGTTCCGGGCGATCCGCCGGGCAGAACAGGAGTGCGGGTCCCAGGTCGAAGGTCATGAGGTCTCCTCGGGCCGACGGTGCACGAGCACCGAGCGGATGGCGGTCGCGACGATCGTGCCGTCCTGGTTGCGGCCGGTGTGGGCGATCTCCACGATCCCCTGCGTCGGTCGCGACGACGACGGCCGCAGCCCGGTCACCACGCTCTCGGTGTACAGGGTGTCGCCCGCGAAGAGCGGATGCGGGAAACGGATGTCGCCGAGTCCGAGCTGTGCGACGAGCGTGCCCTGCGTCAGCTGGGCGACCGATGCCCCGACCATCGTCGAGAGGGTCCACATGGAGTTCATGACGCGGGCGTGGAAGGGCTCCTGGGCCTCGGCGAACGCGGCGTCGAGATGCAGGGCCTGCGTGTTCATCGTGAGGGTCGTGAACAGGACGTTGTCAGCCTCGGTGGCCGTGCGACCCGGTCGGTGCAGATAGCGGGCGTCGAGCTCGAACTCCTCGAAGTAGAGGCCCCTCTGGACGATCTCTTGCGCGCTCATCCCCCCACGCTACCCGGCGAGTCCGAGGCCCCGCGCGATCACGAGCAACTGCACCTCGGTGGTGCCCTCCCCGATCTCGAGGATCTTCGAGTCGCGGTAGTGACGAGCCACGGGGAATTCGTTCATGAACCCGTTGCCGCCGAAGATCTGCGTCGCATCACGCGCGTTGTCCATCGCCGCCTCCCCCGCGACGAGCTTCGCGATCGCCGCCTGTTCCGCGAACGGGCGCCCCTCGTCCCGCAACCGCGCGGCATGGTGCCAGGCGAGACGAGCCGTGTGCACGCGCGCCCGCATGCGCGCCAGGGTGAACTGGGCGTTCTGCCGCGTACTCAACGCGCTGCCGAAGACCGTGCGGCTCTTCGCATAGGCGACGGCCTCCTCGAGACAGCCCTCGGCTGCGCCGGTGGCGAGAGCGGCGATCGCGATGCGCCCCTCGTCGAGGATGCTGAGGAAGTTGCGGAAGCCCGTCCCCCGCTCGCCGAGCAGGTTCCCGGCCGGAACCCGCACCCCGTCGAACGTGAGCGGATGCGTGTCCGAGGCGTTCCACCCCACCTTGTCGTACGGCGCTTCGACCGTGAACCCGGGCGTCCCGTTCGGCACGACGATCGTCGAGATCTCCTTGCGCCCGTCGACCGTGCCCGTCACCGCCGTGACCGTCACGAAGCGGGTGATAGCGGTGCCGGAGTTCGTGATGAACTGCTTGGTGCCGTCGATGACCCATTCCTCGCCGTCGAGCCGCGCGGTCGTGCGCGTGGCACCGGCATCGCTCCCCGCCTCCGGTTCGGTGAGCCCGAATCCGGCCAGCGCGCGACCGGCGAGGAGGTCGGGGAGCAACTCGTTCTTCTGCACCTCCGTGCCGAAGCGGAAGATCGGCATGGCGCCGAGGCTCACGCCGGCCTCGAGAGTGATCGCGATCGACTGATCGACCCGGGCGAGTGCCTCGATCGCGATGCCGAGCGCGAGATAGTCGCCGCCCTGTCCGCCGTACTGCTCCGGGAAGGGCAGGCCGAACAGTCCGAGATCACCCATCTGGGCGACCACGTCCATCGGCAGGGTGTGCGTGCGGTCCGCCTCGTACGAGCGCGGAGCGACCACGGTCTCGGCGAACTCGCGCACCATGGCGGCGAGTTCGCGTTCCTCGGCGGTCAGGTCGTCCATGTGTCTGTCTCCTCCGTCATCACGCGCACGACGGGTTCGCCGCGCCGCACCTGTTCGCCCACGGCCACGAGCACCCGCACGACACCGTCGCGCGGAGCGAGCACGGGGTGCTCCATCTTCATCGCCTCGATCGACACGAGCGCTGCTCCGGCCCGCACGTGGTCGCCATCTCGCACGTGCACCGCGACCACGCTTCCCGGCATGGGGGCACGCCCTTCCGGCCCGGTGGCGGATGCCACGCCGGACCGGGCGGCGAGGCGACGATCAAGCGCGGCGCGGCGGTCGAGCGGGCGCAGGCGCACGCCGCGCCCGCTCTCGGTCACCCAGATCGCACCGTCCGCGTCCACCCGCGCTGACACGTGACGGAGCGTGCCCGCGAGGGGCGCCGCTTCCACGACGGTGTCGTCGTCGGTGAGGAACACCCGCGCCGTCGCGAGCGTCGGCTCGCCACCGAGGCGCCAGCCCGAACGGTCGTTCCACGGGGCCAGCGCGTCGATGGGCGCCTGCCCGGATGCGACGAGCCGTGTCGCCGCCGCGAGCATCGACGGGGACGGCGACGCCGATGGGATCGGCAACAGGGTCTCGATGAGTCCGGTGTCGAGGTCGCCGCTCCGGACGCGCTCGTCCCGGCAGAGGGTGCGCAGGAAGGCGATGTTCGTCTCGACGCCCAGCACCACGGTGCGCGAGAGAGCGGTGTCGAGACGCCGCATCGCGGTCTCGCGATCCTCGGCCACGGCGATGATCTTCGCGATCATCGGGTCGTAGAATCCGGACACCTCGGATCCGGTCTCGACGGCGGAGTCGATGCGCACGCCGGGTGGGGGCGTGAAGAGCAGGATGGTCCCCGTCGAGGGCACGAAACCCCGTTCGGGAGCCTCGGCATAGACGCGCGCCTCGACCGCGTGCCCGTGCACGACGGGTGCGACGTCGAGAGCGAGCCCTGCCGCGACCCGCAGTTGCAGAGCGACGAGATCCAGACCCGTCACCTCCTCGGTCACCGGATGCTCGACCTGCAGACGGGTGTTCATCTCGATGAAGAACACCCGTGTCGGGTCGTCGGCGTCGATCAGGAATTCGACCGTGCCCGCACCGACGTACGACACGCTTTCGGCAGCGCGCACGGCGGCTCGGAAGAGCTCTTCTCTGGTGCCGTCGGAGATGCCGACGGACGGTGCCTCCTCGATCACCTTCTGGTGCCGCCGCTGGAGCGTGCACTCGCGCTCGCCGAGGGCGATGACCGCGCCGTGGACGTCACCGAACACCTGCACCTCGATGTGCCGGGGACGCCGGAGCAGACGTTCGAGCACCAGGGAATCATCGCCGAATGCCGCTGCTGCCACGCGGCGCGCCGACGCCAGCGCGCCCGGCAGATCGGATGCTGCCGCGACGACCTCCATCCCCTTGCCGCCCCCGCCGGCACTCGGCTTCACGAGCAGTGGGTAGCCCACGGCATCCGCCTCCTGCCCGATCTGCTCGTCGTCCAGACCCGCGGCGTCGAAGCCCGGGACGACAGGGACTCCGTGGCGAACCACGTGCGCCCGGGCTCGGGCCTTGTCGCCCATGACCTGCAGCGCCTCGATTCCGGGCCCGATGAAGACGATGCCGTGCGCATCGCAGGCCTCGGCGAGGCCGACGCTCTCGGAGAGGAAACCGTATCCGGGGTGGATGGCCTGGGCGCCCGTGTCGAGGGCCGCCGCGATGATGGCATCGATATCGAGGTACGAGGCGCTCGCGGGGGCGGGGCCGATCCGAACCGCCACGTCCGCCTCGCTCACATGAGGGGCATCCGCGTCGGCGTCGCTGTAAACCGCGACGCTGCGGATACCGAGCGCGGTGAGGGTTCGGATCACGCGCCGCGCGATCTCGCCGCGGTTCGCGACGAGGACCGTGTCGAAGAGGTGCTCGTTCATCTCACTCACATCCGGAAGACGCCGAAGCGCGGTTCGGGCAGCGGCGCACGTGACACGACGTCGAGCGCGAGCCCGAGCACCTGCCGCGTCTGCTGCGGGTCGATGATCCCGTCGTCCCAGAGGCGGGCGGTCGCGTAGTACGGCTCGCCCTGCTCCTCGTACTGGGCACGGATCGGTTCTTCGAAGGCGGCACGCTCCTCCGGGGTCCAGGACTCTCCGCGACCGGAGAGCTGATCCTCCTTCACGGTCGCCAGCACGGATGCCGCCTGATTGCCGCCCATCACCGAGATCCGGCTCGCGGGCCAGGTCCACAGGAAGCGAGGCGAGTAGGCGCGCCCGCACATCGAGTAATTGCCCGCACCGAAGGATCCGCCGATGATCACGGTCAGCTTCGGCACCCGGCAGCTCGCGACCGCGGTGACCATCTTGGCGCCGTCCTTCGCGATCCCGCCGGCTTCGGCGTCGGAGCCGACCATGAAGCCGGTGATGTTCTGCAGGAAGAGGAGCGGGATGCCCCGTTGATCGCACAGCTCGATGAAGTGCGCTCCCTTGAGCGCGGACTCGCTGAACAGCACGCCGTTGTTCGCGACGATGCCCACCGGGTGTCCGTGGATGCGGGCGAAGGCGGTCACGAGCGTCGTGCCGTACTCCGCCTTGAACTCGCGGACGCTGCCGCCGTCCACCAGGCGATCGATCACCGCGTGCACGTCGTAGGCGGCGTTGACGTCGACCGGCACCACGTCGTACAGCGAGGTCTCCTCCCTGGGCTCGCGAGACGGGAGGACCTCCCAGACCGGCTTCTGCGGCGCCGGGAGCGTGCGCACGATGTCCCGGAGGATCTCGAGCGCATGCTCGTCGTCCTCGGCGAGATGATCGACGACGCCGCTGCGACGCGCGTGCATCTCTCCTCCGCCCAGTTCCTCCGCTGTGACGACCTCACCGATCGCGGCCTTCACCAGTGGCGGGCCGCCGAGGAAGATCGTGCCCTGCCCGCGCACGATCACCGTCTCGTCGCTCATCGCCGGAACGTATGCGCCGCCCGCGGTGCACGACCCGAGCACCGCCGCGAGCTGCGGGATGCCCGCGGCCGACATCCGCGCCTGGTGGAAGAAGATGCGCCCGAAGTGGTCGCGGTCCGGGAAGACCTCGTCCTGCTTGGGAAGGAACGCGCCGCCGGAGTCCACCAGGTAGAGGCACGGCAGACGATTCTCGAGCGCGATCTCCTGAGCGCGCAGGTGCTTCTTGACCGTCATCGGCAGGTAGGTGCCGCCCTTCACGGTCGCATCGTTGCAGACGACCATCACATGCCGGCCGTGCACGAGTCCGATGCCGGCGATCACCCCGGCCCCGGGAGCTTCTCCGTCGTAGAGCCCCTCTGCGGCGAGCGGCGCCACTTCGAGGAACGGACTCCCCTCGTCGAGGAGTCGGACGATGCGCTCGCGCGGCAGGAGCTTGCCTCGCGCGACGTGGCGCTGACGCGATGTCTCCGGGCCGCCGAGCGCCACGGCGGCGAGTCGCTCGCGCAACTGTTCGGCGAGGGCCTGCTGGGTTGCGGGCATCGCGATGTCCTCCTCGACACGCTCCGGCGCAGCCACGGTGCTGGCGCTGCACACGTTCTCTCGGTTAGTGTGCACTAACCCGATGATTCAGGTTAGCGAGGATTAACTGAGATGACAACCCCTGTCACCGCTCGTGATCGCGCCAAGGCGGAGCGCTCGGATGCGATCCGCCACGAGGCCGCGCTACTCTTCGCCGCCCGCGGGTACAACGGCGTCAGCCTCGAAGACATCGGCGCTGCCGTGGGCGTTTCCGGCCCGGCCGTCTACCGCCACTTCGCGGGAAAGCAGGCGCTGCTCGGATCTGTGCTCGTGAAGGTCAGCCACGATCTTCTGGCGGGCGGCACACGGGTCGCGACCACCGACGCGGATGCCGAGGAGAGAATGCAGGCGCTGATCCGCTTCCACGTCGACTTCGCCCTGCACAACGCCGCGGTGATCCAGGTGCAGGACCGGGATGTCGTGCACCTGGCCGACGACGATCGCGCCGATGTGCGACGCTTGCAACGCGATTACATCGAGCTGTGGATCGACACGCTCGCGCCCCTGCATCCGGCCGATCGCGACGAGCTGCGCCTGCGGGTGCAGGCCTGTTTCGGCCTCATCAACTCCACTCCGCACAGCACCCGTGCGGCGGCACGGCGCCACGCGGCCACCGGGGACGTGCTGGCGCGCATGGCCGCCGCCGCGCTCCGCGGCTAACCGAGGAGCATCGCCCGACCCGGCTCCTGCAGCACGTCGGCGACATCGCGCAGGAATCGGGCCCCTTCGGCACCGTCCACCAGACGGTGGTCGAACGAGAGGCTCAGAGTCATCACGTCCCGCAGCGCGGTCTCTCCGCGATGCTCCCAGGGCTGCCGCCGGATCGCCCCCACAGCGAGGATTCCCGACTGACCGGGCGGCAGGATCGGGGTACCGGCGTCGATGCCGAACACCCCGATGTTCGAGATCGAGAACGTTCCGCCCTGGAGTTCCGCCGGGGCGGTCTTCCCCGCGCGAGCCGTGTCCGCGAGATCGCGGATCGCATCTGCGACGCCTCCCAGGCCGAGCCGCTCGGCATCGCGGATGTTCGGCACGATGAGTCCGCGCTCCGTCGCCGCGGCGATACCGAGGTCCACGTAGCGATACTGGACGATCTCTCCGGCCGCCTCATCCCAGTGCGCGTTCAATCCCGGCGTACGGCCCAGCGCCAGGCACACCGCCTTGGCGACGACCGCGAGCGGGCCGATGCGGTGTTCGGCCCACACACGGTCGGCGCGGAGGGAGTCGAGCAGTTCGACCGTGGCGGTCACGTCGACCGTGTGGAAGACCGTGACGTGCGGCGCGGTGAAGGCGCTCTCGACCATCGCGGCCGCCGTGTGCTTACGCACGCCTCGGATGGGGAGGCGCACCTCGCGAGCCCTGTCCTCCGTCGCACCGAGGGCCGGAGAGGCCTCGCGCGCATGCTCCGCAGCCGAGCGGCCTTCGGCACTCCCGCCGGTCGAGGCGAAGGAATCGATGTCCGCGCGGGTGATCACGCGATCGCCGACGACGGCCGCGACCAACGCCAGATCCACGCCCGCCCGCTTCGCATACGCGCGCACGGGCGGGGTCGAACGCGGGCGCTCCACGACCGGCAGCTCGGCCACGACCGAGGGTGACGCGTCGTGCGGTGCGGCCTCGATCACGGCGACATCCACCGCACGAGTGCTCGCGCCCGTGCGGCGTGCTCGGCGCGCAGGACGCCCCGACGTCGACGGCGCTGCGCCGTATCCGACGAGATTGGGCTCAGCCCGCTCCGCTCCGGCACTCGGAGCGGAGGCATCCGGTTCCTCGCCGACGACCTCGAAGGCGATCAGGGGCGAGCCGACCGCGACGGTCTCGCCGGCATCGGCGTGCAACTCGGCCACGGTTCCCTCGTAGGGCGAGGGGAGCTCGACGACCGCTTTCGCCGTCTCGACCTCCGCCAGCGTCTGATTGAGCGCGACCTGCTCTCCGGGAGCGACCAGCCATTGCACGACCTCGGCCTCGGTGAGGCCCTCGCCGAGGTCGGGAAGTCGGAACTCGGCGATCACGCGTCCACTCCCGTCCGTGCTCCGCGATCGAGCACTCGGTCCACTGCATCCAGCAGCCGGTCGAGATCGGGAAGGTGGTACTTCTCGAGCTTCGCCGGCGGGTACGGCACGTCGTGCCCCGTCACCCTCAGGGGCGCCGACTCCAGATACTCGAAGCAGAACTCCGTGATGCTCGCGATGACCTCGGCGGCGACACCGGCTTCCCGCGAGGCCTCGTGAGCGACGACGACGCGCCCCGTCCTGCGCACGGAGGCGGCCAGCGTGTCGTAGTCGACCGGCGAGAGGGAGCGCAGATCGACGACCTCGATCGACACGCCTTCATCCGCTGCGGCCGACGCCGCCTCGAGGGCGGTGGTCACCATCGCGCCGTAGGTGACGAGCGTCACATCCGACCCCGCACGGACCACCTGGGCGAGCCCCATCGGTGGGGCATCCGCGAGCGGCGTCTCCAGATCGACCTCGCCCTTGTGATGGTAGAGGCGCTTCGGCTCGAAGAAGATCACCGGATCGTCGGAGGCGATCGCCTGTCGCAGGCTGCGATAGGCGTCCTCGGGGTTCGAGACGGCCACGACGCGCAACCCCGCGGTGTGGACGAAGTACGCCTCGGGCGACTCCGAGTGGTGCTCGGCCGCCCCGATGCCCCCCGCCCACGGGATGCGGATCGTGATGGGCATCTTCACCCGCCCCTGCGTGCGGTAATGCAACTTCGCCACCTGCGCCACGATCTGGTCGAATGCCGGATACACGAATCCGTCGAACTGGATCTCGACCACCGGGCGATAACCGCGGAAAGCCAGCCCGACCGCTGTGCCGACGATGCCGGACTCCGCGAGCGGTGTATCGATCACCCGGCCGGTTCCGAACTCATCGAGGAGACCGTCGGTGATGCGGAAGACGCCGCCGAGCCTGCCGATGTCCTCGCCGAGCAGCACGACCCGGTCGTCGTCGCGCATGGCCCTGCGCAATCCCGCGCCGAGCGCTTTGCCCAGAGTCAGCTCCGTCATGCCGTCGCCTCCTCGAAACCCGCGAGGTACTCGGCGTACTCCGCGCGTTGCCGGTCGAGACCGGCGTGCGGTTCGGCGTAGACACCGTCGAAGACCGCCAGCGGTGGACGTGTCACCATCCCGAGGCACTGCGCCCGCATCTCCTTGGCGACCGCATCCGCGGCCTCCTGCATCTGCGCGACGTGCTCCTCGGAGAGCTCGCCAGCGGCGCGCAGGTGGGCTTCGAGGCGGCTGATCGGATCGCGACGGCGCCAGGCCTCGAGTTCACCCTCAGGCCGGTATCGAGTGGGGTCGTCCGCTGTCGTGTGCGGTCCCATCCGGTAGGTGACCGCCTCGATGTAGGCGGGTCCGTTGCCCGAACGCGCGTGATCGAGCGCCCACCGCATCGCAGCGAGACAGGCGAGGACGTCGTTGCCGTCGACCCGCAGACTCGGAATGCCGAAGCCCGGGGCGCGACCGGCGATCGGGTACTGCGACTGCACCGCCACCGGCTCGGAGATCGCCCAGTGGTTGTTCTGGCAGACGAAGACCACGGGGGCGCGGTACGACGCCGCGAAGATCATCGCCTCGTTCACGTCGCCCTGGCTGGTGGCACCGTCACCGAAGTAGGTCACCGCGACCTCGTCCGCCCCCTCGTGCCGAATGCCGAGTGCATAGCCAACGGCGTGCAGGGTCTGCGCGCCGATGATGATCTGCAGCGGTGCGACCCGCAGTGCGGCCGGGTCGTATGCGGATCCCTCCTCACCGCGCCACATGCGCACGTAATCGCCCGGCTGAGCGCCCCGGGCGTAGACGACACCGGTCTCGCGGTAGCTCGGGAAGACGTAGTCGCGATCCTCCAGCGCCCGGGCGGTACCGATCTGCGTCGCCTCCTGCCCCTGGCACGGGGCCCAGAGGCCGAGCTGGCCCTGACGCTGAAGCGCCACGCCCTCGGCGTCGATCCGCCGGAGCACCACCATGTCACGCAGCAATCCGCGCAGCGCCGCATGATCGACATCGGCGACGAAGGGGTCGAGTTGCGGATGACGTACACGGCTCCCGTCCGGAGCGAGGAGGCGCTCGGCGAGCTCCAGATCCTGCTCGGTGTCGGCGATGGGAGTGATCTGCGGTGACATCATCGTCCTCCTCGTTCTCAGCAGCCCTCGTGAGGCTCGCGCTGGAGCCGGCGACGATGCCGGCATGTCCCGAGCGTACGTCCGCTGAACACGTCGCTCAAGCATCCGGAAGGGGCTTGAGCATGTTGCCAAGCTGCCGGGAATTCCGTCCTGCTATCGTTTGGCACTATGCCAGGACTGGACCGCACCGACCTCGAGATCCTCGCCGCTCTCGCCGACGATCCGCGCGTCACCATCGTCGCTCTCGCAGAGACGCTGCGGCTGTCGCGCAACACGATCCAGGCGCGCATGACCCGTCTCGAGCAGACCGGGGTCTTCCTCTCCTACGAACGCGCCTTCTCCCCCGACGTGCTGGGATTCCCGCTGCAGGCGTTCGTCAGCATCGGAGTGCGGCAGACCGAGCTCCCGCGCATCATCAACGAGCTCGCCCGCATCCCGGAGGTCGTGCAGGCGCACGGGCTCAGCGGCTCGATCGACCTGCTCGCGCGGGTCGCCTGCCGTGACGCGCGTCACCTCTTCGACACCGACGCACGGATCCTGTCGATCGAGGGGGTGGAGCGCACCGAGACGTCTCTCGCGATGGGTGAGGTCATCCCGTTCCGGGTCGCCGGACTCATCGGCCTCGCGCGACGGGAATCCGGAGGAAGCGTCTGATCGCACCGGCCGCCTCGGCCGGCGTCTCGTAGTGGATCAGGTGACCGACCTCGGCGATCTCGACGAGCGACGCGTCTTCGAAAAGGGTCGCGAGCGTGCGCTCGGCCTCGATCGGCGTGATGTCATCGCGCTGTGCGGCCACCAGCAGCGTCGGAACCTCGATGTCGGGAGCGAAGCCGCGCACGTCGTGCGAGACGCTCGCGACGAAGGCGTCGCGCAGCACGTCGCGATCCGAGAAGCGGGAGAAGTACGTGTCGTGCTGATCGTGGATGAACCGGCGCAGAGCAGGGTCGGCCGTCTTGGCCATCGTGATGCTCATCACCCGCACGATGAGACGGTTGCGCAGGAGCGCGGTTCCGAGACGCTCGGGCAGACGCGCTCCCAGCGCGTAGTAGAGCACGGCGAGCCGGGTCATCACCCCCTTGGGTCCTTCGAGCGCCGGCGCACCGATGGGGTTGATGAGGATCAGGCGGGGCGTCGCGAGACCGCGCGCCACGGCCGCGGATGCGACGATCGACCCGAAGGAATGGCCGAGGACGACGGCGCCGGGCGCGACCTCTGCCACGAAGTCGCCGAGCCACGCCGCGTACTCGTCGAGGTCGTGCGTGCGTCCGGGAAGCGGCGCCGTCTCACCGAAGCCCGGCAGGTCGGGGGCGATCACCCGCGCTTCGGGGAGGAAGGCGAGAACCGGTTCGAGTCCGTGGTGCTCTCCTCGGAAGCCGTGCACGGCGACGATCGTGGTCTGCGCACCCTCGCGGCCGTACACCCAGTACGCCGTCGTGCCGCCGCGCACCTCTGCTTCCCGTCGCTCGACGGGAAGTCGCGTCAGGCGGTCGGCGTACGGAGAGGGCACGGTCATCCCCTGAGTCTACGGATTCCCGAGCGCCTCCCTCCGAATGTCCGAGCCCGGATCTAGCGTGGGCCCATGGCCGACGATCTCCCGCTTCCTCCCTGGCTGCGCCGTGTCGGCGTGTTCGACCTGGAGACCACGGGGATCGACGTCACGGCCGATCGCATCGTCACCGCGCATGTCGGTGTGCTCGACGCCGAGGGACGCCAGATCGTGGCCCGCACCTGGCTCGCCGACCCCGGTGTCGAGATCCCGGAGGGGGCGACCGCAGTGCACGGCGTCACGACCGCCCGGGCACGGGCCGAGGGGCGCCCGGCACGCGAAGTCGTCGCGCAGGTGTTGATCGCGCTGCGTTCGCTCCTCGATCAGGGCATCCCCGTCGTCGCGTACAACGCCTCGTACGACTTCTCGCTCCTCGCACACGAGGCCGTCCGGCACGGACTCACCCCGCTGGCCAACCCGGCACCCATCATCGACCCCTTCGTGATCGACAAGGCCGTCGATCGCTACCGTCGGGGCAAGCGCACGCTCACCCTCGTCGCCGCCCATTACGCGGTGGCCCTCGACGGCGCGCACGAAGCCGCGGCCGACGCGGTCGCCGCGGGACGGGTCGCTCAGGCGATCGCCCGGCAGTTCTCGCTGCCCGACACCCTCGACGACCTGCACACGCGTCAGATCGGGTGGGCACGGGCTCAGGCCGAGAGCCTCACCGAGTACTTCATCGGTATCGGTCGCCTCGATCCGGAAGACGCCGTCGACGGCACGTGGCCGGTGCGCCCGCATGCCGTCGGTTCGGCCGACCCGCTCCGCTGACGAGCTCGCGATCACGGCCGATCGCGGAGGCGACGCGCCTCGGCGATCTCGGTGCTCCGTCTCGCCTGCTTGCGGACGACCCGTGACCGATCTCTCAGCGGGAGGCGCGGACTCGCCTCGGCCGGGATCCCCGCGCTCAATTCCCGCGCCCGCTCCAGCGTCGCGTCGAACTCCACACCGAGAACGAGGGCGAGGTTCGCGATCCACAGCCAGATCAGGAGCACGATGATGCCGGCGAGCTGTCCGTACACGCGCTCGTAGTCGACGATGCTCGACACGTACACCCCGAACGCGAGCGAGGCGACGGCGAGAACGATGATCGCCAGTGCCGCGCCCCAGCTGAGCCAGCGGAAGCGCGGATGGCGGATGTTCGGCGCTCGGTCGTACAGGAACGCGACGGTGCCGACCACGATCACGACCAGGATCGGCCATCGCGCGATCCGCCAGACCAGAAGTGCCGCTTCTCCCCCGCCGAGCTGCTCGCCGATGGCCTCGGCGACGGACGAGCTCGCGGCGCCGACGGCTACCGCGGCTGCCGTCGCCAGAAGCACGACGAGCGCGACCCCCACCTGCATGGATTTGAGTGCCCAGGGCGAGCGCCCTTCGTCGACGTCGTAGACGCGATTCATCCCGCGTCCGAGCACTGCGATGTATCGGGCGACGGCCCAGATCGCCAGGCCGCTTCCGATGATCAGTGCGGGACCCGCGAGAGCGGAGTCCGCGAGACCGTCGACGGCGTCCGCGATCGTCCTCGCCGTCTCCTCCGGCGCGACCGCACGGACGATCTCGAGAACGAAAGACACTGCCGTCGAGTCGCTTCCGAGGAGGCCGACCACGGAGACGCCGACGAGCACGGCCGGTACGAGTGCCAGCACGGAATGGAAGGTCAGCGCCGCTGCGATGTCGGCCGCACCGTCATCGGCGAACTTGCGTACGGTTCCGCGGGCCACGAAACGCCAGGACCTGGCACCGAGGTCTTGCGGTGCAGGCGGGTCCTCCGACTGTTGCGTCGCCATCATCCTCCTGAACGTCGACGTCGACGTTCGCACGAGCCGTCCGCCGGAGACAAGGGGGTTGACGCTGCGGGATGCCCGCCGCTATTCGTGAGTGTGGGAAGCATCACCATCCGGCGGCGACCGAGCGCTCCGGAGTACGTCGGTGACGCCACGAGAGGGACGCGGTGCGGTTCAGATCTTTTGATGTCGAACGGGTCGAGGAGACCTGGCGGCAGTACGTCCCCTCCGCCTCGTTGCAGCGCGTGGATCCGAATCGGTTCATGTTCGACTGGACATCCGCCGAACTCGGGAGTCTGACGCTCGTGCGGTACGACCTGGCGGCGGAGGTGCAGTCCGTCGCTCAGCCAGAGAACGAGCTCCTGGTCTGCCGGGTCGCCGCGCCCAACGCCGAGGTCGGCTCGGGCAGAGAGAGCATGGATGCCGGACAGCCGTGGCTGACCGACGGCGCGCAGGTGCATGCCCGCTGGGAGCACACCGCTCGCGTGCGCGCCTTGGTGATCGACCGAGCGGCGGCGCAGGCTCGCGTACGCCAGATCACCGGCGATGACAGACTCATGCTTCGCTCGTCCGGCCTCGCCCCGCGCGATGAGGAGTCCGGCCGCCACTGGGAACGCACGGTCGCGTATCTGGAGGATGCTGTCGTCGAGACCGCCGCCGACGGCATCCTGCGTGCCGAGCTCGAGCGCCATGCGCTGGCGGTCACGCTCTCGGTCTTCCCCACCAGCATCCACGATTCGATGTCGCGCGCCGCCCAGCGCGGGGCCGCTCCGATCGCCGTGCGAAGAGCACTCGTCTTCATCGATGAGAACGCGCACCGCCCGATCACCATCGACGACGTCGCCGCTGCCGCGTTCATCTCGACACGCGGCCTGCAGTACGCCTTCCGACGGGCGCTGGACTCGACGCCGGCCGAGTACCTGCGCCGCGCACGTCTGGCGGGTGCGCATCGCGACCTCGCAGACGGAGGCCATGGTTCGATCGCCGTCGTCGCACGGCGCTGGGGTTTCAGTCACCCGTCGCGCTTCGCCGCAGCGTACCGTTCGGAGTACGGAGTGGCGCCGTCGACCACCGCGGCGCAGGCGCGCAGATGACACTGGGCGCACGGACGTTTCGCGTCAGCGGCGCGTCGTTCCGTGCGGGCGGCCGAGGGTCGAGCCGCACCGTAGAGTCCGACTGTGGGCAGTCTCTTCTACGGCGATAGCGCCGAACCGATCGGCATCGAAGATCGTGCGCTCGCGCACCTGAAGGTCGTGATCTCTACCAAGCTTCGGCGGAACGAGAGCTTCACGCTGTCGTGGAAGCACCCGGAGACGGCCGCCGTGGGCCGGTCGACGATCTGGTTGCACCCCTCGATCCCGCTCCGGTTCGTCTTCGATGTCGCGGAGCCGCCCGAGTTGAGCCGCTCGTGGATCGAGGCTCTCGCCCATTCGGCGAATTCGTCGGGCGGGATCACCCTGATCGACGAGCAGCTCAACGCGGATGCGCCCCTGGAGGTCTCCCGCGGCTGATGCGGGCGTGGTGCATTCAGTGCACTCCAAGGATTGAAGTGCAAACTTGCACTCTATGGAGAACAATGCACCTTCACTGCGGGACGTTCGCAAACGCGAGACCATCCGCGTACTCACCGATGTGGCTCGACGCCTCACGATCGAGCGCGGCTTCGCCGGGTTCACCGTCGACGAGGTCTGCGCCGAGGCGGGGGTCTCCCGTCGCACGTTCTTCAACTACTTCGAGAGCAAGGACAACGCGGTCTTCGGATACACCGAGGTCGATCCGCGCCTCGTCGCGCTCGACGACGAATTCGTAGCGAAGAACGGTGACCTGCTCGACGACTTCGTCGACGTCGTCATCCGCCGCTGGGAGATGCTCGACCCGCTGTCCGACGCCCCCGCCCTTCTCCAGGTGATCGAGCACGAGCCGCGACTGCTGAAAGGCGCGTTCGAGCGATTGGCCGAGAACGAGCGCCGCGACGTCGCGCTCATCGTCCGCCGCGAAGGCGCGGATCAGACCATGCGCGCCGAGGTCGTCGTCCACACCGTCGGCGCCTGCATCCGCATGGCGGTCGGCCAGATCCTGGATCACCAATCCCCCGTCCCGTTCGGCGAGCTCGTCGCCGAACGGCTCGACATCGCCCGCGACGTCTTCGCCTCTGCACAGAAAGACCACTGAATGTCCACCACCCCCACGACGGATGCGCCGTTCCTGCTCACCAAGCGCCGCATCTGGGTCATCTTCAGCGCGCTCATCGCCGGGATGCTGCTCTCCAGCCTCGATCAGACCATCGTCTCGACCGCGATGCCGACGATCGTCGGTGAGCTCGGCGGCGTCGACCACCAGGTGTGGATCACCACGGCCTACCTCCTCGCGACCACCATCGTCATGCCCATCTACGGCAAGTTCGGCGATGTGCTCGGCAGACGGAGTCTGTTCCTCGTGGCGATCGCTCTCTTCACCCTCGCCTCGGTCGGCTGCGCGTTCGCGACCGACTTCTGGATGTTCGTCGTCTTCCGCGCGCTGCAGGGCCTCGGCGGCGGCGGACTCATGATCCTCTCGCAGGCGATCATCGCCGATATCGTGCCCGCGAACGAACGTGGCAAGTACATGGGTCCCCTCGGTGCGGTCTTCGGCCTCTCCGCCGTGGCCGGGCCTCTCCTCGGAGGGTTCTTCGTCGATCACATGACGTGGCAGTGGGCGTTCTACATCAACATCCCCGTCGGGATCGCCGCGTTCATCATCGCCCTCGTCGCCCTCAGGCTCCCCAGCAAGAAGGCCGAGAAGCCGATCGATGTGTTCGGCGTGATCTTCCTGTCGATCGCCACGACCTGTCTCATCTTCTTCACCGACTTCGGCGGCGACAAGGACTTCGGCTGGGCCTCGATGGCCACGTGGGCCTGGGGTGCGGGATTGATCGTCGCGGCGACCGCGTTCGTCATCACCGAATCCCGCGTGCAGGACCCGATCATCCCCCTGAGCCTGTTCCGCAACCCCATCTTCGTGAACGCCACCGCCATCGGACTCGTCCTCGGCATCGGGATGTTCGCCGCGATCGGCTTCGTGCCGACCTTCCTGCAGATGTCGTCCGGCACTTCCGCAGCTGCATCCGGACTGCTCATGATCCCGATGATGATCGGACTGATCGGAACGTCTATCTTCTCGGGCATAGCGATCTCGAAGACCGGTCGGTACAAGGCTTATCCGATCGTGGGAACGATCCTCACGGGCATCGCGATGGTGGCGATGACCACGCTGTCGGCGTCGACGCCGATCTGGCTCATCTGCGCGTTCCTGTTCGTCTTCGGCGCCGGACTCGGCCTCATCATGCAGGTCGTCGTGCTGGTCGTGCAGAACGCCGTTCCGGCCGGCGAGATCGGTACCGCGACGAGCACGAACAACTACTTCCGCGAGGTCGGCGCGTCTCTCGGGACGGCGGTGTTCGGCACGATCTTCACCACCCGTCTCACCGAGAACCTGCTCGGCGTGTTCACCGATGCCGGGGCGTCCGCATCGGACGCCGCGCAGTCCGCGGCGACGATCAATCCGGCCACGCTGAACGCGCTGCCCGACGAGGTGCGCGACGGAATCGTGACCGCGTATGCCGACGCCCTCGCCCCGGTGTTCTGGTACCTCGTGCCGTTCATCGCACTCGCGCTCGTGCTCTCGCTGTTCCTCAAGCAGATCCCCCTGTCCGATCAGGCGGGTCTCGTCGCGCGCGGTGAAGCCATCACCGGCGAAGAGGCCGAGAAGCTCGAGGCCGAGCTGCGTGCGCGGCCGACGGTGGGCGCCCACGGCGATGCCCCGGACGGCCCGTCCGGATCGGATGCCGAGACGAGGAACTCCTCGCGGTGATCCACGGAAGGCCCCGGGCGCATGCGCGCCCGGGGCCTTCCGTCTGCGGTGACCTCGGACTCAGCGCACCTGCAGCGGTGTGCCGAGGGGCAGGAGTTGGGCGAGCGCCGTGATGTCGGCGTTCGACAGGCGCACGCAGCCGTGCGAGGCGTCGGAGCCGATGCTCGCCTCGTCATCGGTGCCGTGCAGGCCGATCTGACCCGGGCCACCCCCGTACGAGTTGAGTGCATCGGAGAACGCCGTCGTGCCGTAAGCGAAGGGACCGTAGCCGCTGTTCGTCGGAGCGAGCAGCTCGGTGATCGCGAACTGGCCCTTCGGGGTCGGCGTGCCGCCCGTGCCCGTCGCGACCGGATAGCTCTGCCGCAGCTCCCCGCCTTCGTAGAGATCGAGGGTGTTGGTCGACGTCGTCACGACCAGCGCGTACGAGGTCGTGGAGAGCTGAACGGCATCCGAGCGAATCCACCCGACGCTTCCGTTGGGCCGCTGCGCGAGTTGGACCTGCAGCCAGTCCCCCTCCTGAGCGGTGACCAGGAAGACGAGAGGCGCTCCGGACGACTGCGGGTTCGGCAACGATTGCGTCGCTGCACCACCGGGCTCGGCGCTGACCGCGATCTCGGCGCCGATCACGGCGGCGACGGTCGACTCCGCGGGCGCATGGACATCGGCGACCGGCTCCTCCGCCGTCGGCGTGGGTGTCGGCGTCGGGTCGGGCGTCGCGACGGGGGTCGACGAACTGGTCGGCGCGGGCTCGGCGACTGCCGGACCGCGACCGAAGATCACCACGCAGGTGACGACGATCGCGGCGCACACGACGACCGCGGCGGCCACGATGAGGATCGTGCGCCGCCGCGGGACGTTGATGGTGTCGGGCACCGAGTGTCAGCCGGTGTACGTGGCCTCGCCCGGCACCGGGACGGCGACCGGGGCCGTGCCGGTGATCACCAGGGCGCTCGAGGCGAACTGGCCCGACGATGCGCCGATGAGCGCGATCGAGTACTCGCCCGCAGCGGACCATCCGGAGGGCAGCACGATCGTGCCGCTGACGTTGCCGTCGGCGTCGGCGACGAACGTGTTCGGCAGGCTGTCGCCCATCTGCCCCGTGCCGATACCCGTGGTGACGGTCTCGCCGGGTGCGAAACCGGAGCCGGTCACGGTGAATCCGGTCGTCGTCGCCTGAGCGACCGTGATGGAGGCGCTGCTCAGCGCGAGGGCTGCAGTGGGCTGCGGGGTGAAGTACGTGGTGAGGTCGCCGACCCGGAAGCTGGCGATGCCGGCCGCGGCGGGTGCAGCGGCCCGAAGAGCGACATCGGTGTTCTGCGCGGTGAGCAGATCCTCGAAGGTCGTCGCATCATCGGCGGCCTCGGGCGCCGCGAGGAGCTCGACGTTCGGCTCTTCGGTCGGCGGCTCCTCCGGCTCGGCCGGCGGCTCGGGAAGCTCGGTCGGCTGGCCCGGGAAGATGACGAAGTAGCCGACGACCTGCTCGCCGTTCTCATCGAGCGAAACCGCGAGCTCCGCGGTGGTGAGCGGGACGTTGCCGCTCTTGTACCACTGCGTGTCGGCGCCGTGGAACCCGTCGACGGTCTGTGCCACGAGCGCGATCGATTCGTCGCCGGGTTCGGCGTAGAACACGCCGGTCAGGACCTGCGCACCCGCATTGGTCTCGGAGTTCTCGATGAATGCCTCGAACTCGGAACCGGGGATGGGAGCGGAAACGCCGTGGACGAACACCACCAGTGCGGAGTCGTTCGCCGTGAATCCGTTCTCGTCGAAGGTCCCGTAATCGGCGAGCGAGGAGGTCGGGGAATCCAGCGGTGCGGTCCACCGCCACTCGTCAGCGAGCTCGATCTGCCCCTGGTTCAGTGGGGTGAAGACGAAGTCCTCGGGGGCATCGGCCCAGATGACCTGCGCAGACGCCGCGGGGGTCTCGGCGATGGGCTCCGCGAGGGAGGCGGTGGGCACGAGGACGGCGGCGAGGCCGAGCGCAGCGGCGCTGAGCGAGGCCGCGGCGAGGCGCGAGCGAGTCACAGAGGAATCTTTCGTTGGGAGGCGCCGTTCGGGCGGCGTCTGCCGAGAGGCAGCGACCTCAATCTAGGGGAATGGAGCGGTTGAGCGCCACCGGAATACCGGTATCAGACTCAATTCCTTCGCATACAGTCATCTGTTCCGCTCGGAGTCCAGCTGCGCATGCGCCCGGGCGAGGGCGTTGGATGCGACGCGGGCGGCTTCCGACGCCCTGGCCGCGCGTGACCTCGCTGCATCGGCGTCCTGTCGCGCGCCGTCCAACTCGACACGAGTGCGCGCCAGCTCTCGCTCGAGAGCGGCCACGTGGGCGCTCGCCTCATCGATGCGACGGTCGGCATCCCGGCCCGCACCCTCGGCCGCGGCCCGCGCGCGTTCGGCGGACGCGACGGCATCCTCGGCGTCGCGCACGGCGCGCTCGGCCTGACGTCGCCGACGTCGCGCCGCCAACTCGTCCATCCGGTGTTCGGGAGCGGCGTCTTCCGCTGGGGGCGCTCCCCCGGCCATGATCTCGTCGAGCACCACGCTCTCGGCAGGGTCGATCTCTCGGATGAGACGACCGGAGGCGACGGCGACCGACGCCGCCTCATCGAAGAACGCCGCGCCGATCGTCTGCTGAACGGCATCCAGCGTGCCCGGAGTGACTTTCTCGCCCCGGGCGATCGCGAGGTCGCGGGCGTGCTCCGCCAGCCGTCGCGTCAGCGTGCGACGCTCGCGACCGAGTCGGGCGAGCGCGGGCGCATCGAGGTCGTCCTGCGCTTCGCGGAGCTCGCGAGCGAGTTGCAGCGCCTCCCCCAGCTCCGCCGCACGTTCCTGGGCGAAGACGTTCACGACCCACGCCGCGATCGACGGTTTGCGAAGCGCGGTGATCTCCGTGGCGAGCCCTCGGTCGTCGGTTCGTTTCGCGATAGCGCGACGCTCGCTCACGAACTCGCCGAGCGGACGCACGTACAGCTCGGTCGCGATGCTCGTCAGCTCGTCTCCGGCCGTCATGCTCCGAACGCTACCTCATGCGCCGGCCCGGGCGTAGCGACGCGCACGCCCCTGAACCCCGACGAAGTGGAACGGCGCCGGAGACACCGGCGCGATCTCACGATCGTCCTCGCTCGATGCCGAATGCGCGGCGTGCAGGTCCCGATACCCCTCGACGTCGAGGGGCTCCCGTGAGTCGAGGATGCGCTTCGCCGCTTCTGTCCGGAGCGCATCTCGATAGCCCGGGCGCACCCGCAAGGAGAAGAACTCGCCGATGCTGCCCGAGCCGTAGCTGTACATCCCGACGCGCCGATCGGTCAGGTCGTCGTCGCCGTCGAGAAGGGCGGCGAGGGCGAAGTACAGGGAGGCGGTGTACGAGTTGCCCAACCGTCGGTTGTACCGAGTGGTCGGCTCCATCTGCGCGGGACTCAGCTCGACACCGGTGTGCGCGGCGAGACGCCGGTGCGCCTTGACCGCCATCCGGGTGAACGGCTGGTGATGGCAGAAGTAGTCGATCGACTCGATCGCCGCTCCCCCACGTGCCCGGTAGTCGTCCCAGGCGCCGACGAAGGCGTCGAGATAGGCGTCGATCGAGAGCTTGCCGTTCACGACTGCGATGTCGCTGTCGTTCGGTCGCCAGAAGTCGTCGACGTCGGCGGTGTGGATGCCCGTGGCCTGCTCGACCTCGGCGATCGCGGGATCCTGGGTGACGAGCATCGCGACGGCACCCGCGCCCTGAGTGGGTTCGGCGGCGGTGTCGACGGCGTAGCGGGCGACGTCCGCGGCGATCACGAGCACCGCCTCTTGGGGTTGGCGCGCGACGATCCCGAGGGCGAACTGCAGCGCGGCCGTGGCGGAATAGCACGCCTGCTTGAGCTCGACGACCCGTGTCGCGGGATCCAAGCCCAGGAGTTCGTGCACGAACACCGCCGCCGACTTCGACTGATCGACTCCCGACTCGGTCGCGAAGAGCACGGTACGGATGCCGGAGGCTCCGTACCGCTCGACGATGGGCAGCGCGGCCGCCGCCGCCATCGTGACGATGTCCTCATCCGGGGCGGGGACGCTCATCTGATCCTGCCCGAGGCCGATCCGATACTTGTCGGGATCGATGCCGGAGCGCTCCGCGAGAAGAGCGAGATCGAGAACGCGGCTCGCGGTCGCGATGGACAGGTCGTGGATGCCGACGACGGTCATTCCGCGCCTCCCTGACGACGCTCGAGCAACAGATGCGAGGCCATGAGTTCTCCCTGGTTAGTCTGCGCCGCGAGCAACGACAACTCTCCGCACAGCACCGTTGCCGCGATGAGCGAGGCGAGGCGGCGGGCGTTACCGCCGGGCGCGCGCTCCTCTCGGCAGCCGAGACGCTCGAGCGCGTCCTCCACGGCCGGGAGGTCCTTGCCGTTGCCGACGGTGCCGACGATGAGGTTCGGCAGTGTGCACGAGAACAGCAGGTCGCCGTCGCCGCGCTCCTCCGCATAGGTGATGCCCTGCGAGCCCTCGACGATGTTCGCCGCATCCTGCCCCGTGGCGAGGTAGAACGCGAGAAGCATGTTCGCGTAGTGCGCGTTCGCGGAACGCAGCGCCCCGGCGATCGTGGAACCCACGAGGTTCTTGCGCACGTTCAGCTCGACGATGCGCCGAGCCGTCGAACGCAGCTGCTGCTCGACGATCTCGGCGGGGATGAGGATCTCGGCGATCACGCTGCGTCCGCGACCGAGGATGCCGTTCACCGCCGTGGCCTTCTTGTCGGAGCAGTAGTTGCCCGAGATAGAGCCGTACTCCAATTCGGGGTGCCAGGCGAGAACCCGTTCCATGAGCCCCTCGGCCGCGAGGGTCACCATGTTGTGACCGGAGGCGTCGCCGGTCGTCAGCGCGAACCGCACGAACAGCAGGTGCCCGACGATCTCGGTGTCGAGGTCGATGAGGCGCGCATGACGGCTGCGCTCCGAGACGACCGCTCCGAGTTCCTCACGCCGCGCCTCGATGCTGCGCGCAGCGGCGACGGCATCGGCCGCCGACGGCGCGAGGAACAGCGAGGATCGCGTCATCCGCTCGTCGACCACGGTCGTGCGGATCCCGCCGGCGACGAGCCGCGACACCCGAGCACCCCGTCCCACCGAGGGCCACAACGGCGACTCGTAGGTCGCGAGCGGAACGGACTGCTCGCCCTCGACCTCGCCGCTGAGCAGCAGTGGACCGACCCAGCGCGTGGGGATGGGGGTGAACAGGGCGTCGGACATGGGGGGCCTTTCGGTCATCGTGCCGGGGAGCGCCGCGAGAGGGCGGAGAGGTCGATGCCCCGCGCGCGGCAGAAGTCAGCGGTGTCGCCTGTGACGACGAGATCGGTGGCCACCAGGTCGGCGGGGGCTGCGGCGCCGAGGAGCGCCGAGAGCGCTGTGAGGTGTTCCGTCCACTCCAGGAGGCGCGACGCGAGCGCCCCGGGGCCACCGTCGAGCACGGTCTTGAGGAACGGGCCGGAGACGCCCACCGCCCGCGCGCCGAGGGCGAGGGCGCGAACGGCATCGAGCGGAGTGCGCACGCCGCCGGAGGCGAGGAGCACCGGGGCGGATGCCGGGGCATCGATCAGGCACTCGACGGCCGACTGCCCCCATCCCGTCAGGTAGGAGTAGCCCTCTCCCCCGCGGCGGGCGTTCTCGACGCGGACGAAGTCCGTTCCGCCACGGCCGGACACATCCGCGGCAGCGACGCCGAGATCAGCGAGGAGGGCGAGCGTGCGGGCGCTCAGCCCGAAACCGACCTCCTTCACGACGACCGGCACGTCGACCGCCGCCACCAGCGACTCGAGCGACCGCTGCCACGACGAGAAGGCGCGTCGCCCCTCGGGCATCACGGTCTCCTGCACGCTGTTGACGTGCACCTGCAGCGCGTTCGCCTCGATCAGATCGACGGCTCGGCGCGCGTCGTCCGGCGTGCGCTCGACACCCAGGTTCGCGAAGAGGAACCCGTCCGGGTGCTCGTCGCGAAGGACACGGAACGTGGGAGCGAGTGCCGGGTTCTCGAGCGCGACGCTCATCGATCCGGAGGCCAGCGGCACTCCCGCCTCCCGCGCGGCGATCGCCAGGTCACGGTTGATGCGCCCGGTGCTCTCACTTCCACCGGTCATCGCGTTGACGTAGAGAGGCACGCTCCAGCGCGCTCCCAGCAGATCACCCGCGAGGCTGACGCGCTCGGCGTCGATCCCCGCGAGTGCGTGATGCACGAACGCGACATCGTCGAAGCCGTTCGCTGCGATGCTCGGTTGCTCCTGCTGCGCGGCGGCGAGTCGCACGTGATCGTCCTTGCGCTCAGAGGACATCGAGCACCCCCTCGGGCGGGTGCACGCCGATCGTGAGGTGACGGACGTCGTGGTGCTCCCACTCTCGGAAGATGTCGGCGAGATCGGTGTGCACGGGAGCGAGAACGATCCCGCAGTCGCCTCCCCCGGCACCGGAGGGCTTCGCGGCCGCGCCTGCGGCCTCGGCGATGTCGCACAGGACTGCGAGCTGCGCGGTCTCGATCGGCAGACCTGCCTGGGCGCCGAGACGCTGCAGGAGTCGTCGGGCGTCACGGATACCGTCGAGGGTCGCCGCGTCGTCCCCCCGCGAGAGCGACTCCCACAGCGCCGACACGCACGCACGCGAGTCGAGGAGGAACGCAGGGTGATCGACCGCTCCTGCCAGCGTTCGGCGACCGAGTTCGTCGACGAGTCGCGCCGTCGACGCCGGCTCGCCCGTCCACCCCACCACGAACCGCAGCTGCTCCGGCGGATGCAGGCGCACGATCCGGAGCCCCGTCCAGAGTTGCTCGTCCACGAGCAGCGGTGCGATCGGACCGTCAGCGGACCGCTCTCCGAGGAGTTCCCGGTCGGGGGCGCGATAGCCGATCCACCCGCCGAAGGCACTCGCGGCCAGATCGCCTCCCGACGCGCTGGGGTTGACCCGGATCGTCGCGAGCATCGACAGCTTGAACGCCGCCATCCGATCCAGGCCCAGCCCGTAGAACTCGTCGAGTGCGCGCACGGTCGCCACGGTGACCGCGGCCGAGGAACCCAGGCCGAACTTGCGCCCGCTCACGTCGTCGAGACCGCTCTCGATCCGTAGATCGAAGAAGCGCGGGGCCACATGCAGGTCCGCCCGGAGCCTCTCGACGATCGTGATCGCCGCCAGCACGTAGTCGTAGGGGTGGTGCTCCGGATCGATGCGCAGCCCGTCGGCGCTGCGGGTCCACAGCAGCGGCGACCGCCCGTACTCGGGCGAGTGGATGCTCCCGGCACCGACACTCTCCGTCACCGAGACCGTCACGTACCGGTCGACCGCGACGAGCACGGAGGGCTCTCCCGGCGAGACGACCGCGTACTCGCCCGCGATGAACAACTTGCCCGGTGCGCGGACCGTGATGACCGGGCTCATACGAGCACCTCCACTCCCGGGCCGGGACGCGCGATCATGGTCTCGGCGAGCGGGCGGGCGGCGGCGGCCACGGTCTCCGCGTCCGGCGGCCGGCACAGGAACACGACGTTGGGCCCTGCGTCCGCGGTCGCGTAGACGGGCAGACCGTCGGCACGCAGCGACTCCGCGAGGTCGAAGAGGGCCACGCTCACCGGCGACAGGTACCGCACCGGCGGATCGCACGACTGGATGACGGCGTGCATGCGGAGTGCGTTCGTCTCGGTGATCCGCCCGAGACGCTCGACGTCACCGTCACGGCTGGCCTGCACCGCGGCCGTCAGCGCCTCCGTCGTCGACGAGACCCATGCGGGGTAGAACGGCGACGTCAGCGCCGTCCGCTTCATGGCGTCCCGACTGGACACCTCCTTCTCCGCGGAGTTCACGATCGCGATCACCATCGCGAGTTCGGGCGCGTCGAGGGGCTCGGCGAACGACTCGTCGTCGTTGCCTGCATGCCACACGGCGAACCCGGGGATCACCGATCGCGCCGCGGATCCGGACCCGCGACGAGCGAGGCGGCTGAGTGCCGTGCGGTCGAGATCGAGACCGTACGCGTGCGAGGCCGCCGCGGCGAGAGCCGCGAACCCCGATGCCGAGGAGGCGAGACCCGCGGCGGAGGGCACCGTGTTCGAGGAATCGACCACGGCTGCGGCCCGGGACCCGGCCATCTCCCGCACGATGTCGAGGAAGCGCACGACGCGATCGCGGACCACTCCCTCACGGACCGTTCCGTTGAGCCTGACCTCGTCGTGCTCGGCATCCGGAGCGAGTGTCACGGTCGTGGTCGTCGGAAACACATCCAGCGTCATCGAGAGGCTGCCCGTCGCGGGCAGGTTCAATGCGGTGTCCGCTTTTCCCCAGTACTTGACGAGGGCGATGTTCGGGTGTGCGCGGGCCGTGGCGGCGGTCATCGCGTTCCTCTCAGTTCGGTGGTCCAGGTGGCGGCGGCGCCTCGGCCGCGAAGCTCGCGTGCGAGCTCCGCCGCGTGGTCGGGATCGCGCGCCAGCACGAGCACGCATCCTCCCCGCCCGCCTCCGGTGAGCTTGGCTCCGAGCGCGCCACCCGCTCGGGCGACGCCGACGAGCCGGTCCAGCGCGGGATCTCCGACCCCCAGCTCCCCGAGCAGCGCATGCGCCTCGTCCATCGCGACGCCGATCGCCTCCGGGCTCGGGGAGGCCAGCGCGACTCGACCCTCGCGGGCGAGAGCGCCGAGACGATCGAGCCGCCGCTCCACGGCGACCGGGTCGGCATCGCGCAGTGCCCGGACGGCGGCGACGGCCTCACGTGTGCGCCCGCGAACGCCCGAGTCGGCGATCACGAACGACAGGGGCCCGGCGACCTCGAGGTCGTGCGCGCTGCCGTCCTGGAACCACACGGGCCGGTCGGCGACGACCGTGCGCGCATCGAGCCCGCTGGGTGAGGTGTGGGCGGCGCGTTCCGCGATCTGGATCAGATGATGGCGCTCGGCCGGATCGAGCTCGTGACCGAACGCAGCAGCGACCGCCTGCACGATCGCCGCCGACACGGCAGCACTCGATCCCACACCGCGTTCCGCTGGCAGATCGCTCTCGACGCGCACCCGCACTCCGGAGCCGTCGGCACCGACCGCGCTCATCGTCGCCTCGACCGCGCGGGCGGTGGAGGCGAGACGCTCGGGAATCCGCGCGAGGGCTCCGGTGTAGAGCGCGCTGTGCAGAAGACGGTGCTCGGCCAATGGCTCCGCCTCGGCGCGCACCCGAAGATCGCGCAACGGGAGGGCGATCGCCGGGTGGCCGTAAACGACGGCGTGCTCCCCGAAGAGGATCGCCTTACCCGATGCGGTGCCTACGCCGATCACCGGGTCGCTGTCGTGCGCGCCCCTGCGCGGAGCGGCGAGGGATTCGCCCGGTGTTCTGCTGTCGTCGGAGGCCGTGATTCTCATCTTTACTGAGGCAAGCCTAATCCACTATCACGGCACGGTAGGGCGGGTGGGACTTGAACCCACGATCGTCGGGTTATGAGCCCGCTGCCTTGACCAGCTTGGCCACCGCCCCGTATGCGTCCAGCCTAGCGGTGCCGAGGCTCACACTTCCGTCGCGCGCGCGTGCACCTGCTGATGCGCGAGGTAGATGTCGGCGTTCGCCAGCAGTCCGGCACGCTCCTCCTCGCTCAGAGCGCGGCGCACCTTCGCCGGAACGCCGGCGACGAGCGATCCGTCCGGCACCTCGGTGCCTCCCAGCACGACGGCACCACCGGCGATCAGGCATCCGCTCCCGATCACCGCGCCGCTGAGGATCACCGCCCCCATACCGATCAACGAGCCGTCGCCGATCGAGCATCCATGCACGACGGCGTTGTGCCCGATCGACACATTGCGCCCGATGAGGACCGGGTGTCCCGAATCCACGTGCACCGAGACGTTGTCCTGCACGTTGCTGCCCGCGCCGACCACGATGGAGGCCGAATCAGCGCGGAGCACTGCGTTGTACCAGACGCTCGACGAGGCGGCGAGAGTGACTTCGCCGACGATGCGAGCGCCCTCGGCGACGAACGCCTCGGGGTCGATCGACGGCACCCGCTCGGGGAGGGCGAGGACGGATGCTCCGGATGCGATGCTCATGAGGCGAGACTATCCTCACTTCCGCGTGATTCCGCGGATTTTCGGGGCGGTTAGCGGAGCCTCAGCTTGCTTGCGGAATGTTTCAACCTGAGTAGCGTTGTCTCCATCAGGTACGAAAAGGCACCTCAGAGGAGCACAAGATGAGCAAGGTACAGACCGTTTCCACCACCGCCAGCGATCCCACCGTGGCTGCTGCCGCCGCACAGTTCCTCTCGCCCGTCGTCCTGGGCCTGCAGGCGCTCACGATCAACGGCAAGCAGGCGCACTGGCACGTGCGCGGCGCCAACTTCGTCGGCGTCCACGAACTCCTCGACACGATCGTCGCCCACGCCGGTGACTTCGCCGACACCGCGGCGGAGCGCATCGTCGCCCTCGGTCTTCCGATCGATGCCCGCGTGAGCGCGGTCGCCGCCAAGGCCGGCGAGACCGGCGTCCCCGCCGGCTTCACGCAGTCGGACGAGCTCGTCCGCGCCGTGATCGCCGACATCGACGCGATCCTGGTCGACACCAAGGCCGCGATCGACGGCCTCGACGAGGTCGACCTCACGAGCCAGGACGTCGCTATCGAGATCATGCGCGGCCTCGAGAAGGACCGCTGGTTCCTCGTCTCGCACATCGCCGCGTAATCTCGACGCACGAGAACGAGAGAAGGGCCCCGGGATCCGATCCCGGGGCCCTTCTCATCTTCAGACGCGGTGGGTGACGCGACCGGCGAGAAGTGTCGCGACCACCGGCATGTCGCGCAGGTGCGTCCCCGTCGCTCGCCGCGGATCCGTGGCGCACAGCGCCAGGTCGGCGGGCGCACCGGGAACGCTCGTCGATCGGATGCTCGCCTGCAGCGCCTGATCGAAGGTCACCGCTTCCTCGGGATGCCATGCGTCGCGCGCGTTCTCGGTACGTGTGACGGCGGCCGCCATCGCCTGCCAGGGGTCGAGAGCTGCCACCGGCGCGTCGGAGCCGAACCTCACATCGGCCCCCGCGGCGAACAGCGATGCGAGCGGGTACCCCAGCGAATCCTGCGTCGCCCACAGCCGCTCCGCGAGATCGCGGTCGTCGATCGCGTGCTGCGGCTGCACGCTCGCAGTGACACCCAGCCGGGCGAATCGCGCGAGATCGGCGTGCCGGACGAGCTGTGCGTGCTCGATGGACCCCGCGGCCCCGGTCACGGCGAAGGCATCGAGCGCGGTGGAAGCCGCCCGGTCGCCGATCGCATGCACGGCGACCGCGAGGCCTGCGCCCGTCGCCGTGGTGAGGAGACCGATCAGTTCCTCGCGAGGTACCGTCATCACCCCGAAGTTGTAGGGATCGCCCGGGTACGCGTGCGTGCATGCCGCGGTGCGCGTGCCGAGCGAGCCGTCGCTGATGATCTTCAGCGGTCCCACCCGGACGAGGCCTCGTCCGCCGCGCGGAAGGTCCGCATCATCGACGAGCTCACCGGTCCGGAGGCCCTCCGCCACCGCCCGAGCCAGGTCGAAGGGGTACACCGCGAACTCCACCCGGTGCGCGGCGAACCCGCTCGCGACGCGGCGCGGCCAGGCATCCGCGTTCCAGGCCATGTCGAAGTCGACGATCCCGGTCACCCCGCGCGCGGCGGCCCGCTCTCCCGCCCGCTGGACCGCGCGGTCCGCATGCTCGGGATCGACGGCGTTCAGGCGGCGCGAGATCTCGAACGCGCTCTCCTCGCGCAGCACCCCGTCGGTCGTCGACATGCCCTCGCGTCGCAGCGCCGCAGAGTTCAGCCATACGCTGTGAACGTCGGCGTTGATGAGGTACGTCGGCACCTCACCGGTCGCCGCATCCAACACGGCGAGCGTCGGGCGGTCGTCCCACAGCGCGTCGCGGTACCCCGTTCCCACTCGCCGTCCGTCAGACAGGGGCGCGACCGCCCCCATCCGCGAAGCCGCTTCGGCGGCGGAGGGCGCGTCAGCCAGCGACTCGCGCTCGGCGGCCAACGCCCACTGCACCGTGTGCACGTGGTTGTCCCAGAGTCCCGGCACCGCCCACGCACCCTCGGCGTCGAGAACCGCACCCGTAGGGCGCAGAGCCCCGGCGGGCGCGATGTCGGCGATCCGCCCGCCCGCCACCACGATGTCCACCGGCTCCTCGTCGATCAGGTACTCCCGACCGGGTCCCGCGATGCGAACCCCGCGGATCATGCCCACTTCGTCGCCGACGACACTCATCCCTGCTTCTCCTTCCGTGCGTCCCGCGCGCGGCGCATCTCCGATGCCAACGCCGGGTTGGCGAACGGACCATCGCCGTCGAGTTCGCCGATGATCGTGTCGATCGTGTCCGCGGGCCTGTTCTGGCTGAGTTTGCGCTTCGCGGCCACGCGCGTCGGGGTCAACCGGAAGCCGACGGTGCCGGCGGCCAGACGCTCGATGAACGCGGCGTCGTTCGGCCGCTCCCACATCCGCCGCGGATCCGGGAGCTCACTCTCGAAACGGTCGACGAGACGGTCCAGCACCGCGAGATTCTCGTCGGCGCTGAGGATCTCGGGGATGCCCGACAGGTGCACCGCCGTGTAGTTCCAGGTCGGCACAGCGGCCACCTCGCCGTACCAACCGGGCGAGATGTAACCGTGCGGCCCCTGGAAGACGATGAGGAGTTCACTCTTGCCCAGCCCGTGGATGAGGTCGTCGGGCCGGCCGACATGGCCCACCACCGTCAGATCGTCGCTCGCGTCGTCGAGCAGCACGGCGTAGTGCGAGGCGACGAGCCCATCGGCGGTGCTGCTCGTGATCGTGGCCCAGGGATTCGCCGCGATCACGCGACGGATCTCCGCCTGGTCGGCGAGAGTGAAGCTGGGATTCTGACGCATCCTCCCAGCCTAGGACTCGACTCGATCCCGGGCTCTCACGCCTGGCAGCGCGGGCACCAGTAGAGCTTGCGCGCACCGATCTCCTCGAGGGCGATCTCCGTGCCGCAGACGCGGCACGGCAGACCCGCGCGGTGGTAGACCCAGTGCCTGTCGTCACGGCTGGCCATGGCCGCGCGGTACTCCTCGGGCGACAGGTCGTCCATCGTCATCATCTGGCCGGTCTCGACGCCGATCGCCAGCAGCCGCACCCAATCCCGCCAGAGTGCGCGCACGACATCCTCGGGAACGTCGCGGCCCGGGGTGTGCGGATTGAGCCGCTGCCGATAGAGCATCTCGGCGCGATACACGTTGCCGATGCCGCTCACGACCGACTGATCCATCAGCAGGAGGGCGATGACCGTCTGCTTCTTGCGCACGGCGCGGACGAAGCGCTCCTCGTTCTCGACCGGGTCTCCGACGAGCGGGTCCGGTCCGAGTTTCGCGATGGTCGCGAGCATCTCATCGGGGGTCTGCAGGACGCACGCGGTGGGGCCGCGGAGATCGGCGGCGGTGATGTCGGTCATCAGACGCAGCCGCACCTGCCCGACCACGGGTGGCGGCCACTCCACGCCGTCGTCGGCGAGGCCCTTGGTCTGCTCCGACATGCGTACGTGCACGCGCGTCCGCCGCGGGGCACCGATCGAGGCGAGAGAGTTCTCCCCGGCATCGTCGAGGATCTCCTCGTCGATGAGAGTGCCGCGCTGGTTGGTCTGCCCCATCCGACCGTTCGCCGAGGCGATCGTCGGGTCGACGAGGATGTCCCCCGCGAAGTCCCAGGCGCCGTAGAGACCGAGGTGCACTCGCAACCACACGTCGCCCTCGGTCTCGAGGAACATCTGCTTGCCGACGGCCTGCACGCTCACGGCGGATCGGCCGTCGAGGACCGCGGCCCCCTCGGCGAATCGGCCCTGCGGGCTGGAGGCGGAGAGCGTCTTGCCGATGAAGTTGCGGTCGAACTGACGCGCGATCCGGTGGACGGAGTGACCCTCGGGCATCTCAGGCCCGCGGGTCCGGCAGCAGCGAGCCGTCGCGTTCGAAGTCGGCGATCTGTCCGATCCGGCGGACGTGGCGCTCCTCGCCCGAGAAGGGCGTGGCCAGGAAGAGGTCGATGAACGACGTGACCTCGTCGTACGTGTGCTGACGGGCACCGATCGAGATCACGTTGGCGTCGTTGTGCTCGCGGGCGAGCTCGGCGGTCGACAGGTTCCAGACGAGCGCGGCGCGGACACCCTGCACCTTGTTCGCCGCGATCTGCTCGCCGTTGCCCGAGCCGCCGAACACGATGCCGGCGGCTTCGATCCCTGCGGCCTGATCCGCGACGACGGCCTGTGCGGCGCGGATGCAGAACGCCGGGTAGTCGTCGAGCGCGTCGTACGCGATCGGCCCATGATCGGTGACATCGTGCCCCTCCGCGCGCAGATGCTCCTGCAACTGGGTCGAGAACTCGAGACCGGCGTGATCGGTGGCGATGTGGATGCGCATGGCCTTCATTCTATTGACGCCGCCGACATCGCGTCGGACTACGGCGCGACGCCTGCAGCGGCCGGCTTGAAGCCGGCGCGCACGTTCTCGCAGCACCCGGGACGGCAGACGTCGAAGCCGCCCGGAAGATCGGTCACGTGCTGGCGCGCACTCCGTGGACGCCCCTCGAGGCGCTCCTGGATCAGGTCGACGATCCCGGCGACGAACGTCGGCGACACGCCCGGGGTGGGGGTACGGACGAAGGCGATTCCCGCCTCCTCCGCGGCCTCTTTGGCCTCGGTGTCGAGGTCCCAGAGCACCTCCATGTGGTCGCTCATGAATCCCAGCGGAACGACGGCGACGGCCCGGCGCCCGCGCTCGGGCAGCTCGGCGATGACGTCGCACACGTCGGGGTCGAGCCACGGCTGCGACGGGGGGCCCGAGCGGGACTGATAGACGAGTTCCCACGACACACCGGTGCCGGAGGGGAGCGTCTGCAGCACGCGGTCCATCACCCAGGCAGCGACGGCCTCGTGCTGCGCCGCATACGCGCCGCCCTCACCCCAGTCGATGTCGCGCGCACCGGATCGGAGCGCGTCCTCCGTGGGGATGCTGTGCGTGGAGAACAGGATCTGGATGTCGGATGCCGCGATCCCATCGGCGAGGAAACCCTCGATCGCTTCGCGGACACCGGTCTCGAAGGCGTCGACGAATCCGGGGTGGTCGTAGAAAGGACGGATCTTGTCGATCGTGACGCTGTCGCCGAGGCCGGTCTCCTCCAGCACGCCCGCGAAGTCCTCGCGGTACTGCCGGCAGCTGGAGAACGAGCTGTACGCGCTGGTCGCGAAGGCGAGCAGCGTCGAGTGGCCATCGTCGGATGCGGTCGTCACGGCGTCGGCGAGATACGGCGTCCAGTTGCGGTTACCCCAGTAGACGGGAAGGTCGATGCCCCGCGCGGCGAGTTCGGCCTCGAGCGCCGCCTTGAGCGCGCGGTTCTGGCCGTTGATCGGACTCACACCGCCGAAGTGACGGTAGTGATGCGCGACCTCCTCGAGCCGCTCGTCGGGGATCCCGCGTCCACGCGTCACATTGCGCAGGAACGGGATGACGTCTTCCTGCCCCTCCGGTCCACCGAAGCCGGCGAGGAGGATGCCGTCGTACGCGACCGGGGTCGTGACGATGGCTGCACCTCCGGCCGCACCGGAAGAAGCAAAGGGGACGACTACGGGTTCGATCGCGCTCACCTCTCCATTCTTTCACCTCGACGGAGCAGCGGGGGTCGCGCGCTGGCGTAGTCTGTCATGGTTGCCGTCGGCGCCAACTGCGCCATTCCCCGGCGACGACCCCTCACCCCTGGGAGTAGAGCTGTGCCTGGAGAGAACCTCACCCGTATCGAAGCGCAGGAGCGTCGCGACGTCGTCGGCACCGAGTCGTACGACATCGCACTCGACCTGACGAAGGGCGCCGAGATCTTCGGATCCCGGAGCGTCGTCCGCTTCACCGCGACGCCCGACAGCTTCACGTTCATCGACCTCATCGCTCGCGACGTGCGCGAGATCTCGCTCAACGGCGAGCAGCTCGACCCGAACGAGGTCTTCGCGGACTCGCGCATCAGCCTTACTGGCCTGCAGGCCGAGAACGTGCTCGTCGTCGACGCCGACTGCCTCTACACGAACACGGGCGAGGGCCTTCACCGCTTCGTCGACCCCGTCGACGGCGAGGTCTACCTCTACTCCCAGTTCGAGGTGCCCGACTCGCGGCGCGTCTTCGCGGTGTTCGAGCAGCCCGACCTCAAGGCCACGTTCCAGTTCACGATCACCGCGCCCTCCGCCTGGAAGGTGATCTCGAACTCCCCCACGCCCGAGCCCATCGTGCACGACGACGACGTCACCGCGACCTGGGGCTTCGAGCCGACCCCCCGCATCTCCTCGTACATCACGGCCCTGATCGCCGGCCCGTACGAGTCGACCTTCTCCGAGCTCACGAGCGCATCGGGTCGCGTCATCCCGCTCGGGGTGTACGGCCGCAAGAGCCTCTGGCAGCATCTCGACGCCGACTACATCTTCGACAAGACGCGTGAAGGGTTCGCCTACTACGAGTCCAAGTTCGGCGTTCCCTATCCGTTCGCCAAGTACGACCAGCTCTTCGTGCCGGAGTTCAACGCCGGGGCGATGGAGAACGCCGGCGCCGTCACCTTCACCGAGACCTACGTCTTCCGCAGCAAGGTGACGGATGCCGTGAAGGAGCGCCGTGTCGTCACGATCCTCCATGAGCTCGCGCACATGTGGTTCGGCGATCTGGTGACCATGAAGTGGTGGAACGACCTCTGGCTGAACGAGTCGTTCGCCGAGTGGGCCTCGACCATCGCGACCGCCGAGGCCACCGAGTGGACCGAGGCGTGGACGACCTTCAACGCGATGGAGAAGACCTGGGCGTACCGCCAGGACCAGCTCCCCTCGACGCACCCGATCGTCGCCGAGATCAACGACCTCGAGGACGTGCAGGTCAACTTCGACGGCATCACGTACGCGAAGGGCGGCTCCGTGCTCAAGCAGCTCGCCGCCTGGGTGGGCATCGAAGCCTTCTTCGCCGGCGTCTCGCAGTACTTCCAGAAGCACTCATGGGGCAACACCGAGCTGAGCGATCTGCTCGTCGAGCTCGAGGCGACCAGCGGGCGCGACCTGAGCACGTGGTCGAAGAAGTGGCTCGAGACCGCGGGGGTCAACACCCTCGAGCCCGTCATCGTGGAGGACGGCAACGGCACGATCTCGCGCTTCGCCGTGACGCAGACGGCCCCGGCCGACTACCCGACGATCCGCCCGCACCGCCTGGGCATCGGGTTCTACAACCTGGCCGACGGCGCGCTCACCCGCACGCACTACGTCGAGGTCGACGTCGACGGCGACCGCACAGAGGTGCCGGAGCTGCAGGGCCTCGCCCAGCCCGACCTCGTGCTGCTGAACGATCAGGACCTCGCCTACGCGAAGATCCGCCTCGATGAGCGTTCGCTCGCCACGGCGATCGCGCACCTCGCCGACATCCACGATCCGCTCGCGCGCTCGCTCGTCTGGGGTGCGGCGTGGGATCAGACCCGCGACGCCGAGAGCGCGGCATCCGACTACATCGATCTCGTGCTCGGGAACATCGGCCGGGAGAGCGAGTCGACCACGGTGCGCACGACGCTCGCGCAGCTCCGCACGGCGGCGACGCTCTACGTCGCGCCCGAGGATCGTGCCGCGGCGCGACTCAAGGTCGCCGACGGCCTCTGGGCGCTCGCCGAATCCGCCGAGTCCGGCAGCGACAGCCAGCTTCAGTTCGTCACCGCCTTCGCCACCTCTCTCGTGACCCCGGAGCACGCGGGCATCGTCGGGCGTCTGCGCTCGGGCGAGGAGACGCTACCCGGTCTCGAGATCGATGCCGACCTGAGCTGGCAGCTGCTGGTGGGCCTCGCGACCATCGGGGCGACGGATGCCGCGACGATCGACGCGGCCCTCGCCGCCGACAACACCTCCAAGGGCGGTGAGTTCGCCGCGCAGGCCCGTGCTGCACTCCCCGACGTCGCCTCCAAGAAGGCGGCGTGGGCCTCGCTGGTCGAGCGTGACGATGCCCCGAACACGATCGTCCGCTCCGCCGCCCTCGGATTCGTGCACCCCGCGGGTACCGAAGCTCTCCGCGAGTTCGTCGGACCGTACTTCGAGATGCTCCTCCCTGTCTGGGAGTCGCGCACCTATCAGATCGCACAGTACCTCGTGACCGGCCTGTTCCCGACGGCCCTGGCCGACGCCGCGCTCCGCGATGCGACGCGCGCGTGGTTGTCCGAGCACCAGGACGCCCCGCCGGCGCTGCGCCGCCTCGTGCTCGAGAACCTCGCGGACGTCGAGCGCGCACTCACTGCGCAGTCCCGCGACAGCGACGACTGATCGTCTGCACGACGGGGCTCGGGGTGCGTCCGATGACGTCGCCCCGGGCCCCTTCTCGTACCCAGCCCGCACCGAGACCTGATCGCTAGAATCGGTGACGATGATCATTCCGTCCACCAGCACCGATCCCGTCGAGCCGACCGACGTCCCAGCGATCTGGGAGGAGACGCTCCGCGTGCTGGGGATCGTCGGAGGCAAAGCGCTCCTCGTAGCGATCATCGTCGTGAGCTGCGTGCTCATCGCCCTCGTGCTGCGCGTCGTGATCCGTCGGGTCGTCCACCGCATCGTCGACAGCGCGAAGAACAAGGCGTCCGTCGACGACACGCAGGCCCTGGAGCGCTCGCCGCTCGCCGACATGCGCCTCGTGCAGCGCACACGCACCCTGGGGTCGATCCTCCAGAACATCGTCAACGTGATGCTGGTGATCATCGCGCTCGTGCTCATCGTGAACGCGATAGACAACAGCCTGCTCGGCTCCCTGACACTACTGACCGCCGCGGTCGGTGCCGGCCTCGGATTCGGCGCCCAGAACATCGTGAAAGATGTCCTGAACGGCATCTTCCTCGTGGCCGAGGATCAGATCGGCATCGGCGACGTCGTCGACCTCGGTCTCGCGACCGGCGTGGTCGAGTACGTGAGCGTGCGCATCACGCAGGTGCGCGATGTCAACGGCACCCTCTGGTACGTGCGCAACGGCGAGGTCCTGCGCATCGGCAACATGTCGCAGGGCTGGGCCCGGGCGATCATCGACATCGGCGTGCCCGTCGACTCCGATCTCGAGGTGGTCGAGCAGACGATGCTCGACACCGCCCTCGCCCTCGCGAAGGACCCGAAGTGGCGCACACGGATCGT
This sequence comes from Microbacterium sp. NPDC090003, assembly GCF_044748385.1. Lineage (NCBI taxonomy): Bacteria > Bacillati > Actinomycetota > Actinomycetes > Micrococcales > Microbacteriaceae > Microbacterium > Microbacterium sp. NPDC090003. Next base: position 543,332 of record NZ_JBIVFW010000001.1, read on the forward strand.
CGAGAAGCCCGAGCTGTGGGGTCTGGAATCGATCGAGGGTGACGCCCTCGTCGTCCGCATCGTGATCAAGGCGCGCGCGAACGCGAAGGACGACGTCGCACAGGAGCTGCGCAAGCGTCTGCGCTCGGCACTCGCCGAGAAGGAGGTCGCGATCCCCCGCATGCACACCGTGATCCCCACCGGCCTCGACGGAGCGCGCCGCGTCCGCGGGGCGAATCCCCCCAAGACGCGGCCGAACGCCGTGACCGGCGTGCCGGTGATCCCCGACCGCGGGATCTGGCGGCGCAAGAAGCCCACGACGGGCGACGGGAGCACGGACAAGTGACGTTCTACGACGAGGTCGGCGGTCGCGAGACCTTCGCGAAGATCGTCTCGGTGTTCTATCGCGAGGTCGCGATCGATCCGGTGCTGAAGCCCATGTATCCCGAGGAGGATCTCGGCCCCGCGGAGGAGCGTCTGCTGCTGTTCCTCGAACAGTACTGGGGAGGCCCCACCACCTACGGGGAGACCCGTGGGCACCCACGGCTGCGTATGCGCCACATGCCGTTCCACGTCGACCCCGACGCCCGCGATCGTTGGCTCCGCTGCATGCGCACCGCCGTCGACGAGGCGGAATTGTCGCCTCTGCACGAATCCACGCTCTGGGGCTACCTCGAGCGCGCTGCGTATGCCATGGTGAACACATTCGAGCCGTCGGGCATCGGTGCCGGCGCCGACGGACGCCCCACGCTCGAGACCCGCTCACGTCAGGAATCAACGGAGACACCATGACGCACACGCCCCTGTCCACGGATGTCCTGGTGATCGGATGGGGGTTGGCCGGACTCGTCGCCGCCTCCGAAGCACTCCATGCCGGTCGCCGCGTCGTGCTCATCGATCAGGAGCCGCGCACGAACCTCGGCGGACAGGCGTGGTGGTCGTTCGGCGGACTGTTCCTCGTCGACTCCCCTGAGCAGCGGCGCCTCGGAATCCGCGACTCGATCGAGCTCGCGACGCAGGACTGGTTCGGCTCCGCGGGTTTCGACCGCCCGGAGGACGAGTGGCCGCGCCGGTGGGCGGAGGCTTACCTGCAGTTCGCCGCCGGCGAGAAGCGCGCCTGGCTGCGCGAACGCGGGGTCGGCTTCTTCCCCGTCGTGGGATGGGCGGAACGCGGAGGGTACGGCGCGATCGGTCCCGGAAACTCGGTGCCGCGTTTCCACATCACCTGGGGCACCGGTCCCGGAGTGGTCGCTCCGTTCGCGGCGCAGGTCGAACAGGGCGAGCGCGAGGGGCGGCTCACCGTTCTGCCCCGCCATCGCGTCACCGCACTCCTCACGGCCGACGGCGCCGTATCGGGTGCACGCGGCGACATCCTCGCCTCGCACGGCGAAGAGCGCGGCATCCCGTCTTCCCGAGAGATCGTCGGCGACTTCGAGATCCGTGCGGGCGCGACCATCGTGGCCTCGGGCGGTATCGGCGGCAACCACGATCTGGTGCGTGCGGCCTGGCCCGATCGGCTCGGCACTCCCCCGGCGCACATGCTCACCGGCGTTCCCGCCTATGTCGACGGCTCGATGCAGCGAGTCTCCGCGGAAGCCGGGGCCCGGCTGATCAACGGCGACCGCATGTGGCACTACGTCGAGGGCATCACGAACTGGAATCCGGTCTGGCCGTCGCACGGCATCCGCATCCTCCCCGGCCCCTCGTCGCTCTGGCTCGATGCGACCGGCTCTCGCCTCCCCGTGCCGCTGTACCCCGGCTTCGACACCCTCGGCACTCTGGCCCATCTGCGCACGACAGGCCACGACCACTCCTGGTTCGTGACCTCCCGCCAGATCATCGAGAAGGAGTTCGCACTCTCCGGGAGCGAACAGAACCCGGACCTCACCGGAAAGGACGTCGGGCTGCTCGTGAAGTCCCGTCTTGCCAAGGGACCGACCGGCCCCGTCCAGTCCTTCCTCGACGAGGGTGCCGACTTCATCGTCGAGAACGATCTCGACGCGCTGCTCGAGCAGATGCAGGCGCATCCGGGCGGAGAGCACCTCGATATCGACACCGTGCGGCGCGAGGTGCAGGCGCGCGATCGCGAGATCGAGAACGATTTCACCAAGGATGCTCAGATCGGCATGCTCCGCTCGATGCGCAGCTACCGCGGTGACAAACTCATCCGCACCGCCGCACCGCACCGTCTGCAGGATCCGTCGGCCGGTCCCATGGTCGCCGTGAAGCTGCATGTTCTGACCCGCAAGTCGCTCGGAGGCATCCAGACCGACCTCGATGGACGGGCGCTCGATGGCCGGGGCTCCCCCATCCCCGGTCTCTACGCGGCAGGCGAGGCGAGCGGCTTCGGCGGCGGCGGCGTGCACGGCTATCGCGCTCTCGAAGGGACGTTCCTGGGCGGCTGCCTGTTCTCCGGACGGCAGGCAGGACGCGCTGCGGGCGATGAGCGGGCAGCCGGAGGCTAGTTGGAGCCCTGGAGTCCCGTGCCTCGGACGGCCGTGAGCCCGCTCGCGACGGGGCCGCGTGCGAGTACATGACCGCGGCGGAATGCGAGGCGTGACCATCTCCCCGAGCGGGTCACCGGCACCTGTTCCTCGCCGGAGATGAAGCCCAGTGCATCGGCAGCGAAGGCGATCCCGCGCGGAAGGCCCGCCAGGTCCTCGTCCGGTTCGCCCCAGATGGCGGCGCGCAGCGCGCGTACGGCCTCCTCTCCGGCACCGGGAGTCGCACCGCGCGCGACGGCGGAGATCCCCCACTGGGCACGATTCGCGATGACGGATGCCGGAAGCTCGGCGATCTGCTCCCATCCGCCGCGCGGGGGCGCGACACCGGCCCACGCCGGAGACAGCCCGGTCTCGGGGAGCGTGAGTCGCGCGTCTTCGTCGCCGGCCGTGAGCCGGTCGACCACGATGTCGCACTGGAGTTCGGGGTCGGCGTGGACGATGCGCATCGCCAGCACGGTAGGCGTCTGGTCGAACAGCCCCTGGGGAGCGAGCGCCGCGGTGGTCAGCGCGAGGATTCCGCTCGCCGCTTGCAGACGCACCCCCTCGTCGGTGATCCGCGCCGCCCGTCCCAGGAAGGTGAGGACGTCTTTCGCGGTCTCGCGGTCGGCGAGCAGGAGGTCGTGAGGCACGGGTTCTAAACTATCAACGGAGCGGCGATCGGGCCGCGGAGAGGGAGATATGAGCGCGGAGAGCCATGCCGTCCGCACCGTCGAGCAGCTTCTCGAGGTGCTCGATCTCGATTCGACGCAGGCGCGCACCACTGAGGACATCTTCACGGGTGCGTCGCACCCTATGCCCACCGGTCGTATCTACGGTGGGCAGGTGCTCGCCCAGAGTCTCATCGCCGCCGAACGCACGCTCCCCGAAGATCGGCCGGTGCACTCGATGCACGGTTACTTTCTGCGCCCAGGCGATTCCGCTCAGGGGATCACGATCGCGGTCGATCGTATTCACGACGGGCGGTCGTTCTCGACCCGTCGGTCGCAGGCCTATCAGAACGGGGTGCCGATCTTCTCGATGATCGCCTCGTTCCAGGACGAGGATCCCGGCGTCGAGCATGCCGAGCCGCTGCCCGAGGGCATCCCCGATCCTGAGACGCTCGCCCCGGATGAGGCGACCGTCGAAGGGCTGCCCGGCGGGACGGTGCGGATGCTGACCGACCGTGCTGCTGACATTCGTCATGTCGGGCACCCGCTCTACCTGCCGAGCAGTGACGAACGGGCACCGCGTCAAGCGGTATGGATGCGGATGCGCGCCCCGCTCCCCGACGATCCACGCCTGCACCGCGCGGCTCTCGCGTACTTGAGCGACATGACGATTCAGGAGTCGATCCTGCGGGCGCACGGTGTCTACTGGGCGCTTCCCGGGCTGAAGGTGGCGAGCCTCGACCACGCGATGTGGTGGCATCGTCCGGCGCGCGTCGACGAGTGGTTGCTCTACGTGCAGGAGTCGCCGAACGCCCGCGGGGGTCGCGGACTGGCGACGGGACGCATCTACACCCGTGACGGCGCTCTGGTCGCGAGCGTCGCGCAGGAGATCATGATCCGCGTACCCGAGGGCGCCTGAACCCCGATCGAGTGCGCGATCGGCTCAGCGGTGCGCGTATTCGATCGACGCACCGACATAGGGCTCCCACGCCTCGCGCATCTCTCCGGTGAGGCGCGTCGGCCGCCCGGTGCGAGCGTCGACGAGCACGATGACCGCGGTCGAGCGGGCATAGATCGTGCGCGGCTCGGATGCGGGGTCGTTGTGCACCTCGTAGCAGACCTCGACGCTCGATCCGCCGAGTTTGCCGAACCACATCTGCACCTCGAGCGGTCGCCGCTGGTACGGCACGGGGGCGAGGTACTCGATCTCCTGACGCGCGATGAGCGTGAGCACGCCCTCGTCTATCCCGGAATCGAGCACAGCGGTCGAGGGAGCTTCCTCCCCCGGTCCCGCACGCCAGAACGCCCGCACGCGTGCCTCTTCGAGAAGCTTGAGCATGGAAGTGTTGTTGACGTGATTGAACGCGTCCAGATCTCCCCACCGCAGGTGGATGGGGATGTGCAGACGGGGACCTGCCGCTGTGCTCGACTCGGACATCGGTGCTCAGTCGCGCGTGAGCTTGCGGTGCGTCGACCGATGCGGCTTCGCCGCGTCCGGCCCGAGGCGGTCGATCTTGTTCTCCTCGTAGGCTTCGAAGTTGCCCTCGAACCAGTACCACTGGTCGGGCTTCTCGTCGGTTCCTTCGTACGCCAGGATGTGCGTGGCGATGCGGTCGAGGAACCACCGGTCGTGCGTGATGACCACGGCGCAACCCGGGAACTCGAGCAGAGCGTTCTCGAGCGAGCTCAGCGTCTCGACGTCGAGGTCGTTGGTGGGCTCGTCGAGGAGCAGCAGGTTGCCGCCCTCTTTGAGCGTGAGAGCGAGGTTCAGTCGGTTGCGCTCACCGCCGGAGAGCACGCCGGCCTTCTTCTGCTGGTCCGGACCCTTGAACCCGAACTTCGACACGTAGGCGCGCGACGGGATCTCGGTCTTGCCGACCGTGATGAAGTCGAGTCCATCGGAGACGACCTCCCACAGCGTCTTGTCGGGGTCGATGTTCGCCCGGGACTGGTCGACATAGCTGATCTTGACCGTCTCACCGATCTTCAGGGTGCCGCCGTCGAGCGGCTCCAGGCCCACGATCGTCTTGAAGAGCGTGGTCTTTCCGACTCCGTTCGGGCCGATCACGCCGACGATGCCGTTGGGCGGGAGGTTGAAGCTCAGCCCGTCGATGAGGGAACGACCGTCGAAGCCCTTCTGCAGGTTCTTCGCGTCGATGACGATGTTGCCGAGTCGAGGACCGGCGGGGATCGTGATCTCCTCGAAGTCGAGCTTGCGGGTGCGCTCCGCCTCGGATGCCATCTCCTCGTAGCGGGCGAGACGCGCCTTCGACTTGGTCTGGCGCCCCTTCGCGCTGGAGCGGACCCACTCGAGTTCCTCCTTGAGGCGCTTCGCGAGCTTGGCGTCCTTCTTGCCCTGGATCTCGAGGCGCTCGCCCTTCTTCTCGAGGTAGGTCGAGTAGTTGCCCTCGTAGCCGATCAGGCGCCCACGGTCGACCTCGGCGATCCACTCGGCCACGTGGTCGAGGAAGTACCGGTCGTGGGTGATCGCGATCACGGCACCCTTGTACGCCTGGAGGTGCTGCTCGAGCCAGAGCACGCTCTCGGCGTCGAGGTGGTTCGTGGGCTCGTCGAGCAGAAGCAGATCCGGCTTCTGAAGCAGCAGCTTGGCGAGAGCCACACGGCGCTTCTCACCGCCGGAGAGAGGAGCGATCGCGGCGTCGGCCGGCGGGGTGCGGAGCGCGTCCATCGCCTGGTCGAGCTGGGAGTCGAGATCCCATCCGTCCGCTGCGTCGATCTCCTCCTGCAGCGTTCCCATCTCGGCGAGCAGCGCATCGAAGTCGGCGTCGGGATCGGCCATCAGCGCAGAGATCTCGTTGAAACGGTCGACCTTCGCCTTGATGGCGATGCCGTCCTGGATGTTCTCGATCACCGTCTTGGATTCGTCGAGCTCCGGCTCCTGCATGAGGATGCCGACGCTGAACCCCGGCGACAGCTTCGCCTCGCCGTTGGAGGGCGTGTCGAGGCCGGCCATGATCTTGAGGATCGTCGACTTGCCGGCACCGTTCGGGCCGACCATGCCGATCTTCGCTCCGGGAAGGAAGGCCATCGTGACGTCATCGAGGATGAGCTTCTCGCCCACCGCCTTGCGCGCACGGACCATCGAGTAGATGTACTCTGCCACCGGAAATCGCTCCTTCTGTCGGCGTCTGATCGACACTCCAGCCTACCGGCTGGAGTGCGGGTCACCAGTCGATCGCGCGCGTGGTGCCGATGAGGCATCGCCCCTCGGCGAGTTGCGGCATCACCTGCGTCACCAGCTGGCCCGTAGACGGACCGACCTGGCCGATGAGGCACTCGGTCTCACCCCAGCGGACCGAGAACTGCAGGCTCTCGGCCGCATTCCCCACGGTCGACTGGTCGTTGGTGACCTGCATCGCTGCTTTGTCGAAGCCGACGCCCACCAACGCGTCGACGTACGCCCGCCCCTCGCCGCGCTGCTCCGAGTCCCACACACCCTGCGCGGTCTGCGTGAAGATCGGGAGGTTGTCATCGGCGGAGCCGTCGGGCACGAAGACCACCTCGGCGGGTGCGTCGGTCGCCGAGGGCGACGGAGACGGCGACGTGGGCGCGGGATCGCCCCCACCCACGCAGCCCGCGAGCACGAGAACGGCGGCCGCAGCGACGGAAGCACCGACGACCGCGCGTATGACGGGGAGGACCGATCGTCGAAGCACGCCCCGAGTCTACGGGGACGTGCCGACGATCGCCGTCACACGACACGGCGGGAGTCGCGGCCTCCGCGGGCTCAGCGGAACGCCGTCGCCGTCGCTTCTTCCCGGGCCGGTGAGGCGTCCGTCTCGGCCCACGCCGTATCAAGGGCGAGCGGTGCGGATTCCTCGTCGTCGGGAACGCCGTCGTGCGTATCGTTCGCCGCGCCCCGCACCTCGCTGACAGGCGTCGTGCGGCTCGAACGGAGGTAGGCCGCCGTCCCCCAGCGGAGGTCGTGCCCGATCGCGTCGGCGTCGATGTCGACGCTCGTGCCGCTCTTGCCGTTGCTCTCCCAGTTGCGGATGCGCAGACGTCCGGTGACGATCACGCTGTCTCCACAACGCAGCGAGGCTTTTGCGTGCTCGCCGAGCTGCCGGTACGCGGCGACGGAGTACCAGTTCGTGCCGGAATCGACCCAGGCCTGCGCCGACTGGTCGAATCGGCGATGGGTGCTCGCGAGACGGAAGTTCGTCACGGCGACGCCTCCGCCCGTCTGCGCCTGGTTGGGATCGGTCGCCACCTTGCCGACGATCGTCACTGTATCCATCATCTCGTTCTCCTTCGCTCCCGAGTCTTCCGCTCGGATCGCTCCAGACTGCGCCAGGCGAAGGAGACGGCGGGCAGTGGATCACGCGGTTGGTGGACAGACGGGAATCCCCGGTCAGGGTGCAGGAAGAGTCCCCCGGAGCGTCGATCCGAATGTCGGTGGTCGGTCATATGTTCGAGGCGAGAGGAGAACTCATGAACCACACACTGATCGCCCCCACCGCCGCACAGCCCTGGACGACGCCTCGCATCGCCTCGACGCGTGAACACCTGACCCGCGCCGCCGATCAGTTGTGGCGGGTGCAGGACAACGCGTCGGGTCGAGTCCTCGGCCACCTTCGCGTCGCCACCGATCCGCTCGGTCTGCGTTATCGCGCCGAGCGTCTCCACCTCGAGACCGGCGTGTTCCGACTGATCGGCGAGTTCTGGCGGGTCGACGACGCGGTGTCCGCGCTGCGTTACTCGTGAACCGATGACGCAGTCGTGCCCCCGGCAGGATTCGAACCTGCGACCGGCGGATTAGAAGGCCGCTGCTCTTCCGCTGAGCTACGGAGGCGAATAGCACTACCGTACCGTGCCCGCGCCCCGATGTCGGAGCCGTCGATAGGATGACGGCATGGTATCTGCGTCGGAGAACGATCGTCTCGTATGGATCGACTGTGAGATGACGGGGCTCGATCTCTCGATCGATGAACTCGTCGAGATCGCCGTCGTCATCACGGACTTCGAACTCCAACCCGTCGATCCCGGATTCCAGATCGTGATCCGCCCGAGCGCCGCCTCGCTCGAGAACATGAACGACTTCGTCACCAAGATGCACGAGAAGTCCGGCCTGATCGAAGAGATCCCCCTCGGCGTGACGCTCGAAGAGGCTGAGGCGCAGACCCTCGCGTACATCCGCCGATTCGTCCCGGTCGAGCGCAAGGCCCCCCTGGCCGGCAACACGATCGGTACCGATCGCATGTTCCTCGCGAAATACATGCCGCAGATCGACCAGTGGTTGCACTACCGCAACGTCGACGTGTCCAGCATCAAGGAGCTCTCGCGCCGGTGGTATCCGCGAGTGTTCTTCCAGGCCCCGTCCAAAGACGGCGGGCACCGCGCGCTCGCCGACATCCTCGAATCCATCCGCGAGCTCCGTTACTACCGGGAGGCGGTGTTCGTCGACGAGCCCGGGCCCTCGAGCGATGACGCGAAGAGCATCGCTCAGCGCACCGTGTCGGAGTTCACCCCAAACATGTAATAGACTCGTCTGGTTGCCTGCTCCGGTAGGCACATGGTGGGTATAGCTCAGCTGGTAGAGCGCTGGCTTGTGGTGCCGGATGTCGCGGGTTCGAGTCCCGTTACTCACCCCATACGAAAGGCCCGAGTCCCCGGACTCGGGCCTTTCGCTGTGCGGGCTGTCGGTGCGAGTCGCGCCCCTAGACTGACGAGGTGTCACTCGCGGTCTGGTTCTCGCTTCTGACGGCATCCGTGGTGATCAGCTTCACCCCGGGCGCCGGCGCCATCAACACGATGTCGAACGCCCTCTCCCAGGGCTGGCGTCGTTCGATCTGGGGCATCATCGGGCAGCAGCTCGCCCTCGTGGTGCACGTCGTCGTGGTGGCCGCCGGGGTCGGGTTGTTGGTCTCGCGCTCCGAACTGCTGTTCAACGGCATCCGCTACGCGGGAGCCGCCTATCTCGTGTTCCTCGGCCTGCGCCTGATCCTGGCGAAGCCCACCGTTCCCGCCGACGATGCCGCACTCGACCTGGTCGATGCGCACGAGGGCCACTGGTCCATGATCCGTCGGGGTTTCTGGGTCAATCTGCTCAACCCCAAGGCGATCGTGTTCTTCCTCGCCTTCATCCCGCAGTTCATCCGCCTCGACGAACCTCAACCGCCGCAGTACCTGACACTCCTGGCCACCGTCATCGTCGTCGATGTCCTCGTGATGTGGGGGTTCTTCGCCGCAGCAGCCCGCCCGTTCCGTCGCTTCACGCGTACCGCGAAGGGCCAGCGCACCCTCAACACCGTCTTCGGCATCCTCTTCATCGCGGTAGCCGGGCTCCTCGTCTTCCTGCATTGACCCTGCCCGGCCCCTAGGCTGGAGACGATGGAAATGGATGCCACGGCCTTCGAGACCCTCGTCGTCGACGAGCTCGATCGGCTGCCCGACGACATGGTCGACGGGCTCGACAACGTCGTGTTCGTCGTCGAGGACCGCCCGGAGGACGGCAGCCTCGACCTCCTCGGTCTGTACGACGGGCTCGCCCTGACGGAGCGCACCCAATACGGGATGGGCGAGCTGCCCGACCGGATCGTCGTCTATCGCGAGCCCCACCTCGCCGTGTGCGAGAACGAGGACGAACTCCGAGACGAGATCCACACCACGCTCGTGCACGAGATCGCGCATTTCTACGGCCTCGATGACGCCCAGCTCCACGATCTGGGCTGGGCATGAGCACGCCTGCGGTGATCCCGGACGTCGTGGAGGATATCGATCTCCGCGCCGCGCCGCTCGAGCCCTGGCAGGTCGTCGTCTGGAACGATCCGGTCAACCTCATGAGCTACGTCGTGCGGGTGTTCCGCACGTACTTCGGGTACTCGGTCGATCGCGCGACGGCGTTGATGCTCGCCGTGCACCACGACGGGCACGCGATCGTCGCCACCGGACCCCGCGAGACCATGGAGGTCCATGCTCAGGCCATGCACGAGTACGGGCTCTGGGCGACCGTTCGGAAGGCCCCGCAGTGAGCCCCGCTGCCGTCGAGATCACCCTCGTCACCCTCGAGGGCGTGCGACTGGACGAGGTCGTCGACGAGTACACGACGTTGCTCTCGTCCGCAGACGCGAACGACGATGCCCTCGACCGTCTGGCGCCGAACCCCTATCCCGACGATGAGCACGCGTCACGCGAGTTCGCCGAGGCCACGCGCGACGATCTGCTCGAGCGTCGCCTCGCAGATGCCGACGTGGTCCGCCGCGCTCTCGCCCCGTTCCGCCGCCACCGCGCGTCGATGACCGACGACGACACGCTCCGCGCGCACACCCTCGAGATCCGGCGTGGCGAGGTCGATGCGTGGTTGCGCACTCTGAACGCGATCCGCCTGGTCCTCGCCACCCGCCTCGGCATCATCGAGGACGACGACCATGACCCCGAGGATCCGCGCTTCGGGATCTACGACTGGATCGGGTACCGCCTCGAACTCCTCATCGATGCGGAGATGGGCGACTGACGCGCCCACGGGTCACGGGATCTCGATGATCCGCGTCGCCAACGACCGAGGGCGGTCACGAGCGATGTGCGTGCGTTCCTGCGCCGCCCAGCGCTCCCAGTGCGGACGGTAGGTCTCGCCGTCGCGCATCAGCGCCCTGCCCTTGCGCACAGCCTCAGGAGCCTCGAGCCACACCCGCACGTCGCCGAGAGCTGCCGTGGCCGGTGTCAACAGTCCGCTGCCCTCGACGATCACTCCGAGTGCGGGATCGACGGCGTGAGTCTCCGCCTCGGTAGCCCGCTCCCAGTCCCAACGCTGCCATGCGCCGAGCTTGCCCCGCCCGTGTGGCCGCAGGATTCCCTCCAGCGCCCGCTCGACTCCCCCGTCGAGGCCGTCCCACCCTGGATAGAGCGAATCCAGAGCGATGATCTGGACACGACCGACGAGCGGCCAGCGTTCCGCGACCTGCGCCGCGAGAGTGGACTTCCCCGCCCCGCTGCAGCCATCGATGAGGATGACGGGATTCGACGCGGCCAGCGCCCGGAGGTCGTCGCAGATCAGTTCCGTCGCGCGGGCGAGTGCCGCAGCGACCGGATCGTCACTTCTTGAGGGCACGGATGATGCGTGAGAGAGCGCGACCGGCGACCCAGACGAACGGCACCGCCACGACAAGCAGCGTCACGATGTTCGGTTCGAAACGAAGCCCCTCTTCGCGACGCACGTAGACCCCGACGGGAACGGAGACCCCGCCGCCGCCACCGCCTTCCGCACCGTCGCCGCTGCCCCCACCGAATCCCGAGTAGGTGAAGGCGACGGGAGTGATGCTGACGCCGTCGACGTCCTGCGGCTCTCCGTATGCGCTCTTGACCCCGAAGGACGCGGTCTGCTTTCCGAGTTCCAGTGCAATGTTCGGCATGTGACCACGCTAGTCGACCGCGACGGATTGCGGAGCGTCAATCCACGCCGTGCGCCCGCGGATGCTGTGCGGCACCGCGACCCTCGCCGCGCCCGATGTGTCGCGCACGCGTGATGGTCGCATTCCCGAAGCGAGCCACGGCATCGTCGACCGCTCCTTCGACCCGTCTCCAGTCCTCGTCGTCGTCCCACAGCCCCATTCCGCCGCCGCCCGCCGGCTGCAGCTTCTCGGCACGCACTCCGACGAGCCGGATCGGGTCACGACGGTCGATCTGCTCGAACAGCGCCTGCGCCGCCTCGCCGATGCGCTGTCCGACCGCGGTGGGTTCCGACAGCGTCTGAGAGCGGTTCACGGTGCGGAAGTCGTCGAAGCGGATCTTGATCGAGACCGTCGCCGCCTCCCACTGCGCACGGCGGAGGCGAGCGGCGACGCGGTCCGCGAGTCGCAGCAGTTCCGCACGCAGGAACGGACGATCGAGGATGTCGTGCTCGAACGTCTCCTCGTGCCCGATGCTCTTCTCCACACGCTCGGTATCGATGACTCGGGCGTCTTCTCCACGCGCGAGCTGCGCCAGACGCGCGCTCAACGCCGAACCGACGGCGCGGTCGAGCATCTCCGGTGAGGACTCCCGGATATCGCCGATGGTCCGGATGCCACGTGCTTCGAGCGCCTCGGCCGCCTTCGGGCCGACCCCCCACATCGCGCGGACGGGCCGCGGCGAGAGGAACTCGAGCGTGCGTGCCGCCGGGACGACGAGCATGCCGTCGGGCTTCGCGATGGTCGACGCCATCTTCGCGACGTGTTTGGTCGCCGCCACGCCGACACTACATGTGATGCCGACCTCATCGGCCACGCGCTCGCGCACGAGCCGGGCGATCACCCCCGGGCTTCCCCACAGCCGGCGCACCCCCTGCACATCGAGGAACGCCTCGTCGACGGACAGCGGCTCGACCAGCGGCGTGAACGACTCGAAGATCGCCATCACCTGTCGGGAGACCTCTTGATACCGGTGGAAGTGCGGCATCACGATCCGCGCCGAGGGGCAGAGCCTGATCGCCTGGGAGACCGGCATCGCCGAGCGCACCCCGTAGCGACGCGCCTCGTACGACGCGCTGGACACGACCGATCGGCCGTCGGGTGCGCCGATGATGATCGGGAGTCCGCGAAGGCGCGGATCATCGAGGATCTCGACAGCCGCGTAGAAGGCGTCCATGTCGACGTGCAGGATGCGCGTTCCCGTGTCGTCGGCTCCCGCCGACGACACCATCCGCCCTCTGCCGTCTCCGTGCCCCATGAGAACATTCTCCCTCGGACCACCGACACCGGGCCCGAGGGAGAACGCGCTCTACTGCGCGGCGCGCTCGAGGATCAGTTCGCGCACGCGTGCGGCGTCCGCCTGACCCTTCATCGCCTTCATGACCGCACCGATCACGGCACCGGCGGCCTGCACCTTGCCGTCCTTGATCTTCGCCAGTACGTCCGGCTGCGCGGCGAACGCGTCGTCGATCGCCGCGATCAGCGCGCCGTCGTCCGAGACGACCGCGAGGCCACGCGCGTCGACGACCTCTTGCGGCGTTCCCTCTCCGGCGATGACGCCCTCGAGCACCTGACGGGCGAGCTTGTCGGTGAGCGTTCCCGCATCCACCAGCTTCTGCAGAGCCGCGACGTTCTGCGGACTGACCAGCGCAGCGGCATCCTTCTCCTGGGCATTGGCGAGACGGGCGATCTCGCCGGTCCACCACTTACGAGCTGCCGCGGGCGCGGCTCCGGCCGCGATCGTCGCCTCGACCTCGTCGAGGATGCCGCCGTTGCGCACGTCCTGGAACTCGAGATCGGTGAAGCCCCACTCGGTCATCAGACGACGACGCCGCGCGACGGGCTGCTCCGGCAGCGCCGCCCGCAGCTCCTCGATCAGCGCAGCGGCCGGCTCGACCGGCAGGAGATCCGGCTCCGGGAAGTAGCGGTAGTCATCGGCGTCAGACTTCGGACGACCCGGAGACGTGGTTCCGGTGTCCTCGTGCCAGTGGCGAGTCTCCTGCGTGATGGAGCCGCCCTCGGCGAGGATCTGCGCCTGGCGCTGGATCTCGTACCGCACCGCCCGCTCGACCGAGCGCATGGAGTTGACGTTCTTGGTCTCCGTGCGGGTGCCGAGCTTCTCCTCGCCCCGGCGTCGCAGCGACACGTTCGCGTCGCAGCGCAGGTTGCCCCGCTCGAGACGAGCCTCCGAGATGCCCAGTCCGCGCACGATGTCACGGATCGCAGCGACGTAGGCCTTGGCGACCTCCGGGGCTCGATGCTCCGTGCCGGTGATGACCTTGGTCACGATCTCGACCAGCGGCACGCCCGCCCGGTTGTAATCGACCAGCGAGTACTCCGCGCCCTGGATACGACCGGTCGCGCCGCCCATATGGGTCAGCTTGCCGGCATCCTCCTCCATGTGCGCGCGCTCGATGGGGATCGTGATGAGCGTGCCGTCCTCGAGCTCGACCTCGACCGCCCCCTCGTACGCGATCGGCTCGTCGTACTGCGAGATCTGATAGTTCTTGCCGAGGTCGGGGTAGAAGTAGTTCTTGCGCGCGAAACGGCTCGACTCCGCGATCGAGCAGCCCAGGGCGAGCCCGAGGCTGATCGACGACCGGATCGCCGTCTCGTTCACGACCGGCAGCGAACCGGGGAGACCGAGGTCGACCGGTGCAATCAGCGTGTTCGGCTCCGCGGCGTGATACGCCTCGTTCGCCGGGTTCGGCGCGTCCGAGAACATCTTCGTGTTCGTGTTGAGCTCGACATGCACCTCGAATCCGAGCACGGGCTCGAACAGTTCGAGGGCCTTGTCGAAGTCCATGAGCTTGGCGGCGGCCATCAGCGGTTCCCTCCTGCGAGCTGGGGTGCGCGGGTGAGCAGCGGGGCGCCCCACGAGTCGACGAGGAGCGTCTCGAGCGCGGCTCCCACGCGGTAGAGGCGGGCATCCTCGCGGGCCGGCGCGATGAACTGGATGCCGACGGGCAGACCGTCGTCGTCCGCCAGGCCGCTCGGGATCGAGATCCCCGGCACACCCGCGAGGTTCACGGGAATCGTCGTGATGTCGTTGAGATACATCTGCAGCGGGTCGTCGATCTTCTCGCCGAGTTTGAACGCGGTCGTCGGCGCCGACGGCGTCGCGATCACGTCGACCTCCGCGAAGGCGGCGGCGAAGTCCTGCTGGATGAGCGTGCGCACCTTCTGGGCGCTGCCGTAGTACGCGTCGTAGTATCCCGCCGACAGCGCGTAGGTGCCGAGGATGATGCGGCGCTTGACTTCGTCGCCGAAACCGGCGTCGCGCGTCGCGGACATGACGTCCTCGACCGTCGGGCTGCCATCCGGCGTGACGCGCAGGCCGAAGCGCACCGAGTCGAACTTCGCGAGGTTGCTCGATGCCTCCGCGGGAAGGATCAGGTAGTACGCCGCGACACCGTACTCGAAGTGGGGGGCGCCGATCTCGACGATCTCAGCTCCCTGCGCCTCCATGAGAGCGAGCGAGGCGCGGAAGGAGGCGGCGACACCGGGCTGGAAGCCGCTGTCGGGCAGTTCGCGGATCACACCGACCTTCAGTCCCTTGAGCACGTCGCCACGCGCGCCCTCACGGGCGGCCTCGGCGAACGAGGGCCAGGCCTCTCGCAGCGACGTCGAGTCCTTCGGGTCGTGGCCGGCGATGACGTCGTGCAGGAGGCCGGAGTCGAGGACGGTGCGCGAGACGGGACCGACCTGGTCGAGGCTCGATGCCAGGGCGATCGCCCCGTAACGACTGACCCCGCCGTAGGTCGGCTTCACGCCGACGGTGCCCGTCACGTGCGCGGGCTGACGGATCGAACCGCCGGTGTCCGAGCCGAGGGCGATCGGGGCCTCGAAGGCGGCGACGGCCGCGGCCGATCCGCCGCCGGAGCCGCCCGGGATGCGATCCAGATCCCAGGGGTTGTGGGTGGGGCCGTAGGCCGAGTGCTCCGTCGACGAGCCCATCGCGAACTCGTCCATGTTGGTCTTGCCGAGCGGCACGAGGCCCGCGGCGCGCGAGCGCGCGACGACCGTCGCGTCGTACGGTGAACGGTATCCCTCGAGGATGCGCGAGCCGCTGGTGGTGGGCTGATCGGTCGTGACCAGCACGTCCTTGATCGCGAGCGGCACACCGGCGAGCGGCCCCAGCTCCTCCCCCGCGGCGCGGCGCGCGTCGATCGCCGCAGCGGCCTCGAGCGCCCCCGCGTTCACGTGCAGGAAAGCGTGGACGTCGCCGTCGACGGCGGCGATGCGATCGAGGTGCGCCTGCGTGGCCTCGACGCTCGACACCTCCCCGGCGGCGAGCTTCGCCGCGAGGTCGGAGGCGTCCAGACGGATGATGTCGCTCACTGCTCTTCTCCCAGGATCGCGGTGACGCGGAAGCGGCCGTCGGCGGCATCCGGAGCGTTCTGCAGCACCTGTTCATGCGTCAACGTCTGCCCGACGACATCGGGACGGAAGACGTTGCTCAACGGGATCGGATGGCTCGTCGCGATGACGTCGGCGGTCGCGACCTCCGACACCTTCGCGATGTTGTCGACGATCGCGTCGAGCTGGCCCGTGAGCCGCGACACCTCGTCGTCGTTCAGCTGGATGCGTGCGAGCACACCGAGATGGCGCACGAGTTCGGGGGTGATTTCAGACACGCCTGCAAGTCTAGTCAGCGGCTCCCCCCACAGCCGCCTCAGTGGGTTCGATGCCTCCGCCTATGCTGGGGCGCGTGAGTACGTTCCAGCCTCCTCGCCCGTGGGTCGCCAGCTATGCAGACGGCGTCCCGGAAGACCTCGCTCCCGTCACGGGATCCCTGATCGATATCGTCGCCGAGTCGGTGCGGGACTATCCCGATGCGCCGGCTCTGCAGTTCTTCGGCCGCGAGACCACGTACGCGGCGTTGCAGGACGCGATCGACCGTGTCGCCGGCGGCCTCCGCGATCTCGGCGTGCGGGCGGGAGACCCGGTCGCGATCGTGCTGCCGAACTGCCCGCAGCACATCGTCGCGTTCTACGCCGTCCTGCGTCTCGGGGCGGTCGTCGTCGAACACAACCCGCTCTACACCCCCCGCGAGTTGCGAAAGCAGTTCGAGGACCACGGCGCGAAGCATGCGATCGTCTGGAACAAGGTCGTCTCGACCGTGCAGGAGTTCCCGTCCGATCTCGCGGTGTCGACCCTCGTGTCGGTCGACGTGACCACGGCGATGCCGTTCCTCACCCGCGTCGCGCTGCGCCTGCCGGTCGCGAAGGCTCGGGAGTCGCGTGCGGCTCTCACGACACGCGTGCGCGGAACGGTGGCGTGGGAGTCGCTGGTCTCCCACGACCCGATCCCGGAATCGCACCCGCGCCCGTCGACCGATGACCTCGCGATCATCCAGTACACGTCCGGAACGACCGGCACCCCCAAGGGCGCCGCTCTCACGCATCGCAATCTCCTCGCCAATGCCGCGCAGTCGCGTGCCTGGGTGCCCTCGATCCAACGCGGCGAAGGGTGCGTCGTCTACGCCGTGCTCCCGATGTTCCACGCCTACGGCCTCACACTGTGCCTGACGTTCGCGATGTCGATGGGCGCCCGCCTCGTGCTCTTCCCCAAGTTCGACCCGGACCTCGTGCTCGACGCGATGAAGAAGCACCCCGCCACGTTCCTGCCCCTCGTGCCACCGATCGCCGATCGCCTGCTCTCGGCGGCGAACCAGAAGGGCGTCTCGCTCGAGGGCATCGAAGTCGCGATCTCCGGCGCCATGGCCCTGCCCCACGAACTCGTCGTGCCGTTCGAAGCCGCGACCCACGGTTTCCTCGTCGAGGGTTACGGTCTCAGCGAGTGCTCCCCCGTGCTCATGGCGAACCCCGTCGCAGACAACCGCGTGCCCGGCACGGTCGGTCTTCCGCTGCCGGGCACCGAGTGCCGGGTGGTCGATCCCGAGAACCCGACCGTCGATGTCCCGGCCGGGTCGGCGGGCGAACTCGTCGTGCGCGGCCCGCAGGTCTTCTCGGGCTACTACGGCAAGCCGGAGGAGACGGATGCCGCCTTCGCCGACGACTGGTATCGCACCGGCGACATCGTCACGATCGATGAGGCGGGCTTCGTGCGAATCGTCGACCGCATCAAGGAGCTCATCATCACGGGCGGGTTCAACGTCGCCCCCACCGAGGTCGAGAACGCCTTGCGACAGCATCCGCAGATATCCGACGCCGCCGTCGTCGGCCTGCCGAGTGCGCACTCGGGTGAAGAGGTCGCCGCGGCGATCGTCGTCGACGGCGGTGCGGATGTCGACGTCGAGGCGATCCGCGAGTTCGTGCGCGGCATCCTGACGCCGTACAAGGTCCCGCGCCGGCTCTTCGTCGTCGACGAACTACCGAAGTCGCTCATCGGCAAGGTGCTCCGCCGACAGGTGAAGGAACGGCTCCTCGCGCTCACCAGTGGTTCCTGAGGACGCCCTCACAGGCGCGGAACACCCGCGGGGCGCTACCCTTGGGAAGTGACCCCTGAAGATGCAGTGCTGACCGACGCCCCCGAGGACTCCCCCGCGACCCCCGGATTCGAGGAGCTCGGCATCACCGGGCCCGTCCTCAAAGCCATCCGCGACCTCGGCTACGAGACCCCCTCGCCGATCCAGGCGGCCACCATCCCGACGCTCCTCGCGGGTCGCGACGTCGTCGGCATGGCCCAGACCGGAACGGGAAAGACCGCGGCCTTCGCGCTTCCCGTCCTCGAGCGCCTCGACGTCTCGCAGAAGACGCCGCAGGCACTCGTTCTCGCACCGACCCGCGAGCTCGCCCTCCAGGTGTGCGAGGCGTTCGAGTCGTACGCCTCGAAGATGAAGGGCGTCCACGTGCTGCCCGTCTACGGCGGTCAGGGTTACGGCGTGCAGTTGTCCGCACTCCGCCGCGGCGTACACGTCGTGGTCGGCACCCCCGGGCGCATCATGGATCACCTCGCCAAGGGCACGCTCGACCTGTCCGAGCTGCAGTACCTCGTCCTCGACGAGGCCGACGAGATGCTCAAGATGGGCTTCGCGGAGGACGTCGAGCAGATCCTCGCGCAGACCCCCGAAGAGAAGCAGGTCGCTCTCTTCTCCGCGACGATGCCGCCGCAGATCCGCCGTCTCGCCCAGAAGTACCTTCGCGAGCCCGAAGAGATCAGCATCAAGTCGAAGACCGCGACCGGCACGAACATCACCCAGCGATACCTGGTGGTCTCGTACGCGCAGAAGGTCGATGCGCTGACGCGAATTCTCGAGGTCGAGAACTTCGACGGCATGATCGTCTTCGTCCGCACCAAGAACGAGACCGAGACCCTCGCCGAGAAGCTGCGTGCCCGCGGCTACTCCGCCGCGGCGATCAATGGCGACGTTCCGCAGGTGCAGCGCGAGCGCAGCGTCAATCAGCTCAAGGCCGGCAAGCTCGACATCCTCGTCGCCACCGACGTCGCGGCGCGCGGTCTCGACGTGGAGCGCATCAGCCACGTCATCAACTTCGACATCCCCACCGACACCGAGTCGTACGTGCACCGGATCGGCCGCACCGGTCGCGCGGGGCGAACGGGCGATGCGATCAGCTTCATCACTCCGCGCGAGCGGTACCTGCTCAAGCACATCGAGAAGGCGACGCGCCAGGAGCCGACGCAGATGCAGCTCCCGACCACGGAGGATGTGAACACGACGCGCCTGACCCGCTTCGACGACGCGATCACGGCCGCTCTGGGCGACGCCGCACGGATCGAGTCGTTCCGCGACGTGGTCGCGCACTACGTCCGCAACCACGACGTTCCCGAGGCCGATGTCGCCGCAGCGCTCGCCATCGTGGCTCAGGGAGACACCCCCCTGCTCCTCGACCCGGCTGACGACCCCCTCGCAAAGGCCGTCGCCGCCGACAACCGGCCGCCGCGGGAGCGCAACGCGCGGGAGACCCGCGAGCCCCGCACCGAGCGTCGCGGGCGCGGCGACTACGCCGCGTACCGCATCGAGGTCGGACGTCGCCACCGTGTCGAGCCTCGACAGATCGTCGGTGCGCTCGCGAACGAGGGCGGCCTCGGACGCGACGACTTCGGGGCGATCAACATCCGGCCGGATTTCTCGATCGTCGAGCTCCCCGCGAACCTCGACCCTGCCGTCCTCGAGAAGCTGAGCAGCACGCGCATCTCGGGACAGCTCATCGAGATCAAGCCGGATCGTGGCCCGGGTGCGCGACGCGGCGGACCACGCGATGGCGGCGCTCGTTTCGACCGACGGGACCGTGACGACCGTCCGCGCCGCAACGATGACAGCCGCCCCCCGCGTGGCGACCGCGAGGAGAAGCCGTTCCGCAAACCGCGGCACAAGAGCTGACGACGTGCGGCGGAGCTAGCCGGCCCCGTGCCGTGCGAGCTTCGCCGCGAGGTCGACCAGCGCCTCCGGCCGCGCGAGTAGCTCGCGCTGCTCCGGATGGCCGATCAGCTGATCCAGGAGCGTCTGCGCGCCGACGACGGTCGGGCGCCAGTAGCCGCCGACGTGGTGGCGTCCGAGATCGAGTCGCTGCACCTCACCACGCACGGTGAGCACCACCGATCCGTCGTCCGGCCCGATGCCGACGTCCTCCTGCGCAGCCGCGGCGAGAATTCCCAAGCCGATCGTGCTCGCGAGCCCGGGGTAGCGAAAGCCCGTCGTCGGCACCTCCAGTCGCACCGATGACAGGTGCTCCCACGCGAACACCACGCCTGCGCCCGCTCCGTGCCGGTGCACGACCGCATCGGTCGTGAGGCGCAGATGACCGCGCCCCGGGTCCCCCACGACGAGCACGCCGTCGGCGACGATGAGCGGACCATAGCGCTTCATTCCGCGGACGGCGCCTCACCGAGCGCATCCGGGCCCTCTGTCACCAGCAGGTGGAACTGCGCGGCGTCGAGGATCCGGATGCCGAGTTCCTCGGCCTTCCCGAGCTTCGATCCCGCCCCCGGACCCGCAGCGACGTAGTCGGTCTTCTTCGAGACGCTCGACGCCGCCTTGCCTCCCGCCTGGATGATCGCTTCCTGGGCGCCGTCGCGCGTGTAGCCGTCGAGCGATCCCGTGGCGACGACGGTCAGGCCCTCGAGCACTCCGCCCGCAGCGACGGCGGCGCCGGGACCGGGATGGCCGGGCGTCGCCCACTGCACGCCCGCCGCCGCCCACTGGTCGACGATCTCGACGTGCCAGTCGACGTCGAACCACGCCAACAGCGAGTCGGCGATGATCCCGCCCACTCCCTCGACCGCCGCCAACTCCTCGCGGGATGCCCCGCGGATCGCATCGAGCGACCCGAACCACTGGGCCAGCGCACGCGCGGCGACCGGTCCGACGTGACGGATGTTGAGCGAGACGAGCAGGCGCCAGAGCTCCTTGGTCTTCGCCTTCTCCAACTCGGCCAACAGGGTCACCGCCTGCGAGGACGGCTGCGGCCCCTCGACCCCGGCCTTCTTCTCCGCCGCCGTCGGGTTGCGGCGGAACGGTGCGCGCGTCTTGACGATGCCGTCATCGTCCTGCTTCGGCAGGCCCGTCTCGGCGTCGCGCACGAAGAGTTCGATCGGGACCAGTTGTTCCAGCGACAGGTCGAAGAGCCCGGCCTCGGTCACGAGCGGAGGCACGGCCGGCGAGGTGGGCTGCGTGAGCGCGGCCGCCGTGACCTCGCCGAGCGCCTCGACATCGAGCGCACCGCGCGATCCGATGTGCTCGACCCGACCGCGCACCTGCGCGGGGCACGAGCGAGCGTTCGGGCAGCGCAGGTCGATGTCGCCCTCCTTCATCGCCCGGAGCGTGGTGCCGCACTCGGGGCAGACCTCGGGCATGACGAACTCACGCTCGGAGCCGTCCCGCCGCTCGACGACGGGTCCCAGCACCTCGGGGATCACGTCACCGGCCTTGCGCAGCACGACCGTATCGCCGATCAGCACGCCCTTCGCCTTGACGACGTCCTTGTTGTGCAGAGTGGCCTGCCGCACGACGGAACCGGCCACCTGTGCGGGAGCCATCACCGCGAAGGGCGTGGCACGGCCGGTGCGACCGACCGAGACGACGATATCGAGCAGCTTCGTCTGCACCTCTTCGGGCGGATACTTGTAGGCGATCGCCCACCGGGGCGCACGGCTGGTCGCCCCGAGCTCGTCATGGAGCTCGAGCTCGTCGACCTTGACCACGATGCCGTCGAGCTCGTGCTCGATGTCGTGACGGTGCTCGCCGAAGTACTGAACGAAGTCGGTGACCTCGTCGATGCTCGCGCAGACCTTCGTATGCGGGCTCGTCGGAAGGCCCCAGGTCGAGAGGAGCTCGTACACCTCGCTCTGGGCCGAGACCGGAGGACTCTGCCAGGCGCCGACCCCGTGCACGTAGAGGGCGAGGGATTCGATGCGCAACAGTCCTGCCTCGAGCTCGAGGCCGTCCTTCTTGTCGATCTGCTGACGCAGCCCTCCACTGGCGGCGTTGCGGGGGTTGGCGAACGACGGGAAACGACGAGCCGCCGCCGAGCGCGCCTTCTCCTCGTCGAAGGGCCGCTTCGCACCGGTGCGGGCCTCCCAGCGCGCGAGCGCATCGGCGTACGCGCGTTCGCGGAAAGACGCCTGCGCGGCGTTCAATCGCTCGAACGCGGCCACCGGGATGAAGACCTCGCCGCGCACCTCGACGATCGCGGGATGCCCTTCGCCCTCGAGACGCTCGGGGATCTCCGGCAGCCGCAACGCGTTCTCGGTCACGATCTCGCCGACCCGGCCGTCGCCGCGCGTAGCCGCGGAAGTGAGGACGCCGTTCTCGTAGCGGAGATTGATCGCCAGGCCGTCGATCTTCAGCTCGGTGAGCCACGCGACGTCGCGACCCGCAGACGCGCGCGTCTTCGCCGCCCACTCTCTGAGCTCGTCCAGGGAGAACACGTTGTCGAGACTGAGCATCCGCTCGGCATGCTCGATCGTCGCGAGCCCGGTCGTCTCGGCCGCGCCCACCATCTGCGTGGGGGAATCCTGACCCTGCAGCTCGGGATGCAGACGCTCGAGTTCTTCGAGCCGATGCATCCACCCGTCGTAGGTCGCGTCGTCGACCAGCGAGCTATCGCGACCGTAATAGGCGTCCTTCGCCTCGAGGATGCGGGTGGTCAGCTCCTCGGCCTCGGTACGGGCGTCTTCGAGCGAGATGATGTCGGGCACCCGGCAAGTCTACGAGCGGGCACTGACATTCGGATGTTCCGCTCAGGCGTCGACCGGAACCGCCGAGACCGTCCGGTCGATGGTGAACTGGCCGAGCACGCGCGTACCGACGTAGAGCACCGCGGTCTGCCCGGGGGCCACGCCGTCGAGCGGCACGACCGGCACGACCCGGACACCGTCGGCATCCACGGAAGCGGAAGCCTGGACGGGCTCGGCATGGGCGCGGATCTGCACGTGGCAGTCGAACTCGGATACCGTCGGCGCTGCCCCTGCCCAGCTGAATCTCGCGCCCGAGATCTCGCGGATCGCGAGTGCCTCCTTGGGACCGACGACGACGGTGTTCGACACGGGGCGGACCTCGAGCACGAAGCGCGGCTTGCCGTCCGAGGCCGGGACGCCGAGCTTCAGGCCTCTTCGCTGTCCGACCGTGTAGCCGTGCGCGCCCTCGTGTGACCCGACGACGGCGCCGCTGCGGTCGACGATCTCGCCGGTCGCGGTTCCGACCTTCTCCGCCAGCCAGCCGCGCGTGTCGCCGTCGGGGATGAAGCAGATGTCATGACTGTCGGGTTTCTGGGCGACGCTCAGACCGCGCTCCGCCGCCTCGGCACGCACGAGCGCCTTGGACGGCGTCGTGCCCAACGGGAAGTACGTGTGCGCGAGCTGCTCGGCCGTGAGCACGCCCAGCACGTAGGACTGATCCTTCGCATTGTCGGATGCGCGGTGCAGCTCGAGCCCGCCCTCGCCGTCGACGAGTGTGGCGTAGTGCCCCGTGCAGACCGCATCGAAGCCCAATTCGATGGCCCGCTCCAGCAGAGCCGCGAACTTGATCTTCTCGTTGCAGCGCATGCACGGGTTGGGAGTGCGACCCGCCTGGTACTCCGAGATGAAGTCGTCGATCACGTCGTCGCGGAACCGCTCCGAGAAGTCCCACACGTAGAAGGGGATGCCGAGTCTGTCGGCGGCACGGCGCGCGTCCATCGCGTCTTCGATCGTGCAGCAGCCGCGGCTGCCGGTGCGCAGAGTGCCACCGGCACGCGAGAGCGCGAGATGCACCCCCACGACCTCGTGGCCGGCCTCGACCGCGCGCGCCGCGGCCACGGCGGAGTCCACTCCGCCACTCATCGCCGCCAGGATTCGCATGGATCCAGTCTACGAGCGCGCGGCTGTGCCGGAGCCGGATGCGCGGAGATAGGCGTCTCCGATCACCTCCACGACGGCAGAGACGTCGTCGTCCGTGGAGGTGCGCCCCAGGCTGAATCGCAGGACGCTCCGCGCATCCTGCTCGCTCCGCCCCATCGCGCGCACCACATGCGAGGGCTCCGCGACACCCGCCTGACACGCCGACCCTGTCGAGGCGGCGACGCCCGCGGTGTCGAGCAGGAAGAGCAGGCTCTCCCCCACCGCCCCGGGAAAGAGTACGTGCGCGTTGCCCGGGAGACGATCGACCGGATCGCCGAGCAGGACGGCCTCGGGCACTCGCGCTCGGATGCCGTCGACGAGCCGGTCCCGCAGCGCGGCGAGTCGGATCGCTTCGGCAGGCCGCTCGCGTTCGGCGAGTTCGAGCGCGGTGGCGAAGGCGACGGCGCCCGGGACGTCCTGAGTGCCGGCGCGGAGGCCGCGCTGCTGCGCCCCGCCCCGCAGCAGCGGAGCCATGCGCGCGGTCCGCGCGACGATCAGCGCACCGACGCCGACCGGGGCACCGATCTTGTGTCCGGCGAGGCTGAGCGCCACGAGCCCGGCCCCCGTTCCGGCGTCACCGCGGAGTCGCCGGAACGACAGGGGCAGATGGCCGAGCGCGGCGACGGCATCCAGGTGCAGGGGCACGCCGGCCTCGGCGGCCGCGGAGGCCAGCGCCGCGGCGGAGTTCACCGTGCCCGCCTCGTTGTTCGCGACCAGCGCGGTGGCGAGGGCGGCTCCGGGGAGCACCTCCGCGAAGCGCTCCGGATCGATGCGCGCCGACGGGGTCAGGGCGACGGAGCGCACGACCGCCCCCTCGCTCTGGAGCGACTCCACGGTGTCCATCGTCGCGTGATGCTCGCCGTCGGGCAGGACGATCGCGTCGCGACCCTGAGCGCGGGCGCGCCAGCTCCCCTGGAGCGCGAGATTGATCGACTCGGTCCCGCCCGAGGTGAAGACGATCTCGATCGGGTCGGCGTCGAGCACCCTGGCGACCCGTTCCCGCGATTCCTCGAGGAGCCGCCGGGCGTCCTGTCCGGCGCCGTGCGTCGACGATGCATTGCCGACCGTGTCGCTCGCGGCGAGCCATGCATCACGCGCCTCCGGTCGCAGCGGAGTCGTCGCGGCATGGTCGAGATAGTGCATCTCTCCACTCTCCCTCATTCCGACGGGCGTCGGCGCGCAGATCCCGGTTCTGCTGGTTCGACACCCGAGCACAGCACTCTAGGGTGTATTCATGCCCGAGACCCGAGACTTCGCCGCGCCCGGCGGCACCGCCCTCGACGATCTCGGCGTGCGTCTGCACGACGGGGTCGGCACCCTGCGCGTCTGGTCGCAGAACGCGTCATCCGTCGAACTCGTGGTATTCGACGCGACCGATCTCGATTGGGTGACCGATCAGGTCTTCCTCGAGCGTCTCCCGGGCGGCGTATGGGAGGTCACGACGCCGCTCCTGCAGCCCGGAACCCGCTACGCGATCCGCGTCGGCGGCCCGCACGGCCCCGGCAACACGTTCAACCCGGAGACACTGCTCCTCGATCCCTACTCCCGCGGCCTCGCCCAGGGCGACGGGTACGAGGAATGGCGCTCGGTGGTGATCGTCGACGGCTTCGACTGGGGCGATTCCCGCAAGCCGCGCGTCCCCCTCGACCGGACGATCATCTACGAGGGCCATCTCAAGGGGCTCACCAAGCGCCAGCCCGATGTGCCGCCCGTCCTGCACGGCACCTACGCCGGGCTCGCCCACCCGGTGATGATCGACTACTTCCACACGCTCGGCATCACCTCGATCGAACTCCTCCCCGTCCATGCCTTCGTTCCCGAACCGCGCCTGCTCGAGCGCGGGCTGACGAACTACTGGGGCTACAACACCCTCAACTTCTTCACACCGCACACCGCTTACGCCTCGGAGGACGCCCGCAAGAAGGGGCCGGAAGCGGTCCTGGCGGAGTTCAAGGGAATGGTCCGCCTGCTCCACGAAGCCGGACTCGAAGTCATCCTCGACGTCGTCTACAACCACACGTCCGAGGAGGGCATCGGTGGGCCGCGTTCCAGCCTGCGTGGCCTCGACAACGCCAACTACTACCGGCAGGACGCGAACGGCGTGTACATCGACACGACCGGCTGCGGCAACACCCTGAATACGTCGACCGATGCCGGTGCACGCCTCGTGCTCGACTCCCTGCGCTACTGGGCCGCGGAGATGCAGATCGACGGATTCCGCTTCGACCTCGCGACGTCCATCGCCCGCGGGGTCGACCACACCTACTCCCCCGAGCATCCGCTCTTGACCGCCATCGCGAACGATCCCGTGCTGCGCGACACCAAGCTGATCGCCGAACCCTGGGACGTGGGGCTCGGTGGCTGGCAGACCGGGAATTTCCCGGCCGGATGGCACGAGTGGAACGACCGCTACCGCGACCGCGTTCGCAACTTCTGGCTGAGCGACATCGACTACGCGCGGCGGGCATCGGCGCCGGTCGGCATCGGTGGATTCGCCACGCGTCTCGCCGGGTCTTCGAACACCTTCGACGAGAAGCGGGGGCCCCTCGCGAGCGTCAACTTCGTCACCGCCCACGACGGTTTCACCCTGCACGACCTCGTCTCCTACGACGTCAAGCACAACGAGGCGAACGGCGAGCACAATCGCGACGGTGCCGACACGAACCGCGCCTTCAATCACGGCGTCGAGGGTCCGACGGACGACGCCGCGATCCTCTCCGCCCGACGCAAGGCGATGCGCAATCTCCTCGGGACCCTGCTGCTCTCGGCCGGAATCCCCATGCTCACCGCGGGCGACGAGGTGGGTCGCACGCAGCGGGGCAACAACAACGCGTACGCGCAGGACTCGGCGCTCACGTGGCTGTCCTGGGACTACGAGCCGTGGCAGCTCGACCTGCACGCGCATGTCGCGCGTCTGATCCACCTGCGCTCGCAGAACCCTGCGCTGCGACCGAGCCGCTACGCGCGCCTCGGTGAGCACATTCCGAACGCCTCGGTCATGGAGTGGTTCGACCAGAACGGCGAGACGATGGAGAGTGATCAGTGGGCGGATCCGGGCAACCGGACGCTGCAGTACGTCGCGGCATCCACGCCGGACGCCGAGGACGCGAACCGCATCCTCCTGATCGTGCACGGCACCGAGTCCCCGATCGACGTGCGGTTGCCGGAGGAACTCGAGGGCGCCACGCGCTTCGTCTCGCTGTGGTCCAGCGCGGACGAGCGTCCGTCGGAGGACCGCGAGGTGTTCGCGCCCGGTGACGTCCTTCCCTTCCCCGGCACCTCGATGCGACTTTTCCTGGTCGAATGATGTCGGGTCGCGACGCGCTTGTCCACCCGGTATCGGAGGTCTGACCGGCGCGGTACATTCGGGATGTGTCTGCACGCGTCGGAAGTTCTCCCTCGGCTCTTCGGAGCCCCGCCCAGATTCCGCTGCGTCCCCGCGCGGATGAACCGATCATCGACGGGGTGACCACCGGAAGACTCCCCCTCACGAACACGCAGCCCTCGGTTCCCGGCGGGTTCCCGCCCAAGGCGTTCGCCGGAGAGGTCGTCCCGTTCAGTGTGGTCTCGTTCCGTGAGGGTCACGACATCATCGGCGTCCACCTCCGGCTCACCGCGCCGGACGGCACCGAGAGCCTGCACCGGCTCGCTCCCCGTCAAGACGGCACCGACACCTGGGCGGCGGAGATCGCCCTCGATGCCCAGGGATCGTGGACGTACCGATTCGAGGCTTTCTCCGACGACTTCGCGACGTGGGCGCACGCCGCAGAGCTCAAGGTCGCTGCCGGGGTCGACGTACCTCTGATGGCGACGCTCGGAGCCGAGATCCTCCAGCGCGCGCTGGCGGAGCGCGATCGTCCGGCGGCAGAGCGCAAGCTTCTGACGGCAGCGGCGTCCTCCCTCGCCACGGGGGATGCCGAGACGACCTCTGCACTGTCGACGGATGCCGACCTCGCACGCGTTTTCTCCGATCGCCCCGTCACGACCCTTCGTTCCGCAACGCCGGATCATCGGCTCGTGGTCGACCGCACCGCCGCCGGCGTCGCATCCTGGTACGAGTTCTTCCCCCGCTCCGAAGGCGCCAGGCGCCTGAAGGACGGAACGGTGAAGAGCGGCACCTTCCGCAGCGCGACGAAGCGGTTGTCCGGGGTCGCTGCGATGGGCTTCGATGTGCTCTACCTCGTACCGATCCATCCCATCGGCACGACGAATCGCAAGGGGCGCAACAACACGCTGACCACCGAGCCGGGAGATCCGGGGTCTCCGTACGCCATCGGCGCGGCCGAGGGAGGGCACGACGCCATCCACCCCGAACTCGGCACCGCCGCCGACTTCCGCGCGTTCGTCCGCGCCGCGAAGAAGGAGGGGCTCGAGGTCGCGCTCGATCTCGCCTTCCAGGCGTCTCCCGATCACCCGTGGGTCTCTGCACACCCCGAATGGTTCACCACGCTGCCCGACGGCACGATCGCGTACGCCGAGAACCCGCCGAAGAAGTACCAGGACATCTACCCGCTGAACTTCGACAACGACCCGGCGGGCATCTACGCCGAGATGCTCCGTATCGTGCAGCACTGGGTCGCGCAGGGCGTGAAGATCTTCCGCGTCGACAATCCGCACACCAAGCCCCTGCAGTTCTGGGAGTGGCTCATCGCGACCGTGAACGCTCTGGACCCCGACGTCATCTTCCTGGCCGAGGCGTTCACCCGACCCGCCGTCATGCGCGCGCTCGCCGCCGTGGGCTTCCAGCAGAGCTACAGCTACTTCACGTGGCGCAACACCAAGGCCGAGCTCGAGGAGTTCCTCACCTCGGTGTCGCACGAGACCAGCGACTACATGCGTCCGAACCTCTTCGTGAACACGCACGACATCCTCACCGAGTACCTGCAGTTCGGCGGGCGTGCGGCCTACCGCGTGCGAGCCTGCATTGCCGCGACCGCCGCACCGCTGTGGGGCGTGTACGCCGGTTACGAGCTTCTCGAGAACGTCGCCCGGCCCGGGTCCGAGGAGAACATCGACAACGAGAAGTACGAATACAAGTTCCGCGACTGGGACGGCGCCGAAGCCCGAGGCGAGTCCCTTGCTCCACTCCTGCGCCGGCTGAACGAGATCCGCCGACAGCATCCCGCGCTCCGCCAGCTCCGGAACTTCGACGTGCACTGGAGCGACGACGACCACGTGCTCGTCTACAGCAAGCACCTGGATGCGGCATTCACCGGCACTGACTCCCCCGACACGCTGATCGTCGTCGCCAACGTCGACCCGCACTCCGTCCGCGAGACCACGGTGCACCTCGACACCTCACGCTGGGGTGTTCCCCTCGGCGAGCAGTTCGACGTCGAGGATCTGCTCACGGGAGCGGTCTGGACCTGGTCGGATCACAACTACGTGCGCCTCGACGCCTTCGCCGAGCCCGTGCACATCCTGAAGGTGAGGCACCGCCCATGACTTCCATCGATGACCTGACGGCATCCGCCGAGTGGCAAGCGGTGTCTTCGGGCACCCACCATGACCCGCACGCCGTCCTCGGTGCTCACCCGCGCAAGGATGGTGCCGACCGCACCGTCACGGTGATCCGTGCGCGCCGACCGCTCGCATCGTCCGTCGCGGCCGTCTTCGGTAACGGCCAGCGGCTCGACCTCACGCACGTCGCCCAGGGGATCTGGGAGGCGCAGCACGATGGTCCCCCCGTCCCCTACCGCCTCGCGACGGCATACGGTGACGACGAGGAAACCGTCACCGGCGACCCCTATCGCCACACGCCCACCCTCGGCGACGTCGACATCCATCTGATCGCGGAGGGCCGGCACGAACGACTCTGGCACGTGCTCGGGGCGCACGCCCGCGACATCGACGGAGACGCGGGGGTCGCGTTCGCGGTGTGGGCGCCCAACGCCACCGCCGTGCGCGTGGTCGGCGATCACAACGGATGGAGCGGCGAGTCCCACGCGATGCGCTCCATGGGGGCCAGCGGTGTCTGGGAGCTGTTCGTGCCCGATCTCGAGGTCGGCACCCGCTACAAGTATCAGATCCGCACGCGCTCCGGCGAGTGGATCCTCAAAGCCGACCCGATGGCACAGTGGGCCGAGGTACCGCCGGACACGGCGTCGGTCGTCACGGCATCGTCTTACGGCTGGGGCGACGGTGCATGGATGACCCGGCGCGCCGCCACGCACGCCGTCGCGCAACCACTCTCCGTGTACGAGGTGCACATCGGCTCCTGGCGGGGCGGTCTCGGGTACCGAGACCTCGCCGAGCCGTTGATCGAGCACGTGACGGCGACGGGGTTCACCCACGTCGAATTCATGCCGGTGGCCGAGCATCCGTTCGGCGGGTCCTGGGGCTATCAGGTGAGCGGCTACTACGCGCCCACCAGCCGGTTCGGCACGCCCGACGACCTGCGGTATCTCATCGATCGTCTGCACCAGGCGGGCATCGGTGTGATCATGGACTGGGTCCCCGGTCACTTCCCGAAGGATGCCTTCGCGCTGGCCCGCTTCGACGGCCAGCCCCTCTACGAGCACCCGGACCCGCGTCGTGGCGAGCACCAGGACTGGGGCACCCTCATCTTCGACTACGGGCGCCCGGAGGTGCGGGGGTTCCTCGTGGCCAACGCACTGTACTGGTTCGATGAGTTCCACGTCGACGGCCTGCGAGTCGACGCCGTCGCATCGATGCTCTACCTCGACTACTCGCGCAACGAGGGCGAGTGGGAGCCGAACATCCACGGAGGTCGCGAGAATCTCGAGGCCATCCGGTTCCTGCAGGAGGTCAACGCTACGTCGTACCGCCTGCACCCCGGAATCATGATGATCGCCGAGGAGTCGACGAGCTTCCCCGGGGTGACCGCACCGACCGACCATGCCGGCCTCGGATTCGGGTTCAAGTGGAACATGGGCTGGATGAACGACTCGCTCCAGTACATCGGCCGCGACCCGATGTACCGCGCGCATCACGAGGGCGAGATGACGTTCTCGTTCGTCTACGCCTTCGGCGAGAACTATCTGTTGCCGATCAGCCATGACGAGGTCGTCCACGGCAAGGGCAGCCTCGTGACGAAGATGCCCGGCGATCACTGGCACAAGCTCGCCAACGTGCGCGCCTTCCTCGGCTACATGTGGGGCCACCCCGGAAAGAAACTGCTCTTCATGGGCCAGGAGTTCGGGCAGCTCGGCGAGTGGTCGGAATCACGCGAGTTGGACTGGTGGCTCCTCGACCAGCCGTCGCACGCCCAGCTGCAGGATTTCGTCGCTTCTCTCAACGCCACGTATCGCGTGCAGGCGCCGCTCTGGGCCCGCGACAGCGATGCCGCGTCGTTCTCGCGTCTGGGGGCACCGAGCTGGGATCCGAGCGTGATCGCGTTCGAGCGTCGCGACGCGCACGGCGGTCGCGTCGTCGTCATCAGCAACTTCTCGGGTATCGAGCACGTCGGCTATCGCCTCGAGCTCCCCCGAGAAGGCGTGTGGGAGGAGATCCTCAACACGGATGCCACCACGTTCGGCGGTCGCGGATCGGGGAACCTCGGTGTCGTCGTCGCCCATGCGGAGGACGGCGGTCCAGCGATCACGACGATCACCCTGCCGGCGCTGTCGACGCTGTGGCTCCGTTACCAGGCCGAGCCGCACGTGCCGAGCGTCACGCGCGGCTAGGGGAAAAGTCTCCCCGGGCGACGTTCAGAAGAGGAGCGAGGTCAGTCGGTTCCGCGCCGAGACGACGCGCGGGTCGCCGGCCCCGATGAGGCCGAAGAGCTCCACGAGACGCTCGCGCACGGGTGTGCGCTCGTCCGACGGCAACTGCGCGAAGAGATCGAGGAGTCGACCGAAGGCATCGTCGACGTGCCCGCCCGCGAGATCGAGGTCGGCGACGTCGAACTGCGCGGAGACGTCGAGCGGTGCCGCTGCTGCGGCAGCACGAGCGGTCTGCAGGTCGAGCGACTGCACGCGATCGAGCAACCGCACCTGTCCGAGACCCGCGATAGCGTCCTCATCGCGGGGATTCTCCGCGAGCGCCTTCTCGTACGCGACGATCGCGGCGGCGTAGTCGCCCGCTTCGATCGCGGCGAAGGCTTCGGCGTGGAGCGGCGGCAGTGCGGGTTCCTCGGGAGTCGCGTCCTCCGCGGCCGGCGCGGCGTCGACCGCCAGCGAACCGGTCACGCCGTTCTGCGCGGCGAGCTGAAGCAGCTGCGCGAAGACCGCGCGAACCTGCTCCTCGGGAACGGCGCCGTTGAACATCGGCACGGGCTGTCCGGCGATGAGCGCGACGACCATCGGGATCGACTGCGCACGGAAGCTCTGCGCCAACTGCGGATTCGCATCGACATCGACCTTCGCCAACAACACACGCCCGCCCAGCTCACGGGTGACCTTCTCGATGATGGGGCTGAGCTGTTTGCACGGTCCGCACCACTCGGCCCACAGGTCGACGACGACGGGCACCGTGCGCGAAAGTTCGAGCACCTGCCCGAAGGTCTCGTCGGTCGCATCGATCACGAGATCGGCGAAGGGCGTGCCCGCGGCCGGCGCCGCCGGCCCGCCGGCAGCGGCGGCGGCCGGGCGGTTGCGCAGGCTCGACAGGTCGACGGCACCACGCAGCGCCGCAGGAGACAACTCGGTCACTTGATCACCTCTACGGAAACGAGATCCTGACGCGATGCCAGGAGTTTGATCTGCTCGGTGGATCCCTGCGCGGGAACCGAGAAGAAGAGCTGGAACTCATAGGTCGTCACGACGCCTTTCGCGGACTCCGAGACGCCGGTGAGAGCGTTGGCCTTCGCGTTGTCGCCGAAGCGGATGACCGCGTCGGCGGAGGTCGGCTTGACGGTCTCGGCGTCGGTCAGCGTGATCCCGACGATCGCCCCGCTGTCGAGGGTCGTCATCGAGACGGCCGGGGTATCGGTCGGCGCCATGTCGAAACTGACTTCGGACGTCTCGGCCGCTCCGTTGTCGACGAGGTTCTGTACCACCGTCTGCCGGCTATCGCGGATCGAGGTCGCGAGCTTCTGCGAGAGTTCGTCGAAGAGGCCGTTGGAGGCGCTCTTCTCCCCCGTGTCGACGACGTCCGCGAACGCGGCGGCGAGCTCGCCGGGAGCGATGCTGAGGAAGGCGGAGTCGTCCGGGACGAGCGCGGTGCCGAGCCAGGCGGCGGCGACGTCCGGGAGCACCGCATCCGCCGACATCTCCGCGATATTCGTCACCTTGTAGTTCGACCAGGGATCCTGCTGCGTCATCGTGAGCAGGACGGGTGGGACGGTCTCGTCGTCCGCGCTCTTGGAGAGCAGGAGCGTCGTACGGGGCCACCGATCGGTCGCCTCGGGGAGCACGACCTCCACGTCATCCGTGGGGATCGCGGCGGGAACGGGGGAATCGGCGATCGCGGTGCGCAGCGCATAGTCCGTCGTGCGGGCCGTGAGCGCCGGCCCGTCGAGCCGTGTCTTGGCGAGATCGAGATCGCGGTTCGTGTCGGCCTCGACCAGCGTGGACGAGATCTCGCCGAGGATGCGTTCGGCCTGGGCCTCGGTGACGGCGGGAGGCTTCTGATTCTCGGGGGCAATCACGGTCGGAGTGGGCGACGGGGTCGCCTCGGGAGCGCCCAGTTGCGGCCACGAATCCGACGAGCATCCGGCCGCGAGCACCGCGGTGAGCCCGAGGATCGGTACGACGAGAAGACGGCGACGGCGACGAGCGGGATCTGCGGCCTTCATCGTCGACTTCCCCTCGGTCTTCTCGTCGGTTTTCCCGCCTGCGGGGACGTCGGCCTCATCGACGATCTCGGCATCCTGGACGTCATCGTCAGCGGCCCGCGGCTTCGCCGGGGACGCGCTGCTCTCGATCGCCGCGCGTTCGCCCGCGGGAAGGGAAGCGAGATCGATGGGCTCGGTCACCGGGAGCGGCCCCGGTCCCTTGCGGCGTGGGCCACGACCACGACGCTGGTGACGGATGCCGAGCACGTAGAGGATCAGCCCCACCAGCAGCAGCACACCGCCGCCCACCATGAGCGGTCCCGCGGCCGGGGTGGACGTGTCCAACGGCCAGGACGCCACGATGTCATCGGGCGCGTTCTCGGTCCCGTCGTAGGCGACGAGCACGCTGACGCCCTCGGGGAGACGGAGGTTGTCGAGCGACAGCGAATCGGTATCGCTGAAGGAGTTCAGCCACAGGTCGGATCCGGCCGGGTTACGACCGCCGGCGGCGGGGTCGTCCTCGGCGGTCGGCTCTTCCGTCGCGGCGTCTCCCGAATCGACCGCATCATCCTCGGCGTCAGGCGCGGCGATGTGCTCGACCTGGAAGGATCCGTCGTCGTCGACGGTCACCTGGTTGTAGTCGGAGTCGGCGAGCCATGCCTCCATGTCGGCGGTGCGTCCATAGGCCGAGAAGATCTCTCCGTCACCCTGGATCAGCAGCGTCTGCGCGCCGGGGTGGGCGCGCAGCACATCCCCGTCGAGCAGGATGAACGGCGCAGGCTCTTCGATCTGCACCTTCTCCTGCACCGAATCCGGCCCCATGAAGATGGTGCGCTGAGCGATGCCGGCACCGATCAGGGCCGCGGCCAGGACGAAGGCCACGACGGCCCATACGAAACGCACGAATAGTCTCCTCACGCATCCCGCACGATCGGCCGGGACGCAACACTCGACATTTCAGACTAGCGAAACCACCTGTGTGTTGCCCACAAGGGTGATTCCCAGAGTGAGCGACGGCACGTCGCGCGGGCGGGCCCCTCGTCGATCGGTAGCCTGGCAGCACCCCGACACGAGGAGTCGAGATGAAGATCCACAATCCCTTCCGCACCGCCCTGGTGGCGACGCTCGGAGTGGGCCTCGGCATCCTCCTGATCGGAAGCCTGCAGAACCTCTCGACCGTGCTGCTCTACGTCGGCACCGCGCTTTTCCTCAGCCTCGGTCTCGATCCGGTGGTCGCTTTCCTCGAACGACGGAAGCTCCCGCGCTGGCTCGCGGTGCTCGTGACGATCCTCGGAGTGCTGGGCGTCTTCGCCGGAATCGTTCTGATGGTGCTCCCCATCCTGGTCGACCAGATCAGCCAGCTCGTCCGCCGCATCACCTTGTTCTTGCAGAGCACCTACATCGGAGATGTGAAGGACTGGATCAGTAACGTCTTCCCGGGCCTGCAACCGTCGTTCATCGATGACACGTTCACACGAGCGACCGACTGGCTGCTCGAGAACTGGGGAACGATCACCGAGAGCGTGATCGTCGTCGGTACGTCGATCATCACCGGGCTGTTCGGCGCCTTCATCGTCCTGATCCTCACGGTGTATCTGACGGCATCCACTCCGTCGCTCAAGCGTGCCGTCTACCAGCTCGCACCGGCATCGAAGCGTGAGCGCTTCATCGATCTGGCCGACCAGATCACCGATTCGGTGGGTTACTACGTCATGGGTCAGGTCTCGCTCGGCGTGATAAACGGGGTGCTGAGCACGATCTTCCTCTCGATCATCCAGGCGCCCTTCCCCGCCGTGCTCGCGGTCATCGCGTTCTTCTTCTCGCTCATCCCGCTCGTGGGAACCCTGACCGGCTCCACGCTCATCGTGCTCATCTGCCTGATCCCGGGTCTCGGTTCCCCCGCGACCGCGATCGCGGCCGGCATCTACTACCTGATCTACATGCAGATCGAGGCGTACGTGATCTCTCCGCGCATCATGAGCCGCGCCGTGTCGGTGCCGGGAGCGGTGGTCGTAGTCGCCGCCCTCGCCGGAGGCAGCCTGCTGGGGCTCCTCGGAGCGCTCATCGCGATCCCCGTCGCGGCGAGCATCCTGATCATCTACCGCCAGGTACTCATCCCCCGTATGAACGAGCTCTGACGCCGCTCAGCGCGCGGGTGGCCACTCGGTCGGCAGCGGAAGTGCCGTCGGGTGGACGGCTGCGACGATCTCGGTGAGCACGCGCCGCGTCTGCGACTCCCCCACCCAGAGGTGCTTGCCGCCGTCGACGGCGATCAGCGTCGCATGCGGGATCGACGCGAAACGTTCACGCGCCTCCTCGGGCCGGAGGTAGTCGTCGAACTCGGGGACGAGGATGACGACCGGTCGATCGAACCGGGCCCACGCGGCGACCTCCTCGTCGGTCGCCCGGTGCAGAGGCGGCGAGAGCAGGATGACACCCTCGATATCGTGCTCGCGTCCGTACTTGAGAGCGAGCTCCGTGCCGAAAGACCATCCGAGGAGCCAGGGGCGTGGCAGCCCCCGCTCACGGACGAAGTCCACCGCCGCGGCGACATCGAATTGCTCCGCCGCACCGCCGTCGAACGCCCCTTCGCTCGTGCCACGGGGTGACGTCGTTCCCCGCGTGTTGAACCGAAGAACGGCGAGGTCGGCGAGAGCAGGAAGGCGCGCCGCGGCCTTGCGCAGAATGTGCGAGTCCATGAATCCCCCCGCGGTGGGGAGCGGATGCAGGGTCACGAGCGTCGCGACGGGTTCCGCGGCTTCGGGGAGAGCGAGTTCGCCGACGAGGGTGAGTCCGTCGGCGGTACGCAGCTCTATGTCTTCACGCTGTGCGGGTAGTTCGAGCGGTCCACGGATCTCGATGGTCACGATTGCCTCCAACAGTGTGTGTGCCAGTGCCTGCGCGCGGCGAGGTCAGCGGCATCGCCGAGCACTCCATCGGCCCGCCAAGCCACGAGATGGGCGGTACCCGGTTCGATCGTGCGGGAGCACCCGGGGCATACGTAGGCCTTCTGAGCCTGGATCGCCGATACGGGCTGCACGGTCCACTCCGCACCGCGACGGGTCTCGGTGCGCTTCCACCCCGCGAGGAGGCGTTCGAAGGACTCGTCGGCCTCAGATCGCGGAGGAGGCCGCCTGCGGGAGCGGGGCATCGTGCCTGCTCACCACCAGTGGTTGTTGATCCAGAAGTTGTAGGCGCCGGCCCAGCTGCCGTAACGCCCCGTCGCGTAACCGCTCGCCCAGCGCAGGTTGTCGACCGGATCGTAGCCGTTGCCCGGTACCTTGCTGCAGGGCAGGGCCTGCACGAGGCCGCAGGCACCCGAACTGCTGTTGGTGGCGTTCGGGTTCCAACCGCTCTCGCGCGACACGACGTAATCGACGTAGCCCCAGTCGCCTTCGGCGATGCCGGCGGCAGCCATCCAGTCCGCCGGGGCTCCGCCACCTGTGTAGAAGAGCGGGGCCGCGGGGGCCGTCGCTCCCGAGTTCGAGTCGGAGGCCGTCGTCGGCGTGGGCGTGGGCGTCGGCTTCGGCGTCACGTAGACCTCGAAGGACCCGCGCTCGACCGGAGCGATCTCGGCACCCTCGACCGTGACGGTCAGATTCTGGGTGTCTTCGAGTGCGACGGAGTAGGCGCTGTCCGGCGTCTCCTGCTCGGGCGGATCCGCGAGGGCGACGGCGGTCGGTGCGACCATCGCGGCCGCGAAACCGACGACGGCGAGCGACGCGAACGCTGCGACCACTCCGCGGCGACGCGACCATCGACGAGTACCACGATGCGCGGAATTCGCCGTCGCCACCGGTACCGGCGAGGCGTCACGTCGTGCGGGTGTCATGTCGTTTCGGGAGTTCACGATGGTCGACAGTCTACGCAAGACTGCCTGGGACGGCCATGAGAAGGTCAGCGGACGGCGAGGATCACGTCGATCGTCGCGTCGATCAGGGCGTCCACCTGCTCCTCGCGGTAACCGCCGCGCTGCATACGGAAAGCCGCCGACCGCAGCTGTTCCGCACTCAACGCGTCACCGTCGCGAAGGTAGCGCACGATGCGCGTCGCCACGTGGTCGACCTCGTCGACGCGGTATCCGAAGGTGAGCGCACCCGTGCGGGCGAAACGATGGCGGCGCGGTCGCGCGAGGTGGTCGAGGATCACCTGAGCCTCGTCGCGTGCCTGCTCGACCCAGACGCCGGCGCCCTCGGATCGCACGGCACGGTCACGCTCTCGCGCCGCGAAAGCGTCCTCGACGCGGCTCAGGGCTGCGTCGACGTCACCCACCACGTAGCCACCCTTCACGAGCGGGAACGAGGCTGTGCGCACATCGGCCGCGCCGAGGTCTCCCCCGTGTTCGAACGCTGCGCGAGCCGAAGCGAGAAAGGTGTCGACCGCCGCGGGGTGATAGCCCTTGACGCGCCCGGTGGTGACGGCGAAGGCCGCGCGGGAGGGCTGTTGCTCTTCGGTCTTCTGGTCGTTCATGACAGCACCACCCAGGGAGAGAGGAGGAGGTAGAGGCAGAGGGCGGGGACCGTGGACGGCAGGATGCTGTCGAGCCGATCGAGCAGACCGCCGTGTCCCGGTAGCCAGGAGCTCATGTCCTTGATTCCGAGATCGCGCTTGAGCATCGACTCGCCGAGATCGCCGAGCGTCGCCGACAGCAGGATGGCGGCACCGAACACGAGCCCACCCCACCACGGCAGTTCGAGCAGATAGATCGCGAGCAGCACACCCGCGGTCAGCGAGGCGACGACCGCTCCGGCGAACCCTTCCCAGGTCTTCTTGGGGCTGATCCTCGGAGCCATCGGATGCCGCCCGAAGGCGAGGCCGGCCGCATAGGCGCCGGTGTCGGCCGCGACCGCGATGGCGATGAAGCCGAGCACCCACCACTGGCCGCCCTCCTGCCCGAGCAGGATCAGCGCGACGGCTGCGAGGAACGGAACGTAGACCTGCACGAAACCGCCGATGACGGCATCCGCGAGTACATCACCGTAGGTGCGGCCGTCCTGGGCGAACATCTGCGCGATGAGCCTCCACACGACGACGAACGCCACGGCGAGGAAAAGCACGATCCAGCACAGCCAGATATCTGCGAAATAGCCGGAGAGCACGAGCGCGGCGGCAGCGACCAGCTGCGGGACCACGTCGATGCGGCGCCCCGACGCCCGGAGCGCCCGCGCGAGCTCATAGACCCCGAGCAGGGCAGCGGCCAGGGCGAACGGGACGAAGAGCACCTTGATGAACAGGAGGGAACCGAGAAGGGCCGCTCCGAACGCGAGGCCGATGAGGATCGCGAGCACGAGGTCGCGACCCGTGCGCTGCTTGATCCGCTCGTTGGCCTGGTCGATCTGATCCCGGGCATGCGAGACGTGACTGCCGAACTCGTCGCGCTTCGCGCGCCACTGTTCACGGATCGCATTGTGGTCCGCCGTGTCGATCATGTCGGGAATCACCGCAGCCGGCCCTTCCGGGAGAGGGGGCCGGGGCGGGACGAGCGAGGCGTCGAAGCCGGGAAAGGCCTCGTCCGCCAACGGGATGCCCGAGTCCGGCGTCGTCGCGTCTCGCGCCTCACGGCGGGTCAGCGGCGCACCGTCCTCGGAATCTCGCGTGTCAGACATCCGTCCTCACACCTCGAGGAGTTCTGCCTCTTTGCGCTTGAGCGCGTCGTCGATGAGGTCGACGTGCTGGCGGGTGAGAGCATCGAGCTCCTTCTCGCCACGCGCGATCTCGTCTTCACCGACCTCGCTCTTGAGCGCATCGAGGTCGTCCTTCGCCTTACGGCGGATGCCGCGGACGTGGACCTTCGCGTCCTCGCCCTTCGACTTGACGAGCTTGACGTACTCCTTGCGACGGTCGGCGGTGAGCTCCGGCATCGTCACGCGCACCAGATTGCCGTCGTTCGTCGGGTTCGCCCCGAGATTCGGCATGTCGCGGATGGCCTGCTCGATCGCCTTGAGCGCCGACTTGTCATACGGCGTGATGACGAGGGTGCGCGCCTCCTGGTTGACCATCGAGGCCAGCTGGCCGATCGGGGTCGGCGTTCCGTAGTAGTCGACGAGGACCTTCTGGAAGAGCTGGGGATTTGCGCGACCGGTGCGCACCGTGGAGAAGTCCTCCTTGGCAGCTTCGACCGCCCGGTCCATGCGGGTGGTGGTTTCAGCGAGGACGTCCGCGATCACGGTGACTCCTATCGTCGGGGTGTTCTGCAAATTCTATCGGGCGAAGCCTTCTCCGCCGCGTCACACACTCAGGTCGTGACCAGGGTACCGATCGGCTCCCCGAGGAGGGCGCGCGTCACGTTGCCCGCGGGCTCCATGCCGAAGACGCGCATGTTCATGTTGTTGTCCATGCACAGGCTGAACGCGGTCGAATCGACGACCTTCAGGCCCCGCTGCAGCGCGTCGCTGTAGGTGACTCGCTCGATGCGCTCGGCATCCGCGTGCTTGTTGGGGTCTGCCGTATAGATGGCGTCGACGCCGTTCTTCGCGACGAGGACCTCCTCGGCGCCGATCTCGAGTGCGCGCTGAGCGGCGACCGTGTCGGTCGAGAAGTACGGGAGGCCGGCACCCGCGCCGAAGATCACGACACGGCCCTTCTCGAGGTGGCGCTCCGCCCGGCGAGGGATGTAGGGCTCGGCGACCTGCGTCATGGAGATCGCGGACTGCACACGCGTCGCCGCCCCGGCCTGCTCGAGGAAGTCCTGCAGCGCGAGCGCGTTCATCACGGTTCCGAGCATGCCCATGTAGTCGGCGCGCCCGCGGTCCATGCCGCGCTGGCTCAGTTCGGCACCGCGGAAGAAGTTGCCCCCACCCACGACGATGGCGACCTCGACGCGGTCGACCGCTGCGGCGATGTCCCGTGCGATCTGGCCGACGACATCCGGGTTGACACCCAGCTGACCGGCGCCGAATGCCTCTCCGGACAGCTTGAGAAGGACGCGGCGGCGTCCGGTGCGTTCGGTCATGGGTGTTGTCCTCTCGTCCCGATTCAAGATAGTGCCTTCTGGGCATGAAGAAGGGGTTCGGATCTCACCGATCCGAACCCCTTCGACTCTGCTAAGCGCCGACCTTGAAGCGCGCGAAGTCCGTCACGGTGATACCGGCGTCCTTCGCCACCTGGGCGACGGAGAGCTTGTTGTCCTTGGCGTAGTCCTGCTCCAGCAGGGCGACCTGCTTGATGAACGCGGAGACGCGGCCTTCGACGATCTTGGGCAGAGCCGCTTCGGGCTTTCCCTCGTTGCGCGAGATCTCGGTGACGATCTCCCGCTCCTTCTCGACGGCATCAGCCGGAACGTCCTCACGGGAGAGGTACGACGGGTTGGCGAACGAGATGTGCTGCGCGATGCTGCGAGCGGTGTCCGCGTCGTCACCCGAATAGGCGACGACGACACCGATCTGCGGCGGCAGGTCCTTGCTCGTGCGGTGCAGGTAGACCTCGACGTTGTCGCCGGCGATCGTGCGCACGCGACGAAGCTCGACCTTCTCGCCGATGATCGCAGCCTCTTCCGAGATCAGCTGCTCGACGGACTGACCCGCCGCGTCGGCAGCAAGGGCTGCCTCGACCGAGTCGGCCTTGACCGCTGCGGCAGCGTCGGCGACCTTGTCGGCCAACGCGATGAAGCGGTCGTTCTTGGCGACGAAGTCGGTCTCGCACGCGAGCTCGATCAGCGTCACGGCACCGGCCTGCTCGCGAGCGACGACGAGTCCCTCGCTGGTCGAGCGGTCAGCGCGCTTCGCGTTGCCCTTCGCACCCTTGAGACGCAGGATCTCGGTGGCCTTCTCGACGTCTCCGTCGGCCTCCTCGAGCGCCTTCTTGGTGTCGACCATTCCCGTACCGAGCTGCTCACGCAGCGCCTTGAGGTCAGCGATGGTGAAGTTGGCCATGTGTGGTGGCTCCTTGCTTCGTGATGTGTGTGGTGGTCGCGGGATTACTTGGCGTCTGCGGCCTCGGCGGCGGCGACCTCAGCGGTCTCCTCACCGGAAGCGGCGGCGATCGCCTCGTCGTGAGCCTCGGCACCGGCCGCGTCGGCAGCGGTCTCGTCGGCAGCGGGCGTCTCGACGACTGCGGCCTCGTCGGCAGCGGTCTCGACGGCGGCGGCGTCGGCGGACTCCTGCACCGGAGCCTCGAGGAGCTCGCGCTCCCAGTCGGCGAGCGGCTCGGCGTCACCCGTC
This sequence comes from Microbacterium sp. NPDC090003, assembly GCF_044748385.1. Lineage (NCBI taxonomy): Bacteria > Bacillati > Actinomycetota > Actinomycetes > Micrococcales > Microbacteriaceae > Microbacterium > Microbacterium sp. NPDC090003. The sequence goes on from NZ_JBIVFW010000001.1 coordinate 585,005, forward strand.
TCGGGGTTGTGCTTCTGCTGCAGGCCCTCGGCCGCGGCGTCGGCGATGATACGCGTCAGCAGCGAGACCGAACGGATCGCGTCATCGTTGCCGGGGATCGGGTACTGGAAGTCGTCCGGGTCGGCGTTCGTGTCGAGGATACCGATCACGGGGATGCCGAGCTTCTTGGCCTCATCGATCGCGAGGTGCTCGCGCTTGGCGTCGACGACCCAGATGGCCGACGGCGTCTTGGTGAGGTTGCGGATTCCACCGAGCGACTTGTGCAGCTTGTCGAGCTCGCGCTTCTTGAGCAGGAGCTCCTTCTTCGTGAAGCCGCTGTTCGCAGGGGTCTCGTAGTCGAGTTCCTCGAGCTCCTTCATACGCGCGAGGCGCTTGGAGATCGTCTGGAAGTTCGTGAGGAGCCCACCGAGCCAGCGCTGGTTGACGAACGGCTGGCCGACGCGGGTGGCCTGCTCGGCGAGGATCTCCTGTGCCTGCTTCTTGGTGCCGACGAAGAGGATCGTGCCGCCGTGGGCGACGGTCTCCTTGACGAAGTCGTAGGCCTTGTCGATGTAGCCGAGCGACTGCTGCAGGTCGATGATGTGGATGCCGCTGCGCTCGGTGAGGATGAAGCGCTTCACCTTCGGGTTCCACCGACGGGTCTGGTGTCCGAAGTGCACGCCGCTGTCGAGCAGCTGGCGGATGGTGACCACAGCCATGGTCGTCTCCTTGTTCTGGCGCGGTGCGCCGTTGAGGTTTTCGCCGATCGTTCGATCGGACTTCCTGGTGCCCGGCGCACACCCGCCTTCCGAGGAAGGACCTGTGGGAGTGGATGCCACGACCGGAGTCGCTCTGGGCACGCGTAGTCACCCCGATTTCGAGGTGCCCGTCCAGCATACAGGACAACGACCACCGGTCCTGCTCTCCACAGACGACACCGTCGAGCACTTCTCCCCCGCCTCCGGGCCGGGAACTCGCCCCTGCACCTCGGTCGCCGCAGCGACCCGCAGACTCTCGGGATGACCACGCCCCGAGGCATCGTTCTGATCGCCGCTCTCCTCGTCGCTCTCGCAGTCGGTGGGTCCAATCCTGCGATCGCCGCCGGTGGGGCCGGCTCCTCCGTCCAGCCGGACTCGTCGGAGAACGAGGCCGCCTGGCGCTGGCCCATCGACGGGCCCCGATCCGTGACAGCGCCGTACCGAGCACCCGCTCACGCCTATGGGGCCGGCCATCGCGGCATCGACATCGCCGGCGTCGTGGAACAGGAGGTGCGAGCACCCGCGGACGGCATCGTGGCCTTCCGGGGAACCGTCGTCGACCGTCCGCTGCTCACGATCGACCACGGCTCCGGATACGTGTCGACCTTCGAGCCGCTCGATTCATCCCTGAGTCCCGGCGATACCGTCACAGCGGGAGACGTCGTGGGGGTCGTCGCGCAGGGTGGGCACAGCGTGGTCGGGACGCTGCACGTGGGTGTGCGTCTCGACGGTGTGTACCTCAATCCGCTCCTGCTGTTCGGCACACCGCCCAGAGCAATCCTTCTGCCGTGCTGCGCCGGTTCGTGACGACCGCTCAGGCGCGCGGGTGCGCGAGTCGGTAGGTGGCGCTCAGCCGCTCGGCGGAGACATGCGTGTAGATCTGCGTGGTCCCGAGGCTGGCGTGGCCGAGGATCTCCTGCACGGCGCGCAGGTCGGCGCCGCCGTCGAGGAGATGAGTCGCCGCCGTGTGTCGGAGTGCATGCGGACCGACCGTCGTCGTCCCCACGAGGGGTCCGAGCACGTCCGCTACCAGTGAGTAGACCGCGCGCGGCCCGATGCGGCCCCCACGGCTGCCGAGGAAGACGGCGGGGCCGGCAGCATCACTCCGGGCGACGAGCGCCGGCCGCGCGCGCCGCAGGTACGCGTTCAACGCCTCACGGGCCGGCACCCCGAAGGGCACGACGCGCTCCTTGGCGCCTTTGCCGAGCACGCGAGCGGTGCGGCGATCGACGTCGAGATCGTCGATGTCGAGTCCGCAGAGCTCGGAGACGCGGATGCCCGCGCCGTAGAGCGTCTCGAGGATCGCATGGTCTCGAAGAGCGATCGGGTCTGATCCCGCGTTGGCGCGGATGCGGTGCTGCTCCAGAAGCGAACTCATCGCGTCTTTCGAGGCGACGACCGGCAGGCTGCGACCGCGCTTCGGAGCGATCAGGCGCAGGCTCGGATCGTGCGCGATGATCTCGTGCTCGGTCGCCCAGGCGAAGAGCGATCGTGCGGCGGCGGCGCGGCGCGCCAATGTCGACCGCGCGTCTCCTCGCTGAGTCGCATTCCACAACCAGTCTCGGAGCACGTCGAGATCGACATCGTCGATCGCGATGTCTCCTGCCGACGCCGTCAGATCACGCAGGTCCGAGCGGTAGGCGCGCACGGTGGCCGCCGATAGCCGGCGCACCCGCTCGAGGTACTCCGTGAAGGCCTGAACGGCGGCGGCGAGCTGCATGGCTCCAGCATGCACCGCATGCCGGTGCAGGCGATCGCACCTCGCCGTCGCCGACCGATCACCGGGTCGCCGCGCGCACCCATCCCGCATCCGACCGTTTCAGGACGCCCTCCAGTTCGAGCAGACCGAGCAGCGCTCGCACCCGGTCGGGGTCGAGACCGCTGCGCCGACAGATCTCCATGGCGTCGAGAGGCCTTCGCGACCCCAGCGCGTCGAGCAATCGGGTGTGATCGGGATCCGTGGGGCGGGAGGCCGACGCCTCCCGCGCGTCGTCGCCCCAGAGTTCGCGGACCTCTGCCGCGCTGGTCACACAGCGCGCGTCGTACTCTCGGAGAAGGCGATGGCACCCGGCTGAGGCCGCTGAGGTCACCGGGCCAGGGACGGCTCCGAGTGGTCTCCCCAGCGCCGCCGCATGGCCCGCCGTGTTGAGGGATCCACTCCGCCACCCTGCTTCGATGACGATGGTCGCCTGACTCAGTGCCGCGATCAGGCGGTTGCGCGCCAGGAAGCGCCACTTCGTCGGTGCGGCACCGCACGGCAACTCGCTGACGACCGCTCCGTGCGCGACGATTCGCGTGAAGAGCTCCTGATGCCCGGAGGGGTAGGCGCGATCCACACCGCCTGCGAGGAACGCGATGGTCGGTCCACCCACTCCGAGAGCCGCCCGATGTGCGACGCCGTCGATGCCGTATGCGCCACCCGAGACGACCGTGGCGCCACCCGCAGCCAGATCCCCGGCGATCTCGGCGGCCACGTGCTCCCCGTACCCGGTCGCGGCGCGGGCACCGACGATGGCCACCCGCGGGGTCGCCGTCAGCAGTCGGGTGTCACCGCGGACCCACAGGGCCGGGGGCGCGTGGTCCCCCAGGTCGTCCAGCGATCCCGGCCACTCCGGGTCGCCGGGGATCACCAGGCGTGCACCGACCTGGTGCGCACCGCACAACGCGTCGACCAACGCTCGGGTCTGCGCACGCGGCTGCCAGCGCGCCCTCCCTTCCGCCAACGCTCGACGCGCCCGTACGGAGCCCTCCACTCGGCCATCCGCCACACTCGGCGCGTCGAGTGCCAGCTCCAGGGCAGCGACGGCACCGAGTTCACGGATGAGCGCGCCCGCGACACCGTCGCCCGGTTCCGCGAGCACCGACCAGGCCGCGCGGGCGATCGCCTCCGTCGACGGTCCGGTCTCACCGGATCGCAGGGCGGACGCTGCGCGTGCGACCTCCGGGTCGTCGATCATCGCGCGAGTCACGGCGTCATCCCTCTCTTGAGCAGCAATGCCCGACCGACCTCGTCCTGTCGAGGACGTTCGAGTCCGGCGAGGTCGGCCATCGTCCACGCCAGCCGCAACACTCTGTCGTAGCCGCGCAGGGTCAGCGCTCCCCGCTCGAGTGCGCGATCGAGCGGCTCGCGATCCGCGGCGTCCAGTCGGAACTCGCCCTGCCGGAGCCACGTGCCGGGGATGTCGGCGTTCCGCGACCACGGCGTTCCCGTCCATCTCGCGGCCGCACGGCCCCGCGCATCGGCGACGCGTCGTCGAGCGTCCGCCGTGGAGAGCTCGGCGCGGCCACCCGCCGTCGCGCGCGCAGCGGCCACGCGCGCGACACGCAGTTCGATGTCGACACGGTCGCGCAGCGGCCCGGAGAGACGGGTCGCATATCGCCTGATCGCCTGCGCCGGACATGTGCATTCCGCGCCCCGCACTCCATAGTTGCCGCACGGACAGGGATTCGTCGCGAGCAGGAGTTGGAAGCGCGCGGGGAACCGTGCGGTGAACCCCGAGCGGATGACCTCGATCGCGCCGGACTCCAGCGGCTGGCGAAGCGCGTCCAGAGCCACCCTGGTGAACTCGGCTGCCTCGTCGAGGAACAGCACGCCGCGGTGCGCGCGCACGATCGCACCGGGGCGTGCGCCCCGCGATCCGCCGCCGACCAGCGCGGCGACGGATGCGCTGTGATGCGGTGCCTCGATCGGAGGAGTCCGGTCGAGGGAGACCACCCGGTCCCCCATCAACGAGCGGATCGAGGCGACCTCGAGGGCTTCGCCTTCGGTGAGCGGTGGGAGGATTCCGGGCAGACGTCGCGCGAGCATCGTCTTGCCGGCGCCGGGGGGACCGCTGAGGAGCATGTGATGTCCGCCCGCTGCGGCGACCACGAGCGCTTCGACCGCCGACTCCTGACCCACGATGTCCGCGAGGTCCAGCGACTCGCTCAGCTCCTCTCCTCCCGTCGGGGTCTCCCCGACGGGAGTATCGGGGATCTCGACGTCGGCCCCGTGCCACACCGCCACCTCCGCGAGCGAGCTGGCCCCGCGCACCTCGATCCCGGTCACCAATCGTGCTTCGGCGGTGTTGGCCTGCGGCACGATCACCCGCTCGAACCCTGCCCTCGCCGCCGCGAACACGGCGGGGAGAACTCCGGCCACCGGCCGGACACGACCGTCGAGACCGAGCTCGCCGATGTGCACGGTGCTGCGGATCGATCGCGGTGAGATCGCATCCCCCGCAGCGAGCGTGGCGACGGCGACCGCGAGATCGAAGCCCGATCCGTGCTTCGGGAGGCTGGCCGGCGACAGGTTCACCGTCATCCTCCGCCGCGGCAGGTCGAGTCCGGAGTTCTTGCAGGCGTTGTGCACGCGTTGCACCGCCTCGCCGAGCGACTTGTCGGGGAGTCCGATGATCTTGAAGTCCGGCGTCTGGTTCGACAGGTCCGCCTCGACCTCGACCATGTGCCCGTCAACTCCGGTGATGGCGACCGCCCAGGTGCGCGTGGTGCTCATACGAGATCCGCCACGTGCTCGAGCGACCCGGCCGCCGGGTCAGGACCCACGATCCCCACCACGTCGAGGCGGATGCGACGCCCCCGCGCTTCAGAGGGGTGCGCGACGGCCCATGCATGGGCGAGCCCCCACATCCGCCGCTTCTTGCGTGCGTCGATCGCTTCGAACGGATGACCGTACCCGATCGTCCGACGCGTCTTCACCTCGACGAAGACGAGATCCTCGCCCTGGAGCGCCACGATGTCGATCTCACCTTGCGCGCAACGCCAATTGCGCTCCAGGAGTGTGTACCCGGCGCCGACGAGATGTCGCGCCGCCCGTTCTTCCCCGGCTCTGCCGAGGTCATCCTTCGCTGCCATTCCGCCAGCATGCCGATCGGGGCGCCTGCGGAGCGGGGCGTTCTCCGGACATCCACCGCACGGCGAAAAGCCGGCGCTCAGAGGTCAGTCGTGCAGGAGAGGTGCGGTTTTCGATTTACTCGCCGTCGAGCGAGAGTTCCTGGGGAATTTCGAACTCCCGACGCTGCAGCTCCTCGACGTTGACGTCCTTGAAGGTCAGCACACGCACGGCCTTCACGAATCGATCGGCGCGGTAGATGTCCCACACCCACACATCGCTCATCGAGATCTCGAAGTAGAAGTCGTGCTCGGTGTCGCGCCGCACGACGTTGACATCGTTCGCCAGGTAGAACCGACGCTCGGTCTCGACGACGTACTGGAACTGCGAGACGACGTCTCGGTACTCGCGGAACAGCGCGAGCTCGAGCTCGCGGTCGTAGTCGTCGAAGGCTTCCTCATCCATGGTGCTTCCATCCTAGGGTCGCAATGGCCCACGTGCGGCACCGCACCCGGCGCTCAGAACAGAGCGGGAGCATCGGTGATCGCCCACGAGGCGCGATGCAGCGGGGAGAGACCGAGCGTGCGGATCGCGTCTCGGTGCTCGGTGCTGGCATATCCCTTGTTGCGATCCCACTGGTACTGGGGGTACTCGGCATGCATTTCGGCCATGTGCGCGTCACGAGCGACCTTCGCGATCACGGATGCGGCCGAGACCGATGCGCAGTCCCGATCGCCCTTGATCACGGGGCGCACGTCGAGTGCGGAATGATGCACGGCCGAGAGATAGTCATGGTTGCCATCGAGCAGCACGACCGCGCCCACGGTCGACGTTCCCTGCGCGACGACGGCATCGACTGCACGCGAGGCGGCCAGACCCAACGCCCGGATGATGCCGACCTCGTCGACCTCCGCGGCGCTCGCCCATCCGACCGACGAGGCGCGCACCCACGCCGTCGCCCGCTCCGCGACGTCGGGCCGACGTCGCTCGGTGACGAGCTTGGAGTCGCGGAGCCCCTCGGGCACACGGCGTCGCGCGCCGGCGGCATCCATCACCGCCGCACCCACCGCTACCGGTCCTGCGAGCGCTCCGCGACCGACCTCGTCGAGCGAGATGATCAGGGAACAGTCGCCGAGGATGCGCCGCTCGAGCGCGAGGGTCGGGGAAACCACCGTCATTCGTCGTCCGGAACGCTGTCGAAGGCCTGGTGGTGTCCGTCTATCGCACCGATCCGACCGAAGGGCCAGGTCGTCAGGAAGGCCTTCCCCACGACGTTCGACAGGGGGACGAAACCACCACTGGGAAGCTCCTGATGCGCTCTCGAGTCCCGCGATCGAGTGCGATTGTCGCCGAGGAGCCACAGTGAGTCCTCGGGCACGACGACGTCGAAAGGCTCGTTCGAGGCCGCGGTGTTGCCGTCGGGGAGGTTCAGGTAGTCGAGCTCGTCGATCGGAGCACCGTTGATCGTGATCTGACCGAGCGCATTGCAGCACACCACATGATCGCCGGGGAGACCGATGATGCGCTTGACGAGATGGTCCTGCGAATCGGAGGCGGAGATGCCGATGAATGTCAGCACGCCGTCGATCGCCTGCACGAGCGGCGGGGATGCCGGCGGCTGCGGCTGATCGCCGAGCCATCCGCCCGGGTCCTGGAAGACGACCACGTCACCGCGCTCGTACCCCGTCCACCGAGGTGTGAGCTCATCGACGAGGATCCGGTCGTTGACCATGAGCGTTCGCTCCATGGATGCCGACGGGATGTAGAACGAGCGGACGATGAAGGTCTTCACCACGAACGATACGAGCGCGGCGATCAGAATGATGATGAGCACGTCGCGCAGGAAGACCAGAAGTCCACGGCGCCGCCTCGTGCCCGTGGCGGGCGCGGCGGAGGGTTCAGAGGTCATCGGCTTCCTTCGTCAGTCGTGCGTGCCATCGAGCGGCAGTAACAAGGTTCGCATACGGCGGAGAAAACACAGCACCCCAGGACATCGTGTCCTGGGGTGCTGTGGAGATGCGACGACTCAGCGGTCGCGCTTCTCCTTGATCTTCGCCTTCTTGCCACGCAGCTGGCGCAGGTAGTAGAGCTTCGCGCGACGGACGTCACCGCGGGTGACGACCTCGATGTGGTCGATCACCGGCGAGTGCACCGGGAAAGTACGCTCGACGCCGACCTGGAAGCTGATCTTGCGGACCGTGAAGGTCTCACGCACGCCGTCGCCCGAGCGGCCGATGACGACACCCTGGAAGACCTGGATACGCGAGCGGCTGCCCTCGGTGATGTTGACGTGCACCTTGACGGTGTCACCGGGGAAGAAGTCCGGAATGTCCGAACGGAGGGAGGCCGCGTCTACGGCGTCGAGGATCTGCATGATCGTCTCTTTCTGCACTCGCCTCAGGTCGCATGCATGGTGGAAGGAACAAGAATGGGTGTGCACCGTACGGGGCCGAAGCATCCGCGGGTTCCCCTGAGGCAGAACCGGTCACGGCACAAACATCCATTCTGCCATGAATGAACGCAGCCGCCAAAACACGCGTCTCAGGCGAGCGGGTCCTTCTCCTGCACGATGATGACCTCGCGCGGGCGGGGCTCCGGCGCCGAGTCGTCGGATGCCGGGAACGAGGACCAGGCGATCGTCTCGCGGAACCGCGCTCCGTTCTCCTTCGCCTCCTTCCAGAGCTGCCAGCCCTGCAACCAGACGAGGGCGAGGCCGACGATCACCGCGGCGGTCAGCAACCACGGGAAGGCCCTGGGGATGAAACATCCGACCGCGATGGTGAGTCCGTGCCAGAGTGTGAACCCTGCCACGTCCCACCACGACACGGCACGGTCGGTGCGCACCGACGGGCGCGAGCGGGTGAGGAGCGTGAGCAGGAGCTGCCCGAGGAACACCGAGGGAATCGCGATGAAAAGCACCCAGAGGATGGCCCATCCTCCCTGGAACACGCCCCATCCGACGAGGAGCCACAGGGGCAGGAGGAAGGCCGCCGGCAGGAGCCAGCGGAAGAACGCCCGTCGCAACCACATGCTCCGATGGTATGCCGATGGGCGGCGCCTCGCAGGGCTGTTCGCTCTGAGCGCGGGAAAGCCGCATCCGCCCGGATCGGGGAGAATGGACGAGGACGAGAGGACTCCCCCGAATGATCGAACTGCGCACCCCTGCCGAGATCGACGAGATGCGCGCCGCCGGCCGCTTCGTCGCGGAGACACTGGCCACATTGCGCGCCGATACGAAGGTCGGGACCAACCTCCTCGCCATCGATCGTCGCGCCCATGACCTGATCCGTCAGCGCGGTGCAGAGTCCTGCTATATCGACTACCACCCCTCCTTCGGTGCGAGCCCCTTCGGGAAGGTCATCTGCACTTCGGTGAACGACGCAGTGCTTCACGGCCTCCCCCATGACTACACGTTGCGCGACGGCGACCTCGTCTCGCTCGACTTCGCCGTATCCGTAGACGGGTGGGTGGCCGACTCCGCCGTGTCGTTCGTGGTCGGCGCCCCGCGCGACGAGGACCTCCGGTTGATCGACACGACCGAGCGCGCATTGGATGCCGCGATCGCCGCGGCCGTCGTCGGCAACCGGATCGGCGACATCTCGGCGTCCATCGCGGCCGTCGCCCATCGCGAGGGGTACTCGATCAACACCGACTTCGGCGGGCACGGAGTGGGACGCACAATGCACGGTGATCCCCATGTGGCGAACGACGGTCGCGCCGGCCGCGGATTCCCGCTCCGGGACGGACTCGTGCTCGCGCTCGAGCCCTGGTTCCTCGCGACGACCGACGAGCTGGTGACCGACCCCGACGGCTGGACTCTGCGCAGCGCCGATGGTTCGCGCGGCGCGCACTCGGAGCACACCGTCGCGATCACCGCGGAAGGCCCCATCGTGCTGACCGACCGATCGTTCCTCGGGGTCGACTGAGCATTCCCGGCGGTTACGCGATTCGGCGGTATCTGTAGACCTCGGTGAGCTGCGGGAGTTCCAGCTCCGTCTGCCCACTCGTGTCAGGGTCTTCGTCGAGGACTCTGTCGATCGCCGCGAGCATCGCGGCCTTCGTTCGGCCGTCGGCGACGAGGAGGCTGCTGACGGTGCCCCACCGGCGCAGGTAGTCGTCGCGGGTGATCTCTTCGGACCATGCGACCACCGCACGCGAGTCGAACTCGAAACCGGGAAGATCCTCGGCGGCGCTCCCGGTCGTCTGGTCGTTCTCCCCCACAGCCGGATGAGCGATGCGGTGCGCAGCGCGGTCCCAGGCGCAGGTGGGATCGGAGTGGTTCCAGACCAGCCCGAGGACGCCGCCGGGCGCGAGGACGCGAGCGATCTCCGCGCACGCCGCCTCGGGCTCGAACCAATGGAACGCCTGCGCCACCGTGACCGCGTCGACCGAGGCATCAGAGAGGGGGATGCTCTCGGCCGTGCCGAGATGCGCGGCCACATCGACCAGCTTCGCCCGCAGCACGTCGAGCATCGGCTCGGACGGCTCGACCGCCTGGACGTAGGTCGCGCGACCGACCAGGAGTTCGGTGAACTTGCCGGTTCCGGCAGCGAGATCCAGCGCGGTACCGACCTGCTCCGGCAGGATCAGGTCGGCGGCGGCATCCGGAAAACCCGGTCGATAGCGGTCGTACTCCACCCCGATGGTCTGAAAGGAATCCGCGAGCGTTCGATCCACCATCCTCGGACGCTATCACCGAAAGGATCGAGCTTCACCGCCCCCTCAGTCGGCGTCGTCGACGAGCAGGTCGGGTCGACGCGCACGGGTGCGCTCGAACTGCTGCTCACGGCGCCACTGCGCGATGCGCGCATGGTTGCCGCTGAGCAGCACCTCCGGAACGGCGCGCTCTCGCCAGACCGCCGGCTTCGTGTACGAGGGGTACTCCAGCAGCCCGTCCTCGTGCGATTCCTCCACAAGGCTCTCGGGATTCCCGACGACACCCGGCACCAGGCGTCCGACGGCCTCGATCATCGCCATCGTCGCCACCTCGCCACCGTTGAGCACGTAGTCGCCGAGACTGATCAGACGCACCTCGCCGAGGGCAGCGGCGTACTCGAAGACCCGCTCGTCGATGCCCTCGTACCGGCCACAGCCGAAGACGAGGTGTTCGCGCGTCGCGAGATCGCGCGCGGTCGCCTGCGTGAAGACCTCACCGGCCGGCGACGGGAAGATGATCGTCGGACGTTCGGTTGCGCCGGCGACCTCATCGAGCGCGAGCCCCCAGGGCTCCGGCTTCATGACCATTCCGGCGCCGCCGCCATACGGGGTGTCATCGACCGTGCGGTGGCGGTCCGACGTCCAGCCGCGGAGGTCGTGGACGTTCAGGTCGAGGATGCCCGCGTCGCGCGCCTTGCCGAGCAGGGAGAGCGTGAGACCGTCGAAGTACGACGGGAAGATGGAGAGGACGTCGATGCGCACGGGAGTGACCTCTCAGCGGCTACTCGGCCACCGGGGAATCCTCGGCGGCCACCGAGTCGTCGGATGCGGCTGATTCGTCGTCGGCATCCGGGAGCTCCTCGAAGAGCCCCGGCGGCGGGGTGACGATCACTCGTCCCGCGGGGACATCGACGGTCGGAACGATCGCCGAGACGAACGGCACCATGATCTCCGTGTCGCCGGATCTGACGATGAGGAGATCCTGCGCAGGAAAATGCTCGATGCGCTGGACGCGACCGACCACGGCGCCGTCGCGAACGACATCGAGGCCGACGAGCTGGTGGTCGAACCATGCGTCGTCCTCGGTCTCGTCGACGTCTTGGTCGATCCAGAGGATGGCCCGCACGAGGCCTTCCGCGGCGGTGCGGTCGTCGACATCGTCGAAGAAGGCGACCGGATTGCCGTTCATCACCCGGTACTCGCGAACCGTGATGGTCTTGCCGTGCCACGGAGACGCCTCGGGCACCTGCAGAGTGAACTCGGCTCCCGTGACGAAGCGACGCTCCGGGTTGTCGGTGTACAGCTCGAGCTTGAGCCCGCCCTTGAGGCCATGGGCCTTCACGAGGCGCCCCACTCGGAGCTGGTTCTTGCCCTGTGGGGTGTCCTGCGGCACCACGTCAGTCGTCCGCGACATCGACGCGCACGCGACGGCCGTCGGCCAGGGCGGCGACGAGCGTACGGAGCGCCTTCGCGGTGCGGCCGCCGCGCCCGATCACGCGTCCACGGTCATCGGGATGCACACGCACCTCGAGGAGATCGCCTCGCGGCGACGTGGATCCGGTGATACGCACATCCTCCGGGTGATCGACGATCCCCTTGACGATGTGTTCGAGCGCGGCGGCGAGCACGACGGATTACTCTGCGTCGGCGGCGGGAGCCTCGGCGGCCTCCGCGTCGGCGGCGGCGGCGGGAGCCTCCTCAGCGGGAGCCTCCACCTTCTTCTCCGCCTTGGGCTTGACGACGGACTTCTTCGAGGAGTCGACCTCGAAAGCGGCCTTCGGCTCGGCGACCTTGAGGGTCGACTTCGCGTCGGCATCGCCCTTGAACTTGCCCCAGTCACCCGTGATCTTGAGGATCGCGGCGACCTGCTCGGTCGGCTGCGCGCCGACGGAGAGCCAGTACTGCGCACGCTCGGAGTCGACCTCGATGAACGAGGGCTCCTCGGTGGGGTGGTACTTGCCGATCTCCTCGATCACGCGACCATCGCGCTTGGTGCGCGAGTCGGCGACGACGATGCGGTAGTACGGCGCACGGATCTTGCCCAGGCGCTTGAGACGAATCTTGACAGCCACGATTCTCCTGAATTGTGTGGAAGGAAACGAACTGGTCGCCTGGAGAGTGGGGTGCACATCCGGCGGAAGCTCAAAGAGGAGGACGGAAGCTGGATAGAGGGTCGAGCATGCCGTCCGACCTTCTATTCTGCCAGATGCCGGGCCCGGGCGCGAAACGTGACGACTCGGGCTGTGCCGTGTCGCGTCGGCCGCGTGCCAGAATGTGCACGTGACGCTCGAGTTCGCCCCTTCAGCCCGCTCCACCGTCGGCTTGGAGTGGGAGATCATGCTCGCCGATCCGGCGTCCGGTGATCTGGCCGGACGAGCGCCCGAGCTCCTCGCCGTGCTCGAGGAACAGAGTGCCAGCGAGCGCCATACCGTCACCGGCGAGCTCCTCACCAACACGATCGAAGTGACGAGCGGGGTGGGCGATTCCGTCGCTCACGCCGTCGACGACATCGCTCGGGCGATCGCCGCGGTGCGCGAGGCCACCGACCCGATCGGGATCGAGTTGCTGTCGGCCGGTAGCCACCCGTTCGCGCAATGGTACGACCAGCAGGTCACCGACAAGACGCGCTACCACACGCTGATCGAACGTACGCAGTGGTGGGGCCGCAACATGATGATCTGGGGCATTCACGTCCACGTCGGCGTCGACGATCATCGCAAGGTGTTCCCGATCATCAACGCGCTCACCGCATACCTCCCTCACCTGCAGGCGCTGGCGGCGTCGAGTCCGTTCTGGGCCGGTGAGCGCACCGGATACGCCTCGAATCGCGCGCTGGTGTTCCAGCAGCTGCCGACCGCCGGGCTCCCCTGGCCCCTGCACGATTGGGCGCAGTTCGAGTCCTACATGGACGATATGGTGCGCACCGGCGTCATGAAGGACGCCTCGGAGGTCCGATGGGACATCCGTCCCGCACCCCGCTGGGGCACGATCGAGGTGCGCGCCTGCGACGGGATGTCGACGTTGCCCGAACTCGCCGCCGTCGCCTCACTCGTGCAGGTCCTCGTCGAGCACTTTTCGCGAGAACTCGACGAGGGACGCGCACTCCCCACCCTGCCGTCGTGGTTCCACCGCGAGAACAAGTGGCGCGCGGCCCGCTACGGACTGGACGCGCGGGTGATCGTCGACCAGTCCGGCACGCAGCGCGACGTGCGCGACCATCTCGCTGAGACCCTCGACGAGCTCGGGCCCGTGGCACGAGCTCTCGGGTGCGAACGGGAGTTCGCCAGCGTCGGTGCGATCCTGCGCGACGGAGCCAGTTATGCGCGGCAGGTGGCGGTGGCCGACGCCGCGGAGGGCGACCTCGGGGAGGTCGTGCAGCATCTCATCCGTGAGTTCCGGTCCGGCCCGGAGGCCTCGACGCACGAAGGCTGAGCCTCAGTCCTCCGCCAGACGGCGCGCGAGTCCCTCGTCGAGGACGACATCGGTGATCAGATCCGCGGCGATCGCCGCCCGGACGCTGGCGAGCTTGGGGATGCCGGACACCACGCAGACCCGTCGGGGTACGCGTCGCAGGCGATCGAGCGTCGGACCGGTCGCCCGCGCATTGAGGCGGATGTCCTTCCAGGAGCCATCGGCTCGGAAGAAGACGGTCGCCACGTCGCCGATCGCGTGGTCCTCCCGCAGGCTCCGGTAGTCGTCGCGTCCGAGGTAACCGCCGACGTACACGCGGCTCGGCACCTCGGCCGCGGGCGATCCGAGGCTGAAGACGGCGATGTCCATCTTGGACTGCAGATCAAGCACGCGTCGCGTGCTCCGCTCCCGCCACATCGCCTCGCGCGTCGCCGGGTCGTCGAAGAACGCCGGGACCGGGAACTGCTGAACCTGCGCACCGAAGGCGCTGCCGAAGCGCTGCAGGATGTCGCTCGAGTACTCGACGCCGCTGGTCTGGGTGTTGCCCGCGCCGTTCAACTGCACGAATGTCGTGTTGTGCGTCTCCTTCTGCGTGAGACCCCGACTGACCGCGCTGATGGTCGACCCCCACGCCACGCCGATGATCATGTTGGAGTCCACGAACTGCGACAGCAGACGCCCCGCGGTCAACGCCACCCGCTCGAGACGCTCGACCTCGCTGACGATCTCGGGCATGGGCACGACGTGCGCCACGACCCGATGGCGATCGCGGATCCGCTGCTCGAGCATCCCGAGGCGCTCGAGCGGCGAGTTGATGCGGATGTCCACCAATCCGCTCTCGCGTGCGTAGCTCAGAAGCCGAGAGACCGACGAGCGGGAAGTGCCGAGCTCGCGCGCGATCACCTCCATCGTCTTGTCCTGCATGTAATAGAGCTGGGCCGCGGTGAGCGCGGCGACCAGCCTTCCGTCACGCGGATGTGCACTGTGATCAGCCAAGACCGCCTCCTTGCCCTCGATCCTTGCACATATGTGCACTGGGCTTGCGCGCAGCGGACGAGAGGTCGATGCTGGGGGGCAAGCAAGGAAGCGAGCTCGAGAATGATCGAATCGACACACTCATCGGCCGAGCGCGACGACGTACGCGCGCTCCGCGAATCCGGACGTACGACGGTGCTGCTGATCGGCGGCGGCATCAACGGAATTTCGACATTCCGTGACCTCGCCCTCCAGGGCGTCGATGTCGTGCTGGTCGAACGCGGCGACTTCGCCTCCGGGGCATCGTCGGCGTCCAGCCACATGATCCACGGCGGCATCCGCTATCTCGAGAACGGCGAGTTCCGCCTCGTGCGCGAATCCGTCGAAGAGCGCAACGGCCTCCTGCGCATCGCTCCGCATTACGTGAAGCCGCTGCAGACGACGATCCCGATCTACTCGACGTTCTCGGGCATCCTCTCGGCGCCGTTGCGTTTCCTGACGCACAAAAGCGGCAAGCCTCAGGAGCGCGGAGCGTTCCTGATCAAGATCGGTCTGACGATCTACGACACGTTCTCCCGCGACGGCGGCAGCGTTCCGCGCCACCGCTTCCTCGGCCGCAAGCGCTCGCTGGCCGAGCTGCCCGCGCTCGACCCGAACATCAAGTACACCGCCACGTACTACGACGCGTCTATGCACGACCCCGAGCGCCTCGCCCTCGATGTCCTGCAGGACGGACGGTCGGCGCACCCCGGCGCGCACGCACTCAACTACATCGAGGCGATCGCCCGAGACGGCGAGAACATCGTGCTGCGCGACCGCGAGAGCGGCACGGAGTTCTCGGTCAAGGCCGACGTGGTCGTCAACACCTCCGGCCCCTGGACCGACCTCACCAACGACGCCCTCGGCACCGACACGCGATTCATGGGCGGCACCAAGGGGTCGCACATCGTGCTCGACCACCCGGAGCTGCTCGCCGCCACGCGTGGGCGCGAGATCTTCTTCGAGCACTCCGACGGCCGCATCGTGCTGATCTACCCCCTCAAGGGCAAGGTCCTCGTCGGAACGACCGACATCGATGCGGATCCCCGTGAGGCCGCCGTCTGCACCGAGGAGGAGGTCGACTACTTCTTCGACCTGATCCACCACGTCTTCCCGCAGATCGCGGTCGACCGCGAGCAGATCGTCTACCGGTTCTCCGGCATCCGCCCGCTCCCCCGCCACGAGGACACCGCGCCCGGTTTCGTCTCGCGCGACTACCGGATCGAGGTCGACGAGAAGGGTGCTGTCCCGCTCGTGAGCCTGGTCGGCGGCAAGTGGACGACCTTCCGTGCCCTCGGCGAATCGCTCTCCGACGTCGTGCTCGGCCTGCTGAACCGCACCCGCACGGTCTCGACCGTCGGCCGCGCCATCGGCGGTGGCCGCGACTTCCCCCGCACCGAGAAGGCGAAGCGCATCTGGATGCAGGAGAACCTTCCCGGCGCCGGAGACCGTGCCGAGAAGCTTCTCGCCCGTTACGGCACCCGCGCCGCACAGGTCTGGGAGTACGTCGAGCAGGGAACGGACGCCCCGCTCGCCGGCGGCGACCTCTCCACGCGCGAGCTCGAGTGGATGGTGCAGAACGAGCTCGTCGCGCGCCTGCAGGACGTCATCCTGCGTCGCACCAGCATCGCGTTCACCGGTCATGCCGATGCCGAGGTTCTCGATGAGATCGCCGACGCGCTCGCTCCGCTACTGGACTGGGACCGTTCGAGGCACGATGCTGAACTCGAACAGACCCGCCAGCTGCTGAACGAGCGGCATGGCCTCGACATCTCGTCCCGCACCCGCGGCTGACGAGACGGAACCGTCGCCTCCCCGCGACGTAACCCAAGAAGTGTCACGGCAGGGATGGCGTGACACGTAAGAAAGGTCAAAGAAGACATGCCTGATGTCAATCTCGGTCTCTATTTCCTGTCGGAGTTCGTCGGCACGGCGATGCTGGTCCTCCTCGGATGCGGTGTCGTCGCCAACGTCGCCCTCGCGAAGAACAAGGGCTTCGGCGGCGGCTTCCTGATGGTCAACTGGGGATGGGGCCTCGCGGTGTTCGCGGGTGTCATCGTCTCGGCGTACTCGGGTGCGATCCTCAACCCGGCCGTGGGTATCGGTCTGGCGATCGCCGGCAAGATCACCTTCACGATGTTCCTCGTCGCCACCGCCGCAGAACTGCTCGGTGCGATCCTCGGTGCGATCGTCGTCTGGCTCGCCTACAAGCAGCACTTCGATGAGGAGCCGGAGGCCGCCAACAAGCTCGGCGTCTTCTCGACCGGCCCCGCGATCCGCTCTTACGGCTGGAACCTCGTCACGGAGATCATCGGTACGTTCGTCCTCGTGTTCGTGATCTTCGGATTCGCCGACTACGGCGACATCGAGGTCGGCGTGCCCGGAGGCCTCGGACCGCTCACCGCGCTGCCCGTCGCGCTGCTCGTCGTCGCCATCGGCGCCTCGCTCGGTGGACCGACCGGCTACGCGATCAACCCGGCGCGTGACCTCGGGCCCCGCATCGCCCACGCGATCCTTCCGATCAAGGGCAAGGGCTCGAGCGACTGGAGCTACTCGTGGGTGCCGGTCGTCGGACCGCTCATCGGTGGCGCGATCGCGGCTTTCGCCGCTCCCGCACTCCTCGGCCTCGCAGCCTGACGCCACCCGAATCCCACTTCAAAGGAGAACACACCATGGCTGACTACATCCTCGCCATCGATCAGGGAACCACATCGAGCCGCGCGATCATCTTCGACAAGAAGGGCAGCATCATCGCGACGGGCCAGAAGGAGCACGAGCAGATCCTGCCGAAGGCCGGCTGGGTGGAGCACGACGCCTCGGAGATCTGGCGCAACGTGCAGGAGGTCATCGGCCTCGCACTGAGCCGCGCCGACCTCACCCGTCACGACATCGCGGCGGTGGGCATCACCAATCAGCGCGAAACGGCCGTCGTCTGGGACAAGACCACCGGCAAGCCCGCCTACAACGCGATTGTCTGGCAGGACACCCGCACGCAGGCCATCGTCGACCGGCTCGCGGCCGACGGCGGAGTCGAGCGCTTCAAGCCGATCGTGGGGCTCCCCCTGGCGACGTATTTCTCGGGCACGAAGATCGCGTGGATCCTCGAGAACGTCGAGGGCGCTCGCGCGAAGGCCGAGGCCGGGGACCTCATCTTCGGCACCACCGACAGCTGGGTGCTGTGGAACCTCACCGGCGGCGTCGATGGCGGAGTGCACGTGACCGATGTCACGAACGCCTCGCGCACGATGTTCATGGACCTCGAGACGCTCGAGTGGCGCGACGACATCCTCGAGGCGTTCGGCGTGCCGCGCTCGATGATGCCGGAGATCCGCTCCTCTTCCGAGGTGTACGGTGCGGCGGAGGACTCCTCGCTGCTGCGTGAGACGCCGATCGCCGGCATCCTGGGTGACCAGCAGGCCGCGACCTTCGGACAGGCGGCGTTCCAGACCGGTGAGAGCAAGAACACCTACGGAACCGGCTGCTTCCTCATCTTCAACACCGGCGAGGAGATCGTCCACTCGAAGAACGGTCTGCTCACCACCGTCGGTTACAAGCTCGGCGACGCTCCGACCCACTACGCGCTCGAGGGTTCGATCGCCGTCACCGGATCGCTCATCCAGTGGCTGCGCGACCAGCTCGGCATCATCTCCTCGGCCCCGGAGGTCGAGGAGCTGGCGGAGAAGGTCGAGGACAACGGCGGCGTGTACATCGTCCCGGCGTTCTCGGGCCTGTTCGCACCGTACTGGCGATCGGATGCTCGTGGAGCGATCGTGGGCCTCACCCGCTACGCGAACAAGAACCACATCGCACGCGCCGCCCTGGAGGCCGTGGCCTTCCAGACCCGCGACGTACTCGACGCGGTGAACGCCGACGCCGGCGTCGACCTCACGGAGCTCAAGGTCGACGGCGGCATGGTCGCCAACGACGCTCTGATGCAGTTCCAGGCCGATGTCCTGGGTGTGCCGGTGGTCCGACCGGTCGTCGCGGAGACGACCGCCCTCGGTGCCGCCTACGCCGCCGGTCTCGCCGTCGGGTTCTGGAGTGGCCTGGACGACCTGTCCGCCAACTGGCAGGAAGACCGTCGCTGGGAGCCCTCCATGGAGAGCGACGAGCGCGACCGTCAGCTGCGCCTGTGGCGCAAGGCCGTCACCAAGTCGATGGACTGGGTCGACGAGGACGTCAAGTAACGACCGATCACCGCGAGGGGCGGGTCCGGAGGGAACTCCGGGCCCGCCCCTTCGCTGCTCTCAGACGGATGCCTCCCGATCGAGCGCCGTCAGCAACGCACGCGCGACACGCCGAGGCGAGCCGAGATCCCAGGCGACGTACTCCGTCCGCCGCGGGCCATCGACGACCTTGACCGTGCTCACCACGGTCGCGCTCGCGGGAACCGCCCCCGGGGCGAGGAGCGCGACCGCGAGTCCCTCGGCGACCAGATCGAGCATGACTCCGGCCGTGTCGACTTCGAACGCGACGTCGCGATCGACTCCCGCCGCGCGGAAGGCGACGTCGCTCTGGGCACGCCCCGACGTCCCGGCCGGGAAGTCCACGAAAGTGTCCGTCGCGAGCTCTCGGAGGCTCACTTCCGTGCGCGCCGCGAGTCGGTGCCCCCGCGGAAGCACCAGGACGTGATGATCCACGGCGATCTGCCGGTATCCGACTCCGCGGGGCTCGATCCCGGGATGCAGCCCGAGCAGCGCGACATCGAGATCACCGCGCCGGATCTTCGCGACGAGATCGTCGCTGTTCCCCATCTCCATCTCGACTCGCACGGCGGGGTGCGCGGCTCTAAAGGACGCGAGGAGGTGCGGGACGCGGACAGCGGTGACCGTCGGGATGAGCCCGATCCGCACGGTGCCCTCCAGATGATCGGGCTCGGCAACCACCGCATCGACGGCCTGCTGTGCAGAAGCGAGTGCGCGGCGTGCCGGTGCGAGGAATGCATCCCCTGCCTCGGTCACCCGGACACCCCGGCTCGACCGCGTGAACAGTCGCTGTCCGAGCTCCCTCTCCAGTGCAGCGATCTGATGACTCAGCGCGGACTGGGTGACGAAGCAACGCTCAGCGGCTCGGGTGAAGCTGAGCGTCGCGGCCACCTCGACCACATAGCGCATCTGCTGGAGCTCCATCCTTACATGATCTCATGTCATGGGTCGCATGGGCAGAATGCCTTGGACTCATACTCGCCCCGCGCTCATGCTGGGAGCATGGCCCGTCTGCGCATCCTGCTCCTCACCGCTCTCGCACCGATGGCCTGGGGGTCGACCTACCTCGTCACGACGGAGATGCTGCCACCGGGGCATCCGCTCTTCGCCGGACTCGTCCGGTCCCTGCCCGCCGGCGCCCTCGCGATCCTGCTCTCGCGCAGACTCCCCCGTGGCGCCTGGTGGGGAAAGGCGGTGGTGCTCGGCGCACTCAACATCGGTGCGTTCTTCCCCCTGCTCTTCCTCGCCGCCGAGCGCCTTCCGGGAGGGGTCGCTGCGGCGGTGGCTGGCGCTCAACCGCTGATCGTGCTCACGCTGGGTGCGCTCGTCCTGCGCGAACGCATCCGTCCGCTCGCCGCGGCCGCGGCGCTCGGAGGCGCGGTGGGCGTGGCGCTCATCGTTCTCGGGCCATCGGCGGGGCTCGATGCCTGGGGAGTCCTGGCGGCACTCGGCGGCGTGACGGCGACCGGCGCCGGGATGATCCTGACGAAACGCTGGGGACGACCGGAGGGTGTGGGTCCGATCACCTACGCGGGCTGGCAGCTCGGCACCGGAGGCCTCGTCCTCCTGCCGCTCGCGCTCCTGATCGAGGGGAAGCCACCGGTGATCGACGCGACGGCCGCGCTCGGCTACACCTGGCTCGCGACGGCGGGGGGCCTTTTCGCCTACACGCTGTGGTTCGGAGGCATCCAGAAACTGCCGGTGATCGCGCCCGGACTGCTCGCGTTGCTCTCCCCGGTCGTGGCTACGCTCCTGGGCGTCCTCGTCGTCGGCGAGTCCTTCACCGCCATCCAGGGTGTCGGGATCGCGGTCGTCCTCGCCGCCTTGGTCGGCGGACAGCTCGCAGCGACGCCCGCGCGGGCCGTCAGCTCTTGCCGAAGAGCTTCTGGATCTCGGCGAGATCTGCTTCGCTCGGCGCCTTCGCGCCGCCGCCCAGACCGAAGCCCGAACCGGTCGGCTGCGCGCTAGCGATCGCTCCGGAGTTCTCGGCCGCGCGCTTGGCCGGGTTGCCCGAGCGCGATCCGCTCGCCGACTTGCCCTTCTTGCCGCGCTTGGATGATGCGCCGGGCCGTCCCATTCCGGGAACCGGGCCCATGCCGGGGATGTTCGGGGTGCCGCCGCGGGCGACCGTCTTCATCATCTTCGCCGCCTGTTCGAAACGGGCGACGAGCTGGTTCACGTCGGTGACCGTCATGCCCGAACCCCGGGCGATGCGCAGACGACGCGAGCCGTTGAGCACCTTGGGATTGCGGCGCTCGCCCGGCGTCATCGACCGGATGATCGCTTCGGTCCGATCGATCTCGCGCTCGTCGAAGTCGTCGAGCTGCTGCTTCATCTGGCCCATGCCGGGAAGCATCCCCAGCATCTTCTTCATCGAGCCCATCTTCTTCATCTGCTGAAGCTGCTCGAGGAAGTCTTCGAGGGTGAACTGCTCGGTCGCGAGCTTCTCGGCGACCTTCATCGCCTCTTCCTCGTCGAACGCCTGCTGCGCCTGTTCGATCAGCGTGAGGATGTCACCGAGGTCGAGGATACGGCTCGCCATACGATCCGGGTAGAAGGGCTCGAGGTCCTCCAGGCGCTCACCCGTGGAGGCGAAGATGATCGGGCGACCGGTGATCGACGCGACCGAGAGCGCGGCTCCACCGCGCGCATCGCCGTCGAGCTTCGAGAGCACGACACCGGTGAAATCAACGCCCTCCTGGAAGGCCTTCGCCGTGTTGACGGCATCCTGACCGATCATCGCGTCGATCACGAACAGCACCTCGTCGGGCTGGACCGCGGCACGGATGTCGGCCGCCTGCTTCATGAGCTCGGCGTCGACGCCGAGTCGTCCGGCGGTGTCGATGATCACGACGTCGTGCTGTTGGCGGCGCGCGTGCTCGACGCCGTCGCGCGAGACCTTGACCGGATCGCCGACGCCGTTACCCGGTTCGGGGGCGTAGACGGTGGCTCCGGCCTGCTCTGCGACGACCTGCAGCTGGTTGACGGCGTTCGGACGCTGGAGGTCCGCAGCCACGAGCAGAGGCGTGTGCCCCTCGCCCTCGAGCTGCTTGGCGAGCTTTCCGGCGAAGGTCGTCTTTCCCGAACCCTGGAGACCGGCGAGCATGATCACGGTGGGAGCCGTCTTCGCGAACTGCAGACGACGCTGCTCGCCGCCGAGGATCTGCACGAGCTCCTCGTTGACGATCTGGACGACCTGCTGGGCGGGGTTCAGCGCCTTGTTGACCTCGTCGCCGAGCGCGCGCTCGCGCACCTTCGCCGTGAAGTCTTTGACGACCGCGAGTGCGACGTCGGCGTCGAGGAGTGCGCGGCGGATCTCGCGCACGGTGCCATCGACATCGCTCGCGGTGAGTTTTCCCTTCGTGCGCAGATTGCGGAAGGTCTCGGTGAGCCGATCGGAGAGCGTGCCAAACGTAGCCATGGTGCTCCGATTCTACGCGAGTCGATCGACTCGGATCGTCTGCTCGGCTCGGCTCTTCGAATCAGCGGGACCAGCGGAGGTCACCGATGACGTCGAGCGCATCGCGGAGGACGTTCTCCGGTGCCGCGCGGCCTGCCCCCTGCTCCGCCCATACCCTCAGCGACGAGAGCACCGCGGCGGCGTGGGCCGCGCCGAGGATGTCGGCACGGATCTCATCGATCCCCGAGGTGCGGGCGGCCTGCGCGATCGCCGCGCCCAGCCGCGCCTGGCGCACACCCGCATCGCGCGGGAGCTCGTCTTCGAGGCCCATCGCCGCGACGTTCCGCAGTGCGAGGGCCAGCGGGTCGGGCGCGAACTCCCGCACCGCTGCGAGCAGGATGGCGCGCACATCCGCGTCGCTCGCGTCACGATCGAGGACGTCGAGAGCGTCGGATGCCTCTGCGATGCGCGTGTCGAGGCCCGACCAGAGCACGTCGCTCTTCGACGCGAAATAGTTGAAGAAGCTCGACCTGCTCACCCCTGCCCGCCGGGTGATCTCGGCGATGGAGGTCGACTCGTATCCCTGCTCGAGGAAGAGTTCGCAGGCGGCCTCGGCGAGGGTCTCGCGAGACGACGCCTTCGGGCGTCCGGCACGACCGGTGGACTTCATGCCTTCACGGTACCGCGCTGCGCCGATGTACCGCCGCGCGCACGACGAGGCGTATTGTTGGACGCACTACAACAATGACTCGACGGGAGATCGGATGCTCGACATCGTGACGGCCGGACTCGCTCCGGACCTCGTCCCCTATGCCCAAGGATGGGAGCTTCAGCGCCGCATCCACACCGACGTGGTCGACGGCACGCGCCCCGACACGCTCATCCTGCTCGAGCACGAGGCCGTATACACCGCCGGCAAGCGGACCGAGCCGCACGAACGCCCCGCCGACGGAACGCCCGTGATCGACGTCGACCGCGGCGGAAAGATCACTTGGCACGGGCCGGGGCAGCTCGTCGGATACCCCATCGTCCGACTCGAGGAGCCGCTCGACGTCGTCGCCCACGTGCGGCGCCTGGAGCGTCTGCTGATCGACGTCCTCGGACCGCTCGGCGTCGACGGCCACCAGGTCGAGGGCAGGAGCGGGGTCTGGGTCCGCCGCCCGCTGTCCGAGGACAAGGTCGCTGCGATCGGCGTACGTGTGCAGCAGGGCGTGACGATGCACGGGTTCGCAATCAACTGCGACAACTCCCTCGCCGGCTTCCGCGACATCATCCCGTGCGGCATCACCGACGCCGGCGTCACCACCATCAGCGAGATCGTCGGGGCGGACGTCTCCCCCACCGATGTCCTCGCCTCCGTGATCCGCACCTTCGCCACCGAATACTCAGGAGTCGCCGCATGACCGCCGTCCCCGAGGGGCGCAAGCTCCTCCGCCTCGAAGTACGAAACGCCGAGACGCCGATCGAACGCAAGCCCGAATGGATCCGCACCAAGGCGAAGATGGGCCCGGAGTACACGGCCCTGCAATCGCTCGTGAAGAGCGAAGACCTGCACACCGTGTGCCAAGAGGCCGGCTGCCCCAACATCTTCGAGTGCTGGGAGGACCGGGAGGCCACCTTCCTCATCGGGGGCTCGCAGTGCACGCGACGTTGCGACTTCTGCCAGATCGACACCGGCAAGCCCGCCGACTACGACATCGACGAGCCGCGTCGCGTCGCCGAGAGCGTGGTTCGGATGAACCTCCGCTACGCGACGGTGACCAGCGTCGCGCGTGACGATCTGCCGGACACGGGAGCCTGGCTCAACGCGGAGACCGTCCGCAAGATCCACGAACTCAACCCGAACACCGGGGTCGAGCTGCTGGCCAACGAGCACAACGCCGATCCGGCGTTCCTGGGTCAGATCTTCGATGCGCGCCCCGAGGTCTTCGCGCACAACGTCGAGACCGTGCCGCGTATCTTCAAGCGCATCCGCCCGGCGTTCCGCTACGAGCGCTCGCTCGACGTGATCACGCAGGCGCGAGACGCCGGCCTCATCACCAAGTCGAACCTCATCCTGGGCATGGGTGAGGAACCGGAAGAGGTCGTCCAGGCGCTACAGGATCTGCACGACGCCGGGTGCGACATCATCACCATCACGCAGTACCTGCGCCCGTCGCCACGCCATCTCCCGGTCGCGCGCTGGGTGAAGCCGGCGGAGTTCGTCGAGTTCAAGGACGAGGCCGAGCGCATCGGTTTCCTCGGCGTGCTGGCCGGGCCTCTCGTGCGATCGTCGTACCGTGCGGGCCGACTGTGGGCGCAGTCGATGGTGTCGAAGGGACGAGAGATCCCGGCGCACCTCGCCCATATCGCCGACAGCGCGGATCTGGGGTTCGCCCAGGCCGTCTGAGCAGAAGACCGTCGCGTCAGTCGGCGCTCATCACCGACTGCACGCCGCCGTCGGAACCGAGGTTCACCAGGAGGACGTCATCGGTGGTGCCGGCGTCGAGCGCGTACTCCAGCACCGCGAACGGCTCGGATCCACCGTGCTCGTCCGCGAGGATCGTCATGCTCATGAGCCGGAGAGAACGGATGATGTCGACGGCCGCATCGCCCGAGACGTCGACGAGGACATCGGGCAGATCGTCACCGTAGGCCTCCTGCTGCTGCAGGATGTACTCGGTGACCTCGCTCGTGCGGTCGTCGACCTCCGACAGCATCCCGCGACGTGCCGTGTCATCGACGTTCTCGAGCCCGGCGATCAACGAGGCGGCGATATCGAGCGCCTCGGACGACACGTCGTCCTGATCGGGCGCGGTCAGGTCGACGGTGACGCTCTGGTCGCCGAGTTCGACCGTCTCCGACCAGAAGATCGATCCGTCCGGCCCTGAGGAGAGGAGCCCGAAGTAGTCGTGTTCGATCGCCATACCGCTATGAAACCAGCCTCATGCTCGCGACGGTAGTCCCGTCGTCATCCGACAAGTGATTGCACGAACACGTGCGGGGTGAATCCGGTCAGGTCGTCGATGCCTTCGCCCTGGCCAAGGAGCTTCACGGGGATGCCGGTGCGCTCCTGAACCGCCAGAACGAAACCGCCCTTGGCGGAGCCGTCGAGCTTCGTGAGCACGAGTCCCGTGACCCCCGCATGCTGCAGGAAGGACTCCGCCTGCATCACACCGTTCTGACCGGTCGTCGCGTCGAGCACCAGCAGCACCTCGCTGATCGGCGCCTGCTTCTCGACCACACGCCGGATCTTGCCGAGCTCGTCCATCAGACCGCCCTTGGTATGCAGACGGCCGGCCGTGTCGATGATCGCGATCTCGATGCCCTCCCGCTGGGCGTACTCGATGGTCTGGAAGGCGACGGATGCCGGGTCCTGGCCCTCCTGCTGGGGCCGGACGATAGCCGCTCCCCCGCGCTGAGCCCAGGTGGCGAGCTGGTCGACGGCCGCCGCGCGGAAGGTGTCGGCGGCGCCCACGACGACGCTGCGCTGGAATCCGCGCAGGAACTTCGTGAACTTGCCGATCGTGGTCGTCTTCCCGACACCGTTCACGCCCACCACGAGCACCACAGCGGGGCGCTCGGTGAGCTTGAGCGTCGTGTCGAACTTCGCGAAGTGCTCCTCGAGGGTCTCGCGCAGCATCCGCTGGAGGTCCTTAGGGTCGGTCGTGCGGAACCGCTCGACCTTCGCCCGGAGCTCTTCGACGATCCGCTCGCTGATGTCGGGACCGAAGTCCGCCGTGATCAGCGCGGTCTCGAGGTCGTCCCAGGTCGTCTCATCGATCGTGGGCTTGACGAACATGCCGCGCAGTGCGCGACCGAGGGACCAGGACTTCTCCGCCATCCCCCCAGCCTACGGGTCGGGAGGCATCGCAGAGTCCGCCGCCGCCCCGGCGATTCGCGCCGAGAGCTCAGCTCGCCGCGGACGCGCGATCACCCACGCGCTGCCCGACCACCGCGGAGACCCCGTCCTGACGCATCGACACGCCGTACAGCGCGTCGGCGATCTCCATCGTGCGCTTCTGGTGCGTGATCACCAGCAGCTGCGAGGTCTCCCGCAACTGCTCGAACACCGTGAGAAGTCGTCCAAGGTTCGCGTCGTCGAGCGCGGCCTCGACCTCGTCGAGGATGTAGAAGGGACTCGGACGAGCCTTGAAGATCGCCACGAGCAGAGCGACGGCTGCGAGTGAGCGCTCTCCACCCGAGAGCAGGGAGAGTCGTTCGATCTTCTTCCCGACCGGGCGCACGGCGACCTCGATCCCGGTCGTGAGCATGTTCTCGGGATCAGTGAGCGAGATGCTCCCCGTACCGCCGGGGAACAGCAGCGGGAAGACCTCGCCGAACGCCTGCTGGGTATCCGCGAACGCGCTCGCGAAGATGGTCTGCATCCGCTCGTCGAGGTCGGCGATGATCGTCATCAGGTCTTGACGGGTCTGCGTGAGATCCGCGAGCTGTTCGGTGAGGAACGCGTGACGCTGTTCCAGCGCGGCGAACTCCTCGAGCGCGAGGGGATTCACCCGGCCGAGTTGTGCGAGCTTGCGTTCGGCGTCGGCCAGTCGTCGCTGCTGGATGCGGCGGTCGAACGGGATGGTCAGGTCGACGTCGATCTCGTGGTCGTCCGAGACCTCGGCGATGTCGCGTGGAACGGGCTGATCGGGGCCGTACTCGGCGACGAGGATGTCTTCGTCGAGCGCGAGCTCGGAGGCAACGCGTTCGAGCAGCCCGGTCAGGTGGAGCTTCTTCTCGTGGATCTGCAGTTCGAGGCCGTGCACGCTCTCGGTGAGCCCGGCCAGGCGTTCCCGCAGTGAGGACTCCTGTGCCCGCAGTGCGGTGAGCTCCTGATTCTGGGCCGCCCGAGCCGTCTCGGCCTCCGCCAACGCCACGCGCGCCTCGGTGACCGAGCGGTCGAGCGAGTCGAGAACGCGCGGCAGCTCTTCGGCGACACCGGCGGCCGCCTCACGCTGCGCGCGGCGGATCACGGCACGGCGGGCGGATTCGGCCGCTGCGTCGCGCTCCTGCTCGCGCTGACGTTCCAGGGCGGTCACCCGCGACTGCGCAGCGCGTACGCGCTCACGGAGCGTCTCGACTTCGAGCCGCGCCCGCACCTCGCCCTCGCGCGCCGACTCCAACGCCTCCAGCAGCCCGTCACGAGCCGAGGCATCGAGTACGGGACGTGGAGCGGAGACGGCATCGTCGAGTGCGGCCCTCGCGGACTCCGCCTTGGCCTCGGCATCCGCCACCGCAGACTGCGCCTGTGCGAGACCGGTCTCGAGACGCTCGCACTCGGCGACCGCGGCCTCATGGCGCACCGTGATGCGGTTCACCTGCTCGGCATGCGTGGCCAGCGCCGCGTCAAGCTCGCGAAGGGCACGCAGGGCGTCCTTCGACTGGCGCCGTGTCGTCTCGACGGCCTCGTTCGCCTCTTCCCGTGCCTCCCGGAGCGAATCCACGATGACCTGCACCTCCGCGAGCCGCTCGGTGGCGGCGTCGCGCTCGGCCGCGAGCTCGAGGCGTGAGCGTTCGCCTCCCGACCCGGTACGCAGACTGTGGGCGGTGACGACGTCTCCGCCCACGGTGACGATCGTGGTCGATTCGTCGTCGAGCGCATCCAGCGCGGTGCGCGCCGCGCGGGCGGCATCGAGATCGTCGGCGATGAGGACATGAGAGAGGATGCCGAGCACTCCCGCGGGCGCATCGACCGCGGAGACGGCCGGGGTGACCCCACTCAACTGCGGGAGTTCGACCGAGCGTCGGGCGGTCTCTGCCGCGACGAAGTCGACCACTCCTCTCCGCTGATCGGCCGCTTCGGCAGCCAGCGCGAACGCATCGGCGGCTGTATCGACGAGCACGCCCTCGGCGAGGGGTCCGAGCACGGCAGCGACTGCGGCCTCGAAGCCCGATCGGACCTGGACCGCGTCGCCGACGAGCCCCCGGATACCCGGGCCGCCCGCCTTCACGATCTCGGCGGAACCTCCCGACAGAGCCAGCGCGCTCCCGAGAGCCGCCGCCTTGGCCGTCAACGAGTCGACCTCGCGCTCGGCGGCGTGCAGCCGCTCTCGCAGAGTCTCGCGCTCTGCCTCCGCCGCGGTCGCCGCACGCTGCGCGCTCTCGTACGCCGCGGAGTACTCGGCCGCAGAGCCTTCGGGCGCCTCGGCATCCTCGATGTTCTCGAGCGCCTCGGCCGCTTCCCGTCGCCGTTCGTTGGCGGCCTCCAGCGCATTCTCCTGCCGGAGCACCGCCCCGCGTACGGCCGCCAGCGCGGAGGCGGCCGCGTCAGCGGTGCCGCGCAGCTCCGAGAGGCGCATGTCGTACTCGGACACCAGAGCGCTCTGCTCCGCGATGTCGACGTCGAGGGTGTCGAGCTCGGCGCGTGCGTTCACGACCTCGCGGCTGGCCGCGACGGCCGCGTCCTGGGCATCGCCGAGGCCGGCCGAGATCTCGGTGATGTCGTCCTTGGCCTCGTCGATCGTCGCCTGCGTCACGGTGACCGCGGTCACCGCGGCATCATCGTCCTCGGTGCCGAGAAGAGCGAGGCGCTGATTGGCGAGCGTGTAGAGACCGCGCATGCGCTCCTGCACCTGCTCCAGCCCGAACGCGACGCTGCGCGCCTGATCGACGGCGACGGAGTTCTGATCCTGTTCGAGCCGGTGGATGCTCGCCCGCACGGTCTCGGCCTGGTCCGAGAGCACGAGGCGCTCGGTGTGTCGTTCGTTCTCCGTGCGCGTGTGGTCGGCCAGGGCGGTGCGCAGGGCCACGACATCGTCTGCGAAGATGCGCGCCTTCGCGTCACGCACGACGGCGGCGATCGACTGCGCTTCACGGGCGATCTCGGCCTGACGGCCGAGCGGCTTGAGCTGGCGGCGTATCTCCCCCGCGAGATCGCTCAGACGCGTCAGGTTCGTCTCCATCGCGTCGAGCTTGCGGACCGTCTTCTCCTTGCGCCGACGGTGCTTGAGGATGCCGGCGGCCTCTTCGATGAACCCGCGCCGATCCTCGGGTGACGCCTGCAGGACGGTGTCGAGGCGCCCCTGCCCGACGATCACGTGCATCTCACGACCGAGTCCGGAATCGCTGAGCAGCTCCTGCAGGTCGAGGAGCCGGCAGCTGTCGCCGTTGATGGCGTACTCGCTCGATCCGTTGCGGAAGAGCGTGCGACTGATCGTCACCTCGGCATACTCGATCGGGAGCGCACCGTCGCTGTTGTCGATGGTCAGCTGAACCTCGGCACGTCCCAGGGGGCCACGCGTCGACGTGCCCGCGAAGATGACGTCCTCCATCTTCCCGCCGCGGAGGGTCTTCGCGCCTTGCTCCCCCATCACCCAGGCGAGAGCGTCGACGACATTCGACTTACCGGAACCGTTCGGACCGACGATGCACGTCACACCGGGTTCGAAGACGAAACTCGTCGGTTGCGCGAACGACTTGAAGCCCTTGAGGGTCAGGCTCTTCAGATGCATCGGGGCACCGCTCGTTCGGGGAGAATCACGCCCATACGTTACCGGAAACACGGGATTCCGCCGGGAGAGCGCGCGGAAAGAACCGGAGAACGACACGCGCGACACGCCGTGAAACTGGGAAAATGCTTGACTCGACGTCCGGAGGTTCGCTAGCTTAGGCCACCGACGCCTCAAGAAGGGAGGTTACCGATGATGAACATTCAGCTCTCCGCACAGACCAACGGTCTGGTCGCGCACGCTTCCACTGCGCTGCGCCTCGCGTACTCGGTAACCGATCTCGGCGTCGATGGCATCGCTGTCTCCTAGAACAGCACCCGCCCTCGACTGATCCTCTCGGCGGATCCGTCCGCGCCGACCGCCCTGTGCGCCGCCGCCGATCGTCATCGATCCGCGACTCACGCCTCTCGGCATCCGCTTCTCGCGCTCTCTGCGCGTCCGTCCGTCCGGTCATCCGGTCGTCGACGCCGCGCTCTCCGCATTCTGCACACCCCTTTCGAAGGAAACCACCGTGAACATCACGCTGTCCCGCAACATCACCCACCCACCGGATACTCAGGACCGGACGGTCCTGCATATCCCCGAACCCGACGAACTTCGCGCGCTGTCGCTGGGCGATCGCCTGTCACTGCGGATCGGCCTCTGGCTGCTCCGCCGGGCGCAACGACCCCGCCGGCCGAAGCGCGAGTTCGCTCCGGCTGCGCCGCTGTTCCTCCACGAACTGCACCGTAGCCCACAGGAGAGCGCGGCGATCCTCGCGTACCACCTCCAGCGCCAGATGCATTGAGAAGGAGAATCTGATGAGCATCCCCCTCAGCGCCGGCGCGACGCTGCATCCGCTCGTGGTTCCGACCCGAGCGGATGCAGCGGACGCGGGCGAGTTCCGTGAACTCGCCCGCGTCCGCAACCTCGTCTACCGCGAACTCACCGGACGCGACGAGCAGGATCTGTCGCCGGCCGAGCTCCTCCCCCGATTGCGATCTCGTGAAGAGCAGACGACGCTCGTGTGGGCCGTTCGGCTCTCCGACGAGATCATCGGGCGCGTCGTCGTCGATCTCCCTCACGAGGCGGGGTCACGTGTGGCGATCGCGACCATCGAGCTACGCCCGCTCGCCTGGGGGCGCGGCATCGGGCGGGCGATCCTCCCTCACGTCGAGGAGGCGGCGCGTGCACACGGTCGCAGTGTCATCCAGAACTGGACGGAGCAACCCACCGCTGACGGCGCTCGCCTCGAATCGCCTACTGGGTACGGCAGCGTCCCGAACGACCACGTCGCCCGCTTCCTCACCCGCAGCGGCTTCGCGCTCGAGCAGGTGTACAGGATCAGCCTGCTCGACCTCGATGACCTCGCCCGCGCGCGGAGCGACGACCTCCTCGCCGAGGCGGAGGCCGCATCGAGCGGCTACCGGATCGTGCGCTGGACGCTGCCCACACCGGCCGAGCACCTCGACGGCTACGCCTGGTTGAAGTCGCGCATGTCGACGGATGCCCCGTCGGCCGACCTCGACGCCGATGAGGAGGCATGGGACGCGGCGCGCGTGCGCCGCATGGAGCGACGACAGGCCGAAGCCGGTCACACTCTTCAGGTCACCGCCGCCCAGCACATCGTCACGGGCGAACTCGCCGCGTTCACCGAGCTCGGCACAGGTACGGGCGGATCGACCACCACGATCCAGCACGACACGCTGGTGCTGCGCGAGCACCGCGGGCATCGGCTCGGGCTGCGGGTGAAATGCGCAGCGCTTCAGAGCTGGAGCGGTATCGCACCGACATCCGTCCGAGTCATCACCTACAACGCCGAAGAGAATCGGCCGATGCTCGCCATCAACGAAGCGATCGGCTTCACCGCGTGCGCCTACGAGGGCGCTTGGAAGAAGGAACTGACATGACCGCCCCGACGACGATCATCCCCCTCGCCGTTCCCCCGACGCTCGACGACGCCGACGCCGCGGGGTTCCTCGCCTACGGCGAGCTCGGACACCGGGTGTGCGACGAGATGGTCGGACTGCCCGATCTCGCACCGACGGCCGCGCAGATGCTACCCGCGTGGCAGGACACGACCGACACACTGCACACGGGCTTCCTCGCCCGACGCGGCGACCGCATCGTCGGTGCCGTCACCGTCGACTACGCCCAGGAGGCTGGGGCGCGGGCAGCCGAACTCGATCTGCTCGTGCCGCAGGAGCACTGGGGAGAGGGTGTCGAGACCGCGCTCCTGGATCGCGCGGAGCGAGAAGCGCACGCGAGCGGACGCGACATCCTCCAGATCTGGAGCCTGCACCGCCCGATCGAGGCTGATCGGATG
Source organism: Microbacterium sp. NPDC090003 (assembly GCF_044748385.1). Taxonomy (NCBI): domain Bacteria; kingdom Bacillati; phylum Actinomycetota; class Actinomycetes; order Micrococcales; family Microbacteriaceae; genus Microbacterium; species Microbacterium sp. NPDC090003. The sequence continues at coordinate 616,997 of NZ_JBIVFW010000001.1, forward strand.
CTGGTCCCGAAGACCGGGTGGGGACGAGTACCCGCGATCGCACTGACGGACCTTCTCGAGGCGCACGGCTACCGACTCGAGCAGGTCGAACGCAACAGCGAACTCGATCTCACCGCCAACCCGGCGCCGCTGCGCACCGCTCTGGAACAGGCCGAGAGCCGTGCCGGTTCCGACTACCGCCGCATCGAGTGGAACCTGCCGACCCCGTCGGAACTGCGTGAGGGCTATGCCGAAGTGCTCGCACGGTTGGTGACCGATGCGCCCAGCGGCGACATGGAGTTCGACGCCGAGGAGTGGGATGCCGCACGCGTCGCACGGCGTGATGCCCGCCTCACGAGCGCCGGCCAGATGGTCTCCGTCGCCGCGGTGGAACACGTGCCGACCGGCGCGATCGTCGCCTACAACGAGCTGCTCATCGGTGAGGACCGCACGGGCGTGACGCATCAGTTCGGTACACTCGTCGCTCGCGAGCACCGCGGGCATCGGCTCGGCACCATCGTCAAGTGCGCGAACCTGCTGCGGTGGCGCGAACTCGCGCCGGCCTCGACGCGCGTCTCGACCTTCAACGCCGAGGAGAACCGGCCGATGCTCGACATCAACGAGGCGATCGGTTTCGTGCCGGTGTCGTATGCCGGGGCGTGGCAGAAGAAGCTCTGAGTGCGGCCCGCCGGGTCAACGACGCCGCTGGCAGCGCGGGCAGTAGTGCGACGAGCGGTTCATGAAGGCCTCGCGTCGAATCGGTCCGCCGCAGCGCGGGCACGGCTTGCCCTGCCGCCCGTAGGCGTTCAACGAGTGGGCGAAGTAACCCGCCTGACCGTTGACGTTGACGTACTGCGCATCGAAACTCGTGCCGCCCTCGGCGAGGGCCTTGGCGAGCACGGATCGAACCTCGCCGAGCAGCCGGCGCACGGCCTGCGTCGACAATCGGTCGGCCGGGGTCTCGGGGTGGATGCGCGCGGCCCACAACGCCTCGTCGGCGTAGATGTTGCCGATGCCGCTGACGACCGTCTGGTCGAGGAGGACCCGTTTGATCGCGCTGCCGCGTTTTGCCAGAGCCGAGCGGAAGATCACGTCGTCGAAGAACGGATCGATCGGGTCGCGTGCGATGTGCAGCACCTGGGACGGCACGGCGCTCGAGCCGTCAGCGACGAGTGCGTCGACGGCGAGCGACCCGAATGTGCGCTGGTCGGCGAACACGACCGCCAGTTCGCCGTGCGTCGGATGCTCGATGTGCAGACGAATGCGCTCGTGACGCTCGGCCGAGGCGTCCGGGGCGCGCAGGAGCATCTGGCCGCTCATCCCGAGATGCGCGACCAAAGCGGAATCATCGGACTCGAGTGGCAGCCACAGGAACTTGCCGCGCCGCGAGGCGGTCATGACCCGGCGTCCCTCGAGACGACGCACGAAATCCGCAGCGCCGGCAGGATGCCGGGTGAGTGCGCGCTCGTCGAACACGCTGACACCCGTGATGATCGCGCCGGTCATGGCGGGAGCGAGCCCCGCTCGGACGACCTCGACCTCGGGAAGCTCAGGCACGTTCGCTGAGGAAGCGCCAGGCGCTGAGCGCCGCAGCCATCTCGGCCGTCTTCTTGCTGCTGCCCAGGCCGTTCATCCGTACATCACCGACGACGACCGTCGCCGTGAAGCGCCGGTCGTGATCCGGGCCGCTGGCGACCACGCCGTAGACGGGCGGCGTCGCACCGATGCGCGCTGCGAGCTCTTGCAGGCTCGTCTTCGGGTCCATCGCCGCGCCGTAGCGCTCGGGGTCGTCGAGCAGCGGTCGGGTCAGTCTCAACACGAGTTCGGTCGCCGCATCCGGACCCGCCGAAAGGTAGGTCGCGCCGATGACGGCTTCCATGGTGTCGGCGAGGATCGAGTCCTTGTCGCGACCGCCGGTCTGCTCTTCGCCGCGCCCCAACAGCAGGTGGCTGCCGAGGTCGATCCCTCGCGCCACCTCGGCCAGCGCCACCGTCGACACGACGCTCGCTCGGCGCTTGGCCAGCTGCCCCTCATCGAGTTCGGGGTGCGTCGTGAACAGCATCACGGTCACCGCCTGCCCGAGCACCGAGTCCCCGAGGAACTCGAGACGCTCGTTGTGCGGGATGCCGCCGTGCTCGTAGGCGTAGGAACGATGAGTGAGCGCCAACTCCAGAAGCTCCGCGTCGATATCGACGCGGAGCTTGGCTGGGAGAGGTCGCTTCGCCTCAGGGACCTCCGTCACGATGACTCGCGACTCAGACGTCAGCGACCTTGCGGCCCTTGTACTCGAGGAACAGCTCGGTGCCCTGCGAGTCGGTGACGACCTTCGCCTGGTGCGGACGGCTGTAGACGACCTTGCCGTTCTCGATCGTCTTCACGAGGGCGACGGGCGCCGCCTTCCACTGCGCGCGGCGCGAGCGGGTGTTCGAACGGGAAACCTTGCGCTTCGGGGGGTTACCAGCCATGACTAGCTCTCTTCTTTCTCGGCGGCGCGGCTCTGTGCCGTTCCGTCTTGGTCTGTGATCTGCTGGAGCGCACTCCATCGAGGATCGATGGGAGCGGCCTGCTCCGTTCCGGTGCTCGCGGTCAGCCTTTCGCCCGTTTCCGGGTCGAGACCCAGGCAACCCGGCTGACACACCGGCTGAAATGGAAGCGCCAAAACGGTCGCATCCCTGACGAGAGTTTCAAGATCCACGTGGTCGTCTTGAACCTCGAAGTCAGTTTCTTCCTCACCAGGATACGCGAAAAGCTCCTGGAACTCGACTTCGACGGGCCGAGCGATGTCGGTGAGGCATCGACCGCACACGCCGACGTACTCGGCGTCGGCCGCTCCGGAGACGAGAATCCCCTCGTGCACGGACTCCAGGCGCACGTCGAGGTCGAGGGTCGAGCCCTTCTCGAAGGAGACGATCCCCTCGCCCCACTGCTCGGGAAGCGTCACCGCGAAGGTATGCTCGCGCATCTCCCCCGGCCGCCGGACGATGTCGCGGACGGGCAGGATGAAGGGGCCGTTCAGTCGGGATCGCACCCGACAATGCTACCGGCCCTCACCCAGGCGGGGCTGGGCGAACGCTCCGTTTCAGATCCCGCGGGCGCCCGTGTCGAGGAACTCCGCCACCGCCGGCGGGACGAACGGGGAGATGTCGCCTCCGAGCGAGGCCACCTGACGGACGAGAGAACTCGACACCAGCGCGTGAGCGGGATCGGGCAGGAGGAACACGGTCTCGATGTCGGCGAGGTGACGGTTCACGATCGCCATCGGCGACTCGTAGGCCACGTCGATCTGAGAACGGATGCCTTTGACGAGAACTCCCGCATTCACGTCGCGCGCGTAGTCGACGAGCAGACCCATGCTCCAGGAACCGATGATGATGTTGCCGGGCATCCCGTCGTCGGCGATCGACCGCTCCAGCAACGACATGCGCTGCGCGATCGGGAGCATCGCCTCCTTGCCGGGGTTGTGCACGACGAGCACGTGGAGCTCGTCGAACAGGGTCGCGGCCCGCCGGATCACGTCGAGGTGTCCGAGCGTGGGCGGATCGAAGGAACCGGGGACGACGGCGATCCTGCTGCTCATGCCCACCAGCCTAGGGCACCTCTTCGATGAGCTCGCCGGAGCCGACGGCGAACTCAGTTCTTCGCGAGCGCGGCTCTGTCTTCGTCGCTCACACGCCGGAGGATCGCATCGCGCAGACCCGCGTGTCGCACGAGGTCAGGATCCGACGCGAGGATCTCCTCGCCCAGCTCGCGAGCGCGCACGATGAGGCCCGCGTCCTTCACGACGCGGAGGAGCTTGAGCGACGAGCGCACACCCGCCTGGGCGGCGCCGAGTACGTCGCCCTCGCCGCGCAGCTCGAGATCGACCTCGGCCAGCGCGAAGCCGTCGAGCGTAGCTGCGACGGCGTCGACGCGCTCTCGGGCGACGGAACCGGACTCGGCCTCCGTCACCAGGAGGCAGAGCCCCGGGACGCCGCCGCGACCGACTCGTCCACGCAGTTGATGGAGCTGGGACACGCCGAAGCGATCGGCGTCGAGCACGATCATCGTCGACGCGTTCGGAACGTCCACACCGACTTCGATCACGGTCGTCGCGAGCAGCAGATCGATCTCGCCGCGCGCGAACGCCTGCATGACCGCATCCTTCTCGTCGGACGGCATCCGTCCGTGCAGGACCGCACGTCGCAACCCGCCGAGTGTGGGATGGGTCGCGAGCGCCTCATCGAGCTGCACGACGCCCCAGCGCGGGCCGTTCGCACCTTCCGAGGCGACCGCCGGCTGCTCCCCCGCCTCGCCGGTCTTCTTCGCCGTGTCGATGGCCGCGCACACCGCGAAGACCTGGCGCCCCTGGGCGATCTCCTCCGCCGCGCGTTCCCAGACCCGGTTGAACCACCCGGGATGCTCGGCGAGCGGAGCGACGAACGACTCGATCCCCGCTCGTCCCGCCGGCATCGTCCGGATGACGGATGTGTCGAGGTCGCCGAAGACCGTCATCGCGACCGTGCGCGGAATCGGCGTCGCGGTGAGCACGAGTGCGTGCGGGCTCGAGCCCTTCGCCCGCAGTGCCTCGCGCTGCTCGACGCCGAAGCGGTGCTGCTCATCGACGACCACGAGCCCCAGGTCGGCGAACGTGGTCTTCTCGCCGAGGAGTGCATGGGTGCCGACCACGATCAACGCCTGGCCGGAGGCGACCCGCAGCGCGGCCTTGCGTCGCTCGGCAGCCGGCATCTGGCCGGTGAGGAGAGTCGGCATCACCAGCGGTGCCAGTTCGCGACCGAGCATCTTGGTGATCGAACGCAGATGCTGCCCGGCGAGCACCTCGGTCGGGGCGATGAGCGCCGCCTGTCCACCGCTCTCGGCGACCTGGAGCATCGCCCTCAGGGCGACGAGCGTCTTCCCCGAACCGACCTCGCCCTGCACCAGCCGGTTCATCGGCCACGCGCCGACCAGATCTTCGGCGACCTGAGCGCCGACCGTCTGCTGGTCGGGCGTGAGCGTATAGGGCAGCGCAGCGTCGAAGCGCTCGAGCAGCCCTCCCGGGGATGCGGCGCGCGGAGTCGCCGAGAGCGCGCGCACCGCGTCGCGCTGCTGGAGCAGAGCCGTCTGCAGAGTCAGCGCCTCGTGCATGCGCAGTGTGCGCACGGCAGGATCGATGTCGTTCTTGGTGCGGGGGCGATGGATGAGTTCGATGGCCTCGCGCGCGGTGAGGAGTTCCTCGCGGGATCGCACGGATTCCGGGAGCGGATCGGGCACGTCGACGAGCGCATCGATCACCCGACCGACGAATCTCGCGATCTGCCAGGTCTGCACCGTCGACGTCGCCGGGTAGATCGGAATCGGCACCGAAGCGCGGGCATCCGCACTGCGTCGAGCGGAATCCTCGTCATCGAACAACTCGTATTCGGGGTGCGCGAACTGGGTCACGCCGTTGAACTCGCCGACCTTGCCGGAGAACACGCCTCGCCGACCCACCGCGAGATCGTTCGAGCGCCACTCCGCCTGCCCGATGTTCTTCGCGAAGAACGTCAGCGACATCCGGCCGATGCCGTCGCCGATCACGACGTCCACCATCGCACCGTTGCGGTTGCGCATGCGACGGAAGCTCGATGAGAGCACCTCGGCGACGATCGTCACCGTCTCGCCGAGCGGCAGCTCGCGGATCGGAGTCAGCTCGCCCGGATCGGCATAGCGTCGCGGATAGTGCGAGAGAAGATCGCCCACCGTGCGCATCGAGAACGCTCGATCGAGCGTCTTCGCGGTCGTCGTACCCAACGCGTCGTCGAGCGACGAATCCAGGGTGAGCGACATGCATCGAGTCTAGGGAACGCCACCGACACCCGCGTCACTCGGGCTGTCGTATCGTGAACGGGTGACGAGGATCATCGCCGGTACGGCCGGAGGAACGCGCCTGGAGGTGCCGGATGCGGGCACCCGCCCGACGAGCGATCGGGTGCGCGAGTCGCTCTTCGGAGCGCTCGAGTCGTTCGGCGCCATCGATGAGGCCCGGGTGCTCGATCTGTACGCCGGTTCCGGCGCCTTGGGCCTGGAGTCGCTCAGCCGTGGTGCTCGGAGCGCCGATCTGGTCGAACGGGGGCGCGCCGCCGCGTCGATCGTGCGCAGGAACTCGGCGGCCGTCGCACGCGCCGGCGGAGTCGCCGTGGCCCGCGTGCACGAGAGCGCCGTGCATCCGTTCCTCCTGCGTTCGCAGGGCCCGTTCGACCTGGTCTTCACCGACCCGCCCTATGACCTCGACGACGAGGCGATGACGGCGGATCTCGTCGCGCTCGCGCCGCTGCTCTCCCCCGACGCACTGGTCGTTGTCGAGCGCGCACGCCGGTCGACCGCGCCGGATCTCGACGCCGCGGGGCTCGAGCTCGTGCGCGAGAAGACATACGGCGACACCACCGTGTGGTGGGCGCAGCCCCGCGAGGAACTGATCGATGATCAGCCCGCGGCGGAGTCCCAGTCGCGGTAGGGATCCCAGCCGCTGATGTCCACGGGCTCCCCGTCGCACAGCACCGCGCCATCGGATCGCTCGACCACGCGTCCGATCACACGGAAACCCGGGGCGAGCATCCCCTCGGGGAACGTGGCCAGCAGCGCGTGGTCCTCGCCTCCGGCCAGGGCGCGACGCGCATCCGGACCGAGCGCATGCCCGTCGAGGGCGAGGGTGACGCCGGAGGCATCCGCCAGGCGACCGGCGTCGAGCGCGAGCCCGTCGGACACGTCCATCATCGCGGTCGCACCCGCCACGGCGGCCATCGGTCCGAGACCGATCGGCGGCGACGGTCGCAGCTGGGCGGCGACCGCGGCCGCCTCACCGTCGCCGAGCCTCGACGGATCGACGGGGGCGGGCGTCTCGCCGTCGCGGAAACGGCCGAACAGCACCGCCAGCCCGAGGGCCGCCAGGCCCAGCTCGCCGGCGATCGCGACGGACTCGCCCGGTCGGGCACCCGAGCGTGTGACGGCAGGGCGCCCCTCGAGGTCTCCGAGGGCGGTGACCGCGACGGTCAGCACATCCGAGACCGTCAGATCGCCGCCGACCACGGCGCAGCCCGGCGCGAGCGCCGCACACGCTTCGCGGAAGCCGTCGGCCAGCCGCTCGACGAACGACAGCCGCAGATCGCGGGGAACGGCGAGGGCCACCAGCAGTGCCGTCGGACGAGCTCCCATCGCGGCGACGTCGGCGAGGTTGACCGCGGCCGCCTTCCAACCGAGGTCGTAGCCGGAGGTCCAGGCGAGACGGAAGTCCGGACCGTGCACGAGGGTGTCGGTCGTCGCGACCACCGAACCCGATGGGACGGAGATCACCGCCGCGTCGTCTCCGGGACCGAGGATCGTGTGCGACCCGGGCGGTGTGCGCGACAGGATGGCCCGCAGGATGCTCCCCTCCGAGAGCTCACCGAGCAGGGGGTCGTGGTTCTCGGGTCGGGAGGGCATGAACTCAAAGGTAGCCTGGAAGCATGCCCCTCTTCCGTCGCCTCGCTGCTGCCGTCGCGGTCACCGGAGCCTTTGCGGTCGCCCTCGCCGGATGCTCGACGACGATCCACCTCGAGCCCGCAGACGACGCGAACAACCCGGCCTGCGCGAATGTGTCGGTGCTGTTGCCCGAGAACGTCGCCGGCTTCGACCGCGTGTGGACGGATGCCCAGGCCACCGGAGCCTGGGGAGATCCGACGATCGTGCTCCGATGCGGCGTCGCCCCGCCCGCGCCGTCGGATCTCGTCTGCACCACGATCGGCAGCGTGGACTGGCTCGTGCTCGACCAGGAGGAGGAGCGTCAACGCCTGGTCACCTACGGGCGCGACCCCGCCGTCGAGGTCATCATCCGACGCGGTGCCGAGATCGACTTCCGCACGGTCGTCGAGAAGCTGTCCGCCAGCATCCAGCCCGGACTCGAGCGGGCGACCGCGAGCTGCACCGATCGCGTGGAGTCCCCCGCCGGCTGAGCGTGATCTCCTAGACTCGCGGCATGAATCCGCAGCCCGCGAACCGCACCGCCGTCATCGCCGCCGTCCTGGTGGGCGTCGGCGCTCTCCTCAGCTCCCTCGCCGGCTACCTCTTCGTGCTCGGCGGCGTGCCGAACGTCCCGAGGGTCTGGATCCTGCCCGATCCGATCGGGTGGGGCTTCGGCCGCGGAGGCTCTCCGCTCCCGGTTCTGGGCATGCTCCTGGCTCTCGTCGTGCTGAGCGGTCTGACCTGGCTGTTCGTGAGACTGATCGTCCGCGGAGCTCTTCCCGGACGCGGCGCCGCAGTCTTCTTCGGCACCTGGGGTGCCGTGATGATCGCGTCCGCGGCCGCCGGTCTCGTCCGGGCACCGGCAGACGCTTCCGCAGCAGCAGTACCCGCCGCAGTACCCGGGCACTCACCTGCACCCCGGCCAGCCTCATCCGCCGACAGCGGGCTGAGGCATCGCCCGTCGCCGATCAGCGACGCAAGCCCGCCTCGATGAGCTCCGAAATCAGGTCGCCGTAGCTGAGACCGGAGGCCACCCAGCACTTCGGGAACATCGAGATCGGGGTGAATCCCGGCATCGTGTTGAGCTCGTTGACGACCAGATCGCCCTCCGGAGTGAGGAACATGTCGACGCGTGCGAGCCCGCGACCGTCGACGGCCTCGAACGCGCTCACACCCGCGCTCTGGATCGCCGCGATCTCGGCATCCGTGAGCACGGCGGGGCACACGACGTCGACGCCGTCTCCCCCGAGGTACTTGCCCTCGAAGTCGTAGAAGCCGCGCGAGGTCAACACGATCTCGCCGGGCAGGGATGCGCGCACGCCCTCCGCGCCCTCGAGCACGGCCACTTCGATCTCGCGTCCGCTGACACCGGTCTCGATCAGCACTTTGTCGTCCTCGGCGAAAGCGATCGCGAGCGCCGCGTCGAGCTCCTCCGGCGCCTCCACCTTCGACACACCGACACTGGAGCCCGCGCGCGCGGGCTTGACGAACAGCGGCAAGCCCAGTTCGGCGGCCTGAGCGCGCACCGCGGCGGCATCCTGCTCCCACGCCCGGCGCCGCACCGTGACCCAGGGCGCCACGACGATGCCGGCGGCCTGCAGCGCGATCTTCATGAAGTGCTTGTCCATGCACAGCGCCGAGTCGAGCACACCGCCACCCGCGTACGGCACCTCGAGCGTGTCGAAGTACCCCTGGATCGTGCCGTCCTCTCCGTGCGGGCCGTGGAGGATCGGGAGCACCACGTCGATCTCGCCCAGACCGTCGATCGTTCCGTCGACGCGGACGACGCGCAGCGTGCGATCTCCTCCGGGTTCGGGCCACAGCACGCGGGTGCCGTTGTCGACGACCTCCGGGAGATGTGCGGCATCGAGGGGGAATTTGGCCGGGTCGTCGTCCTCCAGAACGAAGGCACCCTCACGGGTGATTCCGACCGGGATCACGTCGTAGCGACCTCGATCAATCGCGCCCAGCACTCCGCCCGCCGTTGCGGAACTGATCGAATGCTCGCTGGAGCGCCCTCCGAACAGCACCACCACCGTCTGCTTGTCCATGGTTGGTCCTCTCCCCCTGCGGGGTGTCGTCGTCCGTCGTCAGGTGGGGTGCGATGTCGCGCGGGCTCATTTTGCCGTCGAGCACCATCTTCACCTGTTCGACGATGGGCATGTGCACCTCGGACTCGCGCGCGAGCTGCAGGATCGGCGCGACGGACGCGAGTCCCTCGGCCGTCTGCTGCATCTGCTTGACGACGTCCTGGAAGCTGTACCCCTGGCCGAGCAGGCGCCCGGCCGTGTTGTTGCGGCTCAGCGGCGACTGGCAGGTGGCGATCAGATCGCCCAGACCGGCCAGGCCCTGAAGGGTCTCGGGGTGCGCACCGTTCGCCACCGCGAAGTCGGTCATCTCGACCAGACCGCGGGTGATGATCGACGCCTTCGTGTTCTCGCCGTAGCCGACGCCGTCGACGATCCCGATCGCGACCGCGATGAGGTTCTTGAGCACACCGCCGAACTCGGTTCCGATCACATCGGTGTTCACGAAGGTGCGGAAGTAGTCGTTGCGCGCCGCGCGGGCGACCGTCTCGGCCGTCTCCTGGCTGCGCGACGAGATGACGGCGGCGGTCGGCTGCTCCCGAGCGATCTCGAGCGCGAGGTTGGGCCCCGAAGCCACGGCCACACGATCGGGATCGCAGCGGAGTTCCTGTTGGATGACCTGACTCATGCGCAGCCCGGTGCCCCGCTCGACACCCTTCATGAGGCTGACGATCCTGGCGTCCGATCCGGCGAGCAACGGCCGCAGGGCCTTCAGGTTCTCTCGCAGCGACTGGCTGGGCACCGACAGGTAGACCTGGTCGACGCCCTCGAGCGCCGTCGCGAGCTCATGCGACGCCGCCATCGACCGCGGAAGGTTGATGCCGGGGAGGTATCGCGAGTTGCGCTTGGCCTCGTTGATCTCCTGCGCCAGTTCTGCACGGCGCGCCCACATGGTGACCTGGGCGCCGCCGTCGGCGAGGATCTTGCCGAAGGTCGTTCCCCAGCTGCCGGCGCCGATCACGGCGACGCGCGGCCCCTGGTTCATCGTTCGCTTAGGAGTCAAGACGCCCCGTCTCCTTCTGACCGTGCGTCGACGGGTTCCACCGCTCGGTAGGCGCCTTCTCGTCGCGCAACTCCTCGAGCAGGCCGGTGATCGCGTTCATCAACCGCGTCGTGGCCTCGTTCAGTGCGGCCTGGTCACCGCCCCGTCCCTGAAGGTCGGAGACGTCGACGGGGTCTCCGACGATCACGTCCACGGGCTTGCGGAGCGGCCACAGGCTCAGCCCCTTCTGGTACCGCCCCATGATCTCCTGGGTACCCCACTGGGCCATCGGGATCAGCGGGATGCCATCGGTCAGCGCGAGGCGGACCGCGCCGGATTTCCCGCGCATGGGCCACAGGTCGGGGTCACGGGTGAGCGTGCCCTCCGGGTAGACGATGACACCACGACCGTGCTCCACCAGCTCCTTCGATTGCAGCATCGTCTGCTTCGCCGCCGTCGCCGAGGAGGTCCGCGCTACGGGGATCATCCCCGTCCGACGCAGGATCCACCCGAGGACTGGCACCCGGAAGAGGCTCTCCTTCGCCATGAACCTCGGAGCGCGGCCGATCCGCCACACGGCGACCGCCACGATCAGCGGATCGAACTCCGAGTAGTGATTCGGCGCGAGCACGTATGCACCCTCACGCGGCAGCTTCTCCGGATTCCGCACCCGGATCTTGGTGATCAGGGACATCAGCGGAAGCACGATCGCTGCGACCGGCCAGAAGATGCTGGGCCGCGTCGTCTCCGGCGACCTGTTGCGCATCGGCGTCACCGGAGGACGTCGAAGTCCGCGCCGAGCGCGTCGAGCTTCGCGAGGAACTTCTCGTAGCCGCGGCTGAGGATGTCGACGCCCGAGACCTTGGACTCACCGGAGGCGGTGAGCGCCGCGATCACGTGGCTGTACCCGCCCCGGAGGTCGGGGACGACGATGTCGGCACCGTGCAGTGGGGTCGGCCCCGTGATGACGGCCGCCTGCTCCAGGTCGCGACGCGGAACGCGGCGCGGGCCGGCCTGCAGTCCTCGCGGGTGGACCACGATGTCGGCGCCCATCTTCACCAGCGCCTCGGTGAAGCCCATGCGGTTCTCGTACACGGTCTCGTGCACGACCGATCGACCGTTGGCCTGCGTGAGGGCGACCACGAGCGGCTGCTGCCAGTCGGTCATGAAACCGGGGTGGACATCGGTCTCGACGACTACGGGACGCAGCTCGCCCTCGCGGCGGAAGAGGATGCCGTCCTCCTGGATGTCGAACCATCCGCCGGCCTTGCGGAAGACGTTGAGGAAGGTGAGCATCTCCTGCTGCTTGGCACCGCCGACGAAGATCTCGCCGTCGGTGGCCAGAGCGGCGGAGGCCCAGGAGGCTGCCTCGTTTCGGTCGAAGATCGACCGGTGGTCGTAGCCACGGAGCTTCTCGACTCCCTCGATCACGATCACCCGGTTGGGCTCGTACGAGATGATCGCGCCCATCTTCTGCAGGACCGCGATGAGATCCATGATCTCCGGCTCGATCGCCGCGTTGCGCAGCTCCGTCACGCCCTCGGCGCGGACGGCCGTCAGGAGGACCTGCTCGGTCGCGCCGACGCTCGGGTACGGGAGGTGGATGTTCGCGCCGTGCAGGCGCCCGTTCGGGGTCGACAGACGGATGCCGCTGGGGAGCTTCTCGACGACGGCGCCGAACTTGCGAAGCGCGTCGAGGTGGAAGTCGATGGGGCGATCACCGATGCGGCAGCCACCGAGGTCGGGGATGAACGCCTGACCGAGGCGGTGCAGGAGCGGACCGCAGAAGAGGATCGGGATGCGCGACGCGCCGGCATGGGCATCGATCTCCTCGAAATGGGCGGACTCGACGTCGCTCGGGTCGAACACGAGGGCCCCGGGCTCGTCGCCCTCGGACACGCGCACGCCGTGCACTTCGAGGAGCGATCGCACGACCGCGACGTCGCTGATGGCCGGCACGTCGCGGAGGGTGCTGACGGTCTCACCGAGGAGGGAGGCGACCATCGCCTTGGTGGCGAGGTTCTTCGCCCCCTTGACGTCGACGCGGCCGCGCAGCGGGCGTCCGCCTCGAATCGCGAGGACGTCTCCGGTGAGTGCGGGGACTCCGTCCGGAAGAGCGTCGCGCACGGGTGTCGTCATTCGGAGCCTCACTTCAGTTCACTGTGTTCGGGGCGGGTGCCCCTCAGCCACCCGCCCCCACCGTGTTACTGAACGGGAAGGGTTCGGGGCCGCCACGACTCGCGACGGGCCTCGAACTGCGCGATCTTGTCTTCGTTGCGCAGCGTGAGCCCGATGTCGTCGAGCCCTTCGAGGAGCCGCCATCTAGTGTAATCGTCGATACCGATCTCGGCCTGGATGTCACCGATCGACGCGGTGCGCGCCTCGAGGTCCACAGTCATCCGAACCCCGGGATTCCGCTCGATCTCGGCCCAGAAACGCTCGAGATCCTCTTCGGAGATCGTCGCGGCGAGCAAGCCCTGCTTGCCCGAGTTGCCACGGAAGATGTCGGCGAAGCGCGGGCTGAGCACGACTTTGAACCCGAAGTCCCGCAGCGCCCAGACCGCGTGCTCACGGCTCGAACCGGTACCGAAATCGGGTCCGGCCAGCAGCACCGAAGCGCCCTGATACGACGTCTTGTTGAGCACGAACTCGGGGTCCTGCCGCCAGCCGTGGAACAGCGCATCCTCGAAGCCGGTCTTCGTCACCCGCTTGAGGAACACGGCGGGGATGATCTGGTCGGTATCGACGTTCGAGCGCTTCAGAGGGGCCGCGATGCCGGTGTGGGTGATGAACTTCTCCATGATCAGATCTCCAGATCGCTCGGACTCGACAGTGTTCCGCGGATGGCCGTGGCCGCCGCGACAAGGGGCGATACGAGATGCGTACGCCCGCCCTTGCCCTGTCTGCCCTCGAAGTTGCGGTTCGACGTCGATGCGCAGCGCTCCCCCGGTGCCAGCTGGTCGGGGTTCATGCCGAGGCACATCGAGCACCCGGCGAAGCGCCACTCGGCGCCGAAGTCCTTGATGATCCGGTCGAGCCCTTCGGCCTCGGCCTCGAGGCGCACACGCGCGGATCCGGGGACCACCATCACGCGCACCCCGTCGGCCTTCTTCTTGCCCTCGATGATCGACGCGAAGGCGCGCAGATCCTCGATCCGGCTGTTCGTGCACGAGCCCATGAAAACGGCATCCACCGGCACCTCCTTGAGAGGCGTTCCGGGCGTGAGGTCCATGTACTCGAGGGCGCGTTCTGCGGCGGCGCGCTCGTTCGGATCGGTGATCGCGGTGGGATCAGGCACCGCCGCCGAGAGCGAACTGCCCTGTCCGGGGTTGGTGCCCCACGTCACGAACGGCTCGAGGTCGTCGGCGTCGATGAACACCTCGGCGTCGAAGGCGGCCCCCTCGTCGGAGGGCAGCGTTCGCCAGTACGCGACGGCGTCCTCCCAGTCCTGGCCCTTCGGCGCGTGCGGCCGCCCCTCGAGGTAGTCGAAGGTGGTCTGGTCGGGCGCGACCATTCCGGCGCGGGCACCCGCCTCGATCGACATGTTGCAGATCGTCATGCGCCCCTCCATCGAGAGGGCGCGGATCGCGCTGCCGCGGTACTCGAGCACGTAGCCCTGGCCGCCGCCGGTGCCGATCTTCGCGATCACGGCCAGGATGATGTCCTTGGCGGTGACGCCCGGTCGCAGCGTTCCGTCGACGTTGATCGCCATCGTCTTGAACGGCTTCAGGGGCAGCGTCTGGGTCGCCATGACGTGCTCGACCTCGCTCGTGCCGATCCCGAAGGCCATGGCCCCGAAAGCACCGTGGGTCGAGGTGTGCGAGTCGCCGCAGACGACCGTGATGCCCGGCATGGTGAGTCCGAGCTGCGGCCCGACCACGTGCACGATCCCCTGCTCCGCGTCTCCCAGGGAGTGCAGGCGGACGCCGAACTCGGCGGCGTTGCGACGCAGCGTCTCGATCTGCGTGCGGCTGGTGAGATCGGCGATCGGTTTATCGATCTCCCACGTCGGCGTGTTGTGGTCCTCCGTGGCGATCGTGAGGTCGAGGCGACGCAGCGGTCGCCCTTCCGAGCGCAGGCCGTCGAAGGCCTGCGGACTGGTGACCTCGTGCACGAGGTGCAGGTCGATGTAGATCAGATCCGGCTCGCCGTTCTCGCCCTTGACGACCAGGTGGTCGTCCCAGACCTTCTCGGCCAGGGTTCTCGGGCGTGAGGAATCGACGTCGACAGCGGGGGTGTTCATGGCTCTTCTCCTGAAGCTGGCGGTTCGGCCCACGATGGACTCCGCGACGAGGAGGGGCTCAGAACGAGGTCTCGTCGCGGCCGCTAAGAAGGAGCACGATCCGCATGACGTCAGGTTACCACCGCTTCGGCGCCCGATGACGCGCCGTGACACTCTACTGTTCACCCGAATCATCGAGAGGCATCGCATGACCGCCGACAACGCCCGCTTCGCGACTCGTGCCGTGCACGCCGCGCGGACGCGAGACACCGCCTCCGCGCGCGCGACACCGATCTACCTGACCGCCGGTTTCGAATTCGACGACTTCGACCAGGCCGCCGATCACTTCGGCACCGGCGCCGGCTTCGGTTACACCCGCACGGGCAATCCGACCGTCCGGGCCGTGGAGCGGCAGATCGCGGCACTCGAGTCCGGGGCGGACGCCCTGCTCGTCGCGAGCGGTCAGGCGGCGGTCGTGACCGCCCTTCTGACCGTCGCCGGCGCCGGCGACCACATCGTCTCGTCGACGCACATCTACGAGGGCAGTCGCGGCCTCTTCCTCGACAACCTCTCCCGTCTGGGGATCGAGACGACCTTCGTCGACGACATCGCCGATCCGGATGCCTGGCGTGCCGCCATCCGTCCGAACACCCGGGCCCTGTTCGCCGAGTCGATCGCGAACGCCCGCAATGACATCCTCGACATCACCGCGGTCGGTGCGGTCGCCGACGAGTCCGCGATCTCGTTGATCGTCGACAACACCCTCGCGACACCGTTCCTCGTACGTCCGCTCGAGCACGGGGCGGCGGTCGTGGTGCACTCGGCCTCGAAGTTCCTGGCCGGGCACGGCTCGGTGCTCGGCGGCGTGATCGTCGATGACGGCCGCTTCGATCCGGCGTCCGCCGGGCACAATGCGCCCCACCTCGTCCTCCCGGGCAGGAACGGCGAGCCGAGTGTCGCCGCACGGCACGGCGGGAGCGCGCGGATCGCGTATGCCCGAGAGACCGTAGCTCCTCGATTCGGCGCCTCGCCCTCCCCTCTCAACGCCTTCCTCATCGGCCAGGGCGTCGAAACGCTCGGGCTGCGGGTCGAACGCCAGTCGCGCAACGCCCAAGCCGTCGCCGAGTGGCTGTCGGCGCATCCTGACGTCGAGAGCGTGGACTACGCCGGTCTCCCCTCGCATCCCGACCACGCGACGGCTGCGCGCTACCTCGAGGGCGGGTTCGGCTCCATCTTCACCGCCACCCTTCGTGGTGGCCTCCCGGCCGCACGCGACTTCATCGAGAACGTCGACGTCTTCACCCACATGACGCACATCGGCGACGTCCGCTCCTTGGTGCTGCATCCGGGCACGACCAGCCACTCCCGCCGTACCGAGGAGGAGCGCCTCGCCCTCGGCGTGCGCCCGGGCACTGTTCGGCTTTCGATCGGCATCGAAGACATCGACGACCTCCTCGGCGATCTGTCGCGCGTACTCGAGACCGCGCGGGAGGTCGTCGCATGAGCCGCCCGCAGCACTTCGGCTGGTTCCTCGCGCGCGGCTTCGGGCCGCAGGGATGGGGCTACCCCTCTCTCGACTGGGATTACAACTGGACCCGCCCCGAGATCTACCAGGAGGCCGCCCGCACACTCGAGCAGGCCGGATTCGATCTGGTCATCATCGAGGACAGCCCCTCCCTCGGTTCGCCCTCGACCATCGAGTCGCGCGTGCGCCACGCCTTCGGCGGGCCCAAGCACGACCCTCTGCTGCTCGCTCCCTACCTGTTCCAGGCGACGAAGCACCTCGGAGTGGTGCCCACGGTGAACCCCGCGGCGTCCCTGCCGTTCACGTCCGCCCGCCAGTTCGCGACGCTCCAGCATCTGAGCGGACATCGACTCGGCCTGAACGTCGTCACCGACACCGGGAGCGCCCGCCACTTCTCCGGCGCGGCGCAGCTCGGGCACGACGAAGCGTACGACCGCGCAGAGGAGTGGCTCGACGGCATCCGCGCGCTCTGGCGCAGCTGGGACGACGGAGCCCTCGTGCTCGATCGTGACACAGACGTCTATGCCGACGGCTCGAAGCTGCGCCCGGTAGAGCACCGCGGCCGCTACTACTCCTTCGACGGGCCGCTCAACGCGATTCCCTTCACCGACGGCGAGCCGGCGATCGTCTCGCCGGGCGGATCCGGCCGCGGCCTCGGCTTCGCGGGCGCGAACTCCGACGTGCAGCTCGCACTCGCGCCGCTGAACGAGCAGTCGGTGCGGGCCTATCGCAAGAAGATCCACGACGCGGCGATCGAACGCGGACGCCGCCCGGAGGACATCAAGATCCTCTTCGCCATCCAGCCGGTCATCGTCTCCTCGCCCGAAGAGGCGGACCGGATCGTGGCTGCCTCGGCCCATCCCGACGACGCCGCCCTCGAGCAGATCGCGCGCAAGCAGTCGAGCGACCTCGAGACCGATCTCACCGGACTCGACCTCGACCGTCCGCTCGATCCCTCGATCTTCGGCGCGCACGTATCCCGCGGAAGCATCCAGCGCCTGATCGGCGACCGCGGCGAGGACGCACCTCTGCGCGCGCACCTCGCCGCCCTCGCCCGCACCGGACGCATCAGCGATCGGAGCGGATTCGTGGGGACGGCAGAGGAGTTCGCCGACCTGATCGAGGAACTCGGCGAGTGGGGCAACGACGGCGTCCTGCTCTGGGGCGATTTCCACCCGGTGACCCTGCACCGCACGCTCGACGAGCTGGTGCCGATCCTCCGGCGGCGCGGCATCCTGCGCCGCGAGTACGCCGACGGCGGGCTGCAAGCGAACCTGCGGGCGTTCTGATCCCGGTCGGCGGGAACTACCAGCTTATCGAGCCCGGGATCCCCTTGAACGGCCCCACGACGGCGGAGGTGACCCACCCGCCGTAGAAACCACCCGGCTGCGGGACGACGACCTCTCCGCCGACCGTGCATTCGTCCATGGGCCCGGCGTACACGGCGACGCGATCCACGAGGACCTCGAAGCCCGGAGTCGGCTGCGGGTAGTTCCATGCCGCACCTGCGCGCAGGATCCCCCCTCCGCGGACGTCGAGATACCGAGCCGCGCCCTTGAACTCGCAGAACGACGACCCCGGCGCGTCGGTGAGCGCGCCCGGTACGAAGTCCGCGATCGGGACGTAGTAGACCGGCGGGTGACTCGTCTCGAGCACTCTCATCGCCTGGTGCGTGTCCGCGATCAGCTCGCCGCCCAACCGGATCGTGACGCGATCCGTTACGGCCTCCACCCGAGGCGGCCGCGGGTAGTCCCACACCGATTCCTGGCCGGGCGCGGGAGTGATCGGGAGCGGTCTGCGCATCTCTTCACTGTACGTCGCTGGCCTCCGCGCGGCACGCGGTGTTGACTGATCACATGAACGCGACGCCGATGTTCCCCCTCGGTTCGGTGCTGTTCCCGTACACCCCGCTCCCGCTGCGCGTGTTCGAGACCCGGTACCTCACCATGATCGGGAGGCTCCTCGACGAAGAGGACCCGGAGTTCGGCGTCGTTCTGATCGAGCGGGGTGCCGAGGCAGGCGGGGGTGATCAGCGCAGTCGCGTCGGAACCCTGGCGCGGCTCGTCAGCGTGTCCGCCGAAACCGAGGTGCTGCATGCACTCGCCGTCGGCACGGAACGCTTCCTGGTCGAGCGGTGGCTCGACGACGACCCGCACCCGCAGGCCCAGCTGACCCCGCTCCCGGATCTGGAGTGGCACGACGGATTGGCTCCCCTGCTCGCCGAGGGCGAGGCGATCGTGCGGCGCGTGCTCGCGCGAGCACCCGAAGCGCGCTGGGACCCGAACACCGAACTCTCCGATGATCCCCTCGCCGCGTCCTGGCAACTCGCCGCGATCGCCCCGCTCGGCGAGTACGATCGCTATTCGCTTCTGCAGTCGGAATCGGTCGGGGCACTGCTCCGTCAGACGATCGACGCCACCCTCGATGCCGAGATCCTCTGGTCGGCGGAGTGATCCGGTCCCGAGTCGCGTCTTCCCGGGATCACTCCGCGGGCGGTGCCATCTTCTGAGTCCGCTTCTCGCGCGAGGCCGCGATCAGGCTCGCGACGGTCGCCACGGTCATCGACACCAGGATGACCCCGAGCGAGACCATGTTGTCGATGTCGGGCACCCACTCCACGTGCTCACCGCCGTTGATGAATGGCAGCTCGTTGACATGCAGGGCGTGCAGGATCAGCTTGATGCCGATGAACCCGAGGATCACCGCGATGCCGTAGTGGAGGTAACGCAGACGGTCGAGCAGGTCGCCGAGCAGGAAGTACAGCTGACGCAGACCCATGAGCGCGAAGATGTTCGCCGAGAAGACGAGGAACCCGTTCGTCGTGATCTCGAAGATCGCGGGGATCGAATCGATCGCGAAGATGAGGTCGGTCACGCCGATCGTGATGAACACGATGATCATCGGAGTCCACATGCGCTTGCCGTCGACCGTGGTGCGGATCTTGGATCCGTCGTACGTCTCACTGATGTCGATCCGGCGGCGCAGCAGGCGCACGATGAAGTTCTCGCGCTGCACCTCGCCGTCGTGGTCGCCCTCGGGCATCGCCTGGCGGATCGCCGTCCACACGAGGAAGGCGCCGAAGATGTAGAAGATCGGGGAGAAGTTCTCGATGATCGTGACGCCGACGAGGATGAAGGCACCGCGCAGGAGCAGCGCGATGATGATCCCCACCATGAGGACCTGCTGCTGCAGACGCCTCGGCACGGCGAACTGGGCCATGATCAGCACGAAGACGAACAGGTTGTCGACCGAGAGGCTGTACTCCAGTGCCCACCCGGTGATGAAGTCGCCGGCGTTCTGCCATCCGCCGACGTTGCCCAGGAGGAGGGCGAACAGCAGGGCGAGTCCGACGTAGAAGACGACCCAGAGGGTCGACTCCTTCGTGGAGGGGATGTGCGGCCGGAGCCGGATGAGCAGGAGGTCGCCGATGAGGATGACCGTGAGCACGATCATCGAGGTGATCTCGAACCAGAGAGGGATATCCACGGGGAACGACAGCTTTCGCGAAGGGTCTAGAAGGATCGAGAGTCTCTCCCCCGCACACGGTGCGTCGCGCGCCCGGAGCAGCGGCCTTGGTGCTCGTGATGACGTTACGCGCGGATCCGGGATACTCCCCCTCGCAGACGCAATGCTATCGGAGCGCCGACGATATCGGCGCGCGGGAGATTCTGAGACGATGGGGCGTCCCTCGACACTCTCCGGGTGAGAGACACCGAACGGAATCAGGATGCCTACGCAGACGAGTGATCAGAGATGGGCGGCCCGGGCCGCGGCGGGCGACGAGAGCGCCTTCCGCGAGCTGTACCGCGCACATGTCCGGCCCGTGTACTGGATCGCCTACGGCATCCTCGCCTCCCCCGCGGATGCCGAGGACATCGCCCAGGAGACCTTCCTGGTCGCCTGGCGCAAACTCCCCGCGCTCGACCTCCAGGGCGAGTCGATCCTGCCGTGGCTCGCGACGATCTGCCGCTTCCAGGCGGCGAATCGCCTGCGGCAACGGCGGCGGGATCAGGCGCACACCTCCGACGCGCTCGATGATTCCCTCCCCGACACGGTGAACGTCGAGGAGCAGGTCATCACGGCGGCGCTCGCGGCTCGAATCGCCGATGAGGTGGGAAACCTCAGCGAGATCGATCGCGAGATCTTCCGCCTCTGCGCCACCGAGGGATACGCCTACCAGGCGGCCGCGGAGGAACTGGGCGTGAGTCACGCCGTCGTTCGGAACCGTCTCTCCCGAGTGCGCACCCAGTTGCGGGGCGCCGTCCAGGAAGTGAGAGACGCATGAACGACCAGACCACCCCGGAAGAGCTGCCCGAGCTGTCGGATGAGGCGGTCACGCGCATCGAGACCGCCGTGTTCGCTCAGATCGCCGAGGAGCGCGCTCCCGGCCCTGCTCCGCAGGTGGCGCCCGCGCGTGCCGGTGCGCGGCGCCGCCGCTGGCTGACCGGTGTCGGCGTCGCCGCTGCCTTCGCGGTCGGCGTGCTGGTGACGCCCCCGATCCTCGGGGTCGTCGGTTCGGGAGGGGCCTCGAGCACGGCCGATGGCGTCAGCTCCCCCGCCGTCGATGCCCCCATCCCGGGTGTCGCGATGCCCGAGCAGGGTGTCGCCGGCGATCGCAGTGCGAGCCTCGACAGCGCGGCGGAGTCGAGTTCGCTCGCGAGCGGCGACGTCTCCGCGGCCGACCGAGAGATCATCGCGAACGCGAACGCCACGCTCGAGGTGGAGGACATCGCGGATGCCGCGGACGCCATCGCCGCGCTCGCCGAGGGGCACGGCGGATACGTCGAGAGCACCGAGGTCGGCAAGGCCCTGGCCGTCGACGGCACGACGGAGCCCGCTCCGGCGGACTCGGGGTACGGCTGGATCAGCATCCGCGTACCGTCCGCGGACCTGTCGGCGGTCATCGCCGAGCTCGACGAGTCCGGGGAGGTGCTGTCGTCGTCGATCTCCCGTCAGGACGTCACCGACGTCGCCGTGGATCTCCGGGCGCGCGTCGACGCGACGAAGGCCTCGGTGCAGCGGCTCACCGAGCTCATGGCGCAGACGGGATCGGTATCGGAGCTCATCGAGGCCGAGGTCGCGCTGACCGACCGCCAGGCGCAGCTCGAGTCCTACGAGCAGCAGCTCGCAGCCCTCGACGACCAGGTCGCGATGTCGAGCCTCCAGGTGCAACTGACCCGGACCGCCACGACGACGACCGCCGATCCCGCAGGGTTCGGCGACGGGCTGTGGGCGGGATGGAACGGACTCATCGTCTCGCTCAACGCTCTCGTGATCGCCGTCGGCTTCCTCCTCCCCTGGGCCGCGATCGCCGGCGTCGTGGTGCTCGTGATCTGGCTCATCCGGCGGACCCGCCGGATGCGACGAGACGCTGCGAGGGCCGCGGCATCCGACGTCGAGGACTGACCCACGCCGATGCGCGAAGGGGTGCTCGCATCCTCGGCGCGTGCCCCTTCGGGCGTTTCTCCGCAAGTGACGGCAGGGGCACGTGGGCGATCGCGTCGCGGCGCTAGAGTCGTCGGCATGACTCGCGCCGCCGCCGACACGACGCCCCGCACCGTCCCCGCCGGACGAGACCTCACGCTCGACCTCGCACGCGTGGCGTGCGTGCTCCTCGTGGTCTTCGTACACATCCTGTTCACCGGCGTCGGGCGGGTCTCCGACGGATCTCTGGTGATCGAGAAGACCGTCGAGCTGCAGCCCTGGTTCGTCGCCGGCACGTGGATCGTCAACATCATGCCGCTGTTCTTCGTGGTCGGCGGATACGCGGCGCGCGCGGGATGGCGCTCCGCGCTCGCCCGAGGTGAGACGGCCGATGGCTTCGTGCGCGTGCGGCTCGCCCGCCTCGCGCGCCCCGCGCTCCCGGTCTTCGTGTTCTTCACGGCCGCCCTGGGCATCACACGGCTGATCGACCTCGACCCCGCTTTCGTGGACTCGATCGCGATCGGCGTCGGCTCACCGCTGTGGTTCCTCGCGGCATATCTGATCGCTCAGGCGTGCGCTCCGTTCATGATGCGTCTG
Source organism: Microbacterium sp. NPDC090003 (assembly GCF_044748385.1). Classification (NCBI taxonomy): domain Bacteria; kingdom Bacillati; phylum Actinomycetota; class Actinomycetes; order Micrococcales; family Microbacteriaceae; genus Microbacterium; species Microbacterium sp. NPDC090003. The sequence goes on from NZ_JBIVFW010000001.1 coordinate 639,268, forward strand.
CACGAGCGGTACGGCATGCGCGTGCTCGTCGTGCTGCTGCTCGCCGGCTTCGCGGTCGATGCCTTCCGGTTCCTGCTCATCGGCGAGGTACTGGGCATCGATCGAGTGCCGCCGACGGGGTACGGCTTCGGCCAGGAGATCTTCGGAATCCCGAACATCGTCTTCGTCTGGCTGTTCGCTCAGCAGGTGGGTTTCTTCCTGTACGACGGCTGGTTCGCACGGCGCGGATGGGGGCAGCTCGCGGCGCTCTTCGTGGCGGGCTACGGCGTGCTCTGGGCGCTCGTCGCGGTAGCGGGATATCCCGCGAGCATGCTCACCAACCAGTGGCCTCCGACCGTGCCGATGGCGCTGCTGGCGATCGTGCAGGCCGCGGGGCTGACGCTCCTGCACCGGCCGTTGACGGCTCTCATGCGCACGCGACCGGCGCAGGGCGCGGTCTTCCTGATCGGTTCCCGCCTGATGACGATCTACCTCTGGCACTTCCCGGTGATCCTCGTACTCGTCGGGATCGAGCTGATGCTGCCCCTGCCGATGCCCACCCCCGGAAGCGCCGAATGGTGGTGGACGCGTCCCGTGTTCTTCGCCATCGTCCTCGGCGCCGTGTGGCTGGCATCGCTGTGGCTCGTTCGGTTCGAGAAGGCTCCACGGCAGACGCCCGCGCGCTTCCCCTCCACGACAGCAACGCTCGTCGCGGTGCTCGTGTTCGTCTCCCCGGTGATCGGCATCACGATGTACGGGCTCGATTTCCCGCTTGCCGCGGCAGCTCTGGTGGCGACGACGATCGCGCTGTGGTTGACCGGTGCGAAGCGCGCGACCTGAGAACAGACTCCGACATACGAAGAAGGCCCCCGGAGAACCGGGGGCCTTCTGTTGTTGTGTGACCCCAGCGGGATTCGAACCCGCGTTACCGCCGTGAGAGGGCGGCGTACTAGGCCGCTATACGATGGGGCCGTCTGCGTTTCGTTTCCGTCGCGCGACAACCGTTCAAGTATGCCACGGCATTTCTCACGACGCCAAATCGAGGCCCCGGCGTCGCGTCGCCCGGGCGTGGCGCGCGGAAAGTCAAGGGTTTGCACGCTGCGGGGAGAGGGAGTTGACTCGACCCATGCGCGTGACCAAGTTCGAACATGCCAGCCTCCGCATCGACCAGAACGGTGAGACCCTCCTCATCGATCCGGGCTCCTTCACGACGCCGCTGAGCGACCTCGGCGGTGTCGTCGCAGTGGTGCTCACCCACGAGCACCCCGACCATTGGACGCCGGAGCATCTCGACCGCATCCTGCGGACTGCACCCGGCATCCCGATCTTCGGCCCTGCCGGTGTCGCTCGCGCGGCCGAGGGCTACGAGATCACCGTCGTCTCCCCCGGCGAGACTCGCACGGTCGGGGAGTTCACGCTGCGCTTCTTCGGCGGAACGCACGAGATCATCCACTCGTCGATCCCGGTGATCGACAACGTCGGCGTCCTCGTGAACGACGAGTTCTACTACCCCGGCGACTCCTACGCCGTGCCGGAGGGTGTCGAGATCGGCACTCTCGCCGCTCCTCTGGGCGCGCCGTGGCTCAAGATCGGCGAGGCGATCGACTACGTCCTCGCGGTGAAGCCCCGCCGGGCTTTCGGTACGCACGACATGACGCTCTCGGTGGCGGGAAAGACCATGCACCGCCAGCGCCTGGAGTGGGCGACTCAGCAGGGCGGCGGCGAGTTCCTCGTTCTCGAGCCCGGAGAATCGCTCGACATCTGATGTCGACGGCACCCAGGCTTCTGCCCCATCCGACCGAGCGCCTGCGGTTCCGGGAGATGGTCGACGACGATCTCGACCGCGTCGCGGCGATGCTCGGCGACCCCGAGGTCATGACCTACTACCCGGCGCCGAAGACGCGGGCGGAGAGCGCCGACTGGATTGCACGGATGCGCACTCGCTACGCCGAGGACGGCCACGGGCTGTGGATCGTCGAAACCCATGACGGCGAGTTCGTCGGAGACTGCGGACTCACCTGGCAGTCGGTGAACGATGAGTCCGTCCTCGAGGTCGGGTACCACGTGCGACGGGAGATGCAACGACGGGGCTTCGCCACCGAGGCCGCGCATGCGTGCGTCGAGCTCGCACGACAGCGCTACGCGCCGATCGTGCTGACGGCGATCATCCATCCCGAGAACCGCGCCTCGCGCGGCGTCGCTGAGAACCTGGGGATGACCCACATCGACGACGACCGCGCGCATCCGTGGATCGTGCGTACCGTGATGGGGATGGCGCTCGAACCGCGAACTCCCTAGCTCTGCGCCGCCCGCACGCGGATCTCCCGGGCGAGGTGATCGCGCTGCTCGATCACGAGTCGGCGTAGCGCTGCAGGCGCCTCCGTGTTACCCGTCAGCCAGGCGTCGGCCGCGTCGGTGGTGTCCGACGAGGGGAAAAGCCCGAGCACGAGGCGTCGCGCGAGCTCGATGCTGCGGTCCCGCCACGCGTCGCGGATGCGGCGGAAATACTCCGCGTCGTATTCCGCGATGAGATCACGGCGTCCGCCGGCACGGAACCCGCCGATCTCGGCGTCGAGGTGGTCGTTGCTGAGCGAGAGGTCGTTCCACGCCGACTCCCAGGCAGCGGCGCGCACGTCGGGTTCCGGGCGGGAGGCCAGCGCGCGACGCGCAGCCGTCCGTCCGCTTCCGGTGTCATCGCGCTCGAGCTCGGCGGCGATCTCCTCGGCGTCGGAGTGCCCGGTGGTCGCCAGCGCGGTCAGAAGATTCCAGCGGAGGTCGGGGTCGACGACGAGGCCACCGGGCACGTGCCCGCTGAGCAGTTCCCGCACCTGCGCCGCATGATGGTCGTCGTATGCGGATGCCGCGGCGAACGCGCGCGCCCACGAGAGCTGTCCGTCGCTGCCGGCATCCGCGTCCCACAGCGCGATGAGCGACGCCGCCAGCCACGACCTCTGCTCGGCGTCGCGGTGCGCGTCCGCGACGAAGTGGCGGATCGCGAACGCCGCGTTCGCGAGGACGCCGGTGAGGAGCCCGCTGTTGGATTCGAGCGGTGCATGCGTGCGCACGATGCCGAGATATCGCCGGGGGTCGAGATCGCCGTCGCGGGTGGCGTTCCACAGCGACGACCAGACGAGTGCGCGTGCGAGCGGGTCGTCGATCGCCGACAGCGACTCCTCGACGGTGATGAGTGAGCGCTCGTCCAGGCGCGCTTTGGCATAGGTGAGGTCGTCGTCGTTCAGCAGCACGAGATCCGCCTCGGGAACGATGACCGAGGTGCGCTCCTCGCTGATGTCGACGGCGATCTGCTCGCGACGCACGAGCCGCTCCCCCTCACGGACGTACAATCCGATGCGCAGGCGGTGCGGACGCGGGTCGGTCTGCACCAGCGTGCGGGTTGCGGCATCCGCATCGTCCGCCTCCTCCAGCCACAGCGTCGACATGCCCGTCGTCTCGAGCCACGCCCGGGACCACGCGCCCATGTCACGACCGGAGACGGCGCTCAGCTGCACGAGCAGGTCGTCCAGCGTCGTATTGCCGAACGCGTGGGCGGCGAAGTAACGGCGGGCTCCTTCGAAGAACGCGTCCTCACCCACGAACGCCACGAGCTGCTTGAGGACGGACGCGCCCTTCGCATATGTGATGCCGTCGAAGTTGAGCTTGGCGGCCTCGAGATCCGTGATGTCGGCGACGATCGGATGCGTGGTCGGCAGCTGATCCTGCTGGTAGGCCCAGGCCTTGCGCCGGGCCGCGAACGTCACCCAGGCGTCCGTGTACCGGGTCACCGCGGCCGAGGCGTGCGCACCCATGTAGTCGGCGAAGGACTCCTTGAGCCACAGGTCGTCCCACCAGCGCATCGTCACGAGGTCGCCGAACCACATGTGCGCCATCTCGTGGAGGATCGTGTTCGCACGCGCCGCGCGCTGGGCATCGGTCGCCGCGCCGCGAGAGAGATACGCCTCGGTGAAGGTGACCAGCCCCGGGTTCTCCATCGCGCCGAGGTTGTACTCGGGCACGAAGATCTGGTCGTACTTGCCCCACGGATACGGGTATGCGAACGCCTCCGCGAAGAAATCCAGCCCCTGACGGGTGACCTCGAGGATCTCCTCCGCCTCCAGGTACTGCGCGAGGGACCGGCGGGCGAACACCCCGAACGCGATGTGCTGTTCCCCGCCTTGCCACTCGGCATCCACGCGGGCGTACGGGCCGGCGGCGACCGAGGTGATGTAGCTCGAGATCGGCAGGGTCGGAGCGAACTCGACGCGCTGGATGCCGACGCCCGCCTCCGTGCGCGCGGGGGCCTGGTTCGAGAGAACCTCCCAACCGGCGGGCGCATCGACGACGAACGTGTACGACGCCTTGATGTCGGGCTGCTCGAAGCAGGCCATGACGCGGCGCGAGTCCGCCGGCTCGTACTGCGTGTACAGGTAGGTCTCCCCATCGGCGGGGTCGTGGAACCGGTGCAGTCCCTCCCCCGAACGGCTGTAGGCACCGACGGCGTCGACGACGACCGTGTTCGAGGCGGCGAGACCGCGCAGAGCGATGCGGGCGCCGTCGTACTCGACGTCGACCTCCTCACCGTTGATCACGACATGGTCGACGGACTCTCCGACGAAGTCGAGCCAGGTCTCGGTCGCCGTGGCGTCGAACTCGAGCGTCGTCACGGTGCGGAAGCCCGTCCGGGCGCGCTCCGGGGCGCCCGCGAGATCGAGCTCGACACGGATCCGGTGCGCGGTGATCACGGCGGATCGCGCCGCGGTCTCGTCACGGGTGAGGTTGGCGGTTTCCATCCGTCCATCCTCCCATCCGCGCCGTCACCATGCGGGCCATCTCGTCGCGTTGTTGCGGAATGCAACAGTCAGGCGTAGCGTTGCATCAAGCAACAGGAGGACGAGATGGACACGAACCGGCAGCACGACAGCATGAGCGTGCTCCGCTCCCTCGTCGCGATCACCCGTCGCGGCCTCGCCGACGCACGCGACGAGGAGACCCGCCTCTCGATGACCGAGCAGTCGATCATGATGGCGATCGCCGAGCAGCCCGGCATCCGCTCCACCGATATCGCTCGCATGTTCCGCCTCAACCGATCCACCGTCTCCCGCCAGCTCGCGGCACTGATCCGTCTCGGACTGGTCCGCGAGACGCCGAGCGACACCGGACGCGGACGCCCGCTCGAGCTCACGGAGGACGGCGCATCCGCCTTCCACCGCGCACTCACCTCGCTCCAGCGGATCGTCGAGGCGCACCTCGCCCCGTGGTCCGACGACGAGGTCGCCCGCTTCGCGCACGATCTCGAGAGATTCGACCGCACCGCCGACGCGTCCTGACCCGGACGCGTCGTCCCGAGACCGGCCCACGAGGCCGGAGAAGAAGGAAGAGAAATGAAGAACATCACCGTCCTGGGCACCGGCGTCCTCGGATCGCAGATCGCGTTCCAGACCGCCTTCCATGGATTCGACGTCACCGCCTACGACATCGACGATGCGGCCCTCGAACGGGCCGGCGAACGATTCCGCGGGCTGGCCTCGCGGTACGTCGCTGATGCGGTGGAGGGCGCGGCCGACGGTGGAGCGGACGCGGCCGTCCCGCGCATCCGCCTGACCACCGATCTGGAGGATGCCGTCGCCGCAGCCGACCTCGTGATCGAGGCCGTCCCGGAGAACCTCGAGCTCAAGCAGGGGATCTACCGGCGCATGGCGGATGCCGCGCCGGCATCGACGATCTTCGCGACGAACTCGTCGACCCTTCTCCCGAGCGCCCTCGCCGGCGCCACGGGCCGCCCCGATCGCTTCCTCGCCCTGCACTTCGCGAACGAGATCTGGTCGCACAACACCGCCGAGGTGATGGGCACTCCCGCCACCGACCCCGCGGTGTACGCCGAGGTCGTCGGGTTCGCACGCCAGATCGGAATGGTGCCGATCGAGATCAAGAAGGAGAAGGCGGGCTACCTCCTCAATTCCCTCCTCGTGCCGTTCCTGCAGGCGGCCGGCGAACTGCTCGTCGACGGCATCGCGGAGCCCGAAGCGATCGACGCCACCTGGCGCATCGGCACCGGAGCACCCGCCGGCCCCTTCGAGATCTACGACATCGTCGGACTCACCACCGCCTACAACATCTCGCGGATGGGCGACGCGAAGCAGCAGGCTTTCGCCGACCTCATCAAGGAGCGCTACATCGATCAGGGCAAGCTCGGCGTGGCGACCGGCGAGGGCTTCTACACCTACCCTCGCGAGAGCTGATCAGCGACGCCGTCTCGTGTCGCCCAGGAGACGCCGGATCGCGGTCTCCGGGGCGACCGAGAGGTCGAGCGTCTTTCCGCGCGAATAGAGCTTAAACACCCGTGGATCGATGTAACTGCTGCGGGCGACCGCGACCGTGTTGCCGAGCGCGGATGCCGTGGCCTGCACAGCGAGGCGCTCGGCGCGCTCACGATCCCGGCGCGAGTCGAGCGGGCCGATGCGCGCGAGGGCGTCGGCCGCGAGGATCGTGCCGTGGAGGGTGCGGAAGTCCTTGGCCGTGAACACGTCGCCCGTGACGTCCTTGAGGTAGCGGTTCACCTCGGCGGGCGTGATCTTGACGCGCCGACGACCGCGTCGGTACGCGAGGAGCGGCGCCCTGTCGGGTCCCGCAGCCAGGTCGTCGAGGACGGCGGCGAGCACGTCGTCGGTGATCTCGATCGCCGCGGTCTGGCCGCTCTTCGCCGGGAACGAGAGCGACACGACACTCCCCTCCACGTGCACATCACGGCGGCGCAGCGTCGTCAGACCGCGACTCCCGTGACGCACGAGATAGCGCTCCGATCCGATCCGGAGTGCGCCGTCATCGAGCAGCCGGAACGCGGTGGCCAGCACCTTCTCTCGCGACAGGGTCTCGTGCTGCAATGCTCGCGTGACCCGACCGCGCGCATGCGGGAGGGCTTCGGCGAGGGCCAGCGCGCGCCCGAACTTGTGACGATCGCGCTTGACCCGCCAGAGCGGGTGATACAGGTACTGCTTGCGCCCCGCGCCGTCGACGCCGACGGCCTGGATGTGCGCGAGCGGGTCTGCGGCGATCCAGACGTCCGTCCAGGCCGGCGGGATCACGAGGTCCTGGATGCGCTCCCGATCGGCCTCCTGCACCGCGTCTCCGGCCTTGTCGACGTACCGGAAGCCCTTTCCCGATCGGATCCTGCGAAAGCCGAGGTCTTCACCGGGGATCACGCGCACGAGAGCTGCCATGCGAGCACTCTGCCCGCCCGGCATCCGATCAGAGAAGGGGCTGGCCACGCTCGCGTGCGCTCTGCTAGGTGCGCAGACGTGGGGAGGAATGCCCATCGGATTGTCGCGCGCTGCGGGTTTCTGCCATCATCGCCAGCATGGGCCTGTCACTCGATGAATTCCGTTCGTATCTCCTGAACGCGCAGGCGCGCCAGTCGTTGGGCATCCAGCTCTCGGATGCCGAGGCCCAGCAGGTCGTCGCCGATCCCCAGGCCAGCCAGAGCTGGTACGGGTACTGGCAGTCGATCAGCCAGCCCGCGCCTCCAGCGCCGGAAGCCGCGGCACCGACCTCGACAGCCGCACACGAGGCGGCCCCCGCGCCTTCTTCCACGCCCGACGGGTATACCGGCGCACCGGTCGGCGGCTTCGCCGCGGCTCCCCCGCCCGCCGCCCCGCCCGCGGATCAGGCACCGGCCTTCGCCGCAACCACGGATCCGTACGCAGCGACCGCGCCCTTCGGAACACCGGGAGGGGAAGCCCCCGCCCGGAAGAAGCGCACCGGACTGTGGGTCGCCCTGTCGATCGTCGGCGCCCTGCTGATCGCGACGATCATCATCGTCGTGATCGCGTTCACGACCGCGCGCCACTGGACCAAGACCGATGTCGCCGAGAAGCCCGAGACGTTCCACACCGAGGAGTACGAGACGGGCCTCTACAACGTCGCCGATGACGGCGTGAGCCCGTGCACGGTCAACCAGGACTGGACCGACTGCATCGGCCTCATGGAAGCCCAGTACGCCGGCGCCTGCGCCGATGTCGAACTGACGGGCACGGCGACGCTGCTCTGCACGCAGCACCGCACCGAGATCGACCGCATGCGCGGTCTCGACCAGGAGGGCATGTACGTCTCGTCGCTCGGCTCCTTCGGCCACCTGACGAAGACCGCCGAGACCGCGACCCGCGAGGTGTCGAACGACGACTACGAGCCCGCCGTCACCCACGAGGCCGTCTGCTACCTCGAGTTCATCGGGGAGTGCGAGTAGGCCCTCCGGGGCCCGCTGCCCGCGGGCAAAGCAAGAGGCCCGGGTTCCGCATCTCGCGGAATTCCGGGCCTCTTCGACGTGCTGGGGTACCTGGACTCGAACCAAGAACAACGGAACCAGAAACCGCCGTGTTGCCAATTACACCATACCCCAAGGGCGAAACCGGAGCCTCGCACCGAGAGTCAAGCCTACCGGACGGATCGGGAAGCGCCAAATGGAGGGGCTCCCTCCGCGCGTGTCGCGCCCTCGTGCGATCGCCCCGAACGCAGAGAGGAGGATCACCGGGAACGGGGTCCTCCTCTCTGCGTTCGGCGGGGGTCTCAGCCCGCGAGCGTCCCCGACAACAGACGCAGGCGACGCAGCGTCTCGTCCTTGCCGATCAGCTCCATCGACTCGAACAGAGGCGGTGACACGCGGCGACCGGTGATCGCGACGCGCGGCGGGCCGTAAGCGACCCGGGGCTTGAGTTCGAGGTTCTCGACGAGCGCCGTCGCCAGAGCATCCTGGATCTTCTCCGGCGTGAACTCGGTGACGGGCTCGAGAGCGGCGACGCAGGCGTCGAGCACCTCGCCGGCGTTCGCCGGCAGCCCCTTGAGCGCGTCGGCCTCGTAGGCGATGTCTTCGGTGAAGAGGAAGCCGAGCATGCCGGGCACCTCCCCCAGCAACTGCACGCGCTCCTGCACGAGCGGGGCTGCGCGGAACGCGAGCACGAGTTGTTCGTGGGTCGGCTCGTCGAAGAGTCCGGCCGCGGCGAGATACGGGATCGTGCGCTCGGCGAAGTCCTTCACGTCGAGCATGCGGATGTGGTCGCCGTTGATCGACTCGGCCTTCTTCTGGTCGAAGCGGGCCGGGTTCGGGTTGACGTTCTCGATGTCGAACGCGGCGATGAACTCGTCGAGAGAGAACACGTCGCGATCGTGACCGATCGACCAGCCGAGCAGGGCGAGGTAGTTCAGGAGACCCTCGTGGATGAAGCCGCGCTCGCGGTGCAGGAACAGGTCGGCCTGCGGGTCGCGCTTCGACAGCTTCTTGTTACCCGTCTCCCCCAGCACGAGCGGCATGTGGGCGAAGCGCGGCACGAACGTCGTGACGCCCGCGTCGATGAGCGCGGCGTACAGGGCGAGCTGACGAGCGGTCGAGGGCATGAGGTCTTCGCCGCGCAGCACGTGCGTGATGCCCATGAGCGCGTCGTCGACCGGGTTCACGAACGTGTAGAGCGGGATGCCGTTCGGGCGCACCACGACGAAGTCGGGGAAAGAACCCGCGGGGAAGGTGACCTCTCCGCGGATGAGGTCGACGTACGTGAGGTCCTCGTCCGGCACCTGCAGGCGCAGAGCGGGCTGGCGCCCCTCGGCGCGGAACGCGGCCTTCTGCTCCTCGGACAGGGTGCGGTCGTAGTTGTCGTAGCCGAGCTGCTTCGCACGACCGTTGGCCTCATTACGGGCGTCGATCTCCTCGGCGGTCGAGTAGCTCTCGTAGAGGGCACCCGAAGCGATGAGCTTGTCGATGACGCCGCGGTAGATGTCGTGGCGCTGCGACTGGCGGTACGGCTCGTGCGGTCCGCCGACCTCGACCCCCTCGTCCCAGTCGATCTTCAGCCAGGTGAGCGCGTCGACGAGCTGTCGGAAGCTCTCCTCGCTGTCGCGCGCCGCGTCGGTGTCTTCGATGCGGAAGACGAGCTTGCCGCCGTTGTGGCGCGCGTAGGCCCAGTTGTAGAGAGCGGTGCGGACCATGCCGACGTGCGGCAGGCCGGTGGGCGACGGGCAGAAGCGGACGCGCACGTCGGCACCGCTGGCGGTCGTGGTGAGGGGGTGAGGAGTAGCCATAGCCCTTCGATTCTAGAGCGCGCGCCCCACCGCCAACGCCGCGCTGTGGCGAAGGCGCAACCCGCCTCCCTCGGAATGCGCGGCACACGTTTCGTCGAATCCGACACGGAAGCGCCCCCGATCCACGGGGTCGAGCGCACGGTAGAACAACCCCGCCGAGGCGACGCCACCCTCCGCAGATCTCCAGAGGGTCGCCGGTGCGACATCCCACGTCCAGTCCTGTTCGACGATCGAGAGGTCGCGCCAGCCGGCGTCCGTCAGCATCGCCGAGAAGCCGTCCGCGGTGCGCGCGAAGTCCTTCTCCTCCGGCAGCCGGTCGCCCGGCGCCGGCGTCACACCCGCACGCTCGCACACCTCGATCCAGAACCAGGACGGAGAAGACGTCCAGATGGTCGCGGCCAGCATGCCGTCCTGCGCCACCACTCGACGCATCTCTCCCGCGGACACCCGCGGATCATCGACGTGGTTGAGCACGAAGTTCGCCGTCACCGCATCGAAGGACGCACTCTCGAATGGCAGGTCGGGGAGAGCCGCAGCGACGATCGACAATCCCGGCCGGGCGCGATCGGCGACCTCGCGCATCGTCGGCTCGGGCTCGCAGCCCATCGCCCTCCACCCTGCTCCTGCAGCTCGATCGAGAAGCTCCCCCGTTCCCGCGCCGACGTCGAGGAGAGAGCGCCCCCGCGCGGGGCCGAGCGCGGCGAACAGAGCATCGAGCGTGCCCGCGCAGAGCGAGGCGTACGAGGTCGCGTAGGCCTCCCCGACTCCCGCCCACGACTTCACGATCGCGGCATCCGGGCCAGTGGCGACAGGACGACGATCACGAGAACCAGCACGGATGCCGCGATCCCGAGTCCCGCGTACTGGAAGTTCGACAGGATCACCCCGGCGAGAACGGCGCCCGCCGCCGCGCACAGACTCATGAGCGAGTCGCTTCGCCCCTGACGCCGGGTGCGGAGTTCGGGCGCGCTGGATTCGGTCAGCAGTGCGGCGCCGGCGACGGTCGCCGCGCTCCAGCCGAGACCGAGGAGGATCAACGCCACCATCACACCCCAGGCCCGATCGTTCGCGAAGATCGCGAAGATCAACGATCCCCCGAGCAGCACCTGGCCGAACAGCACCGTCTGCAGCCGCCCCCAGCGGTCGGCGAGGATGCCGAAGACCGGCGACAGCGCGTACATGCCGGCGACGTGGAGTGCGATCGTGATCCCCACGAGCTGGGAGACATCGGCCGCGGCGGCCGCCGCATCATGCCCGGCGTGCATGCTGTGCGCCATGTGGGACAGATGGATCGGGGTCATCGCCATCACGGAGGCCATCACGACGTGCGAACCCGCGATCGCGAACATCGCGTAGCGCGCGACGACGGGGCGGTCGGCGACCGGGACTCTCGCGGCCTCCGCCGCGACGGTCGCGATGCGCTGCGCCGCCAGCAGTGGATCGGGGCGCAGCGCGACGAGGTAGAGCACGAGAGCCGCCGACTGCGCGACGAACGAGAAGACGTACGACCCGGTCTGCGGCGGCATCCCGATCGCGGCGCCGACGATCTCCCCCGGCCCGAGCAGCAGCGGGCCGGCGACGCCGCCGATCGTCGTCGCCCAGACGACGATCGACAGGTCACGGCCACGATGGGCAGGAGCAGCGAGATCGGTCGCCGCGAAGCGCGACTGCAGGTTGCCCGCGTTGCCCGCACCGATCAGGATGATGCCGGCGAGCAGCAGGGGGAAGACGCGCAGCGACGCCGCAAGGATGACGACAGCGATGCCGACGAGCGCGAAGAGGTTGCCGAGCGTCAGCGCCCTTCGACGGCCGACGCGAGCGGCGAGACGCGCGAGCGGGATCGCGCAGAGCGCCGCGCCGAGCGTGACCGACGCCGTGGCGAGCCCTGAGAGCGCGTCGTCACCCGAGATGTCGGCGGCCAGGAGTGCACCGAGCGATACCGTCGCGCCGAAGGCGATCCCTCCGAGAACCTGCCCGAGGGAGAGGACGAGGACCGTGCGCCGCTGCACCGCCGACTGCTGCGCGGCGGTGAGGGCCGGCGCGCTCATGCCGCGGGAACGGCGTCGCGCACGGCGCTGCGCAGGATGCCCAGACCGGTGATCTCGACCTCGACCGTGTCACCGGCCGTGAAGGTGCCCACGCCCGCGGGCGTTCCGGTGAGGATCACATCGCCCGGGAGCAGCGTGAAGACGGCCGACGCGTAGGCGATGATCTCCTCGACGGAATGGATCATGTCGGTCAGCGGCGCCTTCTGGCGGACCTCTCCGTTGACGCGCGTCTCGATCGTCGCCTCGGACGGGTCGAAGTCCGTGTTGATCGTCGGGCCGAGCGGGCAGAAGGTGTCGAAGCCCTTCGCCCGCGCCCACTGGCCGTCCTTGCGCTGCAGGTCGCGGGCCGTCACGTCGTTGCCGATCGTGTATCCGAGCACGTAGTCGAGGGCATCCGCGGCCGCGACGTTCTTCGCGACCTTGCCGATCACGACAGCGAGCTCGCCCTCGTACTCGGTCTGCTCCGAGATCGTCGGACGGACGATCGTGTCGCCCGGGCCGATCACGGCGGTGTTCGGCTTGAGGAAGAGCAGCGGCTCCTCCGGGGCCTCACCGCCCATCTCAGCGGCGTGGTCGTGGTAGTTCTTGCCGACGCAGACGATCTTCGATCGCGGGATCACCGGGGCGAGGATGACGGCGTCGGCGATCGGCACACGGTCACCGGTCGGCTCGTACCCGGCGAAGAGCGGGTCGCCCGAGAGGACGACGAGATCGGTCTCATCGACGATCCCGAAGAGGATGGCGTCGTCATGGCTGAATCGGGCGATCTTCATGACTCCAGCCTATCCAGCGGCTCCGACGACGAGACCCCGCCCCACCGGTTCGGCGGAGCGGGGTCTCGTGTCGTGGGAGCGGTCAGGCGTCGAGGCGCAGCAGCCAGCCGTGGCGGTCCTCGCGGCGCCCGTACTGGATGTCGGTGAGCTCTTCGCGAAGGGACAGCGCGAGCTCTCCGATCGGCTGCGGCTCGTCGAAACCCTCACCGACGAGGGCGCCGATCGGGGTGACGACCGCGGCCGTGCCGCATGCGAAGACCTCGGTGATGTCGCCCGAGGCGACGCCCTCGCGCCACTCGTCGATCGAGATCGCGCGACGTTCGACCGTGTACCCGCGGTCTTCGGCGAGCTGCAGCAGCGAGTCACGCGTGATGCCGTCGAGGATGCTGTCGGACTCGGGAGTGACGATGCGGCCGTCCTTGAAGACGAACACGACGTTCATGCCGCCGAGCTCCTCGACGTCGTTCTTCTCGTTGAGGAAGACGACCTGATCGCAGCCCTTCGAGCTCGCCAGTGCCTGCGGCAGGAGGCTCGACGCGTAGTTGCCACCGGTCTTCGCCTTGCCCGTGCCACCGCGACCCGCGCGGGAGTGCTTCTCGGAGAGCCAGATGCGTACGGGCTTCACGCCTCCGGTGAAGTACGCGCCCGCAGGACTCGCGATGACGTAGTACGCCACCTTCTGCGCAGCGCGCACCCCGAGGAACGCCTCCTTGGCGAACATGAACGGCCGCAGGTAGAGGCTCTGATCGGCGCCGGACGGCACCCAGCGTCCGTCGACTGCGATGAGCTGACGCAGCGACTCGACGAAGTACTCGGTCGGCAGCTCCGGAAGCGCGAGGCGCCGCGCGCTGGCCTGCAGGCGAGCGGCGTTGCGGTCGGGACGGAAGGTGTGGATCGACCCGTCGGCGTGGCGGTAAGCCTTGATGCCCTCGAAGATCTCCTGGCCGTAGTGCAGCACGGATGCCGCAGGATCGAGCGGGATCGGGCCGTAGGGCTGCACACGCGGTCGGTGCCAACCGCCCTTGAGCGACCAGCAGATGTCGACCATGTGGTCGGTGAAGACGACGCCGAAGCCGGGGTTCTCCAGCACTTCGGCGACTCGTGCGGGCGATGCCGCGGCGAGGTTCCTGGTCACAGCGAAATCGAGCGGAGCCACTGCTGCCTGTGCGTCGATGGTCGTCATGGTGATGTTCCGTTCTGAGGGGTGTACGCGTCCTCGCGCGGTTCCAGCCTACGCCTGCGGATCAGAGGCGTGCGGCGATCGCGGAGCCGATCTCGGCGGTGGTGCGCGCGCCGTCACGGCTCGCGATGTCCGCCTCGACCGCCGCGCTGACGCGTGCGGATTCGGCCGTGAGGCCGAGGTGGTCGAGCAGCAGCGCGATCGAGAGGATCGCAGCGGTCGGATCGGCCTTCTGCTGCCCCGCGATGTCGGGCGCCGAACCGTGCACCGGCTCGAACATCGACGGGAAGGCGCCCGAGGGATTGATGTTCCCCGAGGCGGCGAGTCCGATTCCGCCGGTGACGGCACCGGCGAGATCGGTGAGGATGTCACCGAAGAGGTTGTCGGTGACGATGACGTCGAAACGCGCGGGATCCGTCACGAGGAAGATCGTGGCGGCATCGACGTGGAGGTAGTCGACCGCGACATCGGGATGCTGGGCCGCGACCTCGTTCACGACCCGCTGCCAGATGGCGCCGGCGTGCACGAGAACGTTCGTCTTGTGCACGAGCGTGAGCTTCTTGCGACGACGCTCCGCGAGCTCGAACGCGTAGCGGACCACGCGCTCGACACCGAACGCCGTGTTCACCGAGGTCTCGTTCGCGACTTCGTGCGGGGTGCCCCGACGGATCGCTCCCCCGTTGCCGACGTACGGCCCCTCGGTGCCCTCGCGCACGACGACGAAGTCGATGTCGCCCGGGTTCGCCAGCGGACCCGCCGCACCCGTGAAGAGCTTGGAGGGTCGCAGGTTCACGTAGTGGTCGAGCGTGAAGCGGAGCTTGAGCAGCAGGCCGCGCTCGATGTTCGCGTCCTTGAGCCGCGGGTCGCCCGGCGTTCCGCCCACCGCGCCGAGCAGGATCGCGTCGTGCGCGGAGATCGCAGCGAGGTCGTCGTCGGTGAGCGTATCGCCGGTCTCGAGGAACCGTGCGGCTCCGAGTGCGAAACGGGTCTTGTCGAACGTCACGTCCGTCTCGGCGGTGACCGCGTCAAGCACCTTCTCGGCTTCGGCGATGACCTCGGGACCGATGCCGTCACCCGGGATGACGGCCAGCTTCACGACACGCGACATGACACTCCTTGCTTCGGGAACCGAGCCGCGAGTCGGTGTCGACGGCTCGGTTCCCCCAGCGTACTGGTCAGCGCGGGGTGCGCGTACGCAGTGTGACGGCGGCGATCACGCCCGCGACCACGACGAGTCCCGCGCCGATGAGCGAGGTGATGAAGACACCCGATCCGAACGCGTCCGCTGCGGCCCGCCACAGCTCGTCGCCCAGCGCGCCCGAGAGCTCGCTCGACGCGGTATAGGCACCGGCGAGGGTCTCGCGCGCGGCATCCGCCGTCTCGGCGGGCAGCCCCGCCGGAAGCACGATCGCGGCCCGGTAGAACGCGGTGATGATGCCGCCCAGCACCGCGGTACCCAGCACCGCGCCGAGCTCGTACGCGGTCTCCGAGACAGCGCTGGCCGCGCCCGCCTTCTCGGCCGGCGCGCTCGAGAGGATCAGCTCGTTGGAGATCGTCTCCGCAGCGCCGATGCCGATGCCGAGCACCACGAAGGCGATGATCAGCGGAGCGACACCGTGCTCATGGGTCGTGAACGCCACGACCAGGTACCCCGCCACCGAGAACGCCAGACCGATCGGCACGACGAGGTGCGGTGCCACGCGCCGCGAGATCGGCACGACGCCGAGTCCGGCGACGATCATCACGGCCATGCCGGGCACGAGGGCCAGACCGGCCATCATCGGCGACAGGCCGAGCACGAGCTGCAGATGCTGCGACACGAAGTACAGGAAGCCGACGAGCGCGACGACGCTGAGCAGGTTCACCAGGATCGCCCCCGAGAAGGTTCCCCGCCGGAAGAGAGCCATGTCGAGCATCGGGATATCCGCGCGGAGCTGGCGACGCACGAAGAGCACACCCATCACGATGCCGAGCAGCGCCCATGCACCGGCGGCGACCGAGGGCCCGTCGACCGCGAAGGACTTGATCGCGTAGACGACCGGGATCATCGCGGCCATCGACAGGGCGATGCTGAGCAGATCGATGCGTCCGGGGTGGGGGTCGCGGCTTTCGGGAACGAGCAGTGGGGCGGCGATGAGCAGCGGGATGAGCACCGGCACGGCGATGAGGAACACCGAGCCCCAGCTGAAGTGCTCGAGCAGGAATCCGCCGACGATGGGGCCGAGCGCGGATCCGGCGGAGAACGCGGACGCCCAGACGGCGATCGCGAGACGTCGCTGATCGCGGTTCACGAAGATCGACCGCAGCAGGGAGAGGGTCGAGGGCATGAGCATCGCGCCGAAGAATCCCAGCAGCGCACGGGCGGCGATGAGCAGGCCGGCGGTCGGGGCGAACGCCGCGAGCACCGAGACGGCGGCGAATCCGCTCGCACCGATCAGCAGCATCCGTCGACGACCGAATCGGTCGCCCAAGGTCCCCATCGTCACGAGGAGTCCGGCGAGCACGAGTGGATAGACATCGATGATCCACAACTGCTCGGCCCCCGAGGGCGCGAGCGCGATGGAGATCTCGGGCAGTGCGAAGCTCAGCACCGTATTGTCGACCGAAACCAGCAGCACGGGGAGCATCAGCACGATGAGCGCGGCCCATCCGCGGGCTCCGACGCGGGGGGCATCCGTTCCTGCCGTCGGGATCGACGCGGTCCGGGTCATGTCACACCTCTCACTTTCTGCGGCGGCATTACTAAACCGTCCGGCTGGTATAGTAACAGAACCGACCCTGATCGACGACTGAGCAGAGGACACGATGCCCCGACCGCCCCTCGCCCGCGAGCGCGTGCTCGACGCCTTCGAAGAGCTCGTCCTCGCCGAGGGCGAGCGCGCCGCGACCATCGAGGCGACCGCCAAGGCCGCCGGCGTCTCGAAGGGCGGACTGCTCTACCACTTCGGCTCGAAGGACGAACTCGTCGCCGGACTCCTGCAGCGCCTGGACGAGTTGACGACCGCCGACCTCGCTCGTATGGACTCCGCCGACGAAGACCCCGTCTCGTACTACGTCCGCACATCCGTCATGGAGGACGACGCTCTCGATCGTGCACTGCTCACTGCCTCACGGCTCGCCCAGGGCGGCTCGGTCGCCGCTGCGGACGCCCTTCGGGACTCGCGCCGACGCTGGGAGGACACCATCCGCCCGCACGTGCGCGACCAGGCGGGCCTCGATCTCGTCATGCTGCTCGGCGACGGCCTCTACTTCAACAACTCGCTCGACGTGAACGGCTCCGAGCATCTCGTCCCCCGCCCGGACGAACTCTCCGCACTGATCGCGCTCGTTCTCCGCGCGACGGCGCCATGATCGGAACCCCGTCGACGACGAAGGGCGAGGCGCTCGCGCGCCCCGCCCTCGAACACCCCGCCCTCGAACACCCCGTCGTGATCAGATGTCGGTGATCTCGATCTGACGGAAGAGGTCGGCGTCGATCGCATCGCGCACGTCGTCGAGCAGTTCGTCGGAGACCGGCGAGTCCAGCGTCAGAACGCTCAGCGCCTGGGCTCCGGCGGCCTCGCGGGCGATCTGCATACCCGCGATGTTGATGCCGGCCTCGCCGAACTTCTGCCCGTAGACCGCGACGATTCCGGGACGGTCGGTGTAGAGCATCACGACGTGGTGCTTCTCGATCGGGAGTTCGAGCGCGTGGTCGTTGATGCCGACCAGCTTCTCGGCCTGCTTCGGGCCGGTGAGCGTGCCCGACACCGAGAGCTGGGAACCGTCGGAGAGAGCACCCGTGAGCGTGATGACGTTGCGGTACTCGGCGCTGACGTCGTCCTTGAGCAGACGCACCGCGATGCCACGCTGCTCGGCGAGCAGCGGGGCGTTGACGTACGAGACCGTCTCGCTCACGATGTTCGTGAAAACGCCCTTGAGAGCCGCGAGCTTGAGGACGCTGACGTCGTAGTCGTTCAGCTCGCCGTGCACCTCGACGTCGAGGCTCGTGAGCGGCGATGTCGCGAGAGCGGCGAAGATCTGGCCGAGCTTCTCGACGAGCGAGATGCCGGGGCGCACGTACGGGTCGATGACACCACCGGCGACGTTGACCGCGTCGGGCACCAGGTCGCCGCCGAGCGCGAGGCGCACCGAGCGGGCGACCGAGACACCGGCCTTCTCCTGCGCCTCCTCGGTGCTGGCGCCGAGGTGGGGGGTGACGACGACGTTCGGGAGGTCGAGGAGCGCATGGGCGCTCCCGCCCTCGACCGGGGGCTCGGACGTGAAGACGTCGAGACCGGCGCCGGCGATCTCACCCGCGACGAGAGCCTCGCGCAGAGCATCCTCGTCGATGAGTCCACCGCGCGCGACGTTCACGACGAAGGCGGTCGGCTTCATGGCTGCGAACTGCTCCGCACCGATCATTCCCGTGGTCTCGGGCGTCTTCGGCATGTGGATCGTGAGGAAGTCCGCTTCGGCGACGAGCTCGTCGAGTGAGAGGAGCTGCACACCGAGCTGCTGCGCACGCGCCGAGGTGACGTAGGGGTCGTAGGCGACGACGCGCATGTCGAAAGCGGCGAGACGTGCGGCGACCAGCGCGCCGATGCGGCCGAGGCCGACGATTCCGACCGTCTTCTCGAAGAGCTCCGCTCCGGTGAAGGCGCTCCGCTTCCAGGCGCCGGACGACAGCGAGGCGTGCGCGGCGGGGATGCGGCGCGCGAGGCTGAGGATGTGGCCGACGGTGAGCTCGGCGGCCGAGACGATGTTGGAGGTCGGCGCATTGACGACCATGACGCCGGCCGCGGTCGCGGCCTTGATGTCGACGTTGTCGAGTCCGACGCCCGCACGAGCGACCACCTTCAGCTTCGGCGCGTGCGTCAGTGCCTCTTCATCGATCTGCGTCGCCGAGCGCACGAGCACGGCATCCGCCTCCGACAGCGCCGAGAACAGCGCCTCGCGATCGGTGCCGTCGACATTGCGGACATCGAAGTCCGGGCCCAGGGCCTCGATCGTGGCAGGAGAGAGAACTTCGGCGATGAGCACTACGGGCTTCGGCACAGTGGATCCTTCGGGGCAACACAATAGGGGCCGATGCGCCGCACGCCTTCGGGGGCGCGATCTCCTCCACTGTACCCGAGGGGATCGCTCGGCTTTACCGTGTGACGCCCGTCAGGCGGCGATGAGCCCGAGGCTCAACGACAGGACGCAGAGCCAGAAGACCGCAACGATCCCGAGCCCGGCGAGCAGCGCCAGCGCGAGTTCGCCCGCGGGGCGCCGACGTCCGATCGCGTAGGCGAACACGAAGACGATCGCGGGGAACACGACGCCGAACAGAAGCGTGATCCAGCCTCCGCCGGTCAGCCCGCCCTGCGCCATCCGGATCAGATGGGCGACGGCGTTCCACACCGCGTAGGCATAGAACAGCCCGGCCAGCCCGAGGATGAGCCCGCTGACCCAGCGGGGCGAGGTGCGCGCATCGTCGATGTTCTGCTCGGCACTCATGCTCCGATCACCCCCACGGTCACGAACGGCCACGGCACGAGGAGCACGACACCCAGCAGGAGGAGGGAGGCCCTCACCCACGATGCCCGCCCACGGGTGAGCACCCACGTGGCCAGGAACCACAGCGCGGGTGCGGCGACCGCCAGCACGAACCACGGGAGGAACATCTCGTCGGCGACGAAGAAGTTCGCGAGCGGCTTGAGCCGAAGGCCACCGACCACCCAGCCGATCGAATACAGGAGGTACACACCGCCGACGACACCCGTGGTGAGCAGCATCGCCGTACTCAGCGGGGCGCGCTCCTCGCCCTCTTCCGCTCGGTCGTGGCTCGTCTCGACGGAGTCGTCCACCGGAACGGCCGTGCGATCCTCGACCACGGGGGCAGGGTTTCCGTCGGCGATCTTCTCGCGCTTCACCGGGGCAGGGCGCGCGAGCGACGCGTCGTCATCCCCGTCCCAGTTCAGGGCGTCATCGGAATCGGAGGTCATGTCTCCAGCGTAGGACACCCCGTCCACTATGATCGGCGTCACGATCGAGGAGGGGACCATCGTGGCCGAGCAGCGCACAACGGATGCCGAGGGTGTCGAACCGCCCGCGAACTGGAAGCCGACCCCCGAGGCGAAGACGAAGGCCACCCGCTTCCGCTGGATCGCCGGAGCGCTGTGGTTGCTCGCGATCGTCGGTGAGGCCGTCGGCATCTTCTGGGTGCTCCGTCAGCGCGTGTTCGTCGGCGAGGACGGCACGTTCGTCCGCGACCCCGACACCGGACTTCTCGAGGAGCAAGGCGTCACGGCGCAGTTCCCGCAGTGGGCGTTCATCGCGCTGATCGTGCTGCTCGTCGTCATCGCCGCCCTCTCGATCACCGGGTCGCTGCTCTGGAAGAAGGCCAACCGCCTGGATCCGGCACCCAAGTCCGACACCGCACGCTTCTTCGTGCAGAACCAGCTCGGCGCGATCATCGCCGTCGTGGCGTTCCTCCCCCTGATCATCCTGGTCTTCCTCAACAAGGACATGGACAAGGGCCAGAAGACGACGGCGGGCATCGTCGGCATCGTGCTCGCGGCGATCGCGGTGTTCATCGGAATCGACTTCGACCCGCCCTCCGTCGAGCAGTACACGGCCGATCAGTCCGCGGTGATTCAGCTGCTCGGCCAGGACGAAGTCGTCTGGGTCGACGGCGGGGCCGTCTATCACGTGTGCGACGAGGTCCCGGCGATTCAGACGGGCAGCGAGATCCGCACCGGTACCACCGCCGAAGCCGTCGAAGCGGGCAAGATCCGCCTGACCCTCCAGTTCGGTTCCGAGCTGCGCGCCTGCGGTCTCCCGGTCCCGGAGAACGATGAGGAGATCACCGCGGCTCTTCGCGCGATCCAGGCCGGCCAGGTCGACACCGTGCTGCCCGCACCGGTCTGGGCGGAATCCGTCGAGCCGCCGCTCGTGGTCGAAGACGCCCCGGCGAGCTGATCGCCGGTTCGTCACTCAGTCGGCGTCGAGAGCGTCGACCAAACGCTCCTGCGCCGATGAGAGGTGGATGCCGAGAACGGCGGTGGCCCGCTCGGCGTCACCGGCGGCCAGAGCGTCGAGGATCTCGGCGTGCTGGGCGGCGATGACGCTGGCATCGAGCAGTCGGCGACCCTGCACCTGCGCCATGCACATCCGCACCTCGTCGAGCACGCTGCGGTACATCCGGCCCGTGCGAACACTGCCGAGAGCATCGATGAGCGCCGTATGGAACCGCAGATCGGGATCGACGGTGGCCGGGTCGGGCCCCGCCGGCATCGCCAGGATCTCGGCGTTCGCGGCGATCGCCACGGCCGGCGCGGTACGCGTAGCGGCCAGCTCGCGCAAGGCCGCGCTCTCGAGCCGCGCCCGGGTGCGGTAGACGTCGCGCACGGTCTCCGGGTCGATCGCCACGACGCGGGCGCTGCGGTGCGCGGTGCGTTCGAGGAGACCCGCAGCGACGAGTTGCTCGATCGCCGCCTTCGCACTCGGCCGCGCGACCGCGTACTCCTCGGACACGAACGCTTCGGTGAGGGCCGATCGGGAGCGCAGCTCACCGCTCAGGATGCGATCCCGCAGCCGTGAGGTGACGGCGTCGACGACGCCGACGACACCGAGCGGGGCCTGTGTGGGACTGTTCACCCCCTCAGACTAGCGAGATCGACGACATCGGTACACTTGTCAGACAATATTCCGTCAGCGCCGAGGAGCCCCCCGTGTCGATCACTCTCGCCGAACCACTCGATCCGACGATCCTCGGGCCCACGACCGAGGTGCACGCCCGCTCGATCGATCGGTTCGCGCGCGCGCACGACGCCTCGCACTACCTGCTCGTGCCGGATGCCGTACTCTCCCCCACCGATGCCGCGGGAGTCGCACGGGTGTTCGACGCCGTTCGAGCAGCGGGGCGATCGCTCACCTTCCGCTCCGGCGGCACGAGCCTGTCGGGGCAGGGAGTGAGTGGCGACATCCTCGTCGACACGCGCAGCGGATTCCGCGACATCAGCGTCGAGGACGACGGCGCCTCGGTGCGCGTCGGCCCCGGCGCCACCGTGCGTCAGGTGAACACGCGCCTGGTGCGCCACGGCCGCAAACTCGGCCCCGACCCCGCCAGCGAGATCGCCTGCACGATCGGCGGTGTCGTCGCCAACAACTCCAGCGGAATGGCCTGCGGCATCGTCGAGAACTCCTACCGGACCGTGGAGTCGCTCCTTCTCGTCCTGCCGAGCGGCACCATCCTCGACACAGCCCTGCCCGATGCCGATGAGCGCCTGCGCGCCTCCGATCCCGACCTCGCCGTCGGCCTCCTGACCCTCCGCGCACAGTTGCTCTCCTCGCCCGAGAACGTCGCTTTCGTGCGCCGCCAGTTCTCGATGAAGAACACGATGGGCTACGGCATCAACGCGCTCCTCGACTTCGACACCCCGGTACGCATTCTCGAGCACCTCGTGATCGGCTCCGAGGGCACACTCGCCTTCGTCGCCGAAGCGCGCTTCCGCACCATCCCGATCCGCCCGGCGATCGCCACCGGCCTGCTCGTGTTCACCACGCTGTCCGATGCGATGGCCGCCCTTCCCGGACTCGCCGATCTCGGGCTCGCCACGATCGAACTCCTCGATGCCGCATCGCTGCGAGTCGCGCAGGGGCTCGGCGACGTGCCCGCGGCGATCGCCGACATCGATGTCGACCAGCATGCCGCTCTCCTCGTCGAGGTCCATGCCGGCAGCGCCGAGGAGCTGGCGGTCGGCGGCGCGACCGCGCTGGCGCACTTCGCCGATCTCCCCCTCGCGACCGAGGCGGCGCTCACGACCGACGCCTCGGAGCGCGCAGCACTGTGGCACGTGCGCAAGGGCCTCTACACGGCCGTCGCCGGAGCGCGGCCGTCCGGCACCACCGCACTGCTCGAAGACATCGTCGTGCCGGTCGACCGCCTCCTCGTGACCTGCGAGCGCCTCATCGAGCTGTTCGCCGCCCACGACTACGAGGGCTCGGTGATCTTCGGTCACGCCAAGGACGGCAACGTGCACTTCCTGCTCAACGAACGCTTCGACGACCCCGACAGCGTCGCGCGCTACCGTCGCTTCACCGACGACCTCGTCGAGCTCGTGCTCGGCCAAGGCGGCTCGCTGAAGGCGGAGCACGGGACGGGGCGCATCATGGCGCCGTTCGTCCGTCGCCAGTACGGCGACGAACTCACCGACATGATGTGGTCGATCAAGCGCCTCTTCGATCCCGCCGGCATCCTCAATCCGGGCGTCGTGCTCTCCGACGACCCCGACTCGTATCTCCGCGACCTCAAGCGCGTGCCGACGGTCGAGAAGGAGGTCGACCGGTGCGTGGAATGCGGCTACTGCGAGCCGACGTGCCCGAGTAAGAGCATCACCCTCACCCCGCGCCAGCGCATCGTGCTCCGGCGCGACATGGCCTGGGCTGAGGAGCAGGGAGACACCGCGCTTCTCGAGGATCTGCGCGCCGACTACGACTACGACGGAGTGCAGACCTGCGCGGTCGACGGGATGTGCGCAGTGGCGTGCCCCGTCGACATCAACACCGGAGATCTCGTCCGCCGCCTGCGCGCCGAGGAATCGTCGAAGATCGAGGACGGCCTCTGGGATGCCGCGGCGAAGGGCTGGGGTGCCGTGACGCGCGTCGGCGGCGCGGCGCTGACCGTCGCCGCCGCTCTGCCTGCCCCGATCGTGACCGGCGCCACCCGGGTCGGACGAGCCATCCTCGGATCCGACACCGTCCCCCTCTACGACGGTGGACTCCCCCGCGGCGGCACGAAGGCCCCATCGGCTCGGAATCCCGCCGACGCCCGTGTCGTGTTCTTCGGGGCGTGCATCGGCACGATGTTCGGCGCGGAAGGGCACGGAGAGGGGTCGAGGAACGCGGTCCGCGCCCTTCTCGATCGGGCCGGGATCGCCGTGGTCGTCCCTGAAGACGCCGGGGGGATGTGCTGCGGCACGCCCTGGAAGTCGAAGGGCCACCTCGCCGGCTACGACCGCATGACGACGCGCGTGCTGTCGAGTCTCTGGGAGGCGAGCCGTTTCGGCGAACTCCCGGTCGTGTGCGACGCGGCCTCCTGCACCGAGGGGCTTCACACGATGCTCGCGAAGTCCGTCGCCGAGCATCCGGAGTACGCCGGCCTCGTCATCGAGGACGCCACGACCTACATCGCTCGGGAAGTGCTCCCCCGCGTCACCGTCCGGGCCAAGCTCGACAGCGTGGCGGTGCATCCGACCTGCTCGACGACCGCGCTCGGAGCGACGGGAGCGCTGACCGAGATCGCCGCGGCCGTCGCCTCGGACGTGTTCGTGCCCGACGGCTGGGGATGCTGCGCCTTCGCCGGAGATCGGGGGATGCTGCACCCCGAACTCACCGCGAGCGCGACGGCGGTCGAATCGGACGAGGTGCGTGCGGCCGATGCCGAGCGGGGCGGCTTCGACGCGTTCGTCTCGGCGAACCGCACGTGCGAGATCGGCATGACCCGCGCCACGGGACAGCCGTACCGTCACGTCGTCGAGGTGCTCGAAGAGCTCACCCGCCCCTGACCGTCATCGGACGCGAAAGAGCGGGCGCCCCTTCCGGGACGCCCGCTCTTCACGATCGGTCGATCAGCGCGCGGCGCTGCCGTCGATGTAGTCCTCGTCCTGCTGCTTCCACGCGAAGAGCGAACGCAGTTCCTTGCCGGTGACCTCGATCGGGTGCTGCTCCTCCTTGGCGCGCAGCGCCAGGAACTCCTCGGCGCCGTTGTCCTGGTCGTCGATGAAACGCTTCGCGAACGCGCCCGACTGGATGTCGGCGAGCACGCCCTTCATGCTCTCCTTGACGCGCTCGTCGATGACGCGCGGACCCGAGACGTAGTCACCGAACTCAGCGGTGTCGGAGATCGACCAGCGCTGCTTGGCGATGCCGCCCTCCCACATGAGGTCGACGATGAGCTTGAGCTCGTGGAGCACCTCGAAGTACGCGATCTGGGGCTGGTACCCCGCCTCGGTCAGCGTCTCGAAGCCGGCCTGCACCAGGTGGCTGACGCCACCGCAGAGCACGGCCTGCTCGCCGAACAGGTCGGTCTCGGTCTCTTCGGTGAAAGTCGTCTTGATGACGCCGGCACGGGTACCGCCGATGGCCTTCGCGTAGGAGAGTGCGAGGTCCCAGGCCTTGCCCGAGGCGTCGCGCTCGACGGCGATGATGTCGGGGATGCCGCGACCGGCCACGAACTCGCGACGGACGGTGTGGCCCGGCGCCTTCGGGGCGACGAGGATCACGTCGACACCCTCGGGAGCGTCGATGTAGCCGAAACGGATGTTGAAGCCGTGCGCGAAGGCGAGGGTCTTGCCGGCGGTCAGGTTCGGCGCGATCGACTCGCTGTAGATCGTGCGCTGGTGCTGGTCCGGCGCGAGGATCATGATGACGTCGGCCCACTCGGTGGCGTCGGCGACGGTCTTGACCGCGAAGCCGGCCTCTTCGGCCTTGGGAGCGGACTTGGAGCCCTCCTTGAGGGCGATGGCGACCTCGACGCCCGAGTCGCGCAGGTTCTGCGCGTGGGCGTGGCCCTGCGAGCCGTATCCGACGATGGCGACCTTCTTGCCCTGGATCAGGGACAGGTCGGCGTCGGCGTCGTAGAAGATCTCGGTGCTCACTGTGTGTTTCTCCTTGTTCGTGGCGTTTCTTCTCGCTCCGTGCCGGGCGGCGGTGGAGCGGCTGGATGGGGTGGTCTGGGTCAACCGCGCAGGACGCGTTCGGTGATGCTCTTGCCGCCGCGGCCGATGGCGAGGAGCCCCGACTGCGCAATCTCCTTGATGCCGAAGGGCTCGAGTGCGCGGAGCATCGCGTCGACCTTGCCCTTGTCGCCCGTGACCTCGATCACGAGCGCGTCGGCGGCGTAGTCGACCACCGAGGCGCGGAAGAGGTTCACGACCTCGATCACGTTCGAGCGACTGGCGTTGTCGGTGCGCACCTTCACGAGCATGTGCTCGCGCTGCACCGAGGTGGCGAAGTCGAGCTCGACGATCTTGATCACGTTGATCAGCTTGTTGAGCTGCTTGGTGACCTGCTCGAGCGGCAGCTCGTCGACGTCGACCACGACCGTGATGCGCGAGATGCCGGGCACCTCGGTCACGCCGACGGCGAGCGAGTGGATGTTGAATCCGCGCCGGGCGAAGAGCCCTGCGACGCGGGTGAGGAGGCCGGGTGTGTCCTCGACCAGGAGGCTCAGCACGTGGGTCGACATGGTCAGTCCTCCTCGTCGAATGCGGGCGCGTGCTCGCGGGCGTACTGGACGTAGCTGTTGCTGACGCCCTGGGGCACCATCGGCCACACCATGGAATCGGCGCTGACGACGAAGTCGATCACGACGGGGCGATCGTTCGTCTCGAGCGCGAGCTGGATCGCCGCATCGACCTCGTCCTCCTTCTCGACGCGGATCGCGAGGCACCCATAGGCCTCGGCGAGCTTCACGAAATCGGGGATACGGATCGTGCCGTGCCCGGTGTTCAGGTCGGTGTTCGAGTGGCGCCCGTCGTAGAAGAGGGTCTGCCACTGGCGCACCATGCCCAGCGACGAGTTGTTGATGATCGCGACCTTGATCGGGATGTTGTTGATCGCACAGGTCGCGAGCTCCTGATTGGTCATCTGGAAGCATCCGTCGCCGTCGATCGCCCATACGACACGCTCGGGTTCGGCGACCTTGGCCCCCATGGCAGCGGGAACGGAGTACCCCATCGTCCCGGCACCACCGGAGTTGAGCCAGGCGTTGGGGCGCTCGTACTTGATGAACTGCGCCGCCCACATCTGGTGCTGTCCGACGCCGGCCGCGTAGATGCCCTCGGGGCCGGTCAGTTCCCCGATGCGCTGGATCACGTGCTGAGGCGCGAGCAGCCCATCGGTCGGCGGCGTGTAGCCGAGCGGGAACTCGTTGCGGAGTCCGTCGAGGTACGACCACCACTCCTCGGTGTCGGGCTTCGCGCTGCCGATCGCGCCGCGATAAGCGGCCTCGAGGTCGACGAGCACGTCGCGAACGTCGCCGACGATCGGTACGTCCGCGATGCGGATCTTCGAGATCTCGGCGGGGTCGATGTCGACGTGCACGACCTTCGCGTTCGGCGCGAAGAGTGCGGCCTTACCGGTCACACGGTCATCGAAGCGAGCGCCGAGCGAGATCAGCAGATCGGCCTCCTGCAGCGCGAGCACGGCCGGGACCGTGCCGTGCATGCCGGGCATGCCCAGGTGCTGCGGGTGCGAGTCGGGGAACGCGCCGCGCGCCATGAGCGTGGTCACGACGGGCGCGCCGGTCGCCTCGGCGAGTGCGAGCAGCTCGGCGGACGCGCGTCCGCGGATCACGCCACCACCGACGTAGAGGACGGGCTTCTTGGCCTCGGCGAGCAGGGCGGCCGCGGCTTGGATCTGCTTGCCGTGCGCCTTGGTGACGGGGCGGTAGCCGGGCAGATCGACCTTGGGGGGCCAGACGAACGGCGCGATCGCCTGCTGCGCGTCCTTCGTGATGTCCACCAGGACGGGGCCGGGGCGGCCGGTCGATGCCACCTCGTATGCGGCGGCGATCGCGCCGGGGATGTCGGCGGCATCCTTCACGAGGAAGGAGTGCTTCGTGATCGGCATCGTGATTCCCACGATGTCGGCCTCCTGGAAGGCATCCGTTCCCATCAGCGTCGAGAACACCTGTCCGGTGATCGCCAGCAGCGGCACCGAGTCCATGTAGGCGTCGGCGATCGCGGTGACGAGGTTCGTGGCTCCGGGGCCGGACGTCGCGATGCAGACCCCCACCTTGCCGGAGGCGGATGCATAGCCCTCGGCCGCGTGACCGGCGCCCTGCTCGTGACGCACGAGGATGTGACGCAGGTCGGACGCATCCATGAGCGGGTCGTACACGGGCAGGATCGCGCCGCCGGGAAGGCCGAAGACATCGGTGATCCCGAGCAGCTCGAGCGAACGGACGACGGCCTCGGCGCCGGTGATCTCGGGGGCGTTGGATTGACGGGCGGGCGGCCTCGGCACAGCCGAGACGGAGTCAGCAGTCATGACTTTCCTTCTGGTGATCTGTAAGGCATCGGATGCCGGAGACGACGATGCTGCGTGCCGAACGAGTCGGGATCAGCCCGTCGTCGCGCCTTCGGCGGCGGACCGCACGAGACGTGAGTACTTGGCAAGAACGCCACGGGTATAGCGCGGGGGAAGCGGCTCCCAGCCAGAGCGGCGGGAGGCGAGCTCCGCCTCGTCGACGAGTAGGTCGAGAGAGCGAGCTGCGATATCGACCCGTATCAGATCACCATCGCGCACGAAGGCGATAGGACCTGCGTCCACCGCTTCGGGTGCTATGTGGCCGATGCACAGGCCGGTTGTGCCGCCTGAGAATCGTCCGTCCGTCAAGAGTAGTACATCTTTTCCGAGTCCCGCGCCCTTGATGGCCGCGGTGATCGCGAGCATCTCGCGCATGCCCGGCCCGCCCTTGGGACCCTCGTAGCGGATCACCACGACGTCGCCGGCGTTGATCTCGCCGTTCGCCAGGGCATCCATCGCTCCGCGCTCGCGTTCGAACACGCGCGCCGGGCCTTCGAACACGTCGGCGTCGAAACCCGCGGACTTCACGACCGCACCTTCCGGGGCGAACGAACCGTGCAGGATCGTGATGCCGCCGGACGCGTGGATGGGGTTGTCGAAGGTGTGGATGACCTCGCCGTCGACGGGATCGGGGTCGAGGTCGCGGAGGTTCTCGGCCACCGTCTTGCCGGTGACCGTGAGCGCGTCACCGTGGATGAGCCCCTCGTCGAGCATCGCCTTCATGATCACGGGAATGCCACCGTGCCGGTCGACGTCGTTCATCACGTACTTGCCGAACGGCTTCATATCGGCCACGTGCGGCGTCTTGCTGCCGATGCGGTTGAAGTCGTGCAGGCTCAGGTCGATCTCGGCCTCGCGAGCGATCGCCAGCAGGTGCAGCACGACGTTGGTCGAACCCCCGAGCGCCATCGCGAGAGCGATCGCGTTCTCGAACGACTCCTTCGTCAGGATGTCCTTGGTGGTGATCCCCTGGCGCAGCAGATTGACCACGGCCTCGCCGGAACGGTGGGCGAAGTAATCGCGGCGACGGTCGGCCGAGGGCGGCGCTGCGGAGCCGGGAAGGCTGAGTCCCAGCGCCTCGGCCACCGAGGCCATCGTGTTGGCGGTGTACATGCCGCCGCAGGCACCCTCTCCGGGAGCGAAAGCGCACTCGATGCGCTTCAGGTCCTCCTCCGTCATCCGACCCGCACGACAGGCGCCGACGCCCTCGAACGAGTCGATGATCGTGATGTCCTTCTCGGTACCGTCGGAGAGCTTCACCCAGCCCGGAGCGATGGAGCCGGCGTAGAGGAACACACTCGACAGCCCCAGGCGCGCACTCGCCATGAGCATGCCCGGGATGGACTTGTCGCAGCCCGCGAGCAGCACGGTTCCGTCGAGGCGCTCGGCCATGATGACCGTCTCGACCGAGTCGGCGATGACCTCGCGCGACACGAGCGAGAAGTGCATGCCCTCGTGGCCCATCGAGATGCCGTCCGAGACGGAGATGGTGCCGAACTGCAGCGGGTAGCCGCCGCCCGAGTGCACGCCTTCTTTCGCCCCCTGCGCGAGCCGGTCGAGGCTCAGATTGCAGGGCGTGATCTCGTTCCAGCTCGAAGCGATGCCGATCTGCGGCTTCTCCCAGTCCTCGTCGCCCATGCCGACGGCGCGCAGCATACCGCGTGACGTGGTGGCTTCGATGCCGTCGGTGACGACGCGACTGCGGGGCTTGATGTCGATGGACGCGCTGGCAGGATCGTGCGGAGACATGCAGGCAGTCTATTCCCGCCGGGCGGCGCGCTCGTCCGCCAGCGCGCCGAGAAGACGCGCCACATCGACGGGGCCGTCGACACGCAGCGCCGCTGCGCTCTCCCCCGGGCCGACGCGCACGCCGAGATCGCCCGGCTGCAGCACTCGCATGGCGTCTTCGTCGGTGACGTCGTCGCCGGCGAAGAGGATGCCGGTCGCGTGGAAGCGCTCGCGGAGCACTCCGATCGCGGCATCCTTGCCCTCTGTCCGCGACGAGAACTCGAGCACGCGGTGCCCTGCGCGGCGGCGCCAGTGCGGGAACCGCTCGGCAACGAGCGCGTCGATCTCGGCGAAGACCTTCTCCTCGGTCTCGCGATCCGCGCGACGCGTGTGCACGCCCATGCCGAAGGTCTTCGGCTCGAACTCGGCGCCCTCGTAGCGGTCGATGATCGGACGAGCGGCCGCCCACAGCTCTTCGCGGGCCCCCTCCTCGGTGGCGTCGCCGGTGGGCGCGCCCTCGCCCTCGCCGGGGAACCAGTACTGCGCACCGTGCGATCCCGCGAGTGCGACCGGCGAGTCGTCCTCGTGCTCGGTGATGATGCGGAGATCGTGCAGGCTGCGCCCGGAGACGAACGAGACGATCGTGTCGGGCAGGGCGGTCAGGCGGCGGATCTGCTCAACGGTCTCCGGCAGCGCGCGAGCCGCCATGGGATCGGGCACGAGCGGCGAGGCGACGCCGTCGAAGTCGAGGGCGACGACGAGGCGCTCGGTACGCGCGAGCGCGCTCAGTTCGGGCGAGGCGGTTCCGGGGGTCCAGGGGCGCGTCATGGGTGTCTCCAGTCGGGGCGGGCGGGAAGATGCGGGGGCGGCTCAGCGGCGTGCGTCGTCGAGTGCCGAGAGGAACGACGACGACCAGGCGTTCACGTCGTTCTCGAGCACACGGCGGCGGAGCGAGCGCATGCGCTTGCCCTGTTCGGCCGGTGTCATCTCGACCGCGGTCATGATCGCTGCCTTGACGCCCTCGATGTCGTGCGGGTTGACGCGCACCGCCTGGCGGAGTTCGTCGGCGGCGCCGGTGAACTCGCTGAGAACGAGCACCCCCCGGTTGTCGACGCGCGTGGCGACGTACTCCTTCGCGACCAGGTTCATGCCGTCGCGCAATGCGGTGACGAGCATGACATCGGCCGCGAGGTACAGCGCGACCATCTCCTCGCGGGGATACCCCTGGTGCAGATAGCGGATCGCGGTGTGGCCCATGGTGTCGTTGTCGCCGTTGATGCGCCCGACCGCCAGCTCGATCTCGTCGCGCAGGTGCACGTAGGCGTCGACGCGCTCGCGACTCGGGCTCGCGACTTGCACGAGCGTGACGTCGTCGACGCTCAGGCGCCCCTCGGCCAGGAGTTCGCCGTAGGCCTTGATCCGGTGACGGATGCCCTTGGTGTAGTCGAGGCGATCGACACCGAGCAGGATTCGCTTCGGGTTGCCGAGGCTCGCACGGATCTCTGCGGCCCTGGCCTGGACCGCGGGGTTCGCGGCGAGATCCAGATAGGGGGCGGTGTCGATCGAGATCGGGAAGGCGCGGGCGACGGCCGTCCGGATGGAGCCGTCGTCCTGCGGGATCGCGATGTTCGCGCCCTTGACCTCGTGGCGCAGGCGACGCCGCACCGCGGTGAGGAAGTAGGTGGCGTCCTGTGCGCGCTGGAAACCGATCACGTCGGCGCCGAGGAGGCCCTGCAGCACCTGGTCGCGCCAGGGCAGCTGCGCGTAGAGGCCGTGCGCCGGGAACGGGATGTGGTGGAAGTAGCCGATCGTGACGTCCGGGCGAAGCTCGCGCACCATCTGCGGCACGAGCTGCAGTTGGTAGTCGTGCACCCACACAGTGCCGCCCTCCGCGACGGCGGCGGCGGCGGCCTCGGCGAAGCGGCGGTTGACGACGACATAGGCGTCCCACCATTCGCGATGGAACTGCGGGGGCGCGATGACGTCGTGGTAGAGCGGCCAGATGGTGTCGTTGGCGAAGCCTTCGTAGTACTCCGCGACCTCCTGTGCGCTCAACGACACCGGGATGAGGTGGATGCCGTCGGCGTCGAAGGGGTCGCGCTCGACATCGGGCTGACCCACCCAGCCGACCCACGCGCCGTGGGTGCTGCGCATCATCGGTTCGAGAGCCGCGACGAGACCGCCGGGCGACGTACGCCAGGTCTCCTCCCCATCGGGGCCTTCGACCCGATCGACGGGAAGACGGTTGGCGACGACGACGAACTCTGCAGCGGCCAAGATGGCTCCTCACACCAGGGGGTACCCCCAGGCTATCGAGGTTCGCGACCCCGGTTCACCGCGTCACGCCGCGACGATGACGTTCTGCGCACGCGTGCGGCTGAGCACCCAGTTGACGAGACCTGCCGCGAACGCGATGCCGGCTGCGACGATCGGCAGCACGAGCGCCGCCGAGGTGCCGACGTTCTCGGCGAGCTCGCCCGCTACGGCCGCACCGATGGACTGGCCGACGACGATTCCCGAGCCGAGCATCGTCATGACCGTCGCCGAGCGTCCGAGCGGGCTTCGCGCGGCGCCGAAGCTGTACTGCGTCACGAGCGTCGGGCCGATGCCGACCCCCATGATGCCGAGCGCGAGCGTCATCATCGCGGGAGAGTCCACGATTCCGAGCAACAGCGAGCCGGCGAAGAGGATGCCCGAGAAGACCAGCCACCGGGCGCGGAGCGAGAAGCGGACCGGAAGCCACGCGACGCCCAGTGCCAGAACGGCCGAGCCGACACCCATCACACCGTAGAGCAGACCCGCCTGTTCGGAGGCGCCGCGGTCCGCCATGAACGACGTCAGCGAGGTGAGCATCGTGCCGAAGAACATGCCGACGCCGAGGATGCCGATCACCACGATGAGGAGCTGCGGTCGGAAGAGTTCCGACACCGCCGAGGGCGCCGCGCCATCGGCCCCGCGCACGACGGCGACGTGTCGACCGCTCGGGTGGAGCGCGAACGCGCCGACGAAGACGAGCGTCAGGATCGCCGCGCCCACGAGAGGAGCCCACGGAGCGATGAGCGACGCCAGGATGCCGACGATGAACGGTCCGAAGACGAACACCGTCTCGTCGGCGGCCGACTCGTAGGCCATGGTGCCCGAGACCGTACGGGCCCGGCGCGCCTCCGGCATCCGCTCGCTGATCATCGTGACCAGCCGCGCGCGCGACAGCGGGGAGACCTGCGGGGCCGTCGCTCCGATTCCGGCGGCGGCCAGGAGGACGAGTCCGTCGATGGCGTCGCCGTAGACGACGAGGGTGAACACGACCATCATCGTGCCGTTCGCGATCGCGAGCAGCAGCAGCACGGTCCTCTGGCCGTAACGATCCGCGGCGGCGCCGAGGAGCGGGCCGAAACACGCGGTGCCGAGGCCGACCGCGGCGGAGGTCAGCCCTCCGAGCGACAGCGACCCGCGCGCCGAGACGACGACGGTCAGCACGCCGACCACCATCATCGCGAAGGGCAGCCTCGCGATGAACGCGATGAGGAAGTAGGGGAAGCCGGCGAGACGGAAGAGGCTCGGCTCGGCGGAGGTGTGTGTCTGGGTCATGGCTCTCGCGCGCCCGCGGACGCGGTGGTCGGGTGCCGCCGCTGTCCGTCGGAGTGCCGACGGCCGGTAGATACACGGTTCTACGGTCGCAGACGAGCCGCGACTGACACCCATGATAGCGAGTGCCGATCCGACGGGGCTGTATGCCCGGCATCCGCCGTTCGTGTCAATCCCCCGCGCCGACCGGGAGACGGGCGGTAGCGTAGGTGCATGCGCTATCTGTTCAGCACGGGCCTGTTCGGAGCGATCACCACCGGTGTCTCGCTTCTCCGAGGCAGTCGCGACACCAAGATCACATGGCGAGCCGCGCTTGCGTGGATCAGCTGGGCCATCACCTTCGCCCTCGCGATCGGTGCCGTGCGCGACACCCGCCGCTTCGACCGGGGCCTCGAGGTCGCCCTGGATTCGCCGCTCGCGCCCGCGCAGGCGAAGCGCGCCGACCGCGACGCGAAGCAGGCAGAGAAGGCGGCGGCGCAGAAGCGCAAGCGCCGCCGCTCCTCCTGAGCCCGCGCGTCACCGGGTGAGGATCAGCGCCTCACCCTGACCGCCGCCGCCGCAGAGGCCGACGGCTGCTGTGCCGGAGCCGCGACGCGCCAGTTCGTGCGCGAGGTGCACGACCAGGCGGTTTCCCGATGCGCCGATCGGATGCCCGATCGCGATCCCACCCCCATGGATGTTGACGAGCGCGGGATCCAGACCGAGTTCGACCTGCGAACGCGCGACCACGGCGCCGAACGCCTCGTTGATCTCGACCAGATCGAGATCGGACGGCGATATCCCCTGCTTCTCGCACGCGCGTTCGATCGCGCGCGCCGGCTGCGCCTGCAGGGAGTTGTCCGGTCCGGCCGTCTGGCCGCTGGCACCCACCGTGACGAGGATCGGCCATCCCTTCTCTGCGGCGAGCGCGCGCGTCGTGACGATGACGGCGGAGGCTCCGTCGGAGATCTGCGAGGAGTTGCCCGCCGTGATCGTGCCGCCCTCCGCGAAGGCGGCACGGAGTCCTGCGAGCGACTCGACCGTGGTGTCGGGGCGGACTCCCTCGTCCTCGGTGACGAGCAGGGGTTCCCCTCGACGCTGAGGCACCGATACCGGGACGATCTCGTCGTCGAACACTCCTCCGGCCTGCGCGGCGGCCGCGCGTTGATGCGAGAGAGCGGCGACGGCGTCCTGAGCCTCGCGTGTGAGCTCGTATCGGGCATTGTGCCGTTCGGTGGATGCACCCATGCTCTCGCGGTCGTAGGCGTCGGTGAGCCCATCGTAGGCCATATGGTCGAGCACCTCGACGCTGCCGTAGGTCCATCCGTCGCGTGATCCCATGAGCAGGTGCGGGGCGCGTGTCATCGACTCCATGCCGGCGGCGACGACCACTTGGGCGTCTCCCGTGCGGATCATGCGAGCGGCGTCGATGATCGCGGTGAGGCCGGAGAGGCACACCTTGTTGACCGTGTGCGCGGGCACGTTCCAGCCGATGCCCGCCCCGATGGCCGCCTGGCGTGCGGCGTTCTGCCCGGATCCTGCCGAGAGGACCTGCCCGGCGATGACGGCGTCGATGTCCTCCGAGGGGACGGAAGCCTGCTCGAGCGCTCCGCGGATCGCGAAGGCGCCCAGCTGCGGGGCGGTGAACGCCGCGAGCTGACCTTTGAGGCGGCCCTGCGGGGTGCGGGCGGCGGAGACGATGACGATATCGGTGTCGAGCATGTCCTTCAGCCTCTCAGACCGGTGAGCGCAGGTGACAGTGTCAGTGGGGGCTCGGTGGCGGCGACGACCTCGTCGACGGTGACCCCGGGTGCCGTCTCGACGAGCACGAGGCCCGCGTCGGTGACGTCGATCACGGCGAGATCGGTGATGATGCGGTCGACGACCCCCCGGCCGGTGAGCGGCAGGGAGCACTGATCGACGATCTTGGCGGAACCGTCCTTCGCGACGTGCTCCATGAGCACGATGACGCGTGCGGCGCCGTGGACGAGGTCCATCGCCCCACCGGGCCCCTTGACCATCTTCCCCGGGATCATCCAGTTCGCCAGGTCTCCGGTGGCCGACACCTGCATGGCGCCGAGGATCGCGGCGTCGATCTTCCCTCCGCGGATCATGCCGAAACTCGTCGCCGAGTCGAAGAACGCCGATCCCGCGAGCACGGTGACCGTCTCCTTCCCCGCGTTGATGAGGTCGGGGTCCACGGCATCCTCGGTCGGGTAGGGGCCGACGCCGAGGATGCCGTTCTCGGATTGCAGCACCACGGTGACGCCCGTCGGCACGAAATTCGGGACGAGGGTCGGCAGTCCGATGCCGAGGTTCACGTACGAGCCGTCCTCGAGCTCGGCGGCGGCACGGGCGGCCATCTGGTCTCGGGTGAGCGCCATGTCAGGCTCCTTCCGTGGCGACGGTGCGTCGCTCGATGCGCTTGGGGATGTCGGTTCCGACCTCGACGACACGGTGCACGTACACGCCGGGCAGGTGCACGCTGTCGGGGTCGAGTTCGCCCGGTTCGACGAGGCGCTCGACCTCCGCGATGCAGACACGGCCCGCCATCGCGGCGAGCGGGTTGAAGTTTCGGGCGGCCTTGGTGAACAAGAGATTGCCGTGGCGGTCTCCGACGGCCGCGTGCACGAGGGCGAAGTCGGTGGTGATCGCCTCCTCGAGCACGTACTCGCGGGCGTACTCCCCTTCTCCGAACGTGCGCACGTCCTTGGCGGGCGAGGCGACGGCGATCGTGCCGTCGGATGCGTATTTGCGCGGCAGACCGCCGTCGGCCACCTGCGTGCCGACACCCGTCTGCGTGAAGAAGGCGGCGATCCCCGACCCACCGGCACGCAGCTTCTCGGCGAGGGTTCCCTGCGGGGTGAGCTCGAGCTCGAGCTCGCCGGTGAGGAACTGACGCTCGAACTCCTTGTTCTCGCCCACGTACGACGACGTCATCTTGCGAATGCGGTGCGCTCCGAGCAGGATGCCGAGGCCCCAGTCGTCGACGCCGCAGTTGTTGCTGACGACGCTCAGGTCGGTCGTGCCCTGCGCGAGCAGAGCTTCGATGAGGGCGATCGGGTTTCCGGAGAGGCCGAACCCGCCGACGGCGAGGGATGCTCCGTCGGGGATGTCGGCGACCGCCTCCGCGGCAGAGGGCCAATGCTTGTCGATCACGCGTACTCCTTCGAACGGGCGTTGGGTCCAGCTTGACCGTCGCGCGGTGGGATCGACAGCGGGTGCTTGTGATGTGGACGTATCCCCGGGTAGCGTCCACATTATGGAACGAGTATCGACGAGCGTGCCCGGAGCGCAGGCCATCGCTCGGGCTGCCGGACTCCTCCGCCTCGTGTCGGGCGGGCGCCCCGAAGGGATGGCGCTCCAGGAGCTCGCCCACGCCGCCGCCCTGTCGAGGTCGACGACGCACCGCCTGCTCAGCGCGCTCCGCGCCGAGGGGCTCGTCGATCGGGAAGACACGACCGCCCGCTGGATGCCGGGACCCGAGCTCTACCTCATGGGCAATGCCGCAGCCGCGCGATACGACGTCACCGCCCTCGCTCGCGATATCGTGCGGTCGCTCGCCGTCAAGACCGAGGAGAGCGCGTTCTTCTCGGTTCGACGAGCCGATGAGACGGTCTGCCTGCTCCGCGAGGAAGGAGCCTTCCCGATCCGCTCGTTCGTGCTCAGCGAGGGTGTGCGCTTCCCCCTCGGTGTGGCGAGCGCAGGCCTGGCGGTCCTGGCCTTCCTGCCCGACCACGATGTGGATGCATACCTCGATCGCCATCCGGAGCTCGCGTCGACGTGGGGGCGCTCGCATGCGCCGAAGCCGCTGCGTGCACGCCTCGCCGAGACGAAGGAGCGCGGCTTCGCGGTCAATCCCGGCCTCATCGTGGAAGGCAGCTGGGGCATCGGCGCGGCCGTGTTCGATCGCCACGGCCGCCCGGAGTGGGCGCTGAGCCTGACGGGCGTGGAGTTCCGGTTCGGCCCGGATCGCCTCGCGCACCTCGGTCGCACGCTGCTCGCCCACGCCCACGAACTCTCGGCGCGGATCGCGGGCGCTCGACACTGACATCGCATTACATACCAGCGGGTATATACTCATTGGTATGCAACGTACGGAAGTGATCCCGTCCATCGTGCTCTCGGCGTATGCGCTCGGCCGTATCGCCGCACAGGATGCCGGCAATGAGGCACCCGCCGCCCAGTGGCGGGTGCTCAGCCTGCTCGGCCGCCAGGGCGCCTCGAGGGTCGGCGAGCTCGCCGCGGCCGCTCGCACCACCCAGCCGGGAATGACCCGCCTGATCGGCACTCTCGAGCGCGACGGACTGGTGCACCGCTCCCCCGACCCCGCCGACTCCCGCGCGGTGGTCGTCGAGACGACCGACGCCGGTGCCCGGGCTCTCGCCGCCTGGCGCGACGAGTTCCGCGACACGCTCGCGCCGCGGTTCCACGCCCTCGACGACGCCGACTGGGCGACCCTGACCCGTGCGGCCGAGATCCTCGCCGCGCACACCGACCCCACCGACCTCCCCGACCGAAAGGACTCCACGCAGTGAACACGACCGCCACCCCCTCCGTCTGGAAGCAACCCGCGCAGGTGTGGGCCGTCGCCTTCGCGTGCGTCGTCGCGTTCATGGGCATCGGACTGGTCGATCCCATCCTCCCGGCGATCGCGGAGTCCCTGCAGGCCTCGCCCGTCGAGACCGAGCTCCTCTTCACGAGCTATCTGCTCGTCACCGGCCTCGCGATGCTCGTCACGAGCTGGATCTCGAGCCGGATCGGCGCGAAGGCGACCCTCCTCATCGGACTCGCGCTGATCGTCGCCTTCGCCCTGCTCTGCGCCCTCAGCGGCAGCGTCGACGCCGTCATCGGCTTCCGCGCCGGGTGGGGCCTCGGCAATGCGCTCTTCATCTCCACGGCTCTCGCCACGATCGTCGGCGCGGCGTCCGGCGGCAGCAGCGCCGCGATCATCCTCTACGAGGCGGCACTCGGCCTCGGCATCGCGATCGGCCCGCTCCTGGGCGGGCTCCTGGGCGAGATGAGCTGGCGGGGACCGTTCTTCGGCGTCGTCGCCCTCATGGCGATCGCGTTCATCGCGGTCCTCGTGCTTCTGCGCGGCCCCGCCGAGAAGCGCACTCCGGTGCCGTTCTCCGCGCCGTTCACCGCACTCCGCCGCCCGGCGCTCGCGATCCTCGCCATCGCCGCGCTGTTCTACAACATCGGTTTCTTCGTGCTCCTCGCGTTCTCGCCCTTCCCTCTCGGGTTCGGCGCACTCGGCATCGGATTCACGTTCTTCGGCTGGGGCGTCGCGCTCGCGATCACGAGCGTCTGGGTCGCTCCACTCCTCATGCGCCGGATGCCGCGGACGCGCATCATCGTGACCGTGCTGCCACTGCTGGCCGTCGACCTCGTCGCGGCGGGTTTCCTCGCCGGTGACCCCGCGGCCCTCGTCGTGTGCATCATCATCGGCGGCCTCCTGCTCGGCATCATGAACACGGTGCTCACCGAGGCCGTCATGGAGGCCACCGACCTCCCCCGCTCGGTCGCCTCGTCGTCGTACTCGGCGGTGCGTTTCCTCGGCGGCGCGATGGCGCCTCCGCTCGCCGCGCTGCTGTGGCACTCGTTCAACGTGACGGTCCCGTACCTGTTCGCCGCGGCATCCGTCCTGATCGCCGCCCTCACGGTCTTCCTGGGCCGGCGCGCACTGGCCCACATCGATTCCCACGGGGCGGTCCCGGCCGCCGAAGACGCGCAGGCGATCCTCGTCGGCGACGCCGCCTGACCGAACCCCCGGGAGTCTCCCGCCGCACCGACGGCTGCGACACTCCCGGGGGTGCGAGCTCGATTTCGCACCGCGTCGATCCCCTGGTAATGTAATTCCTCGGTCGGGGTCATCCCGGGCCACGCACCTCTAGCTCAATCGGCAGAGCAACTGACTCTTAATCAGTGGGTTCTGGGTTCAAGTCCCAGGGGGTGCACGGATCAGCCTCGTAGACTCTCGCCAGTCTTCGGGGCTTTTCTGCTTTCCGCATCACCTTCGCGCCGCGTCACCGCAGGTCTCCCGACGATCGAAGCGCTCGGCCCGGGCGACTACGCTGGTGGCGTGACCGCCATCCCCCGCGCATCCGACTTCCGCAGCGATCTCGAACTCGCCCTGCGCCTGGCCGATGCGGCCGATGCGCAGTCGCTCCCCCGGTTCGACGCCGCCGATCTGCAGATCTCCACCAAGGCCGACAACTCCCATGTCACCGACGCCGACCTCGCGACCGAACGCGCGATCCGCGACATCCTCGCGACCGAGCGCCCGGAGGACGGGATCTTCGGCGAGGAGTTCGGCGCCGAGGGAGACACTCACCGCCAGTGGATCATCGATCCGATCGACGGCACCGCCAACTTCCTGCGCGGTGTGCCGCTCTGGGGCACGATGATCGCCCTTGCGGTCGACGGCGTGCCGCAGGTCGGAGTCGTCAGCATGCCCGCGCTCGGCCGCCGCTGGTGGGCATCGCCCGACGAGGGCGCATGGACGGCGACGGAGAGCGAGCCGCGGCGCCTGCATGTCTCCGCCGTCGCGTCGCTCGACGATGCGAGCGTCAGCTTCCAGAGCATCGCGCAGTGGGCGGATGCGGGACGCGTCGACACGCTCATCGCCCTCGCGGATCGGGTGTGGCGCGACCGCGCGTACGGCGATGTCTTCTCGTACATGCTCCTCGCCGAGGGCCGCCTCGACATGGTCGCCGAGTTCGACGTCAAGGAGTACGACATCGCGGCCGCCGTGCCGATCGTGCGCGAAGCCGGCGGCACGATGACGGACTACGCGGGTGCCGAGACGATCTCGACGCGCTCGACACTCGCCACCAACGGCATCCTCCACGACGCCTTCCTCACCTTCCTGCACCCCTGAACTCCCGAGGCTCGCGATGACCCCTCCCCGCATCGTCTCCATCACCGCCGGAGCAGCATTCCTCCTCGCCGCACTGACGGCGTGCTCCGCCCCGGGCGACACCGACCCCACCCCGACGCCCGATGCCGCGACGCCAGCCCCGCAGGCGAGCGTGGAGCCGGACGCAACGCCGAACCCCGATCCGACATCCGCAGCGCTCACGTGCGAGTCGATGATCTCCGTCGGCACGGTCGCGGCCCTGACCGAGGCGGGATGGACGGCAGAGACCAAGGACTTCGTCATCGGCGACACCACCATCTCGGAAGACGAGGGACTGCTGTGTTTCTGGGGTGACTACGCCGTGGCGTCCGATCACGGCCAGCTGTACGGCTGGGCCGAACTGAGCGCGGGCGCGGCCAGCGCTGCCCAGACGTCGCTCCTGGCCGCGGGTTGGCATCGCGAAGACGGCCCCGAGGGGGTCTACATCACCGAGGATCCGCAGTATGCGATGGGCACCGACGACGACGGGTACGGCATGACCTACCTCTTCGGCGACGGGTGGGTGAAGCTCGCCGACACCAAACAGGGTCTCCTCCTCATCGAGGGCGCCGGCTGAGGGCACTCCATTGCGGATGCCGGTCAGCCGGGAGACAATCGGCCCATGAGCGAACGCAACGACGAAGCGAACACCGCCGCGATGCTCGACCGAATCGCCACGCGATTTCCCGATGTCCCGCGGGAGAACATCGAGAACATCGCACATGAGGAGCACGAACGTCTCAGCGGAGCGCGCATCCAGGACTACGTGCCGGTGCTCGTCGAGAAGGAGACCGTGGAGCGCCTGCGCACGGGGGCCGTCCCCGTGCAGACGCCGCTTCCCGACGGAGCCTGACCGGCGCGCGGCGGCTGCCGTCGTCACCACATCGACGGGAAAATCGCAAGGGTGGCGACATCTTCCGGCCGTCGTGGTGCGCTGGATATCAGCGACGCCACCACGCCGCGGAAGGAGCAGACATGTCCGATCCGTTCTCCACTCCCCTGGCGCCGGGCGAACAGCCCACGCGCCCGGAGCCCCTCGACCCGACACCGGGTGAGCCGACGGCCCCGACCCCGGACGAACCTCTCGTCCCGCACCCGGACGAGCCGCTCGCGCCGAACCCGCAGGAGCCCACGATCCCGCTGTAGCAGCTATCCAGGCATCCACCGACCCACAGACGAGGAGAGATCATGACCGCAGACAGCGACCGCAACGACATCAGCACCGAGCCGTCCCCCGGCCCGGAGGAGAACGACAACCTCGGAGCCCAGGACGGCAAGGGCGACCCGGCGACGGTGCCTCCTGGCGAAGGCGACGACGACTCCGTCGACGCGGAGGACCCCGCCGAGAGTTGACGCACTACCCGCACGCAAGAGGCCCGGCCCCGTGATCACGGGGCCGGGCCTCTTTGCTTGCGACAGCGACCTGGTGGAGCTGGGGGGAATCGAACCCCCGTCCAACGCTGAGTCTCCACGCCTTCTCCGGGCGCAGTCTGTGAAGACGTTCTGCTCGGCTCCGACCTTTGTCACAGACACCTAAGTCGACGAGCCCAGCCTGGGAAGAGTCCCATGCGACGTCCAGACGCCGTCGCACAGCAAGATTCCTAGATGACGCCAGGATCCGTATCGGAATCACATACGGCCTGACGGACTATCGGGCTCGCTTATGCAGCGAGGGCGAAGTCGTTGCGCTTGGTTTCGGCAACTATTTTTTTGCAGAGAGCGTTTACGAGATAACTCTGCATCCTCGGCCCGCTTCTCGTGGATTCACAGGCGCTGTCGAAACCGATCAGCCCCGTGGTCCTTCTCTCGAAGGAGCCGCTGTCGCACTATGGAATTTTCCTCCGGATGCTGTCGCATCCGGCTTCACAGGATACAACGGATCCTTCCCTCCTGCCATTCCCGCCGGTGAGTGCGGGCGTTCATCCGCGCGTCGGGTGCCTGGCGTAGAGTCGGCCCCATGAGCGATGTCACCGTCACCGTCCGCGGCGAGCACGAGGCGCGCGTCGCGCCGGAGCGCGCCACCATCCGCGTCACCGTCCGCGCCGAGGGCCCCGAGCGGGCGGCTGTCGTCGACACCGTCATGCGTCTCGCCGAGCCGCTGCGGGTGAGCATCACCGACCGCAGTGACGCCCACACCGTCGTCGACTGGTCGAGCAAGCGCCTTTCGGTGCGCGCCGAGAGGCCGTGGAACAACGAGGGCAAGCGACTCGCCCCGGTGTACTACGCGAGCATCGACTTCACGGCGACGTTCACCGAAGCATCCGAGTTGTCGATCTGGGTGTCCGACATCTCGGCCTGGGAGGGCGTCGAGGTCGGCTGGGTGAACTGGCACCTCACCCCCGAGACGCGCGCTCGCATCGAGCGCGAGGTCGCCGCCGCGGCCGTCGGGGTCGCCGTCACCCGTGCCGAGGCCTACGCCGGCGCCCTCGGGCGCGACTCGGTCTCCCCCGTCGAGATCGCCGACGTCGGACTCATCTCGAACCGTGAGGCGCAGCCCGCGGCCCCCATGCTGAAAGCGCGTGGCGCGGCCTTCGCAATGGCCGACGCCTCTCCTGGAATGGAGTACGAGCCGGAGGAGATCGTCGTCTCCGCCACCGTCGAGGGGCGTTTCATCGCCTCCTGACCGCTGCGGACGGTCTCAGCTCGCGTATGGTGCGAGATCGGCGGCGAGACGCTCCGACACCCGGGCGTGCACCGCGGTTCCGTCTTCACGATGGTCGACGGCGAGAAGCATGCCGGTTTCGTGGATCGCGGCGACCAGGTCGCCCCGGTCGTACGGAACGACCGCATGCACCTCGACCGCCGGCTTCGGGAGTGCCTCCTCGATCGCGGCACGAAGCTCGGCGATACCCTCCCCCGAGCGCGACGACACGAAGTGGGCCTTCGGCTCGAGACCGCGCAGCACGAGTCTCTCGTCGTCATCGATCAGGTCCGCCTTGTTGAAGACGACGAGCTCGGGCATGTCCCGCACACCGACGTCGCCCATCACATCACGAACGGTCTGCAGTTGGCCGGCAGGATCGGGGTGCGAAGCGTCGACGACGTGAAGCACGACGTCGGCGTCGCCGACCTCCTCGAGCGTCGACCGGAAAGCCTCGACGAGCTGATGCGGCAGGTTGCGGACGAACCCGACGGTGTCGGTCAGCGTGAACACGCGTCCGTCAGCGGTCTCGGAGCGGCGGACGGTCGCGTCCAGCGTCGCGAACAGCGCGTTCTCGACCAGCACTCCCGCACTTGTCAGCGCGTTGAGCAGACTCGACTTGCCGGCGTTCGTGTAGCCGGCGATCGCGACGGAGGGGATCGTGTTGCGCTTGCGCTCCGCCCGCTTCGCCTCGCGAGCCGGACCGAAGTCGCGGATCTGACGACGCAGAAGCGCCATCTTCGTGCGGATGCGTCGGCGGTCGAGCTCGATCTTCGTCTCGCCCGGGCCGCGCGAGCCCATTCCGGCGCCGCCGGCACCGACCTGTCCGCCCGCCTGACGGCTCATGGAATCGCCCCAGCCGCGCAGACGCGGGAGAAGGTACTCGAGCTGGGCGAGTTCGACCTGCGCCTTGCCCTCACGACTCTTGGCGTGCTGGCTGAAGATGTCGAGGATCACGGTCGTCCGGTCGATGACCTTGACCTTGACGACGTCCTCGAGCGCACGGCGCTGGCTGGGCGCCAGCTCCGTGTCGGCGATGACCGTGTCCGCACCGACAGCGGCGACGATGTCCTTGAGCTCCTGGGCCTTTCCGCGGCCGAGGTAGGTGGCGGCGTCGGGGTGGGGGCGACGCTGCAGCACACCGTCGAGCACGACGGCGCCCGCGGTTTCGGCAAGGGCTGCGAGCTCGCGGAGGGAGTTCTCGGCGTCGGTCTGCGCGCCCTGCGGGTAGACACCGACGAGCACGACGTTCTCGAGTCGGAGCTGCCGGTACTCGACCTCTGTGACGTCTTCGAGCTCGGTGGAGAGGCCGCCGACGCGACGAAGAGCATGGCGATCCTCCAGGTCCCACTGGTCACCGTCCGATGCGGCATGCGCCGCCGTCGACCGGTCCTGCAGCGCCTGTGCTGCTCCGAACACGCGGACCTCCGAGCGATTCTCGGCGTGAGCGAGCACGCGGTCGAGTGCGTCGCCGTCTTCGTGCTGTGTGGTGGTTTCCGTCATCCGTCCCTGATCTCTTGCTTTCGTTCGAGCCTTAACCTTAGCCCGCGCTCTCCGGTACGCTCACCGTATGGGGTCCGATCACTACTTCACTGCGGCCCCGGCCAGTCCTGAGAACCTGCGAACGATCCGTGTGACGCTCGCAGGCCGCGAGCTCGAACTCACCACCGCCGGCGGTGTCTTCAGCCCGGATCGTCTGGACGCCGGTACGTCAGTGCTTCTCGCCAACATGCCTCCCGTTCCTCCGGGGGGCAATCTTCTCGACCTCGGCAGCGGCTGGGGTCCCATCACGCTGTCGATGGCACTCGCGGCGCCCCATGCGAAGGTCTGGGCGGTCGACGTCAACGAGCGTGCCCTCGATCTCGTCCGCCGCAATGCGGCATCCCTCGGGCTCACCAATGTCAACGCGTCGTTGCCCGAGGATGTTCCCGCCGATGTGACCTTCCGGACGATCCGCTCG
Organism: Microbacterium sp. NPDC090003; assembly: GCF_044748385.1. Classification (NCBI taxonomy): domain Bacteria; kingdom Bacillati; phylum Actinomycetota; class Actinomycetes; order Micrococcales; family Microbacteriaceae; genus Microbacterium; species Microbacterium sp. NPDC090003. The sequence continues at coordinate 684,162 of NZ_JBIVFW010000001.1, forward strand.
AACCCGCCGATCCGCGTGGGCAAGAACGTTCTGCACGATCTGCTCGAGAAGTGGGTGCCGCGGCTCGACGAGCGTAGCGACGCCTGGCTGGTCGTCCAGCGCAACCTCGGCGCCGACTCACTACAGCGCTGGATCGGTTCGACGTTCCATCCCGGGTTCACGGTTTATCGGACCGCGACCAGCAAGGGCTACCGGGTGCTCAAAGTGCGCAAGCACGGAACGCCCCCGACCGAGCCCATCGCGATCGCCTGAGGCGCAATCGGCCGTTCGCCGACCCGTGAGCGAGCGCCGCCGCTCAGGCGAGTTCGATCTCGCCATGGAAAGCGAGCTGGGCCGGCCCGGCGAGAGCGACGTGCTCACCGTCCTCGGCGGCGAACATCCGCACTCCGAGCGTCCCGCCGGGAACCTCGACGCGCCAGTTGTCCGGCGCCTGCTCCCCCGCCCAGTGACGCACGGCGAGAGCCGTGGCGGCCACACCCGTTCCGCAGCTGAGGGTCTCCCCCACACCACGCTCGAACACGCGCATGCGCACATGTCCGATGCCGTCGCGAACCAGGGGTTCGCCCGGCACGACGAACTCGACGTTGGCGCCGGCAGGCGGGAGCGGATCGAGGAGCGGAGGCCGGTGAAGGTCGAGAGAGGCCAGTTCCGCCTCGCTCGCGACCGCGACGACGACGTGTGGATTCCCGACGTCGATCCCCAGGCCCGGTCGGGTGACGGCGAGTCCGCTGGCGGTCACCAGCGGATCGTCTCCGTCGAGACGCCAGCGGCCGAGATCGACCTGATACCCGTTCTCGCTGCGCGTGACGTCGCGCACCCCCGCTCGGGTTCCGATCGGAAGAGTCGATCCCGCATCGATGACGGCGAGGCCCGCCCACAGGAGGTAGTGCGCGAAGACACGGATGCCGTTGCCGCACATCTCGGCGATCGAACCGTCGGCGTTGCGGTAGTCCATGAACCACTCGGCATCCGGCTCTTCGGCGAGGGATGCGGCTCCGTCCGCGATCGCGGCGGAGCGGACGACGCGAAGGACCCCGTCGGCACCGATGCCGAAGTTGCGGTCGCAGAGTGCCGCGACCTGATCGGCTGTGAGATCGAGAGCACCATCGGGGTCGGCGATGATGACGAAGTCGTTGCCGGTGCCGTGACCCTTGGTGAATGCGACCATGCTCCCAGTCTAGGGATCCCGGCTATGCGTCAGCGATGAGCCGCTTGCCGGTGTTCGCCACGGCGAATCGTTCGTAGCCGAGCGCATCGTAGAAGCCCAGCACCCCTTCGTTGCCCTCACGGACCATGAGCTGCACCTTCGGGCAGCCGAGAGCCAGAAGCAGCCTTTCCGCCTCGGCGACCAGCTCGCGCGCGATGCCTCGACCACGATGAGAAGCCGCTGTCGCGAGGTAGTAGAGCCATCCGCGATGGCCATCGTATCCGGCCATCACCGAGCCGAGGACGGTCGCGCTTTCCGGGGCCGTCGCGACGAGGAACAGCTCCGGTTGCACGCGGAGTTTGCGTTCGATGTCGCGGCGGGGATCGTTCCAGGGTCGGGTGAGTCCGGCCTCGGTCCACAGCTCGACGACCGCATCGGTGTCGGCCTGCTCGAATGCCCGCACGTTCCAGTCCATGATGATGCTCCCTTCGTCGACGCCTCCAGGATCGCGCCGACGAACGAGCCTATCCAGTGCGGGTATTACCGGACCACGCGATAGTGACCGCAGAGGAAGCCGCGGTTACGGGCCACATCGAGCAGCTCGAACTCCAGCGCGCGGGGAAACAGGGGCGCACCCGCTCCGAGCGTCACGGGTGCGAACTGGATCCACACCTCGTCGAGCACACCGGCGTCGGCGAACTGGCCGGCGAGGTCGCCACCACCCACGACCCAGATGTCATCACCGCCGGCCGCGAGCCGCATCGCAGCGTGCACGTCGCGCACCTCGCCCTGGACGAAACGGACGTCGGCCCGCGAGGGAACCGCGAGCTCGCGATGCGTGAACACCCAGGTGGGCTGCGCATACGGCCAGGGTTCGTCGCCCTGGGCGCGCAGCAGCCACTCATACGTCGATGCACCCATCGCGAGCGCACCGATCCCCTCGACGAAGGCCGGGTAGGCCATCGGACCTTGCTGGTCGAAATCCTGGCTCAGAAGCCACTCGAGAGAGTGATCCGCCGTCGCGATGAAGCCGTCGAGGCTCGAGGCCGTGTAGAAGTGGGTCGCCATGTGGCCATGGTCGCACCGACCACCGACATCGGTCAGTCGGCGATCAGCGCCGCGACATCGATCGGATGCTCGACCCACTCGATCGCGGGATACCGCTTGAACCACGACACCTGTCGGCGCGCGTAACGGCGTGTCAGAGCCTGGGTCTCGGCGATGGCTTCCGCTTTGCTGAGGCGACCGTCCAGTTGACCCAGCGCCTGCGCATAACCGATCGCGCGGCTGGCCGTGATGCCTCTTTCGAGTCCCCGAGAGCGAAGCCGCTCGACCTCTTCGAGAAGGCCCTCGGCCCACATCCGCTCCACGCGGGCATCGAGCCGTTCGACGAGCGCGGGGCGTTCGACGTGCACACCAATCACGCGCGTACGTTGCTGCCAGAGCGTCGGCGAGGTCGGCAGAGCGGCGCCGTGCGTGGTGGCCCCCTGTTCGAGCACCTCCAGCGCTCGCACGATGCGGCGGGAGTTCTTCGGATCGACCCGCGCCGCCGCGGCTGGGTCCGCTGACTGCAACCGAGCGAGAAGTGCATCAGCTCCGTGCTCGGCGAGCTCCGCTTCCAGGCGCGCGCGGACCGCCTCGTCACGGGGCGGGAACCGGAAGTCGAAGACGACGCTCGAGACATAGAGCCCCGATCCGCCGACGAGGATCGCATCGCCACCGCGCCTCTGCACGTCGAGAACGGCGGCCCTCGCCTCGGGCTGGTACCACGCGACCGCCGCCTCCTCGTCGACCTCGCGGACGTCGAAGAGATGATGCGGAATCCCGCGTCGCTCATCGAGAGGGAGCTTGGCTGTACCGATGTCCATACCGCGGTACAACTGCATCGCATCGACGTTGATGATCTCAGCCGGATTCCCGCGCGACCGCAGCCCCTCGGCGATGTTCAGTGCAAGTTCGCTCTTGCCCGTACCGGTGGCTCCGACCACCGCCCAGAGGCGCGGCGCCGCCTCTGACGCGGAACGGGCGTCGTTCACACCCCGACGCGCAGGGTCGGCAGCCCGAGGGACACGGCACGGGGGCCACCATCGCCCGCCGGGGTGGGGACGGCGCACGACTCGGACTGCGCGCGATCCCAGGCGTCGCCTCCACGCGTGCGGCGGATCCGGAGCGGAGCACCGGTCGGGTCGTCGGCAAGAAGATGGAACGGCGCGGCATGCGTGATCGTCACGGTGACGACATCGCCCGGCCGCGGAAGGTCGGAGCCCGGCGTGACCTCGAAGTGCACGAGACGGTTGTCCTGGGCGCGTCCGGTGAGCCGATGCGTCTCGGCATCCTTCTTCCCCTCCCCCGTCGAGACGAGAACCTCGACCGACCGACCGACCTGCTTCTGGTTCTCTTCGAGCGAGATCCGCTCCTGCAGCGCGAGCAGGCGGTCGTAGCGCTCCTGCACGACGGCCTTGGGGACCTGATCCTCCATCGTCGCGGCGGGGGTGCCCTCGCGGATCGAGTACTGGAACGTGAAGGCGCTGGAGAAGCGCGAGAGCTCCACGACGCGCATCGTGTCTTCGAAGTCCTCGTCGGTCTCGCCGGGGAAGCCGACGATGATATCGGTCGTGATGGCCGCGTCGGGCATCCGATCGCGGACACGATCGAGGATGCCGAGGAACTTCTCGCTGCGGTAGGAACGACGCATGGCCTTGAGGATGCGGTCACTGCCGGACTGCAACGGCATGTGCAACTGGGGCATCACGTTGGGCGTCTCGGCCATCGCATCGATCACGTCGTCCGTGAATGCCGCCGGATGCGGGCTCGTGAAGCGGATGCGCTCGAGTCCCTCGATCTCACCCGCGGCACGCAGCAGCTTGCTGAACGCCTGACGATCGCCGAACTCGACGCCGTAGGAGTTAACGTTCTGCCCGAGGAGGGTGACCTCGATCGCTCCGTCCTCGACGAGCAGACGGATCTCGTTGAGGATGTCGCCGGGACGCCGATCCTTCTCCTTGCCGCGCAGGCTCGGCACGATGCAGAAGGTGCAGGTGTTGTTGCAGCCCACGGAGATCGATACCCAGCCGCTGTGCGCGGCGTCGCGCTTGGTCGGGAGCGTGGAGGGGAACACTTCGAGCGACTCGAGGATCTCAAGCTCGGCATCGCCGTTGTGGCGTGCCCGCTCGAGCAGACGCGGCAGCGACCCCATGTTGTGGGTGCCGAAGACGACATCGACCCACGGAGCCTTGTCGAGCACGGTCTGCTTGTCCATCTGCGCGAGACATCCGCCGACCGCGATCTGCATTCCATCCTTGCGGCGCTTCACGCCCGCGAGCTGGCCGAGCGTTCCATAGAGCTTCCCGGCCGCGTTGTCGCGCACCGCGCAGGTGTTGATGATGACGACATCGGCTTCGTCACCGGCCGCGGCGCGAACGTAGCCCGCACTCTCGAGCGAGCCGGAGAGGCGCTCGGAATCGTGCACGTTCATCTGGCAGCCGAACGTGCGCACTTCGTAGGATCTCTGACGACCGTCGGCGTCGACGGCTGCCGACGACGAGGTGATGATCGTCGGTTCACTGCGCGGAGTAGTCATGATCTCTCCATTGTACGAGCGGGAGACGGCACCTCCGGGCTGACGCCTCAGTCCGACTCGACGAAGCGCACTCCGGAGCTCTTCGCACCGAATGATGCCTCGTTCAACGCCGTCTTCGCCGCGTTCGTCGCAACGGATCCGCCGTACCCGCGGCGAGCGAGCTGTCCGAGCAGACGCCGGAGGGCGGTCTCGTGATCAAGGCGGCTGAGCGAACGTGCCTTGGTACGAGCGAACTCCAGTGCGCGTTCCGCATCGTCGTCCGGCAGTTCGTCGAGGGCCGCGGCGATCACGTCGCGCGGGATCCCACGCTGCGCGAGCGAACGGGAGATGGCGACGCGCCCCTGCCCCTTGCGATCGACCCCCGCGGCCACGAGCATCTGCGCGAGCTCTTGATCGTCGAGGTACCGGCGCCGGAGGAAATCGTCGATGACATCGTCTACCTGTTGAGCATCGAGTCCATGACCACGCAAGACCTGCCGTGCTTCGGACACCGACAGCGATCGCGTGCGGAGCTTGCGCACCAGACTCTCTTCGGCCGCTTTACGGACCTCGAGCAGGTCGGGTGCATCGTCGCCGGCGCGCCGGTCATCGACGAAGGATACGGAAGCGGATTCGTGAGCGGACGCGGAAGTCGTCGGCGCGGCAGACGCGGAGGAGGGAGCGTCCGAGAGGGCCCGCAGGCGCGGGGCCTTTGCTCCCGAAGACGCGCGCCCTGAGCCTCCGGATGGCTCCGCAGCCCCCTCGCGAGTCGTTGCGTTCGCTCCGGGAGGGGTGACGCTTCGGGCTCCGAAAAGAGGGATGACGGGGGCGACCCGCCCGGTGTCCTGACGCGGACCGCCCCCGTTCTCACCGTTCATGATCAGGCCGGGCGACGCTCGGCGAGCTCATCTGCCGGAGCCGCGGGAACGGATGCACCACCGATGCCGAGCTTCTGCAGGATCTGGGTCTCGATGGCGAGTGCCACGTCGGTGTTGTTCAGCAAGAACGTGCGGGCGTTCTCCTTGCCCTGGCCCAGCTGATCGCCGTCGTAGGTGTACCACGAGCCCGACTTCTTGACGATTCCGTGCTCGACACCGAAGTCGATCAGACTGCCCTCGCGCGAGATGCCCACTCCGTAGAGGATGTCGAACTCCGCCTGCTTGAAGGGCGGGGCCATCTTGTTCTTGACGACCTTCACGCGGGTGCGGTTACCCACTGCGTCGGTGCCGTCTTTCAGGGTCTCGATACGACGGATGTCGAGGCGAACCGATGCATAGAACTTGAGCGCCTTACCACCGGCGGTCGTTTCGGGAGAGCCGAAGAACACACCGATCTTCTCGCGCAGCTGGTTGATGAAGATCATCGTGGTGTTGGTCTGGTTCAGGCCACCGGTGAGCTTGCGGAGAGCCTGCGACATCAGTCGAGCCTGCAGACCCACGTGCGAGTCACCCATCTCACCTTCGATCTCGGCGCGGGGCACGAGCGCCGCCACGGAGTCGATGACGATCAGATCGATGGCACCGGAGCGCACGAGCATGTCGGCGATCTCGAGCGCCTGCTCACCCGTGTCGGGCTGCGAGACGAGCAGGGCGTCGATGTCGACGCCGAGCTTGGCGGCGTAATCAGGGTCGAGCGCGTGCTCGGCATCGATGAACGCCGCGATACCGCCCGCGCGCTGAGCGTTGGCGATCGCATGCAGCGTCAGCGTGGTTTTACCCGAGGACTCCGGGCCGTAGATCTCGACGATGCGGCCACGCGGGAGGCCTCCGACGCCGAGAGCGACGTCGAGGGCGATGGAGCCGGTGGGGATGACGGCGACGGGTGCGCGCTCGTCGCTGCCCAGCCGCATGACCGAGCCCTTTCCGAACTGACGGTCGATCTGGGCGAGTGCGGTCTCGAGGGACTTCTCGCGGTCGGCGGGAGATGGCATGTCGTGCTCCTTCTGCTTCGCGTGGTGCCGCCTGTAGGCTGTCGCGGCACTTCCGGCTGGAAGCAACTCTCCGACAAGGCGTATGGCTCGGTGGCCATGTCTTCACCGTACGAGGAGCCTCCGACATTGCGTCGTCGAGTCGCGCGAACAGTGGAGAACACTAACGTCTGAACCACTGTGCAGAAGACTACGCCCGCTTCGAACGAATATTCGACGACACGCCGGATCCTGCCATCTCGTCGCGATATCGATCGAACGCATGCGCGAACTCAGCGCCTGCGCGGCTCAAGCCTGCCCGCACCGTACCGTCTGTTATCGGGCACTTCCATCTCGTCGCAGAGCGCGAACCAGATCTCCCGCGGGGGAATCCCCGCGGCCAGCGCCTCTTTCGCGGTGCGACCGGCGAGCGGCGTGAGCACCAGATCGTTCAACACCGAAGACGTGCGTCCGGGGAACTCGTCCTCGACGGCACGCAGGAATTCACTTCGACGCATGAAGCAACGACGGGGCGCGTCGGATCAGTGGAGCGAGAGCTCGGGCTCGATCGAGGCGACCAGATCGTCGGGAACGACATCGGGGAACACCTGGATGCCCTCGAGCACGGAGATGCGATCTCCGACCTCGCGCATGATGGTCGAGATGGGGACGTCGAGCGCATCGGCGACAGAGGCGAGGATCTCGCTCGACGCCTCCTTCTGACCGCGCTCTACTTCGCTCAGATAGCCGAGCGCCACGGAAGCCTTGCTCGCGACCTGCCGAAGGGTGCGCCCCTTCTGCAGACGGAAGTCCCTCAGCACATCGCCGATTTCCTGTCGTACAAGAATCATCGGAACCTCCTCCCCAATCGGTGTCTCGGAGTCTCCCCCGAAGTGATGGCCAGTATAACCTCGCCGACCTTCATAAAATCTACAACTGCACTCTGTGGTTTGAGTGTGAGCACGAAATCAATAACCTCGTCGCGACGGCGACTATTCCCGGGACATTTCTCGGAGCATCTCGAGGGCGGCTCGTACGGACGCAGAGCGGATCCGATTCCGGTCGCCGGGGAAGAGGAACGATCCCGCCTCGACGCGCTCGGGTGTGGCGACGGCGATGTGCACGGTGCCGACCGGCTGCCCATCGGGCGAGACGGGACCGGCGATGCCCGTGGTCGCGACGCCGACCGAGGCGTCGACGCCGTCCACCCCCACGGCGCGCCGGACGCCCCGTGCCATCTGCCGCGCAACCTCCGGATGCACCGGGCCCTCACGGCCGAGAAGCGATTCATCCACCCCGAGCAGCGTGTGCTTGATCGGCGTCGCGTAGGCGACCACTCCTCCGAGCACCACGGAAGATGCTCCGGGCACGCTCACGAGCTCGGCGATCACCGCTCCGCCCGTGAGCGACTCCGCTACGCCCAGTGTCCAGCCGCGGCGCGCGAGCGTCTCGATCACGGCTGCCGCGAGGTCGGTCATCGACTCCGACGCGCCCCGCGCACCTGCGCGACGACGTAGTCGATCCCGCTCCAGATGGTCAGCACCAGCACCACGAGCATGAGCACGAAGGTGATCAGGGTCCACGCGGGAATGCCGATCAGCACGTGCAACGGCATCAGCGCCCATGCGAGGGCGACCCCTTGCGCAGCGGTCTTGACCTTGCCCATCCATGCCGCAGCGACGACGTGCTCGTTGACGATCATGAGCCGGTGGATCGTGATCCCCAACTCGCGGACGAGGATGATCGCGACGATCCACCAGGAGACCTCGCCGAGGACGGCGAGCCCGATGAAGCCCGCCCCCGTCAGCAGCTTGTCGGCGATCGGGTCCCAGAGCTTGCCGAAATCACTGACGATGTCGTAGCGGCGGGCGAGGTAGCCGTCGACCCAGTCGGTCGAGATGGCGAGGATGAACAGGATCGCCGCAGTCCAGCGCAGACCGAGATCGGGAACCCCATAGGTTCCTCCGAGCAGGAGCAGCACGAAGAACACCACTGCGAGCGGGATGCGCGCGATCGTGATCGCGTTGGGCAGCTGCCGAGGAATCGCCATCAGTCGCGTCCCGTCAGGCCCCAGGCGTCTTCATCGCCCTCTGCCTCGACCACGGGAAGACCCTCGAACTGCGCTTCGAGAGGATCGGAGGCCATCGCCGCCGTCGCAGGAGCGGCCGGCGCCGCGCTGGGCGCCGCGGGAACATCCTCACCACGGAGCTTCGCCATCACTCCCCCGAGCTGCTCCGCCGTGACGAGCACGTCGCGAGCCTTGGAACCCTCGGACGGGCCGACGATCTCCCGCGACTCGAGGAGATCCATCAGGCGTCCGGCCTTGGCGAAGCCGACGCGGAGCTTGCGCTGCAGCATCGAGGTGGAGCCGAACTGAGAGGAGACGACCAGCTCGGCGGCAGCCAACAGCAACTCGAGATCGTCGCCGATGTCTTCGTCGACGTCCTTCTTACGCGGCTCCAGTGCCTCTTGGACATCGTTGCGGTACTCGGGTCGAGCCTGACGCGTCACGTGCTTGACGACCGCGTCGATCTCCTTCTCGTCGACCCAGGCGCCCTGCAGACGGAACGGCTTCGAGGAACCCATCGGCGAGAACAGCGCGTCGCCCTGACCGATGAGCTTGTCGGCACCGGGGCTGTCGAGGATCACGCGGCTGTCGGTGACGCTCGTCACGGCGAACGCGAGACGGGATGGCACGTTGGCCTTGATCAGACCTGTCACGACGTCGACGCTCGGGCGCTGGGTCGCGAGCACCAGGTGGATGCCGGATGCGCGGGCGAGCTGGGTGATGCGCACGATCGAGTCCTCGACGTCGCGCGGGGCGACCATCATGAGGTCGGCGAGCTCGTCGACCACGACGAGGAGATAGGGATACGGCTTGAGCACTCGCTCGCTGCCGGCCGGCAACTCGACCTCGCCGGCTCGCACCGCGCGGTTGAAGTCGTCGATGTGGCGGAATCCGAACGACGCGAGGTCGTCGTACCGCATGTCCATCTCTTTGACGACCCACTGCAGCGCCTCGGCCGCCTTCTTCGGGTTGGTGATGATCGGAGTGATCAGGTGCGGCACGCCCGCGTAGCTGGTGAGCTCGACGCGCTTCGGGTCGATCAGCACCATTCGCACGTCGGCCGGGCGCGCGCGCATCAGCAGACTCGTGATCATCGAGTTCACGAAGCTGGACTTTCCGGAACCGGTGGAACCGGCGACCAGGAGGTGAGGCATCTTCGCCAGGTTCGCGATGACGATGTTGCCGCCGACATCCTTGCCCACGCCGATCGTCATCGGGTGCGTGCTCTTCTGGGCCGCCGGGGAGCGGAGCACGTCGCCGAGGGCGACCATCTCCTTGTCGGCGTTCGGGATCTCGATACCGATCGCGCTCTTGCCCGGGATCGGCGAGAGGATGCGCACGTCGTTCGAGGCCACGGCATACGCGAAGTTGTTGCTCAGCTGCAGGATCTTCTCGACCTTGACGCCGTGACCCACCTCGACCTCGTACTGCGTCACCGTCGGTCCGCGCGAGAAGCCGGTGACCTTCGCATCGACTTTGAACTGCGTGAGCACACTGGTGATCTGCTCGATGACCTTATCGGTCGCCTCGGAGCGCATGACGGGGGGCGGGCCCTCGACCAGGAGCCCCGGCGAGGGGAGGATGTACGGCGCGACGGGTGCCTGGGGGCCGCGATCCCCCGGCCCCTCGGTCCCGAAACCGTCGAGGCCCGGGAGCTCGGGCACCTCACCGGTGTCGGAGTCGTCGTCGAGGAGCGCCGTCGTCTGCTGCTCAGCGAGGGAATCGGCCACGGAGCGCACGTCGGACAGAACCTCGGTGGCGGAATCGTAGGGGTTCTCGACGACGACGGCCTGGTCGTACGCAGGGGTCGCCTCCGCGGTCGAGAGGAGGGCCGTGATGTCGTCGGAGCCGAGGGTGCCCTCATCGGGGTCCTCCTCGCGGCCACTCTTGTTTCGCCGCCACCAGGGCAGGACGTTCTCGTCGTCGGTCTTGTCGGCATCGTCGATCTCGGGCTGCTCCGCCGCGGGCTGAGGACGCTCCGCGTCGAACATCCAGGCGTACAGATCGCCGAGCCGCCGACCGATCCGGTTGGGCGGCGTCTTGGTGAGGATGAGGATGCTCAACGCGATGACGAGGCCGAGCACGACGTAGGCCACGGCGGGATGCACCAGCGCGAGCGGTTCACCCACCAGCCAGCCGAAGACCCCTCCCGCCTCGCTGATGGCGGCCATTCCCATGTTCGGGTGCGCGCGCGCGGCGGTTCCCGCGCCGTCCGGAGCGCCGGCGGCGACGTGGCTGATACCTGCGAGTGCGAGCACGAAGAGGCCGAAACCGATGCCGATGCGGCCGTTGTCATGGACCGAGGACGGGTGACGGAAGAGCCATCCGGCGAGGAAGAGCAGCAGTACGGGCATGACGAACGCGATGCGGCCGACCAGTCCACCGACCGAATAGGCGCTGACATTGGCGGCGACCTCGTTGCCGATGAAGAACCACTCGTTCACCGCGCCGAGGACCGCCAGCAGGACCAGGAGGAACGGGAACCCGTCGCGACGGTCGTCCTTCTCCAGCGTCTCCGGGCCGAAGGCGCGGAAGAGCCCTCCGACACCGTGTGCGAGCCCTGTCCACGCCCGGACCGCCACCGGCGGCTTGTCGAGTTCGTCGATGTACTTCTTGGGGACGGGCTTCTTCGCTGCCGGCTTCTTGGGCGCAGGCGAGGCTTGGGGAGCCGCCCGCCGCGAGGGGCGGGACGGCGCGCTCCCGGACGCGCGCTCGGACTTGGTGGTACTCCTGGCCATGCCCTCACGTTACGGCCCGTGGCCGACATTCCCGCGTATCGACGCGGCTTTCAGCCGATCCCGCTGATCACGCCTCGATCACGAGGGGGACGATCATCGGACGGCGACGCAGACGCTGGTTGACCCATCGGCCGATCGTGCGGCGCACGACCTGGGAGAGTGCGTGGGTGTCGCGCACGCCGTTGCCGGAGGCCTCCTTGAGCGCGGCGACGATCTTCGGCGTCACGTCGTCGAAGACCGAGTCGTCCTCAGCGACACCGCGCGCGTGGATCTCGGGTCCGGAGATGATCCGCCCGGTCGCGGCATCCACCACCACGATGACCGAGATGAAACCCTCCTCGCCGAGGATCCGGCGGTCCTTGAGATCGGCATCCGTGATCTCGCCGACCGTCGAGCCGTCGACGTACACGAAGCCGAGGTCGAGCTGCCCGACGACCGACGCCACGCCGTCGCGCAGGTCGATGACGGTGCCGTTGGAGGCGATGATCGTGCGCTCCTCGGCGATTCCCGTGTCCTGCGCCAGCTTGGCGTTCGCGATGAGGTGACGGTACTCGCCGTGCACCGGCAGCACGTTCTTGGGCTTGAGGATGTTGTAGCAGTAGAGCAGCTCTCCCGCCGCGGCGTGTCCAGAGACGTGCACGCGGGCGTTCGCCTTGTGCACGACGTTCGCACCGAGCTTGGTGAGGCCGTCGATCACGCGGTACACGGCGTTCTCATTGCCCGGGATGAGGCTCGAGGCGAGGATGACGGTGTCGCCCTCGCTGACCTCGATCGCGTGATCCATGTTCGCCATGCGGCTGAGCACCGCCATCGGCTCGCCCTGCGAACCGGTCGACATGTAGACGATCTTCTCGTCCGGGAGATCGCGCGCCTTCTTGAAGTCGATGAGCACGCCGTCCGGCACCTTCAGATACCCGAGCTGCTCGGCGATGGTCATGTTGCGCACCATGCTGCGGCCGAGGAACGCCACGCGTCGCCCGTGGGCGTGCGCCGCGTCGATGACCTGCTGCACCCGGTGCACGTGACTCGAGAAGCTGGCCACGATCACACGCCGGGGCGCCTTGCCGATCACCTGGTCGAGCACCGGGCCGATCGAACGCTCGGTGGGGGTGAAGCCCGGCACGTCCGCGTTGGTCGAGTCCACCAGGAAGAGATCGACGCCCTCCTCGCCCAGGCGCGAGAACGCGCGGAGGTCGGTGATGCGACCGTCGAGCGGCAGCTGGTCCATCTTGAAATCACCGGTGGCGAGCACCATGCCCGCCGGCGTACGGATGGCGACGGCCAGGGCATCGGGGATGGAGTGGTTCACGGCGACGAACTCGAGATCGAAGGGGCCGACCTTCTCCTGCTGGCCTTCCTTGACCGTCAGCGTGAACGCCTTGATGCGGTGTTCCTTGAGCTTCGCCTCGACGAGAGCCAGGGTCAGGCCCGATCCGATCAGAGGGATGTCACCCTTGAGGCGCAGGAGGTACGGAACAGCCCCGATGTGGTCCTCGTGCCCGTGCGTGAGCACGACGCCGACGATGTCGTCGAGACGATCGCGGATCGGCTCGAAGTCAGGGAGGATCAGGTCGACACCGGGCTGGTGCTCCTCGGGGAACAGCACCCCGCAGTCGACGATCAGGATCTTGCCGTCGTACTCGAACATGGTCATGTTCCGACCGATCTCGCCGAGACCGCCGATCGGGATGACCCGCAGCGTTCCTTCGTCGAGTGCGGACGGTTCGGCCAGGGGAATGGACATGCTGTCTCCTCAGTCGGACACTCGGCGCGTCCGTTCGTTCATGGCGACGCGACTCAGCGCGTCGTGCCGTGCACCTTGGGCAGGGCACCACCCGCGGCCGCGTTGCGGTCGGGGCGGAAGTTCGAGAAATCGGCGCCCGGGACGCCGGCGACGAGATCGAGCTCGTCTTCGATGAGTGCGGCCTCCCACTCCTCCGGCCCGACGAGCGGAAGACGCACGCGCGGACTGGAGATCCGGCCGAGGCCGTGGAGGATGTACTTGGCGGCGACCGTGCCGGGAACGTGGGTCATCACGGCGCGCACGAGGGGCTCGAGGCGCTTGTGCTCGGCGGTCGCCGTGGCGAGATCGCCACGGTTCACCGCATCGACGATCGTGCGGTACGGAGTCGCGGTGATGTTCGCGGTCACACCGATCAGGCCCGTCGCCCCGATGGCGAGGTGCGGAAGAACGTTGGCGTCGTCACCCGAGAAGTACATGAGGTCGGTCTGGTTGAGCACTCGGCTCACCTCGGAGAAGTCGCCCTTGGCGTCCTTGACCGCGAGGATGTTCGGGTGCTTCGCCAGGCGGAGGAGCGTCTCGTACTTGATCGGCACACCGGTGCGCCCGGGGATGTCGTACAGGATCACCGGCAGGTCGGTGGCATCGGCCACCAGACGGAAGTGCGTGAGGATGCCGGCCTGCGTCGGCTTGTTGTAGTACGGCGTGACGATCATGATGCCGTCGGCGCCGGCCTTCTCGCTCGCCTTGTACAGCTCGATCGCGTGGGCGGTCTCGTTCGATCCGCCTCCCGTGATGATCTTGGCGCGACCGGCGGAGACGGACTTGCCGATCTCGACGAGCTTGAGCTTCTCGGGGTCCGTCAGGGTCGAGGTCTCGCCGGTCGTGCCCGTCACGACGACACCGTCAGCACCCGCGGTGATGACGTCGTCGATGTGCTTCTCGACGGCGGGCCAGTCGACTTCGCCGTCGGCCGTCATCGGAGTGACGAGCGCGACGAGAACCTGTCCGAAAGGGTTGCCCGAGTGCGTCATGCAACCAGAGTATCGTCTCGGCCCGACCTCACGCGGACGCGGTCGTCCGGATGACGTCGCCGCGCACGACGTCGGGACGATCCCGGAACAGGATGCCGACGGTCGAACCGACGCTCGCCTCGTTCGCCTTCTTGCGGAGCATCTCGATCGCCGCGATCTCCGCAGGCATCGGTGGCGTCCCGTCGCGCATGATCACCACGCGGTCGCCGACGCGCAACCTGCCCGTGGTCACTCGCCCCGTCGCGACCTTGCCGCGTCCGGTGATCGTGAACACGTCCTCGACCGTGAGCTCGCCGAGACTCGACCCGCCCACGTTCGGAACAGGACCCTGCTCCGCTCCCGCATTCCCCGACAGCGCGGCCAGACGAGCCGCCTGCTCGTCGTTGTACCGGCGCAGCATCTCGTCCGCGCTCTCCGGAGCCTTCTTCCGACCGAACAGCCATCCCATGCACCGATCCTAGGCAACGATCACGTCGTAGGCTCAAGCCATGGCATGGGTCACGCACGAGTCCGACACCGTCTACGCCAACCGCTGGATCGAAGTACGCGAGGACAGAGTCACCGGCCCCGCCGGAGACGACGGCATCTACGGGGTCGTGCGGATGCAGCATCCCGCCGTCTTCGTCGTCGCGCTCGACGACGAGGAGCGCGTCTGCCTGGTCACCCTCGACCGCTACACCACGGGGACCTCCGTCGAGGTGCCCGCCGGCGGTAGCGATGGCGAGGATCCCCTCGTCGCCGCGCGACGCGAACTTCTCGAGGAGACCGGATTCACGGCATCCGACTGGCGCGAGCTCGGTGTCATGAACGCGCTCAACGGCGTCGCGGATGCTCCGGAGCACGTCTTCCTGGCCCGAGGGCTGACGGCGATGGACCCGGCGACGGCCGCCGAGAGTCAGCGCGAAGAGGGTATCGACCAGGTCTCCTGGGTGCCGTTCGCCGATACGCTCGCGATGATCGCCGACGGACGCATCACGGACGGCGAGACGATCGGTGCGCTCGCTCTGGCCGGCATCCGCCTGGGACGGTTCCGCTGAGCCGGATGGTCAGACCCGTCCGCGCCGAGCGATCCCAGCCGTGACCGACCGCGGAAGCAGACCGGTCAGCGCCACGATCACCTTGTACCGCAGCGACGGAACAGACACCGACTTCTCGCGGGCGGCGTCGCGAAGTCCCTCTCGGACCACGTCGCGCGCATCGAGCCACATCAACGATGGAACACCCTCATGCCCCGGGGCCAGGCCCATCCGCTCATGGAAGCTCGTGTGGGTGAACCCGGGGCACAGCGCCGTCACACTCACCCCGTCCCGCGCGTATTCGGCGTTGGCCCACCGACTGAACTGGATGAGCCACGCCTTGCAGGCGGAATAGGTCGACCGCGAGATGAATCCCGCCACGGAGGCCACGTTGATGATGCGCCCTCCACGACCGCGCATGGTCTGCAGCGCGGCGTGCATGAGGCGCATCGAGGCCTCGACGTGTACTCGCAGGTGGCGCACCTCGTCGGCGATGTCGTTGTCGGCGAACTGCAGCGGCAGCCCGAACCCGGCGTTGTTCACGAGCAGGTCGATCGGGTCGTTCGCGTCCTCGAGTCGCTGCTCGACCCGCTCGACGCCCTCCTCGATCGCGAGATCGGCCGGAAGCACCTCGACGGCGACGCCGAACTCGCTGCGCAACTCGGCCGCCAACGACGCCAGAGCCTCCTCCGACCGAGCGACCAGGACGAGGTCGGCGCGGCGCCGCGCGAGCTGGCGCGCGAACTCGGCCCCGAGCCCGGCGCTCGCTCCGGTGATCAGCGCGGTGGGCATCAGCGCTCGTATCCGAGGAAGCGGTAGCGCACACCGGTGCGGGAGGTGAGCCACTCCCCCTCGTCGACCAGGCGCCACCCGGTCTTCGCGGGAGCGTACGCGTCACCGTCTACCTCGAGCTCGAGCTCGGTGACCTCGAGCCGATCGGCGTCGCCGATCACCTGCCGGAAGATCTCGGCTCCCCCGATGATCCAGACCCGGTCCTGGCCGCGCACCGCCTCGGCGACCGTCGCCGCTCGGCGTGCCCCCTCTGCGTCCCAGTCCTGCTGGCGGGTGACGACGATGTTCTCCCGGCCGGCCAGCGGACGGAACCGCTCGGGGAGCGAGTCCCACGTCTTGCGCCCCATCACGACCGGAGCACCCAGGGTGACCTCTTTGAAGTGCGCCAGGTCCTCGGGCACGTGCCACGGCATGCCGCCCTCGGCGCCGATGACGCCCCCGGCCGCCTCCGCCCAGATCAGGCCGACCCAGGTCATACCGCGACCGCCGCGCGGATCGGGGCGTGGTGCTGATAGTCCTCGACGACGAAGTCCTCGAAGGTGTAATCGAAGATCGACTCGGGCGTGCGCGCGAAGCGCAGGGTCGGGTACGGGTACGGGTCGCGGGTGAGCTGCTCGGTCACCTGCTCGATGTGGTTGTCGTAGATGTGGCAGTCACCGCCCGTCCACACGAAATCGCCGGGCTCGAGACCGAGTTGCTGGGCGATCATCAGGGTGAGGAGCGCGTAGGAGGCGATGTTGAACGGAACGCCGAGGAACATGTCGGCACTGCGCTGGTAGAGCTGGCACGACAGCTTGCCGTCGGCGACGTAGAACTGGAAGAGCGCGTGGCAGGGCGCGAGAGCCATGTCGGGGATGTCGGCAGGATTCCAGGCCGACACGATCAAACGGCGTGAGTCCGGCGAGCGGCGGATCTGTTCGATGACCTCCGACAGTTGATCGATGCTCTCGCCGCCCGGAGTCGGCCACGAGCGCCACTGCACGCCGTAGACGGGGCCGAGCTCTCCGGCGTCGTCCGCCCACTCGTCCCAGATCGTCACGCCGTTCTCCTGCAGCCATCGCACGTTCGACTCCCCGCGCAGGAACCACAGCAACTCGTAGGCGATCGACTTGAAGTGCACCCGCTTGGTCGTGATCAGCGGGAAGCCCTGCGACAGGTCGAAGCGGATCTGCCGTCCGAACACGCTCGTCGTCCCCGTTCCGGTGCGATCGGACTTGTGCGTTCCGTTCTCGAGGACGTCGCGGAGGAGGTCTTCGTACGGCGTCGGGACGGGTGCGCTCATGAGAGCCAGAATACCTTCCCGGACCACGACACGGGCGGAGGAGCACTCGCCCGCTGCCGTCATCGTCGGACACATCGGCCCCTCCACTCGCGCGGGCGCCGTACCCTCGATTCATGTCTCCCGTCGTCGCCCTCGCGCTCCTCGCCGCGCTCGTGGCGGCCGCCGTCGTGATCGGCGCCGTCGCGAAGAGGCGGGACGGACGCCGGCGGGCGGGAGGAGCGCTGCGATTCGATGCGCAGGATGCCGTTCCCGCCGAGCTCGGATCGAGAGCGACACTCGTGCAGTTCAGCACCGAGATGTGCGCACGCTGCCCTCAGGTCCGCCGGATGCTGCGCTCCTTCGCCGAGGAGGGCGACGGCCTCCGTCACATCGAGGTCGACCTCACCCATCGCCCCGACCTCTCCTCGCGCTATCACGTGCTCCAGACCCCCACCACGTTCCTCGTGGACGACTCCGGCGCCGTGCGTTCCCGATTCCATGGCGTGCCGCAGCGGCGCGCCCTCACCGAAGCCCTCGCCTCCCTCTGAGACGACGTCAGGAGCATCCATGTCCTCTCCCGTCGGCATCGATCCCCGCGGTCCGCGTTTCGCAGCGACGATCACCGCCGTGCTCCTTCTGATCGCGACGTTCCTCGGTCTCACCGGACTCGCGACGGCGCGGGGCGCGGCGACGTTCGGCTGGTTCGCCTATCAGCCGACGGTCGTCACGGGGGGCGACTGGCTGATCGCGGATGCATCGGTCTCCGAGCGCGCACTCGATCCCGCCTTCCTCCTCTCGGCGGTGATCGCGCTGCTCTTCCTCTGGAGCATCCTGTCCCCCGCGACCGCTCCCTGGGGCGTGCTCTTCCGCCGCGCTATCCGCCCGCGCCTCGCGCCCCCGACCGAGCTCGAGGACCCACGCCCACCCCGCTTCGCGCAGGGAGTCGGCCTGTTCGTCGTGGCGATCGGTCTCGTCCTCCAACTCGTCGGCGTGCCCTGGGCTCTCCCGATCGCCACCGCCGCCGCCTTCATCGCCGCGTTCCTGAACGCCGCGATCGGCCTGTGCCTCGGCTGCCAGCTCTATCTGCTGCTCCAGCGCACCGGGCTCCTCGGGCGCACGCGCGCGGCCTGACACGTTCCCCCGGAGAGCGCCGCTCGCTAGGCTGGCGATGACGCGACGCTGCGCATCCGCAGTGCGAGAACCGGAGGAATCATGCCCGTCACCAGCGAAGCGACCACCACCTGGACCGGATCACTGGCGGAGGGCTCCGGCACCGTCGCGTTCTCGTCGTCGAAGCTCGGCACCTTCCCCATCGACTGGAAGGCCCGCAGCGAGGGCAGCGACACCACCACCACGCCGGAGGAGCTCATCGCCGCCGCGCACGCGTCATGCTTCAGCATGGCTCTCGCCCACGCACTGAGCGAGAACGGCACGCCGCCGGAGCGGGTCGACGCGAGCGCCTCCGTCACCTTCAAGCCGGGCGTCGGCATCACCGGCAGCCATCTCAACGTCAACGCCGTGGTTCCCGGCCTCTCCGCCGAGGCGTTTCGAGCGATCGCCGAAGAGGCGAAGTCCGGATGCCCGGTCTCGCAGGCGCTCGCCGGCATTGACATCACCCTCGAAGCCACTCTCGCCTGAGTCGACGGCGATCAGCCGCGCGAGAGCCTGATCGCCTCGCGGATGCTCGCGCGGGCGTCCTTGCGCCGCCCCGCCGCATCCTGCACCACGCCCAGCCGGAACCGCTCGCGCCACTCCTCGGGTGCGGCCTCCGCTGCGGCGGCGTACCGCTCGATCAGCGGGTCGGCATCCGCCCGCGCGATGCGTCCGCTCGGAGTCAGTTCGGTCTCCGCCTCCGGCATTCCGCCCTCGGCATCGAGCGTACGACCGAGCCGGTCTGCGGCGAAGCCGAACTGCATCTCACGGATCAGCGCCCAGGCGCCGATCAACGGCATGACGAGGAGAGCGACGCCGATCGCGATCGCGATCGGCTCGCCGGTGCCGAGCATCAGCACGGCGCGATAGCCCACCACGACGATGTAGAGCGCGAGGCACAGGGCCATCACGCCGACGCCGATGCGGGAGATCATGATCGGATGCCGATGTCGATCATGTTCTCGAGACCGACGACGACTCCCGACGCGTCGCGAGTGAACGGAACGGCGAGGCGGATGCCGGGGGCATAGGCGAGGGCGGGCTCGACCGTGTCGTGCGTGAATGTCAGCGATTCGCCGGGGCCCGCAAGCACCACCTCCTGCTTCGCGATGACACCGGGACGGCGGAGCGAGTGGATCGGGACGCTGCCGACCTGCTGACCGCGGGCCCGCTGATCGGCGTGCGGGGCGCTCACCGGCCCCTGCTCGGAGCGCGCGGCCGCGATGAGTTCGGCGGTGCGCACGGCGGTGCCGCTGGGCGAATCGATCTTCGTCTCGCGATGCGCCTCGACGATTTCGGCGGAGTCGAAGAACGGTGCCGCCGCGGCGGCGAGAGCGGACCCGAGTACCGAACCGAGCGAGAAGTTGGGAATGAACACCGCCGCCGTGCCGGCGGCTTCGACCAGAGGGCGCACGAGCGCGATGCGCTCCGCCGACCAGCCCGACGTGGCCACGAGCACGTTCTGCCCGTGCTCGACCGCCGAGCGTACGACGTCGATGCTCACCTGCGGCGTCGAGGCATCGATCACCAGGTCAGCGCCCGCGAGCTCCGAGAGGTCACTCGACGAGGACAGGACACGGCTCACCTCGAACCCGTCGAGGTCGTCGATGACGGCGTGGATGATCGCCCCGAGCTTGCCGGTCCCACCGACGATTGCTACCTGCGTGGTCATGGTTCCCAGTCTATTTCGGGCGCCGCGCGCCCCGGCCCGGGGCGCGCGGTAACTTCCGCCGACTCAGACGGGGATCGCGTCGGGAATACCCGTGCGGAGCTCCATGGGCAGGTGTCCGGTGTCGTTGTGGTTCAGCAGCGTCCACGGACGGCCCTGCTTCTGAGCGATGACCGTGAGACCGCAGTGGGCCTGATTCAACGTCATCCACCGCCACTCGGGAGCTCCGAGCACTTCGCGCACGAACCACGAGATCACGAAGTTGTGGGTGATGAGCACCTCGTGCACCTCGCCCGTCTTGCGCACGAGGAACTCGTTGACGGCGTCGGACATCTGTGCGCCGCCGGCCTCGATCTCCGCGTCGGTGATCGATCCGAAGAACGGCTCGAATGCGGCCGGGGTCTCCTCGGTCATGCCGGTCGGGACGCAGTCGAACAGCAACGAGGTCGGCTTGGGGTCCACCGAGGGCAGCCGGCCCGCGATCGCACGCGCCGTCTCGTTAGCCCGCAGCAGAGGGGAATGCCAGACCGCATCGAGCGGGAGACCGCCCAGGCGGTCGGCGATCAGCTCGGCCTGGCGCTGTCCGCGCGGAGACAGGGGGCCGTCGGCCAGGCCGTGCTCGGCATCCTGATGTTCACCGTGTCTGACCAGATAGATATAGTGCGTCACTGCTCGCTCGCTTCATCGCCAGCATCTGCCGGACTCTCACTCCACCCTATGCCACGCATATGACAGTCGCGTGGAGCCGCTCAGGTCCCCGCTCGCGCGAGATCTGCGAGCTGGGCGCGCGACAGCGCGACGCCCGCCCCCTGCATGAGCTCGTCGACGTGCTCGGCGGCGAAGGTGTTGACGATCGGCGCGACGATCGACCTCTGAGCGAGCAACCAGGCGATCGAGACGGCGGCGACGGGCACGCTCAGCTCTTCCGCGATCTGATCGAGCGCGCGGAGGATGCGGATGCCGCGACGGTTGAGGTTGCCCCGCAGCTGTTCGCCCCGCACTCCCCGAGAAGCGACGGACTTGTTTCGGTGACGTCCCGAGAGGAATCCGTGCTCGAGCGCGTGCGACGGGGTCACCGCGAGGTTCTGCGCACCGGCGACGAGGCGCAGATCGCCTTCGAACCACTGGCGGCGGATCAGGTTGTACGGGGCGTCGACGACTTCGATGCGCGGGTAGCCCGCCGAGGCGAGGATGCGCGCCTCGACCAGTCGCTCCGGGGCGAACCCGAAGGCGCCGACGGCTGCCACCTTGCCGGCGTCGACCAGCCACTCCACGGTCGCGAGGGTGTCTTCGAGATTCGTCGTGGCGTCGAGAGTCGCGTCGAGGTACAGCACATCGATGCGTTCGGTGCCCAAACGCGTCAACGACCCCTCGACCGCGCGCACGAGATTGACCGACCCGAGCCCCGGGTTGTCCGCATGCGCACCGATGCGCGCGCTCAGCACGACCTCGTCGCGCAGCCCGCGGGACCGCAACCACTGACCGATGATGTGCTCGCTGCGACCGCCCGAGAAACCGTCGGCGGTGTGCACGGCGTTGCCGCCGAACTCGATGTAGCGATCGAGGATGCCGTGACTCGTCTCGAGATCGACGTTCCACCCGAACTCGGCGGCACCGAGCATGAGCGGGAAGGTCTCGATCCCGGTCTCACCGAGCGGGACACGGATGGTCTCACCGACCCCTGGACCCACGATCGGGATCGGGGCGGACGGATGCTCGGCGCCCTGCGCGAGCGCGCGATCATCCGGGGCGCCTGCGCCTACGCCGAACAATCGCATACTCTCACCCCCACGTCGATCGGTGCGATCCGATCTTCGTACCTGCATTCGTGCACCCCCCGGTGCGTACTTCGAGGGTATGCGAAACCGGCGAACTCGCCGACCAATCCGCGGAACGGCGGGCAAACTTCCCATAACGGTTCGATCACGAGAACGACGAGGGCCCGGTGCCCTCCCCTGCGGGAAGGCACCGGGCCCCGTCGTACGGAACCGATTACTCGGCCGCGGCGTCCTCGGCCGGAGCGGCGTCGGCTGCGGGGGCCTCGTCGATCACGGGCTCGAGCGAGAGCTTTCCGCGGTCGTCGATCTTCGTGATCTTCACAAGGATCTTCTGACCGACCGAGAGCACGTCGTCGACGTTCTCGACGCGCTTGCCACCGGCGAGCTTGCGCACCTCGGTGACATGCAGCAGGCCGTCCTTGCCGGGCAGCAGCGAGACGAACGCACCGAAGGTGGCGATCTTCACGACGGTGCCGAGGAACTGCTCGCCGACCTCCGGGTTGGTCGGGTTGGCGATCGCGTTGACCTGAGCACGGGCGGCCTCGGCCGAGGGGCCGTCGGTCGCGCCGATGTAGACGGTGCCGTCCTCCTCGATCGAGATCTGCGCGCCGGTCTCGTCCTGGATCGCGTTGATCGTCTTGCCCTTCGGGCCGATCAGCTCGCCGATCTTGTCGACCGGGATCTGCACGCTGATGACGCGCGGCGCGGTCGGCGCCATCTCGTCGGGCGCGTCGATCGCGGCGTTGAGGACGTTGAGGATCGTCAGACGCGCGTCGCGAGCCTGGGTCAGCGCACCTGCGAGCACCGACGACGGGATGCCGTCGAGCTTCGTGTCGAGCTGGATCGCCGTGACGAACTCGCTCGTACCGGCGACCTTGAAGTCCATGTCGCCGAGCGCGTCCTCCGCACCGAGGATGTCGGTGAGGGCGGCGTAGCGCGTCTCGCCGTCGACCTCGTCGGAGACGAGACCCATCGCGATACCGGCGACGGGCGCGCGCAGCGGCACACCCGCGTTCAGCAGCGACAGCGTCGAGGCGCAGACCGAGCCCATCGACGTCGAACCGTTGGAGCTGAGCGCCTCCGAGACCTGACGGATCGCGTAGGGGAACTCCTCGCGGCTCGGCAGCACCGGCACGAGTGCGCGCTCGGCGAGGAAGCCGTGCCCGATCTCGCGACGCTTCGGCGAGCCCACGCGGCCGGTCTCACCGGTCGAGTAGGGCGGGAAGTTGTAGTGGTGCATGTAGCGCTTGCTCGTGGTGGGCGACAGCGAGTCGATCTGCTGCTCCATCTTGAGCATGTTCAGCGTGGTGACGCCCATGATCTGGGTCTCGCCGCGCTGGAAGATCGCGGAGCCGTGCACGCGCGGGATGACCTGCACCTCGGCGTCGAGCGGACGGATGTCGGCCAGGCCGCGACCGTCCATACGCACGCTCTCGGTGAGGATGCGGCCACGGACGATGGTCTTGGTGACCGACTTGTAGGCTGCACCGAACTCGAGCGGTGCCGCCGCGGGAAGCTCGCCCGCCTCGGTCGCCGCGATCAGCTCTGCCTTGACGCGGTCCTTGACCACATCGTCGGCCGCCTGGCGCTCCTGCTTGTCGGCGATCTGGTAAACGTTCACCAGTTCGTCGTACGAGCGGCCGGCCACGAAGTCGTAGACCTCGCTCGAGTACGGGGGGAAGACCGGGTACACGCCCGGCTCCTTCGAGGCGGTGGCGGCGAGTTCGGCCTGAGCCTTGACGAGCTGCGCGATGAACGGCTTCGACGCCTCGAGGCCCTGGGCGACGACGGCCTCGTCGGGCTTGGTGGCGCCCGCCTTGATGAGGTTCCAGCTGCCCTCGGTCGCCTCGGCCTCGACCATCATGATCGCGACGTCTTCGGTGCCGTCGGCCTTGGTGACGACGCGGCCGGCGACGATGAGGTCGAACACGGCTTCGCTGACCTGCTCGGCCGTCGGGAACGCGACCCACTGGTCGGCGTGCTCGCCCTGGCCCGGGATGAACGCGAGGCGCACGCCGGCGACGGGGCCGGAGAACGGAAGACCCGAGATCTGCGTCGACGCGGATGCCGCGTTGATCGCGAGAGCATCGTAGAACTCTCCGGGGGCGATCGAGAGGACGGTGATGACGATCTGGACCTCGTTGCGCAGTCCGTCGACGAACGACGGACGCAGCGGACGGTCGATCAGACGGCAGACCAGGATCGCCTCGGTGGAGGGGCGGCCCTCGCGACGGAAGAACGAGCCGGGGATCTTGCCGGCGGCGTAGGAGCGCTCCTCGACGTCGACCGTCAGCGGGAAGAAGTCGAAGCCCTCACGCGGGTGCTTGCCCGCGCTGGTCGCCGAGAGGAGCATCGTCTCGCCGTCGAGGTACGCGGCGACTGCGCCCTGAGCCTGCTGCGCGAGGCGGCCGGTCTCGAAGCGGATGGTACGGGTGCCGAAGCGGCCGTTGTCGAGAACGGCCTCGGTGGCGGTGATTTCAGGACCTTCCAAGAGGTCTCTCCTTCTTTGTTTAGACTCGCGAATCCGTGTGACGCGCGAGCGTGTTCATGAAGGAGCGGAACGGCAGGATAAGGGCGCGCGAGCACTCTCGCGAATGTCACCTGCGCTGGCCACCAGTAGAAAGCCACCCGACATGACGTCTGCCGAGGAACCCACCACAGGGGACCAGCTCCTCCGCCGATCGCTCCATGAGTCGATGTGAAGTTGTCCGGCCGACACAGGTCAGCCTCCCCAACCCTACCAGGAACGCCCGATTTCACCCCTGTCCGGCCGGTACGCCGCGCTGCACCGTGGAGCGCCCGAGGTAGACGTAGTCGTCGTGCTTCGCGACGCGGCCGTCACCCGCGGCGCGACCGTGGAGCCGCCGCCAGACCCAGGGCAGGGCATGGCGGGACCACCACAGTCCGGTACCGATGTCGACCTGCTCGTGCAGTGCGGCGTCGAGGGCTCCGAGAGCCTCGGCATGCGGAACCCCGAGGATGTCGCCCGCGCGATACGCCAGGAAGCGGTGGCCGCTGCTGCTGAGGTGGACCAGATC
This sequence comes from Microbacterium sp. NPDC090003, assembly GCF_044748385.1. NCBI lineage: Bacteria > Bacillati > Actinomycetota > Actinomycetes > Micrococcales > Microbacteriaceae > Microbacterium > Microbacterium sp. NPDC090003. The sequence goes on from NZ_JBIVFW010000001.1 coordinate 709,061, forward strand.
CTCCCCCCAGTGCTCGCGCTCGCGCAGCGCCGGGTGGAGGTCGGTGTCGATCAGCACCGCGCCCGTGCGGGCGGCGATGCCGCTGAGCGCCGTGGCGAACGCCGCGAACCGGGCTGTGTAGATCGCGGCGGCACGCCGACCCGGCAGGAACGGCGTCACGACGACGACCGTGGCTCCCGTCGCCCGCAGACGCACGATCGCACGCTCGAGCTCTGCGGCGAGCGCGGGGATGTCGACACGATGCTTCACCAGGTCGTTGGCACCGACGAGCACCGAGACCAGATCGGGACGGAGTTCCAGAGCGCGCTCCAGTTGAGGGCCGCACACGTCGGCGACCCGCTTGGAACGGATGGCGAGGTTGGCATAGTGCAGCCCTCCCCGCGAGGCGAGCAGGAGGGCGAGGCGGTCGGCCCATCCGCGCAGAGCGCCGTCGGGCGCGGGATCGCACAGCCCTTCCGTCAGGGAGTCCCCCAGGGCGATGTATCTCTGCCATCGCGCGGGGACGACGGGCAGGGGTGTCTCGGGTCGGACGCTGCGGCGAGCGCGGAGCGACACATCGACCCGCTGGAGCGTGCGCGCCTCCTCGAAGTGCTCGACCAATCGTCCGCAGACGCTGTCCCAGGAACGCGCTCGCACCGCCTCGCGGCCGGCCTCACCGAATGCTCGGCGCTTGCGGGCGTCGCCCACCAGATCGGACACCCGCATCCGCAGGTCGTCGAGGTCTCCCGGGCGGTAGAGCCATCCGTCGATCCCCATCCGGACGAGGTCGAGGGGCCCACCGCGACCGGTGGCCACCACCGGCACACCGCTCGCGTGCGCTTCCTGCAGTGTCTGTCCGAATGTCTCGCTCTCGCCGGGATGCACGAAGACGTCGAACGAGGCGACGGCTGCGGCGAGCGCATCGCCGTCGAGGTGACCGAGGAAGACAGCATCCGGCAGCCTCTCCTGCAGGCGCGCCCTGCTCGGCCCGTCTCCGACGACGACGAGGCGCGCACCGGCGATCGCACGCAGGGCGACGAGGTCCTCGACCTGCTTCTCCGGCGCGAGACGGCCCACGTAGCCGATGACGACCTCGGCACCCCAGCGGGCGCGCAGGTTCTCGTCACGGCACGCCGGCTGGAAGCGTTCCGCGTCGACTCCTCTCCCCCAGCGGCGCAGCCGGTCGACTCCGAGGCTCTCGAGCTGTCGGGCGGACTCCGACGAGGGGGCGAGGTTCAGCGTCGCGCGCCGGTGCAGACGAGCGACGTGCGTCTGCGCGATTCCGGTCGTCGCCGCGACGCGATAGCGCTCGGTGTAGGCCGCGACGTCGGTCTGGTAAGCCGCGACGGATGCCACCTCGAGCCGCTCCGCAGCGAGCACGCCCCGCCAGCCCAGCGCGAACGGCGACGCCAGGTGCACGACGTCCGGCCGGAAGCGCCGGAGGGAGACCGCCAGGCGCGAGGCCCGCGAGGTGCCGACCCGGACGTCGCGGTACCCCGGGAGTGGGACGCTCGGGATCGCGTCGATCGGAGCGCCGTGCATCATCTGCGGCATGCCGATCGCAGCGGGGGCGATGACGTGGGCGTCGTGCCCGTGCCGTTCGAGGTGGCGCAGGATCTGCACCACGGATCCGGTCACACCGTTCATGTGCGGAAGGAAGGACTCTGTCACGATCGCGACTCTCACACCCCCAGGATGCGGGCAGGGATCGGCGGCCGAGGCCGATTCGCGGGGAGCGCACCAGATGTTCACCGGATGCACGAAAGCCCGTCACCGGCTATCCGGATTTCAGTTGCCGTTCACCGCCGGAGGGCACCGTTGAAGACGTGCCCACCGATCTCCTCGCCGATGTACTCGCCGATGTCCTCGACGGCCCGTGGGCGCTCGCAGTCATGTGCCTGCTCGTGTTCGGTGACGCCTTCCTGGTGGTGATCCCCGGAGAGGTCGCCGTGACAGCCCTGGGTGCAGCATCCGTCTCGACGGGCGCTCCGCCGCTCTGGGCCGTCATCGCCTGCGCCGCAGTCGCGGCCGCTCTCGGCGACATCGCGTGCTACCTCATCGGGCGCTTCGTCGGAACCGAGCGCTGGCGCTGGACGCGCGCGCCGCGCGTCCGGCGTGCGCTCGACTGGGCCCGCCGCAGACTGGACGGTGGGATGGCGACCGTCCTCTTCACCGCGCGTTTCGTTCCGTTCGCCCGCCTCGCGATCAACCTCGTCGCCGGAGCGTCCCGTGCGCATCCTCCCCGCTACCTCGCCCTGGTCACCATGGCGGCGCTCGGATGGGCGGCGTATCAGGCCTCGGTCGGCGCTGCCGTCGCCGCGCTCCTCCCCGGGGGGCCGATCGTCGCGATCCCCGTGTCGATCGCCGTGGCCGTCGGCCTCGGTCTGCTCATCGACCTGATCACGCGCCGCAGCAGGCGAGACCTCCCGGACGAGACGCCGGTGGCCTAGGCTGGCGGACATGAGCACCGAAGAAGGCGCCACCTCCTCCTCCGAGGAGATGAAGCGCAAGTTCAAGGAAGCGCTCGAGAAGAAGAACGCGCAGCACCGCCAGGGCGAGTCGCACCTGGATGGCGATTCCGCCGTCCACGGCGGCGCGGCCCCGCAGACGCGGCGCGAGTTCCGACGCAAGAGCGGTTGACCACCGATGCGGGAGCCGACATGCCGTCGGCTCCCGCATCCTTCGTCCGCTCCTCGGGTCAGCCCTGCAGCGAACGTCGACGCGCGCGCTCCTCTTTCGCCGACATCTCGGCGAGCGCCGACTCCTTGAGCTCCTGTACGTCGGCGGATTCTCGTTCATCGGACATCCCGTGCTCATCGACCCCGTCCAGCAGTGATTCGTCGAACGGCAGGTCGCCCCTGAGCACCCGACCGACGCGATCGCGATCGATCTGCTTCGTCCACGTGCCGATCAGAAGCGTCGCGACTGCGTTGCCGGTGAAGTTGGTGAGAGCGCGTCCCTCGGACATGAACCGGTCGATGCCGACGATCACGCCCACCCCGTCGACGAGGTCGGGGCGGTAGGCCTGCAGCCCCCCGGCCAGGGTCGCGAGTCCGGCGCCGGTGACCCCGGCCGCTCCCTTGCTCGCGATGATCATGAACACCAACAGGCCGATCTGCTCCCCGATCGACATCGGCTGCCCCATGCCGGTCGCGATGAACAGCGACGCCATGGTCAGGTAGATGGCCGTGCCGTCGAGATTGAACGAGTAACCGGTGGGTACGGTGATGCCGACGACGGGCTTCGACACCCCCACGTGCTCCATCTTCGCGATCAGTCGCGGAAGGGCCGACTCCGACGACGACGTGCCCACGATCAGCAGGTACTCCCGGCCGAGGTACTTCATCAGCCGGAAGATGTTGACCCGTGTCACGGCGTAGAGCAGCACGCCCAGGATGACGACGATGAACAGGATGCAGGTGATGTAGAACGCCACCATCAGGATGCCGAGGCTCCAGATCGCCGAGATGCCCGTCTTGCCGACGACCGCGGCGATCGCTCCGAAGGCGCCGAGCGGCGCCAGCCAGAGGATCATTCCGAGAATGCGGAAGACGACCTTCTGGAGGTTCTTGACCGCGTCCATGATCGGTGCGCCCCGGTCGCCCAGTCCCTGCAGAGCGAATCCTGTGAGCAGGGCGATGAAGAGCACCTGCAGCACGCTCTCTCCGGTGAACGCCGAGAAGAACGTCGCCGGGATGATGCCGAGGATGAACTCCTGCGTGCTCTTCGCCTCTCCCGTGTCGGCGTCGTACGTCGCGCCGGCCATGTCGAGGCCCGATCCGGGGTGGATGAGGTTGCCGACGACCAGCCCGATGGCCAGAGCGAAGGTCGACATCACCATGAAGTACAGCAACGCGAGCCCGCCGATCTTCCCGACCGTCGCGGCCTTGGCGATCGACCCGACCCCGACGACGATCGTGCAGAAGATGATCGGGGCGATCATCATCTTGATCAGCGCCACGAATCCTTTGCCGAGTGGTTCGAAACTCTGCCCGACCTCGGGCCAGATCAGCCCGACGAGTGCGCCGAGCACGACCGCGATGATCACCGACACATAGAGCCAGGTATGACGGTCCCAGGACTGCTTGCCGCGCCTCCAGTGAAAGCCGGGCAGTGTGAATCCGGTCGTGATGGCCATTGCTCCTCCTCGGGATGAACGTCGTCGTTCGGGACCGGCGTCGTCGCCGGCGATGTGCCCACGCTCTCTGACTTCGCACGACGGCGCCATTTGTGGTCGTATTGGTCACATTCGCCACCGCAGACGAAGGGAGCCGCGATGTCGCACGCCCGCACCGCCCGAAGCGCGGCGTCCCGCGTGTTCCTCGTCCTCCTGGTCTCCGCCCTCGTCATCGGCGCGCTGGTGGCGCTGTTCCTCGTCGTCGAGGCTCAGCGCGCGACGCGTGCGGAGGCAGAGCGGGTGACCGCGTCCACCGCCGTCGCGCTCGCCGCATCGCCAGTCGTCTCGTCGTCGCTCGCGGAGGAGGACCGGGAACGCGCGACGCGCACGCTCGAGCCGTACGCGCTGGAGGTCATCGACGCCGCGGGCCTCGACTTCATCACGATCATGACGGCAGGCGGGCTCCGCGTGACCCATCCCGACCTCGACGAGATCGGGAAACCCTACCTCGGCACGATCCCCGATCGCCCGGTGCCTCTCACCGAAGAGTTCACCGGCACGCTGGGTCCCTCGGTCCGCACCATCGTCCCGGTGACGGGCGCGGACGGGAGCCTCCTCGGGTGGGTGGCCGCCGGCGTCACCACAGAGACCATCAGCGAGACGCTGTTGCGACGCCTGCCGCTCTCCCTCGGCATCACCGCCGCCCTGGTATCGGCCGGGGCACTCGGCGCGTGGGCTGCACGGCGGATCACTCGACGGATCGCCGGGGATCTGCCCCCGGGTCAGGTGAGAGACGCTGTGTCGTCCTACGAGTCGATCCGCACGCTCGGCGACGCGCTGCGCGCCCAGACCCACGAGCACGGCAACCGCATGCACACCGCTGTCGCGCTGCTCGAGCTGGGGCGCGTCGATGAGGCGATCGGGATCCTCACCGAGACCTCACGGCAGAGCCAGTCCCTGGTGGATCAGGTCACCGCCCGTCGGCACGGCGATCCCACCGTGGGGGCACTGCTGCTCGGCAAGGCGTCTCAGGCGAAGGAGCGCGGGATCGACTGGCGCATGACCATCGCGCCCGACACCCCGCCCACGCCGTTGTCCGCCGTCGACAGCGTGTCTGTCCTGGGCAACCTGATCGACAACGCGATGGATGCCGTGACGGATGCCGACGACAGATGGGTGTCGGTCACGCTGCGTCGTTCGGCGGACGACGGGATCGAGCTCGACGTGGCCGACAGCGGCCCCGGCATACCGCTTCTGCTGCGCGACGAGATCTTCGCCTCCGGATTCTCGACGAAGGAGGCCGGCGCCGCCGGGCGAGGGGTCGGGTTGACGCTCGTGCGCGCCCTCGTCCTCGATGCCGGTGGTCGGATCGAGGTCCGCCACGATCCGACCACCTTCCACGTGAGCCTTCCGGCTGCGCGCGGGCGGGGCAGACGATGATCCGCGTGCTGCTCGTCGACGACGACGCCCTCACACTCGAGCTGCACCGGAACTACATCGAACGACTCGACGGGTTCGTGGTCGCCGGCGAGTGCACCGGAGCACGCGCCGCGGTTCAGGCGATCCTGGATCGCCCACACGGGGACGGATTCGACCTCGTGCTCCTCGACGTGACGATGCCCGACGGCTCCGGACTCGACGTGCTCCGCACCCTCCGCGCCCGCTCCGCCGCCGTCGACGTCATCGCGATCACCGCGGTGCGTGACGCCGAGACGGTTCGTCAGATGGCGGCGCTCGGTGTCTTCCAGTACCTCGTCAAACCGTTCTCGTTCTCCGTCTTCCAGGAGCGGCTGACGCAGTACGGCGCGCATCGTGCGGCGGCGCGGGCGACGGACGGCGAAGCGACCCAGGCCGAGATCGACGCGCTGCTGGGGAGGTCCACCGGGAGCATTCCCCTGCCGAAGGGGCTCTCACCCTCCTCGCTCGATCGGGTGACGGCCGCGCTCCGCCGCAGCGGACCGATTTCGGCGAGCGAGGCCGCGGCCGACCTGGGGATGTCGCGCGTCGCCGCCCGGAGGTACCTCGAACACCTCGCGATGGAGGGCCTCGCCGACCGCGGGGCGCGCTATGGCGCCCGCGGTCGACCGGAGACCGAATATACGTGGCGACGAGGCGACGGAGCCTGAGCAGGCCCCGCCGTTCACTCGCCGGCGAGACCTCCGAGCATGTGCCCGAACGAGCGCCCCTCGCCCAGGTAGGTCGCGGGATCGAACGGGTCGGTCGCCACCGCCGCCTCGCGGCGCGCGATGACGTCGGCCAGCTCACGCGCACCTTTCTCGACGCGCTTGGCGAGCGGGGCGACGTCGTCACCCGCGCCGCCCCAGTCGCTCGAGGCCGCGAACACACCGGTCGAGACCGCGTCGGCGTGCAGGTACGCGAAGAGCGGCCGGATCGCGTAGTCGATCGCGAGCGAGTGACGGGCCGTGCCCGCATTCGCTCCGATGAGCACCGGCTTTCCCGTGAGCGCGTCGGGGTCGAGCACGTCGATGAACGACTTGAAGAGCCCCGAATAGCTCGTCGAGAAGATCGGTGTCACCGCGATGAGGGCATCCGCCGACACCACCGTGTTGATCGCCGTGTCGAGGGCGGGCGGAGCGAATCCCGTGAGCAGGTTGTTCGTGATGTCATGCGCGTAGTCGCGAAGTTCGATCACGTCGACCGTCGCCTCGATCTCACGAGCGGCGAGTTCTTTCACGGTCTCGGCCGCGAGACGATCCGCGAGCATCCGCGTGGACGACGGGTTCGAGAGTCCGGCCGAGACGACGGCGATCCGACGCGTGGTCATGTCACGCCTCCTTGCGGCCGAGGCCGAACGACGCACCGGCGGGGGCCGGCGTGTCCTGGTAGGGGCTGTCGCCGGTGAGGTTGTCTCCGCGGTTGGCGCCGGGGCGGGCCTGACGGGTGGGCCCGTCGCCGAACTCCGCCTTCACTCGCGCGGCGTGGGTCGGAGCATCCGGCACCGATTCCGGACGGTTCTCCGCCAGCTCCTTGCGCAGGACGGGCACGACCTCGCCACCCAGGATGTCGAGCTGCTCGAGGACGGTCTTGAGGGGCAGACCCGCGTGGTCCATGAGGAACAGCTGACGCTGGTAGTCGCCGTAGTGATCGCGCATACCGGCGTAGCGATCGATGACCTGCTGCGGCGAACCGACCGTGAGCGGCGTCATCTCGGTGAAGTCCTCCATGCTCGGACCGTGACCGTAGACCGGCGCGTTGTCGAAGTAGGGGCGGAACTGGTTCACCGCGTCCTGCGACTTGGCCGCCATGAAGACCTGTCCGCCGAGGCCGACGATCGCCTGCTCGGGCGTGCCGTGCCCGTAGTGGGCGTAGCGCTGGCGATATAGCTCGATCAGACGCTGGTAGTGCTCCTTGGGCCAGAAGATGTTGTTCGCGAAGAAGCCGTCACCGTAGTATGCGGCCTGCTCGGCGATCTCCGGAGTGCGGATCGATCCGTGCCACACGAACGGCGCGATACCGTCGAGCGGGCGCGGGGTGGAGGTGAATCCCTGCAGCGGCGTGCGGAACTTGCCCTCCCAATCGACGACATCCTCGCGCCACAGCTTGTGCAGCAGCGCGTAGTTCTCGATCGCGAGGGGCAGACCCTGGCGGATGTCCTGGCCGAACCAGGGATAGACGGGACCGGTGTTGCCGCGGCCGAGCATGAGGTCCATCCGACCGTCGGACACGTGCTGGAGCATCGCGTACTCCTCGGCGATGCGCACGGGATCGTTGGTCGTGATGAGCGTCGTCGAGGTGGAGACGATGAGCCGCTCGGTCTGCGCCGCGAGGGCGGCGAGGAACGTGGTGGGGCTGGACGACCAGAACGGAGGGTTGTGGTGCTCGCCGACGGCGAAGACGTCGAGGCCGACCTCTTCGGCGTGCTTCGCGATCGCCAGCGTCGCCTTGATGCGCTCCTGCTCGCTCGGCGTCACTCCGGTGGTGGGGTCGCGCGTGATGTCGCTCACCGACATGATGCCGAACTGCATCGCGGGTGCCCCTGACTGCTCGCTCATGATCTCTCTCCAACTCCTCCGAACCCGATGCTGACATCCGGTTCTATTCATCTGAATGTATATGAGTCAACGCGATCGCACCAACTTTATTCCCGGCGGTAGCCTCGGGGGATGAGCATCACCGGAGCGGACTCCACACCGCCGGCGACAGGATCCACTCCGCGCCCCCGACGTCGCGTCCCGTTCTGGGACAACGCGCGCTACGCCTGCATCGTGCTGGTGGTGCTGGGGCACGCGATCCAACGTCTCATCTACGACTCCGACATCGCGTTCGCCTTCTACCTCGCCCTCTACGCCTTCCACATGCCGGCGTTCGCGATCATCTCGGGATACTTCTCGAAGTCGGGGTCTCCGACCAAGACGCAGATGGCCAGGGTGATCACCGACATCCTCCTGCCCTATGTCATCTTCGAGACGCTCTGGACACTGACGAAGTGGCTCGTCGAGGGCCAGGCGAATCCCAACCCGACGCAGCCGTCCTGGACGCTCTGGTTCCTCCTCGCCCTCGGAATCTTCCGCCTCGTCCTCCCCTACCTCGCGCTGCTGCGCTGGCCGCTGCTCTGGACCGTCGCGATCTCGATCGGCGTCGGCTACCTCCCCAACATCGACAGCACTTTCTCGCTCTCGCGCACGCTCGGCCTCCTCCCGTTCTTCACCCTCGGCTGGTGGCTGCGCGAGCGGGATGTCGTGGCCCGTCTGCGCCTTCTCGACTTCCGCCCGTGGTGGATCCGGGTGATCGCGGTCGCCATACTCGCGGGCACCGGGTGGGCGGCCTGGAACTGGCTCCCGTTCTGGCAGGAGTTCGATCTGCGCCACTGGCTCTTCTACGAGGACTCCTACGCGGACCTCGGTCTCGGGGGCGAGCAGTGGTGGGCCGGCGGTGTGCGCATCGCGCTGATGCTCCTCGCGGTGCTGCTGTGCGCGGCGTTCTTCGTGCTGATCCCCCGCGGCACGTACTGGTGGACCACGTTCGGCCAGTACACGATGTACGTCTTCCTTCTGCACTCCTTCGTGCTGTATCCGTTCCGAGAGTCCGGCATCCTCCGCGACCTCGAGCCCACCTGGATCTGGTTGCCGCTCGTCACGCTGCTCTCGGTCGTCGTCGCGCTCGCTCTCGCCACGAAACCCGTCCGACGGGTGTTCCGTCCGCTCGTCGAGCCGCGACCGAAGTGGCTCTTCCGCGATCCCGAGTTGACCTCGCGTGAGGGGCGGCGCAACGACCCGACCGGCTCGAGACGGCCGCGATAGCCTGGACGATGTGACACGAGCCTCGACCCTCAGCGACCGCATCGTCCGCGAGATCGAGACCAGCGGGTTCGGCGCCCTCGGCCTGCACGTCCTCGTCGGCGACGAGACGGCCGCGCATCGCTGGGCGCCCGACGAGCGCGTCGACATCCAGTCCGTCGCCAAGGGGGTGTGCGTGCTCGCTGCGGGCATCGCCGACGCCGAAGGCCTGGTCTCCGTCGACGCGCCCGTAGCGGACTCCCTTCCCGGATGGGAGCTCGGCCCGGGAGTCGCCGAGGTCACCCTGCGTGACCTGCTCACCATGTCGAGTGGAATCGATCTCCCGTGGTCGGAGACGATGATGACGGACTGGCCCGACCTCGCAGCGGAGTTCCTCCGCCGGCCGACATCCGGACGAGCGTTCCAGTACTCGAACGCGAGCACGTACACCGCGATGCGCGTGCTCGCCGAGCACGTGGGCGACGTGCACGCCTACCTCGAACCGCGCCTGCTCGATCCGCTCGGCATCGTCGACACGAAATGGGAGCGCTGCCCGAACGGCCGGATCGTCGCAGGGGGCGGACTGTTCCTCCGCACCGAGGAGATGGCCCGGATCGGACGCCTCATCCGCGATCGCGGCGAGTGGCGGGGGCGCCGCCTCGTCGACGCGCAGTGGATCGATCGGATGCACTCCGAGTGGATCGCGTGCGGCGAGAACCCCGGCTACGAGCGGTACGCCCTCGCCGGATGGGACGGCCCGGGTGCGGGATGGCGCCTGCACGGCGCTCATGGGCAGCTGTTGATCTTCGCCGGCGACGCCGTCGTCACGATCACCGCCGAAGACCATTTCGGGGCGGATGCCGTCACCGCCGCGATCATGCGCATGATCGCCGAGTGACGAGCCCCCGCCGGCGCGGCGGATCAGGCGAAGAGTTCTGCTCCGATGTACGACCCGGCGGTCGCACCGCGCGGGATCGCCCAGATGCCCGAGCCGACATGGCGCAGATACTCGTTCATGAGGTCGGTCGACAGCCGGCGTTGCAGCGTGATGAACTGCGCGGGGTCTCGCTGATACGACAGGAAGAAGAGCCCGGCGTCCAGCCGCCCGAGGTCGTTGTTCCCGTCGACGTAGTTGTACCCGCGGCGCAGGATGCGGATGCCGTCGTTCTGCGCGGGGTGCGCGAGCCGCACATGCGCATTGGCGTCGATCGCGGAGCCTGCGAAGTCGGGCTCGGTGAACTCCGCGCCCCCGGAGAGCGGCGCGCCCTCCCCCTTGTCCCGTCCGATGATGGTGTCCTGCTCCGACAGCCGTACACGGTCCCACGTCTCGATGAGCATCGCGATCTTGCGGGCGACGAGGTAGGACCCGCCCGCCATCCAGGCCGGCTCGTCGGCGTCCGCGACCCAGACGTGGGCGTCGAGGGCGGCGGTGTCGTCGGCGAGGATGTTCGCGGTGCCGTCTTTGAACCCGAAGAGGTTGCGTGGCGTGGCCTGTGCCGCCGTCGTGCGCGAAGTCTTGCCGAACCCCAGTTGCGACCAGCGCAGGCGGGCTCGGCCGAAGGCGATGCGGCTGAGGTTCCGCACGGCGTGTACGGCTACCTGGGGATCGTCGGCGCACGCCTGGATGCAGAGATCTCCGTGCGAAGCCTGCGGGTCGAGGTCGTCGCCGAGGAAGGCGGGAAGTCGTTCGAGAGCAGCGGGACGGGACGCGGCGATCCCGTACCGGTCGCCGTCTTCGTTCTCGAATAGACCGGGACCGAAGCCGATCGTGATCGTGAGCCCTGCAGCAGGGAGGCCCTGCGCCTCGCCGGTATCGTCCGGCGGCTCCTCCGCCGACCCGCCGACCGCTCCCGTTGCGCTGACGTCGAGGCCCTGGGTCATGCGCGATGCCGCGTACGTCCAGTCCTGCAGGAGAGAGATGAGATCGCCGCGATCCGTGCGCGGCATCATGTCGAACGACGCGAAATGCAGGTGATCCTGTACCGGCGTCGTGATGCCTGCCTGATGCTCCCCGAAGAAGTCATAGGCGGCGAGGGACTCCTCTGCGGCACGCGAGCGTCCGAGGGCGACGCCGCCGGTCAGCCCGGCGGCGGCACCGACCGCCAGGCCCGCGACTCCCCCGCCGATCGCGAGGCCGAGCAGGCCCCGGCGGCTCAGACCGGACGGAGCGGATGCCGCGGCCACCGCCTCGTCGGAGGTCGAGTCGGCCGCGGCATCCGCTCCTGTGTCGTTCACGTGCGTGATCGTACCCTTCCGTGGATCCCGGAGCTCAGTCGAGAACGGTGCCGGTGAGCTGCGAGAGCGGCTCGGCGAGCGCGTTGATGAGGTCGGTGAACTCGCGCTTGTCGGCATCCGTGAGCTCGGAGTACCCGACGAAGCCGTCGGTCAGCGAGCCGTGCGCCGCGAGCGACTGTTCGAGTGCGGCGTAGCCGGACTCGATCTCCGAGACGAGCGCGGCGCCCTCCCCGCCCTGCGCCTCGGCGAAGTCCTGCACCAGCGAGAACGCCATCTTGGATCCTTCGACGTTCGCGGCGAAGTCGTACAGGTCGGTGCCCGACCACCAGTCCTCCTCACCGGAGATCTTGCCCGTCGCGACCTCGTCGAGCAGCGCGATGGCGCCGTTCGAGATCCCGCCGATCCCCTGGTCGTCGAGCGTCTCGGTGAAGTCGTCGGAGTGCACGTAGTCGTACAGTTCTTGCACGTCGGCGAGCAGCAGGTCTCCGAAGTCGGCCCGCTCCTCGGTCGTCGACGGCGCCCAGTCCTGCCAGGCCGGCGTCTCGCCGTCTGCGTTCAACGCGTCCTGCGCGGGAACCCAGAGGTCCTTCTCGATGCGGTGGAAGCCCGTCCAATCGAGGCCCTCGGCCACGGCGTCGACCTCGCGGTAGTCGATGCGCGGGTCGAGGTCGCCCAGCGCCTCGGCGACCGGCTCGATGCGCTCGTAGAAGGCGCGCGTGAGCGGGAAGAGGCTCCGAGCGGTGTCGTCGTCGCCCGCCTCGTATGCCGCGACGAGGTCTTCGACCGCCGGAACGAGCTGGCCGACCTGATCCTTCACGAAGGCGGCGTAGAGGTCGACGGCCTGCTGCTTCTGCTCGGCGTCGGGACCGTCGACGGTGACACGCTCGCCGGTGACGGTGAACGCGGACTTGCCGACCCCCTCGCCGATCATCCCGGGCTTGCAGAGAGTGAAGTAGTCGCCCGGCTGAGCCACGACGGTCAGGGTGCGCGAGGCCGAGGGCGCGATGTTCTCGACCTCGCCGACGATTCGCAGCCCGTCATCGGCGAGCAGGTAGAACTCCGAGACCTGACCGCTGTCGTTGGTCACCTCGAAAGTCAGGGTGCCGCTCTCGGCCGTGGTGCCCGATACCGTGCATGCACTGTCGGTCGACGAGACGTCGAAGGTCGCGCCGGTGGCGACGTCGCTCTTCGCGACGCAGCCGCTGAGCACGAGCGCGGCCGCGCCCGTCGCGGCGATCGCGCCGAGGATCCGGTGGGAGGTGGTCATGCTGCTCCTTGCTGTGTGGGTGAGGAAACCGGTGCGTCCGCGGCGTTCGACGAGACGAGCGGAGCGGATGCCGAGGGACGACGCGAGCGGAGACCGCGCACGAAGAGAAAGCCGACGACCGCGATGTAGATGGCCCAGGCGGTCACCTGCAGCCAGGTCATCCGCGGCATGAACCCGACGGTCGCCTGCAGGATGGCGGCCCAGGCGCTGTCGGGAGCTATCGCCGGCGTCACGTCGAACGCCCACCCGAAGGGGAACGCCTGCCAGCCGACAGCCACGGCACCGGTCACGGGATCGATCGGGGCGGCGGCCGTGAACGGGCCGGGCAGCGCCCCGGCCTCTTGCAGATCCATGAACGCGTAGGCGAGAACCCCTCCGGCGACGATCACCAGGAAGCCGCCCGTCCAGGCGAAGAAGCGCCGCAGGTCGAGACGTACGGCGCCACGCGCGATCAGGGCACCGATCACCACGGCGACGGCGAGTCCGAGAAGCGCTCCGAGCAGAGCGGAGGGAGCGTCGCCGAACGACTGGACCATCGACCACAGCAACAGAGTCGTCTCGATCCCCTCGCGGGCGACCGAGACGAAGCCGATCGCGACGAGGGCCCACAGCCCGCCCTGGGTGAGGGCGCGGTCGATGCCCCCCTCGAGCGTGGCCTTCATCGTGCGCCCGGCCCTCTGCATCCAGAAGATCATCCACGTCACCATCGCGACCGCGAGCAACGACAGCAGTCCGCCGATCAACTCCTGCGCCACGAACGTGAGCTCATACGCCCCGAAGGTCAGGACGGCGCCGATGCCGAGCGCGAGGGCGACCGCAAGGCCGACGCCGGCCCACAGCCGCGGCAGCACGTCCCGCCGACCGAGGCGACCGAGGTAGGCGACGAGGATGCCGACGACGAGGGCGGCTTCCAGGCCTTCACGGAGGCCGATGAGGAATGTGGCGAGCACGCGGGGATCTCTCTGCAGAACATTACTGAGGTAAGGCATCCCTTACCTACGAGACTTTAGCACCGCGGTAATCCTCCGCAACACACGCCCGTCAGGGCGAGGCGGCGCCGTACTCTCGTGCCATGGCTGAACTCTCGCTCCCGATCCTCGATCTCTCCCAGCTCGACGAGGGACCCGCCGCCGCCGCGCGCTTCCGCGAGGACCTGCGCGCTGCCACGCACGACGTCGGGTTCTTCTACCTCACCGGCACGGGCATCTCCCCTGATCTCGAGGCGCGTCTGCACCGGGCCGCGCTGGACTTCTTCGCGCTGCCCGAGGCCGACAAACTCGCGATCGAGAACGTCAACAGCCCGCACTTCCGCGGGTACACGCGGATCGGCGGCGAGCGGACGCAGGGCAAGGTCGACTGGCGCGAGCAGATCGACATCGGCCCCGAGCGCGATGCGATCGAGGGCGGCCCGGCGTTCAACCGCCTCATCGGACCGAACCTCTGGCCCGCCGCGCAGCCCGAGCTGCGGGAGATCGTCACCGAGTGGCACGCGACCCTCTCGGAGGTCGCACGCAAACTCCTGCGCGCCTGGGCCGAGACCCTCGGCGCGGACTCGTCGTACTTCGACGAGCATTTCGGCGAGCCCTCGACCCTGATCAAGATCGTCCGCTATCCGGGCACGCACGAGCCGGAGCCGCAGCAGGGCGTCGGCGCGCACAAGGACTCCGGCGTGCTCACGCTGCTATGGGTCGAACCCGGCAAGGGCGGGTTGCAGGTCGAGCGCGACGGCGAGTGGGTCGACGCTCCCCCGGTTCCCGGAGCCTTCGTCGTGAACATCGGCGAGCTCCTCGAGTACGCGACCGGTGGGTACCTCAAGGCCACCAACCACCGCGTCGTCTCCCCGCAGGCGCCGAACGAGCGGATCTCGATCCCGTTCTTCTTCAACCCCGCGCTCGACAAGCGGTTGCCGCTGATCGAGCTCCCCGCCGATCTCGCGGCCGCGGCCACCGGGGTGACCGACGATCCGACCAACCCGATCCACGCCCTCTACGGCGAGAACGCGCTCAAGTCCCGGCTGCGCGCACACCCCGACGTCGCGGCGATCCATCATGCCGACCTGGTGGGCGCCGACGTCTGACCCTCACGGCCCCGCTGCGCTGAGCGGCTCCGCTGACGATCCGACCGTAGTCGGGGAAGAAGCGAGATCAACCTCTCCGGGGAATGACGAAGGCCGCCCCACACCTGGGGCGGCCTTCTCAAGAATGTTTTGCGCGATTGTACGCTGGCGTGCTCTGCCTTAGCGGCGAAGACCCAGGCGAGCGATCAGCGAGCGGTAACGCTCGATGTCGACGCTCTGGAGGTAGCCGAGAAGACGACGGCGCTGACCCACGAGCAGGAACAGACCACGACGCGAGTGGTGGTCGTGCTTGTGCTCCTTCAGGTGCTCGGTGAGGTCCTTGATGCGCTGCGTCAGCATCGCGGCCTGCACCTCGGGGGATCCGGTGTCACCGGGGTGCGTCGCGTACTCTTCGATGATCGCCTTCTTGACGTCTGCTTCGAGTGCCATAGATTCGATCCCCTTTCAGCTTGTTGCGCGGCGCCCGACGCCTGATGCGAGGGCTCTCTTTATCCGCGGCCGATCAAACGGCAACCTGAAGAGTCTACCAGCCGCAGGCCCCTGCCGACGACAGCTATCCGCGCCCGCCCTCTCTCGCCTCGGATACGCTCGAGAGGTGCAGCACGGCCAGGCATCGCGATGAGCGGATCACGGGGTCACCTCATCGACCTCTCCCCCCTCAAGGCGAGCCCCGCGTTCGCTCGGATGTGGGTGGGATCGGCCCTCGCCGGCATCGGAGGACAGCTGACGCTCGTCACCGTGATGCTGCACGTGTTCAGCCTCACCGGCAGCACCTTCGCGGTGTCGATGATCGCGGTCGCCGGGCTCGTCCCGATGATCCTGGCCGGGCTCTACGGCGGCATGCTCGCGGACGCGTTCGACCGGCGCCGGGTCGCACTCATCGCCGCGACGGTCACCTTCGCGTCCACGGCGCTGCTCGCCACGCTGACCTGGACCGGCTCGGAGACGATCTGGTGGCTCTACGCGCTGAGCATGCTCACCGCGGCGGCGAACTCGGTCGGCATGGCTACCCGCACGGCGATCGTGCCGCGCCTGATCCCGCGCGACCTGCTCGCGCCGGCATCCGCTCTGAACGGGATCTCGATGGGTCTCACCGTCATGGCTGGGCCGGCCCTCGCCGGGATCCTGGTCGCCCTCACCGGGTACGGATGGACCTACACGATCGACGTCATCCTCATGCTCTCGATGTTCCTGGGGCTCTGGACCCTGCCCGCTCTCCGCCCCGAAGGCGATATCGTGCGCCCCGGACTCGCCTCGCTCGTCGACGGTTGGCGATTCCTCCGACGAGCCGGCAACATCCGCATGCAGTACATCGTCGACATCATCGCGATGACGTTCGGGCAGCCGCTCGTGCTCTTCCCCGCTCTCGGCACGATCCTGCTGGGCGGCGGAGCCGTGACGACCGGGCTCCTCACCGCCGCCGTCGCACTGGGCACCTTCGCCTCGAGCCTGTTCTCCGGCCGCGTGGTGCAATACCGCTGGCACGGACGCGGCATCGCCCGCGCCGTCCAGGCGTACGGCGCATCGATCCTGGCATTCGGGATCGTGCTGCTCGCGGGCGCGTTCCTCTCCCCGGCATCCGAGGCCGTACCGAACGTCGCCCTCATCGTCGTGGCGTGCATCGCGCTCGCGTTCTCCGGAGCAGCCGACAACGTGAGCGCGATCTACCGCAACACCATGATGCAGGCGGCGGTGCCCGATGCCATGCGCGGCCGCCTCCAGGGCGTCTTCATCGTCGTCGTGGCCGGCGGGCCCCGGGTCGGCGCCCTGTACGCCGGCACCCTCTCGACCTTCACCGCGCTCTGGTTCCCGCCCGTACTGGGCGGCGTGATCGTGATCGCGCTGGTCGCCGCCCTCGTGCAGCGCAGCCCTCGCTTCCGCGCCTATGACGCGGAGAACCCCGAGCCGTGAACGGCCCGGGGTCCTCAACGCACGCGGATCAGCCCTGCTGCAGAGCAGCCTGCAGGTCGAGGTTGATCGTGACGTCCTTGCCGACGAGCACGCCGCCGGTCTCGAGAGCGGCGTTCCACGTCAGGCCGAAGTCCTCGCGGTTGATGACGGCCTTGGCCGACGCGCCGGCCTTGTAGTTGCCCCACGGGTCGGAACCGAAGCCGCCGAAGTCGACCTCGAAGCTGACCGGCTTGGTGATGCCGCGGATCGTGAGGTCACCGTCGACGTACAGCTCGCCGTTCTCGGCACGCGCGCCGGTGGACACGAAGTCCATCGTCGGGAAGTTCTCGGTGTCGAAGAAGTCGGCCGAACGCAGGTGCTGGTCGCGCCCCTCGTCCTTCGTGTCGACGGACGAGACGTCGACGCTCGCCTCGACCGTGGTCTCGAGGGGGTTCTCGGGAGCGGTCAGCGTCGCGCTCTTCACGCCGAAGGTGCCGCGCACCTTCGAGATCATCATGTGGCGGACGCTGAAGGTGACCTCGCTGTGGGCGGGGTCGAGGACGTAGGTGCCGGGGCGGTAGCCGGGGATGTCGATGCTGGTCATGGGATCTCCTTAGGACGTGGGGGCCGCTCGTATGGCGACAGGAAAGGGAACGGTGCCCTCGAAAGATATATTCCCATGAATAAGAATCTCCTGAGTGCAACGGAAGACGCCCCGCCCGCGAACGGGACGAGGCGTCTTCGTGAACGTCGTCGGATCAGCCGACGGCGACGAGGTCGATGATGAAGATCAGCGACTTGCCGGAGAGGAAGTGCCCTCCCCCGGCCGGGCCGTAGGCGAGGTGCGGCGGGATGACGAGCTCACGACGGCCGCCGACCTTCATGCCGGGGATACCGTCCTGCCAGCCCTGGATCAGGCCGCGCAGGGGGAACTGGATGGTTTCGCCGCGGCCCCACGAGGAATCGAACTCCTCGCCGGACTCGAACTCGACACCGGCGTAGTGCACGGTGACGGTGTCGCCGGGCTTCGCCTCGGTGCCGTCACCCTCGATGATGTCGCGGATGACCAGCTCTGCGGGCGCAGGACCGGTGGGGGCGTCGAACTCGGGCTTCGTACGATCAGTCATGACTCCATCCAACCCGAGGAGACGCCGACCGGTCAACGCGACCGCACCTGCTCACAGCGAACACCCGACGAAGTCGCCCTTGACACTCCCGGGAGGCGGGTGCACCCTGGTTTCAAGCCAACTCAGCGCCCGGGAGACATGCAGGCATCGCCGCAGCACCGGGCGCTGAGTCTGTCCGGGCACCACCCCGTCGCTCAGTAGGCGAGCAGCGCGGCGCGCGTGGCACGGGTGCGGATGAGGAGAGCGCGTTCGTCGTCCGACGCGAGCGGATCCCGCCCGGTGATCGCGCGCTGGCGGACGGATGCCAGTGTCGTCGCGTCTTTGATGAACTCGCGCATCAGGGGTCGCCGATCCCCGCGCAGCCGCGCAGCCCAGGCCATCCCGACCTTGCGCCCCGCCGGTGTCGCGAGCATCGTGACCTCCTCGGGAGTGAACCAGCCGGCTGCCGCGTAGTCGCTCAGACGCGCCTTCGTGAGACGCGCCTCCTCTCGGCGGAGCGCGACGATGCCGATGATGAACCCGGCGAACAGCGGGACCTGCAGCGTGAAGTACAGCAGGAAGAAGTCGGCGTAGGTCGCGGATCCGTTCCACAGCGCGTGCAGCAGGATCGCGCCCAGCAAGCCGAGGAGCCCGGCGCCGAGGGCCGCCCATGCCGAGGAATGACGGCGTGCCGCGAGTCCGATCGCGAGTCCCGTCAGCGACGTGAACATCGCATGGGCGAACGGGGAGAGGAGCGCGCGCACCACGAAGGTCACCGAGAGCTGCTCTCCCCCGCCCTCGATCAGGCTGATCGCGAAGTACTGGATGTTCTCGGTGAACGCGAACCCCGCGCCGACGAGCGCGCCGTAGACGACGCCGTCGATCGGACCGTCGAACGCGCGACGTGCCACGAGGAAGATGAGGAAGACCCCGAATCCCTTCCAGAACTCCTCGACGATGGGCGCCTGCACGACCGCGGCGAGCTCCTCCGAGCGAAAACCGAAGGCGAAGGTGAGCGCGAGATCGACCAGCAGCGTGAGGCCGACCGCGGCGACCGCGCCCCACGCGATTGCGAAGATCACCAGGCTCTTGGGCTCGGGCTCCCACCGATCGATCAGTCTCACGCCGAGGAAGACGATCGCGAGCGGGATGAGCGCGAGCACCAGCCCGATGACGGATGCCGAAGGTCCGAGCGCCACGATGAAGTACCCGATCAACGCCAGGAGCAGCAGACCGAGGAATCCGAAGAGCCAGATCGATACGCTGCGCCCCTTGCGCGTCGGCACGGGGAGCGCGGGGAGCCCCTCGGCGGGAGACGGCGCGGACGGAGCGGGCGGGGTGTACGGCGTCGGCTGCGCGAGCGCGGAGGCGTAGGTCGGCTGCTGTGAGAACTGCCGGGGCGTATAGGCCGACTGTGCGTACTGCTGCTGCGAGAACTGGGGAGCCGGGGGCTGCTGGGGGGCCGGGGGCTGCTGGGGAGCCGGCGGCGGGGTGTACGGCGAGGGCTGCTGCGGCTGGGACGGTCCTCCGAAACTCATAGCCACGAGCATAGGGGCCGAAGGGGTGACGGTCGCGGTATACCGGACGCCTCTACGCGGCCAGGACGCAGCCACCCGGTAGCGTAGAGGCATGCGGTTCGCTCATCTGCGCCGTCCGGATTCCCCCTCTGCGGTTCTCGCGGTGGTGGAAGACGCCGACGCCATCCTCGTCTCCGACCTCCTCACCGACGCTCCGGCGACGCTGCAGCAGCTCATCGAACGCGGGGACGCCGCGCTCGATCTGCTCCGCACGGCCCTCGCCGAAGGTGCCGCGCCACGGCACCCGCTCGGCGAATGGTCCTTCGCCTCGGCGGTTCTGACGCCTCCGGCCGTGCTGGCCGTGGGACTGAACTACGCCGCCCACTCGAGCGAGTTGGGGCTCAAGACCGATGCGGCACCGACCGTCTTCACCCTGTGGCCGAACTCGCTGACAGGCCACCAGCAGACGACCTCCTGGCCCCGTGCCCTCAGCGAAGCGGTCGACTACGAGGCGGAGCTCGGCGTTCTGATCGGCACCCCGGCGAAGAACGTCGCGGCGAGCGATGCTCTCTCGCACGTCTGGGGCTACACGGTCGTCAACGACATCACGGCACGGAACATCCAGTTCGCGGAGGCTCAGTGGTCACGATGCAAGTCCTTCGACGGCTTCACTCCGACCGGGCCGTTCGCGGTCACCGCCGATGAGATCGCGGACCCGCAGGATCTGCACATCTGGACCGTCGTCGACGGTCACACCGTGCAGGACGCGACGACCGGCCAGATGGTGCGCTCGGTGGCGACGCTCATCGCACACCTCTCACAGTCCCTCACGCTGTTGCCCGGCACGCTCATCTCCACCGGAAGCCCGGGCGGGGCCGGCTACTCCCGCGATCCGCAGATCTTCCTCCGCGACCGTTCGAGCGTCACCGTCGGCATCGACGGCATCGGCGAACTCACGACGCACTGCCGCATCCTCGACTGATCGTCGTCGGGACGAGGGATCGCAGAAGGGCGGATGCCGAAGCATCCGCCCCCTGCGATCTCCGCTCAGATCTCGATGAGGTCGTCGGTCGGGATGATCGGGATCGCCGCCGTGACGGCCTCGAGTCCGGACAGACGCGCGGGCGACAGCTGCTTGGTGACCTCTTCACGCGACATGAGGCCGGCCTCGACGACGAGGTCGGCGACACTGCGGTTGGTGAGCAGCGCCGTCTTCGCGAGCGCCGCCGCCGCCGCGTACCCGATGAAGGGGGTGAGCGCCGTGATCACACCGACCGAGGCGCCGACCATGGTCCCGAGCCGGTCGCGATTGGCCGTGATGCCGTCGACGCAGTTCACCCGCAGGGTCCACATCGCCTGGCGCATCCAGGTGATCGACTGGAAGATCGAGTGCGCGATCACGGGCTCGAAGGCGTTGAGCTGGAGCTGCCCTCCCTCGACGGCCATCGTCACGGTCATGTCCGCGCCGACGACCGCGAAGGCCACCTGGTTGACGACCTCGGGGATCACGGGGTTGACCTTGCCGGGCATGATGCTCGACCCCGCCTGGCGGGCGGGGAGGTTGATCTCGCCGAATCCGGCCTGCGGCCCCGACGAGAGCAGGCGCAGATCGTTGCAGATCTTCGAGAGCTTGATGGCATTGCGCTTGAGCGACGACGAGAACGACATGAACGCCCCGGTGTCGCTCGTCGACTCGACGAGGTCGGTGGCTGTCTCGAGGTCGAGGCCCGTAATCTCGCGCAGGTGCTTGAGAACGGCGGGCGCGTAGTCGGAGTGGGTCGTGATGCCGGTGCCGATCGCCGTGGCGCCCATGTTGATCTCGAACATGAGCGAAGCGTTCTCGGTGAGCCGGCTGTGGTCCTCGCCCAGCGTCGTCGCGAAGCCGTGGAACTCCTGGCCGAGCGTCATCGGCACGGCGTCCTGCAGCTGGGTGCGTCCGACCTTGAGCACGTCGTGGAACTCCCCCGACTTCGCCAGGAACGATCGGCGCAGCAGGTCGAGCTCCTCGAGCAGCGCCTGCAGGGTCAGCGACAGGCCGATCTTCACGGCGGTCGGGTACACGTCGTTGGTGGACTGGCTCCGGTTGGTGTGGTCGATCGGCGAGAGGAACGCGTAGTCGCCCTTCTCGCGCCCCGCCATCTCGAGCGCGATGTTGGTGATGACCTCGTTCGCGTTCATGTTGGTCGAGGTGCCCGCACCGCCCTGGATCACCCCGACCGTGAACTGGTCGTGGAACTCGCCGTCGATGACGCGCTGGGCCGCGCGGTCGATCAGATCCGCCCGCTCCGGGTCGAGCACTCCGATCTCGCGATTCGCACGCGCACTGGCCTGCTTCACCATCGCGAGCGCGCGGACGAGATCCGGGTAGACCGAGATCGGGCGCTTCGTGATCGGGAAGTTCTCGTCGGCGCGGGCGGTGTGGATGCCCCAATACGCGTCAGCGGGAATCTCCATGCTCCCGAGGGAGTCGGTCTCAGTACGGGTCAGGGTCGGCGCGGCAGATGCCATGTCACATCCTTGTGGGTCGTGGCGAATGAGTGGAGTGGGGGATCGCTCCAGTCTACGCCCGCGCCCTCGCCGCGCTCGGGGCACCGCATCAGCGCGTCGGCGGCTTCCGTGAGAACGCCTCCAGACGCGCCTCGGGATCCAGCACCGCCATCTTCTCGAGCCACGCCTCCGAGAAGTAGTCGCCGGTGGACGCCGTCGTCACCGGTACGACGGTGTGCGTGACGGTGTCGGAGTAGACGTGCACGAGGTTGAACGCCTGCGCGGCATCCATACCGTTGACCTCGGCCGCGGGGCGGGCGACGTTCATCGTGTAGCAGGTGGCGGAGGCGACGCTCACGGGCACCCCGGCGAACACACCGGTCGACGAGTAGTGGAGGTGGCCGGCGAGGACGCCCCGCACGTCGCTCCCCCGGATCGCCTCCTCGAGCTTCTCCTGATGGCGCAGTTCGAGAATGTCGAACAGCGGCAGGTGACTCGGCAGGGGCGGGTGGTGCATGGCCAGCAGCGTCCCGTGCGGAGCCGGGGTCCGCAGCACATCGGCGAGCCACGCGAGCTGATCATCGTCGAGGTCGCCGTGGTGCCAGCCGGGCACCGAGGTGTCGAGCGCGATGATGCGCAGGCCGTCGACCTCCCAGACGCCCGTGACGGGCTCCTGCGTCGCGGGCGCATCCAGCAGCCCCGCCCGCAGAGCGGGACGCTCGTCGTGATTTCCCGCGACCCAGATCACCTGCGTGCCCAGTTCCTCGGCGACCGGCTCCACGGCGTCGCGCAACCGGCGATAGGCGTCGGGCTCCCCCAGATCGGTCAGGTCGCCGGTGAGGACGATCGCAGCGGGAGACGGATGCACCGCCCGGATCGCGTCCAACGTGCGTGCGAACGTTCCGTCGACGTCGTAGCGTCCGCCTAAGCGCGCGCCTCCGGCGAGGAAGTGCGGGTCGCTGACATGGATGATCGTGTGCGACGCCGGCTGATGCCGACCGAAGACGTAGGGCCCTGGCATGGCACCAGCCTACGACGGGGGTGGGACGCGGCGGCGCCCCGAGCGCATCAGTGGCCGACGACGATGATCAGGATGCCGGCGACGACCGCGAGCGCGCAGAGGGCGAAGCATCCGTACGCCCCCACGAGCGACAGGCGCTTCTGCCCGTCGGTGAGCGGGCTCTTGCGCGCCGCCTTGGCCGCCTGCTTCTCGGCCCGGCGGAGGTCCTTCTCGGTGATGACCGTGATCGCGTCCGTGAACTCCGCGGGGCTCACCACGGGAGCATGCCCGCTGCGCACCAGCAGGCGCAGACCCAGGGCGTAGAAGGTGACGATCGCGACCGCGCCGATCAGCGCCGCGACGAACACCTGGAAGAAGGCGAGCCAATCGATCGAGACGCTCATTCGCCCGTTCCCTTCTCCGTGCCGGTGTCGTCGCGGACGGCGGTCGTGCTCTTCGTGCGCGTGCCGTTCTTGCCCTGTGCACGCGCATCGGCCTTCGCCTGCTTGCGGGCCTTCGCCTCGGCCTTGGCCTGCTCGATCCGCTGCTGGCGGCGCGTGGGCGGCGGGGCATCCGGCAGGTCGATCGCGAGCCCGGATTCGGCCACATCGCTCATCGCGTTCGCGGGCGTGACCGCGTCACGGCGCGAACGCAGGAAGAGTCCGATGATGACGGCGAGGGCGAGCACCGCGTCGATCGCGATGCCCCAGCCGCCGAGCCAGAGGGCGATGAGCGCGGCCAGCGCGCCGACCGCGGCGGCCGCCGGGAGCGTGAGGAGCCATCCGATCGCGATGCGACCGGCCGTCCGCCAGCGCACCGTCGACCCGCGCCGACCCAGACCGGAGCCGATCACCGAGCCGGAGGCGACCTGGGTCGTCGAGAGCGCGAAGCCGAAGGCACTCGAGGCGAGGATCGTGGCCGCCGTCGCGCTCTCGGCCGAGAAGCCCTGTGCCGGCTTCACGTCGGTGAGGCCCTTGCCGAGCGTGCGGATGATCCGCCATCCGCCGAGGTACGTTCCGAGAGCGATCGTCACCGCACAGGCGATGATCACCCAGAGATACGGATCGGCTTGATCGGCGTTCTGCCACCCCACGGTGATCAGGGCGAGGGTGATGACACCCATCGTCTTCTGCGCGTCGTTCGTTCCGTGCGCGAGCGCGACGAGCGACGACGTGAAGATCTGCCCCCAGCGGAAGCCGTCGCGGCCGTCGGGCCTGCCGTCGTACCGACGCGTGATCGAGTACGCGGCCTTGGTGGCGACGAAGGCGATGATGCCGGCGGTGATGGGCGCGATCAGGGCGGGGAGGATGATCTTCGACAGCACCATTCCGAAGTCGATCCCCTGCACGCCGACTCCCACCAGCGTGGCGCCGATGAGGCCGCCGAACAGCGCGTGCGACGAGCTCGAAGGCAGCCCGAGCAGCCACGTGAGCATGTTCCAGGTGATCGCGCCGATGAGCCCGGCGAAGATCATCGGCAGGAAGACGGCGGCTTGGATGCCGTCTTCGTGGATGATCCCGTGCGAGACGGTCTTGGAGACCTCGGTCGACAGGAAGGCGCCGACGAGATTCAGCACCGCGGCGAGGAGCACGGCGGTCTTGGGCTTGAGAGCACCGGTGGCGATGGGCGTCGCCATCGCGTTCGCGGTGTCGTGGAAGCCGTTGGTGAAGTCGAAGAAGAGTGCCAGCAGGATCACCAGCACGACGAGGAGGGCTGCGGTTTCCACCGTTCGCTTTCGGTCGTTGAGGAAGAGGGAGATGTCGACGGGATCGACGTGACGAACGAAGAGTTCACCGTGGGTTTGACTTCCGTTAACCGGCCCCGTTGAATCCTCCCACCGTCCCCGGTGCCGGTCAACTCGACCTGGGATAGCGTGGAGCGGTGACCCACGCCCCGATCGCAGACCGACGTTCGTCCCTCCGCACGCACCACGGCGACACCTTCGACGACCCGTACGAATGGTTGCGCGAGAAGGAGTCCCCCGAGGTCGTCGCGCACCTCGAGGCCGAGAACGCGCACACGGATGCCGAGACCGCGCACCTCGCCGGACTCCGCGAGACGCTGTTCGAGGAGATCAAGGGCCGCGTGCAGGAGACCGATCTCTCGGTGCCGACCCGCCGCGGCGACTGGTGGTATTACAGCCGCACGGTCGAGGGCGCGCAGTACGCGATCCACTGCCGTGCGGCGGCCGACGCCGACGACTGGACTCCCCCGCGGCTGACGCCGAACGCCGCCGTTCCGGGCGAGATCGTGCTCCTCGACGGAAACGTCGAGGCCGAGGGGCACGAGTTCTTCTCCCTCGGGGCGTTCGACACCTCAGACGACGCGACGAAGCTGCTCTGGTCGACGGACTTCGAGGGTGATGAGGTCTACACGGTCCGCGTGCGCGACCTCGCCACCGGCGAGACGCTCGACGATGAGATCCCGAACACGGCCGGCGCGTTCTTCACGCCCGACGGCTCCGCGATCGTCTACACGACGCGTGACGATGCCTGGCGTCCCGACACCCTCTGGCTGCACGTCCTCGGCACCCCGGTGTCCGACGACGTCCAGCTGTTCCACGAACCCGACGAGAAGTTCTGGCTCGGCGCCGGCATCACCCGCAGCCGGAAGTACCTGGTCATCGGCGTCGGCTCGAGCATCACGAGCGAGGAGTACCTGGTCGATCTCGCCGGACCTCTCACGGCGGAGCCGCGGATCATCTGGCCGCGCACCGAAGGCGTCGAATACTCGGTCGAGCACGCGGTCGTCGACGGTGAGGACCGTCTGCTCATCCTCCACAACGACGACGCCCTCGACTTCGAACTGGTATCGGTCGCGGCCGACGCGCCTCAGGGCGCGCGGCGCGTCATCCTGCCGCACGAACTCGGTCGGCGGCTGCTCGGCGTCGATGCGTTCCGCGATTTCGCGACGGTCGAGTACCGGGCGGAGGGCCTGGAGCGCGTGGGACTGCTCGATTACACGACGGATGCCGTCGCCGACATCCCCTTCGACGAGCCGCTGTACTCGGCCGGAGTGAGCGGCAACCCGGAGTGGCACTCCCCCTTCCTGCGCCTCGGATACACCTCGTTCGTCACTCCGGGCACCGTCTACGACCTCGACCTCGCGACGAAGGAACTGCTGCTCCGTAAGCGCGTCACCGTGCTCGGCGGCTACGACCCGACCGAATACGGGCAGCGGCGTGAGTGGGCGACGGCCGATGACGGCACCCGGGTGCCGATCTCCCTGGTCTGGAAGAAGGAGTTCGGCGCCCCCGGCGAGACGCCGCGCCCTCTGCATCTGTACGGCTACGGCTCGTACGAGCACTCGATCGATCCCGGGTTCTCGGTGGCCCGCCTGTCGGAACTCGATCGCGGAGTCGTCTTCGCCGTTGCGCACGTGCGCGGCGGCGGTGAGATGGGCCGGCAGTGGTACGAGGACGGCAAGCTGCTGCACAAGCGCAACACCTTCACGGACTTCGTCGCGAGCGCCCGTCACCTCGTCGACACCGGCGTGACCGCGCCCGACCGTCTCGTCGCCGAGGGCGGCAGCGCCGGCGGGCTCCTGATGGGCGCCGTCACGAACCTCGCTCCCGAACTGTTCGCCGGCGTGCTGGCCGCCGTACCGTTCGTGGACGCCCTCACGACGATCCTCGATCCGTCGCTCCCGCTCACCGTCATCGAGTGGGACGAGTGGGGCGATCCCCTCCACGACGCCGACGTCTACGCGTACATGAAGTCGTACTCGCCGTACGAGAACGTCCGCGACGGCGTGCGCTACCCGCGCATCCTCGCGGTGACGTCGCTCAACGACACGCGCGTCCTGTACGTGGAACCGGCGAAGTGGGTCGCCCGCCTGCGAGAGGCCGGAGCATCCGACGTCCTGCTCAAGTGCGAGATGGTCGCCGGGCACGGCGGGGTCAGCGGGCGCTACAACTCCTGGCGCGAGCGTGCGTTCGAGCTCGCGTGGATGCTCGACACGCTCGGTCTGGCCGACTGACCGCGCGAAGAAAGAACGATCGCGCCGCCTGGGTCCGTTCCGCTGAGGAGCGGCCCGATGCGGCGCGATCGTCTGATTCGAAGTGACGCGCTCAACCGAAGAGCGCTGCGGCCTCGTCGTACCGGCTGCGGGGAACCGTGTTCAGCTCTCCCAGCGCCTCGGCGAACGGCACCTCGACGATGTCGGTGCCGCGGAGCGAGACCATTCGGCCCCAGGACTTCGCGACGATCGAATCCGCCGCGTGCAGGCCGAGGCGTGTGGCGAGGACGCGGTCGAACCCGGAGGGTGACCCTCCGCGCTGAATGTGCCCGAGCACCGTCGAACGCGTCTCGATACCGGTGATGCGCTCGATCTCGGGGGCCAGTACCTCGCTGATACCACCGAGCCGGGGGCGGTTGAACGCGTCGAGCCCCTTGTCGCTGTACGCGGTGTCCATGCCGGTGAGCGTGAAGCCCTCGGAGACGACGACGAGAGGCGCACGGCCGCGGTCGTGTGCGCTCGAGACGAGAGCGGTGATCTCATCGATCGACATGGGCACCTCGGGGATGCAGATGACGTGCGCGCCGGCCGCCATACCCGCATGCAGTGCGATCCAGCCGACATGGCGACCCATGACCTCGGCCACCATGCAGCGCTGATGCGAATCGCCGGTGGTGCGCAGACGGTCCATGGCATCGGTGGCGATGTTCACCGCGGTGTCGAAACCGAACGAGTAGTCGGTCGCGCGCAGATCGTTGTCGATGGTCTTCGGCACGCCGATCACGTTGATGCCGTCGTTCGCGAGACGGTTGGCGGCTGCCAGCGTGCCCTCCCCGCCGATGGCCAGGATGCCGTCGATGTTGTGTGCCGCGAGCGTCTTCGCAATGTTCTCGGCGCCGCCCCTCGGCCCCTCGTACGGGTTCGTCCGGCTGGTGCCGAGGATCGTTCCGCCGACCTTGGAGAGCCCCTTGACCTCGTGACGGGTGAGCGGGAAGAAGTCACCGTCGACGACCCCGCGCCAGCCGTCGCGAATGCCGACGAACTCGATGTCGTAAGTGGTCGTGCCCTTGAGCACGACGCCGCGGATCACCGCGTTGAGTCCGGGGCAGTCGCCACCGCTCGTCAGGATTCCGATCTTCATGCTGTGCCTCAGACGCTCGGGAGAAGGAAAGGGGAAAGGCGACGCTGCCTGCGATCGACACTAGCGCCATGCGACCATCGAGCGCCATTCGAGCACGTCGAAAACCGACGATCTTGTCGACGAAAAAGGGCCATTCGGAGCAACTTCTCCGAATGGCCCTTCGCGGCGCTCGAATCGCGGTCAAGAAAATCGATTCTTAACTCCTTTCAGGCGCTGTGCAGCGTCTCCCGCAGCAGGTGCATGAGCGCCCCGAGCTGCACGGGTTCGGCGGCCGCATCGTCGATGGCTTCGCCGTCGAGCGCTCGAGCGGCCAGGCCCTGCTTCTGATCGATGAGCTCGGCGATCTTCGTGTCGATCGTGTGCGCGGCGATGATGCGCCACGCGGTGACCGGCTCGTCCTGACCGATGCGGTGTACGCGGTCGATGGCCTGCGTCTGCTCGGCCGCCGTCCATGACAGCTCGGCGAGCACGACGTTCGACGCCGCCTGCAGGTTGAGACCGACGCCCGCCGCCGTGAGGGAGCAGACCGCGATGCCGACCTCGGGGTCGCCGTTGAAGTCATCGATCGCCTGCTGGCGGACCGTTGTCGTCTGGTCGCCACGGATCGAGACCGAGCGGATGCCCGCGGCGGCGAAATGCGCCTCCGCCTGATCCATCACGTCGATGTGCTTCGCGAAGAACACGACCTTGCCCACCGAGCGCTGCAGCTGCGCCGCGTAGTCCGCGGCGAGCGATGCCTTGGCCTGGCCGATACGCCGGACCATGGTGAAGACGTTGTCACCCCCGGTTCCCGCGGCTTTCGACTCCTCGAGCTCGTTCTGCGCGACGAGACGCACGATGTCGTCGTCGATCTCGCCCGGCGCGAGGCCGCGATCACCGCGCGCCTCGATGATCCGACGGTACCGGGCGGCGAGACGCTCCCCCAGCTCGCGCTCGGCCTGACGGATGCTGCGACCGAACTCGTCGTCGAGCTGCACGGGGAGATCGGCGATCAGCTTGTCGGGCAGATCCGCGGCGACGTCCTTCTTCTTGCGACGGACGATACCCATCGAGATGACGGCGTCGCGCGCCTCGGGGTAGAACGCCTTGTCCGCCGGGGTGAATCCCGTCGCGTCGAGCTTCTCCATGAGCTCCGGACCGGGCTTCTCGCCCGTGGTCCACCCGAGGAACCGCCAGATCGCGTCGAAGTCCTCGACGTCGTTGATCAGCGGCGTACCGGTCAGGGCGAGCATGAGCGGCTTCCCGCCGGGCGTACGCTCGCGCACGCGGGAGGCCAGCGACAGTACGTTCTGCGAGCGCTGCGATGACAGGTTCTTGATGAAGTGCGCCTCGTCGACGACCATTCCGCGCAGTCCGATCGACGACAACCACGAGAGATGCCGGTCGAGGATCTCGTAGTTGACGATGAAGATGTCGGCGAAGGCGTCGATGTCATCGCCGTCTCCCTGGATCACGGTCGCACGCCGCTGCGGCGTCCACCGTTCGACCTCGCGCGCCCAGTTCATCTTCACGACGTTCGGGACCACGACCAGGAGCGGATAGGCACCCGCGACCGACGCGGCGAGAACCGACTGCGCCGTCTTGCCCAGACCCGGCTCATCGGCCAGGAGGAAGCTGCGGTGCCCGTCGCGAACCGCCTCGAGGAAGCGGGACTGATGCACCATCACCTCGAGCCCCTTGGGCGAGATGTGGTCGTACTCGGGTGCCGGAGGCAGCTCCATGCTGGCGGCCGAGCCGCCCGCACCGGTCTCGAACGCCTTGTACAGCGGGCCCATCAGTTCCCAGCCGTCGAGGCGACGGCGCGGGGTGGTGGTCACGCGCGGCGTGAGATCGGGGGCGAGGAACGGGTTCGCGAGCTGACGGGCCTCGACCGACGGCGGGGTCACCTGGCGCTCGGCGATCGCGGCGGGAACGACGGAGATCTGCACCGGCGCGGCGTCGGCGATGATCAGCTCCTCCGGAGCGAGCTCCGCGCCGGACTCGAGCAGCCAGTCGCGTCGCATGCGCTTGGCGACCGGAGAGGTCGCCTGATCCGCTTCGAGCAGCTGGATGAGCGACGTGTCTCGCGCCGCTGTCTTGGCGAGGATGGTCGCGACGCCATCGAGCCGCTTGAGCAGCTCGGTGCGCGCGGCATCGCCGATATCGGCATCCGCCTTGACCCTGGCGCGCTCTTCGCGCACCAGGAACGCGATCACCTGGAATTTGACCCGGTTGGTCGGTCCCAGCTTTCCGCGCTGGGACTTCGCCTCGATCTCGCGCACCTTGCGCGCGAGGATCGGGATGAGGGGCGCCTCGTCATCGCGACGGGACGACTTCTTGCGCCGTGTGGCGGCGGTTGCCGTGGTCGGCATGCTCCTCCTGAGCGTGAAGGCCGGAACGCCCCAGGGGCTCCGGCGCTCTGTTGTCCGCGTGTGGCGTGAGCCAGGACCGTGCGGACAGTAGATCGATCATCTCGCCGATGCGCGCAGGACGCGGAAGATTCGACGATGACTGCGACTACTCTACGCCATCCCGGGCGGGGAACACTCGTGGCGACGCGCGGCGGGCCGATCAGGCGGTGCGCTCGCGCAGCACACGCTCCGCGTCGGCCACGTCGGCGGCGATCTGCGCCGTGAGCTTCTCGATGCCTTCGAAGGCGACCATGCCGCGCAGGCGCTCGGTGAACTCGACGGTGACGTCGTGTCCGTAGAGATCGAGACCGGTCTCGCCGAGCACGTGCGCCTCGACCTGGCGCTCGAGCACGTCGTCGAAGGTCGGGTTCGTCCCGACGGAGATCGCGGCAGGATGACGGATGCCCGTGTCGTGGTCGATCAGCCAGCCTGCGTACACGCCGTCGGCCGGCACGAACGCATCGACGACGGCCGACAGGTTCGCGGTCGGGTATCCCAACTCCCGTCCCCGCTTGAGGCCGTGCACGACGACGCCTCGCACATCGGGCGAGCGCCCGAGCACGCGTGCGGCGCCGGTGACATCGCCCGCGATGAGGAGCTCGCGGATCCACGTCGACGACACCCGTCGCTCGGAGCCGGGCAGGTACACGTCATCGACCACCTCGACGGTGAACCCGTGGCTCGGCCCCATCTCGCGCAGCAGGTCGGGGGTGCCCGCGCCGCGGTTCCCGAAGCGGAAGTCCTCGCCCACCAGGACGGTCGAGACCCCGAGACCCGCGACCAGGATCTCGGTCACGAAGTCCTCGGCGCTGAGCGAAGCCATCGCCTCGTCGAAGGTGAGCAGCAACGTGGCGTCGAGACCGAGCTCGCCGAGGAGCTCGAGTTTGCGCTCCACGGTCACGACGTTCTCGGGGCAGCGATCCGGTCGAAGGATCGCCAACGGGTTGCGATCGAAAGTGACGGCGACGGAACGTGCGCCCGTCTCGGCCGCTCGCTCCTCGAGCCGCCGGATCACGGCACGATGCCCGGCGTGCACCCCGTCGAACTTGCCGATCGCCACGATGCTGGGGCCGAACCCCGGCGGGACCTCGGCGAGATCACGGAAGACGATCACGCGTCGACCTCGACCGTCGTCCGTGCGGCGCCCGGCCGATTCGTCCGCAGCCACCAGATGCCGAACACCGGAAGGACCAGCGGGATGAAGAGGTAGCCGCGTCCGAAGAGCGACCAGACGGTCTCGTGCTGGAACTGCTCGGGAATGAGGATGCTGAGCAGGCCCACCACGAGAACGCCCGTGAGCTCGAAGACGATCGCCACCCAGGCGACCGTGTACCAGCCGCCCCGCCGCGCGAGGACGAGCGCCAGCGTCGCGAGGATGTAGACGACGGCCGCGACGGCCGAGAGCGAGTACGCGAGAGGAGCCTCGTCGAACCGTCGGAAGATCTGCACGAAGCTCCGGCCGGTGGCCGCGAGCGCCATGACGGCGTAGACGATCACGAGGACGCGACCGATTCCGGTCATCCTGGTGGTGGGGGCGGTGGTGCTCATAGCGCATTCCATCCTAGATGCGCCAGAGGGGACCGACGTCCGTGTGCGGCGCCGGGTTACGCGATCTGCACGGTCCAGATGACGTGCATGCGCCACACCATGATCGCGATCGCCAGCGCGGCGACTCCGAGGATGACGGTGCTCCAACGGCTGCGCTCCATCAACGCCCAGAGCACGGCCCCGATCGGCAGGAGCACGGCGGAGACGAGATAGACCCAGAACTCGAGGAGGTCCCCCGTGGGCGGGTTCCCCACGAGCGGAGCGACGATCGCGGTGATCACCTGGGCGACCAGCAGCGCTTCGACGAGGCCGACGGCGCCGACGGACCAGTCGCTCGGGCGGCGGCCGGCGAGTCCCGCCACGACGCAGAAAGCTCCGGCGACGACCGCCACCACGATCTGGGCGAGCGTGAACCACAGGATCATCGGGCACTCTCCGGCATGTTCATGGCGCTCTTGAGGTCGCTCCCGCGTCTCTCGACGACGCCGACGAGAACGCCTTCGTCGTCGATGGCGGCGACCAGCGGTGCATCGATCCGGCCGGCTTGACCGGGGAGCCGCTTCCCGTGGCGCAGATCCCGCGCTTCGTCGCCGGAGACGGACAGGACGGGCAGGATGAGCTCGGCGGCCTGCGCGGGGGTGAGGACCGGAGCTCCCTCGAGGGAGTCGATGCCGACGGCATCCGCCACGTCGAACGAGCCGACCCGGGTGCGCCGCAGCGAGGTGAGGTGCCCGCCGACGCCCAGCGCGGCTCCGAGGTCGCGCGCCAGCGATCGGATGTACGTCCCGGACGAGCAGTCGACGATCACATCCAGATCGCGGATGCCGTCACCCGCTCTGTCGCCGACGACATCGAAGCGAGAGACGACGACGGTCCGCGCGGCGAGGACGACCTCCTCCCCCGCACGGACACGATCGTATGCGCGGCGACCGTCGACCTTGATCGCGGACACCGCGCTGGGAACCTGCGAGATCTCACCGGTCAACGCCGTGATCTCCGCGGCGATGCGGGCGTCGGACACGTCCGCCCACGCGGAGGGGTCTGCGTACGCCGTGATCGCTCCGTCGGCGTCGTCGGTGCCCGTGGCCTGTCCGAGGCGGATGGTCGCCTCATAGGTCTTGGTGGCGCCCACGATGTAGGTGAGGAGCCGGGTGGCACCCTCGATGCCGATGACGAGCAGACCGGTCGCCATCGGGTCGAGCGTCCCGGCGTGTCCGACCTTGCGGGTGCCGAACGCACGACGTGTGCGCGCGACCACGTCGTGGCTGGTCAGCCCTGCGGGCTTGTCGACGAGGAGGATGC
This sequence comes from Microbacterium sp. NPDC090003, assembly GCF_044748385.1. NCBI lineage: Bacteria > Bacillati > Actinomycetota > Actinomycetes > Micrococcales > Microbacteriaceae > Microbacterium > Microbacterium sp. NPDC090003. The sequence continues at coordinate 742,311 of NZ_JBIVFW010000001.1, forward strand.
CCGGCAGAACCATCCCTCCAGCCTACGGTGCCCGGCCACGCGGGCGAACACGCGATCGAGGCTCGAATAGGCTTGTCGGATGCCGGAGATGCCCGAGAACCGCGACCGGTCGATCGCCGTGCCGGTCATCGACTGGTACCGCTCCGCGGCTCGCGACCTGCCCTGGCGTCGGCCCGAGTTCCACGAGCGTTTCGGCGCATGGGGTGTGCTCGTGAGCGAGTTCATGCTGCAGCAGACCCCCGTCGCCCGCGTGATCCCCCGTCTCGATGCGTGGTTGGAGCGCTGGCCGACGCCGGCGGACATGGCCACGGCCTCCCCCGCTGAGGTCGTGCAGCAATGGGCGAACCTCGGCTATCCGCGCCGCGCGCTCTGGCTCCATCGGGCAGCGACGGAGGTGGTTCGCGAGCACGACGGAACGGTCCCCCGAGACGTCCCCGCGCTGCTCTCGCTCACCGGGATCGGCGACTACACCGCCCGCGCGGTCGCCGTCTTCTCCTACGGCGACCGTCATCCCGTGGTCGACACCAACACGCGCCGCGTTCTCGCACGCGCCGTCGACGGCGTCGCGCACCCCGGGCCTCCCTCCCGGCGCGACCTCGTCCTGATGGAGGCGCAGATGCCGGTGGACGACTCCGCCGCCACGGTGTTCAACGCCGCCGTCATGGAACTCGGCGCCACCGTGTGCACCGCACGCGTGCCGGTCTGCGAAGCGTGCCCGATCGCCGACCGTTGCGCGTGGCTCGCCGCGGGGAGCCCCGCGACAGCGGACACCCGTCGCAAGCAGGCCGCCTACGAAGGATCGGATCGGCAGGCGCGCGGCGCCGCGCTGCGAGTGCTCAGGGAGATCGCCCCCGCAGGCATCGTACTGGAGGATCTGCTGCCCGACTGGCCGGATCCTTTGCAACGAGATCGCGCGATCGACTCGCTCATCGCGGATGGTCTGGCCGAAGCCGGGAACGGCGAGATCGCGCTCCCCCGCTGACCTCTCACAGCATCTGATTCGTCCGGTGCGCCAGCACGGTGAGCTCGACGCGCGAGCGTACGCCGAGCTTCGCGAACGCCCGTCCGATGTGCACCTCGACCGTGCGCACCGACACCACGAGGGCCTCCGAGATCTCCCGGTTGCTCGCGCCGGCCGCCGCCCGCATCGCGACCTCGAGCTCGCGCGCGGTGAGCTGTTGCGACCACGCTGCCCGGCACGCCGCCAGCGGATCGATCGCCGAGGACGCGTCATCGGCCTCGAGGGTCTCGATCCGGCGCACCACCGATCGCGCCCAGGCGTGAGCCCCCGAGAGTTCGAAGAGGCTGAGCGCCGTGCGCAGGTGCTCGCGAGCGAGGACCGCCTCGCCGCGGATCGCCGCACGCGTTCCGAGCATCGCCTCGATGCGAGCGCGCGCGAACGGCGATCGCAGAGTGCGTGCCGCACGCAAGACCTCATCGCGCTCGGAGTGCCAGCGCACATCGGGAGCGGTGGCGACACGGGTGCGGAGTGACCGAGCGAGGCTGACCTCCGGAGGCTCGATGAGACGCACGGCCGGTTCCTCGTCGCCCCCGGGGCGGATCTCCTCGAGCCCGGGAACGGCGAACGATGTCTGCGGCGCCCCGAGCTCGCGCCACAGTCGGACGAAGCCGGCAGCTCCGTCGAAGTCTCCGTCGAGGAACGCTTCGATGCCCTGATCCACCAGCAGATCGATCCGCTGAGCCGACGGCAGCGCATAGGTCAGCGAACGAGCGAACGGTCCGAGCTCTCCGAGCACCGCGAGGTCGAGTCTGCGGGCGAGAACCACACCCAGTCCGGCGAACGGCATGCTCACCGGGAGCGTCATGGATGCCTCGAGCAGACGCTCGCGGGCCTCGCCCATGTCACCCCGCCAGACGAGAAGCAGAGCATGCGCGACCGCACGGTAGGCATCGACGAGTGGGCTGCGCTCGAATCCCTCCACGAGCGGATCCACACCGGAGGCGAGTGCGTCTTCGTGAGCGAGCAGGCGCAGACCGACGTCGATCCGTCCGTCGAGAGCAGACGTGAGCGCGCGCATCAGGCCCCCCGTCACCGGGCCCGTGCCCTCGGCATCGTCTTCTTCGGACTCCCCCACGAGCAGCCACGCGAGGGCGACCGCGGGGTCCCGCAGCTTCGACTCGACACCGACCCGGGCGGACGCGTACCTCAGCGACTCCCGCCAGGCGCGCATACCTCGGCGATCACCGCGCTCCGCGCACAGGGGCACGGCCAGCGCCGCTCCTCGAGCGATCGAGTACCAGTCCTCCGGTGCATCCGATGACGGGCGCAGGGCCTCCAGCTCGATCTCGGGGACCGAGCCCTGCAGGTGCGCCTGCGCGATGAGCAGTCCGGCGAGGCCCTGCAGGCGATAACGCTCCGTCCCGTGCGGGAACAGGGTGCCCAGCCAGGCCGCGGCCTCGAGGGCGTACCCGCCGCCGATCGCGGCCGCGCCGGCGACCATCCGGGCTTCGTCGAGGTCACTCCCCACCGCGTGGGCGGCCGCCTCGCGTGCGATCATCAGGGCGCGATCGGCGTGCCCCGCTTCCGACAGCCCCCTCGCGATACGTGTGAGCTCGCGGGCGGATCCGGGGGCCGTCTCCAGCGACGCGCGCGCCCGATGCCAGTCCGCCTCGACCGTGCGCCGTCGCCGCGCGAACACCTCGTGCAGACGCGCGTGCACTCGGGCGGCCTCGCCCGACCCCATGCCCGCGGATATCCAGATCGCGAGTCGCCGGTCCTGGAGGCCAATGCGCCCGGCATGCAGGTCGAGATGCCCACTGATCGCGGATGCCGCGAGCTCCTCGGCGGTGCGACCGTCGAAGTCCAGGAGCGGCTCCAACTCGTCGGTCAGCGTCACCGCCAGCGCGAACAGAAGGGCACGATCACGCGCCGAGAGATCCAACCCTCGGAAGGCCTCGTCGACGGCGGGCACCATCGGCAGAGGAGACGGCAACGGAAGCAGCCCCTGGCGCTGTGCGCGCGTCAACGCGGCCACCACCTGACGGATCGCGAGCGCATTCGCGTTGAGATCGACGATGAGCCGCGACAACACGTGCGGCGCACAACCGATCTGTTCGTCGACCAGATCGCCGAGCAACGGACCGACCGTCGCCCAGGCGTGAGTCGTACCCCCGAACACCGCTGTGCCGTCGATGATGCACCCCCTCGCACCGGATGAGTCGTCTCTCATCCGGTGCGACGGTAGCAAGAGGAACCGCGACCGCAACGGTCATCGACCGATATACCCAACGCGTCTCCGCGCAGGCGGGATCAACGGTCGGAGTCGTCGTCCTCCGCACGCACGTACGGGTCGGCGTCGCCGGCGTGCGAGGCCGAGGAAGCGAGCTTCGCCACCTCCGCGTCGCGTTCCTGAGCCTGACGCAGCAGCGCAGTGATGTGGTCGGCGTTCTCCGGGAGCGCGTCCGGGATGAACTCCAGCGTCGGCACCAGACGAGTGCTGAGCTGTCGCCCGACCTCGCTGCGGAGCATCCCGGTCGCCGAGGTCAACGCCGCACCGCTGGCGATGCGCTCCTCCTCGGTGCCGAGCACGGTGTAGAACACCGACGCGTGCTGGAGGTCACCGCTCACGCGCACATCGGTGATCGTCACGAAGCCGAGCCGCGGGTCGCGCAGCCCCTTCTCGAGCCGCTCGGCGAGGATCACGCGGATCCGGTCGGCGAGGCGAGCCTGTCGTTCTCCAGCCATTTCTCTTCTCCTTGTCGCCGGTGATCGTCACCGACGGTCTCACGAGGGAATGCGGATGCCCCGCCCCGGTGACGGGGTCGGGGCATCCACTCTGTCGAGCCTACGTTCAGGAACGCGGCTTCTCGACGAGCTCGGTCGTCTCGATCTCGTCACCGATCTGGATGTCGTTGTACTTGCCGAGGCCGATACCGGCTTCGTAGTCCGTACGCACCTCGGTGACGTCATCCTTGAAGCGACGCAGCGATTCGATCGCCAGGCCGTCCGCGAGGACGACTCCGTCGCGGATGACGCGGGCCTTGGCGTTTCGCGTGATCGTTCCCGATCGCACGATGACACCGGCGATGTTGCCGAACTTCGAGGAGCGGAACACCTCGCGGATCTCGGCGACACCCGACTGGACCTCTTCGTACTCCGGCTTGAGCATTCCCTTGAGGGAGTTCTCGATCTCGTCGATCGCGTTGTAGATGACCGAGTAGAACCGGATGTCCACGCCTTCGCGGGAGGCGCGCTCGCGCGCCTTCGTGTCGGGCCGGACGTTGAAGCCCACGATGATCGCGTTGTCGATCGTCGCGAGGTTGACGTCGGACTCGGTGATCGCACCCACACCCCGGTGGATGATGCGCAGCTGGACGGAGTCGTCGACCTCGATCTTGAGCAGCGATTCCTCGAGCGCCTCGACGGCACCCGAGACGTCACCCTTGATGATGAGGTTGAGCGACTCGACCTTGCCCTCTTCGAGTGCCCGGGTGAAGTCCTCGAGCGAGATGCGCTTGCGGGCCTTGGCCAGCTGGGCGTTTCTCTCGACCGCTTCACGCTTCTCGGCGATTTGGCGGGCCATGCGGTCCTCTTCGGTGACGATGAACACGTCACCGGCGCGAGGCACCGAGTTCAGACCCTGCACCTGGACCGGACGCGACGGGTAGGCCTCGAGGACCTGCTCGCCGTTCTCGTCGGCCATCGCACGCACACGTCCGTAGGCGGTGCCGGCGACGATCGCGTCTCCGACGCGGAGCGTTCCCGACTGGATGAGCACCGTCGCGACCGAACCGCGCCCCTTGTCGAGCTTCGCCTCGATGGCGACACCGCGAGCAGCCTTGTTCGGATTGGCGGTGAGGTCGAGGCCCGCGTCCGCGGTGAGCAGCACGGCGTCGAGGAGCTCCTGGATGCCGGTGTTGGCACGCGCGGAGACATCGACGAACATGACGTCGCCACCGAACTCCTCGGCGACCAGGCCGTACTCGGTGAGCTGCTGGCGCACCTTCGACGGGTTGGCGTCGGGCTTGTCGACCTTGTTCACCGCGACCACGATCGGCACGTTCGCCGCCTGGGCGTGGTTGAGCGCCTCGACCGTCTGCGGCATGATGCCGTCGTCGGCCGCGACCACGAGGATCGCGAGGTCGGTGACCTGGGCACCACGGGCACGCATGGCCGTGAAGGCCTCATGGCCGGGGGTGTCGATGAAGGTGATGGCACGCTCGATGCCCTCGTGCTCCGTCCACACCTGGTAGGCACCGATGTGCTGGGTGATGCCGCCGGCTTCGCCCTCGATGACATTGGTCTGACGGATCGCGTCGAGCAGTCGGGTCTTACCGTGATCGACGTGGCCCATGACGGTGACCACCGGCGGACGGATCTCGAGGTCGTCCTCGCTCTCCTCCTCCAGCTCCTTCTCGAGGTCGAGACCGAAGCCCTCCAGGAGCTCCTTGTCCTCGTCCTCGGGCGAGACCATCTGGATCTTGTAGCCGAGCTCCTCGCCGAGGACCTCGAACGTGGCCTCGTCCAGGGACTCGGTGGCAGTGGCCATCTCACCCAGGTTGAAGAGGATCGTGACGAGGGTTCCGGGCTGGACCGTGTAACCGGTCAGCGTCTCGATCTTGTCGGCGAAGTCCGCGATCGACGCACCACGGCGCATGCGGATGATCTCCCCGTTTCCACGGGTGACGTTGACACCGCCGACGACCGGGGCGCTCCGCATCTCGAACTCTTGCCGCTTCGCCCGCCGCGACTTGCGCTGCTTGCTCTTGCCGCCGCCCTTACCGAACGCACCGGCGGTACCACCGCCGGGACCACGGCCACGACCGCCGCCACCACCGGGACGACCGGCGAAGCCGCCACCGGGACGTGCGCCGGGGCCTGCACCGGGTCCACCGGCGCCACCGGGACGACCGGGGCCACCGGGACGCTGCTGGAACGGCGCGCCGGGACGACCGCCCTGGCCACCTCGAGGGGCACCGGGACGGGGCGAGCCGGGACGCGGAGCACCCGGACGCGGAGCACCGGGGCGCGGAGCCTGCGGGCGCGGGATGTTTCCCGGAGTCGGGCGCTGTCCCATACCCTGCGCCGAGGCGAAGGGGTTGTTCCCCGGGCGCGGACCGGTGGGACGCTGTCCCATGCCCTGGGCCGAGGAGAACGGGTTGTTGCCCGGGCGCGGAGCGCCGGGCTTGGGCGCACCGCTGTCACCGGAGGGCGCGGCAGGTGCCGGCGCCGCCGGTGCGGCCGGGGCGGGCGTGGACGGCTCCGCCGCGGGAGCATCCGCAGCCGGCGTCTCGACGACCGGGGCCGGAGCCGGCTTGGGTCCGGGCTTGGGGCCCGGGGTGGGTGCCGACTTGCCGGAAGGCTTGGCCGCTGCCGGCTTCGCGGCGGCGGGGCTCGCAGCCGCGGCGGGCTCGGCGGATGCCTTGAGCGAGGGGTCGGCATCGATCGCCGCGCGCAGCTTGCGCGCCACCGGCGGTTCGATGGTCGATGAGGGACTCTTGACGAATTCGCCGAGTTCCTTCAGCTTTGCAAGTGCGACCTTGCTGTCGACGCCGAGTTCGGCGGCGATCTCGTGTACGCGTGGTTTACCAGCCACAATTCTCCTGTCTGGGGCAGTCTGCCCAGACAGGGCAGACCATTAGTCGCGGACGGGTCTCATTTCGAGCCGTTCACTTTGTTTCCATAGCCGTTCAGCCGTTTCTCGATGGTCTGCGTGTCCACAGCGGTGGACACACGGAGTGCTCGTCCGAAAGCGCGGCGCCGCAGTGCGGACGCCATGCATTCCTGCGACGGATGCATCCACGCGCCTCTCCCCGGCAGGACGGCACGCTCATCGATGATGAGGATTCCGTTCTGGGACACCACCCTGAGGAGGGTGGAGCGGGGAGCACGCGTGCGACAGCCGACGCACGTTCGTACGGGTTCCATCTTACACCTGCGTTTCCTCTCGCTCGGCACGTGGACGGCGCGTGCCGAGCGGACGGTGGGCGCTCAGTCCAGGACGCTGTCCGGCTGGATGTCGATCTTGGCGCCCGTGAGCTTGGCGGCGAGGCGGGCGTTCTGCCCCTCCTTGCCGATCGCCAGCGAGAGCTGATAATCGGGGACCAGGGCTCGCACGGCCTTGGTCGTGGCGTCGAGGATGAACGAGCTCGTCACCTTCGCCGGGGAGAGTGCGTTCGCGACGAACGCCGCGAGTTCCGGGTCGTGGTCGACGATGTCGATCTTCTCCCCCGACAGCTCCTCGGTGACGGCGCGCACGCGGCGGCCGAGTTCGCCGATGCAGGCTCCCTTGGCATTGATCGACGGGTCATTGGCCTTGACCGCGATCTTCGAGCGGTGCCCCGCCTCGCGGGCCAGGGAGACGATCTCGACGAGACCGGCGGCGATCTCGGGGACCTCGAGTGCGAAGAGCTTGCGGACAAGACCGGGGTGCGTGCGCGAGACCGTGATCTGCGGACCCTTCAGCCCCTTCGCCACACTCGTCACGTAGACGCGGATGCGTGATCCGTGCGCGTATTCCTCGCCGGGAACCTGCTCCTCGGGCGGGAGGATGGCTTCGACCGAACCGAGGTCAACATGGATCATCCGCGGGTTCGGTCCCTGCTGGATGACACCCGCGACGATGTCGCCCTCCTTGCCGCGGAACTCACCGAGCACGGCTTCGTCGGCGATGTCGCGGAGGCGCTGGCTGATGACCTGCTTGGCGGCGAATGCGGCGATGCGACCGAAGTCGCTCGGCGTCGCGTCCTCCTCGCCGATGATGGCGCCTTCGTCGTCGGAGACCGCCTGCAGGACGGCGACATGACCGGTCTTGCGGTCGAGGTCGACGCGCACGCCCTCGGGAAGGTCACCCTCGGCCGAGACGTGCTTGGAGTAGGCGGTCAGGATCGCCTGCTCGATGATCGCGACGAGTTCGTCGAAGGGGATCCCCTTCTCCTTCTCGATTCCACGCAGCAGGCTCAGTTCGATATCCATGACGGCTCCCTATTCAGCTCTCGTCGCGCGGAATCACACACGCGACATCCGTACAACGATACCCCGCCCCCGCCGCGCGTCGCCACGTCAGGCCGACGGCGTCCTCTCCGGCAGCGCGTCCGCGGAGGACAGGGCGTTGATCGCGCCGATCAAGCGGAACAGGTCGCCCACGCGTCGCTGATCGAGTCGGAGCGCCAGCCGCGGAAGGTCGACGACATCGTCATCGGCGATCTCCGGGGCTCGCGGGGCCGCGCGTTCGATGCGGTCGGACGCCAACATGGACGCGAACCTCGCGTTCAGATCGGCGAGCTCGGCATCCGTCGGCTCCGCCCGGAGCCGCAGCACCAGCGTGTCTCCGAACCAGCGCAGCGAATCGTAGTTCCGCCAGAACCCCGTGATCTCCGCGCGGGCTGCTTCCACCGAGTCCGTGATCACCACTCGATCGAAGTCACCTTCCGAGATCACTCCCGCGGGCGCGAGGTGCTCGTCGACGAAACTGCGCAGCCCCTCCCAGAATCGCCCACCGGTCTCGTCGAGGAGCACGATCGGCATCGGCTCCGCCTTACCGGTCTGCTGGAGAGTGAGGAGCTCGAACATCTCGTCGAGCGTGCCGAACCCGCCGGGCAGGCAGATGAAACCCTGCGACTCCTTGATGAGCATCAGCTTGCGGGTGAAGAAGTACTTCATAGCCACGACGTGGTCCTGCCCGGACGCCACGATCCCGTTGGGCTTCTCCTCGAAGGGAAGCCGGATCGAGACACCGAGGGAGAGGGCCGGCCCCGCTCCCTCCGCCGCGGCCTGCATGATCCCCGGCCCTGCCCCCGTGACGACCATCCACCCATCCGTCGCCAGCGCCGCCGCGACGTCGCGGGCCTGCCGGTACAGAGGATCGTCGGTACGCGTGCGGGCGGAACCGAAGACCGTGACCTTGGGCACGCCGCGGTACGGCGCGAACAGCCGGAACGCGTCGCGCATCTCCGCGAGCGCCGCCGACGCGATCTTGAGGTCGAGGCGGTCGGTGCCGTCCTCTCCCAGCAGGATCGCGGTGCGCAGCATCCGCATCACGAGCCGACGGTCGGCGTGCACTCCGGCATCGTCGAGCACGGCGTTGATCTCGGCGCTCAGGGCGTCGGGAAGCGGTTCGTCGATCATGCGTCCAGCGTGTCACGACCCGGTGACCGGGCGCGAGGTGCCACACCGGGAATGCGAACGCCGCGCCCCGACGGGACGCGGCGTTCGTTCGATCGTCAGCGGGAGAGGCGTTCGACGGCTTCGGCGATCGACACGGCATCGCGGTCGCCCGTGGCGCGATCCCACAGCTCGACCTGCCCCTCGGCCGCGCCGCGCCCGACGATCACGATCTTGGGCACGCCCACGAGCTCGGCATCGCCGAACTTCACACCGGGCGAGACCTTGGGCCGATCGTCGTAGAGAACGTCGAGCCCGATGCCCTCCAGAGTGGACGAGAGCTCTGCCGCGACGTCGAACGCGGCCTGGTCGCGGCCGGCGGCGACCACCTGCACGTCGAACGGCGCGACCGACGCGGGCCAGATGAGTCCCTTGTCGTCGTTGTTGAGCTCGGCGATGATCGCGAGGATGCGCGTGACGCCGATGCCGTACGAGCCCATCGTGACCGTGACGAGCTTGCCGTTGACGTCGAGCACCTTCAGACCGAGCGCCTCGGCGTACTTGCGCCCGAGCTGGAAGACGTGCCCGATCTCCATGCCGCGTGCGAGTTCCACGGGTCCCGAGCCGTCGGGGGCGGGGTCGCCCGCGCGCACGTCGGCGATCTCCACGATGCCGTCGGCGACGAAGTCACGTCCGGCGACCACGGAGTGCGCGTGCTTCTGATCGATGTTCGCCCCGGTGATCCAGCTGGTGCCCTCGCTGACACGCGGGTCGACAAAATAGCGGATCCCGGTGGCGGATTCTTCCCCCAGCACGGCTCCCGTGGTCGACCACGGGCCGATGTATCCCCTGACGAGCAGCGGGTGCTTCGTGAAGTCCTCCGGCGTGGCGGTCTCGACCGCGGCCGGGGCGAAGGCCACCTCGGCGCGCTTCTCGTCGACCTCACGGTCTCCGGGGATCCCGACGACGACGAGTTCGCGGGTGCCGTCGAGGTGCGTGAGGGCGAGGACGACGTTCTTGAGCGTGTCCGCGGCCGAGTACTCCCCGTCGAGAACCGCGTTGGCATGCGCGACGAGTGTGTCGATCGTCGGGGTGTCCGGCGAGTCGAAGACGATCGGCTCGGCATCGGTGTCGAAGGCGACGGCGTCGGGCACGGCGGTGGTGAACGCCTCGACGTTCGCGGCGTATCCCCCGGCGCTGCGCACGAAGGTGTCCTCACCGACCGGGGTCGGGTGCAGGAACTCCTCGCTGCGCGAGCCGCCCATCGCCCCGGCATCCGCCTGGACGATCACGTACTCGAGCCCCAGGCGCTGGAAGATGCGCTCGTACGCATCGCGCTGAGCCTGGTAGCTGGCCTCCAGTCCCTCATCCGATGCATCGAAGGAGTAGGCGTCCTTCATCGTGAACTCGCGTCCGCGCAGCAGACCGGCGCGCGGGCGGGCCTCATCGCGGTACTTGTCCTGGATCTGGTAGATCGTCAGAGGCAGATCCTTGTACGAGGAGTAGAGATCCTTGACGAGCTGCGTGAAGGCCTCCTCATGGGTGGGAGCGAGCAGATAGTCGCCACCCTTTCGGTCCTTCAGACGGAAGAGCAGATCGCCGTACTCGTCCCAGCGTCCCGTCGCCTCGTACGCCTCGCGCGGCATGAGCGCCGGGAAGTGCACCTCCTGCGCGCCGGCGGCGGCCATCTCCTCGCGCACGACGGTCTCGATCTTCGACTTGACGCGCAGTCCCAGTGGCAGCCACGCGAAGATGCCCGCCGCCTGCGGCCGGATGTAGCCGGCGCGGATCAGCAGCTTGTGACTCGCGACCTCTGCGCCTGCAGGGTCTTCACGGAGAGTACGGAGGAAGAAGTTCGAAAGACGAGTGACCACGGGCCAAGTCTACTGACCCGTGGCCGTCGCCTTTCGGCGGATGACTCAGTTGAGCGCCGGGAGCCCATCGGGAACGACGCCGCCCTTGTAGAGGCTGGCGGCGAGCTCCTGCAGTGCGGTCAGCGCGGCGCGCTGCGGGAGCGGGCCGTAGGAGATGCGAGCGACGCCGAGCTTCTCGTACTGGGCGGCGCTGAGCGCGCCCGGCAGCCCGATGACGCTCACCTTCCGCTCACCGATGCCCTCGACCAGCTGGCGCGTGACGTGGGCGTCGAGGATGCCGGGCACGAACACCGAGGTCGCGCCGGCATCGATGAACGCGCGACCGCGCTGGATCGCGTCGGCGATGCTCTGTTCGACCGGACGCCCGCCGGCGCGGACGAACGCGTCGGTGCGGGCGTTGAGGGCGAACGGCACCCCCTCCGCCTCGGCCGCCTTGACGATCGCTTCCACGACGGCGATCGACTCGTCGAGGGGCTTGAGGCGATCCTCGACGTTCGCGCCCACGACCCCGGCGGCGATGGCCAGACGCGTGGTCTCCCCCGCGTCGTCGTAGCCGTCGTCGAGGTCGGCGGTGACCGGCACGTGGACGGACGCAGCGATCCGGCCGACCATGTCGAGCATGATGTCGCGCGGGATCGTGCCGTCGTCGTAGCCGAACGACGCAGCGATGCCATGACCGGCCGTCGCGATCGCTTGGGTCTCGGGGAGCTTGGCGACCGCTCGCGCGGACACCACATCCCACACGTTCACGACGCGGAGGATCTCGGGGGCGTCATAGAGGTCGACGAGGGTCTGAGCCTTGGCTGAAGTGGTCATGTCGTCCACGCTAACGCGAACCCCCGACGATCGGGCCGCCGGGAATCACCCGTGACGATCCTCCGCGTGCGGATCCGCCTAGTGTGGACGCATGCCGCAGCGTCGTTCCCATGTCGACTCCTCCGCCGCCCAGACCGAGCTCGCCGTCGCGCTCTCGGCACTGCGTGCAGATCTCGACGCCCCGGTCGACTTTCCCCCCGAGGTGCTCGACGAGGCGCGCGCCTCCACCTCGCCCCCGCCCGAGCTCGACCTGCGCGATCTGCCGTTCGTGACCCTGGATCCCCCCGGCTCCCGCGATCTCGACCAGGCGTTCCATCTCGAGCGCGACGGCCGCGGATACACCGTGCGCTACGCGATCGCGGATGTCCCCGGTTTCGTCTCCCCCGGAGGCGCCGTCGATAGGGAAGCGCGTCGCCGCGGCCAGACGCTGTACGCCGCCGACGGATCGATCCCGCTGCATCCGCCCGTGCTGAGCGAGGACCGCGCCTCCTTGCTCCCCGACATCGATCGGCCCGCACTCGTGTGGACCTTCGGGCTCGACGGTGAGGGCACCGTCGTCGACACCGCACTCGAACGGGCGCTGATCCGGTCGCGGCTGCAGCTCGATTACACCGGTGCACAGGAAGCCGTCGACCGCGGGGAGGACGGCCCCGTCTCCCTCCTCCCCGAGATCGGCCGACTGCGCATCGCTCAGGAGCGCGCCCGGGGCGGCGCCAGCCTGAACCTGCCCGACGAGGAGGTCATCCGGACCGACGGCGGCGGATACGCGATCCGCCGCCGCAGCCCGCTCCCGGTCGAGGAGTGGAACGCACAGTTGTCGCTCATGACGGGCATGGCGGCCGCCTCGCTCATGCTCGGCGCGGGGGTGGGGATCCTGCGCACGATGCCCCGCCCCGACGACGCGGCGTTCGACACGTTCCGCCGACAGACGGCCGCGCTCGGACGCCCCTGGATCACCGGCGACTACGGCGACTTCCTCCGCGACCTGGATCGCACCGACCCTCTCACTCTTCCCGTGCTGCAGGCGGCCGCGACGCTGTTCCGAGGTGCCGGCTACGTGACCTTCGACGGGTCGACGCCGACCGACACCGTGCAGGCCGCGATCGCCGCGCCGTATTCCCATGCGACCGCGCCGCTGCGCCGACTCGTCGACCGGTGGACGCTGACGATCTGCCTCGCCGTGTCGCGCGGCGAAGCACTCCCCTCCTGGGCGCGGGACTCGCTGGCCGACCTGCCCGGTCTGATGCAGGAGTCGTCGCAGCGTGCCTCCCGACTCGACGCTGCCACCGTGAACGCCGTCGAGGCCGCGCTCGTCACCCCGCTGATAGGCGCGCACGTCGAGGCGACGATCATCGAGCTGCGCGGGGAGCGCGCGCGAGTCCAGCTGGCGGACCCCGTCGTGACGGCATCCGCACCCGTTCCGGTCGACGCACGCCCGGGCGACGTCGTCCGCCTGCGCATCGCGCGTGCGGACATCGGTGCCGGCGAGATCGAGTTCTCCCTGGACTGACAGTCCGTCAGGCCGCGGGGACGACGGTCGTCGTCATCACGAGCAGCTGCGGATCGCTCAGATCGAGCGACACCCGGATCTCCCCGAACGCCGCCAGCGAATCCACGTGCGTGCCGCCGCAGAGGATCACCGCCTCCCCCTCCGGGAGCTCGCAGTGCCACCGGCGCCGGTCGACGATCGTCGGACCCTCGGCGACGATCCGGCTGCGCGCGGCCGCCGTCACCCACGCGCTCAGCTGCGCGTTGATCGATGCCTCCCGCTCGCCGAGCGTCGCTGCGAAGGTCTCGGAGTCGAAGCCCGCGCGCCGCAGGCTCTTGCCCAGGCGATACTCGTCGATGCTCCCGTCCTCGTGGATACGACTGGACTGGTTCGCCCGCCCCTCGAAGTCGGGGGTACCGAGAGCATCGGCCCCGGGATCCTTGCGCCACAGATCAGCGACGGCCAGGTCGAGCGCGAGCGACGCGAGGTGGCACGCCGTATGACCGCGGCTGAGCCCCGCTCGGTGCCGCTCATCGACCACGAGTCGGGCCACCTCGCCTTCCGCGAATCCCGCAGGAGCCGAGCCGTCGAGGCGATGGGCGACCAACCAGGTCCACCCCTCGGCCCCGCGTCGCTCGGGAATCGCCGAGCCGACGGCGAAGACTCCGTCGTCGCTGACAGCCGCCATGACCGCCTCCGCGACCGCCGCGCGCTCCTCGCCCACGACGATCGTTCCCTTGTCGCCCGGCTGATCGGGCCAGGTGTGATCGACCGGGTGGAAAGGCGTCTCCGCGACGACGACCACGACGGCGCCAGCGTCGGCCCGATCGATGCGGGCGATGACGCTCTCGCCCCGGACGGAACCGTCGGCGAACGACACGACTGTCGACGACATTGCTTCTCCCTGCCGGGTCAGACGGTGACGACCTGCGCGGTCCCGAGCGGGGCCTCGGGGCCCATCTCGGCGGCGATCCGGTTCGCCTCCTCGATCAGCGTCGCGACGATGTCTGCTTCGGGCACGGTCTTGATGACCTCACCCTTGACGAAGATCTGACCCTTGCCGTTGCCCGAGGCGACTCCGAGGTCGGCTTCGCGCGCCTCGCCCGGCCCGTTGACGACACAGCCCATGACGGCCACGCGCAGCGGCACCGTCATGTCCTTGAGGCCCTCGGTGACGTTCTCGGCAAGCGTGTAGACGTCGACCTGCGCACGGCCGCACGAGGGGCAGGAGACGATCTCGAGCTTGCGCTCGCGCAGGTTCAGCGATTGCAGGATCTGATGCCCGACCTTGACCTCTTCGGCCGGCGGGGCGGAGAGCGAGACGCGGATCGTGTCGCCGATCCCCTCGCCGAGGAGGATGCCGAACGCGGTGGCGCTCTTGATCGTGCCCTGGAACGCCGGTCCCGCCTCGGTCACGCCGAGGTGGAGCGGCCAGTCGCCGCGCTCGGCGAGCTGACGATACGCCTTCACCATCACGATCGGGTCATTGTGCTTGACGGAGATCTTGAAGTCGTGGAAGTCGTGCTCCTCGAACAGCGACGCCTCCCAGACCGCGCTCTCGACGAGCGCTTCGGCGGTGGCTTTGCCGTACTTGGCGAGGATGCGCCGATCGAGCGAACCGGCGTTCACGCCGATGCGCAGGGAGACGCCTGCGGCCTTCGCCGCCTCGGCGATCTTGCCGACGTTGCCGTCGAACTCGCGGATGTTCCCGGGGTTCACCCGCACGGCCCCGCACCCGGCGTCGATCGCCGTGTAGATGTAGCGCGGCTGGAAGTGGATGTCGGCGATCACGGGGATCTGGCTCTTCATCGCGATGATCTTGAGCGCGTCAGCGTCGTCCTGGTGGGGAACCGCCACGCGCACGATCTCGCAGCCCGACGCCGTGAGCTCGGCGATCTGCTGGAGGGTCCCGTTGATATCGGTCGTCTTCGTCGTCGTCATCGACTGAACGGTGACGGGAGCGTCCCCACCCACGAGCACCTTGCCCACTTTGATCTGCCGGGACTTGCGGCGCGGGGCGAGGACTTCGGGGATCTTCGGCATTCCGAGGTTCACTGCTGGCACTGCTCCAGACTACGCCGCCAGGATGGGCGCAGGCTGGAAGCGGAGCCGGGGGACCGAGCGTCACGCGCCCGGAAGACGCACCCCCGGTGTGGTAGTTTCGCCCCATGCTCGCGAACTTCACCTGGTGGCCCGCCTCCTAGGCGGTGTGTTCGCGTTCCCACGAATCCAGACCGCCTCCGGGGCGGTCTTTTCGTTGCGCCGAGCCGGAGCCCTGCACAGGAGACATCGATGACCCTCTCACGACTCGCCGAGCTCACGGCCGATCCACGTTCCTCCTTCGTGCTGATCGCGCGCGACGGATCCGACACCGTCGAGCTGCTCAGCGGTGAGGTGGTCGACGTCGATCTGCTCGCCGACATCCCGCTGACCGTCGACGGCGCCCCGCGCGAGGTGTTCGCGCTCGTCCCGTACCGCCAGGTGCGCGAGCGGGGTTTCGTCTCACAGGACGACGGGGCGCCGCTGCGCTGCATCGTCGTCGACGAGCATCTGCACCTGCCGACGCCTGAGCTCCTCACCGCGCTGCCCGGCGCACGGATCCCCCTGCACGATGACGGATTCGATATCCCCGACGACGAGTACGCGGCGATCGTCGAACGCGTCATCGCGGACGAGATCGGCCATGGCGAGGGCGCGAACTTCGTCATCCGACGCGACTTCATCGCTCACTTCGATGTCGACGAGCGCACGGC
This sequence comes from Microbacterium sp. NPDC090003, assembly GCF_044748385.1. NCBI lineage: Bacteria > Bacillati > Actinomycetota > Actinomycetes > Micrococcales > Microbacteriaceae > Microbacterium > Microbacterium sp. NPDC090003. The sequence goes on from NZ_JBIVFW010000001.1 coordinate 758,307, forward strand.
GGCCCTCACCTGGTTCCGTGCACTGCTCACGCACGAGCGCGGTGCCTACTGGACGTTCGCCGTCGTCACGCCCGGCCACATCGCCGTCGGCGCCAGCCCCGAGGCTCACGTCGTCGCGCGCGAAGGGATCGTCACGATGAACCCGATCTCGGGCACGTTCCGCCACCCCGCGGGAGGAGCGACCAAGGAGACGCTGGTCGACTTCCTGTCGTCGACGAAGGAGACCGAGGAGCTCTTCATGGTCGTCGACGAAGAGCTCAAGATGATGAGCGCGGTCTGCTCGGACGGCGGACGCATCACCGGCCCGCACCTCAAGGAGATGTCGCGGCTGACGCACACCGAGTACATGCTGCGCGGCCGGAGCCGACTCGATCCGCGCGACATCCTCCGCGAGACGATGTTCGCCCCGACCGTCACCGGTTCCCCCATGCAGAACGCCTGCGCGGTGATCCGACGGCACGAGCGCGAACCGCGCGGCTACTATTCCGGTGTCGCGGCGCTCTTCACCCCGAACGACGACGGCGGTCATGATCTCGATGCCCCGATCCTCATCCGCACCGTCTATCTGAAGGACGGAGAGCTGCGCGTGCCGGTGGGAGCGACACTCGTGCGCCATTCCGACCCGCACGGCGAGGTCAGCGAGACCCACGGGAAGGCCGCCGGCGTGCTCGGCGCCATCGGGGCGATCGATCGGGACCGAGCGGCCGAGATGCGCAGCGATGCGGATGCCCCGGGCGCCCCGCTGACGCTCGCCGACGACCCCACTGTCGCGGCACTGCTCTCGTCGCGCAATGCGCGCCTGGCGGATTTCTGGCTGAACCCGCAGGGCGATGACGATTCGGGTCCGTTCGCCGGGCGCACCGCACTCGTCGTCGATGCGGAGGACCGCTTCACCACCATGCTGGCGCATCAGCTGCGGCATCTCGGGCTCGATGTGCGGATCGCCGCGTGGAGCGACGTGCACGACGACGATGTCGATGCCGTCGACCTCGTCGTCGCGGGTCCCGGCCCGGGAGATCCCCGCGATACCGAGAGCCCGCGCATCGCGCGGATGCGCGATGTCGTCACGCGTCGCCGCTCCGCGGGAACACCGCTCCTCGCGGTCTGTCTCAGCCACCAGATCCTCGCCGATTCGCTCGGGATCGCCCTGACCCCGCTGGATGCGCCGCACCAGGGTCTGCAGAAGTCGGTCCCCGTCTTCGGCGAGGAGGCATCGATCGGCTTCTACAACACGTTCACCGCGCGGGTCTCCCCCGGCACGACCGTCGCCGGCGACGCCGAGGTCTCGGCCGATCCCTCCAGCGGCGACGTCTATGCGCTGCGCGGTCGGCGCTACGCATCGGTCCAGGGTCACCTCGAGTCGATCCTGTCGCGCGACGGCATCCGCACCCTGGAACGGCTCGTCTCCCACGCCCTCCGCTGAGCGGCCCTACTGCAGGAAGTTCACCGGGTTGAATACGTCGGCGAGGAGCAGAAGTGCGCCCATCCCGATCAGCAGCACCGCGACGACGACGGTGAGCGGCACCAGCTTCGTGGCATCGACCGGTGCGGGCGGCGGGCGGCGGAACAGGCGCGCCCATGCGCGCTTGATCCCTTCCCACAGCGCGACGACGATGTGACCGCCGTCGAGCGGCAGCAGCGGGATCAGGTTGAAGACGAAGAGAGCGATGTTCAACGAGCCGAGCAGGTTCAGCAGCACGGCGAAACGGTTGAGCACCGGCGCATCGGTCGCGGCGACCTCTCCGGCGAGCCGCCCGACACCGACGACGCTGAGCGGGCCGTTCGGATCACGTTCACTACCGGTGAACAGGGAGACGCCGACGTCCCAGAGGCGCACGGGCAGTGTCGCGATCAGATTCGCGACACGGCCCACGTTCTCGACCGCCATCTGGGGTCCGACCGACAGCGGCTGCGGGACGTAGCCCATCTGCGCGAACATCCCGACGTAGCCGACCTTTTTCACCACCGGATCCCCGGCGTCGTCGAGGATCGGCCGACCGCTGGCATCCGTCAGCGTGCGCTCGGCGGTGATCGGCGTGATCTCGAGGTTCTGATCAGCGCCGTCGCGCCGGACCACCACGTCGAGCGTCTCGCCCGGCGCCGCCTGCACGATCGCCGTGGCCTCGGCGAAGGTCGACACCGGGGTGCCGTCGATCGAGACGAGGATGTCATTGGGGAGGATCCCGGCTTCGGCCGCCGGTGATGCCGGGTCGGCGTCCGTGCACTCGGTCTGCGACGAGCCGGCCGGCAGCACGCACTCCGTCACCGAGGCGATCGTCGTGGTGCCCTGCTGCAGTCCGATCCCCGAGGCGAGAACGGTGAAGATGAGCAGCGCCAGGACGAGGTTCATGAACGGTCCGCCGAGCATGACGATCACTCGCTTCCAGACCGGGAGCTTGTAGAAGACACGGTCCTCTTCGCCCACCGCGATCGTCTCGTCGTTCGCGGCGCGTGCGTCCTGGACGAGCGACCGGAACATGCCTGTGGCCGCACGGGAGTTCTTCGAGGCCGGGTACATGCCCGACATCGAGATGAAACCACCGATCGGCAGCAGCTTGAACCCGTACTCCGTCTCGCCGATCCGGCGCGACCAGATGCGCGGCCCGAAGCCGATCATGTACTGGCCGACGCGCACGCCGAAGAGCTTCGCGGGCAGGAGGTGACCGATCTCGTGCAGGCCGATCGAGAGCGCGAGCCCAACCAGCATGAACAGGATGCCACCCACATAGAGCAGGGTTTCCACGCGCCAACGCTACTGCCTGGAGCCTAGGAATCCGCCCGGCACGTGAGATCATGGAAGAGACATGTCGATTGAACAACAACCGAGCCTGCCTCCCGTGCTCCGCCCCGCGAACCCGCCCCGGCGTCAGCTGTCCGAACTCGCCTCCCGATTCGCGCGCGACACGCGCGGCGAGCTGGAGGGGGTGGCCGTCAGCGGCATCACCCTCGCGACCGCCGACCTCCGCGCGGGAGAGGCCTTCGTCGCGATCCGGGGCGTGAACCGCCACGGCGCTGAGTTCTCGGCCGCGGCCGCCGAGAAGGGCGCGGTCGCGATCATCACCGACGACGATGGCGCCGCGATCGCCGAGTCGGTCGGCCTCCCGATTTTGATCGTCGACGATCCGCGGGCGGTCCTGGGCGACCTCAGCGCCTGGGTCTACGGCACCGGGGCCGACGATCCCCTCCCCCTGCTCTTCGCTACCACCGGGACCAACGGCAAGACGAGCGTCTCCCATCTGCTCGCCGGCATCCTCGACCAGATCGACGTCGTCACCGGACTCTCCTCGACCGCCGAACGTCACATCGCGGGCGAAGTCATCGTCTCGCGACTGACGACGCCCGAAGCATCCGAGTTCCACGCCCTCCTCGCCCTCATGCGCGAGCGCGAGGTCGAGGCCGTGGCCGTGGAGGTGAGTGCCCAGGCGCTCTCGCGCCATCGCGTCGACGGCATCCACTTCGACGTGGCCGGCTTCACCAACCTCAGCCACGACCACCTCGACGACTACGCCGACATGGAGGAGTACTTCGAGGCGAAGCTCCCGCTCTTCCGCCCCGACCGGTCGAAGCGCGGCGTCATCTGCCTCGACTCCCCCTCCGGCGCGATCGTCGTCGAGCGCGCCGAGATCCCCGTCGTGACGGTGGGCACTCCGCTGATCGCCGCCGACCCGGAGGCCGCAGCGAAAGCGGACTGGGTCGTCACGATCGATGACGAGCGCGCCGCCGGCACCACGTTCACCCTGGCCGGCCCTGCGGGAACCCTGACGACGACGGTCCCGGTGATCGGTCCGCACATGGCCGCGAATGCCGCACTGGCGATCGTCATGCTCCTCGAGGGCGGCTACGCCTGGGAGCGGATCGCCGCGGCCCTCGAGCGCGACGGCGGCATCCGCGCGTACCTGCCCGGGCGCACGCAGCTCGTGTCGGGCGAACGCGGCCCCGCCGTGTTCGTCGACTTCGGCCACTCCCCCGATGCTTTCGAGAAGACGCTCGCCGCCGTTCGCCGCGTGACCCCGGGGCGCGTCGTGATGCTCTTCGGCGCCGATGGCGACCGCGACGCCAGCAAGCGATACGACATGGCCCGCACGGCCGTGCAGGGCAGCGACATCCTCGTCGTGACCGATCACCACCCCCGCTTCGAGGATCCCGAGTCGATTCGGGCGACACTGGTGGCGGGTGCGCGGAAGGCGCGCCCGGATGCCGAGATCCACGAGTACTCGCCGCCCGAGACGGCGATCATCGCCGCCGTCTCGCTCGTCGGGGACGGAGATGCGATCCTCTGGGCGGGTCCCGGGCACCAGGACTACCGCGACATCCGCGGGGTGCGTACGCCGTACTCGGCCAGGGAGCTCGCCCGCCGCGCCCTGCGCGCGGCGGGGTGGCCGGTGCCGGACTCGCGCTGGCCCGTGCCGTACCCCGACGAGGACTGAGGCTCAGGCAGCGGCGATCAGCCGGTCCGCCTTCTGTCGGGCCCAGAGCTCGGCGGCGGCGAGCGACTCCACCGTGAGGTGTTCGGGCGGCTCGTGCGCATCGACGACGCGGGCAATCGTGTCGACGATTCCCAGGAACGGCAGTCGCCCTTCGTGGAAGGCGTCGACCGCCTGCTCGTTCGCAGCGTTGTAGACGGCGGGGAACGTCGCTCCCGCACGGCCGACGGTCTTGGCGAGCGCGACGGAAGGGAATGCCTCCTCGTCGAGGGGCTCGAACGTCCAGGAGGACGCCGTCGTCCAATCGAGAGGGCGGCCCACCCCGCCGACGCGGTTCGGCCAGTCAAGTCCCAGAGAGATCGGCAGGCGCATGTCGGGCGGCGATGCCTGGGCGATGGTCGAGCCGTCGACGAACTCGACCATCGAGTGCACGATCGACTGCGGGTGCACCACGACATCGATGTCGTCGTAGGCGATGTCGAAGAGCAGGTGCGCCTCGATGACCTCGAGGCCCTTGTTGACGAGAGTGGCGGAGTTGGTGGTGACCATACGCCCCATATCCCAGGTCGGGTGGGCCAGGGCTTCGGCCGGCGTGACTCCGGCGAGATCCTGTCGGCTGCGTCCGCGGAAGGGACCCCCGGATGCCGTGACGACGAGTCGACGCACCTCGGCGTGCGTTCCGGCGCGGAGTGCCTGCGCGATCGCCGAGTGCTCGGAGTCGACCGGCACGATCTGCCCGGGCTGTGCCGCGGCGAGCACCAGCTCACCGCCCACGATGAGGGACTCCTTGTTCGCCAGGGCGAGCGTGCGGCCGGCCTTCAGGGCGGCGAGTGTCGAGCCGAGGCCGATCGATCCCGTGATCGCGTTCAACACCACATCGGCGTCGACATCCCGCACGAGTTGCTCGGCCTCGGCGGCCCCCAGAGCGGTGCTCTCGACACGAAAGCTCTCCGACTGCTCTCCCAGCAGCTCTGCGTTCGAGCCTGCGGCGAGACCGACCAGCTCGAAACGGCGGGGGTTGGCGCGGATGACGTCGAGCGCCTGCGTGCCGATGGAACCGGTGGAGCCGAGGACGATGATGCGCTGCATGTCGTCAGCCTATGACACGCCCTCGGCTCCCCTGCTTACTGCTGGACCTGCTCCGGCGGGGTGGTCGCGAGGATGTCCACGACGAACACGAGGCTCTCGTTCTGGAGCTCGTTGCCCTCGCTCGCGCCGTACGCCTCGGACGGCGGCATCGTCACGATGACCTGCGATCCGACCTTCTGTCCTTCGAGCGCCTTCTTGAAGCCGGTCACGACACCCGTCGTGGGGAACTGAGCCGGGGCCGCTCCGCGGCTCCAGCTGGAGTCGAACTCCTCCCCGTCCGACCACTTGATGCCGCGGTACTGCACGGTGACCAGATCGCCCTCGGCGACCGTCGCGCCGTCGCCCTGCTTCAGGACTGCGACCTTCGTCTCGGCCGGAGCATCGCCGTCCGGGAGCGTGATCGTGGGAGCGCCGTCCGCGTCGAGCTCGACGGCGGGCATCCCCGCTTCGGGCTCGACGTCGGTACCCGATGCGGTTGTCGGGAGCTTCTCGATGGTCTGGACGTAGAGAACGCTCGGGTTCAGCCCCTCCTGCGAGGCCGGGAGGGTGAGTACGACGCTCGATCCGAGGGGAAGGCACTCCGCGGCGACCGTGAAGACGGTCGACTGCGTGGGGTCGGAGATCTGCTGCTGCTGCGACGCGAGCAGGGCGGAGAGGATGCCGTCCGGGCCGCGTTCCGAGCTGCTCAGGACCTCGTTGGTCGTCGCGTCGACGAGCTGATAGCGCAGCGAGACGAGGTCGCCCGGAAGCACCTCGTCTCCGTCGCCCTCGGTGATCACCGAACGCTCGGGTTCGGTGATCTCGGTGCCTGCGGGGACCGTGACCTTCGCCTCGGCGTCCGTTCCCTCGACCGTGACGGCGTCGGAGCCGGCACCGGATGGGAGGTCGGCGAGGCACGACGTCGCCGCTGCGGTCTCCTCCGGAGTGGCCGAGCTCTCCGGCTGCGCGCCGCCGGAGCAGCCTGCGAGCAGAAGGGTCGCCGCGGCGACGGTGGACAGGACGAGGAGCGGACGCTTGCGCACAGTTGAGCCTTCGAGATCGCGGGCGGGACGCTCCATCCTCTCGCATTTCGCTTGGCCCGCGCTGGGAGAGGCGACACAACCGCTTCATTCCGGTGCCGGCATGGATCTCGGAGTAGCCTTCTCTGATGACCTCTGAGCCGTCCGTGGACCCGGAATCGTCCCCCGCAGAGACCGCAGAGACCTCGAAGTCGGCGGAGCCTCGTCACGCCGGATTCGCCTACGCACTGGGGCGCAGCATCATCAGCCCGCTCGCCCGGCTGATCTATCGTCCGCGCGTCGAGGGCAAGGAGAACGTCCCGCGCACCGGGGCCGTGATCTTCGCCAGCAACCACCTGTCGTTCATCGATTCCATCGCGATCCCGGTGGCTGCTCCCCGACCGGTGCATTTCCTCGCGAAATCCAGCTACTTCGAGGGCACGGGCGCCAAGGGTTGGCTCAGCAAGACCTTCTTCGAATCCATCGGAGCCATACCGGTACGCCGCGGCGCCGGACAAGCGGCGCTGGATGCCCTCGACCTGCAGCGTCAGCTGCTCGACGAGGGACTCGCCGTCGCCCTCTATCCGGAGGGCACCCGTTCCACCGACGGTCGGCTGTACAAGGGCCGCACCGGCGTGGCGTTCCTGGCGCTCCAGACGGGAGCGCCCGTGGTGCCTGTCGGCCTCATCGGAACCGACAAGGTGATGCCCGTCGGAGCGAAGATCCCCACGACCAAGCAGCGCATCACGGTGCGTTTCGGCGAGCCCCTCGATCTCGCCCCGCACGGACCGGCGACGAGTGGTCGAGCGCGTCGTCTCGCGACCGACGAGATCATGGCCGCGATCCATGCGCTCTCGGGCCAAGAGCTCGCCGGAGCGTACAACGAAGCACCCGCGCAGGGAGCGATCGAGAAGATCAAGCAGGCGCTGCCGCACGAGCGCCGCTGAGGCGTCAGCGAGCGCTCAGCCGAGCGCGGTCACCGTGGCCTCGTGCCGCACGGGGAAGTTCATCGAGTTCGCGATGAAGCACCATTCGTTCGCCTGCACATGTGCGCGCTTCGCCGCCTCGATCATCGACGCGTCGGCGACGACGACCTGCGGGCGCAGTGTGACCTCGGTGAACGATCCGCCGCCCGTGCCGTCTTCGCGCATCGTGCCGGTCGCGTCGTCGCGATAGGAGACGACGACCACACCTGCGGTGACGCACGCATGCAGGTACGACAGCAGGTGGCATTCCGACAGTGATGCCACGAGCAGATCCTCGGGGTTCCACCGCGAGGGGTCGCCGCGGAAAGGCTTGTCGGCGGATGCGAGGAGCATCGGCTTGCCCTCCACGGAGATCTCGACGTCGCGCCGATAGTCGCGGTAGCCGCTCGTGCCGGTCCCGGTGTTACCGGCCCAGACGCTCGTGAGCGCATAGCGGTGCTCTCCGAGGATGCGCGGTGCGTGCTCTGCCATCCCCCCAGTGTGCCACCGGTCGCCGACACTCCCGGTGCCGCGCCCGCTTCGGCGGCTCGTCGGGAGACGGGGATAGTCTGGACGGGTGCTGGAGACTCTCACCGTTCAGGATTCCGTCGAACTCGCCGTCGTCGAGCGGAGCGGCTTCGTCGAGTCGCGACACGCGGGAGCGGCGGTGGTGCTCTCCTCCGACGGAGAGGTGGTCGCCCGCCTCGGCAACGCGGATGCGCTCATCCTGCCGCGCTCCAGCATGAAGCCTCTGCAGGCAGTGGCCTGCATCACGGCAGGAGCCGCGCTCGAGGGCGAGCACCTCGCCCTGTCGACGGCGAGTCACGTCGGTACCGATCGGCACGCCGCCGCGGTGCGGGAGATGCTGACGGCCGGTGGCCTGAACGAGGACGCCCTCGCCTGCCCGCCGGCCTGGCCGAGCGACCAGGCGACCCGCGATGAGATGGTGCGCGAGCACGGCCAGCAGGCGAGCGTGCGGATGAACTGCTCGGGCAAGCACGCTGCCATGCTGCGTGCGTGCATCGCCACCGGCTGGCCCACCGAAGGGTATCTGGAGGAGAGCCACCCCCTGCAAGCGCACATCCGCGAGGTGATTGAGCGTCTTACCGGCGAGAAGATCTCCCACACGTCGATCGATGGCTGCGGCGCGCCGGTCTACGCGATGACGCTGACGGGCCTCGCTCGCGCGATCCACCGGATCGGCACGGCGTCGGATCGCTCGCCGTTCGCCCTTCATCGGGTCGCCGGTTCTTTGGTGCGCGCCGTTCGCGAGCACCCCTGGACCATCGAGGGTCCCGGGCGTCCCGACACCGTCGCCATCGAGAAGCTCGGAGTCTTCGCGAAGGGAGGCGCCGAGGGAGTCATGGTGATGGTGGCGCCCGACGGCACGACCGTCGCCCTGAAGATGCTGGACGGCGGAGCGCGGGCGTCGACCATCGTGGCTGCGACGCTGCTCGCACGAGTCGGAGCACTCGCCGATCGTGACGTCGCCGACCTCGGCGATGCGCTCTCGCTCGACGTGCTCGGTGGCGGCAAGCCGGTCGGTCGGGTTCACGTCTCCCCCGGTATCTGACGGCTCACTCCCGGCGTTCCCGCAGGCTCCTCCGCGTGGGGGGCTGCTCCGACGGCTGCTGCGCGCCAACACTCGCTGCGGACCCGGGCGCGGGTGTCCACGCCTCTTGCTCGCCGAGGAGCGCGGGCACCACGAGTCGCCGCGGCGTCTCTGCGCCGCGCACCGCCCACACCCGTCCGGCATGAACCCGCGCGAACGGCGGCAAGTCACGGTGCCCGACCAACTGCCGGAGATCAGATGGCCGCTCCACGCGGATGAGCACCTCGCCTTCGGCCCGGACGCGCTGCCAGAGCGACCACTCGCGCTGCCAGGCATCGGCATCGCCGAGAAGAACGACCGGCCCCTGCCCTCCGCCTACGGTCTGCATGACGCCTCGACCGGCACCGGCACCCACACCTGCGCCGGATCCGATCGCGCTCACCCGCGCCGAGGGGTACGCCTTCTGGATTGCGGAAACGAGCGATGCGGCCCCGGCCGTGACGATGGCGTGGATCTCCGCGCCCGGCTCCCAGCGCTCCCGCTCCCTGGGCTCCGACTCCCCGCCGCCCATCCCTGCTCGCCCGTCACTCACACCTCCGTCGGGCGTCCAGAAGAACTGCGTCTCGTGTCCGTCGAGACGAGCACGGCCGGGTGGACGCCGCTCGTCGAACGTCGCGCTCTCACCGCCGGCGGCGACGTGATCGACCCTGCTCGCGGCGCGCAGCAGCGCTCGTCGAGGCAGCGCGTCGAGCACCCGCCCGACAGCGCCGCTCGCCCGCGTCGCACTGATCACCACGCTGCTCCCGGTCGCGCCGCGCAGGATCTGCTCCCACCGCTGCACCAACGTCTGCGCATACTCGGGCGGGAGCTCCGCGACACGGGCGTCGAGGTCGTCGCAGAGCACGAGGGCGGGCATCCGGGTCCGCCCCTCGACCAGCGACTGCACCACATCCCACATCCGCTCCGGGTCGGAGGGGATCCAGAGCGCCTCCGGTACCTGTGCGGCGAGCACGCGGAGAGCGGCGGTGCGCCCCGACCCGGGAGCGCCGATCACGGCGATTCCGCGATCCTGGCCCACACGGATGCCGAGCCGCGGCTGCGTCTGCGACTCGGGGACGTCGGCGATCCCCCAGGGGGTCTCCGCGCTCCCGGTCCGCCTCGCATCTTCCGGCAGCGGGATCACTTCGGCCAACGGAAGCAACCACGGACTCGCGGGGCTGGGCAGGTGCGCCCAACGCTTCGCCACTTCGCTCAGGTCGTCTTCGCGAGTCAACGCGACGCGAACGGGTTCAGCATCGTCGTCCTGCGGACGGCGCACGAGGCAGAGGCCTCGGGCACTCGCTCCGCCGGGGATCTCCGCCGCGGCCGCGGTCCCGATTATCGCGCGGCTGTCGGACGGATCGCTGACCCGCAGGCTGAGCCGCAACGGGCAGTTCGCGGCGAGGGAGTCCCTCACCACCCCCGAGGCGCGTTGGGTGCCGAGGATCAGATGCATTCCCAGCGCGCGGCCTCGCGCAGCGATGTCGGTGAACACGGTGCCGAGATCGGGATGGTCCTGCAGGAGGGCGGCGAACTCGTCCACGACGATCAGCAGTCGCGGAATCTCGACGTCGGCGATGTCGCGAGCACCGGCAGCGGCGAGAACGGCTTCCCGACGACGCAATTCGGCGCGCAGGCTCTGTACGCCGCGTCGCGCTCCCGCCTCATCGAGATCCGTCATGACCGCTGTCACCTGGGCAAGCTCCCGGAGTGATTCGAACGCCGTCCCACCCTTGAAGTCGGCCAGCACGAAGTTCACACGCTCAGGGCCATAAACCGCGGATATCGCGGTCACCCAGGTCACCAGAAGCTCGCTCTTGCCGGTTCCCGTGGTGCCGGTGACGATGGCGTGCGGTCCGTCTTCGACGATGTCGACTTCTCCATCCGCACCGGCTCCCCGCCCGATGACCGCCCTCAGCCCTGATCCGGCGGGCGTCTGCACGAGCTGAGCGAACTCCACCGCCTCCGGGACGGCATCCGTTTCGTCCTCGAAGGCGGCTCGACGGGCGGTGATCGTCTCGAACTGCTGGCGGGAGATCCCCTCCGCGGCGATCGTGACGACGCCCTCCGGAGTTCGAAGAGTGGCCTCCCGCGGTTCCTGCAGATCCAGAACGGTGAGGATCCCGTCGGGTACCTCCTCCCCTGGCCCCGCCAGCCAGATCGTCGCGTCCGCCTCGGACTCCCGCATCGACGCGGATCCGACGCCGAGACGGAATCCTCGCCGGAGCGACGACGCGTGCGGTAGCCCGGAATAGTCTCCGTCGGGGAAACCCTCGCCGACGAGCTTCAGCTGTCCGGGCGCGAAGCGCAGACAGAGCTGGAGCACCAGCGCACGCGCCACTGCAAGGGTGAGAGGCTGCGGGCCTCGCACGCAGATGCCCGCTCCCAGGGGGAGGAGGATGGGTGCGGAGTCGAGCACACGCGCGCGTTCCTGAAGTTCACGCGCCCGCTCGCCGTCGCCACCGGTCGTCCGGATGATGCTGGCGACAGCGCCGGAGCCGACCACCACCGGCGTCATTGCCCCGGGCGGCTCGACACCGCGCAGCGGCGGTTCCTGCGCGCAGGTGGCCGCGTCGGGATGCTGACCCCAGCGGCGCCGACGCTCCTCCCGATGCAACGAGGTGAGCTGTTCCTCCGCCATCGTCCACGACCGCTCGTCCTCGTCGAGGATGCGTCGCTGCTCTCTGCGACGACCGCGCGCGGAATCGAGGAGCGAGGCCACCATCATCACCGGTCCGAGCGCGGCGAAGCAGAGGGAGAAGAGCGAGCCGGTGATCAGCCAGAGCACGAGGCCGGCGACGACGGGCATACCGGCCGCGAGGAAAGGGAGAGGGGCGCGTCGGGGCGGGACCGGTGTGGCAGGCAGCACGATCGGGAGGGGATCCATGCCTCCATTCGACGGCATGGGGATGAGCGGAGGGTCTCCGCTCACAGATGATCGGCGCTATTCGCCGTTCTCGTCCGATGTGGAGGAAGAGTCTGCAGGATCCGTCACCTGCACGATGATGACGGTGACGTTGTCTCGGCCACCGTTCTCGAGAGCCGCGGCGAGCATCGCGTCGACGGCCGGTCCCGGTTCGGGGTTCTCGCGGAGGAAGTGCTGGATACCGTAGTCGGTGAGCTCCTTGGTGAGACCATCGGAACAGATCACGAACCGATCGCCGGCGCGGACCTCGATCGTCAGGTAGTCCGGCGGCGTCAGCTCACTCGCCCCGACTGCCCGTGTGATCACGTTGCTGTAGGGGTGCCCTTCCGCTTCCTCCGGACTCAGCTTCCCCGCCGTGATGAGCTCCTGGACGACCGAGTGATCGGTGGTGACCTGCACGAGGCGGTCGTCGCGCAGGAGGTACACGCGTGAGTCGCCGATGTTCAGGGAGACCCAGTGGGGCTCGCCATCCAGCTCTTCGAGGAACACGCCGGTCAAGGTCGTTCCCGTACCCTCGTCCGTCGTCTCGGGGTGATCGGCGATATCCCCCACCGCGAGCGCGAGCGCCTTCTCGATCGCCGGCCTTGCCACCGACCCGTCGTCGACCAGGGCCTGCAACCGCTGCACGGTGCTCTGACTTGCGATCTCGCCTCCGGCGTGACCGCCCATGCCATCCGCGACGATGAAGAGCGGATACTCCGCGAGGAAGGCATCCTGATTGGTGTCGCGGCGACGACCTTGATCGGTCGTCCCCGCCCACGACAGGAGCAGCGGGCGCTGCGCGACCGTGACGCTACGCGTCGTCGTTGTCGTCTCAGCCACGTGCTGCCTCCGATGGTCCCGCGACGGATCGGACGGCCGCGAGGTACTCACACATCGTAGTCGAATCGTCGAACCCGCTCACACCTGCGCCCCGGGGTCGGTCGGCAGCGGGAACAGCGCGTCGATGGCCGCGAGTTCTTCGGCGTCCGGTCGCCACGCGTCCCCGGCTCGCGCGTTCGACTCGACCTGCGCGGCCGACGTCGCCCCTGCGATCACGCTGGACACCGCGGGACGGGAAAGCAACCACCCGAACGTGGCCTCGACCATCGTGATCCCGCGCTCCTCGCAGAAGTCGCGGAGGGCGTCGAGGGCATCCCACGGCGCGTTCTCCCACACGTGACGCCGGGACGACATGATCCGGCTGGTCTCCGGTCCGCCATCGCGGGTGAACTTGCCGGTCAGCAAGCCGTTGTGGAGCGGGAAGAAGGGGAAGAAGCCCAGACCGTAGCGTTCGACTGCCGGGAGCACCTCGCGCTCGGCCGCGCGGGCGAGAAGCGAGTAGTGGTTCTGCGCCGAGACGAAACGACCGCTCGAGCGGGCGGTGGACGTGAACTCGGCTTCGGCGATCTGCCAACCGGTGAAGTTGGAGTGTCCGTAGTACCGGATCTTCCCTTCGCGGACCAGCTCGTCGAGCGCATCGGTGGTCTCGGCGATCGGCGTCTCGGGGTCGGGGAGGTGCAGCTGGTACAGATCGATCCAGTCCGTCTGAAGTCGCCGCAGCGACTCCTCGACCGCGCGCCGCACGTAGCGTCGGGATCCTCGGGCTGCGGGGAACGCGTACCCCATGTCGCGTTCGTGACCGAACTTGGTCGCGAGCACGACGCTGTCGCGTCGCCCCTGGAGGGCCTCCCCCATGAGCGTCTCACTGGTTCCGGCCACGGCGCCGTACATGTCCGCGGTGTCGAACAGCGTGACGCCGTTCGCGATCGCCGCGGAGATCACCTCGCGTGTGCCCTCGATCGTCTCGGTGGCGGTGCCGGCCCGCCCGAAGTTGTTGCACCCGAGGCCGGTGGCGGAGACGAGGAGTCCGGACGCACCGACGCGGCGCTGTGACATGACCATGCCTTCACGCTATCCCAGCGGCGCGCCGGTCCTCGGCGACGGGCCGGAGCGCCGGAAGACGGGAAGAGCCCCCGACCTGAGGTCGAGGGCTCTTCGCACGGGGCGATCAGGCCGGGGGCTGCGTGGGATCCGTCGGCGGAGCAGCGGGCGGTGCCGGCGGAGCAGCGGGCGGTGCCGGCGGGGTCGCGGGCGGCGCAGCAGGGGGCGGCGGAGTGGGAGGCACACCGGGCGCACCTGTGGCCGGAGCGGCCGGGGGCGTGTATCCGGGCTGAGCGGGCTGACCGTAGCCGGGCTGCGCGTATCCCGGCTGAGTGGGCTGCCCGTAGCCGGGCTGAGCCGGCGGAGCGTAGCCCTGCGGGGCCGGTGGCGCGTACCCCTGCGGTGCCGCACCGTAGCCGGTTGCGCCGTAGCCTGCCTGCGGAGCGGCAGCCGACGGCTGGACCGGGATGCCCGCCCACACGGTGCGGTCACCCAGGAAACCGTTGCCGGCCCAGGACGCCGGCTGGATGTTCGGGTTCCACCGCGACTTGTCGAAGGCGTTGATGCCGAGCCACACGACCGAGAGGAAGATGTAGAGGACGACCCAGACGGCATCCTTCTGCAGTTTCAGACCGACACGCCATGCGGCGATCACGGAGAACACTCCGACAGCGAGCGAGAACAGCGCTCCGATGCCGATCCACGAAAGGAGCAGCGCTCCGGCGAGGCCGTAGAGGACGATCCACGGGCTGAGGTCGCCGAGCTTGAAGAACACCATCTGGTTGTAGACCGGTACCCAGGCGCGCCACTTCCCTTCGACGCCGGCCTTCTCGAAGATCTTCATCAAGAAGATCGCGCTGACGACGTAGGCTGCCAAACCGATGACGATACCGAAGATGATGGCGCCCGCGAATGCGGCCCAGTATCCCGAGTCGTAATAAGGGTTCATGATCCCCTCCGGATCCGAATGAGCGGACGCGATTCACGCCGCGAGACCCACCATAGCGGTGCCGATAACGACGCGGCAACGACACGCACGGGGAGAGGTCCCCATGAGCAGCCGGGCGTCACTCCGTGACGACCAGCTCGATCATCCCGCTTTCTCCGGTCCGCCGGAGAACGATGTCGTGCTTCGACGCCCAGGTGAGGAGCGACCGCAATGAACCGATCCGTGGCCGGCTCTCCGCGAGAGCGCGGACGAGTTGCCCCTTCGACTTCTTGTTGAAGTGGTTGAGAGCCCGCGCTCCCCCGTCGCCCTCGTCGGTGACGACCCTGACGTAGACCGACGGCACGGGGGCGGGAATCGGCCCCAGTGCGACGTAGGCCTCGCTCCGCAGATCGAGCACGAAGTCGGGTTCGGCCTCTGCGATGGCACGGCCGGTGGCATCGGCCCAGTGCCGACGCATCGGCGCAACGCCGGGCAGCGTCGTGCCCGCCGCGAGCCGGTAGGGAGGAATGCCGTCGAGCGCCCCGACCGGCCCGAACGGTGCCGAGTGGATCCACACGTGCTCCCCCAGCCAACGGCGCGACGCCACGGAGAGAGTGCGCGCGTCGAGCGCGTCGAACAGCACTCCGGTGTAGCGGTCGATCGCGGGCATCGTCGGCGCGGTTCGCAGCATCCGATTATGGGCGATGTCGCCCGCCTGACGTTCGCTCAGCTTCAACACTCGGCGCGCCTCCTGCTCATCGGCAGCGAGATCGACGAGCGCGTCGATCATCGCCGTGCGACGCGCGTGCAGGCTCGGCAGCGCCAGTGCGGCGGGATCGAGTGGATCACCGGTACCGCCCGGGTGCTTGGTCTCTGATGGAGGGAGAAGGATCTTCATGAGTCCTCGGAGGGGGAATACAGACGCGTCCGCCTCGGAACCCGGAGATCCGGGTCCGAGGCGGACGCATGTAGTGAACTGCTAGGCGATGAGCGCTGCGTTACCGGCGACGATCGTCAGGACGTTGCCCTCCATCGAGAGGAATCCGTCCTGCGCGTTCGCGAGCACCTTGGTGCCATCGGTCTGGGTGATCCGGACCTGACCCTCGGCGAGGATGGCCAGCACCGGCTCGTGACCGGACATGAAGCCGATCTCACCCTCGACGGTCTTGGCGATCACGAGGCTCGCTTCTCCCGTCCAGACCTCCGCGTCGGCGGAGACGAGGCTGACATTGAGCGCCATGGTCAGGCGTTCTCCTTCTGGATCTGCGCCCAGCGCTCTTCGACGTCGCCGATGCCACCGACGTTGAAGAAGGCCTGCTCGGCCACGTGGTCGAAGTCGCCGCGGGTGATCGCATCGAAGGACTCGATGGTCTCCTTGAGCGGGACGGTCGAACCCTCGACGCCCGTGAACTTCTTGGCCATGTAGGTGTTCTGCGAGAGGAACTGCTGGATACGACGCGCACGCGACACGACGATCTTGTCTTCCTCGGAGAGCTCATCGACACCGAGGATGGCGATGATCTCCTGCAGTTCCTTGTTCTTCTGGAGGATCTGCTTGACCGTCGTGGCGACGCGGTAGTGGTCCTCACCCAGGTAGCGGGGGTCCATGATGCGCGACGTCGAGGTCAGCGGGTCGATGGCCGGGTACAGACCCTTCGAAGCGATCTCACGAGAGAGCTCGGTCGTCGCGTCGAGGTGGGCGAAGGTGGTCGCCGGAGCCGGGTCGGTGTAGTCATCGGCCGGCACGTAGATCGCCTGCAGCGAGGTGATCGAGTGACCACGCGTCGAGGTGATGCGCTCCTGGAGCACACCCATCTCATCGGCGAGGTTCGGCTGGTACCCCACGGCGGACGGCATACGGCCGAGAAGCGTGGAGACCTCGGAACCGGCCTGCGTGAAGCGGAAGATGTTGTCGATGAAGAGCAGCACGTCCTGCTTCTGCACGTCACGGAAGTACTCCGCCATCGTCAGAGCCGACAGTGCGACACGAAGACGCGTCCCCGGCGGCTCGTCCATCTGGCCGAACACGAGCGCGGTCTTGTCGAAGACGCCTGCCTCTTCCATCTCGTGGATGAGGTCGTTGCCCTCACGGGTACGCTCACCGACACCGGCGAACACCGACACTCCACCGTGGTCCTGCGCGACGCGCTGGATCATCTCCTGGATGAGCACGGTCTTACCGACACCGGCTCCACCGAACAGACCGATCTTTCCACCCTGGACGTACGGGGTGAGGAGGTCGATCGACTTGATGCCCGTCTCGAACATCGTCGTCTTCGACTCGAGCTGGTCGAAGTTGGGCGCCTTGCGGTGGATCGGCCAGCGCTCCGTGACCTCGAGGGTCTCACCGGGCTCGCCGTTGAGGACCTCGCCGATCACGTTGAAGACCTTGCCCTTGGTGATGTCGCCGACCGGGACCGAGATGGCCTCTCCGGTGTCGCGCACCTCCTGGCCGCGGACGATGCCGTCGGTGGGCTTCAGGGCGATTGCGCGGACGAGCTCGTCGCCGAGGTGCTGAGCGACCTCGAGGGTGATCTCGGTCGACTCCTCGCCGATGGTGATCGTGGTCTTCAGCGCGTTGTAGATGCCGGGGATCGAGTCGTGCGGGAACTCGATGTCGACAACCGGACCGTTGACGCGTGCGACGCGCCCGACGACCGCGGTCGCGGGCTGGTCAGCCGTAGCGGTGGTGGTCATTTCTTCGTCTCTTTCCTGATGGTCTATTTGCCAGACGAGAGGGCGTCGGCGCCGCCGACGATCTCCGCGATCTGCTGCGTGATCTCCGCCTGGCGCGCGTTGTTGCGCAGACGGGTGTAGTCGGTGATGAGCTTGTCGGCGTTGTCGCTGGCGGACTTCATCGCCTTCTGCGTCGCAGCCTGCTTGGCGGCAGACGACTGCAGGAGGGCGTTGAAGACGCGGCTCTGGATGTACACCGGCAGGATCGCGTCGAGCACGGTCTCGGCATCGGGCTCGAACTCGTAGAGCGGGTAGACAGCGCTGCCCGCCTCGGACTCGTCGGCCTCCGCGATCTCCAGCGGAAGCAGGCGCACCGATTCCGGCGACTGCGTCATCATGCTGACGAAGCGGTTGTACACGAGGTGGATCTCGTCGACGCCGCCGTCCGCGCCGCCGCGCGAGAACGCATCGAGCAGAGTCGACGCGATCTCTTCGGCCGTGTGGAACGACGGAGTGTCGGTGTCGCCGGTCCACTCCGCAGCCGCGGCGATGCGACGGAACTGGAAGTAGCCGACGGCCTTACGACCGACGAGGTAGAACACCGGCTCCTTGCCCTGACCGCGCAGCAGCTCCGCCACCTCGAGACCCTCACGGAGGATCTGCGAGTTGAAGGCACCGGCGAGGCCGCGATCCGACGAGAAGATAACGACCGCGGAGCGGCTGATGTTCTCGGGCTCACGCGTGAGCGGGTGGTCGACGTTCGAGTGCGTCGCGACGGCGGACACGGCCCTCGTCACGGCCCGCGCGAAGGGGGTGGACGCCTTGACGCGTGCCATCGCCTTCTGGATGCGCGAAGCCGCGATGAGTTCCATCGCCTTCGTGATCTTCTTGGTCGTCTGAGCAGAACTGATCTTCTGCTTGTAGACCCTGAGTTGAGCGCCCATGAAATCAGTACCTCACGCGATTACGCGCGACGACCCTTGACGATCTTCTCCTGGTTGACGTCGTCTGCCTCCGCAGCGGCGTGCTCCTCGTGACCCGGGGCGCCGATGGCGTGTCCCTTGCCACCCTGGAACTCCAGGACGAAGGCATCCGTGTGCTTCTCGAGCTCCGCGACCGTGTCGTCGCTGAGGACGTTGGTCTCACGCAGGGTGTCGAGCACCGAAGTGTTGCGACGCAGGTAGTCGAGCAGTTCGCGCTCGAAGCGCAGAACGTCCTCGACCTCGATCGTGTCGAGCTTGCCGTTGGTTCCGGCCCAGATCGAGACGACCTGCTCCTCGACCGGGTACGGCGAGTACTGCGGCTGCTTGAGCAGCTCGGTCAGACGTGCACCGCGCGACAGCTGACGACGCGAGGCGGCATCGAGGTCGGAGGCGAACATCGCGAACGCCTCGAGCGAGCGGTACTGCGCAAGCTCGAGCTTCAGCGTTCCGGAGACCTTCTTGATCGACTTGACCTGAGCGTCACCTCCGACTCGCGAGACCGAGATACCCACGTCGACCGCCGGACGCTGGTTGGCGTTGAAGAGGTCGGACTGGAGGAAGATCTGGCCGTCGGTGATCGAGATGACGTTGGTCGGGATGTACGCCGAGACGTCGTTCGCCTTGGTCTCGA
The DNA here is from genome assembly GCF_044748385.1 of Microbacterium sp. NPDC090003. Lineage (NCBI taxonomy): Bacteria > Bacillati > Actinomycetota > Actinomycetes > Micrococcales > Microbacteriaceae > Microbacterium > Microbacterium sp. NPDC090003. The sequence goes on from NZ_JBIVFW010000001.1 coordinate 777,381, forward strand.
TGATCGGGAGACCCGTCATCGAACCGGCGCCGAGCTCGTCGGACAGCTTCGCGCAACGCTCGAGCAGACGCGAGTGCAGGTAGAAGACGTCACCCGGGTAGGCCTCGCGGCCCGGCGGGCGGCGCAGCAGAAGGGAAACGGCGCGGTAGGCCTCGGCCTGCTTCGACAGGTCGTCGAAGATGATGAGCACATGCTTGCCGCCGTACATCCAGTGCTGACCGATGGCCGAGCCGGTGTAGGGGGCGAGGTACTTGAAGCCCGCGGGGTCGGATGCCGGAGCGGCCACGATCGTGGTGTACTCCAGAGCGCCGGCCTCTTCGAGCGCGCCCTTCACCGAAGCGATGGTCGAGCCCTTCTGGCCGATCGCGACGTAGATGCAGCGGACCTGCTTGTTGACGTCGCCCGACTCCCAGTTCGCCTTCTGGTTGATGATCGTGTCGATCGCGATGGCCGTCTTACCGGTCTGGCGGTCGCCGATGATCAGCTGACGCTGGCCGCGTCCGACGGGGATCATCGCGTCGATCGCCTTGATTCCGGTCTGCATCGGCTCGTGCACCGACTTGCGCTGCATGACGCCCGGAGCCTGAAGCTCGAGTTCGCGAACGCTCTCGGTGGCGATCGCGCCGAGGCCGTCGATCGGGTTGCCGAGCGGGTCGACCACGCGGCCGAGGTAGCCGTCGCCGACGGGCACGGAGAGGACCTCACCCGTGCGGGTGACCTCCTGACCGGCCTCGATGCCGGCGAAGTCGCCGAGGACGACCACACCGATCTCATGCTCGTCGAGGCTCTGGGCGAGGCCCTTGGTGCCGTCGGCGAAGATCACGAGCTCGTTCGCCATGACACCGGGCAGTCCTTCGACGTGCGCGATGCCATCAGCGGCGTCGATGACCGTGCCGACCTCAGTCGCCGCGGCCCCGGTGGGCTCGTAAGCGGCGGCGAAGTCCTTCAGCGCGTCACGGATGACGTCGGGGCTGATCGATAGTTCTGCCATTGTCTTCCCTTTGTATCTGGGTGCGCGGTTCCCCGCGCGAAGTCGTGTTAGCCCGCGAGCTTCTGGCGAAGGTCGGCGAGTCGTGCGGAGATGCTGCCGTCGATCACGTCGTCAGCGATCTGCACGCGCAGACCACCGATGATCGTCGGGTCGATGACGACGTTGAGCGCCACCTGACCGTCGTAGCGTCGCGAGAGCGCTTCGCCGAGGCGGGCGCGCTGCGCGTCGTTCAGCTCGCTCGCGCTGTAGACCGTCGCGACGACGCGGTCGCGCTGGTCGGAGACGATCCGCATGGCGCGGTTGAGGAGCTGACGGATCCGCCGCCCGCGCGGCTGACGCACGAGGGAGGAGACGATCAGGGCCGCGGGGGCGCTGGTCGCTCCCGCGAGAAGACGCTCGACGAGAGCCGACTTCGCGTCCTGCCCACCGAGACGGCTTCCCAGGGCGAGCTCGAGCTCGGGGTTCGCCGCGACGACGCGGGAGAAGCCGAACAGCTCCCCCTCGATGTCGGCACCGGCGTCGGCGATCGCCGAAGCGCGAATCGCGAGCTCGTCGATGCCATCGATGAGCTCGACGGCGTTCGACCAGCGTTCCGAGACGACCGTCTTGAGCACGGCCTGCGTGTCGGCCGACAGCCCGCCGAACACCGCGGTCACGACGTTCTGCCGTGCCGCTGCGGGGGCCGCCGGGTCAGCCAGCGCGCCGCTCAGCTGAGACGAATCTCCCACGGCGTGCGCGGCGGCGAAGAGCTCCCGCGCGGTGTCGAGGGTGACGTCCTTCGCTGCGGCAAGCGTCTGGATGGATGCCGCGAGTGCCTGAGTGGTCGCGCTGCCCATTACTGAGCCGCCTTCTCGGATGCTTCGAGGTCGGCGAGGAAGCGATCGACGACCGCCGTCGCGCGGGCATCGTCGGAGAGCGTCTCACCGACGACGCCACCGGCGAGGTCGATGGCCAGCGTGCCGACCTCGTTGCGCAGCGAGACGAGAGCGGTCTGACGCTCGGCCTCGATCTGCGTGTGCGCGGTCGCCGTGATGCGGGCTGCTTCGGAGGAAGCCGCATCCTTGGCCTCGGCGACGATCTTCTTGCCGTCCTCACGGGCGGCCTCACGGATCTCACCGGCTTCGGTGCGTGCCTCGGCGAGCTGACGGGTGTACTCCTCGAGAGCCGCCTCGGCCTGCTTCTGGGCCTCGTCGGCCTTGGCGATGTTGCCCTCGATCGCGTTGGAGCGAGCGTCGAGGAGGGTGTAGAGCTTGGGCAGCGCCACCTTCCAGACGACGACCAGGATCACGACGAAGCAGACCGCCGACCAGATGATGTCGTACCAGGCGGGGATGAGCGGATTGTGGTCCGCCTCCTCCGCCGCGTACGTGACAAGAGCGTTCAGCATCCTGTCTCCTTATCGCAGAGGGTGTCTGTCAGGACTGGAAGATGAAGTAGGTCGCGATGCCGATGAAGGCGAGCGCCTCGGTGAAGGCGATACCGATCCACATGAGGACCTGCAGGCGACCGGCCAGCTCGGGCTGACGGGCGACGCCCTCGATCGTCTTGCCGACGACGATACCCACGCCGATGGCCGGTCCGATCGCCGCGAGGCCGTAGCCGACGGTGCCGATGTTGCCGGAGATTTCAGCGAGAACCGTAGTTGCGTCCACGGGTTTTTCCTTTCGTTGGGTGGGAAGGCGGTTGGTGCCGACCCGCTCAGTGCTCTTCTGCGACCGCGAGCTGGATGTAGACCGCGGTGAGGATGGTGAAGACGTAGGCCTGCAGGAACGCCACCAGGATCTCGAACAGGGTGAAGGCGAACCCGAAGGCGAGCGTGCCCGCGCCGAGTGCTGTCCACCACCCTCCGAGAGTGATGACGAAGAACTGCGTTGCGGAGAAGAACAGGACGAGCATCAGGTGCCCGACGATCATGTTCATCAGCAGTCGGAGGGTCAGCGTGACGGGCCGGATGATGAAGGTCGAGAGGAACTCGAGCGGCGTCACGATGATGTAGAGGAACGGGGGAACACCCGACGGGAACAGGGAGTTCTTGAAGAAGCCCTTGGGGCTCTTCTTGATGCCGGCGTAGATGAAGGTCACGTAGCTGACGACGGCCAGCAGCAGCGGAACGGCGATGATGCTCGTACCCGCGATGTTCAGGAACGGGATGATTCCCGTGATGTTCATGAACAGGACCATGAAGAAGATGGTCGCGAGGATCGGCAGGAACCGACGACCGTCCTTGCGTCCGAGCAGATCTTCGGCGACGTTCACCCGAACGAAGTCGAGGCCCATCTCGACGAGGCTCTGAAAGCGTCCGGGGACGACGCGCATGTTGCGCGTGCCGAGCCAGAGGATCAGCACGACCGCGATGGTGGCCAGGAACTGGATCAGGTGGATGCGGTGGATGACCAGATCGCCGATCTGGAACACCGCATCGGGGAAGAACTCCGCGATCGACGGAGCGTGGAACTCGTCATCGGTGGCAAGTCGTGGCGTCAGGGTCGCAGCAAGATTAAACAGCGCGGGCTCCAGCTTCGGGGCACCGGTCAGAACCGGGGCGACGATGGTCGGTGTGCTTCACAGCGCAAGCGCTCGCGGGCGAGCGGCGGGCACGTTTCAACACTATCAGAGTAAAGGCGACCCTAAGACCTCTGCGGGCCCTCATCGGGGGACGAACCCCCCGGAGCGACGTCCTCGGGGGCGACCGCGGGCAGCGAAGCATCGCTGACGTTCGGAAGCCGCATCGTCATGAGGACGACGGCGTCGACGATGAGCGACATGAGCACGCCGGCCACGATCGCGACGAAGAAGATCACGGGGTCGAGCCAGGGCTGATCCTTGAGCACGATGACGCCGAGGAAGAACACGATCAGCTTGAGAAGCCACCCGCCGAGCACGATCGCGAAAAAGAACTGCACGTACAGCGGTTCGCCGAACCATCGGTTCGCGATCAGGATGCTCGCTCCGGTGATCCCGAGGAACACCGCAGCGATGAGCACACCGAGCAGGCCGCTGATCAGTCCGTTCTGCTGCCCGACGAGGTAGCCCACGACCGCCGCGGCGATCGCGAGGATCGCGGTGGCGACAGCCGACCAGATGAGAGTGCGCCGCAGGATCGGCGTGCTGGAAACGGGATTCGGACTCATGATGGCTCCACGGGTGTCGGGTCGGAGTCGGGGGTGACGGGGATCGGCCGCCGGGAGGGCTTCAGTGTGAGAACCAGGCAGGCCGCGATGCCGACCACGCCGAAGCCCACACCGGGGAGGTATTGGCCGGGCCAGTCCTCGCGGGCGCCGACGTACATGAGGAGGACCGCGAGCGAGATCACCGCCGTCCACGCGTAGAAGATGAGGACGGCGTCGCGGTCGCGGTGACCGAGGTCGAGCATGCGGTGATGCAGGTGCTTGCGATCCGGGGAGAACGGCGACTTGCCGGCGTGCATGCGGCGCAGCACCGCGAGGCCGAAATCGAGCAACGGCAGCAGCACCACCATCAACGGCAGAAGGATCGGGATGAACGCACCGAGCAGCTGGGACCGCCCGAGCCGCTCGGGGTCGAGCGCGGAGGGATCCATCTGCCCGGTGAGGGAGATCGCGGAGACGGCCATCAGCAGACCGAGCACGAGTGCGCCCGAGTCGCCCATGAAGAGCTTCGCAGGGCTCCAGTTCCAGGGAAGGAACCCGATGCAGGCGCCGATGAGGACGGCGGCGATGAAGGTCGAGAGATTGAAGTAGCTCGAGGCTCCGGAGTCGCGCGTGAAGATGTAGGAGTACGCGAAGAAGACGCCGTTGGCGATGAGGCAGACCCCGGCGACGAGGCCGTCGAGACCGTCGATGAAGTTGACGGCGTTCATGACCACGACGATCGCGAACATCGTGATCGTGATGCTCAGCCAGCTCGAGAAGACGATGAGGTCGCCGAACGGGAGGGAGAGGATCTGCAGCCCTCCCCCGATCGTGAGGATCCCGGCCGCGAGGAACTGCGCACCGAGCTTGATCATCCAGTCGAGGTCCCACAGGTCGTCGACGACACCGATCACGGCGATCAGCAGTGCGGCTCCGAGGATGGACCACATCGTCTGCGGGGGCATCCAGATGCTCTGGAAGAAGGGGTTCGCCGCCGAGATCCCCATCGCGGCAGCGATGCCGAGGAAGATCGCGACCCCGCCGAGCCGAGGAGTGGGACGCGTGTGCACGTCGCGGTCTCGGATCTCGGGGTACAGCTTGAACCGCAGGCTCACCCGCAGGACCGCCCAGGTCAGTACGAAGGTGATCGCGGCGGTCAGGATGATCGTGAAGAGGTACTGCTTCACGAATCCCCGTCCTGTCGATGCGCGGGCGCCGCGGAGCCCGGCTCCGGGGCGGGCTCGAGCAGATCGCCGAGCACCTCCTCCAGCTGCTCGCGAGTGATCGCCCCGTCACGCAGGATGCGCACGCGTCCGGCATCCGAATCCGCCGGCGGACGCACGAGCGAGGTGGCATCGACGATCGTCGAAGCCACACCGTCGCGGCTCATGCCGTCTGCGAGGTAGACGGCGACGCTGTCGCCGAGCATCTTCTCGGCGTCGAAGGCCGAGATCGCCGCGGCCTGGCCCGTGAGGTTCGCGCTCGAGACCGCGAGCGGACCGGTCTCGGCCAGCAGTTCCAGCGCCACGCGCCCCTCGGGCATCCGCACGGCGACCGTTCCGCGCGTCTCGCCGAGATCCCAGACGAGCGAGGGCTGCGCCGGGAGGACGATGGTCAGCCCGCCGGGCCAGAACGCGTCGACGAGGCGTTGGACCGGCTCGGGGACCGACTCCGCGAGCGCCGTCAGCGTCTCCTGGGTGCCGATCAGGACGGGCGGCGGCTGATCGCGGCCCCGTCCCTTCGCATCGAGCAGCCGCTGCACGGCAGTGGGCGAGAAGGCGTCGGCGGCCACGCCGTAGACGGTATCGGTGGGCATGACGATGAGTTCGCCGCGGCCGATCGCCTGGCGCGCATGACGCATACCGGCGAGCAGCTGCGCCTCGTCGCCGCAGTCGAAGATGGAGGACATGTCGTTCCGATTCTACGGGAGGCCGTCGGGAGAGCGGATCAGGGACGGATGGCCGTCGTGGCGCGGTCGCGCAGGGTGAGGTCTCGGTGCGTCGCCGCGGCCCGCCAGCCATCGCGTTCGAGGATGCCGCGGATCTCGGCCCCCTGGAGTTCGCCGTGCTCGATCACCAGCAACCCGCCCGGGCGGAGCAGCCGCAGAGCGTTGGTACTGAGCGCGCGCACGAGATCGAGACCGTCCTCGCCGCCGTACAACGCCATCGCCGGATCGAAGAGGCGCACCTCGGGGTCGCGCGGGATGGCGGCGTCCGGCACGTACGGCGGGTTCGAGATGACGACGCTGGCTGTACCGGCCAGTTCGGGAAAGGCATCCGCCATGTCGGCGAGCACGAGTGTGAGGTTCTCGGCGTCGGCCGTGTTGCGGCTGGCCCACGCGTGCGCCTCGGGTGAGAGCTCCGCGGCATAGATCCTCGCGTGCGGCACCTCGGTCGCCATCGCCAGCGCGATCGCGCCGCTCCCCGTTCCGAGGTCGATGCCGATCGGCTGCGGGTCGGGCGCGTGCAGGAGCGCGTCGATCGCGTGCTGCACCACCATCTCCGTCTCGGGCCGGGGCACGAACACCCCGGGGCCGACAGCGAGCTCGAGATGCCGGAACGGAGCGGTGCCGGTGATGTGCTGCAGGGGTTCCCGCGACTCCCGACGCGTCACGAGAGCGTCCAGCCGCTCGGCGTCCTCCGCGCTCAGCACATCGCCGCGCACGACGGCCGCCTGCACCTCGCCGCGACGAAGGCCCCGCACGTGGCCGACCAGCAGCTCGGCGTCGACGAGCGGGTCGGTCACACCGGCGTCGGCGAGACGCTGAGCGGCCGCACGGACGGATGCGGCGAAAGAGGTGTCGAGCATGATCTCCAGCGTAGAGCGCCCCGGAGCCGTCACATTGCCCTCTCCCCCGCACCCCTCCCATAGGCTGAGAGCGAAGCGACCCGCACAGGAAGGCTCCTCCATGCCCGGCATCCACTCCGACATCACGACCGCGTTCGGCAACACACCGCTGGTCCGCCTGAACCGCGTGACCGAGGGCCTCGGCGCAACCGTGCTCGCGAAGCTCGAGTTCTACAACCCCGCGTCCAGCGTCAAGGACCGCATCGGCATCGCGATGATCAATGCCGCCGAAGCATCCGGTGAACTGCAGCCGGGCGGCACGATCGTGGAGTCGACCAGCGGCAACACCGGTATCGCCCTGGCGATGGTGGGAGCCGCGCGCGGGTACAAGGTGATTCTCACCATGCCGGCGTCGATGTCGAAGGAGCGCCGCGTGCTGCTCAAGGCCTTCGGAGCCGAGATCGTGCTCACCGACCCCACGAAGGGCATGAGCGGCGCGATCGAGATCACGAAGCAGATCGTTGCCGACACGCCCGGAGCAGTCTGGGTGCGGCAGTTCGAGAACGCCGCGAACCCCCAGATCCACCGTGAGACCACGGCGCAGGAGATCCTCCGCGACACCGACGGCGACGTCGACATCTTCGTCGCGGGCGTCGGTACCGGCGGCACCGTGACCGGTACGGGGCAGGCCCTCAAGGCGGCGAAGCCTGACGTGCAGGTCATCGCCGTCGAGCCGAAGGACTCCCCCGTCCTGAGCGAGGGGCACCCCGGCCCTCACAAGATCCAGGGCATCGGCCCCAACTTCGTACCCGCGATCCTCGACCGCGACGTGATCGACGAGATCATCCCGGTCGAGTTCGACGATGCCATCCGCGTCGCCCGCGAACTCGCGGCTCGCGAGGGCCTGCTCGTCGGGATGTCGTGCGGCGCAGCCACGTGGGCGGCTCTGCAGGTGGCGGCTCGCCCCGAGAACGCCGGCAAGAAGATCGTCGTGATCCTGCCCGACACCGGAGAGCGCTACCTGTCGACCGCGCTCTTCGAAGACCTGCGCGAGGACTGACGATCACCGCATGATCGGTCGAATGCGCGAGGACATCACCGCAGCCCGGCTGCGCGACCCCGCGGCCCGGAGCGCCGTGGAGGTCGCACTGCTGTACCCCGGTCTCCATGCCGTCTGGGCGCACCGGGTCTCGCATGCCCTGTGGCGACGGCGACTGCGTTTTCTCGCGCGGGCCAATTCGCAGCTCGCCCGCTGGTTCACGGGCATCGAGATCCACCCGGGAGCGCGGATCGGCCGCCGCTTCTTCATCGACCATGGCATGGGTGTCGTCATCGGCGAGACCTCGGAGATCGGCGATGATGTGATGCTCTACCACGGGGTCACGCTCGGCGGGCGCTCGCGCTCCAGCGGCAAGCGGCATCCCACCCTCGGCGACGGTGTCGCCGTCGGAGCCGGTGCGAAGATCCTCGGCCCCGTGACCATCGGGGCGCATTCCTTCGTCGGAGCGAACGCGGTCGTCACCCGGGACGCCCCCGCCGAGAGCGTCCTCGTCGGCGTCCCGGCGAAACCGCGTCAGCGTGTCGGCGGTGAAGACACCCGCGCCCTGCTCACCGTGCCGGACTACTCGATCTGACCCCGCTCAGCGTGCGCGACGATCACGCTTCTCGCGCGCATCGCCGACTCTGCGCTTCAGGAAGATCAACGGCAGGAGCACCGTGCCGAGCGCCGTGATGAGCCAGACGATCACCGCGCCGAGCAGCCAGCCGGAGACGTCGACGATGCGCAGACCGCCGATCGGCAGCAGCACGACGATGATCAGCGCCACCAGGGTCGAGAAAATTCCGATGCCGCCGAGCAGCACCGGCGCATAGCGGTCGGCGATCCTGCTGATCCACGGCGACAGGATGCTCTGCAGCAGCGCGAAGATCAGGATGCAGAGCACGAAGCCCCACCACTTCGACCACTCGATCCGGAACCCGTCCAGCAGAAGATCGGCGACGATCAGCCCGAGTCCCGCCGAGGCGATGTAGATGAGGGCACGGAAGAGGAGTGTGATCACGCGCTGAGCCTAGCGCTCGGGGTGACCGCGTGGTCAGGACTCGGTGCCGACGGCGGCGAGCCGCGCCTCTTCGTCGGTCGTGATCGCCGATTCGATGATCGGCCCCAGCGCGCCGTCCATCACCTGATCGAGGTTGTAGGCCTTGAACCCCGTCCGGTGGTCCGCGATGCGGTTCTCGGGGAAGTTGTAGGTGCGGATGCGCTCGGAACGGTCCATGCCGCGGATCTGCGACCGTCGGGCATCGGATGCCGCCGCGTCGAGCTCTTCCTGCTGCTTCGCCAGCAGCCGCGCGCGGAGCACGCGCATGCCCGCCTCGCGGTTCTGCAGCTGCGACTTCTCGTTCTGCATGGAGACGACGATGCCCGTCGGGACGTGCGTGATGCGCACCGCGGAGTCGGTCGTGTTGACGGACTGACCGCCCGGCCCCGAGGAGCGGAAGACGTCGATCTTGAGGTCGTTCTGATTGATCTCGATCTCGTCGGGCTCGTCGACCTCGGGAAACACGAGCACACCGGTGGTCGAGGTGTGGATGCGCCCCTGCGACTCGGTCGCCGGTACGCGCTGCACGCGATGCACGCCGCCTTCGTACTTGAGGTGCGCCCAGACCCCCTGCGCCGGGTCGGTCGAGGAGCCCTTGATCGCGACCTGGACGTCCTTGTAACCGCCGAGGTCGGACTCATTGCGCTCGAGCAGCTCGGTCTTCCAGCCCATCGACGCCGCGTACTGCACGTACATGCGCAGCAGATCGGCCGCGAAGAGCGCGCTCTCGGCCCCGCCCTCCCCCGCCTTGATCTCCATGATGACGTCACGGGCATCGTCCGGGTCTCGCGGGATGAGGAGTCGCCGCAGCTTCTCCTGCGCGGCCTGGAGGCCGGCCTCGAGCCCGGGGACCTCCGCAGCGAAGGCCTCGTCCTCGCGGGCGAGTTCGCGCGCGGCATCCAGGTCGTCGCATGCCGCCACCCACGCCTCGTGGGCGGCGACGATTCGCGACAGCTCGGCATAGCGACGGTTCACACGCTTGGCGCGCGCGGCGTCGGCGTGCACCGCCGGGTCGGAGAGTTCCTCCTGGACCCGGCGGTGCTCGTCGATGAGAGCCTGGACGGACTCGAACACGGATTCTCCGCTCAGCGGATGTTGTTGTCGTGCGAGCCAGCAGGCAGGGTCGGGATCGACTTCTGCATCTGCACGAGGAACTCGACGTTCGACTGCGTCTCCTTGAGCTTGCCGAGGACGACCTCGAGGGCCTGCTGGGTGTCGAGGCCGGCGAGGGCACGACGGAGCTTCCAGGTGATCTTGACCTCGTCGGAGGAGAGCAGCATCTCCTCACGACGCGTGCTCGACGCGTTCACGTCGACGGCCGGGAAGATGCGCTTGTCGGCGAGCGAACGCGACAGACGCAGCTCGCTGTTACCGGTGCCCTTGAACTCCTCGAAGATGACCTCGTCCATCTTCGAGCCGGTCTCGACGAGAGCCGTGGCGAGGATCGTGAGCGATCCGCCGTTCTCGATGTTGCGCGCGGCGCCGAAGAAGCGCTTGGGCGGGTAGAGCGCCGACGCGTCGACGCCACCGGTGAGCACGCGACCGGAGGCCGGAGCCGCCAGGTTGTACGCGCGACCGAGACGGGTGATCGAGTCGAGCAGCACGACGACGTCGCGACCGAGTTCGACGAGGCGCTTCGCGCGCTCGATGGCGAGCTCGGCGACCGTGGTGTGGTCCTCGGCCGGGCGGTCGAAGGTCGAGGCGATGACCTCGCCCTTGACCGTGCGCTCCATGTCGGTGACCTCTTCGGGGCGCTCGTCGACGAGCACCACCATGAGGTGGACCTCGGGGTTGTTCTGCGCGATCGCGTTGGCGATCTGCTGCAGGACGATCGTCTTCCCGGCCTTCGGCGGCGCGACGATCAGGCCGCGCTGCCCCTTGCCGATCGGCGCGACGAGGTCGATGATGCGCTGCGTGAGCTTCTCGGGCGCGGTCTCGAGGCGCAGGCGCTCCTGCGGGTAGAGCGGCGTGAGCTTGCCGAACTCGACACGCGTCGCCGCATCGTCGATCGACAGACCGTTGATCGAGTCGACCTTGACCAGGGCGTTGTACTTCTGGCGCCCCTGCTGCTCGCCCTCGCGGGGCTGCTTGATCGAACCGACGACGGCATCGCCCTTGCGCAGGTTGTACTTCTTGACCTGCCCGAGCGAGACGTAGACGTCGCTGGGACCGGCGAGGTAACCGGTCGTGCGGACGAAGGCGTAGTTGTCGAGCACGTCGAGGATGCCGGCGACCGGGATCAGGACGTCGTCCTCACCGATCTCGGTATCGAACTCGTCGGTCTGCGCGTTGCCGCGGCGCTTGTTGCGCTGACGGTTGCGACCGTTTCCACCCTGCTCGTCGTCGCCGCTGGGCTGCGCCTGCTGCTCCTGCGCCGCAGCGGCGCCGTTCTGGCCGCGTCCGCGGTTGCGGCTGCGGTTGCGGTTGCGACCGCGACCGCTCTGCTCGTCGCCGCTGTCGCCGCCATCACCGGCGTTGTCCGTGGCGGGAGCGTTGTCGGCGGGAGCGGACTCGGCGGCAGGAGCGTCCGCGGCCGAAGCGTCGGGCTCCGCCGTCTTCTTCGGTGAGCGGCGACCGCGGCCCGCGGCCTTGGGGGCCGCCTCGGCGGAAGCATCCGCAGCGGCGGCGTCGGCGGGCTTGTCCGTCGACTTGTCGTCGGAGGCCTGGGCGGGAGCCGCCTTGTCGGCCGCCTTCTCCGCAGCGGGCGTCTCGCCCGCGGACTCCGCAGCGGGGGCCTCGGCATCCGACTTCTTGGCGCGGCTGCGGCGAGGCGCCTTGGCCTTCGGAGCCGCCTCGGCGGTGTCACCCGCAGCGTCGGACGTGGCCGGCGCCGCATCGGCGGCCGGCGCGGCCTCTGCCGCCTTCTCGGCCTTCGCCGCGGCGGTCGCCGTCGTCGCACGTCGCGGTGCGCGCTTGCGGGCGGGTGCCGCCTCAGCGGATGCGTCGGTGCCGGCTGCCGCCGGAGCATCGACGACCGGGGCGGCCTGGTCGTTCTGGGTCTCGGAGAAGTTCTCCACGAGTACTCCCTCTATTTCTCGGGGGGTAGTGAGCGGTCCACGCGCGCAACGGGTGCTGCGCGCGTTCGCACGGGCTGACGCTCGGCGCCAGCCGGCCTAGGCACTTGTGCCATGAGGTTGGACGTGCGGGTCTTGCAAGAGTTGCAATGGGGCCAGATTCACGAAGACGTTACGTGGAGCCCTCCGCTCGATCCCCCACTGTACCACCACGCACATCGACGGCGAGCAGGAGGGATTCCCACGGAGTGTCGGTCACTCGCCCGGCGAGTTCGACCGCGTCCTGACGACTTCCCGGCCCGTCGGCGAGCACCAGCACGCTGGGTCCGGCACCGGAGACCACGGCGGCGAAACCGGCCGCACGCAGGGTCTGCACGAGTCGCTGCGTCTCGGGCATCGCCTCGGCGCGGTAGTCCTGATGGAGCCGGTCGGCGGTCGCGTCGAGGAGGAGTTCGGGGCTCTGCGTCAACGCCGCGATCAGCAGCGCCGAACGCGACACGTTGAACACGGCATCCGCGGTGGAGACCTGTGGCGGCTGGAGAGAGCGCGCCTGCGAGGTCGACATCGTGTACGCCGGTACGAGCACGAGAGGAGACACGCCCCGGTGCACGAGGAGCTTCTTGTGCTGGGCGCCGCGCTCGCTCATCCAGGCGATCGTCAGACCCCCGAAGAGAGCTGGAGCGACGTTGTCGGGATGCCCCTCGAGCTCGGTCGCGAGGCGCAGCAGATCCGAGTCGCCGATCTCGACGTCCCCGGCGAGGAGTCCCTTCGCGATCAGGACCCCGGCGACGACGGCCGCACCGGAGGAGCCGAGGCCGCGGCCGTGGGGCACGCCGTTCTCGGCGACGATGCGCAGACCCGGCATCTCGCGCCCGGCGTCGGCGTAGACGTGCTCGACGGTGCGGACGATCAGGTTCGACGCGTCGCGCGGGATCTCCTCAGCGCCAGAACCCGACACCTCGATGTCGAGCTCACCCGCCGGCAGTTCGGTGACGACCAACGAGTCGTAGACGCTGAGTGCGAGGCCGAGTGTGTCGAAGCCCGGACCGAGGTTCGCGCTCGTGGCGGGAACACGGACCTCGATCGTGCGCCCTTCCGCCACCGTCACTCGCCTTCCACGCGCAGCACCGAGACGACGCGCTCGACGACCGAGCTGTCGGCGAGTGCCGCGACCGCCGCGCTGAGCGACTGCTCGGCTGCCCGGTGCGTGCCGATGATGAGTCGCGCGGTGGGCTCCTCGTCGCCCTCGACCGTCTGGACGATCGTGGCGACCGAGACGCCCCCGTCGCTCAGGATGCCGGCGACCGTGGCGAGCACGCCCGGGGCATCCGCGACCTCGAGGGTGACCTGGTAACGGGTCGTGACATGCCCGATGGGCACGACCGGCAGGTTCGCGCGCGTCGACTCGCCCACGCCCACGCCGCCGGCGATGTGACGGCGAGCGGCGGAGACTACGTCACCGAGCACGGCCGACGCGGTCTGCACTCCGCCGGCACCGGCACCGTAGAACATCAGGGAGCCGGCGGCCTCCGCCTCGACGAACACCGCGTTGTTGGCGCCGTGGACCGTGGCCAGCGGATGCGAGTGCGGCACCAGCGCCGGGTACACGCGCACCGAGATCGATTCGGTTCCGTCGACGTCGAGGCGTTCGCACACGGCGAGGAGCTTGATCACGAAGCCCGCCGCACGAGCCTCCTCGATCATCGACGCGGTGACGGTCGTGATGCCCTCGCGGTACACCGCGTCGAGCGGGACGGCCGTGTGGAACGCCAGGCTCGCGAGGATGGCGGCCTTCTGCGCCGCGTCGTAGCCTTCGACGTCGGCCGTGGGGTCGGCCTCCGCGTACCCGAGCCGTTGCGCATCGGCGAGGACATCGGCGAAGTCGGCACCCTCGGTGTCCATGCGGTCGAGGATGTAGTTCGTCGTGCCGTTCACGATGCCCATGATGCGCACGATGCGGTCGCCGGCGAGCGAGTCGCGCAGCGGGCGGATGATCGGGATGGCACCGGCCGCAGCGGCCTCGTAGTGCACCGAGGCCCCGACGCGGTCGGCCGCTTCGAAGAGCTCCGGGCCGTGCGTGGCGAGGAGCGCCTTGTTGGCCGTGACCACGTCGGCGCCCGAGCCGATCGCCTGCAGGATGCTCGTGCGAGCGGGCTCGATGCCGCCCATGAGCTCGATCACGATATCGGATCCGAGGATCAGCGACTCGGCATCCGTGGTGAAGAGCTCGCGCGGAAGATCGACGTCGCGCGGCGCATCGACGTCGCGCACGGCGATGCCGGCGAGCTCCAGCGACGCGCCTGCGCGGTCGGCGAGCTCGTCGCCGTGGCGCAGCAGGAGATCGGCGACCTGGGATCCGACCGCTCCGGCGCCGAGAAGCGCCACTCGAAGTCGTCGGTACTCAGCCATTGTTGCTCCTTCGGAGGTGGGTCATTTCTCTCCCTCGGGGGCTTTCGCCCCGTCGATGCCCGCGTCACGGGAGAGGAGATCGTCGATGGTCTCACCGCGGACGATGACCCTCGAGCGACCGTCGCGCACGGCGACGACCGGCGGACGCGGAACATGGTTGTAATTGCTCGACAGCGAGACGCAGTACGCGCCCGTCGTCGGCACGGCGAGGAGGTCGCCGGGCACCAGATCGGCGGGGAGGTACTCCTGATCGACCACGATGTCGCCGGACTCGCAGTGCTTGCCCACCACGCGACTCAGCTGCGGGGTACCGAGGCCCGCGCGCGACGCGATGCGCGCCGAGTACTGCGCCCCGTAGAGCGCCGGGCGCGCGTTGTCGCTCATGCCGCCGTCGACACTGACGTAGCGCCGGACGGCACCCGAGTCAATGGTCACGTCCTTGGTGGTGCCGACCTCGTACAGCGTGACGCCCGCCGTGCCGACGATCGCGCGGCCGGGCTCGAACGAGAGCGCGGGCACGGCGATACCCCGAGCGGCGCAGCCCTCGGCGACGGCCGACACGATCTCACCGGCGAGGACATCGATCGGAGTGGGGTCGTCGGTGCGTACGTAGGCGATGCCGAAGCCGCCGCCCAGGTTCATCTGCGGGACTGCGCCACCGTCGAGCAGCGCCGCGTGCAGTTCGAGCACGCGCGAGGCGGACTCGCGGAACCCCGCGACACCGAAGATCTGCGACCCGATATGGCAGTGCAGACCCACGAAATCGAGCCCGGGGATCTCGCGGATGCGAGCGACGGCGGACTCGGCATCCTCGAGGGGGAATCCGAACTTCTGGTCCTCGTGCGCGGTGGCGAGGAAGTCGTGGGTCTCGGCGTGCACGCCGCTGATCACGCGTACGAGCACACGCTGCACCGCGTCCACGCGCGCGGTGATCGCTGCGAGTCGCTCGATCTCGATCGCGCTGTCGACGATGATGCTGCCTACACCGACCTCGACCGCTCGTTCGAGCTCCCGTGTCGACTTGTTGTTGCCGTGGAACCCGATGGAGGCCGGGGCCACTCCGGCGGCGAGCGCGACCTCGAGCTCTCCCCCGGTGCACACGTCGACGCGGAGTCCCTCGTCGACCACCCAGCGCGCGACGGTGGCACTCAGGAACGCCTTGCCGGCGTAGTACACCTGAGCGACCGTGCCGTGCTCCGACGCCGCCTGATCGAAGGCCCGGCGGAACTCCCGTGCGCGTGCACGCACCTCGTCCTCGTCGAGCACCAGGAGCGGCGTGCCGTAAGTGCGGGCGAGGGTCACGGCATCCACCCCGGCGAGGGTCAGGACACCGTCGGCATCTCGGGCGGCGCGCTCGGGCCAGACACCGACCGCGAGGTCATTCGCGTCATCGGGAACGGCGAGCCACTCGGGCGCGAGCGAATCGGCAGCGGAAAGCAAGGGACACCAATCGTGGAGCGGGACTCGGGCGGGAAGCGCACGACGAGACTGACCCCGATTCTAGGGCACGGCGCATGCCGCACTAGCCATGGTGACGCCCATGCCGCAACCCCTGTGACGGCGGCCGCCGCCTGCTCCTAGGGTGGGATCGTGGAAGCCCCGTCGAAGTCCGAAGCCCCCGCCCGCCCCGGGCCGATCCCTCGTGCCGTCGCCGCGATCATCCGCTGGGCGCTGATCCGCAAGCCGGTTCGTGCATTCCTCCTCTACAGCGAGCGACGCGGGGCGATGCTCGCGGACAGCGTGACGTATCGCGCCCTCTTCAGCGTCTTCGCCGGTGTGCTCCTGGGCTTCTCGATCGCCGCCCTGTGGCTCGCCGGCAATCCTCAGGCCTGGAACGCGATCATCGACTCGGTCCAGTCCGTGGTGCCCGGCCTGATCGGCGAGGACGGTGTGATCGACCCCGCCGATCTCCGGCAGCCGATCTCGTTCTCTCTCGCAGGTGCGATCTCGGCCGTCGCCCTGATCGGAGCCGCGCTCGGAGCCGTGGGTTCTCTGCGCACGGCCGTGCGGGTGATCTCCGGCACCGCGCAGAGCGACGTTCTGTTCATCTGGGTCATGCTGCGCAACCTCGCGCTCGCGATCGGCATCGGCGCGGCGTTCGTCGCTGCGGCATTCCTCTCGATCGTCGGACGGATCGGCGTCGGCTGGGTGAGCGATCTGCTCGGCGTCTCCACCGACTCCGCCCTGGCGACCTGGGGCGTCCGCATCATCTCGCTCGCGATCGTCTTCGCCCTGAACACCGCGCTGCTCATCGCCGTGTTCCTCGTGCTCTCCGGGGTGCGTCCGTCGGCGCGCTCGCTCTGGAGCGGCGCCCTCCTCGGCGCCGTCGGCCTCCTGGTGCTGCAGGAGCTCTCTTCGCTCTTCGTCGGCGGCGCGACGAGCAATCCGCTTCTGGCGTCCTTCGCGTCGCTGCTCGCCCTCCTGATCTGGCTCAACCTGTCGGCGCAGGTCATGCTCATCTCGTGCGCCTACATCATCACCGGCGAGGAGGAGCGGCGGGACCGGGTGCGCGCTCGTTTCGGCGCGACCACTTTCCCGCAGCGTCGCGTGCAGCGGGCCGAGATCGATGTGAAGATCGCGACCGACGAACTTCGCGCCGCCCAGGAGGCCGCCCGCGACGCCTGACTCACCCGGCCGGGCAGGTGCCCTTCTCGAGCAGGCTCTCGTCGGTGACGATGGCTCCGTCGACGTCGATGTCGATCACGGCGACGGATCCGTCGATCTCCAGCCCTGTGAGCGTGAGACCCGCCGGAAGCTGATCGGCGATGCAGATCCGCTGCGGCCGGGTGAGATCCGCACCGACGGACCCCAGATCGGATCCGACCTGCGAGGCGTCGATCTCGATCCCCCCGATGCTCAACGACACCGGCGTGAGTTCGAGATCCCCCTCGAGTGCTCCGGGCGTGAGGGTGAGTGAGATCGGCACGGCAAGGCCCAGAACGGTGATCGACCCGCTGACGGTGGCATTCGGTTCGTCGAGAGCGACCGTCTCCACCGGCAGATCCGTGGTGGCCAGCAGCGAGGTGAACTGGTCCTCGTCGATGCGGATCGTGCCCTGCGCGCCCGCGAGATCGCCGCCGCGCAGCGGCACGCCCGTCGCGGTCACGTCGACCGCACCGGTGATGCCCTCGAGGGTGACCGCGTCGGTCGACAGGCGCAGGCTGTCGAGACGCCCGCCGATCAGTTGCGGCAGGAGGATGCCGTCGGCGTCGACCTCGAGCTGCTGATCAGCAGGGAGGTCGAGCTGATCGATGACGAGCGAGCGCACGATCCCCGGAAGGATCGCTCGGG
This sequence comes from Microbacterium sp. NPDC090003, assembly GCF_044748385.1. Lineage (NCBI taxonomy): Bacteria > Bacillati > Actinomycetota > Actinomycetes > Micrococcales > Microbacteriaceae > Microbacterium > Microbacterium sp. NPDC090003. The sequence continues at coordinate 795,082 of NZ_JBIVFW010000001.1, forward strand.
CGACGAACTCCGCCGCGACTACGAATCCCGCGAGCACGATGACGACGATGAGCACCACCCACGGCCAGCGTCGACGACGACGCCCAGAGGCGCGCGTGGTGCCGTGGTCGGTCCCGGTGCCCGGGAGGACGAGCGTCGGATGCTCGGCATCCGGCTCCGGGTACGGCAGCGTGCGGTTGTCCTCGCTCACGTCGTCATCCTGCCCTGCCTCGGTCGTGCGGACGGCGGATCACATGCGCTCCGGTGCGGAGACACCCAGAAGGTCGAGCCCGTTGCGGAAGACCTGGCCGGCGGCGTCGTTGAGCCAGAGACGCGTGCGGTGCACGCTCTCGATGGGATCGTCGCCCTGCGGGATCACGCGGCAGTTGTCATACCAGCGGTGATAGAGGCCTGCGAGCTCCTCGAGATAGCGGGCGACGCGATGCGGCTCGCGGACCTCGGCGGCGAACGCCACGATGCGCGGGAACTCCTGCAGCGCGCCGAGCAGCGCAGCCTCGGACTCGTGTGTCAGCGTCTCCGGCGCGAACTCGGAACGGTCGACACCCGAATCGTTCGCGTTGCGGCTCACATTGTGCGTGCGGGCGTGGGCGTACTGCACGTAGAAGACGGGGTTGTCGTTCGTGCGCTTCTGCAGCAGTTCGGGGTCGAGATCGAGCGGCGAGTCCGCGGGTGAGCGCTCGAGCGAGTACCGGAGCGCATCGGCACCGAGCCACTCGAGCAGGTCATCCATCTCGATGATGTTGCCCGCGCGCTTGCTGAGGCGAGCGCCGTTGATCGACACCATCTGCCCGATGAGCACCTGGACGTTTCGCTCCGGATCCTCGCCCGCCGCACCGGCGACCGCTTTGAGGCGGTGCACGTACCCGTGGTGGTCGGCGCCGAGGAGGTAGATCTTGTTCTCGAAGCCGCGGTCTCCCTTGTTGAGGTAGTACGCTGCGTCCGCGGCGAAGTACGTGTACTCGCCGTTCGAGCGGCGGATCACCCGATCCTTGTCGTCGCCGAAGTCGGTGGTGCGCACCCAGACGGCGCCGTCCTCGTCGAAGACGTGGCCCTGCTCGCGCAGGCGCTCGACCGCCTGGTCGATCAGGCTCGTGCCCGACGCGTCCTTGGCATGCAACGTGCGCTCCGAGAACCACACGTCGAATGGCACGTTGAAACGGTCGAGCGAGCTCTTGATCTCGGCGAGCTGGTACTCGTAGCCGAGTTCGCCCGCCACCGCGAGCTGCTCGTCGTCGGAAAGATCGAGCAGATCCGGACGGGCCTCGAGGATGCGGCCGCCGAGCGCCGTGATGTACTCCCCCGGGTATCCGCCCTCGGGGGTCGGCTCGCCCTTCGCCGCGGCCACCAGCGACGACGCGAAGCGGTCCATCTGCGCACCGGCATCGTTGATGTAGTACTCCCGCACGGCGTGCGCGCCGCTGGCGAGAAGCAGGCGGACGATCGCATCACCGAGCGCCGCCCAGCGGGTGTGGGCGATGTGCAGCGGGCCGGTCGGGTTCGCCGAGACGAACTCGACGTTCACGCTGACGCCCTGCTGCGAGGTGTTCGTGCCGTAGGCGACGCCCGCGTCGACGATCGTCTTCGCCAGCGCGCCCGCGGCAGCGGCCTCGAGACGGATGTTGATGAAACCGGGGCCCGCGACCTCGGCGGAGGCGATGCCGTCGACCGAGACCAGACCGTCGGCGATCTGCTGCGCGAGCTCGCGCGGATTCGTGCCGAAGGGCTTGGCGAGGCGCATCGCGATGTTCGAGGCCCAGTCGCCGTGGTCGCGGTTGCGCGGGCGCTCCAGCACGATGTCGGATGCCGAGAGCCCGAGGGGCTCGCCGGGGCGTCGCTCGTCCGCGATCGGGGCGAGGACGGAGAGGAGGGCTTCGGCGAGCGTTTCAGGATTCATAGACCACCAAGTTTACGGCTCGGGACGGTGTCGAATTTGCGCAGACCGATCTGTGACTTACCCTCATGCCATGACTGTCGCTCCCGCCCGACGCCGACTGCGTTTCGCCGGTGTCGCCGCCGTGCTCGCCGTCGCCGTCGTCGCGGGTGTGCTCGGCGTGTGGCGCCCCTGGGCACCGCTCCCCTCCACCGCCCCCGTCGGCGCCGCGGAAGGCGAGCCCGCCGCCGCGATCGCCCCGGCGCCGCTCGTGCTGCCGGAGCACCCGACCGTGCTCGTCTTCGGCGATTCCTGGACCTACGGCTCGGCGGCCACCGTCCCCACCGAGGGCTATGCATATCTCCTCGCCGACCTCCTCGACGGCGAGACCATCGTGAAGGGAGTGCGCGGCAGCGGCTACCTCAAGCCCGGACTCGACGGTCCCGCTTTCGGCGAGCGCATCGCAGCGCTCGATCCCGCGCTGTCGCCCGACCTCGTGATCCTGCAGGGATCGATCAACGACCGAGAGCAGGGCGAGGCCGGGTATCGCGATGCCGTGAACGCCGCCTGGGATGCGATGGCGGCGAAGTATCCCGAGGCGACGATCGTCATCCTCGGCCCTGCTCCGCATGAGCTCCCCGTGGGTGCCGGTACCGCACGCATCGACGCCGATCTCGCGGATCTCGCCGGCGCCCGCGGCTGGTGGTACATCTCCCCCGTCGCGGAGGATTGGATCACCGAGCAGAACTACCTCGAGGTCATCGACGTCGAAGTGGGGCGCAAGCATCCGTCTTCGGCCGGGCACCGCTACCTCGCCGAACGCGTCGCCGCCGCGCTCGATGAGCTCAGCGGCGCGCCGGTCACGATCGCGGGCGAGTCGGAGACGACCCCCGAGCAGTGATATCGTCGTTCGGTACGCCTCCGTAGCTCAGTGGATAGAGCGCCGGTTTCCGGTACCGTAGGTCGCAGGTTCGACTCCTGTCGGGGGCACGTACGCGAGAGGGACCGTCCGTTCGGACGGTCCCTCTCCACGTTCCTGAGGGCGTCAGGACGCCGGCAGCGCCTTCTCGAGCAGCGGCGTCAGGTTCTTGACCGTGTAGAGCGCGGCCTGGGGCGAGCCCAGCGAGTACGCGGCCGAGATGTCGCCGTCGATGACGATCGAGCGACCGTCGGTCACCGCCGGGAGACCCTTCCACTGCGCGTCGTCGGTGATCTCGGTGGTGTCGATGTAGATCGGGAAGGCGACGATGAGGTCGGCGTCGATCAGGTCGAGCTCCTCGCTCGAGATAGAGACCGAGAAACCGCCCGAGTTGGTGGGGATCTCGGCGATCGTCGGGTTCTGCACGAAGCCGAAGCGCTCGAGCGTCTGCACGCGGTTGCTCCCCTCGATGTAGGCGCCCCAGCCCTCGCTGGTGCGCGTGGCCGCGGTGACCGTCTTGCCCGCCCACTCCGGGTGCGCGTCGGCGGCGGCACGGTAGGCGTCATCGATCTCGGCGAGCAGCTCCTCGCCCTTCTCCGGCACGCCCAGCGCGGTCGAGATCATCTCGACCTGCTGCTCCTGGGTCGTCAGGTAGCTTTCGCCACCCTCGGGCACGCCGATGGTGGGTGCGATCTCGGAGAGACGGTCGTAGCGGTCCTGCTCGCCGCTTCCGCGGACATCGAGGATGAGATCGGGATCGAGAGCGGCGATAGCCTCGTATGACGGCTCGAGCGTCGCGATGATCTCGGGAGACTCGTCGTAGAGGCCCTCGGCCCAGGGGCCGACGCCGTCTCCGCCGAACTCGAGCCAGTCGGAGGCGCCGACCGGCTGGTATCCGAGTGCCAGCGCGGTCTCGGCATCCGCCCATCCGAGCGCGACGATGCGCTGGGGCGCACTCTCGACGGTGACGTCGCCGAACGCGGTCTCGACCGTCTGCGGGAAGGTGCCGGTCGCGGGCACCGATCCCCTGCTCGACGGCTCCGACTCGGCCACGGTGCTCGAGCATCCGGCGAGGGTCAGGGCGAGCAGCGCGACGGCCGCCGAGATCTTGAGGGTCGATTTCATGGCGTTGGCCTTTCGATTCATACCGGGGCGCACCCGATCGGGCGCACGCGACACCTCTGAAGGGTGCGCGGGATCGACCTTAGGTTACCCTAAGCTTGGCGGGTGACCTCGACGACCTCGCTCCCGTCCGCCGACCTCGGCACGACGGCGGGGACGCGTCACTTCGGAGCTCGACGGACCGTCGGGTTCGCCCTCATCGCCCTGGCGCTGAGCGCGACCGTGCTACTCAGCCTCTCGATCGGCGCGCGCGAGGTCGCCCTTCCCCTCGTGTGGGACGCGCTGCGCGGGGCCGGCTCCGATGCCGATGCCGCGACCGCGCTCGCGCTCCGCATCCCCCGCACCGTGCTCGGCCTCCTCGTCGGCGCTGCGCTCGGGGTGGCTGGAGCACTGATCCAGGCCGTGACCCGCAACCCGCTCGCGGATCCCGGAATCCTGGGCGTGAACTCCGGGGCAGCCTTCGCCGTGGCGATCGCCGTCGGCGTCTTCGGCCTCACCGCACCGCCCGCTTTCCTGTGGTTCGCGTTCGGCGGAGCGCTGATCACCACGATCGTCGTGTACCTCATCGGATCGGCGGGCCGCGGGTCGGTGAGCCCGGCGCGCATCACGCTCGCGGGCGTCGCCATCGGCGCCGTGCTCTCGGGGATCACCTCGGCCATGCTGCTGGCGAACCCGAGGGGATTCAACGCGATGCGCGCCTGGGAGGCCGGTATCATCGCGGATCGCGGGTGGGAGGTCGTGCTCGTCGCCGGTCCCTACCTCGCGGTCGGCCTCGTCCTCGCCCTGCTCCTCGGTCGCCCGCTCAACGCTGTCGCGCTCGGTGACGACCTCGCCCGGTCGCTGGGCTCGAGCGTGCTGCGTACCCGCATCCTCTCGATCGTCGCGATCACACTGCTGTGCGGCACCGCGACGGCCATGGCCGGTCCGATCGCCTTCATCGGCCTGATGATCCCCCACGTCGCCCGGTGGATCGTCGGCCCCGATCAGCGATGGATCCTCGCCTACTCCGCACTGCTCGCCCCGATCCTCCTTCTGGCATCCGACGTGCTCGGACGCGTCGTCCTGCGTCCGGGCGAGCTGCCGGTCGGAATCGTCACCGCCTTCGTCGGCGCTCCCGTGCTCATCGTGCTCGTCCGCAAGCAGAGAGCGAGCGCGCTGTGAACCCGACGATGGACGACGCCGTGTCCGCACGGCGGGTGCCCGACGGCCACCTCGCTCTCCCCGTCCCAGGCGGAGTCATCCCCCTGCATCGGCAGGGCGTGCTCGTCGGCGTCCTCACGGCGCTCGGCATCGTTGCGATCGCGCTGCTCGCGCTCTGCCTCGGCGACTACCCGCTCTCCCTCGGTGACGTCGCCACCGCGCTCTTCTCGGACCAGGGCTTCGCGAGCAGGATCGTCGTCGAGTGGCGACTCCCGCGCATCGTGGCCGCCATCCTGTTCGGGGCCGCGCTCGCCGTCTCCGGCGCCCTGTTCCAGACCCTCACCCGCAACCCCCTGGGATCCCCCGACGTCATCGGTTTCTCGACCGGCGCATACACCGGAGCGATCATCGTCATCACGCTCGTCGGCGGCAGTGTGATCGCCGTATCGGTGGGGGCTCTGACCGGCGGCCTCGTGACCGCGCTCCTGGTCTACCTGCTCGCGTGGCGGAACGGCGTGCAGGGGTTCCGGTTGATCGTCGTCGGTATCGCCGTGACCGCGACCCTCAGCAGCGTCAACACCTACCTGCTGATGCGTGCGCAGACCGAGGTCGCGATGACGGCGTCGATCTGGGGCGCCGGATCGCTCTCGCTCGTCGGTTGGGGCGACATCGCGGTCGCGGTCGGGCCGTTGGCGCTGCTGTCGGTCCTCACGCTGTTCCTCAGCGGCCCCCTGCGTCAGCTCGAGCTCGGCGACGACGCGTCCCGCGCGCACGGCGTGCACAGCGAGCGCACTCGTCTGGCGGTGATGATCGTCGGTGTGGCGCTCATCGCGATCGTGACGGCCGTCTCCGGCCCGATCGCTTTCATCGCTCTCGCCGCACCGCAGATCGCACGCCGTCTCACCGCCGGTGCCGGCATTCCGATCGGCGCCTCCGCGATGGTCGGCGCGTTCCTTCTGCTCGCCGCCGACGTGATCGCGCAGCACGTCGTTCCCGGAGCGGTTCCGGTCGGCATCGTCACCGTCGTGATCGGCGGCGTCTACCTGGTCGGTCTCCTCGTCCACGAAGCCCGAAAGCAGCTCTAATCATGCCCGCACCCGATGCCCGCCTGGTCGCCGAATCCGCGACGCTCGCCTATGACCGGCGCGTGATCTCAGAAGGCCTCTCCCTGAGCATCCCCGACGGCTCGTTCACCGTGATCGTCGGCCCCAATGCGTGCGGCAAGTCGACACTCCTGCGCGCACTCGCCCGACTGCTGAACCCCAGTGACGGAGCGATCACGCTCGACGGCAAAGCCATCAGCCGGTACCGGGCGAAGGAAGCGGCCCGGATGATCGGCCTGCTCCCGCAGAGCTCGATCGCGCCCGACGGCATCACTGTGGTCGACCTGGTCGGCCGCGGACGCTATCCGTACCAGGGACTCATCCGCCAGTGGAGCAGTGACGACCAGGAGGCGGTCGAGCGGGCGATGCGCGCGACCAACGTCTCCGAGTTGCGGGCGCGACAGGTCGACGAGCTCTCGGGGGGACAGCGTCAGCGCGTCTGGGCGGCGATGGCGCTCGCCCAGCAGACCCCGATCCTGCTCCTGGACGAGCCGACCACGTTCCTCGACATCGCCCACCAGATCGAACTCCTCGACCTGTTCGCCGACCTCCACGCTGACGGGAACACCCTCGTGGCCGTGCTGCACGACCTCAATCACGCCGCGCGGTACGCGACGCACCTCATCGCGATGCGCGATGGACGTATCGTCGCCGAGGGCGAGCCGCGGGCCGTGGTGACCTCCGCGCTCGTGCGCGACGTCTTCGGGCTCGAAGCCCGGGTGATCGAGGACCCCGCGACGGGAACGCCCCTGGTGATCCCGGAGGCCCGGAGCACCCGCGACGCACGGAGCCGCTGAACGGCGCTGCTGCCCGCCCGGCTCATCCCCTGGACACCGCCCCGCGGCGAGCGCATGCTGAATCCATGACCGCTTTTCAGATCACGCATCCGTTCAGCGGGTTCAGCGTCGACTCGATCGACGCGGCCCGCGCCTTCTACGGCGACACCCTCGGGCTGGATGTCACCACCAACGCGATGGGGTTCCTCGACATCCACCTTCCCGACGGCGGATCGATCCTCGTCTACGAGAAGCCCGATCACACGCCGGCGAGCTTCACGATCCTCAATTTCCCCGTCGACGACGTCGAGGCGGCGGTCGACGACCTGAACTCCCGCGGCGTGGTGACGAAGATCTACGACGATGCCGATCTCAGCACCGACGCCAAGGGCATCATGCGCGGCGGGCCCGATCGCGGCCCGGACATCGCCTGGTTCACCGACCCTGCGGGCAATGTGCTCGCGGTGCTGTCGGCTTCCTGATCTCTCCTCCCCGGAGCACCGCGGCGCCCTCAGACCACGTGGGCGAGCGCAGCGAGCGGGATCGCGATCCATGCGGGGCGGTTGCGCTTCTCATAGACCGCTTCGTACACGGCCTTGTCGGCGACGTACGCGTCGAGCAGCGTGCGGTTGTCGGCGAGGATCTGCTCCTCCTCCCCCGGTGCCGCGGCATCCGCCCCGACCGACTCGGTACGGCAGAGCGCACCGACGTAGGCGTCGAGGAAATGCCCACGCGCACGACGCGCCCACTCCCGGGCGAGATCGGCGCGCAGGTCGTCTTCCGCATCGGGGTCGGGTCCCTCCTCCGTGGCCTGCGTGAGAGCGACCGTGCCGGGCACGTAGTCGAAGGAACGCAGCATCCCGGCGACGTCGCGCCAGGGAGAATCGGGGAGTGAGCGCTCCGCGAACGGGCGTCCCGGCTCGCCCTCGAAGTCGACGATGCGCCACCCGTGCGCGGTGCGCAGGGTCTGACCCAGGTGAAGATCGCCGTGCACGCGCTGCACGTCGAGCCGGCCGAGCGCCGCCACCGTCGCGTACATCGCCCGGAGGCGCTCGGCGAACGGCTCGAGTTCCGGCACGACGCCGAGCGCGTGGTCGAGGCGGTCCTCCAGCGCACGCGCCAGGGCTCGCGCGGCAGCCGCATCACGCGTCTCGGACGGGAACCGGCTGCGCAGTGCCGCGTGCACCTCGGCGACCGCAGTGCCCAGGCGGGCGGCTTCGCCGGCGAAGTCCGCTCCCGACTCCTCGACGCTCTGCGACGGGTTCGCGAGCAGTGATCGCACGCTCCCGGTCGCCAGCTCGAAGCCGTCGGAGGCGGTGCGCAGGAACTCCTGCATCATCGCGAGCTGCACGGTCTCCCCGTTGACATCGGCCTCGACCCAGCCGTAGAGCGCCGCGACGTGCTCCGAGTGCTGCCGGGTGAGTTCCCGATGGATCTCGATGTCGGGATTCACCCCCGGGGTCACCTTGCGGAACAGCTTCATGATCGCGACGTCGTCGAAGCGGACCGACGAGTTGGACTGCTCGCCGGTGAGCGGAGAGGAGCGCAGTTCCGGATCGAGCGGCTCGGTGCCCTCCACGCGCCGGAAACGCAGTCCGCCGATCTCGTGCGCTCCGCTGAGCTCCGCGGCGACGAGCCCGTTCAGCCAGAGAGCCATGGCGTAGCGGTCGTGCACGGCGTCGTAGATGTGACGCAGACGCCCTTCGTCCTCCACGGCGGCTATGAAGGCGTGGGCGATGGCCTCCTGCGGCTCGTCGTAGAGCGCCAGGGGCACCTGGTAGGTCTCCTCCCCCGCCTCCGCGTCGGAGTACTCGACGGTCACGAGGAAGACCGCCACCCGGACGCCCTCGCCCCCGGCGGCGAGATCAGCGATGCGCCGCGATCGCGCGACGCTGAAGGGCCGGCTCTTCCCGGCGAACCACCGCGTGCGGACGAAGTAGTCCTCGAGGTCGGTCCCATCGATGATGCTCACAGCATCCCCCTGTCGTCGCCGTCATCGGCGGGCTCCTGCAACTGGAACCAGAAGAACCCGTGCCCGCCGAGCGTCAGCAGGTACGGCAGTTCGCCGACGCGCGGGAAGGGCACGCCGCCGACCAGCTCGACCGGCACCATTCCTTCGAACCGACGGAGGTCGAGTTCGACCGGTTGCGGGAACTGCGACAGGTTGTTGACGCACAGGATGACGTCGACGGTGCCGTCGTCATTGGTGTGCTCGCGCGTGTACGACAGCACGGCGGGGTTCGATCCCCCGAGATCGTTGAAGCTGCCGAGTCCGAAGGCCGGGTGCTTCTTGCGGGCGTGGATCATGAGCCGCGTCCAGTGCAGCAGCGACGACCGGTCCTCCTGCTGTGCCTCGACGTTCACCGCGAGGTACCCGTACACGGGGTCCTGCACGATCGGACGGGAGAGTCGTCCGGGGTTGGCGGTCGAGAAACCGGCGTTGCGATCGGAGGTCCACTGCATCGGTGTGCGCACGCCGTCGCGATCGCCGAGCCAGATGTTGTCACCCATCCCGATCTCGTCGCCGTAGTACAGCACCGGTGAGCCGGGCAGCGAGAGCAGCAGCGCCGTGAAAAGTTCGATCCGATCGATGTCGTTGTCGAGAAGCGGCGCGAGGCGACGACGGATGCCGATGTTCGCCTTCATCCGCGGATCCTGCGCGTACTCGCTCCACATGTAGTCCCGGTCCTCGTCGGTGACCATCTCGAGGGTGAGTTCGTCGTGGTTGCGGAGGAAGATCCCCCACTGGCATCCGGAGGGGATCGAGGGCGTTTCGGCGAGGATCTCGCTGATCGGATACCGGGACTCCCGCCGCACGGCCATGAAGATCCGCGGCATCACCGGGAAGTGGAAGCACATGTGGCACTCGTCGCCGCCGACCTCGGGATCGCCGAAGTAGTCGACGACATCGGCGGGCCACTGGTTCGCCTCGGCGAGCAGCACGCGACCCGGATACTCGTCGTCGACGATCCTCCGCACCTTCTTGAGGAAGTCATGGGTCTCGGGCAGGTTCTCGCCGTTAGTGCCCGGTCGCTCGTAGAGATACGGGACGGCGTCGAGGCGGAATCCGTCGAGCCCCATGTCGAGCCAGAACCGCATGGCGTCGATCATCGCCTCGTGCACCTTCGGGTTGTCGAAGTTGAGATCGGGCTGGTGGGAGAAGAAGCGGTGCCAGAAGTACTGCTGGCGCACCGGGTCCCACGTCCAGTTGCTGGGCTCGGTGTCGACGAAGATGATCCGTGCATCCTCGTAGAGGTCGTCGGTGTCGCTCCACACGTAGAAGTCGCCGAAGGGGCCGTCCGGATCCTTCCGGCTCGCCTGGAACCACGGATGCTCGTCGCTGGTGTGGTTCATGACGAAGTCGATGATCACCCGCATGTCGCGCGCATGGGCCGCGTCGAGGAACTCCTGGAAGTCGGCCGTGGTGCCGAGATCGGATTGGATGCCCGTGTAGTCGGCGACGTCGTACCCGCCGTCTCTCAGCGGGGAGGGGAAGAACGGCGGGATCCAGAGGCAGTCCACGCCGAGCCACTGCAGGTAGTCGAGCTTGTCGATCAGCCCGCGGAAGTCACCCGACCCGTCGCCGTCGCCGTCCTTGAAGGAGCGGACCAGGACCTCGTAGAACACGGCGGTCTTGAACCACTCGGGCGCAGGGCTGCCCGGGGTGTCGGGGAACGGCTCCTGGGTGAGGATGGGGATGGATGCCGTGGGCGGTGCCGGATCGGCCGCAGTGCTCATGCGTTTCTCCCGTCTCGCAACATGCGCCCAACCTGTCACATCCGCCCCCGGGAGCGTCACCCCTTGCGGGTTCGGACGACGAAGGTGTACCGGAGCGGGCGTCGGTGGTCCCGTCTACCGTTGCCGCATGTCGATTGTGCATCGCCTTCCCGGCCCCTGCCTGCTCTGCGGCGGCACCGATGGCCACCGCCGCGAGGGCGTCTGGACGTGCGCGACCTGCGGCTGGCGGTACGGCGACGTGCCCGACGACGATCTCCCCCGCCCCCGCGTCGACGTCGTCTACTACCTCCGCTACGACCGTCGGGTGAAGATCGGCACGAGCATGCGTCCTCGGCAACGGCTCGCGAGCATCCGGCACGAGGAGCTGCTCGCGTTCGAGCGCGGCGGCCGCGCGCTCGAACAGCAGCGGCATCGTGAGTTCGCCGAGTTGCGAGAGGGCGGTGAGTGGTTCACCTTCGGTACGGCGCTCGAAGTGCACACCGCCGGCCTCCGACGCGCGGGCCCCGCCTGGGACCAGTACGCGCGCTGGGTGAGCGAGGCGTTTCGCGGTTCGACATACTAAATTGTGCACAACTGAATTGCGTGCAATACTCGTTGGATGGCCGTGACCGATGAGATGGTGTGCTTCTCCCTGTACTCCGCCGCCCGCGCGACGACGCAGGCGTACCGCGCTCTTCTCGCGCCGTGGGGGCTCACCTACCCGCAGTACCTCGTGCTCGCGATCCTCTGGCACGAGGGCGAGCAGACCATCGGATCGCTCGGCGAAGCGATGCAGCTCGACTCCGGTACGCTCTCCCCCCTCGTGCGGCGGCTCGAGCAGGCGGGGCTCGTGCGAAAACAGCGCAGCTCCGAGGACGAGCGGGTCGTGACGGTTCAGCTCACGTCGGATGGCCAGGCTCTCCGCGGCGACTTGGCGACGATTCCGGCCGAGGTCGCCGGATTCTCGGGCATCCGCGACGATGCGCACCGGCTGCGTCTGATCGCGGAGCTCCACGAGCTGACGCGCCTCCTCCAGGCATCCACCCCGACCTCCGCCGGCGCCGCACGCGCCCGCGGCTCCGAATGACCACCCTCCCGGAAGGACACACACCCATGGAAGCTCTCTACACCGCCGAAGCCCTCGCCACCGGCGCCGGCCGCAACGGCCACGTCGCCACCGACGACCGCCGCGTCGAGTTCGATCTCGCCATCCCGAAGGCGATGGGCGGGAGCGGCGACGGGGCGAACCCCGAGCAGCTGTTCGCCGCCGGCTACGCGGCCTGCTTCCACTCCGCGCTGCAGTCGGTCGCCCGAGCGCAGAAGGTCCAGATCGAGGACTCCTCGGTCGGCGCACGCGTGCACATCGGTTCCAACGGCCAGGGCGGCTTCGGCCTCGCGGTCGAGCTCGAGGTCGTGATCCCCACGCTCCCCCACGAGCAGGCGCAGGCCCTCGCGGATGCCGCGCACCAGGTGTGCCCGTACTCGAACGCGACCCGCGGCAACATCGACGTCACGATCACCGTCTCCGACGACTGAGACCGAAGGAGAACCTTCATGCACGCACTCATCCACCACACCTTCGGAGAAGCCGAAGACGTCCTCGCCGTGGAGGAGCGGCCCGTTCCCGAACCGGGGCCCGGCCAGGTCCGTCTCCGCGTCGCCCTCTCCCCCATCCACAACCACGACCTGTGGACAGTGCGCGGCACCTACGGATTCAAGCCCGAACTGCCCGCCGCCTCCGGCACCGAGGCTCTCGGCGTCGTCGATGCCCTCGGTGACGGGGTCGATCATCTCGTCGTCGGTCAGCGTGTCGCGACGGGTGGCACGTTCGGCGCCTGGGCCGAGTACATCGTCGCGAACGCCGCCGGGCTCATCCCCGTACCCGACGGCCTCTCCGACGAGAGCGCCGCGCAGCTGGTCTCGATGCCCTTCAGCACGATCAGCCTGCTGCAGTTCCTCGATGTGAGCGAAGGCGACTGGATCGTCCAGAACGCGGCGAACGGCGCCGTCGGGCGGATGCTCGCCCAGCTCGGTGCCGCGCGCGGCGTGAACGTGCTCGGCCTCGTGCGGCGCTCGGCCGGCGTCGACGAACTGCGCGCCCAGGGCATCGAGAACGTCATCGCGACCGACCAGACGGATTGGCGCGAGCGGGCCGCCGCGCTGACCGGTGGGGCCGCGGTCGTCGCGGGGGTCGACTCGGTCGGCGGATCGTCGGCCGGCGACGTGCTGTCGCTGATCGGCGAGGGCGGCACGCTCGTCGCCTTCGGCGCGATGAACTCCCCCGTCATGGAGATCGCCTCGTCCGACGTGATCTTCAAGCAGGCGACGGTGAAGGGCTTCTGGGGCAGCAAGGTCATCCAGACGATGGACGCGCCCACCCGCGGAGCGCTGTTCGCCGAGCTGATCCAGCGGGTGACCGACGGCACGCTCACCCTCCCGGTCGCCGGCACCTTCGACGCCGCCGACATCGCGGATGCCGTTCGTCTCAGCAAAACCCCCGGTCGCGTCGGCAAGGTGCTCCTGCGCTTCTGACACCCGCCGAACGCGTGGGCCGGGTCGCCGATGTCGGCGTCCCGGCCCATACTGCGTTCATGGACATCTCACTGATCAGACCCGCAGGACTCGTCGTGAGTCCTGCGTTCAGCCATGTCGCCGTCGTCCCCCCGGGAGCGACGACGATCCACGTCGGCGGCCAGAACGGCGTCGACGAGACCGGGAGGGTCGTCTCCGACGACGTCGCAGAGCAGTCGATCCGCGCGGTCGAGAATGCGGCGATCGCTTTGACGGCGGCCGACGCGACGCTCGACGATGTGATCAGCTGGACGGTGCTGATCCATCAGGATGCCGATGTTCGCGCCGCCTACGGCGCGGTAGCATCCCGGCTCGAGCGCGACGGCGAGCCTCCGCTGGTCACCGCCGCGGTCGTCGCGGCTCTCGGCGTTCCCGGCGCTCTGATCGAGGTCAGCGCCGTCGCCGCCGTCCTGCGCGCCTGAGGCGCATCCGGAGATCAGGTACCCGGGTCAGGCGAGCGAGGCACCGATCGCGGTGACGACGATCGCGAGCAACGGCAGGGTGCCCTGCATCGCCGCAGCACGCGCCTTGGTCCGATCCGCGAGCACGAGCACGAGGGCCGCGGCGAACATCATCCCGGTGCCCGCGAAGACCAGGGTCAGCCCGATCGTGGCGAATCCGAACATCGTGAACCCGATGCCGAAGAGAGTCGTGAGCGCCAGGAACAGGTTATAGAAGCCCTGGTTGAAGGCCAGCTGCTTCATCGTGACGGCATCCGCCTCACTGGCGACGCCGAAGATGTTGCGGGTCTCGGGCTCGGTCCACTTCAGCGACTCGAGCGCGAAGATGAAGACGTGGAAGGCGGCAGCGGCCGCGGCGAGGACGAGTCCGACGATGAGCATCCTCCGATTGTCGCAGACTCGCGCGGTCGAGGGCGGGCACCCGACCGGGCAGACCTCAGACCAGGAAGATCGGCAGCAGTCCGGGATTGTGCGCGTGCACCAGAACGGCGAACACGACGGCGTCGAACAGCAGGTGCACGGTGACCACGTAGGCGAGTGAATGGGTGCGCAAGAAGATGAAGCCCTGCAGCAGCGCGAACGGGATCGTCAGGAGAGGCCCCCACTCCCGGTAGCCGAGTTCCCAGAGGAACGACACGAAGACGATCGACTGCAGCACGTTCGCCACCGCGTCCGGGAAGTGCCGACGCAGCAGGGCGAACACGGTGCAGATGAAGAACAGCTCGTCCCAGATGCCGACGGCGCCGACGCCCACGAAGAGGCGCGCGATCAGATCGGGAGTGTCGACGACGGGCCAGTTCGCGTAGACGCCGCTCGTGATGAAGTAGAACGGCAGGATCAGCCAGCCGAGCACGAGGACGGCGACGAGCCAGCCCCACTGCAACCGGCCCCACCGGCGGTGCGCCCGCCATGGGAACGAGATCGCCCGGTCGCGATACACGAAGCGCGATACGAGGTAGGGCACCGCGACCGCGCCCCCGAGCGCGAGGGTGAAGCGCAGCATCGCCAGGTTGTCGAGCTCGGCCGCCAGCGGGATCACGCTCACGACGAGCAGGCCGAGGGCGATGAGCGACAGGTCGCGCGTGAGCGAGGGGGCGGATGCCGTCACACGTCCGCGTTCGATCGCCCAGGAGATGCCGATCCCGATCGCCAGGAGCACCCATCCGAGCCAGGCGAGCTCCGCCACGAAGAACGCGGGCGCGGCTGCGCAGACGAGCACCGCCGGGACGATGCCCTGCGCCGTGCTCGTGGTCGGCGCGTCGGTCACGAGCGCGGACGACGTCGGTACACGAGGTCGCGGATGTCGCGCCCCTTCGCGATGCCCTTGCGTTCGAACGCCGTCATGACGCGTCCGTCGAAGCGCTCGGCCCACTCCCCCTCGAAGGCGCGCTCGAAGAGCGGTTCGGCATCGAGCACCTCGCGCATCTGCAGCGCATAGTCCTCCCAGTCCGTCGCGAGACGGAGCAGTCCGCCGTCGACGAGAGCCCGGGCCGCGTTGTCGGCGAATCCCGGACGCACGAGGCGACGCTTCATGTGCTTCTTCTTGTGCCACGGGTCGGGGAAGAAGATCCAGGTCTCCGTGGCAGCGGCCTCCGGCAGGTACGACGAGAGCACCTCGGGCGCGTTCGCCTCGATGACCCGCAGGTTCTTCGCGCCCTCGCGATCGGCGTCGAGCATGGTGCGGGCGAGGCCCGCACGGAACACCTCGACGGCGAGGAAGTCGTCATCGGGCCGCGACGCCGCAGCGGCGACGATCGCGTGGCCCTGCCCCGAGCCGATCTCGACGATCAGAGCGGCGTCGCGACCATATTCGGCGGCGACATCGAACCGGGCCTCCGGATGCACCGAGGTCCACGCGACGGCCCGCGGTACGTCGAGCAGGTAGTGAGGGGCGAGGTCGGTGAAGGCGCGGTCCTGCGCCTCGGACATCCGTCCGCTCCGGCGCACGAAGGACACCGGCTCGTCACGGAAGGTTCGGGGTTCGGGCATGTTTCCAGGGTAGTCGTGTGCTTCGCCGCGGCCAGCGCGCGGGTCAGCCCGCGGGTTCTGTCACGAAGTCGATGAGCTCTTCCACGCGGCCGAGCAGTGCCGGCTCGAGGTCGCGATAGCTGTGCACCCTGCTCAGGATGTGCTGCCACGCACGCGCGGTGTCGGCCTGGGTTTCGTGCGGCCACCCGAAGGCGCGGCAGATCCCGGTCTTCCAGTCCGTGCCCCGCGGAATCTCGGGCCAGCGGGTGATACCGAGTGCTCGTGGGGTGACGCACTGCCACACGTCGACGAACGGATGCCCGACGATGCGCACGTGGCGGCCGAGCGGACCCCGGGCGACGGCATCCGCGATCCGCGACTCCTTCGAGCCCGGCACGAGGTGGTCGACGAGCACGCCGTAGCGCCGCTTCGCGGACGGGGGCTCTTCGGCGAGCAGGTCGTCGAGGAGGTCCACACCCTGCAGGTACTCGACCACGACGCCCTCGACGCGGAGATCGGCGCCCCACACCTTCTCGACGAGCTCCGCGTCGTGCTTGCCCTCGACGAGGATCCGGCTCGGCAGCGCGATGCGCGCGCGCTGGTCTCCGACGGCGAACGATCCGGATGCCGTGCGCTGCGGTGCCTGCGTCTTCGGCGCCGGGGGCGCCAGCCGCACGGGCCGGCCCTCGATGAGGAAGCCGCCGCCGAGCGGGAACAGACGCTTGCGGCCCTTCCAATCCTCGAGTTCGACGTTTCCTCCCTGCACGCGTGTGACCGCTCCGCAATACCCGTCATCGGCCACCTCGACGACGAGATCGAGCTCGGCGGAAACCGTCGGCACCTGCTTCGTGCCACGCTCGCGCCAGCCCGATGCGAGCACATCCGATCCGTACCTGTCGTCCATGCCTTCCAGCGTATGCGTCTCCGCTGAGGGCGAACGGCGATCCGCCCGTGGATGCTGTCGCGTGTCGGGCTGTGTGAATAGACTCGGAGCCATGGGGCGCGCCTGCCGGTCGGAGGGAAAACGATGAAGACACGGTGGCTGGCGCTGAGCGCCGCAGTGCTCGCCGCAACGGCGGGTCTGCTCTCCTCGGGAGCCGCCTCCGCGACCGATCCCCTCACGCTCGACTCCGGGTACGTGACCGACGATGCCGGCGTTCTTTCCGCGAGCGAGAAGGACGCCGTCGAAGAACGGCTCCAGGAGCTCACCGAGAACTCGTCCGCCGATCTCTTCGTCGTCTTCGTCGACGAGTTCACCTCGCCGAGCGGCCGCGTCGAATGGGCGGACGCCACAGCGACGCGCAGCAACCTCGGTCCCGACCAGTATCTGCTGGCGATCGCGACCGATCAGCGCAGCTACTACATCTCCGCGGCCGAGGGCGGGCCGTTGAGCAACTCCCGCCTCGACGACATCGAGCAGGAGATCCAGCCCCTGCTCGCCCAGGACGACTGGGACGGAGCGATCCTCCTCGCCGCCGATGAGATTCAGGGCGATGGCGGCGCCGGTGCTCTCCGGGCTCTCCTGATCGTGGCCGGCCTCGTCGCGCTCGCACTCGTTGCGTGGTTGGTCATCGCTCTCGTCCGGCGGAGTCGCCGCGCGGCCGCAATCCGCAAGCGCGGGGCGATGCCGGAGCATCCCGACCCCGCCGACCCGTTCTCGACGCTGACCGATGAGCAGGTGCAGACGCAGGCGGGATCTGCTCTCGTGCAGGCCGACGACGCCATCACCTCCAGCCGCGAGGAATTGGGCTTCGCCATCGCGCAGTTCGGTGACAGCGCAACGGCCGAGTTCACGACCGCGGTCGACCAGGCGAAGGCGAAGCTGTCGGAAGCCTTCGAGCTCAGACAGAAGCTCGACGACGAGATCGAGGACACGGTCCACGAGCAGCGCGCCTGGAACATCCGGATCATCCAGATCGCCGACGAGATCGACGACATCCTCGATGCGAACACGGAGGCCTTCGACTCGCTCCGCGAGCTCGAACAGAATGCTCCGCAGGAACTCGAACGCGTCCGCGGTGAGCGCGCCGCGCTCGGTCCTGTGCTCGACGGGGCGGCCGAGGATCTGGCGACGCTGTCGTCGACCTACGCGGCCGAAGCGCTGACCACCGTCTCGGACAACCCCGCGCAGGCCCAGGAGCGCGCTGCCCTCGCCGACCATGCGATCGACGCCGCGGCGGAAGCGATCGCCGCGGGCCGCACGGGCGACGCGGCGTTCGCCATCCGCACGGCCGAGCAGTCCGTCGCGCAGGCGGGGCAGCTCGTGCAGGCGATCAGGGCCCTCGGGTCGGACCTCGCCGCCGTCGAGACACAGGCGCAGGCGCTCGTGGCCGAGCTGCAGTCCGATGTCGCCGCCGCCCAGCAACTCCCCGACACCGGCGGAGCGCTCTCCGCGGCCACGTCCACGACCGTGCAGTATCTGCAGGCCGCACAGGCCGATCTCAGCGGGACCGCGCGCAATCCGCAGCGTGCGTTCGACGCCCTGTCCGCCGCGAACGCCCAGATCGATGCCGCGATCGCCCAGGGGCGCGAGGCGCTCGATCGCACTCGGCGCGCGGAGCAGATGCTCGAGCAGACCCTGACCCAGGCGGGCTCCGAGATCCGCACCGCCCGGGAGTTCATCGAGACCCGACGCGGAACGGTCGGGTCCACCGCGCGCACCCGTCTCTCGCAGGCCGATGCGAGCCTGACACAGGCGCTCGGCCTTCGAGCCACCTCGCCGGACGCCGCACTCACCGAGGCGACCCGGGCCCTCGACCTCGCCCGCCAGGCGATCTCCTCCGCCTCCGCCGACGTGTCCGCCTACGATTCCCGCGGGTACGACGGCTGGGGCAACGGACCGTTCGGAAACTCCGGGGGCTCCGGCGGCTCGGGCCTCGGCGGAGACATCCTGGGCGGGATCATCGGCGGACTCCTCGCCGGTGGCGGCGGAGGCGGCAGTCGCTCCCGTTCGCGCAGCAGCAGTTGGCGCTCGAGCGGTGGCGGTGGATTCCGCAGCTCCGGCTTCGGCGGCGGTCGCTCCGGCGGCGGTCGCAGCGGCCGCTCCGGAGGTGGGCGCTTCTGAACTTCACAGACTCCTCGGCAAGACTTCGATATCGGCCCTCTGAAAGGAACCTCGCATGACCAAGCAGTCCATCTTCGGACGAATCTCGACCCTCGTCCGCGCGAACATCAACTCGCTCCTCGACTCTGCCGAAGACCCGCAGAAGATGATCGATCAGCTCGTGCGCGACTACACGAACAGCATCGCCGACGCCGAGTCCGCGATCGCCGAGACGATCGGCAACCTGCGCCTGCTCGAGCGCGATCACGAGGAAGACGTGCAGTCGGCCACCGAGTGGGGCAACAAGGCCCTCGCCGCCAGCCGCAAGGCCGACGAGATGCGCGGCTCCGGTGACACCGCCGACGCCGACAAGTTCGACAACCTCGCGAAGATCGCCCTGCAGCGTCAGATCAGCGCCGAGCGCGAGGCCCGCGGTGCCGAGCCGCAGATCGCCGCGCAGACCGAGATCGTCGACAAGCTCAAGAGCGGCCTGAACGGCATGAAGGACAAGCTCGGCGAGCTCAAGAACAAGCGCAGCGAACTGCTCGCACGCGCCAAGGTCGCCGAGGCGCAGACGAAGGTGCAGGACGCCGTCGGGTCGATCAACGTTCTCGACCCCACCAGCGAGCTGGGCCGCTTCGAAGACAAGGTCCGCCGCCAGGAGGCCATCGCTCAGGGCAAGATCGAGCTCGCGGCGTCGAGCCTCGACGCCCAGTTCGAGAGCCTCGAGGACCTCGGTGAGCTCACCGAGGTCGAGGCGCGTCTCGCCGAGCTGAAGGCCGGCGGCTCCGCTCCGCGTCAGGCCATCGAAGGCAACTGATCCACCCGTGGATGCCCCGGACTCCCCGTCCGGGGCATCCGCACTTCCTCTTTCCCAGGAGGCACCCATGGTGCGATTCCTCGTCGTCCCGCAGTGGCAGGGATCGCCGGCCGCACGCGCGATGCTCCTCGTCGACGGCGCATCGGCCATCGCCGGCGATCTGCCCCGCGCCCGCACGACCACCCTCGACGTGCCGGTGGAAGCCGGCGAGTCGCTGGGCACCGGCGTGCGGCGGCTCAGCGCCCTCCTGCGCACCCGCGATCTGATCCGCGAGCATCTCACCGACGAGTACAGCGTGCTGATCGGCGGAGATTGCAGCATCACGGTCGCCGCCCTCGACGCGCTGCCCGGCGGCACCGACGACCTGGCCGTGGTGTGGTGCGATGCTCACGCCGACCTGAACACGCCGGAGACCTCTCCTTCCGGGGCGTTCTCCGGTATGGCGCTCCGTGCGATCATGGGCGAGGGCGAGCCGCAACTCGCACTCGCCGCTGCCCTTCCTCGCGAGCGCATCGTCACGGTCGGCATGCGGGCCCTCGACGACGCCGAGGTCGACGAGATCTCCTCGTTCACCCACCTGCGGGTCGACGATCTCGACGACTCGGACGCGCTGCTCGACGCCGTCCGCGCGACCGGCGCCTCGCGGGTCTGGGTGCACATCGACGTGGATGTGCTCGATCCCGCCGAGATCACCGGTGTCTCGGATCCCGCACCGTTCGGGATGACCCCGGCGGCGCTCGCTTCGGCCATCCGCCGACTCCGCGAAGAGATCCCGCTCGCAGGTGCCACGATCTCGGGCTTCGCGCCCCGCACGCCCGCCGACGCGGTGGACGACCTCGGGGCGATCCTGCGTCTGATCGGTGCCGTGGCATGACGACGGACTGGAGACCCGTGGCCGAGGAGGCACTGGCCCGCGGCCGACGCTTCGACCGCCGTCTCCCCGCGTTCCTGCTCCGCTCCCCCGTGAGCTGGATCGGTTATGCCTGGGCCACGGCGGTGGGATGGCTCTGGGGATCGTTGTGGAGCACCGGCCGCGTCGAACGCCGTGCCGGACTCTGGATCTTCCGGGGAATGCCGACGTGGACCTTCAATCGCGGCGGCGTGTGCGTCGGAGGTTGCTTCCTCACCGGCGATGCCCGTCCGACGGATGCCGTCCTGCGCCACGAGGCGGTCCACAAGGCCCAATGGCTGCGATACGGGTTCCTGATGCCGGTGCTGTACTTCGTCGCCGGGCGCGACCCGCTGCGCAATCGCTTCGAGATCGAAGCCGGGTTGGAAGACGGCAACTACGTTCGCCGCTCCCGCTGACGGTCAGCGATCGAGCGGGAGGAGACCGAAGCGCTCGGGAGCGTGGATCGACGTCGGCTCGACCGCGAGGCTCGTCGTGAGGTGGTCGACGATGTCGGCGGTGCCGAGGTACCCGCCGAGAAGGGTGACCTGAGTGGAGACCTCGTCATCGCACAGCATCTCGTCGGCCCACGCGCACGTGGCACGTGCGAGAGCCTGCCCCGGAGCGCAGGAGCGACCGGAGCCCGGAGCCCCCGAGCGATCGGCGCGGGCCAGCCAGGTGACGGTCATGCGTGCCGGCGCGTCGATCACCTGGATGTCATCGGCGGTCGGCACCTCGATGAAGATCCGACCCGATGCGCACAGCGGAAGCGTGGAGAGGAACATCTCGAGGTCGACGAGCGACTTCTCATCTGCCGTGACGAGGTGGTGAGAGCGCTGACGAGCGGCACGGCGCGCTGCGCGCGTGCTGCGGGTGTCGAACGTGGTGTCCATGGTCCTTCCATCGTAACACCGATGAAGGCATGCCTAACCTTGCTCCACGATCCGCCTCACCCGACGGGCTCGACGAGAGCCGCGGTGAGCGCCTCGAGCTCGGCATCCGTCATCCCCTGTGCCCGCAGATAGTCGGCCGCCGACCCCCAGCGCTCGTCGACCATCTCGAGCAGACGGCGCATCACGGGAGCCGGTGACTGCGTCGCGAGAGAGACGGCATTGACGGCTTCGGGGTGCAGCTCCGTCAGGTATGCGGCGATCCGACGGTTCCGCTCGGGCGGGAGCTGCGACTCCGTCAGTGCATAGTCCTCGATCACCGCCTCGCGATCGGCACCGACGGCCGACAATGCGAGCGCGACCGTCACCCCTGTGCGGTCCTTACCCACCGTGCAGTGGACGAGCGTCGGTTCCCCCGCCGCGATGATGCGGATGGCCTCGACGAGCCTGTCACCGCTCTCCTCGAGGAGATGGAGATAGAGGTCTTCGAGACTCGTGTCGGTTTCGAAGAACGAGCGCACGGAACCCAGGAACAGCGGGAGGTGCGTGGTATCCGGACCGACGATCTCGCTGGGCTCCGCCGCCACCTCCTCGCCGTCACGCAGATCGACGATGTGCGCGACACGGCCGCGGAGCTCCTCGGCCCCCTTCGCCGTGGCTCCGGACAGCTGACCGGAGCGCAACAGCACGCCGTGTCGGATACGACCGCCGACGGCCGGCATCCCTCCGACGTCGCGGACGTTGTTGACACCGCCGACGTCGAGCACGCTCATGGTGTCGCCTGCGGCGAACGGGCCGGCACGGGGTATCGCCCGGCGACGACGACGCGGTTGAACGCGTTGATCGACACGCACGCCCAGCTCAGCGCCGCATACTCCTTCTCGGTGAAGACACTGCCGACGCGGTCGTACACCTCGTCGGACACGCCCTCGTCCGAGATGAAGGTGAACGCCTCGGCGAGTTCGAGCGCCGCTCGCTCGCGCTCGCTGAACACGCCGCTCTCGCGCCACGTGGCGATCTGCATCATGGTGTCGGCGTCGATGCCTGCAGCCTCGGCGCGGTCGACGTGGATACGGGTGCAGTAGGCGCACCCGTTGAGCTGCGAGCAGTGGATCATGACGAGTTCTTTCAGACGATCGTCGATCCCGTTGGCAGCGCAGATGTCTCCGACGGTGCGGGAGAACGCATCGAGGGCCTGGTAGGCGGTCGGCTCGGTCTTGGAGAGGTGCACTCGCGTCTCGCTCATGACTCCATGATATTCGGCTGTCGATGCCACGAGGGTGACGCATCGCGCCGTCGGGAAATGCAGAACGATAAGTTCATGCTGCTCTTATTGATCTTATTGTCACGGTTTACCGCATCTTGACCGCTCACTTTGATCCGGCATTTCGCGATGACGTCTCACGGGGCGCAGAATATGGGCGTGGCGATCGACATCAGCGAGTTCAGCTATCTTCCCGCGCAGGCCGAGGCACTCGGCGTTCCCGTTCCTCCCGTCGAACGGCTCACCCTCGCCCTGCCGGACGGTCGTGCGGTCAGCGCGCTTCGCTTCGGCACGGAACCTGCGCGCGTGACACTGCTGCACGGCGCCGGTCTGAACGCCCACACCTGGGACACCACGGCGCTCGCCCTCGGGATCCCCTTGCTCGCGATCGACCTCGCCGGACACGGCGACTCGTCATGGCGCGACGATCTCGACTACACGCCGCGCACCCTCGCCGCCGACGTGGCTGCGGCGCTCGATGCCTGGACCGACGTGCCGCAGATCGTCGTCGGACAGTCACTGGGCGGCCTGACCGGTGCAGCGCTGGCGGCGAGCCGCCCGGATCTCGTCGCCGAACTCATCGTCGTCGACATCACCCCCGGCATCGACACCTCCGCCGGTCCCGCAGCTCTCCGCGAGTTCTATGCCGGACCCGTGGATTTCGCGACCCGCGATGAACTCGTCGACAAGGCGATCTCGCTCGGCTTCGGCGGTACACGCCCCGAGACCGAGCGCGGTGTGTTCCTGAACACCCGCGTGCGGCCGGATGGACGCATCGAGTGGAAGCACCATTTCGCGCACCTCGCGGCGCAGGCTCTCGCATCTCACGACCCGGGCACGCCGGCGGCGCCATCGGTCCTGCACGAGACCGGATGGGACGATCTCGCCGCCGTCCGCGCTCCTCTGACCGTGATCCGGGCGACGCGGGGATTCGTGAGCGAGGCGGATGCCGACGATCTGCAGCGCCGCATACCCGACGCACGCGTCGTGGTGTTCGACGCCACCCACAACGTGCAGGAGACCGCGCCCGCCGAGCTCGCCGAGTTCGTCGCTGCCGCCTCCGCGTCGGTGTGAAACGGAATGTGACGTCGCGTTCCACACCGCACCCTTCGATTTCTCGCTCATCCCTAGGCTCGTTCAACCGGCACACAGCACCTGCCGCACCGAGAGGAAACCACCATGTTCCGACGCTCCCGACGCGTAGCGCTCATCTCCGCGCTCGCCGCCACCGCTGTGATCCTCAGCGCGTGCTCCGGCAGTCCGCAGCCCGCCGCCACCTCGACGGGTGAGGTCGACCCCGACGCGACCCTGCACGTGGGTCTCGTTCTCGAGCCGACCAACCTCGACATCCGGCACACCAGCGGTGCGGCACTCGAGCAGATCCTCATCGACAACATCTACGAGGGCCTAGTCACCCGCACCCAGGACAACGGGATCGAGGCGCGCATCGCCTCGGACTACTCGGTCTCCGACGACGGCCTGACCTACTCGTTCACCCTCAACGACGGAGTGGTCTTCCACGACGGCTCCCCACTGACGTCTGCCGATGTCGTCGCCTCGTACGAGGAGGTTCGCACCGACGAGACCGTCCAGGGCAACGCGGAGTTCGCGTCGGTCTCGTCGATCACCGCGCCCGACGACAAGACCGTCGAGATCGTGCTCTCCGAGCCGAACCAGAACTTCCTCTTCGCCCTGACCGGTCCCGCCGGCCTGGTGTTCAAGAGCGGCGACACCACCGATCTGCAGACGGCGGAGAACGGCACCGGACCCTTCACTCTCACCCGCTGGAACAAGGGCAGCACGATCACATTCGCGCGCAGCGACGCCTACTGGGGTGAGCCCGCCGGCGTCGCGTCGGTCGAGTTCCAGTACATCCCCGACTTCACCGCGGGCGTGAACGCGGCGATCGCTGGCGACGTCGACGTGCTGACCGCCGTGGACCCGAACCTCGCACCGCAGCTCGAGGACTCGGGCGACTTCACCCTCACCACCGGCCGGACGACCGACAAGGCCACGCTCGCATTCAACAACGCGAAGGCGCCGCTCGACGACGTCCGTGTGCGCGAGGCGCTTCGCCTGGCGATCGACCACGACGCGCTCATCGAGGCGGCCGGCGCGGGCACCCCGCTCTACGGACCGATCCCCGAGCTCGACCCCGGGTACGAGGACCTCTCCGATGTCGTGTCCTACGACCCCGAGCGCGCGAAGGAGCTCCTGGCCGAGGCCGGGCAGGAGGATCTCGAGCTGACCCTCACGATCCCCTCGTTCTACGGCACCACGGTACCGAAGGTGCTCATCTCGGACTTCGCGAAGGTGGGCGTCACCCTCGACGTCGACTCGGTCGAGTTCGCCACCTGGCTCGAAGACGTCTACACCAACCACGACTACGACCTCAGCTACGTGCTGCACGTCGAGCCTCGCGACTTCGGTAACTTCGCGAACCCGGACTACTACTTCGGGTACGACAACGCCGAGGTGCAGAGCCTCTACGCCGAGGCCCTCGCCGAGGTCGATCCCGACGCCTCCGCCGAGCTCCTCGCCCAGGCGGCGCGGATCGTCTCGGAGGACCACGCGGCCGACTGGCTGTACAACGGTCAGACGATCACCGCGGTCGCTCCGATCGTCACCGGGTTCCCCGAGGATTCGATCAACTCGCGCATCAACCTGGCCGGCGTGACGGTCTCGTCCGCCGACTAGGCGACGGTCTCGTCCTCCGTGATCCGTTACGCGCTCGTCCGAGGGGCCCTGCTCATCGCAGGGCTCCTCGTCGCGAGCGCCCTCATCTTCCTCACCCTGCGCGTCTTCCCGGGCGACGTGGCCCAGCTCATCGCCGGCACCCAGGCCTCGCCGGCCGAGGTCGAAGCGCTGCGCGAATCGCTCGGCCTGAACCGCCCTCTCCTGTCGCAGTACACCGACTGGATCGGAGGCATCTTCCGCGGCGACCTCGGCACCTCGTTGCTCTCCGGCGCCTCGGTCGGCGAGGAGCTCCTGCTCAAGGCGCAGGTCACGGTGCCGCTCGGGCTGATGTCGCTCCTCATCGCCGTCGTGATCGCGATCCCCTTCGGCATCCTCGCGGCGCTGGCTCGCGGACGGCGTGCGGGCACGGCATTGAGCGTCGGTGCCCAGACCCTCGCCGCCGTGCCCGTCGTCTGGGCCGGGATGATGCTCATCGTCGTCTTCTCGGTCTGGCTCGGATGGTTGCCCCCGCAGGGCTTCCCCCGCACCGGGTGGAGCACCCCCGGCGAGGCCATCGAGGCCCTCCTCCTGCCGGCTCTCACGATCGGGATCGTGGAGGGTGCCATGCTCATGCGCTTCGTCCGCAGCGCGACCCTGCAGGCAGCCGGCCAGGACTTCGTCCGCACGGCTGCGGCGAAGGGCCTCAGCCGGACGCAGGCCTTGATCCGACACGGCATCCCCGCCGTCGGGCTGTCGATCATCACGGTGCTCGGTCTGCAGATCGCCGGCATCATCGTGGGATCGGTCGTGATCGAGCAGCTGTTCACCCTCCCGGGCATCGGGCGGATGCTGGTGGCAGACGTCGGCACCCGCGACCTCATCAAGGTGCAGAGCGAACTCCTCGTGCTCACCGGCTTCGTACTCGTGGTCGGATTCGTGGTCGACCTGCTCCACCGCGCGATCGACCCACGCCAGAGGGAGGCATGATGGCCCCGCTGTGGCTCCGCCGTCTGTGGGCGACCCCGACGGGCGCCTTCGGCCTGATCGTCGTCGCCGTCATCGGCCTGACAGCAGTCGTCGCCCTCTTCTGGACGCCGTTCGACCCTCAGTCCTCGACCATCAGCGAGCGGTGGCTCGGTCCGAGCTGGCCCCATCTGCTGGGCACCGACGACACCGGGCGCGACATCCTGAGCCTGATCATGGCGGGGGCGCGCACGACGGTGTTCGTCAGCATCGGTGCCGGAGTCGTCGCCACGCTCGTCGGCATCGCCCTCGCCGCGCTCGGGGCCCTCACCGCCCGATGGCTGCGCGAAACGATCGCCGTGCTGGTGGACATCCTGATCGCCTTCCCGGTGCTCCTCATCGCGATGATGATCTCCTCGGTCTGGGGCGGCTCGCTCTGGGTCGTGATCTGGGCCGTGGGCATCGGCTTCGGCGTGAACATCGCACGCGTCACGCGTCCCGAGCTGCGACGCGTGCAGCAGAGCGACTTCATCCTGGCGGCGAAGGCGTCGGGCCTCACACCCGCGCAGAGCCTGCTGCGTCATCTGCTCCCCAACGTCGCTCCGGTGTTCATCGTGCAGCTGTCGTGGTCGATGGCCGTCGCCGTGCTGGCCGAAGCCGGGCTGTCGTACCTCGGATTCGGTGCATCGGTCGTCGAGCCCAGCTGGGGCCTGCTGCTCGCCGACCTGCAGCGCTACATCGGCGTGCACCCGCTCTCGGTGATCTGGCCGGGTCTCACGATCACCCTCACCGTCCTCGCCCTGAACCTCCTCGGCGACGCGCTGCGCGAAGCGACCGACCCCACGCTGCGTCACCGCCGTGCCGAGACCCACACCCCTGGAGTCGTCGCATGAGCCTCGTCGTCGAAGATCTGGCCGTCGAGATCGACGGGCGTCGCGTGGTCGACGGCATCTCGTTCGAGGTCGAGGACGGTGCCCGTCTGGGGCTGATCGGCGAGTCCGGGTCGGGCAAATCACTCACCGCTCTCGCGATCCTCGGGCTCCTGCCCGACGGCGCCACGGCGGCCGGGAGCATCCGATGGAACGGGACGGAGCTGATCGGGATGCCGGACCGCGAGCTCGCCCGACTGCGCGGAGACGAGATCGGCATCGTGTTCCAGGAGCCCCGCACCGCGCTCAACCCGATCCGCACGGTCGGTCGGCAGATCGCCGAAGCCATCCGCATCCACGAGGGCATCGGGCGACGGGAGGCGCGCGTGCGCGCAGTTCAGGAAGCCACCCGCGTGCGACTCCCCGATCCGGAGTCGATCGTCGATCGCTACCCGCACCAGCTCTCGGGCGGCCAGCGCCAGCGCGTGGCGATCGCCATGGCGCTCGCCAGCCGACCGCGGGTGCTCATCGCCGACGAGCCGACCACGGCGCTCGACGTCACGATCCAATCCGAGATCCTGACGCTCCTGCTGCGCCTCGTCGAGGACGAGGGCATGTCGCTCGTGTTCATCACCCACGACCTCGCCGTCCTCGCGCAGGTCGCCACAGAGGGCGTGGTTCTCGAACACGGACGCGTCGTCGAGTCCGCTCCGGTCTCGACGCTGCTCACCGCGCCGAGCTCGCCGATCACGCAGGGGCTGCTCCGCGATGCGACGGCGACGCTGTGGCGCCCGGACGGAGGCATCGCATGAGTCTCGTCGAAGCGCGCGGGCTGACCCGCGAGTTCATCGTCCCGAAGCGCTCGCCCCTCGAGCGCACGCGTCGGCAGACGGCACTCGAGCCGACCGACCTCGACATCGTCGAGGGCTCGTCCGTCGGGATCATCGGCGAGTCCGGTTCGGGAAAGTCGACACTGGTGCGCCTGCTGCTGGGCCTCGACACACCGACCTCGGGGACGGTGTCCGTCGGCGGTCGGCGCGTGGACGCGTCGGCATCCGCGACGTCCCTCCGGTGGCTACGCCGGCAGACAGGACTCGTCTTCCAAGACCCCTACGCCTCGCTCGACCCGCGCATGACCGCCGGGCAGATCGTGCGCGAGCCGCTGTGGGCCCTCGGCATCGACGGCGAACATCGTGCGCGTGTGCGCGAAGTGCTCGCCCGAGTCGGGCTGGAGCCCGATGCCGGCGACAGGTATCCGCACGAGTTCTCGGGCGGGCAGCGGCAGCGCATCGCATTGGCGCGCGCGATCGTGCACGGTCCCCGCATCCTCATCGGCGACGAGCCGCTCTCGGCCCTCGACGTGACCGTGCGGGCGCAGATCCTCGACCTCCTGGCCGATCTGCGCCGGACGACCGACCTCACCCTCGTGCTCGTCTCGCACGATATCGGCGTCGTGCAGAACCTCAGCGACACCGTCGTGGTCATGAAGGACGGCCGGATCGTCGAGCGCGGCACGACCGACGACGTGCTCCTGCGCCCGCAGCACGACTACACGAAGGCCCTGCTCGCCGCGATCCCGGTGATCCCGCGCGGTCAGTGACCGCGGCCGGCGGCGAGGAAGCGACGGCGGCGCGCGACCGGCCTCAGCGCGCGTTTCATGTAGACGGTGCCGAGTTCACGACCGAACTTGTGGCCGACGCGTGCCATGCGCCCCGCCTCCACGAATCCGAGTCGCGCGTGCAGACGGATCGAGGCCTCGGCACCGCTGTCGCTGATGACCGCCACCATCTCGCGGATGCCGAACTGTTCGCAGGCGTCGATCAACGCCTGCAGCAGCGCGCCGCCGAGGCCCTTGCCGCCGGCGCCCGGGCCGAGGTAGATGGAGTCCTCGACCGTGTAGCGATAGGCGTTCTTGCCCGCCCAGGGCTGCGCGAGCGCGTATCCGATGACCACCCCAGACGGTGAGACAGCGACGAGGAACGGGAGCCCGAGCCGGTCGAGCAGCGCGAACTTGTCGCGCCAGTACGGGATGCTGCTGCTCTTCTCGTCGAGCGTGACGGCGGAGTTGCTCACGAAGTGGTTGTAGATCTCGCGCACGGAGGGCAGATCGCCGGGGCGAGCGGGACGGATCGTGTACGAGAAGATCTCGGGGGTCGCCGCAGGACGCAGGTGGCGCGGCAGGATGCGACGTCGGTCCCCCGGTTCGAACTGCATGCGTTCAGCTTAGGGATCCGGGGCGTTCGCCCTCTACCCGCCAGTCGATGGGTGCCTCTCCCCGGTCCTCGAGCAGTTCGTTCGCGCGGGAGAAGGGTCGAGACCCGAAGAAGCCCCGACGCGCCGACAGCGGCGACGGGTGGGCCGACGCGATGACCGGTGTCGATCCGAGGAGGGGACGCAGGTTCTCGGCATCCTTGCCCCACAGGATCGCCACGAGGGGGCGGTCGCGCGCGACCAGCGCCCGGATCGCCGTTTCGGTGACCTTCTCCCAGCCCCACCGCCGATGCGACCCCGCGACGCCCGGCTGCACGGTCAGCACACGGTTCAGCAGCAGCACCCCCTGATCGCTCCACGCCGCGAGGTCGCCGTGCGGCGCGGGCGGAATGCCGAGATCGCTCTCCCGCTCGCGGTAGATGTTGGCGAGGCTGCGCGGCAGCGGCCGTACGTCGCGGTCCACCGCGAACGAGAGTCCGATCGGATGCCCGGGGGTGGGATAGGGATCCTGCCCGATGATGAGCACCCGCACATCGGCGAGCGGTCGCCGGAACGCCCGAAGCACGTTCGCACCGTCCGGGAGGTATCCGCGCCCGGCCTCCACCTCGCCGCGCAGACGCTCGCCCAGGGCGGTGATGTCGTGCTGCACCGGCGCGAGCGCCTCCGCCCATCCCGGATCGATCTCGCCATCCGCGGCGAGCTCCACGAGGGTGCGCGCCATCGTCAGTCGGCGGAGCGCACGCGCAGCGGTCCGCGCGCCAGCAGGTGCTGCGCCGACTGCGCGACCGGGCGCATCGTGACGAGGTCGAGGTTCACGTGCCCCGGCGCATCGAGCGCGTAGGCGATGACGTCGGCGACGTCTTCGGCGAGCAGAGGAGCCTCGACCCCGGCATAGACGGCTTCGGCCGCGACGGCGTCTCCGCCGAGACGGTTGAGGGTGAACTCCTCGGTGTGCACCATCCCCGGTGCCACCTCGACCACACGGATCGGCTCGCCGTTCAGCTCCTGGCGGAGCACCCGTACGAGCATCGCCTCGGCGGCCTTCGCCGCGTTGTATCCGGCACCGCCCGCATACGCGGACTGGGCGGCCGTCGAGGTCACGAACACGGTGTCGGCGTGGCCGTCGGCCGCTGCCGCGCGGCGCAGCAGGGGAAGCAGGCCCTTCACGAGCCGCTGCGTCGAGAGCACGTTCGCGTCGAACATCCACTGCCAGTCCTCGACGGAGGCGTCCTCGATGCGGTCGGTTCCGCGCGCACCCCCGGCCACCTGCACGAGCGCGTGCACGGGGCCGCTGGCCTCCAGCTCGGTGATGAGGGCGTCGACGGCGGCGGAGTCGGTCAGGTCGCAGGCGATGGCGGATGCCCCGGTCTCGGCCACGAGGGCCGTGAGCCGATCCTCGCGTCGGGCGACGCCCACGACGTCCCATCCGCGCGACCGGAGCTCCCGCACCGTCGCCGCCCCGATCCCCGAGCTCGCTCCCGTCACAACTGCACGTCTGTTCACCATGCCTCCACCGTACGATGTTCCGCGGTTTTTCGTCGATCGGCAGTGTTACGTCACATTTCCCACCCTTTGTTGACAGCGGGGAGTGTTCCGTACTCTCGCTGAAACGGCATCTGCCATCCCACCATCGATCGTTCCAGGGGGAACAACATGTCCGCACCCGAGACCTGGCGTTTCGAGACCAAGCAGATCCACTCCGGCGCTGCGCCCGACCCGGTGACCAAGGCGCGTGCCACGCCGATCTACCAGACCACCTCGTACGTGTTCGACAGCGCCGACCACGCGGCGAACCTCTTCGCCCTGGCCGAGTTCGGCAACATCTACACCCGCATCCAGAACCCGACGCAGGACGTCCTCGAGCAGCGCCTCGCGGCCCTCGAGGGAGGCACGGGAGCACTGGTGCTCTCGAGCGGCCAGGCGGCATCGACCTTCGCGATCCTGAACATCGCCGAGGCCGGTGACCACTTCGTCGCCTCGAGCTCGATCTACGGCGGCACCTACAACCTCTTCAAGTACACGCTCGCCAAGCTCGGCATCGAGGTCACGTTCGTCGAGAACCAGGACGACCCCGAGGAGTGGCGCCGCGCCGTCCGCCCGAACACCAAGCTGTTCTTCGCCGAGACGATCGGCAACCCGCAGATCAACGTCCTCGACATCCGCGCCGTCGCCGACGTCGCGCACGCCAGCGGTGTGCCGCTCATCGTCGACAACACGATCGCCACCCCGTACCTGATCCGCCCGTTCGAGCACGGCGCCGACATCGTGATCCACTCGGTCACCAAGTTCCTCGGCGGCCACGGCACCACGATCGGCGGCGTCATCATCGACGGCGGTTCGTTCGAGTGGTCGAAGAACGTCGAGAAGTTCCCGGGGCTCACCGTTCCGGACCCCTCGTACCACGGCGCGAGCTACACGACCGCGGTGGGCGACCCGCTCGCATACATCATCAAGGCTCGCGTGCAGCTGCTCCGCGACCTCGGATCCGCGATCGCCCCGCAGAGCGCGTGGAACCTGATCCAGGGCGTCGAGACGCTGTCGTTGCGCATCGAGCGCCACGTGCAGAACGCGCAGGAGATCGCCGAGTGGCTCGACGGACGCGATGACGTCGCGACCGTCAACTACTCGGGCCTGCCGTCCTCCCCCTGGTACGCCAAGGCCAACGAGTACGCGCCCAAGGGCGTCGGCGCGGTGCTGTCGTTCGAGCTGAAGGGCGGTGTCGAGGCGGGTCGCGAGTTCGTGAACAGCCTCTCGCTGTTCAGCCACCTGGCGAACATCGGCGACGTGCGCTCACTCGTCATCCACCCCGCATCGACCACTCACGCGCAGCTCACCCCCGAGCAGCAGCTCACGGCGGGCGTCACGCCCGGCCTCGTGCGCCTCTCGGTCGGCATCGAGAACGTCGACGACCTCAAGGCCGACCTCGACCAGGCTCTGGCCGCCGCCCGTCGCGTGTCGGAGGCCGCTCGCGCCTGACGGCTCCTGTGCTGTGACGGATGCCTCGGACTCCCGGAGTCCGGGGCATCCGTGTCTTCCGGCGACGTAACGTTCACCACCCGCCCCGCAGGTCACGCGAGAATGGAAGCATGGACTGGCAGACGACCTCTGAAGACACGGTGCCCTCGGCACTCGTGACGGAGGCCGATGTCCGGCTCCTCCGCGCGCGACCTCCCGCGACCGGCGCCTGGCGCGACGGCGATCCCGTGGGCGGACGCCGCTTCGCGCGTTCGGGCGCGTTCCGGACCGAGAGCGGGGCCGAACTCCCGAGCATCCGCATCGCCTACGAGTCGTGGGGTGAACTGAACGCCGCGGGCGACAACGCGGTGCTCGTGCTGCACGCCCTCACCGGTGACAGCCACGTGCGCGGCGAGGCCGGTGCGGGGCATCCGACCGCCGGGTGGTGGGAAGAACTCACCGGTCCCGGCGCGCCCCTCGACACCGACCGCTGGTTCGTCATCGCACCCAACATGCTCGGCGGCTGCCAGGGGTCGACCGGGCCGGCGAGCGTCGCCCCCGACGGCTACGAGTGGGCCTCGCGCTTCCCGTACCTGACGATCCGCGATCAGGTCGCCGCTCAGGTGCGCCTCGCCGATGCCCTGGGCATCGATACGTGGGCCGCGGTCATCGGCGGCTCGATGGGCGGCATGCACGCGCTCGAGTGGGCGGTGACGCATCCGGAACGGGTCGAACGGCTCGCCGTGCTCTCGTCGCCACCCGTGACCACCGCCGACCAGATCGCGCTCAACACCGTGCAGCTCGAGACGATCCGCATGGATCCGCGTTTCCAGGGCGGCGAGTACTACGACCTCGGCGACGGCGACGGCCCGCACCGGGGGCTGGCCCTCGCCCGGCGGATGGCTCTGCTGAACTACCGGAGCCCGATCGAGCTCAATCAGCGGTTCCAGCGCTCCTGGCAGTCGGGGGTCTCACCGCTCGGGCACGGCGGACGCTTCGCCGTCGAGTCGTACCTCGACTTCCACGGCAACAAGTTCACCCGCCGCTTCGACGCGAACAGCTACATCACGCTCGTCGAGGCCATGAACTCGCACGACGTCGGGCGTGATCGCGGCGGCGTGGAGGAGGCGTTGCGCACCGTGACCGCGACGACGCTCGTGCTGGGGATCGACAGCGACCGCCTCTTCCCGGTCGACGGCCAGCACCGCATCGCCCGGAGCATCCCGAACACCCTCGACGGCCACGACGCGGTCGTCCTGAACAGCGACTTCGGGCACGACGGGTTCCTCATCGAGAACGAGGCCGTGGGCGCCCACCTGCGCCGACTGCTCGCGACCTGACGCGCCGACGGCTCACTCGGCGACGCGCTCCTCGACGAAGCGCCACGGGAGTCGGTCGGTCAGCAGACGACCCTGCTCCCAGGCGAAGTCGCGCCCGGCATCCGTCGGGATCACGCGCGTTCGGAACAGGGTCGGTGCCGACGAGGCGGCGAGCGCGGACGCGGCGTCGGTGACCGCGATCAAACCGTGGAGCGTCATCCACGTCGGCGGAAACAGCGTCCACTCCCCCGTCGCGTGCCGTTCGATCGCCTCTGCCGGCGTCGTCCAGGCGTAGTCGACGACCTCCTCGGGCGACGGCTCGGGCGTGGCATCCGGTGCCGGCGCGAGGAAGAACCACGTCCGGATCCGCGTCGGCGCCTCGGCGGGCGGATGCCACTGCGACAACACCGTCAGACCGTCGACCTCGAGGCCGACCTCCTCCTGCGTTTCGCGAATGGCGGCGCGGCGAGCGTCATCGATCTCCGCCGAGCCGTCTCGTCGATCCCGGTGCTCCACCTTGCCGCCCGGGAAGACCCATGCGTCCGCGAAGGAACCCCGCTCAGGCCGACGGATCATCAGCACCTCGACGCCGCCGCCGCCGGAGTCACGAACCAGCACGGCCGTTCCGGCGACCGGAAGAGCATCGGGGATGAGCATCCCCTCACCCTACGACGATGCGCTCACCGGGGCCGCGGAGCGATGAGCTTCGACGCGGTACGAGAGCAGGGCGATCACCAGACCGGCGATCGCGAGCACGGCTCCCGTCCATGCCGGAGCTGTGAAGCCCCAGCCGACGGCGATCACGACGCCGCCCAGGAACGCTCCGAGGCTGTTGCCGATGTTCAGCGCCGAGTGGTTCATGGCCGCGGCGATCGACTGATTGTCTCCGGCGACGTCCATGAGACGGGTCTGGATCGTCGGGCTGAGCACCGAGGAGACGAAGCCGACGATGAGCACCAGCAGGCTCAGCGAGATGATCCAGAACGAGAAGACGGCGAGCAGGGCGAAGACGACCGCCATCGCCGCGAGTCCGAACAGCAGCGTGCGACGCAGGTCGATGTCGGCGAGATGACCGCCCACGAGGTTTCCGACGGTCATGCCGATGCCCATGAGCACCAGAACGATCGGCACCACCCACTCCGGCGAGCCGGCGACCTCGGTCACCAACGGGGCGATATAGCTGTACACGGCGAAGAAACCGCCGAAGCCGATCGCGCCGATGCCCAGCGTGAACCAGACCTGCCGGATGCGGAAGACACCCAACTCCTGGCGCATCGTCCGGCCGGGGGAACCCGGGTGCTCGGGGACGAAGAACACGATGCAGATCGTCGCGAGGGCGAAGACGAGCGCGACGACGCCGAACGCGGCGCGCCATCCCCAGGCCTGCCCGAGGAAGGTACCGAGTGGAACGCCGACGACGTTCGCGACCGTGAGGCCGGTCAGGATGAAGGCGACGCCCTTGGCGCGGTTTCCCGGGCCCATGACGTCGGCCGCGACGAGTGCACCGATGCCGAAGTAGGCGCCGTGCGGGAGGCCGGCGAGGAAGCGGGACGCTCCGACCAGCTCGAACGTCGGCAGCACCACGGTGAGGGCGTTGAAGACGGTGAGCGCGATCGCCAGGACGATCATGACGCGGTGGCGCGGGAAGCGTGCGACGAAACCGGCGATGGTCGGCGCTCCCACCACGACGCCGAGCGCGTACAGCGAGATGAGCCAGCCGGCCTGGCTGAGCGCATCCTCCTGGCTCGAGGCCCAGAGCGAGGGAAGCAGGTCGGAGGCGATGTTCGGGAGCAGGCCCATGATGACGAACTCGGTCATGCCGATGCCGAAGCTGCCGATGGCGAGAGAGAGGAGCGCCCTCTTCGCCGCACCCCTCGATTCAGTCGAGGGATTCACCGGTCCAGCTTACCGGCCCAGCGAGGGCGCGAAGGCACCGGGGGTCGTCCCGAGCAGACGGCGGAAGTGTCGCGTGAGATGGGCCTGATCGTGGAACCCGGCCTGCGCCGCGACGTCGGACGGTCGGATGCCATCGACGAGAAGCCTCCGCGCGAGATCGATGCGTCGACTCAAGACGTACTGGTGCGGCGCGATCCCGTACGTGCGCGTGAAGGAGCGAATCAGATGACTCGGATGCGCCCCGAACGCCTCAGCGACCTCGGACAGAGTGAAGGACTCCGTGAAGCGATCGTCGATGAGCGCCCGGAGACGGCGTGCGAGGGGTGTGTCGCGAGCGGCCACGGTCGACGATCCGAGATGGGTGAGGAGGCGTCGTCGCAACTCGAGCGTCCAATGCTCGGCGGCGAGAAGGTCGCCGGGCCGGGCGAGTGCGGCGTGGATGCGTCGCGCCGCCGCCGTCGTGCGCGGGTCCCGCACCGTCGGATGCGCGACCGACCTGCCCACCGCCTCCGCGGGCAGCCACTCGGGGTCGAAGTACACGACCCGCTTGCGATAGATGCGGCCGTCGACGGTCGAGCGCCCGTCGTGCGGGATGCCCGGGGGCAGCAGCGTCATCGCACCCGGCGCGGCGATGTGCGGCGAGCGATCGAGACCGTAGGCGACCGCTCCCTCGTCCACGAGCATCGCCGTCCAGACCTCGTGGGCGTGCAGCGGGTACGCGTGCTCGAAGGAGGCGTGATACACCTCCCGCACTGCGGGCACCTCGGGGTGCCAGGCGTGCACGCGATCGACCATGCAAGAAACGTACAAGACGCCGCGCGACTCCGGCGCGATCGTGGATTCATGACCAGCGCACCGCCGACGAGCACCCCCCTCGACCAGACCGCCCGCTTCGACACGAAAGTCGTCGTCCTCCTCGGCGAGAGCCTCGCCGCCTGGCAGGAGCTCAACGTGACCGCCTTCCTGATGTCCGGCATCACCGTGAGCGCGCCCGATCTCACGGGCGGACCGTACCGCGACCGCGACGGCACGACCTATCTGCCGATGCTGCGTCAACCCGTGCTGGTCATGACGGGGAACTCCGATCTCCTGCGCTCGGTGCGCGACCGAGCCTCCGATCGAGGCGATGTCGCACTCGCGATCTACACGCGCGAGCTTTTCGCGACCGCGCACGACGATGCCAATCGTGCCGCCGTCGCGGCCGTGGGCACGACCGACCTCGACCTCGTGGGGCTTGCGCTCCGGGGTCCTCGCAACGCCGTCGACCGCATGCTCAAGGGCGCCCGCATGCACTCGTGAACGAGGTGCGCGGCCTACTCGGCCTCGTCGATCGCGCGCTCGAGCCGCTCGATCTTGCCGTCGAGCTCTCCGGTGAAGCCGGGGCGGATGTCGGCCTTGAGCACCAAGGACACGCGTGAGCCGAAGGGCATGACCGCCTCGGTGGCGCGCTTGACGACGTCCATCACGGTGTCCCAGTCGGGACCCTCGATCTCGGTGAACATGCTCGTCGTGCGGTGCGGCAGCCCGGACTCGCGGACGACACGGACGGCCGCGGCCACGGCGACGTGCACGGAGCCGTCTTCGCGACCGGTGCCGGAGGGGGCGACGGAGAACGCGATCAACATGAGGAACCTCGGTTTCTTCGGTGGTGGGGTGAGTGGGCTCACCGGTTCGCGGTGGCCCCGGGGTCGTCGAGCCGGCGATGCATCAGAGGCTCCGTCCGGTCCGCGGCGCCGTCGGGAGTCCGTACGACGGCGCGGATGCCGATCACGAGCAGGATCAGGAGCAGGGCGTTGCGCACCGACAGCACCACGATCGGCAGGACCTGCGCCTGGAGGAGCGCGTCGTAGCCGAGCGGATAGACGAGGCAGGTGAGGATGCAGAGCAGGAGCACCACGACGGTGGGAACGGCGGCCCGCACACGATCGAACACGAGCCACAGGATGACGGGCGCGATCAGCCATACCTGGAACTGCGGGGAGCCGACCTTGTTGGTCACGATGAGCGCCGCCACGAGCGAGAGCGCGAGCGGGGGAAGAAGCCGGGCGAACGCGGCCCCGCGCATCGCTTTCCAGCCCGAGAGCGCGAGGATGCCGGCGACCACCGCGACCATGACTCCGGAGAGCGCCGCGACGACGACATCGGCGCCCGGAGCGGCGACCTGGAATGTGAGGATGTCGAAGCTGTACTCGATGCGCGCGGACCCGCCGGGGACCGCCCACAGGAAGGGCGTCGCCGCGACCGCCTCGATCTGCAGACCGCGCCCGCCCTGCTCGGTGAGGAAGCCGAAGAGATGCTCGCGCGCTCCCAGTAGAAGCAGACCGGTCACGACGGCCGCCGTCACCGCCAGGGCCGCGACGACCGTACGCAGCCGATGGCGGCCGGCGACGAGCGCCGCGAGCAGCACCGCTCCGGGCCAGATCTTGATCCACGCGCCGATCGTCAGGAGGGCTGCGGCGAGCGCGGGGCGCGAGACGAGCCAGAGGCCGACGATCACGACGATGGGCAGGGTGACCGCATCGAGCCGGTAGAGCGCGATCGGTCCCAGCAGCAGGAGGGCGGCGCTCCAGAACCATGCGGCGGTGCGACGCGGTGCCGACGGCGAGCGCCCGAGCAGCACCGCGAAGGCGAGCGCGTCGAGAGCGCTCACGAGGATCGCCCAGGCGACGAGGTATGCCCCGGAGACACCGAGCACTCCGACGAGGGGCACCGCCATCGCCTTCGCCAGGAGGAGCGGCACGAGGGCCAGCTGGGGGTACACCCAGGTCTCGGTGATCCCGACGATCGGGCCACCACTCACCGCCGCCGTCGCCCAGGGTTCGTACACCAGCACGACATCACCCATCGGCTGACTCGGGTAGACCCACCCCAGCCACGCGATCAGGGCATGGATCGCGACGAACACGACCCAGAGCGCGATGAGTCGTTCCGCCCCCTGCTTCACGCCAGCACGTCCGCGATCGCGCGCGGCAGCGCCTGCGCGACGTCCGACGCGACGATCGGATGCCCGGGCTCACCGTTCGCGCTTCCGGAGGCGAGCCGGGCGGCGTAGCCGTGGAGCCATGCGCCCGCGGCGGCTGCCTCTGCCAGCAGAGCGCCGGGGTTCGCGGCGAGCAACGCACCCAGCGTTCCGCCCAGCACATCCCCCGTGCCGGCCGTGGCGAGCCAGCCGGTCCCCGCCTCGACGGCGATCACTCCCCCGTCCGGGGCGGCGATGAGGGTGCGCGCGCCCTTCAGGAGCAGCGTGACACCGAGCGCGCGGGCGACCTCACCGGCGTCCGCAGCGCGATCTCCCTCGGGAGCCCCCAGACGCAGGCGCGCA
Organism: Microbacterium sp. NPDC090003; assembly: GCF_044748385.1. NCBI lineage: Bacteria > Bacillati > Actinomycetota > Actinomycetes > Micrococcales > Microbacteriaceae > Microbacterium > Microbacterium sp. NPDC090003. The sequence continues at coordinate 833,846 of NZ_JBIVFW010000001.1, forward strand.
CGCAGTGTCGCGAACTCCCCCGCGTGGGGCGTCAGCAGCACGGGAGCGGTCGGACGGTCGACGAGGTCGAGCGCCCCGGCGTCCACCACGACTCGGGCGCTCCCGGCCAGCAGCGAGCGGAGCGCTTCTTCTTCGTCGGCGGTGCGATGCGCGGCATCCGTCCCCGACCCGATCACCCACGCATCCACCCGCGTGTGCCCGACATCGCTCCCCGTCACCGTCTCGGGGCGACGGGCGAGCACGGCATCCGACACTCGACGGTCGCCCACGAAGCGCACGAACCCCGCGCCGGCGCGCCACGCGGCCTCGACGCCCAGTACCGCCGCGCCGGGGTAAGCCGCAGAGCCGGTACGGAGTGCCACGACACCGCGCGAGTACTTGTCGTCGTCGGTCGACGGCACCCGGAGCAACCGCGCCGTATCACTGCGGGACCACTCGCGCACCTCGACCATGACTCCACGTTAGTGCGACGGCCCTCGGTCCGTGCGAGCGAGGGTAGCGTCGAACGGTGAGCATTCTCTTCTCCCCCCTGAGCATCCGTTCCGTCGAGTTCCCCAACCGTCTCTGGGTGTCGCCGATGTGCATGTACAGCGCGGTCGACGGCGTGGTGCAGGAATGGCACCACACGCATCTGACGCAGTTCGCCTCCGGCGGCGCCGGTCTGATCGTCGCGGAGGCGACCGCCGTGGTTCCCGAAGGTCGCATCTCACCGCGCGACGTCGGACTCTGGAACGACGAGCAGCGCGATGCCTGGGTGCCCATCGTCGCGGCGATCCACGAGCGCGGCTCGCTCGCGGGCATCCAACTCGCCCACGCCGGCCGAAAAGCATCGACCTGGTGGCCCTGGGCGGAACTGCGCGGATCCGTGCCGATCGCCGACGGCGGCTGGACCACGACCGCGCCGTCCGCCGTCGCGTTCGAGGGATTCGCCGAGCCCGAGGCCCTCGATGCCGAGGGAATCGAACGCGTCGTCACCGGCTTCGCCGAGGCCGCCCGTCGCGCGCTCGACGCCGGGTTCGACGTGCTCGAGATCCACGGCGCGCACGGCTACCTCGTGCACCAGTTCCTCTCGCCACTGTCGAATCGGCGCGACGACGACTACGGCGGCCCGCTCGAGAACCGCGCCCGCCTGCTGCTGCGCATCCTCGATGCGGTGCGAGACGTCGCAGGCCCCGGAGTCCCCGTGTTCGTGCGCATCTCGGCCACCGATCACGCCGAGGGCGGATTCACCGCCGACGAGGCGACGCAGGTCGGGGAATGGGCGGCCGCGCACGGTGCGGACCTCATCGACGTCTCCAGTGGCGGTCTCGTCGCCCACCAGCAGATCAGCGTGTTCCCGGGATATCAGGTGCCGCTGGCCGAGACCGTTCGCCAGGGCGGTCGCATCCCGGTCTCGGCGGTCGGGCTGATCACCGCCGCCGCGCAGGCGGAGCAGGTGCTCTCCGACGGTGCCGCCGATGCGATCTTCGCGGGGCGCGAGTGGCTGCGCGACCCGCACTTCGGCCTGCGCGCCGCTCACGATCTCGGTGTCGACGTCGCCTGGCCCCCGCAGTACGACCGCGCGCGCTGGCGCTGATCCGCCGCGCACGATCCGCGTGCGACGAGGGCCGCCGACCCGTGATCGAGTCGGCGGCCCTCGTCGTGTGCGGATCAGTGCCTGCGTACGCGGCGAGTCGCGTCCTGAACCTCTCCGACCAGCTCTTCGAGGATGTCCTCGAGGAAGAGCACGGCCGTGGTCTCGCCCCGGGCATCGCGCACCTTGGCCAGGTGACGGCCGGCGCGGCGCATGACCGCGAGGGCGTCTTCGAGGTCGGTGTCCTCCTGCACCGGCACCATGTGGTGGATGCGCTTGGCGGGAAGGGGCTCGACCATCTTCACCTCGGCATCCGGGCCGTCCGATGCTCGCAGGATGTCCTTGAGGTGCACGTACCCGATCGGTGCGCCCTCGTCATCGACGATCACGTAGCGGGAGAAACCGTACCGCGCGACCGCCTTCTCGATGTCGTCGGGCGTCGTCGTGGCCGGCAGCGTGACGAGGTCACCGAGCGGAACGGCGACGTCGCGCGCCTTCTTGTCGGAGAACTCGACGGCGGCAGCGACCGTCCCGGCCGTGTCGGTGAGAACCCCTTCGCGGCGCGACTGGTCGACGATCGTCGCGACCTCCTCGAGCGTGAACGTCGAGGCAGCCTCGTTCTTGGGTTCGACCCGGAACAGACGCAACACGGCGTTCGCCGTCGCATTGAGCACCCAGATCACGGGCATGAAGACCTTCGAGACCCACACCAGTGGGGTCGCGAGGATCAGAACGGCGCGGTCCGGCACGGAGAACGCGAGGTTCTTCGGAACCATCTCGCCGAAGACCACGTGCAGGAACGACACGATCAGCAGGGCGATCGTGAACGAGACCGCATCGACGGCGCCGTCGGGCCACCCGAGCGCGTGCAGCGGCACGGCCAGCAGGTGGTGGATCGCGGGCTCAGAGACGTTCAGGATCAGGAGCGAGCAGATGGTGATGCCCAGCTGCGAGGTCGCGAGCATGAGCGTCGCGTGCTCCATGGCGTACAGAGCCGTCTTCGCGGCGCGCGAGCCCTGTTCGGCACGCGGCTCGATCTGCGAGCGGCGTGCCGAGATCACCGCGAACTCCGCGCCGACGAAGAAAGCGTTCGCGACGAGCAGCACGACGAGCCACGCGAGTCCTCCCCAATCGCTCATCGGGTCACCTCCGCATCCGCGTCGACGGGTCTCGGGACGAAGCGGATGCGGTCGACCCGGCGACCGTCCATGCGGACCACCTGCAGCATGCCGCTGTCGAGCGACACCTCGTCGCCGACCGCGGGGACGCGCTCGAGGACGCTCATCACATAGCCGCCCACCGTGTCGTACACATCGCCCTCCGGGACGTCGATCCCCGCGCGACTGCGCAGCTCGTCGGGGCGCAGCTCGCCCGGGAAGGTGAGCCCGTCGCGGCCACGGATCACGCCGGCGCGCGTACGGTCGTGCTCATCCGACACCTCGCCGACGATCTCCTCGACGAGATCCTCGAGGGTGACGAGACCGGCGGTCCCGCCGTACTCGTCGACGACGACCGCGAGTTGGTATCCCCGCGCACGGAGCTCGGAGATGAGACCGTCGATGTGCACGGTCTCGGGAACGCGCAGGGGCTCGGTCGCGAGCGCGCCGACCGGTACTTCGGTGCGGCGGTCGCGCGGCACCGAGATCGCCGCCTTCAGATGCACGACCCCCATGATGTCGTCGAGATCGTCGTCGTACACCGGGAACCGGCTGTGCCCCGTGCGACGGGCGAGCTGGATGACGTCGTCGGCCGAGTCCCCGGCCGCGATCGCGTGCATGCTCGGGCGCGCCGTCATGACATCGGCCGCGGTGAGGCGCGAGAACGTCAGGGTGCGGTCGAGCAGCGTCGCGGTGTCGGCTTCGAGCACCCCCGCGCTCGCCGATCGGCGCACGAGCGAGGAGAGTTCCTCGGCGCTGCGAGCCCCGGAGAGTTCTTCCTTCGGCTCGATGCCCATGCTGCGCAGCACGCCGTTGGCGCTGCCGTTGAGCACGACGACCGCAGGCTTGAAGACGGTGGTGAAGGCGACCTGGAACGGCACCACGAGCTTCGCGGTGGCGCGCGGAAGGGCGAGCGCGAAGTTCTTCGGCACCAGTTCGCCCAGGATCATCGACAGCACGGTGGCGACGAACATCGCGACGACGGTGGCGATCGGTGCGACCGCGGGCTCCGGGATGTGCCAGGCGACGAGCGTCGGCCTCAGGAGGTTCGACAGCGCCGGCTCCATCGTGTACCCCGTCAGCAGAGTGGTGAGCGTGATGCCCAGTTGTGCCGAGGAGAGATGCGTCGAGGTGTGCTTGAGGGCACCGATCGTGAGCGCGAGTCGGGATTCACCGCGTGCATGCCGCGCTTCGAGATCCGCTCGGTCGAGATTGACCAGTGCGAACTCGCTCGCGACGAACAGGCCGGTGCCGATCGTGAGCAGGAGCCCCACGCCCAACATGACGTAGTCCATCAGAGGTTCCTCTCCGGCGGGAGAGGGGGACGGTGGGGCGATCTACTGCAACTGGGAGGGTCGTCCATAGTGTGGACGATTCTACCGAATCCGCCCGCGCGCGGTCGCGTCGCCCGCGCGCGATTCCGCTACCAGCTGACCGGCAGCGCCTTGCCCTCTTCATAGCCCGCGGCCGACTGCAGACCCACGAGTGCGCGATCGTGGAACTCCGGGACGGTGGAGGCTCCGGCGTAGGTGAACGACGAGCGCACGCCGGAGGTGATCATGTCGAGCAGGTCCTCGACGCCCGGCCGCAGCGGATCGAGGTAGATCTTCGACGAGGAGATGCCCTCGGCGAAGAGTTCCTTGCGCGCTCGCTCGTAGGCGTCGAGCCTGCCGAAGCGGGCCTGCACCGCTTTCGTCGATGCCATCCCCCAGGACTCCTTGAAGATGCGCCCCTCGGCGTCGCGCTGCAACTCACCCGGAGCCTCGATCGTCCCGGCGAACCAGGAGCCGATCATCACGGATGCCGCGCCCGCCGCGAGCGCCAGAGCGACGTCTCGCGGGTAGCGCACCCCACCGTCCGCCCAGACGTGCGCCCCGAGCTCGCGGGCCGCCTGGGCCGTCTCGAGCACCGCCGAGAACTGGGGGCGGCCGACCGCGGTCATCATGCGCGTGGTGCACATCGCGCCCGGGCCGACACCGACCTTGAGGATCGATGCTCCGGCATCCACGAGATCGTGCACGCCGTCGGCGGTCACGATGTTCCCGGCGACGAGGGGAAGCCCGAGGTTCAGATCCGACACGGTGCGCAGGGCGCGCAGCATCCCGTCCTGATGCCCGTGCGCCGTGTCGAGGACGAGCACATCGACCCCCGCCCCGGCGAGAGCGGTCGCCTTCGCGGCGACGTCGCCGTTGATCCCCACCGCTGCGGCGACGGTGAGCCGCCCGTCGGCGTCGAGTGCGGGGCGGTAGAGAGTGGAGCGCAGGGCGCTGCGCGCGCTCAGCGTCCCGACGAGGTGCCCGTGGTGCACGACCGTGACCATGTCGACACCGGCCTCGGTGATCACGTCGAAGGCGTGCCGTTCGGAGCCGATGTCGTCGGCATCGATCGACGGCGTCCCTCGATGCACGAGGTCGCCCAGCTGCGCATCCGGCAGAGCCGTCGCCAGCCGATTCGCGGGAAGGATGCCGAGGATGTCCTCGACACCGATGGGCGCGGCACCGTGGGCGACGACGATCCCGTGCCCCGGTGCGGCCGGGAGGAGGCGGAGGGCGTCGGCGACCGATGCGTGGGGCGGGAGGACGAGCGGCGTGTCCCACAGCACCGGCTGCGCCTTGACATCTCGGATCGCCGCATCGAGATCCTGGAGGGGCATATCCTGCGGCAGCACTCCGAGGCCTCCGCGTCGCGCCATCACCGCGGCCAGGCGCGGCCCGGTCACGGAGTTCATGTTCGACGCCACCAGAGGCAGGGTCGCGGGGGTGCCGTCCTGCGGTGCCAGGTCGACCTGGAGTCGGCTGGTGACCGACGATCGCCGGGGCACGAGGAAGACGTCGGAATAGGTCAGATCGACGGTCGGCTGCGCACCTGAGAACTCCATGACTCCACGGTATCGAGATCGAGCGCTCCCTGGGCATGGCGTCGAAGATTCGCACCGGGAAACACGTTAGGCTTGTCGATCGAGAGTGTGCGGACCTGGGCGCATCCTGCGTCCCGCGAGCACTGTGAATCTTCAGCGATGAAAGAGGGCGATCGAGCGTGTCGAACCAGGTGACCGGCGTCGGGGGCGACGGGGGGTTCGGAGCCAATTCCTGGCTCGTCGAAGAGCTCTACGAGCAGTTCAAGGTGAACCGCGATTCCGTCGACAAGGAATGGTGGCCGATCCTCGAGAAGTACCACTCCGAGAACGCCGGTGCCACGGCCCCGGCCGGCGCCCCGGCGGCTGAGCAGCCCGCCCACCCGGTGACGGCCCCGATCCCCGTGATCGGAGCACAGCCCGTGGCGCGCACGACGGCGAAGCCGGCGGCATCCGCTCCGATCCCGGCGCAGGCCCCCAAGCCCGCGGCGAAGGACCCGTCCCCGGCTCCCGCGGATGAGGCCGAGGAAGACAAGGTCACCGTCCTCCGCGGCATGCCCAAGACCCTCGCGGCCAACATGGACGAGTCGCTCACCGTCCCCACCGCGACGAGCGTCCGCACCATCCCGGCCAAGCTGATGATCGACAACCGCATCGTCATCAACAACCACATGGCGCGCACCCGCGGCGGAAAGATCAGCTTCACCCACCTCATCGGCTGGGCGCTCATCCGCACGCTCGACGAGTTCCGCAGCCAGAACGTGTTCTACGCCGAGGTCGACGGCAAGCCCTCCGTCGTCGCCCCCGCGCACGTCAACCTCGGCATCGCGATCGATCTGCCGAAGCCCGACGGCACGCGCGCCCTCATGGTGCCGAGCATCAAGCGCGCCGACACCATGACCTTCACCGAGTACCTCTCGGCGTACGAGGACCTCGTCACCCGCGCCCGCAACAACAAGCTCACCGCCGGTGACTTCCAGGGCACGACGGTATCGCTCACGAACCCGGGCGGCATCGGCACGGTGCATTCCGTCCCGCGTCTGATGAAGGGCCAGGGCTGCATCATCGGCGCCGGCGCCCTCGAGTACCCCGCCGAGTTCCAGGGCGCGAGCGAGAAGACCCTCAACGAGCTGGCGATCGGCAAGACGATCACCCTCACCAGCACCTACGACCACCGCGTCATCCAGGGTGCGGGATCGGGCGAGTTCCTCAAGAAGGTGCACGAGCTCCTGATCGGGCAGCGCGGCTTCTACGACGACATCTTCGCGGCGCTGCGCATCCCGTACGCGCCGATCCACTGGAACCCCGACATCGCCGTCGATCTCGCCGAGCGGGTCGACAAGCAGTCTCGCGTGCAGGAGCTCATCAACTCCTTCCGCGTCCGCGGCCACCTCATGGCCGACATCGATCCCCTCGAGTACCGTCAGCGCTCGCACCCCGACCTCGAGATCGAGAGCCACGGGCTCACCTTCTGGGATCTCGACCGCGAATTCGTCACCGGCGGCTTCGGCGGCCGTCGCGTCGCCAAGCTGCGTGACATCCTCGGAGTCCTGCGCGACTCGTACTGCCGCACGCTCGGCATCGAGTACATGCACATCCAGGACCCGGAGCAGCGTCGCTGGTTCCAGGAGAAGGTCGAGGTCAAGTACCAGAAGCCCGGCCACGACGAGCAGCTGCGCGTCCTCCGCAAGCTCAACGAGGCCGAGGCGTTCGAGACCTTCCTGCAGACGAAGTTCGTCGGTCAGAAGCGCTTCTCGCTCGAGGGCGGCGAATCGCTCGTGCCGCTGCTCGACGAGATCCTCCAGGGGGCCGCCACCGCCGGCCTCGAGGGCGCCGCCATCGGCATGGCGCACCGCGGCCGTCTGAACGTGCTCACGAACATCGCCGGCAAGACCTACGGCCAGGTGTTCCAGGAGTTCGAGGGCACCCAGACCCCGGGCAACCAGCGGGGCTCCGGCGACGTGAAGTACCACCTCGGGACCGAGGGCACCTTCGTTGCCGACGACGGATCGGAACTCCCGGTCTACCTCGCCGCCAACCCGTCGCACCTCGAGACCGTCGACGGCGTGCTCGAGGGCATCGTCCGCGCGAAGCAGGACCGCAAGCCGATCGGCACGTTCGCCTGGCTGCCGATCCTCGTGCACGGCGATGCGGCCTTCGCGGGCCAGGGCGTCGTGGTCGAGACGCTGCAGATGTCGCAGCTGCGCGGCTACCGCACAGGGGGCACGATCCACGTCGTGGTCAACAACCAGGTCGGCTTCACGACGACGCCGAGCGACGGACGCTCCTCGGTGTACGCCACGGACGTCGCGAAGACCATCCAGGCACCGGTCTTCCACGTGAACGGCGACGACCCCGAAGCCGTGATCCACGTCGCGCAGCTCGCCTTCGAGTACCGCGAGCGCTTCCACCGCGATGTCGTGATCGATCTCGTCTGCTACCGCCGTCGCGGTCACAACGAGGGTGACGACCCCTCGATGACCCAGCCCCTGATGACCGACCTGATCCAGGCCAAGCGTTCGGTACGCCGCCTGTACACCGAGTCGCTCGTCGGTCGCGGTGACATCACCGAGCAGGAGTACGACGAGGCCAAGGCCGATTTCCAGAACCGGCTCGAGATCGCCTTCGCCGAGACGCACGCCGCCGAGACCGGGGCCACCCCGATCGCGCCCGACCTGCCTCCGGTCGACGACCAGGTCGGTGCACCGGATGTCACCGGCGTCGCGGGTGAGGTCATCCAGCTCATCGGTGATGCGTTCGTGAACAAGCCCGAGGGCTTCACCGTGCACCCGAAGATCCAGCAGCTGCTCGACAAGCGCCTCGATATGAGCCGCAACGGCGGCATCGACTGGGGCTTCGGCGAGCTGCTCGCGTTCGGATCGCTGCTCGTCGAGGGCACCCCGGTGCGTCTCGCCGGTCAGGACGCGCGCCGCGGAACGTTCGTCCAGCGCCACGCCACCCTCCACGACCGTGCCAACGGCCAGGAGTGGTTGCCGCTCTCGAACCTGTCCGACGCCCAGGGCCGCTTCTTCGTCTACGACTCCCTGCTCAGCGAGTACGCGGCGCTCGGATTCGAATACGGCTACTCGGTCGAGGCTCCCGAGGCGCTCGTCCTGTGGGAGGCGCAGTTCGGCGACTTCGTCAACGGCGCCCAGTCCGTGATCGACGAGTACATCTCGGCCGCCGAGCAGAAGTGGGGCCAGCAGTCCAGCGTCACGCTGCTGCTCCCCCATGGGTACGAGGGCCAGGGACCCGATCACTCGTCGGCACGCATCGAGCGATTCCTGCAGCTCTGCGCACAGGAGAACATGATCGTCTCGCGTCCTTCGACGCCGGCCTCGTACTTCCACCTGCTGCGCCGTCAGGCCTACGCCCGTCCGCGCAAGCCGCTGATCGTGTTCACGCCGAAGGCCATGCTGCGTCTGCGCGGCGCGACCAGCCCCGTCGAAGCGTTCACGCAGGGACGCTTCGAGCCGGTGATCGACGACGACCGCGCCCTCGACCGCAGCGCCGTCAAGCGCGTGCTCGTGCACTCGGGCAAGGTGCATTGGGACCTTCGCGCCGAGCTCGACAAGAAGCCGAACCCCGAAGTGGCGCTCGTGCGTCTCGAGCAGCTCTACCCGACGCCGATCGACGAGCTCAAGGCCATCACCGACTCGTACCCGAACGCCGAGCTCGTGTGGGTGCAGGAGGAGCCGGAGAACCAGGGCGCCTGGCCGTTCCTGGCACTCGCATTCGCGGACGTGCCCGGAGACCGTGCATTCCGACCCGTTGCTCGCGCTGCGTCGGCGTCACCCGCGACCGGGTCGTCGAAGGTCCACGCCGCGGAGCAGGCCACACTCCTGCGCGAGGCGCTGACGACGGCCTGACGTTCCCTCATACGCAGAAGGGCCCCCGACTTCGGTCGGGGGCCCTTCTGCGTATGCTCGGCGCGGAGCGCGCGATCAGTACCAGATGTCGAGCGACGGCGCAGGAGACGTGAAGAAGGCGCGGTCGAGGAGGTCGACGACGGATGCCTCGGCGTCGATGAGGCCCGCTCCGGCGAGCACGGTCGCGCGCACCGCCCCCGCGTACAGCGACGACAGAGCGGCGACGCCGAGGACGGCATCCGGTGCGGCGGATTCCGCTGCTTCGACGGTCGCCACGCCCGAGACGTCGACGCGGAGTCGCCAGTCCCCCGCAGCGAAGCCGAGGGGGTCGTGGATGCGGAGCACCAGATCGACCGGAACCGAGTACTTCCGCGCGCTCAGTGCTCGAGCGACATCCAGCACTCGCAGCCAGCCGTGATCGTGCACCTCCTGCGTGACGCCACGCTGATCGGCCACCAGCCACGGCAGCGGGTCATCCGCCGTCTGCAGGTCGGCGGTGACCTCGTCGACGAGGTCGTGCTGCAGGGCGAACCGCCACAGCGCTGCACGGGCATCCGCGGTCTCGGCCACCAGCATCCGCACGTTCAGGCCGAATCGGAAGCTGCCGCTGCGATCGGTCACCGTGTATACGAGCACACCACGGGTCTCGCCGTCGGCGTCGACGTGGCGCACACCGCGCACCTTGTCGCGATCGGTCTCGCCCGGGGCGGTACCGGCGAACTGCTCCCATCGCCCCGGCCACCCGGCGATGCGGCCGGCACGCATGCGACGGGCACGCTCGTGGACCGTCGCGAGGTCGTCGACGAGCTGCGCGCGCTCGCGATACTCCAGGCGTCCGGACGGTTCGTACCCACCCCATCCCGCGCGCCGGGTGTCTACCGTGAAGCGCACGGCCGGCAACGCCGACCCGAAACCGTAGCGGCCGTAGATGGTGGCCTCGGACACCGTGAGCCCCGCGATCGCGATCCCTGCGCCGTGTGCCGCACGCAGCTCGCCTTCGAGGAGGGAACGAGCGATGCCCCGACGCCGATGCGTGGCGGCGACGGTCACCCCGCTGATCGCCCACATCGCGATCTCCGCTCCACCGGGCACCGTCAACGGCGTCACCCAGGAGTCGATGGTCGCGACAGGAAGGTCGCCGGAGTCCGCTGCGGCCTCGAAGACCCCGGTGGTGCGACGCTGCGAGACGGTCTCGCGGCTGTGGGCGAGCGCCTCGGGGGACGACTCCTCACCGAGGAATCCGCGGCCGACCGCTCGGAGGAAGGGCGTCGCGGCCGCGTCGTCGCTGAGATCGACCACGCGGTAGTCGAGACCCGAACCGTTCAATCGGTCGCGAGAGGTCGCGTCGGCGGGGATGTCGCGGGCGTCGATGAGGCTCATACATCCACCCTATGGGTGGGTGACGGCATCCGACTCCGAGATGTCAGTGCTGTGCGGCCTGCGCCTCACGCAGACGGGCGAACACCTGATCGCGCAGCTCCTCGGGAGCGGTCTCCTTGCAGGCACGCGCGATGACCTCCGTGAGCGTCTTGGCCACGAGAACCTCGTCGCGGCACGACGGGCAGTTCTCGAGGTGCTCGCGGATCTCGGTGTGCTCGGTCTTGCACACCTCGTTGCGGAGGTACTCCTCCAGATCCTGACGCGCTTTGTCGCAACCGCAGTCGCTCATTTCCCGCTCCTCTTCTCAGCCGCGGCGATGCCCCGCTCCGCGGCGTAATCTGCCAGCAACTCCCGCAGCATCCGTCTGCCACGGTGCAGACGGCTCATCACGGTGCCGATGGGGGTCTTCATGATGTCGGCGATCTCCTGGTAGGCGAATCCCTCGACGTCCGCGAGGTACACCGCCAGCCGGAAGTCCTCGGGAACCGCCTGCAGCGCGTCCTTCACGACGGACGCCGGCATGTGATCGATCGCCTCCGCCTCGGCAGACCGGCTGTGCGACGCGGTCGTCGACTCAGCGCCTCCCAGCTGCCAGTCCTCGAGCTCGTCGATCGTGCCCTGGAACGGCTCGCGCTGCTTCTTGCGGTAGATGTTGATGTACGTGTTCGTGAGGATCCGGTACAACCACGCCTTGAGGTTCGTCCCCTGCGAGAAGGTCGCCCACGAACCGTAGGCTTTCACGAACGTCTCCTGCACGAGGTCGGCGGCGTCAGCGGGATTGCGCGTCATGCGCATGGCGGCGGCGTACAGCTGATCCATGAACGGGATCGCCTGTTCCTCGAACTCACGCTGAGAGTCGCTCGGGGTCGCTACGGTTGCGGTGTCATCCATCACGGGCCAGTCTAGGCCGCTGATGTCCACCGTCCCACGCTCCAGGGTCGCCAGCATCCTGCTCTCCTCCTCGGCGGGTGCGCCGCCGTTCACTAAGGTGGAAACCGATGAGCGCCAACAGGTATTCCCCTCCCCCCGTCACGGGCGCCTACACCGCGCCGGTTTTCGACGATCCGATCCACGCGACGCTGACGATCCCCGGCTCGAAGTCCCTCACGAACCGGGAACTCATCATCGCCGCGATCGCCGACGGCCCCGGTCGTCTGATCGGTCCGCTGCACTCCGACGACTCGCGCCGGATGGTCGATGCCCTGCGCGCGCTCGGCGTCGGTATCGAGGAGGTGGAGGCCGGGCGCGAGTTCGGACCCGATCTCGTCGTCACGCCCGCCAAGCTCGCCGGAGGCACCACGGTCGACTGCGGCCAGGCCGGCACGGTCATGCGGTTCATCGCGCCGCTCGCGGGCCTCGCGTCCGCCGACGTGCACCTCACCGCCCACGAGAATGCCCTGCACCGCCCCATGGGCGGCTTGATCAGTGCCCTGCGCGACCTCGGAGTCGACATCGACGACGAGGGCACCTGGGCGCTGCCGTTCACCATCCGCGGGCACGGTCGCATCCGCGGCGGACGGGTCGAGATCGACGCCTCGGCGTCGAGCCAGTTCGTCTCGGGCCTGCTGCTCGCGGCTCCCCGCTTCGATGTCGGCCTGCACCTCGTGCACACCGGAGAGCACCTGCCCAGCCTCCCCCACATCGACATGACCATCGAGGCCCTCAGCCGTCGCGGCATCCGCATCGAACGTCCGGCGGCCGGGGAATGGCTCGTCGAGGCCGGCGTGCCGCGCGCCAAGGAGATCGCGATCGAACCGGACCTCTCCAACGCCGCCCCCTTCCTCGCGGCGGCGATGGTGACCGGAGGGGCGGTGTCGATCACCGGATGGCCGGCGCACTCCACCCAGCCCGGCGCGCTTCTGCCTGAGATCCTCCAGGCGATGGGCGCGCACGCCAGCCGGCACGGCGGAGCTCTGACCGTCCGCTCCGGCGGCGTCATCCGCGGCATCGACCTCGACCTGTCGGCGGCGAGCGAACTCACCCCGACCCTCGTCGGCCTCGCGGCCTTCGCCGACGGCCCCACGACGATCCGTGGGATCGGTCACATCCGGCTGCACGAGACCGACCGGATCGCCGCTCTCATCGCCGACCTCCGCGCGCTCGGCGGCGAGGCGGAAGAGCTCCCCGACGGCCTGCGGATCATCCCCCGGCCGCTGCACGGCGGTGCCTGGGCCGCTCACCACGACCACCGGATGGCGACCACCGGCGCTCTGATCGGGCTCCGGGTCCCCGGGGTCGAGATCGACGACATCGGCACCACCGCGAAGACGCTCCCCGAGTTCACGTTGCTGTGGGAGCGGATGCTGCGAGGCGCGGCCGCGTGAGCTGGCTCGACGGCGACGACGATCTCGAAGACGACTTCGAGGACTACGACGAGAGCGCGATCCGCACCCGTCCCAACCCGAAGGCGAACAGGCCCCGGACCAAGCGTCGGCCTGCCCACGAGGATGCCGAGATCGGACGCGTGCTCGGCGTGGATCGCGGCCGCTACTCCGTCCTCCTCGACGAGGACTCCCCGACCGAGCGGATGATCACCGCCGCTCGCGCGCGGGAACTGCGCCGGAACCCCATCGTCACGGGCGACCGGGCGCGCGTGGTCGGCGACCTCTCCGGGGAGGACGGCACACTCGGCCGCATCGTCGGGATCGTCGATCGCACGTCGCTTCTGCGTCGCAGCGCCGACGACACCGATCAGGTCGAGCGCGTGATCGTCGCGAACGCCGATCAGATGCTCATCGTCGTCGCGGCCGCCGATCCGGAACCCCGCGAACGCCTCGTCGACCGCTATCTCGTCGCCGCCCTCGATGCGGGCATCCGCCCCCTCCTCGTCGTGACGAAGACCGATCTGGCTGACCCCGCGCATTTCCTGTCGCACTTCGACGGTCTCGATCTGACCGTCTTCACCAGCGCCCAGGACGTCATGCCGATCGACGAGATCGGATCCGCGCTCGTCGGGCACTCCACGGTGTTCGTCGGCCACTCGGGTGTGGGCAAGTCGACGCTCGTGAACGCGCTCGTCCCCACCGCCGGTCGGGCGACCGGGCATGTGAACCAGGTGACGGGACGCGGTCGGCACACGTCGTCGTCGACGGTCTCTCTGCGCTATCAGGGTCCGAGCGGCAACGGATGGGTCATCGACACCCCCGGTGTGCGATCGTTCGGCCTCGGGCATGTGAAGCCCGAGAACATCCTCGCGGCCTTCACCGAGCTCGCCGAGATCGCGGAGAACTGCCCGCGCGGATGCACGCACCTCGCGGATGCCCCCGACTGCGCCCTCATCGAGGCCGCGGAGCGCGGGGAGCTCAGCGATACGGGCCGCGCCCGTCTGGACTCGCTGCAACGCCTGCTGCAGACCTTCGCCGACAAGGCGGAGCAGGCGACCGGCCGATAGGCTGGACGGGTGACTCAGCGCCTCGAAGCCGGAACGCCCGCCCCCGATTTCACCCTTCTCGACCAAGACGGCACGAGCGTCTCGCTCACCGATCTGCGCGGCGAGAAGACCGTGCTCTACTTCTACCCGGCCGCGATGACCCCCGGCTGCACGACGCAGGCGTGCGACTTCCGCGACAGCATCTCGTCGCTCCAGGGCGCCGGGTATCGCGTGATCGGCATCTCACGCGACGAGCCGAAGAAGCTCGCGGCGTTCCGCGAGCGCGACGGCCTCACCTTCACCCTTCTGAGCGACGCCGACCACGCCGTGCACAGCGCCTACGGCGCCTGGGGCGAGAAGGTCAACTACGGCAAGGTCATCGAGGGGGTCATCCGTTCGACGTTCGTCATCGACGAGGATGGCACGATCGCTCACGCGCTCTACAACGTGAAGGCGACCGGACACGTGGCCCGGCTGAGGAAGCTGCTGGGCGTCGACGCCTGAGGCGCGTCAGGCGCCCGCCTCGCGTCGCGTGCTCGCGATCAGGAGTACGAATCCGAGCAGTCCCGGCAGACCGGCCCCGAGCACGAACGCCCACGGGATCGGCTGCAGGGTCAGTGCCGCGAGAGCGATCACGACAGCGAGGATCTGGAAGACCACACCACCGGATCTCGCCCAGGAACGCCCCGCACGCGCGCCCCAGGCGAAGGCGAAGAGCGCCGCCGCACCGATCAGGGTGAGCACCGTCAGCGCGATGGCCGTCGGCACGGATGCCGCGTCACCGGCGCCGATCCCGATCAGCTCGATCAGGGCGAAGACCACGAGAGCGGCTCCCTCGGCGGCGAGTACCGCCGCGGCGGCGAGAGCGAGTCCGGGTGCGCGCACGGAGTCTCCTGGGAATCGTGAGTGAATGGCAAAAAGCCTTGATTTCGAAGGTTTCCTGTAACACAATAGAAACAGTCATGTGCTCCCACAGCGGCGTGGGGCGGGCTCTTCGCCCGCATCACACTTCGCGGGCAACCGTCCGCATCTCACACAGGGTAACGGATCCCGAGCCGTCGCCCGAATCGAGACATCGCATCGCGATTCTGAAATCCACACCGAGGAGCCCCCATGGACTGGCGCGACAAAGCCGCCTGCCTGACCGTCGATCCCGAGCTGTTCTTCCCGGTCGGCAACACCGGCCCGGCAGTCGACCAGATCGAGAAGGCGAAGACCGTCTGCGCCACCTGCACGGTCACCGAGATCTGCCTGCAGTACGCTCTCGAGTCCAGCCAGGACTCCGGTGTCTGGGGCGGCCTCTCCGAAGACGAGCGCCGCGCTCTCAAGCGCCGCGCCGCGCGCGCCCGCCGCGCCTCCTGACGAATCACGAAGCCCCGCCGTCGAGAACTCCTCGTCCGGCGGGGCTTTCGTGTGTCTTCAGAGCCCTCGAGGGCTCACTTCTGCAGCCACCGCAGCGGGATGTCGATGACCACGGAGGTCCCCTCCCCCTCGCTGCCGCGCCACTCGATCGTGCCACCGAGCTCGCCCTGGATGAGCGTGCGGATGATCTGCGTGCCGAGGCCCTGACCGATCCGCCCCTCCGGAAGCCCGTGCCCGGTGTCGTGCACCGTGACCCGGAGATTCTCCTCCGTGCGAGCC
The DNA here is from genome assembly GCF_044748385.1 of Microbacterium sp. NPDC090003. Classification (NCBI taxonomy): domain Bacteria; kingdom Bacillati; phylum Actinomycetota; class Actinomycetes; order Micrococcales; family Microbacteriaceae; genus Microbacterium; species Microbacterium sp. NPDC090003. The sequence continues at coordinate 849,690 of NZ_JBIVFW010000001.1, forward strand.
GCGTCGATCGTGACGAGCCCCTCCTGACCTGCGAGCCCGTGCTCGACGGCGTTGGTGACGACCTCGGTGAGCGCCAGCGCCAGCGGCGTCGCGTACTCGCTGGGCAGCACGCCGAACCGACCGGTCGACTGTGTCTGCGCACGTGTGTTCGGAGCGGAGGCGACCTCGGCGACGAGCTTGAGAACTCGATGGAAGACCTCGTCGAAATCGACCTTCTGGGTCAGTCCCTGGGCGAGCGTGTCATGGACGACCGCGATGGCGTCGACGCGTCGCATCGCCTGGGTGAGCGCGTCCCTGGCCTCGTCGGAGTGCGTCCTGCGCGCCTGGATGCGCAACAGAGAGGCCACCGTCTGCAGGTTGTTCTTGACGCGGTGATGGATCTCGCGGATCGTCGCGTCCTTGGTGATGAGCTCCTGTTCCTGATGACGCAGCTCCGAGACGTCGCGGCAGAGCAGGATCGCGCCGATCCGCGTGCCGTGATCCTTCAACGGAATCGCTCGGAGGGAGACCGTCACCCCGCGCGCCTCGATATCCGTGCGCCACGGCGCCCGTCCGGTCACGACGACGGGAAGCGACTCGTCGACCTGTCGGGACGGCGGGACCAGACGAGTGGTCACCTCGGCGAGGGACTCCCCCTCGAGTTCGTCGTCGAACCCCATGCGATTGAACGCGGAAAGAGCGTTCGGGCTCGCGAACGTCGTGATGCCGTCGACGTCGATGCGGATCAGACCGTCCGAGGCGCGGGGAGCGCCGCGGCGCGGCGAGGTCGGGGCCGCGAGATCCGGGAAGCTTCCGTCGGCGATCATTCGGAACAGATCGTTGGCGCAGTCGTCGAACGTGATCTGCTGACGGGAGGGCGTGCGCGCCTCACCGAGGTTCGTATGCCGGGTGACGACGCCGATGACGGACGGCGGCACGTCGCCCGAGCGCCGCGCGTTCACGATCGGCACGGCGCGCACCCGCGTGGGCGTCTCCTCGAACCAATCGGGTGACGACGAGTCCACGATCTCCGCAGTGTCGAAGGCCCCCTGCACCTGCGTGCGCCACTGCGGACGCACACGCTCCCCGACGATATCCCGATAGAAGAGGGTCGCCGCCCCACTGGGGCGGGCATGAGCCACTGCGATGAAGGAGCCGTCGTCGGTCTGCACCCAGACGACGATGTCGGCCGATGAGAGATCGGCGAGCAGCTGACCGTCTCCGGCCAGGCGATGCAGCCACTCAACATCGCCGTCGTTCAGACGGCCCTGGGCATGGGCGAGATCAGTGAGGGTCGACACCCCACCAGCCTACGGTCCTTCGCTCTAGAGGATCGCCAGCGACGTCGCGCGCCAGCGCCGGTCCAACCCCTCCAGGCGCACGGCGACGGCGCGCGTGCGTCCGGGACCCGCCACGATGACGACCGCCTCGATCACCCCGTCGACGGGGGCGGAGATGCGAAGGGAGCGGATCTCGAAGCTCGGGCGGGCCGGCACCACGCCCCGCGCGCTACGCGCCCGGGCCGAGAGGTTCGACCGCGTGACCAGGCTCCGATAGGCGTCTTCACTGAACCAGCGTGCGAGCTGATCGACCTCCCGCACACCGGCGAGCACCTCCAGCACACCGTGGGTGAGGCTGCGCAGCAGCGGGGCCGGATCGGGCAGCTCGACGGTCGGGGTCGGCTGCCGCGCGAAGTACTCATGAAGCGTCATCGTCACACTCTCAGTCGGGGGAACGCGAGCCAGTAGAGCACGCGGAGGCCTTCGCGCAGGGGCCTTCGGCAGAGGTATGTGGATAACTCGTATGTCGCCTCTCGCTCTCCCCTACGCTCGATCCGATGAACTGGGACAGGCTGTTTGAGGACCTCGAGGGTCAGCTCGCGTCGGAGTGGGAGGCGGAGCGCGCCGCTCTCGACGCGGAGTCGGAGCGTATGCGCATCTCACAGCTCCCGCTGCGAACGCGCCTCCGTGCGATGAGCACGCGGCGCGCATCGATCGTGGTCGAGCTCGCGAACGGACGACGGATGCCGGTGATCCTGCGCACCGTGGGCGCCGACTGGCTCGCGGCCGAGATCTCCACCGCGCTCGGCGCTCTCGCTCCCCGGTCGATGCTCGTCGTCCCCCTTCACGCGATCCAGAGCCTCGGCAGCGATCACGGGATGCTGTTGAGCAGCCTCGAAGAGGAGGCCGATCCCCCCAGCATCCTCCGCGAGAGGATGACGCTCGGATTCGTGCTCCGTGACCTGGCGCGCCGACGCGTCGCGCTCCACCTGAGCACCACGAAGGGCGACGACGTGCACGGGACCATCGATCGCGCGGGCGCCGATCACCTCGATCTCGCGGTGCACGATGCGGGCACCGCCCGACTGGCGAGTGCGGTGCAGAGCTTCCGGATCGTGCCCTTCGAGGCCCTGGTCGCGATCCGGCTCGCCGGCGATCAGCGCCTATGAGAGGTGGAGGCTCCCCAGATCTCGGGGAAGCTCGCCTCCTGCGACTGACGCCAGAGCGCCATCCGACGGGATTCCTCCGACTGCGCGGCCAGGTACCCTTCGATGCTCGGTTCCTCGATCCGCCATCGTGCGGGGACGCCGATGTGAGCGCCCCGCAGATGCCCGGCCACGACGAGCTCGATCACCTCGTCGATCTCGATGCTCAACAACTCCGCCACCTGCGCGGGGGCGAGGTAGCGCGGAGCGACGCGAGACGAATCGGGCATGCACCCATTCTGCCCCGCACGGCATCCGCACCGCATCCGGGCATCCCCGTTGTGGATAACTCTCGGGGCGTTTCGCGGATATCTGTGAGCATGGGTCGCCATGAGCACTTTCTCTCGGCCGCGTCGCGCCTTCTGGGGCGACCTCCGCTTCCTCATCGGGATCGTCCTCGTCGGGCTCTCCATCACCGGTGTCTGGCTGATCGTCTCCTCCGCGGACTCCGCGACGCCGATCCTGCAGGCCGACCGCACGATCGTCCAGGGCGAGACGATCACCGCCGCGGACTTCCGCGTCGTCGACGTCTCCCTGGGAGCGCTGACCGACGACTATCTGCGGCCCCAGGATCTCGCGTCCGACCAGGTCGCCGCCCGGACGATCGAGGAGGGCGAGCTCGTCCCGCACACGGCATCAGGGAGGGCCGACGACAGTCGGAGCACCACGCTCGTCATCGAGAGCAGCATCAGCATCCCCGAGGGCGTCGACGCGGGCACGGTCGTCGAGCTCTGGCAGGCGCCGCTCCTCGAAGACGGCCGCTCGCACGACGCCCCGCGCATCCTCGTCGCCGATGCGATCGTGGCGGAGGTGCTGGATGCCGAAGGGATGCTCTCCGCTTCGCGCAGCGCCGTCGAGATCGTGATCGACCGCGCCGACGTCGCCGATGTGCTCGCGGCGATCTCGGGCGCCGCAGCCCTCTCCGTCGTGCCGGTCGGTGCGGGGTCATGACGGGGCTGATCCTCGCCGTCGACGAGCCGCGAGCGAGTGCTCTCGCCCGCGAGCTCGAACTCGAGGGCGAGCACGTCATCGCGATCGTATCGGCGAGCTCGGCGACGGCGCTCCTCTCCGGCGCCCAGGCGCTCGTGATCCCGGCGAGCAGGGAGACGCTCACGCCGGAACTGGTGTCCGCCTGCGACCGGGCGGGCGTGCGGATCCTCGCCCTCGGCGGCGCGGAGAGCCGCCTGCTCCAGAAGTTCGGCATCGGGCCAGGGTTGCCCGTCGATGCCCCTGGCTGGCAGATCGCGCGCGCTCTCCGCGCGCCTGCCACGATCCAGGACCCCGCACCCGGCGACCTTCCGCATCGCCTGATCGCCGTATGGGGACCGCACGGCTCCCCCGGACGCTCGACCGTCGCGGTGCTGCTCGCCGTCGAACTCGCCCGCCTCGGTCGTCGTACCGCCCTCGTCGATGCCGACACCGTCGCTCCCTCCCTCGCGCTGCTCCTGGGCCTCGGCGACGATGCTCCCGGGATCGCCGCCGCGTGCCGACGTGCCGAGCTCAGCGGGCTCGACAGCGCGGAACTCACCCGTCTCTCCACCGTGGTGTCGACGAGTGCCGGAGACCTCGACGTGCTCCCCGGTATCAATCGCCCCAATCGATGGCCGGAGCTCTCGGCATCCCGCCTCACCCGTGCCCTGCAGACCTGCCGGGAATGGACCGAGGAGACGATCATCGACGTAGCGGGTTCGTTCGATGCGGACGAAGAAGCCACGTACGACGTTCTCGGCCCGCGCCGGCACGCCGCGACGACGGCCGCTCTGAACGAGGCGGATGCGATCATCGCGGTCGCCTCGGCCGACCCCCTCGGGATCAGCCGATTCCTCCGTGACTACGCGGAACTGCGCAATCTCACGGCACCGACGCCGGTCACCGTGGTCGTCAATCAGGTGCGCCCCGGGCCGCTGGGCCTGGATGCGCGCGGGCAGATCCGAAACACGCTCGATCGGTTCGCCGGAATCGTCGATCCGGTCTTCCTGCCCCACGACCAACGGGCGGCCGATGCCGCTCTCCTGCACGCCCGGCCGATGTCGGAGCTGACCCCGCGGTCAGCACTCGTCGCGGGTGCGCGACGCCTGGCGACCGCACTGGCCCCGGGCGCCGCTCCGATGACTAGTTCTGCCGATAGCTCGCGAGGAAGTTCCCGAGCCGTTCGACTGCTTCGCTCAGCACGCGCGGCTCGGGGAGCGTGACGATGCGGAGGTGGTCGGGAGTCGGCCAGTTGAAACCCGTGCCCTGCACGAGCAGGATCTGCTCGGAGACCAGCAGGTCGTACACGAGTCGCGCATCGTCGCGGATCTCGTGCACGTTCGGATCGAGTCGCGGGAACGCGTACAGCGCGCCTTCGGGCTTGACGCACGAGACGCCGGGGATCGACTCGAGACCCTGCCAGGCCACGTCACGCTGCTCGTGCAGCCGTCCGCTCGGCGCGATCAGGGCGTCGATGGACTGCACCCCCGACAGCGCCGCCTGCACCGCGTGCTGCGAGGGCACGTTCGGGCACAGACGCGTGGACGCGAGGAGGGTGATGCCCTCCAGGAAGCCCCTCGCGTGCTCCTGCGGCCCCGTGATGACGAGCCATCCCGAGCGATACCCCGCCACACGGTAGGTCTTCGACAGGCCGTTGAAGGTCAGGCACAGCAGGTCGGGCGCGAGGGTCGCGGTCGGGATGTGCACCGCGCCGTCGAACAGGATGCGGTCGTAGATCTCGTCCGAGAGCAGCAGCAGCTGGTTCTCCCGGGCGATCTGCACGAGGCCCTCGAGGACCTCGCGGGAGTACACGACACCCGTGGGGTTGTTCGGGTTGATGATCACGAGCGCCTTGGTGCGCGGCGTGATCTTCGAGCGGATGTCCTCGAGGTCCGGCTGCCAGCCGTTGTCCTCGTCGCAGAGGTAGTGCGTCGGCGTCCCTCCGGCCAGGCTCGTCATCGCGGTCCAGAGCGGATAGTCCGGCGCCGGGATCAGCACCTCGTCGCCCTCGTCGAGGAGCGCCTGCATGGTCATCGTGATGAGCTCTGAGACGCCGTTCCCGAGGAACACGTCCTCCGGTCCGAAGCGCGGGAAGTCCTCGATCTCCTCGTAGCGGCTGACGACCGCGCGGCGTGCCGAGACGATGCCCTTGCTGTCGCTGTACCCGTGTGCGCTCGGCAGCGCGGCGAGCATGTCCTGCACGATCTGCTGCGGCGCGTCGAAGCCGAAGATCGCAGGATTTCCGGTGTTCAGCTTGAGGATCCTGTGACCCTCCGCTTCCAATCGCGCCGCCTCGACGAGGGCGTTTCCGCGGATCTCGTACAGGACGTTCTTGAGCTTCGACGACTGGTCGAAGTGGCGCGTTGGTGTCATCGCCCAAGCCTACAGGGACGGAAAGAGGGCCAATCCGCATGGACTGGCCCTCTTCGATCCGGGTGGGATCTACTTCTTCTTCTTGCCCTGCGCCCGACGCTGCTCGCGGTTGCCGGCAGCCGGGGCCGGAGCATCCGTGCGCTGCCCGAACGCTCCGCGCGGCGCCTCCTCGGGCTCGGCCTGCGGCGTCTGCGTACGCGCGGCCGCCTGGCGCAGGCGGTCGGTCGCCGCCTGCTGGACCTGCCCACGGTCGTTGCGGACCTCGACCTCCCCGGCGTCGTTGGCCGCCGAGTACTCGAGACGCTGTTCGGTGGCTCCCTCTGCGAGACCCTTCGCCTCGACCTCGGTCACCTGCGAGTCGCCGGCACGACGCACCTCGACCTCGAGGTTGTAGAGGTAGCCGACGGACTCCTCCTTGATCTGCCCCATCATCGACTGAAACATCGCGTACCCCTCGCGCTGGTACTCGATGAGCGGGTCGCGCTGAGCCATCGCACGCAGCCCGATGCCGTCCTTGAGGTAGTCCATCTCGTAGAGGTGGTCGCGCCAGCGACGATCGAGGACCTGCAGCACCACGCGTCGCTCGAGCTCGCGCGTCGCCGCCTCGCCGAGCGCCTCCTCGCGGGCCTCGTATGCGATCTTCGCGTCGGAGAGCAGTTCACGGGTCAGTCCGTCGGCGGTGATGCCGCCCTTGCGACCGGCCGCCTCGGAGACGACCTCGTCGATCGTGACGCTCACGGGGTACAGGGTCTTGAGCTCGGTCCACAGAGCGTCGAAGTCCCAGCTCTCGTTGTGGCCCTCGCCCGTGTGATCGCGGACGACGCCGCTGATGGCGTCCTCGATGAAGTGCTGCACCCGACCGGCGATGTCGTCGCCCTGGAGAATGTGTCGGCGATCCGCGTAGATGGCCTCACGCTGACGGTTGAGGACGTCGTCGTACTTCAGGACGTTCTTGCGCATCTCTGCGTTGCGCGCCTCGACCTGCGACTGAGCACTGCGGATGGCCCGCGAGACGAGACCCGATTCGATCGGCACGTCATCGGGGAAGTTCGTGCGCGAGAGGATCGCCTCCGCGGCCCCCGACTGGAAGAGGCGCATGAGGTCGTCGGTGAGGCTGAGGTAGAACCGGCTCTCGCCCGGGTCGCCCTGACGACCGGAACGACCGCGCAGCTGGTTGTCGATCCGACGCGACTCGTGCCGTTCGGTTCCCAGGACGTAGAGGCCTCCGGCCTCGGTGACCTTCTCGCCCTCCTCCGCGACGATGCCCTTCATCGACTCGTAGGTCTCGTCCCACGCCGCTTCGTACTCCTCGGGGGTCTCGACCGGGTCGAGGCCCTTCGACTTGAGCTCCTGGACGGCGAGGAACTCGGCGTTTCCGCCGAGCATGATGTCGGTACCGCGACCGGCCATGTTCGTGGCGACCGTGACCGCTCCCAGACGACCGGCGCGCGCGACGATCTCGGCCTCGCGCGCGTGGTTCTTCGCGTTGAGCACTTCGTGCTTCACGCCCTTCTTCGCGAGCAGACGCGAAAGGTATTCGCTCTTCTCGACGCTCGTCGTACCGACCAGCACCGGCTGACCCGCGGCGTGGCGCTCCGCGATGTCCTCGACGACCTGGGCGAACTTCGCGGTCTCGTTCTTGTAGACCAGGTCGGGCTGGTCCTTGCGGATCATCGGCCGGTTCGTCGGGATCGGGATGACACCGAGCTTGTAAGTCGACATGAACTCGGCCGCTTCGGTCTCGGCCGTACCGGTCATGCCGGAGAGCTTCTCGTAGAGACGGAAGTAGTTCTGCAGGGTCACGGTCGCGAGCGTCTGGTTCTCGGCCTTGACCGGCACCGCTTCCTTCGCCTCGATCGCCTGGTGGATGCCCTCGTTGTAGCGGCGTCCGACGAGGATTCGACCGGTGTGCTCGTCGACGATCATGACCTCGTCGTTCATCACGACGTAATCGGTGTCCTTCTTGAACAGCGCGAGCGCCTTGATCGAGTTGTTCAGGAACGAGATGAGCGGGGTGTTCGCCGACTCGTAGAGGTTGTCGATGCCGAGGTAGTCCTCGACCTTCTCGATGCCGGGTTCGAGCACGCCGACGGTGCGCTTCTTCTCGTCGACCTCGTAGTCGACGCCCGCCTCGAGCGTGCGGGCGATCTTCGCGAACTCGGCGAACCAGCGGTTGGCCTCACCGGAAGACGGACCGGAGATGATGAGCGGGGTGCGGGACTCGTCGATGAGGATCGAGTCGACCTCGTCGACGACGGCGAAGAAGTGCTCGCGCTGGACGAGGTCTTCCTTGCGCCATGCCATGTTGTCGCGCAGGTAGTCGAAGCCGAACTCGTTGTTCGTGCCGTAGGTGATGTCGGCGGCGTACTGTTCGCGGCGCACGGCCGGGGTCTGGCCCGAGACGATGATGCCGGTGGTCATGCCGAGGGCGCGGTACACGCGTCCCATGAGCTCGGCCTGGTAGCTCGCGAGGAAGTCGTTGACCGTGATGACGTGGACGCCCTTGCCGGCGATCGCGTTGAGGTAGGCGGGGAACGTCGCGACGAGAGTCTTTCCCTCACCCGTCTTCATCTCGGCGATGTTGCCGAGGTGGAGCGCGGCGCCACCCATGATCTGCACATCGTAGGCACGCATGCCGAGCGTGCGCTTGGCCGCCTCGCGGACAGCGGCGAAGGCCTCGGGCATCAGCTGGTCGAGCGTCTCGCCCTTCTCGAAACGTGCACGCAGTTCGGCGGTCTCGTTGCGCAGCTCGTCGTCGGTGAGCTTGGAGATGTCCTCTTCCAGCGCTCCCACGGCTTTGACCACCTGGTTCAGGCGGCGGATGACCCGCCCCTCGCCGGCGCGCAGCAGCTTCTCAAGAGGATTGGCCACGTATGTCATCTCCCTGTTGGTGGGTAAAGTGCCGGCGCACGACGGAGCGCGCCCCGGGCATATGTTGTCATGTTACCGGGCCGTGACCTCCACGTCGCCTGCATGGCCACGCTCCCACGCTTTTCCAGGTATGCATATGCTGGGAAAGCACTTCAGGAGGTGGCGATGTCCGTTCGGCAGAGTCTGCTCGCGATCCTCGACCAGGGCCCCTGCTACGGCTACCAGCTGCGGCACGAGTTCGATCGACGCACGGGGTCGCGCTGGCCGCTCAACGTCGGCCAGATCTACAACACGCTCGAGCGACTCGAGCGCGACGGATTCGTCGCGAGACTCGACGCGGATGCCCAGGGGCACATCTATTGGCGGATCACCGCTGACGGATCGGCGGAGGTCGCCCGATGGCTCGCCTCCCCCGTCGTCCGCACGACCGCCGTCCGCGACGAGGTCGCGATCAAGCTGGCCGTGGCCGCCACACTGCCCGGCGTCGACGCACGCGCGGCCATCCGGGCGCAGCGCGCCGAGACGACGGAACACCTGGCTCGCCTGCGCGCGGAGGCGACGACCGTCGGGGATGTCGAGGATGCCGAGCAGCTGGCCCGTTCGCTCGTCATGGACTCCCTGATCTTCACCGCGGAGGCGGAAGAGCGCTGGCTCACGCATCTCGAGGAGCGGCTCGCGGCGCACCCCCGGCACGCTCTCGCGCTCGGGCTCACGCAGGAGCGCCCCAAGCGCGGCCGCCCGTCGAAGAGCACCGGCGACGCGGTGCTGATCTGAGGCACGCCCGCCGAACCCGCGTTCGCCACGAGCGGATGCACAGGCATCCGCTCGTCCGTGGAAAGTAGGATCGGGTCATGGCAGGTATCTGGGGCAGACGCAAACGCGAACAGGAAGCCCTCGCGGTCCAGGACGCAGATCTCGCACGCCGGGCGGAGCAGGCGCTCGTCTCCGCCGATGAGCGGATCCGGTCGACATCCGATGAGCTGGCATTCGCCGAGGCCGAGCTCGGGGAATCGCTGACGGGTGATCTGAAGAAGGCGCTCGCCGCCGTCCGCACCCACCTTCGCGAGGCGTTCCAGCTGCACCAGCTCAACCACGACGAGATCCCCGACACCCCCGAAGAGCTGCGCACGCGCAACGCGCGCATCATCCAGCTGTGCGACTGGGCGCAGGATCTCCTCGACGAGAAGACGGCCGTCCTCGCCGAGTCGGTCGCGAAGGTGCGGCGGGCACCCGAGGTGATCGCCAAGGTACGGGCGGATGCCGAGACCCTCACCGCGCGCATCCCGGCGACGACCGCCACGATCGAGCGCCTTTCGTCCCGCTACGCCCCGTCGGCGATGACCCAGATCACTGCGAGCGCGCGCGAGGCCGAGCAACTCATCGCATTCGCGGTGCACGGGGCATCGGTCTCGGAGCGCCGCCGGGCCGCCAAGCAGAACGAGGAGGCGAACCTCGCGCTCGAGACCGCCACCGAGGCGACCCGCCGCGCCGCGACCCTGCTCGACGCCGTCGAGGATTTCGAGATCGAGGCGCTGCGCGCGGAGTCCACCCTGGCCGAGGTGATCGCCGACTCACGGGGTGACCTGATCGCCGCGCGAAACGCGCCGCAGGTTCCCGCGGTGGCCGCCGCCGTCTCGGCCCTCCAGGAAGCGCTGAGTGCGCTCACCCCCTCGGGGACTCCGAACGACCCCTTCGCCGAGCTCTCCCGTCTGCGTGACGCGAACACCGGGCTCGACGAGGCGATCGCGACCGCCGAGCACCGCGCCGCGAACCCGCTCCCGTCCGTCGCCCAGGTGCAGCACGCCATCGACGACGCCGACCGCCAGCTCGGAGTCGCCCGCGGTCTCATCTCGGGCCACCGCGGGTGGATCGGTGCCGACGCCCGCACACGCCTCGCCGAATCCGAGCGACTGCGGGTGGATCTGAACGATCTCCTGCCCGCCGAGGAGACGCGCGAACGGGCGCTTCTCGTCGCGCGCCGCGTGGCGCACCTCGCGTCCGAGGCGCTCCAGCTCGCTCAGCGCGACATCGACTCGTCCCGTCCGCAGGATCAGGGCTGGGGCGGCGACGGCGGATGGGGCGGCGGCGGGTGGGGCGGAGGCGGCCGACGCGGAGGGGGCGGCGATATCGCCTCCGGCATCCTCGGCGGCCTCGTCATCGGCAGCCTCCTCGACGGCATCTTCGACTGACGCGTCGCACACGAGAAAGCGGCCCGGTCCCCTCAGGGGCCGGGCCGCTTTCCGTACGATCAGGAGGCGAGAGCCTCGGCGGGCGGGGCCTGCGCGCTCAGCGCGATGACACCGTAGTCCCAGCCCTTGCGGCGGTAGACCACGCTCGGGTGATCGGTGCGAGCGTCGACGAACAGGAAGAAGTCGTGTCCGACCAGCTCCATCCGGTCGACGGCCTCCTCCACCGTCATCCACTCGGCATCGAAGTTCTTCGTGCGGATGACGACGGGAGAGTAGGTCTCCTCCTCATCGTTCTGCACGGGGATGTTGCCCGTGGCCACTGCCCGCAGGACGTCGACGGATGCCGGCTCGACATCGATCCCCTCCAGGGCGCCGCTGCCCTTCTCGAAGTGAGCGCCTCGCGGGTGCTGGCGCCCGTCGACTCGCTTCTCCTTGGCGCGCCGCAACTGCTCGGCCATCTTGTCGACCGCGAGGTCGAGTGCGACGAACTTGTCGCCGTCGGTCGCCTCGGCCCGGACGACCGGGCCCTTGCTCACCAGTGTGAGCTCGACGGTCTCCTCCGGCACCTGGCCGTTGCGGTAGACCCGGTGGGTGACCTTCACATCCAGTCGTTGCGCGCGAGCCGCGAATGTCTGGATCCTGGCGATCTTCTCCTCGACAACGGTTCGGAAGCGATCGGTGATACCCACTCCGACGCCAACGATGCTCGTTTCCATTGCTGCCTCCTTGTCCCGGTCCTCCCGGCCAAGGGCGGACCGTGGTCGCCTTGTGACCCCCCACGCTAGTCCGCTTGGGTGCGGATGTCACGGGTCACTTCCTCCGTGTCGTGACAGAGTCTCCGATGAGTTTCCCGTGACGCGGCGTGGCGGCGAGCGCGACCGCACCGAGGACTCGATAGCCGGCCGCGGTGAGCGCTCGCGCCGCCTCGTCGAGCGTCGCCCCGGTGGTCACGACATCGTCCATCACCAGCACGGGAGCACCGTCGCCACGCCGACGCGCGGTCATGCTGCGCCGGACGTTCGCGGCTCGCGCGCGGGCATCGAGACCACGCTGATCCGCCCGACGCACCACCGACCGCAGCAGGGAGGACGGAGCGACGCCGGCTCGGCGCAGCAGCAGCTCCGGTACCCGATAGCCTCGTCGCCGGAAGGCCGATCTCGACGTGGGCACCGGCACGACAGGATGCGCATCCGCCGCGAGCGGCGCCAGCACCGCCGCGAGCGCCGTGCCGAGCGGCGCTGCGAGCAGAGTCTCGCCCTCGCCCTTCAACCGGCGGATGCACCGTGCGGCGACACCCGTGAAATCCAGAGCCGCCCGCACCTCGAGTCCGTTCGGCGTGATCACCGACCGGGGTGCGGGGCGCAGCTCGGCACGACAAACTGCGCAGAGCACCGTCCCTCCCGCACTGCAGCCCGCACACGATGCAGCGAGGAGGAAGGCGAGGAGTTCATCACCGAGGGATGCGAGGTTCGAGAGCGACGGCATCCCTCGATCATCGTGCGCCGACGGCCGCTCGTCCTCCCGGATGCCCACGTTTCGGCGGAGGGGTGGCCTCTCGCTCGCGGGTGCAGGAGGAGACGGACGTCACTGCCCTGAGCGAGTGGCCAGCACCCGCACATCGGTCGCGACCTCGCGCCATGCCGATCCCCCGTGGGCGAGGAGGGAGCCGTCGGCGGAGAGCACGCGGACCCCGGAGGCGGTCCGAGCCCCCGAGAGCGAGGTCGCGCCGGCCGGGGCGGCTTCCGCCGTCGCCGTCCCTCCGACGACTTGAGTGAGCAGGTCGGGACTCGACGAGTCCGCGAGCACAGCCAGGCGGTAGTCGCCGATCCACACCAGGCCCTGCACGTCTCCGTCGATGCGGGTCTGCTGCTTCATCGGGCCGAGTTCGGTCGGCAGGCCGTTCTCGTCCCGCACGATCGCGGCCACCACGACCCAGCGTTGGCTGCCGACCTCGATCACGGCGGCGATCCTCGCTCCGTCGGCCGACACACGCATCTGCAGAACGGCTGACGCGTCCGGCCAGGCGTTCGCCACGTCGTGCGGCACCGCATCGCTGCCCGCCGCGATCACGTCGGTGGGACTCGCCGACGGCACCGTCCAGGTGTATCCGTACGGATCGAGCGATGGGGCGATCAAGCCACCGCGGGCGTCGAGTTCGTCGAGGCGGCCATCGCCGACCCGATACACATGCCCGTCGGCGAGCTGCACCGCCGCCATGCCCGCATCCGCGGCCGCATCGATCGCGCTGATGGGCTGGGTGAGTGCCATGATCCCGTCGCTGACCCCGTCGATCGGTGAGATCTCATCGCCCACGAGGACGCCGAACGCGCTGTCGGTGAGAACGAGCGGTCCGGCCTCCTGCGGCGGCGAGACGACGCTCACGACGCCCGCATCGAGCGTGCGTCCGTCGACGGTGAACCTCACCTGCGACACGTTCACCCCCGCCGCGCGCAATGTCTCCTGCAGCTGCGTGCGCATGCGGGCGAGCGTCTGCGCGTCGAGGGCCACGGACGGGCGCGTCAGCGCGACTTCCGCCACCTGATTGGCGGTGATCGGCACGGCATCCTGCGCGAGCTGCACGTCGGCGGGGAAGGCCGTCTGCACGGCCGGCTCGAGCCACGAACTCGGCGACCCGCTGATCAGCGCCTGCACCACGGTCGTCGCGATACTCGTACGACGCGGGAACCAGCGCACGTCCGGCACGAGTCGCGACCACGTGCGGTCGAAGTACTGGAGCGGATACCCCTCGAACACCGTCGAGAAGCGTTCCTCGTCGATCACGATGCCGTCCGGCGCCTGCGAGATGCGCCATTCCCCCGCCTCGGTGCGCTCCAGGGCGAAGGCGAGGTTCGCCGGCCCCGCCGCCGAGGAGTACTCCCCCGAGGAATCCACACTCGCCACCTGGTCGAGCTGCACCTGCACGTCAGCGGCATCCGCATCCTCGATGTTCTCATCGAGGACCGACGAGGACACGGCCCGGTCCGCGGCGGAGGCGTCGACGGCTACCCCCGTACTCGGCCGCCACGATCGCTGCATGTCGGGGGTGAGGAACCGGCGGGCGATCTCCCAGTTCTCCGCGGGTGTGATCGCGGCCTCCATGAATCCTTCGACGATCTCCCGGGGTCCGGCCCCCGGCGCCGGGCCGGAGGCGAGCGGGAGGAAGTCCGCGTCGTCGGGCGACTCCCCGAGTTCGAGCCCCACGTTGACGTCGCCCGAGGTCGGCAGACCGGTGCACGCGGTGAGCAGGACCAGGCTCGCTGCGGCGAGCGCGATGCCCCGCAGGAGTCTCCGCATTCGGAAGGCACTCATTCGTCCTCACCCCCGAGCATCTCGCGTCGCACGTCCGTGAGTGAGAGCGGTTGCGTGGCGTCGCCGAGTTCGGCGAGGGAGTCCTGCGGTTCGACGGCCACGGGGCTCGGCCCGTCGAGCGTCGTGCCGTGGCGGGGAAGGGTGAGCACGAAGTTGGTCCCGATACCGAGCTCCGACCACACCGACAGTGCGCCCCCGTGCAGAGTGGCATCCCCCAGTGCGATCGACAGTCCCAGCCCGGTGCCGCCGATCGTCCTCTGACGCGACGGATCGGCGCGCCAGAAGCGGTCGAAGACGCGCTGGGCATCGGCCGGTTCCATCCCCAACCCGAAGTCGCGGACGCCGGCGGCGACCGCATGCTGATTGCTGTCGACCGTGATGACGACGGGGCGCCCCTCGCCATGCTCGATCGCGTTCCCGATCAGGTTGCGGAGGACGCGGCGTACTCGGCGCGGGTCCATGTCGACCGGGGAATATCCTCCGGGAGCGACGAGCCGCAGTTCGGTTCCGTGTCCCTCGGCGAGCGGACGCATCTGCTCGATGACGTCCTCGGCGACGTGCGCGAGACTCGTCGCCTCGAGCTCCAGCTGCACCGACCCGGCGTCGTAGCGGCTGATCTCGAGCAGGTCGGACAGCAGCGTCTCGAAGCGCTGCACCTGCGCGTGCATGAGTTCGGCGGCCCGCGCCGTGACCGGGTCGAAGTCCGCGCGCTGATCGTTGAGCATGTCGGCGGCGAGACGGATCGTCGTCAGCGGGGTACGCAGCTCGTGCGAGACGTCGGACACGAACCTCTGCTGCACCATCGACAGCTCCCCGAGCTCCTTGATCTGCGCTTCGATGCTGTCGGCCATCGCGTTGAACGACCGTCCGAGTGTCGCGAGTTCGTCCTCGCCGTGCACCTCCAGGCGCACGGCCAGGTCGCCGGAGGCGAGGCGCGCACTGGTCTCCGCCGCCTGGATGATCGGCGTCGACACCGTGCGGAGGACGATCCAGGAGATGGCTGCCACGATGGCGACGAGCCCGATCCCGGCGATCCAGAGGGTGCGCTGCACGAACACCAGGGTCTGATCGGCATCCGAGAGGTCGTACGCGAAGTAGATCTCGAAGGGACCCGCCTCGGGAACGACGACCTGCTGCCCGACGATGATCCCTGGCACCTCTCCCCCGCCTTCGACGGGGAGGGCGACCGACTGCCAGGCCTGGCGGTCGTCGAACTCGACGACGCGCGCACGGAGGCCGTCACTGAGCAGGCTCGCGCTCAGACCGGCCGTGAAGCCGTTGAGGCGCACGCCGTTCGCATCGGCGTCCACACGGATGCCGGTGAGCTGATCGGCATTCGAGTTCTGGGCGAATCCGGCCTGGATCGTGTTCCACAGATCGGCGAGGGCCGCCGGGTCGTCTCCGACCTCGGCGACGTCGAGCGTGCTCTGGGCGACGTCGACCGCACGACGGGCGTCTTCGAGCGCCTGGTTCTTCTGCGAGACGAAGAGGTCGTTCTGGATCACGAGCGCCATCGTGACGCAGGTGATGAGGATCGCGAGCGAGGTCGCGAGCAGGGTCACCGCGAGGGTGCGGAATCGCAGCGATCGCCGCCAGAGGGAAGCCAGAACCGTCGGCCATCCGCGCCAGTCGCGCAGGACGGCGACCGCCGTGGTGGTCGCTGTCGTCACGGCCATGGGCGTGTCAGACAGCGCTCCCGGCGCGATAGCCGACGCCGCGGACCGTCATCACGATCCGGGGGTTGTCGGGGTCGAGCTCGACCTTCGCGCGCAGTCGCTGCACGTGCACGTTCACGAGACGCGTGTCGGCCTTGTAGTGGTACCCCCACACCTGCTCGAGCAGCATCTCGCGGGAGAACACCTGCTGCGGCTTCGAGGCGAGAGCGACGAGCAGCTGGAACTCGAGAGGGGTGAGGGCGATCGGCGCCGTGCCGCGGCGCACCTCATGCGCATCGACGTCGACGGTCAGATCTCCGACGCGGAGCTGCTCGCTGGTCGTCTGCGGCACGGGCCGGAGCCGCGTGCGGATGCGCGCGACCAGCTCCTTCGGATTGAACGGCTTGACCATGTAGTCGTCGGCGCCGACCTCGAGACCCCGCACGACGTCGGCGGTGTCGGTGCGCGCCGTCAGCATGATGACGGGCACGCCGGACTCGGCGCGGATACGCGTGCAGATCTCGATCCCGTCCATTCCGGGGAGCATCAGATCGAGGAGGACGAGATCCGGGCGCTGTGCACGCCACTCGTCGACGGCACGTGCTCCGTCGGCGCAGAACACGGGTTCGAATCCTTCGGTGCGCAGCACGATGCCGATCATCTCGGCGAGCGCGGTGTCGTCATCGACCACAAGGATGCGTGAGGTCATAACTGTTACCTTATGGCACTCGGTCTCACGTTCCCCAGGCCTGCGCGCCAACACCGGGGATATGGCACGATGGAGGCGCACGACGGAGGGAAGTGCTGTGAGCGCCCAGACCTGGACCCCTGCCCGGAAGAAGGGCGTCATCCCCCTGCACCCGATGACGTTCGGAATGCTGCTCGGGAAGTCGTTCGCCGCGCTGCGGCACAACCCCAAGGTGCTGTTCGGCTTCGCCGTCGTTCTGCAGCTCGTGATTCTGGTGCTCGCGGCGCTCGTGATGGGGCTCGTACTCTTCACGACCTTCTCCCGGCTCGAGACCGTGTCGACCGCGAGTCCCGACTTCGAGGCCGTCGCGGCGGGCACCATCGCGATCAACGTCGTCGCGGGCATCCTGGTCGGACTCGCCTCGATCGCCGTCACCGCCATCATGCAGGGCGTGATCGCCGCCGACGTCAGCTATGCCACGATCGGCAGGAAGGCCACACTGCGGATGCTGTGGCGCCGGATGGCACCCGCCTTCTGGCGTCTCGCGGCCTACTCCGCACTCGTGATCGTCGCGGTCTTCGGACTCCTCATCGTGGTCGCGCTCATCCTGTTCGGCATCATCGCCGGTGGCATCGCCGGCGGGATGGGAACCTCCCCCGAAACCGTCGGTCTCATCGTGCTGATCGTGGTCGTCTTCTTCCTCGCCTGCATTCCGCTCTACGTCTGGCTCAGCACGAAGCTGATGCTCGTGCCCTCGATCCTCGTCTTCGAACGCGCACGGCTCAAGGACGCGATCGTGCGGTCCTGGCGGCTGATCCGCGGCCGCTTCTGGGTCGCTTTCGGCGTGAGCTTCCTCATCAGCTTCATCATGGGCATCGCGATGAACGTGGTGGCGGTGCCCGCGCAGCTGTTCGCGCAGATGTTCGGAGCGGTGCTCGTGCCGACCGGAGACCCCGAGCCCAGCGCGATCATCGGCATGATCCTCCTGATCCTCGCCCCGCAGATCCTCACCCTCGTCCTCCAGGCGATCACTCTGGTCGTGCAGAGCACGAGTGCGGCTCTCATCTACCTCGACTCCCGCATGCGCTACGAGGGGCTCGACCAGACCCTCGTCTCCTACGTCGAGCGCAGCGACATGGGGTGGACCGAGGAACAGCTCGGCGACCCCTACGCGGTCGACCCGACGCGGGCCGTCTCGAGCGCGCCGCCGCCCAAGGCCGTCCCCGACTACGTCCTCCTGTCGCAGTCGTACGCGTACCCCGCACCCTCCGGCATGCCGCAGCAGCCCGGGTATCCGGCGCCGTACGGATACGCGCAGCAGCAGCAGCAGCAGACGCGGGCGTACCACCCGCCGCAGCCCCAGCCGTTCGGGTACGCACCCGCACCGCAGCCCTCCGGCGCACCGCCCGCTCCCCCCGCGTACACCGCACCGCCCGCTCCCCCGGCACCGCCCGCGGCACCGCCCGCAGCGGCACCGTGGACCGCCCCGGGCGACGGTGATCCCCGGGCATGATCCGACCGTTCGACGACCTGTTCGTCCCGGACGGCGACGACGCGCGCCGCTGGGCCGAAGAAGAGTTGAGCAATCCGCGCTATGCCGATGCCGAACCCTCGTGGTTCGACTATCTTGCACGCGACATCGGCCGATTCATCGGCAACCTCTTCAGCTCCGACAACGGCGCGGCCGTCGGGCCATCCGCCCTCATCATCGTCTGCATCCTGATCGGTGCCGCGCTGATCGTCGCGCTGATCGTCTGGGGGCGCCCGCGACGCTCGCGCTCCGTCGCCCGGGCTCGCACCGACCTCCTCGGTGTCGACGACGACCGCTCGGCGGCGCAGTTGCGCGCAGAGGCGGAACGCAGCGCCCGCGCCGAGGACTGGGATGCCGCCACCGTCTTGAGGTTCCGCGCGATCGCCCGCGACCTGCTCGAGCGCGACCTCATCGACCCCGCTCCGGGAGCCACCGCCCAGGCCATCGCCCGCGAAGCCAGCGCGGTGTTCGCCGACGAGTCCGTACCGATGCGCAGCGCCGCAACCGCATTCGATGACGTCCGCTATCTGCGCCACCCCGCGACGCCCGAGTCCTACGCCGCCCTGGCCGCCACCGACGAGCGTCTGCGGTCCCGCCGGCCGGCGGTGGTGACCGCATGACCGTCGCCGAGGAGCGAAGCGACGCGCCGGTCACTGTAGAACCGATGAGACGACTGCGCTCGGTCATCGGCTGGGTGATCGTCGCCGCACTCGTCGTCGGTGTGGCGTGGGTGGGGCTCCAGATCGCCGCGACTGCTCCGAGTGACCGCCGCTCTCTCGATCCCGAAGGGCGAGGCGACTCGGGCGCGCTGGCGCTCGCCGAGATCCTGCGGGATCAGGGTGTCGAGGTCGATGTGTATCGCTCGCGCGTCGATGCGCGCGCCGCCCTGGACGAGAACACGACGCTCGTCATGACCAATCCGTACACACTCAGCGATGAGGGCCTCGCCGAACTGATGGAGCCCGCCGATCGTGTCGTCTTCCTCTCGGTGGGAGCGCACCTGCTCGACGACCTCGATCTCGGTACCTATTCGTCGGCTCCGCTCGCCGAGGTCGACGCGCAGTGCACTGCCGGGGAGTTCGCCGAGGTCGGCACGATCGAGCCCGATCGGCTGATGACACCGGCGCCGGGCGTGGAGTGGTGCTTCGGCGATCGCGAGGGAGCGGCCCTGCTCATCGCCGACGACGCCGGTCGCCGGACCTCCATCGTCGACGGTTCCCGCCTGTTCAGCAACGCCTATCTCGCCGAGAACGGGAATGCGGCGCTCGCGCTCGCGCTGCTGGGCCAGACCGATCGCGTGGCCTGGTACGTTCCTTCGCTCGCGGATTCCGATATCGAGGGGACTTCGCCGGACACCTTGGGGACGCTGACACCGCCGTGGGTGACCCCGGCGATCCTCCTCCTGGTGCTCTCCGGGGTCGCCGCTGCCCTCTGGCGCGGCCGGCGGTTCGGTCCGCTGGTGGCGGAGACGCTGCCGGTCACGGTTCGCGCTTCCGAGACGATGCACGGTCGCGCACGTCTGACGGCGAAGGCGGCGGATGCCCCGCACGCGGCGCTCGCGATCCGCGACGGCGCGCAACGGCGCCTGGCCCGACGGCTCGGTCTGACGGCACGGGCGACGTCCGACGAGGTCGCCGATGCGGCATCCGATCGTCTGCGCATTCCCCGGGGCACCCTCCAGGCTCTACTCGCCGGGCCGTTGCCCTCCGACGATGCAGCACTCGTCGAACTCGCCCGACGACTCGCCGACCTCGAGGACGCCGTCGAGAAGACCCATCGAACCGCCCGAGCGACGGGCGAGCCATCCCCACACACTCCATCCACGACGGAAGCCGAGGACACCCGTGACCGCTGAGTACAATCCCGCCGACGACACCGCCCTGCGCGGGGCGATGCACCGCGTCCGCAGCGAGGTCGACAAGGCCGTGGTCGGTCAGGCCGGCACGGTGACCGGCCTGCTGGTGTCACTGCTCGCCCGGGGGCACGTACTGCTCGAGGGCGTTCCGGGTGTGGCGAAGACCCTGGTCGTGCGCTCCTTCGCCCGGGCACTGGGCCTCGACACCAAGCGCGTGCAGTTCACCCCCGACCTCATGCCCGGTGACGTGACCGGATCGCTCGTGTACGACGCGCGCACGGGCGAGTTCGACTTCCGCGCCGGCCCGGTGTTCACGAACATCCTGCTGGCGGACGAGATCAACCGAACGCCCCCGAAGACGCAGGCGGCGCTGCTCGAGGCGATGGAGGAGCGGCAGGTGTCGGCCGACGGCACGAGCCGCGCCCTCCCCGATCCGTTCCTCGTCGCGGCGACCCAGAACCCCATCGAGCACGAGGGCACGTACTCGCTGCCCGAGGCTCAACTCGACCGGTTCCTCATGAAGCTCGTGGTCGGCATGCCCGAACGCGACGCGGAGGTGTCGGTGCTGCGTAAGCACGCCGCCGGCTTCTCGCCGCGCGAGCTCACCGGCATCGAAGCGGTCGTGACCGCGGACGAGATCCGCGCTGCCCAGGCCGCCGCCGGACGTGTCGAGGTGACGGACGACGTGCTCGGCTATGTCGTCGACCTCGCCCGCGCCACACGCCAGACCCCGTCGGTCGAGCTGGGGGCGAGCCCGCGCGCTTCGACCGGCCTCCTCGCGGCCGCGAAGGCCTGGGCCTGGCTCAACGGCTCGACGGCGGTCACGCCCGACCACGTGCAGACGATGCTCGTACCGGTCTGGCGTCACCGTCTGCAGCTGCGCCCGGACGCACAGATGGAGGGCGTCTCGGCGGATGCCGTACTGACCTCCGTGGTGCAGCAGACCCGGGTGCCGATCTAAGTGTTCGTCACGGGTCGCCTCGCGCTCGCCGTGGCCGTCGGCGTCGTGCCAGTGGTCATCGCCGGGCTCGGAGGATTTCCGCCCTACGCGGTGCTCGGTGCGTGGGTCGGCCTGTGCGTCGCTCTGGTCGCTCTCGACGTCGCTCTCGCTGCGAGCCCGCGGTCGGTGACCGTGAGCCGGCGCGTTCCGGCCCGCGCACGACTGGGCGAGGCGGTGCCGGTCAGCGTCGCCGTTCACAATCACGGCTCCCGCGAACTGCACGCGCTCCTCCGCGACGCCTGGCAGCCGACGGCCGGAGCGGGATCCGCACGGCAGACCCTCGATATCCCGAGCGGCGAGCGGCGTCGCGTCGACATCCCGCTCCTCCCCCGCCGCCGAGGCGAACTGGTGAGCGAATTCGTGGTGATCCGTTCCCGCGGCCCCCTCGGTCTCGCCGGACGGCAGGCCGTCCACCGCGTGCGGGGAGCGATCCGAGTGCTCCCCGCCTTCTCGTCCCGCAAGCACCTCCCCTCACGTCTCGCCCGGCTGCGCGAGCTCGACGGCAACACGAGCATCCAGGTGCGCGGTCAGGGCACCGAGTTCGACTCGCTGCGCGAGTACGTGCGCGGCGACGACGTGCGATCGATCGACTGGCGGGCGACTGCCCGCGCCGGCACCACCATGCTGCGCACCTGGCGACCGGAGCGCGATCGGCACGTCGTCATCATCATCGACACCGGACGCACCGCGGCAGCCCGCGTGGGCGACGGAACACGAGCGGATGCCGCGCTCGAGGCCGCACTCCTCCTCGCGGCTCTCGCGGCACGCGCGGGCGACCACGTGCACCTGCTGATGTACGACCGCGTCGTCCGGGCACGGGTGACCGGTGTCGAGGGCAATGCTCTCCTGCCCGCGCTGACCGACGCCATGGCCCCGGTGCACGCGCGCCTCGTCGACACCGACTGGCACGGCGCGTTCGCAGCCGTGCGCACGCTGACGACTCGCCCCTCGCTCATCGTCGTACTCACCGCGCAGGACGCCGCGGAATCGGCGCGAGGCTTCCTCGGCGCTTTTCCGGATGCCTCGCGGGCGACGTCGATCCTGGTGGGGTCCGTCACCGACGAGTCGATCGTCGAGCTGGCCCAGCAGCGCGGTTCGCGCGAGGATGTCTACCTCGCCGCGGCCGCCGAGCGCACTCTGCGCGACGCCGAGAATGTGGCGGACGCGATCCGCCGAGCGGGCGGCGAAGCGATCTCCGCTGACCCCGAGGATCTCCCGCCGCGGATCGCCGACCGCTATCTCGAGCTCAAGGCTGCAGGCCGGCTCTGAGCGCTCCGGTCACCCCGCGAGAAGTCGTGGGGTGCCCGCCTCGTACTCGACGAGATCACCCGTCTCGCCGCGGCGATACGCGCGTCGACCGACGACGAGCATGTAGATCAGGAATACGGCCAACGCCGACGCGCCGATGCCGATCTTGAGCGGCCACGGCAGAGCCCACCCCGTCACGAAGCCCTCGACGAGGCCGGCGAGGAACATCGCGAAAATGAGGCCGAGCGAAACCGTTGCGAGAGCTCTGCCCTCCTGCGCGAGCGATTCCGAGCGTGATCGGTGCCCCGGTGCCACCCACGACCAAAACAGTCGTAGCCCGCCGGCAGCCGCGACGAACAGGCACGTCATCTCCAGCATCCCGTGCGGCAGGACGTACAGCACCATGATGTCGGCCTTGTCGTAGGCGGCCATGATCGCGCCGGCTTGCCCGATCGCCATAGCGTTCGTGACGATCATGTACACGGGGTAGATCCCGGTCACCCCGAAGATGACGCAGAGCATTGCCAGCCACGCGTTGTTCGACCACACCATGCCCATGAATACCGCGGCGGGATTCTCTGTGTAGTAGCCGGTGAAGCTCTCGTCTGCGTACTGCTCGAGAGCAGCGGGTGGGCCGAGCGTCGCCACGAGCGCCGGGTCACTCGCGATCCAGGCGGCGGTTCCGATCGCGATCGCGAGGAACACGACGGCGATCGCCAATGTGAGCCACCGCAGACGGTAGAGCGCCGCGGGGAACTGCCGAGCGAAGAATCGCGAGGACTGGGTGAGGACGCTGTCGGATGCCCCAGTGAGCCGCATGCGAGCGCGAACGAGGATCGTCGACAGGTAGTTACCCTGCGGCGAGTCGCCGACCGATGTCTTGAGCTCCGCGAGATCCGCCGACGCGGCGCGATAACGCACGATGAGTTCGTCGACCCCGGCCCCGTCCAGCCGCGAAGTGCTGAGCTCATCCAGTCGCGCCCACTCGGCGCGGCGTGCATCGGTCAACGCATCGGCATCCACCTGATTTACTGTACTCATGTCCGCGCCGATCGATACGACCGACGAGATGCTCTCCGGGGAAGCCGTCGCCATCGACGTCCAGCCGGTCGGGTTCCTCCTGCGTTCGCTCGGGGCGCTCATCGACATGCTGCTCGGCTACGGGGTCTTCATCCTGTGGCTGTTCCTCCGCGTCTGGCTGCTCGACGCCGGCATTCTCACCGAAGCGACCGACCGGATCGCGACCATCGCCTCTCTCGCGGTGAGCTTTCTCGTGCTGCCCCTGAGCGTGGAGATGTTGACGAAGGGCCGCAGCCTCGGCAAGCTGGCCGTCGGCGGGCGCATCGTCCGCCTCGACGGCGGGGCGACGGGGTTCCGGCACGCGTTCATCCGCGCGCTTCTGGGTGTGCTCGAGATCTATATGACCTTCGGCGGCCTCGCCGTGCTCTCGGGCGCCCTCACCGCGCGATCCCAGCGCCTGGGAGATCTCGTCGCGGGCACGTTCAGCCAGCGCGTGCGCACACCCGTTCTCGTCGAGAACGTCCCGGTGATGCCCGGTGAGCTGATCGGCTGGTCGCAGATCGCCGACGTCGCACGTCTGCCCGACCGCCTCGCCCGGCGCATCTCGCAGTTCCTCGCCTCGGCGCACCAGCTCGTGCCCGGGGCTCGCGCGCGCGTCGCGCAGGAGCTGCTCGCCGAGGCATCCGCCTTCGTCTCTCCCTTGCCCCCGGCGACACCGGAGCGAGCGCTGGTCGCGATCACGGCCATCCGGCGTGAACGCGAGCGGCGCGCCCTCACCACTTCGGATGCCCGCGCCGAGCGGCTCACCGGGCGGCGCGTCGGGGTCTGACGCTCAGGCGCGCAACGCTTCGTGGCGCACGACGATCCACCCTGCGGGCACCGACAAGCGGTCGGCGTGCTGCGCGCACAGATCGTGCGCATGCGGGTGACGTTCGAGCCCGAGGGGGCCGAGCGCGGCCATCTGATCGCCGTAGTCGTACGTGAGCGTAGCCACCGCTTCTCGCGCGCAGCACACCTTCGAGCAGAGTCGTCCGTCCATCCGTGCCAGGCTACGGTTCGGAGCGCGTCGAAGACGGATGCCGCGCCGTCCGACGCCGCACACGGCCTAGACTTTCGTCATGCCCCGTCGACGTGCCACCCGCTCCCCCGAAACGCCGCGACGCGGCGCGCGGCACGGACGACACGGCCGGCTCGGGCGCAGCGAGGTCGTGAGGCCTCCTCTGGCTCCGCTCGACGGACGCCTCGACCGGTTCGACCTCTCGGTGGGGACCGCCGTCGAGTTCCTCCGCGGGACGTGGCCGGAGTTGCAGGACGTGCGATTCGAGATCGGCGCAATGCCCGGGTTCGAGGCAGGCGACGAGGTGCCGCGCTGGCACCTCGACCGCGATCACGCGCGCATCGTCCTCTTCCGCCTGCCCATCGAGCGTCTACTCCCTCCCGGACACGACGACAACGCGCACCGACGGATGGCGATCGAGAGCGCCGTGTTCCGCGCAGCGGCCGAGTACGTCGGCCGCGAGCCGTGGGATCTCGGCCACGACCACTGACGCGAAGGCACCGACCCGTTTAGGGGTAGACCGTTATGCTCTTCTCCGCGCCCGCGCTCGGCTGCAGAGGCCACGTCGCGAGTGCTCCCGCCCCGGACATGCTCATCGCCCCGCGAACCGCGTCGGAGGTGTTGAGTCGATAGACCGTATCGCCGTTGACCGTCGCCGCCACCGAGCTGCCTGCCGGAACGACGACCTCACGGGAGTTCCCGTTGCCGAGGTTCTCGAGGGTGACGGTCGCGTCGGCACCGTCCTCGTTGACGAGGTACAACGTCGGTCGGGGCCCGTCCGGCACGGCGAAAACGGCATCCGTTCCGATCTCCGGGGCCGGCGTCATCCACGAGAAGTCCGCCCCCTTGCCGAATCCGTTCTGCTGTCGGACACCCGCGACCACCGGGGTGTCGGCCTCGATCGACACCGAATAGGACCCGGGTTCGAGCGCACTGAGCGACGCCTCCGCCGGCGTATCGGCCACGAGATCCACCGAGAACTCCTCGACGACCTCGGGTGAACCGACAGCACGCACCGTCACGACGGCTTGCCCGTCTTCTCCGGCCGAGAGCATCCGGAGCACCGTCATGTCGGCGTTGTCCCCGTCACCATCGAACGATTGGACACCGACGATCACAGGATGCCGCTGCGGCCCGGCGACGGCCTCCTGCAGGTCGATGCCCGCCGGGTCGAGCGTGCGCACGAAAGATGACTGCAGAACGGCTCGTACGGGCGCTCCCTCGGCCGTCACCTTCACGACGGGGGCCGTGTCGCCGGCGGCGATCGAGCTCAGTGGAAGTGCGACCTGTGTCAGGGCCGGGATGACCACCGTGCGATTGCTCCGCGACTCGCCGTACGTCGACAGGGTGACGGTCGAGGTCACTGCCGCGGCGTTCGTCAGGGTCACGATGTCCTTCGTGCCGGTGGCGACGCTGCCGCCCACCAGCCAGGATTCCAGCCGGCTCTCTCCGCACGGCACCGCGGCGAAGCCCGCGAGGTCCGTCGCCGACACCGCGATCGACTCGGTCGCCGCGATGAGCGGCGCGGACCGATCGACGACCTCTCCGGTGAATCGGTCGACCTCGCTGCCGCCGATGAGATCCGGCGCGGCGATCGGTGCGGATGCAGGGACCCCTCCCGTACCGTTCACGGTCACCGAGGGGGTTCCCGCCGAGCGCATGCTCAGCGGATCCGACGAATCTCGCCCGATCGCTCGGAAATCACCGTTGCACACGAGCACCGGAGCGCCGGGGATGGGGGTGACCTGCACCTGTGCGGGTTCGTGCGCGACCTCGGGCCACGGGGCGTGGATCGCCGTGACGACGCCGGCGACGCACGCGACCGCGACGACGGCTCCGACGGCGACGCGCGCGCCGGTGGCGACCACTCGGAAGACTCGCGTGCGGCTCATCGGTCCTGCTCCTCGGGCTCGGGATCCCCGCTGGGATCGCCGTCGACGTCATCGTCGATGGCGGCGTCCTTCGCGAGCGTTTCGGCGTCGGACTCCCGCGCGTCGGCGTCGGGACCCCCTGAGTGCTCCTCGAGCGCGGCGATGTCGTCGTCGGTCATCGGGGCCTCATCGAGCGCATCGGCGGGCGTCTCTCCGACGATGGCGGCCTCCGCCAGTTCGTCCACCCCTCCCGGTTCGACGATCGAGGCCTCCGCGAGCTCCTCCCGATGGCGGGGAAGCACGAGCGGTTCGCCGGGTGCGCGCCCCACGATGCGGGACTGCGCACGTGCCGCACGTCGTGACGCACGGGTCGGCAGGGCGAGGAGCAGGGCGGCGAACAGGAAGATCAGCTGCAGAGTGACGACGAGTCGCGCCTGGTGCTCCTGCGCGCTCGTGAGCGTCGCAGGGGCGGCGATATCGGTGTCCACCCGCCAGAGCACTCCGCGATCCGTGGTGCCGGCGTGAACGAAGCCGGCCCGCTGATCGATCGCCGTGATCGCCGACGTCCGCATCGAGCGCGCCTGGTCGGCCTCGTCTCCCGACACCTGCGCGACGAGGACATAGCTGATCCCGTGAGCGGCGAGCTCCCCGGGAGCATCGAAATCGCGTGCCGAGAGCAGGTCGACCGAGAGCGCTGCGATATCGGTGCCCCGCGGGTGCTCCGCCGTCGAGAGCAGCGTGGTCTGCGCCCCCAGGGTCTCACTCGCCCCCCACACCACTTCGGCGGCGAGTCCACCGTCGTTCTGCGGCGTGAGTACCAGGGTGCTGATCTGTCGATCCTCGGCCGCCTGAGCCGCCACGTACGCGGGAAGCGTCGAATCGGGCCCGTTGCGCAGAGCGGACGCGTCGAGATGGAGAGCCGTGAGAGCCGGCACCGCTCCGACGACCAGAGCCACCGCGGCGATGCCGGTCACTGCTGTGCGCAGTCGAGGCAGCGTGACAGCGGTGTCGAGGGTGACGACCGCGCCACCGACGATACCGATCCACGCGAGCGAGAGTCCGGCACCCGGCCAGATGGCGACCGGAGCGCCCTGCGCGAAGCTGACCGCGACGCCCACGGCCAGGAACGCGGTGGCGAAGCCGGCGAGCGCCACGACGAGCAGGGTGATCCCCGCACGCCAACGCGGCGCGACGGTCGCACCGAGTGCGAGGAGGGCGAGAGGCGCACTGAACACGGCCGCCCAGGCACCGAGCGGCGCGATCTGGAAAGCCGCCCACCCCGCGGCATCCGCGGTGGGATACCCCGTCGCGAGGGCGAGGCGCCCTGCGGCATCCGCCGCCGCCTGCGGGCCAGCCCAGATCGCCCCGGGATCGGCCAGGAGCGCGACGAGCGATCCGTCGATGAGGTGCGCGTATGCGAGCGGCGCGAAGATCACGAGAGTCGGGATCGGAGTCCAGAGCAGACGGACTGCGCCGCGGAACTGGGCCGTTCCCAGGGCGATCCCGAGCCCGATGACCCACAGCACGAGAAGCGCGGGGACGAGAGACGGGGAGCATGCGGCCACGGCCGCGAAGAACAGCGACGCAGCGCCCGCCGCCCCCCACGACCGATGGGCGACGACCGCCGCATGGAACAGCCAGGGCAGGAGGAGATGCACGAGGACGCCGGTCGGGCGGCCGTCGACGAGCGCGGTGAGGAACGTCGGTGCCAGAGCCCATGCGACTCCGGCGAAGATGCGGAGCCCCGCGCGATCCGTCACCCGCGTCGCGGCGAACCAACCGCCGAGGACGGCGAGGGGCAGCGCGAGCACCCACAGGAGCACGAGGGAGAAGGACGGCGATCCCGGCCAGAGCGAGCCGAGAACGGCCACCACGCCGGCGAAGGGGTCGGCCGGGCCGACGACGTCGAGGCCGAGTCCTCGGACTCCCCACATCGCGTCCTGCCAGAGCCCCGCGACGGTCTGCCGCAGCGGGAGAAGCGCCCCACCGCCGAGCGAGGGCCAGGCAAGCAGAGAGGTGAAGGACGCGACGCTCACGGCGAGCGCGGCCAACACGGCCCATGCCCCGCCGCCGCCGAAGAAGTGCAGTTCGCTGACGGCGCCGCCTTCGCTGCCATGGCCGTCGTCGAGACGACGGCGGAGCTGCGAGCCGGTCACGCGCAGGGGCGAGATGCTCGCCCACGACGACGTGCGGAACGATCGGATGGCGGCACGCGATCGGGCGAGCGCCCCGAATCGGAGCATCGCCACCACGGCGGCCCCGAACTCGGGGAAGACCTCCTCGGGACGCTTGCCGACGAGGTGCGCGACCGAGCGCCACAGCGCGAGCGGCAGGAGGGCGATCCAGTGCAGGGGCACAGCGACCGCGGGCGCATAGGCGAGGCGACGATGCAGCTGGGCGAGACGGGTCACGTACGCACGCCGGGAGCGGCCGCGCGGGAGCGATGCCGGGCCGTCGGGCGAGACCGAGATCCGCGCGGTCGGGGCGAGGACCACGCGTCCTCCCCCGAGTCGAGCACGCACGCCCAGATCGAGGCCTTCATCGGCTCCGGCCAGCGCCGGATCGGGGCGGAGTGCGTCGCGCACCTCGCTGCGGATCAGCATGCCGCGGATGTCGGCCGCGAGAGCCTCATCGAGACCGTCGTGCTGACCCTGGTCGAGCTCGCCCGCCGAGAGCTCGACCGAACGGCCGAGGCTCGTCATGCTGACGCCGAGGGAGACGATCTCACGATCGTTGTCGGTGGCGACCAGCTTGGGCGCCGCGATCGCCGCCGATGGTGATCGCTCGAGCATCCCGACGAGGCGCTCCAGCGCACGAGGGTGGGGCGCGGTGTCGTGCGCGAGGAGCCAGACGGCGCTGTTCTCCGCGACGCGGGGACGTGCGAGTTCGACGGCCTCGGCGAACGACGTGGAGTGCCGAGCCTCGACGATGCCCTCGACCGTCTGCGCGACGGCCTCGCTGGCACGAGCCGATGCGGCGTCGCCGCAGATCACGAGGGTGACGGCTTCGACCGGTGCGGTCTGTGCTCTCAGCGCCTCGAGGGTGCGGAGCAGTTGCGCGCGGGCTGAGGAACCGGGGCGCGCGACGATGATGGCGTGAACACGGGCTGGCATGACATCGTCAGCCTAAGCGCGGTGCAACGCGGGAGAAGGCAGCCGGTGCGGCGCGCCCGCGAAGGTCCCGGTGGGAATCCATCCGGGAGACCGTCGATCGGCGGATGAGCCGCGGGTCAGCTGGCGCGGCGCTTGAGCTTGCGACGCTCGCGCTCGGAGAGGCCACCCCAGATACCGAATCGCTCGTCGTTGTTGAGCGCGTACTCGAGGCACTCTCCGCGCACGTCGCACGAGGTGCAGATGCGCTTGGCGTCTCGTGTCGAGCCGCCCTTCTCGGGGAAGAACGCCTCCGGGTCTGTCTGAGAGCACAGCGCGTCGGTCTGCCAGGCGAGAGCGTTGTCGTCGTCTGCCTCGACCTTTCGAACCCCGGGTACACCGAGGTTGACCGGGTCGACGAACCAGTTCTCCGGAACGTCGGATCGGTATCCCGTCATCTCGACCTCCAACCCCTCATCTGTCGCCCCCCGCCGGGCCGTGCATGACTAATTACACCCGTGTCATTCGCTCGGGTCAAGTCGCGGATCGTAAACCCTCAATCATGTCTTGAAGGTTCTTGACGGTATATCGGCGTGTCGCCGATGGGAACGCGGACTCGGGCGAGGACATCGCGCGTCAGTGCCCCGGAGACGCGATGAACACCTCACCGACGCCGGACAGGCGCAACTCGGTCTCGTCGTCCGATGCATAGGCGACGGCCCCGACGGGCAGATCGATCGCGGCATCCGCTCCTTCGACGCGAACGGCTCCGCCCGTGACGAGCACCATGGTCCGGCCGTCGACGGGCGTACTCGTCGGAGAGCCGTCGAGCACGATGCGGCGCAGGGCGAAGTCCGGAACCGGCACGTCGTACGTCGTGATCGCGCCCTCCTCGGCGGGGCGCAGCACCGGGACGACCCCGGGTGCCGTATCGACGAGCGACAGGAGTTCCGGCACGTCGATCCGCTTGGGTGTGAGTCCCCCGCGGAGCACGTTGTCGCTGGCGGCCATGATCTCCACACCGAGGCCCGAGAGGTAGGCGTGCAGGAGACCGGCGCGGAGGAAGACGCCCTCGCCCCGGCGGAGCACGACGTGGTTCATCAACAGCGCGACCACGACACCCGGGTCACCCGGATAGGTGTCCGCGATCCGGGCGATCGCGCGCAGAGTCTCGCTCCACTCCCCGGCATCCCCACGGGAGGCGGTGACGACCGCTTCGATGACACCGTCCACGGCTTCGCCCGCCGACCCGTCGAGCAGCCACTCGAGGGTGTCGCGCAGGACATCGCCCTCGGCGGAGAGCCGCTCCCGGAGCCTGACGACGGCGGTGGTGGGTGCGAGAGCGTCGATGAGCCGTAGCGTCTGCGCGACGGGGCGCAGACCGCTGAGCGACTCGAATCGTTCGCTCAGCGCGACCAGCAGCTCGGGCTTGTGGTTCGCATCGCGGTAGTTGCGCTGCGGGTCATCGAGGGCGAGGCCGCTCTCGCGCTCCCATCCCTCCTTCGCCTGGGCGATGGTCGGATGCACCTGGATCGACAGCGGCTGCGCTGCCGCGAGCAGCTTCAGCAGATACGGAAGCGTCCCACCGGTGACCGCGTCGAGCGTGCCGCCGCCCACCACATCCGCGGGGTCGCCCGGGTGATCCCCGAACCAGACCTCCGCCTCGGGGGCGCCGCTCGGGGCACGCCCTTCGAGCTCGGCGAGAAGGGTCTCCGATCCCCAGGCGTAGTCGCGGGGTGCATTGGTGAGGTGCAGCAGCATGATCCCAGCGTAGAGTGCGCCACGCCGCTCACAGACGCACCCGACCGCCTCGCGGTACCCTGATCGCGATGGCCCAGTACACCCAGCATCCGGTGAGCGCCCCGCCGACCGCCCCCGAGCGGGAATCGACGGGGCATCTGCTGTTGCGCGGGTACGTGACCCTCACCCTCTTCATCACCTTCGCGCATACTGCCGTCTACAACCTCCTCGGCATGCTCGGCGCAGCCGTCGTGCTCGTCGTGTTCACGCTCGCCACCGTCGCCATCGGCGTCCCGATGCTGGCGCGCAACCGCCCTCAGGCATTCCGCTGGCGGCGACTGCCGTGGACGGCTCTCGGGTATACGACCCTCGCCCTCGTCTCGGTCGCCTGGTCGCAGTGGCGGGGACCGACGCTGCTCACCTGGCTGCTCCTCGCCGCGGTGACCGTCAACGGCCTGTTCATCGCGCACGTGCTGACGTGGCACGAGATCGTGCGTGCGCTCTCGTCGACGTTCAAATGGATCCTCGGGTTGTCGATCGCTCTCGAGCTGTGGGTGTCGCTGGTGATCCACGGCCCGCTGCTTCCGAACTTCGCCGTCATCCCCGAAGACGGGATCGACCCGCAGCTGTACTGGGTGCGCGACAACCTGTTCGACGGAGGCCGGCTCCAGGGCATCGTGGCGAACGCGAACATCCTCGCGATCATCTCCCTGTTCGCGATCCTCACCTTCGGAGTGCTCTTCGCCGCTCGCGCGCGCTGGCGGACGACGCTCGCGCTGTGGATGCTGCTCGCCGCATTCTTCCTCGTGCGCACCGCATCGACCACCGCCCTCGTCTGCGCGGCGGCCGTCGGGGTCGCGCTGGCCGTCGCACTCCTCATGCGTCGCGCCCGAACACCCGGCGACCGCACGCGCATCTACGTGATCGCGATCGGAGGCTCCGCCGTGCTCGCCGCCGTCGTCTGGCTGCTGCGGGAGCCGCTGCTCGCCCTGGTCGGCCGCAGCTCCGACCTGACGGGACGCTCCGACAAGATCTGGACCGCGGTGCTCGAGCGCGCAGCCCAGCATCCGTTGTTCGGTAACGGCTTCTCGAGCCCGTGGATTCCCGACGATCCCGCTTTCGACGGATGGATCGTCGACCACGGCCTCACGGTGTTCCATGCGCACAACATGTGGCTCGACGTGCTCATGCAGCTCGGGATCCTCGGCGTGATCCTGATGGGCATCTCTTACCTCAGCCTGCTCTGGCGGTCGTGGTTCTTCGCCGTCGATCGTCCACGGTGGGACCTCAACTCCTCACGCAACTTCTCTCCGATCACGCTCCTGCCGAGCATGTTCACGATCGTGCTTCTGGTGCAGGGACTCTCAGAGTCGACCCCGATCATGCTCTGGGGGTGGATGCTGCTGGTGATGTTCACGTTCAAGCTCAAGTCGGTGCCCCTGATCGGCGTCGGCGAGCGGGAGCAGTTGTTCGACCGCGGCGCACGCGCCCGGCGGATCCCGTGACGTCGACGAGCCGCACCGTCCGTCTCCTCGGGTCGGTCGAGATGGCCCGGGCGTTCACGCTCGCGGTGATCACCGCGGTGTTCGGATCGTTCGCGATCGAGCGGCTGACCTCGCGCGTGTCGCTTGCGACGATCATCGCCGTGCTCTGCCTGCTCGGGGCGGCGATCCTGTGGGCGCGACGCGAGGAGCTCTCCGCCCTGCGCCTGGCGCCGTTCTCGCTGTACGCCTTCCTCGGCTGGGCCCTGGTGAGCCTGGTGTGGACGACCGACCGCGGCGAGACGCTGCTGGGGTGGTCATCGCTGTTCGGCTACGCGTTCCTCGCCCTCACCGTCGGACACATCCGGGACACCCTGCAGACCGTGCGCGCTCTCGGTGATGCGCTGCGCGGGCTCCTTGTCGTGTCTCTCGCGCTCGAGATCCTCTCCGGCATCCTGCTCGACGTGCCCTTCGCCGCCCTCGGCATCCAGGGGAGCCTCGCGGCCGGCGGTCCCGTCCAGGGCATCTTCGGCAGCCGGAACATGCTCGGCTTCATCGCCGTGATCGCCCTCATCACCTTCGTGATCGAGTGGCGCACCCAGTCCGTGAGCCGGGCGATCGCCATCCCGTCGATCGCTCTCGCGGCATTCCTCGCCGCCCTCTCGTCCTCCCCTACCGTGCTCGTCCTCGCGGCTGCGGTGGGGATCGTGACGGCAGCGCTGACCCTGGTGCGGCACTCGCCGCCGGCCCGACGCAGCATCGTGCAATGGTCGCTCAGCGTCCTCGTCACCGCCGCGCTGGCGGTCGCGTTCGCCTTCCGGCACCAGATCATCGCCCTGCTCGACGCGGGTTCGGACTTCTCGATCCGCGCGACCCTGTGGAACACCATCCTGGACTTCGTCGCCCTCAAACCGATCGAGGGCTGGGGCTGGTTCGGGTCATGGGCACGGGGCGAGTACCCCTTCACGTACATCAACTTCTTGCTCGACGACCGTCATCAGAGCGCGCTGAACGCCTTCTTCGACGTTCTTCTCCAGCTCGGCACCGCCGGACTCGTGCTCTTCCTCCTGCTCGGAGGCGTCGCGCTCGTCCGTTCCTGGTTGGTCGCGAGCGTGCGGCGTTCCGTCGTCTACGCGTGGACGCCCATCACGCTGATCACGCTCGCCGTCGACTCGGTCTTCGAGAGCTTCACACTGGTGGGAGCCGGATGGTTCCTGCTCGTGCTCTGCGCGCTGCGCGCCGGACAGTCGCGCTCGTGGCGCGAGAACATCGACGCCGCCCAGACGGGTGTGATCCCCACCCTGCGTGCGCAGGGCTGAGCGAACGCTCGATCAGAGGGCGTCGGAGGCGGCGCGCACGGCGGGCAGCTTGTCCGCCCAGTCGAGGGCGTCGCGCACGCCGTCGTCGGTCGATCGCTCCGCCCGCCAGCCGAGCAGATCGTGCGCGCGCTCGACGATCGCGAAGGCTCCGGCCTGGTCTCCCGCACGGCGGGGCGCATCGATCACGGGGAGGGGCTCCCCCGTCACCCGCTCGAAGGCGGCGACCAGTTCGCGCACGGTGACGCCGTCGCCGGTTCCCAGATTGATCACCCGGTAGGGATCCGGGGTCGTCACGATGTCGTCGAAGCGCTGCACGGCGGCGACATGGGCGAGAGCGAGGTCCCACACATGGATGTAGTCGCGCAGGCCCGAACCGTCGCGCGTGGGCCAGTCGGTGCCGGTGATCGTGAACGGCACGCCCTCGGCCTTCGCCTGCATGATCCTGCCGAGCGCATGAGTCGGTCGCGGGTTCTGCAGCCCGGTGCGCAGACGCGGGTCCGCGCCGATCGGGTTGAAGTAGCGCAGAGCGATCGCGCGGAAGTCGCCGGCCACCGCCGAATCGTGCAGGATCTGCTCGACCATGGCCTTGGTCGAGGCGTACGGGCTCGACGGTGCGAGCGCCCCGGACTCGTCGACCCCGCCTCCGGTCTCGGCCGCGTAGACCGCGGCGGAGGAACTGAAGACGATCCGGTCGATCCCGGCCCGGCGCAGGCGCGCGAGGAGCAGCACCGTCTTGCCCACGTTCGTGTCGTAGTAGCCCAGGGGATCGTCGACGGACTCGGGCACGACGATCCGCGCGGCGCAGTGCACGACGGCGTCGATGTCGGGGTGGTCGGCCAGCACCCGGTCGAGGACCTCGGCATCCGCGATGTCGCCGACGTAGAGGCCCCGCCCCTCGCCGAACGCGCGCAACCCGGTCGACAGATCGTCGATCAGGACCGTCTCGATCCCGGCCTCCAGGCATGCCGTCGCGACGGTCGATCCGATGTATCCCGCACCGCCGGTGATCAATACCTTCATCGCCCGCCATCCTATCCCGCGCCCCCGACCCCGCCCGGAACCCGCCGACCCTCCGCGGATCCCGAGGTGGCGGAGGGTAGGCTACTCACTGCTCGCAGAGTCCACTGCTCCGCCCGTCCGGCGGCAGTCGGCGCAACCCCTTCGGAGAACTCCCCCGTGGCCCACGTCCTGCAGAACGTCGTCTTCCCGCTCGATCGCGACCCCGACCTCCTCCCGCTGTACGCCGACCCCGAGACGTGGTCGGTCATCGAGAACGAGCCGGTGCGCGTGTCGAACCGCGCGCACCTGGGCAACATCCTCGGTCGCCACCGCGCCCGCATCGTCGCGGGGCGACGAGTATCGCTCGGCACGTACTTCAACGCGTTCCCCGCCTCCTACTGGCAGCACTGGACGAGCATCCGCCAGGTGCAGCTCACCGTCCGCACCCAGGGGTCCGCGACGATCCTGGTGTACCGGTCGAACGGTTCCGGTGTGCGTCAGCGCGTCGCCACGAGCGAGGTGACCGGCGATTCGTCGACGACCTTCGATCTCGAACTCACCCAGTACAGCGACGGCGGCTGGCTGTGGTTCGATGTCGTCGCCGACGAGAGCAACGTCATCCTCGACGGCGCGGAGTGGACCACCGAGCAGGCACCCGCCCGCACGGGTAAGGCCTCGCTGGGCATCACGACCTACAACAAGCCCGACTACTGCGTGGAGACCCTGCAGGCCCTCGCCGCCTCCCCCGATGCCCTCGAGTTCGTCGACCGCATCTTCCTCGTCGATCAGGGCACCCAGCTCGTCGCCGACCAGGAGGGCTTCACGGAGGTCGCGGCCGAACTCGGCGAGACCCTCCAGGTGATCCGGCAGGCGAACCTCGGCGGCTCCGGCGGCTTCGCCCGTGCGATGCACGAGACCCTCCAGCGCCCCGAGAGCGACTTCGTGCAGCTCCTCGACGACGACGTGCGCATCGAGCCGGAATCGCTGCGCCGCTCCGTCGTGTTCGGGCAGTACGCGACGAACCCCGTGCTCGTGGGCGGCCACATGTTCGATCTGCTCGACCGACCCAAGCTGCACGGCTGGGCCGAGGTCGTCGACGAAGCGCCGTTCATGTGGCGCAACCTCTACCAGGAGGAGATGCCGCACGACTTCGGCGCCTCCAATCTGCGCCAGTCACCGCTGCTGCACATGCGCATGGATTCCGCCTACAACGGGTGGTGGATGTGCCTCATCCCCCTCGACGCGATCCGCAAGGTCGGGCTCTCGCTTCCCGCGTTCATCAAGTGGGACGATGCCGAATTCTGCCTCCGCGCGGGCGAGGCGGGATTCCCGACCGTGTCGATGCCGGGCGTGGCCCTCTGGCACGTGTCCTGGGTCAACAAGGACGACACCATCGACTGGCAGGCCTACTTCCACGCCCGTAACCGCATCGTCGCCGGCCTCCTGCACTCGAACGCCCCGAAGGGCGGTCGCCTGATCCGGCACAGCCGCCGCGTGGACCTCAAGCACCTGATGATGATGCAGTACTACCCCGTGGCCCTCCGCGCACGCGCCCTGCGCGACGTGCTCTCGGGCCCCGACCACATGCGGCGCACACTTGCGACCGCGATGCCGGCTGCCCGAGCGCTGTCGTCGGAGTACCCCGAGACCGTGATCCACAAGGACCCGACGGCCGTCCTCCACTCGCGTCGTGGACGCCAGGTCTTCCAGCGACAGCGCTCGCGGCACGAGTACGACAGCCCGAGCGGCCTGGCCCTGCGCAAGTTCACGCTGACGACACTGATCGCGCACTGGATCCACAAGCCCGACCCTGCGAACGTCGCCCAGCCCGAGGTGGAGTTCGGCAAGGACGATGCGCACTGGTGGCGCCTTCCGGTGTTCGACAGTGCGCTCGTCAGCACGGCCGACGGCTCCGGCAAGAACATCTACACGCGCGACCGCGCGAAGTACCGTCGGATGTTGCGCGAGAGCGTGCGCCTCCACGCAGAACTGCAGCGCAGGTGGCCGGAGCTGCAGAAGCAGTACCGAGATGCGCTGCCCGGACTCGTCTCGCCAGAATCCTGGGAGCAGATCTTCGAGGAGCAGGCATGACCGAGGCATCCGTCGCCTTCGACCCGGCCACGGCGACGATCGTCATCGTCACCTACAACCGCTCGCACCTGCTCACCGGCCTACTCGAGAGCATCACCGCGATGGACCCGAAGCCGGGACACGTGGTGATCATCGACAACGCCTCCGCCGACGACACGACCGAGGTCGTGGAGTCCTTCCGTGCGCGAGTCGGCACCGAGATCGTCTACCGACGCCTCGAGACGAACACGGGTGGATCCGGTGGGTTCAGCGAGGGCATGCGCACGGCGTACGAGCTGGGTTCCGAATGGATCTGGATGATGGACGACGACGTCGAGGTCATCCCCGACGGCCTCGCGAAGATGGGCAAGTGGTCGTCGCGATTCAAGAGCATCCAGGGACGCCGCTACGACTACGACGGCAGCGAGTTCTACTGGCAGTACCGCATCGCCGAGCGCATGGGCATCCCGATTCCGTTCGCGCCGTCCGGTTTCGACGCGTCCGGGTTCAAAGAGATGAACAGCGGATGCTTCGAGGGGATGTTCATCCACCGCTCGATCGTGAAGCGGATCGGCCTCCCCGACCATCGCTTCTTCATCTACTGGGACGACCAGATGTACGGCTGGCTGGCTTCGCGCCTCACCACCGCCGTGATCGTCGATGAGTTCGTGCTGCGGCGCACCCGTGAGATCAAGCAGTGGGATATGGGCATCCGCCACATGAACGCGTCGAGCAATGCCTATCGCTTCTACATCATGCGCAACCGTGCCCACATCAAGCACTACTACCGCATCCACGACAACTACAACCCGGTGCTCTTCGGTGTGGGAACGGCCATGACGTTCGCGAAAGAACTGATCCGCCTGGTCTTCGTCGAACGCACCGTTCGCGGGACGAGCAACCTGTTCCGCGGTCTCAAGGAGGGGCGCAAGATCTCCCGCGACCGCTCCTGGCAGCCGATGCCGCCCCTGGAGGCATGATGTCGAACGATCCGCAGCCCGAACTTCGCTGGGCGCCCATCCCGCCCAAGCCGAAGAATCGTGCGCGCATCTGGGTCATCATCGGTTCGGTGATCCTGGCCCTGGTGATCGTCGCGGGCTTACTGTGGTTCTTCGTGCTCCGGGGAGAGACCCCGGGAGGTGCCCCATCACCGTCTCCGTCGTCATCGGAGACCGCGAGCCCGTCCCCGTCGGACGAGCCCACACCGGGAGCGTCCGAAAATCCGACCGAGGAGCCGGGTACTCCTCCGGTCGCACCGGCTCCCGAGCTCGACGCCTTCGTGACGCAGGTCCAGCCTCGCGTCGACGACGGCGTCCGCGGTCTCGACATGCTCGCTCAGCTCAGCGGGCAGGATGCCATCGGAGTCGTCGATCAGCTGCAGCAGGACGCCCAGCGGCTGGCGGAGACGACACCTCCCACGTCGATCACCGACTCCTGGTTCACCGCCGTCTCGGAGTACTCCACGGCACTGACCGAGGTCCGCTCCACCGCCGAGAACGGCGAGAGCACGAGCGATTCGGTGACGACCGCCCGCGAGCGTCTCCAGGCGCTGCGGGATCTCGTCGGCATCTGATGCGGCTCCGGCCCGGAAGTCGACCGGTAAACTGCACTTTTGCGCATGACGCGCCCCGCGCGCTTCGATCGGACGAAGGATACGGACATGGCTGAGCGGAAGACCACCGGAGAGGACGCATGACGAAACGGCTCGCGCTCGTCGCACATTACGACCCGCGTGGCGAAGCGGCTCCGCACGTCCTGCGCCAGCTCGACGAGCTCGGTACGCAGTTCGACGAGGTGGTTCTCGCAACGACGGTCGACCTGTCCCCCTCCGCTGCAGAAGCGATCTCCTCACGTGCCACGCTGATCCGTCGAGCCAACTACGGCCACGACTTCGGTTCGTGGAGGGACTGCCTCGAACGCTATGACTGGGCGCAGTCCTATGACGAGGTCCTTCTGACCAACGACTCCTACGTCGGATTCTTCCGGCCACTCGGCCGCATCATGCAGACGATGAGCATGCGACCGGTGGAGCTGTGGGGCATCACGCAGAGCGCCAGGCACTCCCTGCACATCCAGAGTTATTACTTGCACTTCACTCGCGAGGCTCTTCACTCGCTGGCGTTCCGTCGGTTCTGGACGGACTCGAAACCCGCACCCGACCGCCAGACCGCCATTCAGCTGCAAGAGGTCGGAATCAGCCGAGCGATGTCCGACGCCGGGTACCGCTTCGACGCGTACTTCACGCCGACGCACGACGAACGCCTGCGAGCCACCCGTCGCGGAGTGCACTGGCTGCGGCAGCGCCGCAAGAGTTTTCCCGCCCGATTCGACACGCTCGAAGACGGGTACTTCGATGCCCGGCAGTGGCGCGACCCCGCCCAGGCGGACAACCTCAACTGGTCGAGCGCTTTCGCCGACTCCAGTCTCGATGACGGCCGTCTGCCGCTCATCAAGCTCGACACGCTGCGTTACGACCCTTATTGGTTGGGCGCGGGCTCCCTCCTCGAAGAGCTCGAGAAGAAGTACCCCGTGCAGATGGCCGGCGTGCGCGAGTACCTCATCGCGACGCAGCCGTACTACAGCCAGCGCCGGTACGAGAACTACGGCTTCGCGCGGTTGAACGCCGCGGAACGTCTCATGTTCGGATATCGCACCCCGCAGCCCCGCCACCTGAGAGGACGCGCCTCCCATGTCGTCGATTCGTGAGATCTCGCGCCTCGCGCGACGAGTGCCCGTGCTCAAGGACGTGCTGGAGTCGACCGACCCTCGGCGACGCGCGGAACGTCTGGCGCGGACCGGAGTCGTCGACGCCGCACTCTATGCCGCACAGCTCGGAGTGCCCTCGATCAGCGTGGAGGACGCGGCGGCGCATTACGCCTCTGTGGGATTCCGCTGGGGCTACACGCTGAACGTGCTGACCGATCCGTATGTGATCCGCCGCGCCATGATCCGCACCGACAGACCGGCTCTCTACGACTACTTCAACTCCCGGGCATG
Source organism: Microbacterium sp. NPDC090003 (assembly GCF_044748385.1). Classification (NCBI taxonomy): domain Bacteria; kingdom Bacillati; phylum Actinomycetota; class Actinomycetes; order Micrococcales; family Microbacteriaceae; genus Microbacterium; species Microbacterium sp. NPDC090003. Next base: position 889,485 of record NZ_JBIVFW010000001.1, read on the forward strand.
GCATGCGAACACCACCGGAGTGTGGAGCGTGAAGCGCTACGCCGACGAGTACCCGGAGTCGCTCGAGCACCCCGCGGGCCCCGTCGGTCACCTCTGGGAGCGCGTGCGACGGGATGCCTCCACCGAGGTCATCATCGAGCCCGGGGGTGCCCGGCCGCTGCCCTGGTCGGAGATCTACCCCGTGCTCTTCGACGCGACGGTCGCATGGGCCGCGCTGCAGCGCGATAGGCGCAACCGCTACCCGCGGGCGGAACTCGAACACGCCGAATCCCTCGAGTTCGATGGTCCGGCAACAGGAGCTCGAGCGAGCATCATCATGCCGGTGTGGAATCGTGGGGGCGCTATGCGCACCGCTGTCGAATCCGTCCTCGCGCAGTCCTGGGAGGACTGGGAGTTGCTCATCGTCGACGACGGCTCCTGGGACGACACCGTCGCCGTCGCCGAGCTGCTTGCCGCCCGCGATCCGCGCATCCGCCTCCTCCGACAGGATCATCTCGGAGTATGCGCCGCCCGCAACGCGGGAATCGCGGAGGCGACGGGCGAGTTCATCGCCTTCCTCGACAGCGACAACACGTGGAAGCCGCATTTCCTCCGCGACATGGTGACGACCATGACGCGGGACTCCTTGACCAGCGCCTACGCCACGATCGCGCTCGACGATGGTCGAACCGTCCGCTACAGGTACGGTTCGCCGGCCCCGCAGAGTCTTATTCTCGGCAACTCGATCGACCTCAACACTCTGGTCGCGCGAAAAGAAGCGGTCGTCGAGGTGGGCGGCTTCGATCCCGAGCTCCGGCGCGCCGTGGATTACGATCTGATCCTCAAACTCGCAGCGCATTCGCCGATCACGCACGTCCCGACGCTCGGTGCCCACTACGACAATGCGGATGACGCTGCCGACCGGATCTCGACCACCGAGGCCATCGGTTGGAACACGTCCGTGCGACTGCGCCACTCGAGTGTCGAGGCGTCGGACGTCGTCGGCGCCGCCACTATCGTGACGCTCATCCAGCCGCACGACCCCATCCTGCACACGAAGCTGGCCGCGCTCGCCGACGCGCCCGAGGGAACCGATGTGCGCTTCGTCGGCGTCGGAGTGCGTCCCGATCAGTGGCGTCAGATCAGCGCCGCAGCTCACGGCCGCGATCGCGTGTCCGCTGCCCTCCACCAGGACGGCGAACCGTTCGCGTACGTGGTGGATCTCGAGCTCTCCCGAAGCCGCAGCGCCGTCTTCGCGGTGGTCGATCCACGTTCCACCTTCTCCCGCGACACCCTCGTCGATCTGATCGAGGAGGTTGCGACGCACGGATCCGATGCGGTGATCCCGCTCACGCTCGGGCTGGACGGCACCGTCGAGAGCGTGGGCTCGATGCTCGTCGGAGCCTACGGGGCCCCGGTGGCGATCCTCGGTGGACACCCCGCTGAGGATGCCCGACGTCTCGGCGACCGCGTGGCGGTGAGTGCCCTCTCCGGACGCACGTTCGCCATCGGTCGCGAGGTCCTCGAGTCGATCGGTGGGATCGACCCGCTCCTCTACAACGAGCATGAACTCGCCGGACTGAGCGCCGGCCTCAGCGGGCACGGATTGGTCGCCCGCACGGATATCGTGCTCACGCAGGTTTCTCCCGCCCGCGAGTTCACGGTGACCGACCCAGCGGGGACGACGAATGCCCTCCGCGCGAAGAATCTGCCGGTCATCTCTTCCGACGGCGACGAGGCTTACGCTCGGGCCGGACTGCGTGTCGCGCACTGGCGCCGGGAACTTCCCCCGCCCCTCGAGCCCCACGAGATCGGCAAGCGCGTGACGCCGCCCATGCCTCTGGTTCCCGTCGTGGTCCGGGATCGACGCGATGTCGAGATCGACGGCCGCACGGTGCCTCGGCTGCGGTGGGCGATCAAGACCGCCTCACCCGCCGGGCCGAAGGGCGAGACCTGGGGCGACACGCATTTCGGCCGTTCACTCGCCGCCGCCCTGGAATCCCTGGGCCAGGAGACTGTCGTCGATGCGCGCGAAGCGCAGCGACGGGGGACGGACTATCTCGACGACGTCGTCGTGCATCTGCGAGGTCTCGACCTCTACGTCCCGTCTCCGGGGGCTCTGTCGTACCTCTGGGTGATCAGTCACCCCGACATGGTGACGAGGCAGGAGGCGCAGGTCTTCGACCGCGTGTTCGCCGCCTCGCTCAGCTGGTCCGCCCAGCAGTCCCACCGCTGGGGCTTCCCGGTCGAGGCGCTGCTGCAGTGCACCGACCCCGACCGCTTCCACCCGGGAGACTCCGCCACCCGGGCGAAGAGCGGCGGCCCGCTCTTCGTCGGCAACAGTCGCGGCATCCCCCGTCCGACCGTCATGGAGTCCATCCGCGCCGGACTCCCCCTCGAGCTCTACGGCGGAGACTGGGGGCGATTCGTTCCCGAGGATGCGATCACGGGTGAGCGCGTCGACAACGCCGAGCTCGGGCAGCTCTACTCCTCGGCCTCGGTCGTACTCAACGACCATTGGGCCGACATGCAACGCGAGGGGTTCATCTCGAATCGTCTGTTCGACGTCGTCGCGGCCGGTGGCCGCGCATTCAGCGACGACGTTCCCGGTATCGATCAGATCTTCGACGGCGCCGTGCAGACCTACGACACCGTCTCCGAGATCGTGCCGTTCCTCGAGAGCGACCTCGACGAGCGCTTCCCCGATGCAGATGCTCTCGCCGAGATCAGCCGGCGCATCCGCGAGGAGCACTCCTTCGCAGCGCGCGCACGCATCCTGCTCGACCACGCGATCGCCGACCTCGCCGCGCAGGGTCGACGGTGAGCGCGATCGACGCGTCCGCGACGCGCCGTCGTCTGCACCGCCCGGACCTCATCGGGTGGGCGCTGCTCGCCATCGTGGTGGTCGGGGCGGTCGTCCGCTTCGGTGGCGTCGGCTGGGGGCTCCCTCTCCAGCTCCACGCCGACGAGTGGGTGGTCGTCGAGGGCGCCATCGACATGGCTCAGCGGAACTCCTTCGCGCCGCCGTTCTTCTTCCGCCCCGATCACCTCGAGACGCAGCTGAGCTACATCGTCTACCAGGCGTGGTCGCACCTCTTCGGCGGCGGATCTCCCGAGACGCTCTTCGCGGTCGACCAGGCCCCCTTCTATGCCCTCGCCCGGGCGACGACGGCGACGCTCGGCACGGCATCCATCGTCGTCGCCTACTTCATCGGCAGCTCGTACACTCGCGCGGCCGGCCTGTGGTCCGCCTTCGCGATCGCGTTCTTCCCCCCTCTCGTCGAGCACTCGCGCTACGCGACGCCCGATGTCCCCCTGGTGTTCGCGGTGCTTCTGACGGTCCTCGGCGCCGTGCGCTACATCCAGCGCGAGAGTTGGCCGTGGCTCGTTCTGGCGTCCGCCGGGGTCGCGATCGGCATCACGGCCAAGTACCCGGCCGTCGCCGCCACCTCCACCATCGCACTCGCGGTGATCGTCGCATCGATCCGGTCACGCCACTACTGGCGGATCCCGGTGCGGGGGGCCGCGGCGATCGTCATGGTCCTCGGGTTCACCTTCGCGTTGTCACCGACGCTGTTCACCAACTTCTCCGAGGTGCGCGCCCAGCTGTTCCAGCAGAACTCGACGGGGCATCTCGGGGCCGATGGCCTGGACTGGTCGGGAAACGCGCTCTTCTACGCGTCCTCGTTCCTGAGCAGCGGCGGCATCATCGTCGTACTCTTCGCCGCCGTGGGTCTCATCGCGGCCGTCACCGGACGGCGGTGGGACATGCTCCCCCTCCTCACGGGGCTGGTGTTCTGGGTGGCGATCTCGATCCTCACTCTGCACTGGGACCGCTGGGGACTCCCGATGTTCATCACCCCCCTCCTGCTGGCGGCCGTCGGGCTCGACGCCGCGTGGCGCTGGACATCCGCGCGCGGGCGCGCGCCGAGGATCATCGTGGGTGCGCTGGCAGCCGTATCCGCGGTCTCGCTCCTGCTGGCATCCTTCGCCCAGCTCGCAGTGGCTCTGGCGCCGGACACCCGGCAGACGGCGGCCGACGACCTCGCCGCTCGAGGGATCGAAGCCGATGACACCTTCTACGACGGCTACACCCCGTTCCGAAGCGACGGTCCCCGCAATCTCGCCGCCGAGCTCACGGTCGTGGGCGACGTCGTCGGCCCGCGCGAGGGGATCGATCGTCTGCCGTACATCCTCACGTCATCGTCGATGGTCAACCGCTACCTCCGGGCCGACAACATGCCGGAGGAGCAGGCCGTGTACTCGGCGATCCAGCAGCTCCCGATCGACACGGAGTGGAACAGCGTGGGCATCGCCCCCGCGTCGCCCTGGGAGCCTGTGCGCATCTGGCAGAGCATCGACTTCCTCGCGAAGGCCGTGGGTGGCGCGAACGGCGGCCCTCAGCTCATCCTGTACCGCACGCCGGAGACATCGACCGAGTGAGCATCCGCCCCGGCCGGTTATCCGCTCAGGCCGGGGCGCTGTCGGCGTTGTACCGATCGAGCACGTCGCCGATCGGCCCGTCGAGCACGAGCGCTCCCTTGTCGAGGTAGAGTCCTCGCACGCAGAACCGACGCAGGTCCCGCTCGTTGTGGCTCACGAAGAACAGCGTCCGCCCCTCGGCGAGCAGCTCGTCGATCCGGCGATAGCACTTCTCACGGAAGGCCTTGTCCCCCACCGCGAGCACCTCGTCGACGAGCAGGATCGGCTCCTCGAGCTGCGAGACGACCGAGAATGCGAGGCGCACCTTCATTCCGTTCGAGAGGTGCTTGTACGGGGTGTCGAGGAAGTCCTGCAGTTCGGCGAACTCGATGATGCCGTCGAACCGGCGGGAGATCTCCGCGCGGCTCATCCCGTGCAGGCCGGCGGTGAGGCGCACGTTCTCGCGCACCGTGAGATCGCCGACGAACCCGCCGGTGAGCTCGATCAACGGGGCGACGCCCTGGTGCACGTCGACACGCCCCTCGTCGGGCAGGAGCACTCCGGCGACGAGCTTCAGCAGGGTCGACTTGCCCTGGCCGTTCCGGCCGACGACGCCGATGGATTCACCGGGCTGCACCGTGAACGAGACGTTCCGGAGGGCCCAGAACTCGCCGGGACGCTTGCCGCGCCCCTTGCCTCCGAAGAGATCTTTGAAACTTCGGCGGCCCCGACGATTACGGCGGAAGCGGACGCCCAGATCGACGACCTCGATCGCGCTCATCACAGCTCCTTCAGGACAGCGGGCTCGAGGCGCCGGAAGACGAGGACGCCGAGCACCAGAACGAGGGCGCTGACGAGGACTGCGCCCAGGACCTCTGTGGGGTTCCACTGATCGGGGAAGAACGCGACCCGGTAGAGGCTGAAGATGCCGAACAGCGGGTTGGCCGCCGCGAACTGGCCGAACGCGCCCGGGAGGTCGGAGCCGGCGTAGATGATCGGGGACGCGTAGAACAGCACGCGAAGGATCAGGCGGGTGGTGCGCTCGAGGTCGGCGTACAGTGCGCACAACGGAGCCACCAGGAGGCCGAGGCCCACCAGCAGCACCGCCTGCAAGAGCACCGCGACGGGGAACCACAGCAACTGCCACGACACCGTCGCGCCCGCGAAGATCGCGAAGGCCGCGAGAACCGGCAGCGAGCAGAGGAACTCTATGCCCTTGCTCAGCACGATTCGATTCACCCAGATGGAGCGCGGGATCGCGGTGGATCGCACGAGCTTGGAGTCGCGACTGAACGCGCGGGTGAAGTCCGTCACGGCCGAGTTGAACCACACCCACGGCAGAAGCGCCGAGATGAGGAAGACGATGTACGGCTGCTCGCCGACGGTGCGCGAGAAGACCTGGGTGAAGACGAACCAGTAGATCAGGCTCATCAGAAGCGGGTCGAGCACCGACCACAGGTACCCCAGCCAGCTCGTGGCGTAGCGCACGCGAAGATCGCGCGCCGACAGGAGCCAGAGGGAGTGCAGGTAGCGGCGCGCCGAACCCGGCGCGCCGATCGAGGTCTCGCTCATCCCGGTGTGAGGAACATCGTCCGGTCGCCGATCAGGCGAGCGTGTTGTTCCACATGGACAGCGCGGAACCGATGGCCATGTGCATGTCGAGGTACTGGTACGTGCCGAGGCGGCCGCCGAAGTGCACGTCCTTCTCCCCCGCCATCAGCTCACGGTAGGCGAGGAGACGCTCACGGTCGGTCGCGGTGTTGACCGGGTAGTAGGGCTCATCGTCGCGGCCGGCGAATCGCGAGAACTCGCGCATGATCACCGTGCGGTCCTTCGGGTAGCGCTCAGCGCGCTCCGGGTGGAAGTGGCGGAACTCGTGAATGCGCGTGAAGGGGACGTCGGCGTCCGGGTAGTTCATGACGCTGGTGCCCTGGAAGTCGCCGATGTCGAGGACCTCCTCCTCGAGGTCGATCGTGCGCCAGCTCAACTCGCCCTCGGTGTACTCGAAGTATCGATCCACGGGGCCGGTGTAGACGATCGGCACCTGCCCGACGACGGCAGCGCGGTTGAGGGGCTGAGCCTCGTCGAAGAAATCCGTCGAGAGGCGCACGTCGATGTTGGGGTGGTCGGCCATGCGCTCGAGCCACGCCGTGTACCCGTCGGTCGGCAGGCCCTCCCACGTGTCGTTGAAATAACGGTTGTCGTACGTGTAGCGGACGGGGAGACGGCTGATGATCGAGGCCGGGAGATCCTTCGCCTCGGTCTGCCACTGCTTGGCCGTGTAATCCCGGATGAACGCCTCGAACAGCGGGCGTCCGATGAGGCCGATGCCGCGCTCCTCGAGGTTGCTCGCGGACGTCGGGTCGAACTCGCCGGCCTGCTCCTGGATGAGAGCCCTCGCCTCGGCCGGGCTGTACGCAGCCTGGAAGAACTGGTTGATCGTGCCGAGGTTGATCGGCAACGGATAGACCACGCCCTTGTGAGCGGAGTACACCCGGTGGACGTAGTTCGTGAAGGTGGTGAAGCGGTTGACGTACTCCCACACCGTCGCGTTCGACGTGTGGAAGAGGTGCGCCCCATAGCGGTGGACCTCGATGCCGGTGGTGGCCTCGGCCTCGCTGTACGCGTTGCCGCCGATGTGGTGGCGTCGTTCGAGGATGGTCACCTTGCGTCCGGCCGCGGCAGCGCGCTCGGCGATGGTGAGTCCGAAGAGACCGGAGCCGACGATGAGGAGGTCCATGGATGCTTCTTTCCTGTCTGGATCCCTGTCGAAGGACCCGTCGCGGCCGGACCCGTCGGTGGGCGGCCGTTGGCGTTCCCATGCTACCTGCGACGGCGCCGCCGCCCGCTCAGGGTCGACGGGGTGCCATGCGGTAGTCTCAATGGGCACCGGCAGGGCGGTGGTGAGCGAAAGCGCAGGTCAGGTGGGCGAGCCGATGAGCACTGGTCGAGACGACAGCGAATCGGGCGTCGCAGACTCCGGCACCGCTGCGGACGAGCCGACCGCCGACGAGGATCGCTCGGTCGCCGGGATGCGGGGGCCGGACGGGCCCCTCCTTCGTCTTTTCCGTGATCGTCGCATCGCCTTCCTCTTCGTCGGCGGCATCAACACCGTCGTCGGATTCGGGTGGTTCGCCCTCTTCGACATCACCGTCGGCCAGCTGTGGGGCTACATGGTGACGCTGCTGTTCGCCCACGTCGCCAGCGTCCTGTGCGCCTTCGTGCTCTACCGCCGCCTCGTCTTCCGCGTCCGCGGTCACGTCTGGACCGACTTGATGCGGTTCGAGCTGGTGTATCTGACCTCGCTCGGCATCAACGCCGTGCTCCTGCCGCTCCTCGTGGAGTTCGCACATCTCCAGCCCATCGTGGCGCAGGCGCTCATCGTCTTCGTCACGACGATGGTGAGTTATTTCGGCCACAGCCTCTTCTCGTTCCGACGCAAGGAGCCCACCGCGTGACGACGCCCACCCTCAGCGTGGTGATCCCCGCCTACAACAACGCCGGCACTCTTGCGGAGACCATCGACTCGGTGCTCGATCAAGAGGGCATCGACTTCGAACTGATCGTGGCGGACCACTCCTCCACCGACGGGTCGGACCGGGTGCTCGACCGCTATCGCGACGACCCGCGCGTCACGATCCTCACCACCGCGAGCGGCGGCGGGGCCGAGCGCAACTGGAATCGGGTGACCGCTGAGGCCCACGGCGAGTACATCAAGCTCGTGTGCGGCGACGACGTGCTGCGGCCGGGCATCCTGGCTCGGCAAGTGGAGCTGCTCCGCACGAGCGGGGCTGTGCTCACCGCCTGCCGGCGCGACGTGACGGATGCCGAGGGCAAGGTGCTGATGCCCGATTGGGGCCTCCGCGGCCTCGGCGCGCCGATGGACGGTGCACGTGCCGCGGCGAAGGCGGTGCGGGCGGGGTCGAACCTGTTCGGCGAGCCGGCATCCGTGACGATGCGGCGCGATGCGCTCGAACGGGCGGGCGGCTGGGATGCGACCTTCCCGTACCTGATCGATCAGGCGACGTACTCCCGTGTACTCCTCGACGGCACGTTCGTGCCCGATCCCGAGACCGGGGCCACCTTCCGACTCTCCGACTCCCAGTGGAGTGCCGTGCTGATCGCGTCGCAGGCCGATCAGGCCCGCCGCTTCCACCGATGGTTCCGCCAGGAGCATCCGTCGGTGGTCTCGGCGTGGGACCTGCGAATCGGCAACGTCCGCGCGAGCGTGATGGCGCGGCTTCGCCGACTCTCCTACACCGTGCTCAGATGGAGGAACCGATGAGCGATCCCTACGTCCATCGCATCAGCGTGGTCACCCCCGTCTACCAGGGCGAGCGCACGCTCGACGCCCTGGCGCAGAGCATCGAGCCCTGGACGCGGGAGTTCACGACCCCCGAGGGCCATCGCGCGATCGTCACGGAGGTCATCCTCAGCTACGATCGCGGACCCGACGACTCGGGTGCGGTCATCCGTCGGCTCGCGGCGTCCAAGCCCTGGATCCGTCCGGTCTGGCTCAGCCGGAACTACGGCCAGCACGCGGCGACCCTCGCCGGGATCGCGAGCTCGGGTGGCGATTGGGTCGTGACGCTCGACGAAGACGGGCAGCACGATCCCGTGTTCATCGGCAGCATGATCGATACGGCGCTGCGTGAGCAGGCGGATCTCGTGTACGCCGCACCGAGCAATCGCCCGCCCCACGGATTCGTGCGGAATACGGCCTCGAAGAGCTCGAAGAAGTTGCTCGAGTCGTTCCTGGGCGGCGGTCGCGCCTCGCAGTTCAACAGCTACCGGTTGATCCTGGGCGAGATCGCGCGCAGCGTCGCCGCCTACGCCGGCACGGGGGTCTACCTCGATGTCGCCCTCAGCTGGGTGTCGGCGCACACGGTGACCTCGCCCGTGCTGCTCCGCGAGGAAGGCGATCGGGACTCCGGATACTCCTATCGGCGTCTCTTCGCGCACTTCTGGCGAATGGTGTTGACGTCCGGCACGCGCGGCCTCCGTTTCGTCACCGGAGTCGGGGCGCTGTTCTTCATCGGCGGGATCGTCTTCGCTCTCTATCTGGTGATCATGCGGGCGTTCGCGGTCGACATCCCAGCGGGGTGGACGTCGCAGATGGTCCTCACCGCGGTCGGGATCGGGGCCATCCTGATGGCGCTCGGAATCGTGGCCGAGTACTTGGGCGTCGCCGTGAGCTCCGCCCTCGGCCGTCCGACGTATCTCATCGTGCGCGATCCTCTGTCCGGCCCCCTGGGGCACCGCGAGCCTGCGTCGAAGGAACCGGGTGGCGAGCGCGGCGCGTAGGTGGGTCATCGGACGCGGGCTCCTCGGTGAGGCGGTCGCGCGTGCCCGATCAGACACCCCGTTCTCCGTGACCGTCGACTGGACGGACCCGGAGCGCGCGAAACGGACGCTGTCCTCCGCGGTGACCGACTTCCTCACCCCCGCAGGCGTGCACGAGATCTATTGGTGCGCCGGGAAGGGCGTCACGTCGACACCCCGCGAACGCCTGCAGGAGGAGGTCGACGTTTTCGAGTCCTTCCTCGCAGCGCTCGGACGCGCCTGTGCGGAGTCCGATGCCGTCGTGGTGCTGTTCCTCACCTCATCCGTCGGCGGCGCGTACGGCGGCGCGGGCGGCGGCCCCTTCACCGAGTACAGCCCCGCAGTGCCCGCATCGGCCTACGGCGAAGCCAAGCTCGACATGGAGCGACTCGCGAGCGCATACGGCGAGGCCCACGGCTGGCGCACGGTGATCGGGCGTCTCACCAACCTCTATGGTCCCGGACAGGATCTCTCGAAGGGCCAGGGGCTGATCTCGACCCTGGTCAACAGCGCGATCACCCTGCAGCCGGCGACGATCTACGTCTCGCTCGACACCTTGCGCGATTACATCTACGAAGACGACGCCGCAGACGTCATCAGCGCCTCGGTTTCCCGAGCGCGCGGACTCGGCGCCGGCGACACCGTGACCAAGATCATCGGCACCGGCCGAGCGGTGTCGGTCGGCGCGATCATCGGCGAGCTTCGCCGGCTGCGACGTCGCTCCGGTTTCTCGCTCGTCGGCCAAGGGGCTGCGGTCGGGCAGGCCCTGGATCTGCGCGTGCGGTCGGAGGTCTGGCCGGACCTCGACGACCTCATCGGTACGAACCTCCCGGAAGGTCTCGACAGAGTGATGCGCGCGCGTCTGGACCTCCTCACGCGCGGCTGAGCCGTCGACGGCGGGGCTCTTCGTATGCTGGAGGCACGATGACCATCGATATCATGCTGCCCTTCTGGGGCGATCCTCTGCTCCTGCGGCAGACGGTCGAATCCGTGCTCGCGCAGAGCGACCCCGAGTGGCGGCTGACGGTGATCGACGATGCGTATCCGGATCCGACGGTCGCCGAGTACTTCGCGCAGGTCGAAGACCCCCGCGTCCGATACGTCCGCAACGACGTGAATGTCGGGATCATCGAGAACTTCCGCACCAGCGTGAGACTCGCGACGGCTGATCACCTCGTGGTGCTGGGCAGCGACGATCTGCTCCTGCCGGGTTTCGTGTCCGCCCTGCGCGACGCCGTGCGACGGCATCCGGATGCCGCGGTGTTCCAACCGGGCGTGCGGGTCATCGATGAGAACGGCGCACCGTCGCTGCCGCTCGTCGACCGCGTGAAGCAGCGGATGCTGCGCCCCGACACCCGGGCGGGCGATGCCGTGCTGTCGAACGAGCGGCTCGCGACCAGTCTCACGCGCGGGAACTGGCTGTACTGGCCCTCGCTGCTCTTCCGCACCGACGCGATCCGAGCCCACGAGTTCCGCGATGACCTGCCCATCGTCCTCGACCTCGCGATCCTGCTCGACATCGCGTTCGCGGGCGGATCGCTCATCGTGATCGACGACGAGGTGTTCGCCTATCGTCGGCACACCGAGAGCGCCTCGCAGAAGGCGATCCTCGACGGTTCCCGCTTCACCGACGACCGTCGATTCTTCCTCGAGACCGCGCGACGCGCAGACGCACGGGGGTGGCGATCGACTGCCCGAGCCGCCCGGGCTCGGCTGTTCGCGCGGCTCCACGCTCTCACGACGGTGCCGACGGTGCTGCGCCACGGCGATGCCGCCGGCCGCCGCGCGCTCTGGCGGCACATCCTCCGCTGATCAGCGGCGTCGTGCGCTCCCCCAGGCGCGCAGCAGCATGACCCGAGCGCGGAGCACCGCTCCGACGCCCCGCGGGCGGGAGGGTGAGGCATTCGCGTCGTGGATGCGGCGCCGGATCGTCGCCGTCTCGATGTGCGCCATGGTGCGGTGTGCGTTGCCGAAGAGCGCGATCCACAGGTCGTGGCTCTCGTCGAGGTAGTGCGGGAACGGGAGGATCCGATCCACGACGTCGCGGCGGATCGCCATCGCGCATCCGTAGTACGGCGCCATACCCGCGAAGATCCGCAGCGCGTTACGGGTGCCCTGGCGGGACCATGCGGCGCGCAACCGCCACGGACGACGGGTGAGCGGATTCGGCAGCGGTTCGTCGGAGCCGAGCAGCACCAGGTTGGAGGCGGCGACGGCGGAGTCCTCGAGCGCGGCGACGAACAGCGCGCGACGCCCTGGCACCCAGACGTCGTCCTGGTCGGAGAGCATCAGGATGTCTCCGGTCGCTCGTCCCAGAGCCTCTTCGAACGTCTTGACGTACCCCCGGTTCTCCTGACGTGCGTGCACGCGGATGCGCGGATCGTCGAAAGCCTCCAGCGCCGCGACGGTTTCGTCCGTCGAGGCATCGTCGACGACGACGAGCTCGTCCTGGGACTCGAGCTCCCGCAGGATCGACTCGATCTGGGGGCCGAGGAACCGCTCGCCGTTGTACGTCGCCATGCAGACGCTCACCCGCACCGCGCTCATGACGCCACCTCCGTGATCGGTTTGCGCAGCTCCCGCCGCAGGACGAGAACCTGATAGCCGCCGACGCAGAGCTCGGACACCGCCACGGCCCAGGCCACGAGAGGCACGGATCCGGCGGCGGCGAAGAGGAGGATCAGCGGCGCTCCGACGATCGCGCCGATGAGGGTCGACACCGCGAGCGCGCGCACGCGTCCGACGACGACCAGACACGCATAGCCGACGATCGCGGCCGTGGCGATCCCCACGAAGGCGACGCCGAGGGGCAGCGACACCTGCCACGGCACGCTGATCTCGCCCACCGAGAGGAACGTGGAAACCCACGGGCTCAGCACCGCGATACACGCGCCACCGATGACGCCGATGGCCATGGCGGCGAGAGTCGCGATCCTGGCACGGTGACGGAAGTCGGCCTCGGGGTCGGGCACCCAGCTCTGGAAGTACTGCTGAATGGGGAGCAGCGCGACCGAGGCGTACTTGAAGAGGCGGTCGGCGAACGCGTACATCGGCTGCAGTCCGGGGAGGAAGACCTGTACGGCCACCATGGGCAGGGTGACGTACAGACCGCTGACGAGGGTCGCCGAGACGGCGTGCCGCTGCCCGCTCAGCGCGGCGCGCAGCGGAACTGGAGAATGCGAAGCCCCGGAGGAACCGCGCAGCACGACGACGGCATCGAGCACGATGGCGCCGATGAAGCCCAGCCCCTGCGCGACGAGATAGACCCAGAGCTCGCCCGTGACGACGGCGCCGATGATACCCGCGATGCCTCCGGCGACGGTCGGGAGCGTGTCGCAGAGCAGAACACGGAGCGGCTTCCCCTCCCCCGTGAAGTACCAGATCGCCCCGAGATTCGGTAGCAGGTAGACCGCGGCGCCCAGCACCGAGATCAGCACATCGCCGCGCGTGAGGAGAGTCAGGATAACGGCGATGACCGGCAGCACGAGCAGATAGAGCAGCCCGCGGGCGCGCAATGACGAGCGATAGAAGGCCTGGCGCTGCCCGATGGGGATGCCGGCGACGGTCGCCGCCCCGGTCGCTCCCCAGCCGAAGGCCACGAGGATGCCGCCGAACTGCGAGACGGTCTGCACGAGTGCGAGCTTTCCCCAGGTCGCGTCGCCGAGGGACGCGGTCAGGAGCGGGATCGAGACGATCCCGATGATCGTCACGACCGCGACGGAGATCGTGAATCCGCTGAGACGACCGATCGCCGTCCGGATCGGCCCGCTCACTTCTCCCCCGCCTCGACGATCGGTGCATCCCACCGGATCCCCGCCGCGATCGGGAACAGCGCAGCGGGCATCCGTCCCATCCGACCGCGCACGGCGGCGACGAGGGCGGCCCGGTACACGCGCGCCAGGGCGCGGCGCGGCCGCGCGACCCACCAGGCGTTCGCGAAGTGGATGCCGTCGAGCAGCGTCTCGCGGATGATCTGCCCCGGCGCGGAGAAGAAGTACTCGCGGTTGAGGATCAGGCGATTCCGCACGCGATAGAAGTAACGGAACGGCGTGCTCAGGCTGAACTCGTCGGGGACCCCCGGGAACGCCACCGTTCGTCCGAAGAGCTCGCGCCGATACCGGGTACCGAGCGTGTGCTCCATCCGCACCCCTCCCGCGGCGAGCACCCGCCACCCGCGGGCACGGAGCCGCAGGCCGAACTCCATGTCGACGAGATCGATGAAGAAGTCCTCCCGCAGGGGTCCCGCCTCGGCGATCACGGCCGCAGGGATGAGCATCCCCGACTGGATGACGTTCGCGGCGTCGCCGAACGGCGCTGCGGGCCCCGTCTGCTGCCGCACGCCGGCGAAGTACTCGGGCACGACGAGGCCGACGCGGGCGCCGGCGCGGGTCGCGGAATCGTGGGCGGCGACGAGGCCCCGGACGAACCCCTCCGGCACGCGGGAATCCTGGTCGAAGGTGACCACGAAGGCGGCACCGGAGCCGATCGCCCGAGTGATCCCGTCGTTGAGCGCGGCCGCGATCCCGTCGTTCTCGGGCCGGCGGACGACGATCGCACCTCCGCGCTCGAGCCGGTCGAGCATCGCCTCGGCGATGGGTCCCGACCCGTCGTCGACGACGATCACTCCCTCGACCTGGTCGGCGACGGAGGAGACGGCTTCCAGAGCAGAGTCTCCGGGACGGAACGTCGAGAACACCGCCCACACGGGGGAGGCGCTCATCCGAGACGCACCGGACGACGGACGGAGACGGGAATCACGAGCATGGCGCATTTAGACTAGCTTCATTCGCTGTCCAAACCCCGCAGACCCCGGAGGGCCACCTGTGTCGACACACTCCTTCGGCACGATCGTGCTCGCCGCCTACTCCCCCGACCCCGAGCTCTTCCGCCGGCAGCTGACGTCGCTGCAGGAGCAGACGGTCCGCGAGTGGGAGTGCGTGATCTCGGTCGACGGCGATCCTGAACCGATCGCCGCCCTGGTCGCGGAGATCACCGACGGAGACAGCAGATTCCGGGTCGTCGGCGACGGCACGCGCCTCGGCTTCTATCTGAACTTCGAACGCGGCCTCCTCGCCGTCGACGAGCGGAGCGAGTGGATCGCCCTGTGCGACCAGGACGACCGGTGGGACGCGGACAAGATCGAGAAGCTCCTCCCGCACCTCGACGAGGTGTCGCTCGTCTCGGCGCAGGCCCGGCTCGTCTCCTACCCGTCCGAGGTCGAGACGGGCCGCACGACGCGACACGACCACGGCGCGATCTTCACGATCCTCTCCAACGAGTTCACCGGCTCGCTCTGCCTGTTCGACCCGGAGCTGCTGCCCACGGCGCTGCCGTTCCCCCGAGCGTCGACTCGCGCGGCCGCCCACGATCACTGGCTCGCCGTCGTCGCGTCCGCATACCGCGGAACCCGCATCATCGATGATGTCGTCCAGGACTACGTCCAGCACGACGCGAACGTGTTCGGCGACCCGAGCAGGCTGGGCAGCGGAAGCTTCCGCAGCTCCATCACCAACGTCCTGGCGCAGTCCCAGCGCTTCGAGGGCTCGCGGAGCCCACGGTCGATCTTCCGCATGACGTTCTGGGCGTACGTGGGCTGGCGCCAGCTGATGGTCGACACCCTCGTTGCGCGGCGCACCGACGACGCGACAGACTCCCGCCAGGAACTGGCCTTCGGCCGTCCCCGCAGGCTGCGCACCGCGCTGTCATTGCTCCGTGCGGGGCGAGCCCGGGGAATCGTCCCGGAGCGCTTCACCTGGGAGTACCGCGCGAGCTGGATCGGCGGCGCGCTCAGCGGCGGCCGGCGTGCCGTGGCCCGAGCCGTCACCGCCCCGCGGCGCTGAGGCTCCGCGCGGACCTACGATCGGTCGCCGGACGAACCCGAGGGCGGGTTCTCGAGCGTCGCGAGCCGGTCCTCCACGCTCTCCAGCTGCGTGCGGAGGATGGCTGCTTCCTCCGCGAGGCGCCGCGTCTCCTCCTCGACCTGGCTGAGTTCCCACGAGAGGTGAAGGGCCACGCCGAGGAGCAGGAGGATCGCGGTCGCGAAGAGCAGGTTCGAGGGAACCTGAACACCGAGCAACGCCGTGAGCGCGCCCAGCAGGCCGGGGAACAACCCGACGATGAGCACCGAGACGGCGATCACGAGCCACAGGACGGCGTACTTCTCGCGCAGCTTGCGCGTGAGGAGCATCCACAGGACGATCACGAGGATCAGGACGGCGAGAGCGATCCCGACGAAGACGATCATGCGCGTTCCTCCTTCCGCCGCGAACCCGTACGTCGCATCGCGGCCAGCAGCAGCGCGAACACCGACCTCAGCAGGTAGACGGTGGAACCGAGCGGCCCCTGGCTGGGGTTGCCGTGCGCGCGGGGGCGCATCGCGACGCCGACCTGCGTGACCTTGAGCCCTGCGTGCAGGGCGGCGACGAGGGAGTCGAGGGTGTCGCCGAGGTACTCGGCCGGGTAATAGTGCACGTACTGGGCGATCGCGCGCGCGTTCGCCGCCCGGAAGCCGCTCGTCACGTCGGTCAGCCGGGTCTTGGCGATGCGCGACACCACCGAGGCGAGGAAGACCATGGCCCAGCGGCGGGGCCCGCGCACCGAGTAGTCGCCGACGTCGGAGAAGCGTGCTCCGATCGAGATGTCGGCGTGCTCCAGACCGGCCAGCACCCGGTCGATCTCCACGGGGTCGTGCTGCCCGTCGGCATCCACCTGGATGGCGGACCCGTACCCCTCGCGCGCCGCATAGGTGAACCCCGTGCGCATCGCGCCGCCCACCCCCAGGTTGAAAGGCAGGGAGAGCACGGACGCGCCTGCGGCGCGGGCGACCTCCGCAGTGTCGTCGGTCGACCCGTCGTCGATGACCACGACGTCGTACCGAGGCGAGGCCGCACGGATCTCGCGCACGGTGTCACCGACGCTGCGCTCCTCGTTCCACGCGGGGACGAGGACGAGGACGCGATCGATGCGCGTGGTGTCGCTCATGAGGGAAGTCTCTCCGTGTTCAGCCGAGACCGCAGGCGGTCACTTCGTACAGTCTGGCATCGCCCTGGCTGTCGACCAGGCGCACCGCTCCCGATTCCTCGAGATCCTCGAGGCCTGCGAGCGGATGAGACCCGCCGTGCACCTCCCGCTCACCGAAATCGAGGACGAACCGCACGTCGAGCGCTTCTGCCGCGTCGCACACGGCCGGCATCGATTCGGCGTCGGCGAGATGGTCGTTGATGGTCGCCGCATCGTCCGAGACGTCGACCAGGATGTGCGGCATGAGTACCTGGCGCCCCCCGATCGCGTAGGCGAGTGCGGTGCCCGTATAGGGGTTGCCGGCGATCACGGAGCCTGCGGGAACGTGCTCGGGGAGGCGTTCGAGCAGGGCCATCTCGTCCGAGCTGATGAGGGAGGAGCCCTCGTCCAGCACGAAGCGGATCTGCGCCTGCGCGACCGCGGCCGGGATGGCGGGAAGCGGCAGGACCACGAAGCCGAGCGCGGCGGCGACGACGCCGGCGATCGCACGCAGGAGACGACCGTCCGGCTGGAATCGCGACCAGAGCCGCCCGATCGCCTCGACCGTTCGCGCGATCCCCAGGGTCGCGAGCGGAACCAGCGCGATCCCGAACACCGCGGCCAGACGCGGCCAGTTGTTGTACCAGCTCCCCGTCAGCGCGTCGCGGATGGGACCGATGGGCAACGAGATGACGACGATGAAGAGGAGTGCACCGATCGCCCAGAGAGCTGCGCTGACGACCAGCGCCTCACTGCGCTCCTTCACGACCCAGAAGAGGCCGAGGAGCACGGCGATCGCGACGCCGACCGCGATCGTTCCGTAGAACATCGAGACCTGCGCGACTTCGAGTGCCGCTTGCCCCGGCGTGCGCTCCGTCGGCCACCCGCGTGTCGGCAGCGGCGGGCGCAGCACCATGAGCAGAAGCACACCGATGCCGAGATAGACGAGGACGCCGACGGCGAGTGCCGCGCGAACCCGACCGGACCGATGCGCGCGCCACAAGCGCACCACGAAGACGACGACGATCGGAACCGAGAACGCGAGCCAGGCGACGAATCCACCCGGGTGCGCGAGGGCGGCCCCGGGGATCGCGCCGAGCGCGACGAAGCCCCACCAGCCCGGCGCGAGATCCTTCGCCGATGTACCGATTCCGAAGGCGGAGGCCGTCGCCGCCACCGTGAAGGGGACGATCGCGAGAGCGAGTTGGAACGGGTAGAGGACGCCGTAGTCCATCGGCAGGAGCGGGAACATCGGGATGGCCGTGCTCACGATCGCAGCGGCGACGGTGACGGTCGCCGTCTTGCCCATCAGCGTCCGCGCCAGGAGCATGGCGCTCACCGGCCAGATGACCGCGGCGATCACGAGGGTCTGCGCGTTGACGACGGCGGGGATCCCGACGCCGCTCAGCTGCGCCACGATGGCGGCGGTCGCGTGCCAGGCCGACGGATAGAACGGAACTCCGCCGTTCGGGCTCGTCATCTGCCCGAGTTCGAGGGGCGAGGCGGCTCCGGTCTCCATGATGTAGCGGATGGCGTTGAGGTGGAACACGTTGTCGAACGTCTGGGAGATCGCCGACGGCTGACCGATCACCGCGAAGATCTGCAGGCCGATGACGACCGCTGCGGCGACGGCGGCGCCGATGGTCCACCACCGCGACGTCGACGGCGAGGAGGTCGTGCCACGCCGTCCGCGGCGGCGCACGAGATGGATCCCCACGCCGATCACCGCCGTCAGGATGAGGCACGGCAGGATCGACCAACCGGTTCCGGCGAAGCCGGCGAGCAGACTCGCACCGCCCACCACGGTCATCGCGAACGCCGGTGCGGCGGCCACGGCCCAGAGCCCGCGCAGTCCGATCAGCCAGGCCAACGTTCCGCCCAAGACGGCGTACAGCGCGAGAAGCACGGCGGCAGGCCAGAGCAGTTCGAGCATTTCCATGTGTTCCAGACCCTCTCACCGACAACCGACCCAGGATATCCCGGCGGGGCTGCGATCTCGGTGAGCGCACCCCGGGGGCCCTGACACGGGCGATCCAGGCTCGGTATGACAACATAGAGGCGTGAAAGGCATTATTCTCGCCGGCGGGTCCGGCACGCGTCTGCACCCGATCACGCTGGGCGTCTCCAAGCAGCTGATCCCGGTCTACGACAAGCCGATGGTCTACTACCCGCTCTCGACGCTGATGCTGGCGGGGATCAAGGACATCCTCGTCATCACGACGCCGCACGACGCTGCGCACTTCGAGCGCCTCCTCGGCGACGGATCGCAGTTCGGTGTGAACCTGACGTTCGCGCAGCAGCCCTCTCCGGACGGACTCGCTCAGGCGTTCACGATCGGCGCGGACTTCATCGGTGACGACTCGGTCGCCCTCGTCCTGGGCGACAACCTGCTCTACGGCCCGGGCCTCGGCAGCCGCCTGCAGCGGTTCGAGAACATCGACGGTGGAGCGGTCTTCGCGTACTGGGTCGCCGAGCCCGAGGCGTACGGTGTCGTCGAGTTCGACGCCGAAGGACGCGCGGTCTCCCTCGAGGAGAAGCCCGCCTCCCCCAAGAGCAACTACGCCGTTCCCGGCCTCTACTTCTACGACAACGACGTGATCGAGATCGCACGCAACCTGGCGCCCAGCGCCCGCGGCGAGTACGAGATCACCGACATCAACCGCGAGTACCTCGAGCGCGGCAAGCTCCAGGTCGAGGTCCTCCCGCGCGGTACCGCCTGGCTCGACACCGGAACGTTCGACCAGATGACCGACGCCGCCGAGTACGTGCGCACGATGGAGCGTCGTACGGGCATGAAGATCGGGATGCCGGAGGAGGTCGCCTGGCGCCAGGGCTTCCTCACCGATGACGAGCTGCGCGAACGCGCCGAGAAACTCGTCAAGTCCGGCTACGGCGCCTATCTGCTCGACATCCTCAAGAGAGGCCACGCATGACCCGTCTGCTCGTCACCGGAGGAGCCGGTTTCATCGGCTCCAACTTCGTCCACCACGTGATCGAGAACACCGAGCACCACGTGACCGTGCTCGACGCCCTCACCTACGCCGGGAACCGGCGCTCGCTCGAGGGACTCCCCGAGGATCGAATCACGTTCGTCCACGGCGACATCACGGATGCCGGCCTGGTCGACGGCCTCTTCGCCGAGACGGATGCCGTCGTGCACTACGCCGCGGAGTCGCACAACGACAATTCGCTGAACGACCCCCGGCCGTTCCTCGACACCAACATCATCGGCACGTACACGCTGCTCGAGGCCGCACGACGCCACGATGTGCGCCTGCACCACATCTCGACGGACGAGGTCTACGGAGACCTCGAACTCGACGATCCCGAGCGATTCACCGAGTCGACTCCCTACAACCCCTCGTCGCCGTACTCCTCCACCAAGGCGGGCAGCGATCTGCTCGTGCGCGCCTGGGTGCGGTCGTTCGGCGTCCAGGCGACGATCTCGAACTGCTCGAACAACTACGGTCCGTACCAGCACGTCGAGAAGTTCATCCCTCGTCAGATCACGAACGTGATCCGCGGCATCCGTCCGAAGCTCTACGGTGCCGGCCAGAACGTTCGCGACTGGATCCACGCCGACGACCACTCCTCGGCCGTTCTGACGATCCTCGAGAAGGGCGCGATCGGCGAGACGTACCTCATCGGCGCCGACGGCGAGAAGGACAACAAGTCCGTCGTCGAGCTGATCCTCACCGAGATGGGCCAGCCCGCGGACGCGTACGACCACGTCACCGACCGCGCCGGCCACGATCTCCGCTACGCGATCGACTCGAGCAAGCTGCGCGACGAGCTCGGCTGGGCTCCGCAGTTCTCGGACTTCGAGGCCGGACTCGCCTCGACGATCCAGTGGTACCGCGACAACGAGGCCTGGTGGGCGCCGTCCAAGGACGCCGTCGAGGCGTTCTACGCGGGCAAGGGCCAGTGAGCGCCGCGTTCGGGAAGCAGCTCGAACGGATCGAGACGCCCATCCCGGGCCTCGTCGTGTTCGAACTGCCCGTCCACGGGGACTCGCGCGGATGGTTCAAGGAGAACTGGCAGCGCGAGAAGATGCTGGCGCTCGGGCTCGAGGACTTCGGCCCTGTGCAGAACAACATCTCGTTCAACGACGCCGTCGGCACGACGCGCGGCATCCACGCCGAACCCTGGGACAAGTGGGTCTCGGTCGCAACGGGGCGCATCTTCGGGGCCTGGGTCGACCTGCGGGAGGGTCCCACCTTCGGCACGGTCTTCACCACCGAGATCGACCCTTCGCGGGCGATCTACGTGCCCCGCGGCGTGGGCAACTCGTACCAGACGCTCGAGGCCGACACGGCGTACACCTATCTCGTCAACGACCACTGGTCCCCCGACGCGTCGTACTCCTTCCTGAACCTCGCGGACGAGACGGCCGCTGTGGCCTGGCCCATCCCGCTCGCAGACGTCGAGATCTCCGAGAAGGACAAGGCGCATCCGCGGCTCGCGGACGTCACCCCGATCCCGCCGAAGCGCATCCTGATCCTCGGCGCCTCCGGCCAGCTCGGGCTCGCGCTGCGTGACCGGTTCGGTGATGCCGCGCACATCGAGTACGCCACTCGCGCGGACATCGACGTGACGGCCGCCGACCTGTCGAGTGCTCGCCGCTGGCGCGACTACGGTCTGATCGTCAACGCGGCCGCATACACCGCGGTCGACCTGGCCGAGACTCCGGAGGGCCGCGAGCAGGCCTGGGCCGCCAATGCGACGGCGGTCGCCGCGCTCGCCCGCGTCGCCGACGATCACGGCATCACTCTGGTGCACGTCTCGAGCGACTACGTCTTCGACGGAACGCTCGAGGGCGCATACGACGAGACGGCGCCGCTGCGTCCGCTCGGCGTCTACGGACAGACCAAGGCGGCCGGCGACCTCGCCGCCTCGACCGCGTCGCGGCACTACGTCGTGCGCACCTCCTGGGTCATCGGCGAGGGCGGCAACTTCGTCCGGACGATGCACTCGCTCGCCGAACGCGGAATCGACCCGCGCGTCGTGGGCGATCAGTTCGGGCGTCTCACTTTCACCTCGGACATCGCGGACGCGATCGCGCACCTTTACGAAGCGGATGCCCCGTACGGCGTCTACAACGTGACGGGATCCGGGGAGGCGCAGTCCTGGGCTCAGATCGCGCGCGAGGTCTTCCGTCTGGCCGGCCACGACCCCGAGCGCGTGACGGCCGTGAGCACGGAGGACTACTTCGCCTCGGCACCCGGCCCGGTGGCACCACGTCCGCGGAACAGTCGCCTGGACCTCACAAAGATCGTCGCATCGGGCTTCACGCCCGCTCCTGCGGAAGAGTCCCTGCGCGCCTACGTCGCAGGTCTGAAGGGTTGATGGAATGAAGCTCAGCGTCATCGGCTGCGGATACCTCGGCGCGGTGCATGCGACGGCGATGGCATCGTTGGGCCACGAAGTCGTCGGCATCGACGTCGACGAGAACCGGATCGCGATGCTCGCGGCGGGCAAAGCGCCTTTCTTCGAGCCGGGACTCGACGATCTCCTCACCCGTACCCGCGACCGGGGAACTCTGACGTTCTCGACGGACTTCGCCGCGGCATCCGAGGCGACCGTGCACTTCGTCGCGGTCGGCACCCCGCAGCGTTCCGACGGAGACGGCGCAGACCTGCGGTATGTCGACAGCGCCATCGCTTCCCTGACCGAGGTGCTCTCCCCCGGCGACCTCGTCGTCGGCAAGTCCACCGTGCCCGTCGGCACAGCCCGACGGCTCGCCGATGCGATCCGCGAGACCGGAGCCCGCCTGGTCTGGAATCCGGAGTTCCTCCGGGAGGGCTTCGCGCTCCAGGACACCCTCGAGCCCGACCGCCTCGTCTACGGGGTCGAGCGCGACGATGCCGCCGCCGCGGACGTGGCACTGCTCGATGAGCTCTACCGTCCGGCGATCGAAGCCGGGACGCCGCGCGTCGTCACCGACTACGCCACCGCCGAGCTCGTCAAGGTCTCCGCGAACGCCTTCCTCGCCACCAAGATCTCCTTCATCAACGCGATGGCCGAGATCGCCGAGGTCACGGGAGCGGATGTCACCCAGCTCGCCGACGCGATCGGATTCGACGCCCGCATCGGCCGCCGATTCCTGAACGCCGGTATCGGATTCGGTGGCGGATGCCTGCCCAAGGACATCCGCGCCTTCGCCGCGCGCGCCGAAGAGCTCGGCGTCGGCGAGTCGGTTCAGTTCCTGCACGAGGTCGACGCCATCAACCTGCGCCGCCGTCAGCGCGTCACGGACCTCGTACTCGGCGCCCTCGACGATTCCGCGGACGGCCGGAGAGTCGCCGTTCTCGGGCTCGCGTTCAAGCCCGACTCCGACGACACGCGTGATTCGCCGGCGCTCGACGTGGCCCGTCGTCTGCACGCGGCCGGCATCGAGGTGCGGGCGTTCGACCCCGCCGCGAACGAGACAGCGCGTCGTGTGGCGCCCGATCTGACCTACGCCGATTCTGCACTCGCTGCGGTCGCGGACGCCGAGGTCGTGGTGGTGGCGACCGAATGGCGGGAGTTCCGCGACCTCGACCCCGCGACGGTCTCGTCCGCGACCTCGGCCAGGATCATCATCGACGCGCGCAACTGCCTCGACCCCGACGCCTGGCGCGCTGCCGGCTGGACGTATCACGGCATGGGCCGACCATGAGCGCCCCGCGCGTCAGCATCGTCGTCCGGACGAAGGATCGACCGGACTTCCTCGAGCGCGCCCTGTCGAGCATCACAGGACAGTCCTTCGCGGACTGGGAGGCGATCATCGTCAACGATGGCGGGAACCCCGCCAAGGTCGCCGCTCTCGTCGCCGGCCTGCCACGCGCGACCGATCGTGACCGCATGCGCATCATCGACCACGAGGAGTCCCGCGGCCGTTGGGTCTCCGCGAACGCCGGCGTCCTCGCGGCGACGGGTGAATTCCTCGTTCTGCACGACGACGACGACTCCTGGCACCGCGACTTCCTGGCACGGGCGGTCGAGTACCTCGATGCCCATGCAGACCGTCAGGGCGTCGTCTCCCGCATCGAGATCGTCTGGGAACACGAGGAGAACGGCCGCTTCGTCGTGGACGAGCGCGAGGAATTCCAGGCACAGCTCACCGCCCCGTTGCTCACCGATACGCTGCTCTTCAACCGTTACGTCCCGATCGGCTTCCTGTACCGACGTTCCCTGCACGCCGAGATCGGCCTGTACGACGAGAAACTGCCCGTCGTCGGGGACTGGGACTTCAATCTCAAGGTCCTCTCGCGCGGTCCGCTGGAGTACCTCGGCGACGAGCCGCTGGCATACTGGCATCAGCGCCGGGGGGCGACCGGTGACTCCGCGAACAGCGTCGCCGGGGCGCGAAGCGATCATGCGAAGTACGATGCGAGCATCCGCGACGAGGCGCTCCGGAGCTGGGTCGAGGACAACGGTTCGGGACTCGTGCTGTACCTGACGAAGTTCATCGATCAGCGCTTCGTGGATGTCGAGAACGGCATCCGCGCAGAGATCGTCGCCTCGTCGTTCTGGCGGCGCGTGCTGCGCCGCGTACGTCGCCGCTGACCGCGGATCAGCCCTTCAGGAAGTCGACGGCCTCATCGATCGGTCCGTCGAAGACCTTCTTGCCCTTCGCGATCACGATCCCCCGAGAGCACAGCTGCTTCACCATGTTGCTGTCGTGGCTCACGACGAGCATCGTGACACCCCGGCCGGTGAGCTCCTTGATCTTCTCGGCGCATTTGGCGCGGAAAGGTGCGTCACCCACGCTGAGCACCTCGTCGACGAGAAGCGTGTCGAGCTTGACGTGGATCGCGACCGAGAACGCCAGACGCATGAACATACCCGAGGAGTAATGCTTGACCTCTTGATCGATGAAATCGCCGATCTCGGAGAACGCGACGATGTCGTCGAACTTCTCATCGGTCTCCTTGCGCGACATCCCGAGGATCGCCGCGTTCAGATACACGTTCTCACGCCCGGAGAGATCCGGGTGGAAGCCGGCGCCGACCTCGATGAGACCGGCGACTCGTCCGCGGGTGAGGACGCGCCCCGAATCCGGCTCCAGAACGCCGGACACCAACTTGAGCGTGGTGGACTTCCCCGAGCCGTTCATGCCCAGGATCGCGACCGACTCACCCTCCCCCACCTGGAAGCTGATGTCGTCGAGCGCGAGGAAATGGTCGGTGCCGACCTTCTTACGCTGGATCCACCCGATGAAGGCTTCTTTGAACGAGTGCGAGTTGCGACGGAGGAAGAACTTCGAGGCGCTCTCGACGATGATCGTCGGGGGTGTCGAGGTCTCGACGGTGATCAGATCTTGCATGTGCTCACAGGTCCTGGGCGAAGCTGCGCTCGAAGCGCCGGAAAACGGTCTGTCCGACGACGAGCATGATCAGGCTGACCACGCACGCCGCCAGGGTGTACACCATGAAATGCGGCGGGAGGCCGGGGGTCGACGTCGCCGTCGGAGCCCAGAAACCGACGTGGAAGAGCTCGGCCGCGACCGTCAGTGGGTTCGACATGTAGATGTGGAAGAGCCACGGCGGCATCTTGTCAATCACGAGCGTCCACATGTAGAGCACCGGCGAGGTCCAGGTCGAGAACATCCGGATGATCTCGACCACGTTCTGCGCGTCCCGGAAGCGGACGTTGATCCCGCCGAAGAACAGCCCCAGACCGATCGCGAAGACGATGACGATGACGACGGCCGCCAGAATCGCGGCCAGGCCGATCAGAGACGGGGTCCATCCCAGGAGCAGACAGATCACCAGCAGCACGGCGACCTGCGGCAGGAAATGCACGAACGCCACGATGATCGCGGCGACCGGGAAGAGTTCTCGCGGGAGATAGATCTTCCTCACCAGAGCGCCGTTGTCGACGATCGAGTTCGTCGCGTTGCTGAAGCCCTCGTTGAAGAGATTGATGATGACGATGCCCGAGAACAGGTAGATCGCGAAGTTGTCCACGTCCCGGTGGATGTTGAGGATGATCCCCATGACGAAGTAGTACACCGCGAACTGCGACAGCGGCTTGACGTACGACCACGTCCAGCCCAGAACGGAGTTGCGGTAACGCGTCGCCGTCGCCTTGCGCACGAGCAGGCGCAGAAGATAGCGACGACGGAAGATGTCGAGCACTCCACGGCCACGCCCCGGAGATTGATACAAGCGTGCGTCGACCGTGCTCACCTGACTACCACCGCGCCTCCTCGTCGCGCGCTCGGGTCAGCGCGCATAGCTTCTCTCATCGTAGCCCGTTCGCCTGGACGGAAGCCGTCAGCGACCTCGTCCGGGCGTGGCTCACCCGGGGGCGAGAGAGGCGCTCAGGGAAGACGCAGCGTGGCGCAGTTCGCGGCGGAGAGCTCGGTCACGGCGGTTCCCCCGCTGTCGGCGATCTTCGTCAGCGTTCCCCCCGAGGCGGAGTAGAGCTGTGCATTGCACCGGACGACGGTCGTCACCGGACCGGCCTTCGGCATGGTCGCCGCCGCCGCGTCGGAGATGGCGATCGCCGCACGCGGGAGGCCGAGCGCGTCGGCCACCGTCCAGGAGTTGAGGTAGATCAAACGTCCGGCATCGGAGAGATAGACCTTGCCGTCTGCCGGGGTCACGACGAGACCGATGTCCGCGCGCAGCGGAGTCCCCTGGGGCAGTTGCGCCATGTCCGCCGCCGAGAGCGTGACGACTCGCGCCGCACCCGGTCCCTTGAGCGCGGCGAGCGTCGCCGGGTTGGCGACGTGGCGGAAGGTGTTCGAGTCGGCCGCGTAGATCGCGGAGTTCCCCGCAGCCGCATAGAAGAGCGGTCCCTGCGCGTCGTCGGCGATCTTCAGCAGAGCACAGGTGCGCGCGTCCAGCGTCACCGTCGTGAAGCCGGCGGACGACGCGACGCGATAGAGCGCGCCTCCTGCCGTGAAGTACGTCCCACCGTTGCACACCACATACCGCCCGAGGTTCGCCCGGCCGGGATGCTGCGCGATCGACCGCGCCGGCACACCCTTGAGCACACTCGTGGAGAGTCCCATGCTGGTGGCGTTGACGAACTTCGCGACATAGAACAGCTGGCCGTCCGAGGTGGGGAGGTAGACCCGATCCGAACCCTGCACCGTGATGAGCTGCCCCGGCAGGAAGCGAGTCGGAAGCGCCGTGTAGCGCGACGCGTGGGCGGCCGGCATCGTGGCCGCGAACAGGGAGGTGTTCTGACCCCACGCAGCCATCGCCGACGCGTTCTGGTACGGGACGAGATCGCTTCCCTCGAGCGCGAAGATCCGAGGATCGCCCTTGACGTTCGCACGCGTCGTCATCTCGCGTCCTACCGCGGGAGTGGAGAAGTCATCGGCGTCGAACACCGTCAGTGCCGCGCAACTCCCCTTCCACTGAGCGACGAGATCGCAGCTCGGGAAGCGGTGGGTCTGGCCACCGTTCAGATACGACACGGTTCCCGACGTGGCGTTTCGCAGGAAGAGCGTCGCCGCTCCCCCCTGACCGAGCGACGCGATATGGGCGTTCACCGTGGCTTGCGGATTGCCGTACGCGGCCCTGTACTCCGGCCAGACGTCCGCGGTGATGTGGTACGCCGTGCCGTTGGAGATCGCGTAGATGTCGTTGCCGACATTGACGATCGGCCCGTCGGGGTACTTGATCCCCTGCGTCGACCCGAACCAATCGGTGAAGTAGTTGTAGAAGTTGCGGTTGCCGTAGGCGGAGCATCCGTCGCCCGTGCCGTAGCCGGCGCGCAGTGCGGCCGCGTTCGGCTGGTACGGCGTGTAGTAGTAGAGCGCCGACGTCGCCTTGTTCGCGACGTACACCGGGGACGAGCCGCAGTTGGCGTTCGGGTTGTACAGGATGTTCCAGGTCTTGCCCGGGGCGTACCACTGGAACCAGCGGCCCTCCATGTAGATCTGCATCTGACGCGCGGCGCCGTAGATCTGGTGGAAGAAACCGATGTAATTGGGGTCGCACGGGGCGGTGTCGGGGCATCCCTGACCCAGCGCGATGTTGTACCGCCACGCACTCGGCCAGGTGTGGGTGATGAGCCCCTGCTCCTTCTGGAGCATGACGATCAACACCTGCGGGTTGATGTTGCACGCCTGCGAGACGCGGTAGATGATCCGCGCCGCGGACTCGTTGGCCTGACCGGAGTATCCGCTGCAGTACTGATCGGCCGGACGCGTGACCGACGTGATCTTGAAGTCCTTGAGGCAGACAATCGGTTTGCCGTTCTCGTCGGTGCCGCCCAGGCACCTCGACACCTTGCTGTTGAAGAACGTCTGGATCTGCGCCTCGGTCATCGTGCTCTTGTTGGTGAACACGGCGTCGCTGATGATGTTGCCGGGGTTGAAGCCCGCGAGGGTGCTCTTGACGATCCCGGATGCGGCCGGGTCACCGACCGTCTGCGAGACGGCGTTCGAGACCGTCGACGCTGCGGGGGCTGCAGCAGAGGCAGCCGCAGACGCGGCACCGGCCGGGAGCACGGTACCGGCGATGACAGCGGTGACAGCGAGGAAACAAGTGAGGAGACGGGTGATCTTCCGGTTGTTTCGCGAGCGTGGGGCACGTCGAGACATGTGACCAGTGTGACGGAAGTCACGTGATGATGCCACTGTTACGGAATATCGGCTACCGCGTGTCGGCGTGTCCGCCGGATCCGAAGACGTCTCCCAGGAGCCGTCTGGCGCTCACAGGTCCGCGTGCAGACCCCATACGCGCTCGGCCGATCCCGCCCACGAGAATGCCCGGGATCGGTCCGCCGCGAGAACGGAGAGCCGTGCCCCTTCTCCCCCCGCCGCACTTTCGACGGCATCGGCCAGGTCACCCGAATCGACGAGCAGCCCCCCGTCGGCGAGCACATCGCGGTGGGTCCCCGAGTCGACGCCCACGACCGGCACACCGAGACGCATCGCCTCCACCGCACGCCAGGGCCAGGCAGCGATCGGGCTGCTCGCGACGTAGGTCGCGGCTCCGGCGAGCACAGCGGCGCGGTCGTCGATATCGAGAGCCCCTCGGACGTGCACGCGCGACTCCGCCAGGCCCGCCGACGATGCGATGTCGGAGTACCGGGGCTCCGTCCCCTCCCCCGCATCCATCACCACGGCGTGCGCCCCGGCGGCCAGCGCCCCCCGGAACCCATCGGCGACCGAGTCCCAGGTGCCGTGCACGACGACGTAGCGCTCGGGCAGCGAGAGTGCGGCGCGGCGTGCCGCAGCATCGAAAGGCTGAACGAAGCCCTCGGGCGCCGCACCCGCGATCACACGCACGCGATCACCCACCTTGGCGATCTCCTGAAGCCGCTGAGCGATCGTGTGAGTCGGCACGACGACGGCATCCGCGTGCTTCGCGGCGCGGCGCAGCATCGATTTCTGCCAGGCGACCGCGGCGCGCGAGAGGACGTCGGGCGCCTCCCAGGCCTCGAGACCCCAGATCGTCACTGTCGTCTGGTCGTTGTCATGAATGCGGTCGTGCCGCACCAGCGGCGCCATCAGCGTCGGCGAATGGATCAATCCCCCGCCGGCACCGGCGGCGATCCCCAGCTGCCACGACGCCGCCAATTCCCGGCGCGCCAGGCCGAGGGTCCGCACCTCGGCGACACCGGGGATGGACACCTCGCTGCCCGCCGCGACGATCGCTTCGACATCGCACCCCGAGGGCGCTGTGGCGACGAGTCCACGCGTGAGTTCGATCGCGGCGGCGGCGTGATCCGGGTCGACCACCTGCACGAGCTGATCCAGAACAACACGCAGTCGAGCACCCATGCGCTCAGAGTATCTCCGTCGTACGCTTCCGGCCCGGAGGAGGCCGACGCGTCGCATGCACTGACAGCGTTCCCACAGGATCCTCGCCCGCGCACCGGCCGTCGTGCTTGAATGCTCAC
The DNA here is from genome assembly GCF_044748385.1 of Microbacterium sp. NPDC090003. Classification (NCBI taxonomy): domain Bacteria; kingdom Bacillati; phylum Actinomycetota; class Actinomycetes; order Micrococcales; family Microbacteriaceae; genus Microbacterium; species Microbacterium sp. NPDC090003. The sequence continues at coordinate 919,056 of NZ_JBIVFW010000001.1, forward strand.
GTGAGCGACGGGCGACTTCCACGACGGCGCCGATGGGTGGGGTGGACCGTCGGCATCGTCCTGACGCTGCTCGTTCTCGCCCTCGGCTGGGTGACGATCCGAGGGATCGGAGCGGTCGACAATCTGACACAGGTCGCCGAGAAGTCCGCCGATCTGAAGTCGGCCATCGCCGAGGGCGATCTCGAGAAGGCCGAGGACGTATCCGCCAGCATCGCCCGGCACGCGGCATCCGCGAACGACCTCACCTCGGACGTCGTATGGCAGGGCTTCGCGGCCGTGCCGTTCATCGGCCCCAACTTCCGAGCGGTGAGCGACATCGCCGCCATCGCAGACAGCGTGGCGACGGACGCGCTCACCCCGCTCCTCGGCGTCGCTGCCGAAGTGGACCTGGCGAGTCTGGGGCTCTCCGGAGGAGCGATCGACCTCGCCCCGTTCGCCACGATCCGAGAGCCGCTCGGTGAAGCCTCGAGCGTGCTCGATGACGCGCTCGAGCGAGCGGAGGGCATCGATGCCGATGCGACTCTGCCCCCGCTGGCGGATGCCGTCCGGGAGGTGCGCACGAACGTCACCGAGGCGGCGACCGTGGTCGGCACGCTGAACGGAGCCGCGATCCTGCTTCCCACGATGCTCGGCGGCGAGGCTCCCCGCACCTACGTCCTCGCGATGCAGAACAACGCCGAACTCCGCTCGTCCGGCGGCATCATCGGTTCGATCGCCCTGTTGCGCGCCGAGAACGGCAGGGTCTCCCTGGAGCGGCAGGCGTCCACTCTGGACTTCCCGCCCCTGACGGATCCTCTCCCCCTGAGCGACAGCACGGTCGCCCTCTTCGAGGACGGACCCGGCCGATATCTGCAAAACCTGACGAGCATTCCGGACTTCGCCGAGGCCGGACCCGCCATCGCCACCCGCTGGGAGGGCGTGTTCGGTGGCCCGGTCGACGGAGTGATCGCGGTCGACACAGTCGTCGCCCAGCACTTGCTCGAGGCGATCGGCGAACTGAGCTTCGGTCCGTTCACCGCGACCGCTGAGAACGTGGTGAGCATCCTGCTCTCGGAGATCTACGCCGCCATCCCGGATCCGGCGGTCCAGGACCAGGTATTCGCCCAGGCCGCGACCGGGCTCTTCGGCGCTGCGCTCGCCGGCGGCGACCCTCGGTCACTGCTCGGAGCCCTCGCCACGTCGGCGGATGAAGGACGGATCCGCATCTGGAGCGCGCACGAGGACGAGCAGAGCGTCCTCGCCGCCTCGACCGTGGGAGGCACCCTCCCGATCGACACGGATGCAGGAACGCACGTGGGCGTCCTGATCAACGACACCACCGGCGGAAAGATGGACTTCTACGCGCACGCCACGGTCTCCACGGCGATCGGCAGCTGCGCGGGCACGCCGACGACGCAGGTGAGCGTGACGTGGACGAACGACGCGCCGGTGGACGCGGCGACCGCTCTTCCCCCGTACGTGACCGGTGGCGGGAACTTCGGTGTGGCCCCGGGTAGCTCCCGGACACTGCTCGCGATCTACGGCCCGGAGGGCGCGACGCTGTCGCGCGCCGACCGCGACGACGTCGAGGAACCCGTGCAGACCGCACTCCTCGGGACGCGCTCGGTCGTGCAGCACGATGTTCTCCTGACGCCGGGCGAATCCACCACCGTCACCGTGCAATTCCAGGGCGAGGGCGCAGGAGAGCGCATCGACTCGGTCGTGCAGACCCCCACGATCGATGCGCCGAGGGTGACACACGAAGAACTGCGCTGCACGTCGTGACTTTCTCCCCGGGATGGGGTACCGTCATCTCACTGGGGAATATCTGGGCTCTAAAAACCTGCCGTGGGGGCAGGAAGGGCCCACACAGTCGGATGCAGGGGTGTATCCGGATGTGATTCCGCGTGAAATTCTGGGGAAACATCATGCTGAAGAAACTGGCTGCTCTCAGCCTTGCCGCCGGCGTCATCATTCTCGCCGCGCCGACCGCCGCCTCGGCGGCGTCGTCCGACTCCTATGCCGAAAAGCCGAGTGTGACGGTCAACGACCCGATCATCGACATCTGCGACGTCTCGACCATCGTCTTCGAGGCCGGATCGTTCCAGCCCTCCGAGGTCGTGGGCGTCTCCGTCTCCGGCCTCCGTGCCGAAGAGGCCGAGATCTCGGGCAACACCGCCGCTGCCGACGGTAGTCTCACGGTCTCGTTCCGCCCGCCGTCCGGCGGTTCCGGAGCGTATGCGATCACGTTCACGGGCGCGGGCGCCAACGCCGCGGCTCGTGCGGCGTCGGTCGCCGGCATCGGCCAGTACACCGCCGTGATCACGGTCAGCGGCACGTCGAGCTGCGCCCACGACCCGAGCGTCGCGGCTGCCGGCACCGAACTGCCGCTCACGGGCGACGGCTCCATCGAACTCGCGCTCACCGGCGGAAGCATCTCGCCGTGGATGATCGGCGGCGGTGCTGCGGCACTCGCTGTCGGCGGCGGTCTCGTGGTCATCGGAGCCACCCGCCGCAAGCGCGCCTAGATCCGATCGTCGTCTCGTGCGGCGGTCGACTGGACGACGGTGATCCCTCCCCCTCCGATCACCGTCGTCTGGCGAATCCGGTGACACACCGGAAGCCCACGGCCTCTTCCACACTCTCCCGAGGAGGCCGTGGGCACATTCATGCCCCGGTGCGGCGCTTCCGCCGTGACCTCCGTCAGGGTGCGGGACTCGGCGTCGGCGTCGGCGGGTGAAGCGCCTGCTGGATCATCTCGTGGATGTGAGAGTAGTCCGGCTGGAACTCGTCGACGCCCTGCTCCGGGGTGAGCTCGATCGTGTTCACCGGCAGTTCCTTGGCCTTCATCATCAGATCGAAGAACTCCGGAAGCTTGTCCTGCGGAAGATCCGTGCTGATCAGCGCCGTACCCGCCGCCGCCACCTCATTGAACCGGGTCAGAACGGTCTGCGGAGTGAACTGCGCGAGGATCGCCGCCTGCAGTTCGCGCTGGCGCTTCATGCGATCCCAATCGCTCGTCGTGTACCGCGAGCGCGCGTACCACTGCGCCGTGTCGCCGTCCATGTGCTGCGCGCCGGGCTCGATCCAGCCGATCGCCCACTCGTTCACATCCGTCCCGTGCCACCCCTCGGGCGGGCCGCCCTTCGGTAGACGCTCCGTCACCGTGATATCGACACCACCGAGCGCGTCGACCAGATCAGCGAAGCCGTGCATGTCGACGAAGACGTAATAGGGGATCTTGATCCCCAGTACGCCTTCCGCGGCATCCTTCGTCGCTTCGATACCGGGCTCGGAGCCCTGCGCCTGCGCGTCGGGGTAGAGCCCCGTGCCGTTGTCATCGCGGCACACCTCTGCCGCATTGCGGACGTGGTTCATCCAGCCGTTCCAGCCGCAGGTCGATGAACCATGGCCCTCGAAGCCGTTCGGGTAGAGCTCCTGCATCGGGCTGCCCTCGCTGAACGGGGCATTCGGCAGCTCGCGCGGGATGCCGGTGATCGTCACCGCGCCCGTGTCGGCGTTGACGGAGACCACCGAGATGCTGTCGAAGCGCATGGAGTCGCGACCGTCGCCGCTGTCGGCGCCGAGCAGCAGGATGTTGTAGTAGCCGTCGTCGGGCGGCAGACTCGGCCCGCTCTGCCCGAAGATCGAGCTGATGGTGTTGCGGGTCGATCCTACGACCGTCGCTGCATAGGCTGCTCCCCCACCGACGAGACCGAGCAGGATCAGTGCGACGACGGGGATCGCGAATCGCGATGCCGTAGGCACCTTCACCAGTCGCACCATGCGGAGCACGTCGAAGGTCAGCACGACCCAGAGCACCACATACACGACGAGGAGGATCTGCACGAGTGTGAGAACGAGAGCGGAGAACCACCCCGCGCCCACGGTCAACCACAGCAGCACCGGGCGCGCGAAGAGCGCCAGACCCGCCGTGACGATGACGAGGAACCAGGCGAGCAGGGTCGCCCGCAGACCGATGCGTCCCAATCGGCGGTTGCCCGCGACGATCTGAGCGGAACCGGGGATCAGCACGTTCAGCGCGACCAGCCACCAGCCGCGCTTCGCCATCGCCCCCGCGTCGGCGGAGTCCGGATGCCGCATCGGCCGGGTCTCGATCAGCGGCCGCCCACCCGCCCGCGGCGGCGCGAGGGTCACAGGGAGTCCTTCAGCCGTTCGTTCTTGGCCTCGACCTGGGCCTCGAGCTCGCGCGCGTAGTCCTCGACGCGGTCGGCGAGAGCCTCATCGGCGGTCGCGAGGATCCGCGCGGCGAGCAGACCGGCGTTCCGCGCTCCCCCGATCGACACGGTGGCGACGGGGATGCCCGCGGGCATCTGCACGATCGACAGCAGGGAATCCATTCCGTCGAGGTAGGCGAGCGGCACCGGCACACCGACGACGGGCAAAGGCGTCATCGAGGCGAGCATGCCCGGCAGATGGGCCGCGCCGCCGGCCCCGGCGATGATGACACGCATGCCGCGGGCACGAGCCTCGCGAGCATAGCTCATCAGTTTGTCGGGCGTGCGGTGCGCCGAGACCACCTCGACCTCGTGCGCGATGCCGAAGTCGGTGAGTGCCTGGGACGCGTCGCTCATGACGCGCCAATCAGAGTCGGATCCCATGACGACGCCGACCAGGGGCGCGGCGGAAGAGTGCAGTGGCTCGGTCACCACAACAGGCTACGGTCTGGTGCTGGAGATTGCCCCCACGGCACGCGGCCGACGGGCACCCTCGTCCGGCGAATCAGGCGAAATGCGCGGCCGCGGCGCGCGCCACGTACACCGCGTCGTCGAGGTCGCTCGATGAGACGTTCACGTGCCCGACCTTGCGTCCGGGCCGCGGATCCTTGCCGTAGGTGTGGATCTTCGCCTCCGGGTGCGCGACCATCGCGCTCGCGAAACGGTCCCCGAGCCCTCCCTCGGCGGGACCTCCGAGGATGTTGACCATGACCGACCACGGCGCGCGCGGTGCCGTGCTGCCGAGGGGAAGATCCGCCACGGCGCGCAGATGCTGCTCGAACTGGCCGGTGACGGCGCCGTCCTGGCTCCAGTGGCCACTGTTGTGGGGGCGCATGGCCAGCTCGTTCACGAGGATGCGCTCATCGTCGGTCTCGAACAGTTCGACGGCGAGCATCCCGGTGACGCCGAGGCCCTCGGCGATGCGGACGCCGATGCTCTCGGCCACCTCGGCGAGGCGCCCGGCGGCCGCCGGTGCCGGCGCGATCACCTCGGCGCAGACGCCATCGCGCTGCACGGTCTCGACGACGGGATAGGCCGCGATCTCACCGCTCGGGCGGCGTGCCACCTGCTGTGCGAGCTCGCGCACGAAGGGGACGAGCTCCTCGACCAGCAGCGCCTCGCCCGCGGGCACGGCCGCGAACCAGTCGCGTGCATCGCTCGCCGCACCGACGACGCGCACACCCTTGCCGTCGTACCCGCCGCGCGGGGTCTTGACGACGCCCTGGCCGTCGTGGGCGTCGAGGAAGGACTGCAGCTCCTGCTCGGAGGCGACCGCCGCCCAGTCGGGCTGGGGTACTCCGAGGTCCGCGAGGCGCGCGCGCATGACCAGTTTGTCCTGGGCGAACTGCAGGGCGTCGGGTCCCGGGTGCACGGCCACACCGTCAGCGACGAGGGCGCGCAGGATCTCCTGCGGGACGTGCTCATGATCGAAGGTGACGACGTCGACGTCGGCGACGAAGGCGCGCACGGTCTCGAGGTCGTGATAGTCGCCGACGGCGGTCGCGGCGAGCTGGGCCGACATCCCCTCGCCCTCGGCGAGCACTCGGAGATCGAGCCCCAGTTCGACCGCCGGAGCGATCATCATCCGAGCCAGCTGTCCGCCGCCGATCACGCCCACACGCAAAGCCATGTGCCGTCTCCCTTTCGTCTCGACCATTCTCGCGCATCACCGTCGGTGCGGATGACATCCCAGGAGCCCAAGCGCACGGCGGTGCCAGCGCCCGTCACGCGGAGATGAAGCCCTCGGTGCCGCTCTGTGCGTCGCGGTGGGCGAGGATCTGACTGACCTCGATCTGATCGGCCAGAGTCTCGTGCACGAGAGTGACGTTCGGCACGTTGACCAGTCGCAGCGGAGCGTCGACACCGTTCGAGAGCGTGATCGTACCCGCGCCCCACACGCGCTGCAGCGGGCCGCGGCGCACTCCGATCGTGTACCCGCGAGCGTGCGACATCTCACGGCGGTTGCGCGCGCCCACACCTGCGTGGACGATCACCCGCCGGGTCGTCACCGTCGTGGAACGTGCGAGCCACACGGTGAACGGAATCACGACGAGCAGCAGTACCGCCCCGCCCGCGGCGGACAGCAGCATCCAATTCTCGAACGGCGCCGGGAGGTTGTCGTAGAAGTAGGCGGTCGCCCCGAAGGTGGCCACCAGGACGAGCGCCGACCAGAAGAGTCGACGCGCATGACCGCGGAAGCGTGCGATGAGGCGCTCCTCAGACGGCGCGCCGGGCGGCGGCATCATCGGCCGACCGCTGAGCGTCACAGGGTGCGTCACCCCACCATTGTGCCCGGGATCTCCGACATCGACGCGCGGGCGGGCGGCGTGTCAGTCCGCGAGAGGGCGCACGTGCACGACGTCGCCGGCGGAGATCGGGTGGTCCTCCCGGCCGCGGCGCACCACGAGACGTCCCTCGCGGTCGAGCTCGCGCGCGATGCCCTCGAGCGTCCGCTCCCCCGGCAACGACACCCGCACGGCACGACCGAGAGTCGTGATCCGCTCCGTCGCCACGGCGTACAGGCCGCTGGAGACCGCGTCGTCGGCATGGGCGAGCGCCACGAGGTGCGCGTCGAGACCCCGGAGGTAGTCGGCGAGCAGCCGATCCTCATCGACCGCGGCGCCCAGCACGGCGAAGGAGGTCGCGCTGGGGACGGGCAGCTGTTCCGCCGTCATCGCCGTGTTGACGCCGGCGCCGACGATGATCGCGTCTGCCGTCGCTTCCGCGAGGATGCCGCAGATCTTTCGCTCGTCGACGAGTACATCGTTCGGCCATTTCACGCCCACCGCATGCGCGGGGAGCTGTGCGGCGACGGCATCCGCCATCGCGATCCCCGCGATCAGGGGGATCCACCCGCGGAGCGCCGGCTCCACCGAGACGCGCACGACGACCGAGATCGCCAGCGCCGCCCCGTCGGGAGCCGTCCAGAGGCGATCCAGCCGCCCGCGGCCGGCGGTCTGGTTCCGGGTGACCAGTGTCGACAGGTGCGGCCAGCCGAGCGGATCGTCGGCCAGCAGCCGCAGATCGGCGTTCGTGGATGCCGACGTCGGCACGTACTCGATCCGGGGGGCGACCTCTCGCGCGAGCGGAAGATCCATGGTCAGATCTCCTCCTCGTCACCCTCTTCGTCGTCGTCGTCGAGATCCGGCCGGAGGGCACCCATCTCGTGCGCCTCCCAGTCATCCCACTTGGCCATGAGCTGTTCGATGCCCGCGTGGAACTTGGCCGTCGCGGCGCCCGGAGTCGTGTCGCCGAAGTAGTGCTGCACCCACATGCGCAGACGCGCGATCGCCGCATCGTCGGCACGGACCCGCTCGACCTCCGACACGATGTCGGCGGCGGCATCCGCGGTCAGCCACTCGCAGTCCGAGAGATAGCCCGTCGTGTCGATCGAGGCGCGCTCGTCGGCCGGGCGCGTGATCATCAGGGGCTTGCCCGAGGCGAGGCGGTCGTAGACCATCGCCGAGATGTCGACGACGGCCACGTCGGCGGCCGACAGCTGCCACCCGAGCTCGGGGCCGTCGTCGTACACGTGCTGAGCGCGCGGGTCCGTGGCATTCGCCGCGGCGATCGCGGCGATGATCCGACGATGCGCCGCTCCGTAGTCGTGGTCGACGACACCGCTGCGCGGGTGCGGTCGGTAGATGACGCGGTGCGATCCGGTCGCCAGCAGCGCCGACACCAGCCGCTCGCCGTGCGTGGCGATCGACCCGTAGTGCGCGCTCGGCCGGTCGCCCTCCCAGGTGGGCGCATAGAGGACGACAGTGCGGTCGTCCGGGGTGTAGGGGAGCTCACCGGAATAGTGATCGGCCTGCGGCCGGCCGATCTCGATGGTGCGCCGATCGACGTCGTAGGCCCAGAGAGTGCGCGAGAGACGGTCGCGCGCCGCCTGGCCGGCCACCATCGCGTAGTCGTACGCCTTGTACTGGTTGGTGGTCATGTACATCTTGTCGGACTCGCCGTGGTTGATGAACACGTGCCAGCGGCGTCCGTAGCGGAACATCTGGAAATTGCGGGTGTTCTGGTTGACGTACAGCACGATGCGGATGTCGTGCTGCGCGACGAACTTCTCGAGATCGCGCACAGTCGGAACGAACGCGACCGGAGGGGCGTCTTCGGCGAGCAGCTTCTCGGCTCCCGTCGCCTGCCGCGCGAGCACGACGACCGGCCAGCGCTTCGACAACTCGGCGAGCGGCCGGTACCACTGGCGCATCTGGTACATGTTCACCGCACCGTCGGCGAAGTAGACCCCGATCTTGAAGTGCCCTTCGGGGAACTGCTCGCTGACCGCGAGGCGGCGGCGCACGCGCTGCACGGCCGTCCTCGAGGCGACCGCCCGCTTCAGCAGACGGTACGCCTTCTTCGCGTCGGAGAATGCACCCATCCCTCCAGGATACCGAGCCGGGAACAGGCCCGAGGTCTCGATCAGCGAACGTCCGACGCCCCATGACATGATCGACGGATGCAGCAGGACGATTCGCACGCGCCGCCCGTCGGGGTCTCCTTCGTCATGCCCGTGCTGAACGAACGCGGGTACCTGGAGCACGCTGTGCAGTCGGTCCTCGCCCAGGATCTCGACGTTCCCGTCGAGCTGATCCTCGCCCTCGGCCCTTCGACCGACGGCACGACCGAGATCGCGAACCGGCTGGCTGCCGACGACGAGCGCATCCGCCTCGTCGACAACCCCGCCGCACACATCCCGGTGGGTCTGAACGCGGCGATCCGCGCGGGCCGGTACTCGACCGTGATCCGCGTCGACGCGCACTCCGAGCTCTCCCCCGGCTACGCCGCCCGAGCCATGCAGACCCTCGAACGCACGGGTGCGTCCAACGTCGGCGGCGTGATGCACGCCGAGGGACGCGCACCGTTCCAGAAGGCCGTCGCCCGTCTCTACAACTCCCCCGTCGGCCTCGGCGGCGGCGCCTATCACGGCGGCGCGCACGAGGGCGAGGCGGAATCCGCCTACCTCGGCGTGATGCGCCGAGAGGTCCTCGACGAGGTCGGTCTCTTCGACGAGACGATCCGGCGCGGCGAGGACTGGGAGCTCAACCTCCGCATCCGCCAGGCCGGGCATCGGGTCTGGTTCGATCCCACTCTCGCGGTCACGTACTGGCCGCGCGAGAGCTGGGTGCGCCTGGCGCGCCAGTTCCGAGCCACCGGCGCCTGGCGCGGAGAGCTCGTGCGACGATTCGGGCGGCGCAACGGCATCCGTTTCTTCGCCCCTCCGGTTCTGGTGCTGCTCACGATCGTCGCGGTGATCGTCGGCATCCTGCAGCTCACCGGAGTGCTCAGCGGTCTCGCCTCGCTGATCGCCTCGATCGTCTACGCCCCGCTCGCGGCGTACGCCCTGCTCGTCGTGGCCGTCGCCGCCGCACCGGGCGGGGGCGGCGTCCGACAGCGGCTCTGGACGCTGCTCGTGCTGCCGACGATGCACCTCGCCTGGGGCTGGGGGTTCCTCGGCGGCGTGCTGCGCGGAGCCGGGGACACCGTCGATGCCTCTCGCCTCGGCACCCGCAACACCCCGTTGCCCTGACGCGTCTCGGCCAGGACCTGCCGCGGCCGGTCAGGCCGTCAGGAAACCCTGGTCGAGGATGCGGTCGACGACGCGCTCAGCCGCTCGCCCGTCGTCGCGCGCGTTGAACTGACGCCGCCACGCGTCGTAGCGTTCGGCGTACACCTGCTCGTGATCGGGCGCGGCGAGTGCGCGCACGAGTTCGTCCTGACTCCCCACGAGCGGCCCGGGAGCCCGGGCGTCGAGATCGAAGTAGAACCCGCGCAGAGTACCGCGATAGTGCCCGATGTCGGGCACGAGGAAATACATCGGCTTGCCGGTGACGCTGAAGTCGAACATCACCGACGAGTAGTCGGTGATGAGGGCGTCGGCCACGAGGAGCAGCTGAGCCGTCTCGGGATAGCCGGTCACGTCGATCACGCGCGCCCCCGCGTGGTCGCGTCCGGAATCGAGCGTGCGCGAGTGCCCGCGCACCAGCACGACCGCGTCGGTCTGCTCGGCCAGCCTCTCGGCATCGATGAAGTCGACCATCTCGGAGCGGTCGTCGCGCCAGGTCGGCGCGTACAGCAGCACGCGCTCGTCGGCTCCGATGCCGAGCGCCGCGCGGATCACGGCCGGATCGGTCGTCGTGAGCGCGTCGTTGCGCGGATATCCCTCGACCCAGATCGGACGCCCGAAGAACGCATACGCCTTCTTGAGGATGCGCTCGGCGTAGGTGTTCTGCGCGAGCAGCACGTCCCAGCGCCGCGACTCCTTGACGACGGCCGCCATCCGTCGCGGGTCGAAGCCCGGACGATGCAGCGCGAGCCGCTTGAGCGGAGTCCCGTGCCACGTCTGCAGCACCTTCTGGCCGGGCTTACGGGCGAATCTCCGGCGCAGCCAGTCGTTCACGACGAGCAGGCGCGCCGCTCCCCGAGCGTGCCACCACTCCGGGCTTCCCTCGACCACGGCGATCGCCCCCTCCGGCACGGGGACCGAGAAGTCCACCACGCTCCAGTAGCGACGGACGTCGGGGGCGCGCTTCGCGATCTCGCGGTCGATCGCCTGCGGATTGCATCCGACGCTCCGGCCGTAGAAGCTCTCGAAGAACACTGCGTTCTCGGTGCCGCCGGCCTGGGCGACGTAGCGCTCCTCGAGCGTGGCCTGCCCCTCGGCGGTCTCGTAGATGGGATCGACCGGTGCGGCGATGTGCACGGCATCCCCGGCGACCGTGACGCGGAGCCCGGGCAGCAGCACCGGAGCGACGTCGATGCCCTCCAATGCCGTGCCGTCGACCGTCAGGCGGTACCGACCGGCGGGAAGCGGGAGTGCGGGGCCGCCCCACCGGGCGGCCTGCAGCGCGAACTCAGCCTTCCAGCTCTTCCCCCCGCCCGACAGCCGAGCGTCGACGCGCGCGCGCGGGCCGACCAGCTCGGCGTGCGCCGGGCGCGGTCCGGTTCCTGCGATGATCAGCGTCTGCGCCGACTCATCGATCCGGGCCGTTGTCATACTGCTCCCTTCGGTGCGCGGACTCCCCGCGCGCGGATCGCGCCGTAGACCCGTTCGGTGTTTCGGCCGTCGCGGAAGGCGTGCATCTCCGCGCTGAGCGTAGCGGAACGGACGGACCGCTCCGTGAACGCCGCCTCGTCGGACAGCAGCCCCTGGAGCTGCTCCAGCACATCGGGCCAGGAGGATGCGGCATCCGCTCCCGCGACATCGCGGAAGCGACCGTAGAAGCCGCGCGAGCGCGCGTACTCCTCCGCGTCGGGCGCGAGGTAGAGCACAGGCATCGCCAGGAGCCCGACGTCGTAGGCGAGCGACGAGTAGTCGGTGATCAGCACGTCGACGGCCGGCAGCACGGGGGTCACGTCGGCGAGTACGGAGGAGCCGAGCATGCGCACCCGACGACTGGGCAGGGGCGGGACGTACCCTCCCTCACCGAGCGGATGCGATCGAATGACCAGGGTCGCGTCGCACTCCTCGAGCACTCGGATGATCCGCACCCAGTCGTCGGCCGAGGGAACGGCGGGGTCCGCTGCCCCGTCACGCCAGGTGGGCGCGTACAGCACCACGCGCGACGGTTCGGGAAGGCCCTCGAGCGCCGTGCGCAGTCGGGCGGATGCTCGCACGCGGCGCTCCTCCGGCGATCCCTCCGACAGCACGTCCACGCGCGGCTCACCGGTGACGACGACGCGGTCGCTCGGCAGTCCGAACGCCGACTCCAGGCGCCCGCGCGAGCGGTCGGAGGCGGCCGGGAGTACGCGGATCCTCTGCGCGGCCGCCCGATAGAGGATCGCGACGGCTCGCCGCAGGATCCCGGCTCCCGGGAGGTTCGGAACCTGCGTCGTCGCGGGTGAATCGAGTCCGATGCGTTTGAGGGGGATGCCGTGCCAGAGCTGCACGATGAAACCGCCGCCGTCGGCATACCGGTTGATGTCGCCGAGACCGTGCGTGACGACGAGGACCCCGGCGCGTGCGGTCGCCCACCAGCCCCGGATGCTCGATCGGCGGAGCGTGCGGATGCCGAGCGCCGCCGCCTCGTCGTCCTCCCGCTGGGAGCGGGTCAGCCAGACGGCCTCGTGGCCCAGCGCGGTGGCGTGACGATGGAGAGCGAGCGCCCCGTCGCCGATCCCGGCGCCGCATCCGAACACCCACCGGTCGCCACGCGGCACGACGAGCGTGCCGAGGCGCCCTGCGAGGGAGAGCGGGATCCTCAGCAGCTTGGCCGCATTGCCGGACCCGAAAGAGAAGGACGCCACCTCGCGAGCCTATCGCGGAGGTGGCGTCCTTCTGTGGGCGGCGGGATCAGCCGGCGAGTTCGCCGAGCGTCACCTCGATCTGGTATTCCTTGCCGCCGCGGATGTAGGTCACCTTCGCGTCGCTGCCACCGGCCGCGGCGCGCACCTGAGCCGTGAGGTCGCTGGCACTCGTGATCGGCACGCCGTTGAAGGCGGTGACGATGTCGTCGGCCTTGAGGCCGCCGGCTGCCGCCGCTCCCCCGCTGGTCACATCGGCGATGTAGGCACCGGCGACATCGGCATCCTGCACCGATGCCGCGTCCTGCACCGATGCGCCGAGCAGGCCGTGGGTGGCCGCACCGTCGGCGATGATCTCTTCGGACACGCGCTGGGCGATGTTCGACGGGATCGAGAAGCCGAGACCGATCGACCCGGACTCCTCCGACGATCCGGAGCTGGCGATCGCGACGTTGATGCCGATCAGCTCGCCCTTGCTGTCGACGAGCGCGCCGCCGGAGTTTCCGTGGTTGATCGCGGCGTCGGTCTGGATCACGGCGATCGAGATCGACTCCGACGTCTGCTGCTGGCCGTTGCCCGGCAGATCGAACTGGAACGGACCCTGCTGGCCGTCCTGCTGACCGTCCTCGGGCGCCTGTTCCTGCGGGGCATCCTCGCTCGACGAGTCCGGCAGGGCGGACGACGCGATCTGGATGCTGCGGTTCAGCGCACTGACGATGCCGGTGGTGACCGAGTTCGACAGCCCGAGGGGCGCGCCGAGCGCCACGGCCGTGTCGCCGACGTTCAGCTCCGACGAGTCGGCGAACTCGATGGGCGTGAGGTCGGTGGCATCCGTGAGCTTGATGACCGCGAGATCGTAGATCGGGTCCGTCCCCACGACGGTCGCGGAGTAGATGCGACCGTCGGAGGTCGTCACGCGGATCGTGGGGTCGGCCACGGCACCGCCCAGCGTCACGACGTGCGTGTTGGTGAGCACGTAGCCGTCGTCGCTGATGATGACGCCCGAGCCGCTGCCGGCCTCGCTGGAGCCGGCGACCTCGATCGTGACCACCGACGGCAGCGCCTTGGTGGCGACGGCCGTGGTCTCGTTCACGGAGCCGGGATTGTTGACCGTGACCGTCTGCGGACCCTCCGCCACGCCGGTCGAGGGCGTGGTGCCGACGGCGTTCCAGATGGCGCCGCCGCCGAAGCCGGCGACACCTCCGACGAGCGCGGCGGCGACCACGATGGCCGCGAGACGCACGCCGCCGCGCGGCTTGGCCTCCTTGGTCTTCGCGTTCGGATCGGCCGGTGCGTCACCGAGGCCGAGCGGCGCGGTGCCGCCCAGGGGTACCGTGGGCTGGGCGTGGGCGGAGCCGGAGTGGAGTCCGAATGCGGCGCCCTGTGACGTCGCCGTCGAGCCCGCGAACGGAGACGCGGTGACCGGAGCGATCGAGGGTGCGGGAGCGGGCGACGCGAACGTCGAAGGCACCTGGTGACCCGTGGTCGGCTGCGGCGCGGGAGCGGACTCGGCGGCCACCGGGGCGGCGGGCTCTGCGGCCGGCGCGGCGGGGATCTCAGCGGCGGCCTGCGGCGCCGAACGGTCGGCGACCTCTGCTGCCTCGGTGGACGGCACGTCGGGTGCCGAGTGGTCGGGGGTGTTGTCTTCGTTCATGGTGTGTGCTCCTTCAACAACGCCCCTTCAGAGTGCTCTCCGAGTCTGTGCGTTTCATATGGCGAAGGTGAGTTTCCCTTATGGCCATAGCCTGTTCTTCATGAGTGTCATCACCGGTGCATGGCGGCGCACAGCGGCGGGCGCGGGCCTGCTCTCGCCCGACGGGGCCGTCGCGCCCACCATTTTCGCAGAGATGTCGGCCCTCGCGGCCTCGACGGGAGCGATCAATCTCGGGCAGGGGTTCCCCGACGAGGACGGTCCGGCCGAGGTGCTCGAAGCCGCCAGGCAGGCGATCGCAGACGGGGTGAACCAGTACCCACCCGGCCGCGGCACCGCGGATCTCCGGCTCGCGATCGCCGAGCACCAGAAGCGCTTCTACGGCCTCGACGTCGATCCCGACACCGAGGTGCTCGTCACGGTCGGAGCGACCGAGGCTCTCACGGCGACGCTCCTCGCCCTGATCGACGGCCCCGAGGACGAAGTCGTCGTCTTCGAGCCGTACTACGACTCCTACGCGGCCGCGGTGTCGCTCGCCGGCGGCACACTGCGCACCGTGCCGCTGCGCGTGCCGGACTTCCAGCCGGACCTCGACCGGTTGGCGGATGCCGTCACCGACCGCACCCGGATCATCCTCGTGAACGATCCGCACAACCCGACCGGAACGGTGTTCGGCACCGACGTGCTGACCGAGATCGTTCGCCTCGCCGAGAGGCACGACGCGCTCATCGTGACCGACGAGGTCTATGAGCACCTGGCGTTCCGTGCCCGGCACCTCCCCGTCGCCACGCTGCCCGGCGCGGCGGAGCGCACACTGACGATCTCCTCGGCGGGCAAGACCTTCTCGGCCACCGGGTGGAAGGTCGGCTGGATCCACGGTCCTGCCGCGCTGATCACCGCCGTGCTCACCGTGAAGCAATTCCTCACCTATGTCGGGGCCGCGCCCTTCCAGCCCGCCGTCGCGGTCGGGCTCCGCCTGGGAGACGCCTTCTTCTCGGATGCCGCGGCGACGCTCGCCCACAAGCACGATGTGCTCGGTGCCGGGCTGCAGGCCGCGGGTTTCACCGTCTTCGCCCCGCAGGGCGGGTACTTCACCCTCGCCGACGCCACGGCGGTCGGCGGGGCCGACGGCGCGGAGTTCTGCCGCACCCTGCCCGAGCGCTTCGGCGTCGGGGCGATTCCCCTGGCGGCTTTCCTGCCCCCGGCGCACCGCGCCGACCCGGAGTACGCGGGCATCGTGCGCTTCGCCGCCTGCAAGAAGGTCTCGGTCATCGACGAGGCCGTCTCGCGCCTGGCGCGTCTGCGGGGCTGACTCGCTCTCCGTCGCCCTGCGGGAGCTCGCGGGTCAGCGCGGGACGACGGCGTACCGGCGCACCCGCAGCGACGGGTTCGTCTCGCGGACCCGATCGATGACGGCCCGTTCGACGGGCGCGACGGCGATCCCCTCGGCGCTGCCGACACCGGCGAGCACCACTCCCTGCGGATCGATGATCTGCGAATGGCCCACACCGATCGGCGCGGGGTGGTCGGCGGAGACGACGTAGACCGTGTTCTCGATCGCCCGCGCGGCGAGCAAGGTGGTCCAGTGATGCTCCTTGAGCGGGCCGCGCACCCACTCGGCGGGCACCACGAGGACATCAGCATCGGCGTCGACGAGAGTGCGGGCGACCTCGGGGAAGCGCAGATCATAGCAGGTCATCAGACCGAAGCGCAGACCGGCGATCTCGAATGTCGCCGCCTCACCGATGACTCCCGGCTCGACCCAGTCCGACTCGGTCTGGCCGAAGGCGTCGTAGAGGTGCTGCTTTCGGTAGACGGCCAGAAGGCCGTCGCCACGGACGGCGACCACCGTGTTCCGGACGCGCCGGGGGTCGTCCGACTGCTCGACGAGCCCGGCGACGATCACGACCGCGTACTCCCCCGCCAGCGCGGTGAGCGTCTGCACGAACTCGCCCTCCAGAGTCTCCGCATGGGCCGCGAGGGTCTCGTCCATCGGGTTCACGAAGTAACTCGAGTACTCGGGCAGCACGATCAGGCGCGCGCCCCGCGCCGCGGCATCCGCCACGAGTTCCGCGATGCGCTCGCGATTGCCCTCCCGGGAATCGGTGGGCGCGAACTGGCAGACGGCGACGGGAACGGCGGGGCTCACGGACATGCCCTCATCCTCGCGCATCCTCGCGGAGGACGCCTCGATTCGCGCACTCCCGATCGTCGTGTTAGGCTATTCAACGTGCCGCGGGGTGGAGCAGTTCGGTAGCTCGCCGGGCTCATAACCCGGAGGTCGCAGGTTCAAATCCTGTCCCCGCAACGAGAATGCGACACACGAAAGGCCCCTGATCAGGAGAAATCCGGATCAGGGGCCTTTCGCTATGCCCGGGAGGTCGCCAGCACGATCGACCGTCCCCGCAAACGACGAATGCCGCACCCCGAAGGATGCGGCATTCGTCAGCACGATCCGAGGATCACTCCCCCGCGGACTCCATGTCGAGGAGCTTCTGCACGGCCTCGGTGAGACGCTTGTCGGCCTCACCGAACTTCTCGAGGTCACCGGCCTTCAGAGCGGTGTCGCGGTCGAGGAGCGCCTGGCGCGCGTCGGCGAGGGCGGCAGCCTGCTCGCCGGTCGGCGTCGTGGGCTCGGTCGGCTCGGTGGTCGGCACCTCACCCGTGTCGGGGTCGACCTCGGAGGGATCGACCGGTTCGACCTCGTCATCTCCTCCGGTCGCACCGGAATCACCGCCGAACAGCGAATCCAACGCCTCGGTCAGTGTGTTCTCGAACGCGACCCTGTCACCGAAGGCCACGAGAACCTTCTGCAGACGCGGGAGCTGCGTGCCCTCGGACGACTGCACGTACACGGGCTGCACGTAGAGGAGACCGCCACCCACGGGGAGGGTCAGCAGGTTGCCGTAGATGACCTCCGACTCTCCCTGCTGCAGCAGGTTGAGCTGCGGGACGACCGCCGTGTCCGAGTTGTAGGTGTTCTGCACCTGACCCGGACCCGGCACCGTCGTGTCGTCGTTGATCTCCAGCATGCGCAGTTGGCCGTAGCCCTCCGCCTTCACACCGGCCTCGGCACCGGCATCCGAATCCACTGCGAGATACCCCATCAGCACGTCTCGGCTGCTGCCGGCGCCCTGCGACGCCGGGATGAACGTCGAGAACATCGAGAACCTCGCGCTGTCCTGCCCCGGCATCTGCATGGTCAGGTAGTACGGCGGCTGCAGCATCGCGTCGCTGCGCGGGTCGTTCGGGGTCTGCCAGCGGTTGTCCTGCTGGGCGAAGGACCCGGCGGTGTCGATGTGGTAGATCCCGAGGATGTCGCGCTGCACCTTGAACAGGTCGGTCGGGTACCGGACATGACTCATGAGCTCGCCCGACATGTCGCTGATCGGCTTGACCGTCGACGGGTAGACCTTCTGCCACGTCTTGAGGATCGGGTCCTCGGCGTCCCACGCGTAGAGCGTGACGGTGCCGTCGTACGCATCGACGGTCGCCTTGACCGAGTTGCGGATGTAGTTGATCTCGTCGATCGCGAGGCTCGGCGCCCGCGTGTTCGAGTCGGTGATCGCGTCGGAGAGGCTCACGCTCGTCGCGTAGGGGTACGTCGAGCTGGTCGTGTAGCCGTCGACGATCCAGACGATGCGGCCGTCGACCACGCTGGGGTACGGGTCGCTGTCGAGCTCGAGGTACGGCGCGACCTTCCCCACGCGCGTCTTCGGGTCGCGGTCGTAGAGGATCTGCGAGTCCTCGTTCACGAGATTCGAGAAGAGGATCTGCTCGGACTGGAACTTGAGCGCGTAGAGGAGCTTCGTGAACGTGTCGCCGATGGCGGGGCCACCCTCGCCGTCGAACGTCGTCTTCGTCTCGCTCGCTCCGTCCTTGCCGCGCGGGTAGTCGATCTCGACCGGGTCGGAGCCCTCCGGTGCCCCCACGATCGAGTACTCGGGCGAGTTCTCGCCGAAGTAGACGCGGGGCTCGAAGTTCTCGCGGTCGGTCAGGAAGCCCGACGACGGGATGCCGCGCTCGAGGAAGACCGGCTCGCCGTCGCTCGTACGCTGGTTTCCCGCGGCGGCGACGAGGCCGTAGCCGTGCGTGTAGACGGCGACGCGGTTGTTCCAGTTGTCGCCCTCGCCGAGCTTCGTGATGTCGAGATCGCGGACGGCCACGACCGTGTCCTGCATCTCGCCGTCGATCTCGTAGCGGTCGACGTCGAGCGTCTCCTCGAACTGGTAGTACGCGCGGTACTGCTCGAGCTGTCGCACCGTGGGGCTGATGACCTTCGGGTCCATGATGCGGATCGAGGCCGTGGTGTCGGCATCGGCGCGCAGCTGACCGGCTTCGGCATCCGTCTCGGCCTCGAACGTGGTCGTCTCGAGGTTCGCCACCCCGTACGCCTCCTTCGTGCCGTCGATGTTCCGCTGGTAGTACTCGGCCTGGTAGGCGTTCTGGTTCGGCTTGACCTGGAAGGTCGTGACGACCCACGGGTATCCGACGCCGACGACCAGCGAGGCGACGATCAGCAGTGCGGTCGCGGCGAGCGGGAAGCGCCAGCGTCCGATCACGGCCGTGACGAAGAAGAGGACCGCGACGAGTGCGGCGATGATCGCCAGGATCGCGAGACCGGGGATCGTGGCGTTGACACCCGTGTAGGCGGCACCCGTGATGCGGTCATCGGGGGTGACCAGCGTCTTGTAGCGGTCGAGCCACAGGCTGACCGCTTGAACGAGGATGTAGAGACCCGCGATGACGGCGAGCTGGATGCGCGCTGCCTTGGAGATGCGCAGTTCACCCTGGCCGATGCGCACCGACCCGTACAGGTACGACACGAGCGCCGTGACCAGGAGCGAGAGCAGCAGCACGGCCGAGATGAAGGCGAGCGCGATCGAGTAGAACGGCATCGCGAACATGTAGAAGCCGGTGTCGATGCCGAACTGCGGGTCGACATCACTCGTCGCGACGCCGTTGGCCCAGAGCCACACCGTCTTCCACTGCCCGGCGGCAGAGAAGCCGGCGAACAGACCGAAAAAGATCGGCATGCCCCACATGGCGAGGCGACGCAGGGGCTCGATGACCTCCTGGTAGCGGTCGAGCTGCGAGCTCAGACGCACGTAGACCGGGCGAAGGCGGTAGGCCAGCTGGATCACGACGAACAGCGGCACCGCCATCCCGAGGAAGCCGATGACGAACATCACGGCGGTGGCGATCCACTGGGTCGTGAGCACACCGGTGAAGCCCACCTGATCGAACCAGAGGAATTCGGTGTAGAGCGACGCGAAGACGAAGAACACCGCGATCAATGCGGCGATGATCACCAGCGAGATGCCGAATATGCGTCGGGAGGTTCGAGGAGTGGCCGGGTTCGGAGCTGAGGTCGAGGTCACACCCCCATCCTAGGCACGCGTTACTGGGCTGCGGCTGTCATCCCGGTCACGGCGAGGTCACGACGCGGTGCAGGTGGGCAGCGCCGAGACGTCTCCGCCATCGGCGATGACCTCGAGAGCGTCGAGCGATTCCTCGAGCGTCGCGGTGCGGATGACCTGCAACCCTTCGGGCACGTGGCCCACGACCTCGTCGCAGTTCGATGCCGGAGCGAGGAAGAACTCGGCCCCCGCATCACGTGCGCCGTACAGCTTCTGACGGATGCCGCCGATGGGGCCGACCGTGCCGTCGGCCTCGATCGTGCCGGTGCCGGCGACGTTCTCGCCGCCGTTGAGCTCGCCCGGAGTGAGCTGATCGACGATCCCGAGCGCGAACATCATCCCCGCGCTGGGGCCGCCGACGTTGTCGAGCTGGATCGTCACATCGATCGGGAAGTCGTAGTCGGTGCGGAGGGTGATGCCGATCAGCCACGTGGTGGTGTCACCCTCGGTGTACTCCTGCGGGGTGATCGAGAGGTCCTGCTCCTCGCCGTCGCGCAGGACCGTGAAGTCGATCTCCGCTCCCCCGATGTCCTGGATGCGCGAGCGCAGCTGCTTCGCCGACACCACGGGGTCACCGTCGATCGCGGTGATCACGTCGTCGGGTTCGAGGATGCCCTCGGCCGGAGAGTCCTCGACGGCCTCGACGACGACGACCTCGGCCCCGGTGTCGTAGCCGAGCTCACTGAGCGCCGCGGCGGTCGCCTCGTGCTGCGAGTCGACCATCAGTGTCGCGTTGCGCTCGTCGCGCTGCTCGGTGGTCACGCCTTCCGGGAACACGGAGTCGAGCGGCACGACGGCGCGAGACGAGTCGGTCCACGCGAGGGCGAGTTCGAACCAGCTGGGGGTGCGCTCGCGGTTGCCGACGACCTGGACGGTGGTCAGATCGAGCGTGCCGCCGGTCTCGAAGGTCTCGGCGCCCTCGATGCTGATGAGCGGCACCTTCTCGCCGTCCGCGCCCGCGGCTGTGCCGAGGGTGTCGTAGACGGGACCCGGCCGCTGGATCACGTAGGGGGTGGGGAGGAAGGTGAGGACGACCAGCGCCACGAGTGCGACGAGCAGCGCCCAGACGCCGAGTCCGAGCTTCACAGGCCGCGTTCGTTCCACAGCATCCTCCGTCGTTCGCGAGCGGCGTACAGGGATCTGCCCGCATCGGGTTCGCTCGCATGAACCTGTGACTAGCGTAGATGGCACGGCTATAGGCGTGCTGAGAGGGCGATCGACATGGCAGACAACGACCCGACACCCGAGGACTTCCAGGAGTTCCTGCGACGGATGCTCGCAGGCCAGGGTGGCGACATCGACCCCGAAGCGCTGCGCGGGGCGTTCGAGGGCATGGACGGACTGACGCTCGACCCCGCGATGATGCAGACGATCATGTCGCAGCTGCAGGGAGCCTTCGGCGGCGACGCCTGGGAGAACGCGCTCCGTCAGGCGCTGCATATCGCGAACCGAGACGGGCAGGGCATCACCGACGGCTCGCGCACGTCGCTCGTCGACGCGTTCGCCCTGGCCGGGCTCTGGCTCGGCGAGGCGACCACGATCTCCGACCTCGCCCAGTCGCCGGTCGCGATGACCCGTGGCGAATGGGTCGAGAAGACCCTCCCCGTGTGGAAGGAGATCGCGGGCCCCGTCTCGACCAGCATCGCCGATGCGCTCACCAGTGCACTCGACACGCAGGTCCCCGAGGAGATGCGCGACGTCGTGCAGGGAGCGGGAAAGCTCATGCGAGGGCTCGGCGGTTCGGTCTTCGCCGCGCAGTTCGGCCAGGTTCTCGGCAACCTCTCGCTCGAGGTCGTCTCGGGCGGAGACGTCGGCATCCCGGTGCTCCCCGCCGGCACCGCCGCGATCATCCCGCAGAACCTCTCGGCCTTCGGAGAGGGACTCGAGATCCCCGACGACCAGATCGCCCTCTACCTCGCGGCGCGCGAGCTCGCCTACGCCCGCCTGTACCGGCACGCCAAGTGGCTGCACCTGCACGTGATGGCTCAGATCACCGACTTCGCACGCGGCGTCACGGTCGACGTCGATGCGCTCGAAGACGTGGCGAGCCGTCTCGACCCTTCCAACCCCGAGGAACTGCGGGCCGCGATCGAAGGCGGCGCCCTGCTGCCGACGCAGACCGAGGCGCAGCGCGAGGCCCTGACACGGCTCGAGAACCTCATCGCGACGATCGACGGCTGGGTCGACGTCGTCACCACGCAGGCGACCTCGCGCCTCCCCGACGGTGCACGGCTCGCGGAGGCGGCACGTCGTCGGCGGGCGGTCGGCGGGCCCGCCGAGGATGCCCTCGGAGCTCTCGTCGGTCTGAAGCTGCGCCCGCGCCGCATGCGCGAGGCCGCCGCGATGTGGCAGCAGGTCACGGATGCCGTGGGCATCGCCGCGCGAGACGCGCTCTGGGACTATCCCGACCTGATGCCGACCGCCGATGACATCGACGACCCGACGGCCCTCGTCGCTCGCCTGCAGGCGACGGCGCGGGGCGAGCAGCCGGTCGCCGACGAGTTCGACGAGGCGCTGGCCCGCCTGCTCGACGGCGACGACTTCTCGGGCGACGCCGACGGCGAACCGGATGGAGATCCCTCGGATGGAGACGAGCCGGAAGACCGCCCCGAGGGCGACCGACCGGTCTGAGCCACGACTGCTCCTCCCCACCGGAGAGGAGCAGTCGTGTTGTCCACGGATGTCCGTGCGGCACCCCACGAGGGACGTGGAGTGTCCAGAATCGGTGGATGCCTCCGCTCACGCCGACGACACTCACGCGCCTCGCCCCCTCCCTCCCGCTGCTCTGGCGCGACGAGCGCACGCTGCAGCTCGGACTCGACGGCGATCTGCACATCGACGCCGAGGCCGCATGGGTGGAGCTCCTGCTCTCGCGGATGAGTTCCGGGTTCCGCCGGGCCTCCTTCGATGTGATCGCGCATGGACTCGGGGCCCCGCGCGACGAGGCGCGCGCCCTGCTCGCGCGGCTGGAGCACCTCCTCGAGGACGACTCGCCCGTCCCGCGCGCGGCCTGGGTCGAGCGTCTCGGTGTGACCGATGCGCGCACCGAGCATCGCTTGCGGGAGAGCCTCGCCGACGAGGGTGTTCCGATCGGAGAACACGGTTCCCCGTCCGATGCGGCCGTGGTGCTCGTCGCCGGTAGCGCGGCGGCCACGCAGCTGGCGACGTACCTCCGCGACGACGTGACGCACCTGCCCGTCGCCGTCGGTCGCGATCAGGTGACGATCGGGCCGATGGTCGTCCCCGGCGTCACCCCGTGCCTCACCTGCCGGGATCTCCATGCCCGCGACCGCGACCCGGCGTGGCCCCGGCTGCACACGCAGCTCGTGGCTCGCGACCCCGGGCGCGTGAGCGCCGCGCTCATCGCGGGCGCCGGAACGATCGCCGCGCGCCTCCTCGCCGCCACACCCTCGGCGGAGAGCGAGATCGTCCGGCTCAGCGCGGACGGGTCCCGCGACTCGCGAGCGGTGAGGTCTCACGAAGGATGCCTGTGCCGCGTCCCGTCGTCCCGATCTCGGCCAGGAACCGCGAGGGAGCCCGTTCGCCTCGTCCCGCCGAGCGCGACCACGACAGAGACAGCGTTCGCGCGGCTCGCGTGACGCCGACGTACGCCAGGCGGCGCTCTTCGTCGATCGATTCGAAGCTCGTCGCGTAGGAGATCGGCAATGCCCCCTCCGCCCATCCGGCGAGGTGCACGTGCAACCACTCCAGACCCTTCGCGGCATGCAGGGTCGAGAGCGTGACGGTGCGCATGGTCGGCTCGTGCTGGTCCTTCGCCCGGGCCATGAGCTCATCGCCGAAGGAGCGCAACGTGGCGTCGGGCCCGGCTTCCTCGGCGAGACGGAGGATCGCACGACGGGCCTCCCAGCCGTCGCGCTGCGCTCCGCCAGCCGCCGGCGGTTCCTCGGTGAGTCCGAGCTCGCGCAGAACACGCTGCACCGCCGGGACGAACCCCTGCTCCACCGGGGCGACGGCCGCAGCACGGATCGCGAGGATCGCCTGACGCACCTCGGGCATCGAGAAGAAGCGGGTGCCACCCAGAACCGTGGTCGCGATGCCCTCCGCGGCGAGCGCCTGCTGCAGCGCGGCCGATTGGGCGTGGGCTCGGTAGAGCACCGCGATGTCGGCGGGAGAGATGCCCTCGGCGATCTGCGCCGAGATGGCTGCGGCGATGCCCTCCGCCTCATCGCGCTCGCTGTCGTAGGCGGTGACGGTGGGCGGCTCGGTCGCGAACTGCTCGCGGGCGGGCGTGAGCTCCAGCGCGCCGGGGCGCCCCTTCATGAGCGCGTTCGCGGCGGAGAGGATGGGGGCCTGCGAGCGGTAGTTCGTCTCGAGCCGCACGACGGTCGCATCGGGATGGCGGCGCTCGAACTCGAGGAGGAAACGCTGCTCGGCGCCGGCGAAGGAGTAGATCGTCTGGCTGGCGTCGCCGACCACGCAGATGTCGTGCCGGTCACCGATCCAGAGTTCGAGCAGGCGGTTCTGCAACGGCGAGACGTCCTGGAACTCGTCGACCGTGAAGTGGCGGTACTGCTCGTGCACGGATGCGGCGACCCGCGGCTCGGCCTCGAGCATTCCGGCGCACGCCAGGAGAACGTCCTCGAAATCGAGCTGATTCCGCTCGTCCTTGAGCGCCTCGTACCCGCGCTGCAGTTCGGCGAGCTGCGTTGCATCGACGCCGGAGACCGATCGCCCCAGAGCCGCGTGCTGCTCGATCGAGAGCATGGAGACCTTGCGCCATTCGATCTCGGACGCGATGTCCCGCAGGGTCGCGGTGCTGGGACGCAGGCGGATCGCGTCGGCGACCTGCCCCAGCATCCGCACCTTGTTGTCGATGATCGACGGCGCGGGCTGCCCGGCGAGCGTCGGCCAGAAGAAGTTGAGCTGCGCGAGGGCGGCGGCGTGGAAAGTGCGGGCGGCGACGCCCTCGACCCCGAGGGCCCGCAGGCGCCCGCGCAACTCCCCCGCGGCCTTCGCCGTGAACGTCACCGCCATGACCCGCGCGGGCGAGTAGGCGCCGGTGTCGACGCCGTGCGCGATCCGGTGGGTGATCACGCGCGTCTTGCCGGTACCGGCGCCCGCCAGCACCGCGACAGGCCCGCGGAGCACGGATGCCGCCTGCCGTTGCCGCTCGTCGAGTGCGTCGAGGGCGCTCACGCGCCGGCCTCGAGCCAGTCCAGGATGAGCGCGCGAGCGATCGATGCGTGCCCGGGAAGCCCCACGGGCCCCTCGCCCTCCAGGGAGGAGGTGATCTCCGCACGGGTGAACCAGCGCACATCGATGATCTCTTCGCCATCGGCGCGGGCATCCGCCTCGACGTCGACGACCGCGCGGAAGCCGACCATCAGAGAGCGCGGGAACGGCCAGGCCTGCGAGGACACGTAGCGCAGCCCGGAGAGACGCACCCCCGATTCCTCGGCGAGCTCGCGGTGGACGGTCGACTCGAGCGATTCACCGGCCTCGACGAATCCTGCGAAGCACGAGTACATCCGGCCGCCCCAGTTCGCGTTCGCGCCGAGCAGCAGGCGTTCCCCGTCGCGGCTCTCGACCGCCACGATCACCGCGGGATCGGTGCGCGGGAAGTGCTCGCGCCCGCAGACCAGACAGCGACGCGACCATCCCGCCTGACGGATCTCGGTTCCTCCACCGCAGGCCGGGCAGAACGGTGCATCGCGCAGCCAGGCGGCGAGCGCCAACGCCTCGATGAGGATCTCGCTCTCGTGCGCCGGGAGCCGCGCTCCGAGATCACGCAGCCCGAGCCACGTCTCGTCGGGGGCCGCGTCGATCGATGCGCTCTCGGCCGGAAGGGCCGCAAGCAACAGCGGAATTCCGGACTCGTCACGACCGAGGAGCGCCCATGTGGCATCGACGGGCTCGGTCGGCGCGACGCGGACCAGCCGATCATCGGCCACGCGCACCCGGCCGTCGCGGACGACGATCACGCGTGTCGACGCCTCGCCGCGCAGACGATCGACGACGCCGGATTCCTCGCGGAGCTCGGCCGCGCGGTCGAGGGTTGGGCGGTGCATGGGTGATCGACTCCCTCTCTCACGGGCGTGGCGGAGGCGGGACCGCCCCTGAGCCGACCTACCCTTAGGGCATGGGACGCTCACCTTTCACTCTAGCCGCGGCCGTGACGGCGGCACTGCCCGGCGCGGAGGTCACGGGTACTCGCACGCTGAGCGCAGACGGTGACGCACGTTTCGATTCCGCGGTCGCCTCGCTGGCCGACGGGCGCGAGCTCGCGATCCGCGTCGCGGACGACGACGAGACCGCCCGTGAGCTCGCCGCCGAGTCCCTCGCGCTGCGCGCTCTGACGGCCGGTGCGCGAGCGATCCTCCCCTTCCGCGCGCCCGAATACGTGGGCGAGACCCGCGTCGGCGATGGTCGCGCCCTCGTCACCGAGCTCCTCCCCGGTTTCCAGGTCGAGGCCGCCCACGTGCCGGCGGGACGCGGCACGGCCGAATCGATGGGAGCGGCGATTGCAGCCGTGCACGGCCTGCCCGTCTCGATCGTCCGGAGCGCCGGTCTCGTCTCGCGCTCGGCCGAGGAGAGCCGTGAGGACATTCGGCGTCTGGTCGACGATGCGGCGTCCACAGGCCGCGTCCCCGCCCGGCTGACGGCGCGCTGGCGGGATGCCGTCGCCGATGACGAGCTGTGGCGCTTCGAGTCGACGGTGACCCTGAACGGCGTGCAGTCGACCTCCTTCCTGCTCGAGGACGACGATGAGCGCGGTCCTCGGGTCACCGGACTGCTGAACTGGCACGGCCTCTCGGTCGGCGACCCGGCCGTCGACCTCGCCTGGTTGTCGGCCGCGCCCGATGCGGCGCCCGACGTGCAGGCCGCCTACGCGCGGTCATCGGAGCGTTCGCCGGACGGCGCGATCGAGGTGCGTGCACGGATGCTCGCCGAACTCGAGTTCGCGCGCTGGCTGGTGCACGGCGATTCGCTGCACCGCCCCGACATCGTCGACGATGCCGCTGCCCTTCTCGAGGCTCTCGCCGAGGGCCTCCGAGCGGATGACCTCGCCGTCGTCGCCGCACGGAACGAGGGCGTCGACTCGGCCCTCGATGCGCTCGACCGGGTTCCCGCGGAGGCTGCGGCACTGATCGACACCTCGATGCAGACCGATGCCTACAACCCCGACGACCTCTGGGCGCAGGAATCGGACGAGGACGCGTCGCCGACCGACAGCTCCGAAGCGGCCCGTCGCGCCGCGATGGTCGACGTCGAGACCGAGGACCTCACCGGTGTCGGCGACATCTTCACCGCGCCGACGGATGCCGATCACGACGCGGATGCCGAGGAAGGCGATGACGACGAAGCTCAGCGCGCGGCGCGCGCTGCGCTCCAGCGCTGGAAGAGCTCCGACTCGGAGTAGACCCGGTCTCCGCGGATGACGAGGTCGTCGGCGACGTAGTACAGCGCCACGTCGATCTCCTCGAGCGGAACCCCGAACCGGCGGTGATACGCGAGGCGGTACAGCGCCAGCTGCAGCATCCGCTCCTCCCGTTCGGCGTCGCCCTTCGGCGGCTTGCCCGTCTTCCAGTCGACGATCTCGATCCTGCCCCCACGATCGTCGCGGCGGTAGACGGCATCGAGCTTGCAGATCACGATGTGCGCGTCGTCGGACTCGTCGGCGAGGTCGGCGGTGGCATCCGCGAGCCCGGCCCCGAGCGCGAAGTCGATCTCGATCTCGACGGCGATCGGCTGGAGAGCCCCCCACTCGCTGCGCTCGAACGTCGCCTGCAGGATGGCGAGGTCGGCGGCATCCGCCGCTTCACCGGTCCCCTCTCCCGGAGCCGGCCCGATCTCGCCGCCCACCTCGTCTTCGTCGATCTCCCAGAGCGCCTCGTCGACGCGGGCACCGACTCCCACGATCGATGACCGATGCTCGACCCAGGCGTGGAAGAGCGTGCCGAGGCGGGTCTGCCGGTACGGACGCTCCGGCATCGGGCGGATGATCGCCGAGACCGTCCCGCCGTAGTCGGTGACGTAGTCCTTGAAACGTGAGGCGGGCACGCGGGTCGGCGCTGCTGCGTCGATGCCACGCAGACGCGCGGCGCGCTCTGCGAGGAGACGCTCGAGCTCTTCGGAGGGGATCAGCGCCTCCGGTCGCGCGAGGGCCCCCGCGACCATCTCCGCCGCCGTTTCGACGAGCGGACGGCGGGCACCGAGCGGATCCAGCGGCCACGAGATCGTCGCTCCCGGCCCGTCGTACGGGTTCTCGTCGGGATCGACCGGCTCGATGGGCTCGTGCTCCAGGACGTCGATCGCCTCGAGCAAGAAGGGGCTCGGCGTGCGGGGAGCCTTCTGCCCCGCCCAGTGCGCACCGCTGAGAAGCAGGTCGGTGCGCGCCCGTGTGACTGCCACGTAGGCGAGCCGGCGCTCCTCCTGCTGCTGATAGGCGCGGTACGCGTCTTTGAAGCGCTTGATCGCACCACCCTGGGGATTGGCCTTGGTCGCCCCGCCCGACAGCGACGCTTGCGCCAGTGCCTGGAGCTTCTTCGGGTCGGGCTCGCCGTCGACCGCCGCTTCGGGATCCCATTCGAATCGCGGTAGCGCGTCGCGGTCGCCGCGGAGCGCGAACGGAACGACCCCGAAACCGAACCAGCCCGAGGTGTCGGAGACTCGGCTGGGGAGTTCATCGGCGACGAGGCGGACGACCGCGACGGCATCCCACTCCAGCCCCTTCGAGCCGTGGATCGTCAGCAGCTGCACCACGCCCGGCTCGGGAGGCTCCGGCCGTGGCATGAGCTCGTCGGTGCGCTCCGCCTTGTCGAGCCACGCGAGCAGGCTGCCGATCGTGCCACGATCATCGGCCGCGAGGAAGGCGCGCACTTCGTCGGAGAACGCACGGAGTTGCGTCGAGGCGACCCGCGCCGGCCCCCGGGTTTCGTTCGCCGCCAGTTCGATGTCGAGGCGCAGTTCGAGTTCGATCAGGCGCAGCAACTCGGTCAGCGGCTGCGACGAGGCGCGTCGGAGTCGTTCGAGCATCTCCCCCGCCGCACGGATGCGCGATCGCCCGTCCGGGGTGAAGCCGCCCAACAGCCGATAGTCGTCGCGCACGGCGCGCACCACGTCAACGGCATCGATGATCGACACCGCCTCGTCGGCGCCGCGCGACGAACGCAGTCGCACACGCACCTCTTCGGGAAGCGGCATCATCGAGGTGTCGCGTTCGGCGAGGGTGCGGCCGAGATCGTAGAGCGCGGCCATGTCGGCCACCCCGACGCCGAACCGCGGGCCCGTGAGCAGGCGGATCAGTGCCGAACCCGCGGTCGGGTCGTGGACCACGCGGAGGGTCGAGACGACATCGACCACTTCGGGGGTCGACAGGAGCCCTCCGAGTCCGAGGATCCGGTGCGGTACGCCCTCCGCGGCGAGCGCGGCGGCGAAGGTCTGCATGTGACGTTTCGACCGGAACAGCAGCGCGCCGGTGTGCGGGCGGCCGGCGGCGGACGCATCGTGCGCGGCCCGTCGCTGGACGAACCAGCGGGCGACGTCGGCGGCCTCGTCGTCGACCGTGAACGGAAATCGCAGGTCGACGGTTCCGGAGCCCGCGCCGGGGCGGGGTTCGAGCGGGGGCACGTCGAGTCCGGGGCGCTGCAGCGGCTCGAGGACGCGGTTGGCGATGTCGAGGATCGCGCGGTCGTTGCGCCAGCTGGTCATGAGGCTGTAGGTCTTCGCCGCCTGTTCCCGCGCGAAGGCGCTCGAGAACGCATACAGGTTGTCGGCACTCGCGCCGCGCCAGCCGTAGATGGACTGATGCGGGTCACCCACGGCCATCACCGCACTGTCGTGGAACAGCTCGGCGAGGAAACGGGTCTGGATGACGGAGGTGTCCTGGTACTCGTCGAGCAGGACCACGCGGTGCTGCTCGCGCAGCTCGGCGCGCACGTCGGGAGCGGCCTCGACGATGTCGTAGGCGCCACCGACCTGATCGGCGAAGTCGAGCACGCCGCGGCGACCCTTCTCGGCGATGTACTCGCGTACCAGGGCGGCGAGGGTCGGCAGGCTGAGGAGGTTCGCGGCCGCCTTCTCGACGTCGCCGTTGCCGCGGTACGGCTCGAACGAGAACGCCGTCTCGCGCGCGAGACGCTCGGCCTCGGCGAGGTCGACCCGGTGGTCGAGTGCTTCCCCCGCGAGACGCTGCACCGCGTCGATAACGGTGCCGAGCGCATAGTCGATTCCCTCGAGCTCGGGGAGGTCGGCGCGCAGCACGACCTCTCTCGCGAGCATCCACGACGCTGCCTGGCTGAGCATCGCGACGTCGGCGTCGCGTCCGATCCGAGCGGCATGCTCGCGCACGATGCCGTCGGCGAAGGCGTTGTAGGTCGACACCCGCGGGCGGATCATCAGCTCCTCGGCCGCACGCGGGGCGGTCGGGTCCCAGCCGGTGCCGAAGCGGGCGGCGAGCTCGTCGAGCACATGCGCCCGCACCACGTCGCGCTGACGCCCCGCCGCTGCCTCCTCGACCCGGCGGAGGGCGTGCGACGCCACGATCTCGGGCACATGCGGCAGCAGACCGCGGCGACCGAACTCGTCGATCACAGCGAGACGGTGGCCAATGCGCTCGGCGAGCTCGCCCGCCGCCTTGCGGGTGAAGGTGAGTCCGAGGATCTCGTCGCGTCGCACATGACCGTTCGCGACGAGCCACACCACGCGCCCCGACATCGTCTCGGTCTTCCCGCTGCCCGCTCCGGCGACGACGAGGGCGGGCGACGGCGGGGCTTCGATCACCTGCTGCTGTGCGGGGGTGGGCGAGGGCTGGCCGAGAGCCGCAGCGACGTCGGTCGCCGTCAGACCGAGGCCGCCGCCCCAGCCGGTCACGCGCTCACCGCCGGGACGGTGTGGATCCGACAGGGGTGGATGCGGCGCTGCGTGTCGGCGCAGTGCGACTCGACCTGCGCGGTGAAACTCGACGCCGACATTCCCCGGGCGGCACCGGCCACACGACGCAGGAACGCCTCGCGCGCCGTGTCGTCGAGCGTGTGCTGGTGGGCGATGCGGTACTCGCTCTTGGCGAGGGTCTTCGAGACGATCACGAGACGCGCCCCGGCGAGCGCCTCGGCGGGGGCCCCCTCGATCAGCCCCTGCTGGACCGCCACCTGGTAGGCCGCCAGCTGGGCGTGCTCGCGGACTCCCGCGTCGGCCTCCGGGTCGGTGCGTCCGGTCTTGAGGTCGACGACCACCGCGCGCTCGCCCTCGCCGACCGCGGTCATCTCGATCCACCCGCGCCCGCGCGCCGGGGGATGCTCCCCCGCCCCCGGAGGGTAGGCCTCGACGCGGTCGATGTAGCCGCTCACGATCGCGCGCGCCCCTCTGCCGTCACCGACGTCGTGCACGACCGGGAGTCCGTCGTCATCGGGCAGGGACACGGCGAAGTCGAACCGCGTCTCGCTGCCGACGACTCGCCCGCCGTCGCGTCGGACGTCGCCGAGGTACGTGTGCAGCCGATCGACGTAGAGGTCGGCGCGACGCCGCTCCTTGCGCCCGATCCACTCGGTCTCGAAGTCCAACTCGGGCCAGTGCTCCGCGACGATCGCCCGCATCTGCTCGAGATCGCCGTCCGGTACCTTCTCCATCGCCTCGTGGATGATCGTTCCGATCCCCGCCGTCGGCGGCATCACCGTGTCGCCCCCGAGAGCCGAGACGACCCAGTTCAAGCCGCACTCCTCGTACGCCTCCATCTTCGACGGCGACACCCGCGCGCCGTCGACGGCGAGGTCCCGGAGGGGGCGGTCGGTGCTCGGTGGCGTGACGCCGTACCACTCCCGCGGATCCGCTCCGGCGACGCCCTCGGCGGCGAGGATCGCGAGTTGCTCCGCAGCGAGACGACGCGTCTGCGCCGAGGTCGCCGTCGTCAGCGTGCGGCGGTGGCGCGCCACGAGTCCGCGCAGGGTGAGCGGGTGCTCGGCGGATGCGTGGTCCTCCGGGGCGTCGGGCGTCGGCAGGAACGCGAAGAACGGGCTCGGGCTCTGGTCGTCGTCGTCGACCGCGGTCACGAGAATCCGGTCTCGCGCACGCGAGATGGCTCGCACGAAGAGGCGGAGCTCGTCGTGCAGCGCACCGCGACGACGATCGAGGATGCCCGGTGTCGCGAGGGGGACGCCGGTGCGCATCGACATCACGGCATCGGGGAGACGCCACGTCTGCAGCATCCCTCCCCGGAGCCGGAGGTTCGGCCAGACGCCGTCTTGAAGACCGGCCACGACGACCGCGTCGAACTCGGTGCCGAGCGCGGTCGCCGGCGTGAGCAGGGTGACCCGCCCCGGTCGATCGGGCGTCGAGAGGGAGTCCTCGGGCACCTCGCTGTCGAGGATGTCGCGGACGAACGTCTCGGGGCGCTCGTTCGGTGTGCGCTCGACGAAGCGCTTGGCCGCGTCGAACAGCGAGACGAGGGCGTCGAGCGATCGTGCGGTCTCGGCCCCGCCGGGCTGCGACGACACCTCTCGCCACGCGATGTGCAGGCGGCGGCCGTCGATCGCCCGCGACTGCTCCCAGATCCGCCAGAGCAGGTCGTGGATCGTCTCGCCTGCTCGCGCGGCGGCGGAGACCGCCTGGATCGTCTCGGCGAACCGCCGGGCCGTGCGGGACTCCGGGGCATCGATGAGCGTGAAGTGCTCCGGGTCGGCCATCGCGCGGCGCAGGAGTTCGCGAGCGGGCGTGGCTCCGCCCTGTTCGAGTTCGAGGTGCCGCAGCCGTGCGCGCAGACGACGAAGGGCGATCGCGTCCATCCCCCCGAACGGCGTGCGCAGGGCCTCCTCGAGTTCTGCGGACGTGCGCTCGGTTGCCGGGGTGAGTGCCAGGCGCACGATCCCGACGATGTCGCGCACGACGCCCTCACTGCCGAGCGGACGCTGCACTCCGGCGGCCCGTGTCGGGATCTCCCGCGCGGCGAGCTCGGTCTCGAGCAGCGTCACCTGACGCGTGTCATGTGCGATCACGGCCATGCGATCCCAGGCGATGCCCTGCATGAGGTGCCACTCGCGCATGACGCCGG
Source organism: Microbacterium sp. NPDC090003 (assembly GCF_044748385.1). Taxonomy (NCBI): domain Bacteria; kingdom Bacillati; phylum Actinomycetota; class Actinomycetes; order Micrococcales; family Microbacteriaceae; genus Microbacterium; species Microbacterium sp. NPDC090003. Next base: position 951,597 of record NZ_JBIVFW010000001.1, read on the forward strand.
CGATCCGGTCGAACTCCTCGTGCGGCGACGGGGCGAGGAACGACGTGACGGCGGCATCCGCGCCCTCGATCGGGCCGGTCTGCGGTGCACGCCGATGCTCGACCCTCCCCGACGCCCCGATCGCCTGCGTGACGGTGCGGGTGAGCGCGGTGAGTGCCGGGTGCTGGCGGTGGGCGCCGTCGAGCACGTGCACGGTGCCGAGCGCCGATACGAGGTCGGCGAACAATTCGGGGCTCGCTCCCCGGAAGGCACCGGAGGAGATGTCGGGATCGCCGAACGCGAGGACCGAGACCCCTCGGCCACGCAGCGCCTGGACGACGGCGACGCCCCCGCGGGTCAACTCCTGCGCGTCATCGATGAGCACCACGCGCAAGGGCGCCAGGGGGCCGAGCATGCCGGGAGACGCGTCACGGAGGATCGTGCTCGCCTCGCCCAGCAGGTCCGCGGCATCGCGGTGCGCCGAGCGCAACGCGTCGAGCACCGAACGGTATTCGAGAACGAAGTCGGCGGCGGCCGACCAGGTCGGATCGCCGGATGCCTTCAGCTCCTGCGGGAGCACACCCAGCTCGGTGCACTCGGCGATGAGTGCGCGCAGCTCGGAACGGAACCCCTTCGACGCGCGCACCGATGCGCTGAGCGCGTCGGGCCAGCGGATGCCGTCGTCTTCGGCGTCGCCGGCGAGGAGCTCGGCGATGATCCGGTCCTGATCGGCACCCGTGAGCAGCGCCGGTGGCTCGGAGCCCGCGTGCACCATCGCCCCCCGGACGATCTGGAAGGCGAACGATCCGAGGGAGCGCGCGAGAGGACCCGGCGTCGCCTGACGCACACGCACACCGATCCGGTCGCGGAGCGCCGTCGCCGCCTGCCTGCTGGGCGTGAGCGCCAGCACCTCCTCCGGGCGCAGACCCTCCTGATCGAGCAGCCGACCGATGCGCTCGATCAACGTGCGCGTCTTGCCCGTTCCCGGCGCGCCGATGATGACTCCGGATGCGGTCGCCGCGGCGTCGATCACGGCTCTCTGCGCGGCATCCCCTGTCATGCACTCCACGCTAGCGGCGTGCGCCGACATCGCCTCCCGCGGCGGGTGGGGCGCGTGTGCGCTCACGGCGAAACCGCTCGCGTGCGCCGATCCGGCGGCGTACCTGCGGGGTAGAGTTGGCGCAGACCTCGGACGACGACATCGTCCTGACACTCCAAGGAGTACGCGTGGAAATCCGCATCGGAATCATCAACACCGGCCGCGAGCTGAGCTTCGAGACCGCCACCGCAGCAGAAGAGATCCGCACCCAGGTCGCGGCAGCGCTCGACCAGAGCACCGCGCACCTGAGCTTCTCCGACGTCAAGGGCAACTCCTACATCGTCCCCACCGCGAACCTCGCCTACATCGAGCTGGGTACCGAGGAATCGCGTCGGGTCGGCTTCGTCGCCTGATCGCGATGTACATCCTCCTCGCTCTCGTCGCCGCCTGCGCTCTGGGCATCGCCGCGCACTTCCTCATCGACGGCCGCGATCTCCGCGGTGTCGCGCTGACCCCGGGTATCGCGACGGTCGTCACCGCGGCGCTCTACACGGGCCTGCAGTGGGCCGGTCTCGGCGAGGACAACGTGTGGCTGTGGCTCGCGAGCATCCTCGGCGGTGTGGCCGTGTCCGCGGCGGCGACCCTCGCACTGGTCGCCGCCCGTCGTCGCTCGGACGCGGCGAAGACCGCGGCCCTCGGCATCTAGGTCCGCGCGCCTAGGACGCGAGCCCCATCGCATCCATGCGTCGCGCGTGGGCGCCCATCAGTTCGGTGTACACCGGCTCGATGCGCTCGTCGTCCGATGCCACGAAGACCTCGGGCTTCAGGGCCGAGCGGCAGACGAGGATCGTGTCGCCGACCAGGCGTCGCGCCCACATCGACAGCAGCGAGCGCCACTCCTCGTCGCTCTCGATCGTCTCCTGGATGATCGAGACGATCTCGTGGCGGGCGTCGTCCTCGCGCAGAATCTCGGCGATCCGCCGCCCGGTCTCGCCATAGCTGGACGCGAGCGCGAGGTAGAAATCGTCGAGCATGCCGGCCGTGATGTAGACGGCCAGGAGCGTCTCGCGGGGCCGCGCGCCGATCGTCTTCCGGCGGAACGCGTCGAGATTCTCGCGGAACGGGAGCATCAACCGGGTGGGATCGTCGCCGCGCTCGGCGATCACCTCGACGATGCCGCGATGCTTCGTGAGGGCGGCGCCAGCCGCACGGGAGAGAGCCTCCTTCTCGGCGAGTTCCGGTGTCGCGCGGATGAGACGGGTGAGGGTCTCGAAGTACCCCAGCTGCAGATAGGCGGCCTGCCCCAGGAAGCGCGGCAGCTCAGGCGCCAGATCGGCGAAGTCGACGCGGGTCGCGTCGCCCTGGTCGCCCCGGCTGCGCAGGGCGAGAGTGCGTCGCGGCGCATCGTCGCGCTGCCAGAACCACTTAACCACGAGGTCTCCCTACCGAGTTCGCCACGACGATCACAATACCCGGGGCGGAGGTCCTCCTCGGGCGTTCGTCCGCCCTCCGGTAGGCTGGGCGTGTCCCCGCCGTCGGAGCGGGGCCCGCGCCTGTGGCACAAGAGACGGCGTGGATCGTTAACGTGGCGGCCTCAGCACGACCGCCGGACAGGCAATCTGAATACAGTGACTACTTTCTCCGATCTCGGGATCGATCAGGACATCGTCGATGCACTCGCGGCGAAGGGCATCGTCGACGCGTTCCCCATCCAGGAGCAGACCATCCCCCTCGGCCTGCCGGGCCAGGACATCATCGGCCAGGCGAAGACCGGAACCGGTAAGACCTTCGGCTTCGGCATCCCCGTCGTCCAGCGTCTCGGGCTCGACCCCGAGCACGGCGTGAAGGCGCTCATCGTCGTGCCGACCCGCGAGCTCGCGGTGCAGGTCTACGAAGACATCGATCTGCTCACCAGCAACCGCTCGACCAGCGTCGTCGCCATCTACGGCGGCAAGGCGTACGAGGGCCAGATCGATCAGCTCAAGGCCGGCGCGCAGATCGTCGTCGGCACACCCGGTCGACTCATCGACCTCGCCGGCCAGCGCCTCCTCGACCTGTCGAACGCGACCGAGGTCGTGCTCGACGAGGCCGACAAGATGCTCGACCTCGGATTCCTCGCCGACATCGAGAAGATCTTCCAGAAGGTGCCGGCCGTGCGCCACACCCAGCTGTTCTCGGCGACGATGCCCGGCCCGATCGTGGCGCTGGCCCGTCGGTTCATGACGAACCCGATCCACATCCGCGCCAACGACCCCGACGAGGGCCTCACGCAGGCGAACATCAAGCACCTCGTGTACCGGGCGCACTCGCTCGACAAGGACGAGGTCATCGCCCGCATCCTGCAGGCCGAGGGCCGCGGCAAGACCGTGATCTTCACCCGCACCAAGCGCGCGGCGCAGCGCCTGGTCGACGAGCTGAGCGACCGCGGCTTCAACGTCGGCGGTGTGCACGGCGACATGGGACAGGACCAGCGCGAGCGCTCGATGGCGGCGTTCAAGGCCGGCAAGAAGGACGTCCTGGTCGCGACCGACGTCGCCGCCCGCGGCATCGACGTCGACGACGTCACGCACGTAATCAACCACACGATCCCGGACGAGGACAAGACGTACCTGCACCGCGCGGGCCGCACGGGCCGCGCGGGCAAGACCGGTATCGCGGTCACGTTCGTCGACTGGGAGGACCTGCACAAGTGGGCGCTGATCAACCGCGCCCTCGAGTTCGGTCAGCCCGAACCCGTCGAGACGTACTCCTCGAGCCCGCACCTGTACGAGGACCTCGACATCCCCGCCGGCACGAAGGGCCGTCTCGTCTCGGCGCCGAAGGCCGAATCCACCCGGCCCCCGCGCACCCCGCGCCCCGAGCGCGCAGCGGATGCCGCTGCCGAGGGCACCGACGAGGGCGGCACGCGTCGTCGTCGTCGCCGTCGCGGGGGTTCGACCCCGGTCGGCTCGACGTTCGCCGACGGCGCGGCGCCGGCGGCCTCGGGTGACGGCGACGGCGCCCCGGCCGCCGATCGCAGCGCCGAGGGTGCCGGCACGCACGACGGCGCGGGCAAGGAGCACCACGATGGAAAGCCCGCCCCGGCTCGCCGACGTCGCCGTCGTCGCGGAGGTTCCGGCGGAGCGGGCGCGGCACCGGTCACGGGCGCCTGAGACGTCTTCGAAAGAGGGGCGGATGCTGCGGCATCCGCCCCTCTTTCATGTGCGGGGCCGGTCCCGCACCGGCGCCTTCGGCGGATACACCCACGTCACGAGCACCACCGAGATGATCATGAGCAGGAACCACGACACGAGCTTGCTCGGCGAGACGGGTTGCCATCCGTCGACCTGATCCGGGTACGCCCAGGCACCGGCCAGTGTGCCGATGTTCTCGGCGAAGTAGATGAAGACCGCGACGCCGGCGAAGGCCAGCAGAAGCGGGATGCGCAACGTGCGCCGCCACACCCGCGCGTGCATGACCGTGGGCAGCCAGAGCACCAGAACGGCGATCAGCAGAACCCAGCGCGCATCCCACCAGTAGTGGTGCGCGAAGAAGTTCGCGTAGATCGCCGCGGCGACGAGCGCGGTGAGCCATCTGCGCGGGTAGCGCGTGAAACCGAGGTCGAACAGGCGGTACACGCGCACCATGTACGAGCCGACCGCCGCGTACATGAAGCCGCTGAACAGCGGCACTCCGCCGATACGGAGGACGCCGTCGGCGGCATACGCCCACGAACCCACGTCCGTCTTGAACAGCTCCATGGCCGTGCCGGTGACGTGGAAGAGCAGGATCACCCACAGCTCGCGTCCGCTCTCGAGCCGGAACACCAGCATCGCGACCTGGATGAGCACCGCGGCGATCGTGAGGGCGTCGTTGCGGGCGAGGACCGCGTCATCGGGATACCAGAGCCGCGCGGCGACGATCACGACGAGGAGCGCCGCACCGAAGATGCACGCCCACGCCTGCTTGAGCACGAAGACGGCGAATTCGACGAGGAACGCGCGGATGCCGTTCGCCGGAGCATCGCGGAGAAGGCGGTGAGCGGCCGCGTCGATACGTCGCTCGAGCGAGGTGGCGCGTTGCATCGGGCGAGCGTATCGACGACGACGGCGAGAGCGCCGGGAGTCGACCGCCAGTATGCCGGGAAGCTCCGTCAGGGGTAGCGCGGTGTGGTACCGGAGGCGCGCGCGATCAGTCGCTCGACCATCTCGTCGCTCGTGGTGTTCTCCCCCGGCCGGTTGGGCTTGCCACTGCCGTGGTAGTCGCTGGAGCCGGTCACGATGAGATCGCGCCGCGCGGCGAGTTCGCGCAGCAGGGTCTTCCCCGCCTCGGTGTTCTCCCGGTGGTCGATCTCGAAGCCGCCGAGCCCCGCGTCGATCAGTCGTTCGAGGAACGACACCGGCATCATGCGGTCGCGACCGGAGGTCACGGGGTGGGCGATGATCGCCACTCCCCCGGCATCCGTGATGAGCCGGACGGCGGTGAGGGGATCCGGCGCGTAGTGCGGCTCGTAGTACCCCTCGCGCGGATGCAGGATGCCGTCGAACGCCTCGGTGCGGTCGCGGACGATCCCTCGTGCGACGAGCGCATCCGCGATGTGCGGGCGACCGACCGTCGCGTCCGGCGTGGTCTGGGCGAGCACGTCATCCCAGTGCAGGTCGTAGTCGCGGCCGATGCTGCGGACGATCCGCTCGGCCCGGCCGATGCGGTCGCCGCGGATGCGATCCGTCTCCGCGCGCAGAGCCGCGTCGTCGGGGTCGAACAGGTAGCCCAGCACGTGGACGCTGCGCCACTCGTGCTTCGCCGACAGCTCCATCCCCGGCAGGAAGGTCATGCCCCGCGCCGCCGTCGCCTCTGCCGCCTCCCCCCAGCCGGTCGTGCGGTCGTGGTCGGTGAGCGCGATCGTGCGCAGTCCGTGCGCATGCGCCTGGCGCACGACCTCGGCCGGCGCCTCGGTCCCGTCGGAGTGATTCGAGTGCAGATGCAGGTCGGCGGGACCGACGAATCGACGGGAGTGCTCAGGGGCCATCCTCCGAGCGTACCGAGCGGGGCGGACGCCGGACGCACCGGAGGCGAGTCCCGCCTGTCGCGGCAGGGACTTCACAGGCGGCGCTCCTAGGCTGGAGGGGATGTTTCGCCTCCTCGGAATCCTGATCACCGTGCTGTTCGCCGCCGCCACGGCGGTCGTGGTGTGGCCGCAGTTCTTCCGGTTGGAGCAGACCTATCCCTTCGCCCAGGTCGTCGCGGCGCGTGGCGTGGTGCTGGGCGTCTTCGTCGTGATCGCGCTCCTCGCGCTGCTGCTCCTGCTCGCCCGCCCGTTGCGCGGCTTCGCCGCCTCGATCCTCATCGTCGCACTGCTCGGAGCCGGAGCGACCGGCATCATCGGAGCGACCCGCGGATTCGGCACGGCGGCCCTCCCCGACAAGGCGGAGACGAGCGTGCGCGTCCTGACCTGGAACACCGCCGGCGAGGCGGTGTCGGCCGACCAGATCGCCCAGGAGATCCTCGACCAGGGAGCCGACATCGTCGCGCTGCCCGAGACGACCGAGGCCGTGGGCGAACGCATCGCGCTCATGCTGCGCGAGCAGGGTCATCCGATGTGGGTGCACCACGTGCAGTTCCGCCCCGATGTTCCCGATGGGCCGCAGTCCTGGCAGACGACCGTCCTGGTCTCCCCCGACCTCGGGGAGTACTCGGTCATCGAGTCCTCGCAGGACGGCACGAGCAACACCGGTTCGGTGCCCAGCGTCGTACTGATGCCGGTCGACGGGAGCGGGCCGACGGTCGTCGCTGTGCACGCCGTGGCGCCCCGCGTGGAGGAGATGCAGCAGTGGCGGTCCGATCTCCAGTGGATCGCCGACCAGTGCCCCGCGGGGGATTTCATCCTCGCGGGCGACTTCAACGCGACGATCGACCACATGGCCGGACTCGGCATCGAGGGCGGCGACATCGGGTACTGCCGCGACGTCGCTTCGCGCACAGGCAACGGGGTCGTCGGAACCTGGCCCAGCTCGCTGCCCCCGTTGGCGGGCGCTCCCATCGATCATGTGATGGCCTCGCAGAACTGGACGCCCACCGGTTCGGTCGTGCTCGACGACGCCGGTGGCAGCGATCACCGGGCCCTCGTGGTGCAGCTCGAGCCTGCGGGTTGAGAGGCGGCGCGCATCCCCGGGTGAGAGACTGGACGGATGAGCACCGCAGCAGAACGCGACACGATCGCCGAACCCGTCGTCGAGAACAGCAACACGAATCGCAAGCAGCCGTTCCCGCAGGGCTTCCTCGACACCATCTCGACCGGCTGGGCCGAGCGTCCCGAGACGCTTCCCGCCGCGCGTGAGCAGGCGCCCTACGCCGCCGTGCGTCGCGCCGCGCTCTCGGCCGCGTTCCCCGGCAAGCGCCTCGTCATCCCGGCGGGCTCCCTCAAGCAGCGCAGCAACGACACCGACTACGTGTTCCGCGCGCACTCCGCCTTCGCGCACCTCACCGGCTGGGCATCCGACACCGAGCCCGACTCGGTGCTCGTCTTCGACCCGACCGACGACGGCCACGACGTCACCCTGTACTTCCGCGAGCGCGCCGACCGCACCACGACCGAGTTCTACGCCGACGCCACCGTCGGAGAGTTCTGGATCGGACCGCGCCCCTCGCTGGCCGGCGTCGCCGCCGATCTCGCCCTCACCACCGCGCATCTGGCCGAGTTCGCACCGGCCGAGGGCGAGCTGGTGCTCGACGACGACGAGACGCTGACCCGCGTGGTCTCCGAGCTGCGCCTCATCAAGGACGACTTCGAGATCGCCGAGATGCGCCGCGCGGTCGAGATCACCGCCGCGGGCTTCGACGACATCATCCGCGAACTCCCCTCCGCCGTCGCACACGCGCGCGGCGAACGCGTCGTCGAGGGCGTGTTCCACCGCCGAGCGCGCGAGGACGGCAACGGAGAGGGCTACGACACCATCGCCGCCTCCGGCCCCCACGCCTGCTACCTGCACTGGACTCGCAACGACGGCGCCGTGGTGCCCGGCGACCTGATCCTCGTCGACGCCGGCGTCGAGGCCGACAGCCTCTACACCGCCGACATCACCCGGACGCTGCCCGTCTCCGGCACGTTCACCGACGTGCAGCGCCGTGTCTACGAAGCCGTGCGCGAGGCGGCCGACGTCGCCTTCGCCGCGGCGAAGGTCGGGGTGCGCTTCCGCGACATCCACGCTGCGGCGATGACCGTGATCGCGGCTCGCGTCGCGGAGTGGGGTCTGCTCCCCGTCACGGCCGAGGAGGCCCTCGACGCCGACGCCGGCGGCCAGCACCGCCGCTACATGGTGCACGGCACCTCGCACCACCTCGGCATCGACGTGCACGACTGCGCTCAGGCCCGCCGCGAGATGTACTACGACGGCATCGTCACCCCGGGCATGGTGTTCACGATCGAGCCCGGCCTGTACTTCCAGATCGACGACCTCACCGTCCCCGCCGAGCTCCGCGGGATCGGCGTGCGCATCGAGGACGACATCCTCATGACCGAGGACGGCCCCGTCAACCTGTCGGCCGGCATCCCCCGCACGGCCGACGAGATCGAGGCCTGGATCGCCCGCGTCCAGAGCTGATCCCTCGGGACTCAGATCCGAGCTGCGAAGTCCACGAGGAGGGGCGCGAGCCCGGCGCCGATATCGGATGCCGGACGCTTGCGCCCCTTCACCTCGAAACTATGACCTCCGCCGTCGATCCAGGCGACGCGTGCATCCCGGCAGGTCTCGACGACCTCCTCGAACTGCGTGAGCGGCTGGATGAAGGGGTCGTTGGACCCCTCGACGAACAGCTGCGGCACGGCGATCGCCGGCAGATGCTCGGCGCGCAGCTTCTCGGGGGCGCCCGGCGGGTGCAACGGATATCCGAGATAGACGAGCGCGTCGACGTCGAGTCCCTCGGCCACGGCCATCGAGGCCATCCGTCCGCCGTACGATTTGCCTGCCGCGATGATCCGCGCCGTCGGGTCGAGTTCCCGCTCCGCGGCGACGGCGGCACGCCACGTCGCGATCGCGTGCGCGGCCGGACCCGGCATCCGTCGCCCCTGCTCCACGTAGGGGAAGTTGAATCTCGCGGTCGAGAATCCGGCCGCCGTCAACGCGGCGGAGAGCCCGGCGAGGAACGGGTGATCCATGCCGGCGCCCGCACCGTGGGCGATCAGGATCGTGCCGTGCTCGCCCTGGGTGCGCTCGACCGAGACCTGCGCGGGCCCTGCGGGCAGGGCGACCTCGAACGACGAGCGTCCGGACGCGAGCATCAGGCGGGCTCGGGCGTACCTGCGGCGGGAGCGTCGCCCTCGCCCGGCTTCGCGGGCCTGCCCTGCTCCGTGTCGCCGGGCTCGGCGCCCTCGGGGGCGGTCGGAGCGTCGGCACCGGGAGCGACGGGCGCAGCCGGCCGCGGCGGGATCACCGGGTCGCCGGCCGGCACGGGAGCCGGGGCCGGGGCGCCCGGAGTGATCCGCTCGCCGTAGCGCGGGGGCTCATCGAGATCGACCGGCGGGCGAACGGGCGCCTGGCGAGCGGTCCCGAGCGCCTGACGGGCCTTCACGAGCGACGCCGGCAGCACCGTGACCTCATAGTGGTCGGCCGCCAGCTGCGTCACGCTGGCGAAGTCGCGACGGCGGCGGACGATCGCGAAGGTCACGAGGCTGAGGATCATGCCGATCGCCACACCGATGAGCACGAAGCCCAGGAACAGCTGGATCGGGACCTCGGGGTTGCCGATCACGAGGATCGCCGAGAGGAAGAGGCCGATGAGCACGCCGTTCACCGCGCCGGAACGCGCGGCCGTCGCGTAGCCGAGGCGACCGGTGATGCGCTCGACCGTGCGGACGCCCTGGCCCACGATCGCGATGTCACGGGCGGGGATCTCGGCGGCGATCAGCGTCGACACGGTCTTCTGCGCGGTCGCGTAGTCACGGGTGGACGCGACCTTCTCGCCGGTGTCGGTGCTGTTCACGGGACGGTTGAGCATGCTCATCCGCCCATTGTCCCACGCCTCGATGCGCGCATCCTCGGAGCGCCGATCCGGAGGACGCGCGGGGCCGCGCGGACTACGCTGGATGAGTGAGCACACAACGGGTATTCGCCGCGCGCCTGGCAGGTTGCGCCGTCTTCGACCCCGTCGGCGACCGGCTCGGCAAGGTCCGGGACGTCGTCATCGTGTACCGAAGTACCGCGGCCCCGCGCGTGATCGGCCTCGTCGTCGAGATCCCGGGCCGCCGACACGTCTTCCTGTCGATCGGTCGGGTCACCTCGATCCGCTCCGGTCAGGTCATCAGCACCGGCCTCATCAACGTGCGCCGCTTCTCGCCGCGCGCCGGCGAGGTGCGCGTCCTCGCCGAGATGCTGGGGCGCCGTGTCAGTTTCGCCGACGGCAGCGGCACGGCCGTCATCGAAGACGTCGCCATCGAGCCGAATCGACTCGGGGAGTGGGCCGTCAGCCAGCTGTTCCTCCGGAAGCCGAAGACCAGCGCCTCGCCGTTCGCCAAGGGGTCGACGACGTTCGCCGCCTGGAGCGAGGTCACCGAGCAGCGCGCGCCCGGGGAGTCGCAGTCCGCCGAGCAGCTGGTGGCGTCGTACTCCGAGCTGCACGCGGCCGACCTCGCCAACACGCTCCTCGATCTTCCGCAGCAGCGCATGATCGAGGTCGCCGAGGAGCTGTCCGACGACCGCCTCGCCGACGCCATGGAGGAGATGCCCGAGGACGAGCAGGTGCACATCCTCGACCGGCTCGGCGACGAGCGCGCCGCCGACATCCTCGACCAGATGGAACCGGACGACGCGGCCGACCTGCTCGCCCAGCTCCCCCCGAACCGTCTGGAGCACCTCCTCGAGCTCATGGAGCCGGAGGAGGCCGAAGACGTGCGCATGCTGCTGCGCTACGGCCCCGACACCGCCGGCGGGCTGATGACGCCCGAGCCGATCGTGCTCTCGGCCGACGCGACGGTCGCCGAGGCGCTCGCGCTGATCCGCCGTCACGAGCTGCACCCCGCCCTCGCGGCCGCGGTCTTCGTCACCCTTCCGCCGTTCGAGACGCCGACGGGCCGCCTCCTGGGCGTCGTGCACTTCCAGCGGATGCTGCGCTACCCGCCGCACGAGCGCCTCGGCGCGATCGTCGACGACAGTCTCGAACCGGTGGCCGCCACGGCATCCGCGGCCGAGGTCGCCCGTCTGCTGGCCAGCTACGACCTCGTCTCGCTCCCCGTGGTGGACGCTGCGCACCGGCTCGTCGGCGCGATCAGCGTCGACGACGTGCTCGACTACCTGCTGCCCGACGACTGGCGCACGCACGACGTCGACGAGGTGTCGGACGACACGACCACGGAGGTGCGCTGATGGCCCGCTCCCCCCGCCTCGACGCCCCGCTGGGGCGCGGCACGACCCGTCAGCGTCCGACCTCGCGCGACCGCTTCGGCCGATTCACCGAATGGGTGGCCCGCGCGATGGGCACACCCGCGTTCCTCCTGATCCTCAGCCTCTTCTGCATCCTGTGGATCGTGTGGAACACGATGTCGCCCACCAGCCTGCGGTTCGACGATGCCGCTCTCGGATTCACCGCTCTGACCCTCGTGCTCTCTTTACAGGCCTCGTACGCCGCCCCGCTGATCCTGCTCGCTCAGAACCGGCAGGACGACCGCGACCGGGTGCAGATCGAGCAGGACCGTCAGCGCGCCGAGCGGAACCTCGCCGACACCGAGTACCTCGCCCGCGAGATCGTCGCGCTGCGCATGGCGCTCGAGGAGCGCAACTCGCAGGTCGTCACGCGCGACGTGCTGCGCCAGGAGCTCAAGGCGCTGCTCGCCGACCTCGGCGACCACGAGGCCGAACCCGAGGCCCCGTCGGCCTCTTCCGCGCCGACCACGGGTCCGGTGGCGACGAGGCCTCCGCGGCGCCCGCGCGCATGACGTCCGCCGATGACGTCCGGCGCGCGGTCGCCGCGGTATCCGATCCGGAACTCCGACGCCCGATCGGCGACCTCGACATGGTGCGCGACATCGTCGTGGAGGGCAGCAGCGCCACCGTCGGGATCGTCCTGACGATCGTCGGCTGCCCGGCCGCGACGAAGATCGAATCCGATGTGCGCCGTGCCGCGGCATCCGTTCCCGGCATCGACGTCGTCGAGGTCGAGGTCGGGGTGATGACACCCGAGGAGCGCAAGCGACTGACCGAGAAGCTGCGCGGCGGCAGAGCGCCCCGCCAGATGCCCTTCGGCCCGGACTCCCTGACCCGCGTGATCCTCGTCTCCAGCGGCAAGGGCGGCGTCGGCAAGTCGACCGTCACCGCGAATCTCGCCGTCGCCCTCGCCGACCTCGGCCTCGCGGTCGGTCTCGTCGACGCGGACGTGCACGGCTTCTCGATCCCCGGACTCCTCGGCATCCCCGCGGGCACGCAGCCGACCCGCATCGACGACCTCATGCTGCCGCCGGTCGCGCACGGCGTGAAGACCATCTCGATCGGGATGTTCCTGCGCGAAGGCGAGGGAGTGGTCGCGTGGCGCGGCCCCATGCTCCACCGCACCGTGTCGCAGTTCCTCACGGACGTGCACTTCGGCGACCTCGACATCCTGCTGATCGACATGCCGCCGGGCACCGGCGACATCGCCATCTCGATCGGACAGCTGCTGCCGCACGCCGAGGTGCTCGTGGTGACGACCCCGCAGGCGGCCGCCGCCGAGGTCGCCATCCGCAGCGGACTCGTCGCGCGCCAGACCGGTCAGCGCGTGATCGGGGTGGTCGAGAACATGGCGGGCCTCACGCTTCCCGACGGGTCCGTGGTCGATCTGTTCGGCACGGGCGGTGGAGCCGCGGTCGCGGAGGCACTGTCATCCGACGGCGCCGGCGTCCCTCTGCTGGCCTCGATCCCCCTGAGCCCCGCCCTGCGCGCCGGCGGGGACGCGGGTGCTCCGATCGTGCGGGATGCCGAGCCGGATGCTGCGGCCACAGCCATCCGCACCCTCGCACGTTCCCTGGCCGGGCGCGGGCGCGGACTCGCCGGACGCCCACTGCCAATGTCGCTCGGCTGAGGTCGCGACCGCCGTCGATCGCCGATGCGATCAGGTGGCTTCGAGATCGAACGGCGGCAGCTCGCCGGGAGTGAACCTCTGCGGCGGGGTGCGCGGCTCGGGTTCGGCGATGGCGGCGGCCGCCGCCATCGGATGCGCCGGCGGGGTCGGCTCCTCGAGGAGGGCATCCCGGATGATGCGACGGGGGTCGTACTGGCGGGGGTCGAGCTTGCGCCAGTCGACGTCGTCGAGCTCGGGTCCCATCTCGTCGCGCACGCGGGTGCGCGTGTCGCGGAGATACTCCCCGGCGCGGCGCACGACCTTGGCGAAGCCCTCGGCCATGCGCGGAAGGCGTTCGGGACCCACGATGAGCACCGCGATGAGACCGATCAGCAGAAGCTTCTCGAAGGTCAACCCGAACTGCATCTGTCCAGGCTACCGCCGCGCCTGCGCTCCGCGTGCGCACCGAGCCAATACGCTGGGAGGAGTCACAGCGTGGACGGGAGGATCAGGTCATGAGCGAACACGACGCGAACGCACGTTTCATCCGAGAGTCCCTCACGGAACCGGATGCGATCGCTCGCGCTCGGGCGCACGGCGTCGAACTCGGAGCGGCGCCGATCAGCATCGCCGTCGGTTCCCAGATCGCCGTGCTCGCCGCCGCGACCGCCGCCCGCTCGATCGTCGAGATCGGCACCGGCGCCGGAGTCTCCGGACTCTGGCTGCTGCGCGGCGCGCCGCAGGCCGTGCTCACCTCGATCGACAACGAGCCCGAGCACCTCGCCGCGGCCCGCCAGTCGTTCTCCGACGCGAAGGTCCCGGCCACCCGCGCCCGCTTCATCACGGGCCGCGCCGCCGATGTGCTCCCCCGGATGAACGAGGACGCCTACGACATCGTGCTCGTCGACGCCGATCCCGAGAACGTCATCGACTACGTCGAACACGGACTGCGCCTCGTCCGCCGCGGCGGTATCGTGCTCGTCCCCCGCGTTCTCGCGGGTGGACGCGTGGCCGACCCCGTGCAGCGCGACGAGATCACGGCGGGCTACCGCTCGCTGATCCAGGAGACCCAGGAGTCGTCGGCCGTGCTCGCGACCGTGTCTCCCGCCGGCGAGGGCCTGCTGCAGCTGATCAGCGTCGCCGAGCGCGACTGACGCGCCCCGCGACCGACGAAGGAGGCGGCGGATCCGATGATCCGCCGCCTCCTTCGATTGATCCGTCGAGACGGATCGGGGTGACTCAGGCCGGTGCCACGACGGCTGCCAGCACGTCGTGAAGCTCCTTGGCCTCGGCGTCGTTCACGGAGACGACCAGACGGCCTCCTCCTTCGAGCGGAACGCGCACGATGATGAGTCGTCCTTCTTTCACGGCCTCCATGGGGCCGTCCCCGGTCCTCGGCTTCATCGCTGCCATCGCGGCTTCCTTTCCTCGGTGGTATGGGAAGAGTTTATCGGTGTCGTCGCGACCTGAGCGTCACCTGTGAAGAAATACATCGACTCTTCCTGTTCACGGCACCTGCCAGAACGTGTTCCCGAGCGCGTAGACGAAGAAGATCCACACGCCCTGACCCGCGAGGCACAGCGCCAGAATGCTCAGTCGCCAGAGCCGCGCGCGCGGCACCGCGACCGCTCCCCAGAGCGGACTGATCGGAAGGAGCAGTCGGAAAGTGCTCGACTGCGGGAAGAAAACGGCCAGCAGGTACAGCAGATAGCTCGCGCTCCAGAGCCGCAGATCGAGTCCGAGCGCTCGTACCTGCGGCGAGCGCAGGAGCACGAGTCCGGCGGCCACGACGATGGCCACGAGTACGATCGGTCCCCACCATGCGGGCATCCCCCACTGGGCGAACCAGAACTGCGACGCCTGGATCCAGCCCTCGAAGGGCACGAACCCGGCCACTCCCCCGCTTATCCAGTGCTGACGCCAGGCCAGCTCGGTGGCGAGGTACGCCCCCATGTCGCCCGTGACGAGACCGGCGATCACCTGCCAGGAGAACCCGGCGACGGTCGCCAGTGCCGCCGTCGCGACGATGTGCACGATCTCGACGGTCGTCAGCGGTTCGCGGCGCCGATTCACCCAGCGGGCGATGCCGTGGAGGCCGAGCAGCAACGCGAACGCCAGGATGCCCGGGCGGGTGAACGCCATGATCGGGAGCAGGAGGTACAGCCAGGCGTATCGGCGCCGGATCACCGCGTCCAGCGCCAGGAAGAGCAGGAGCAGGAACAGCGTTTCGGCGTATCCCACCTGGAACATCGCCGCGAGCGGACCTGCGGCGAAGAACACCACCGCCCACAGCGCCGCAGAGGATCCGATCCGGTCGCGCAGCAGCCGGTGCAGGGCGAGACAGGCGAGGTATCCGGCCACGAACGAGAGCAGGAACGCGCCGACTCCCCAGGAACCGAAGAGCAGGCCGATCGCCTTCGCCGCATAGGCGAAGACGGGCATGAAGGCCCACTGGTTCTCGACGACGGTGCCCGCGTCGGTCAGCTCGAGCGTCGTGGGATACCCGCTCTCCGCGACCAGCCAGTACCACTGCGCATCCCAGCCGAGCACGAAGTCGGCCAGTCCGGCATCCGCTCCGAAACGCGACAGCGACGTCGAGGCGGATGCCGCGACGAGGAGGAAGCCCGTCGTGACGAGCCGGGCGAGCAGGTAGATGACGGCGATGCGCAGCGGCAGAGGCATCTGCGCCCACCGACGCGCGATGCTCAGTGCGAGCCGAGCCACGCCCGCAGTCCCCGCTCGACGGCGTCGATCTGCGCGACGGGGACGCGCTCCTCGTCATGGTGGGCGAGGTGGGGATCGCCGGGACCGTAGTTCACGGCCGGGATGCCGAGCGCAGAGAACCGGGCGACGTCGGTCCAGCCGTACTTGGGGCGCGGTTCGGCGCCGACGGCGGCGACGAACTGCCGGGCGATGGGCGCGTCGAGACCGGGACGAGCGCCCTCCGCCGAGTCCGTGACCTCGAGGTCGAAGCCTGCGAGCACACTGCGCAGGTGAGCCTCGGCATCCGCCGCCGACTTGCTCGGGGCGAACCGGTAGTTGATCTCGACCTCGCAGGCATCGGGGATGACGTTGCCGGCGACGCCGCCGCTGATGCGTACGGCACTGAGGCTCTCGCGATACAGAAGGCCCTCGACCAGCACCTCCCGCGCCCGGTACTCCCCCAGGCGGGTGAGGATGGGAGCCGCCCGGTGGATCGCATTCTCGCCGATCCAGGCGCGTGCGCTGTGCGCGCGGACACCGCTCGTACGCACGATTGCGCGCATGGTGCCGTTGCATCCGCCCTCGACCTCACCGTCGGACGGCTCTCCGAGAATCGCGAAGTCGGCGACGAAGAGATCGGGACGCACGGCGGCGAGCAGACCGAGTCCGTTCTTCGACGCCTCGACCTCCTCGTTGTCGTACCACATCCACGTGATGTCAATCACGGGATCGGTGAGCTCGGCGGCGAGCTTCAGCTGCACCGCCGTCCCCGCCTTCATGTCGACCGTGCCGCGACCCCAGAGGTACGCCTCGCCGTCGACGTCGATCAGCCGGGTGGGCAGGTTGTCGTTGATCGGGACGGTGTCGATGTGGCCGGCGATCGCCACCCGCTGGGCGCGACCGAGTGCGGTTCGGGCGACGATCGTGTTGCCGTGCCGGATCACCTCGAGGTGGTCGAGGGGCGCGAGCGCCTGTTCGATCGCGTCGGCCAGGGTCTTCTCGTCTCCGGAGACGCTCGCGATGTCGCAGATCGCGCGCGTGAGGTCGAGAGAGGATGCGGTCAGATCGAGCACCATGCCCCCAGCCTATGACTTCGGCGCGCGGTCGTCGGACGCCGGTCACACGGGCCGAGTCGCATCGCGGGAGCCGGTACCGTGGAGGCATGACTGATGCGCGCACCGTCTGGGGAATCGGACTCACGACCATCGCCGGCGACGGCACGGTTCTCGACGCCTGGTACGCCGCACTCGGCACCGACGCCCTGTCGGGGGATGCCGCGGCCGATCTCGACGGACTCACCGGTCCCGATGCACGGCGCAACGTGACCGTCGAGCCCGTGCGGCTCGAGATCGACCTCGATGCCGCTCCGGCGTCGACCGCCGACGCCTACCTGCGTCTGCACGCGCTCTCGCACCTGCTGGTGCGCCCGAACGAGCTGAACCTCGACGGCATCTTCGGTCACCTCCCGAACGTCGCCTGGACGAACGCCGGCCCTGTGCTCCCGGCCGACGCCGCACGCCTGCGCCCCCAGCTCCAGCGTGCGGGCATCCAGGTGCAGGGACTCGACAAGTTCCCCCGCCTGACCGACTACCTCCAGCCGCAGGGCGTACGCATCGCCGACGCCTCGCGCGTGCGCCTCGGCGCTCACCTCGCTCCGGGCACCACCGTGATGCACGAGGGCTTCGTCAACTTCAACGCGGGGACCCTCGGCGCATCGATGGTCGAGGGCCGCATCTCGCAGGGCGTCGTCGTGGGCGACGGCAGCGACATCGGCGGCGGCGCATCGATCATGGGAACCCTCTCGGGCGGCGGCTCGCACCGCGTGTCGATCGGGTCCCGCACTCTGCTGGGCGCGAACGCAGGCATCGGCATCTCGCTGGGCGACGACTGCGTGGTCGAGGCGGGCCTCTACGTCACCGCCGGCACCAAGATCGTGCTCGTCGACGGCCCGGTGACCGCCGAAGGCACCCGCAGAAATGTGAAGGGCGCCGAGCTCTCGGGGCAGAACGGCCTGTTGTTCCGCCGCAACTCGATCAGCGGCGCGGTCGAGGCCGTTCGTCGCACCGGCGTCGGGGTCACGCTCAACGAGGCGCTGCACGCCTGACGCGCGGTTTTCCGTGCCTGCGGCCGTCGAGGGGCGGGCGCTGATAGACTAACTCCGTTGCCCGAGCACGATGCTCGCCAACATCGTCGTCGTCACGGGGTCTCTGAGGACCGAAGCGAGTCACCCGGCTCCCCCACCAGCGCTCTGCTGGCCTTTCGAACGGCGAACCGATGCGCACGCCGCCTGCGAGCGCCGTCGCCCACCTCAGCCCACTATCGTGCGTGTCTTCTCGCGTACGGACGGAGTCATCCATGCCTACTTTCCTCGAACTCGGCGTTCCCGCCGAACTCGCCGCCGTTCTCGCCGATTCCGGCAAGACCGAAGCCTTCGCGATCCAGCGCGACACCCTGCCCGACTCGCTCGCCGGCCGCGACCTGCTCGGCCGCGGTCGCACCGGCAGCGGTAAGACGATCGCCTTCGCGCTCCCCCTCGTCGCCCGCCTCGCCGCGTCCGGCAAGCAGCGTCGTGCGGGTCTCCCCCGCGGTCTGGTGCTCGCCCCGACCCGCGAGCTCGCGACTCAGATCGCCGCCACCATCTCGCCTCTCGCCGAGGCCGCCGGCCTGCGGGTGACCACCGTCTTCGGCGGCGTCAGCCAGCGCCCGCAGGAGCAGGCGCTGCGCGGTGGCGTCGACATCGTCGTCGCGTGCCCCGGCCGCCTCGAAGACCTCATGAAGCAGCAGATCGTGCGACTCAGCGCGGTCGAGGTCGCCGTTCTCGACGAGGCCGACCACATGGCCGATCTCGGCTTCCTGCCCGGTGTCACGCGCATTCTCACCGCGACTCCGGCCGGCGGACAGCGTCTCCTCTTCAGCGCGACGCTCGACCGCGGCATCGATTCGCTCGCCCGCCGCTTCCTCTCGAACCCGGTCAGCCACGAGGTCGACGAGGAGAGCGTCCCCGTGGGCGAGATGACGCACCGCGTGCTCGTCGTCGACTCCACCGAGAACAAGACGACCCTCGTTCGCGACCTCGCGTCCGGCACCGGTCGCCGTATCCTGTTCACCCGCACCAAGCACCAGGCGAAGAAGCTCGCCAAGCAGCTCACCGCAGCGGGCATCCCCGCCGTCGACCTGCACGGCAACCTCTCGCAGAACGCCCGTGAGCGCAACCTCGGCGCGTTCTCCTCGGACCCCGCCGACGGCGGAGTGCGCGTGCTGGTCGCGACCGACGTCGCCGCCCGTGGAGTGCACGTCGACAACGTCGACCTGGTCGTGCACGTCGATCCGCCCATGGAGCACAAGGCGTACCTGCACCGCTCGGGCCGCACCGCCCGCGCCGGTGCCGCCGGCACCGTCGTCACGGTCGTGCTCCCCGAGCAGCGCCGCGACGTCAAGGACCTGCTCCGCAAGGCGGCGATCGTCGCGCCTCTCGAAGACGTGACCGCCGGTGCCGTGACCGAGCTCGTCCCGGAGCGCGCTCCTCACGTGCGTCCCGCCCCGGTGCAGGCTCCGCAGCGTCAGGCGCCGAAGCAGCGCCCCGCCGGCGGCGAACGCAGCGGCGCGGCGAACCCGCCCGCGCGTCGTCGTCGTCCGCGTTCCGGTGGCGGTCAGGGCCAGGGCCAGGGCGGCGGATTCGCGCGCCAGGGCAGCCAGGGTCGTCAGGGCGGCCAGGGTGGACAGTCCCGCCAGGGGGGCCGCAGTTCGCAGGGACGCTGACGCGCGGCATCCGCACGTCTACGACCCCGGGGTCCCGTTCCGCACGGAACGGATGACCTCGGGGTCTGCGCATCCGGTGACGAATCCCGCCAGGCGGCGTCGGATCTCGAACCCGAGCACGACGCCGCCGATGCGCTCGGCCAGCGGCGCGAGCCATGCCGGCCGGCACGAGAAGTTGTACTTCCACGTCGCGATCGTGCCCGTGCCGTCCGGCGAGGCGGCGAAGCGCCACCCACCGCCGAGCTTCTCGAAGAACCACGGGCCGCGCTCCATCACCATCCCGACGTTCGTCGGCGGGGCGTACGACACGTAACGGCTGATCATCGACAGCCCGAACCTCTGACGCGTGAACGTACGCACGCCCTTCGCGGCGTGCTGCGCGCCGTCGAGGAAGTACTGCTCGCTGATGAACCCGTCCCAGCGTCGACGCACGGTGCCGGTCGTCTGGGACACCGCGAACGCCGTCGCCGGGTCGACCGGCACGAAGGCCTCAGCGCTGACGACGGGCATCGGCGTCGAGTCAGCGGGTCGGGTAGGAACGCTCCGGAGACCCGGTGTACAGCTGCTGCGGGCGACCGATCTTGGTCTGCGGGTCGAGCTGCAGCTCGCGCCACTGCGCGAGCCAGCCCGGCAGACGGCCGATGGCGAACAGCACCGTGAACATGCGCGTGGGGAAGCCCATCGCCTTGTAGATCACGCCGGTGTAGAAATCGACGTTCGGGTACAGGCGACGCTCGCGGAAATAATCGTCGGCGAGAGCGATCTCCTCGAGCTCCTTCGCGAGGTCGAGCAGCGGGTCCGTCACGCCGAGGGAGGCGAGGACCTCGTCGGCGGCGTCCTTGACGAGCTTGGCGCGCGGGTCGTAGTTCTTGTAGACCCGGTGCCCGAAGCCCATCAGCTTCACGCCCTCTTCCTTGTTCTTCACCCGCTCGACGAAGCGCGAGACGCTCTGACCCGAGTCGCGGATCTGGCCGAGCATCGTGAGAACGGCCTCGTTCGCCCCGCCGTGCAGCGGACCCGAGAGCGCCTGGATGCCGGCGGAGACCGACGCGAACTGGTTCGCACCGGTCGAGCCGACCAGTCGCACGGTCGAGGTCGAGGCGTTCTGCTCGTGGTCCTCGTGCAGGATCAGCAGGAGCTCGAGCGCCTTCGACATGACCGGGTTGATCTCGTACGGCTCGGAGTTGACACCGAAGTTGAGCTTGAGGAAGTTCTCGACGAAGCCGAGCGAGTTGTCGGGGTAGAGGAAGGCCTGGCCGACGCTCTTCTTGTGCGCGTAGGCCGCGATCACCGGGAGCTTCGCGAGCATGCGGATCGTGTTGATCTCGACGTGCTCGGGGTTGTGCGGGTCGGTCTGCCCCTCGTAGTAGGTCGAGAGCGCGGCGACGGCCGAGGACAGAACCGACATCGGGTGCGCCGTGTGCGGCAGAGCAGAGAAGAAGTGCTTGAGGTCTTCGTGCAGCAGCGTGTGGCGACGGATCTTCTCGTCGAACTCAGCCAGCTCGGACTCCGAGGGGAGCTCGCCGTAGATGAGCAGCCAGGCGACCTCGAGGTAGCTGGTGCGACCGGCGAGCTGCTCGATCGGGTACCCGCGATAGCGAAGGATGCCCTTGTCGCCGTCGATGAAGGTGATGTCGGACTTCGTCGACGCCGTGTTGACGAACCCGTAGTCGAGCCCGGTGTAACCGGTCTGACGGGTCAGCGTGGAGAAGTCGATGCTGTTGTGGCCCGCCGTGCCCTGCAGCACGGGGAACTCGGCGGTCGTGTCACCGATGGTCAGCTTCGCCGTGGCCTGCTGGTCTGCCGCTGCACTCACGCGGACCTCCTTGGGTTTCTGCCCGTAGTCTGTCTCGTCTCGCCCCGAGCGGATCGGTCATCCTTGGAACCTGATCTCATCGGAGCGGGCGATCGCACGGCGCACAGCGCCAGGCCGGGTCACGACCGAATCGCCATTACAGCCTAGTAGGCCCGCGCGCCTACTGTCGCATCCGCCAAACGGATCGGCGCTCGGAGGGGGAAACCTACAGATTCTCTCCGGAAGCAGCGGCGTGCAGGCGTCGGGCGGCCTCCGCGACGCGCTCGGTGGGCGCCGTCAGCGCGAGACGAACGTGCGAGGCAGCGCCCACTCCGTAGAACGGGCCGGGGCCTGCCAGGATGCCGAGATCGGCGAGGCGAGACATCGACTCCCAGGCGTCGCGACCCTCGGTCACCCAGAGGTAGAGCCCGGCCTCGGAGCCGTCGAGACGGAAACCGGCAGCCTCCACGGCCGGACGCAACAGATCCCGCCGCTCGCGGTAGAGCTCCTTCTGGACGGCGACGTGCTCGTCGTCACCCAGCGCCACCGCCATGGCGTGCTGCACGGGCTCCGGCGGCATGAGGCCCAGGTGCTTGCGGGCGGTGAGGAGGTCGGCGACGATACGCGCGCACCCGGCGACGAAGGCGGCGCGGTAGCCCGCGAGGTTCGACTGCTTGCTCAGCGAGTAGACGCTGAGCAGGTTGGCCCGCGATCCCCCGGTGACCCGCGGGTCGAGTATCGACGGGATCGCCTCGGTCGCCCAGGCGCCGTCCCAGCCGAGCTCTGCATAGCACTCGTCGCTCGCGATGACGGCATCCAGTTCCCGCGCACGGCGCACCGCGGCGGCCAGTTCCGCGACCGTCCACGTGCGACCGTCGGGATTGCCAGGCGTGTTGATCCAGATGAGCTTGGTGCCCTCGGGCCAGTCCGCGGGGTCGTCGGCGGGAAGGGGCGTCGCTCCGACCACGCGCGCGCCGACGTCGTAGGTCGGGTAGGCGATCTCGGGGTGCACGACGATGTCGCCCTCCCCCAGGCCGAGCAGAGTCGGGAGGAGTGCCACGAACTCCTTCGAGCCGATCGTGGGGAGCACGTTCGCGACGGTGAGGTCGTCGACGCCGCGGCGACGCGCGTACCAGGAGACGATCGCCTCGCGCAGCGCCGGGGTCCCGACGGTCTGCGGGTAGGCGTGCGCATCGGTCGCCTCGGCGAGAGCACGTCGGATGATCTCGGGAGTGGCATCGACGGGTGACCCGACGGAGAGGTCGACGAGACCATCGGCGTGCGCGGACGCCCGCTCACGGAAGGGGACCACGGCGTCCCAGGGGTAGTCGGGGAGGTCGCGGACGCTCACGGCCGCCGGCCTACTCGCCCTGGGGCGGCAGGGCCGCGATGTTCGGGTGATCGTGCGCGATGACGCCGACCTTCGCCGCGCCTCCGGGCGAGCCGACCTCGTCGAAGAACTCGACGTTCGCCTTGTAGTAGTCCTGCCACTCATCGGGCAGGTCGTCTTCGTAGTAGATCGCCTCGACGGGACACACCGGCTCGCAGGCGCCGCAGTCGACGCACTCGTCCGGGTGGATGTAGAGGGATCGCTCGCCTTCGTAGATGCAGTCGACGGGGCATTCGTCGATGCAGGCTCGGTCCTTCACATCGACACACGGGAGGGCGATCACATACGTCACCCCTCCAGTCTACTTCTCCGCCTCCGTGGCGACGGGCACCGTCCGGAACGACGGCCACGCGATGACGACGAGCACGATCGCGGCGATCAGGTACGTCCATATCTGCCCGGCGAGCGTGTTCTCGACGACGACGGATCCACCGGGCCCCCGGCCGGAGATCAGAAGCAGCATGCCCACCATCCCGAGACCGGCCGCGACGGCCGCACCGCGATCATGGGTGAGCACCCGGATGGCGATGAGGATCGCGGCGCACGCGATCGCTCCGACGATCATTCCGGTCGGGATCGGACCCCAGGTCTGGCTGTGCGCGATCGTTCCGGCGACACCGTAGACGCCGCCGACCAGGGCCGAGGCCACCCACGACAGAACTCTCGACAACCGACTCACCCGCACCCTCCGATCCTACGCGCGGTCAGGCCGCGAGTTCGAACAGGCGCAGCAGGGCGGCGGTGAGCGCCGCCGCGAACACCACGACGAGGAAGGACTGTCGCAGCCACAACAAGCCCGCAGCGACGAGCAGAGCGGGAACGCGCGCGTCGACGACGATCGCCTGACCGTCGCCCAGCGTCTGCACCGCGACGAGTGCCGCGAGCAGAGCGACGGTCAGCAGATCCGAGATGCGGGCGGGCCGCGGCGCCTCGAGCACCTTCGGCGGCACGAGGTATCCGACGGCCTTCAGGGACAGGCAGACGAGAGCGGCCAGCAGGATCGCACTCCACAGGGTCATGAGGCCTCCTCCCTCCCGGCATCCGCCGCGCCGAGGTCGGATGCCGGGTGCCCCAGCCAGTCGAACCACCCGACGAGTACGGCTACCACGGCCGCGACGAGCACCGGCAGACCGGGAAGGAGGAAGGGAGTGAGTGCCGCGGCGACGACGGCCGCGGCGATCCCGACCGCGATCGCCTGGCGTTTCTGGAGCCGCGGCCACAGCAGCGCCAGGAAGGCGGCTGCCGCCGCGGCGTCCAGACCCCAGTCCTTCGGATCCCCGAGAACGTTGCCGACGAGGGCACCGATGAGAGTGGTGATGTTCCAGCCGACGAAGATCCCGATGCCGGTCACCCAGAATCCGACCCGGCGCAGGCGTGGATCGTCCTGCGCGATCGCCACCGCCGTCGATTCGTCGATCGTGAAGTGGGCCGCGAGGGCACGGGTCGCGGGCGCCGCCCCGACGATCGGCGACATGCGCATGCCGTAGGCGACGTTGCGCACGCCGAGGAGGACGGCCGAGGCGATCGCCGAAGGGAGCGCCGCGAGACCGCCGGCGGCGAAGACCCCGACGAACGCGAACTGCGATCCTCCCGTGAACATGAGCAGGCTCAGCACGCAGGTCTGCGAGACATCGAGTCCGGCCGCGACGGCGAGGGCACCGAAAGAGATGCCGTAGGCGCTCGTCGCCAGCACGACGCCCAGGGCCTCGCGCCAGACCTCGCGCTCGGCGGTCACGACGCGACTCCCCGGGCGATCGTTCGCTGGAATGAACACATGATCATCATTCTGAACATCCCGGATCGGCTCGTCAAGCGAACGCACGTTTGGCATGATGAACGGATGGAGGATCTTCGCACCCGTATCGCCCGGACGCTGCGCCGGGAGCGCGAAGCCGCGACCCTCTCGGTCTCGGAGCTCGCCCGGCGCGCCGGGGTCTCGAAGGCCACCGTCTCGCAGCTCGAGAGCGGCGCCGGGAACCCGAGCGTTGAGACCCTCTGGGCGCTCGGCGTCGCGCTCGACGTGCCGTTCGCCGTCTTCGTCGACCCACCCCAGAGCGGGCCCACCCTCATCCGCCGCGAGGATCTCACCGGCATCCCCTCCTCGGCCGCCGCATACAGCGCCACACTACTGGCCGCCTCCCCGCCCGGCGCGCGGCGCGACCTGTACCTGATCTCCGCCGAACCCGGCGACGCACGGCGATCCGATCCGCACCACCCCGGAACGATCGAGCACGTGGTCCTGATCTCGGGGCAGGCCAGAGTCGGCCCCGCCGAGGCCGCCGCACTGCTGAACCCCGGCGACTACCTCACCTACCCGGGCGACGCTCCGCACGTCTTCGAAGCCACGGCCCCGGCGACGAGCGCCGTGCTCATCTCCGAGCTGCGCTGAGACTCAGTCCGACGCGACCGCCGGCGACGGGTCCGGGATCTCCTCCGGCTTGTAGCGGGGAAGGCGGGAGGCCGGGAGGATCGCCAATGCGCTGATCCCGGCGAGCACGAGCAGCCCCAGTCGCAGCGTCGACAGGCGGGATTCCTCGTTGACCGCCACGGCGGCGTCGACCTGGGCGGGCGTCGCGTCGGTGCGCTCGAGCACCGCACGCAGATCCTCGTTGCTCACGAAGTTCACGCTGTCGAGATCGACCTGCGCCACGAGCGCAGGCGGCAGCTCCGGGTGCTCGACGACCGCCCGCCCGACGCTCAGCCCCAGCAGCGAGACGAGCAGCGCACCTGCGACCGCCGTCCCCACCGCCGATGCAAGGTTCTGCGTCGTGCCCCGCAGCGACCCCACATCGCCGGCGAGCGACGACGGCGCCGAGGTGACGAGCACGTTGAAGACGAGGGTAACGAGCGCCCCCTGCCCGATCCCGAACACCACCAGACCGAGGATCGTCGGCAGGGTCTCCCAGTTGTTGTTCACGACGAACGAGAGCCAGACGAGGGCGCCGGTCGTGAGCAGGAACCCGAAGACCCCGATCACCCGCGGCGGGTAGCGCCGGTAGAACCGCACGACGAGCGTCGCGGTGATGAACACGGTGAGGTTGAAGGGCATCATGGCGATCGACGTGTCGAAGGGCGTCCGTCCCTGCACGATCTGGATGTACAGCGGGATCGTGAAGTTCACGCACGCTTCGAGCGCGACCACGATGAACATGGCGTACACCGCCGCACGCTCCTTCGAGGAGCGAAGGATGCCGAGGTCGATCAGCGGCACGCGCCCCTCGGCGATCCGCCGGCGCGTCCACAGGACGAACGCCTGCCCCAGCACGATGCCTGCGCCGATGAAGAGCGGCGCCGGGGAGAGACCCAGGATGTCGAACGGCGCGGCCTCCGTCGCCTCGATCGCGCCCCAGCCGTTGAGGTTGTTGAACCCGAGGGTGAGGAGCACGATCGCCGCACCGATGAGGAACGAGGCGACGAGGTCGATGCGGATACCGGGGTCGCCGCGGTCGCCGCGAAGCGTGAAGCTGAAGGCGAAGACGAGCACCGCGATACCGAGGACGATGAAGAACATGGGCCGCCACCCGACGAGCGTGCCGAGAGTGCCACCGATGAGGAACGCCGTGACGCCGGAGATCGCCCGCGCCGAACCGATCGCGCCGATCGCCGTGGCCTGCTGGGCGCCGCGGTAGTTCTCGGCGATGAGCGCGACGATCGAGGGCACGATGATGGCGGCCGCGGCACCGGCCACCGCCTGACCGGCGATCGCCCAGCCGATGCTCGGTGCGATCAGCATCAGCATCAGCACCGACGATGCCGCGAACAGCGCGATCACGACGCGGAAGATCAGCACCCATCCGACGCGCTGGCCGAGCTTCGCACCGGTCATCACGAGCGCGGCGACGGCCAGTCCGTACATGACGATGGTGGTGCTCGCGACCGTGGGCGGCACGCCGAACTCGCCCACCATGCCTCCGAGCGAGATGGGCAGGGCGGCGACGTTGAACGACATGAGCACCTGCGCCATGAACAGGCTGATCATGGGAAGCCACGACGACGTCGCGGCGACGGATGCGGTCTGCGGCACGGGCTCGGTCATCGGGACTCCTCGGGGGCGGGTGGAGCGGCGGGTGCGGATGCGAACAGATTGAGCCCCAGGGCCCGGGAGAGGTAGCCGATCGCCCGCTGCGAGCGGACGGAGTTGCCGGCGTCGTCGAGACGCGGCGAGAAGCCCGCGACCGCGCCCTTGCCGGGGGCGACCGCGACGATGCCTCCGGAGACACCGGATTTCGCCGGGAGTCCGATCTCGAACAGCCACTCGCCCGAGCGCTCGTACAGGCCGCTGGCGGCGACGACCGCGAGCGTGTCGCGGCACACGTCGGCCGACACCACCCGCTGCCCCGTGACCGGATTGACGCCGCCGTCGGCCAGCGTCGCCCCCATGACCGCGAGATCGTGCGCGGTCACCGTGAGCGCGCACTGGCGCGTGTAGACGTCGACGACCTCGTCGGGGTCGCCCTCGAGACGACCGTAACTCGCGAGCAGACGTCCGAGCGCACGGTTGCGGTCGTTGGTGCGCGCCTCGGACGCGTAGACGACGCCGTCGAGCCCGAGACCGCGGCCCGCGAACGCCGACAGCCCCTCGCGGACCCGCTCCCACTGCTCGGCGGACGTCTCCCCCGGCATGAGTGCGGTGGTGGCTATGGCGCCCGCGTTGACCATGGGGTTCAGGGGATGCCCGCCGTTCAGCTCGAGCGCCATGACCGAGTTGAAGGGCAGCCCGGTGTTGTTGACCCCGACGATCTCGCGGACGAGCTCGTGCCCATGTTCCTGGATGGCGAGGGCGTAGACGAACATCTTCGAGATCGACTGGATCGAGAACGGATGCTGCGCGTCGCCCGCGTCGTGCACTCCCCCGCCGACCTCGATGACGGCGAGCCCGAAGAGCTCGGGATCGACCTCGGCGAGGACGGGGATGTAGTCGGCGACGACTCCGTCGGAATCGTCGGCGAAGCGTGCGTGCGCGACGCCGACCAGTCGCTCGACGTCTCCCCAGCGGGGCAACGTTCCGGTCGAGACCTGCTGCGGGATGTCGTCCCACCCAGCCGTGTCCACGGGCTCTCCTCGCGCTCGACGACGCCCCAGCCGTCGATGGTCACGATAGCGCGGGAACGCCCCCGGCAGAAGAGGTCTACCGGGGGCGTTCTATGGGCGTCTGCGGGTTCAGTACCAGTTCATCGCCTGCGAGTGACCCCACGCGCTGCAGGGGGTGCCGTACACCGAAGAGATGTAGCCCAGCCCCCAGGCGATCTGCGTCGCGGCGTTGGTCTGCCAGTCGCTGCCCGCCGAAGCCATCTTGCCGCCGGGGAGGGCCTGCGGGATGCCGGTCGCACCGCTCGGGTTGTAGGCCTGGTAGTTCCAGCCCGACTCCTTCTGCCACAGCGAGCTCAGGCAGGAGAACTGGTCCTCGCCCCAGCCGTACCGGTCGGCCGCCATGGCTCGCGCGGTCGCCCTGGCGCCGTCGGGGGTGTTCGACGAGGCGAGTGCCGCGGCAGCCGCCTCAGCCTCGGCCTGGGCCTGTGCGGCCGCGGCCGCCGCCGCCTCGTCCGCCGCCTTCTTCTCCTGCGCCGCGGTGAAGGCCGACTGGAGCGCCGCAGTCTGCTCGATCACCTTCTCGGTGTTCTGCTGGGCGATGACCGTGGTGAGGGTGAGCTGGATGGCCGGAGCGGCCTTCCGACCGTCGAGGGTGTCGACGTTGCTCTGCAATTGCGCGGTCTCGACGGCGGGGACGACTCCGCTCAGGTCGAAGCCCGCGGCATCGATATCGGCGGAGAGCGCATTAGCGGCATCGATCGCGTCGGCCGCCGCGGTCGCGGTCGCGGCGACATCATCCGACGCCTCGACGGTCGCAGTACCGGGGGTCGCCGAGGGCGATGCGTCATCGGCATGGGCGGCAGCGGCGGCCGGGCCCGCGACGAGTCCGGCGGTCAGAGTGATGCCGAGCATCGCGCCGACGGCGGTGCCGAGGAGCAGCAGCGGTCGACGCGAGCGGACGGCGGAGTGGGCGTTGGCGGCCTCGAGGGCGCGCCGGGAAGCACGGGTGTTCTGAAGGTGAAGCAAAGAATCGACTTTCGGGTCGTCGCGCGCCCGGACCTGCGGACAGGGCGGCTCATCGGGAGCCGACTCATCGGACGCAAGTCATCGATTCTGTGTCATGTTTCTGGACGAAACCTCCGTGGAACCTGGATGGAATATAAGTCCCACCTGGACTTTTCATGAGAAGAGGGCCCGGGGCCGCATTCCTGCGGCCCGGGCCCTCTCGTCGGTCCTGTCCGGACTCAGGCGTTGGCGTCCTGACGCTTGAGACGAGCGGTCTCGCGCGCACGCGTGTTGGCATCGAGGTTCACCTTGCGGATACGCACGGCCTCCGGCGTGACCTCGACGCATTCGTCGTCACGCGCGAACTCCAGGCTCTCCTCGAGGGTCAGCTGACGCGGGGGCGTCATCGACTCGAACGAGTCGGAGCTCGCCGCACGCATGTTGGTGAGCTTCTTCTCCTTGGTGATGTTCACGTCCATGTCGTCGGCGCGAGAGTTCTCGCCGATGACCATGCCCTCGTAGACCTCGGCGGTCGGCTGCACGAAGAACGACATGCGCTCCTGCAGGGCGATCATCGCGAACGGAGTGACGACACCCTGACGGTCGGCGACGATCGAGCCGTTCTGACGGGTCGTGATGGATCCGGCCCAGGGCTCGTACCCGTGCGAGATCGCGTTCGCGATGCCGGTGCCGCGAGTCGTGGTGAGGAACTCGCTGCGGAAGCCGATCAGACCACGCGACGGGACGATGAACTCCATGCGCACCCAGCCGGTGCCGTGGTTGGTCATGTTCTCCATGCGCCCCTTGCGGTTCGCGAGGAGCTGGGTGATGGCACCGAGGTGCTCCTCCGGCGTGTCGATCGTGAGGTGCTCGAAGGGCTCGTAGGTCTTGCCGTCGATCTTCTTCGTGACCACCTGCGGCTTGCCGACCGTGAGTTCGAAGCCTTCGCGGCGCATGTTCTCGACGAGGATCGCGAGGGCGAGCTCACCACGGCCCTGAACCTCCCAGGCATCCGGGCGTCCGATGTCGACGACCTTGAGCGAGACGTTGCCGATGAGCTCCTTGTCGAGGCGGTCCTTGACCATGCGCGCCGTGAGCTTGTGCCCCTTGACCTTGCCCATCAGCGGCGAGGTGTTGGTACCGATCGTCATCGAGATGGCAGGGTCGTCGACCGTGATCGCCGGGAGCGGGCGCACGTCTTCGGGGTCGGCGATCGTCTCGCCGATCGTGATGTTCTCGAAGCCGGCGATCGCGACGATGTCGCCGGGGCCGGCCGACTCGGCCGGGTAGCGCTCGAGGGCGCGGGTCATCAGCAGCTCGGTGATGCGGGCGTTGCTGGTGGTTCCGTCGGCGCGCACCCAGGCGACCGTCTGGCCCTTCTTGATCGTGCCGTTGAAGACGCGCAGCAGCGCGAGGCGACCGAGGAACGGGCTGGAATCGAGGTTCGTGACCCAGGCCTGCAGCGGTGCCTCGTCGTCGTAGGACGGAGCCGGGACGTGCTCGAGGATGGCCTCGAAGAGCGGCTCGAGGTCGTCGTTGTCGGGCAGTGAACCGTCGGCGGGACGATTCTGCGACGCCGCACCCGCACGGCCCGACGCGTAGACGACCGGAACGTCGAGCAGTGCGTCGACGTCGAGGTCGGGCACGTCGTCAACGAGGTCGGAGGCGAGGCCCAGCAGCAGGTCGTGGGCCTCCTCCTCCACCTCCGCGATGCGGGCGTCGGGACGGTCGGTCTTGTTGACCAGCAGGATGACGGGGAGCTTGGCCTCGAGCGCCTTGCGCAGCACGAAGCGGGTCTGCGGAAGCGGGCCCTCGCTCGCGTCGACGAGCAGCACGACGCCGTCGACCATCGACAGGCCGCGCTCGACCTCACCACCGAAGTCGGCGTGACCCGGGGTGTCGATCACGTTGATCGTGATCTCCTTGCCGTCGGCGTGCTTGCCCTTGTAGGTGATCGCCGTGTTCTTGGCGAGGATCGTGATGCCCTTCTCGCGCTCGAGGTCGTTCGAGTCCATCGCGCGCTCTTCGACGTGCGAGTGCTCACCGAACGAGCCGGTCTGGCGGAGCATCGCGTCGACAAGAGTGGTCTTGCCGTGGTCGACGTGAGCGACGATGGCGACGTTGCGGAGGTCAGAGCGGAGGGCGTGAGCCATGCAGGAATCCTAAGAAGAGGAGTGGGAGGAGTCGGGAAACCGACGTTCCAGGATAACGCACGCGCAGGACCCCCGGCTGAACGGAGGCCGTACCATCGGAAAAGTGAGGCACGAACAGGCAGACCGACCGCTCCCGGACCCGACCTCCGAGCCCTCGGCGCGGCGGCTGTGGTGGGAGATCGCGATCGTCCTCGCCCTCGGTCTCGGCCAGTCGGCGATCTACGCGATCGTCCAGCTCGCCTACCGGCTCACCGACGACACTCCGCTCGCCGACCAGACCGCGACGCTGAATCCCTCGCGCAGCGACCGCGAGGTCTTCGACCTGATCTACCAGGTGCTGTCGATCGGCTTCTCGCTCGTGCCGGTGCTGCTCGTCTGCTTCCTGCTCTGGCAGCACCGCCGACCGCACCTCGCCCGTCTCGGTCTCGACGGCACACGCGTCGGCGTCGACATCGGCCGCGGTGCGCTCCTCGTGCTGGCGATCGGCGTCCCCGGCCTCGGCCTCTATGTCGCAGGCCGGGCGCTCGGGCTGTTCGTCGCCGTGAATCCGGGCGGGCTCGACGCCCACTGGTGGACGATCCCGATCCTGCTGATGGCCGCCGCGCGAGCGTCGTTGCAGGAGGAGTTCGTCGTGCTCGGCTATCTGTTCGCCCGCCTCAAGCAGCTCGGATGGTCGCCCTGGACCATCATCATCGCGACCTCGGTGCTGCGGGCGACCTATCACCTGTATCAGGGACCCGGCGCCTTCATCGGCAACCTCGCGATGGGGCTGCTGTTCGGCTGGCTGTTCCTCCGCACCGGACGCCTGTTGCCGTTCCTCGTCGCGCACTTCCTGATCGACGCGACGGTGTTCGTCGGCTACCCGTGGGCCGCGGCGACGTGGCCGACGCTCTTCGGCCTCCCGGGCTGATCGCCCGAGCGCCCGAGCGCCCGTGCGAGTTCGAACCCGGTTCAGCCGGCGTTCGCGATCAGCACGGCGCCGACCGCCCACAGCACGAGAGCACCGAGGGCGAGGAGAGCGCGGGCGTCCCACTCGCGTCGGATCGGAGCATCCGCGCCGGTCGCCGCCTCCCAGCGGTCGCGGATCTCGGTGAGATCGCGGATGCCGGCCGGGGCCTTGGATGCTGCACCCTCGGCTGCTTCCCGACGCGAGGGACGTGCACGGGCAGGTCCGCCGTATGCGCTGACGCGAGAGCCGTCGTCGAGAGAGAACTCGAGCTGCCAGCGGAAGTCGACGTCACGGACGTGGGCCCAGCCGAACGACGTGCGCCGGAGCATGTTCTGCACGACCACACCGGCATCGTCGACCCGCACCATCGACACGAAGCTCAGTTCGTAGACGACCCACATGCCCAGCAGCACCCAGGGCGCCACCAGGAGCATCTGCGTCCAGCTGCCCCGCACGACCGTGTCGCCGAGCAGGAAGAGCGCGAGCGCGCCCGAGATCACGAGCACGGCCGTGCCCGAGGACGCGCGGAAGACCCGCGCGCCCTCGGGCCGATCGGCAGCGGTCACGCGCCGCTTCCGCCGAGCGGGATGGACGCACCCGGAATCGCCTGGAGCAGACGATCCGTGTACTCCTGCTGCGGATTGGCGAAGATCTCGTCGACGGTACCCTGCTCGACGATCTTGCCCTTCTCCATGACGCACACCAGGTCGCTCGACACGCGCACGACCGCGAGGTCGTGGGTGATGAACAGGTAGGTCAGGCCGAGTTCCGACTGCAGCTCCGCCAGGAGCTGCAGCACCTGGTCCTGCACGAGCACGTCGAGGGCCGAGACGGCCTCGTCGAGCACGATGATGTCGGGCTTGAGCGCGAGCGCGCGGGCGATCGCGACGCGCTGCCGCTGACCGCCCGAGAGCTCGTTCGGGTAGCGCGTCGCCAGGACCCGCGGAAGGGCGACCTGGTCGAGCAGCTCCTCGACGCGCTCACGGTGCGACGCACGATCGCCGACGCCGTGGATCTGCAGCGGCTCGGCGATCGTGTTGCCGATGTTGCGCAGCGGGTCGAGTGAGCCGTACGGGTCCTGGAACACGGGCTGCATGCGACGCCGCAGACCGAACGCCTGCGCGTTCGACAGCTTCGACACGTCCTGCCCGTCGATCTCGATGGTTCCCGCGGTGGGCTCCTCGAGCTTGAGCACCATCTTCGCGACGGTCGACTTTCCCGAACCGGACTCGCCGACCAGCGCCAGCGTCTTGCCCTTGGGGATCTCGAACGACACGCCGTCGACCGCACGGAAGGCTTCACTGCGGAAGCCGCCCTGGCGGATCTTGTAGTCCTTCGTGAGCCCCGCCACGCGCACCGTCGGCGGGATGTCGGCGAGGTCGTCGAGGGTCTCGATCCCTCGATCCTCCACGACCGCCTGGATGCGCTGCGAGGCGACGCTGGGTGCCGCCGCGACGAGCCGCTTGGTGTACGGGTGCTGCGGGTCCTCGAGGATCTGCCGGCTGGGGCCCGCCTCGACGATGTTGCCGCCGTTCATCACGATGATCTTGTCTGCGCGCTCGGCCGCGAGACCGAGGTCGTGCGTGATCAGCAGCACCGAGGTGCCCTTGTCGCGCGTCAGCGAAGCCATGTGATCGAGGATCACGCGCTGCACCGTCACGTCGAGGGCCGAGGTCGGCTCGTCGGCGATCAGGAGCTTCGGATCGGCGGCGAGGCCGATGCCGATCAGCGCGCGCTGCCGCATACCGCCCGAGAACTGGTGCGGGAACTGATGCAGACGACGCTCGGCGTCGGCGAGACCCGCCTGCTGCAGCACCTCGATCGCGCGAGCCTTGACGGCCTGGCGACCCTGGGCGATGCCGTTGGCGCGGATCGCCTCCTTCACCTGGAAGCCGATGCTCCACACCGGGTTGAGGTTCGACATCGGGTCTTGCGGCACGAATCCGATGTCCCGACCGCGCACGCTCTCGATGGCGGTGCGACTCAGAGTGGTGAGCTCGCGCCCCTCGAGGGTGATCGATCCGCCGGTGACCGTGCCGGTACCGGGCAGCAGATTGACGATCGCCGTGGCGGTCGTGGACTTGCCGGAACCCGACTCCCCCACGATCGCGACGGTCTCGCCGGGGAAGACGTCGAAGCTGATGCCGTGGAGCACTTCGCGCAGACCCTCTTGGGTGCGGAAGGCGACCTTGAGGTCGCGGATGCTCAGCAGGGGCGCCTGATCGGTGATGCGCTCGCTCATCGGCGTGCCCTCGCCTTCGGGTCGAGGGCGTCTCGGATGAGCTCACCCAGGGTCACGAACGCGAGCACCGCGAGGGTCAGCGCGATCGACGGATAGATGAGCGCCATCGGGGCGACGCGCAGCGACGCTTGAGCATCACTGATGTCGTTACCCCACGACATCACGTCGCTGCCGAGGCCGACGCCGAGGAACGACAGCGTGGCTTCCGCCACGATCGCCGCGGCGAGGCCGAGGGTCGACACGACGAGCAGCGGGGCGATCGCGTTCGGGATGACGTGGTTGAGCATCGTCTTGAACTTCGACTGGCCGAGCGCCTCCGAGGCCACGACGAAGTCCGCCTGACGCACGCGCAGCACTTCGGCGCGCACCACGCGCGCCGTCGACGCCCACGCGAATCCGCCAATGGCGAGAGCCAGCGTCCAGACGGACCGCGAGTCGCGGAACACCGTCATCACGACGACGGCCGCGAGGATGTACGGGATCGCGAAGAAGATGTCGCCGATGCGCGACAGCAGACCGTCGAGCCATCCGCCGTAGAAACCGGCGAGTGCCCCCATGATCAGGCCGAGGAACGAGGAGATCACCGTGGCGATGAGACCGACGGCGAGCGACGTCTGCGCGCCCCAGGCGATGCGGGCGTAGATGTCGCACCCCTGGAACGTGTAGCCGAGCGGGTGTCCGGCAGCCGGGCCGGCGTTGCTGTTCGACAGGTCGCAGGAGTCGGGTGGGGTAGCCGTGAACAGCGTCGGCCACACCGCCATCAACAGGAAGACGAGCGCGAGCACGACCGAGAACCAGAACAGCGGACGACGGCGCAGGTCGCGCCACGCGTCGCGCCACAGGTTGCTGGGCTTGTCGGAGATGCGGACCGCGTCGACCGCGATCGACTCGGTCTCGACCGGAGCGACGTAGTGCTTCTGGGTCGTGGGGTCAGGCATAGCGGATCCTCGGGTCGAGCAGACCGTAGAGCAGGTCGATGAGCAGGTTCACCAGGACGTACAGGATGACGAACACCGTGACGAACGAGACCACGGTCGGTCCCTCACCGCGCTGGATGGCCTGGAACAGGGTGTTTCCGACGCCGGGCACGTTGAAGATGCCCTCGGTGACGGTCGCGCCGACGAGCAGCACGCCGAAGTTGGTGGCGGAGTTCGTGATCACGGGGATCAGCGAGTTGCGCAGCACGTGCACGGGGATCACGCGACCGCGCGAAAGACCCTTGCTGTACGCGGTGCGCACCCAGTCCTGGTTGAGGGTGTCGATGACGGAGCTGCGCATCAGACGCATGCTCACGGCGTAGAGGCTGAATCCGAGCACGATGGCGGGGAGCCAGAGACCGCCCCAGTCGTTGTCGGCGCCGACGGTCGGCTTGAACCACCCGAGCTTGATCGCGAGGAAGTACTGCGCGAGGAACGCCACGACGAAGATCGGGATCGCGATCGCGACGAGGGCGACCATGAGCGACACGTTGTCGAAGATCTTGCCCTTGCGCAGTGCCGAGACGGTGCCGATGATGATCGCGAGCACGAACTCGATTCCGATCGCCATGACCGCGAGGCGACCGGTGACCGGGAGCGTCGCGGCGAGCACGGCGGAGACCGGTCGACCCGAGAACGTGTTGCCGAGGTCGCCCTGGAACACACCGGTGATGTAGTACCAGTACTGCACGATGAACGGATCGTTCAGGTGGTACTGCTCGCGCAGCTGCTCGACGACCGCCGGGTTGGGGGTCTTGTCACCGAACAGGGCGAGGATCGGGTCGCCGGGCATGGCGAACACCAGGAAGTAGATGAGCAGGGTGGCCCCGAAGAAGACGGGGATCACCTGCAGGAGACGTCTCAGGATGTAACCGAGCATCCGCTGTCCCTTCTGAAGGGGGGAGTAAGAGAACCGTGCGAACACAAGCCTGTGAGGCGGTGACGAAAATCGTCACCGCCTCACAGGTGAAGTGCCGTTAGATCTTACTCGCCGGCCTTCGTGATCTCGTAGTACAGCGGGACGGAGTTCCAGCCGAACGTGACGTTGTCGACGTTCTCGCTGAATCCACCGGTCACGTTGGAGTACCACAGCGGGATGGCGGGGAGGTCCTCGAAGAGAACCTCCTGAGCCTTGGTGAAGTCCTCGATCTGCGCGTCGGCGTCGGGGTTGCTGATGCCGGCCGAGATGAGCTCGTCGAACGCGGGGTTCGAGTAGTCACCGTCGTTCGAGCCTGCGCCGGTGGCGTAGAGCGGTCCGAGGAAGTTGTACAGACCCGGGTAGTCCGCCTGCCAGCCCGAACGCGCAGCCGTGGTGATGGTGCGGTCGTTGATCTTCGTGCGAAGGTCCTGGAAGGTGGGGTACGGGTCGCCCGAGGCGCTGATGCCGAGGTTGTTCTTGATCTGGTTGCTCACCGCGTCGACCCAGGCGTCGTGCCCGCCGTCGGCGTTGTAAGCGATCTTGAAGTCACCCTCCCACGGCGAGATAGCGTCGGCCTCGGCCCACAGCTCCTTCGCCTTCTCGGGGTCGAAGTCGAGAACCTCGCTGCCGGGGACCGAGTCCGACCAGCCGGCGATGACCGGCGAGGTGAAGTCGGCGGCCGGGGTGCGCGAGCCCGAGAAGATGGTCTCGGTGATCTCTTCGCGGTTGATCGCCATCGACAGCGCCTGACGACGCAGCTTGCCCTCTTCACCCGAGAAGTGCGGGAGGAACTGGCCGATGGTGAACGACTGGAACACGGCCGAAGGCTGGTTCACGGCGCGGTCGCCGAGCTCGTCGGTGAAGACGGCCAGCGAGTTCGTCGGGATCGCGTCGATGACGTCGACCTCGTTCGAGAGCAGGTCGGCGTACGCCGCTTCCTGCGTCGCGTAGAACTTGATCGTCAGACCGCCGTTCTTCGCCTGACGGCCGCCCTCGTAGTCGTCGTTGCGGACGAGGTCGATCTGGACGTCGTGCTGCCACGCGTCGTCGCCGTCGATCTTGTACGGGCCGTTGCCGATCGGGTTCTGACCGAATGCGTCCATGTCCTCGAAGGCCACGTCCGGGAGCGGGTAGAACGCCGAGTAGCCGAGACGCAGAGCGAAGTCGGATGCCGGCTTGTTCAGCGCGATCGTGAAGGTGTAGTCGTCGACCTGCTCCAGACCCGTGAGCTCGGAGTCCTCGTCGTAGCTGAAGCCCTCGATGTCCTCGAAGAAGTAGCTCGACAGGTGGCCGTTGGAGAGCTTGGCGCCCTCGTTCCACGCCTTGATGAAGTTGTCGGCGGTGACCTCTTCACCGTCGGTGAAGGTGAGGCCTTCCTTGATCTTGACCGTGAGGTGCTGCGGGTCCTCGGTCGTGATCTCCTCGGCGACGTCGTTGACGGGCTCGCCGTCGGCGTCGTAGTAGATGAGCCCTGCGAAGATCTCGTCGAGGATCTTTCCGCCGCCGACCTCGTTGGTGTTGGTCGGGATCAGCGGGTTCTCCGGCTCCGAGCCGTTCGTGGTGATGATGGCGTCCGGGTTCGCCTCGCCCGACGCGCTGCCGCCGTCGGAGTCGTTTCCACCACCGCTCGCGCAGCCCGCGAGCGCCAGGGCGCCGATCGCGAACAGCGCGGTGCCCGCAAGGGCGATCTTGTTGCGCTTCACTATGTGTCCTCCTAGGACGTGTACTTCTGACTGCGCGCTCATCGTCGAGCACGTAGGGATATTTCAGAGTATCCCGGCATCCGGCGCCCGACGCGCCCGGATAATCAACCGTTACTGAGTGGTGACCATCCGAAACATCGCCGAAACACACGGCAACACGCCGTAAAACTTCCGACGGCACCGTCTCCGGGAGGAAACGGTGCCGTCGACGTGTTATCGGGTCAGGCGAACGCCTCGATCGGCGGGCAGGCGCAGACGAGATTCCGGTCTCCGTACGCCTGGTCGATGCGGCGCACCGGCGGCCAGTACTTGCCGGTGATCAGCGCATGCACCGGATAGGCGGCCTCCTCGCGGGTGTACGCGTGCGTCCACTCCCCCGCGATCAGCGACACGGCCGTGTGCGGTGCGTGCACGAGCGGGTTGTCGTCGGCCGGCCAGCGACCCGCCGCGACGGCATCCGCCTCCGCCTTGATCTGGATCATCGCCTCGATGAACCGCTCGATCTCGCCCAGGTCCTCCGACTCCGTCGGCTCGACCATCAGGGTCCCGGCGACCGGGAACGACATGGTCGGCGCGTGGAAGCCGTAGTCGATCAGGCGCTTCGCGACGTCGTCGACGGTGATGCCCGTCTTCTCCTTCAACGGGCGCAGATCGAGGATGCACTCGTGGGCGACGCGACCGTTCTCCCCCGTGTAGAGCACCGGGTAGTGCTCGCCCAGGCGAGCGGCGATGTAGTTCGCCGACAGCACGGCCGCGGCGGTCGCACGCCGCAGGCCCGCACCGCCCATCATCCGCACGTACGCCCACGAGATCGGGAGCACGCCCGCTGAGCCGTAGGGGGCGCCCGAGACGACGCCGCCGGCGAAGACGTGGCCTCCCGCGTGCTCCGCGCGCTGCGCGAGGGGATGCGAGGGCAGGTAGGGGGCGAGATGCGCCTTGGCCGCGACCGGGCCGACACCCGGTCCGCCCCCGCCGTGCGGGATCGCGAAGGTCTTGTGCAGGTTGAGGTGCGAGACGTCGCCGCCGAGGTCGCCGAAACGGGCGTAGCCGAGCAGCGCATTCAGGTTCGCACCGTCGACGTACACCTGACCGCCCGCATCGTGCACGGCGGACGTGATCTCGACCACGTCGTGCTCGTACACGCCGTGGGTCGACGGGTAGGTGATCATCAGCGCCGAGAGCTGCTCGGCATGCACCTGGATCTTCGCCCGCAGGTCGTCGAGGTCGACGTTGCCGAGCTCGTCGCACGCGACGACGACGACCTTCATCCCGGCGAGCACGGCGGACGCGGCGTTCGTTCCGTGCGCCGACGACGGGATCAGGCACACGGTGCGCTGCTCGTCGCCGTTCGCGAGGTGGAAGCCGCGGATCGCCAGGAGCCCCGCGAGTTCGCCCTGCGAGCCGGCGTTCGGCTGCAGCGACACCGCGTCATACCCGGTGACCTCGGCCAGCCAGGCCTCGAGCTGATCGATCAGCTCGAGGTAGCCGGCGACGTCGGATGCCGGGGCGAACGGGTGGATGCCCGCGAACTCGGGCCACGTGATCGCCGCCATCTCGGTGGCCGCGTTGAGCTTCATCGTGCACGAGCCCAGCGGGATCATGCCGCGGTCGAGCGCGTAGTCGCGGTCGGCGAGGCTCTTGAGGTAGCGCATCATCGCCGTCTCACTGCGGTGCGCGTGGAAGACGGGGTGCGTGAGGAACTCCTCCTGACGCACCAGGCCGTCGGGCAGGGCGTCCTGACCTGCGACGAAGGCGAAGGCGCGCTCGGCGCGGCCGCCGAAGACGCGGGCGACCTGCAGCAGTTCGTCGACGGTCGTGGTCTCGTCGACCGAGATGCCCACGGTGTCGGCGTCAGCCGCATGCAACAGGATGCCGAAGCCGTGGTGAGCCTGCTCGACGTACTCGGCCGCGCGCCCGGGGACGCGCACCTGCACCGTGTCGAAGAACGCGTCGTGAACGACGTCGGCTCCGTCCTCGACGAGCCAGGAGCGCAGCAGCCCGGCCTTGTCGGCGACGCTCCGGGCGATCGCCGTCAGCCCGTCGGGCCCGTGATAGACGGCGTACATCGACGCCATGACCGCGAGCAGCACCTGCGCGGTGCAGATGTTCGAAGTCGCCTTCTCGCGGCGGATGTGCTGCTCGCGCGTCTGCAGCGACAGGCGGTACGCGGGCTTGCCGTCGGCGTCGACCGACACACCCACGAGGCGGCCGGGGAGCTGACGCTCGAGACCGGCGCGCACCGCCATGTACCCGGCGTGCGGGCCGCCGAAGCCCATGGGCACGCCGAAACGCTGGGTCGTGCCGACCGCGACGTCGGCGCCGAGGGCGCCCGGCGAGGTGAGGAGGGTCAGCGCGAGCAGGTCGGCCGCGACGACCGCCAGACCACCGGCGAGGTGCGCCGCGTCGATCACGGCGGACGGATCCCACACGCGGCCGGAGGCACCGGGGTACTGGACGAAGACGCCGAACAGTTCGGCCGGCAGCTGCTCGCCTGCGGCGAAGTCCACCGTGACGAGCCGGATGCCGACGGCATCCGCCCGGTTCTCGAGGAGCGCGCGCGTCTGCGGGAGCGCATCGGCGTCGACGGCGAACACATCGGTCTTCGCCTTCGACGCGCGGCGTGCGAGGAGCATGCCCTCGGCGACGGCGGTGGACTCGTCGAGCATCGACGCGTTGGCGGTCGAGAGCCCCGTGAGGTCGGCCACCATCGTCTGGAAGTTGATGAGCGCCTCGAGGCGGCCCTGCGAGATCTCGGGCTGGTAGGGCGTGTAGGCCGTGTACCACGAGGGGTTCTCGAGCACGTTGCGCTGGATCACCTGCGGGGTGATCGTGCCGTAGTACCCGAGGCCGATCATCGGTCGATTCACCGTGTTGCGCGCGGCGAGCGAGCGCAGTTCCGCGAGCGCCTCGGTCTCACTGGCGGCGGCGGGGATGCTGCTGCCCGCGAGCGCGGAGTCCGACGGTGCGGCCGTGAAGATCGACGACGGCACCGCGTCGGTCATCAGCGCTTCGAGAGGCCCCTCGGGGTCGGCGTCCGGCCCGATGCCGAGCGCATCGAGCATCCGACGCTGCGCGTCGGCCGTGGGTCCGATATGACGATCGGCGAAAGTGACCACGTGCGGATCAGCCCTCCGTGAGTGCGACGTAGGCGTCGCGGTCGAGCAGTCCGTCGGGCGTGCCACCCGCGACGGACACCTTGATGAGCCATCCGCCCGCGAAGGGCTCGGCGTTGACGAGCGAGGGGTCGTCGACGACCGCGTCGTTGACCTCGACGACGGTGCCGGTCACGGGCGCGTACAGCTCGCCCACCGACTTGGTCGACTCGATCTCGCCGACGACGGTGCCCGCGGCGACCTCGGTGCCCACGGCGGGCAGCTCGACGAAGACCACGTCACCGAGCTTGTCGGCGGCGTAGTCGGTGATGCCGACGGTGAGGGTGTCGCCGTCGGCGGCGATCCACTCGTGCTCCTCGGTGTAGTGCAGGGTGCTGAGATCGGTCATTTCGTCCTCCGGTAGAAAGGCAGAGCGGTCACGGTCGCGGGGATCCTCGTCCCCCGCACATCCAGGAATACTGCGGTTCCCTCTTCCGCGGAAGTAGGGGTCACGTAGGCCATCGCGATCGGATGGCCGAGGGTGGGGCTGAGCGCACCGCTGGTGATCTCACCGAGCGGGGCGCCGTCGGCGTCCACGACGCCGTAACCGGCGCGGCCGGCGCGCTTGCCCTCGGCGACGAGACCCACGAGCACGGGGGCGTCGGCGGCGGCGTCCGCAGCGTCCTTGCCGACGAAGCTCGGCTTGTCGGCGGCGACCACGCGGCCGAGCCCCGCCTGCGCGGGGGTGGTCCCGGTCGTCAGCTCGTGCCCGTAGAGCGGCATGCCCGCCTCGAGGCGCAGGGTGTCGCGAGCGGCGAGTCCGGCCGGCACGAGACCGTGCGGCTCGCCGGCGATGAGGAGCGCGTCCCACAGCGCCGCCGCGTCGTCGGCGC
The DNA here is from genome assembly GCF_044748385.1 of Microbacterium sp. NPDC090003. NCBI lineage: Bacteria > Bacillati > Actinomycetota > Actinomycetes > Micrococcales > Microbacteriaceae > Microbacterium > Microbacterium sp. NPDC090003. The sequence goes on from NZ_JBIVFW010000001.1 coordinate 993,229, forward strand.
GGACGAGGAGCTCGAAGCCGTCCTCGCCGGTGTAGCCGGTGCGCGCGATGAGCAGGTGCTCGCCGAGGAACGTCGCCTCGGCCCAGGCATAGTACTTCTGCTCGCTCCAGGGCGTGCTGAGCGCGTCGATACCCTGCGTATCGGCGAGGATCGCCTGCGCCGCCGGACCCTGCACCGCGATCAGGGCGAAGGCATCGGAGACGTCTTCGACGTCGACGCCCCGGTCGCCCAGGAATCCGGCGAAGCTGCGCTCCTCGCCCTCGGCGCGCTGCTGCTGCCGCTCGATGATCGAGGGGAACGAGCGCACGCGCGACGCGAAGGCGGAGTCGACGAAGCCCCGGTTGCCGGCGTTCGCGATCACCAGGAACCGGTCGTCGGCGATGCGGTAGGCGATGACGTCGTCGATGATCCCGCCGTCGGCGGCCAGGATCAGCGAGTACTTCGCCTTGCCGACGGGCATCGCCGAGATGCGACCGGCGAGTGCGTAGTCGAGGAACTCCCCCGCATACGGCCCGGTGACGAGGAACTCCGCCATGTGCGAGATGTCGAAGATGCCGGCCGACTGCCGCACCGCGTGGTGCTCGGCGAGATCGGAGGTGTAGCGCACCGGCATCTGCCAGCCGCCGAAGTCGGTGAACGACGCACCGAGCGCCTCGTGGCGCTCGCGGAGCGGGGTGTAACGGGGATCGGACATGGAGTTCTCCCGGTTGCAGACGGGCGGAACGACGACATCGCCGTCCCTCGGAACTCCCCCTCTGTCATGGGCCTGAGAGTTTCGCCCGCGCTGGCGCAGGGCTTTCACCGTCGGCGGATCCCCCGACGGGCGGGATCGCTTTTCAGAGTGGCCGGAACCGCGCGGTACGCGTACCTGAGAGATTGGCGGGGAGGCTTGCTCCTTCGGTGCCCGGCTGCGTTCGCCGGGGCTCTCCCGCGGGGGTCATTCGGCCCGTGTTCGATTGTGCGCCCAGTCTAGCGGGTCTCCGCCGCGAGCTCCCGCCTGACCTCGTCGCGCAGCCGTCCCAGATTCTCGGGCTCCGGCGCGGCGCCCAGCAGCGTCTTCGTATAGGCGTGCTGCGGATTCAGGATGACCTCGTCGGCCGGCCCGCGCTCGACCACGTCGCCCTTGTAGAGCACCATGATCTCGTCGGAGAAGTGCCGGGCCGTCGCGAGATCGTGCGTGATGTAGAGCACGCCGAGGTCGTCTTCGCGCTGCAGATCCGCGAGCAGGTTGAGCACCCCGAGACGGATCGACACGTCGAGCATCGACACCGGTTCGTCGGCGACGATGAAGCGCGCGCCGGGGGCGAGGGCACGCGCGATCGCGACGCGCTGGCGTTGACCGCCCGAGAGCTCGTGCGGCTTGCGATCGGCGAAGCCCGTCGCAGGCGACAGCCGCACGCGGTCCAGAAGCTCCAGAGCGCGCTCGTGCACCTGCGCGCCGCTCAGCTCCGGGTGGTGGATGCGCAGCGGTCGCTCGAGGTGGTGCACGATCGAGTGGAAAGGGTTCAACGAGGCGAACGGGTCCTGGAACACCATCTGCACGTCCGAGCGATAGCGGGCGAGCCCCGGTCCCCGTATGCCGGTCTCGGATCCGTCGAGCAGGATCTGCCCGCTCGTCGGGGTCTCGAGTTTCATGAGCATGCGTGCGATCGTGGACTTGCCCGAGCCGGACTCCCCCACGAGCGCGATCGTCTTTCCCGCCGCGAGCGTGAAGGAGACGTCCTTCACCGCGTGCAGGATGCTGGTTCTGAAGCCCGACCGCAGGGAGAAGTCCTTCGTGAGGTGCCGCGCCTCGAGCGTGCGCGTCGTCGCGCCGGCATCCGTGTGAGCGCTCATCGCACCTGCTCCTGACTCTCGTGCATTCCGGTGCGGACGAAGTCCCCGCGCTCTCCGCGCAGACTGGGGAAGCTCGACAGCAACCGCTTCGTGTACTCGTGCTGCGGAGAGCGGTAGATCTCCTCGGCGGTGCCCTGCTCCACGATCTCGCCCTGCAGCATCACGGCGATGCGGTCGGAGATCTCGATCAGCATCGGCAGATCGTGGGTGATGAAGATCACCGCGAAGCCGAGCTTCTCGCGCAGCCGCATGATCTCGCGGATGATGCCGCGCTGCACCACCACGTCGAGCGCCGTGGTGGGCTCGTCCATGATCATGACCTGCGGGTCGAGGGCGAGGGCCATCGCGATCATCATGCGCTGGCGCATGCCGCCCGAGAGCTCGTGCGGGAAGCTCGTCAGCCGCGTGGGATCGACGCCCACCAGCTCCAGCAGCTCCTCGGCGCGAGCCTTCTTCGCCGCGCGCGTCATACCGGGGCGATGCGTGTCGAAGATGTCGTAGATCTGGGCGCGGACGTCGATGACGGGGTTCAACGAGTTCATCGCGCCCTGGAAGACCATCGAGATCTTGTCCCAGCGGAAGGCCCGCAGCCCGTCGTCGCGCAGGCCGACGATGTCGATGTCCGATCCGTCGCGGTCGTGGAAGACGATCTCCCCGCTCGTCATGAGCGCCGGTGCCTTGAGCAGCCGGTTCATGCCGTAGGCGAGCGTCGTCTTGCCGCACCCCGACTCCCCCGCGAGACCGAGGATCTCGCCGCGGTGCAGGGTCAGCGAGACGTTGCGCACGGCCTTGACCGGCGGGTCGACCTCGTACTCGATCGAGACGTCGCGGGCGGTGAGGACGGCGTCGCTCATGCCGCGACCCCCTTCGTCTTGGCTGCCCGGCGGACCCGTCGCGCGGCATCCGGCGCGTTGCGCAGCTTCGGGTTGATGATCTCGTCGATGGCGAAGTTGATCAGTGCGAGTCCCGCTCCGAGGAGCGCGATCATCACGCCCGGCGGCACGAACCACCACCAGGCTCCGCGTCCGAGCGCCTGTCCGGACTGTGCGTCGTTGAGGATCGTGCCCCACGTGATCGAGGAGTTCGGGCCGAGCCCCAGGTACGACAGACCCGCCTCGCCGAGGATCGCGAAGATGATCGCGAAGAGGAACTGCGCGGTCAGCAGCGGCAGGAGGTTGGGCATGATCTCGACGAGGATCACGCGGAACGACCGCTCACCGGCCACCTTCGCGGCCGACACGTAGTCGCGGGTGCGGAGGGAGCGCGTCTGCAGCCGCAGCACGTACGCGGCACCCGCCCACGACGTGATGCCGAGCACGAAGGCCACCAGTTGCCAACTGCGCTGCGGCACGAACGACGCGATCACCATCACGAGCGGCAGGCCGGGGATGACGATCATCACGTTCGTGATGAGGGCGAGCCCGTCTTCGCGCCACCCGCCGAGGTACCCGGCGAGCACGCCGAAGAGCAGCGACAGCACGATCGCGATGCCCCCGGCGGTGACGCCGACGAGCAGCGATCCCTGCGCGCCGATCGCGAGCTGCGCGAGCATGTCGTTGCCGAGCTTGGTCGTGCCCAGCCAGTGCTCGGCCGAGGGCGGCTGCAGGGCCGCGTTGTCGGTGCTCCGCGGGTTCTGCGTGAAGAACGGCGCGATGATCGCGAACAGCGCGATCGCGAGCACGAGCACGAGGCCGGTCACGAACTTCGCCGAGCGGGTGGGCAGCAGGCCGCGCCCCCGCTTCGGACGACCGGTCGCGGTGGCGAGGGTCATGGTGGTGGCCGGCTCGTCGGTCGGCTGCTCTTTGACGATCTGCATCGGGGTGAGCTTGGTGTCAGACATTCTGGCGAGCCCTCGGGTCGATGAATCCGTAGATGAGATCCATGAAGAAGTTGGCGGCGAGCACGGTGATCGTGATGACGAGGAAGAGTCCCTGCATCAGCGCGTAGTCGTTGTTGGTGACGGCCTGGAACATGAGCTTGCCGATGCCCGGGTAGGTGAAGACCTGCTCCATGACGATGGACCCGGCGACCACGAACCCGAGGGTGATCGAGAAGCCCGCGATCGACGGGATGGCCGCGTTGCGCGCGGCGTAGGTGGTGAGGATGCGCCGGGGACGCAGCCCCTTGGCCTCGGCGGTGAGGACGTAGTCCTCGGCGAGGGTCGAGACCATCATGTTGCGCATGCCGAACAGCCATCCGCCCACCGAGCTGATCACGATCGTGACCGCCGGGAGGATGGCGTGCGAGACGGCGTTCGTGAAGAACGCCCATGTCGGCTCCGGGCCGTCCGGGAAGTCGAAGACGTCGTAGCCGCCGAAGATCGGGAACCAGCCGAGGCCGACCGCGAACACGGCGACGAGGATGAGCGCCATCCAGAAATACGGGATCGACTGCAGCACGGTCGTGGCGGGGATCAGGTGATCGACCCACGTGCCGCGCTTCCACCCCGCCCACGCGCCGAGCACGACGCCGAGGATGAACGAGATCACGGTCGCGGTGCCGACGAGGATCAGCGTCCACGGCAGCGCCTGCCCGATGAGCTCGGTCACGGGGGTCGGGAACTTCGTCACCGAGACGCCCAGGTCGCCCTGGAACATCCGCCCCCAGTAAGAGAGGTACTGCTCCCACAGCGACGAGTCGTCACCTCCGAGGAGGAGCTTGATGTTGCGGATGGTCGTCTCCGAGACGTCACCGCCCGCGCGTTGCATCTTGGCGATCATGATGTCGGCGGGATTGCCCGGCATCATGCGGGGAAGCAGGAAGTTGATGGAGATCGCGGCCCACAGCGTGAAGGCGTAGAACCCGATCCGTCGTGCATAGAACTTCATGTGTGCGTCTTCCTCGACTTCCTGCTTCCCCGGTGACGGTGCTTACTCGACCGGCTGCAGATGCGTCAGGACGTAGCCCGCCGCGATCGCGCCCCAGGACGGCGGGAACGCGTACAGGTCCTCCTCCGTCGGCCAGCCCGTGTAGTCCTTCGTGTTGTAGAAGGTCTGGGTGGCGTTGATCACCAGCGGGATGTACGGGAGGTCGCGCACGATCTCGGTCTGGATCGTCGCGTACAGCTCCTTCTTCGTCGCCTCGTCGTTCGTGCTGATCGCGGACTGGATCGCGGCATCGACGGTCGGGTTGTCGTAGCGGCTGAAGTTCCAACGCCCGGTCGGGATCTCCTCGCCGACGGGGCCGGTCGAAGCGACGGCGGTGCCGCCGAACCAGTCGCGGTAGATCTGGAACGGGTCGGCGACCGAGGTGCCGATCATCCCGCCCACGATGAGCTGGTAGTCGCCGCTCTGGCGGGTGTCGGAGAACTCCTGCCACTGCACGGTCGACGCGTTGATCTTGATACCCGCGGCTTCGGCCTGCTCGGCGATGAGCTTCGCGGCGTCGTTGTAGTCGGTCCAGCCGTCGACCGAGGTCAGACTGAGCTCGACGGGCACGCCGTCCTTCTCATAGATGCCGTCGGAGCCCTTCGTGTACCCGGCGGCCTCGAGGATCGATCCGGCCTCGGTCGCGTCGGCCTCCTGCGGGCTGAGCTCGTTCGCGGGGTCGGCGACCCACTTCTCGTCACGCGGAAGCAGGGCGTAGGTGGGCGAGATCTCGGCGGTCAGGTCGACGAACGCCTTCTCCTTGATGGTGCCGCGGTCGATGGCCGCATTGAGCGCCTGGCGCACGGCGACGTCGGTCTGCGGTCCCGTGCAGCCGAGGTCGGCGTTGGAGCAGGTGTAGAGCACCGTCGGGTCCTGCGGCGTGTTGACCCAGTCGATCGCGCCGTTCGCGGTCACGTCATCCGGGTTCGGGATGAACATGCCCGTCCAGTCGAGCTTTCCGGCGGCGAGCAGGTCCTGCGCCGTCTGGTTGTTGTCGACGGCGATGTACTGCACCTTCTTGACGCCGAGGTCGGCGGCGTCGCGGAAGTTCTCGTTCGCGACCAGGGTGTACGACTCGCTCGTGGTCTTGTCGACGACGTAGGCGCCGGATCCGACCGGATCCTCGTTGGCGAAGTTGGCGTAATCGTCGATGTCCTTCCAGATGTGCTCGGGGAGGATGTACGTCGACCCGAGCCGCTGGAACTCGGTGGTGTACTGCGCGCTGTCGTAGGTGAGCACGACGGTGGTGTCGTCGGTCGCCTCGGCCGAGACCAGTCCATTGGCGTCGGGGCTGTTGGCCTCGTAGCCGAACGAGAACGCGACGTCGCCCGCCGTGAGGGGCTCGCCGTCGCTCCACTTGAGGTCGGGCTTGATGGTGACGGTGATCACCGTACCGTCCTCGTTGTACTCGTAGGTGTCGCCGATGAGGCCGACGGGCTCGGTGTCCGCGGTCTTGTTGAAGAAGAACAGCGGCTCGTAGATGGGGCCGAGCGCACCGTGGAGCACGGTGGGCGCGAAGGGGTTGTAGTTCGCCGTGATCGGGGTCTGGCTGCCCGCCCAGACGCGGAGGGCACGGTCGCCGTTCGCGTCGGAGTCGCCGCTGCCGCCCGAACCGCAGGCGGTCAGGCCCAGAGCGAGGACGGATGCCCCCGCTACCGCGGTGAGCGCGATCTTGCGCTTGCCATTACGGATCATTCTTGATTCCTCTCGGTGCTGCACTGCAGGAGGGGCGCCCCGGGTGTGGGGCCGATCCTCGGGGGTGGGGATCGTGGCCGCCGTCGGCTGCTCTGCCGAGCGGCGGGGTTTGTTAGGACAGTAACCTAACAAACCCCGCCCGGGGGGACAAGAGTTCTCTCCGCCATCGCATAACGTTTCGGACTCGACGCCTCGAACGTCATCCACTCGCACTAAGTGTCTCGATGACACTAAGATCGAAGCGGAGGTTAAGGTAACTATGACTCGAACTGACGGCATCCGCGTCGCCGGATCCACCGTGATCCTGACGCTACGCCCGTCGTCGTCGGGAACTCCCGCGCTCGCGCTGCCCCTGGTGCGACGCACGCGCGAGCCCTTCGCCGACCGCTGGGCACTGCCCGGCGGCTGGATCGCCCCCGACGAATCCCCGATCGACACCGCTGCGCGCACGCTCGCCGAGACTACGGGCCTCACCCCGTCGTATCTCGAGCAGCTGTACGCCTTCGGTGCCGTCGACCGCTCCCCCACGCGCGTGATCTCGATCGTCTACTGGGCGCTCCTGCGCCAGGACGAGGTTCTCGCCCAGAGCGCCGCGCACCGGGCATCCGGACGCGCGCCCGAGAACGTCGAGTGGTTCGACGTCGACGCGCTGCCCGAGCTCGCTTTCGATCACGCCGACATCATCGAGTACGCCCTGTGGCGCCTGCGCAGCAAGGTCGGCTACAGCCGCGTGGCGCACGGCTTCCTCCCCTCCGAGTTCACGCTCGCCGACCTGCGCGAGGCCTACGAGGCGATCCTCGGTCGGCACCTCGATCCCGCCAATTTCCGGCGCCAGGTCGAGGCGAGCGGCAACCTCATCCCCACCGACCGCTTCCGCACCGGCAGCCACCGACCCGCCCGCCTGTACCGCGACAACACCGACGTCGAACTGGCCGCCCGCGGCCCGCTCGGTCCCGAAGAAACGAGCATCCGATGAGCATCACCTTCGTCCCCGCACCCGCCGTCCCGCCGCGGGACGGCTCGGTCGATCACGCGATCCAGGCGATCGTCACCGGCGCGTCCGTCGATGAGACCTGCACCACCGATCTCGCCGTCGGTCCGTGGGACTTCGATACCCGCCCCGGCTACGGACCCGGCTCCTCGATGGGCGATGTGATCCCGACCGGAGCGCCGCGTCAGGGAGAGCTCCCCGCCGCCTACCGCGAGGCGGATGAAGCCGAACTCGACGAGCGTATCCGCGCCGCCAAGCAGACGCTCGGCGACCGCGTGGTCGTTCTCGGTCACTTCTACCAGCGCGAGGAGGTCGTACGCCACGCCGACTACGTGGGCGATTCCTTCCAGCTCGCGACGGCGGCCAAGGGCCGACCGGATGCCGAGGCGATCGTGTTCTGCGGCGTGCACTTCATGGCCGAGACCGCCGACCTGCTCTCGGGCCCCGATCAGGCCGTGATCCTGCCGAACCTCGCGGCCGGCTGCTCGATGGCCGATATGGCCGACATCGATCAGGTCGAGGAGTGCTGGGAGCAACTCGAAGACGTGCTGGGCGACCTCGACGCGACCGACGACGACGGCCGGGTTCCCGTGATCCCGGTCACCTACATGAACTCCTCGGCTGCGATCAAGGGCTTCGTCGGCCGGCACGGCGGCATCGTCTGCACGTCGTCGAATGCGCAGACCGTGCTCGAGTGGGCGTTCGAGCGCGGGCGCCGCGTGCTGTTCTTCCCCGATCAGCACCTCGGCCGCAACACCGCCAAGGCGATGGGCGTGCCGCTCGAGCAGATGCCGATGTGGAACCCGCGCAAACCCCTCGGCGGATCGAGCGCCGCGACCCTCGAGGACTCCCGGGTGATCCTGTGGCACGGCTTCTGCTCGGTGCACCGCCGGTTCACCGTCGGGCAGATCGAGCAGGCGCGCGCCGAGCACCCGGGCGTACGGGTGATCGTGCACCCGGAGTGCCCGATGGAGGTCGTGGATGCGGCCGACGAGGCGGGATCGACCGACTACATCCGGCGCGCGATCGATGCGGCGACCGAACCCACGACGTTCGCGATCGGAACCGAGATCAACCTCGTCAAGCGACTGGCCGCACAGTATCCGCAGCACGAGATCTTCTGCCTCGACCCGGTCGTGTGCCCGTGCTCGACGATGTACCGCATCCACCCCGGCTACCTCGCCTGGGTGCTCGAGGAACTGGTCGCCGGTCGCACGCCGAACCGGATCACCGTCACGTCGGACGTCGCCGACCCGGCCCGCGTCTCCTTGGAGCGGATGCTCGCCGCCAAGCCACCGGTGGTTGCGAGCGCTCGATGAACGTGATCGTGGTGGGCTCGGGCATCGCGGGCCTCACCGCGGCCCTGCACGCGCATGAGGCCGGCCACTCCGTCACGGTGGTGACGAAGGGCTCGCTCGGCGAGGGGTGCACGGGCTACGCGCAGGGCGGAGTCGCGGGTGTCTACGGGGCGGGCGACTCCGCCGCCCTGCACGCGGCCGACACGATGACCGCGGGAGCCGGCCTCTCCGACGAGGCGGCGGTCGGGGTACTCGTCGCAGACGGCGCCGCTCGGATCGCCGAGTTGATCGCCCGCGGAGCAGCCTTCGACCGCTCCCCCGACGGGGCGCTCCTGCTCGGCCGCGAAGCCGCGCACAGCCACGCGCGCATCGTGCACGCGGGCGGCGACGCCACCGGCGCCGAGATCGCTCGCGCCCTCACCGCCGCCGTGAGCGGCGGCGGCATCACGGTCGTCGAGAACGCCTTCCTCGTCGACCTGATCGTCGACGGCGCTGCCGTGCGCGGCATCCGCCTGCTGCGCGACCGGACGCCGAGCGATTTGCGAGCGGATGCCGTCGTACTCGCGACCGGGGGCGCGGGGCACCTCTACGCGCACACCACGAATCCCGACGGCACGACGGGCGACGGCATCGCCGCCGCCCTGCGCGCGGGGGTGGCGGTCGCCGACCTGGAGTTCGTGCAGTTCCACCCGACGATCCTCGACGCGCAGCCCGCATTCCTGATCTCCGAGGCCGTGCGGGGCGAGGGCGCGACGCTGATCGACGACGCCGGTCGCCGCTTCACGTTCGACAGCCACCCCGACGGTGAACTCGCTCCGCGCGACGTCGTGTCGCGGGCCATCGCGCGTCAGGCCGCCCAGCAGGGTTCGCCCGTTCGCCTCGACGCCACGATGCTCGGCACCCCGACCCTGGGCCGGCGCTTCCCGACGATCGACCGCGTCACCCGCGAGCGCGGCTTCGACTGGGCGCACGAGCCGATCCCCGTGACCCCGGCAGCGCACTACCTGATGGGCGGGATCACGACCGATCTCGACGGCCGTACGACGATGCCCGGCCTGTTCGCCGTGGGCGAGACCGCCCGCACCGGCGTGCACGGCGCGAACCGCCTCGCCTCGAACTCGCTGCTCGAGGGCGCCGTGTTCGGGGCCCGCGCCGCTGCGGCGATCGGAACGCCCTGGCCTCGACCCCAAACGACGGAGCCGCACAGGATCACCGAGGGCGCAGCGACGCCCGCCTCCTGGCCCTTCTCGCGTGGCGCCCTCCAGCGGCTGATGTGGGACGAGGTGGGACTGCTGCGCACCGACGACGGACTGCGTCTCGCACTCGCGACCATCCGCGCCTGGCGCACCGGGCTCCCCACCCCGACCGACGTCACCGCGCACGAGGACGCGAACCTGCTGGTGCTCGCCGAGGCGACGGCATCCGCCGCTCTCCTGCGCACCGCGTCCGTCGGCGCCCACTTCCGCGAACCCGCCCTGATCGGAGTCTGATGCTCACCGCCGCCACCCTCACCCGTGTCGTCGCCGCCGCCCTCGAGGAGGACGCACCCTGGGGCGACCTGACGAGTGAAGCACTGATCCCCGTCGACGCGACGGCCACCGCGGATCTCGTCGCGCGCGAGTACGGCGTCTTCAGCGGCGGCGCCGTCTTCGCCGCCGCCTTCACCCTCACCGACCCCGACGTGACCGTCGACCTGCACGTCGGTGACGGCGATGCGTTCGAGACCGGCGACGTGCTCGCCTCCGTATCGGGCTCGGCCCGCAGCATCCTCACCGCCGAGCGCGTCGCGCTGAACTTCACCCAGCGCATGAGCGGCATCGCGACGATCACCGCAGAATACGTCCGAGCGGTGGCGCAGACTCCTGTTCGGATCGCCGACACCCGCAAGACGACTCCCGGCCTGCGCGCCTTCGAACGCCACGCCGTCGCCTCCGGTGGCGGCAGCAACCACCGGTATTCGCTGTCGGACGCCGTGATGGCGAAGGACAACCATCTCGCCGTCCTCACCCGTTCCGGCGTCGATACCGCCACGGCGCTGCGCGCCGCGATCGCCCGCCTTCCGCACACCGCGCACGTCGTGGTCGAGGTGGACCGTCTCGACCAGATACCTGCCGTGCTCGAGGGCGGGGCGCACACCGTGCTGCTCGACAACTTCACCCTCGACGACCTCCGCGCGGGCGTCGAGCTGATCGGTGGGCGCGCCACGGTCGAGGCCTCCGGAGGCGTGAATCTCGACACGGTCGCCGCCATCGCCGCGACAGGCGTCGATGTGATCTCGGTCGGAGCACTCACGCACTCCGCTCGCGCACTCGACCTCGGCCTGGATCTGCGGATCGGCTGACGCGGGTGCTCTACCTCGATCACGCCGCGACCTCGCCGGTGCGCCCCGAGGTCCTCGAGGCGATGCGGCCGTATCTCACGGACGTCTTCGGCAACCCCTCGAGCCACCACACGGTGGGCGAGGCTGCGGCGAGCGCACTCGACGACGCGCGACGTCGAGTCGCCCGAGCGCTCGGCATGCGCGCCGGTGACGTGGTGTTCACCTCCGGCGGGACCGAGGCGAACAACCTGGCGGTGAAGGGCATCGCGCTCGGCGCCCTCGCGGGGGGCAAGCGCCATCTGATCGTCTCTCCGATCGAGCACGAGTCGATCCTCGAGTCCGCGGAGTACCTGCACCGCTTCCACGACATCGAGGTGTCGCTCCTGCCCGTCGACGCATACGGACGGATCGCGGCATCCGACCTGCGGGCGCTCCTGCGCGACGACACGGCGCTCGTGAGTGTCGGCCACGCGAACAACGAGATCGGCACGGTGCAGGATGCCGCCGGGCTCAGCGGTGTCGCCCGAGATGCCGGGGTCCCCCTGCATCTCGACGCCGTGCAGTCCGCCGGGTGGCTGCCCCTCGACGGACTCGGCGCGGATGCCATCTCGATCGCCGGACACAAGCTCGGCGCCCCGAAGGGGACCGGCGCTCTCGCCGTGCGCGGGAGGGTTCCGCTCGAACCCCTCCTGCACGGCGGCGGGCAGGAGCGCGGGCGCCGGTCGGGAACCGAGAACGTCGCGGGAGCGGTCGCGCTGGCCACGGCTCTCGACCTGGCCGCGGCCGAACGGGCAGGTGTCGTCGCACGGGTCGGTGCGGCGACGGCTCGTTTCATCTCCGCGGTCCTGGCGGCAGTCCCCGCCGCGGCGCTCACCGGAGACCCCGCGCACCGGCTCCCCGGCACTGCGAGCTTCACGTTCGCCGGCACGAGCGGGGAATCGGTGCTCCTCGAACTCGAGCGACGCGGGGTGGTCTCGTCGAGCGGTTCGGCGTGCGCAGCGGGCAGCGACGAGCCCTCCCCCGTACTGCTGGCGTGCGGAATCGACCCCGCGACCGCGCAGACCTCGGTGCGTTTCACCTTCGGTCGCGGAGCGCTTCCCGACGACGCTCCGGTGCATCTCGCGCGGCTCGTCGAGGAGTCGGTGCGCGCCGTCCTCGGCTGACCCCTCAGCCATAGAATCGGGGGGTGAGCGCACCCGACCCGATCGTGACGATGATCGTCCCCGGGCGGGACATCGCCGCCTTCGCCCCCGCCGCGATCGAGTCGCTGCGGGCTCAGACCGAACCGCGATGGCGGGCGATCCTCGTCGATGACGGGTCGACCGACGGTACCGGCGAGGTGTTCCGGGCGGCCACGGACGACGATCCGCGCTTCCACCTGCTCCGCCGCGACGAGGCTCACGGTCTCGGCGCCGCTCGGAACGCCGGAATCGACCTCGTCGACACACCGCTCCTCGGATTCCTCGATGCAGATGACGAACTCACCCCGACCGCCCTCGCCCGCCTGACCGGCACCCTTGCCGAGAGCGGCAGCGACTTCGTGGCGGGAGCGTACGTGCGCTCCCGCTCGCAGGGCGACTCCTACGCGCCCGGCCGCGTGCAGCCCTGGGTCGCCGCGGCCACGGACCCGCAACGGCTCGGCACGACGATCTTCGACCACCCGGCCGCATCGGCGAACATCGTCGCCTGGTCGAAGATCAGCCGCACCGACTTCTGGGGAGGCCTGCGCTTCCCCGAGGGTGTCGCCTATGAGGATCAGGTGGTGGCGCAGTCGATGTACACCCGGGCGAGCGCCTTCGACGTGATCCCCGATGTGGTGGCGCACTGGCGGGTTCGCGCCGACGGCTCCTCGATCACGCAGGGCAAGGCGCGACTTCCTGTGCTGCTCGACTATCTCGCCGCGTTGCGGGGCGGCATCCGCGTGCTGCAGGATGCCGGGGCGCACGACGCCGTCGCCGCCCGTCTCTCGCTCATCCTCGCAATGGACCTGCCGCCGCTGCACGAGATCGCCCGCACGCACCTCGACCCCGCCTACGCTGCCGCGGTCGCCGGTTTCGTCGCCGAGATCGAGGCGCTGCCCGAGTTCGCCCACGCCGCCCCCGACCACGCGCTCACGGCCGCCCTCAGCTGGTGACGCTCCCGGAGACCCCATGACCTACCTCGACACGCTCTTCTCGCTCACCGGACGCACCGCGATCGTCACGGGCGGCAGTTCCGGGATCGGGCGCGGCATCGCGACCGCCCTCGCCGGAGCGGGGGCATCCACCGTCATCGTCGCCCGCGGCGCCGAGCGCATCGCCGAGACGGTCCGCGCGCTGCGCGATGCCGGCGGGATCGCGGATGGAGTCGTCGGAGACCTCGGCACACGGGCCGGGATCCGAGCTGCCGCGGAAGACGCGTCACGGCCGTTCGGTGAACCCGACATCATCGTGCACTCCGCCGGGATCAACATCCGCCCGCCCTTCGCCGAGATCACGGAGGACGACTGGGACACGACCATGACCGTCAACGCGCTCGCCCCCTTCCTGCTCGGACAGCGCTTCGCGCCCGCGATGGCGGAGCGTGGATACGGGCGCCTCATTCACATCAGCTCGCAGCAGGCGCACCGCGCCTTCGCCACGAGCGGCATCTACGGGGCGTCCAAGGGCGCGGTGGAATCCCTCATGCGCTCCGAAGCCGAGGCCTGGGGCGGCACCGGCGTGACGAGCAACACGCTCGTCCCCGGGTTCGTGCTGACACCGCTCAACGCCCGCCTGCAGCAGGATCCGCAGGCCGTCGCGAGTCTCGCCGCGCGCACGATGATCGGGCGGAACGGACTGCCCGAGGATTTCGCGGGTGCCGCGGTCTTCCTCGCCGGCGCAGGCTCGGCCTACGTGACCGGGCACTCGCTCTTCGTCGACGGCGGCCTCTCGGCGCACTGAAGCCCTGCGGGCCACGACGTCGTCGTTCGCCGCGACATCGTCGGCACAGGCTCGGGTCTCACGCCTCCCGCGGGTACGCCCGGTCTTCCGGCGCGGCCTCCCGCAGCGGAACGGATGCCGTCAGCGTCTCGACCGTGTCGGCGGACACCGAGTCGTCCGGAGCGCGGTCGGCTCGGCGACCGCTCAGCCCGGTGGCCATGCCTCCGGTGACGGCCCGCTCGACGGCCGCCTCGGTGGCGAGCACGCGGGAGGCGGCCACCTGCTGGGCGGCGAGCTCGGCGTAGAGCCCGTCGTGGGCGAGCAGCTCTGCGTGGGTGCCGGACTCGACGATGCGCCCCGCCTCCAGCACGTGAATCACATCCGCGCCCATCACGGTCGAGAGGCGGTGTGCGATCGAGATGGTCGTCCGGCCCTTCGCGGCCTCGTCGAGCGCCTCTTGCACGACGCGTTCCGACACCGTGTCGAGCGCAGACGTCGCTTCGTCGAGCAGCAGCACGGGAGGATCTTTCAACAGCACGCGCGCGATCGCGATGCGCTGCTTCTCGCCGCCGGACAGTCGGTACCCGCGCTCGCCCACGACGGTGTCGTAGCCGTTCTCGAACCCCGCGATGATGTGGTGGATGTTCGCCGCCGTCGTCGCCTCGATCAGTTCGTCCTCACTCGCGTCGGGTTTGGCGTACAGCAGGTTCTCACGAATGGTCGCGTGGAAGAGATAGGTCTCCTGCGACACGATGCCCACGTTGTCGATGATCGACTCCTGGGTGAGCGTGCGCACGTCGGCGCCGGCGAAGAGCACGGCTCCGCCGCGGACCTCGTACAGCCGGGGAGCGAGATAGAGCACCGTGGTCTTGCCCGCTCCCGACGGACCGACGAATGCCACGTGCTGGCCGGGTTCGGCGACGAACGACACCCCGTCGAGGGTCGGTCGCGCATCATCGGTCGCGTCGGGATAGCGGAACACCACCTCGCGGAACTCGACGCGCCCTCTCGGTCCCGGAGCAGCCGCGACGGAGACCGCATCGGGGGCGTCCTCGATCTCGGGCACCAGGTCGAGGTACTCGAAGATGCGCGCGAACAGGGCCGAAGATGTCTGCAGATCGAGTGAGACGCGCATGAGCCCCATGAGCGGCTGCAGGAGTCGTGCCTGCACCGTGGTGAAGGCGACCACGGTGCCGGCGGTGATCGCGCCGGTCCCTCCCGCGATGAGGTAGCCCGAGACCAGGTAGATGATCGCGGGAACGCTCGCCATGATGACCTGCACCACCGCGAAGAAGCCCTGACCGCTCATCGCACGGCGCACCTGCAGGTGCACCTGGTTGCGGTTCTCGGCCTGATAGCGCTGCGATTCCGCGCGCTGCCGGTTGAACGCCTTCGACAGCAGCATGCCCGAGACGCTCAGGGTCTCTTGCGTGATCGAGGTGAGCTCGGACAGGGATTCCTGGGTCTCGCCCGCGATGCGCGCACGCACCTGCCCGACGCGGCGTTGCACGATGATCAGGAACGGCATGAGGACGATCGCGATGAGGGTCAGACGCCAGTCGATCAGGATCATCGCCACGAGGGAGGCGATCACGGTGACCGCGTTGCCCAGGATGCTCGTGACGGTGTTCGTCAACACGCCGGAGACGCCGCCGACGTCGTTCTGCAGGCGCGACTGGATCACACCGGTTTTTGTGCGGGTGAAGAACCCCAGTTCCATCGCCTGGAGATGCTCGAACAGGCGCACCCGCAGATCTCCGGTGACGCTGTTGCCGACGGTCGAGGTGAGCCACGTCTGCCCGACGCCGAGCGCCGCGGACCCGAGGAACAGCGCCATCATGGCCACCACGAGCCACACCAGCAGCTCGAGGCGCGGCCCGCCGCCGTCGACGGGGAAGAGCGCATCGTCGAAGACGCGCTGCACGATCAGCGGCGGGATCACCGCGATGCCCGCACCCACCACGACGAGAATGCCCGTCAGGACGATCCGCCACTTGTAGGGGCGGAAGAGCGTCACCACCCGGGCTCCGAGGCCGCTGATGCGTGGAGCCTCGGCGTTCAGTCGGCGCTGTGCGTCTTCATCGACCCCGCGGAAGCCCCCGGGATGCCTCCCACCCATTCCGCCGCCCATGCTCATGAGGTCAGCGTAGCCAGCGGCGGGGACATCGGGGCCGCGGGCGGCGTCCCTCGGCAGATATATCGCCGATACGGAATGAAATGTCCGATCCTGTGGTTACGCTGAATGATCCTGGCGCACTCGCGCACCGTTCTTTCTCTCTCTTCCTGTGCCCTGGAGGCCGTATGTCTGCCGTCGACACCGGGTCGATCCCGACCACCGCTCCCGCAGACGGGGCGATCGCACGCTCCGACATGCGGGTGATCTGGCTGCTGCTGGTCGCCGCGTTCGTGGCGATCCTCAACGAGACCACCATGGGGATCGCGATCCCCCATCTCAACACCGACCTCGGTATCCCGCCCGAGCTCGGGCAGTGGCTCACGAGCGCCTTCATGCTCACCATGGCCGTCGTGATCCCGACGACCGGATTCATCCTGCAGCGCTTCACGACGCGTCAGGTGTTCATCGCCGCGATGATCTCCTTCTCGCTCGGCACCCTGGTGTCGCTGATCGCCCCCGGTTTCGCTGTGCTGCTCGTCGGCCGCGTGATCCAGGCCGTCGGCACGGGCATCATGATGCCGCTGCTCATGACGACGATCATGAACGTCGTGCCCCCTCAGTCGCGCGGTCGCATGATGGGCCGCGTCGGCATGGTGATCTCCCTCGCTCCCGCGACCGGTCCCGTGCTCGCGGGCGCCGTGCTCGAGGTGTTCAACTGGCGAGCGCTCTTCGCCATCATCCTCCCGATCGCCCTGATCGCCCTCGGCATGGGCATCCGCTGGATGACGAACCTCGGTGAGACGCGCCGGATGCCCCTCGACGTGGTCTCCATCCCCCTCGCCGCTCTCGGCTTCGGCGGCATCGTGTTCGGCATCAGCCAGCTCGGCGGCGAGGGTACGGGCGCGGGCGCGACCACCGGCACCGTCGCGCTGGTCGTGGGCGTCGTATCGCTCGGTCTGTTCGTCTGGCGTCAGCTCGTGCTCCAGCGCGTCGACGACGCCCTGCTCGACCTGCGCGTGTTCCGGTCGACGAACTTCACGTTCTCGGTGATCATCATGTCGATCCTCGCGCTGTCGATGTTCGGAACGCTCACGCTGCTTCCGCAGTACCTGCAGAACGTCGTGGGTCTCGAGTCCTTCTCCGCGGGCCTCATCCTGCTCCCCGGCTCGGTGCTGATGGGTCTGCTCGGCCCCATCATGGGCCGCGTGTACGACGCACGCGGCACCCGCCCGCTGCTGATCCCGGGCACGATCCTGGTCTCGGCCGCGCTGTTCTTCTACTCGACGGTCAGCGAGCACACCGAGTGGTGGGTGCTCGTGATCGTGCAGGCGGTGATGTCGGTCGGCCTCGCCATGTCGTTCACACCGCTGTTCTCGGCATCGCTCGGCTCACTGCAGCGTTCGCTCTACTCGCACGGCTCGGCCGTGCTCAACACCATGCAGCAGGTGGCGGGGGCGGCCGGTGTCGCGGTGCTCCTCGTCACCTATTCGGCGATCCTGCACTCGGGCGAGGAGCAGGGGCTGACGACAGCGCTGGCCGGCGCACCGGGTGCGCGCATGGCGTTCCTGATCGCGGCGATCATCTCGCTCGCGGCCGTGGCTCTGAGCCCGTTCGTCCGGAAGCCTGCCGACGACGCCGGCGGAGAATTCCACGCCGGTCACTGACGATGCCGTCGGGCGGCGTCTGGCGCTTATCCCGTCTTCTTCGGAGCGGGGAAGTGGCAGGCGCCGCCGCTGCAGAGGCCCGCGGCTTCTCCGTCGAGGAGGTTGAGGGTTCCGGGCAGCGGTGCCAGCCCGAGGGCGGCGTCCTGCTCGGTGGTGTCTCCCTGCTGATCGGTCATCCCTCGATCGTACGCCTGTCCTGCGGCGGCGGCGTCGATCCGGGTGTTGCGTCGCGCCCGTGCGGCGTATCGTTCGCTGTGGACACGAGCGTCGAGGCGAAGGAGCAGCGATGATCATCACTCCCCCGGATGCGGCATCCGTCTCGGGGCACGCCGCGGAGATGTACGCCGACGACATCGCCGAAGACGGATTCGTCTACGTCCATACCCAGGCGATGGCGATCAATCCCGAGGCGCACGCCGCGTTCGAAGAGCTGATACGGGCCGTCGTTCCGTCGATCGGCGTGCGGGTCTACGAGGCCGCGACCCTCGGCGCCGCACGCGCGATCGGCTCGACGCACTGTCTGCTGGCGCACGGTCGGCGCGCCCTCGCCGTCGGAGCGCTCGACGACGCCGGCCTCGCGGCGTTCACCGCTCACGATGATCGCGGGTTCGGCCCGGCCGAGCAGGCGGTCGTGCGCTATTCGGCCCGCCTGTCGACCACTCCCCGGGCGATGACGGATGCCGATTCGCAGGAGCTGCGCGATCTCGGGTTCTCCGATCGGCAGATCGTCGACATCACGCTCGCGGCCTCTCTGCGCAACTACTTCAGCCGCGCGCTGCAGGCGCTCGCAGTGCCCGTCGACGCGGTGCCGGGGCTTCCGCCGGGTACTGCGGCCGCTCTCATCCGCCTCGCCGGCGAGTCAGAGGCATCCTCGACGCCAGCAGACGGATAGCCGCTCCCCCTACGGTG
This sequence comes from Microbacterium sp. NPDC090003, assembly GCF_044748385.1. NCBI lineage: Bacteria > Bacillati > Actinomycetota > Actinomycetes > Micrococcales > Microbacteriaceae > Microbacterium > Microbacterium sp. NPDC090003. Next base: position 1,011,825 of record NZ_JBIVFW010000001.1, read on the forward strand.
GGAGGATGATCACGCGTTCGATAGCCCGCCTCTTCTGGGCCCTCAGCCGTTGGACGCTCGTCGGTCACGACGCCGTCCCCACGCGGCCCACGATCCTCATCGGTGCACCGCACACCTCGAACTGGGACTTCGTCCTCATGCTCGCGATCGCCTGGCGGCTCGGGATCGATGTGCACTGGCTCGGCAAGAAGAGTCTCTTCCGTGGCTGGCGCGGCCCGATCATGCGACGTCTCGGCGGCGTACCCGTCGATCGCGAGAACCCGGGGCGGGTCGTCTCCGACGTCGTCGGCCAGGTGCACGCGGGCGAGGTCTTCGGTCTCGTGATCACCCCCGACGGCACCCGCGGGGGCAACGACTTCTGGAAATCGGGGTTCTACCGCATCGCGACCGAGACCGGGATGCCACTGACACTCGGTTTCGTCGACCGAACGACCATGACCACGGGGCTCGGACCGACCATCGAGGTCACCGGCGACGTGCGCGCCGACATGGATCGCATCCGCGCCTTCTACGCCGACAAGGCGGGTGTGCGACCCGCCCGTCGCACCGAGCCGCGCCTGCGCGAGGAGCAGCCGACCGATACGGCCCTCGGCTGAGGAATCACTCCTCGGAGTCCTCCACCTCGGCGCGCGCGTAATCGAGATCGTCGTCCGACAGCGTCTCCTGCATGCCGACCACCGCGCCGGTGATCTCGCGGATCTCATCGCGCACGGCGTCGGTGAGGTGAGGGAGGTCACCGTCGAGAAGGGTGCGTCTCGCGTCAATGGAGAGTCGCGGCCACCAGTCGCGGATCGGCGGAAGAGTCATGCCGTCATTCTCTCGTTCGGTCTCGCATCTGGACAGGCATCCGACGCAGTCGACAGACTGAGTCCATGAGTGCTGCGTCCGAGTTCGACGACCGGGCCGACGGCCGTGACGAGACCCCCAACGAGCGCGCCGATCGCAACTGGGACGAACTGCTGCAAGAACTCCGCGTGATGCAGACCGGCACGCAGATCCTCACGGGATTCCTGCTCGCCGTCGCCTTCCAACCGCGTTTCACCGACATGGACGAGCTGCAGCGCGATCTGTACGTCGTCCTGGTGGCACTGGCCGCGATCGCCACGATCCTCGCCCTCGCTCCGGTGGGGATGCATCGCGCGTTCTTCGGCCGACGGCGCAAGCCCGAACTCGTGCACATCGCCGCGCGCATCGTGAAGATCGATCTCGTCGTCATCGGAGCGCTGACGATCGGAGTCACGACGCTCATCGTCGACTTCACGGTGGATCGCACCGCGGGACTCATCGCCCTGATCGCGGCGATCATCGCCGTCACCGCGCTCTGGATCGTTCTGCCGCGCGTCATGCGGAACTCGGTGCGGCCGGGCGACAGCCCGAAGGACTGACCCGACCGCACCCCGACGCGTCGCTCCCCTGACGCGCGGCCGTGCGGATCGCTCCCTTCAGCGTCCCGCAGGCTCTCGATTCTCCGCACTCACCATCCAGGCGAACTGCTCGAGGCGTTCGATGATGGCGTGGAGAAGATCTGCCGAGGTCGGGTCCTCGTCGTCGACGGCATCGTGCACGTCGCGCAGGGTGGCGACCGTGGCCTCGAGACGCTCGGTGACGAGATCGACCGTTTCGGTGGTCGACACCTCTCCCGCCGGGAACTCCGGGAGCGAGGTCGCCGCGGCGATCGTGGCGCTGCGCCCGTCCGGTACGGCGTGCAGGGCGCGCATGCGCTCGGCGATCGTGTCGCTGAACGCTCGGGCGTCGTCGATGATCTCGTCGAGCTGACGGTGCATGTCGCGGAAGTTGCGCCCGACGACATTCCAGTGCGCCTGCTTCCCCTGCAGAGAGAGTTCGAGCAGATCGACGAGAACGGACTGCAGATTCGCCGCCAGCGTCGACGAGGCGGTGAAGCCCTTCTCCGCGTTCTGGGTGCGCGTCGTCTTCGCGCCGCGCTTGCTCGTGCCGCTCTTCTTCGCGGCCGGCGTGGACGTGGTCTTGCTTGCCATTTTCTGACCTCCTGAGCGCGACGGTACCGTGCACTATCCGCCTTTCCGAGGGGGTTGACACCCCGGCCCGGGAGCGCCGAACGTGGGCAGGTGACCGAACCGAAAAAGACATCGCCGACGCACACGCACGAGGGCACGCCCGTCGAGATCTCCCCTCTTCGCGAGGAGGACGCCGGCGAGGTGATGACGATCCAGAGAGCGGCTTTCGTCTCGGAGGCGCAGATCTACGGCAGCGCCGACATGCCACCGCTGACGCAGACCCTCGAGGAGGTGCGCGCGGAACTCGCCGCGGGCGCCGGGTTCGGCGCCCGCGTCGACGGTCGGCTGGTCGGGGCGATCCGCTATCGGGAAAGCGACGGTCTGCTGTTGATCGGACGGATCGCGATCGCCCCCGACATGCAGGGCGAAGGGATCGGACGAGCACTGCTGGCAGCCGCCGAGAACGCGTCGACGGCCACAGAATCCGAGCTCTTCACGGGAAGCCTGAGCGAGGCGAACATCCGCCTCTACGAGGCATGCGGCTATGTGGAGAGTGAGAGGATCCCCGACGGCGACGGCACCGAGCAGGTGTTCCTGCGAAAGCTGTTGGCCAGGTGAGAGGTTCCTCCGAACCGGCGCGTCGAGGTTGAAAGCGCGTCGCCATTTCGGCATCGTGGCCCGGACACGTCGCGACCGCGGCGTGCCCCAACCGGAAGGAGAGTCTCGTGCTCACCCTCACCGATAACGCCTCCGCCATCGTCACCACCCTCGTGAGCCGCCAGAGCGAGGCCCCGGATGCCGGTCTGCGCATCCACTCCACCGAGGCGCAGGGACCCAGCGGAGAGTCCCGCCTGGCCGTGCTGGTCACCACCGATCCCGAACCGCAGGACCAGGTGGTCGAGATCTCCGGGACGCGTCTCTTCCTCGACGAGACCGCCGCCGTCGCGCTCGACGACAAGATCCTCGACGCGGGCGTCGATGACGAAGGGGCGGTGTCCTTCGCGGTCCTGCCCCAGGTCGCCTGACCCACAGACTTCGGATGCCGCGGCTCACCAGAGCCGCGGCATCCGCTGCGTCCGGCCGATCCGACGATAATCTGAGCCCATGATGCATCCTCGATCCCGCCTCGCCCTCTCGTGGGTCGCTCTCGCAGCGGCCAGCGGAATACTCGCGGGCTGCGCACCTTCCGCGCCGATCGAATCTGCGGCGACATCATCGCCGACGGCGACACCTGCACCCTCTCCGTCTGCGACCCCCGAGGTCCCTGTGGTGGTGATCTCCCTCGACGGGGCGTCGGTCGATGATGGGGCGCTCGTCCCCTTCGACGACGTAGACGGTCTGGTCGCCTCGTTCACCGACCTGTTCGGCACCGCCCCCGACGAGTCGACGGTCGACGGCCCTTACGACTCCGCTTACACCGCCTACGATTGGGCGTCGGTGCGCGCGCTGGTCGCCGACACTCGGGTCACCGTCACGATCTCGGCCGAGGCTCCCGGGGTCGCCTTCACCACCGAGCAGGGCATCGGCCTCGGCTCCGCCCGAGCCGAAGCGCTGGCAGCAGGGGCGGAGGATGACTGGGACGAGAACGGCGACGGCATCGCCGACTACCTCAGAATCGGCATGCGAGAGGTGCCGGGAACGCAATCGCTCACCACCCCCGGCGCGGTCGGCACCGAGTACCTCACCCTGAAGATCACCGACGACGTCGTCAGCAGCATCAGCACCGGCGGCAACGACTTCAGCGACATCTGATGAAGATCGCCCTCCTGCGCCGCTACGTCGTCCTCGCCGAGACGCTGCACTTCCCGCGTGCCGCGGAGTCACTCGGCATCCCCCTCGCCTCGCTCTACACGTCACTCGACAAGCTCGAGGAGGAGGTGGGGCATACGCTGATCAACCGCGAGGGCACTCCACGACTCACGCACGTCGGCGAACTCTTCCTCGTCGAGGCGCAGGCGGCCGTCGCCGCTGCTCCCCCGCCCGCCGCGAAGACCGTCGCCCCTGCGGGAGGCAAGGCCAAGGCGTCGAAGGGCAAAGGCCGAGCCCCGATCGTGAAGGGCCAGCCGAAGCCGTACAAGAAGCGTCAGGGGCGCTGACGCTCAGAGTTCGGCGACGTTCCCGTCGGCGACGCTCCATCGCCGGTTCGTCTCGACGGCGTCGAGCATCCGCCGATCGTGCGTGACGAGCAGCAGCGTGCCCGTGTACGACTCGAGGGCTTGTTCGAGTTGCTCGATCGCGGGCAGATCCAGATGGTTCGTCGGCTCGTCGAGCACGAGCAGGTTCACGCCGCGGGCCTGCAGAAGCGCGAGCGCCGCGCGGGTGCGCTCCCCCGGAGACAGCCCATCGACCGGCCGCGTGACGTGGTCGGCCTTGAGCCCGAACTTCGCCAGCAGCGTGCGCACGTCGGCCGACGCCATCTCGGGCACGAGCAGTTCGAAGGCATCCGCGAGCGCCGCGTCGCCGACGAGGAGGGAACGCGCCTGGTCGATCTCGCCGATCTGCACGCTGCTGCCGAGGCTCGCGCTCCCCTCGTCGGGGCTGCGCGTGCCGAGAAGGGTTCGCAGAAGCGTCGACTTTCCCGCACCGTTCGGGCCCGTGATCCCGATGCGGTCGCCCGCGTCGACCTGGAGCGTCACCGGTCCGAGCGTGAAATCGCCCTGCCGAACGACCACCCCGCTCAGCGTCGACACGACGGTACTGGAGCGCGGTGCGGATCCGATCGTGAACTCGAGCTTCCACTCCTTGCGCGGCTCCTCGACCTCGTCGAGGCGCGCGATGCGGCTCTCCATCTGACGCACCTTCTGCGCCTGCTTCTCGCTCGACTCCATCGACGCCTTGCGCTTGATCTTGTCGTTGTCGGGCGACTTCTTCATCGCGTTGCGCACGCCCTGGCTCGACCACTCGCGCTGCGTCCGCGCCCGCGCGACCAGATCGGCCTTCTTCTCGGCGAATTCGTCGTACTGCTCGCGCAGATGACGCTTCACCGTCGCGCGCTCCTCGATGAACGCGTCGTACCCTCCGCCATAGAGGCGGTTGGTGCCCTGCGCGAGGTCGAGCTCGAGCACCTTCGTCACGCTGCGAGCCAGGAACTCGCGGTCGTGACTGACGAGCACGACCCCGCCCCGGAGCCCCCGCACGAACGCCTCCAACCGGTCGAGACCGTCGAGATCGAGGTCGTTCGTGGGCTCGTCGAGCAGCACGATGTCGAACCGCGAGAGCAGCAGCGCCGCCAGACCGACTCGGGCCGCCTGCCCGCCTGACAGCGAGGTCATCATCGATTCGGGCGTCAGGGTTCCTCCGCTCGACGACCCGAGGTCGGCCAGCACGGCCGGGAGACGCTCGTCGAGGTCGGCCGCCCCGCTCGCGAGCCAGCGGTCGAGAGCTGTCGAGTAGGCATCCGCCGGGTCGACACCGGGCTGTGCGAGCGCGGGATCGCCGAGGGCCTCGGCCGCGGCATCCATCTGTCTCGTCGCCTCTGCACAGCCCGTGCGACGCGCAATGTACTCCGCGACGGTCTCGCCCGCGATGCGCTCGTGCTCCTGCGGCAGCCACCCGACGAAGGCGTCGGCCGGTGCGAGCGCGACGCTCCCCTCGATCGGTGCATCCGCACCGGCGAGCAGGCGCAGCAGGGTGGACTTGCCGGCGCCGTTCGCGCCGACCACGCCGATGACGTCCCCGGGAGCGACCGTCAGGTCGACACCCTCGAAGAGGATGCGGTGGCCGTACCCACCGGAGAGGTTCTGGGCGACGAGGGTGGCGGTCATCAGACCATCCTCTCAGCCCGAGAGGTCAGTCCCAGTCGAGGTAGTCCTCGATGGCCCAGGAGGTCGCTCCCATGTGGGTGAACGGGAAGAGGTATCCGCCCCCGTCGACTGCCACGACGCTGACGCGGTCGGGGGCTGCAGCCTGCAGCTTCTCACCATTCTCGACCGGGGAGATCGGGTCGTCGGTCGCCTGGACGACGAGAACCGGTACGCCCTCGGCGAGTGGAGCGGGGGTCTCCCACGCGGCGGCCTGCAACCCGTCGACCTCGGCGTCGCGGGCAGGAGCGGGAATCGGGGCGAGCGCATCGGCCGAGGGACCGGTCTCGTCCACGCCGAGCAGCAGAACGCCGTTGACGCGATCGTGATGGTCGAGCGCGACGACGCGGGCCACCGCACCGCCGAAGGCGTGACCGCCGACCCAGGCATCCGAGATCGAGAGGTGCGACATGACGTCGACCACGTCCTGCGCGAGGTCGTGCATCGAGACCGCGGCATCCGAGGGGCGACGCGAACCGATGCTCACGACCCGGAAGTCCTCCTCCGACACCGAGTGCGACAGCAGCTCGAGGTACGTGACGTTCAGACCGTGACCGGCGATCAGGATCAGCGCGGGGCCTTCGCCTTCTACGGTGAAGGGGATCGCGCGTCCTTCGGGCTCGAAGATCTGAATATCAGCCATAGTGCGGCAGTCTCCTTTGGTGAGGTGGGCCTTACCAGCGTACCGGGCGGTCCAGGGGGCGACGAAAGCAAGGCCCACCGCGCCCTGCCTAGCGCGAGACGTCTCGTGCGTCAATCTGTTGCCGTACGACCGCGTCTAGCTGCACGCTGAAAGCGTGACCAGAGAAATCCCACGTCGCAGCGCAGCAGGGAGCGCGCTCGCGCTGCTGACAGCGCTCACCCTCGCAGGGTGCGGTCTGACGATCCCCTCCGATCCCGACGGCACGCTCGAATCCGTGCACGGCGGTCAACTGCGCGTGGGCGTCGCTCCGGACGGAGAGCTCGTGGACGTCGGTGACGGTGAGCCGACCGGGAGCGTCATCGACCTCGTCGACGGATTCGCCGAGAGCATCGACGCCACACCCGACTGGACCGTCGCGACCGAGGAGACGCTCGTTCGCATGCTGGAGCAGGGCGACCTGGACCTGATCGCCGGCGGCATCACCTCCGACACCCCCTGGCTCGACAAGGCCGGCGTCTCGCGCGGGTACACCGGCATCGACGGTGCCGACGGGCGCACACTCGTGATGCTGGTGCCGCTCGGCGAGAACGCGTTCCTGAGCGAACTCGAGAGGTACCTCGACGCGGAGGTGGGGTCGTGAAGAGGATCCACGAGTTCGGACGCACCGATCTCCCTCCCGAACAGACGAAAGCCCTCCGCTCAGCCGTGCGCTGGGAGTGGTTCACGATCGGCTACACGACCGTCACGATCGCAGTCATCGCGCTCGTGGTCGGCAACTCCCAGGCCATGCGCACGGCCTGGATCGAGGACATGCTGTCGCTGATCCCGCAGATCGCCTTTCTCGTCGCCCTGATCGTCGTGAGACGGCGCCCGGATCGGAAGCACCCCTACGGTATGCACCGGGCGATGGGAGTGGGACACCTGGTGGCCGGAGTCGCACTCCTCGCCGTCGGCCTCAATCTCGCGAGAGAAGCGATCGTCGGACTGGTCTCGGGCGAGCATCCGACGATCGGCACCGTCGTGCTGTTCGGCCAGACGATATGGCTCGGGTGGCTGATGGTCGCCGTCATGGCTGTCGTCGTGGTCGGTCCGATCTTCTTCTACGGCCCCGCGAAGGCGAAGCTCGCGCCGGTGCTGCACAACAAGCTGCTGTACGCCGATGCCGACATGGCGAAGGCCGACTGGCAGACGACCGTCGCCTCGATCGTCGGTGTGCTCGGCGTCGGCTCGGGAGCATGGTGGCTGGACGGCGCCGCGGCCGTCTTCATCTCGCTCGGCATCATCTGGGACGGCTTCCGGAACACGAAGGCGGCGATCGTCGACCTCATGGATCAACGCGCGCGCACCTACGACAGCAGCGCACCCCACCCGCTCGCCCGGGACATCGTCTCGTACCTGCGCAGCCGCACCTGGGTGGCGGATGCCGCGGTCCGTCTGCGCGACCAGGGTCAGGTCTTCCACGTCGAGGCATTCGTCGTCCCTCGCCGCGGCAGTGTGTCGCTCCGTCACATCACCGAGGTGTCGGAGGGCATCGCCGATCTCGATTGGAAGGTGCAGGACATCGTGATCGTCCCGGCCGAACGGCTTCCGGACGAGGCGGACACCGGCCGATAGGGCCGTACACCCGACGTGCAGGCCAGGGGCGTACTGTCGGAGCAGGAACTGACCCTGGTTCTCCGATGATGGGAATCACGTTGTCCGACGCCGCACCCCGCTCCACTGCCGCTCTGCTGTCACTCGGCCTCCTCGCCTGCTCCTCCATGGAGAACGAGCGACGCCTGCCGATCCACCCCCACCACTTCGATCGCATCGACCCCGACCTCCGGGCGCATATGGTCGTCGAGCGCGGTTACGGGTCCGGCTTCCGGCTCTCCCCCGGCTACATCGAGTCGCGCGTCGGACGAATGGCCGACCGCGCCGAGGTGCTCGCCACCGCAGACGTGCTGCTGCTGCCGAAGCCGCAGGCGGCCGATGTGCCCGCGATCCCCGCTGGGCGCACGCTGTGGGGCTGGCCGCACTGCGTGCAGGATGCCGCGATCACCCAGACCGCGATCGACAACCGCCTCACGCTGATCGCGTTCGAGGCGATGAACCACTGGACGCCGCAGGGCGACATGAGCCTTCACGTGTTTCACAAGAACAACGAGCTCGCCGGTTACTGCTCGGTGCAGCATGCGCTGAGCCTGGTCGGCTCGACCGGCGACTACGGCCCGCGCCTCAGCGCGGTCGTGATCGGCTTCGGCGCAACGGCGCGCGGCGCGGTCACCGCGCTCAATGCCCACGGCATCCACGACATCCAGGTGCTCACGCAGCGCGGAGTGGCGGCCGTCGGCTCTCCCATCCACAACGCTCACATGACGCAGCTGCAGACCGACGGCAGCGGAGCCACGCACCTCAGCACGGTCGTCACGGATACCGGTGACGTGCTGCTGCCGGACTTCCTGGCGTCGCACGACATCGTCGTCAACTGCACGCTGCAGGACGTCGCGGCGCCGATGACGTATCTGCGCACGGCGGATCTGCGGGGATTCAGGCCGGGAAGTCTCATCATCGACGTCTCCTGCGACGAGGGCATGGGGTTCGAGTGGGCGACCCCCACGACCTTCGACGAACCGATGTTCACCGTCGGCGAGGGCATCGATTACTACGCCGTCGACCACAGCCCGTCGTACCTGTGGAATTCGGCGACGTGGGAGATCAGCGAGGCGATCCTGCCCTTCCTCCGCCCGGTGATGGAGGGCCGAGGATCCTGGGATGCGAGCAGCACGATCGCGCGCGCGATCGAGATCCGCGAGGGCGTGGTGCAGAACCCGAGCATCCTGAGCTTCCAGGGCCGCGGTCGGGTGTACCCGCACCCGCGGATCGAGCGGCGCCCGTCTGCGGCGTGAAGACCGGGTGGCGGCGAGCTTCGATCTAGGCTGGTGAGATGCTCGCCGCTCTCATCCGCCCCGTCGAATCGCACACCGTCGAGGTAGCCGGCACGTCGCTCGACGACGTCTACGCGCAGATTGCGAGTCATGCACCGGACGGTTTCGACCTCGTCTCGGCTCCGGTGCGGATGCTCAAGGGCGCGGCGGGCATCCAGGCGACGGCGCGATTCGACCGCCGAGACGGCGTCCGGGAGATCACGGCTGACGACATGGGGGCACTCGAGGCCCAGGTGCCCGAAGGCTGGCAGATGCTCTCGGTCTGGACGCTCTAGCGGCGCGCTCCCCTCAGGCCACGCGCAGAGGGGTGATCGCGGCGATCTGATCCGCGACGCGGTCTTCGGCGAGGTCAAGGTCGAACTGAGTCTGCAGATTGAGCCAGAACTGCGCCGACGTTCCGAGGTACCTACTCAATCGCAGGGCGGTATCGGCCGTGATCGCGCGCTTTCCGTGCACGATCTCGTTGATGCGCCGCGGCGGCACTCCGATCGCCACGGCGATCCGGTTCTGAGTGATTCCCAACTCCGCGATGAAGTCTTCCATCAGCACTTCGCCCGGGTGAATGGGCGCGAGCTTGTCAGTGGTAGTCAACGATCTCCACCTCCTCCGGTCCGGCGTCCGTCCACACGAAACAGATCCGCCACTGGTCATTGATCCTGATGCTGTACTGCCCGGCTCGATCACCCTTGAGGGCTTCGAGGCGGTTACCGGGTGGGACCCGAAGGTCGTCCAGTTCCTTGGCCGCCCCCACCTGTCGCAGTTTTCTCAGCGCGACCCTCTGGATCCGTGGATCTATCGATGGCACACGCTCTCGTCGCCACAGCCGCTCGGTCTCCCTGCTGCCGAACGATCTGATCACCCATCGAGTGTATAACGTGGTGCGTTAATAACGCAACGCGTTATCTAGATCTCCCGCTTCAACCCGACGTGAGCGGTGTGATACCCGTGGCGGGTGTAGAAAGCGCGGGTCCGCTCCCGCGCGTCGTCGGTGGTGACCTGCGACAGCCGCGCGCCTCGGGCACGACCGAACTCGTGCGCCCACTCGAGCATCGCGGCGCCCAACCCCTGCGACCGTTCCCCTGCGGCGACGCGCAGTCCCTCGATCTGGAGCCTGGTCGAACCACCGCGGGAGAGGCCCGGGATGACGGTGAGTTGCATCGTGGCGACCAGCTGGTCGTCACTGTCGCGGACGACACCGAGATAGTTCGCACCATCGCGTGCGACCGCGCTGAAGGCGGCTTCGTAGCGCTCGAGCTCGACGCTCTCCCGGTCCGGGCCGTACTGGTCATCGAACAGCAGCGCCGCGATGGCCTCGATGTCGTCGCGGTTCGCCCGCTCGACCCGGAACGCTCGGTCCGCGACCTGCAGTCGTCCCCGCACCGACGATCGCGCGTCCGTCTGCAGCCTGGCGACGAGCAGATCCAGCCATCCGCCGACGTTGGCGCGAGCCTCGGCCGTGTCGGGATAGCGGCATCTCAGGTGCAGGCCCGAGTCGTCCAGGATGAACCAGAGCATGACGCCGTCCGTGTCGGTCGCCGCACCGACGTATTGAGCATCGAGGCCGACGGAGTCGATGCGCACCGGCAACCTGCGCAGGTCGAGCCACGAGATCGCGAACATCCCGGGGGCGACGGGCATGCCACCCCAGGGCGCGAGCACGTCTGCGAGGGGCCATGCACCGAGCTGCACCGCCTCCTTCACCGCGGCAGCCGCCGCGCGCGGTTCGGCGACGTCGGATTCGAGAACCGAGTTGGTGATGAACCACCCGACCGAATCGTGCCAGTTCTCATCGAATCGGCTGTGCACGGGGAACACGGCGCGGAGCGGGGCATCCGCCAGCTCACGGGTCACCGCGGTCATCGCGACCACCGCACGGGCAAGAGTCGAGACGCCGTCGTCACGCGCCTGCGCAGCGAATGCCGCGGCGTCGTCGACATCGAACACATCGCGCACCTCCACGCGCTCGCGGTGGGGCTCGGGAGCGCCCAACGACAGCGGAAACTGCGGCATCACGCCACCACTGCCGTCGATGATGTCCTCCCACCGCCGACGCACGTGGTCGGGCGCCGCTTCCCGATCCAGCAGTGCCTGCGTGTGCTCGACGAACGCCGGTGCCGGGATCGGTCGCGCTCCGGTTCGCCGTGTGTCGAGCGCAGACAGCAGGTCGCGCGCGATCACCAGCATCGACCACATGTCGACGTGCGCGTGGTCCGCGGCGACCACGAGAGTGAGGCCCGCGGCCGTCTCCAAGACGCACAGACGGTGGGACGGATGCCGGTACGGCGAGCATGCGGCGTCGAGCACCTCCCTCAGGGCATCATTGACGGCCTGACCGGGCGCGACCTCGTGCTCGCCCCATTCACCGGGACCGATCTCGATCTCGTGGAGCAGGGGTTCGCCCGCCGCGCCGGGAGTGAACGCCGTCCGCAGTGTGCCGTGCCGCGCGATCACTGCCAGCCAGGCGTCGGCGATCGCCTCCCGAGGGATCGGCGCAGGCAGCCGGAAGGAGAGCGCCATCCACGATCCGGGTCGGTCGCCCGCCCCGACGTGGAGACGCTGATCGAACGACACGGGGAGGCGTCGTCCTGGCGCGGACGCGGTGACGTCGTACCCCCAGAGCCGTCCGAACGGGAGGCGGAGGTGCGTCACATTGGTCAGGCGCATGGGAGCACCATATCGTCCGGATAATGTGATCTCACAACCACTGCCCGAGCGGACTCGTTCCGTCATCGATCGAGGAGTCTGATGCCCACATTCGAGGTTCCCGGAGCCGAGCTGGCCGTCGCCATGAGCGATGAAGGCGGACACCCGGTCGTCCAGCTGCACGGTCTCACCGCCAGCCGGGCCCGCGACCGAGGACTCGAGCTCGACCTCGGACGAGGGCTCAGCGGAACGCGACTGCTGCGCTACGACGCACGCGGCCACGGACGGTCGACCGGGCGGAAGGTTCCCGAGGACTATCGCTGGCAGACCCTCGCCGACGACCTTCTGCGACTGCTCGACCACTGGTTCCCGGGCGAGCGCGTTCACGGCGTCGGTCCCTCCATGGGCACCGCGACTCTGCTGCACGCGGCGACGATCGACCCCGATCGCTTCACCGGACTCACGCTGATGGCGCCGCCGACGGCCTGGGATACCCGCCCCGCTCAAGCCGAGGGCTATCGCGCAGCGGCCGACCTGATCGATTCCGCCGGCATGGAGGTGTATCTCGCGAGCACGCGCGGAGCCGCGCCGATGCCCGATGCCGCACATGACCCTGGACCCGACGTCACCGACGAGCTCCTGCCGTCGGTTCTACGAGGTGCGGCGCTCAGCGACCTGCCCGATCCGGAGGTCGTCGCGCGCATCGAGGCTCCGACGACGATCCTGGCGTGGACGGACGATCCGGGGCATCCGCTGTCAACGGCGGAGGCGCTCGTCGCGCTGCTCCCGAACGCGACCCTGACGGTCGCCCGCGCTCCCGGTGACATCGACGCCTGGCCCGAGGTTCTGAGACAGGACCTCGGGCGTCACGGAGTGGTCGGCTGATCGCGCCGGCCCCGCTCAGTTGTTGAAGCGGAACTCCACCACGTCGCCGTCCTTCATGACGTAGTCCTTGCCCTCGAGGCGGGCCTTGCCCTTGGCACGGGCCTCGACGACGGAGCCGGTCTCGACGAGGTCTTCGAACGAGACGATCTCCGCCTTGATGAAGCCCTTCTCGAAGTCGGTGTGGATGACACCGGCCGCCTGCGGAGCCTTGGCACCCTGCGGGATCGTCCAGGCTCGTGCTTCCTTCGGACCGGCGGTGAGGTAGGTCTGCAGTCCGAGCGTGGCGAAGCCGATGCGTGCGAGCTGGTCGAGGCCGGACTCGTCCTGGCCGGTCGCCGCGAGCAGCTCGGCGGCGTCCTCGGGGTCGAGGTCGATGAGCTCCGACTCGATCTTCGCGTCGAGGAAGATCGCCTGGGCGGGAGCGACGAGGGCGGCGAGCTCCGCCTTGCGCGCGTCGTCGGTGAGGACTGCCTCGTCGACGTTGAAGACGAAGATGACGGGCTTCACGGTGAGAAGGCCGAGTTCGCGGATCGGCTCGAGGTCGAGACCACTGACCGAGAGAAGCTGTCCGCGCTCGAGAGCATCCTTCGCTGCGTTGGCGGCGTCGAGGACGGAGGGGTCGATCTTCTTGCCGCGGACCTCCTTCTCGTAGCGGGTGATCGCCTTCTCGACGGTCTGGAGGTCGGCGAGCATCAGCTCGGCGTTGATCGTCTCCATGTCGGATGCCGGGTTCACCGCACCGTCGACGTGCACGACGTCGTCGTCGGCGAAGCCGCGCACGACCTGCGCGATCGCGTCGGCCTCGCGGATGTTCGCGAGGAACTGGTTGCCCAGCCCCTCCCCCTCGCTGGCGCCGCGCACGATACCCGCGATGTCGACGAACGACACCGCGGCGGGCAGGATGCGCTCGCTGCCGAAGATCTCCGCGAGCTTGTCGAGCCGCGGGTCGGGCAGGTTCACCACGCCGACGTTCGGCTCGATCGTCGCGAACGGGTAGTTCGCCGCGAGCACGTCGTTCTTGGTGAGTGCGTTGAAGAGGGTGGACTTGCCGACGTTGGGCAGGCCGACGATTCCGATAGTGAGAGCCACGGGGAACGAGTCTACCTGTCGCGGGATAGCCCACCGGCTGGCGCGGCCACACTCGCGGCGCTCGCCGGCTATACGCCGTGCACCCATCGGCCGTTCGCGCGAACGTCGATGGCTCGATCGATTACGTGACCTGCGTCGCCGATTCCTCGGACTGGTACGCGAAGTCGTTCGCGTCCGAGCGTGCGACGGACGACGGAATCGACATCGCGCCACTCTCCGACCTGGCGCCGTCCGACGAGGGCCGGGTCGTGCATTTCTCCCGGCCGTCAGGCTCGTGGAAGATGGTGTCGATCGGAGCATCCGTTTATTCGACGATGACCATCCACTCCGATGCCGTACCGCTGGGCGAATGGCAGTGGGCGAACGACGACACCTGCGCGATCGCCGAATAAGCGGAGCCCTTGCCGCCCGCGATCACGCGGGGTAGGTGGTCGCGGGAGTCCCCGAGTCGAGTTTCCCTAGCCACAGCACGGGCTCGCCCGCGTCTACCCGCGACGCGCGCGGAACGCCTTCGTGATGTATGGGAGATCGACGACCCCGTCCGCGAAGTCGAGGGAGTCGAAGAGCACGTCCATCTCCCGATGGATCCGCTCCCGTTCCTCGGGTGTCGCGGTGATCACCGCACTGCGCGAGGAGGCCATGCGGTGGAGCTGTTCGCGTGTCATCGGCCGCGACCATTCCCAGCTGTCGCTCTCGAGGGCGCCGAACGGGGCACCAACCTCCGGATCACCGGCGGCGAGCGCCTCCTCCGCCGCGCTGCGGTGCATGATCCTGCTGAGGTCGCGCACCCACCCGACGCGCTCGTCGCGGATGTTCCAGATCAGCCCGAGCGCTCCGTCCGCGCGCACCACGCGGCCGATCTCGGCCGAGGCGCGGAGCGGGTCGACCCAGTGCCAGGCCTGACCGAGCACGACGGCATCGAGACTGTCATCCGGGAGCGGCAGGGATTCGGCGGTTCCCGAGAACGTCGGCACCCCCGGCACGTTCTCGCGCAAAGCGGCGAGCATCGCGGGATCGGGGTCGATCGCGACGATCTGCGCCCCCGGAGCGTGCGCGATGGCGCGGGTGAGCTTGCCGGTTCCGGCACCGACGTCCGCGACGCGCTGTGCCCCGGCTGGCAGGATCTCGAGCATCCACGCCACCGCGTCGAAAGGGTACTCGGGTCGTCCCGCCTCGTAGTCCTTCGCCTGCGCGCCGAACGACGTCGCTCTGCTGTCCGCCATGTCGTCAGCATACGGCGCGCCGCCCGCGGCGAACACGACGCCCGGGCGAGAGTGGATGCGTGCCCCTGGACTTCACAGCGATCGACTTCGAGACGGCGAACTCCAGCCCCGCCTCCGCCTGTTCCGTCGGCCTCGTGCGCGTGCGCGGCGGAGAAGTCGTGGCGCAGGCCGGGTGGCTGATCCAACCCCCGCCCGGGCACGACGAGTTCCAGGAGTGGAACGTCCGCATCCACGGCATCCAGGCCGAAGATGTGCTCACCGCCGCCACGTGGATCGAGCAGTTCGACCGCCTGTGCGATTTCGCCGGATCCGATGTGCTCGTCGCGCACAACGCCGGTTTCGACCTCAACGTGCTGCGCCGGGCGTCCGAGGCGACCGGCGGGGTCTGCCCGCCGTACCGCTCGCTCTGCAGCCTGCAGGTGGCGCGCAAGACCTACCAGCTCGACTCGTATCGGCTGCCCCAGGCGGCGGCCGCCGCCGGGTTCGCCGAGTTCTCGCATCACGACGCGCTGGCGGATGCTCGGGCCTGCGCGCAGATCGTGATCGATGCCGCGCGTAGGGTCGCGGCCTCGGACGTCGAGATGCTCGCCGAGATCTTGGGGCTCCGACTCGGCGGTGCACGGGTCGCTCAGGAGGAGCGCGCCGTCGCCTGACCGGGATGCCTCCCGGCAATGTCGGCGGCCGGGGGCATCATGAGCACATGGATGCTCCCCTGATCGTTCTCCTCGTCATCGCCGCGCTGTGCGCCGGGGCGGCGCTCGGCTGGTCCCTGCGTGCCGGCCGAGGTGCCGCCGAGTTCGCTCGCGTGCAGGCCGAGCTCGCCGCGGCTCGCGACGATCGCGATCGTCAGTACGACCTCTACCGCGACGCCGTCGAGCATGCGCGCATCGAGCAGCGTGCGGAAGCGCAACGCGTGCAGCAGCAGAACGCCGTGCTCACCGCCCTCGCGCCGGTGCGCGAGAGCCTGCAGCAGATGCAGCAGAAGGTCGCGACGATCGAGCAGGAACGCCACGCGCAGTTCGGCTCGCTCGCCGAGCAGCTGCGGCGAGCACAGGAATCCGATGAGGCGCTGCGGGCGACGACCGAGTCGCTCGCCGGAGCTCTGCGCTCGACCGCCACCCGCGGCGTCTGGGGCGAGACCCAGCTGCGGCGCGTGGTCGAGGCGGCAGGATTGACGCGACACGTCGACTTCGACCTCCAGACCACCATCTCGTCGGATCGTGGGCAGGGCCGACCCGACATGATCATCCGCCTCGCCGGCGGCGCCTCCATCGCCGTCGACGCCAAGGTGCCGCTCGACGCGTATCTCGAGGCGTCCGCGCTGCCATCGGGAGATGCGCACGAGGCCCAGCGTCGCGCGCACATGCAGAAGCACGTCAAGGCGGTGCGTGCGCACGTCGACGCTCTCGCGAAGAAGGCGTACTGGGCCGGACTCGAATCGAGCCCCGAATTCGTGATCTGCTTCCTCCCCAGCGAATCCCTCCTCGCGGCCGCGATCGACGAGGACCCGACTCTCCTCGACTACGCCTTCGGTCGGCGCGTGGCGCTCGCCTCCCCGGTCAACCTCTGGGCCGTCCTGAAGACCGTGGCGTACACGTGGACGCAACAGGAGGTCTCGACCGAGGCCCGCACGCTCCTGAACCTCGGCACGCAGCTGTACGACCGCCTCGGCACCCTCGCAGGCCATGCCGACGACCTGCGCCGCGCGCTGGAGCGCACGGTCGACAGTTACAACCGCTTCGCCGGGTCGCTCGAGTCCCGCGTCCTCGTGACCGCGCGCCAGTTCCCCGGGATCGACGCGACCACGCTCGATGCTCAGCCGGCGCGCATCACCGCGAGCGCGCGCAGATTCACGGCATCAGAACTGGTCGAAGAGCCGCTCCGCGACGAGACCGTTCAAGCAGAGATCGGTGCGGTGCGAGACAGGATCGATACTCCGATCACACCGGAACGCCGCTGAGCAGGATGATGACGAGTCCGCTCGTCGCGAGGAACGCCCCGATCATCCACCAGGCGCTCATCTCCTGCCCCTCGGCACGGCGCTTGCGGAAGAGCACATCGGCGCGACGAGCCGGATCGACGACAGGCTGAGCGGTGGGCACAGCAGGCGTGGCCGCCGCGATGCTGCCCTCGGCATCCGCCGCGCTCACGCGGAGAATGCGCCCGGTGTTGGTGGTGACGATCTTCGTCGGTGCGGCCTTCGAGCTGCGTGTCTGCGGCGTGGTCATGTGTTCGCCCTCCTGTGCCTGCGGTGCCAGATGGCTCCGTCCTCGGCGACAAACCCAGGCTCAAGTCTGACACGACCCGCGCAGAATCGCAGGATCGGGAGCAGAGGAGCGATACCGGGTCGGTAACGATGCCGAGGCCCCGCCAGGCGCCGGGAGCTCCGACGCCTCAGCGGGCGACGATCACAACCACTTCGAGACGAGGTGCTCCGAGGCGATCCGTCGGAGCGTTCCCGAGGCGCCGCGCAGCACGACGCTCTCGGTGTACACGTAGCCGCGCTCGCGACGCACGCCGGCGACGAGCTGACCGTCGGTGACACCGGTCGCGACGAAGATCGTGTTGTTGCCCTGCACCAGGTCATCCGCCTCGTATACGCGATCCATTTCGAGTCCGGCATCGATCCCGCGCTGGCGCTCATCGTCGTCGCGCGGCCACAGACGTCCTTGGATGTGTCCCCCGAGAGCTTTGATCGCGCAGGCGGTGACGATCCCCTCCGGGCTCCCGCCGACGCCGACGCACATGTCGGTGCGCGCGTCATGGCGTGCCGCATTGATCCCACCGGCGACGTCGCCGTCGCTCATCAGACGCGTGCCCGCGCCCGCATCACGGATCTCCTGGATGAGCTGCTCGTGTCGGGGTCGGTTGAGCACCGACACGACGATCTCGTCGACGGGTTTCTCGAGAGCACCGGCGAGGCGGCGGATGTTCTCGGCGATCGGGAGGCGGATGTCGACCACACCCACGCCCGCGGGTCCCGTGACGAGCTTGTCCATGTAGAAGACGGTCGACGCATCGAGCATCGAACCGCGGTCCGAGACCGCGATCACCGAGAGGGCGTTCTGCCGACCCGCGGCCGTGAGGGAGGTGCCGTCGATCGGATCGACGGCGATGTCGCATTCGGGACCGCGTCCCGTGCCGACGACCTCACCGTTGAACAGCATCGGAGCGTTGTCCTTCTCGCCCTCGCCGATCACCACCCGGCCCTGGAAGTCGACCGTGCCGAGGAAGGCGCGCATCGCGTCGACCGCAGCTCCGTCGGCGGCCTCCTTGGCCCCTCGCCCGATGAACGGCACGGCGCGGATCGCCGCCGCCTCCGTCGCCCTCACCAGCTCCATCGCGAGGTTGCGGTCGGGTCGAAGCGGGCTCAGATCAGCAGTAAGACTCACCATGGGGTCAGCCTAACCAGCGGCGGTGGGCGAAACGCCCTGTTTTCCCCGTCGAGAACGTGAAGGATCCGCGTTTCTTAACGGAATAGCAGGAGACACGCGTCGCCACCGGACGACGGCCCCCGGCATCCGTCCACGCTCCCGGCTAGAGTGACTGCTGTCCCAGGCTTCATCTACCGCAGGAGTTCTCATGCCCGTCGCCACCCCGGATCAGTACGCCGAAATGCTCGACCGCGCGAAGGCCGGCGGCTTCGCGTACCCCGCGTTCAACGTCTCGAGCTCGCAGACGATCAACTCCGTCCTCCAGGGGCTGACCGAGGCCGGCTCCGACGGCATCATCCAGGTCACGACCGGTGGCGCGGACTACTTCGCCGGCCACACCGTCAAGGGCCGCGCGACCGGCGCACTCGCCTTCGCCCGCTTCGCCACCGAGGTCGCCAAGAACTACCCGATCACGGTCGCCCTCCACACCGATCACTGCCCGAAGGACGCCCTTGCCGGCTTCGTCGAGCCGCTGATCTCCGCGTCCGAAGAAGAGGTGAAGGCCGGCCGTAACCC
Source organism: Microbacterium sp. NPDC090003 (assembly GCF_044748385.1). Classification (NCBI taxonomy): domain Bacteria; kingdom Bacillati; phylum Actinomycetota; class Actinomycetes; order Micrococcales; family Microbacteriaceae; genus Microbacterium; species Microbacterium sp. NPDC090003. The sequence continues at coordinate 1,030,961 of NZ_JBIVFW010000001.1, forward strand.
GATCTTCCAGTCGCACATGTGGGACGGCTCCGCCGTGCCACTCGCCGAGAACATCGAGATCGCGAAGGACCTCCTTCCCCGCATGAAGGCGATCAACGCGATCCTCGAGGTCGAGATCGGCGTCGTCGGGGGCGAAGAGGACGGCGTTCAGCACGAAGGCTCGAACGATGCTCTCTACACGACCTTCGCCGACGTCGATCAGGCCGTCCAGGCGCTCGGTCTCGGCGAGCAGGGCCGCTACATCGCCGCCCTCACCTTCGGCAACGTGCACGGCGTCTACAAGCCGGGCGGCGTGAAGCTGCGCCCCGAGCTGCTCGGCGACATCCAGAACGAGGTCGCCGCGAAGTACGGCACGGGCCCCAAGCCCCTCGACCTCGTCTTCCACGGCGGCTCGGGCTCGACCGATGAGGAGATCGCCACCGCGGTCGCGAACGGTGTCATCAAGATGAACATCGACACCGACACGCAGTACGCCTACACGCGTGCCATCGCCGACTACATGTTCAAGAACTACGACGGCGTATTGAAGGTCGACGGCGAGGTCGGCAACAAGAAGCAGTACGACCCCCGCGCGTGGGGCAAGATCGCCGAGACCGCGATGGCCGCCCGCGTCATCGAGTCCACCCGCCAGCTGGGCTCGTACGGCCAGTCGAAGAGCTGACCCGCCGCACACACGAGAACGGGTGCCCTGCCTTCCGGCGGGGCACCCGTTCTCGTCGTTGCGGGCGTGCGAGGTCAGGAGCCGGACGGGGCCTGCAGAATCGACATGAACGCGGGGTCCCCCATCATCGGAATGGCGACGCAGATCGAGGCGATTCCCAGCGTCACCACGGCGCCGACCAGCGGCAGCCACCAGGCGAGCTTCCCGCGGCGCAGGCGACGGATCGACAGAGTCGCCGTCAGCGCCCACCCTGCGAGGAGCACCACGGCGGCGATAGTCCCCCAGACCCTGCCCTGCGTGAAGTTGGTGAACTCACCGGAGGCCCCCAGGACCGACAACACCTGGTTCATCACGCGGGGAAGGTCGAGGTACTGCAGGCCGGTGACCACGACGTTCACCAGACCGTACGCGAGAAGGCCGATCGTCACGAAGCGGTCCACCGGGTGAGCGCGCCGGGGAGAATCCGAGGGAGCATCCGTGGCCGGTACCACGACGGCGGCTTCCACCGGCGGCAGTTCCGAGAGAGGCGGGAGACCGGCGGCACGCCGTTGCTCCTCGGGAGTGGCGATCTCGCCGTACTGGGGCCGCTGTTCGCTCATCCCGCCATGCTAACGGCCGCGCCTGTCCCGGGCTCCCAGCAGAAGGTCCGCCGAGAATGGTGGCGGCCCCGGAGAAGTGGGGACTTCTCGGGGCCGCGGACGAGGAGCGCTGGGGACGCATCCTCATCCCAGTCGGCCGCGAGGGACTGGGGATCCATCTCGCAACCCGTAGTGCCGTGATGCACAGACGCCTACGCCTTCAAGGATAGGCAACGGCGGATTCCTCTGCCACTGAGGTTTTTCAGATAGTGAACTCCGGACCGGACTCGCCTCCGCCGAGCGCATCCGCCCCGAGCTGGAGCGACAGCCGTCGCGCCGTCCGCTGCAGCTTCGACACCAGCTCGCGGTCGACGATCGCCTGATCGGACGGCAGCGATATCGCGAGCGAGGCGGTGACGTTCGGAGCGATCACCGGGACCGCGACGCAGGTCGCGCCGATGACGTACTCCTCCTGATCGAGAGTCCATCCCGGCGAGTGCTCGAGCTGCGTGAGCAGCGTGCGGCGATCGCTGATGGTGCGAGGCGTGAGCTCCTCGAGACGGTGGCGGGACAGGTAGTCGACGCGGTCGTCGTCGGGAAGCTCCGCCAGGATCTGCTTGCCCAGCGCCGTCGCGTGCCCGCTCGACTGCAACCCGACCCACAGCTCGACGCGCGGGTTCTGCTCGGCGTCGACGATGTCGATGAGGTGCATCTCCCCGTCGTCGTAGCGCGAGAGGTACGCCGTGGCCCCGACCTCGTCGGTGACCGACCGCAGCGCCGCCCGCACGCGGGCGAGGAACACTCCGCGGGTGTCGATCTCACGCTGGAACGTCGGAAATCGCGCGCCGAGCACGAGCCCATCGGGTTCGGCCGACAGGTAGCCCTCGTGGATGAGCGTGCGCACGAGGTTGTAGGTGGTGCCGGGTGTGAGCCCGGTGATCGCCGCCAGCATCTTGGTCGGCAGCGGACGGGGAGAGTTGGCGACGATGTCGACCAGGCGAAGAGCCCGCTGCACCGATCCGATGAGCGTGGGTTCCGGCGCCTCGGCGGCGCTCAACGCTATGCGCCCCCTCCGGTCGCGCGTCCGCCCAGGGCCCGATCGTCGCGCTTGCCCGAAGCATCCTGACGCAGTTCCTTCGGCAGCGAGAACATGAGGTCCTCCTCGGCCGTCTTGACCTCTTCGACGTCGCGGTAGCCGGCGTCGCCGATCGCGTCGAGCACCTCGCGCACGAGGACCTCGGGCACGGATGCCCCGCTCGTCACGCCCACGGTCTCGACGCCGTCGAGCCACTCCTGCTGGATCTCCTCGGCGTAGTCGACGCGATACGCGGCCTTGGCCCCGTACTCGAGAGCGACCTCGACCAGGCGCACGCTGTTCGAGGAGTTCGCGGAGCCGACCACGATGACGAGATCCGCGCCGACGGCGACCTTCTTGATCGCGACCTGACGGTTCTGCGTCGCGTAGCAGATGTCGTCGGACGGCGGGTTGTGCAGCTCGGGGAAGCGCGTGCGCAGGCGGTTGACGGTCTCCATCGTCTCGTCGACCGAGAGCGTGGTCTGCGACAGCCACACGACCTTGTTCGGGTCCTTCACGACGACCGTGTCGGCCTCGGCCGGTGAGTTGACGATCGTCACGTGATCGGGGGCCTCGCCCGCGGTGCCCTCGACCTCTTCGTGCCCTTCGTGACCGATGAGCAGGATCTCGAAGTCGTCACGGGCGAAGCGCACGGCCTCGCGATGCACCTTGGTGACCAGCGGGCAGGTCGCGTCGATCGCGTGCAGACCCCGGTCGGATGCCGCGTTCACGACGGCCGGCGAGACGCCGTGCGCGCTGAAGACCACGTGCGCTCCGGCCGGGACCTCGTCGACCTCCTCGACGAAGATCGCCCCCTTGGCTTCGAGCTCGCTGACGACGTGGATGTTGTGCACGATCTGCTTGCGCACGTAGACCGGGGCGCCGTAACGTTCGAGGGCCTTCTCGACGGCGACGACGGCGCGATCGACCCCCGCGCAGTATCCGCGCGGCGCGGCGAGCAGCACGCGCTTGCGTCCGGGCACCGCGTTATCCTGAAGCCTCCCGGCCGCCGCACGCACACGTGGGAGGCGAGGGATGGGGAGATGAACGGCAGTCGAGGTCACCCCTCGATTCTACCGGCGTCCACCCTGAGAAAGCCGGGAATCCTCCCCCGCACGACAACCCCAGGGACGAGAGCAGATGACGGTCTTCGAAGCAGCCACCGGCCCCGGCGAGAACCCGCCGGCGGATGCCGTCTCGCCCCGCGATTCGACGGCGGATGCCCCGACCTCCGTCGCCCGTCTGAACGCCACCATCCGGGACTTCGTCGCCCGCTGGAACACGGTGTGGGTCGAGGGTGAGATCACCTCCTGGAACGTCCGCGGCGGCAACGTCTTCGCGCGCCTGAAGGACGTGCAATCCGATGCGCAGATCTCGATCCGCGTGTGGTCGAGCGTTCGGGGGCGCATCCCCGCCGACCTCGGGATCGGGGATCACGTCGTCGCCGCCGTCAAGGCCGACTACTTCGTGAAGGCCGGCGACTTCAGCTTCACCGTCTCATCGATGAAGCACGTGGGGCTGGGCGACCAGCTCGAACGGCTCGAGAAGCTGCGCGCGCAACTCCGTCTGGAAGGCCTCTTCGACCCGTCGCGCAAGAAGCGGCTCCCGTTCCTTCCGCACGTGATCGGACTCATCACGGGCGAGAGATCGGACGCCGAGAAGGATGTGCACCGAAACGCCGAGCTGCGTTGGCCGCAGGTGCGCTTCCGCACCGAGTACGCGGCGGTGCAGGGCGAGCGGTGCGTTCCCGACACGCTGGCGGCCCTCGCCCGTCTCGACGCGGATCCCGACGTCGACGTCATCGTCATCGCCCGGGGCGGCGGCGATCCGCAGACCCTCCTCGGCTTCAGCGACGAGCGCCTGGTGAGAGCCGTCGCCGCCGCATCGACGCCGGTCGTGAGTGCGATCGGGCATGAGAACGACCACCCCCTGCTCGACGACGTCGCCGATCTGCGCGCCTCGACCCCGACGGATGCCGCGAAGCGGGTCGTGCCCGACGTCGGCGAGCAGCGCGCCCTGATCGGGCAGCTGCGCTCGCGGGCGACCACGCGGCTCACCCAACGCCTGTCGCACGACATCGCGCAGCTGGAGCAGTTGCGCTCGCGCCCCGTGCTCCGCTCCCCCGCCCCGATCATCGACTCCCGCTCGCAGGAGCTGTGGTTGCTGCTCTCACGGGGGCGCGACACCCTCACCCGCCACCTCGATGCGGCCGGCCGCCGCACGAGCGAGCTGCGGGCGTCCCTGCGTGCGCTGTCGCCGGCGGCGACGCTCGCACGCGGCTACGCGATCGCGCATCTCGAGGGCGGCGTGATCCTGCGCGATGCGGCGGATGCCCCGGCCGGAAGCGCCCTGACCATCACCGTCGATCGGGGTTCGGTGGCCGCGCGCTCGGAGGGCGAGATCTCCGAAGCATCCTGATCGATCGCGGCCCGACGCCGCTCACCGATCGCGATGGCACGCCGTAGGATGGAGGAGTGAGCGCGCTGAACGATACCCCTGTCGAGACGCTGACGTTCGAGGCCGCCCGCGACGAGCTGGTCACCGTGGTCGCCGAGCTCGAACAGGGCGCGCCGACCCTCGAGCAGTCACTGGCGCTGTGGGAACGCGGCGAGGCTCTGGCCGCTCGCTGCGAGGAGTGGCTGCTCGGCGCCAAGCGTCGACTCGACGCCGCGCGCGCAGCCGCCGACGACGGAGACGAGCGATGAACAAGCCCGCTCCCATCGTCGCGGAGCTCGGACGCCCCGAGACCCCGGAGGAGACGGCCGCCCGCAAAGCCGCGTCGAGCAAGGCCTATCGGTCGAGCCAGACCGTCCGCAGCCTCATCGCCGCACTGCTGGCGACCCTCGCCGTGCTCGCCGTGATCATCTTCGCCGTGCCGCGCGGTGAGCCGGCATCCGCGCCGTCGGTCGACCTCGCCGGTATCGCCGCCGATGTCGAGAACACGATGGACAGCGCGGTGGTCGTACCCGAACTCGGCGACTTCTGGCGAGTGAACGCGGCCGAGCTGCAGAGCGGTGCCACCGTCGTGTGGGACATCACTCTCGCCCCTGCCGCCCAGGACGAGCGCGGGTTCGTCAAGGTCGCCCAGGCTTTCGACGCGGATTCCCGTTGGGCACCGCAGCGCCTCGAGGGAACGGCCCCCACCGATACCGTCACGATCGACGGCATCGAGTGGGATGTCTTCACCCCCGGCGACTCGGCCTCGAACATCTCCTACGCCCTCGGCACGCAGGCCGGCGACGACTACGTGCTGCTGTACGGCTCGCGGTCGGCCGACTCCACCGCCGAGCTGGCGGCCTCGCTCACTCCCCAGATCCGTACCCTCTCGGAGGCCTCATGACGCACGACCTGACCCCGGCCGCAGCCTGGAAGCAGATGCGCGACGGCAATCGCCGTTTCGTGAACGAGGAGCCGCGGCATCCGAATCAGGACGTCACCCGCCGCAAGGGGCTCACCGAGGCTCAGAACCCGGTCGCCACCCTGTTCGGATGCTCGGACTCGCGTCTCGCCGCCGAAATCATCTTCGACCTCGGACTCGGCGACCTCTTCGTCGTGCGCAACGCCGGGCAGGTGATCGGCGAGTCGATCGTCGCCAGCCTCGAGTACGCGGTAGCGGTGTTGAACGTGCCGCTCATCGTGGTGCTCGCGCACGACTCCTGCGGCGCTGTGCGCGCCGCGATCGACGGCACCGCGATCGACGCGGCGCCCGTGCCCCCGCACATCTGGAAGCTGATCGCCCCGATCGTCCCCGCAGCACGCAAGGTGCTCGCCGAGAGCGGCGGCACCACGGTCGCCGAGATCGACGCCGAGCTCGTCGGCCAGGAGCACCTGCGCAACACCGTCGCCGACCTGCTGCAGTCCTCCGAGATCATCAGCACCGCCGTCGAGGAGGGCCGCCTGGGCATCGTGGGGGCCAACTACCGTCTGGCCGAGGGCACGGCCGTGCCCGTCATCACCGTGGGGATCGACCCCGAAACGCAGGAGGGATCGGAATGACCGACACCGAGTACCGCATCGAGCACGACACCATGGGCGAGGTGCGCGTGCCCGTGAACGCGCTCTACGGGGCGCAGACGCAGCGCGCCGTCGAGAACTTCCCGATCTCGGGCAAGGGGCTGGAGTCGACGCAGATCGCAGCCCTCGCCCGGATCAAGAAGGCCGCCGCGCTCGCCAACAAGGAGCTCGGCACGCTCGACGGCGCCGTCGCCGACGCCATCGCCCAGGCCGCCGACCAGGTCGCCTCGGGCGCCCACGACGGCGAGTTCCCCGTCGACACGTACCAGACCGGGTCGGGCACGTCGTCGAACATGAACATGAACGAGGTGCTCGCGACGCTGGCGACGCGCATCCTCGGCGCGGATGTGCACCCCAACGACCACGTCAACGCCTCGCAGTCGTCGAACGACGTCTTCCCGACCTCGGTGCACATCGCGGTGACCCAGGCGCTCATCGACACGCTCATCCCCTCGCTCGATCACCTCGCCGTGGCGCTCGAGGCCAAGGCCGAGCTGTGGAAGGACGCGGTGAAGTCCGGTCGCACCCACCTCATGGATGCGACCCCGGTCACCCTCGGCCAGGAGTTCGGCGGCTACGCCCGCCAGGTGCGCCTCGGCATCGAGCGCGTGCAGTCGGCGCTCCCCCGCGTCGCGGAGGTTCCCCTCGGCGGCACCGCCACCGGCACCGGCATCAACACGCCTCTCGGCTTCCCGCAGAAGGTCATCGCGCTGCTCGCGGCCGAGACCGAACTGCCGATCACCGAGGCGAAGGACCACTTCGAGGCTCAGGCCAACCGCGACGGCCTCGTCGAGGCATCCGGTGCCCTGCGCACCATCGCCGTCTCGCTGACCAAGATCAACAACGACCTGCGCTGGATGGGCTCCGGCCCGAATACCGGTCTCGGCGAGCTGCACATCCCCGATCTGCAGCCCGGTTCGTCGATCATGCCCGGCAAGGTCAACCCGGTCGTCCCCGAGGCCGTGCTGATGGTGTGCGCTCGCGTGATCGGCAACGATGCGACCGTCGCCTGGGCGGGAGCATCGGGATCGTTCGAGCTGAACGTCGCGATCCCCGTCATGGGCACGGCGCTGCTCGAGTCGATCCGCCTGCTCTCCAATGCCTCGCGCGTGCTGGCCGACAAGACGATCGACGGCCTGCAGGCGAACCTCGATCGTGCGGCCGCGTTCGCCGGCATGAGCCCGTCGATCGTGACGCCGCTGAACAAGTTGATCGGCTACGAGGCCGCCGCCAAGATCGCCAAGCACGCTGTCGCGCAGGGAATCACGGTGCGCGACGCCGTGATCGATCTCGGCTACGTCGAGCGGGGCGACCTGACCCTCGAGCAGCTCGACGAGAAGCTCGATCTGCTGTCGATGACGCACCCGGGCTGATTCACCCGCCCACGCGAGAACGTCGGCCCCTTCCGGGCCGGCGTTCTTGCTTTCCCCAGGGCGGTCGTCGCCACTCCGGGGGCCGGAAGGACAGATGCCGGGCAGAGTCCCCGAACCGGTCCGACAACTGTCTTCGCGGCCCCCGGCGCGTACGGCCCGAAGTGCTCTGCACATGACGACGTGCTCAGGACTTCTCCCCCGTTCCGGTGACAGCGCGGCTCATCCCGACGGGCGCCAGGCAAGGCTGGGCGGATGCTTGCACCCCTTGCCATCCTCACCACTCTCGGCGGCCTCGCTCGCGGCACCCGTCTTCAGCAGTACGGCATCACGAGGTCGGCGCTGGGGCAGGCCGTCGATGCAGGCAGAATCCAGCGGATTCGTCCGGGACTCTTCGCCGCTCCCTCGCTCGATGCGAGTGTCCGGACGGCCGCCGTGCACGGCGGTGCGCTCACCTGTCGATCGGCGCTGCGCCAACGCGGCATCCGGATACTCGGTCAGGACGAGCATCCGCACGTCTGGGTCGGCCGTCGCGGGCGAATCCACGAGCATCTCGGCTGCCGATGCGTCAGGCACTTCTTCCACGGGACGCCACCTCTCGGCCTCGTCGACGTGGAGACCGCTCTGATTCACGTCCTGCATTGCGGTGGGGAAGAGGTCTTCTTCGCGGCGTACGAGTCCGCATGGCGTCAACGGATGCTCTCCGCTGCGGCTCGCATTCGCATTCGCACCGCGATCCCCGCACGCGCGAGATGGTTGGTGGACATTGCACGACCGGATGCCGACAGCGGCCTCGAGTCGCTGGTTCGCCTGCGCCTGCACCTCCTCGGCATCCTTCTGGAGTGCCAGGTAGACATATCCGGCGTCGGCCGAGTCGATTTCCTCATCGATGGCCGGTTGATCCTCGAGATAGACGGCGAGGAGAACCACGCGAGCGGCGCCCATCGACATAGAGATCTTCAACGGGATGCAGCGGCGTCACGGCTCGGCTTGGAGACTCTTCGCTTCGACTACGCCCAGGTGGTCCACGACTGGCCCCGGGTGCAGGCTGCGATCGTCGCGGCGGTCGCTCGTACTCGTGAGCATGCCTGAAGAGAAAGCGAAGCCGGGGGCCGACATGACAGATGTCGGACCGAATCGTCTACTCGGCCCGACATCTGCATTCTCGGCCCCCGAACGGGAACGCCGTAGCGCTCCCGGACCAACCGCTAGCTCAGCTCGCCACCCTCGAGGAGTTCGGTGACCAGGGCCGCGATAGCGGATCGCTCGGAGCGCATGAGCGTGACGTGCGCGAACAGGTCGTGCCCCTTGAGGGTCTCGATCACGCTGGCGATGCCGTCGTGACGCCCGACGCGGAGGTTGTCGCGCTGACCGACGTCGTGCGTGAGGATGACCCGCGAGTTCTGCCCCATGCGGCTGAGCACCGTGAGCAGCACGTTGCGCTCGAGGGACTGGGCCTCGTCGACGATCACGAAGGCGTCGTGCAGCGAGCGGCCGCGGATGTGCGTGAGCGGCAGGACTTCGAGGATGCCTCGTTCGACGACCTCCTCCATCACGTTGCCCGAGACCACCGAGCCGAGGGTGTCGAAGACCGCCTGGCCCCAGGGACCCATCTTCTCGCCCTGGTCGCCGGGGAGGTAGCCGAGCTCCTGCCCGCCCACCGCGAACAGCGGACGGAAGACGATGATCTTCTTCTGCTGCTGCCGCTCCAGCACGGCCTCCAGCCCGGCGCAGAGCGCCAGGGCCGACTTGCCGGTGCCCGCACGACCACCCAGCGAGACGATGCCGACGTCGGGGTCGGTGAGCAGGTCGATGGCGATCCGCTGTTCGGCCGAGCGCCCGTGCATCCCGAAGATGTCACGGTCGCCGCGGACCAGCTTGTACTCGCCCTCCCCGGTCACGCGCCCGAGGGCGGACCCCCGCTCGGAGTGGATGATGAGGCCGGTGTTCACCGGAAGACCGCGGGCCTCCTCGCTGATACCGACCTCGCTCTCGTAGAGGTCGCTGATGTCGTCGCCCGAGAGGTTCAGGGTCGAGATACCGGTCCAGCCCGAGTCGATCGCCTGCTCGGCGAGGTACTCCTCGGCACGGAGACCGAGCGACGCCGCCTTCACCCGCATGGGCAGGTCCTTCGAGACGATCGTGACGTCCTGACCGTCCTGGGCCAGATGCATCGCGACCGACAGGATGCGGGTGTCGTTGTCGCTGAGGCGGATCCCGGCAGGGAGCACCGAGGAGTCGGTGTTCGCGAGCTCCACCCGGAGCGTGCCGCCCTCGCCGACCTCGACCGGGAAGTCGAGACGTCCATGCTCGATCCGCAGATCGTCGAGGTGCCGGAGTGCCTGTCGGGCGAAGTATCCGATCTCGGGGTCGTGACGCTTGCCCTCGAGCTCGGTGATCACGACCACCGGGAGCACGACGGAATGCTCGGCGAATCGGAAGAACGCCTGTGGATCGCTCAGCAGAACCGAGGTGTCGAGGACGTAGGTGCGGAGATCCTGGTCCGGATCCGATGACGACGCCCGTCGATCCGACTGACGGGTGGACTGCTGCGCGGTGCTGGTGGACTGCTGCGCTGAACGTGTGGTCACGACCCACTCCCGACCCGGGGAATCCCGGCTATTCGAACGAGTCGACCAGGGGGTCACGAGTCGCTTGCCTGTGGCCGACCCGATCGGGCACCATGCCCGATGCCTTGAAGGTACGACCAGCCGCCGACATTTCCTCGGCTCGACACGCCAGCGATATGTTACGCGATGGTGAACGTCTCGTTGCCGAATCCGGCGAGCGCGTCGTCGAGCATCCGGAGGGTCTCGTCGTCGGTGCCGGCGTGCGGCGCGACCCGCACCGCCGATCCGCGAGCGGTCACCACGAGCCCTGCGTTGGCGAGGGCGGCTGCGAGGCGGGCCGGCTCCTCCGGCGCGAGGGCGACGATCCCCGCGCGCCGCTCGCGCTCGCGCGGCGAGACGACCGTGATGCCGTGGCGGTCGGCGATCTCGATGACCGCGTCGACGCGGCCCGCGAGATGTTCCTCGATCGCCGCGATCCCGGCGTCGCGCATGGTGCGCGCGCCGACGGCCAGGCGACCCGCCGCGAGCGTGTCGGGACCGCTGGTCGTGAAGGCGCGAGCGGATGCCGCGGGCGCAGGGCGCTCGTCGACCGCGAGTCCCTCCCCCTCGGTGCCGGTGATCCCGCTGAGCACCGGGGCGATGCGCTCGCGCGCCAGCTCTGAGAATCGGGCGAAACCGGTGCCGCGCGCGGCGCGCAGCCACTTGTAGCCGTGGCCCACGACCACATCGGCCACGCGGAAGTCGGTATCGACGATACCGAAGGACTGCACGGCGTCGACGATGAGCAATCGGTCCGGGCCGATCACCTCCCGCAGCGCCGCGAGGTCGGCACGGTATCCCGTGCGGAAGTCGACATGGCTCACGGCGAGGGCGGTGACATCGTCGTCGAGCGCCTCCGCGACGGCATCCGGGGTCACGCGGCCGCCGGCCGGGTCGATCCATCGCGGCACGACGGCGCCCTGCGAGAAGGCCGCTGCGCGGTCGAGGGTGAGACTGACGCTGGGGAACTCCGCGGCCGAGGCGATCACGGTACCCCGCGCGCCGTAGAGCGCCTGTGCGAGTCCCTGGGTCGACGACGGCTGCACCGTCACGTCCTCGGCATCCGCCTGCAGGATGTCGGCGACGGCCTCGCGCGCCTGCGCCACCCGCTCCGCGACGAGCGCGAGCGAGGCGGGGCGTCCGCTGCCGAGGAGGTCGGCGTCGGCGAAGACCTCCTCGCGCACCGATGGCGACAGCGGTCCGAACGCGGCCCAGTTGAGATAACCGGGTTCGACGTCGAACGTGGCCAGGTAGTCGTGGATGGTGCTCACCGAGCAAGTCTGGCACGATGCCGGCGCGCTGACGACTCCCGCGCGGGCGCCTCGTCAACGTCCGAAGCGGCGGTCCCGATCCGCGAAGTCCCGCATCGCTCGGAGGAAGTCGACCTCGCGCAGGTCCGGTCCGAGAGCCTCGACGAAGTAGAACTCGCTGTGGGCGCTCTGCCACAGGAGGAAATCGCTGAGGCGCTGCTCGCCGCTCGTGCGGATCACGAGGTCGGGATCCGGTTGTCCTCCGGTGTAGAGGTGCTCCCCGATCATCTCCGGCGTGAGTTGCGCCGCGAGGTCCTCCATCGTGCCGCCCGACGCCTCGTGCGTCACCAGGATGCTGCGCACGGCGTCGACGATCTCGTTCCGGCCGCCGTAGCCGACGGCCAGGTTGACGTGAAGTCCGGTGTGGTCCTTCGTGCGCTCCTCTGCATCCGCGAGGACCCGGGCGAGATCCGTCGGAAGGATGTCGGAGCGCCCGACGTGCTTGACGCGCCAGTTGCCCTCCCACGACAGGCCTTCGGCGAGATCGGCGATGATCTCGATCAGGTCCGCCAGCTCGGCGGAGTCGCGCTTGAGGAGGTTGTCGCTCGAGAGGAGGTACAGCGAGACCACGCGCACACCGAGTTCGTCGCACCAGCCGAGGAACTCGCGCATCTTGATCGCACCGGCGCGATGTCCGTGTGCGGCCGTGGCGTAGCCGAGCTGTCGCGCCCATCGACGATTGCCGTCGATCATCATCGCGATGTGGTGCGGAACCGACGCCGGATCGAGGCGGCGGCGCAGCCGGTTGCTGTAGAGCCGGTACAGCGGCCCACGCCCCTGGTTCTCCCCTGACATCACCTTCCTACGCTACAGCGTCCTCCTCTTGACCGCCGGTGCGGATGCTGTGGACATGTACGGCCGCCGGAATGCCACCACGCATAAAATGTGCACGTGAGCACTCCCGAAGACTCCGGCCCCGACCTCCCCCAGCTGCCCCTCATGGAGGCTGCTGCAGCCGATGCCGTGGTCGAGGTCAAGCCCACCTGGCGCGGGTGGGTCCACGCCGGCACCTTCCCCGTGGCGATCGCCGCGGGCATCGTGCTCATCGTGCTCTCGGAGGGAGCGCCCGCCAAGTGGGCCGCCGCGGTGTTCATGGCGTCGTCGTTGCTGCTCTTCGGCAACTCCGCCCTCTATCACCGTTTCGACTGGGGACCACGCACCAAGATCGTGCTCAAGCGCATCGATCACGCGAACATCCTGCTGCTGATCGCCGGCACCTACACACCGCTCGCGACACTGGCCCTCCCGCCGGAGAAGGGAACACTGCTGCTCTTCCTGGTCTGGGGCGGCGCCCTGCTCGGGATCCTGTTCCGGGTGTTCTGGATCCACGCCCCGCGGTGGCTGTACGTCGCCCTCTACCTGCTGCTGGGCTGGGCCGCCGTGATGTACATCGTCGACCTGCTCGAGGCCAACGTCGCCATGATGGTGCTCGTGATCGTGGGCGGACTGCTCTACACCGGCGGAGCGATCGTCTACGCGCTCAAGAAGCCGAACCCGTGGCCCGGGCACTTCGGCTTCCACGAGATCTTCCACGTGTGCACGGTGCTGGCGTTCCTCTGCCACTGGACGGCGTGCCTGCTGATCGCCCTCGCCCCGTTGTCGCCCTCGCTCGGCGTACCCGCCTGATCCGTCAGGCCGGGCGCGGACCGTCGTCTGCGGGGTCGTCGTCGCCCTCGCGCACGATCGGCAGGTCGGCATCCGTCTCGGTCGCCTCATCGGCGGCGCGCGCGGCCTCTTCGGCATCGAGCTCGTCGCGCACCTCCTCGCGGTATCGCACACGACGGATACGGCGATTCATGTCCCAGATCAGCAGGATGACGGCGATCAGGACGACGACGATCGCCGCGAACCCGACGAAGCCGGGGGTGACGGACTCCGGATCGACGGTCATCGTGGGCGTCGGCATCGGGGTCTCGGACAGAGCGAGCATGAATCGGCCTTTCGTACGCAGGTCGCATAACCTGGTATCACCAGCCTAACGATCGGGAGACCTGCAGCGTGACGACCCCAGAGCAGCTCGACGAACGCTACGGCCGCACCCGCAGGCGACGCACCCCCTGGATCATCGCCGGAATCGTCGCGATCCTGCTCGTCGGCGGCTACGGCTGGGGCATCGTGGCGCAGTCGATGAACCAGGTCGACGCCGACGATCTGGGATACACCCTGGTCGACGAACACAGCGTCGACGTGCGGTTCCAGATCACCGGCGTGCAGGGCAAGGACGTGGTCTGCATCGTCGAGGCCCTCGACGAGGAGTTCGGCGTGGTCGGGTGGAAGGTCGTCGAGATACCGGCCGGCGACAGCCACGCGCAGGCCCTCGCCGCCACCATCCCCACCGTGGCCGAGGCCACGACAGGTTTGGTGAACACCTGCTGGGTCGCTTAGACTCGACGCAGAACGACGACGCCCTGGCAAGTGCCGGGGCGTCTTGGCATATCCCCCGCCGCGAGCGGGAGCGATACCGAAAGAAGGAGCTTCGTCATGTCCACGGACGCTCAGGTTCCCTTCCTCACGCAGGAAGCCTACGACCGGCTCGTCGCCGAACTCGAGAACCTCTCCACCACGGGCCGCGACGAGATCGCGAAGCGCATCGAGGCCGCCCGCGAAGAGGGCGATCTCAAGGAGAACGGCGGCTACCACGCCGCGAAGGACGAACAGGGCAAGCAGGAGGCGCGCATCCGCACGCTCGAGAACCTGCTCAAGACCGCCAAGGTCGGCGAAGCGCCCGCCAGCCGCGGTGTCGTCGAACCCGGCACGGTCGTCACGGCGCTCGTCGCCGGCGGCGAAGAGGTCTTCCTCCTCGGCAGCCGCGAGATCGCGGTCGGCAGCGACCTCGACGTGTACAGCGAGGCCAGCCCGCTCGGGCAGGCCATCCTCGGTCTGAAGGTCGGCGAGAAGTCGTCGTACGAGGCTCCCAACGGACGCTCGATCTCGGTCGAGATCGTCAACGTCGAGACATACGCCGGCTGACGCCCCTCACGAAGAACGCCCCTCGGCCTGTCGGCACGAGGGGCGTTCTTCGTTCGATGTCAGTCCGGAACGACGAGGGGCTCGAAGCCCTCGCGGCGGAGCGTGTCGAGCGTGTGCTCGGAGTGCTCGGGGCCGCGGGTCTCGACGCTGAGTTCGAGGATCACGTCGCTGATCTGCAGGCCGTGCCCGTGACGGGTGTGCATCGCCTCGATGACGTTCGCTCCGGCCTCGGCGATGAGCTCCGAGACGCGCGCGAGCTGGCCGGGACGATCCGGAAGAGGGATGCGGATGGTCAGGTAGCGGCCGGAGGCGGCGAGACCGTGCGAGACCACGCGCTGGAGCAGGAGCGGATCGATGTTCCCTCCCGACAGCACCGCCATCGTCGTGCCCGTCGCCTCGATCTTCCCCGACAGGATCGCGGCGACTCCCGCCGCGCCCGCGGGCTCGACGACGACCTTCGCCTGCTCGAGGAGGATCAGGATCGCCCGGGCCAGATCGTCGTCCGAGACCGTGACGACCTCATCGACGAGGTCCTTGATGATGTCGAACGGGATCGCCCCGGGGCGGGCGACGAGGATGCCGTCGGCGATGGTCGGCCGCGTCTCGATGTCGACA
This sequence comes from Microbacterium sp. NPDC090003, assembly GCF_044748385.1. Taxonomy (NCBI): domain Bacteria; kingdom Bacillati; phylum Actinomycetota; class Actinomycetes; order Micrococcales; family Microbacteriaceae; genus Microbacterium; species Microbacterium sp. NPDC090003. The sequence continues at coordinate 1,046,163 of NZ_JBIVFW010000001.1, forward strand.
GGGTGACCGGCCGCGAGGGACGGCGGCACGGCCGCCGCGTTCTCGGCCTGAACGCCGATGATGCGCACGTCGCGGCCGAGTTCGGCGGCGCGCGCCTTGACCGCCGCGGCCACGCCGGCGATGAGCCCTCCCCCGCCGATGCCGAGTACGATCGTGTCGACCTCGGGAGCGTCGGCGAGCAGCTCGAGGCCCAGCGTGCCCTGGCCGATCACCACGTCGCGGTGATCGAACGGAGGGATGAGCACCGCTCCGGTCCGCTCGGAGAACTCCGCGGCCAATCGCAGCGAGGTCGCGACGGTCTCCCCCTCGAGCACGACCTCGGCACCGTATCCGCGCGTGGCGAGCAGCTTGGGCACCGGCACGCCCAGAGGCATGAAGATCGTCGCCGGGATGCCCAGCGCCTGGGCCGCGAGCGCGACGCCCTGGGCGTGGTTGCCGGCGGATGCCGCGACCACACCGCGAGAGCGCTCTTCGGCGCTCAGCCGTGACAGACGGTAGGCCGCGCCACGGATCTTGAAGGAGCCGGTGCGCTGCAGGTTCTCCATCTTCAGGAGCACCGGGGCGCCGAGGATGTCGGACAGCGCGCGAGAGGGCAGCGTGGGCGTGTGCGAGATCACCTCAGCCAGACTCTGAGCTGCGTGCTCGAACTCGGTCAGGCTGGGGACTGCGCTCATCGATTTCTCCGTCTCCGCTGTCGCGGTACTGTGCTCCAGATCAGATCTGCGTCTGGTTGGTCTCCCGTGCGCCACGACCCGGTGCTGACGGTCACGGCGGCCACGTTCACGAATGCGGCCAGCGGCACGGCGAACAGCGCGCCGGGGATGCCGCCGATCATGGATCCTCCGGCCACCACCAGCACGACCGCCAGGGGGTGCACCTTCACGGCGGACCCCATGAGGATCGGCTGCAGGACATGGCCCTCGAGCTGCTGGACCCCGAGCACGACGATGAGCATCGCGAGGGCGATCCACGGACCGTTGTAGACGAGGGCGAGCAGCACCGCGATCGCGCCGGTGACGACGGCACCGACGATCGGGATGAACGAACCGAGGAACACGAGAACCGCGACCGGGAGGGCGAGGGGAACGCCGAGGAGGGCCGCTCCGGTGCCGATGCCGACGGCGTCGATCGCGGCGACGAGCAGCTGAGTGCGTGCGTAGTTGACGATCGTCGACCAGCCGTTGTGAGCCGCGCTGTCGGCGGCGGGACGCGCTTTACGCGGGAAGAGACGGAGCGTCCATCGCCAGATCCCCGCTCCGTCGGCCAGCAGGCAGATGAGGATGAACAGCGACAGGACGGCGCCGGTCACGACATGAGCGGCCGTGGTTCCGACGGCGAGAGCCCCGTTGAGGAGGAGCTGGGCCTGCTCGTTGACGAGTTCGAAGCCCTGATCGATGTAGCCCTGGATCTGCTTGTCGGTCAGGTGCAGCGGGCCGTCGAGGAGGAACTGCCGGAACTGCTCGACCGCGGCCCCCGTGCGCGCCTGCACATCCGGGAGCTGGGCGCGGATCTGCCAGATCACGAGCCACAGCAGCGTCGATACGATCGCGATCGTGCCGAGGATCGAGATCGCGACGGCGAGCCACCGCGGGAACCGGTGCCGCAGCATCCACTCGAACGCCGGCCACAGCAGAGCGGTGATGAGGATGCCGACCATGAGCGGGATCACGAGCAGCTTGAGCTGGATGACGATCCAGATGAATCCCGCCACGACCGCGGCGATCAGCAGCAGACGCCACGCGTAGCCCGCCGTGATCCGCAACGGGAGGGGCACCGCCTCCTCCGCCTCGGTCGTCACCGTCCGGTCGGTCGAGACCGGGCGCGGACGCAGGAGATCCCTCAACCGCGGTCGCTGCTCGTCGCTCATCGCCCAAGTCTACGGCGATGCCGTATGCCGTCACGCGCATCCTTCGGCGGCCCGTCACGAGCCTGCGATGTCGGCGACCGGGGCTACGCTTTCCGACGTGACCGAAACCCTCAGCACCGCCCAGGCGCGGCGCATCGCCCTCGCCGCTCAGGGGTTCACGCGCGCGCGCCCGAGGGAGGTCTCCTCTCGGCACGTGCACCGGGCGATGGAGCGGCTCGGTGTGCTGCAGATCGACTCCGTGAACGTCTTCGCCCGGTCGCACTACATGCCCCTGTTCTCCCGTCTGGGAGCCTACGATCCGGCCCTCCTCGACCGCGTGTTCCTCTCCCGGACCACCCACTACGTCGAGTACCTCGCCCACGAGGCGACGTTCATCCCGATCGAGGACTGGCCCCTCTGGCGGTTCCGGATGGATGACTTCCGCCGTCGTTGGTCGGGCGACGAGTCGTGGATGAGCCAGAACGCCCGAACCCTCGCGTGGGTGCAGGACGAACTGCGCGCGCGAGGTCCGCTGCGCCCGGTGGACCTGCGCGACGACGCGCCCCGCGAGCGAGGCACGTGGTGGGACTGGGACGACGTCAAGCTCGCTCTCGAACACCTGTGGCGCACGGGCGACGTGGCGATCAGCGGCCGCAAGGGATTCGAGCGCACCTATGCACTCGCCGAGCACGTGATCCCCGCAGACGTGCGCGAGCGGACCATTCCCCGCTCCGATGCGATCCGCGAACTCGTGCGCCGCGCCGCACGTTCGTCCGGCGTCGCGACGCAGTCCGATCTCGCCGATTACTACCGCATCCGCGACCGCGCCGCGGTGTCCCAGGCGATCTCCGATCTCTCCGATGCCGGGGAGATCCTCCCCGTGCGGGTTCGCGGCTGGGAGCGCGGCGGGCGCCCCCTCCCCGCCTGGCGGCATCGGGACAGCGTCCTCCCGCGCGCCGTCGGGAACGCCGCGCTGCTCACCCCGTTCGATCCTGTCGTGTGGTTCCGCGATCGAGCACTGCGCACCTTCGATCTCGACTACCGCATCGAGATCTACGTCCCTGCCGAGAAACGTCGCTACGGCTACTACTCGTTGCCCGTGCTCGTCGGCGACCGCATCGTGGCCCGCGTCGATCTCAAGGCCGACCGTTCCACCTCTACGCTGCAAGTGCAGTCCGCCTGGTGGGAGCCGCAGGCGCGATCCGCAGACTCCGAGCCGATCGCCCGCGAACTCGCTCTCGCCGCCGCCTGGCAGGGACTCGAGCACATTTCGGTGTCGGGATGGGGCGACGCGTCCGACGCGATCCACGGAGCGTTGCACGCCCTCGGCGGCGTGGTTCGCCGGCACGTCCACGCACGGGAGGCCGCCGGATGACCGTCCGGAGCGCGACGAATCCGCACCCGCGCGCGCGGCGCGGGAGCACTCGACCCTGGGCGTGGCTCGTCGTCGCGATGATCGCGGTGCTGCTGGTCGTCGCGGTCATCGTGATCTGGCAGGCGCAGTCGCGGGCGGGTTCTGCCGACGAGGCCGCGCGCGCGTATCTTCGGGCGCTCGAATCCGGCGATGCCGCAGCGGTGCGGGACACCGGGATCGACCTCTCGGACGAAGCGCTGCAGGCTTTCGACGACGCCGATTCGGTCGTCTCCGAGGCCACCGTGATCTCGGTCGACGAGAAGGGATCGAACGCGACGGCACACGTGTCTTTCACGCTGGGAGGCGCCGAGCACGACGCCGACCTCGCGCTCGTCCGTTCCGACGGCCGCTGGGTCCCGGACGGCTCGGGTCTCGCCGAGGTGACGGTCTCGACGACCGCGGGCACGGCCGTCTCGATCGGAGATACCGTGCTCGATGTCTCGACAGCGCTCGCGCTCGTCCCCGCCGTCTACACGGTCGCGGCTGCACCGGCCGCGTACCTCACGGGGTCGGTGCACGTCGTGGCGCTTCCGGGGGCGGCTGACGAGGTCGAGGTCGAGACCTCGCTGCGGCCCGAGACGACGGCGGCGGCGCAGCAGCGACTCGACGCGCTCCTCGAGGCATGCGCGAAGGAAACGGCCCTCCCCGCGGACGGCTGCGGCATCCGTATCCCCTGGGGCACCGAGTTCCGCACGGTCGACGATGCCGCGTTCCGCATCGATACGATGCCGACGGTTGCACTGGCAGACGACGGTACGAGCTTCACGGCGAGCGGCGGGAAACTCGTGGCGACCCTCACCGGCACCGCTCGCGGCGGCGGCTCACGCACGACCACCTATCGCAGCGAGAACTGGGCGGTGCGGGGAGACGTGACGTTCGCCGGAAACGAGATGACCCTCACCGTGTGGTGAGGGTCATTCACGAGAGCAGCAAGCGGAACGCGCTCAGAACTGGACGCGCGGCGGCTCGGAGATCGCTCCGCTGTCAGCGACCTCGAAGAACTCGCGCTCGGTGAATCCCAGGCCCTTGGCGAAGAGGTTGTTCGGGAACACCTTGATCTTGGTGTTGAGCTCGCGCACACCGCCGTTGTAGAACCGGCGCGCGGCCTGGATCTTGTCTTCGGTGTCGACGAGAGCCTGCTGCACCTGGAGGAAGTTCGTGCTGGCCTGCAGCTGCGGGTACGCCTCCGCAACGGCGAACAGGCTGCGCAACGCCTGCTGCAGGTGTCCCTCGGCGATGCCGGCGGCACCGGGTCCGCTCGCGGAGAGCGTCTCGGCGCGCGCACGGGTCACGTTCTCGAAGACGGCCTTCTCGTGCGAGGCGTAGCCCTTGACGGTCTCGATGAGGTTGGGGATGAGATCGGCTCGACGCTTGAGCTGGACGGTGATGCCGCTCCATGCCTCGTCGACGCGGACGTTCAACTGGACCAGAGAGTTGTACGTGGCCCACAGATAGATGCCGACCAGCAGAATCACGCCGACGATGATCAGTACCGGCACGAGCCATTCCATCAGAGGCCCACCCTTCCTCGTGTTTGTCTCATCCTATCCACCGCGCCTGCACGTGGACTGGGCGTGACGCATCTCCGACCTGTGAATGCTTTCAGGCTCCGAGAACGCGATCGAGATACCGGTTGCGGAAGAGCCGATCGGGGTCGAGCCGGTCGCGCAGCGCGACGAAGTCATCGAACCGGGGATACCTCGCACGCAGCTGATCGGCGTTCAGAGTGTGCAGCTTCCCCCAGTGCGGGCGCCCGTCGTGCTCGTGCATGATCTGCTCGACCGCCTCGAAGTACTCCGTCGGATCGGCCCGCCAGTAGCGGTGCACGGCGATGTATGCGCTGGCTCTCCCGTAGGCCGTCGACAACCAGCGGTCGTCCTCCGCCGCGAATCGCACCTCGAGCGGGAACTCGATGCGCCATCCGCGCTGGGTGATCAGTGCCTGCACGGCGCGGAAAACCGGCACGATCCGTTCCGCCGGCACGGCGTACTCCATCTCGCGGAAGCGCACGTTGCGCGACTGCGTGAGCACCCGGTGCGAGAGGTCGGTGTACTCCCGATCGCCGGTGAGCTTCACGGCGAGGCGGCTGAAAGGGGGTGTGACCGCCGGGACCACCTGACCCGCAGCGCACACCGCGCGGTAGACGCCGTTCGAGAGCAGCGACTCGTCGACCCACTTGCCGAAGAGAGGGAGAGGCTTGCGCACCGCCGACTCGTCGAGACGGGTCTGCCGTTTCGTGAGCGCGACGTCGGTGTGCGGGAACCAGTAGAACTCGAAGTGATCCGATGCTGCTGCGCGATCGTGCAGCGTCGCGAGCACGTCTGCCAGAGGGGCGGGAGCATCGACGGCGTGCAGCACGAAGGCGGGAACGCACTGCAGCGTCACCTCGACGAGGATGCCGAGCGCTCCGAGTCCGAGCGCGACGGCGGGGAGCAGATCGCTGTTCTGCTCGTGGTCGACACGGAGGAACTCGCCCGCGGCTGTCACCAGGGTGACGCCGACGACCTGCGCCGCGAGTCCCCCGAACCCGGTGCCCGTGCCGTGCGTTCCCGTGGAGATCGCCCCCGAGATCGACTGCCGATCGATGTCGCCCAGGTTCTCCATCGCGAGGCCGAACGGCGCGAGCAGACCGGGGATGCGGTGCAGACGTGTGCCGGCGAGCAGGGTCACCCGGCCGGTCTCGGCATCCGCCGACACCAGGCCCTGCAGATCGTCGAGTTCGAGCAGCACACCCGGGGCGACCGCGATCCCGGTGAAACTGTGCCCGGCGCCGACGGCTTTGATCGTCAGCCCCTGCGAGGCGGCGGCCACGACGGCGCGCTGCACCCCTTCGGGCGTGCGCGGACGCTCGACACGGACGGGCTTGACGGATGCCGACCGCCCCCAGTTCTGCCAGGTGCCGCCGATTCTCGTCACAGGAACGCCTTTCCTTCACCGCGATAGGTGGGCAGCTCGTCGACGATCTCGTCGCCCGAGACGAGCTGATAGCGATCGATGCGTTCCGCCGGCTCACCGCTCTTCGCGTGCCGGAACCAGACGCGGTCGCCGACGCCGAGCGAGACGGCAGCGGGGCCCTGGAGCGGTGTCTGCACCTCGCCCGCGGCCTCGCGCGGCAGGGTGCGCAGGCCCTCCGGCCACACCGGGCGGGGCTGACGGGAGGCGACGGGCGGACCCGACGCGATCCATCCCCCGCCGAGCACGGTGGCGATGTCGGCAGCGGGGCGTCGTACGACGTCGAACGCGAACGCGGACGCCGGCGCGGGCTGGAACGAGCGGTACCCGTCGAAGAGGTGACCGCCGAGGAGACCGCTCCCGGCACTCGCCTCGGTGAGCGACTCATCGCTCGCCGTGAACTCGAGCGAACCCGTGCCGCCGCCGTTGAGGAAATCGAGCGGAGCGACCTCGGCGACCGCCGAGACGATCGCGGCCCGCCGCTCGCGCAGCTCGGCGCGCGAACGCGCCTGGACGAGACGGATCAGCGGTGCATCCGACCCCGCGTCGTCGCCCTGCCCGGCGATCTGGGCGTCGTACATTTGCAACCCGACCAGCCGGAACCCGGGGCGCGCCGCCACCTCGCGGGCGAACGCCGCGACCTCGCCCGCGCTGAAGAGGGCCGAGCGGCGAACCCCGATATGACCGAGCACGGTCGAGCGCCACGACGCATCGACGTCGATCGCGACGCGGATCTCCGGCCGACGATCGGGGCCGGCGACGCTGTCGATGAAGTCCAGGTGCGCAGGGTCATCGACCATCAGGGTGATGCGTCGGGCCGCCTGCTCGTCGGCGAAGAGCCGCGCAAGTGCAGCCCGGTCGACCGTGGGATAGCCGATGACGATGTCGTCGTGCGTCTCGGCCAGCCACAGCGCCTCGGCGAGCGTGAAGGCGAGGATGCCCCGGTAGCCCGGAAGAGCCAGGACCGCGTCGAGCACGGCACGCACGCGCACCGACTTCGAGGCGACCCGGATCGGCAGGCCCCCCGCGCGAACGAGCATGTCCATCGCGTTGTAGCGAAGAGCGTCGCGATCGATCACGGCCACCGGGGCCGGCAGGTGCGCGGTCACGGCCGACAGACGCGACCAGTATCTCGCGGGGTCCTCCCACTCGGGGGACACCCCGGTGCGGTGCGGATCGGGGCTCAGTTCGGCTGTGAGGTCGAGCACTCCCCCACCCTACGGCTTCTCGGACTCAGGGTCACGGGTCGCGGGACCGGATCGCACGCGGAGGCTTCGATAGGCTGGCCACGACGGGGCCCCCGTAGCCCAATGGCAGAGGCAGGCGACTTAAAATCGCTTCAGTCTGGGTTCGAGTCCCAGCGGGGGCACTGCTCTTCCCGATGAGGCGCGACGCCTCCATCATCGGGTTGATACGGTCTGAGGGTGACCGCTTCTCCCGATGAGTCCGTCTCGGCCGATGCAGATCGTGGCCTGCGCAATGGCGGGAAGGGTGCGCCGCCGCGCATCGACCGCCCTCGGGTCTCCCTTCTCCGCCCCGTCATCGCGCTCGTGGCATGCGGACTCGGCAGCGGCGTCCTTCTCCTCTGGGCTCTGGATCCCTCGGCGAACGACGGCGCGGCAGCGTTCCTCACGATGGTGGGCGTACCGATGGTGGTCGTCGCGCTGACGATCCAGATGGTCGCGCACAATTCGCTGAAGCACCGACGGGTCCGGTTCGACTTCCTCTGGTGGCTGTTCGCCGTGCTGCCCGCCGGCCTGCTCGCGGCGTCCGTCCCCGCGATCCTCTCCGAGCCGGACTACTTCGGGTCGGCCTCGATCGGCGGCTCGCTCGGGGTCCTCGGCATGCAGGCCGTGCTGCTGCTGCTGGGATACGGATTCGGCGCGCTGCTGTGGTTCTTCATCGTCATGCCGCTCTTCCATCTCGTCGGCTCCGTCATCCGACTGGTGCGAGGCGAGAAGAATGCCGCCGCCGGACTCATCATGCCGCTGATCCTCCTCGCCCTGGGAACGGTGATCCTCGTGGGCGCCGGGGCTCTCGACCTCAGCGCCGCCCTTCCCGGGCGATTCGGATGGCCGCAGATCGCAATGGCACTGCTGGGCATCCCCGGCAGCTATCGGGTCGAATCTGAACTCGGTCTCTGGATCGTGCGTGGCCTCCTCGTGGCAGCCGCGCTGGTCTTCCTCGTTCCTTGGTGGACCGCCCGACGGTCGCGGAAGGCGACGCGCCGGGCGGAATGACCCGCCGCTGCGGGGTCTGCACCCGCTCAGCGTCCGAAGAGGTCGCGGATGTCGGGGAGCCCGAGCTCCCCGAGCTTGTCTCCCCAGCCGCTCGCCGTCTCACCCAGCCCGCTGACCGCCTCCCCGGCCGACCCGACGACCCCCTCGGCCGCACCCGCGAAGCCCTCGACATCGACACCCGCGGCGATCGCCTCGAGATCGATGCCCTCGGCGAGAGCTGTGAAGTCCACACCCAGGTTCGCCGCCTGGTCGAGCAAGGGGCCCGCGGCGGTGCTGAGCACCGCACCTCCCGCCACTGCGCCGAGGACTCCGATCGCCGCACCGCCGACGGCTCCCGCCGCGCCGAGCCCGCGGCTGCCGCCGCGCACGCGCGAGAGCAGTCCCCGCATCCGTCCAGGCCTCCCCGCCTCGGCACGCCCGGCCGCCCGCGCGAGGTGGTCGGCCGATGCGGATGCCGGACGCTCGTGCGGAGGAAGCTCCTCACGCATGCGGTCCTCGATCTGCGCACGCTGCGCCGGTGTGAGACGTTCGAAGGCCTCGCGGTGCATCTGCTCGATGCGCTGCGGGTCGGCGGTCCGCATCAGGTAGTCGTAACGCGCGATCGCCGCGCGATCGGCGTCGGACACACGCGCCCCCGCCTGCGGGGTCGGCCGGTGCGCGCTCGGCGCGGCCGGCGGCGCGTAGGGGTCATGACCGCGAACGGGCCGCTGCGGAGTTCCGGTCGGGGCCGCGGCCTGCGGCGCGGCTTGATCGCGGCGACGATCACCGGAGTCGAGGTCGAGCGCCTGCGCGGCCATTCCGATGAGGCGGGAGAGCTTTCCCATGAGATGCGATTCCTTCGGGTCGTGTGCGGACGACCGCGGGAACCACGATGGGAGATGAGGATCCACGGCTGTCCGCGACGGCGGACGCCAGGTCTCCTCCACCCCGAGCGGGGCCGGTGGGCCGGGACACATCGACATGTCCGTAATGACGACACCACCGCAGACGGGAGTACTCCCCTTGCCTGCCCAAGACTAGCGAACGCACCTATGAGCCCCGTGCGAATACGGCGTGACGCACGAACGCCCCGACTCCGGACGGGAGTCGGGGCGTTCGGTGACGAGGATTACTTCGCTGCGGCGGGCTCGGCGGCCTTCTCGGCAGCCGGCTTCTTCGCGGCGGGCTTCTTGGCAGGAGCCTTCGTCGCCGAAGCCTTCTCCGGGACCTCGGCGGCGGCATCCGCCTTCTGCGCCGGAGCCTTCTTCGCCGGGTCGGCGGCGGCCGGTGAGGCGTCGGCCGCCGGACGCGGACGAGCGGCGAACTCCTCGAAGACGTAACGCGGGTTCTGCACGGTCTGCAGGTTCACGATGTCGCGACCGAGCCACAGGTTGTTCCACCAGCCCCACAGCACGCGCCACTTGCGCTCCCACGTCGGCATCGCCAGACCGTGGTAGCCACGGTGCGCCACCCAGGCGACGAAGCCCTTGAGCGCGATCTTTCCGGACTGGAACACACCGTTGTAGAGGCCGAGACCGGCGACGGCTCCCAGGTTCTTGTGGAAGTACTCCTTGGGCTCTTCACCCCGGAGGACGGCAACGAGGTTCTTCGCGAGAAGCTTGGCCTGACGCACGGCGTGCTGGGCGTTCGGCACGCAGAAGCCGCCGACGCCTCCACCCGAGAGGTCGGGAACGGCCGATACGTCACCGGCGGCCCAGGCGCCCTCGACGAAGGCCTCCGGGGTTCCGACGCGCAGGTCTGCACGAGTCTGGATGCGGCCGCGCTCCTCGACGGGCAGGTCGCCACCGCGCACGACCGTCGGGTTCGCCATGACACCGGCGGTCCAGACGATCACGTCGGTCGGGATGACCTCGCCGGTCGACAGCTCGACGTTGCCGTCGACCGCGCCCGTGAGCTGCGTGTCGAGGTGCACGTTGGCGCCGCGCTTGGCGAGGTCCTTGAGCACCCACTCACTGGTCGGCAGCGAGACCTCGGGCATGATGCGGCCCATCGCCTCGATGAGGTGGAAGTGCGTGTCGTCGAAGCTCAGCTGCGGGTACTTGCCGACGAGCGACGAGGCGAGCGAGCGGAGCTCGGCGAACACCTCGATGCCGGCGAACCCGCCACCGACGACCACGACGGTCAGCAGGCGATCGCGCTCGGGGCCTGCGGGCAGCGACGCGGCCTTGTCGAAGTTCGACATGACGCGGTCACGGATCGCGACGGCCTCTTCGATCGTCTTCAGACCGATCGCGTTGTCGGCGATGCCCGGGATCGGGAACGTGCGCGACACGGCGCCCGCGGTGACGACGATCTGGTCGTAGGCGAACTCGTACGGCTCACCCGAGGGCGGCGTGATCGTCGCCACCTTCTCGGCGTGGTTGATGTTCGTCACCTTGGCGGTGACCACGTTCGTGCGCTTGAGGTGGCGACGGTGCGCGACCACCGAGTGACGCGCCTCGATCGAACCTGCGGCGACCTCGGGCAGGAACGGCTGGTACGTCATGTACGGCAGCGGGTCGACCATGGTGACGTCGGCTTCGCCCTTGCGCAGGTGCTTCTCGAGCTTCCATGCGCTGTAGAAGCCTGCGTAGCCTCCACCGACGATCAGAATCTTGGGCACAGTGCTGTTCTGAGGCACAGGGGGACAACTCCTCGGAGTCAGGAATGTGGCGTACGTCGAACGCGCGCCGATCGGATGCGCCGGGCAGCTGCGGTGACGCCAAGCCCCACCAGGATACCAGGGACTGTGAGGGCGATGAGCGGCAGGGTACCGTAGCGCAGTGAATCGGCGCTGGGAAGCAGCGGGGAGCCCGCTTCGGTCGGTGCATCGGCGGCGGGGAGCGGAGGAACCTCCACCGGCGTCGCCTGGGGTTCCGGCTCGGGATCGGTCGCCGCGGCCCGGCGGTAGAGCCGCACCCATTCGGCGAGATCTCCCATCGGGTTCTTGTCGATCGCGGGGAGATCGGCGGAGATCGCCGCGGCGGCATCCACGAGTCCGTATCCGTAGAGCGGATCGGGGACCTCGGTGACACCGGGCACCGGGATCGCGGTCTTGATGATGCGATTGATCACGTCGATGGCCTGGATGTCGGGATGGGCCGACCGGATCAGCGCGGCGATGCCCGCGACGATCGGTGCCGCGCCGCTGGTGCCGTTCCAGGAGGCGAGCTTGCCATCGGCCGAGACGCCGAGCAGCCCCTCGCTCGGCGCCGAGATGCCGATCGTGATGCCCTGGGTCGACGCCTCGACGCTGGCCGTGCCGGTCTGGTCGACGCCGCCGACCGTGAGCACGCCCGGGATGGTCGCGGGAGCACCGATGATGCTCGTGCCGCTCCCCCGGTTGCCCGCGGCGACGACCACGACGACATCGTGGTCGAACGCGTAGAGGAACGCGTCGTCCCAGCTCTGGTCCCAGTCGAGCGTGTTCGTGGTGAAGGAGAGGTTGATCACGTCAGCGCCATGGTCGACCGCCCAGCGCATCGCCTCGGCGACCTGCTCGCTGAACGGCACGGCGGCCGCGGCGCCGAAGCCGACCGAGATCGACAGAAGATTCGCTTCGGGGGCGACCCCGATCATCCCCGTGCCGTCGGCGGCACCGCGGGCGGCCGCGAGCGATGCGACCCAGGAGCCGTGGTTGCCGTCGACCGCGCCCAGCGCGGTGCGGCCGTCGGGAGATCCCGTTCCCGACACGTCGGTGCCGCCGACGACCGCGTCGCCGAAGGCCTCGGGTACCTTGCCGATGCCGGTGTCGATCACCGCGATCGTGACGCCTTCGCCGCGCGTCGTCTGCCAGGCTTCGCGAATCCGTGCGCCGTCGAGCCAGTATTCCTGCGCGCGCACCGGATCGGAAGGATCGTCCGGTACGGGACCCGTGCCCGGCCCCGGCGTCGGGGTGGGAGTCGCCGTGGCGCCCAGGAGCAGGACGGACACCGCCACCAGCGCCGCCGCGGCGGTGGTGCGCAGCGTCCGCCGGACCGTCACGCCGACGGATCCGTCTCTTCTCGGAGCGCCGCGCCGGGCGCATCGCAGCGGCACACTTCGGGCGACCAGCTCGAGCGGGCGAGGGCGAGATCGCCGATCGGGTTGACTCCCGGGCCCGCCGCGAGCGCGTGACCGGCCAGCGCATGCAGGCACTTCACGCGCGTCGGCATGCCGCCGGCGGAGATCCCGTCGATCTCGGCGACCTCGCCGAACTGTGCACGGTCGGCGAGATAGGCCCGGTGCGCCGCGAGGTAACCGGCGGCCACGTCGTCATCGGTCTCGAGGAGCGCGGCGAACTCGGGCATCACCTGTGTGGCCTCGAGCGTCGACATCGCGGCCGTCGCCGCCGGATGCGTCAGGTAGTAGAACGTCGGGAACGGGGTGCCGTCGGGCAGGCGGGGCGTCGTGGAGACGACCGTCGGGTTGCCGCAGGCGCAGCGCGCGGCGATGCCGACGACTCCGCGGACGGGGCGCCCGAGCTGGGTCGACACGACGGCGAGCTCGGCGGCGGTGGGCGCGGGGAAAGGCGGCGTGGTCACCCCACCAGCGTAGGGGAGGCTGCCGAGAGGATGCTCGGAGCGGGGGTCACTCCGCGACGGCGGCGGTGTCGCTCAGACCGCTCGACACCAGGGTGCGCAGGAGTTGCGGCATCCAGTCGGCCGGCTTCTCCTCGAGCGTGTCGCTCACCGGCTCCTGCTCGCGCGGGAGATCGGTGGCGTCGAGGTCGTTGTCGATGAGGAAGACGACCTCGCCGGGCTTGACGTAGTAGAGGCGCTCACGCGCCTGCGTCGTGATGAACGCCGGGTCGTCCCAGCGCTCGCGCTCCTGCTCGAGTTCGGCGATCTGTTCCTCGCTGACCTGCACCGAGGCCTCGAGGGCGGCGATCTTCTGCCGCTGGTCGATGAACGTGCCGAGCGTCGGCACGAGCACCCAGGCGCCCAGCACCACGAGCGACAGCATGATGACCGAGAACGCCGAGAGACGGATGCCGGCGGCCCACTCCCGCACGTCGACCTTCGCCTCGGCCCCGCGACCACGGCGCGACGCGGGCGTGGTCACGGACCTCTTTCCGGATGCCGCCGCGGACTGCCCCGGAGACGCCGAAGGAGGAGCCGGTCGTCGTACCACGGCTCCTCCTTCGTCGATGTCTCAGCTGCGATCAGCCCTGGTAGCGCGGGAACGCCGAGCGGCCGGCGAAGACCGCCGCATCGCCCAGTTCCTCTTCGATGCGCAGAAGCTGATTGTACTTCGCGACGCGCTCGCTGCGAGCAGGCGCACCCGCCTTGATCTGACCCGCGTTCGTCGCGACGACCAGGTCGGCGATCGTGGTGTCCTCGGTCTCACCCGAGCGGTGCGAGAGCATCGCCGTGTAGCCCGAGCGCTGTGCGAGGCTGACCGCGTCGAACGTCTCGGTGAGCGTTCCGATCTGGTTGACCTTGACCAGCAGCGAGTTGGCGACACCGCGCTTGATGCCGTCGGCGAGACGGGCCGGGTTCGTCACGAACAGGTCGTCGCCGACGAGCTGCACCTTGGAGCCGAGCGCCTCGGTGAGGTGCTTCCAGTTGTCCCAGTCGTCCTCGGCGAGGGCGTCCTCGATCGTGACGATCGGGAAGTCGTTGACGAGGCCGACGTAGTACTCGGTGAGCGCCTCGGCGTCCCAGTCCTTGTTGTCGAGACGGTAGACGCCGTCGGTGAAGAACTCGGTCGCGGCGACATCGAGGCCGAGCGCGATGTCGCGGCCCGGCGTGAAGCCGGCCTTCTCGATCGCCTTGACGAGGAAGTCGAGGCCCTCGCGGTTGCTGGGCAGGTCGGGGGCGAAGCCGCCCTCGTCGCCGAGGCCCGTGGCGTAACCGGCGGCCTTCAGCTCGCTGCGCAGGACGTGGTAGGTCTCGACGCCCCAGCGCAGGGACTCCGAGTAGGTCTCGGCGCCGATCGGCGCGAGGAAGAACTCCTGCATGTCGATGCCGTTGTCGGCGTGCTCGCCACCGTTGATGACGTTGAACAGCGGGACGGGGAGAACATGAGCGTTCGGTCCGCCGAGGTAGCGGAACAGCGGCAGGTCGGCCGAGTCGGCGGCGGCCTTCGCCACGGCGAGGCTGACGCCGAGGATGGCGTTCGCGCCGACGCGCTTCTTGTTCTCGGTGCCGTCGACCTCGATGAGGATCTCGTCGACGATGCGCTGCTCGCTCGCCTCGACACCCTCGAGGGCCGGGCCGAGCTCATCGATGATGGCCTCGACGGCCTTCAGCACGCCCTTGCCGCCGTAGCGGCTCTTGTCTCCGTCGCGCAGCTCGTACGCCTCGAACGCACCCGTGGAGGCACCGGAGGGAACCGCGGCACGCTGGACGATGCCGTCGTCGAGGAGCACCTCCACCTCGACGGTCGGGTTTCCGCGCGAGTCGAGAATCTCACGTGCGCCTACAGCCTCGATCAGTGCCACTGATGTGCTCCTTGTTCAGGGGGAAAAGTGATGTGGAGCGTCTTCGATCCGTCGCCCAGTCTAGCCCGCCCCCTCCGACGCCTTGCAGCCCTCCCCGGGCGAACATCAGCCGAACGTCAGACGACCAGGGCGATCGCCACGCCGTCCCATCCCTTGATGCCGACGGTCTGCAGCGCGGTCGCGTCGAATCGCGGATCGGTTCCGAGCATGTGCAGTCCTTCGCGCGTGCCGATCACCTTCGGATCGGTCGAGTCCTCGCGCACGATCTCGCCGTCGCGGCCGATGTTGTCGAGCACGATCACGGTGCCGGGATGACCGAGCTTCGCCGCCCAGTCGAGGTAGACCGTGTTCGACTCCTTGTCGGCGTCGATGAAGACGAGGTCGAACCCGCCGACGAGGGTCGGCAGAACATCCGCCCCGCGGCCGATCCGGATGTCGACGCGCTCCCCCACCCCCGCGGCGTCGATGCTCGACCGCGCGACGGCCGCGTTGGCCGCCTCGGCCTCGACGGAGATGACGCGGCCCTCGGGACCGACCGCCCGCGCCAACCAGATCGTCGAGTACCCGCCGAGCGTGCCGATCTCGAGCACCCGGCGCGCGCCGCTGATGCGGGCGAGCAGGTGCAGGAGCTTGCCTCCGACCGGCGCGACCTCGATCTCGGGGAGGCCCGCCGCGCGCTGTGCGGCGAGCGCGGCCTCCAGTGCGTCGTCGTGCCCGACGAGGGTGTCGGCGAGGTAGACGTCGGCGTCCGACCAGGTCTGCGGTGTGGATTCCATGGCCTCAGCCAACCCGCCGCATCCGACAGCGTCAAGAGGGTGCGCTCACCGCCCCGTCGCGCGGAGCCGACAGCAGACGCCCCTGACCGTCGGCGAGCTCCGGCTGGCGCCGGAACTGGCCGGTCACGACGAGCACGAGCACGACGAGGGCGATCACGATCCAGCTCGCGACCCCGAGCGGGCCTGCCAGCGCCATGTCGGGCGGCGAGGCGGCGACGACCAGCACGAGCCCGGCGGCGGCGTTGAGCGCGCCGTGCGCCAGCACCGCGGGCCAGAGGGAGGCCGACCGAAGCCGCAGCCAGCCGAGCACGATGCCCCAGGCGACACATCCGGCGACCATGAGCAGCACACCCGAGAAGTCGACCCGGCCGAAGTTGTACCCGAGCAGGATGACCGGGCTGTGCCACAGTCCCCAGATCGCTCCGCTGAGGAGGAGGGCGGGCCACGTGCCGAGAGGTCGCAGAGCGGGCAGGAGCCACCCTCGCCAGCCCAACTCCTCGCCGAACGCGAGGATGCTGTTGAACAGCGCGCCGGCGGGGATCAACGCGAACTGCGCGGCGACCAGAAGCCCGATCGGCGGCATCGGAGCACCCGGCGGAAGAAGCGCGGCGATCTGGGCGGCGAAGCCGCCGAAGGCGAGGTCGATCTGCACGAACCCGAGCGCGGCGGCGACCAGGGTCGTGAGCACCACCAGCACGGGCGGGACGAGCCATCCCGCCACCATCAGCCAGATGACGCGCCTCGCCGGCCGGAGCGGCCAGAGTCCGAGGAATCGGGCACGGCCGCCCGGGGCGGGCACGCGCAGGGCGAAGGTCACGATGAGCGCGGCGAGAGCCGGAGTGAACATCATCACCGGCAGCAGCACCGGGGTGAGCGGCGAGGCGAGCCCGGCGCCGAGCCACAGCGGCAGCGCCACGAGCCACGCGAGACCACAGGCGAGCGCGACGAACACGATCACCGCGCTCCACGGAACGCGTCGGGGAAGGGGTGGGCTTGCAGCGGTCATCAGGAGGCCTCTCGTTCGCTGTCGGATCCGTGGCGGTCGGCGTACGCCTGCAGGAGCGCGGCGGCTTCTTCGGCGCCGTCGACCGTGACGATGAAGGGCTTGCGGTCGCGGCGTGCGATCTCGATCGCCGGGCCCCGATGCATCACGATCCCCGTGCGGCCGTCGACCGCGATCCGCCACCCCCAGCCCCCGAAGTCCCCGAACGGAGAGATGTCGACGGCGCGTGCCGAGACGATCCGGTCGATCGGGATCACGGCCCGCGGCCATCCGAGCAGGGACCGCGCGGCGAACCCCGACGGCGTGATGCGCACGCGGAACGCGGAGGTGAGGGCGAGCGCGCCGCCCACCACGATCACGCTGATCGCGACGGCCCACGCGCCGGCGACACCCGCCGCGAGCATGTACGCCGCGAGCACGGCGAGGAGGAGGGCGACGCCCGCCATCGACAGCAGCGCCGCGCGCGGCATGGTCGTCGTGCCGAGCCAGACGACCCGTTCGCCGTCGGCCACTCGCACGGCGAGCCGGGGTTCGAGGACGCCCGCCCCCTCGTCGATGACGCGCGGTTGCACGGCCCACCCCGCGACCGTTCCCGCGGCCAGGACGACGAACGCGAGCAGCAGCACGAGCCCGACGTCGGGGGTGTCGGCGGCATCGGCCAGTCCGCGCTGCAGCGCGAGCGACCCGAGGCACAGGGTGAACCCGAACGCCGAGAGTCCGGCTGCGAAGCCGCCCATCAGTCGCGTGGTCGCTCCCCACCTCCCGCGCGATGCGCCGAAGGAGGTGAGCGCGAGCGCGAGCGGCAGCACGAGACCGACCGCGAGGAGCAGCCAGAAGTACGCGGTCGGCGCGGCGAACCCGTCGGCGCCGGCGGTTCCCCAGTGGATGACGACGGGGTCGGGCAGAGACGGCAGCCACGCGGCGATCACGGCGGTGCCGATCGCCACGAGCGCGACGGGAAGGGCCACACCGACGGCGAGGAACGCCGCGCGGGCGCGAGGGGTCTCGGATCCCTGAGCGGATGGGTGCGTGGTCATGGGGCGACCTCCTCGGGGCCTGCGGTGCCGGACGCACCGGCACGATGAGAGCGGATCAGGGCGGCGAGCGTGTCGGAGGAGACGCCGAGCCGGGCGGCGCGCTGCACCAGTTCGGCGACATCGCTCGCCAGTTCGGCGAGCGGAGCGGCGGAGGCGGCGACGACCGCCCCCCTCCCCCGACGCAGATCGACGAGCCCCTCGTCACGGAGCCCCTGATAGGCGTGCAGCACGGTGTGCTGGTTGATGTCGAGGGCCGCCGCGACCTCTTTCGCGGAGGGCAGCCTGTCGCCGGGGCGAAGGGTGCCCGCGAGGATGTCGGCTCGCACGGAGGCGGCGACCTGGTCGTACAGCGGCCGCGTGCTGTCGATGTCGACCCTGATGAGCATCTCGCCTCCTTGTTTCTCTATTAATTATAGGAGAACTATAACAACTGTCGCAATCCTCCAGCGAACTTCACCCACCGGAGGTGCTCGGCCACACTGGCGCCATGCGCATCACTCCCCGCCGCCTCGCGATCGGCATGAGCCTGTGGGCCCCGAACCTGTTCAGCGGCATCCACGTCCGTCGTTTCAGCGACGACTGGACCCACGCGACCGTCGAGCTGCACGTCAACGTCTTCACCCGCAACTACGTCAAGACGGCGTTCGGCGGATCGATGTCGGCGATGACCGACCCGTACTTCTTCATGCTCGTGATGCACCAGCTCGGCCGGGACTACGTCGTGTGGGACACCCGCGGCGAGATCGACCTGATCAAGCCGGGACGCGGAGTGCTGACCGCGGAGTTCGCCGTGTCGAAGGCCCGCGCGGAGGACATCCGGCGAAAGGCACACGGCGGCGGCAAGGTGCTCGAGTGGTTCGAGACCGTGATCACCGACCGCGACGGCGACGTGGTGGCGCGCGTGCGGCGCGAGGTCTACATCCGAGAGAAGAAGCGCGTCACCGACGCACGTCGCTGACGCGGGTCACCCGCCGTTCACCGATCGGTGCGACGATGACGGGATGCCCCTCGCCCGCCGACTGAGACTCGCCGATGCCGTGTTCATCGGTCTCGGCTCGATGATCGGAGCCGGCGTCTTCTCGGTCTGGGCGCCCGCGGTCGACGTCGCCGGCGCGGGGCTTCCCGTCGCCCTGCTGATCGCCGCGATCGTCGCCTACGCGAACGCCACCGCCTCCGCCCAGCTCGCAGCCTCCCACCCCGTCGCGGGAGGCACCTACGCCTACGCCCGCGCCGAGATCGGCCCCTGGTGGGGGTTCGTCGCCGGGTGGAGCTTCGCGATCGGCAAGATCGCCAGCTGCGCGGCCATGGCCATGACCTTCGCCGCCTACGCCGCGCCCGCCGGGTGGGAGACGCCCGTCGCTGTGGTCGCCGTCGCCGCCCTCGTCGCGGTGAACTGCTTCGGCGTGACGCGCACGGCGCTGGTCACGCGCATCCTGGTGGTGCTCTCGCTGATCGGTCTGACGATCGTCGTCGCTGCGGGGTTCGGCATATCGCCCGCCACCGCTGCTCCCGCGCTCCCCGATGCAACGGCCTACGGGGTGCTGCAGGGCGCGGGTCTGCTGTTCTTCGCGTTCGCCGGGTACGCCCGCATCGCGACGATGGGCGAGGAGGTCGTGGATCCCGCGCGCACGATCCCCCGTGCGATCCTGCTCGCGCTCGGCGGCGCGGTCGTCGTCTACGGCGGGGTCGCGGCCGTCGTGATGCTCACGCTGGGGGCGGATGCCGCGAACAGCCCCGCCCCGCTGGTCGATGTACTCGCGGCCACCGGCACGGAATGGCTCGCACCCGTGGTGCGCGTCGCGGCGGCGACCGCATCGCTCGGGGCGCTCCTGGCGCTGCTCACGGGCATCGGGCGCACGACCCTGGCGATGGCGCGCGAACACGACCTTCCCGCGGTGCTCGCGAAGGTCGATCCCCGTTGGCAGGTGCCCCGTCGGGCCGAGATCACGATCGGCGTGGTCGTGATCGGCATCGTCCTGGCGGCCGACCTGCGCGACGCGATCGGATTCTCGTCGTTCGGAGTGCTGCTCTACTACCTGATCGCGAACGCCGCGGCATTCCGGCAGCGGGGCGCGGCCCGCCGCTTCCCCCGCGCACTGCAGGTCGTGGGCGCGCTCGGCTGCCTGATGCTCGTGAACACGCTCCCCGTGCTGGCGTCGCTCATCGGCACCGCCGTCGTGCTCGTGGGCGTGGCCGGCCGCGCGATCGTGTTGCACACCCGGCGCAGGAACGGACCCCGCGCTCAGCCCCCGGCATCCGACCGGTAGTCGCGCGGGGCGAACCCGAGCACCGCACGGAAGTCGCGGGTGAGATGCGCGTGATCGGCGTACCCGAGCTCGGCCGCGAGCCCTGCGAGATCGACGCCCGGATCATCGCGCACACGCTGCGCGGCCTCCTGCAGGCGACGACGTCGTATCATCGCCGCCGGAGCGACCCCGACGTAGCGGTGCGCCATCCGCTGCAGTGTGCGCACCGACACGGCCATCCGCGTCGCCGCCTCCTCGGGCGAGGTCGCACCGTGTCCTCCCATCAGCTCGACCGCGAGCGCGTTCGCCTGGTGCGCAGCGTCGTCGAGCGCACCGACCCGCTCCGTCAGCCAGGCACCGAATACCTCGGTTGCGCGCTCCCGATGGCCGCCGCCCGAGCGCATCGCCTCCGCGACCGCGTCGTACAGCTCGGGCGCGGGGAACGAGCGGACGCCGTCGACCAGGGCCGCGGGATCCTCGAGGAGAGCGCCGACCGCAGCCGGACGCAGGAGCGCACCGACGGCCCATCCCTCTCCGCGCAGATCTCGGAACGACGCCCGCGTGGTCGCGCCCGAGACCGTGACCCCGTCGTGCTCGACGACGAGGTTCACCGCGGGATATCCGACGATGTACTGACGGGAGACCTCGTCAGCGGAGAGCCGCCACTCCGGAATCCAGAACCACTCCACGAGCTCGGCCCCCGCCCCGGTGGGCGCCATCCGGTGGAACGTCGGCAGACGCTCCGGATACAGCACCCCACGGGTCGGATCCACCATGCGCCCACCCTAGATCCGACGACCGACACGGGTTGTCGCGGATCTTCAAGCGCACGGCATCCGCGCCGCCGTACGGTCGTCGCATGACTGCAGACATCCCCACCACCGGCGTGACCGGAACCCACACCACCGCCGGCCGCCCGCACAGCGCGACCTCGCTCACCCCCTTCCTCGCGATCCCCCGCGCGGCCGACGCCATCGCGTTCTACCGCGACGTCTTCGAGGCGCGCGTCGTCGACGTCACCGAGTTCGGCGGCGTGGTCGCGCACGCCGACCTCGACTTCGGCACGGGGTTGCTCCAGCTGGGCGAGCCGAGCCCGGACTACCACCTCGTGCCGGCACCGGAGGGCGACGACGACTGCTATTCGATGGGTCTGTACGTCGAGGACGTGGATGCGGCGGTGGCGCGCGCGGTCGACGCCGGATCGACGGTGCGCGAAGCGCCCTCGCACTTCGTCTCGGGAGACCGTTACGCGAGCATCCGCGACCCGTTCGGCGTGCGCTGGTCGATCATGAGCCGTGTGGAGGACCTCTCCGACGCGGAGAGCGCGCGTCGCGTCGCCGACTGGGCCGCCTCGTTCAGCGCGGCGCCGAGCGAGGACGCGTCCTGATCGACCGCTGCGCTCCACGGCAGACAGCCGGCAGCAGTGCCTCGGCCGTGCGGCGATAACCGAGGGCGCTGGGATGGAACCGGTCGAGGCTGAACATCTGCTCCGGCTCATCGAAGAACATCGGCCCGACCGATCGGCGCAGGTCTACGGGCTCGGCCCCGGCGACGCGCGCGGCATCCGTCTGCGCGACCGCGAGCCGCCGAGAGAGGCTCGACACGATCCGCCGCAGCGGCTGCGGCACCGGGCGCAGCGATCCGAGATCGGGACAGGTACCCACCACCACCTCCGCGCCGAGCGCGCGTAGCCGCCGGATGGCCGCATCGAGATGGCTCACCGATGTCGCGATCGGAAGACGATGCGTCACGTCGTTTCCACCCACCACGATCACCGCGACATCGGGCCGGTACCCCGCTGCGAGAGCGTCGAGCTGCTCGTCGAGATCCGGGGACTCCGAGCCGACGACCGCGGCGGTGCGCAACCGCACCGGACGGTGCAGTCGGATGGCCAGGCCCTTGGCGATGCGTCCGCCGAGGGTCTCCTTGCGCCGTGCCGCACCGAGGCCCGCGGCGAGCGAGTCGCCGAGCACGAGGAGCTCGATCGGCTCGCCGTCGAGGGAGCGTCGCCAGATGCGGTCCGCATCCAGCGAGTCCTCCCCCAGCGGCTTGCCGATCCGACGCCGGGCGATCGCCGCCTGGCGGGCGAGGAGGACACGCCCGCCGACCGCGAAGCCTGCGGTCAGAACGGTGGCACCGAGGAGGAAGGGGAGGCGTGTTCGTCCCATGCCCCGATTCGACCTCGGTGACGTGAACGCCGCGTGAACGCGGGCGCGGCGCAGACCGTCAGGCGAGCGGCTTGCGCTCCAGCGAGGCAGCCCCGGCCGATACCGTGGCGAAAGCTGTGAAGCCGTCGGCGGATGCCCGCTCGAGCAGCGCCTTGAGGTTCTTCGTGCGGCGCTCGAGACGCACGCGCGCGCCCTCGGCGATCAGCGCGGTCTTGTGCGCGATCAGTTCGGCGACCGGGACATCGGCGTCGTGCACCAGCACGATCGCCTCCCCCCGGTCGTCGCCGCCCGCCGCGACGAGGTCGACGAGGCGCTCGAAGCCGAGCGAGAAGCCCACCGCCGGCACCTGCTGACCGAGGAAGCGGCCGATCATGCCGTCGTAGCGACCGCCACCGCCGAGCGAGTAGCCGACCGAGGGGTGCGCGAGCTCGAAGATCGTGCCGGTGTAGTAGCCCATGCCCCGGACCAGGAAGGGGTCGAAGACGAGCGGGATGCCGTCGGCATCCGTCGCCCCTGACGCGCGACCGACCGCGACGGCCTCGCCGATGCCCACGAGGTGGGCGACGATGTCGTCGGGGGCGCCTGCGGGCAGCGCCTTGCGGATCTGGGCCTCGCCATAGGGCAGGTACTCGCCGGTCTGCGGGCGACGCAGGAACGCCTCGAACGCGTCGACGGCGCTCGGAGTGGCAGAGCGCTCGCGCAGCTCGGCGGCGACACCGTCGGGGCCGATCTTGTCGAGCTTGTCGATCGTGATGAGCACCCCGGGGCGCTCGTCCTCGCCGAAGCCGAAGCTCTCGAGCATCCAGTCGAGCACGCGACGGTCGTTGATACGCACCGTCGCCCCCTCCAGCCCCAGGGCATCGACGGCGTCGAGCGAGGCGACCATGAGCTCGGCCTCGGCACGCGAGGAGTCGTCGCCCATGATGTCGATGTCGCACTGCACGAACTGGCGGTAGCGCCCCTTCTGCGGACGCTCGGCCCGCCACACCGCGCCGATCTGGATCGAGCGGAAGACGCCGGGCAGCTGCGCCCGGTTGCTGGCGTAGAAGCGCGCGAGCGGCACCGTCAGGTCGTAGCGCAGCCCCAGATCCGACAGCGCGGCGGGGTCGGCGGCGGCCGCGCGGATGGCGTCGGCGTCGAGTCCGCGGCGCAGCACGTTGTAGGCGAGCTTCTCGTTATCGCCACCGATGCCGGCGTGCAGGCGCGCGTACTCCTCGACGACCGGCGTCTCGATCTCGTCGAACCCGTGCGCGCGGTAGCGCTCGCGGATGACGGAGAGCACGCGCTCACGGCGGGCCTTGTCGGCGGGGAGGATGTCGCGCATGCCGCGCGGCGGGTTCACAGTAGCCACGCGTCCATCTTTCCAGGTCTGCCGGGAGGCCCGCGTCACTCTTCGGCGGACCGAACGTCCTGCTCGAGGGCGCGGAGCCGTTCGCGCAGCGCCCGCTCGGCGTCCCACCCCTCGACGCGTGCGCGCCCCACGAGGGCGAGCAGTGCCTCCCCGAGTTCGGCCTCGCTCGACGGTCCGTCGGCCACCGGTGCATCGATACCGGCCCCGGCCGCGCGACCGGTGAGCTTCTGCGCGAGCGCCAGCGCCGGCATCCCCCGGGGCACCCCGTCGAGCACGCTCGTGCGCGTGCGCTTCTCCGCCGCCTTCGCGGCGTTCCAGTGCACGAGCACCTCCTCGGGCGTCGTCGCGGTCTCTCCCGCGAAGACGTGCGGATGCCGCCGCACCATCTTCTCGGTCAGGGTGTCGGCGACATCGTCGATGTCGAAGGGGGCGTCGGGGTCCTGCGCGGCGATCGCCGCATGGAAGAGCACCTGCCACAGCAGGTCGCCGAGCTCCTCGCGCAGGTCGTCGCGGGTGCCGCTCTCGACCGCGTCGATCACCTCGTGCGACTCCTCGATCAGGTAGGGCACGAGGTCGCGGTGGGTGATCCGCTGCGACCACACGCAGCGCTCGCGCACGGCGCGCATGGTGTCGGCCGCAGCGCGGAGAGGGTCGACCGCGTTCGGCTGCTCGGGCTGGCCGGTCATGTGTTCTCGTTCCGTCGGAGGTGGTCAGGAAGCCGCGGCGAGGCGGCGATGATGGCGTGCGCGCCACGAGACGGTGAAGCCCGCGACCACCAGCGAGAGCAGTGAACCGACGAGCACGCCGAGGATCGCCTGATCGCGGATGCCCGCGTCGTCGGCGAAGGCGAGGTTGGCGAGGAGGAGCGAGACCGTGAAGCCGATGCCGCCGAGCGAGCCGGCGGCGAGGAGGTCGGGCAGGTGGAGCGTCGGTTCCGTCCCGCGCGGCCGGATGCGCATGGCGAGCCACCCGAACACCCCGATACCGATGATCTTGCCCACCGGCAGTGCGACGACGATGCCCCAGAACGCCGGGGACAACTCGTTCGGCGAGACGGCGGGGATCACGACGAACGCCGCGACGAAGGCGAACAGCGGCAGGATCGCGCCGTTGACCGCGGGTTCGAGGGCATGGCGACTGCGCGACGCCGGGGTCGGGGCCATGACGAGGCCGAGCAGCACCCCGGCGATGGTCGCGTGGATACCGGATGCCGCCACGAGGCCCCAGCACACCACGCCCAGGGCGATCATCGTCGCGGCGATCGCGAAGTGACCGCGCGCTCCGAGCCGGCGGCTGAGCAGCCAGAAGAGCAGAACACCCACCGCGGCCGCTCCGAGGAGCACCCACTGCACGTCTCGGGCGAACAGCACCGCGATGAAGACGATGCCGATGATGTCGTCGAGGATCGCGAGAGCGAGCAGGAACACCCGCACGCTCGAGGGCAGCCCCCGCCCGAACATCGCCAGCACTCCGAGTGCGAACGCGATGTCGGTGGCGGTGGGGATCGGCCAGCCGGATGCCGTCGCACCGTCGCCCGCGATCAGCAGGTAGATCGCGATCGGGACGAGCACTCCGCCCGTCGCCGCGATCGCGGGCTGGAGGGCTTTACGAGGCGAATCCAGCTCGCCATGGGTGAGCTCGTGACGCAGTTCGATCGCCACCACGAAGAAGAAGACGGCGAGCAGGCCGTCGGACACCCAGTGCGCGAGGGAGAGGTCGAGGGTCGTGCCCGGCACCGCGAGATGCACGTCGAGCGCCGCGGCGATGGGGTCGTGCGTCGGCAGATTCGCGAGAAGGAGGCCGAGCCCCGCTGCCACCAGCAGGAGGACGGCCGGGAACTGCTGCCCGCGAAGGGGGTTCGCCGAGATGCGCATCACCCCTCATGTTAGGCGTCTGCATGACGTCGCAGACCGTCATGCGTTCGAGGCGGCCCCGCCGACCGGGATACGCTCGACGGGTGACCCCCGAACACGTCTTCACCGAGCCCACCAACACCGAAGCCATCCGCGTCATCGGGCGCTTCGAGGCAGGGCAGGGCATACCGGACGCGATGCGCTCCGATGTGCGCATGCTGGGCGGACTCCTCGGACAGGTGCTGCGCGAGGCGGGTGGCGACGACCTCTTCGACGATGTCGAGCGGCTGCGCCTCGCGACCATCCAGGCGTACGAGGACTCGACCTCGGATGCCTTCGAGCGGGCTTCGGCGATCGCCGAGTCGTTCACGATCGCCCGCGCCGACGAGGTCGCCCGCGCCTTCACCTGTTACTTCCATCTCGTGAATCTCGCGGAGGAGCACCAGCGCGTGCGCGTGCTCCGCGAGCGGGCGGGGCAGCCGGGCCGCGAGGACGCGGCCGACACCGTCGCGACCGCCTACGCGCGTCTGCGCACCGAGGTCGGCGACGAGGAGGCACGCCGCCGCCTGGCGGGTCTGCGCTTCCACCCCGTCTTCACAGCGCACCCGACCGAGGCGCGCCGCCGCGCCGTCTCGTCGAGCATCCGCCGACTCTCCGACCTGCTGACGCAGCACGATGCGGCGAGCGCGGGCGGCGCCGAGCAGCACCGCGCCCGCCGCCGCATGCTCGAGGAGATCGACACCCTGTGGCGCACCGCGCCGCTGCGCTCGCAGAAGCCGTCTCCGACGGACGAGGTGCGCACGGTCATGGGCGTCTTCGACGAGACGCTCTTCACGACGGTCCCCCACGTCTACCGCCGCATCGACGACGCCCTCCGCGGCGAGGAGTCCGGCGCGAGCGCGCCCGTCGTCCCGGCGTTCGTGCGCATCGGTTCGTGGGTCGGCGGCGACCGCGACGGCAACCCGTTCGTGACGGCATCCGTCACCCGTGAGGCCTCGCAGATCGCTTCGGACCACGTGCTCCGCGGCCTCGAGCGCGCCCTCGAGCGCATCGGCCGCACGCTCACACTCGACGCCGAGACCACGCCGCCCAGCGCCGAGGTCACCGCCCTGTGGAACGACTTCGCCGGTGCCGATGCGGATGCCGCGGCGGCCCTGGCCACGCGCTCCCCCGACGAACCGCACCGACGCGTGCTGCTGCTGCTCGCGCACCGGGTCGCGGCGACCCGCCAGGGCGACGGTGCGCAGCGCTATGGCACGCCCGAGGAACTGCTCGCCGATCTGCGCGCGGTGCAGGCGTCGCTGGCCGCCTCCGGCGCGCGCCGCCACGCCTTCGGCGGGGTGCAGCACCTCATCTGGCAGGTCGAGACCTACGGCTTCCACCTCACCGAACTCGAGGTGCGCCAGCACTCGCAGGTGCACGCCAAGGCCCTGGCCGAGCTGGAGTCGGACGAGCCGATCAGCGCCCAGACCGAAGAGGTGCTGGAGGTCTTCCGCGCGATCGCCGAGATCCAGCGCGACCGCGGCCTGCGCGCCGCCGGCCGCTACGTCGTCTCCTTCACCCAGGCCGCCTCGGATCTCGCGAACGTGCACCGTCTCGCCCGCCACGCGCTCGGAGACGATGCCCCGGTGCTCGACGTCGTGCCGCTGTTCGAGACCTTCGCCGACCTGCAGGCGGCCCCCGGCATCCTCGCCGAGGCCGTGACCTTCCCCGAGTTCCGGGCGCGCATGGCCGAGACGGGCAACCGCCTCGAGGTCATGCTCGGGTACTCCGACTCGTCGAAGGACGTCGGCCCGGTCGCCGCGAACCTCGCGCTCTACGAGGCGCAGGAGAAGATCGCGCAGTGGGCGCAGGACTCCGACATCGAGCTGACGCTGTTCCACGGCCGCGGCGGTGCCCTCGGGCGCGGTGGCGGACCCGCGAACTCGGCGATCCTCGCCCAGCCGCCGCACTCGGTCGACGGCCGCTTCAAGCTCACCGAGCAGGGCGAGGTCATCTTCGCCCGCTACGGCGAGCCGGCCATCGCGATGCGGCACATCGACCAGGTGGCCGCGGCCACGCTGCTCGCGTCCTCCCCGTCGGTCGAGGAGCGCACGAGCAGTGCCGCCGCCCGCTACGCCGAGGTGGCGGCCGTGATGGATCGCTCCTCGCGCGATCGCTTCTTCTCACTCGTGAAGGCCGACGGCTTCGCGCCCTGGTTCGCGACCGTGACCCCGATGGAGGAGATCGGTCTGCTCGCGCTGGGTTCGCGTCCCGCACGCCGCGGCCTCTCGGTGGAGTCGCTCGAAGACCTGCGTGCCATCCCGTGGGTGTTCGCCTGGACACAGGCCCGCATCAACCTCGCCGGATGGTTCGGTCTCGGCACCGCGCTCGAGGCTGTCGGAGACGAAGCCCTGCTCGCCGAGGCGTACCGCGAGTGGCCGCTGCTGCGCACGATGATCGACAACGTCGCGATGAGCCTCGCCAAGACCGACGAGCGCATCGCCCGCGAGTACCTCGCGCTCGGCGATCGCGACGACCTCGCCGCTCTCGTGCTCGACGAACTCGCTCTCACGCGCCAGTGGGTCATCCGCCTCACCGGTGGAGAAGGACTGCTCGAGAACAAGCCCGTACTGCAGCGCGCGGTGCAGCTGCGCAGCCCGTACGTCGACGCGCTCTCGCTGCTCCAGCTGCGCGCGTTGCGTGCGCTGCGCGCGCCGGCGGATGCCCAGGCGACGGGTTCCGGCGCCGATGCCGAGCAGCAGCGACTGCTGCTGCTGTCGGTCAGCGGCGTCGCGGCGGGCCTGCAGAACACCGGGTGACCTGCACGTCATCGTGGGGCGGTGCCGGGCGGGGTAGCGCGCGGAGGACGCGCGATAGAGTGAAACTTCTCGCCTGATCCGGCGAAGCCTCACGCGACACGATCGCCTGCACCACCTCCCCACCCCAGAAAGTCTTTCGCGTGTCCGCACTCTCCCCTGCCGCCTTCCACCCGCTCGACGCCGCCGTGCAGCCCGTGTTCGACACGGTCCTCGCCCGCAGCCCGCACGAACCCGAGTTCCACCAGGCGGTGCACGAGGTGCTGCAGTCGATCGCACCGGTGCTCGCCGCGCACCCCGAGTACGTCGACGGCGGCATCCTCGAGCGTCTCGTCGAACCGGAGCGGCAGATCCTCTTCCGCGTGCCGTGGGTCGACGACGCGGGCAAGCTGCAGGTCAACCGCGGCTACCGCATCCAGTTCTCGTCGGTGCTCGGGCCGTACAAGGGCGGTCTGCGCTTCCACCCCTCGGTCAACCTCTCGATCATCAAGTTCCTCGGATTCGAGCAGATCTTCAAGAACGCGCTCACCGGACAGGGCATCGGCGGAGGCAAGGGCGGCTCGGACTTCGATCCGCACGGTCGATCGAGCGCCGAAGTCATGCGCTTCTGCCAGTCGTTCATGAACGAGCTCTACCGCCACCTCGGCGAGCACACCGACGTGCCCGCGGGCGACATCGGGGTGGGGGGCCGCGAGATCGGCTATCTGTTCGGCCAGTACCGCAAGGTCACCAACCGTCACGAGTCGGGCATGTTCACCGGTAAGGGCACGGGCTGGGGCGGTGCCGAGGTACGCACCGAGGCCACCGGCTACGGCGCCGTCTTCTTCGCGCAGGAGATGCTCGCCGTGAAGGGCGACTCCTTCGAGGGCAAGCGCGTCGGCATCTCGGGCTCGGGCAACGTGGCGATCTACGCGATCCAGAAGGCCACCCAGCTCGGCGCCGTGCCGGTGACGGCATCCGATTCCTCCGGTTACGTGGTCGACGACGCCGGGATCGACGTCGATCTGCTGCGTCAGATCAAGGAGGTCGAGCGGGCCCGCATCGTCGAGTACGCGAACCGTCGCCCCAGCGCCCGCTTCGTCGAGGGGGGCAGCGTCTGGGAGGTGCCGGTCGACATCGCCGTGCCCTCGGCGACGCAGAACGAGGTCTCCCTCGCCGACGCTCAGGCACTCATCGCGAACGGCGTGCGTGCGGTCTCGGAGGGAGCGAACATGCCGTGCGTTCCCGAGGCGGTCGAGGCGTTCCAGAAGGCGGGCGTGCTCTTCGCCCCCGGCAAGGCGGCGAACGCCGGCGGCGTCGCCACGTCGGCTCTCGAGATGAGCCAGAACGCCTCCCGTCAGCGGTGGACCTTCGGCGACAGCGAGAACAAGCTGCGCGAGATCATGGCCGACATCCACCGGGCGTCCTTCGACGCGGCCGAGCGCTACGGCGTCGAGGGTGATTACGTGGCCGGCGCGAACATCGCCGGTTTCGAGCGCGTCGCTGCGGCGATGCTCGCGCAGGGCGTCATCTGACCCCTGCGGAAGGGCCGTCTCCCGTGATCCTCGGGAGACGGCCCTTCGTGCGTCGGGGCGCCGCTCAGCTCTCGTCGACCGGCACCTTCACGACCTTGTTGAACCCGGTGACCGCCTGGTTCTCGTCGAAGGCAGCGACCTTGCGGCGGAAGCCGCGCGTGATCACGAGCAGGTAGACGAACCCGATCGCCGTCCAGGTGAGGCCGCCGATGAGCGCGTCCTGGTGCAGGTTGACCCAGAGCAGCCCGGTGAGCAGCATGCCGATGGTCGGCATCACGATGAAGTTGAAGATGTCCGCCGGCGTCTCGCGGCGCCCCTTTCGGATGGCGAACCACGCGATCACCGAGATGTTCACGAAGGTGAAGGCGATCAGCGCACCGTAGTTGATCCACGCGGCGATGAGCTCGAGGGTGAAGGGGATCGCGAGCAGCGAGATGGCCCCGACGAGCACGATGTTGAACGTGGGCGTGTGAGTGCGCGGGTTGATGTAGCCGAAGGCCTTCTGCGGCAGCACGTTGTTGCGGCCCATCACGAGCAGCATGCGCGAGACGGAGGCGTGCGAGGCGAGCCCCGAGGCGAGCGTCGCGCAGAAGCCGGCGGCGGTCAGCACCGCCATGAAGACGTTGCCGCCGACGAGGTCGCCGATGATCGGGAGCGTCGAGTCCTCGACGAACTGCATGTCGCCGCCGGGCGCGAACTCGTTCCAGTCCGGGAACCGCAACTGCGACACGTAGGAGGAGACGAGGAAGATGCCACCGCCGATGAGGACGGTGAGCAGGATCGCCTTCGGCATGACCTTCGGGTCCTTCGCCTCCTCGGCGTACATCGTGACCGCATCGAATCCGATGAACGAGAAGCAGACGATGGTCGCGCCGGTCAGCACGGCGGTGAAGGTGACGTCGTCGTGCAGGAACGCCCCGACCGAGAGGATGGTCGCCGCACCGTCGCCGCGCAGCAGCTGAGCGACCACGAGCACGACGAACACGATCATGACGACGATCGAGAAGATCAGCAGGATCACGTTCAGGTTCGAGGTGCCGCGCATGGTCATGTAGATGATGCTGGTGACGAGGATGCAGTACAGCACCACCCAGATCCAGCCCGGGATGTCGGGGAACATCGCCTCGAGGTAGCTCTTGACGATGAGGCAGTTGACCATCGGCAACAGCACGTAGTCGATCAGCGAGGTCCATCCGACCATGAACCCGAGGTTCGGGTGGATCGACTCGCGCACATAGGTGTACGCGGATCCGGCGCTCGGGATGGCGCCGGCGATCTTTCCGTAGCTGATGGCGGTGAACACCATGACGACGAGGGCGACGAGGTAGGCGGCGGGAACCACGTCGTTCGTATCGCGCGCGACCATGCCGAACGTGTCGAAGACCACGGTGGGTGTCATGTACCCGAGCCCCAGACCGACGATGGCCCACAGACCGAGATTCCGTTTGAGCGTTGCGCCCCCCTGGGCGAGCGGCTTCGTCTTCAGTGCCATGGGTACTCCTCGTTGGAACAGCGCCAGGCGCCGGACTCGGGTCGTCCGACGTGTGAGGAACAGTATGGAGCACAGGTATTCCTCAGCGCGACCCTAATTTCGATTCGAAATGCGCATTTAACATAACGAAAATACGCGCGATTCGAAGATCGCGAGATCACCAGCCATCGCGCAGCACCCGCCCCAGCATCGCGACGACGTGATCGGCGCTCTCCGCCGTCAGGCACAGCGGCGGCTTGATCTTCAGTACGTTCGATCGTTCCGATGTCGTCAGCACCACGACCCCGAGTTCGCGCATCCGTTCGCAGATCGCCGCGGCCTCGGCATCCGCGGGCTCCATCGTCGCGCGGTCGCGCACGAGCTCGACCCCGAGATACAGCCCGGCGCCGTGCACGACGGCCACCAGCGGATGCTCGTCGCCGAGCGCCCGCAGACCGTCGGCCAGCCGTGCGCCGATGTTCTCGGCGTTGCGCTGGAGGTCGTCCTCGACCATCGTGTCGAGCACGGCGAGTCCGACGCGGCAGCTCAGCGTGCTGCCACCGGCCGACGAGAAGAACTGCCCCTGTGTGGCGAGGGCGTCCGCGATGCGCTTCGAGGTGATCACTCCGCCGATCGGGAAGCCGTTTCCCATGGGCTTGGCGATCGTCACGATGTCGGGCGCGACGCCCGCCCGCTCGAAGCCCCAGAACGTCGACCCCAGGCGGCCGAAGCCCACCTGCACCTCGTCGGCGATGCACAGACCGCCCGCGGCGCGGACGCGTTCGTAGGCACCCGCGAGATACCCCTCGGGAAGGAGCACTCCCCCGGCGTTGCCGAGAACCGACTCGCACAGAAAAGCGGCGACATCGCGTCCGTCCCTCTCGAGGGCGACGAGATCGTCCGAGAGATCCTCGAGATACCGCCCGGCCGTATCGTCGCCGCGATACGTGCCGCGGAACCGATTGGGCACGTCGGCGACGTGCACCCAGTCGGGTCGCGTCTCGAGCGCGAACGGGTTGTCGTAGGCGCTCGTGGTCACCGCGTCGCTCGCCATCGTCCACCCGTGATACGCCTCGCGCAACGCCACGATCGTGCGCCGCCCGGTCGCCGCCTGCGCGAGCCGGATCGCGAGGTCGACCGCCTCCGAGCCGCTGTTGACGAGCAGCACGGTGTCGAGACCGCTCCCCTCCGGCATCAGCGCCAGCAGGCGCTCGCTGTACTCCGCGAGCTCGCGGAACAGGAACCGCGAGTTCGTGCCGAGAGTGCGCAGCTGCCGATCGGCCGCGTCGGCGACCCGCGGGTGGCCGTGCCCGAGGCCGGCGACGTTGTTGACCATGTCGATGTAGGCGCGACCGGTCGTGTCGACCAGGTGATGACGCCAGCCCCGCTCGACCTGCGGCGGATGCGCGTAGTACCGCTCCTGGGCGCCGGCGAAGATGCGTTCGCGCCGCGCGAGCTCCTCGATGGACTCGTCGTGCTGAGCGAGCGACGGCACACCCAGCAGCGGCGCGGGATCTGCCGTGAGTCGTCGCCAGGCCGGCACCCGCTCCGGCTCGACCAGCGCGGCGCCGGGAGCTCGCGGGGGCCGCTCGGGCGCATCCGAACGCCGCAGGCCGAGCGTGAGCACGCGGTCGACGTCGGATGCCGGAAGCCACCCCACCATGTCGCCCGCCGACACGTGCAGCCCTGCGCGGTCGTCGATCTCCACACCGCGCAGGTCGAGGACCCAGCCGTCGCCGAGGACGATGCGCGGCTCCTCGCGGCTCGCCCGCAGCGCGCCGTCGACGGGACTCGTCACGCGCATCCGGGGACCGGCCCCGAGGTGGATCTCGGTGTGCACGGGCCAGGTCGGCGCGGCATCGGCGACGTCCACCCGCGTACGGGTCAGGCGGAACACCCCGTAGGGCATCAGCGCCGCCGAGGCTCCGGTCGCCAGGGCTGCCTCGACCAGGGCCGACTCGGCATCCTCTCGCTGCCAGCGTCCGGCGTCGAGGGCGACGGACTCGACGCCCGGATCGACCATCTCGACGTCGCCGATGAACTCGGGGAGCAGCGCGGTGAGCGGCGCGACCTCGACCCGGCCGGAGAACTGCGGGGCCCCGACGCCGAGGCGTGCGAGCACGTGCTCGCAGGCCTCTGCGAGAGGCAGGAGGGTCGCCGCGTCGAAGATCGCCTGCTCCCCCGCGATCCGTTCGCGGGCGTAGTCGTTGTCGCCGTCGATCTCGAGCTGCCGCCATCCGCTGGCGACGAGGAGCGCGGCGCGCAGCACCACGAGCGGCCAGACCGCGCGGGCCTCCGCATCGCTCAGCGGGGCGTCGGCGTGGAAGGCGGCGATCGTGTCGAGCACCCGCAGCGGGCGATCCGGTTCGTGGTGCAGCATCGACGACACGCACACCGCGAGCTCGGCCACACGCCACCCGAGAGCCAGGTCGCCGAGGTCGAGCACGGTGTGGGGGTGCAGGCGGGAGTCGGCTCCTCGCCGCCCCATGACGTTGTCGTCCGTGAGATCGCCGTGGATCGGTTGGACGGGCAGATCACCCTCGACCGGGGTGAGCGCCTTCCGGGCTTCTTCGGACGCGGCGAGCACGCGCCTGCGCAGCGCGTCATCGGTGATCGCGTCCGACAGGTGCGCCGTCTCGTCGAAGGCCACGCGCATGTCCCACATGTGCGGGCGGTCGAGCCCCGGGTGCCGGAGGGACGCGAGAGCATTCACGGATGCTGCCGCGAGCGCTCCGAACTCGGCGAGCACGACCGGGGCGAGATACCCGGCGTCGACGAGCTCCTCCCCGACGGCGAACTCGCTGCGCCGCACGGCGAAGCCGCGCCAGCGTTGGGTCAGCGAACCGTCGAGGCCCGGAAGCACGGCCGGCACCGCCACGCCGGCCGCCCGGTACGCATCGAGCGCCGCATGCTGGGCGGCGCGCGCCTCGTCACCGAACACCGGGTTGTCGATGCGGAGGACGCTGCGCGAACCGTCGGACTCCGTGAGCAGGAAGTTGCGATCCTGATTGCTGCCGAGCTCGCGCGCGACGACATCGGCACCGTAGAGATCGCGAGCGATCCGGACGGCGTCGCCCGCGTCGACATCCGGCCGGACGAGTCCCGCCCCGCCCTCAGCCACGGTGGTCGCCGAGCGGGAGGTCGCCGGCATGCCGCGCGAGGGACGAGCCGAAGCGCTCGGTGAGCTGCACCATCAGATCGGGGGTGTCTCGATCGACACCGAACACGTGCCCGGGAAAGTCGAGATCGGGCTGGGCCGCGGCGATCTCGGCATCACGATCCGGCGAGAACAGCTGCAGCGGATCCCCCACCGCCACCCAGCCGATCGGAACGACCGTGCCTTCGGGAACGCGCGCACGTCGCTGAACGATCGCGTTCACGCGCACCTCGCTGCGGGCGCCCACGATCGCACCGTTGAAGATCCGCGCACCCGAGGCGAGGAACACCTCGTCGCCCACCGTGGCGCCGGCGATGCTCGTGAGCGTGCCGACGAG
This sequence comes from Microbacterium sp. NPDC090003, assembly GCF_044748385.1. NCBI lineage: Bacteria > Bacillati > Actinomycetota > Actinomycetes > Micrococcales > Microbacteriaceae > Microbacterium > Microbacterium sp. NPDC090003. Next base: position 1,080,729 of record NZ_JBIVFW010000001.1, read on the forward strand.
GGAGTGATCACCGATATGCACCGCGTTCGCCGCGGTCGCCCGGATGAGGGCGTTCTCCATCACGATCACGTGCGCACCGAGCGTGATCGGCCCGCCCTCGGCCGTGATCACGGCGCCGTGCAGCACCTGACAGCCCGCCCCGATCTCGACATCGCCGGAGACGACCGCGGTGGGAGCGATGACGGCGGTGTCGTGGATCCGGGGCCGAGCCCCGAGGTGCTCGTACAACATGCTCACAGCGTAGTGGTGCGGGAGCGAGCGGCGGGAGGCCTCTCCCGGGGGCGGGCTTACTCCTTGGTCGCCGCGGCGCGGCGCAGCATGCCGATCACGAGGGTCGCGAGGAACAGCACGACGCCCAGGACGGCGAGCCAGATGAGGCCCTTGACCACGAAGCCGAAGACGGCGAGGCCGGCCCACACGATGAGCAGGATGATCAGAAGTGTCCACATGCCGCCAGCATCCGCCGCATCTCCCCGGCGCCGCACCCCGTTGACGCGCGGTCGATGCTGGTCTAACGGGCTACTCCGCCTTCACCGGCTCGGGGAAGATCGCGGTGAACAACTGCCCCACCCACTCGAGCAGCTCGGCGTCCGGGAGCGGTTCGAGCCCGACGCCGACCGCGGCCGGCACCGTCGGCATCGGCACCACGAGCGCCTCACCACCGGAGACCAGCTTGGCCTTCGGGTAGAGGCGCTGCAGGCGCACCTTGATCGAGTCCTCGAGGCGAGCCGGCGCGATGCGCAGGTTCGAGCCCATCACGACGACGTCCGTGAGCCCGACGCGTGCCGCCCGACGCCGCAGGCGCGCGATCGCGATGAGTCCCTCGACCTCGGCGGGGGGCGTGCCGTAGCGATCGGTGAGCTCGTCGATGACGAGGTCGATCGCGTCGTCCTTCGCCGTCGCGATCGACGCCGCCGACAGCTTCTGATACGCCTCGAGCCGCAGGCGCTCGCTGTCGATGTAGTACTCGGGGATGCGCGCGTCGAGCGGCAGTTCGAGGCGCAGCTCCTGACCGGACTCGACCTCCTCGCCGCGGAACGTCGACACCGCCTCGCCGATCATGCGCAGGTACAGGTCGAAGCCGACGCCGGCGATGTGCCCGGCCTGCTCGCCGCCGAGCAGGTTGCCCGCACCGCGCAGCTCGAGATCCTTGAGCGCGACCTGCATGCCCGAACCGAGGTCGTTGTTGACCGCGATGGTCTGCAGCCGGTCGGCCGCCGTCTCGCTGAGCGGCTTCATCTCGTCGTAGAGGAAGTACGCGTAGGCGCGTTCGCGGCCGCGGCCCACGCGGCCGCGCAGCTGATGCAGCTGGCTCAGACCGTACTTGTCGGCACGGTCGATGATGATCGTGTTCGCGTTCGAGATATCGAGACCGGTCTCGATGATCGTCGTCGAGACGAGCACGTCGAACTTGCGCTCCCAGAAGTCGTCGACGACCTGCTCCAGCGCATGCTCGCCCATCTGCCCGTGCGCGACCGCGATACGCGCCTCGGGTACGAGCTCGGCGAGCTCGGCGGCGACGCGCTGGATCGACTGCACCCGGTTGTGCACGAAGAACACCTGGCCCTCGCGCAGGATCTCGCGGCGGATCGCGGCGGCCATCTGCTTGTCGCTGCGCGGGCCGACGAACGAGAGGATCGGATGCCGGTCCTCCGGCGGCGTGGCGAGCGTGGACATCTCGCGGATCCCGGTGACCGCCATCTCGAGCGTGCGCGGGATCGGGGTGGCGCTCATGGCGAGGATGTCGACGTTCGTCTTCATCTTCTTGAGCGCATCCTTGTGCTCGACGCCGAACCGCTGCTCCTCGTCGATGATCATCAGACCGAGGTCCTTGAACATCACCTGGTCGGTGAGGATGCGGTGCGTGCCGATGACCATGTCGACCGTGCCGTCGAGCAGGCCCTGCAGCGTCAGGCGAGCCTCCTTGTCGGTCTGGAATCGTGAGAGCGGGCGCACCTTCACGGGGAAACCGGCGAAGCGCTCGGTGAACGTCTCGAGGTGCTGCTTCACCAGCAGCGTCGTCGGCACGAGCATCGCGACCTGCTTGCCGTCCTGGATCGCCTTGAACGCAGCGCGCACGGCCACCTCGGTCTTGCCGAAGCCGACGTCGCCCGAGAGCAGGCGGTCCATCGGGATCGGCCGCTCCATGTCGGCCTTGATCTCGTCGATCGTCTGCAGCTGGTCGGCCGTCTCGGCGAAGGGGAACGCCTCCTCGAGCTCCCGCTGCCAGGGGGTGTCGGGGCCGAAGGCATACCCCTTGGCGCTCATGCGCGCCGAATAGAGCTTGACGAGCTCGACGGCGATGTCGCGCACGGCCTTGCGCGCCTTGCCCTTGGCCTGAGACCAGTCGCTGCCGCCCATCTTCGACAGGGTCGGCCCCTCGCCGCCCACGTACTTCGAGAGCAGGTCGAGCTGATCGGTGGGCACGTAGAGCTTGTCGCCCGGGTATCCGCGCTTCGACGGTGCGTACTCGAGCACGAGGTAGTCGCGCACCGACTTCGTGGCGTTGCGTCCCCCGGTCGACACCTCGCGCTGGGTCATCTCGACGAAGCGTCCGATGCCGTGGGTGTTGTGCACCACGAAGTCGCCCGGCTTGAGCTGCAGCGGGTCGACGACGTTCTTGCGGCGGGAGGCGAGCTTCTTGACCACACGCTGGTCGCCGCCGATCGTGCGACCGTAGAACTCGTTGTCGGTGAGTACGGCGAGCTTCGCCTCGGGCACCTGGAATCCGGCCTCGACCGAGCCGGTGAGCAGGGTCGCGACGCCGGGCTCGGGAGCCTCGGTCAGCTCGGCGACGATGCGCGCCGCGATGCCGCGATCGGCCAGCACATCTCGGGCACGGTCGACGAGTCCCGAGCCGGTGGCGATGACCACGACACGCCAGCCCTCGGAGATGCGCCCGGCGACGAAGGAGATCGCCCCGTCGACGTTGCCGTGGAACGAGGGGATCACGGTGGCGTCGAGGTTCGCCGCTTCGGCGTCGTCCTCGCCGAGGCCCGCGCCGAAGGGGCTGAGCCGCCACCACACGCCCCCGCGGTCGCGCACGACCTCACGCAGCTGCGCGATCGTGAGGAAATCGCCCGCCCCCAGGTCGATGGGCGCGGAGGCTCCCGAAGTCGCGGCGCTCCATGCCGCATCGAGGAACTCGCGGTTCGTCTCACCGAGGGTGATGGCTCGGGCGCTCGAACGCTCGGGATCGACCACGGCGGTGGCCGCCCCCGCGGGGAGGTACTCGGCGAGCGAGGAGAGGGGACCCGCGACCGCAGGCAGAAGCGACTCCATGCCCTCGACCGGGATGCCCTCGGCCATCTTCTCGAGCATGCCCGCGATCGCCGGGAAGCCGCCGATCAGCGCACGCGCGCGGTCGCGCACGTCATCGGTGAGCAGCAGCTCGCGGCTGGGCGGCAGGTCGACGGAGCCGACGTCGCCGGGGAGGGAGCGCTGGTCGGCGACCGAGAAGGCGCGGATCTGATCGATCTCGTCGCCGAAGAACTCGACGCGGAACGGATGCTCGGAGATCGCCGGGAACACGTCGAGGATGCCGCCGCGCACCGCGAATTCTCCGCGACGAGAGACCATGTCGACGCGCGAGTAGGCGCGCTCGACGAGACGGGCGGCGACGGTGTCGAGTTCGAGACCGCGACCGCCGACCGCGAGTTCGAGCGGAGCGATCTCGCCCAGATTGCCGGCGATCGGCTGCAGGGCCGCGCGCACGGAGGCGACGACGACGAGCGGACGGTCGCCGGACCACTCGCGAATGCGTCGCAGGGTTGCGAGGCGCTGACCGACCGTGTCGGGGCTCGGGCTGAGGCGCTCGTGGGGCAGGGTCTCCCAGGCCGGGAACGTGAGCACCTCGGCGTCGGGGATGTAGGAGCCGAGCGCCTGCGCCAGGCTCTCGGCGCGACGACCCGTGGGCACGACGGCGAGCAACGCCTGCGGATGCCCCGCTGCGGCGCGCTTGGCGAGGAGTCCCGCGAGGGCCGGAGCATCGAGCCCGTCGACGAGGCCGAGGTCGGCATCGGTCTGGGCCCAGCCGAGCGCTTCACGGTACAGAGACGCCTCTTCCAAGGCGCGCAGAATCCCTGGAACAGTCACCGGATAAGACTAGCCGCCGCCTCCGACATCGGCTCCGGCATCCGTCCGGTGCCGCCTGCGGGGGGAGATACCGTGGTGCGATGGAAACTGTGCGACTGCAGACCGAGCGCCTTGTGCTGGCGGCGCCGACCGACGCCGACATCGACGCCATCACGGCCGCGTGCCAGGACCCGGAGATCCCGCGCTGGACCACCGTGCCGTCGCCCTACTCGCGCGACGACGCCGCCGATTACGTGCGTCTGACCGGCGAGTGGTGGGCCGACGGGTCGCAGGCGGTGTGGGGCGTGCACGCGGGCGAGGAACTCGTGGGCTCGATCGGACTGCACCACATCACCCCGCACGACGCGGGCGGGCATGCCGAACTCGGCTACTGGATCGCGGCATCCGCCCGCGGTCGGGGATATCTCGTCGAGGCGGCCCGCTCCGTCATCGATTGGGGCTTCGACGAGTTGGGGCTCGCACGCCTCACCTGGCGTGCCGTGGTCGGGAACGTCCCCTCCGCCCGCGCGGCCCGCGCCCTCGGCTTCCGCTACGAGGGTCTCCAGCGCCAACTGCTCACCGGACCCCGCGGCCGCGACGACGGCTGGGTCGCGGGCCTTCTGCCCACCGACGACCGCACGCCGGTGACCTGGCCGGTGCTCTAACCCGTCTCCCCCGCGGAGGAGGGTGCCGATGTCGGCTGCCGGTGGCAGGATGTTCGCATGCCCGAGATGCCGGAGGTGCAGGGGCTCGTCGACTTCCTGGGCGAGCGCGTCGTGGGGCGCACGTTCACGCGCACGAGCGTCGCGGCGATCGCCGCGCTGAAGACCTACGACCCGCCCAACACCGCGCTGCACGGTGCCGTGATCAGCGGGGCCTCGCGGCGGGGCAAGTTCATCGTGCTCTCCTGCGGAGACGACCTGCATCTCGTCTTCCACCTCGCGAAGGCGGGCTGGCTGCGATGGTACGAGACCCTGCCCACGACGATCATCAAACCCGGTAAGACGCCGATCGCCCTGCGCGTCGCGCTCGACGACGGCAGCGGGTTCGACCTCACCGAGGCGGGTACGAAGAAGTCCCTCGCCGTGTACGTCGTGCGCGATCCCGCCGATGTGCCGGGCATCGCCCGTCTCGGCCCGGACCCCCTCGACGACGCCTTCACCCGCGATGTGTTCGCCGGTCTCCTCGACGGAAAGCGCACGCAGATCAAGGGCCTGCTGCGCGATCAGGCGTTGATCGCCGGCATCGGCAACGCGTACTCCGACGAGATCCTGCACGCCGCGCGCATGTCGCCCTACGCGATCGCCGCGACTCTCAACGACGCCGCGATCGACTCGCTGTTCTCGGCGATGCAGGCGACGCTGCGCGAGGCGCTCGCCGAAGCGTCCGGCAAGCCTCCGGCCGACCTGAAAGACGCGAAGCGCCGCGGGATGCAGGTGCATGCCCGTCGCGGCGAGACCTGCCCGGTCTGCGGCGACACCGTGCGCAGCGTCTTCTTCGCCGACCGCTCACTCGAGTACTGCCCGACCTGCCAGACGGGCGGGAAGGTGCTCGCCGACCGACGCCTGTCACGGCTGCTGAAATGAGCGGAGACGTCGCAGGATGACGGGGAATGAATTCAGCGCGGGCACGTTGAGTACACTCAGAACATCAACGTGCTCCGGGGTCGGTGGGAATCCGAACCGGCGGTGACAGTCCGCGAGCGTCTCGGTTTCGATCGAGGTGCCGATCCGGTGGAAATCCGGGACCGACGGTGATGCGGGAGAGATCCCGCTAGTCCGGAAGGGAGGCAGCACGATGCGCCGCCGTGCGCGCCGTCCGCCTCCCCCGGAGCCTTCAAAGAAGGACGACGGATGGCAGTGAACGAGACAGAGCGCGAGGCGATGAGCCGTGCTCTCGCGCTCGCGGCGCTCGGCCCCCGCGGCGTGAACCCGCAGGTCGGCGCAGTCATCCTCTCCCCCGACGGCACGATCCTCGCCGAGGGGTGGCACCACGGTGCCGGCACCCCTCACGCCGAGGTCGACGCGCTGTCGAAGCTCGCCCCCGGGGCCGCGCGCGGTGCGACGGCGGTCGTGACCCTCGAACCCTGCAACCACACCGGACGCACCGGACCGTGCGCGCTCGCGCTGATCGAGGCGGGCGTGACCCGCGTCGTCTACGCGCTCGACGATCCCGGCGCCGTGTCGGGCGGAGGCGCCGAACGCCTGCGGGCCGCGGGCGTCAGCGTCGAGGCCGGTGAGCAGGCGGATGCCGCGCACGTCGTGATCGACGGATGGCTCACCGCGCAGCGCCTCGGCCGCCCCCACGTCACCGTGAAGTGGGCGCAGAGCCTCGACGGACGCGCTGCGGCCGACGACGGCTCGAGCCAGTGGATCACCGGCCCCGCGGCCCGCGCCGATGTGCACCGCCGCCGCGCAGCGGCCGATGCCATCGTGGTAGGCACCGGCACCGTGCTCGCCGACGACCCCGCGCTCACCGCTCGCGACGGAGACACGCTCCTGCCCCACCAGCCCGTACCGGTGGTCATCGGCTCGCGCCCCACTCCGCCCGACGCGGCGGTGCGACGGCATCCGCACGCGCCGCTCTTCTTCGAGGCGCACGACCTGCACGCGGTGCTGGGCGACCTGCACGGCCGGGGCATCCAGAGCGTCTTCGTCGAAGGCGGCCCGACCCTCGCCAGCGCGTTCATCGCCGCGGGGCTCGCCGACCGCGTGCTCGCCTACGTCGCCCCCGTGCTGCTGGGCGGGAGCCGACTCGCGCTCACCGACATCGGCGTCTCGTCGATCGGCGACGCGCACCGCCTGACGATCGACGAGTGGGTGCCCCTCGGCGCCGACCTGCTCGCGATCGCCCACCCCACCGCATCGTCCGAAGGAGCCGTCTGATGTTCACCGGGATCATCGAGGAGATCGGCGAGATCACCGCCATCTCGCCGTCGGGTGACGGTTGGCGTCTGACCGTGCGCGCACCGAAAGCCGCCGCCGACGCCGTGCACGGCGAGTCGATCGCCGTCTCCGGCGTCTGCCTGACCGTGGTCGCCTCGGATGTCGATTCCTTCGACGCCGACGTCATGAAGCAGACACTCGACGTCGCGGCGCTCGGTGATGCCGCCATCGGCACCCGCGTCAACATCGAGAAGGCGATGCCCGTCGGTGCGCGCCTGGGCGGACACATCGTGCAGGGCCACGTCGACGGCGTCGGCACAGTCGTCGAGGTGCGGCCCGGGGCCCGGTGGAGCGTGCTGCGCATCGCCCTGCCCGCCGATCTCGCCCCGCTCGTCGTCGACAAGGGATCGATCTCGGTCGACGGCACCTCGCTCACCGTGAGCGCGGTGAGCGATCCTCCTGCGTCGGGCACAGGCTCCGACGAGCAGCAGTGGTTCGAGATCTCACTGATCCCCGAGACCCTCGCCGCGACGACCCTCGGCACTCGCACCGTCGGCGACCGCGTCAACCTCGAGACCGACATCCTCGCCCGGCACGTCGAGCGCCTGCTCGCGTTCCGGACCGCACCGGAAGGAGGCTCGCGATGAGCCTTTCCACGATCGCCGACGCCCTCGACGCCTTGCGCGCCGGGCGCCCCGTCCTCGTCGCCGACGACGAGAACCGCGAGAACGAGGGCGACGTCATCCTGTCGGCCGAACTCGCCACCCCCGAGTGGGTCGCCTGGACCGTGCGCTGGTCGTCCGGATTCATCTGCGCGCCGATGCCCGCCGACCGCGCCGACGACCTCAACCTGCAGCCGATGGTCGCCGCGAGCGAAGACGCGCGCGCCACCGCCTACACTGTGAGCGTCGATGCCGCCGAGGGCGTCACCACCGGTATCAGCGCGCACGACCGCGCACACACCCTCAACGTGCTCGCGAACCCCGGCTCGACGGCCACGAGCATCATCCGCCCGGGGCACGTTCTGCCGCTGCGCGCGGTCGACGGAGGCGTGCGCGAACGCAGCGGACACACCGAGGCCGCCGTCGACCTGATGCGCCTCGCGGGACTGCAGCCGGTGGGGGCGATCGCCGAGGTCGTCGCCGAGGACGGCAGCATGATGCGGATGCCGGGGCTCCTCGAACTCGGGGCCCGCGACGGTGTGCCCGTCATCACGATCGAGCAGCTGATCGACCACCTCAACGAGATCGACCCGCAGGGCGACAACGGTCCGGTGCGCAATCGCCGCGTGAGCCTGCGCGCCGATGCGACCGTGCCGACCACCCACGGAACCTTCCGCTTCCTCGCCTATAAGGACCGCGTCACCGGCACCGACCACATCGCCGTCGTCTCGGGCGAGCCGCAGGAGACCGCGCTCGTGCGCGTGCACTCCGAGTGCCTGACCGGCGAGGCCTTCGGATCGCTCAAGTGCGAATGCGGCCCCCAGCTCGACGCCGCGCTCGATGCGATCGAGCAGGACGGCGGCATCGTCATCTACATGCGGGGTCACGAGGGACGCGGCATCGGGCTCATCAACAAGCTCCGCGCCTACAGCCTGCAGGAGGAGGGACTCGACACGGTCGACGCGAACCTCGCGCTCGGGCTGCCGGCCGATGCCCGCGAATACGCAGCGGCCGCCGGTATCCTCGCCGATCTCGGTGTGTCGAAGGTGCGCCTGCTGACGAACAACATCGACAAGGTGAACCAGCTGCGCGAGCTCGGCCTCGACGTGGTCGAGCAGGTGCCGCTGATCGTCGGCGTCGGACCCAACAACCACCAGTATCTCGAGACCAAGCGTGACCGCATGGGTCACATCATCGGCGAGGACGAGCTCAAGGCCGCCCTCGCAGGACGGAAGGACGACGCATGAGCGGCGCAGGAGCACCCACGACCGGGAACATCGACGGACGCGGACTCGACGTCGTCATCATCGCCGGCACCTGGCACGACACCATCACGAACGGCCTCATCGCCGGGGCCGAGCGCGTGCTGAACGACGCTCGGGCCACGCACCGCCTCGTGCGCGTGCCGGGGTCGTTCGAACTCGCCGTCGCCGCCCAGGCCGCCTTCGCCGGTGGCGCGGATGCGGTGGTCGCGCTCGGCGTGATCATCCGCGGCGGCACCCCGCACTTCGAATACGTCTCGGCGGCGACGACCAACGGTCTCACACGCGTCTCGCTCGACACCGGCAAGCCCGTCGGCTTCGGCGTGCTCACCCTCGACGACGAGCAGCAGGGTCTCGACCGTGCGGGTCTCGAGGGATCGAAGGAGGACAAGGGCGCCGAGGCAGCGGATGCCGCACTGCGCACCGCCCTCGTCATCAAGGAGCTCCGCGGCTGAACACCCGTTGAGGCGAGCCTGCCCTTCGTAGCGGAGGGACGGCGCGGAATCGTACCGTGAGGGTCATGGAGACCCTGCGCCACATCGTTCTCTTCGTCCACCTGATCGGCTTCGCCGTGCTCTTCGGAGCCTGGGCGGCGCAGGCTTTCGGCGGCAAGCGCGTCTTCACGCGGCTGATGAGCATCGGCATGGCGATCGCCGCAGTCGCCGGTCTCGCTCTCGCCGCACCCTGGGGCATCTCGTACGAGCTGAACTACGTCAAGATCGGCGTGAAGCTCGTGCTGCTGCTCGTCATCGGCGCACTGCTCGGCATCGGCACCGCGCGGCAGAAGCGCGGAGCGCCGGTGCCCCCGATCATGTTCTGGCTGGTCGGCATCCTCACCGCGGCGAACGCCGCCATCGCCGCGATCTGGCGCTGAGCCGACTCGCTTCGACTGTTCGTCGCCCGTCGTCGCTCGCTCAGAAACCGGCGCGCGGGGGTGCCGTGCTCTCGCGGACGACGAGTTCGGTGCCGACGAGGGGCGTCTGGGCGACCTCTCCCCCGTCGAGTTCGGCGAGCAGCGCGTCGACCGCGAGCGCACCCACCTTCTCGGGGTGCTGCTGCACCGTCGTGAGCGGCGGCCAGATCTGCGCCGCATCGGGCAGTCCGTCGAACCCGACCACGCTGACGTCGCTCGGAATGTCGCGGCCTGCCTCGCGGAACGCGCGCACCACACCGATCGCCATCTGGTCGTTGGCGGCGAACACGGCGGTGACGTCGTCGCGGTCGCGCAACTCGACACCGGCCCGGTACCCGGAGGCAGCGCTCCAGTCCCCCGGGATCATCTCGGGAACTCGGCGACCGCGCTCCTCCAGCGTCGACCGCCAGGCCTCGCGGCGACGTTCGGCGGAGTAGGACTCGGTCGGACCTGACACATGCCAGACGGTCTCGTGCCCGAGGTCGAGCAGGTGCTCGGTGGCGAGCCGGGCGCCCTGCGCCTGGTCGGTGTCGACGAACGGATGCGTCGAGCCGCGATTGGAATCGACGAGCACGATCGGCAACCCGTCGGGGATCTCGACCTCCGCCTCGTCGAGCTGATGGGCCTCGACCACGATGATGATGCCGTCGACGGCGTGCTCCTCGAGTCGGCGGAACGCGCCCGCCACGGTCTCGCGGGCGCTGGACTCGACCGGGATCAAGGTGAGCGCGTAACCCATCTGCGAGGCGCGCACGGCGATCGCGTCGAGGGTGCGCTGGTTGCCGTAGGAGCTGAACGAGAACATGATCACGCCGATGGCACGGAACCGCCCCGACCGCAGAGCCCTGGCCGCGCTGTTAGGACGATAGCCGAGCTGCTGCATCGCCTGCTCGACACGCTCGCGCGTCGCCGCACCGACGTAGCCGCGCGCGTTCACCACTCGCGAGACGGTCTGCCCGGAGACACCCGCCTCACGCGCCACGTCTTCCATCGAGGGGTCTCGTCGCCGCGGCGACTGCTCTGTCGAGGATTCCAGGGACACGATTGATCATCCATTCATGTGTTGACGTTGACACACTAGCAGCGCATCGCATATGTTGACGTTGACACACGGCGCAGTGAGCGCCTGGACTTGGAGAAGGTCTCGTCGATGACGACTGAAATCATTGCGGCCCCCGGAGCCGCCGGCATCCGCCGCCGCGAAAAGCGCGACTGGAAGGGCTGGGCCTTCGTCGGCCCGTTCATGCTCGTGTTCGCGCTGGTGTTCCTCACCCCGCTCGCGTACGCCCTGTACCTCAGCTTCTTCCAGGAGAAGCTCGTCGGCGGCAACGCGTTCGTCGGCGTCGACAACTACGTACGCGCCCTCACCGATCCCCAGTTCTGGGAGGCGTTCGGCCGGGTGCTGATCTTCCTCGTCGTGCAGGTGCCGATCATGCTCGCCCTCGCCCTCGGTGCGGCTCTCGCCCTCGACAGCGCACGCCTGCGCGGCGCCTCGTTCTTCCGCATCCTGATCTTCCTGCCGTACGCGGTTCCCGCGGTCGTCGCGGTGCTCATGTGGGGCTACATCTACGGCGACCAGTTCGGTCTGACGTCGAACTTCAACGATTTCCTCGGCAGCGACCTCATCACCCCGTTCGCCCGGGAATGGATCCTCGTGTCGATCGGAAACATCGTGACGTGGCAGTTCGTCGGCTACAACATGCTGATCTTCTACTCCTCGCTCAAGACGATCCCCACCGAGATGTACGAGGCGGCCTCGCTCGACGGCGCCGGCGCCTGGCGCACGATCTTCTCCATCAAGATCCCCTCCGTGCGCGGCGCGCTCGTCATCGCCACGATCTTCTCGATCATCGGCAGCTTCCAGCTCTTCAACGAGCCCAACATCCTGCGCCCTCTCGCCCCGAATGTGATCACGACGTACTTCACACCCAACATGTACGCGTACAACCTCTCGTTCGCCGGGCAGCAGTTCAACTACGCCGCGACGATCGCCATCATCATGGGCATCATCACGGCCGTGATCGCCTACGTCGTGCAACTGCGCGGCTCGAAGCCGGAGGTGCGCTGAGATGGCACTCCCCCTCGCCCGCTCCTCGCGCAAGCGCAACGACCCCATGAACCCGCGGTCGTCGAAGACGCTGCTGATCGTGATGGTCGTGTACGCGCTGTACACGCTCGTGCCGCTCGTCTGGCTGCTGTTCAGCTCGACCAAGACGCAGTCGGGGCTCTTCAGCTCGTTCGGCCTCTGGTTCGCCGACGACTTCGCGTTCATCGACAACCTGGTCGCGACGTTCTCGTTCCGGGACGGCATCTTCCTGCGCTGGCTGGGCAACACCCTGCTGTACGTCGTGGTGGGCGCGGGCGGCGCGACGCTGCTCGCGACCATGGCGGGATACGGCCTGGCGAAGTACCGCTTCCCCGGCCGACGCGCCGTCTTCGCGATCGTGCTCGGCGCGGTCGCGGTGCCCGGTACGGCGCTCGCGGTGCCCACCTTCCTGCTCTTCAGCGAGCTGGGGCTGACGAACACCCCCTGGGCGGTCATCATCCCGTCGCTCATCAGCCCGTTCGGTCTCTACCTCATCTGGGTGTTCGCCTCGGAATCCGTGCCGACCGAGTTGCTGGAAGCTGCTCGCATCGACGGCGCCGGGGAGTTCCGCACGTTCTTCACGATCTCGATGCGCCTGCTCGCACCCGGCATCGTGACCGTCGCCCTCTTCACGGTCGTCGCGACGTGGAACAACTACTTCCTGCCCCTGATCATGCTCTCCGATCCCGCCTGGTACCCGCTCACCGTGGGTCTGAACCAGTGGAGCTCGCAGGCGATCGGTGCCGGATCCCAGCCGATCTACAACCTCGTGATCATGGGCTCGCTGCTCACGATCATCCCGATCGTGATCGCCTTCCTGCTGCTGCAGCGGTTCTGGCAGTCAGGTCTCACCGCGGGAAGCGTCAAGCAGTAAGAGTCGCGTTCCCCGCACCTCGCATCGCAGAAAACCGTCGATCCGACGCTGGATCGCACCCCCGAAAGGACACAGCAATGAAGCACCTTCCTCACCCCGCTGCGCGCCGCACCCTGACGGTGCTCGCAGCCGGCACCGTCGCAGCCCTCGCGCTGGCCGGCTGCAGCACCGGAGGCGCCGGTGGCGGCAGCGCCGCCGGCGACGGCTCGTTCGACTCGGTCGAGGCCGCGCTCGAGAAGGGCGGCGAGATCACGTACTGGTCGTGGACCCCCTCCGCTGAGGCGCAGGCCGCGGCGTTCATGGAGGAGTACCCGAACGTCAAGGTCAACGTCGTCAACGCCGGCACCAACACCGACGAGTACACGAAGCTGCAGAACGCCATCAAGGCGGGCTCCGGTGCACCCGACGTCGTGCAGGTCGAGTACTACGCCTTCCCGCAGTTCGCCCTCACGGACGCCTTCGTCGACCTGTCGCAGTACGGCTTCGGCGACTTCGAGGACGACTACACCGCCTCGACCTGGAACTCGGTCACCGACGGCGACGCCATCTACGGCCTCCCCCAGGACTCGGGCCCCATGGCCCTGTTCTACAACAAGGCCGTCTTCGACGCCGCCGGCATCGCCGTGCCGACCACGTGGGACGAGTACTACGAGGCCGCGAAGGCCATCCACGCCGCGAACCCCGACGCGTACATCACCAACGACACCGGCGACGCGGGCTTCGCGACGTCGATGATCTGGCAGGCCGGCGGCCAGCCCTTCTCGACCGACGGCACCGACGTCACGATCGACCTGCAGGACGAGGGCTCGAAGAAGTGGACCGAGAACTGGAACCGCCTCGTCGAGGAAGACCTCGTCGCCCCGGTCAGCAGCTGGAGCGATGAGTGGTTCCGCGCCCTCGGCGACGGCAGCATCGCGACCCTCGTGATCGGCGCCTGGATGCCCGGCAACCTCATCTCGGGTGCGCCCGACGGTGCCGGTGACTGGCGCGTCGCCCCGATGCCGACCTACGACGGCACCCCCGCCAGCGCCGAGAACGGCGGCGGCGGCCAGGCGGTGACCACGCAGAGCGAGAACCCGGAGCTCGCGGCCGGATTCCTGTGGTGGCTCAACAACTCCGAGGACAGCATCTCGCTGTTCCTCGAGAGCGGCGGGTTCCCGTCGACCTCCGCCGAGCTGTCGAGCGAGGAGTTCCTCTCGGACGCCCCGGAGTACTTCGGCGGCCAGAAGATCAACGAGGTGCTCGCCGCTGCGGCCGAGGACGTCGTGCCCGACTGGAGCTACCTCCCCTACCAGGTCTACGGCATCAGCATCTTCGGTGACACCGTCGGCCAGGCCTACCAGAACGGTACCGACCTGAACGAGGGCCTCATCGCCTGGCAGGACGCGCTGGTCGAGTACGGGAACTCGCAGGGCTTCAGCGTCAACAAGTAACACGGTGGCCGGATCGGGCCCGAGCCTCGGGACCCGATCCGGCCGCTTCTCTACCGAAAGCACTTCACATCGTGACCTCCTTCACCATCGGCGACACCGACTTCCTCCGCGACGGACGGAAGCACCAGGTCATCGCCGGCGCCCTGCACTACTTCCGCATCCACCCGGATCAGTGGCAGGACCGCATCCGCAAGGCGCGTCTGATGGGTCTCAACACGATCGAGACCTACGTCGCCTGGAACGCGCACGAGCCTCGGCGCGGCGAGTGGGATGCCACGGGGTGGAACGACCTCGGTCGTTTCCTCGACCTCGTGCACGCCGAGGGGATGGACGCGATCGTGCGCCCCGGACCGTACATCTGCGCCGAGTGGCACAACGGCGGCCTGCCGACCTGGTTGACCGCCGGCGGGCGCGCCCTGCGCTCCTCCGATCCGGCGTTCCTCGCCGACATCAGCGCCTACCTGCACCGCGTATACGAGATCGTCGCCCCGCGGCAGATCGATCGCGGGGGTCCCGTCGTGCTCGTGCAGATCGAGAACGAGTACGGCGCCTACGGGTCCGACAAGGCCTACCTCGAAGCCCTCGTCGCCCTCACCCGCGAGGCCGGGATCACGGTGCCGCTCACGACCGTCGACCAGCCCACCGATCAGATGCTCGCCGATGGCAGCCTGCCCTATCTCCACAAGACCGGCTCGTTCGGATCGCGCAGCGCCGAGCGCCTCGCGACCCTGCGCGCGCACCAGCCCACCGGTCCCCTCATGTGCTCCGAGTTCTGGGACGGATGGTTCGACTGGTGGGGCGGCGTGCACCACACCACCGACGTGGACGCCGCGGCATCCGATCTCGACGCTCTGCTCGCCGCAGGGGCGTCGGTGAACATCTACATGTTCCACGGCGGCACGAACTTCGGCCTGACGAACGGCGCGAACCACAAGGGCCGCTACCTCCCGATCGTCACGTCGTACGACTACGACGCCCCGCTCGACGAGGCCGGCGACCCGACGGCGAAATTCTTCGCCTTCCGCGATGTGATCGCGAAGTACGCGCCGGTTCCCGACGAGCTGCCAGCGCCCGCGGCATCCGCCCCGGTCGCGAGCGTCGAGCTCACGTCCGCCGGCGCATGGACAGATGCCGCCGCATCCGCTTCTCCCGCGTCTCTCCCCGCCACGTTCGATGCGCTGGGGCACCTCAGCGCCCTCGTGCGCTACGACGTCGCCCTGCCCCCGATGAGTGCCCCCGGCCTGCTCACGGTCGACGAGGTGCGCGACCTCGCCTGGGTGAGCGTCGACGGCCAGCCCCTCGGCACTCTGTCGCGCACGCGGCACGATCAGGCGCTGCGGATCCCCGCCGGTCGCACCCTCAGCATCCTCGTCGAGGAGCAGGGCCGCGTGAACTACGACCATCGTCTCGGCGAGGAGAAGGGGCTGATCGGCGCACCGATGCTCGACGGGACACCCCTCAGCGACTGGACCTCGACTCCGCTCGACGTGCAGGCCATCTCCGACGAGGTCGCGACCCGCTCCGCTCCGCGATCGGGAGACGGCCCCCGTGCCTGGACCGGAGACCTCGCATTGGACGCTCCGGCCGACCTCTTCCTCGACACCGGCGCGTGGAGCAAGGGATACGCGTTCGTGAACGGCTTCTTCCTCGGCCGCTACTGGCGCAACGGACCGCAGCGCACGCTGTTCGTCCCCGCGCCGGCGACCTGTGCCGGGGCGAACCGCGTCGTCGTGCTCGAGCTCGAGGAGCTGCTCTCGCCGCGTGCGGAGTTCGTGCGCGGACTGTGCCTCGGCGACACCGAGGAGTGAGCGCACACGGCGCGGAGCGCGCGCTCAGGCCTCGCCGCGGTGCCGCCGCCAGATCGCTGCGGTGGGTGGCGTGACGCCCTCGGCGCGGATGCGCTGCCAGTTGCGCCCTCCGCGACCGAAGGCCGCCTGTACGGCACCGGGGAGGAGGCTTTCCTCGATCGGCTCGAGGAGCCAGTCGCAGCGGCGCACATGCACGAGGTCCGCGGCGAGCGCGGCCTCCGTGGCGTCGTAGGTCCACGGCCCGGTGATCCTCCCGAGATAGCTCGAGCCGTCGACGTCGCGCGTCCAGACGTAGGCCCCGACCGGCGCCTTGGCGAAGCGCTCGATCCTCCAGGCCAGGCGGATGCCGCTCTGCTCGTCGGCACGGACGAGCGCGGACTCCAGAGTCGTCGGCGGGGGCGAGACCCGGCCGCCGATGCCGCAGATCCCGAGCTGGAGCGCGCGCTCGGCCCCGACGCCCCGCGGCACGGCGTCGTCGCGCGAACGCATCGGTGCCCGATACACGGGCGTCTCGGTCGCCATGCAGTGTCCCTCCGACGCCCCGACTCTACGCATCGCGTCATATAGCGCCTCACGACCCGGCCCGGCGCACAGGGAACACTCAGGAAGGCGTAAACTCGCCCGAGTGCCTCGGTATGCCCGGGGTGCTTATTCCTAAGGAGCAGCATGAGTACGACCACAGCGCCGGCGAATCCCCGCTCGCGTGTCATCACCGCGAGCTTGGTCGGCACGACCATCGAGTTCTACGACTTCTACGCCTACGCCACGGCGGCCGTGCTCGTGTTCCCGGTCCTCTTCTTCCCGACCGGCAACGACACCACCTCGCTTCTCGCCTCGTTCGGCGTCTTCGGGGCGGCGATGGTCGCCCGCCCCATCGGCGCGGTGGTCTTCGGACACTTCGGCGACAAGTACGGCCGCAAGGCGACGCTCGTCGCGTCGCTGCTCACGATGGGTATCGCGACGTTCCTCATCGGGCTCCTGCCCACGTTCCAGCAGATCGGCTGGGTGGCCGCGCTCCTCCTGCTGATCATGCGTCTCGCGCAGGGCTTCGCCCTGGGCGGCGAGTGGTCGGGTGCGGCCCTGGTCGCCACCGAGAACGCCCCGAAGGGCAAGCGCGCCTGGTACGGCACCTTCCCGCAGCTGGGCGCCCCGCTCGGGTTCATCATCGCGAACCTGCTGTTCCTCAGCATCAACTGGCTGCTTCCCCACGCCGAGAACCCGGCGCTGAAATCCGAGGCGTTCCTCTCGTGGGGCTGGCGCATCCCGTTCCTGTTCTCGGCCGTGATGGTCATCATCGGCCTGTGGGTGCGTCTGCGCCTTGTCGAGTCCGACACCTTCAAGAAGGCCGAGACGAAGGGCACGATCCGCAAGCTGCCTCTCGCGACCGTCTTCCGCCACCACTGGAAGCAGCTCATCCTCGGCACGTTCTTCATGCTGGCGACGTACGTGCTGTTCTATCTGATGACGAACTTCACGCTGTCGTACGGCACGAAGGCGGCCTCGCTCGAGACGGCATCCGCTGCTGCACAGGCGGCCGCGGAGGCCGCCGGCAACGACTTCGACGCGTCGGCGTTCGCCGCCCAGTTCTACCCCGGTCTCGGCTTCGGCTACACGGACTTCGTGCTCATGCAGATCATCGGTGTCGTGTTCTTCGGAATCTTCACCCTGCTCTCGGGCCCCATCGCCGACAAGATCGGCCGCCGCAAGCTGCTGCTCTGGGTCACGGGCCTCATCATCGTCTTCGGTCTGACGTTCAACGCGTTCCTGCTGCCGGCCGTCGACCCGAAGTTCACCGGGGCGCTCGCCCAGGCGTTCCTCGTGTTCGGCTTCATGCTCATGGGCGCCACCTTCGGCCCGATGGGCGCGCTGCTGCCCGAGCTGTTCCCGACGAACGTGCGCTACTCGGGTTCGGCGATCTCGTACAACGTCTCGTCGATCCTCGGTGCGGCCGTGGCCCCGCTCATCGCGGTATGGCTGTGGCAGGCCGGCGGCGGTGCCCCGTGGCTCGTGGGTCTGTACCTCTCGGCCATGGGCGTTCTGACGTTCATCGCCCTGATGCTCTCGAAGGAGACCAAGGACGTCGACTACGAGGACGACCTCGGCGTGGCGGCGACGCCGCAGCCGTAACGGCATCCCCTCGAAACGCCCTCGGCCCTCCCGGTCCGGGGGCGTTTCTCGTGCCGTTCGCGCTGGGCTGACAGTCAGTAGTCGGCGAAGATGCGGTGCGCCGCGCCGTCGAGGGTCATCGTGCCGCCGTAGGGCACGATCCACTGCGGGCGCGTGTGCCCGAACGGCGGGCCGACGCACACGACGGCCTCGGGGTTGTAGCGGGTGACGACGTCGATCACGACATCGCGCTGGGCATCTCGAAGAGATCGCGCCTCGTCTGCCGACGGGCTGAAGTCGAAGTCGCTCACCGGAGGTCGCGCCACGACGACGCCGGCCACGGCGGAGAGGATGCCGCGCTCCCCGAGACCGCGCAACCACCTGTTCACCCAGCTCGCCGGCGGACGCTCCTCGCTCGTCTCGAGAAGCAGGATCGATCCGGCCACAGAGTCGACCGAGGGCATCCGATCCGCGAGGGCCAGACCGTCGATGACCTCGAGGCATCCGCCCCAGGTGCGCCCGGTGACCGCACGCCGCGGGCCCGCCCACGTCCAGGGCTCGGTCGGGGTGCGTTCGCCGTACTCGCTGAGCGCCCGCGGATCGGCCCAGCGTCGGCCGATGTCCTCCGATTCACCGGGTTCGGTGAGCTCCACCGTGCCGCGGTCGAGGAGCGCCGCGCGCAGCGACAGCAGGTGCACGTCGTCGATCGCGGGGCCGGGTCCGAGGTGCACGGCGGTCGAGCCGCCGTAGTAGCCGCGGACGCCGAGTCCCCACAGCCAGTTCAAGATGTTGGTGTTGTCGCTGTACCCGAGGAACGGCTTCGGATCGGCGAGCGCCAGAACGGGATCGAGATGCGGCACGACGAGGATCTGATCATCGCCGCCGATGGTCGCGAGGATCGCCCGGATGCTCGGATCGGCGAAGGCCTCGTTGACGTCGGCGGCCCGCGCCTCCGGGCTCGCGTCGAGGAGGCGCGTGGTCGGGTACTCGACAGGGACGAGTCCGGTGAGGTCGGCGAGACGCCGCAGTGCCTGCTCGTGGATGTCGGGGGCGACGGCCGGTGCCGCGAAAGCGGGCGACAGGACCGCGATGCGGTCACCGGGGCGGAGTACGGGGGTGTCGAGCATCCGTCCAGTCTGCCAACCCGGGTTTCGATTCGGGCATTCTGCCGTCTTTCGGAGGGTGGCGCACGACAAGGCGAGCGACTCGAAGCGTCAAGAAGTGTTGACGACCGCGCGGCACGTCAACTACCGTTGACGTATGAGCATCCGCACCGCGATCGCGACCGACCCCGAGGGCGAGCCCCTCGCCGAACTGAACCGGCTCACGGCACTGCGCCGCGAGATCTCACGCGCCGAGGAGGCCCAGGTGCGTCGAGCGCGCAACGGCGGCTACTCCTGGCAGGCCATCGCCAGCGCCCTCGGCGTCTCGAAGCAGGCCGCGCATCGCCGGTTCGGGCGATCCTGAGCGACCGCAGACGCCCTCTGCACGAAGTACGGTCGTAGTACCCCCTTATCTCAGAACGAGGTCTTCCATGTCCCGGACGGCGACACCGCGCCGACGCGGACGCGGCGCGCAGCAGGACGGTCCGCGCGCCACGTTCCGCCAGCTCCTCCCCTTCCTGTTCGAGCACAAGCGCACGCTCGTCGTCGTGGCCGTGCTCAGCGTCTTCGGCGCCGCGACCTCGCTGGTGCAACCACTGCTCGTCGGGCAGGTCATCGAAGCCGTGCAGTCCGGAGGCACGCTGGGGATCCTGGTGTGGCTGCTGATCGGTTTCGTGATCGTGTCGTCGATCATCTCCGGCTTCCAGCACTACCTGCTGCAGCGCACCGGCACGGCGGTCGTGCTCTCCAGCCGCCGCAAGCTCATCGCCCGCATCCTGCATCTTCCGACCTCGGAGTTCGACGCGCGCCGCACCGGCGATCTCGTCTCGCGCGTCGGCACCGACACCACGCTGCTCTACGCCGTGCTCACTCAGGGACTGGCGGATGCCGTCGGCAGCGCCGTGCTGTTCGTGGGAGCCCTCATCGCCATGCTCGTGATCGACCCGATCCTGCTGCTGCTGATCGTGCTCGTGATCGGCGTCTCCGTGGTCGTCGTGGTGGCGCTCAGCGGCCGCATCCGCACGGCCTCGACGGCACAGCAGCAGAAGGTCGGCGAGCTGGCGTCCGGTGTCGAACGCGCGGTGGGCTCCATCCGCACGATCCGCGCGTCCGGTGCGACCGAGCGCGAGACGGCGACGGTCTCGCGGACGGCCGACGAGGCATACGGCATCGGCGTGCGGATCGCGAAGATCTCCTCGCTCGTGGTGCCGGTCGCCGGCATCGCCCTGCAGCTCTCCCTGATCGTCGTGCTCGGCGTCGGCGGGTTCCGGGTCGCCGCCGGCGCTCTCTCGATCGCCTCGCTGATCGCGTTCATCATGTTCCTCTTCCTGCTGGTGATGCCGCTCGCCACGACGTTCGGGGCGATCACCTCGGTCAATCAGGCGCTCGGCGCGCTCGGCCGCATCCAGGAGGTGCTCGATCTGCCGACCGAGACGCAGGACGACGAGCGGATCGCCGCCGATATCGCGCGCACCGCGCCTGCACCGGACGCTCCCGCGATCGAGTTCCGCGACGTGCACTTCCGCTACCCCGATAACGTGGTCGCCGCGCGCGAGGCTGCGGCGAGGGCCGCCCGGACGCTCCTCGAAGACGCCCACGTCGAGAAGCCGGAGACGACACTCGACACCGACACCGCAGCAGACGCCTCCGACCGCGAGGTGCTGCGCGGCGTCTCGTTCGCCGTTCCCCGCGGCGCCCGCGTCGCTCTCGTCGGGCCCAGCGGCGCCGGCAAGAGCACGATCCTCTCGCTCGTCGAGCGCTTCTACGACCCGACGGGCGGGTCGATCCGCGTGCACGGGTACGACGCGCGCACCTACCCCCGCGACGAACTGCGTGCCCACTTCGGTTACGTCGAGCAGGATGCTCCGACCCTCGCCGGCACGCTCGCCGACAACCTGCGACTCGCCTCCCCCTCGGCATCCGATGCGGACTGCGAACGGGTCCTGCGCGCGGTCAACCTCGGCGACGTGCTCGAGCGCAGCCCGCTCGGCCTTGCGGCAGCGGTCGGCGAGGACGGCGTGATGCTCTCGGGCGGCGAGCGCCAGCGACTCGCGATCGCCCGCGCTCTGCTCACCGACGCACCGATCCTGCTGCTCGACGAGTCGACCTCCTCGCTCGACGGCGTGAACGAGCAGCGCATGCGCGAGGCGATCGACGCCGTCTCGAACGACCGCACCCTCGTGGTGATCGCGCACCGGCTCTCGACCGTCATCGACAGCGACCTCATCGTGGTGCTGCAGGACGGCGCGGTGGTCGGCCAGGGCACGCACGCGGAACTCGTCGAGTCGACGCCGCTGTACCGCGACCTCGCCCGCCACCAGCTGCTCGCCTGATCCGGCTACGTCACCCGGCCGCACGACCACATGACGCGACGCGCACGGAAAGTCGCGACGGCGGGATGCCGGAGACCACTCAGCCATGGGTTCGTCTCCGACATCCCGCCGTCGCGGGTCTGTGCGCGCGTCCCCGGACGGGGCCCCGCAGAGGTGCCGGCTCCCCCGAACCGGCACCTGGCCCTGCGCTCCGGCTACGCCTTCTCGAGGCGGTACCGGAGCGACGCCAGTTCGGCACGCAGTGCGGCCGGAAGCCGGTCGCCGAACGTGTCGTAGAACTCCTCGGTGCGATCGGCCTCGACCCGCCAGGCCGCCGGGTCGACCTCGAACAGCTCGTCGAGGTCGGCCTGCGGGATGTCGAGTCCGTCGAGGTTGAGGTCCTGCGTGCGCGGCAGGCGCCCGATCGGGCTGTCGACGGCCGGCACCTCGCCGGCGATCCGGCGGATGATCCAGTCGACGACCCGCGAGTTGTCGCCGAACCCGGGCCACAGGAAGCGGCCGTCGTCGCCGCGACGGAACCAGTTGACCTGGAAGATGCGCGGCGCGCGGTCGAACCGCAGACCGCGACCGACCTTCAGCCAGTGGCCGAAGTAGTCGCCCATGTTGTAGCCGCAGAACGGGAGCATCGCGAAGGGATCGCGGCGCAGCTCGCCGAGGGTTCCCTCGGCCGCGGCGGTGCGCTCGGACGAGATGTTCGAGCCGAGGAAGACGCCGTGGGTCCAGTCGGTCGCCTCCACGACCAGCGGAACGTTGCTGGCGCGGCGACCGCCGAACAGGATGACGTCGAGCGGCACGGCCTCCTCCCAGTCCTCGGCGATCTGCGGGCACTGGGCCGCGGAGACCGTGAACCGGGAGTTCGGGTGCGCGGCCGGGCGCCCCGAGTCCGGCGTCCAGGCATTGCCCTCCCAATCGGTGAGCTCGGCGGGAGCGGTGTCGGTCAGCCCCTCCCACCACACGTCGCCGTCGGGACGCAGCGCGACGTTCGTGAAGATCGTGTTGCCCCACAGCGTCTCGACCGCCGTGACGTTGGTCGCCTCGCCCGTGCCCGGAGCGACGCCGAAGAAGCCCGCCTCGGGGTTGATCGCCCAGAGGCGCCCGTCGTCGCCCGGGCGGATCCATGCGATGTCGTCACCGAGCGTCTCGACCTTCCATCCGGGGATCGTCGGGCGCAGCATCGCGAGGTTCGTCTTGCCGCACGCCGAGGGGAATGCCGCGGCCACGTGGTAGGCCGTCCCCTGCGGGTCGATCACGCGGATCAGCAGCATGTGCTCGGCGAGCCAGCCCTCGTCGCGAGCGATCACCGAGGCGATGCGCAGCGCGAAGCACTTCTTGGCGAGGATCGCGTTGCCGCCGTAGCCCGAGCCGTACGAGAACACCTCGAGGGTGTCGGGGAAGTGCACGATGTACTTCTCGTCGTTGCACGGCCACTCGGCATCCGCCTGTCCCGGCGCGAGCGGCGCACCGACGGTGTGCGCGGTGCGCACCCACGGGGCACCGTCCGCGATCTGCCGGGTGACCACATCGCCGACGCGCGTCATGATGCCGATCGAGGCGACCGCGTAGGCGCTGTCGGTGATCTGCACGCCGATGTGCGAGAGCGGGCCGCCGACCGCACCCATCGAGAACGGCACGACGTACATCGTGCGTCCGCGCATGGACCCGGTGAAGAGGCCCGTCATCTTCTCGCGCATCTCGGCGGGCGGTGCCCAATTGTTCGTGGGGCCGGCGTCCTCCTCCTTCTCGGAGGAGATGAACGTGCGCCCCTCGGTGCGGGCGACGTCGCTGGGGTGCGAGCGGGCGAGGTACGAGCCGGGACGCCACTCGGGGTTGAGCTTGATGAGCTTGCCCTCGGCGACGAGGCCGCGCAGCAGCCAGTCGTTCTCGGCGCGCGACCCGTCGACCCAGTGCACGGAATCGGGCTGCGTCAGCTCCGCCATCTCGTCGACCCAGGCCACCAGCTCCGCCATCGCGGGAGTGTCATAAGCCGGCACCGCGCCGAAGGTGCGCGCGGCGGCGACGGGCGAGGTGCGAGGGGTGAAGACTTCGGCGATGGCCATGGGCTGCTCCTTTGAAGTGTGGGGCGTTGTTCCCATCTTCTTCGCCATTCCGCGCGACTTTCCGGCGAATCGAAACGTAAATATTGCGATTCTTTCGTCTAAGATCAAGGAATGGCGTCCTCCGG
Source organism: Microbacterium sp. NPDC090003 (assembly GCF_044748385.1). NCBI lineage: Bacteria > Bacillati > Actinomycetota > Actinomycetes > Micrococcales > Microbacteriaceae > Microbacterium > Microbacterium sp. NPDC090003. The sequence continues at coordinate 1,104,450 of NZ_JBIVFW010000001.1, forward strand.
CATCCATCTCACGACCCTCGGCCATCGCATCCGGCACCACCGGCAGGCTCAGGGGTTCACCCTCGACGAGCTCGGCGCACTCGTGGGCGTCGCGGGGTCGCAGCTCAGCCTGATCGAGAACGGCAAGCGCGAACCGAAGCTGTCGCTGCTGCAGGCCATCGCCCAGGCCACGGGCACGGAGGTCACCGACCTCATCTCCGGCGAGCCGCCGAACCGCCGCGCCGCTCTCGAGATCGAGCTCGACCGCGCGCAGGAGAGCCCGGTGTTCCGACAGCTCGGCATCTCCCCCGTGCGCGTGACGAAGGGCATGAGCGACGAGACGATCGAGTCGGTACTGGGCCTGCACCGCGAACTCCAGCGGCGCGAGCGCGAGGCCATCGCTACCCCGGAGGAGGCCCGCCGCGCGAACACCGAGCTGCGGCTGCGGATGCGGGCGCAGAACAACTACCTCGGCGACATCGAGAAGCTCGCCGAGAAGCAGCTGAAGGCCGCGGGGCACGTGCAGGGCGCGCTCAGCCACCGCACCGTGAGCATCATGGCCGAGCGCCTCGGGTTCGAGCTCATCTACGTCAACGACCTGCCGCACTCCACGCGCTCGGTCACCGACCTCGAGAACGGGCGCATCTACCTCCCGCCCGCCTCGATCCCCGGGGGCCACGGCCTCCGCTCCATGGCGCTGCAGGCGATGGCCCACCGCCTGCTCGGACACACTCCGCCCACCGACTACGCCGACTTCCTGCAGCAGCGCCTCGAGATCAACTACTTCGGCGCGTGCTGCCTGCTGCCGGAGACGGCGTCCGTCGCCTTCCTGCAGCAGGCCAAGAAGGATCGCAACCTGGCCGTCGAGGACTTCCGCGACGCCTTCGGTGTCACGCACGAGGCCGCGGGGATGCGCATGACCAACCTGCTCACCCAGCATCTGGGCATGTCGCTGCACTTCTTGCGCGTGGACTCCGACGGCGCGATCACCCGCGTCTACGAGAACGACGACCTGCCCCTGCCCATGGACGTCACCGGCGCCGTCGAGGGTCAGCGCGTGTGCCGCAAGTTCCAGGCGCGGGCGGCCTTCGGCCAGCAGAACCGCACGACCGAGCACCACCAGTACACCGACACCCCCTCGGGCACGTTCTGGTGCTCGACCCAGACCGGGTCGTCGGCCGACGGCGAGTTCTCGATCACGGTGGGCGTCCCGTTCGACGACGCCCGCTGGTGGCGCGGGCGCGAGACGACCGATCGTGCGGTCTCGAACTGCCCCGATGAATCGTGCTGCCGACGTCCGTCGTCGGAGCTGGCGGAACGCTGGAGCGGAAAGTCCTGGCCGAGCGCGCGCGTGCACACGCACATGTTCTCGCCCCTGCCGCGCGGCGCCTTCCCCGGTGTCGACGACAGCGAGGTCTACGAGTTCCTCGGGCGTCACGCCGCGGAGTGATCTCCGGCGTTCATCTCGGGGCCGCGCCGCGGATCATGCCGCGGCCCCGAGGAACGTCGCGTGCCGGGCGAGCGCAGCGCGCAACTGCTCGTCGATCTCCGGATCGAGGGGCGGCCGCTCCCCCGTGGAGAACAGCTCGACGGCCGCCTCGCCACCCCCGCGTCCGGATGCCGGCGGCAGACGCCACACCCCGACCACCTCGCCGTCGACGACGACGACCGGGCGCACCATGCCGTTCTTACCGGGGCCGACCACGGCCAGCCCCTCGGGCGGGCACACGAGCGTACGATCCGCGTAGGAGATGTAGTACTCGTCGAACGCTCCGAGCACCTGCACCCTCGGAGACCCGGGCGAGCGGCGCGGCGGCGCGACGGGGGCGTAGGTGCCGTCGTCGACCTCGACCACACGCCGTCCCGCGCGTGCGGCCGCCTCGCGCGATGCTCCGAGGGTGAGCCCCGACCACCACGCGAAGTCCTCGACGCGCATCGGACCGTGGCCCTCGACGTAGCGCACGAAGAGCTCGGCGAGCGCATCGTCCGGCCGCACGGGACCACAGATCCACTCGTCGGTCGCGACGAAGCGCTGCTCACGTGCGATGCCCGCGGAGGTCGTCGCCGGCACGACCGGGCCCTGGCAGATCTCGCCCCGCATCGCGAGAGCGCCGAGCAGGTGCACGCCGCGCTGATCCCGCGGGTCGATCCCGGCATCCGACCATCGAGCGAAGGCCTCGGCACGCGAGCACCCGCCGTCGCGGAGCAGCGGGGCGACGATCGCGGCCGCGCCCCGCAGCAGCTCGTCGTCGATGCCGAGGTCGCGGTGGCGCGCAGCGGCGGCGGCCAGCTGACGCGCACCCGTGACCGACAGCACCCACGCCAGATCTCGCGCCGGGATCGTGTGCAGGGTGCCGCGCATCGTCCAGGCGCGCACGAGGTCGCCGCGATCGAAGGCGCGATCGACCGTTTCCAGAGCGACGGTGCCGCGCGTGCGGGCCGCGAGGGCCCAGCGTCCGGCGGTGAAGTCCTGACTCTGCACGGCCAGCATGTGCCGTGCAGCCTCGACGACCGACGCGGCACGGGCGGTGAGCCGATGCGAACGGAGGCGCTCACGGAGTAACGACGTGCGGTTCATGACCCCATGATGCCGGGCGCCTCCGACAGGCGATACCTCCCCCACCCGTTCACCTGTCGGACAGGGAATCCTGCGAGCATCCGACGCGTTCTCCCCTGCGGCGCACGCGCGCCGATATCCGCCGTCGGCACTGACGCTCCCGAAAGGCCCTCGATGACAGACCGACCCCGCCGCTCGCCGTGGCCGCCCCTGCTGATCGCGATCGCGCTCGAGGTGTCGGCGACGCTGTCCTTGCGCGCGGCCGAGGGCTTCACGCATCCGCTCTGGCTGATCGTGGTCGTCGTCGGGTACTCGGGATCGCTCTGGTTGCTCTCGCTCGTGCTCGATCGGGGGATGCCGGTGGGCGTGGCCTACGGCATCTGGTCGGCGATCGGTGTCGTGCTCACCGCCGTGCTCGGCACCGTGCTGTTCCGCGAGACGCTCGGCACGGTGCAGATCATCGGGGTCGGCGCGATCGTCATCGGCGTGCTGCTCGTGGAGCTCGGCTCGCACGCCCGCCCGACATCGGAGGCCGCCTCGTGATCTGGGTGCTGCTGGTTCTGGCGATCGCGAGCGAGGTCACCGCCACGTTGAGCCTGCGCGCCTCCGAGGGCCTGCGCCGCAGGCGGTGGATCCCCGTGATCGTCGTCGGCTACGTCGCCGCGTTCTCGCTGCTGGGCGCGATCCTGGCGATGGGCATGCCCGTGGGCGTGGCCTACGGCATCTGGGCCGCCGCCGGCGTTGCGATCACCGCCGTGATGGGCCGCATCCTGTTCCAGGACCACTTCTCGGCCATGATGGCCGCGGGCGTCGCGCTCATCGCGGTCGGGGTCGCGCTCATCGAGTTCGGGCACTGACCGCCGCGACGACCGGGCGATCTCAGCTCAGCGCCGAGATCGCCTCGCGCAGCAGACCGTCGGCGGCGTCGAGAGCCGAGGCCGCGTCCGCGGGCGTCGCGCCCGTGGCGAGGATGAGCACCGCGAGCTTGACCGAGCCGTCTGCGGCGGCGAGCGCGCGTGCGGCCTCGTCGGTGTCGACTCCCGCGAGCTGCGACACCGTGCGGATGGACCGCGCGTGCAGCTTCTCGTTGGTGGCGAGCAGGTCGACCATCACTCCGCGGTAGGTCTTGCCGAGCTTGATCATCGAGAGCGTCGTGAGCATGTTGACCACGAGCTTCTGCGCGGTGCCCGACTTCAGCCGCGTCGACCCGGAGATGAACTCGGGACCCGTCACGACCTCGATCGCGATGTCGGCGGCGGCACCGATCGCGGAGCCCCGGTTCGAGGCGATCGCGACCGTGAGTGCGCCGAGATCGCGGGCGTAGTCGAGCCCGCCGATCACGTAGGGAGTGCGGCCCGACGCCGAGATGCCGACGACCGTGTCGGATGCGGTGAGCTGCAGTTCTGCCAGCGATGCGGCCGCGGCGTCGGCGTCGTCCTCGGCGTTCTCGACCGCCGAGCGGATCGCCGTCTCACCGCCGGCGATGATGCCGACCACGAGCGAGGGGTCGGTACCGAAGGTGGGCGGGCACTCGCTCGCGTCGAGCACCCCGATGCGGCCCGCCGTGCCGGCCCCGATGTAGATGAGGCGCCCGCCGCGACGGAACCGCTCGGTGATGCCGTCGACGGCGGCGGCGATCTGCGCGGCCTCCGCGGCCACGGCTCCGGCGACCCGGGCGTCCTCGGCGTTCATGCGCTCGACGAGCTGTGCGCTCGTCAGCAGATCGAGGTCGCCGCGCTCGGTGGTCGCCGCCTCGGTGTCGAGCTTCGACAGCTCCTCGATCAGAGCGGTGAGTCGGGTGTCGTCATTCGGCACGGTGCACGAACCTTTCGTGAGGGAGATCGAAGCGGGTGGCGAGCAGCAGGGCACCGTCGATCGCGTCGCCGACGGGCGGCTGCACCCGGCGTCCGGCGGCGGCGAGCGCGGCGGTCAGCTGCGCGCGGAACCAGGCGTGGTCGGTGAGTCCGCCGTGCAGCACGACGTCGGGCGTCGTGGACGCCACGACGGCGGAGGCGGTGAGCAGACGGGTGGCCTCGGCGACGATCGCCCCGGCGGCCTCGTCGCCGGTCTCGGCGGCATCCAGCGCGAGAGGGGCGAGGGTCGCGAGGCGTCGGGCGAGCGGGTCGCCGTGCGCGAGCCAGGGAATGATGTCGGATGCCGCGCCCACGGGTTCCGCGATCGCCTCGGCGAGAGCGGTCGCGGGGCCGAGGCCGTCGGCGGCGCGCAGCACGGCGCGGAGCACCTCGCGTCCGAGCCAGGAGCCGCTTCCGAGGTCGCCGACGTCGGGACCCCAGCCGTCGACGAGGCGGGCGCCGTCGGCATCCGTTCCGAGGGCGGCAGCGCCCGTGCCGGCGATGAGAAGCACACCGTGGGCGCCGTCGAGCGCTCCGGCATGGGCCGTGACGACGTCGGAAGCCACGGCCACGGGGGCCAGCACGCGAGCGGCGAGGAGGCCTGCCAGGCGCTGCGCGGCGGCGGGTGCGGCCCACGCACCCGCCGCTCCGACGGCGAGGGCCGAGATCGTCCCGTCCACCTCGTCGGCGAGCACCGTCTCGACCGCAGCGAGCGCGGCGCTGACGCCGTCGGCGGCGGCGAGCCCCGGCGCACCTGTACCCTCATGTGCAGGTCGGCGTGTCGGATCGGCCACCACGAGGCGGCACCGCGACTTGCCGAGGTCCACGGCGAGCAAGCGCGGCGTCGAAGTCATAAAAATAGTCTACGCGGATTGATGACCACATGAAAGAATTGTTCACGTCCGGTGAAGGAGACGCATGAGTATCCAGACGACGATCGCGGCGTCGGTCGACACACTGCCGCCCTCCCTCGCCCGGATCGCCCGCGCCGTCGCCGACAACCCCACCCAGGTGATCGAGAGCACGATCACCGAGCTCGCCGCGTCGTGCGACACCTCGGTCGCCTCGGTCGTGCGCTTCTGCCGCGTGATCGGCGTGAGCGGTTACGCCGCGCTACGTCGCACCCTCGCCGCCGAGCTCGGCCGCGAGTCGGTCAACTTCGGCACGAACAGCGGGTTCGGCGCGGAGATCGCCGCCGACGACAGCCTGCGTGACGCCGCCCGCAAACTCGCCGCACTCGAACGACTCGCGATCGAGGAGACCGTCGAGCGACTCGACTACGACGCGCTCGGCGCCGCCGCCGAAGCCATCGAGGGCTCGGGGCGCATCCTGCTGTTCGGCATCGGGGCGAGCCGCCTCGCCGCCGCCGATCTCGGCCACAAGCTGCTGCGCATCGGCCACAACGCGATCGCCCTCGACGATGCGCACGAGGCGAGCGCCGCCGCCGCCCTCCGCACCTCGCCCACCGTCGCGATCGGCTTCTCGAACTCGGGAACCACACCCGAAGCCGTGCTCTTCCTCCAGTCCGCGCGCGAGACCGGTGCCACGACGATCGGCATCACCGGGGCCAGCACCTCGCCCCTCGCCCGCGCCTCCGATCACCTCCTCCTCACCCACGCCCGCGAATCGCGCTTCCGCGCCGGCGCGATGGTGAGCCGCATCGCCCAGCTCGCGCTCGTCGACTGCCTGTTCATCGGTGCGGCGCAGCTGCGCCGCGACGTCGCAGTCGACGCCCTCGAGCGCAGTGCCGCCGCGACCCGGGCACTGCGGGGCGAGTAGCCCGTCTCCGGCGATGAGGCGGGTGCTGCGGCCCCACGCCGTTAGCCTGGAGGGGTGACCGAGACCCTCCACGCCCGCGCCGTCCTCCTCGATATGGACGGGACCCTGGTCGACTCGACCGCCGTCGTCGAACGCCTGTGGCTGGAGTGGGCGCAGCCGCACGGGCTCGACCCCGCCACGGTGCTGCGGGTCATCCATGGCCGCCAGGGCCACCAGAGCATGTCGATCCTGCTGCCCGAGCGCGACCACGCGATCAACCTGCACGAGAACACCGTCATGCTCGCGAACGAGAGCAGCGACGTCGAGGGCGTCGTCGAGATCACGGGTGCCGCCGCGCTGCTGCAGGCGCTGCTCCCCCACCCGCACGCGATCGTGACCTCGGCGAACGTCGAGCTGATGACCGCACGCATGGGCGCGGCAGGACTCCCCCTGCCCGCCCTGACGATCACCGCCGAGAGCGTCTCGGCATCGAAGCCCGACCCCGAGGGCTTCCTCCGCGCTGCGGCGGATCTCGGTGTCAATCCCGCCGACTGCATCGTGTTCGAGGACTCGGGCGCCGGCATCCAGGCTGCGCACGCCGCCGGCATGCGCGTGATCGGCGTGGGGCCGCACGCACACGCGCACGATCCCGAGGTGCAGGTCGACGACCTCACCCGGGTCGCCGTGACGGCGACGGACAACGGCTTCACGCTGACGATCGGCTGACGCCCCGCGCCGGAGAGGCGGATGCCGCGGCTCAGCGCGTGCGGAGTCCGTCGAGCGCCACGGCGAGAACGTCGCGGGCGAGGGCCTCGGCCCCCTCAGGACCGTTCGGGCGATACCACTCGATGAGCGAGTTGACCATGCCGAAGAGCAGACGCGTCGCGACCGAGGCATCCACGTCGGCGCGCACCGCGCCCTCGTCCTGCGCCGCGCGCACGATCGCGGTCACGGCCTGATCGAAGGCGCGCCGACGTTCGAGCGCGCACCGTTCGACCTCGCTGTTGCCCCGCACGCGCAGAAGCAGCGTGACCGAGGGCAGGTGCGCGACGAGCACACCGACGGCGCCCTCGAGCACCGCGGCCAGACGGTCTCCCGGGCGCACGGCATCCGTGGCGGCCAGCACGCCCTCGAGACCGTCGAGAGCCTCGTCGAGGGCCGTCTCGAGGATCTCCTCCTTCGAGGAGAAGTGGTGGTAGAGCGCGGCCTTCGAGAGCCCGAGTCGAGCGGCGAGGGCCGCCACCGAGGTGCCGTCGTAGCCGGACTCGTTGAACACGGCGACCGCGGCATCGAGCAGTCCTCGGCGGTCGTACCCCGGGCGCCCGCGGCGGACGGGGTCGGTGGCGGTCATCGCCCCAGTCTGGCACGCGGTGTTCTCCGGGCTGAGAGATCCGCGCTCAGCGCTCGAAGTCCTCGAAGATGAGAGTCGTTCGGGTCGTGCGGATCGACGGGATCGCCTGGATGTCCTCGAGCACGATGCGGCGGAGGTCGCGCGCATCGTTCGCCCGCACGAGCAGGATCACGTCGAAGTCTCCGCCGACCAGCGCCATGTGCTCGATCTCGGGGATCGCCCGCAGACGATCCTGCACGAGCTGCCAGCTGGCCTGCTCGATGGCGAGGGTGACGTAGGCGCTCGCGTGATGGCCGAGCTTCGAGGGATCCGTGCGCACCGTGTACCCGGTGAGCACGCCCGCGTCGGTGAGTCGGCGGATGCGGGCGTGTGCGCCCGCCCGCGAGATGTGCACGGCATCCGCCAACGCCGTCATCGACGCTCGCGCATCGCGGCGCAGCTCGTCGAGGATCGCACGGTCGATCTCATCCAGCGTGGTCATGGCACTCCTTCGTCCCGCCTCGAATTCTGACACTTCGGCGAGCGGGAAGGCAATGCGCGGGCAATCGTCCAGCATTCCCCCTCTCCCCTTGGACGACTGCGCGGGAACGCGCATGATGGCGTCATCAGGTTCGGCGAGGAAGGCGACCAGATGAACGACGACATGCTCCCCCGCGACGAGGCGGTGCAGCTCATCGCCCCCGACGGCACGCTCACCGAGGACGCGGACTATCCGCTGCCCGGCCGCGACGCGCTGCTCGACGCCTACCGCGGGCTCGTCGAGGGGCGCCGGTTCAACGACCAGGCCAGCGCCCTGGTGCGCCAGGGCCGCCTCGCCGTCTACCCCTCGTCGCACGGGCAGGAGGCCTGTCAGGTCGCGGCAACGCGCGTGCTGGGCGGCGCGTCGGACTGGCTGTTCCCCACCTACCGCGACGCCGTCGCCATCATCGGGCGCGGAGTCCCGCCGGCGCAGACCATGGTGCTGCTCGCGGGCGACTGGCACTCGGGGTACGACGTGCGCGCCCACCGCGTCGCCGCGCAGTCCACGCCGCTCGCGACCCAGTTGCTGCACGCGGTCGGCTTCGCGCACGCCGCGAAGCGCCGCGGCGACGACACCGTCGTACTCGCCCTGTGCGGCGACGGCGCCACGAGCGAGGGCGACTTCCACGAGGCGATGAACTTCGCGTCGGTGTTCCGCCTGCCGGTGGTCTTCTTCGTGCAGAACAACGGGTTCGCGATCTCGGTGCCCCTCTCGCGCCAGACCGCCGCCCCCTCGCTCGCGCACAAGGCCATCGGGTACGGGATGCCGGGCCGGCGGGTCGACGGCAACGATGTCGCCGCACTGCTCGCGGTGCTCGGCGCGGCCGTCGCGCGCGCACGTGCCGGCGACGGGCCCTCCCTCGTCGAGGCGCACACCTACCGGATGCAGGCGCATACCAATGCCGACGACGACACCCGCTACCGCGAGCGCGCCGAGGTGCAGGCCTGGGTCGAGCGCGACCCGCTGCTGCGGCTGCGCACGCACCTGCGCGCGGTCGGAGCGCTCGACGACGACCTCGACGCCGGGTTCGCCGCGGGTGCCGAGACCCTCGCGGCCGAGTTGCGCACCGCGCTGAACACCGACGCCGACCTCGATCCCGAGGATCTCTTCCGGTTCGTGACCGCGACCCGCTCGCCGCAGCTCGAGGAGCAATGGTCGATGCTGCGCGGCGAGATCGAGCGCGCGGCGATGGCATCCGGACAGGCGGAGCCCGCCTCTCGCGAAGGAGCATCCCGATGACGATCGCGCAGGACGGCACGCATCTCGACGGCGCGCGGCTCGACGCCGATGCGACCGGCCGCGCGCCCGCGACGCTCACCATGGCCGCGGCCCTGAACCTCGCCCTCGCCGACGCCCTGGCCGACGACCCCGAGGTCGTCGTCTTCGGGGAGGACGTGGGCGCGCTCGGCGGGGTCTTCCGGGTCACCGACGGACTCACCGCGCGCTTCGGCGAGGACCGCTGCTTCGACACACCGCTCGCCGAGTCCGGGATCGTCGGCACGGCGGTGGGCATGGCGATGAACGGCATGCGCCCCGTGGTCGAGATGCAGTTCGACGCCTTCGCCCTGCCCGCGTTCGAGCAGGTGGTGAGCCACGTCGCGAAGTACGGGAACCGCACGCGCGGAGGGGTACGGATGCCGCTGGTCATCCGCATCCCGTTCGGCGGCGGCATCGGCGGGGTCGAGCACCACTGCGACTCGTCGGAGGCCTACTACGCGCACACCCCCGGCCTGACGGTCGTGTGCCCGTCGACTCCGCAGGACGCGTACTCGCTGCTGCGCGCGGCGATCGAGTCCCCCGATCCGGTCGTGTTCCTCGAGCCCAAGAAGCTGTACTGGACGCGCGGCGACGTCGACACCGCCCACCGCGTCGACCTCGGCAGCGCCCGGGTCGCGCGCACCGGCACCGACGTGACACTGCTCGCCTACGGCGCGGCCGTACCGCTCGCGCTCGAAGCAGCCGAGGCCGCAGCCGCCGAGGGCCGCAGCGTCGAGGTGGTCGACGTGCGCTCGCTCTCGCCCTTCGACGACGCCACGGTCACGGCCGCCGTGCGCACGACCGGCCGGGCCGTCGTGATCGCCGAGGCCCCCGGGTACGCGAGCGTCGCCTCCGAGATCCAGTCGCGGGTGTTCGAGCGCTGCTTCGAACACCTCGAGGCACCGGTGCGAAAGGTGACGGGGTTCGACATCCCCTACGCCCCGCCGAAGCTCGAGCACTGGTATCTGCCCGACGTCGACCGCGTGCTCGACGCGATCGACACGCTGCACTGGGAGGACGAATCGTGAGCACCCTCACCGCGCACGTCTTCCGCCTGCCAGACCTGGGCGAGGGCCTCACCGAGGCCGGTCTCGTGCAATGGCTCGTGGCGGTGGGAGACACGATCGCCGTCGATCAGGCGATCGCCGAGGTCGAGACGGCCAAGAGCGTCGTGGAACTGCCCTCCCCCTTCGCCGGTGTGGTCACCGCGCTGCACGGCGACGCCGGCGACACGATTGCCGTCGGCGACCCCGTACTGGAGGTATCGGATGCCGCGGGGACGAGCGCCTCGCCCGACACCGTCGTGCCCGAGAACGCGGCGCACGAGGACTACCGAGTCGAGGAACGCGCGGGCTCGGGCAACGTGCTCATCGGCTACGGCACGAGTGGACGGTCGGCGGCCGGACGTCGCCGCCCCTCGGTCGTTCACGACCCGACCGCGGCGCCCGCCGAGAAGACGGAGGCACCCCGTGCTCGCACCGTCGCCGTGCGCTCGCCGATCGTGCGTCGGCTCGCGCGCGACCTCGGTCTCGACGTGCGCGCGATCCCCGCGACCGGAGCCGACGGCGCCGTGACGCGCGCCGACGTGCTGCGGGCCGCGGTCGATCATGCCGTCGACGGCGCGCACGCACCGGCATCGGCGGGTTCGGCGTCGCCCGTCGACGAGATCGACGGCCTGCGCGTGCGGGCCCGTGACCGTCTGTCTCCGCTGCGGCGCGCCGCGAGCGCCCGCCTGAGCCGCAGTCGCTCCGAGATCCCCGAGGCGACGGTCTGGGTCGACGTCGATGCGACGCGTCTCTGGGATCTTCGCCGCGAGATCGCCACGACCGGCGAGCGCGCGCCCTCGCTGACCGCGCTGTTCGCGCGCTTCGCGCTACTCGCCCTCGAGGACCACCCCGTGCTCGCCTCGCGTCTGGGCGACGGCGGTGACGAGATCGTCGCGTTCGAGGGCGTGAACCTCGGGATCGCCACCGACACCGAGCGCGGGCTGCTCGTGCCGGTCGTCTCCCGCGCGCACGAGTTGAGCGTCGCGCAGCTCGACGCCGCGCTGCGCGAGCTCACCGAGACCGCCCGAGCGGGAGTGATGCCGCCCGAGCGGATGCGCGGCTCGACCTTCACTCTGAACAACTACGGCGGACTCGGCGTCGACGGCTCCGCCGCGATCATCAACCATCCCGACGTGGCGATCCTCGGCATCGGACGCGTGCTCGAACGCCCCTGGGTCGTCGACGGCGAGGTCGTCGCCCGCCGCATCGTCCAGCTGTCGCTGGTGTTCGACCACCGCGTGTGCGATGGCGGCTACGCCGCGAGCTTCCTGCGACAGCTGGTCGCGCTGATCGAACAGCCCTTGCGCGCCTACGGGCGGGTGTGAGGAGGCCGACATGACCGAGGCGTTCCTCATCGGCGGGATCCGCACCCCGATCGGTCGCTACGGCGGCGCCCTCGCCGGCATCCGTCCCGATGATCTCGCCGCCCTCGTGGTGCGCGCCGCCGTCGATCGCGCGGGAGTGCCGGATGCCGCGATCGACGAGGTGATCCTGGGAGCTGCGAACCAGGCCGGGGAGGACAACCGCAACGTCGCACGCATGGCCGTGCTGCTCGCAGGACTCCCCGAAGAGATTCCGGGCTTCACGGTGAACCGGCTCTGCGCCTCGGGGATGTCGGCCATCGCTCTGGCCGCCCAGGCGATCCGCGCGGGCGACGCGGAGCTGCTCGTCGCGGGCGGCGTCGAATCGATGACCCGGGCTCCCTGGGTGCAGGGCAAGCCCGAACGGGCGTGGGCGAAGCCGGGCACCGTCATCGACACCTCGATCGGCTGGCGGTTCACGAACCCGCGCCTCGCGGCGCGCGCGGGCGCCACGCTCTCGATGCCCGAGACCGCCGAGGAGGTCGCCCGACGCGACGGGATCACGCGAGAGGATGCCGATGCGTTCGCGCTGCGCAGCCACCGGCTCGCCGTCGACGCGATCGACGCGGGACGCTTCGCCGACGAGATCGTCGCCGTGCCCACGCGCACAGGCGAGGTCGACGTCGACGAGGGTCCCCGCCGCGACACCGACATCGGCGCGCTCGCGGGGCTGCGCCCCGTGGTGGAGGGCGGCCGTGTCGTCACGGCGGGTAACTCGAGTTCGCTGAACGACGGGGCTTCCGCCGTGATCGTCGCCTCGGGTGAGGCCGTGCGCCGGTACGGCCTCACCCCGCGCGCCCGCATCGTGACCGCTACCTCTGCCGCCCTCGCCCCCGAGGTCATGGGCCTCGGCCCCGTGCCGGCGACCGAGAAGGCGTTGCGCCGCACCGGCCTCGCGGTCGACGGGATCGGAGCCGTCGAGCTCAACGAGGCGTTCGCCTCGCAGTCGCTCGCATCGATCCGGCGACTCGGACTCGACCCCGAGCGCGTCAACGGGGACGGCGGGGCGATCGCCCTCGGGCACCCGCTCGGGTCGAGCGGTTGCCGTATCGTCGTCACGCTGCTCGGGCGCATGGAGCGCGAGGGCGCGGGACTCGGACTCGCGACGATGTGCGTGGGCGTCGGGCAGGGCACCGCCATGATCCTGGAGCGGGTGGCATGAGCGACCCTCTGTTGATCGAACGACGGGATGACCGCGTGCTCGCCACGCTGCACCGACCCGAGCGCCGCAACGCCATCGACCTCGCCACGATCGATGCCCTGCACGCGCTCTGCGCCGAGCTCGAAGCCGACCCCCGCACGCTGATCCTCACGGGGGCGGGCGGCGACTTCGCGGCGGGCGCCGACATCGCCCAACTCCGCGAGCGCCGCGCCGACGATGCGCGCCGCGGGATCAACGCCACGGCCTTCATCCGGGTGTCCGAACTGCCGATGCCGGTCATCGCCGCCCTCGACGGCTACGCGCTGGGCGGTGGCGCCGAACTCGCGTACGCCGCCGATATCCGCATCGCCACCGCGTCGCTCCGGATCGGCAACCCCGAGACCGGACTCGGCATCCTCGCCGCTGCCGGCGCGACCTGGCGACTGCCCGAGATCGTCGGCCATGCCCGCGCCGCCGATCTCCTGCTCACGGGCCGCGCGCTGGGCGCGGACGACGCCCTCGCCTGGGGCCTCATCTCGGCGATCCATCCGCCCGAGCAGCTGCTGCCCGCCGCGCACGCGATCGCGGACCGCATCGCCGCGAACGACGCGCTCGCCACACGGCACACCAAGCACGCCCTCCGCGCGCCACGTGCGGAGCATCCGCGTATCGACGGAGAGCTGCAGGCCGAGTTGTTCGAGAGCCCCGAGAAGGACCGCCGCATGATGGCGTTCCTCGATCGGACGGGTCGCTCGTGAGCGTTCCGGCCATCGTCGGCGTGATGGGCGGAGGGCGTATGGGCGCGGGCATCGCGCATGCGTTCCTGCTCGCGGGATCGCGGGTGGTCGTCGTCGAGCGCGATACGGCGAGCGCGGATGCCGCGGCGCTGCGCATCGACGAGAGCCTCCGTCGTTCCGCCGACCGCGACCCCGGCCTCGATGCGGGCGACTGCGCCGCGCGCCTCCGACTCTCCACCGATGTCGAGGCGTGCGCGGATGCCGCACTGGTCGTCGAAGCCGTTCCGGAGGACCGCGTGCTCAAGGAGGACGCGCTCTCGCGGCTCGACGAGGTGCTGTCGGCCGACGCCGTGCTCGCCTCGAACACCTCATCGATCTCGATCGATGACCTCGCCCTCGCCCGCCGTCGGCCCGAGAGATTCCTCGGCCTCCACTTCTTCAATCCGGTGCCCTCGTCGGCGCTCGTCGAGATCGTGCGGGGTTCGGCCACCGACCCGACCGTGGTCGACGCGGCGCGCGAGTGGGTCGCCCTGCTCGGCAAGACGCCGATCGTGGTCGCCGACTCCCCCGGCTTCGCGTCGTCGCGCCTCGGCGTCGCGCTCGGACTCGAAGCCATCCGGATGCTCGAGGAGCGCGTCGCGTCGGCGGCCGACATCGACGCCGCCATGACGCTGGGGTACCGGCATCCGGTGGGTCCGTTACGCACGACCGACGTGGTGGGGCTCGACGTGCGCCTCGGCATCGCCCAGGAGCTCGCCCGCGAGTTGGGTGAGCGCTTCGAGCCACCCGCCCTGCTCCGCCGGATGGTCGCCGAGGGCCGACTGGGGCGCAAGAGCGGCGCGGGCTTCTACGACTGGACCGACCCCGATTCTCCGAAGGAGACCCGATGACCGAATACCTGCCCAGCTTCATCGAGGGCGCCTGGTGGACGCCCTCGGCCGGATCGCCCTCGACGGAGGTGCGCGACGCATCGACCGGCGAGCTCGTGACCCGCGTGTCGACCACGGGTCTCGACCTCGCGGCAGCGCTCGTGCACGCCCGCACGGTCGGGCAGGCGAGCCTCGCCGCACTCACCTTCCACCAGCGGGCCGTGCTGCTCAAGCAGTTCGCGCTCGCGCTGACCGCCCGCAAGGACGAGCTGTACGCGCTCTCGGTCCGCGCGGGTGCGACGACCGCCGACTCGTGGGTCGACATCGACGGCGGTATCGGCGTGCTCTTCTCCTACTCGGGCAAAGGACGCCGCGAACTGCCGAACGGCACCGTACGCATCGACGGCCCGGTCGAGCCCCTCTCGAAGGACGGGTCGTTCCTCGGGCGCCACGTGCACACCACACTGCCGGGCGTCGCCGTGCAGATCAACGCTTTCAACTTCCCGGTGTGGGGCGCGCTCGAGAAGTTCGCCCCCGCCTTCCTCGCAGGAATGCCGACGCTGATCAAGCCCGCGACCCCGACCGGGTATCTCGCCGAAGCGATGGTACGCATCCTGATCGAGTCGGGGCTGGTACCCGAGGGCACGCTGCAACTCGTGAGCGGGAGCGTGACCGATCTCTTCGACCACCTGCTCCTCGGCGACCTCGTGGGATTCACGGGCAGCGCATCGACGGCCGAGTCGTTGCGCCGGCATCCCGCGGTGCAGACCGGGGGCGTGCGGTTCACGGCCGAGACCGACTCGATCAACGCCTCGGTGCTGGGCACGGATGCCACGGCCGGGACGCCCGAGTTCGAGGCCTACGTGCGCCAACTGGTCACCGAGATGACGACGAAGGCCGGGCAGAAATGCACCGCGATCCGTCGCGTCATCGTGCCGGAGGGATCGGCGGATGCCGTGATCGAGGCGGTGCGCGCCCGCCTGTCGGAGCGGACGGTGCTCGGCGATCCCCGTGCGGAGGGCGTGACGATGGGCCCACTCGCCTCGCTCGCCCAGCGCGACGAGGTGCTGCGACAGGTCGCCGTGCTGCAGGATGCCGGCGGGCGGATCGTCGTCGGCGCGCTCGATGCGCCGGACGTGCGGCACGTCGACGGTTCGTCCGGACCCTCCGCCGACGGCGCGTTCGTCGCGCCGATGCTGCTGCGCTTCGACGACGCGCAGACGGATGCCGTGCACGAGGTCGAGGCCTTCGGCCCCGTCGCCTCTCTGCTGACCTACGCGACCGTCGCAGAGGCCGCGGCGCTCGTCGCCCGCGGCGGAGGTTCACTGGTGACGAGCATCGCGACGCATGACCCCGCGGAGGCGGTGGCGCTCGCGACCCGCATCGCGCCGTTCAACGGGCGGCTGCTGGTGCTCGACCGCGACGATGCGCGCTCGTCGACCGGACACGGATCCCCGCTCCCGAACCTCGTGCACGGTGGGCCGGGGCGGGCCGGCGGTGGTGAGGAGCTGGGCGGGATCCGCGCGGTGCTGCACCACATGCAGCGCACCGCCTTGCAGGGGTCGCCCCAGATGCTGACGGCGCTCACCGGCGTCTGGCATGCGGGCGCCGCTGTGCGCAGCGACGGACGGCATCCGTTCCGCCGATCGCTCGCCGAACTGCGGGTCGGTGATCAGGTGGCCTCGGGTTCACGCACCGTGACCCTCGACGACATCGAGACGTTCGCGCAGTTCACCGGCGACACGTTCTACGCCCACATGGACGAGACCGCGGCGGCGGCCAATCCCTTCTTCCCGGGGCGGGTCGCGCACGGCTACCTGCTCGTCTCGTGGGCGGCGGGGCTCTTCGTCGATCCCGAGCCCGGTCCGGTGCTCGCGAACTACGGCCTCGAGGACCTGCGCTTCGTCACCCCGGTGTCACCCGGCGATGAGATCCGCGTCGAACTGACCGCCAAGCAGATCACACCGCGCGAGACCGACGACTACGGCGAAGTGCGCTGGGACGCGACCATCCGCAACCAGCGCGACGAGACGGTCGCGACCTACGACGTGCTCACGCTCGTGCGCAAGCAGCCTCAGGGCGAGACGGTGCCCGCCGAGGCCGTGCACGCCTGAGCAGATCGCTGTCCGCTACTCCAGATGCGCGCCGATGTACAGCTCGCGGCGCAGCGTGCCGTCTTCGGCGGTGATCCCGATGATGGTCGCGCCGGGCGTCGCGATATCGCGGTCGGTGTGGAAGAGGAGCACTTTGCCTTCCCTCGTCGACACCTCGTAGAAGTGAAGCGCCGCGGAGATCACGCGCACCGACGTGCCCTCGGGGAAGGCCGTCATCGCCTTCTCGATCGGGTCGCCGATCCCGACACCGCCGGCTCGCGGCAGCGTCGCACCGTCGACCGGCGGCTCACCGTACAGCGCGACCTTTCCAGCCAGGATCGTCGCGACGGCGGTGCCCTTCTCCTGGGCGGTGATCTGGACGCTGGCGGAGCCGTCGGCGCTGGTGAGCGTGCGGTTGTTCGGAGACCATTCCTCGGCCGAGACGCCGGCGCCGGGCACCGTCGCCACGGCCGCATCGATGTCCTCCCCCAGACGGAGCGGTCCCACGCCGCCGAAGTCGATCGGCCAGTCCGCCCACGCCGCGGAGGCATCGACGACAGGCGGCGCGGCCGGGGCGGTCGGCGGGTTCGCCGTCAGACCGCCGACGAGCAGGTCACGCGCCTGCCGCAGGCGGTCGTGCAGCACTCGGGCGGCGGCTTGCGGGTCGAGCGCCGACTCCCCGGTGAAGGAGTGGGTGAACTCGACGAGCACGTTGCCCACCGAGGCGATTCCGTAGTAGTTCTGCCAGCCGTCTGAGGAGTTGGCGATGACGATCGAGCCCGCGACCGAACGCACCCCGTCCTCGTCGATCAGGGCGTTCTCGAACGAGGATGCCTCCTGGTTGAAGGTGAACTCGCTGCACTGCTCGGCTGCGTCGACGTAGTCGTCCATCCGCCGCTCCGCCTGCGCGGGTGTCGGGAACTGCAGCACGCTCAGGCGCCCCTCGCGATCGTTCTCGGCCTGCCACGTCATGCTGCGCGCGCCGACGGAGCCCAGCGACGCCTCCATCAGGAGCACCGAGCAGATCTCGGGAGTGATCTCGGCGCCCCACCCATCGGAGACCTGGACCAGAGAAGCCGAGGGCTCGGCGAACTCCGCGGATCCCGGAACGATACCCGCGACCTCATCGGCCGACAGCAGCAACCACTCGAGTTGGTCGCCGACGAAGACCAGCGGCCCGTCGTAGGCCGCGCGCTCGGGTGTCTCGGGCGCGGCGGTCGCGCTCGGCTCCGGCGTCGGCTCGGGTTCGGGCGCGCATGCCGAGAGCCCGAACAGAGAACCGACCGCGACCAGACCGACCACGAGCGTCGAGAACGGCCGCACCGGCGGCACCTCCCGCCCGCTCATCCGAACACCAGCGGCGCACGCAACGTCGCGTCCTCGACGCCGATGCCCGTCACGACCGCTGCCGGATCGGCGGGGTCGCGATCGGTGCGGAAACTCACGGATCCGCCGTCCCGCGTGGCAACATCGTAGAAGAACTCACCGGAGGCGACGACGGTCAGGAAGGTGCCTTCCGGGAACGCCGCGATCGCCGCGCTCACGGGCTCCCCCACCCGCACCCCGCCCGCGGCCGGGAGGGAGGTTCCCTCGTGCACCGGCTCACCGAAGATATTCGAGACTCCGACCGTCACCTTCTCGACGCGCTCACCGCTCTTCTCCGCCCAGATCCCGACGGATGCAGATCCGTCGGCGGCGGTCAGCCACCACGGGCTCCCCTCCCATTCCGGTTCGCGCACCTGCGCACCCGATACGGCGGCCAGGGCCGCGTCGAGATCGCTGCCGAGCACGATCGGGCCGACAGCCTCGACACTCATCTCCCACGTGCTCCACGGCGCGCCCGGGTCGACCGCGCTCGGCGTCTCCGCCGGAGCGGGCGGGTTCACCGTCAGCTCCTCGACGAGGGCGTCGCGCGCGGAAAGGCTGTGCTCGCGGAGCATCTCCGCCACGGCCGCGGCGTCGATCACCGTTCCGTCGATACCGGTCTGGAACAACTCGACGATCACGTTGCCCATCGACGCGTAGCCCTTGTGATATCGCCACTCGCCGTCGATGAACCCCTCGGTCAGCGTTCCGGCGATCGCCTGCGCGCCGTCGCTCTCTCCGACGATCTCCGCGTCGAATCCGGAATCCCGCTCGAGCACGTAGGAGCCGCACTGCTCCGTCGCCGCTCTGAGCTGGTCCATGCGGGCGGCGACCTGCGCCTCGTCGGCGAGCTGCAGGACGTGAAGGCGTCCGACGGCGTTATCGCTCCCCTCGAGCGTCCAGGTGAGGGTTCGCGCCCCGACGGAGCCCAACGACATCTCTGCGGACAGCGCGCTGCAGATCGCGGGCACGGGCGCGGGCCCGCCCCCGTCGGAGATCTGCTCCAACGCACTCGACGGCTCGGACATGTCCGCGATGCCCGGCAGAAGCGCACGGATCTCGTCCTCTGAGGGCAGGAACCAGTCGAGCTCGTCGCCGACGAAGTGGAGCGGCCCGTCGTAGGCTTCGGGCTCCGGCGTCTCGGGAGCCGCCGTCGGGCTCGGAGCCGGTGTCGAATCGGTCTCGGGCGCGCACGCCGAGAGTCCGAGCACTGCCCCGGCCATGACGAGGCCGAGAACGAGCGTGGTAGACGACCGCACCTGCGGCATATGACCCTCCGATGATCTGCTGCGTCGCCTGCCGACGCCTCCCCTCCCGCGAGCGTAGCGGCGACGACGCACGGCTCGCATCGGCGGGGAGGCGGTCGAGATCAGAACGATATGAATCCCATGCCTGCGGACGCATATACGGACGGCGTCGGCGTCAGGCGCCCCTCGAATCCGTCAGGACGGCATCCACTCCGGCCCGTGCCGACGCGGCCGTCGGCGCCGCGACAGCCGCATCGGCCGCCCGTCGGCACGCGTCCCGATCGACGGCGGCGAGCGCCGCGCCGACGCGCCCGAGAGCGCGCGGCGACATCGAGAGCGAGGTGACGCCGAGCCCGGCGAGCACGGGTGCGAGCGCGGGGTCGGCGGCGGCTTCCCCGCACACTCCGACCGGTCGTCCCGCCGCGCGCCCGGCGGCACCCACCGCACCGATCAGGCGCAGCACCGCGGGCTGCCACGGATCGGTGAGGTCGCCCAGTTCGCTGAGGAGCCGGTCGGCCGCGAGCGTGTACTGGGCGAGGTCGTTGGTGCCGAGGCTGACGAAGTCGACGACCTCGAAGAGCTCGATGGCGAGCATAGCCGCCGACGGGGTCTCGATCATGATGCCGACGCGAGCGATCCCCGCGCGGCGCGCCCGGTCGGCGAACTCCGCCGCCTCGTCGACGGTCGCCACCATGGGCGCCATGACCTCCACAAGAGCCGACTCCGCCTCCGTGGCGAGGGCGATCGCTCGCAACTGATCGTCGAGCAGACGCGGGTTGCGGCGCGCGATCCGCAGACCCCGCACGCCGAGCGCCGGGTTCTCCTCGTCGTCGGCGTTCGCGAAGGGCAGGGGTTTGTCGCTGCCCGCGTCGAGAGTGCGCACGACGACCTTGCGTCCGGGGAAAGCGGCGAGCACCCCGCGGTACGCGATGACCTGCTCGTCGACGCTGGGAGCATCCGCGCGCCCGAGGAAGCAGAACTCTGTCCGGAACAGTCCCACGCCCTCGGCCCGCGCCTGCGCGGCGGCGAGCGCATCCGCCGCACCTCCGATGTTGGCGAGCAGGGCGAGCGGATGGCCGTCCGCCAGATGGCCGCGCCCGTCGAATTCGACGACGACCGCAGCGGCGTGCGCGGACGCCACACGCTTCCGGTCCGGACCGACCTCGACGGTGCCGCGATCTCCGTCGACGAGAACCGTCTCCCCCTCGCGGATGCCCGTGGCACCGGCCACACCGACGATCGCCGGGAGTCCGAGCGAGCGGGCGATGATCGCCGTATGCGAGGTCGGACCGCCCTGCTCGGTGACGAGCGCTACGCAGCGCCCGCCGCCGAGGGCCGCCGTGTCGGCGGGCGAGAGGTCCACGGCGACCAGCACGAACGGCTCCTCGCGCTCGGGGATCCCCGGCATGTCGAGTCCGAGGATCTCCGCGATCACGCGGTCGCGCACGTCGCGGATATCGGCGACGCGTTCGGCCATCCGACCCCCGAGCGCGTCGAGCGCGGTCTCGTGCTCCCGCGCCGCTTCCCACACCGCGCGCGCGGCCGTACGCCCGTGCGAGAGTACGAGGGCGCGGGCGCCGGCGAGCAACTCGGGATCGGACGCGATGAGGCGTGCGGCATCGAGGATCTCCCGCGCCTGCCCCGTCGACGCCGCGGAGCGGGCGCGCAGGCGCTCGGCGACGGCGACGGTCGCGCGCTCGATCGCCGAGATCTCGACGGCGCGCTCGCTCTCGGCGACCACGACAGCGGCATCGGGTTCGGGCAGCGCGGGAGCGAGGTGGACGACGGATGCCGCGGCGACCCCGGGGCTCACGCCTCGTCCGCGCAGCACATCGCCCGCCGTCACAGGGGCAGCAGAATCACGAGGCGGCGCGGCCCCCTCCGGCGGCGCGATCCCTTCCGGCGGCGCGATCCGTTCCGCCGGCGCGTCCGCAGCCGTGCCGGACGGACCATCCGTCCCCTCCCCGAAGCCATCGTCGAAGAGCGCCGCGATACGGGCGAGAGCGGCGGCGGCGTCCGCGCCCTGCGCCGAGAGCTCGATCTCGTCGCCCTGCCGTGCGCCGAGGATCAGCAATCGCGAGAGACTGGCCGCCGCCGCCTCCGGGCCATCGGGCAGCCGTCTCAGCCGCACGTCGACGCCGCCGGATGCCTCGGCGATCAGTGCGGCCGGGCGGGCGTGGAGGCCCTGCGGGTTGCGCACGTGCACGCGACGGGTCTGCGCGTCGCCGACGGGTGAGGACGGAGCGGAGGGCTCGCTGGGTTCGGGGGCGGGCTCCCCCGCACCGAGCTGCCCCGTCTTGGCACCGAGCGCCGCGGACGCCTCGGCGGCGACCGTGTCGAGATCTCCTCCGGCCGCGGCCGAGACCACGGCGGCGAGCAGGCCCTCGACGAACGGTGCGGGTGCGAGCCTGACCGGCACGTCGCTCAGGCGCAGTTCGAGCGCGAGCTCGGCACTGAGCACGGCCGAACCGAGATCCATGAGCACGAGAACGCCGTCGCACTGGGCGGCGAGCTCGTCGATCGCTCCGGCGACGGCCACGGCATCCGTGCCGAGGATCGGCATGCCGGCGGCATCCGTCCCCGCACCGGCGGCGACTCGCACTCGCACCCCCTCGCCCTGCACCATCTGCAGGGCGAGCTCGAGCGCCGCCTCCCCGAGTCGTGCGCTGTGGGAGACGGCGACGATGCCGATCATCAGCTCGCCGCGATCGCCGCGGCGAGCGTCTCGAAGAGCAGGGTGGTCGATGCGGCACCGGGATCGAGATGGCCGGCACTGCGTTCGCCGAGATAGCTGGCCCGACCCTTGCGTGCCACCAGGGGCAGCGTCGCGTCGCGCCCCGTGGCGGCGGCGACCGCGGCGGCCTGGGTCGCCTCGGCGAGGTCGGCACCCGCCACGATGGCCGCATCGAGCGCGTCGACCGCCGGCGACATGGCGTCGAACATCGTCTTGTCCCCGGCCTCTGGCTTGCCCCGCGCGACGATGCCCTCGAGTCCGGCGCGCAGCGCGGCGGCCAGGGCGGTCGCGTCGAGTTCCTGAACCGCCCCGGTCGTCATCCCCATCCGCAGGAAGAAGGTGCCGTAGAGCGGCCCGCTGGCGCCGCCGACCGAGCTCACGAGTGTCATTCCGACCGTCTTGAGGAGGTCGTCGGCGGCGGCCGGAGCACTCGCTGCGAGCTTCTCGGTCACGGCGCTCATCCCTCGCGACATGTTGGCGCCGTGGTCGGCGTCACCGATCGCGGAGTCGAGTTCGGTGAGCCACTCGCGCTTCTCGGCGACGGCCGCGCCGAAGCGCGTGATCCAGTCCTGCAGGGTGGCGATCGAGACGATGTCCGCGGCCATCAGGCGCCCCAGCGCAGTCCGGGGGTCACGACCGGACTGTCCCACAACCGCAGCAACTCGTCGTCGGTCTTCAACACCGTGACCGAGCACCCGGCCATGTCGAGCGAGGTGATGTAGTTGCCGACGAGGTTGCGCACGATCTGCACACCCGCCGCCTCCAGGAGAGCCGCGACCTCGGCGTACATCAGGTAGAGCTCGATCTGCGGGGTCGCGCCCATGCCGTTGACCATCACGATCGCGGGTCCCGCGAAGTCGAGGTCGGCGAGGATCGGCTCGACGAGCTGACGAGCGATGTCGGATGCCGGCGCCAGGGGCTCGCGGTGGCGTCCGGGCTCGCCGTGGATGCCGATGCCGATCTCCATCTGGTCGTCCGGAAGGTCGAAGGTCGGCTTGCCGGCGGCGGGCACCGTGCAACTGGTGAGGGCCATCCCCATGGAACGCCCCTGCGCGTTGACGCGCTGTGCGAGGGCGACGACGGCGGCGAGGTCCTGCCCCTCCTCCGCGGCCGCGCCGACGATCTTCTCGAGGAGCACGGTGAGGCCGACGCCGCGTCGTCCGGCCGTGTAGAGGGAGTCCTGCACCGCGACGTCGTCGTCGACCACGACGGTGCCGACCTCGATGCCCTCCATCGAGGCGAGTTCTGCGGCCATCTCGAAGTTGAGCACATCGCCGGTGTAGTTCTTGACGATGTGCAGGACGCCCGCCCCTCGGTCGACGGCCTTCGTCGCGGCCTGCACGCGGTCGGGCGTCGGCGAGGTGAAGACCTCACCCGCGACCGCGGCGTCGAGCATGCCGACGCCGACGTAGCCGCCGTGCAGGGGCTCGTGCCCCGACCCGCCGCCGGAGACGATCGCGACCTTGCCCTGCGCCTTCGGGTCAGCCCGCGTGATGACGTGCGTCTCGAGGTCGACCGACAGCTCGGGATGCGCGAGCGCGACTCCCTTGAGCGATTCGACGAGCACGTCCTCCGGGGCGTTGATGAGCTTCTTCATCGTCCGATCTCCTTCGATCTCTTCCGTCGGGTGTCGATGCCGGCCGCATGGCCGACGTCGCGAAAGCAGGCGACCTGGAAACAGGCGACACCGCCGTCACTGTCGAACATCCTCGGGACGGCTGGTGTTGTCAAGATCGAACCCCGGATCCGGGCCGCGGACTCTCTGCGTCGACGCGCCCGGGTCACCCCCGCAGGGCGAGCACGAACGGCAGCACCTCGCGGGCGCCGGCGCGTCGAAGGATGCGTGCGGCGACCGTGAGCGTCCACCTGCTGTCGGCGAGATCGTCGACGAGCAGCACGGGGCCGTCGGGAATCTCGAGATGATCGGCGCTGAATCGATCCCAGAGACCGCCGAGCCGGAAGACGCTGTTGCCGCCCGGCTGACCGCTCGGACCGCCGCCCACGAGACCGAGTTCGCCCAGGTACGGGAGCCGGCCGATCTCGGCGAGACCGCGAGCGAGGCTGTCGACGAGCAATGGGTGCGAGCGCGAAGGAAGCGCGACCACCGCGACGGGTCGCTGCGACCACTCCCACCCGGCGAGCACGCGCACACAGCCGTCGAGCACCTGTCGCGTCACCGCGGCATCCGGAGCCCCCGCGGCGAACAGCGATCGCAACGTGCCGCCCCACCCCAGGTCGGTCAGTCGAGCCAGCGCTCGCCCCTCGCCCGCCTGCTCGTCGGCGGCGATGCGACCCTTGACGGGGACGTCCAGCCGATCGGCGCCCGTGGGCCAGGCGCGGCGCGGTTCGATCGGCACCCCGACCCGGTCGAGCGACTCCGCGGCCTGCGTGGTGGCCGCGGCGCCGATCTCGCGCGGGAACCAGTCGCCCGCGCAGTTGTCGCACCGCCCGCACGGCTTCGCCGTCTCGTCATCGAGGGCGCGCTGCAGGAACTCCATCCGGCATCCGTCGGTCTGCTCGTACGCGATCATGTGCTGCTGCTCGGCGACGCGCTCCCCCGCGATACGCTCGTACCGCTCGGCGTCGTAGCTCCAGGGTGCCCCCGTCGCGACCCACCCGCCCTGCACGCGCCGCACCGCTCCGTCGACGTCGAGCACCTTCAGCAACAGCTCCAGCGGGTTCCGACGGATGTCGACCATCGCCTCGAGTGCCGGTGTCGAGATCGGCGCGTCGCCGAGCGCGCCGATCACACGCTCCGCACGCTCGCGGTCGGGCATCGATGCGGTCGCGAAGTGGTGCCAGATGTCGCGGTCCTCGACACCGGGGAGCAGCAGCACGTCGGCGCTCTCGCTGGCGCGGCCCGCACGACCCACCTGTTGGTAGTACGCCACGGGCGACGAGGGCGCGCCGAGGTGCAGCACGAAGCCGAGATCGGGCTTGTCGAACCCCATGCCCAGCGCGCTCGTCGCCACGAGCGCCTTCACCTCGTTGCGCTGGAGCATCCCCTCGGATTCCGCGCGCTCGTCGGTGTCGGTCTGCCCCGTGTACGCCCGCACGTCGTGCCCGTGGTCGCGCAGCAGACGGGCCGTGTCGACAGCCGCCGCCACGGTGAGCGTGTAGATGATGCCCGAGCCGGGAAGATCGTCGAGGTGGCTGAGCAGCCAGGCCAGGCGGCTCGCGGAGTCACGCAGACGCAGCACGCCGAGCCGCAACGACGTGCGGGCCAGGGGTCCGCGGATCGTGAGCACACCGGCGCCGGGACCGCCGCCCGCCGTGCTCGCGCCGAGCTGCTCGGCCACGTCGACCATGACGCGGCTGTTCGCCGTGGCCGTCGTCGCGAGAACCGGAACGTCGTCGGGCATCTCGGCGATGAGGTCGCGCAGCCGGCGGTAGTCGGGGCGGAAGTCGTGCCCCCAGTCGCTGATGCAGTGCGCCTCGTCGACCACCAGCATCCCCATGCGGCTCACCAGCGTCGGCAGCCGTTCCTCACGGAAGGCCGGATTGTTGAGGCGCTCGGGCGACACGAGCAACACGTCGACCTCGTCGCGGTCGAGCCGAGCGAGGACATCGGCCCACTCGTGGGCGTTCGTCGAGTCGATGGCGACCGCCCGCACCCCGGCGCGGGAGGCGGCGGCGATCTGGTCGCGCATCAGGGCCAGCAGCGGCGAGACCAGGACGGTCGGCCCCGCACCCTGTCCGCGCAGCAGCCGGGTGGCGACGAAGTAGACCGCGGACTTCCCCCACCCCGTGCGCTGCACGACGAGCGCCCGGCGGCGGCCGTCGACGAGCGCCTCGATGGCCTCGTACTGCCCGTCGTGGAAGTCGGCATCGGCGCGTCCGACCAGCTCGCGGAGTGCGGCGAGTGCTGCCGCGCGGGTGCCGACGGAGGGTTCGGAGGTCATCCCCTCACTCTGCCCCATCCCTCCGACACCGCGATCCCGACGGCGGCGCACCGGCCCCGCCGCGCGACCGGTCGTCTAGCGTGGAGACGTGATCACCCGAGACCTGGCCGTCGCCCTCCGTGCCGCCGGCCTCGTGTGGCATCCGATCGAGGGCGACCGCTTCCAGCTCGATCTGCCGAACGAGGTGGAGCTCGAGTCCGAGGCCGACGTGTTCACGGTCAGCGGGATGACGATCGAGGCGCGGCAGACGCCGAGCGGTACCCACCTCGCCTTCAACGGCACGACCGAATGGGCGCTCGACGCGGTGACCCTCGCGGATGCCGTCTGGCTCCCGCGCGAGGATCAGCTGCGCGAGCTGCTGCGGGGAACCTTCCGCTCCCTGGAGCGGCTCGACGACACCTTCCGTGTGCGGGTGCGGATCTCGGGGGAAGAACTCTCGTTCGAGCACCCCGATCCCGCCGAGGCGTACGGCCGAGCGCTGCTCGAGCTCGTCTCGCGCTCGCAGTGAGTCGAGGATCCGGGCAGCGCGGTCTTGAGGATCCCCTCCCGTCGTGACAGAATTACCTAACGATCGGTCAGTAAAGACGCTGGCCGGGAGGAGTCACGATGAACGCCCCCGCAGACCTCTCGATCACCGCGGACGTCTCCGACGAGGAACGCCTCTTCGACGAGCTCATCGCGAACGAGCAGCGGATCGAACCGCGCGACTGGATGCCCGAGGCCTACCGCAAGACGCTCATCCGTCAGATCTCGCAGCACGCGCACTCCGAGATCATCGGCATGCAGCCGGAGGGGAACTGGATCACGCGGGCGCCCAGCCTCAAGCGCAAAGCCATCCTGATGGCGAAGGTGCAGGATGAAGCCGGTCACGGCCTCTACCTCTACTCCGCGGCGCAGACCCTCGGCATCACGCGCGACGAGATGATGCAGCAGCTCATCGACGGGCGGGCGAAGTACTCCTCGATCTTCAACTACCCCACGCCGACGTGGGCCGACATGGGCGCGATCGGATGGCTCGTCGACGGCGCCGCGATCTGCAATCAGGTTCCGCTCTGCCGTGCCTCCTACGGCCCCTACGGTCGCGCGATGGTGCGGGTCTGCAAGGAGGAGTCTTTCCACCAGCGACAGGGCTTCGAGATCCTGCTCACCCTCATGCGGGGCACCGAGGAGCAGAGACGCATGGCGCAGGATGCCGTCGACCGCTGGTACTGGCCGAGCCTGGCGATGTTCGGTCCGCCGGACGATCAGTCCCCTCACTCCGCGCAGTCGATGGCCTGGAAGATCAAACGCTTCTCGAACGACGAACTGCGCCAGCGCTTCGTGGGGATGCTCGTGCCGCAGGCCGAGATCCTCGGCGTCACCCTCCCCGACCCCGAGCTGCGCTACGACGAGAGCACCGGGCGTTACGAGATGGGCGAGATCGACTGGGACGAGTTCTTCCAGGTGCTCCGCGGTAACGGCCCGTGCAACACCGAACGGCTCGAGCGGCGGCGCACCGCCCACGAGGACGGGGCGTGGGTGCGCGCAGCCGCGGCGGAGTACGCCCGCAAGCAGGCCGCAGTCGCAGCGATCGAGAAGGACGCGGCCTGATGGCGAGCCCCGGCACCGACCCGCGCGAGCCCTGGCCCCTCTGGGAGGTCTTCGTGCGCGCGAACCGCGGACTCAGCCACGTGCACGTGGGCTCTCTGCACGCACCGGATGCCGAGATGGCGATCCGAAACGCCCGCGACCTCTATACGCGACGCGGCGAGGGGGTCTCGATCTGGGCGGTGCCCGCCGAGGCCATCACCACGAGCGACCCCGATGCGAAGGGCGCGTACTTCGAGAGCGCCGCGGGCAAGAACTACCGGCACGCCGTGTACTACACGGCCTCCGAAGGGGTGCCGCACCTGTGAACGTCGCGAACGGGCACGGCGACGTCACCGTCGAAGAGCTGCACCTCGCGCAGGAGCTCGCAGGTTCCGGCGAGCGCGCGGCATCCGCCGACATCGCCGAGTACGCGCTGCGGCTCGGCGACGACGCGCTGATCCTGTCGCAGCAGCTGGGCGCCTGGATCTCGCGCGCACCGGAACTCGAGGAGGACGTCGCGCTCGGCAACATCGCCCTCGACCTGCTCGGCCACGCTCGCTCGCTGCTGCGCTACGCCGGCTCGTTCGACGGACGCAGCGAAGACGATCTGGCGTTCTTCCGCGACGAGCCGGAGTTCCGCAGCGCCTGGATCGTGGAGCAGCCCAACGGCGACTTCGCGCAGACCATCGCGCGGCAGCTCGTCGTCTCGACGTACATGGTCGAGCTCTACGCGGCGCTGCGATCCAGCGGCGACGAGACCCTCGCGGCCGTCGCCGAGAAGGCGCTCAAAGAGGTGGACTACCACCGCGACCACGCCGTGCAGTGGACGCTCCGGCTCGCCGGCGGCACCGACGAGTCGCGCACGCGGATGATCCGCGCCCTGGGTGACGTCTGGCCCTTCGTCGACGAGCTGTTCCGCGACGACCCGCTGATCGACCGGCTCGGCGAGGCGGCCGCGCGGCCGTCATCGCTGCGCGCGGGCTTCAACGCCGTGATCGACACGGTCTTCGCCCGGGCCGACCTCGTGGCTCCCGGGGTCGCGGCGTCGTCGGCGGGCGGGCGGCACGGGTCCCATGCCACGCCTCTGGGGCACGTCCTCGCCGAGATGCAGGTGCTCGCCCGACGGCATCCGGGGGCGACATGGTGACGGCGATGACGACGACGGATGCCTGGCGGATCGCCGCCGCCGTCGCCGACCCCGAGGTTCCGGTG
This sequence comes from Microbacterium sp. NPDC090003, assembly GCF_044748385.1. Lineage (NCBI taxonomy): Bacteria > Bacillati > Actinomycetota > Actinomycetes > Micrococcales > Microbacteriaceae > Microbacterium > Microbacterium sp. NPDC090003. The sequence continues at coordinate 1,133,001 of NZ_JBIVFW010000001.1, forward strand.
CTGACCATCGAGGACCTGGGCGTGCTGCGCGCGGTCGAGTCCGACGGCGCGCGCGTACGCGTCGACATCACGCCCACCTACAGCGGATGCCCTGCGATGGACACGATCCGCGACGACGTGATCCTGGCGCTCACCGCGGCGGGCTTCGGCGAGGTCGAGGTGCGGCTCGTGCTCGCCCCGGCCTGGACGACGAACTGGATGTCGGATGCCGGCAAGCGCAAACTCGAGCGCTACGGCATCGCCCCTCCGACCGGTCGAGCGGCGGTGCGCGGGGGCCCCATCCCTCTCACGCTGAGCGTGCGCTGCCCGCGATGCGGATCGCTCGACACTCGCGAGGTGTCGCGGTTCGGCTCCACCTCGTGCAAGGCGCTATTCGAGTGCCGCGCCTGCCTCGAGCCCTTCGACCACTTCAAGGTGCACTGATGTCGCTGTTCGCGCCGTCCCCGGCATCCGCTCCTCCGCCCTCGCGTCGCGAGGTGTCGACGGTGCGGACGCGGGCTCGCTTCCATACGCTCGTCGTCGAGGCCGTGCGCCCGCTCACCGACGACGCGGTGGAGGTGACCTTCGCAGTGCCGGCCGCGCTCGCCGACGAGTACGACCATCTGCCCGGTCAGTACGTCGCGCTGCGCACGGTGCTCGACGGGGTCGAGGTGCGGCGATCGTATTCCCTGTGCCGCGCGCCCGAGCATCGCGCCGACGGCGCCGACACCCGGCTGAGCGTGGCGGTCAAGCGCGACGAGGGCGGGCGGTTCTCGACCTGGGCGCAGACCGGCCTGCAACCGGGGTTCGAGATCGACGTGATGAGCCCGCAGGGCACCTTCACCTCGGCCCTGCCCGACCTCGATCACCGGCACGTGGCGGGCATCGCCGCCGGCTCCGGCATCACCCCTCTGATGGCCCTGGCGCACACGGTGCTGTCGCGGTCGGACACCGCTCGGTTCACTCTGCTGTACACGAACCGGTCGACCCTCGACGTGATGTTCCTCGAGGACCTCGCCGACCTGAAGGACCGCTACCCCACGCGCCTCACCCTTCACCACGTGCTCTCTCGCGAGCAGCGCACCGCACCCGTGCTGTCGGGCCGCATCGACGAGCCGAAGCTGCGCACGATCCTCGCGACTCTCCTCCCGCCCGACGACGTCGACGAGTGGTTCCTGTGCGGTCCGCTCGCCCTGGTCGACCTCTGCCGCGAGGTCCTGGCCGATGTCGGCGTGGACCGCGACCACATCCGCTTCGAGCTGTTCACGACCGGCGACGAACCCTCCCGTGCCGCACGACCGGTGCGGGTGCGGGCCGGTGAGCGCACGACGACGATCGAGGTGACGCTCGACGGCGTCTCATCGACGGTCGAGAGCCCCGTGGATGCGCACGAGTCCGTGCTGAACGCGGCGCTGCGCGTGCGCCCCGACGCCCCCTTCGCGTGCGCCGGCGGGGTGTGCGGCACCTGTCGTGCCCGGGTCGTCGAGGGCAGCGTCACGATGACCGAGAACTACGCGCTCGAGCCCGACGAGATCGAGCGCGGATTCGTGCTCACCTGCCAGTCCCATCCGACCAGCGACCGCGTCGTCGTCGACTACGACGTGTGAGGGAGAACGCACCGATGATCGACCTCACGATCGCCGACGAGATCGCGACCGTCACTCTGAACGCACCGGCGAAGCTCAACGCGCTCGACGAGCAGGCGCTCCGCGGCCTCGATGCCGCCTACGCCGAGGCCGAGACGGCCGGAGTGCGCGCCCTCGTGCTGAGCGGAGAGGGGCGTGCGTTCTGCGCGGGACGAGACATCTCGGACGTGGATCCGCGCGACGACGACGTCGTCGGGTACCTCGGCGGGCTCGTCACCCCGCTCCTGCAGCGGATGTCGCGCTTTCCCGCACCCACCTTCGCCGCAGCCCACGGCGCCTGTCTCGGCGTCGGCCTCGGGCTGCTGATCGCCACCGATGTCGTGTACGTCGCGGAGTCGGCGAAGATCGGCTCGCCGTTCGCCGCTCTCGGCGCGACCCTCGACTCGGGCGGGCACGCCCTCTTCCTCGATCGCCTCGGCGCGCACCGCACGCTCGACCTCATCTACACGGGACGCCTGATGACCGGCACCGAAGCCGTGACCGCGGGGCTCTTCTCCCGGGTGCTGCCAGACGGAGAGGTGCATCGGGCGACGACGGATGCCGCGGCGACGGCCGCCCTCGGGCCGACGGCGGCCTTCGTCGCCAGCAAGCGACTCGTGGCGCGGATCCGCGACGAGCGGCTGGCGCTCTGGGAGTCGGTCGAGCTCGAGAACGCGGCGCAGGCGGCGCTCGGTGGCACCGACGACTATCGCGAGGGCTTCGCGGCGTTCCAACAGAAGCGGAAACCGCGCTTCCGGGGTCGGTGAGGCGGCGAGCACATGAGCCGTCGAGCACCGGGTTGTCAACGCTCTGCCCGGATGTCGGCGCCCGGTGTCACACTTCGGAGATGATGCTCTCGCAGCTGGTCTCCACGACCGAAGAGGTCGCCGCCACGTCCTCGCGCCTGGCGAAGATCGACGCGCTCGCCCGGTTGCTGGCCCAGGCCGATGCCGATGAGATCGCGCCGCTGACCGGGCTCCTCCTCGCGACGCCGCGGCAGGGCCGCCTGGGCGTCGGATGGCGAGGGATGGCCGCCCTCGAGGTCTCCCACGCCGATGCCTCGACGCTCGCGATCACCGACGTCGATCAGGCGTTCGAGCGCCTCGCGGCGGCATCCGGAACCGGCTCCGCGAGCGTACGGAGCAGCACCCTGCAGGCGCTGGCCGCGCGGGCCACCGCACCGGAGTGGGATTTCCTCACCCGCGCCATGCTCGGCGAGCTGCGCACCGGCGCGCTCGGCGGCGTGCTGCTCGACGCGATCGCCCGCGCATCCGACCGCCCGGTGCCCGCCGTGCGCCGGGCCGCCATGCTGTCGGGCGACCTCGGCGAAACGGCGCTGATCGCACTCACCGGAAGCGCCGAATCGCTCGACGAGGTCGGGCTCCGCGTCGGTCGTCCCGTGCTCCCGATGCTCGCCGCCACCGCCGCGACCCCGAGCGATGCCCTCGGCATCACCGGTGAGGCGTCGGTCGAGTACAAGCTCGACGGCGCCCGCATCCAGGTGCACCGCCACGGCGAGGAGGTGTCGGTGTACACCCGCAGCCTCGCCGACATCACCCACCGCGTGCCCGAGCTCGTCGAGATCGTGCGCGCCCTGCCCGCGCACGACCTCATCCTCGACGGCGAGACGCTGGCGCTCGACGAAGACGGCGGGCCGCGTCCGTTCCAGGAGACGATGTCGCGGTTCGGGGCCGACGCGGCGCGCGAGCTCGCCCTGCGCCCGTGGTTCTTCGACCTGCTGCACATCGACGGCCGCGACCTCATCGACGAGCCGTTGGGCGTGCGGCTCGCAGAGCTCGATCGGGTCGCCGGCCCGTGGCGCATCCCGGGAACGGTGACGGCCGATGCCGACGCCGCTGAACGGGTCTCGCGCGATGCCCTCGCCGCCGGCCACGAGGGCATCGTCGCCAAAGCCATCGATTCGCCGTACGCCGCGGGTCGCCGCGGCAAGTCGTGGGTCAAGGTCAAGCCCGTGCTCACCTACGACCTCGTGGTGCTCGCGGCCGAGTGGGGTTCGGGGCGCCGCCAGGGCCTGCTCTCGAACCTGCACCTCGGGGCGCTCGATCCCGACGGGGAGTTCGGCGAACCCGGCGGTCTCGTCATGGTGGGCAAGACCTTCAAAGGACTCACCGACGAGCTGCTGCGCTGGCAGACCGCCACGTTCCCGACGCTCGAGACCCGACGCACGCAGGGCACCGTGTTCCTGCGGCCCGAACTGGTCGTCGAGATCGCGATCGACGGCGTGCAGCGATCCCCTCGCTATCCCGGGGGCATCGCGCTGCGCTTCGCGCGGGTCAAGGGCTACCGCCCCGACAAGGCGGCGCGCGATGCCGACACGATCCAGACGCTCCGCGCGCTGCTGCGGGAGTGACGTGCGGAGAGCGTCGGCTGCGGCATCCGCTCAGGCCGAAGGCGCGAGCCCGAGGTCCTCTTCGCGCACGGTTCCCTGGAACGACCACGGGAAGTTGATCCAGAGGTCCGTGTCCTTCCAGGCGTAGTCGGGCTGGATGATGGTCGACGGCTTGGTGTAGATCGTGACCGAGCGCACGTCGGCGCCCTTGTCCTCGAGCAGCTGCACCGCGAGAGCGAGGGTGCGACCCGAGTCGGCGACGTCGTCGACGAGCAGCACGCGGCGTCCGTCGAGGTACGCCATGTCGAGCTCCGGCGGGAGCACCTCGGGCGCGTCGAGCACCGTGCCGATGCCGGTGTAGAACTCGACGTTGATCGCGCCGCAGTTCTTCGCGCCGAGACCGTAGGCGATGGCGCCGGCGGGCAGGAGCCCTCCACGAGCGATCGCGACGACGACCTCGGGTTCGAAGCCGCTGGCGAGGATGTCACGGGCAAGGTCGCGGGTCGCGGCGCCGAAGCCGTCCCAGGTGAGCGTCTCGCGCTCGTTCGATGCATCAGTCACCCGATCCATTGTCCTCCATCACGGCGATAGACTGACCACGTCCGGCCGCACTGCGACCGGTGCCTGAAAAAGAGGCACGAAGCACTCCTCGCCGACGCGGGTGCGAGACACATACGGAACCTCGTTCTCCGTCCCTGTCTCGAAAGGCTTCGCCATGCCCTCCGTCTCCGCGCACGTCGCACTCACCCTCGCCCAGCACATCGACGCCGTGTTCGGGGTGATGGGCAACGGCAACGCCTACTTCCTCGACGCGATCGAGACTCAGACGGATGCCGTCTTCACCGCCGTGCGCCACGAACAGGGCGCCGTGGTCGCCGCCGACGCGCACTTCCGCGCCTCGGGCCGGATCGCCGCGGGCACGTCGACCTACGGTGCCGGATTCACGAACACGCTCACGGCCCTGGCGGAGGCGGTGCAGGCGCACGTCCCACTCGTGCTCGTGGTCGGCGACGAGCCGACCTCCGGACCGCGTCCGTGGGACGTCGACCAGATCGCCCTCGCCTCGGCGGTGGGTGCGCGCACCTATACCGTGGGCCGCGCCGACGCGGCGGCGACGACCGTCATCGCGATCGAGCACGCCCTCACCTACCGCGTGCCCGTCGTGCTGGCGATCCCCTATGACGTGGCGTCGCTCGAGGCCGGCCCCGTGCCGCCGGCCCCGGAGCCGCGGGTGCCGGCACCGCTCGCACCGAGCGGGGAGTTCGCCGAGGGGATGCTCGACGAGATCGCCGCCGCTCTGGCCGCAGCCGAGCGGCCGTTCCTGCTCGCCGGCCGCGGTGCCTGGTTGTCGGGAGCGAGCACGGCACTGGGCGAGCTCGCCGCAACGACCGGCGCGCTCACCGCATCCACCGCCCTCGGCCGTGGGGTCTTCCCGGACGCGCGCTTCGATCTCGGCGTCACGGGCGGATTCGGGGCCGAGGGAGCGATGGAGCTGATCCGCGAGGCCGATGTCGCCGTCGTGTTCGGCGCGGGGCTGAACCAGTTCACGATGCGTTTCGGCGCGCTGTTCGCGCCCGGCACGAAGGTCTTCCAGATCGATATCGCCCCCGCGGCCACGCACGCCCACGTCGGCGGCTTCGTCCGGGCCGATGCGCGTCTCGCGGCGGAGGCGCTCGTCGCGCGCCTCGCCGCCCCCTCCTCTCCCGCCACTCCCCCGGCGGCCGCTCTCGCCGCCCCGCACAACTTCGGAGTTCCGGGCCGACTCGCCGCATCCGAGGCCGCGATCACCAGAGTGTCGCATCCGATCTCCGATGTTGTGCGCCGGCCCTGGCGCGAGAGCGTCGATGTCACCGCCGCACGGGCGTACGACCACGGCGATGATCTCGCCCCCGACGGGCGCCTCGACCCTCGCTCCGCGGCCCGGCGCATCGCCGCGCTGCTGCCCGAGGACCGCGTGGTGGTATCGGACGGCGGGCACTTCATCGGCTGGGCGAACATGTACTGGCCGGTCGCCGCGCCCGATCGCATGATGATGATCGGCACGGCCTTCCAGTCGATCGGTCAGGGATGGCCGAGCGTCGTCGGCGCCGCTCTCGCCCGGCGCGAGGCGACCGTCGTCCTCACGTCAGGAGACGGCGGAGGACTCATGGCGATCGCCGACCTCGAGTCCGCGGTGCGCGCGGCCGCCGGTCGCGGGGTGGCCGTGATCTGGAACGACGCCGCCTACGGTGCCGAGGTCAACCTCTACGGGCTGAAGGGTCTCGCCGAGGCGCCGATGCGCATTCCCGAGGTCGACTTCGCCGCCTTCGCCGCGGCGGTCGGCGCCGAAGGCGTCGTCGTGCGCACACTCGCAGATCTCGATCGCCTGGGATCGTGGGCAGACGAAGACCCCGCGACCCGGCGCTTTCTGCTGCTCGATCTGCGCATCTCGGGTGACGTGATCGCGCCGTACCAGCAGGAGATCATCCGCGTGAACTCGTAGGCACCAGTACCGGCGGCGCCGTCCGTGAGGCCCGACTGTCACGCTCAGTCCGTCAAGCTCAGTCCGTTATGCTCCGAATCATGCCCGAGAGCCCCGAGATCCTGCGCTACAGCGCGTTCGCCGCATCGCCCGACGGAGGAAATCCCGCGGGCGTGGTGCTCGACGCCGAAGGCCTCGACGACGAGCGGATGCTGCGGATCGCCGCCGAGGTCGGATACTCCGAGACCGCGTTCCTGACGGGGCGTTCCGAGGTCGACGGCGTGCCGCACCACCGTGTGCGGTATTTCTCACCGGGCGCCGAAGTGCCGTTCTGCGGTCATGCCACGGTGGCGACGGCGGTCGCCCTCGCCGAACGCGACGGGGAGGGAACGGTGGTGTTCGAGACGGCGGCGGGACCGGTGGCCCTGGAGTCGGCGTCGGATGCCACGGGCGCGATCACCGTCTCGTTCACGAGCGTCGAGCCGCAGGTGCGTGAGCTCGACCCGACGGTGCGCGACCGGTTGCTGGACCTGCTGGGTCTCACCGTGGCCGACATCGATCCGCGATTTCCCGTGCAGGAGTCGTTCGCCGGTAACTGGCATCCGATCGTCGTCGTCGCCGACCGGGAACTGTTCCATCAGTTCCGCTTCCGGCCCTCCGATGTTGCCGATCTGATGCGGGCGCAGGGCTGGCTCGGAACGGTGACGGTGCTGCATGCGCACGATTCCACCGAGTTCGAGGCTCGCAATCTCTTCCCGGTCGGACGCATCACCGAGGATCCGGCGACGGGCTCCGCCGCCGCGTCGACCGGCGCGTACCTGCGCGCGCACGGACACGCGGGAGCGACGATTCGGATCCGCCAGGGCGCGCACGTCGGGCGCCCGAGTGAGCTGATCGTCACGATTCCCGAGTCGGGAGGCATCGTCGTCGCGGGCGGTGCCTTCGCGATCCGCGCTCTCGACTCCTGAGCGAGCGGAGCGAGACGAAGGGCCGCGGGTGGTGACGTTGGGTCCCTGAGCCCGTCGGAGGGCCCGTGCTCGCGCAGGCTGCTGGGTACCTGAGCCTGTCGAAGGGCCCCGGACTCGCGCAGGCGGCTGGGTCCCTGAGCCTGTCGAAGGGTCCTACCCCGTCCCGCGACTGGGTCCCTGAGCGTGTCGAAGGGTCCCGCCGCGTGTGCACTCGTTCTGCACCGGTGTGGTGTGGTTGCGAGTTCTCCACCGATCACGTGGATATGTTCGTTGGTCTGGGGTTTTCGCGTCTGAATGTCGGTGGCCCCTGGTGGACTGGGACGCATGAACAGCACCGCCGAGTATCTGGATCGGGTCGCCCGTGACCTGGCTGTGGTGTTGCGCGCGGACGTCGTGGCGGGGTTGTCGGATGCGGAGAAGATGCAGGTGTTGAGGGCCGCCGGGGAGGTCGCCCGGCGGGTGGATGCGGTGGTGGTGGAGACGGTCGGGTCGGTGGATCAGCGCCCGGCGGGGTCGGGGGAGCTGGCGTTCTGCGGGAGGTTCGGATGCCGGAGCATGAACGAGCTCGTCCAGCGGGTGCTGCGCACGGACGCGGCCGGCGCGGCACGGGTCGTGAAAGCCGGGAAGATCATCCGACAGGAGCTCGACTACTCCTCGGGAGCGACGCTGCCCGCCCGGTGGCCGGCGTTGCGTGACGCCCTAGTGGACGGTGCGGTCGGGGTCGCGGGACTGCTGGCCGCGACCGGGCCCGTGGAGCAGGCCGGCGTCAGGATCGGCGCGGCGGACCGGCTGCGCGCCGATACCGAGCTGGCCGACTACGCGCGAGGGCTCGTCGCGGTGGACGCGGACGGTGATGGCGACGAGGACGTGGACGCGGACGGCGATGAGGATCGTCGGCTTGAGTCGGGCCCGCCGGCGACCCCGGAGGACTTGAAGCTGTTGTCGCGGGTGATCGTGACGTATCTCGACCCGGACGGCGCGGAACCCGCGGAGGAGCGGGCGATGCGTGCTCGCGGGATCGTCCTCGGGCGGGCCAAAGACGGGGTGATCCCGATCCGTGGGTCTTTGCTGCCCGAGACGGCGGGGCAGTTGCAACGCATCTGGGACGCGTACCTGAATCCGAAAGTCGACGGACCACCCATACCGGCAGCGCCGGACATGTCAGCGGTCGGGAGCGGGGTGCGCTTCATGCCGTCCATCGACGACACCGCGCCCGGCGCGCGGTACGACACCCCGCTCGGCGAAACCGAAAACAGCCCGCTCGGCGACACCGATGACACCTCACTCGCGGCCTCGCCTCGTCATCTCGACGCCGACGTCCCCCTCTTCACCGATGACGTCCTGCCCTCCGGTGATGCGGGCGGGCTGGTCGATGACCGCACCCGGGCGCAGAAGCAGCACGACGCCCTCGCCGCCGTCCTCGGCATCGCCGCCCGCCACGGCGACATGCCCACCCTCGGTGGTGCCGCCCCCACCCTCGTCGTGTCCGTGACTGCGGAGGATTATGCGTCCGGGCGGGGGTGGGCGCACGTCGACGGCATCGACGACGCCCCGGTGTCTCTTGCGACTGCCCGGCACACCGCGTGCGGGGGCAGTATCCAACGCGTCACCTCCGACCCGGGCGGGCGCATCATCGGGATCGACACCACCGACCGGATCTTCACCGCCCACCAACGCCGCGCGATCGCCCTCCGCGACAAAGAATGCCTCATCCCCGGCTGCCACGTCCCCGCAACCTGGTGCGAGATCCACCACGTCACCGAACACTCCCACGGCGGACCCACCACCACCGACAACGGCGTCACCCTCTGCTGGCACCACCACCGCACCCTCGACACCAACGGCTGGACCATCCGCATGCACCACGGCGTCCCCCACGTCCGCGGACCCGCCTGGTGGGACCCCCACCAGAAATGGCGCACACCCCAACCCGCCGCCCGACCCACCACACGCACCACCACACGCCACCCCACACCCACCACCATCACCACAGCCACAGTCGCAGCCACAACCACCCCCGCGGCGAGACAGCGAACCAGACCACCGATCCGCGCATGAACACCGTGGGGCGCCCGGCGACGGGCCACCCAAGAAAGAGCACGAGCCTGCCAGGACTGAACACCCCCGCGTCGTCTTGACGCACGTCAACCCCTGCCCCAACCTCCAGCCCCAACCCAGCCCAGCCCAGCCCTACCCGGTCCAGCCCAGCCCCAACCCCAGCCCCAGCCCCTGCCCAGCCCCTGCCAGAATCGATGACATGCCCGGTCTCCACCACGTCGAAGTGTGGGTCGCCGACCCCGAATCCGCTCGCCGCGACTGGGGGTGGCTCCTCCCGCAGCTGGGGTACTCGCTGCGGCAGGAGTGGGCAGAGGGCCAGACCTGGACTGCCGAAAGCGGGCCGTACCTCACGATCACGACGCCTCCGCACGTCGATGATCGAGGCCATGACCGCCGTCGTCCCGGCGTCAACCACCTCGCCTTCCACGGCGGCGACGAAGCGACCGTCGACGGGATCATGGCAGCCGCCGCAGAGAACGGCTGGCGGCCGCTCTATCACGAGCGCTATCCCCATGCCGGTGGCCCCGACCACTACGCCGGATGGCTGGAGAACGCCGCCGGCTTCAAAGTCGAGATCGTCGCGGAAGAAGCCTGACCGCTCCCCTCAGACCTGCGCGCCGTAGTCGGGCAGCTCCTGCAGCGTCCAGGTGTTCCCGTCGGGGTCGTCGAACGACACGAAGCGACCCCAGTCGAGATCCTCGACGCCGCGGGCATCGACCCCGAGGCCGCGCAGGTGCGCGAGAGCCTCGTCGGCATCCGGAACGACGACCTGGATCGTGTTCTGCCGACCCGGTTCGAGATCGAGGCCCAGACCGGTGCCGAACGCGATCGAGCACGCCGAGCCCGGCGGAGTCATCTGCACGAACCGCAGCCCCTCGGTCGGGGTCTGATCGTGGTCGGCATGGAAGCCGATCTTCACGTAGAAGTCCTTCGCCCGGTCGACATCCGACACCGGCACGAAGATGAGTTCGATCTTCCAGTCCATCACGCCACTCCTCAGGTCACGGCGGGCCTCATCGCCCTCCCGCGTCCACGGTAGGCCGCGCCACCGACATTCTCCAGACCTGCCTCACCGCTCCAGACCTGCCTCACGGCCCCAGACCTGCCTCACGGCCCCAGACCTGCCTAACCGCCCCCAGGTCCGCCTCACCGCGCCGGCAGCATCCCCTCGGCGAGGAACTCCCCCAGCTCCCGCACGCCCTCCCCGTGCAATGGAAGGATCGCGGCGACGTACTGGTCGGGCCGCACCACCACGACGACGCCGTCGCGCGACAGCCCGCGCTCGGCGAAGATGTCGACGTCGGTCCACTTGCTGGGCCCCGCCGCGTACACCTTCTCCCAGTCGATGAGGCCGAGAGGCCCGGTCCGCGGCTGGAACAGCGCGGGCGACGTCGTCACCTCGACATCCTCGAAGGGCTGCTGATACACGGCCTTCACATCGAACACGGCATCCGCATCGGCATCCGCGGGTGTGAATCGCTCGAACACCGGCGTCGCCGCAGCAGCCCAGTCGCGCAAGCCGTCACCGCCGCGGTCCCCGAATACGTAGACGCGCCACCGCCCGTCGGCGCGCGCGTGGTGCCCGAGGTGCACCACGTTTCCGTCACCCACGCGCACGACCTCCGCAGACCTGAAGCGCTTCCCGAGCGGGAAGCCGGTGGCCAGCCCCTGATGCGCATCCGCCCCGGTGATCATCGACGCCGAATACTGCGTCATGAACCCCGATGGGAACTCGGCCGTCGCGAGGTAGTACGTCGCGAGTTCCTGCGGGTCGGAGATCTCCTCGGGCTTGCGCGCCATGAGGCTCGACCACTCGCGATCGAAATCGATGAGCTGCTGTGCGACGGGCCGCCGCTCGGCGCCGTACGTCGCGAGCAACGCCTCGGGTGCGCGGCCGGTGAGCACCGAGCCGAGCTTCCATCCGAGGTTGAACCCGTCCTGCATCGAGACGTTCATGCCCTGCCCGGCCTTGGCGCTGTGCGTGTGACAGGCGTCGCCGGTCAGGAACACCCGCGGCGAGCGCCCGGAATCCTCGGGGGCGTCGTCGAATCCGTCGGTCACGCGATGGCCGACCTCGTAGACGCTGTGCCACGCCACCTCGCGCACGTCGAGCGTGTACGGGTGCAGGATCGCGTTCGCCCGACGGATGATCTCCTCGATCGGCGTCTGCCGCACCCGGTGGTCGTCGTCGTCGGCGACCTCGCCGAGGTCGATGTACATGCGGCTGAGATAGCCGCCCTCCCGCGGAATGTGGAGGATGTTCCCCGCCCGCGAGTTGATCGCGCACTTGGTGCGCCAATCGGGGAAGTCGGTGTTCACCAGCACGTCCATGACGCCCCAGGCGTGCGCGGCGACGTCACCCACGTGCCGGCGACCGATCGCCTCCCGTACGCGGCTGCGGGCTCCGTCGCAGCCGACGACGTACTTCGCCCGGACGATCCGTTCCTCCCCCGCCCGCGCTCCGGCGACGTACTGCACGCGCACCTCGACCGGGTACTCGCCCTGGTCGTGCACGGTCAGTCCCTCGAACGCGACGCCGTAATCGGGCGCGATGCGTGCGGGCCCGTCGGCGGCCGCCTCGGCGAAGTAGTCGAGCACACGCGCCTGGTTGACGATCAGGTGCGGGAACTCGCAGATGTCGTAGGCGTAGTCGGCGGTGCGCGCCGTGCGCACGATCCCGGCGGGGTCATCGGGATCGGGCCCCCAGAAGTTCATCCAGCCGATGTTGTAGGCCTCGGCGGTGATGCGCTCCGCGAACCCGAAGGCTTGGAAGGTCTCGACGCTGCGCGGCTGGATGCCGTCGGCCTGGCCCAGCACGAGCCGTCCGTCGCGCTTCTCGATGATGCGGGTCGTCACGCCCGGGTACTGTGCCATCTGCGCCGCGAGGAGCATTCCCGCCGGCCCCGAGCCGACGATGAGCACGTCGACCTCGTCGGGCAGGTCGTCGGGCCGCTCGATACCCGTGCCCTCGGCATCCTGCACGCGTGGATCTCCGGACACATAGCCGTGGTGGTGGAACTGCATCGTCGTCGATTCCTTCCGAACTTCTCTCATTGTGCGCGGCTTCTGCGCTCCCGTCGCACTCTCCGTCGGTCCGAGCGCACCGGGCCGACGGAAAGTGCGATGGGACAGAGCGCCGATCAGGCCCGGGCGAGTCCGTGGATCGGGCTCACGGCCTGCTCCTCCTCGTGATCCGGGCCCAGCGGAATGCCCGAACGGTCACGCAGCAGCAGCGTCGCGATGAGTCCGAGAACGGTCATGCCGGCGAGGTACCAGGTGACGGCTTGCGTCGATCCGGTCGCCGCGACGATGGCCGTCGCGATGGTCGGGGCGAACGCGCCTCCGGCGATGGCACCGATCGCGTACGAGATTGAGACGCCCGAGAAACGGATGCTGGCCGGGAACAGCTCGGTGTACAGCGCCGCCTGCGGGCCGTACGTGAAGCCGAGGCCGATCGTCAGGATCGCGAGGCCGGCGAAGACGAGCCCGATCTCTCCGGTGTTCACGAGCGGGAACAGCGCGAACACGCCGCCGAGCTGCAGCACCCAGCCGATGATGTACGTCGTGCGGCGGCCGATGCGGTCGCAGATCCACCCCGCGACGAGCGTGCTGATCAGCCAGGTGACCGCCGATCCGGCGACGGCCCACAGCACCGGACCGCGCTCGAGCCCGATCGGGCCCTCGGGGTTGGTGGTGTACCCCTGGATGTAGCCGCCCGTGGTCATGTAACCGACGGCGTTGTTGCCCGCGAACACGAGCGCGGCGATGACCACCAGCAGCGCGTGCTTGCGGAACAGCTGCACGATCGGCATCTTCGCCTTCTCCTTGCGCTCCGCGAGTTCGGCGAAGACCGGGCTCTCCTCGACGCGGCGACGCACGTAGTAGCCGACGAGGATCAGCACGACGCTGAGCAGGAACGGCACGCGCCAGCCCCATGCGAGGAACTGGTCGCCCGGTGCGATCACCGTCATGAGCGCCATGACGCCCGAGGCCAGCAGCAGCCCGAGCGGCACGCCGATCTGGGGGGAGGCACCGAAGATACCGCGCTTGGTGCGGGGGGCGTGCTCGACGGCCATGAGCACCGCGCCGCCCCACTCGCCGCCGGCCGAGATGCCCTGCAGGATGCGCAGCAGAACGAGCAGCACCGGAGCGGCGATCCCGATCGTCTCGTAGGTCGGCAGCAGACCGATCAGCGCGGTCGCGAGACCCATGAGGATCAGCGTCCACATGAGCACGGTCTTGCGTCCGAGCTTGTCACCGTAATGGCCGGCGAGGAACGCTCCGAGCGGGCGGAAGAGGAAGCTCACACCGACCGTCGCGAACGCGATGAGAGCGCTGTCGGCGCCGAGCGGCGCGAAGAACAGCTGCCCGAACACGAGTCCGACGGCCGTGGCGTAGATGAAGAAGTCGTACCACTCGACGGTGGTCCCGACCACCGTGGCGAAGACGACACGGCGACGGTCGGCCGCCGTCGCGATGGTTCCGGTGGGGGTGAATCCCGCCTGTGACTGACCGCTCATGCGGTGTCTCCTTTGTTCGTGACTGCATTGTCACGGCGTGCATCCGAGTCTCGGTCGGAGGTGCTTGCCGGGGGTGGAAGCGATGATATATGATTTCGGATACGACGCACAAGCACGATGCACGATGCACGATGCACGATGCACGATGCACGATGCACGAGCAGCGTCCCGACATCCCGAAGCGCGAGGAGGCGCCCCGTGACGGATCCCATCGCCCGCCCCGGCAAGATCATCGCGATCCATCTGAGCTATGCCTCCCGCGCCGATCAGCGCGGCCGTCGCCCCGCCGCCCCCTCGTACTTCTTCAAGCCGTCGAGCTCCGTCGGGGTCTCGGGCGGCACGGTCGAGCGCCCCGCGGGCACCGAGCTGCTGGCGTTCGAGGGCGAGATCGCGCTCGTCATCGGCACGCCCGCCCGGCGGGTGGCGCTGGCGGATGCCTGGGCCCACGTCGCCGGGGTCACGGCGTCGAACGACCTCGGCCTCTACGACCTGCGAGCGAACGACAAGGGATCGAACGTGCGCTCGAAGGGCGGCGACGGCTACACGCCCCTCGGACCGCACCTCATCGATGCCCGCACGGTCGACCCGACGGCGCTACGCGTGCGCGCCTGGGTCAACGGCGAGCTCCGACAGGACGACACCACCGCCGGGCTGATCTTCCCGCTCGCACAGCTCGTCGCCGACCTGTCGCAGCACTTCACGCTCGAGCCCGGTGACGTCATCCTCACCGGGACCCCGGCCGGGTCGTCCGTCATCGTCCCCGGCGATGTGGTCGAGATCGAGGTGGATGCCCCCGACGCCCCCGGCTCCCCGAGTTCGGGCCGACTCGTCACGACCGTCACGCAGGGCGATGTCCCGTTCGACGAGACGATCGGGTCACTCCCCTCCGTCGACGACCTGCAACGCACCGAGGCCTGGGGCTCCGCCGAGGCCGCCGGCCTCGTGGCGGACCCTTCGACAGGCTCACGACCCCAGGACGGTGAGTCGTCCCGGAACAAGGTCGCTGAGCCCGTCGAGACGTCCTCCGCCCTCTCCCCCGCCCTTCGCGCGAAGCTCATCGAAGCCCCGACCGCCGGGCTCTCGGCCCAGCTGCGCAAGCGCGGCCACCACTCGTGCTTCATCGATGGCGTCACCGCGAACATCTCGGGATCGAAGATCGTGGGCACCGCGAAGACGCTGCGCTTCGTCCCCTTCCGCGAAGACCTCTTCGCGAGCCACGGCGGCGGCTACAACGCCCAGAAGCGCGCGTTCGACGCCGTCGAGGAGGGGGAGGTCATCGTGATCGAGGCTCGCGGCGACTCCACGACCGGCACGCTCGGCGATATCCTCGCCCTGCGAGCCCGCACCCGAGGGGCGGCCGGCGTCGTCACCGACGGCGGCGTGCGCGACTTCGAGCAGGTCGCCGGCATCGGGCTCCCCGTGTTCTCGCAGGGCGCCCACCCCTCGGTGCTCGGTCGCCGACACGTGCCCTGGGAAGTCGACGTCACGATCGCCTGCGGCGGGGCGACCGTGCAGTCCGGTGACATCGTCGTGGGCGATGGCGACGGCGTGATCGTGATCCCGCCCGCCCTCGCCGAGGAGATCGCGGATGCCGCGATCGCGCAGGAGCACGAGGATGCGTGGATCGCGACGCAGGTCGAGGCGGGGCATCCCGTCGACGGACTGTTCCCCCTGAACGCCGAATGGCGCGCCCGCTACGAAGCCGAGATCGCCACGAAGGCGCAGGACGAATCGGGTACGAACGCATGACGACGACCACTGCCAGCAAGTCCGAGGTCGCGTACGAGTGGATCCGCTCGCGCATCACCGGCCACATGTTCAGCCCGGGCTACCGCCTGGTGCTCGGCTCGATCGCCGACGATCTGAAGATGAGCGTCGTGCCCGTGCGTGAAGCCATCCGTCGCCTCGAGGCCGAAGGGCTCGTCACCTTCGAGCGCAACGTCGGTGCCCGCGTCACCCTCGTCGACGAGAGCGAGTACGCCCACACGATGCAGACTCTGGGCATCGTCGAGGGATCGGCGACCGCCCTCTCCGCCCCGCTGCTCGACGATGATGCCCTCGACGAGGCGGCCCGCATCAACGAGCGCATGGCCCGGATGCTCGACCACCTCGACGCCCACGCGTTCACCGAGCTCAACCGGCAGTTCCACTCCGTGCTGTTCGAGCCATGCCCGAACCCGGATCTGCTCGACCTCGTCCATCGCGGGTGGTCGCGGCTCTCCGGCATCCGCGATTCGACCTTCGCGTCGATCCCCGGCCGAGCCCAGCATTCCGTCGAGGAGCACACCCAGATCCTCGACCTCATCCGAGCGGGCGCCGATCCGCTCGAGATCGAACTCGCCGCCCGCAATCACCGCTGGCGCACGATGGACGCGTTCCTCGACGCACTGCACAGCCGTACCACCCCGACGACCGGAGACCCGTCATGACCGATCCGCGCATCCCCGCCGACCTGCCCGACCACATCCAGCACTACATCGACGGAGCCTTCGTCGACTCGGTCGACGGCGACACCTTCGACGTGCTCGACCCCGTCACGAACAAGACCTACACGACGGCATCCGCGGGCAAGAAAGCCGACATCGAGCGCGCCGTCGCTGCGGCGAAGCGCGCCTTCGACGAGGGCCCCTGGCCGCGGATGCTCCCGCGCGAGCGCTCGCGCGTGCTGCACCGCATCGCCGACATCGTCGAGTCGCGTGATGCCCGCCTCGCCGAACTGGAGTCCTACGACTCGGGTCTCCCGATCACGCAGGCGCTGGGTCAGGCCCGTCGCGCGGCCGAGAACTTCCGCTTCTTCGCCGACCTGATCGTCGCGCAGTCCGACGACGCCTTCAAGGTGCCCGGTCGGCAGATGAACTACGTCAACCGCAAGCCGATCGGCGTCGCGGGACTCATCACGCCGTGGAACACGCCCTTCATGCTCGAGTCGTGGAAGCTCGGCCCCGCGCTCGCGACCGGCAACACGGTGGTGCTCAAGCCCGCCGAGTTCACCCCCCTGTCGGCGTCGCTCTGGGCCGGAATCTTCGAGGAGGCCGGCTTGCCGCAGGGCGTCTTCAACCTCGTCAACGGACTCGGTGAGGATGCCGGAGACGCCCTGGTGAAGCATCCGGAGGTCCCCCTCATCTCGTTCACGGGCGAAAGCCGCACCGGGCAGATCATCTTCGGCAACGCCGCCCCCTTCCTGAAGGGCCTGTCGATGGAGCTCGGTGGCAAGTCGCCCGCCGTGGTCTTCGCCGACGCCGATCTCGAGGCCGCGGTGGACGCGACGATCTTCGGCGTCTTCTCGCTCAACGGCGAGCGCTGCACCGCCGGATCGCGCATCCTCGTCGATCGCTCGATCTATGAGGAATTCGTCGAACGCTATGCCGCGCAGGCGAAGCGTGTGAAGGTCGGCTACCCGCACGACCCGACGACCGAGGTCGGCGCGCTCGTGCACCCCGAGCACTACGACAAGGTGATGAGCTACGTCGAGATCGGCAAGAGCGAGGGCCGCCTCGTCGCCGGCGGCGGACGCCCCGAGGGATTCGACGAGGGCAACTTCGTCGCACCGACCGTCTTCGCCGATGTCGCCCCCGACGCGCGGATCTTCCAGGAGGAGATCTTCGGCCCTGTCGTCGCGATCACCCCCTTCGACTCCGACGACGAGGCGCTCGCGCTCGCGAACGACACGAAGTACGGCCTCGCCGCCTACATCTGGACCAACGATCTGAAGCGCGCCCACAACTTCGCGCAGTCGGTCGAGGCCGGCATGGTGTGGCTGAACAGCAACAACGTGCGCGACCTCCGCACCCCCTTCGGCGGGGTGAAGGCCTCGGGTCTGGGCCACGAGGGCGGCTACCGCTCGATCGACTTCTACACCGACCAGCAGAGCGTGCACATCACGCTCGGCGGCGCCCACAACCCCACCTTCGGCAAGAACTGACCCCCTCCTGTCACGCAGGAATCGACAGCAAGGACGCTGACATGACCGACAAGACGCAGAAAACGCTCACCTCCTCCGGCTACTACGTGTCGCAGGAGGCACCGATCCACTCCGACAACCCGGTCGCGACACCGACCAGCACGCCGCCCGACATCCTGCGCTGCGCCTACATGGAGCTCGTGGTCACCGATCTCGCCGCCTCGCGCCAGTTCTACGTCGACGTGCTCGGGCTCTACGTGACCGCCGAGGACGAGAACGCGATCTACCTGCGCTCGACCGAGGAGTTCATCCACCACAACCTCGTGTTGCGCCAGGGCCCGATCGCCGCCGTCGCCGCGTTCTCGTACCGCGTGCGCGCAGCGGAGGATCTCGACCGCGCTGTCGCCTTCTACACCGAGCTCGGCTGCGACGTGCGCCGCGAGCCGAACGGTTTCGTAGAGGGCATCGGCGACTCGGTGCGCGTGGTCGACCCGCTCGGCTTCCCCTACGAGTTCTTCTTCGAGACCACGCACGTCGAGCGCCTGTCGTGGCGCTACGACCTGCACACCCCGGGCGAGCTCGTGCGCCTCGACCATTTCAACCAGGTCACCCCCGACGTGCCCCGGGCGGTGCGGCACTACCAGGACCTCGGCTTCCGCGTCACGGAGGACATCCAGGATGACGAGGGCACCGTGTACGCCGCGTGGATGCGCCGCAAGCCCACCGTGCACGACACCGCAGCGACCGGCGGAGACGGACCGCGCATGCACCACGTCGCCTTCGCCACGCACGAGAAGCACAACATCCTCGCGATCTGCGACAAGCTCGGCGCCCTCCGCCGCTCCGACGCGATCGAGCGCGGCCCCGGCCGCCACGGCGTCTCGAACGCGTTCTACCTCTACCTGCGCGACCCCGACGGTCACCGCGTCGAGATCTACACGCAGGACTACTACACCGGCGACCCCGACAACCCCGTCATCACGTGGGATGTGCACGACAACCAGCGCCGCGACTGGTGGGGCAACCCGGTCGTGCCCTCCTGGTACACCGAGGCCTCGCTCGTGCTCGACCTCGATGGCAATCCGCAGCCCGTGATCCCCCGCACCGACAGCTCCGAGATGGCCGTGACGATCGGCGCCGACGGCTTCTCGTACACGCGCCCGGACGAGGGCGAGAGCTCGATGCCCGAGTACAAGCAGGGCGAGTACAAGCTCGGCCACCAGCTGTAGGAGATGCGGATGCTGTCAGCAGAGGTGATCGCGCAGATCGCCGCGGAATTGGCCGAGGCCGATCGGGAGCACACGGTGATCCCACGGATCACGGCGCGCTGGCCCGGGGCCACCATCGAGGACTCCTACGCGATCCAGGGCGTGTGGCGCGATACGCAGCTCGCCGCGGGCCGCACGCTCGTCGGTCGCAAGATCGGGCTGACCTCCAAGGCGATGCAGCAGGCCACGGGCATCACCGAACCCGACTACGGGGTGATGTTCGACGACACCGTCTACGAATCCGGCGCCGAGATTCCGGTCGACCACTTCTCGAACGTGCGCATCGAGGTCGAGCTCGCGTTCGTTCTGAGACATCCGCTCGAAGGCCCCGACTGCACGCTCGACGACGCGCTCGCGGCGATCGACTACGCGGTCCCCGCACTCGAGGTGCTGAACTCGCACATCGAGCTCGAGGGCCGCACGATCGTCGACACGATCAGCGACAACGCCGCCTACGGGGCGATGGTGCTCGGCTCGGTGCGCAAGCGGCCCGACGAGATCGATCTGCGCTGGGTGCCCGGCGTGCTCTCCCGCAACGGCGAGATCGAGGAGACGGGGGTCGCAGCGGGAGTCCTCGGCCACCCGGCGACCGGCGTCGCCTGGCTCGCCAACAAGTTCGCCCAGCACGGCGCGCGGCTCGAAGCCGGCGAGATCATCCTGGCAGGATCGTTCACACGCCCGATGTGGGTGTCGCGCGGCGACGAGGTGCTGTGCGACTACGGACCGATGGGAACGATCGCATGCCGCTTCGTCTAGACCCGAGCTTCCGCGACCGACTCGCGGCATCCGATCGTCCGCTCGTCGGCATGTGGGTGTGCTCCGGCAGCCCGCTGCTCGCCGAGGTCGCCGCCGGCTCCGGCCTGGACTGGCTGCTCATCGACATGGAGCACTCCGCCAACACGCTCGAGTCGGTGCTCCTGCAGCTGCAGGCGGTCGCCGCGTATCCGGTGGCACCGGTCGTGCGCGCACCGGCCAACGATGTCGTGGCCCTCAAGCAGATCCTCGATCTCGGCGCGCAGAACGTGATCGTGCCGATGGTGTCGTCCGCCGAGGAGGCGCGCGCCGCGGTCTCCGCCACCCGCTATCCGCCGCACGGCGTGCGCGGTGTGGGCAGCGCGCTGGCCCGTAGCGCGCGCTGGAACCGTATCGACGACTACCTGCGCGAATCGGCCCGGCACACGTCGCTGACGGTGCAGATCGAGACGACCGCCGGTGTCGAGGCCGCGGCCGAGATCGCGGCCGTCGACGGGGTGGACGCCGTGTTCGTCGGCCCGTCCGACCTCTCGGCCTCGATGGGCCTGCTGGGTCAGCAGACCCATCCGGATGTCGTGGCCGCGGTCGAGCGCGTGTTTGCCGCGGCGAAGGCGGCGGGAACGCCCGTCGGGGTGAACGCCTTCGACCCGGTCGCAGCGGAGGCGTACCTCGCCGCCGGCGCCGACTTCGTGGCGGTCGGTGCCGATGTGGCGCTGCTCGCGCGGGCATCCGAGGCTCTCGCCGCGCGGTTCATCGCCTCGGACGGTCCTGACGCTCGGACCCGCGGGGAGAAACAGAGCTACTGAGTGGCGGATTCATAGGCTCAGCCACGAAACTGTTGGCATGACCTTCGCTGCGCTCCAGCCTCTCGCCGATCGTGCCGCCCTCTACTCCGTGATCCGCCAGGACCAGCTCTCGGCCGCCGCCGATGCTCTGGGCGAGCATCGCTGGGACGCCGACATGACGGCGGGCACCCTCACCTTCACGGCGAACGCCGACCCCTCGCGTCAGCTCGCCACGCGTGCGCACCTGATCGCCACGATCGCTCCGGGACCGCGCTCGATGCTCTGGGCATGGGCGCACCCGCAGGGCGACCCGCAGGGTGTCGCCGCGCAGCTGCGCGGCTACGGCGAGGAACACGGCATCGCCGAGCTCACCTCCGCCGAGGTCCCCTTCCCCGCGGATGCCTCGGGCGACGAGGACTGGATCGCCGCGGCCGCGCACACCGTCGGCGGCGTCGCCGTGGAGCTCACCGGCCGCTCCCCCTACTACTCGGCCCCCGTCGGAGGCGGCACCCGCGCCGTCTTCCTGCTCGATGCTCCGCTGCCGCCGCTCACCGTGGCCGACGCCATGATCGTGATGCCACGCATGCTCGCGAGCGTCGCCCTGTCCGACGCACGCACCTCGGTGTGGGATCTCGCCCGCCTCGCCGGCTGGACCCTGACCTGGACCGACGAGGCGTTCTCAGGGGCGACCGTCGTCGACGCGACCGGTTCCGCCACCTTCAGCTTCGACGAGCACGCCCGCATCTCGAACCTGCAGAGCTCGCTCGGCGGCCAGCGCTGACACCCTCCCCGGTCGCGCCGGGGATGCGCTCTCCGCACGCGCTGTGGGATTCTGATCCCATGAAGAAGGCAATCGTGCGGTTCGGGTCGCTCTACGTGTTCAACGTGGTGGTCCTGCTCCTGATCGGACTGCTGCTGCGTGGCGTCTCAGTGGGATGGCACGCCCTCTGGGCGGCGATCATCCTCACCCTCGCCGCGCTGTTCGTGAAGCCGACGCTCGCAGCCGCCTTCCGACGTTCGGCCGCGAAGTCGGCCGCCGATCGCACGAAGGTCGGCGAGAAGGTCGTCCAGTACTTGCTCGTGTACCTCGTCGAGTTGATCGTCTGGGCGCTCACGGTGTGGCTGAGCGGGGTCGATGCGCGCGGGTTCTGGGGCTACGTGATCCCGCCGCTCCTGCTGCTCGTCGGGTGGATGATCTACGACCAGATCGACGACAAGCTGCAGGCGAAGGCCGCCGAGGTCTACGACACCGTGCACGCACGCGTGCGCCGGCGCTGACGGCAGCCCCTCGCGGATACGCAGAACCTCGCAGCGGATCCGGGGATCGGCTGCGAGGTTCTGCCGTTCTGCGAGATGTCGTCGAACGGACTAGACCAGCCGCTCCGCCGCCTCGACGACATTCGTCATGAGCAGCGCGACGGTCATCGGTCCGACGCCGCCCGGGTTCGGCGAGATGAAGCCCGCGACCTCGGCCACGTCGGGGTGCACGTCGCCGGAGACGACGCTCTTACCCGTCTCGGGGTCGGTCGTGCGGGTCACACCCACATCGAGCACGGCCGCGCCGGGCTTGACGTCCTCGGCACGGATGAGGTGCGCGACGCCCGCGGCGGCGACGATCACGTCGGCCTCGCGGAGGTAGCGCGGCATGTCGACCGTGCCCGTGTGCGTGAGCGTGACCGTGGCATTGATGTCGCGGCGCGTGAGCAGCAGCCCGATCGATCGGCCGATCGTGACGCCGCGGCCGACGACCACGACGTGCTTGCCCTTCAGGTCGTAGTCATTGCGCAGCAGCAGCTCGATCACACCGCGCGGCGTGCACGGCAGCGGCGTGTGGATCGGGCTGTTGACGTTGAGCACCAGGCGACCCAGGTTCGTCGGGTGCAGGCCGTCGGCATCCTTCGCCGGGTCGATCCGCTCGAGGATCGCATCGGTGTCGAGGTGCTTCGGCAGCGGCAGCTGCACGATGTAGCCGTGGCAGTCGGGGTCGGCGTTGAGCTCGTCGATCAGCGCCTCGACGTCCTGCTGCGTGGCATCGGCCGGCAGCTCGCGCTGGATCGAATTCATCCCGATCGCCTCGGACTGCCGGTGCTTCATGCCCACGTACAGCTGCGACGCGGGGTCGGCGCCGACGAGCACCGTGGCGATGCCCGGGGTGATCCCGCGGGCGCGCAGCGCGGCGACGCGCTCGGTCAGCTCGGCCTTGATCTGGGCAGATGCCGCCTTGCCGTCGAGGACGACCGCGGTCACTGCTGCAGGTCCGGGTAGAGCGGGAAGCCGGCGGCGAGCGCGTCGACGCGGGCGCGGAGAGCCTCGACGTCGGCACCCGGCTGCAGCGCCAGCGCGATGATGTCGGCGACCTCGGTGAACTCCGTGTCGCCGAACCCGCGGGTGGCGAGCGCCGGGGTGCCGATACGCAGACCCGAGGTGACCATGGGCGGACGCGGGTCGTTCGGCACGGCGTTGCGGTTGACCGTGATGTGGATGTCGTGCAGCAGGTCTTCGGCCTGCTTGCCGTCGATCTCGGCGTCACGCAGGTCGACCAGAACGAGATGCACATCGGTGCCACCGGAGCGCACGGCGATGCCGGCATCCTTCACGTCCTGCTGCGAGAGGCGCTCGGCGATCAGCGAGGCGCCGCGCAGCACGCGCTGCTGACGCTCGGCGAACTCGGGGGTCGCGGCGAGCTTGAACGCGGTCGCCTTGGCGGCGATCACGTGCATGAGCGGGCCGCCCTGCTGGCCGGGGAACACCGCCGTGTTGATCTTCTTGGCGATGTCGGCGTCGTTCGTGAGGATGAAGCCCGAGCGGGGCCCGCCGATCGTCTTGTGCACGGTCGACGAGACGACGTGGGCGTGGGGCACCGGGTTGGGGTGCAGGCCCGCGGCGACGAGACCGGCGAAGTGCGCCATGTCGACCCAGAGCAGTGCGCCGACCTCGTCGGCGATCGCACGGAACGCCGCGAAGTCGAGCGTGCGGGGGTAGGCCGACCAGCCGGCGATGATGACCTTCGGCTTGTGCTCGATCGCGAGACGACGCACCTCGTCCATGTCGATCACCGAGGTCTCGGGGTTCACACCGTAGGCGACGATGTCGTAGAGACGGCCCGAGAAGTTGATCTTCATGCCGTGAGTGAGGTGGCCGCCCTGGTCGAGCGAGAGGCCGAGCAGCGTGTCGCCGGGGCGGGCGATCGCATGCAGCACGGCGGCGTTGGCCGAGGCGCCGGAGTGCGGCTGGACGTTCGCGTACTCGGCACCGAACAGGCTCTTCGCACGCGAGATCGCGAGCTCCTCGGCGACGTCGACCTCTTCGCAGCCACCGTAGTAGCGACGGCCGGGGTAGCCCTCGGCGTACTTGTTCGTGAGCACGGAGCCCTGCGACTGCAGCACCGAGACGGGTACGAAGTTCTCGGACGCGATCATCTCGAGGAAGGTCTGCTGACGCTTCAGCTCGCGGTCGAGCACTTCGGCGATCTCGGGATCGACCTCGGCGAGCGGGGCGTTGAAGTAACGGTCGGTCATGATGACGGGCTCCTCTGACGACGGATTCGAAGGGTGTTCTCATCGGCCCAGGCGCGCGGTCGAATTCCGTGGTCGGTCGCTCCCCGGTGGTACCCCACCCAGACGCCAGTCGCGACAGAACGAGCATAGCGGATTCCCCCTGGTCGACTCCCCGCCGCGCGGCTAGGGTTTGTTCATGGTCTTTACACTTCAGCTTCCGCTCGTTCCGGTGCCCGCCGCTGCCGTCGTGCACGAGGGACGGATGCCGATCACCGCGACGACGCGCGTGCACGGCTCCTCCCCCGCGATCGACGTCCTGACCGCCGCGGCCGCTCGACGCGGCACCCCTCTCCTCGCCTCCACCGATGAGCCGGATCAGGTCGCCGCCCCCGGGGACATCGTGCTGCGCCTCGACGCCGACGCCGCGGCATCCGAGGGCTACCGTCTGTCGGTCGGCAGACACGCCGAGATCATCGGCGCCGACGAGGCCGGACTGTTCTACGGCGTGCAGACCCTGCTGCAACTGCTGCGCGACGACGACGGGGGCTGGAGCATCCCGCACGTCGAGATCGACGACGCTCCGCGCTTCACGCACCGCGGCGTGATGCTCGACGTCGCGCGCCACTTCTTCGACGTCGCCGAGGTGAAACGGTTCATCGACGCCACCAGCGCACTCAAGTTCAATCGCCTGCACCTGCACCTCACCGACGATCAGGGCTGGCGGGTGCACATCGACTCCTGGCCGCTGCTCACCGAGCGGTCGTCGGCGACGTCGGCCGGAGGCGACCGCGGCGGTTTCTACACGAAGGACGACTATCGCGAGATCGTCGCCCACGCGGCGTCGCGGCACATGGTGCTGATCCCCGAGATCGATCTGCCGGGCCACACCCACGCGGTCGGCGTCGCCTACCCCGAGCTCGTCGAGGAGCCGGTGCTGAACGACGCCCTCGTCGCGCAGTCCGAGACCCTGGGGCAGCCCTTGCCCGTCGCCGGCGAGACGTACCTCGGCTGGGGCGTCGGTCATTCGAGCGTGCGCATCCGCGAGGAGCGCACCTACGATTTCGTGCGCGACGTCGTGCGCGAGCTCGCCGAGATGACCCCGGGGCCCTACCTCCACATCGGCGGCGACGAGTCGCTGGGCACGTCGCAGGAGGACTTCGACCACTTCGCCGAGCGCGCGACGCAGATCGTCGTGGACGCCGGGAAGATCCCCGTCGCCTGGCACGAGATGGGCGCCGCCACCGGCATCGCCGAGGGCACGATCGGGCAGTACTGGGGCATGAAGGCGCCCACGGGTTCGCACGCCGCCGAGGCCGCGCACTTCGTGGAGCGCGGCGGAGCGCTGATCATGTCGGCCGCGGATGCCACCTACCTCGACATGAAGTACGACGAGGACTTCCCGCTCGGCCTCACCTGGGCCGGCGTGATCGATGTGCGAACCGCCTACGAGTGGGAGCCCACCGCCGTGCTCGACGTGCCCGACGCGGCGATCCTCGGCACCGAGGCGCCGCTGTGGTCCGAGACCACGCGCACGATCGACGATGTCGAGTCGCTCGTCTTCCCGCGCGCCGCCGCGGAGGCCGAGATCGCGTGGTCGCCGCAGCACGGCGAGGGGCGCGACTGGTCGTCGTTCCGCGAGCGGCTCGGTGCCCTGGCGCCGCTGTGGAAGGCTGAGGGCACCCGATTCCACCCCACCGCAGACATCCCCTGGAGCGATCGATGAGCGTCCACCCCGCAGCCACGGGAAGCCTGATCGTCCACTCCGCGCGCGTCGTGGACCGTGGCGAGATCGTCGAGGACGCCTGGGTGCGCTTCGACGGCGGCCGGGTGGCCTCGCGCGGAACGGGCGCCGACTGGGCACCCGCAGACGAGGTCGTCGACGCGGCATCCGTCGCCGGCCCCGGAGCGCTTCTCACGCCCGGCTTCGTCGACATGCACGGGCACGGCGGCGCCGGCGCGTCGTTCGACGACGGCGTCGACTCCATCCGGATCGCGCGCGATCTGCATCGCTCGCACGGCACGACCCGCGCCGTGGTGTCGCTGGTGACGGCTCCGCTCGACGAGCTCGCACGCGGGGCCGCACTGATCGCCGACCTCATGCAGACGGATGCCGACATCCTCGGCTCGCACCTCGAGGGGCCGTTCCTCGATCCGGGGCACCACGGCGCCCACGACCCGTCGCTTCTGCGCGAACCGCTGCCCGACGACGTCGACCGGCTGCTCACCGCGGGTCGGGGAACGATCCGTCAGATCACGATCGCCCCGGAGCTTCCCGGCGGGCTCGATGCGGTCCGCCGGATCGTCGCAGCCGGCACGGCAGCGGCCGTCGGCCACACCGATGCGGATGCCGACATGGCGGTCGCCGCGTTCGAGGCGGGGGCGTCGATCCTCACCCATGCGTTCAATGCGATGCCCGGCATCCACCACCGCGCTCCGGGACCCGTGCTCGCCGCTGCGGCGGATCACCGCGTGGTTCTCGAGGCGATCGCCGACGACGTGCACCTCGACCCGCGCGTGGTCAAGCTCGTGTTCGACGCCGCCCCTGCGCGTGTGGCCCTGATCACGGACGCCATGGCGGCCGCAGGGAGCGCGGACGGCCACTACGACCTGGGCGCCGTGAGCGTGACGGTCGAGAGCGGCATCGCCCGCACCGTCGAGACGGGGGCGATCGCCGGCTCGACGCTCACCCAGGACGAGGCTCTGCGGCGCGCGGTCGCCGCGGGCGTCGCACTCGCCGACGTGGTGCGTGCGCTCACCGAGACGCCGGCCGGGGCCGTGGGCTTCGCCTCGGAGCTCGGCGCGCTGCGCACCGGAATGGTGGGCGATGCCGTGCTGCTCGATGCAGAACTGCGCGTCGCGCGCGTGTGGGTCGGGGAGCGGCCCCGCAGGGCCTAGGTCCTTCGCTCGGAGGGAGTGGAGGGTGCCGATCCCCCCGGATCGGCACCCTCGGGTTCCCCCACGTAGAGAGGGGGGCCGAGAACTCCTCCCCCGAGGCTCTCGACCCGCCCGACCGATGCGTGAACCCCCTGCATCGGAGCCCGAACCCCGCCCCCCGGTGGAGTTCGTCGTGGCTGTCTCTACAGATGAGACGACGTGCGGCCCGATTCATTACGCGAACCGGGGAAAAAATCTGAAGAAAGTTTTGAAGCTCGCAAGTAATCACCTCTGACCTGGCTTTTCTCCTGCAAACTTTTTCCACCGCGGAGTTGTTCGAGGGCTGGCCCTCACGCGAGTTCCGAGAGAGAATGGAGAACTCGCGTGATGATCCGGCCCATCGCGCGTCTCACTCTGTGAAGGCACACACCCGTGCCCCACGACCGAGGGATCACAGTGCACGAAGAGAACACTCCTCACATCGACGACACGATCGCCGACGCAGACCTCATCCTCCGCACCCGCTCGGGTGACACGGGGGCGTTCGGAGAACTCTGGCGTCGTCACTACCCCTCGGGGATCGCGGTCGCGCGCTCGGTCACCTCGTCGATCGATCCCGACGACCTCGTGCAGGAGTCGTACACCCGCATCTACCAGGCGATCGTGAAGGGCGGAGGGCCCAACGGCTCGTTCCGCGCCTACCTCTTCACCAGCATCCGCAACACGGCCGCCGCCTGGGGGCGCTCGCGTCGCGAAGACGCGATGGACGAGCTCGACACGGTCGCCGACCCCGACAGCACCGACCAGGCCTCGAACGACGCCCTCGATCGCAGCCTCACCGCGCAGGCGTTCCGCAGCCTCCCCACGCGCTGGCAGGAAGTGCTCTGGTACACCGAGATCGAGCAGATGCGTCCGAACGAGGTCGCGCCGCTCCTCGGCATGAAGTCGGGAGCCGTGTCGCAACTCGCATTCCGCGCGCGCGAGGGTCTGCGCGAGGCGTGGATCCAGGCGCACCTGCGCAGCTCGGCCCCCGGCTCGGAGTGCCAGTGGACGATCGAGCACCTCGGTGCCTACTCGCGCGGCAACCTCGGATCACGTGACCACCGTCGCATCGAGGCGCACCTCGACGAGTGCGCCCGCTGCATGATCGTGGCCGCCGAGGCGAAGGACGTCTCCAAGCGCCTCGCACTCGTGCTGCTCCCCCTCGTGCTCGGCGTCACGGGCGCCGCGGGGTACCTGGCGACCCTGCAGGGCGGCGGCGCACCGATCGTCGCTCTCGCGGCCATGCCCTCCGGCATCCCCGGCGGCGTGGTCGCCGGCGACGGCGGATCCAGCGCCCTCGCGGCGGGAACGACCGCCGGCGGCGCGGGAGCCGGCGGAGCAGGCGGGTCGGCCGGCGGTGGTGCCGGCGGGTCGGCCGGCGGTGGCGCCGGCGGTTCGGGCGGAGCATCCGGCGGGATGCTGTCGGGCATGGGCGCCCTCGTCGGCGCCGGTTCGGCCGCTCTCGTGGTGGCCGGTGTCGTCGCCGCGGCGACGATCATCCCCGGCCTGGCCGGGGCGAACCCGTCGACGTCACTGCCGAGTGCCGGCGACTCCGATTCGTCGTCGATCTCCTCGGACATAGGGCCCGACGCGTCGATGAGCACCGAACCCGTGGACGACGAACTCGACGAGCCCGTCGAGAAGCCGAAGGACGAAACCGTTCCCCCGGTGGCCGACGACGAGACGGATACCGACACCGGCACGGACGTCCCGGTGGCGCCCGTCGCCACGACTCCGACGCGGCCGTCGCCCGACTCCGGGGTCGACACGGATCCCGAGCCCACTCCGACTCCCACTCCCACTCCCACTCCCACTCCCACTCCCACTCCCACTCCGACTCCCACTCCGACGGACCCCGTCGCCCTGCCCTCCGGCACCCCGACGGTCACGGGCGCCTCGGTAAGCTGCCTGCCGCCGGACGACGGACAGATCATCGAGATCACCGTGTACACGCTCCGGATCGAGGGAGCACCAGGCGCCAACGTGCAGCCGTATCTCAGCGGCGACACCGGTGGAACGAGTCCGGGTGCGCTCGACGCTCAGGGCACCGGGACCGTGGAGCTGCGACCGGACCTCGCTCAGATGTTCTTGGGCAGCGTCTCCCTCGTGTACTACGTCGACGCGAACGGAACGAGGGTGGAGAGCGACGAGCGGTCGACACCGGTGCCCCTGAGCTCTCTGATCAGTCCCTGGGAAGTGCCGTGCGGTCTTGTCGATGACGGCGGTCCGGTCGATGAGACGGAGACGTCCCCCGAGGAGTCCGTCCCGGCGGAGGCTCCCGCGCCCGAAGAGGCTCCCGCCGAAGTCACCGCGCCGGCTCCCGCCGAAGTCACCGCGCCGGCTCCCGCCGAGGAAGAGCCGGCACCGGAGACCGCCCCCGCCGAGACGGATGCCCGGGTCGACACCGCGGTGACCCCCGAGGTCGTCGTGGTACCGGACGAGGAGCCGGTTCCCGCCGAATAGACTGGATCCATGCCCCAGGATCCCACCCCCGTACCCGGCGTCGAGCGCCCCGTCATCACGGTCATCGACGTCATCCGTGCCGTGGTGCTGGTGGTGGCCGTCGCCTCACTCGCCCTCTGGGGCTTCGCGACCTGGGATCTCCCCTGGAGCATCGTGGTCGGCATCGGCGCCCCGGTCGTCGTGATCCTCGTCTGGGCCCTGTTCCTCTCACCGCGCCCCGTGTTGCGGGTGCACCCGTTCCTGCGCGCCGCGGTCGAGTTGCTCATCTACGTGGGCGTCACGATCGCCTGGTGGTCGATGGATCAGGCACTGATCGGTTCGGCCTTCGCCCTCGTCGCGATCGTCACCGGTCTCATCAGCGGACGACGCGCACTCGGATGAGCGTCGTCGCGCAGCTGACAGCGGCCCTCGGCGATCTCGTCGACACGGGCACGGCTGCGCTCGAGGAGGCCAGAGCCGACCGCTCCGGCCACGCCGCCGAGGGGCGCCCCCTCGCCATCGTCCACGCCGAGACGGTCGCGCACGTGCAGGAGACGATGCGCATCGCGACCGCCACGCGCACCCCCGTCGTCGTGCGGGGCGCCGGCACCGGCCTCGCCGGAGCCGCGAACGCCGGCGACGGGGAGATCGTCCTCTCCACCGCCCGCATGACCGCGGTGCTCGAGGTGCGCCCCGACGACCTTCTCGCCGTGGTCGAACCCGGCATCCTGAACGCCGATCTCAACCGTCTGCTCGCCGAGCACGGCGTGTGGTGGGCCCCCGATCCCGCGAGTCGCGAGATCTCGACGGTCGGCGGCAACATCGCCACCGGCGCGGGCGGTCTACTGTGCGCCAAGTACGGTGTGGTGCGCGATGCCGTGCTGGGAGTCGACCTCGTCCTGGCCGACGGCCGTCTGCTGCATCTCGGCCACCGCAGCGTGAAGGGCGTCACCGGTCTCGACCTGACCTCGCTCGTGATCGGCTCGGAGGGCACGCTCGGCGTGGTCGTCGGCGCCACGCTCAAACTGCGCCGCCGCGTGGTCGGTACGGTCTGCACGATCGCCGCGACGTTCCCCGACGTCCGCCGCGCCGCGACCGCCTCTGCCGCCGTGACCGCTTCCGGCGCACAGCCCGCGATCATGGAACTGATGGATGCCGCGAGCCTCGCCGCCGTGCACACCGTCCTCGATCTCCCCGCCCCCACGCCGGGCGCCGCGCAGCTCACCATCCAGACCGACGGCCCCGCCTCCGAGGAGGAGGCCGAGGCGATCGCCGGGATCCTGAGCGCGCACGACGGCACGGTCGCTCTGACGCACGATCCCGTCGAGGGCGAGCGCCTGCTGGCGATCCGCCGGTCGATGCACCAGGCGATGGCATCGCTGGGCACCGCCCTCATCGAAGACGTCTCGGTGCCGCGCAGTGCGATGCCGGCCATGTTCGACGAGATCGCGCGCATCGAGCGGCAGTACGGGCTCACGATCCCCACCGTTGCACATGCGGGAGACGGCAACCTGCACCCCAACTTCCTTTTCGCGGGTGCCGAGACGCCCGCGCACGTGTGGCAGGCGGCGGATGACCTTTTCCGCGCGGCGATCGCCCTCGGAGGAACGCTGACCGGTGAGCACGGGATCGGCACCCTCAAGCGCCGCTGGCTCGCCGAGGAGCTCGGCGAAGACCAGTGGGAGCTGCAGCGGCAGATCGCGCGGGTGTTCGACCCGCTCGGCATCCTCAACCCCGGAAAGGTGTTCGCCCCCGATGCCTGACATCCACGTGAGCGCGGCGATCATCGACGACGGCGCCGGGCGCGTTCTCGTCGTGCGCAAGCGCGGCACCACGCGCTTCATGCAGCCCGGTGGCAAGCCCGAGCACGGCGAGACGCCCGCGCAGACGCTGCTGCGCGAACTGCACGAGGAGCTCGGACTCGAGCTCGACGAGAGCGCGATCGAACCCCTCGGGCGGTTCGTCTCGGCGGCGGCGAACGAACCGGGCCACCGGGTGGTCGCCGACGCGTTCCGCACGACGATCGACCCGCGCGAGGTGAGCGTGCAGGCCGAGCTCGAAGAGCTGCGCTGGATCACGCCCGACGACGTGCCGGCGCTCCCCCTCGCTCCCCTCAGTGTGGAGCACCTGCTGCCTCTGGCGTGGCCGGCTCAGCGGTGAACACGCCTCAGCGTTGACACGGACCCGCGGGCCGTCCGAGCGCGCTCAGATGCCCTGCCAGGCGGGCTTGTTCGCGAACGTGTACCGGTAGTAATCGGCCTGCGCGAGACGCGACGCGGCGGCCTCGTCGACGACGACGGTCGCGTGCGGGTGCAGCTGGATGGCCGAACCCGGCAGCGACGCCGTGAGCGGGCCCTCGACCGCGGCGGCCACGGCCTCGGCCTTCCCCTCGCCGAACGCGAGCAGCACGAGGTGGCGCGCCTTGAGGATGGTGCCGAGTCCCTGCGTGATGCAGTGCATCGGCACGTCGTCGATCGAGTCGAAGAAGCGCGCGTTGTCCTCGCGGGTCTGCGCCGTGAGCGTCTTCACCCGGGTCTGCGAGGCGAACGACGAGCCGGGCTCGTTGAAGCCGATGTGGCCGTCGGTTCCGATCCCGAGGATCTGCAGGTCGACACCACCGGCGGCGGCGATCGCGGCCTCGTAGTCGTCACCGGCGTGCTGGATCGTCTCCGTCGCACCGTTGGGCACGTGGATGCGGCGGGGGTCGAGCCCGAGCGGCTCGACGACCTCGCGCGTGATGACCGAGCGGTAGCTCTCGGGGTGCTGCGGGTCGATTCCGACGTACTCGTCGAGCGCGAATCCACGCACCTGCGACAGATCGCGACCGGCGAGCTGAGCGCGCAGCGCCTCGTACACGGGAAGCGGGGTCGACCCGGTGGCGAGCCCCAGCACGGCATCCGGACGCGCGTCGAGGAGCTCGACGATCTCGGTGGCGACCAGGGAACCGGCGGCTTCCTTGTTCTCGACGATGACGACCTCAGCCATGGAACACGATCTCCTTCTCGGGAACGGCGGCGCCGACGAGCGCGGCACCGAAAGCGGCAGCGGGAGACCCCGCGGGAAGCATCTCGATGCGCTCATCGAGGTGGAGCGACCGCATGAACGGCGACGTCTCGGCATCCGCTTGCAGAGCCGAGCGGATGCCGTCCTCCAGACGCGGGCCGAGAGCGGTAAGCCCGCCGCCGATGATGACGGTGTCGACATCCGCGGAGAGCACGAGCACGCGAACGGCGGCCGCTCCCCCGTGGTGCAGGTCGGCGCGGAGTCGGAGCGCGTCGGCGTCGCCGGCATCGGCCGCCTCGACGATGTCCTTGACCGGGAGCGCACCGGGCCTGCCCCAGGCCTTGGCGAGCGCGCCGCCACCGCAGAGCGTTTCGATGCAGCCGCGCTGCCCGCACCCGCAGACGCGCCCGCGAGGGTCCACGGAGATGTGCCCGACCTCCCCGGCGGTGCCACGGGATCCGCGGTGGATGCGACCGTCGATCACGATGCCGGCCGCGACGCCCGTGCCGAGGTTGAGGTAGGCCATGGATCCGGTCGCTCCACGCAGCACGGCCGCGCCGAGTGCGGCGGCTTTGACGTCGTTCTCGACGCGGAAGGGGATGCCGAGTTCGGCCTGGGCGCGAGCGGCGAGGTCGAGCGACTCGACGCCGAGGTTGACGGCGTGCAGGACCCGCCCGCTCTCGACGTCGACGAGTCCGGGGATGCCGATGCCGACCGAGCCGATGTCGGCCATCGCGATCGCGTTCTCCGCGGCCAGCGCACGCACGGCGAGCACGATGCTCTCGACCACGGCGTCGTCGCCCCATCCGGTGGGCCGCCGCAGGCGTCCGATGATCTCGCCCGCCGGGGAGACCGCGACGGCATCGATCTTCGTGCCGCCGACGTCGAGACCGACGCGCACGGCGCGGCCGACGGTCTCGACGGCGCCTCGACGAGTCGGGAGCTCCGGGATGCCGGGGCTCGGGGTCGTGCGGGTCACGAGACTCCCAGCTGGCCCGAGAGCACCATCACCGCTGCTCCCCGGAGAACGATGTCGTCCTGCGCGGTGAGGCGGATGAGGGCGTCCTCGAACACGCCTTCCAGCGTGCGGGCGTGCAGGGTGTCGACGGCTGCGTCGATGAGGATGCCGTCGAGCAGGTCGGCGGGGCCCGAGAGCACGACTTCCGAGAGGTCGAGGGCGGCGACGATCGGGGCGATAGCGATCGCCATGCGGGTGCCGGCGTCGCGGAGGATCTCGTCGCGAGCGGACGGGT
This sequence comes from Microbacterium sp. NPDC090003, assembly GCF_044748385.1. NCBI lineage: Bacteria > Bacillati > Actinomycetota > Actinomycetes > Micrococcales > Microbacteriaceae > Microbacterium > Microbacterium sp. NPDC090003. Next base: position 1,166,780 of record NZ_JBIVFW010000001.1, read on the forward strand.
CGGCGGCGACGGCCTCGCTCAGGCGCGTCTCGCTGAGCCATGCCTCCAGGCATCCGTCCTTGCCGCAGGCGCAGCGCGGTCCGCCGTCGGTGCCGACCGTGACGTGACCGATCTCGCCGGCGGCGAATCGGCTGCCGAGCAGCGGCTGGCTGCCGGTGATGAGACCGGCACCGACACCGCGGCCGATCTTGATGAGCATGAAGTCGGCCTTCGCCTCACCGAAGGTGTACTCGGCCAGCACGGCGGCGTTGGCGTCGTTGCGGGCGAGCACAGGGAGATCGAGGTCGGCGCCGAGCTTGGCCTCGAGCGGGAAGCTCGTCCAGCCCAGGTTCGGCGAGCTCAGCACGACGCCGTCGGGGCGCACGACGCCGGGGGTGCCGATGCCGACGCCGAGGAGCGGGCGCGTCGAGGCGGCGACCAGCGACCGAGCGAGCTCCAGCGTGGCGGCGTAGGCCGCGTCGCCGTCGGCCGACTCGGGTCGGGGTACCTCGCGGCGCTCGAGCACGTCGCCGTCGAGGCTGAGCACGGCCCCGATGAACGCGTGCGGGCCCGAGAGATCGAGCCCGAGGATCTGGTGGCCGACGCGGTCGATGTCGATGAGGATCGGTGGTTTGCCGGGACCGGCGGTCTCACGCACACCCATCTCGATGACGATCCCGTCGGCGATGAACTCGGCGACGAGGTCGGAGATCGTGACCCGGGTGAGACCCGTCTCGCGCGAGAGGTCCGCTCGACTCATCGCGCCGGCGTGGTACAGCGTCTGCAGCACGAGCGCGCGGTTGTGGCCGCGCGCGTGCTCGGGGAGGACCTTCGACCGCGACCGCAGGTGGCGGCCGGGCCCGAAGGCATGCGCGTTCGCACCGACGTACTCCGACGACGATGCGGGGCGCTGTTCATCCGACACGGACATGTTTGTTAGTAGACCTTACGAACATAATTTACGCAACCCCGCTCGCCGAGCGGGTCCGCGAGGTTACCGAAACGTTACTTCTGTGTGACGCTCTCATCGAGAGCCCGCTCCGCCCGCTCCACGAGGCGTGCGACGAGGCCCTCGACGATCTGCTCCCGGGCCGCGATCGTCATCGGTTTGCCCGGAACGCCGGGTCGCCGCTGCGCGGGCGAAGGACCGTCAGGGGAACGGTACCGCACCCCGGCGGCCGCGAGGCGGCGCAAGTGCGTGGGGAGCCGGCGCGCGAAGTCGTCGAACGGGGCGGGATCTCCCCCCTCCCAGAGGCGCTCGGCGATCGCCGCGAGGCGGGGGAACATCGCGAAGTCCACACGATCGCGCGTCGGCAGATGCTCGGTCCACACGTTCGCCTGCCCGCCGACCGCCCCCTCCTCGATCCGCAGCGAGTAGCTGCGCTCGATGGTCAACGGCGGCCCGACGCGGATCGGCTCCTCGGGCGAATCCGACTGCGCGTAGTCGAGGTACACCTCGAGGTCGGGGCAGGCGATGACCGGGATGCCGCGGCGCACCGCTTCGCGCATCGCGACGGGTCCGCGCCAGGCGAGGATGCGCACACCCTCGGGCACATCGCCCTCGAGCACCTCGTCCCAGGCGAGCGCGGTGCGACCGCGGCTGCGCACATGGGCGGCGAAGTGCGCGGTGAACCAGGGCTGCACGTCGTGCGGGTCGGCGAGGCCGAGCTCGGCCATGCGCGCCCGCGCCGCCGGACTCTCCGCCCATTCGGTGACCGGCACCTCGTCACCGCCGATGCCGATCCACTCCGCGTCGAAGACGTCGCAGAGCGCGTCGATGGCCGCCCGCCCGAAGGCGAGTGACGCGTCGGTCGGCGCGAGCGTGCGCGGATTCACGCCGAAGCGCTCCCAGGCGCCGGTGATCGCCTCGCCCACGTCGACGTTGCCGAGTTCGGGGTAGGCCGCGAGAGCCGCCTGGATGTGACCGGGCAGCTCGACCTCCGGCACCAGCGTGACGAAGCGCTCCGCCGCATACGCGACGAGTTCCCGCAGCTCGGCCTGCGTGTAGAAACCCTCGTGCACGCCCGGTTCCACGGTCGCGAGCGGACCGTGACCGCGCTGCGTGGCCTCGCGCCGCGCGCCGATCCCGGTCAGGCGGGGATAGCCGGGCACCTCGAAGCGCCAGCCCTGATCGTCGGTGAGGTGCAGGTGGAGCACGGAAAGATGGTGATCGGCGAGGAGGTCGACGAGGCGGCGCACGTCTTCGGCCGGCCGGAAGTGCCGGGCGACGTCGAGCATCGCCCCGCGCCAGGCGTAGGCCGGAGCCCCCTCCCAGACGCCGGTGGGGATGACGGCGTCCGCATCCGCATCCGCATCGGGATCGCGCAGCTGACGCAGCACGGTCGCGCCGCGGAAGACGCCGGCCGGTGTGGCGCCGACGATCTCGACGCCGTCGGACTCGACCGACAACCGGAAGGCCTCGGCGCCGATCCGCCTGTCGGAATCGGGCTCCTCGGCCAGCGCCGCATCGACGCGGAGTCGGATGGCGCGAACCGCGCCGTCAGCGTTCGCTGCGGACTCCTCGCCGCCGAGGCGGCGGATCGAGGCGACCAGATCGTCCGCTCCGACGACCGGCGTGCGCGTGGACCACCGGAATCCCGGAGCGCTCTCGTCGATGTGCGCCGAGACCCGGGGGACGGTCGCGCGGTGGGGCGGCGGCGGCATGCGCAGCGCCCGGCCGGGGGTGGCCCCCGTGACAGCGCCGTCCTCGACGACCGGCACTCCCCCGACGAGCACCTCGACCACGCCCACGGGCGGCTCGAGCGGCGACTCGAACGTGGCGCCCGCGGCGATCGTCCGCGCGTCGAAGAGCACGAGGTCGGCCGTCGCCCGCTCTCGGATCACGCCCCGGGGCGCATCGCCGCGATCGAGGCCGAGACGCCGGGCGGGTGTGCCGGACAGATGCCGCACGCCCTCCTCGAGCGTGAGGATGCCGAGCTCGCGCACGTAGTGGCCGAGATAGCGGGCGAAGGTGCCGCGTCCGCGCGGGTGCGGGCGCGCCCCGATCAGGATGCCGTCGCTCCCCGCCGTGTGTCGCGGGTGGCGCATGATCGCCTGCACGTTGGCCTCGTCGCCGATATGCATGAGGATGCCCGTTGCCCCGGCATCCGCGATGATCGTGTCGAGCACTACGTCGACCGCGCGGCGACCCTCGATCGCAGCGATCTCGGCGATGGTGCGCCCCACGAGGTCGGCGAGCTCCGGGTTCGCGGTGCCGGAGATCTGGATCTGCGTCCAGTCCGCGCGTTCCCCGTGGAAGCCGTCGCAGCCGATCTCCTCGAGCTCGACCCGCACCCGCTCGCGTCCGGCGTCGTCGAGGTCCGCGAGCGTTCGCAGGAGCGAGCCGGTCTCGGAGAGTCGACTCGGGAGGAGCGCAGCGAGCGTCGTCGCACCCGGCAGGTAGGGATAGGTGTCGAGGGTCGCATCGACACCGTCGGCGATCGCCCGGTCGACGAGATCGAGGAGTTCGTCGGCGCGCCCGCGGTTCGGCGCGAAGTTCATGGTCGCGTGCGTGAGGTGGATCGGACACCCGGTGCGTCGGCCGATCTCGAGCGCCTCCCGATAGGCGTCGAGCGCGGATCCGCCGTAGCTGCGCGTGTGCGGGGCCCAGTACCCGCCGCGTTCGGCCACGACCCGGCACAGTGCCTCGAGCTCGTCGGTGTCGGCGTACATCCCCGGCGTGTAGGTGAGGCCGCTCGACATGCCGAAGGCGCCCGCGTCGAGGCAGTCGGCGAGCAGCGCGCACATCCGAGCGATCTCGTCGCTCGTCGCCGGGCGGTTCTCGTGACCCACCACGATCATCCGCAGGTTGCCCTGCGGCACCAGCATCGCGGCGTTCGCGACGGATGCCCGGTCGATCGCGTCGAGCAGATCGGCGACGGTTCGCCACGGCGCGGTCGTCGGTCCGTTCCACCCGGCGATCTGCGCCGCGATCACCGGCGCGGTGGCATCGTCGAGCGGCGCGTAGCCGAGCCCGTCCTGGCCGATGACCTCGGTCGTGACCCCCTGCAGGATCTTCGCGTCGTGCGCGGCGCCGGCGAGCACGGCGAGGTCGCTGTGGGCGTGCATGTCGATGAATCCCGGTGCGAGCACGAGTCCGCGGGCGTCGACCTCGACGGCCCCCTCGGGCAGCACCGGGCGCGCCCCGGTTGCTGCGTCCCGGACGACGGCGACCACACGCGCACCCTCGACGGCGACGTCGGCGACGAAGCGTTCCGCCCCCGTACCGTCGACCACGGTCGCCCCGCGATACACACGCACCCGACCCTCCGCGGCCTTCCCGGCGCTGAGCACCAGGGCCTCTCCGGAGGTTCCGTCCACGGCGTCCGCAATTTGTTGAGGCATCTAACAAGGCTACTAGGCTGGCCTCATGACTGCGAAGACCCGTATCTCCACCGACGCCGCCCCCGCTCCCGCCCACACCTTCTCGCAGGGCGTGCGCAAGGGCCCCTTCGTCCAGGTCTCCGGCCAGGGCCCGGTCGACGCCGTGACCAACGAATACCTCTACCCCGGTGACGTCGCGGCGCAGACGACCCGCACGCTCGAGAACGTGAAGGCGATCGTCGAGGCCTCCGGCGCGACCTTCGACGACGTCGTGATGCTGCGCGTGTACCTCACCAAGCGCGAGGACTTCCCGATCATGAACGACGCCTACGGCGCGTTCGTCGAAGCGCACACCACGAGCGGCGTGCTGCCCTCGCGCACCACCGTCTTCACGGGTCTGCCCCGCGAGGAGATGCTGGTCGAGATCGACGGCATCGCGATCGTCGAGTGATTCGCACGGGGAGGCCACGGGCGACCGTTGCCTCCCCGTTATACGCTCTCCGGTACTCTTGTCAAAGACGGCACGTTAGATAACCGGGGGGTGAAGTTCGTGACGGATGTGATCTCGACTCACGAGGCTGCGACAGAAGCGCTCGACGGAGCGCCGACCGAGGCGGATTCCGAGCCGCCCACGGGCGAGCAGCCCCTCGCGTGGGCGCCCAACGAGCCGGCCCCTAAGAAGCGACGCCTCGGCCTCTGGATCGGGCTCGGTCTCGGTGTCGTGGCTCTCGGCGCGGGCGCCGCGTCGATGATCCTCATCGCCCCCGGCACCACGGTCGCCGGGATCAACGTCGGGTGGATGACCCCCGGGGCGGCGAACGATGCGATCGAGTCGCACCTCGCCGACACGCAGATCACGCTCACCGGCGCCGGCGACGGCACGGTGCTCAGCGGCGCCGACCTCGGCATCGCCCTCGACGGCGAAGCGCTCAGCGAGCAGGCCTTCGCCGAGCGCCCGATGTGGAACCTCGGCGCGTGGATGGGCGAGCCGATCGCGGGCGACATCACCCTCGACGCAGCAACGGCCACGAGCGCACTGCGCGAGGCCGTCCCCTCCAGCTTCGCCGACCCCACCGACGCGGGCGTGATCTTCGACGCCGCCAGCGGAACGTACGTCACGACCCCCGCCGAAGCCGGCACCGCGATCGACGTCGACGCCCTCACGGCCGCGATCATCGACACCGTCGCCGCCGGGGGCTCGAACGTCGAGTTCTCGGGCGACCCGACCGAAGCCGCGGCCGCCGTCACCGACGACGACGCCGCGAGCACCGCCGCCTCGCTGAACACGCTGCTCGGCACCGCCGGGTTCTACGTGGGCGAAGAACGCACTGTGCCCCTCACGGCGGACGTCGTCGCATCGTGGCTCACGATCACCGACGAGGGCGGTCAGCTCGCCATCGAGGCCGACCCCGCCGTGATCCAGAAGACCGTCGACCTGCTGCCCGGGATCGTCGACCGTGCTCCCGTCAACGCGAGCAACATCGTCGACTCGGCCGGCAACGTGCTCCGCGCCGAGACCGAGGGCGTCACCGGCCGCACGATCGGCGAGACGACCGGCATCGCCGACGACGTCGCCGCCAAGATCGAAGCGGGCGACGGGGTGTTCCCGCTCGCGGTGTCCGAGGTGCCGTTCGAGTCGGTGAACCTCTACCGCCACATCGACATCAACCTCAGCAGCCAGACCGCCACGCTCTATGAGAACGACAAGGTCGTCCAGAGCTGGCTGGTGTCGACGGGCCTCCCCGGCACGCCCACCCCGACGGGCGAGTTCAAGGTGTTCGCGCACACCCGTATGCAGGACATGGGCTGCTACGAGGGCGCCCCGTACTGCACCGAGGACGTGCCGTACATCACCTGGTTCACCACCAACATCGGGTTCCACGGCACCTACTGGCACAACAACTACGGCAACCGGATGAGCCACGGCTGCGTCAACCTTCCGATCGACCTCGCGAAGTACGTCTACGACTGGTCGCCGGTCGGCCTCGAGGTCTCTGTCCACAACTGAGCCGGGATGCCCCGGGTACGACGAAGGGGCGGATGCCGAAGCATCCGCCCCTTCGTCCTGTCTGCGATCAGTTCAGCGCGTCGATGATCCCGTTGAGGGTGGCCGACGGACGCATGACCGCCGTGACGAGCGCGTCGTCGGGACGGTAGTAGCCGGCGATCTCGACGGGCGAGCCCTGTACCGCGTTGAGCTCGGCGACGATGGTCGCCTCGTTCTCGGTCAGTGCAGCGGCGACAGGGGCGAAAGCCGCCGCGAGGTCGGCATCCTTCGTCTGCTTCGCCAGCTCCTGCGCCCAGTACAGACCCAGGTAGAAGTGGCTGCCCCGGTTGTCGATCGTGCCGAGCGCACGGCCGGGCGAGCGGTCCTCCTCGAGGAAGGTCCCGGTCGCGGCGTCGAGGGTCTCGGCGAGGACGCGGGCCTTCTCGTTGCCCGTGCGGTCGGCGAAGTGCTCGAGCGAGGCCGCCAGCGCGAAGAACTCGCCGAGCGAGTCCCAGCGCAGGTAGTTCTGCTCGACGAGCTGCTGCACGTGCTTGGGCGCCGAACCACCGGCACCGGTCTCGAACAGCCCGCCACCGGCGAGCAGCGGCACGATCGAGAGCATCTTGGCGCTCGTGCCGACCTCGAGGATCGGGAACAGATCGGTGAGGTAGTCGCGCAGCACGTTGCCCGTGACCGAGATGGTGTCGAGTCCGTGACGCATGCGCGCGAGCGTGTAGCGCGTGGCCTCCTCGGGGGCGAGGATCGTGAGCGTCAGGCCGTGCGTGTCGAGCAGCGCGAGGCCCTGGTGCACCTTGGCGATGATCTGGGCGTCGTGCGAGCGGTTCGCGTCGAGCCAGAAGACCGCGGGGTCGCCGGTCGCGCGGGCGCGGGTGACCGCGAGCTTCACCCAGTCCATGACCGCGATGTGCTTGGTCTGCGTGGCGCGCCAGATGTCTCCGGCTTCGACCTCGTGCTCGATGAGGGCGTTGCCCTCGCCGTCGAGGATCTGCACGACACCGGCCGTCGCGATCTCGAAGGTCTTGTCGTGGCTGCCGTACTCCTCGGCCGCCTGCGCCATGAGGCCGACGTTCGGCACGGTGCCGATCGTGGCGGGGTCGAGCGGGCCGTTCGCGATCACGTCGTCGATGACGGCCTGGTACACGCCGGCGTACGACGAGTCGGGGATGACCGCGATCGTGTCGCCCTCCCCGCCGTCCTGACCCCACAGCTTGCCCCCGTTGCGCACGAGGGCGGGCATCGAGGCGTCGACGATCACGTCGCTCGGCACGTGCAGGTTCGTGATGCCCTTGTCGGAGTTCACGTACGACAGGCGCGGCCCCTCGGCGATGGCCTTGTCGAAGGCCGCCGCGATCGCGGTGCCGTCGGCCACGTCGGCGAGACCGGCCAGGATCGAGCCGAGGCCGTCGTTCGGCCGCAGACCGGCCTCGGCGAGCTGGGTGCCGTAGGTCGCGAACACGTCGGCGAAGAACGCCTTCACGACGTGACCGAAGATGATCGGGTCGCTGACCTTCATCATGGTGGCCTTGAGGTGCACCGAGTAGAGCACGTCGTCGGCCTTGGCCTGCGCGAGCGTCTCGGCGAGGAACGCGTCGAGCGCCGAAGCCGAGAGGAAGGTCGCGTCGATGATCTCGCGCGGCAGGACCTTGAGGCCCTCCTTGAGAACCGTGACGGTGCCGTCGGCGGCCGTGTGGCGGATGCTCAGTACGTCGTCGGATGCCGCGACCCACGACTTCTCGTTGGACTTGAAGTCGTCGTGGCCCATGGTCGCGACGCGGGTCTTCGACCCCTCGGCGAAGGGCTTGTTGCGGTGCGGGTGCTTCTTCGCGTAGTTCTTCACCGCGAGAGGCGCACGACGGTCGCTGTTTCCCTCGCGCAGCACCGGGTTCACGGCGGAGCCCTTGATGCGGTCGTAGCGTGCGCGCACGTCCTTCTCGTCGAGCGAGGTCGGGTCGTCGGGGAAGTCCGGGATGTCGTACCCCGCCTTCTGCAGCTCGGCGATCGCAGCCTTGAGCTGCGGGATGGACGCCGAGATGTTCGGCAGCTTGATGATGTTCGCCTCGGGCAGCGTGGCGAGGCCGCCGAGCTCGGCGAGCGCGTCGCCGACCTGCTGCTCGGGCGTGAGCTTCTGCGGGAAGGCCGCGAGGATGCGTCCGGCGAGCGAGATGTCCCTGGTCTCGACCTCGATGCCCGCCTGACCGGTGTAGGCCGTGATGATCGGCAGGAGCGAGGCGGTGGCGAGCGCCGGTGCCTCGTCGGTGTAGGTGTAGATGATGGCGTCGTCAGTCACCGGATGATCTCCGTTCACAAGGGCGATTTGTCTCGATACCAAGATACCCGCAACGCTGTGGGAGAAATCTCGACCCGATCGAGTGTGCGCGTACGCGCGAGGCGTTAGCCTGGGGTCATGTCCGAACTGCGCATGGTCGAACTCTCCGCTGCGACGATCGTCGCCGTGAACAACATGTCGCTCAAGCCCGGGCAGGAGCAGTTCCTTGCTCCGGTCTCGTACGGGATCGCAGCGACCGTCATCAACCCGGCCACGTCGTGGCAGCGGGTCGTGCTCGACGGCGACGCCGTCGTGGGCTTCGTGAGCGCCAATTTCGATCCCGACGCCCCGGAGGAGCACTTCCGTTCGGTGCTGTGGCGCATCAACGTCGACGCCGACGACCAGGGTCGCGGAGTCGGCCGCTTCGCGGTCGAGAAGCTGACCGAGGAGGCCGCGGCGCGCGGCTTCGACCACGTCGACGTCATCTACGAGGCCGGCGACGACGGACCCGAGGCCTTCTTCCTCCGCGTCGGATTCAGTCCGGTCGGCGAGACGGAGTACGGCGAGGTCATCGCCTCCATCCGCCTCACTTCCTGAAGCCGGCGGCGGGGTCTCGAATCCCCTCCCCCATCGAGACCCCGTCGCCTTCGGCAGGGGCGTCGCCGTCCCGTGCCTGCGTGTGTCTCTTTCGGTGCGACAGAAATATGTTGCGCTCTCCCACAAACCGTGTCTATCATCGCTGAAGAAGCCTGAGCGAAGCGCTTCGACAATCTCACCCAGAGCGACGATGGAGTCACGATGACGACGATCCACGAGGTGGCCGCTGCCGCCGGTGTCTCGATCAGCACCGTGTCGTACGCGCTCAGCGGCAAGCGTCCCGTGTCGGAGAAGACCCGACGTCGCATCGAGGATGCAGCCCAGACGCTCGGCTACCAGCCCGATGCCGGCGCCCGGATGCTCGCGGGCCGCCGCACCCACATCTTCGCCCTCACCGAGCCGCTGCGAGCCGATACACACGCCCCCACGCACATGGCGTTCGTGCTCGCCACCGCGGTCGCCGCTCGTCGCCGCGGCTACGACATCCTCCTCCTCACCGATGAGCAGACCTCCGACGGGATGAACCGCGTCGCCGCGTCGAACCTCGTCGATGCGATCCTCGTGCTCGATGTGGCGCCCGACGACGAGCGCGTCGCCATCGCCCGCGCGGTGCGCACGCCGACGATCTTCATCGGCCTCCCCGACGATCAGCGCGACCTCACCTGCGTCGACCTCGACTTCGAAGCCGCCGGCCACCTCGCGGTCGACCGACTCGCCGACGCCGGGCACCCCGCGGTGCACCTCCTCGGTCAGACCGAGGTGTCGTACCGCAAGTCGAACTTCCCCCGCAGGCTCCTCCGCGGGGTCGAGGAGCGCGCCGCCGACCGCGGCGTCGCCCTGACCTGGACCGCGACCGGGGCCGCCGCCACCGACACCGCCCTCGTGCGCCGATCGGCCGAAGCGGCGCTCGACGACGGCATCCGCGCGTTCGTCGTGCACGCCGTCGGCGACGTGCACGACGTGCTCCTCGAGGTACTGAGGGAGCGCGGCCTCGCGCTCGGCGTCGACGCCTCGGTCATCTCGGCCGCGGCATCCTTCGACACCTCCGTGCTGGCGGCGCCGATCGACACCATCCCGCTGGTCCCTCAGCAGTCGTGCGAACTGGCGGTCGACATCGCGGTACGCCACCTCGACGAGACGAACGTGCCGCCCGAGATCCACCTCATCGCGCCCGAGTACCACGGCGCGGGTTCCGTCCGACCGCCCCGGGACTGACCCGCACCCCTCACACCTCTTTCCCGTATCGCCGAGATCGAAACGCTTCGACGATCACGCGATCACCACAACTGAACACCCCACCGATGCAGTGTTCGGCCCTCCGGGGCCACCGAGAAAGGAGTGCCGACGATGGCACGCACGACACGCAGGACGAAGACGCTCACCGCCCTTGCCGCCCTCACCGCGACCGGCATCGCGCTGAGCGGCTGCTCCGCCGGATCATCCGATGACGGCGGAGACGGCCAGACCCTCAAGCTCTGGCACTACGAGGGCGCCGACAGCGCCATGGGCAAGGCCTGGGACGAAGCGATCAAGATCTTCGAGGAGGAGACCGGCGCGACGGTCGAGTTCGAGGAGAAGTCGTTCGAGCAGATCCAGAAGACCGCGAGCCAGGTGCTCGACACCGACGCCGCGCCCGACCTGATGGAGTTCAACAAGGGCAACGCGACGGCGGGCTTCCTGGCGTCGACCGGACTCATCGCCGATATCTCCGACGCCGTCGAGGAGTATGGCTGGGACGAGAAGCTCGCCCCGTCGCTGCAGACCACGGCGAAGTACTCCGACGACGGCGTGATGGGCGGCGACACCTGGTTCGGAGTTCCGAACTACGGCGAGTTCGTCGGCGTCTACTACAACCAGGACGCCTTCGCCGCGGCGGGCCTCGAGATCCCCACCACCTACGAGGAATTCATCGACGTGCTCGACGCCTTCGTCGCACAGGGCATCACTCCGCTGGCCGAGGCCGGAGCCGAGTACCCGCTCGGCCAGCTCTGGTACCAGCTCGCGCTGCTCGAGGGCGACCGCGGCTTCGTCGACGCGTACCAGCTCTACGACGGAGAGGTCGACTGGCAGGGTCCGGAGATCACCTCCGCGACCGAGACTCTGAAGGAGTACATCGATAAGGGCTACATCGCCTCCGACGTCTCTTCGGTGAAGGCCGAGGACGCCGGCGTCTCGTTCATCAACGGCACCTCGCCGATCTTCGTTTCGGGATCGTGGTGGTTCGGCCGCTTCGTCGCCGAGGCCACCGGCTTCGAGTGGACGATGAACGCCTTCCCCGGCGCCGACCTCTCGCTCGGCTCCTCGGGCAACCTCTGGGTCGTGCCCGAGAACGCCGCCAACAAGGAGCTCGCGTACGAGTTCATCGACATCACGATGCGACCGGAGATCCAGGCGATCATCGGCAACAACGGCGGCCTCCCCGTCGCCGCGGACACCGCCGACATCACCGACGAGAAGAGCGCCGCGCTCATCGAGACGTTCAACGGTGTGCTCGACGCGGACGGCCTGTCGTTCTACCCGGACTGGCCCGCACCCGGCTTCTACGACGTGATCGTGCAGGAGCTGCAGGGACTGATCACCGGTGCGCAGGATGCCGAGACCACGAACGCGAACCTCGGCGAGCAGTACGACGAGGGAACCGCCGAATTCCGTTGATCCGCCCGCGGGGGCGGCGCCCGACCGGCACCGCCCCCGCACCCTCCTGGAGATGAACATGTCACTCGCCACCCGCGAGGGCCGCCGCACCAAGCTGCCGCCCGAAGAACCGTCGATCCCGCAGCGCAGCGGTGGGACCGGGGCCTACTGGATGTACCTGCTCCCCGGCTTCGTGCTGCTGCTCGTGGTCGTCATCGTCCCGCTGATCTGGAACCTGTACCTCACCTTCACGAAGTGGAAGGGCGTGCGCACACCCGAGTTCATCGGGCTCGAGAACTGGCAGAAGATCCTCACCGACAGCGACTTCTGGACCTCCTTCACCAACTCGGTGTGGATGATCCTCGCGATGGTCGTCGTGCCCACGATCATCGGCCTCATGGTCGCAGCCCTCCTGTTCGACGTCGTGGGACGCAAGTTCGGCGGCAAGGTGGGCAGCTTCCTCCGGGCCACCTACTACCTCCCCCAGATTCTTCCGATCGCCGTCGCCGGCATCGTGATCGGCTGGATCGTGCGGCCCGGCGGCGACGGCGCGCTCAACCAGATCCTCGGCTGGTTCGGCATCCCCGCCTACGACTGGCTCGGGCAGATGCCCTCCGCTCTCATCGTGCTGATGCTCGTCATGGTCTGGGTGCAGCTCGGCTACCCCGTCGTGGTGTTCATGGCCGCACTGCAGCGCGTCGACCCCGAACTCTACGAGGCGGCGGAGCTCGACGGCGCGAACTGGTTCCAGCGCTTCTCGGCGATCACGATGAGCATCATCCGTCCCGAGATCTTCGTCGTCACCCTCACCTGCACGATCGCCGCCCTCAAGGTGTTCGGCCCCGTGTACATCATCACCCGCGGTGGACCGGCGGGGTCCACCCTCGTTCCGGCGTACTACGCCTACCAGGAGTTCTTCACCAAGCGGAACGTCGGCTACGGCGCCACGATCGCGACCGTGCTCACGATCGTCGTGGTCATCGTGTCGATCATCTTCATCCGCGTCCAGAACTCGCTCGAGCGCAAGGAAAGGGCGGGTCTGTGATGCACGCCACCACCGCCATCGTCACCGGCAAGAAGGCCGCGAGCCGTCCGCGCGGCGGCATGACCAAGAAGCGTCCCGTCGACTGGCTCCTGCTGGCTCTCGTCATCGTCGGCGCGCTGCTCGTGATCGCGCCGTTCTACCTCGTGCTCGTGAACTCCTTCAAGTCGCCGCTCGACTATGCGACCTCCGGCCCTCTCGCGTTCCCCGAGACCCTCGACTTCGGCGGGATCATCAAGTTCTGGGAGCGCGTGAACTTCCCCGAGAAGGTCTGGAACTCGATCTTCATCGCCGGCATCGTGTCGGTGCTCGCGGTCGTGATCTCGATGCTCAACGCCTTCGCGATCGGGATCGGACGCGTGCGCGGACGCTCCTGGATCGTGCTGCTCTTCCTGCTCGCGAACCTGCTGCCGCAGGAGGCGCTGCTGTACCCCCTCTACTACATGTTCAAGTCGGTCGGCCTGTACGACAACGTCTGGTCGGTCATCATCGTGTTCACGGTGATCCAGGCCGCGTTCGGCACGTACCTGCTGTCGTCGGTGTACGGCACCTTCCCCAAGGAGATCCTCGAGGCCGCCTCACTCGACGGCGCGACCCGCTGGCAGATCCTGTGGCGCGTCGTCTTCCCGATCAGCCGCCCGACGCTGTCGGTGCTGCTCATCTTCTTCTTCATCTGGACGTGGAACGAGTTCCTCATCCCGCTGACGTTCCTCGCGTCGAACGCGAATCAGACCGTCCCGGTCGCGATCAGCGTGCTGCAGGGCGACCGCCTCATGGACGTCACGACCACGAGCGCCTCGGCCCTGCTGGGCATCATCCCGACGCTCATCTTCTTCCTCATCTTCCAGCGCACCCTCACCCGGGGCATCACGGCAGGAGCAGTCAAGTAATGAAGTTCACCGACGGGTTCTGGCAGCTGCGCCCCGGCGTCACCGCGCTGTACGCGCAGGAGGCATACGACATCGCCGAGACCACCGAGACCCCCGACGGCCCCGGTCTCGTCATCACGGCCCCCACGATGGTGATCTCCAAGCGCGGCGACACCCTCAACCGCCCCGTGCTCACGACCACCCTCTCCTCCCCCGCCGAGGGTGTGATCCGAGTGCGGGTCGCGCACCACACCGGTCGGCCGTGGCACGGAGGCTTCGCCCTCCCCGGCGCCGGTGGAGCCGCGGCATCCGTCTCGGTGTCGGATGCCGCCGGCGTCGTCGATGCCGGCTCCCTCGTGGCGACGGTCACCCCCGGAGCCCCGTGGGACCTGTCGTTCGCCGTCGACGGACGCCGGGTCACCGGCAGCGGGCACAAGGCTCAGGGCTACGTCCAGCTCGCCGACGGCGCGCAGGTCGACCCGGGGATCGTGAGCAACGCGCGTCAGGGAGGCGGCGCGCCCTCGGCATCCGTGTTCGTCCACGAACAGCTCGACCTCGGCGTCGGCGAGCAGATCTACGGACTCGGCGAGCGCTTCGGCCCGCTGGTCAAGAACGGCCAGACGGTCGACGTATGGAACGCCGACGGCGGAACCTCGAGCGAGCAGGCCTACAAGAACGTGCCGTTCCACCTCTCGAGCAGGGGCTACGGCGTGCTCGTCAACGATCCGGGACATGTGTCGTACGAGATCGGGTCGGAGGCCGTCGAGCGCGTGCAGTTCTCGGTGTCGGGCGAGCAGTTGGAGTACTTCGTGATCGCCGGGCCCACGCCCAAGGACGTCCTCGGGCGCTACACCGCACTCACCGGGCGCCCGCCCGTGGTGCCGGCCTGGTCGTACGGGCTGTGGTTGTCGACGAGCTTCACGACGGACTACGACGAGCAGACCGTCAACTCCTTCCTCGATGAGATGGCGGCCCGAGAGCTGCCCGTGTCGGTGTTCCACTTCGACTGCTTCTGGATGCGCGAGTTCAACTGGTGCGACTTCGAGTGGGACCCGCGGGTGTTCCCCGACCCCGAGGGCATGCTCGGCCGCCTGCATGAGAAGGACCTGCGCGTCTGCGTGTGGATCAACCCCTACATCGCCCAGCGCTCGCCCCTGTTCCGCGAGGCGGCCGACCACGGGTTCCTGGTGAAGCGCGCCGACGGCTCGGTGTGGCAGTGGGACCTCTGGCAGGCGGGCATGGGGCTCGTCGACTTCACGAATCCCGAGGCGACGGCGTGGTACCAGTCCAAGCTGCGCGCCCTGGTGGCCCAGGGCGTCGACTGCTTCAAGACCGACTTCGGCGAGCGCATCCCGACCGACGTGGTCTGGGCCGACGGCTCCGATCCCGAGCGCATGCACAACCTCTACACCGACCTCTACAACCGCGCCGTGTTCGACGTGCTCACGGAGGCGCGCGGCGACGGCGATGCCGTGCTCTTCGCGCGGTCGGCGACCGCGGGCGGGCAGAGCATGCCCGTGCACTGGGGCGGCGATTCGACCTCGACGTTCACGTCGATGGCCGAGACCCTGCGTGGCGGCCTCTCGCTCGCGCTCTCGGGCTTCGCGTTCTGGAGCCATGACATCGGCGGGTTCGAGGGGATGCCGGATGCCGGCGTGTACAAGCGCTGGACCGCGTTCGGTCTTCTCGGGTCCCACTCGCGCTTCCACGGCTCGAGCTCGTACCGGGTGCCGTGGGCGTTCGACGACGAGGCGGTGGAGGTCACTCGTCGCTTCACGCACCTCAAGATGCGCCTGATGCCCTACCTGTACGCGCAGGGCCTCGACGCGGCCGCCACGGGTGTGCCGCTGATGCGGCCGATGGTGCTCGAGTTCCCCGACGACCCGGCGACGGCGTACCTCGACCGCCAGTACATGCTCGGCTCCGACCTGCTCGTCGCCCCCGTGTTCACCGACGACGGCGAGGTCGAGTTCTACCTGCCGGCCGGCGAATGGACCTCGCTGCTGACCGGCGAGACCGTGACCGGCGGCGGATGGCGGCGCGAGCGGCACGGGTTCGATTCGCTCCCCCTGTACGTGCGTCCCGGCACCGTGCTCCCCTGGGGCGCTCGGGTCGACCGCCCGGACTACGACTACCATGACGGTTTGCAGCTGCGCGTCTTCGCGGGCGGCACCGGCACCGCGGCCGTCACCGTCACGAATCCCGACGGTCGCACCGAGACCTACACGGCCGACCTCGAGGAGATCACCGCATGACCACGCTGCTCACCCCCCGCGACGACTACCGCGGCTCGGGACTCGTCTTCCCCGCGGACTTCACATTCGGGTCGGCGACCGCGTCGTACCAGATCGAGGGGGCCGCCGCGGAGGACGGGCGCACCCCCTCGATCTGGGACACGTTCAGCAAGACTCCCGGCAAGGTGTGGAACGGCGATACCGGAGACGTCGCCTGCGACCATTACCACCGCACCGAGGAGGACCTCGACCTGATGGCCGACCTCGGCCTGCAGGCCTACCGGTTCTCGATCGCCTGGCCCCGCATCGTCCCTGCAGCGTCCGGTGAGGTGAACCAGGCCGGCATCGACTTCTACTCGCGTCTCGTCGACGGGCTGCTCGCCCGCGGCATCCGTCCCGTCGCCACGCTCTACCACTGGGATCTGCCGCAGTACCTCGAGGATGCCGGCGGCTGGACCGCGCGCGCCACGACCGACGCCTTCGAGCGGTACGCCGAGATCATGGGCACGGCCCTGGGCGACCGCGTGCACACGTGGACGACGCTCAACGAGCCGTGGTGCTCGGCCTACCTCGGCTATGGCCAGGGCGGCCACGCACCGGGGCGCCACGAACCGGCATCCGCCCTGTCGGCCGTGCACCACCTCAACCTCGCGCACGGGCGCGCGGTGCAGGCGCTGCGGGCGACCTCGACGGGCGACCCGGATTACTCGGTCACGCTGAACTTCCACGTGCTGCGCGGACAGGGCGACGGTGCGGCCGAGGCGATGCGCCGCATCGACGCCCTCGCGAACCGCGCGTTCACCGGTCCGATGCTGCGCGGTGGGTACCCCGCCGACCTGCTCGACGACACGTCCTCCGTCACCGACTGGTCGTTCGTGCAGGAGGGCGACCTCGCCACCATCCACCAGCCGATCGACGTGCTCGGCGTCAACTACTACTCGACCGCGACCGTGCGGCTCTGGGACGGCGTCTCGCCGAAGCAGCAGAACGACGGCCACAAGGGCACCGAGGGCGGCACCGCCTGGCCGGGGAGCGATCAGCTCGTCGAGTTCGTCGAGCAGCCGGGCCCGTACACGGCGATGGGGTGGAACATCGCACCCGAGGGACTCGAGGAGCTGCTCGTATCGCTCTCGGAGCAGTTCCCGGAGCAGGCGCTCATGGTCACCGAGAACGGCGCCGCGTTCGACGACGAGGTCTCGGTCGACGGGACCGTTCCCGACCCGGAGCGCACCGACTACCTGCGGCGGCACTTCACCGCGGCGCACCGGGCTCTCGAGCGCGGCGTCGACCTGCGTGGGTACTTCGTCTGGTCGCTGCTCGACAACTTCGAGTGGGGATACGGCTACGCCAAGCGGTTCGGCATCGTGCGGGTCGACTTCGACACGCTCGAGCGCACCGTGAAGGACTCCGGGCACTGGTACCGCGAGCTGGTACGCAGCCGCACGATCGCCCCCTGAGCGAGGTGGGGTTCCGCGGATCCTCGCGGGACCTCACCGATCCCGGTCGTCCCGGCCCTCCCGGTCGTCGCCGCGCGGGCGCTTGCGAGCCGACCACGCGGCGAACGCGGATGCCGCCGCTCCCGCCGCCCGATCGATCGCCTCGGCGGAGCGCGAGATCGCGTCCTGCGCGGCGTCCTGCCATCCCGCTGTCGTCGTCGTGTCCGCCCGTCCGCGCGCGGTGTGCTCGGCGATCTCGAAGGCACGGGCGAGCGCGTCGACGGCGTCGCGGTAGTCGGCGAACTCCGCGGGCGTCGGACGTTCCCCCGCCGTGCGCCGCGCCTGGGCCGCACGGTTCGCCGCGCGGAAGTAGGCCGCCGTCGCCGGCTGCTTCACATCGGACATCGCCGGGTACGCGATCTGCAGACCGGGATCGGTCTCGTAGGTCATCCAGCGCGCGACGATCGCATCGTGATCGGCGCGCAACCGCTCCAACGGGCGAGGGGCGGATGCGGCGGGGAGCGCGGCTCGGGCCGCGTTCAGGCGCACCTGCTTCGCGCGGACATCGGCCGCGGCCGCCTTCGCATCGCGCTCGGCGTCGCGAAGCATCCGTTTCGCGCTGGCCACGTGCTCCGCCGTCGCCCGGCGCGCGGTGCGTTCGGCGGCGATGCGGGTGTGATCGGCGCGCGCGATCTTCACGGCTGCGCGCTTCTCGACCACCGCGACCTTCGCCGCCCGCAGATCATGGCGTGCCGCATCGACGGCGAGGCGCCGACCGCTGCGTGTGCTGCGACGCCGCAGCCCGACGGCGCCCGCGGTGACACCGCCGGCCCCGACGGCCGCGATCCACCACCACTCCCCGAGGAGCATCAACGGGTCCATCCTCCGATGCTATCGAGACGGCGGCCGGGGCGCTGAGCAGGACCGGGGAGGGAACCTCACTGAACAGGTGTCGAATCCTTCCGGAAACCCCTGTCCCGAGGGGCCATACGGCGGTACGTTGATCGTGCTCATCACTCCCCGATGGGCACACAAGCCCACACCGCCGTACCGATCACGATTCGGTGCGGCACCGACGATGGAGGCCCTCATGGGATTCGTAACCACGGAAGACGGCGCGGAGATCTTCTTCAAAGACTGGGGTCCCCGCGACGCCCAGCCGATCATGTTCCACCACGGCTGGCCTCTGTCGTCCGACGACTGGGACGCGCAGATGCTGTTCTTCCTGTCGAAGGGCTTCCGCGTCGTCGCCAGCGACCGTCGCGGTCACGGACGGTCCTCGCAGATCGGCACCGGGCACGACATGGACCACTACGCCAGTGACGCATCGGCGGTCGTCGAGCACCTCGATCTGCGGAACGCCGTGCACATCGGCCACTCGACGGGAGGCGGCCAGGTCGCCCGCTACGTCGCCAAGTACGGCCAGCCGCAGGGGCGCGTCGCGAAGGCCGTCCTGGTCTCGGCCGTTCCGCCGCTCATGGTGCAGACCGAGGCGAACCCCGAGGGAACGCCGATCGCGGTCTTCGACGGTTTCCGCGAAGCGCTCGCCGCGAACCGCGCCGATTTCTTCCAGGCCGTCGCCTCCGGTCCCTTCTACGGCTTCAACCGCGAGGGCGCGGCCGTCTCGGAGCCCGTGATCGCCAACTGGTGGCGCCAGGGCATGACGGGCAGCGCGCTCGCGCACTACGAGGGCATCAAGGCGTTCTCCGAGACCGACCAGACCGAGGATCTGAAGTCGATCACCGTCCCGGTGCTGGTTCTGCAGGGTGACGACGACCAGGTCGTGCCCTACAAGGATGCAGCGCTGAAGCAGCACGAGCTCCTGCCGAACTCCGAGCTCAAGATCTACGAGGGCTACCCGCACGGCATGCTCACCACGCACGCCGACGTGATCAACCCCGACATCCTGGCCTTCATCCAGGCCTAGTCGCGGGCGCTCCGCACGGAGACGGCGCACCTCGGGAACTCCCGGGGTGCGCCGTCTCCGTGTGGTCACACGGTCGGTGGACGAGGTGATCGACGAGGCGTCAGACCAGCGTCTCCTGCCATGCCGCATGCAACTGGGCGAACTTGCCCGTGCCGCCGATCAGGGCGTCGGGGGTGTCGTCCTCGATGATCCGACCGTGCTCCATCACGAGCACCCGGTCGGCGATCGCGACGGTCGAGAGCCGGTGCGCGATGATGATCGCGGTCCGGTCGGCGAGCAGCGTCTGCAGAGCGTCCTGGATCAGCCGCTCCGAGGGGATGTCGAGCGACGCCGTCGCCTCGTCGAGAATCAGCACCGCGGGGTCGGCGAGGAACGCACGGGCGAACGAGATCAACTGACGCTGACCGGCCGACACACGGCCACCGCGCTTGTTGACGTCGGTGCCGTAGCCGTCGGGCAGCGCCTCGATGAACCCGTCGGCGCCCACGGCCCGCGCAGCCGCACGGATCTCGTCGAGCGAGGCGTCGGGTTTGCCGAGCGCGATGTTGTCGGCGACCGTGCCACTGAACAGGTAGGCCTCCTGTGTGACCATGACGATCGCGCGGCGGAGGTCCTTCGGGTGCAGCGAGCGCAGGTCGACGCCGTCGAGCGTCACCGTGCCCTTCGACGGGTCGTAGAAGCGCGAGATGAGCTTCGCCAGCGTGGACTTGCCCGCACCGGTCGTGCCGACCAGCGCGATCGTCTGCCCCGCGGGGATGTCGAGCGAGAAGTTCGGGAGGATCGTCTTCTCGCCGTTGTACCCGAAGGTCACCTCGTCGAACTCGATGTGCCCGCGCGACTCCCACAGGTCGACCGGCTTCTCGGGGTCGGGCACCGTCGGCACCTCCTCGAGCACGCCCGACACCTTCTCGAGCGCGGCGGTGGCCGACTGGTAGGAGTTGAGGAACATCGCGATCTCCTGCATCGGCGCGAAGAAGTTGCGCACGTACAGCACCGCCGACAGCAGCACGCCGACGGTCAGCGCACCCTCGGCGACGCGCACACCGCCCCAGAGCACGACGATGCCGAGCGTGAGCGCCGCGACGCCCATGAGACCGGGCTCGAAGGTGCCGAACAGCAGGAGCGACCGGCGGTTGACGTCGCGGTACTCACCCGAGATCTTCTGGAAGGCGACGTCGTTGCGGGGCTCCTTGCGGAATGCCTTGACCGCGCGGATGCCGGTCATGGTCTCGACGAACTGCACGATCACCTGGGCGCTGATGACGCGCGACTCGCGGTAGACGAGCTGCGAGCGGGAGTAGAACCAGCGCATGAGGAAGAACAGCGGAACGCCCGCGATCGCGAGGATGAGTCCGGACTGCCAGTCCCAGATGCACAGCGCGATGAAGGTGAACAGCCCGAAGAGCACGCCGGAGACGAGCTCGTTGAGGCCGCCGTCGAGCAGCTCGCGGATCGAGTCGAGGTCGCTGGTCTGGCGCGAGATGATGCGCCCGGAGGTGTACGACTCGTGGAACTCGAGGCTCAGCCGCTGCGTGTGCAGGAAGATCCGCTTGCGCAGATCCAGCAGCACCGCCTGCGTCAGCTTGGCGGCGATGATGACGTACCACGCGATCATCGCGGCGGCCACGGCTCCCGCGAGCAGGTAGACGCCACCGATCATGAAGGTCGGCATCCAGTCGGAGTGCTCGATCACGGCGGGCAGCGCGCGGTCGAGCCCGATGCTGATGAGGATGGGGCCCGCGACCTGCAGCGCGGTCGAGATGACGAGCACGACGGCCGCCAGCACGATGCGCGCCTTGAGCGGACGCACGAGCGAGCCGAGCAGATGCAGCGAGCGCTGACGGATCGCCCTGCTCTCCTCCTTGGTGTACCGGGAGCGGTCTTCGTCCTGCGTTCCGATGAGAGCGCTCATGACCGCACCTCCTTCTCGGTGGTCACGCCTTCGTCGGCCAGATCGGCCTCCGCCCGGCGGATGCCTTCGTGGATGGTCTCGGCGACGTTCTCGTCACCGTCGGCCTCCGCTCCGATCACGGGGATAGCACCGGTGCGCGCCGCTTCCTCGGCCTCGAGGCTGGAGATGACGTGACGGTAGTGGCGACTGCTGCGCAGCAGCTCGCTGTGCGTGCCGACGGCGGTGATACGGCCGGCCTCGAGCAGCGCCACGCGGTCGGCGAGGGCGACGGTCGACGGCCGGTGCGCAACGATCATCGCGGTCGTGTCGGCGAGCACATGGCGCAGCGCCTCCTCGACGAGCGCCTCGGTGTCGACGTCGAGCGCAGAGAGCGGGTCATCGAGCACGAGCACCTTCGGCTTCGCGGCGACCGCACGCGCGAGCGCGAGTCGCTGGCGTTGTCCGCCCGAGAGGCTCAGCCCCTCTTCGCCGATGACCGTCTCGACGCCGTCGGGCAGCGTGTCGACGAACGACGCCTGGGCGACATCGAGGGCTTCGCGCAGCACGCGCTCCGCCTCCTCGCTGTGCACGTCGAGCTCGGCGCGGCCGAGCAGCACGTTCTCGCGCACGGTCGCCGAGAAGAGCGTCGCGTCTTCGAACGCCATCGCGATGTGCTGGCGCAGCTCGGCCAGCGGCAGGTCGCGCACGTCGACGCCGTCGAGCGTCACGGAGCCGCCGGTCACGTCGTAGAGGCGTGTCGGCAGCGTCGTGAGGGTGGTCTTGCCGCTGCCGGTGAGACCGACCAGCGCCATGGTCTCGCCCGGTCGCAGCACGAGGTCGATGCCGTCGAGCAGATCGCGCTCCTGCGCCCCCGCGTCCTGATAGCGGAAGTGGGCGCTCCGGAACGCGAGCTCGCCTCGCGGGCTCTCGATGTGCACGGGATTCTCGGGGTCGGTGATCGTGTTCGTCTCGGAGAAGATCTCGAACACGCGGTCGGTCGCCGTACGCGCGTCGAGCATGAACGAGAACAGGAATCCGATCGATTCGATCGGCCAGCGCAGCACCGTGGCCATCGCGAAGAAGGCGAACAGCTCGGGCAGCTCGATCTCGCCCTGCGAGATGAGCCAGATGCCCGACATGAGGCTGAGACCGAAGGCGATCTGCGGCATGAGGTCGAGCCAGAACCAGATCGAGGCGATCGCCCCGGCTTTGCTCATCTCGGTTTCGCGCAGCGTCTCGGCCTGGCGACTGAAGCGGCTCAGCGCGTGCTTTCCGCGCCCGAAGGCCTTGAGCACACGAATGCCGTGCACGCTCTCCTCGACGCTCGTGGCGAGGTCGCCCGCCTGATCCTGACTGCGACGGGTGAGCGCACCGTAGCGCTTCTCGAAGAGGTAGCCGCGGATCCACAGCGGGATGGCGGTGACGATGAAGATCGTGCCGAGCAGCCAGTGCCAGCGGAACAGGAGCGCCGCACCGATGATGATCGTCAGGATGTTCACCACGAGCAGCACGAGACCGAAGGCGAGCCAGCGGCGGATGAGGCTGATGTCCTGCATCATGCGGCTGAGCAGCTGGCCCGACTGCCAACGGTCGTGGAAAGCCACGGGCAGGGTCTGCAGGCGCGCGTAGAGATCGGTGCGCATGCGGTACTCGACCTCGGTGGAGGGCTTGAGCACGAACTGCCGGCGCAGGAACACCATCACGGCTTCACCGAGGGCGAGTCCGAGCACGGCGACGGCACCCCAGACGATGGCGCCGAGTTCACCGGTCTGTACCGGACCGCGGATGATCTGCTCGAGCACGATCGGGATCATCAGCGCGATGATCGCGGCGGCGAGCGCGCTGGCAGCACCGCCGGCGAGCCGCCAGATGACGGGGCGGACGAAGGGTTTCAGACGCCACAGCGCTGCGGCGGTCGACAGGGAGGAGGAAGCGGGGGGATTCTGCGAGGAAGACATGTCTCTCAGACGGTTCGTGCGGAAGAGGTTGCGGAGCAGGCGGGCGCCGAGCGGTATCGGCGAGTGCGGCGGACTCGTCGAGTCCGGCGTCCGGCGGGGAGGAAACGGAGCGCGGAGCGTCGAGCAGCTCTAGTGGAAAGTACGCACCGGGGTCGTGCCGAGAGCTGCGATCTGCGTGACCAGGATCGTGGTCATGGTGTCCTCCTCAGGGCTCGGCGGTGTCGTCCGGTTGGTGCGACAGCCCTCCAGCCTATTGCTGTGAACAAGCTGTGCGCAAGAGGAATTCCCCCTTTCCCTCTCTCGCGGCCCTCTCGTGCGATCCGTCGTCTCCGTCCCTCAGCGTGCGACCTCTTCGCGTGCGAGCAGGCTCTCCTTCACCTCGAGCCCCCAGGCGAAGCCGCCGAGGCTGCCGTCGCTGCGCAGTACCCGGTGGCACGGCACGAACAGCGCCGGGGCGTTGCGTGCGCAGATCGATGCCGCGGCCCGCACGGCGCGCGGGTTGTCGAGCACCGCGGCGAACGAGGTGTACGTGAGCGGAGCGCCCGGGGCGATCTCCCGCAGCGCGGCCCACCCCGACAGCTGCAGCGAGGTGCCCGTCTGCCGCACGGGCACGGAGTCGATCGCCGCGAGATCCCCGGCGTAGTACGCCTCCACGGCCGCCGCCGCTTCGGTCTCGCCCTCGCGCACCTCTGCCGGGCGCCCGGCCGCGCCGAGCCTGCCGAGGATCGCCGCGTGGTCGGCCGTCCAGCCGGACGCCAGCACGCGCTGCTCGTCGTCGGCGAGGATCGTGAACGCCCCGTCGGGGGTGTCGATGGTCTGGATGAGGGCGGTCATCGGGTCTCCTTCGAGGTCGGTGTCTTCGAGGTCGGTGTCTTCGAGGTCGGTGTCTTCGAGATCGGTGTCTTCGTCGGGCGCTTCGCCGAGCGCACGGGGGCGGCCCGCCAGAGATGGGCCGTCAGGTAGCTCCGCCAGGGAGCCGTCCGCTCCGCCCACGACGCCAGGGCACGCGGTTCGCCCGGGAGGCCGGAGGCGGCGGCCCCGGCGCGCATCGCGACGTCGCCCGGGAGCAGGATGTCGGGGTCTCCGAGCACCCGCATGCGCACGTAGTCGGCGGTCCACGGCCCGATTCCCGGCATCGCGAGGAGTGCGGCCCGCTGCTCGGCCCCATCGTCACCGACCGTGAGGGTGAGCGATCCGTCCGCCAGCGCGGCAGCGGCACCGGTGATCGCGCGGATGCGGGCGGCAGGGCCCCGGAGCACCTCGGCGCCGTGCTCGGCGATCGCCGCCATGGTCGGGAAGAGCACGCCGTCATCGGTGCGTTCTCCGAGAGCGTCGGCGAGCGCGCTCAGCGCCGTGCGCGCGGCGACGACCGTGATCTGCTGGCCGACCATCGCGCGGATGAGCATCTCGTGCGGATCGGCCACTCCCGGCACGCGGATGCCCGGGGTCGCGGCGATCAGCGGCGCGAGTTCGGGATGCGCACCGAGCGCGTCGTCGACGGCCCGCGGATCGGCGTCGAGGTCGAACAGGCGCCGCACCATGCCCACCAGGGGCGCGAGATCGCCCAGCTGCGTGACCCGGGCGCGCAGATGCAGACGCTCGGCGGCGTCTTGACGCACCTCGAACCACGCCGGTCCTCCGCCCATGCGCAGGTGCCGGGCGAACGATGCCTCGCTCGCCACCTCGACCCCGGGCAGCGCACGGGCGGCCATCCAGGCGAAGACGCCCGAGGCATCGAGTGGGCCGCGGAAGGGCAGCACGAGGTCGATCGAGCCGGGAGCTGCCGCCATCGGCATCCGTCGTCGGGCGCGCAGCTCGCTGGGCGTGAGCGCGAAGACCTCGCGGATCGTTTCATTGCACTGCCGGATGCTGGCGAATCCGGCCGAGAACGCCACATCGGAGACGGGCATGTCGGTGCCGACGAGCAGCATGCGCGCGGTGTGCGCGCGATGCGCCCGGGCGAGGGCCAGCGGTCCGGCGCCGAGCTCGCTCACCAGCACCCGGTTCAGATGGCGACTCGAGTACCCGAGCCGTGCGGCGAGCCCGGAGACGCCCTCGCGTTCCACCACACCGGCGGCGATGAGTCGCATCGCCCGGGCGGCCGAGTCGCCGCGCAGATTCCAGGCCGGCGACCCGGGCGCCGCCTCGGGGAGACAGCGCTTGCATGCCCGGTAGCCGGCCTCGTGCGCTGCGGCGCTGGTCGGGTAGAACGTCACGTTCTCGGGCTTCGGCGTGCGCGCCGGACAGCTCGGACGGCAGTAGATGCCCGTCGACCGGACGGCCGTCACGAACTGCCCGTCGAAACGGGTGTCGCGAGCGTCGATCGCGCGGTACCGCTCGTCGAAGTCGGTCACGGGGAGGCTCATGACTCCATGCTGTCACGGGCCTCCGACATCGACTGGCGGAAATCGGACATCGCGGTGAGAGCTCCGAGAAGCCGAGGCCCCCACCCGTCGTCTGCGGATGGGGGCCTCGAGAAGACTGTCCGGATGCTCAGTGGAAGAAGTGGCGCTCTCCCGTGAAGAACATCGTGACGCCGGCCTTGCGGGCCGCATCCACGACCTCCTCGTCACGCACCGAGCCGCCGGGCTGCACGATCGCCGTGACTCCGGCGTCGATGAGCACCTGGGCGCCGTCGGCGAACGGGAAGAACGCATCGGATGCCGCGACCGAACCGGCCGCGCGCTCGCCCGCGCGCTCGACCGCGAGGCGGCACGAGTCGACGCGGTTGACCTGGCCCATGCCGACGCCGACCGTGGCGTTGTCCTTGGCGAGCACGATCGCGTTCGACTTGACGGCGCGGCACGCCTTCCACGCGAAGATCAGGTTCTCCATCTCGAGGTCGCTCGGGCGCTCACCGGAGACGAGCTCCCAGTTCTTGGCGACCGAGACGATGTCGTCGGGGAACCGGTCGGCGTCCTGCAGCAGGAGTCCGCCCGAGACCAGGCGCACATCCATGCGCTCCTGCTGCCAGTCCTCGGGCAGCTGCAGCAGACGCAGGTTCTTCTTGGCCTTGAACACCTCGAGGGCGGCGGGCTCGAACGCGGGGGCGACGATGACCTCGGTGAAGATGTCCTTGAGGTTCTCGGCCATCTTGAGCGTCACGGTGCCGTTCGCGGCGATCACGCCGCCGTATGCGGAGACCGGGTCGCACTCGTGCGCGCGCAGGTGGGCGCTGGCGATCGGGTCGAGGGCGTTCGGTGCGGTCGTCGCGATGCCGCACGGGTTGGCGTGCTTGATGATCGCGACGGCCGGCTTGATCATGTCGTAGGCGGCGCGCAGGGCGGCATCCGCGTCGACGTAGTTGTTGTACGACATCTCCTTGCCCTGCAACTGCGTGGCCTGCGCGATGCCGTGACCGCCCGCACGGGTGTAGATCGCACCGCGCTGGTGCGAGTTCTCGCCGTAGCGGAGCGTCGCGAGCCGCTCGGCCTGGATCGTCAGGTGCGTCGGCAGGTCGCCGTCGTCCTGGAGGGTGCCCTCGGCGAACCACGACGCGACGGCCGTGTCGTAGGCGGCGGTGTGCGCGAATGCGCGGGCCGCGAGCTCGCGACGCTGAGACAGCGAGGTACCGCCGTCGGCGATCGCCGAGATGATCCCGGGGTACGACTGCGGCGACACGACGATCGCCACGTTCGCGTGGTTCTTGGCGGCGGCGCGCACCATGGCGGGGCCGCCGATGTCGATCTGCTCCACGACGTCGTCGCCCTGGGCACCCGAGGCGACGGTCTCGACGAACGGGTACAGGTTCACCACGACGAGCTCGAACGGTGCGATGTCGAGCTCGGCGAGCTGACGCTCGTGGTCCTCGAGGCGCAGGTCGGCGAGCAGGCCGCCGTGGATCTTCGGGTGCAGGGTCTTCACGCGGCCGTCGAGCATCTCGGCGACGCCGGTCACCGCGGCCACGTCGGTCACCTCGAAGCCGGCCTCGCGGATCGTCGCGGCGGTCGAACCGGTCGACACGATCTGCACGCCGGAGTCGGCGAGCGCCTTCGCGAGGACGAGCAGATCCGTCTTGTCGCTGACCGAGACGAGCGCCCGGCGGATCGGCACCGTGTCGCGATCGCGGTACAGCGAGGGGTCGTGGCGGGGGCCGGCCATGGTGATGCTCCTTCGTGCGTCGTGCGTGAGAGAGGGGAGGAAAGGGTTCAGGAAGCGGCGTCGAGCGCGAGCTCGCCGGTCGCGATGCGCCGCACGACATCGATCAGCAGACGGCGCTCGACGGGCTTGATGCGGTCGTGCAGGGAGTGCTCGGTGTCGCCGTCGAGGATCGGCACGCGCTCCTGCGCGAGGATCGGTCCGGTGTCGACGCCGTCGTCGACGACGATCACGCTGGCGCCCGTCTCGGCGACGCCGGCGGCGAGCGCGTCTCGCACGCCGTGCGCACCGGGGAACTCCGGCAGATAGGCCGGATGGGTGTTCACGAGACGCGGGGCGAACTGCGCGACGAGGGATGCCGGCAGCAGGCGCATGAGACCGCTGAGCACGACGAGGTCGGGGTTCCAGACGGCGAGCTGGCGCCCGAGCTCCTCGCCCCATGCCTCGCGGCTCTCGTGCTCGTGCCACGGCACGGTGAAGCTGGGGATGCCGAACTCCTCGGCGTGGGCCAGGCCGTCGGCCTCGCGGTCGGCGCCGACGACGACCACCCGCGCGGGAAAGTCCGGGTGGCGGGCGGCCTCGAGGAGGGCACGAAGATTCGAGCCGGTGCCCGAGATGAGAACGGCGACCGTGAGCACGCGCCCAGTCTACCGGGGCGCGGGAGGGCGTCCCTCCCCGGTGACGTCGTCGAGCGGAGCCGTCTCCGCGAACGGCAGGGGCGCGGCATCCGCTGGCGAATCGGCCGCTCCGGCATAGGGCGACGGCGATGCCGTGTCGCCGATCAGATCGTCGAGATCGGATGCCGTCATCTCGGCGACCCAACGATCGGTGCGCTCCTCGGCGAGCTCGTCGCGGTTGCGCGGCGACAGCAGCAGGATCGCGGCCCCCAGCAGCACCTCTCCCCCGAGGGCGAGCGCGAAAGCGCCGACCGACGGGCCGGTCTCGGCGAGGCGGCCCGGGCCGATCGACCCGCTGGTGAGCAACGCGGCGAGGGCGGCGACACCCGCGGTCACGGCACCCATGCCGACCGCGATCACGGCGCGCGGCAGCATCCGCAGCGGCGTCCCCTCCCACACCAGGCGCGAGCGCACGGCCCATCCGGCCACGGCGCCTGCGGCGACCGGTAGCAGTACGACGATGAGCATCCAGATCGAGCTGTTCTCGGGCAGCAGCCCCAGCACCGGGATGCCGGGCACGACGCCGAGCTGCGTGCCCGCCGGAGACACCGCGGTGCCGACGCCCACGGCGAATCCGGGGCCCGCGATCCACGACGCCGTCCAGACGAGGAGCGTCGGCAGGTAGAGCAACTGGGCGAGGGTGATCACGACCGCGCCGAGCACGTCGACACGTGCGGCCTGGAAGAGGGCGACGACCTCCCCGCCCCGGAACAGCGTGAGGAGGGCGAGGGCGGCGGCCGAGACACCGAGGACGGCGACGAGGGCGAACGCCGCTCCCCGCACGATGGCCGCGGGCACCGGGGTCCACTCGGTCCAGGCGTCCAGTCGATCGTGGATCGCGTCGATCGGACCGCCGTCGCCGTCCTCCCAGACCACGCGCACCGCCCCGCACACCGCGCCCGCGAGGTACACGGCCGCGGGCAGCAGGATCGCGAGGAGCAGGGAGGTCTTCGCCGCGTCGAGACGCGAGGTGAGGGCGACGCCGGCGGCGATCGCGGCGAACACGACCGTGCCCGAGAGTACGCCGGTCACCCACGACCCGGCGTTCGCGGCCCGCGCGCCCGAACGCGCGGCGAACAGCAGGGTGAAGACCAGGAGGGCGAGCGGGGCCACCGACACGGTGAACGTCGCCGCAGCCGCGGGAACCCCGACCGCGACCAGTGCCGCATCCGCGATCGTGATGTCGAGCGGCACCCCGTGCCCGAACGCCCACAGCGTGCCGGTCAGCGGCCAGAGCGCACCCCAATCGGCCGTGGTGCCGAAGGCGAGTGTCCACAGCAGGGTCAGCGGCGCCAGGAGCACGGCGAGTCCGACAGCGGCCGCGATGGCGGCGTCGAACGCGGCGAGGAGGGCGACGAGAAGGCGTTGCATAGCGTTTCGAGACTACGACGAGAACCGTCGGGGATCCCGGTGGGCGCGCGCGACGCGGGAGAGACGATATCGTCTCATCCGGAGGTTCACCCGAATGACAACTGCCCCGTCCCCCGCCCCCGCCACCGCAGAGCCGAAGAACGCCCTGGATCGCTTCTTCGAGATCAGCAAGCGCGGTTCCACCTTCGGCACCGAGATCCGAGGTGGCCTGGTGACGTTCGTCACGATGGCGTACATCGTGATCCTCAACCCGATCATCCTCGGAACGCCCGACGTCGACGGCGTCGTGCTGTCCAGCTCCGCGGTCGCCGCCGCCACCGCGCTCACCGCCGGTGTGATGACGATCCTGTTCGGCGTGATCACGCGTCTGCCGTTCGCGTTCGCCGCCGGCCTCGGAATCAACGCCTTCATCGCCTTCTCGGTTGTCGGCTCGGTGACCTGGCCCGAGGCCATGGCGCTCGTCATGATCAACGGTGTCATCATCGTGCTGCTCGCCGCGACCGGCCTGCGGAAGATGATCTTCGATGCCGTTCCCGTGCAGCTCAAGCTCGCGATCACGGTCGGCATCGGCCTCTTCATCGCCTTCATCGGCTTCGTGAACGCCGGCTTCGTGACGGCGACCGGCAATGCCTCGCCGCCCGTCGACCTCGGCATCGGCGGCTCCGTGGCCTCCATCCCGACCCTGCTCTTCGTCGTCACCCTGCTCATCGGCGGCGTGCTGACCGCGCTGCGCGTCAAGGGCGCGATCCTGATCGCCCTCGTCGGCGGCACGGTGCTCGGGGGCATCGTCAACCTCATCTGGCCGTTCGGCCTCGACTTCGGCTTCACCGGATCGATCGTGGGCCTCCCCGATCTCAGCCTCGTCGGCCAGGTCGACTTCGGCTTCGACCTGCAGAAGGTCAGCATCGTCGCCCTCGTCATGTTCGTGTTCACGCTGCTCTTCTCGAACTTCTTCGACGCCATGGGCACCATGACGGGCCTGGCGAAGGAGGCCGACCTCGCCGATGAGAAGGGCGACTTCCCGCGCATCAAGTCGGCGCTGGTCGTCGAGGGCATCGGCGCGATCGCCGGTGGTGGCACGTCGTCGTCGTCGGCGACGGTCTTCGTCGAGTCGGGTGCCGGCATCGGCGAGGGCGCGCGCACGGGCTTCGCCACCCTCATCACGGGTGCGATGTTCCTGGTCGCGATGTTCTTCACCCCGCTGACCTCGCTCGTGCCCGGCGCCGTCGCGGCCGCCGCCCTCGTGCTCGTCGGCGCGATGATGCTCGCGCAGATCAAGAACATCGATCTCAGCGACTTCCGCGTGCTGCTGCCGGTGTTCCTCACCGCCACGGTCATGCCGATGACCTACTCGATCGCCAACGGCATCGGCGCCGGCTTCATCAGCTGGATCGTCGTGAACGCCTTCTCGGGCCGTGCCAAGACGATCCACCCGCTGCTCTGGGTGGTCGGTGTCGGGTTCGTGATCTTCTTCGCCCGCGGGCCGATCGAGGCGTTGTTCGGCATCGGGATCTGACACCGAGTCGACAACCGAGTCGACAGAGGGGCGGATGCTGCGGCATCCGCCCCTCTGTCGCGTCACCGACGCTTCTCGCTCGCAACGAGCCCCGTCAGTCCGGGGGCTGAGAGGACAGTTGTCGGACCGAATCGCCATCCGCGTCCGACATGTGTCCCCGGGGCCCCCGCGCCGAAGACGGCGAGACGAACGGATGCCGTCGTCCGAACGAGATGCCGGATGCTCGCGGGCATGAAGAAGGCCCCGGGGTGGAGCCCGGGGCCTTCTCCTACAGTCTAACGCGTCAGAGCGACTCGACGATCGCGCGCATCAGGTCGGCGGTCTCGGACGGCGTCTTGCCGACCTTGACCCCGGCGGCCTCGAGGGCCTCCTTCTTGGCCTGAGCGGTTCCGGCCGAACCGGAGACGATGGCACCGGCGTGACCCATGGTCTTGCCCTCGGGAGCCGTGAAGCCGGCGACGTAGCCGACGACCGGCTTGGTGACGTGCGCCTTGATGTACTCGGCCGCGCGCTCCTCGGCGTCGCCGCCGATCTCGCCGATCATGACGATGGCCTTCGTCTCGGGGTCGGCTTCGAACGCGGCGAGCGCGTCGATGTGCGTCGTACCGATGACCGGGTCGCCGCCGATGCCGATGGCGGTCGAGAAGCCCAGGTCACGCAGCTCGAACATCATCTGGTAGGTCAGGGTGCCCGACTTCGACACGAGGCCGATCGGTCCCTTGCCGGTGATGTTCGCCGGCGTGATGCCGACGAGCGCCTCACCGGGGGTGATGATGCCGGGGCAGTTCGGCCCGATGATGCGGGTCTTGTTGCCCTTGCTCTGGGCGTACGCCCAGGCCTCGGCGGAGTCGCCGACGGGCACGCCCTCGGTGATCACGACGAGCAGCGGGATCTCGGCGTCGATGGCCTCGACCATCGCGTCCTTGGTGAAGGCGCCCGGCACGAAGGCGATCGACACGTCGGCACCGGTCTCCTTCATGGCCTCGGCGACCGAGGCGAAGACGGGCAGCTCGACGGCGTTGCCGTCCTTGTCGGTGTGCGAGACCGTGGTGCCGGCCTTGCGGGCGTTGACGCCGCCGACGACCTGGGTGCCGGCCTTGAGCATGAGCGCCGTGTGCTTGGTGCCCTCGCCGCCGGTGATGCCCTGGACGATGACCTTGGAGTCCTTGTTGAGGTAGATCGACATTCTTCTAGTCCTTGTGTCTCAGCGTCGGATCAGGCGTTGGCGAGCTCGGCGGCCTTGTCGGCGCCCTCGTCCATGGTGGCGGCCAGAGTCACGAGCGGGTGCGCGTACTCGGCGAGGATCGCGCGGCCCTCGTCGACGCGGTTTCCGTCGAGGCGCACGACGAGCGGCTTCGACGCCGTGGAGCCGAGGGTCTCGAGCGCGCCCTTGATGCCGTTGGCGACGGCGTCGCACGCCGTGATGCCGCCGAAGACGTTGACGAAGACGCTCTTGACCTGCGGGTCACCGAGGATGACGTCGAGGCCGGCGGCCATGACCTCGGCCGAGGCGCCGCCGCCGATGTCGAGGAAGTTCGCGGGCTTGACGCCGTTGTGGTTCTCGCCGGCGTACGCGACGACGTCGAGCGTCGACATGACGAGGCCCGCGCCGTTGCCGATGATGCCGACCTCGCCGTCGAGCTTCACGTAGTTGAGACCGGATGCCTTGGCCTTGGCCTCGAGCGGGTCGGCGGCGTCCTTGTCTTCCAGCGCTTCGTGCTCGGGGTGGCGGATCTCCGACGCGTTGTCGTCGAGGGTGACCTTGCCGTCGAGCGCGATGATGTCGCCCTCTTCGGTGCGCACGAGCGGGTTGACCTCGACGAGCGTGGCGTCCTCGCCCTTGTAGACGTCGAACAGCTTGACGAAGACGTCGGAGACCTTCTCGACGAGGTCTTCGGGGAAGTTCGCGGCGCGCGCGATCTCGACGGCCTTCTCCTTGTCGATGCCGGTGAGCGGGTTCACCTCGACGCGCGCGAGGGCCTCGGGGCGCTCGACCGCGAGCTCCTCGATCTCCATGCCGCCCTCGACCGAGCAGAGGCTCAGGTAGGAGCGGTTCGCGCGGTCGAGCAGCACGGAGAAGTAGAACTCCTCCGCGATGCGTGCGCCCTGGGCGACCATGACGCGCTTGACGACGTGGCCCTTGATGTCGAGACCGAGAATGGCCTTCGCCGCCTCGTACGCCTCTTCGGGGGTCTTCGCGACCTTGACGCCGCCCGCCTTGCCACGGCCACCGGTCTTGACCTGCGCCTTGACGACGACGACGCCGCCGATCTTCTCCGCGGCTGCCTTCACCTCCTCGGGGGTGTCGGCGACGATGCCGGCGAGAACCGGCACTCCGTACTTCTCGAAAACGTCTCGTGCCTGGTACTCGTACAGATCCACTGTGGTTCCTTCACTGGGCTGCTGTCTGGTAATTCTCTCGATGTCGAGACATCGACCAGTCCCCCAGCCTACTACCTCGGACTGGACGCTCCTGCGGGTGCGGACGCTCCTGCGGGGGCCGGCCGCGTCACACCGTCCGCATGCTCGACAGCGCGAGGTCTAGGCTCGTGCCATGCACGAATCCGCAGAACTGCGCACCGGCGTCGTGGCCGCTGCCCTCGAGCTCTTCGACGCGCAGGGCTTCGATCAGACCTCGGTCGAGCAGATCGCGAAGGCCGCCGGCGTCTCGCGATCCACCTTCTTCCGCCAGTTCGGCGGCAAGGAGGACGTGGTCTTCGCCGACCATGAGGTGCTGCTGGAGCGCCTGCGAGTATTCCTCGCCGAGGGCCACGACGATCCGTGGGGCGCGGTGTGCGCGGCATCCGAATCGGTCTTCTCGCACTTCGCGCACGATCCCGAGCTCGCCCGTCGCCGCTACCGGATCGTGCGCGAGGTGCCGGTGCTGCGCGAGCGTGAGATCATCACGGTGTTCCGCTACGAGCGCCTGTTCGACGACTATCTGCGCGGGGCGCTCCCCGGCGTCGACCCGCTCGACGCGGTCGGATTCGCGGCTCTGGTGACCGCGGTGCACAATCACGTGCTCCGCCAGCTGCTGCGCGGCACGAAGAAGGTGCCGCTGGCGACCCTGCAGGCGGCACTGGCGGACGTGCGCCGTCGTTACGGCGTGCCGGCGGATGCC
Organism: Microbacterium sp. NPDC090003; assembly: GCF_044748385.1. Taxonomy (NCBI): domain Bacteria; kingdom Bacillati; phylum Actinomycetota; class Actinomycetes; order Micrococcales; family Microbacteriaceae; genus Microbacterium; species Microbacterium sp. NPDC090003. The sequence goes on from NZ_JBIVFW010000001.1 coordinate 1,200,727, forward strand.
TCGGCCAGCGCTCCCGACGATGTCGTCGTCGCCGTGTTCCCGCGCTCGATGCCGGTGGCCGAGGTCACCCGGCGACTGCGTTCGCAGCTGGACTGAGCGCTCCTCGGCAGGACTCCGCGTCCGCGTACCCGGAGTCGTGGCACTCAGTTTCGAGGAGTACGATACTTGGTGCCACGAAGGAGCCTCATGAGCATCGATTCCTCTTCCCTCCCCGGCGAGCGCGTCTCGTCGTACGACGTCACGGGACGGCAGGGCAGCGACTACTACGCCGTGTTCGCCGACATCCCGGACGCCGATCGAGCCGCCTGGGAACGTGCGCAGGCGTACGTCGACGAGGTCGCCCCGCAGATGGCCGATGCGTGGGACCGCGCGGAGTACCCGCTGACCGCCGCTCGCCGCATGGGCGAGATGGATCTGGTCGTCGACGGTGTCGAGCACCCCGCCCTGACACGCCTCTCCCCTCTCGCGGCCGGGCTGGTCAACATGGAGGTGTCGCGCGGTGACGGCTCCCTCGGCACGATCCTCGCGGTGCAGGGCGGACTCGCCCTGCGCACCCTCGCTCTTTTCGGCTCTCCCGCGCAGCAGGAGAAGTGGCTCACGGCTCTCGCCGACGCGAGCGTGCTGGGCTCGTTCGCCCTCACCGAGCCCGACCACGGATCGGACTCGGTCTCGCTCGAGACGGTCGCGCGACGCGACGGCGACGCCTGGGTCATCAGCGGCACGAAGAAGTGGATCGGCAACGGGGCATCCGGCGGGATCACCTTCGTCTGGGCGCGCGTCGACGACGAGTCCGCCGACGAGCACGGCGCCGTGCGCTGCTTCCTCGTCGAGCAGGGCACTCCGGGATACACCGGCACCGTCATCCGCGGGAAGGCGTCGCTGCGTGCGATCCACCAGGCGCACATCCGGCTCGACGAGGTGCGCGTTCCCCTCGACGCCGTGCTCCCGGGAACGCACAGCTTCAAGGACGCGTCGGTCGTGCTCTACGCGACCCGCTCCGGCGTCGCCTGGTCGGCGCTCGGCCACGCCACCGCCTGCTACGAAGCCGCCCTGGCGTACGCGACCCAGCGCGTGCAGTTCGGCAAACCGCTCGCGAAGTTCCAGATGGTGCAGGAGCGCCTCACCCACATGCTCGAGGACCTCACCGCGATGCAGCTCTACTGCCGTCGGATGGCCGACCTCGAGACGTCTGGCGCGCTGCGTCCGACGCAGGCGTCACTCGCGAAGTTCCACAACACCCGCGCCGCACGTCGCATCGCCTCGACCGCCCGCGACCTGCTCGGGGGCAACGGCATCCTGCTCGAGAACGGCGTGATGCAGCACCTCGCCGACATCGAGGCGATCCACACCTACGAGGGCACGGAGAGCGTCCAGGCGCTCCTGCTCGGGCGCGACATCACCGGGATGAGCGCGTTCGCCTGACCGCGGAGGACGGATGCCGGTCGGCGCTCAGTCGCAGCCGCATCCGCCCGACGGCGTCTTGACCATGAAGCACACGTCGCAGACGCCGTAGTCGCGTTCGGTCACGGGCTTCGGCGCCTTCTCGCGCGGCACCGACGGTGTGCGCGGCGTCGAGGAGCGCTTCGCCGCACGGGCGGGGACGGAGGGCGCGTACTCGCTCGGGTGGGTGACGTAGAAGTACGGTGCGCGCCCCTCGCTGGGCTGCAGGCGCAGCGGCGTGGAGCCGACGACGATGGTCTCATCCTCGGCGAACCCGTTCGTGTAGGTGCGCCCGATGTGGAGCGAGGCGTGGTCTCCGCGGCGCAGGGCCTCGATGTAGCGGCCGCGGTCGATGAACGAGGTCACACCCACGGCGTCGACGATCGCGCCGATGAACTCGTGGTTCACCGGGTCGATGCGGTGCGCGCGTAGCGCCTCCGCGAGGGAGCGGTAGGGACGGGAGGTGCCGGTCGGGGTCGGGCCCTGTACTTCGTTCATCCTCTCCAGGATCGCACGATCGCGGAGCCGTCTCGACCGCTTCCGTGCCTCGCCCCCGCCTGGGCCGTGCGAGACTGGCGATATGGTGCGGGCGACGATCATCGGCAGCGGACCCAACGGCCTGGTGAGCGCCGTGTCGCTCGCCAGGGCGGGGTACGAAGTGCGGGTGCTCGAGGCATCCGACACGATCGGCGGCGGCGTGCGCACGACCGACGGCATCCTCCCCGGCTTCCGCCACGACGTCTGCTCCGCCGTGCATCCGGCGGCGCTCGCCTCGCCGTTCTTCCAGGCCTTCGGTCTCGCCGACCGCATCGACTGGATCCGTCCCGAGATCTCCTACGCCCATCCGCTCGACGGCGGCCGGGCGGCGATCGCCTGGCGCGACATCGAGAAGACGTCCGCCGCTCTCGGAGCCGACCGCGATGCGTGGCTCGCCCGACTGCGGCCCCTGAGCGAGCACATCGACGGCGTCGTCGACTTCACCGGCCATCAGATCCCGCGTTGGCCGCACGAGCCGCTCACCGCGGCGCGATACGCCCTGCGGATGCTCGACCAGGGCACACCGCTCGCCTCGCGCGCCTTCCGCACCCCGGAGGCGGCGGCCCTGATCACGGGCGTGCTCGCGCACGCCAACGCACCCGTCCCCTCACTCCCCGGTGCAGCGGCCGGACTTCTGCTCGCCGCCCTCGGACACGCCCAGGGCTGGATGTATCCGCGCGGGGGCGCGCAGCGGATCGCCGACGCGCTCGTCGCCGACCTCGAAGCGCACGGCGGTCGCATCGAGACGGGGCTGCACGTGCGCGACCTCGGCATCCTCGACTGGGGCGATCCCGCACGCGGCGACCTGCTCCTGCTGAACACCTCGCCGCGTCTCGCCCTCACCCACCCCGGAATCCCCGCCGGATACGCTCGTGCTCTCTCCCGCTACCGGTACGGGCCGGCCGCGGCGAAGGTCGACTTCGAACTCAACGGACCGGTGCCGTGGGCGAATGCCGACGTCGCGCAGTCGCCGACCGTGCACCTCGGCGGCACCCGTGAGGAGGTGAGGGCGAGCGAGAACGCCGTCGCCCGGGGGCGGGTGAGCGAGCGCCCCTACGTGCTCGCCGTCCAGCCGTCGATCTTCGATCCCACCCGCGCACCCGAGGGCAAGGCCGTGCTGTGGACGTACATCCACGTGCCCCTCGACTCAGACCTCGATGCGACCGAGCTGATCACGCGACAGGTCGAGCGCTTCGCCCCGGGGTTCCGCGAGCGCATCCTCGCGCACCGTCCGGTGCCCGCATCCGCGCGCGAGGCTGTGAACCCGGCCGAGATCCAGGGCGATGTGCTCGGCGGGGCGTTCACGATGCGCCAGGCGCTGCAGCGGCCGACGCTCTCCACGGCCCCGTGGCGCACGCCGATGCGCGGCGTCTATCTCGCCTCGGCCGCGACCCCGCCCGGGCCCGGCGTCAACGGCATGTCGGGGTGGCTCGCCGCCCGCACGGCCCTTGCCGATGCCGGCGAGCCGCACGAGCTCGGAGACCTCTTCCCCTGACCCCTCACGCCCTCTTCCGCCGCGCTCACGTGCTCGCCAGGATGGAGGCATGCGTTACGACATCCCCGCCCCGATGCTCGCGAAGGCCGCAGCGACCGTGCCCGATCCGGCGAAGACGCCCGGAGGCCTGCTCTTCGAACCCAAGTGGGACGGATTCCGCGGACTCCTCGCGTGGGACGGCGAGACCGTCGAGATCGGATCCCGTGGAGCCAAACCCCTCACCCGGTACTTCCCGGAACTCGTCGAGGCGATCCCGCACGCGCTCCCCCGCCCGTGCCTGCTCGACGGCGAGATCGTTGTCGCGACGGGCCCCGAGGGCGCGCAGCGACTCGATTGGGAGGCACTCAGCCAGCGCATCCACCCCGCCACCTCCCGCGTGACCCGGCTCGCCACCGAGACGCCGGCGATGTTCATCGCGTTCGATCTGCTCGCCGAGGGTGATGACGACCTGCTGGACCGGCCGTTCTCCGAGCGTCGCTCGCGGCTGGAGTCGCTCCTCGCGGACGTGCCGCATCCGCTGCACATCACTCGCACGACCCGCGATCGCGATGCCGCGGTACGCTGGCTCGCCGAGTTCGAGGGTGCCGGGCTCGACGGGGTCGTCGCGAAACCGCTCGAACAGCTCTACGCCCCCGGCAAGCGCACCCTGATCAAGGTCAAGCACGCCCGCACGGCCGACGTCGTCGCTCTCGGATACCGCATCCACAAGTCCGGCGCGGGCGTGGGATCGCTCCTCGTCGGTCTCTACGACGAGGAGGGAACGCTACGGCAGGTGGGCGGCGTCGCCGCGTGGAGCGACGCGCGTCGCCGCGAGCTCGTCGACGAGCTCGCCCCTCTCGTCGAGCTCGACGACGCCGGAGACGCCGTCACCGGCGAGGGTGAGCGATCGCGGTTCACCGGATCGAAGGACGTCTCCTTCGTGCGCCTGCGTCCCGAACGCGTGCTCGAGGTGCGCTACGACCAGCTCGAGGGCGCCCGTTTCCGCCACACCGTGCAGTTCGAGCGCTGGCGCCCCGATCGCGAGGCGCGCTCCTGCACCTATGCGCAGCTCGACACGGTGGCGGGATACGACCTCGCCGAGGTGATCGGCTGAATCAGTCCTTCGCGGCGGGCTCCCCGTCGGCGTCCCAATGCGCGGCCACCTTCTTGCTGGGCTGCACGCGCGGCGGCTCCCCCGGCATCTTGGGGAACTCCGGCGGGAACGACAGCTCGCCGAGCCCGTCGGCGACATCGCGCTCCCACCAGTCGAGCAGGGTGTCGATCCGTCCCGGCTTCTGCTGTTTGTCGGCCCACGGATCGCCGATCTCGTCGAGGCGCTGCGGAACGGTGCGCACCGTGAACCTCGTCGGGTCGAGGCCGTCGAGCTCGTCCCAGTGCACCGGGGTCGACACCGTCGCGCCGGGCAGGGCACGCGGGCTGTAGGCGCCCGCCATCGTTCGATCGCGATTGGCCTGGTTGAAGTCGATGAAGATGCGCTCTCCGCGCTCCTCCTTCCACCAGCTCATCGTGACCCGATCGGGCATCCGACGTTCGAGTTCGCGCCCCGCGGCGATGACCGCGTGACGCACGTCGAGGAACTCGTGGGTGGGTTCGATCGGTGCGAACACGTGCAGACCGCGGTTGCCGCTCGTCTTCGCGAAGGCCTCGAGTCCCGCCTCGCTCAGCACCTCCCGCAGGCCGTGCGCGGCGGTTACGGCGTCCGCGAAATCCGTGCCCGGTTGCGGATCGAGGTCGATGCGCAGTTCCACCGGGTTGTCGGAATCGCTCGCGAGCGATGCCCAGGGATGGAACACGATCGTGTTCATCTGCACGGCCCAGACGATCGCCGACGGGCGGTTCAGCACGATCTGCGGATGCCGCCGCCCACTGTTGTACGTCACCGTAACGGCGTCGACGTAGTCGGGCGTGCCCTTCGGCGGGTTCTTCGAGAAGAAGCCCTCACTGCCCACGCCGTCGCGGAACCGTTCGAGCGAGACCGGACGGCCACCGTTCGACGCGAGAAAGGGCACAGCGACCCGCTGCACGTAGTCGGCCAGCTCTGCCTTGGTGACCCCGACCTCCGGCCACACGACCCGGTTCGGGCTGGAGAGCACGACCTCGCGCTGCCCTTCGGGGTCGGACACGGTCACGGGCACACGTTCGGAGGCCATGCAACGACCCTAGAGCGCGGCCGTCGCCCACGGAAGAGCGCGGGCAGCACGGTCCCGTCCGTCGTCGGGCCTCAGTCGTCGGTCGCGGGGGCGAGTTCGAGCACGCGCGTGAGGGCGTCGCGTTCGACGATGAGCGTGGGACCTGCCGGATCGATCACGACGCCCGCCATCTCGGTGTGACCCGCGAGCACCTTCGCGAGCTGCACGGGCTCGAACGGCAGCGGGCGGTCGCCGCGTCCGAGGGCGATGACCTCGAGCGGGTGCGAGAACAGCTGCAGGAAGCGCTTGCCGTCGGTCGTCTGCGCCTCGGCGATACCGACCTGACCGTCGGCGCCACCGTCGTTCACGGCCACCCACATGCGAGTCTCGGCGAGCGCTTCGCCCGCTCGCGTGGCGGAGTCCTGCTCGCGCGGGGCCGCGACGATGGCCTTGACCGTCATCTCGGCGTCGGCCTGCTCGAGCGTCTTCTGCAGGAGCTCGGTCGGGAATACGACCCGGTGCGGCGCGGAGGCGTTGTCGATGATCAGTCCCGCGAAGTCGCCCGCGACGACCTGCTGCATGACGGAGGTCGAGGGCTGCGCGACGGCCGAGGTCGAGGAGGGGTCGGCCTCGAGCTTCACGGAGTCGCGCACGGCGGCCGCCGAGCTGAAGGCCAGCATGAACTGGCGCTCCTCGTCGCGCACGACGGCGACGGCGAGGGGCTTGCCCTCGGCGATCTGCGCACGGGCATCGCCGTTCACGCGGATGAAGAGGTGTCCCTGCAGTGCCTGGCGCATGACCCCGAGCAGTTGCTCGTTGCTCGCGCCCTTCTCGACCTGCTTCAGGGCTTCGCGCAGCAGCACGTTGTCCTTCATACCGGGAACCGACTCGGTCTGCTCGGGCGGCGACGCGGGGGCGAGCGGCAGACGCGGCTCGCCGGCGGGCGCGGCAGGGGCGGCGGGAGCCGCGGGGGTGGCCCGCGCGGCCGGAGCGGGTTTCGCATCGGGGTCGGGCAGCGAGACCTCGGGGCCCGCCTCCGCTCCGACTCCGCGGAACGCCTGCACCGAGATGCCGATCGTCGGTGCCGCGGGGGCTTGCTCCGCCGCATCGACCGTTGGCTCGGTCGATGCCGCGTCGTCCGCTGCCGTGTCATCCGTCGGGGCCTCGTCCGTCGGGGTCTCGACCACCTCGGCGGTGTCGGATGCGGAGGTGACGGCGTCGTCAGCGGACTTCTTGCGGCGGGAGAAGAGGGCCATATGAGCCAGCTTAACCCTCCGCGGCTTCGCCCTCCGCGGCGCGTGCCCGGTGCCGTCAGATCTTCTCGATCGGTGCGACCTTGATGAGGAGCTTCTTCTGCCCGGCGGTGTCGAATCGCACGTGTGCGATGCGCTTGGCGCCTTCACCGGTGACGGCGTCGACGCGGCCCTCGCCGAAGTCGACGTGGCGGATGCGGTCACCTGCGGTGAGTTCGAGGTCGCCGTTGTCGCGCACCTTGGCCGTGACACGGTTCGGGAAGCGATCCATGGCGGTCGAGAGCGGCTTGAGCGAATCGCGACCGGGCAACGGCTTGACTCCGAAGCGATCGCCGGAGCCGGAACCCGATCCCCCGAATCCGCCCGGGCGGCGCGCATTGAGAGCGCGCGACTGCATGCCGCCGCGGGAGTTGACGTCTCCCGGCGACTGGCGCCAGTCGATCAGAGCCACCGGGATCTCCTGCAGGAATCGGCTCGGCATCGCGACGGTCACCTCGCCGAACTGCGCCCGGGTCATCGCCAGCGACAGGTGCAGGCGCTTGCGAGCACGGGTGATGCCGACGTAGAAGAGCCGGCGCTCCTCCTGCGGACCACCGGGCTCGCCGGCCGAGATGCGGTGGGGGATGAGGTCTTCCTCGACGCCCGTGACGAAGACCGCGTCGTACTCGAGGCCCTTGGCGGTGTGCATCGTCATGAGCGACACCGTGCCCGACTCGTCATCGAGGTCATCCGCATCCGCCACGAGCGCCACATCGGTGAGGAAGTCGACGATCGTGCCCTCGGGGTTGTTGCGTGCGAAGTCGCGGGCGACGGCGACGAACTCGTCGAGGTTCTCGACGCGCGCTTCGTCTTGCGGATCGCGGCTGGCGCGCAGCGCATCGAGGTAACCGCTCTTGGCGAGCAGCAGGCTCAGACCGTCGGCCACGGTCGTCGGAGCCGGCACCTCGCCCGTCGGCGGCAGCATGAGGGCCGTCGCCTCGGTGAGCACGGCATCGAGCTGCGCGATCGCCGCCTGGATCTTGGGCCCGAAGCCGAGCTGCGCCGGCATCGAGAGGGCGTCGCGGAACGTGATCCCCTGCTCCTCCGCGAAGCGGGCGATGGCCGTCTCGGTCACATCGCCGATGCCGCGACGCGGTTTGTTGAGGATGCGGCGGACCGCCATCTCATCGGCGGGATTCGCGACCGCCACGAGGTACGCCAGCGCGTCCTTGATCTCCGCGCGCTCGTAGAACTTGGTACCGCCCATGATCTTGTACGGCACCGCCGACCGGATGAAGATCTCCTCGAGAGCACGCGACTGGGAGTTCGTGCGGTAGAAGACCGCCATCTCGGAGTACGGCATGCCGGCGCGGTGCAGCGCCTCGACCTCGTCGGCCACGAACTGCGCCTCGTCGTGCTGCGAGTAGCCGGTGAAGCCGATGATCTTGTCGCCCTCGCCCCGGTCGCTCCAGAGCTTCTTCTCTTTACGGTCGAAGTTGTTGCCGATCACCGCGTTGGCCGCCGAGAGGATGTTCTGCGTCGAACGGTAGTTCTGCTCGAGGAGAACCACGCGCGCCCCGGGGAAATCGCGTTCGAACTCGCTGATGTTGCGGATGTCCGCGCCGCGGAACGCGTAGATCGACTGGTCGGAGTCGCCGACCACCGTGAGCGAGGCTCCGGCCGTGTCGGCGTTCGTCGTCTCGGGCTCCGGCTCGAAGATCATCATGCCGTTCGAGGCATACGGATCGGGTGCCGACGACGAGGCGAGAGGCCGCGTGAGCTCGTGGATGAGCGCGTACTGCGCGTGGTTCGTGTCCTGGTACTCGTCGACGAGGATGTGCCGGAACCGGCGGCGATACGTGTCGGCCACCTCGGGGAAGGCGCGGAAGAGGTAGACCGTCTGCCCGATCAGGTCGTCGAAGTCGAAGGCGTTCGCCTTCTGCAGCTGGCGCTGGTAGTCGGCGAACACCTCGACGAAGATCCGCTCGGCCGGATCCGACATGTTGGCCTGCCGCGCGTACGACTCGGCATCCGACAGCTCGTTCTTGAGCTTCGAGATGCGCGACTGCACGGATGCGGGGGTCAGACCGAACGCGTCGGCCTCGTGCTCCTTGACCAGGCGTTTGATGAGCGCGCGGGAATCGCCGGAGTCGTAGATCGTGAACGACTTCGTGAACCCGAACTGCTGCGCCTCGCGCCGCAGGATGCGCACGCACGCCGAGTGGAACGTCGAGATCCACATGCCGCGCGCCGCATCGCCGATCAGGCCCTCGACCCGCTCGCGCATCTCGCCCGCCGCCTTGTTGGTGAAGGTGATCGCGAGGATCTGGCTGGGCCATGCCTCGCGGCTGCGCAGCAGTGACGCGATCCGACGGGTGAGCACGCTCGTCTTGCCCGATCCGGCACCCGCGACGATGAGCAGCGCGGGGCCGCGGTAGGTGACGGCTTCGAGCTGCTGCGGGTTGAGGCCGGCGAGGAGGTCGTCCTGACCCTGCGGGCCGGCGGTTCCGGGAACGATGAGAGGAGCTTCGGTCATGGCTCTCCGAGTCTAGGCGGCGTCACCGACACCGCCCTCCCCCGGAAGCGCACATCATCGGGTGGCACAATCGGCTCATGCGCACGCTCCTCAACATCATCTGGGTCATCCTCGCCGGATGGGCCCTGTTCCTCGGCTACGTGCTCGCCGGCCTGCTGCTGTGCATCCCCATCGTGACGATCCCCTGGGCGATCGCGTCGTTCCGCATCGCCCGTTACGCCATCTGGCCCTTCGGGCGCGAGGTGGTCGGCAGACCCACCGCCGGCGTCGGATCTCTCCTCGGCAACATCCTCTGGGTGATCCTCGCGGGATGGTGGCTCGCCCTGGGGCACATCGTCTCGGGGCTCGCGCTGTGCATCACCATCATCGGTATCCCGATGGGCATCGCGGACTTCAAGATGGTCCCGGTGTCGCTCATGCCGCTGGGCAAGGAGATCGTCTCGACCCGCCGGGGAGCCTTCGACCGCACGCTCTGACGGGACGTCAGCCGCGGAAGAATCCCACGCCGAGGTCGGGGTGGTCGACGAAGACCCCGTCGACGCCCTGGCGCGCGATCGCATCCCACTCCGCCTCGTAGTCGCCGAAGGCGCCCTTGCCGCCGTTGCCGCGGAACTCGGGCGAGAGGAAGGCGTTCTCGGGTCGGCAGGTCCAGGTGAAGACCTGGAGGCCGCGTGCATGCGCGTCGGCGACGATCGTGTTGCCGGGGGCGAGCAGCATCTTCTTGCTCACGCTGATGCCGTCGACCGCACCGATCAGGCCGTCGAGTCCCCGCGGCGAGACCGTCGCCTTGTAGGTGAGCGCCCTCTTGCCGTGCGCGACGAGCTGGTCGTAGGGGCGGCCGGACGATTCGATCAGATAGATGTAGGTGGCGGGGATGCCCCGGGCCCGCAGCTGCCCCAGCACGGTCTGCTCGAAGCACTCGATGATCAGCGGCAGTTCGCCGCCGGCCCAGCCTGCCGCGCGCAGATCGCGCTCGATCAGCGGCACCAGGTCGAGACCGATGCTCGCGAAGTACGTGGCGTGCTTGACTTCGAGCACCACACCGATCTCGCGCCCGTGCTCGACGGACCCGCGCCGCACGAGGTCGAGCAGATCGACGAGGCGCAGGATCGGCTGCCCTCCGTCGAAGCTCGCGCTCGTGGCACGCAGCTCCGGCAGACGCTCGCGTCCGCGGAGTGCCGAGAGCTCATCCCAGGTGAAATCCTCGGTGAACCAGCCCGTCAGCGCCTGCCCGTCGACCCGCTTGGTGGTGCGTCGATCGGCGAACTCCGGATGCTCCGCCACATCGGTCGTGCCCGAGATCTCGTTCTCGTGGCGCACGACCAGCACGCCGTCCTTCGTCGCGACGACGTCGGGCTCGACGGCATCCACCCCCATCGCGAGTGCCAGCTCGTAGGAGGACCGGCTGTGCTCCGGTCGATAGCCGGGCGCGCCCCGGTGTCCGATGACGAGGGGCGATTTCCTGGGCACGCTCTCAGCGTAGAACACCCCACCGCGCGCCCCACGCCGGTATCGTGGAGGAAAGCGACCTACGACACCCTTCTGGAGTGAGGCCCACCATGAGCAACTTCGCATTCAACAACCCTGCTTTCAAGCAGCAGGATCCGCGCAATGTCGCGACCTACCCCGGCGCACCGCAGGGTGCTCAGGGAGCCCAGGCCGCATCGTTCCAGCACGCCACCGTCGACGCGGCGGCCAACGCGCAGCTCGAGGGCATGTACGCGGCTCCGCCGGCGGGCTCGATCGAGACCGACCGCATGTCCGTCGAGGACACCGTCTGGAAGACGGCCGGCCTGTTCGGCATCCTCCTCGTCACCGCGGCCATCGGCTGGGTGTGGACGCTCGGCGGCACCGACATCAACTCGTTCTCGACCGTCTCGCTCGTACCGTGGATGATCGGCGCGCTCGGCGGCTTCGTGCTCGCGATGGTCATCACCTTCACCTCGCGGAAGAAGGTGCGTCCGGCGCTGATCTTCGCGTACGCCGCACTCGAGGGGCTGTTCATCGGTGGCATCTCGGCGTTCTTCGAGGTGATCTACCCGGGCATCGTGCTCCAGGCCACGCTCGCCACGATCTCGGTCGTCGGCGTGACCCTCGCCCTCTTCGCCAGCGGCAAGATCCGCGCGTCGAAGAAGGCCACCAAGATCTTCATGGTCGCGATGGTCGGCTACCTGGTCTTCTCGCTTCTCAACCTCGTGCTCATGTGGACGGGCGTGCTGCCCCCGAGCCAGGCGTTCGGCCTCTACAGCGCGACGATCGCCGGCATCCCGCTCGGGCTGATCATCGGTGTTCTCGTGGTCATCATGGCCGCGTACTCGCTCGTGCTCGACTTCGACCAGGTCCAGCAGGGTGTGCGCAACGGCGCTCCCCGCGTGTACGGCTGGCTCGGCGCGTTCGGCATCATGGTCACGGTCGTCTGGCTGTACGTCGAGATCCTGCGGATCATCGCGATCGTCCGCGGCAACAACTGACGCTTCGTCGCCTGTCGCTCAGGAGGCCCGTCTCCCACCGGAGGCGGGCCTCCTGCCATGTTCGGCCCCGCGGCGCAAGGGGTTTCCTGAAAGCTTCCTGAGAGAGCACAATCGAGACATCAGACGAACCTCGTCTGCACACAGGAGGTCATCATGAGCTTTCTCGGCTTTCTTCTTCTCGGTCTCATCGCCGGGGCCATCGCGAAACTAATCCTTCCCGGCAAGCAGGGCGGTGGATGGTTCATCACTCTGCTGCTGGGCGTCGTCGGCGCTCTGCTGGGCGGGTGGCTCGGTTCACTGATCCTCAACCGCCCGCTCACCGAGTTCTGGGATCTGGGCACGTGGCTCCTCGCCATCGGCGGATCGATCATCGTGCTGCTGATCTACGGCCTGATCGTCGGTCGTGGCAGCCGCAGCAAGGCGTGATCCCCGCTTGACCCGCTGATCGCGGCGCTTCGCCCCCTCCGGCTCCCGGTGGGGGCGAAGTCATGTCCGGTCACCGCGCGACTTCGCCGCGAGCAGGGCACGTTCGCGGTCGTTGCGGGCGAGGGCCGCGGCCGTCGCGAACTCACTGCGCGCCTCGTCCTCCCGCCCGAGGCGGCGGAGCATCTCGGCCCGCGTCGCCGGGAGCAGGTGGTAACCGCGCAGAGCCCCGGATGCCTCCAGCCGATCCAGGACCTCGAGCGCCGAGGCGGGCCCTGTGGCCATCGCGACGGCCGCCGCGCGGTTGAGCTCGACGACGGGAGACGGCGCGAGCCGACCGAGCGCCTCGTAGAGCACGACGATCTGATCCCAGTCGGTCTCCTCGATCGACGGAGCGCGAGCATGGCACTCGGCGATCGCCGCCTGCAGTCCATAGGCGCCACGGCCCCGGCCGACGGCATCCGCCCGCGCGAGCGCCGCGCGTCCTCGCGCGATCCGGCTACGGTCCCACAGTCGACGATCCTGGTCGCCGAGCAGCACCGGAACACCCCGCCCGTCGGTCCGCGCCGGGAATCGCGCCGCGGTGAGCTCCATCAGCGCGAGCAGCCCGAGCGCGTCCGGCTCGCGGGGCATCAGCCCGACCAGCACACGACCCAGCCTGATCGCCTCGTCGGCGAGGTCCGGCCGCATCCATTCCGGCCCGCTGCTCGCCGCGTGCGCCTCGTTGAAGATCAGGTACACGACGCCGAGGAGCGCCCCGAGACGGACGGTGTGCTCCTCGCGAGGAGGAGTGGCGAACGGAACCCCCGCCGCGGCCAGCGTCTTCTTCGCCCGCACGATGCGCTGCTGCACGGTCGCGGTGGGAATCAGGAAGGCGCGAGCGATCTCCTCGTTCGAGAGTCCCGCGACCACGCGCAGGGTCAGAGCCACCTGGGCTTCCCGTGACAGCACCGGGTGGCAGGCGATGAACATCAACCGGAGCACGTCGTCGTCGACGGCGTCCGGATCCCAGGGCACGCCATCGGCCCGCTCGGCGTGGTCGCGCTCCAGGTCGTGGGCGAGCACGGCGATGCGATCGTCGAGGCGCTCCCGCCGCCGCCATCCGTCGATCGCCCGGCGCTTCGCGACGGCCGTCAACCAGGCGGCGCCGTTGCGGGGCACACCCTCGACCGGCCACTGCCGCAGCGCGTCGAGCAGTGCTTCCTGGGCGAGGTCCTCCGCCCACCCGAAGTCGCCGACCATGCGGGCGAGCGTGCCGACGATCTTCGCCGACTCGATGCGCCAGACCGCGGCGACGGTGCGCTCCGCCGTTCCCGGTGAGAGGAGGGGACGCACCGTCGCATCGTCGGAGGACAGCGTCATCTCACTGCTGGGCGCGCTGCGCCTGCCCCTCGCGCCAGCCGGCTTCCTTCTCGATCCACTCGTTGTCGGCGGGGAAGTCCGAGGCGTCGGTCACCCGGCGCACCTCGAGGAACGATCCGGGTCCGAGCGGTGCACGGCTCGCCCACTCGGCGGCCTCCTCACGGCTCGACACCTCGAGGATCCAGAATCCGTTGAACAGCTCCTTGGTCTCACCGTAGGGGCCGTCGGTGATGAGCGGGGTCTCGGCGCTGAAGTCGACGACGAAGCCCTCCGCGGCATCGGTGAGGCCCTCACCCGCGGCCAGCACGCCGGCCTTGATCATGGACTCGTTGTACTTTCCCATCGCCTCGATGACCTGCTCGAAGGGGATCTCCTTGTACGCCTCGACGGCCTCGTCGGTCGCGCGCATGATGAGCATGTACTTCATGGTGTTCTCCTTGATCGATGGGATCGTGTCTCGACCCTCTCATCAAAGACGTCGAACGGGAATGCGTCGGATCGACAAGCGATCCGGAATTCTTCGAGATTCCTTCTCGCGCGTTCTTCTCGCCCGTTCTTCTCAGGGTGTGCTCAGCGCCGCGGCGGCCGACGCACGGCGGCGTCGATAACGGCGGTGAGAGCGCTCAGCGACTTCTCGGGGCTCCACGCCGCGGCCACCTCAGGAGCCTCGGCGCTCAGCCGCGCGAGCAGCGCGGGGTCGGCGAGCACGCCGCGCAGGGCAGCGGCCAACGCCTCGACATCGCCGCTCGGAGCGAGCACTCCCCCGCCCGCGCCCAGGACGTCGCGGATGCCGTAGCGCACGTCGTACGACACGACCGGCGCTCCGTGCAGCAGCGCCTCGACGATCGACAGCGGCTGCCCTTCGAAGGCCGTGGCGGTGAGGACGACCGAGGCCCGGTCGAGAACGCGGCCCGGATCGTCGGTGTATCCGGCGAGCACCACACGATCCGCCGCACCGAGCTCATCGATGAGAGCGGTCAGGCGTCCCTGCTCCGGTCCGCCACCCCAGATCTCGAGGCGGGTTCCGGGCACGTCGGCCGCGAGGAACGCGCGGATGGCCTGATCGACGCGCTTCCCCGGGGCCAGGCGACCGAGCACCACGACCAGTCCCGGCTCCCGCAGATCGTCGCGGCGCGCGACGGCTGCGATCGGGTTCGGCACGGTCTCGTTGCGCGCAGCCGTGCCGAAGCGGGCCACCACGTCGTCACGCTGCGTCGCGGTCGGCCAGATCACGGCATCGAAGCGGTCGGAGAGGGCGAACCAGCGCGTCCACAGCGCGTTGGTCGGGGCATCCGCCGTGTAGGGAGCCTCGAGGTGGATGGTGTGGATCGTGTGGAGGATGCGCACGCGCGGATCCTGCCACCCCACGATGAGCTCGCCGAGCTGGCGCGACTCGCAGATGACCACGATCGGGCGGTCGCCGAGGCCCGCGGCCAGGTGCGACAGCCACGCGCGGTACAGTCCGCCGAATCCGACGACGCCACCGGCGACCTCACCGTCCGCGTCGAAGATCTGCACCGGCTCGATGCTCAGGTGCCAGTCGGGATCGCCCGGGATCACCGGGAGCGCGGCGAACGGCCGCCCCTCGGCGTCCACGATCGTGCGGTACTCGACCCCCGCGTTCGCGACCAGAGCGGGGTCGGCGGCCGAGCGCAACCAGGCGGCGGCCCCGCCCTCGGCGTCGACGGCCTCATCGAAGAGATTGCGCAGGCGGGAGGCGTCGATCAGCGCACCGCGCGAGACGAACGTCTCCCGGTGCTGCGCGTGGTCGGCCGCGGTACCCGGATCGAAGGTGAGCAGCTGCGGACCGCGCCCCTCCGCCACGCCCGCAGCGGCCAGCTGCCGGGCGCGCGACAGCGTCGCGATCGTGTAGCCGCCGTCGAGGTCGGGGATGAGCCGGCTCGACAGCACCAGGTACTCGGCGTCCGGCAGGACCGGCGCCGACTCGGGGAGCATCGTCTCCCCTACTCCCACTCGATCGTCCCCGGCGGCTTCGACGTGACGTCGAGCACCACGCGGTTGACGTCGCGCACGCCGTTGGTGATCCGGTTCGAGATCTTGGAGAGCACGTCGTACGGCAGACGCGTCCAGTCGGCCGTCATCGCGTCCTCGCTCGAGACGGGACGCAGCACGATCGGATGCCCGTAGGTGCGGCCGTCGCCCTGCACGCCCACCGAGCGCACGTCGGCGAGGAGCACGACGGGGCACTGCCAGATCTCCTGGTCGAGCCCCGCCTTGGTGAGCTCCTCGCGGGCGATGGCGTCGGCCTCGCGAAGGATCTCCAGGCGGTCGGCCGTGACCTCGCCGATGATGCGGATGCCGAGGCCGGGGCCGGGGAACGGCTGGCGGCCGACGATCGCCTCGGGGATGCCGAGCTCGCGCCCGATCGCCCGGACCTCGTCCTTGAAGAGCGCGCGCAGCGGCTCGATCAGCTCGAAGTCGAGATCGTCGGGCAGGCCGCCCACGTTGTGGTGCGACTTGATGTTCGCCGTGCCCGCACCGCCGCCGGACTCGACGACGTCGGGGTAGAGCGTGCCCTGCACGAGGAACTTGACCGGGGCGCCGCCCGAGGCCTTCGCCTCGGCGACCAGATCGAGCTGCACCTTCTCGAACGCGCGGATGAACTCGCGTCCGATGATCTTGCGCTTCTCCTCGGGGTCGGTGACACCCTTCAGGTGGCCGAGGAAGGTCTCTGCGGCGTCGACCGTGATCAGACGCACGCCGGTGGACTCGACGTAGTCCTTCTCGACCTGCTCGCGCTCGCCCTTGCGGAGGAGCCCGTGGTCGACGAACACGGCGGTGAGCTGATCGCCGATCGCCTTGTGCACGAGCGCGGTGGAGACCGCGGAGTCGACACCGCCGGAGAGCGCCGAGATGACGCGCGCGTCGCCCACCTGCTCGCGGATGCGCTCGATCTGCTCGGCGATCACGTTGTCGCTGTTCCAGTCGGAGGCGAGTCCCGCGCCCTTGTGCAGGAAGTTCTCGAGCACGCGCTGTCCGTGGTCGGAGTGCTTGACCTCCGGGTGCCACTGCACTCCGTAGAAGCCACGGTCCTCGTTCGCGAACGCCGCGACCTTGGTCGCGTCCGTCGTCGCGAGCACGTCGAACCCCTCGGGAGCACGGGCGACCTGGTCGCCGTGGCTCATCCACACGTTCTGCTCGACGGGCTGGCCGCCGAGCAGCGTCCCGCCGTCGCCCGTGATGACGGCATCGGTCGCCCCGTACTCGCGCAGGCCGGTGTTCGCGACCTCGCCGCCCAGGGTCTGGGCCATGTACTGGAAGCCGTAGCAGATGCCGAGCGTGGGCACGCCGAGGTCGAACACCGCGGGATCGAGGCGCGGCGCTCCCTCTTCGTAGACCGACGACGGGCCTCCCGAGAGGATGATCGCGACCGGGTTCTTGGCGGCGATCTCGGCGGCGGTCGCGGTGTGCGGCACGATCTCGCTGTAGACGCCGGCCTCGCGCACGCGACGGGCGATCAGCTGCGCGTACTGCGCGCCGAAGTCGACGACGAGCGCGGGGCGCTGCTGGGTCTCGGACTGTTCGGTCAACGGGCACCTTCCGGGGCGGGAGCGGAGGCCTCTGAGGCCTCGCGGGTGGCGAGGTAGGTCTTGACTTCACGGGCCACGATGGCCTCCATGAAGAACGACAGCAGCGGGATCACACCGCCGAGCGCGAGCAGGATGAAACGCGGGAACGGCCAGCGCATCAGGCTCCACATGCGGAAGCATGCGAAGAGGTACACGACGTAGAACCAGCCGTGGGCGACGAGGATCGCCAGTGACAGGTTGAAGCCGTCGCCCAGGGAGGTCATCTCGCACGAGTTCGTCCAGGGGGCGAACAGCGACCACCACTCGCAGTCGGCTCCGGCGAGGACCCCGGCGAACCAGAGCGGTCCGCCCGAACCTCCGAGGAACAGTTCGAGGTGGATCGGCGTGTACTTCAGCACCATCTCGGTCAGCAGCAGGAGCAGCATGACTCCGGTGATGATCGACGCGATCTGGTAGAACTTCAGCGCACCGCGGATCGCCGGAAAGCTGGCGACTTTCGGTTCGGGCATGCGTCCAGTCTAGTCGGCGCGCCGCACCGCTCGATCCGGCGCGGATGGCCCGCGCTCGACGGCCTCACGGCGCGGGCGGCCGAGCGATCAGCGCCTCGCCGTGGCCCGTCAGCGCGCGCTCCGACGCCGCCGCGGGCACGAGCACCGTCGATCCCGCGGGGAACGCCCGACCGTTCAGGGCGACCTCGCCATCGACCACCACGACGATCGCGAATCCGGGATCGAGTACCGTGGGCTCGCCGTCGACCGGAACCCGCTCGAGACGGAAGTACTCGTCGGCCGCGGCGGGGAACACCGACCCCGATCGGGGCGCCGCACGCACGAGTCCGTCGAGGTCGGCTCGATCGCGCCCTGCACGGTTCACCGCGGTCAGGGCGAGATCGAACCCGAGACCCAGATGCCCCTCGCCCGGGCCGTCGATCGCGAAACCCTCCCACTCGAGCAGAATCGAGAGGTCCTCGGGCTGCTGCAGCTCGAGCAGGAGGACCCCCGCACCGATCGCGTGCAGCTCGCCGGGCGGCACCCAGACGACGTCGCCCGGGCCGACCTCGATCGCGTGCAGCAGATCGAGGAGTGCGTCGACGTCCTGTCGAGCGACCAGGTCGGCGAGAGCATCCGCCGACACGTCCTCCCGCAGACCGACGTGCACCGTCCCGCCCTCGAGGATGTACCAGGCCTCGGCCTTGCCGTGCGCGCGGCCGAGGTGCCCTGCCGCGAAGTCGTCGTGCGGATGCGCGTGCACCGGCAACCGCTCCCCCGCGTCGAGCAGCTTGACGAGCAGGCGCGCGTCGTCGCCCCAGCGGCGGACGTGCTCCTCCCCCAGCCAGGCCGTCGGATCCCCGGCGATCGCCTCGCGCAGCAGCCGCCCGTCGGGCAGAGTGCTGAGGCCGAGAGTCTCCTCGCCGCGAACCGTCGTCACCGATCCGATCCAGTCCTCGGGCTCGCGGGGAGCCGACCCCTGATCGCCGCGGAACGCACGGAGACGCTCACCACCGCGGTAGAAGCGCTCGGCGGGTCTGTTCGCGGCCAGGGCGATCGGTGTCATCGGGTGGCTCCATTCAGGTCGGCGTGCGCGGCATCCGCATCGGCGTGGACGGCATCCGCATCGGCGTGCGCAGCCAGGAACCCGCCGACGAAGGTATCGCCGAGACCGATCGTGGTCGGCTCCGCGATGTCGAGGGCGAAGGCCGGCACGCCGACCGCTCCGGGGATGCCGCGCTCGACGGCGGCGACGAGCTCGGCTCCGCGTCGGCTCCGCGCCATCGCGGCCGTCGCCACGGCATCCGACGACGAGAATCCGTCGCCGAGCCGGTAGCGGGTCGCCGCGACTCGCACGGCGCTCTCGAGCGCTGCGCGGTGGCGCACGGCATCAGATCCGACGGCGATCGCCCAGTGCCGGGTGTGCACGACGAGGGCCGGGGCGGGGATCAGGCGGGCGATCACGGCGAGCGCGGCGATCATGTCGGTCGGATCGAGCAGATCGAGGGATCGACCCAGGTACTCCTGCAGTTCGTCCTCGTTCATGCCGTACACATCGATGCGGGAGAGCAGCCGTTCGCGGACCGTGTGCGAGAAGGCCCGCGTGTAGAAACCCGCGTCCTCGTAGTACACCAGCGCATCGTCGGGCAGCGACTCGAGCGCCACGAGCAGCTCGTCGAGCCGGCGCTCGAGCAGGTCATGGTCCTGCATCGTGTTGAAGCCCGACACCAGGAACACGGATGCTCCGGCCAGGGCCGCCGGCAGATCGTCGGCGAGACGCATCTCGCGATTCGGCGGGTCGTTCGCGAAGATCAGCCGGTTCGCGCTCGGGGAGACGATGTCGCCATCGATCAGCCGCACCTGCGCCCCGACCGGGTACTGCACGATCAGGTGCGGATCGAGGGTGTCGCGCTCGGCAGATGACACGTATGAGACGCGCTCCGGCAGCAGGCGGCGGACGTTGTCGTCGATGCTCACCAGATGCTGCACGCTCGGGATGCCGAGGCTGTCGAGCACGAGCCCCGCACGCACCCCCGTGCCACCGAGCGTCACGGCCACGTCGAAATGCGCGGCGAAGCGCTCGATCACCTCGGAGGACTCGACGAAGCGCTCGGCCCCGGTCCCGGCTGCGACGAACGCGAGCACGGCCACCAGGAGCGAGCGCTCGTCGACGATCGGCGCCGCGGCGGTCAGCTCGTGCCGCCGGATGCGATGCTCCCGGGCCAGGCGACCGACCACGTCGGAGTTCCATCGCAGTTCGAAGTCGACCGTTCCCCCGAGCCCCAGCACGAGTCGCCCGTTCACATCCTCGGTCATCCGTCGATCGCCCTCCCCGTCGAGATCAGTGCTGCTCAGTACAGGTCGGCCTTGCCGTCCGCGCCGAACAGTTCGATCTTCTCAGCAGCGGTCGCCTTGAGGGCGGCGATCGGCTCGGGCTGGATCGCGTTCGGCTCGCGGAGGCGCTCGTCGGTACCGAGGATCTCGCGCATGCGGTTGTGGTACGAGACCTTGATGTCGCTCGAGATGTTGATCTTGTTGATGCCGAGTTCGACCGCTCGACGCAGCTCGGCGTCCGGGTTCGCCGATCCGCCGTGCAGCACGAGCGGGATGCCGACCGCAGCCTTGATCTCCTGCAGCAGGTCGTGGCGCAGCTCGGGGTTCTTCTCGGCGGGGTACAGGCCGTGCGAGGTGCCGATCGCGATCGCCAGGCTGTCGACGCCCGTCTCCTCGACGAAGCGCACGGCGTCGTCGACGTTCGTGTAGATGATCTCCGCTGCGCCCGACTCGCCATAGCTGTCGTTCGCGCCGATCGTGCCCAGCTCGCCCTCGACCTGGATGCCCACCGCGTGGGCGGCCTCGACGACCTTGCGCGTGAGCGCGACGTTCTCGTCGAACGGCAGGAGCGATGCGTCGATCATGACGGAGGTGAACCCGGCCTTGATCGCCGTGATCATCTGCTCGTAGCTGCCTCCGTGGTCCCAGTGGATCGCCACGGGAACGCTCGAGCGGTGCGCCCGCGAGTGCATCGCCGCGATCAGGTCGGTCGTGATGTGCGAGACCTCGTCCGGGTGGATCGCGATGATCACCGGCGCGTTCTTCTCCTCGCTGATGTCCATGACTCCGTTGAACATCGCCCAATCGCTGATGTTGAACGCCGGGATCGCGAAGTTGTGCGCGTTGGCGACGTCGAGGATGGATTTTCCGGTGTAGAGCACGTGTTTCTCCTGTTTTCGTGATGGTCGAAGGCCCCGGAAGGGGTGGCGGTCAGCTCTTCACCGAGCCGGCCGTGAGGCCGCTGATGAAGTAGCGCTGGAAGAAGAGGAAGAGGATGAGCACGGGGATGGATCCGAGCACGCTCATGGCCATGATCTGGTTCCACTCGTACGAGTGCTGACCCATGAGGAGCTGGATGCCGATGGGCACCGTGCGCATGTCGATCGTGCGCGTGAGGGTGAGGGCGAACAGGTACTCGTTCCACGCGATCATGAACGTGTAGATGCCCACCGACACGATGCCCGGCACCGAGATCGGCACGAGGATGCGCCACAGCGCCGTGAACGACCCGGCGCCGTCGACACGGACGGCCTCGTCGAGCTCGCGCGGCAGGGTGTTGAAGTAGCCGGTCATCATGATGATCGCGTAGGGCAGCGTGAACACCATGTAGGTGAGGACCAGCCCGGCATAGGAGTTGTAGAGGCCGAGCGCGACCATGAGGCCGAAGTACGGGATCAGCAGTGTGATGGGCGGCACGGCCTGCACGCTCACGATCACCACGTTGAGAATGCGCTTGCCCCGGAAGTCGAAGCGGCTGAAGGCGTAGGCGGCCTGGATCGCGACGATGAGGGTGAGCACCGTGACCGACCCCGCGACGATGTAGCTGTTGAGGAAGAACCGCACCGTCTCGGCGTTGGTGAAGATCGCGATGTACGCGTCGAAAGAGAAGGTGTCGGTCACCAGCCGCGGGGGCAGCTCGAAGATCTGGGTGTTGGACTTGAACGAGCTCGAGAGCATCCACAGCACGGGTCCGGCGGCGAAGACGGCTCCGATGATCAGCCCGATCATCAGCGAACCCTTCGCGACGACGCGGCGGTTCTTGACGGTGAGCGCCATGATCAGTCCCTCGCTTTCTGGTGACGGACGTAGAAGACGGCGAGCACCATCGACATGAGCAGCACGAGCACGGCCGAGGTGGCGGCGAGCGAGAAGTCGTACTTGGCGAAGGCGAGCTTGTACGTGAAGGTGCTGAGGACCTCGGTGACGTCGATCGGGCCGCCGCCGGTGGTCATCCAGATGAGCGCGAACTGCTGCGAGGTCCAGATCAGGTCGAGCAGCACGAGACTCACGATGATCGGCCGCAGCTGCGGGATCGTCACGTTCCAGAAGCGCTGCACGTTGCTGGCACCGTCGACCGTGGCCGCCTCGTGCAGTTCGGCCGGGACACCCTGGAGGCCCGTGAGCAGGCTCACCATGAAGAAGGGATAGCCCGCCCAGATGTTGATGAAGATGATGGTGCCCAACGCCAGCTGCGGAGAGGCGAGCCATTCGATGTCGGTGTTGAGCAGGAAGTTGATCACGCCGTTCGGGGCCAGGAGCATGCGCCACAGCACCGCGATCACGGCGACCGTGAACAGCCACGGCAGGACGTAGAGGGCCCGGAACAGCGAGCGCGAGACCCGGCCGAGGAGCGGGCTGTTCAGCATCATCGCGAACGCGAGGCCGAGCACCAGGTGCGCCAGCACGCTCGTGACCGTGAACAGGATCGTGTTGCCGGTGGCCTTCCAGAAGCGGGGGTCGGAGAGCACCTCGACGTAGTTGGCGATTCCGACGAACTCGGGCGACTTGTTCAGGATCACGTTGTCCTGGAACGAGTATCCGATCACCATCACGATCGGCACGATCATCAGGACGAACAGCAGGATGATCGTCGGCGAGAGGAAGGCGTACGACTCGGTGGTCTTGCGCAGTTGCCGTCGGCGCCGCGAGTGCGGCACCCCGGTGACGATCACCTCGGTGTCGTCGGTCGTTCTCAGGCTCATGAGGTGCAGGCTCCTAGGTTGGTCGGGTGCCGCACCGCATCATCGGCGATGCGGCACCCCGTTCAGGCGGGAGGCGAGGAGCTCAGAACTCCGCTTCCCAGGACGTCTGCGCCGCCTTGAGCGCATCGGGGATCGACTGCTGACCGTCGAGCGCGGACTGCAGCTGTTCGCCGAACTGGCGCATCAGCTCCTCCGCCACCGGCAGTCCGGTGAACTCGTTGGCGGGGTAGCCGGCCTGATAGATGTCGAACGCGGTCTTGAACAGCTCGTCGTCGTTCACGAAGTCGGGAACCGAGGTCGAGTTGCCGGGGAAGGCCTTCGCCATGGTCGACAGCGTCGAGTTGGTCTCCTGACTCATGAGGAACTCGACGAGCTTGAACGCCGCCTCCTTGTGCTCGGAGTTCTCGGCCACGCCGATGCCCCATGAGGCGTAGGGGATGCCGCGTTCACCCTCGTACCCGTCCTCGGCGGGGATCGCCGAGATCGAGAACTCGAGGTCCGGGTTCGTCTCGCGGATGAGGTTGATGTGCGCGAGCGAGTCGATCATCATGCCGGCACGGCCGTTGGTGAACTCCTCGACCTTGTCCTGCTCCTTCATCGTGAACGAGCCGGAGGCGATCACGCCCGCGTCCCACAGCTCGCCGATGTACTCGACCGCGGAGGTCACGTCGTCGTTGGTGAGATCGGGCTGGCCGTCCTTCAGCATGGAGCCACCGGATGCCCAGACCCACGACATGACGTCGTTCTGCACACCGTTCGGCGCTTCGAGCGAGAGCGGGAGCACCCACCCGGAGACGTCTCCACCGAGGGCGGAGACCTTCTTCGCGGCATCCGCGAACTCGCTGCGGGTGGCGGGCGGAGCATCGACGCCGGCCTCGGCGAGCAGCGCATCGTTCGTGAACATCGGATACACGAAGTTGACGACCGGGATCATGTAGGTGCTGCCGTCGACCTGGATCTGGCTGGCGAGCTCGCTGTCGTCGTAGTCGTACTCCTCCATCAGCGCGCTGAGGTCGGCGATGACACCCTGCGAGGCGAAGTCGTTGACCCACGCGCCGTCGAGACCGACGACGTCGGGCATCGTGCCCGACGCAGCTCCCGCGAACAGCTGCTCCTTGGTGGAGGCGTACGGCCCGCTCACGAGATCGACCGTGATCCCGGGGTTCGCCGCCTCGAACTCGTCGATGAGGGCGCGGAACTCGCCGTCGGGCAGTTCCGGCTCCCACCACTGGGCGAACTCGATCGTCACGTCGCCGCCGTCGCCACCGCTGTCGCCGCCGGTGCTGGGCGCGCAGCCCGCCACCGCCAGAAGGGTCACGGCCGCCGCGGCGGCTCCGACGATGTTCCGGGTGCGTCGCTGCCCCAGTCGCACTGTGCTCATCACTTCTCCTCTTCGAGATCGTGCCGCATCACGCGCTTCAATGCTTGTTCATGCGGTTTTGAGCCATGTTATGCCCGGATTTGCTATCGCGTCAAGCATGAATGCGGATAGTTCGCCTCGGTTTTCCTGGTCGAAGACCCATATCCCGCGAACAATCAGGCCTGCACCCCACATGCAGTTTTCTGCACAAATCTGCGGTGTTCGTCGCTCTCGTGTGCTAGAGATGACTGCATGGAAACATCCGCACCGGCACATCGTCGTCGCCTCCCCGCGGGCAGGAAGGCCGATCTCGCCAGCTACGTCGAACAGACGGGTCAGGTCACGGTCGGCGATCTCGCCGAGCATTTCGGCGTCTCGATCGACACGATCCGCCGCGATCTCGATCAACTCGACCGCGAAGGCGTTCTCGTGCGCACCCACGGCGGCGCCGTCAGCTCCGCGACCGGACCGCTCAAGGACCGCGCCCTCGACGTGCGCATGCGCGTGCAGACCGAGGAGAAGGAACGCATCGCCCGCATCGCCGCCGGCCTGATCGAAGACGGCTCGGTGGTGATGCTGAACGCCGGAACGACGACGTTGGCGGTCGCTCGTGCGCTCCGCAACCATCAGGATCTGACGATCGCGACGAACAACCTGCGGATCCCTGCCGAGCTCGCGCCGACCGCGTTCCGCGATCTCTACGTCTTCGGTGGCGCCGTGCGCTCGATCACCCAGGCGACGACCGGTCCCGTGACATTCACGATGACGCCCGGCGGCCCGGAGGTCGACATCCGCTGCGACCTCGCGCTGATCGGTGTCGGAGCCGTCGACGAGGGCGGGTACTCGGCGTCGAACCTCGGCGACGCCGCGATGATGTCCGAGATGATGCAGCGCGCCGAGCGCACCGCGATCCTCGCGGACTCCTCGAAGATCGGGCGCCGGTTCTTCGCGCAGATCGCCCAGCTCGACCGGGCCGACTACCTGATCACGGATGCACCGCCTCCCCCGCACATCGCCACCGCCCTCACGCAGGCCGATGTGCAGGTGCTCGTCCCCTGATGACGACGGAGGCCGCCGGGATCCCTCCCGGCGGCCTCCGCTGCGCTCAGCGGGGTGGGGTCACCACCATCCGCCGATCAGATCGAGGATCCAATCGATGATGCCGCCGATGATCCCGCCGATCGTGCTCGCCTTCTTGACGGTGACGGATGCCGTGGCCTCGTCTCCGTCCGACTGCGACACCGCGACGGTGTAATCGCCGGCCTTCGTGTTCTTCGGAACGGTCACCGAGCTGTCGAACGAGCCGTCGCCCGCGACCTGGATCGTACCGACCTCGATCGCCGCGCCCTTCTTCGGTCGCAACTGCACCGTCACCGTCTCGCCGGGCTCGTATCCCTCACCGGTGATCTGCAGCTTCTTGCCTGCCGTCACCTTCGAGGAGCCCAGGTCGATCGTGCCGGAGAACTCCGCCTCACCCGTGATCGTGAACGGCACCTGCACCGTCGTGCCCGTCGAGGGGACCGATACGGTGAGCGCCTGCTCACCCGTCACCCCCGCGGGAACGGCGAAGGTGAGCGTCGCGCGCCCGACCTCGTCGGTCGTGTCGACGATCGTCGGATCGATCGCACCCGTGGCGAGCGGGGTGTCGCCCAGCGAGAGCGTCACCTCGCCCGGCGCCGGCTCTCCCGCGCTGAACGCGAGCGACGACAGCGCGACTGTCACCTGATCGCCCGCGCTGTAGCCGTCGGCATCCGCCGGGCTGACGGTCACACCGACGGCGCGCTGCGCCTGATCGGGCGTCGCGGTGCCGTTCGCGTCGAACCAATCGACCATCGACTGCAGGTCGATCTTGCCGGTGTCGCGCTTGCCGGTGCCCTCCCGGAAGGTGACGA
The DNA here is from genome assembly GCF_044748385.1 of Microbacterium sp. NPDC090003. Lineage (NCBI taxonomy): Bacteria > Bacillati > Actinomycetota > Actinomycetes > Micrococcales > Microbacteriaceae > Microbacterium > Microbacterium sp. NPDC090003. The sequence continues at coordinate 1,226,679 of NZ_JBIVFW010000001.1, forward strand.
AGTTGTCGCCTCCTGCCGCGAGGAACGAGTTCGCCGCGACCGTGTACTCGGCAGTCGGGTCGATCGGGGTTCCGTCGAGCGTGATCGAGGTGATCCGCGCCCCCTGCGCGGCGGTGGGGTCGTACGTGTAGACGAGCCCCTCCGAGACACCGAGCTTCAGGAACGGACGCGCCGCGCCCGCGGGCTGCCACTGCTCCTCGAGCACACCCTTGAGCTGCTCCCCCGTCAGGGTGAGCGTCACGAGCGTGTTGGCGAACGGTTGCACGTTCGCCGCCTCTCGGTAGGTGACGTTGCCATCGGGATCGGATGCCCCGCTCGAGGCGTACGCGAGGTTCGCTCGCAGACCGCCGGGGTTCATCAGGGCGATGTCGGCATCCGTCGACCACTTCTGCACGTCAGCCACGAAGTTGCCGATGGTCGACTCGCCACCGCGGTTCTCGGAACCGTTCGCCTGTCGCGCCCGATTGAAGTCCGCCGTGATCTGTCCGACCTCGACCGCGCCCAGCACGTCGGCCTCGGCCTTCGCCTTCGCGACGATCTCGGCGACCTCGGGCACGGCCGGGTAGAGCGGCTGCCCGTTGGCGGTGAGCGGCTTGATCTCGTTGGTGATCGAGATCAGATCCTTCGTGGTCGGGTCGACCTGGATGTTCATCAGGCCCAGGTTCTCGCCGTACTGCCCCGCCGAGACGACCGGGCGGCCGTCGATGACGTGGTTGTAGGCGAGGTGGGTGTGCGCCGAGACGATCGCATCGACGTCGTCGTCCACGCCGTACACGATCTCGCCGAGCGGCGAGTCGGGCGTGACCGCCGCGACGTCGGTGCTCTCGGCCCCCTCGTGCACGAGCAGGATGATAACGTCGGCCTCGCCGTTGGACTCGTCGCCGTCGCGCAGATCGTCCGCGACCGCGTTCACGGAGTCGGCGATGCTGCGCACCTCGAGGTCGGCGATCCCCTCCGGGGAGACCAGCGAGTCGAGATCCTCGGTGACGGCTCCGATGAAGCCGACCTTGACGCCGTCGAGCTCCTTCACCCATGCGGGGGCCAGAGCGGGCTCGCCGGTCTCGGTCACGAAGACGTTCGACGCGATGTACTCCCAGTCCGCGCGGTCCTGCACGCGATCGCGCAGGTCCTCCCAGCCCTGGTCGAACTCGTGGTTGCCCGCCGAGCTCACGTCGAGACCGGCGGCGTTGAGCGCGTCGATCGTGGGGTTGTCATCGTTGATGAACGAGGTGAAGGTCGAGGCACCGATCAGATCGCCCGCTCCCGCGAAGATCGTGTTCGGGTTCTCGGAGCGGAACTGCTGCACGGCCCCCGCGAGCACGGCGGCACCGGCGGCGGCGCCGTCGGCCTCGATGCGTCCGTGGAAGTCGTTCACCGTGACGACGTCGATGCTCACCGGCGGGATCTCCGAAGAGACACCGACGATGATCGGGTCGTGGTCGCTCGAGCGGTAGGGCGTCCCCGCCTCGGTGGCGCCGAACGCGTAGCCGCGATCGCTCCACTCGGGGGAGTTGATGCCCCAGACGCCCGCTCCCGTGATCGAGGAGGTCAGCGACGGCGACGCGATCACGTGGTCGAGCGAGCCGAGCTCGCCGTCGAACGAGTACGTGTACTGCCCGTCGGTCTTGTCGGCGACGAGGTCACTCCAGCCCGCCGACGTGAACACGTCGATCGGGTCTTCCTTGCCGTACGCGTTGAAGTCGCCGATCAGCAGCAGGTCGCTGCTGCCGGTCGACTCCTCGAGGTCGCCGGCGAAGTCGAGGATCGCCTCGGCCTGCGCCACACGGTCGGCGTTGAAGAACCCCTGGCCGTCGGCCGGCTCCGCACCGGCGCCGGTGGGCGGGGACTTCGACTTGAGGTGGTTCGCGACGACCGTCACGACCCGTCCGTCGATGTCGAACGCCTGCGCGATCGGCTCGCGGGCATTGCCCCACACCGACTCGTCGGTCACGGTCGCGCTGTCGCCGATCGGCGAGACGGCATCCTTCTTGTAGATGATCGCGTTGGTGATGTAGTCGGTCGTCGCCGCGTCGTTCAGAGCCTCGGGCGTCGGCACGAATGCCCATACCTCGCTGCCCGCCGCGTCGTTGAGCCCCTCGACGAGATCGGCGAGCGCGGTGTCGATCGGCTTGCCGAGCTTGACCGAGTTCTCGATCTCCATGAGCGAGACGATGTCGGCGTCGAGGCCGTTGATCGCCGCGACGATCTTGGACTTCTGGATCGCGAACTGCGCCGCATCGGCGGCGCCGCGCGCGTCGGGGTTCTCGCTCTTCAGCGTCGTGAAGTAGTTGAAGACGTTGAACGACCCGACCTGCACGTCGCCGCCCACGTCCGGAGCGGTCTCGGTGCGCGGGTTGGTCTGCTCGAAGCCGACCTTGAGCTCGGCGGGAGAGGAGTCGTCGATCGGGACGGTCGGCTGCAGCCGCCAGTCGTCGAAGCCCCACTGCAGGATGTAGCCGGCGTCGCTGAAGTCGACGACGTCACCCGTGCGCACGACCTGGTCGGTCGTGAAGTACGGCTGCTGGCCCGGGTGGTTGTTGTTGTTGTTGACCTGCAGCGACCATGCGTCGTCGAGCAGGATGCGGTTCTCCCGGTTGGCGGCCGCGATCGCGGCGGCCTCGTCACCCGGACGCGTCGTCTCGGTGCTCTTGACGTTGAGGTCTTCTCCGGCGTTCAGCCACAGCGTCCCGAAGTTGTAGAGCTGGTGGCTCGATGCGAGGCGGTAGGTGCCGGCCGGTGCCACGAGCATGTTCTCGTACTGCTCGCGCTCGGCTCCCACGACGGTGTCGGGAAGAGGGGTGACCTCGGGCAGACCGGCATCCGCCGTGACGACCTCGACGCCCGCGAGAGCCGTGGGAGAGATCTGCGTCTGACCGAAGTACTCGCTCACCTTGCCGGTGACCGAGACGAGGTCGCCGATCTCGAGCGTCGGTGCGAGGGCGTTCAGGTAGACGAACACTCCGTCGGAGGCTCCGGGCGTCGCATCTGCGGCACCACCGGATCCCTGCGTCTGGATCACGATGCCCTTGTAGCCACCGGTGCGGTAGTCGGCGGTGACGATGCCCTCCACCGTGACGGTCTGCCCGTTCACGGGAGAGACGTCGCCGGTGCCCTGCACCTCGGCGATGGTGTGGGTGGCCGGCGTGCTCGCGGCCGCGGCATCCTCCGCGGGAGCCGCCGGTGCATCTTCGGGCGCGGGCGCTGTGGCCGCGTCATCCGCCTCGTCCTCGACGGTCGGCGGCGTAGACGGGGCCTCCTCCGGTGCGGGGGGTGCGGTGTCGTCCGGCGCGGGGGTCGCCGGTGCCTCCGTCTCGGTGCTCGACGACGCGGGGGGATCGACGGGCTCCTCGGCGAAGGCGGGGGTCGCGGCGAGCGACCCGAAGGTCAATGCGACGGCGGTGGTCAGAGCGAGAGCGCCGGCGCGCCCCCGCTTCCGGAATTCTGACGAATCGACTCCCGTGCGGGCGTCGTCGTGGGGGGCTGACATGCGAACGGTCTCCTCGACATTGTGGATTTCGGTGACGTCGGGCCCTTGTGGGGCCTGTCGTGCGAGCGTCCGAAGCGTGTGTCCGACCGCGCGCATGTCTTCGACCCTACGGAGAGGGTCCGACATCCTCAATGGTGTTCGCCGTTTGGTCACCGACTGCTCACCGACTGCGCCTGGCGGCGTCGGTCGGTTCGTCGATCAGGCGGACGCCGCTGCGGCGTCCTCGAATTCCTCGACCTCGCGCTCCCACGCGTCCTTCGCCAGGCGGTACCAGAGGTAGAAGGCGAACCCCGCGAAGATCGCCCACTCGACGGCATAGAACACGTTGAGCCAGTTGACCGGCGACATCTCGTTCGGCGCCGGCGAGTCGATGTCGACGAGCCCTGCGGATGCCTCGGTCGAGGCGAGATACGGCCGATACACGTCGAGCTGATCGGTGTCGTGCCAGAAGCTGAGCAGTGCGGCGGGCGACATCCGGTTCATCCGGTCGGGCTGGTCGTGCGGCGGCGGGACCGGTCCCTCGTCGGAGATGATGCGGCCGGCGATCTCGACGGCGCCGGCGTCACCGGCGTTCAGTTCGTCGATCGCGGCGTCCGCGCTCTCGCGGTCGGGCGCCCATCCGATCGCGACGGCGATCGAGGTGCGCTCGGCGACGCGCAACTGACCGGTCACCCAGTAGCCCTCGACGCCGTCGTTGTACCGCTGCGAGACGACGAGGAAGTCACCGGGCACCCAGGTGCCCGAGGTCTCGACGCGCTGCCCGACGAGCGGCTCCGGGAGGTACTGCCCCGGAGCGACGACCTCGTCGAGCCGCTGCACCTGCTCGGTCGCGCCCGGCTCGGGCGGGTCGGTCTCGATCGCCCGTTCGAGCTGCCACTGGCCGAGCCACGCGAACACACCGGCCACCAGCAGGCAGAACAGCAGCATGCCGATCCATCGCCCGCGCAGCATCACCTCGCGGAGGGTCGGGGGGAACAGCGGGGCGGACGACACGGCGGCGATAGGGAGGATCAGGCTTCGTACGGGGCGAGGACGACCTCGACCCGCTGGAACTCCTTGAGGTCGGAGTATCCGGTGGTCGCCATGGATTTGCGCAGCGCGCCGATGAGGTTCGCGGTGCCGTCGGCCACGGGAGCAGGACCGTACAGGATCTCTTCGAGCGTGCCGATCCCGCCGACCTGCACGCGACGACCGCGCGGCAGCTTCGGGTGGTGCGCCTCCGGGCCCCAGTGGTAGCCGTGACCGGGCGCATCGGTGGCGCGGGCCAGCGCGACGCCGAGCATGACGGCATCCGCCCCCATCGCCAACGCCTTCACGATGTCGCCCGAGGTGCCCACGCCGCCGTCGGCGATGACGTGCACATAGCGTCCGCCGGACTCGTCGAGATAGTCGCGACGCGCCGCGGCGACGTCGGAGACGGCGGTCGCCATCGGCGCATGGATGCCGAGGGTCGCGCGCGTGGTCGACGCCGCTCCCCCGCCGAAGCCGACCAGCACACCGGCCGCGCCCGTGCGCATGAGGTGCAGGGCGGCGGTGTAGGTGGCCGCACCGCCGACGATCACGGGCACGTCGAGGTCGTAGATGAACTTCTTGAGGTTGAGGGGCTCGACGTCGCTCGAGACGTGCTCGGCCGACACCGTGGTGCCGCGGATCACGAAGAGGTCGACCCCGGCCGCGGCGACCGTGTCGTAGAACTCCTGGGTGCGCTGCGGCGTGAGGGATCCTGCGACGGTGACACCCGCCTCGCGGATCTCGGCGAGGCGCTGCGTGATGAGCGCGGGCTTGATCGGCTCGGCGTACAGCTGCTGCATGCGCACGGTCGCCTGGGAGTCGCTGAGGCCGGCGATCTCGGCGAGCAGCGGCTCGGGATTCTCGTACCGGGTCCACAGGCCCTCGAGGTCGAGCACGCCGAGGCCGCCGAGCTGCCCGAGCATGATCGCCGTCTGCGGGCTCACGACGGAATCCATCGGCGCCCCCAGCACGGGGATGCCGAAGCCGAAGGCGTCGATCGTCCAGGCGGTCGACACGTCCTCCGGGTTGCGCGTGCGCCGCGAGGGCACCACCGCGATGTCATCGAACGTGTACGCGCGACGCGCGCGCTTTCCTCGGCCGAGCTCGATCTCCATGGTCACCCCGTAAGCCTACCCGGGCGCGGAGGCGGTCGATGGCTGGGAGACTGGGAGCGACATCGGGAGGATGCATGGGAGCGGATGCCGCAGCGGTCGTCGTGGTGGGCGGTGGGGTCATGGGACTCGCCACGGCCTGGGAGCTCGCGCGGCGCGGGAAGCGCCCCGTCGTGCTGGAGAGGTTCGCCCGCGGCCACCGCGAGGGTGCGTCGCACGGAGCCACGCGCAACTTCAACAACGCCTACGACGAGGATCACTACCTCGACCTCCTCGTGCGTGCACGGGAGGGCTGGGACGCACTCGGCGACGTCGATGGGGCTCCCCTGCTGCGGTTGCACGGACTCGTCACGCACGGCGATGTCGACCTCTCGCGGATCCACGAGCGCCTGACCGCGCGCGGGATCCCGGCCGAGGTGCTCTCCACCGGCGAGGCCCACCGCCGCTGGGCCGGCATGCGCTTCGACGGCGACGCGCTGTGGTCGCCCGACGCCGGCGTCGTGCGGGCATCCGACGCCCTGATCGAGTTCGAGCGCCGCATCGTCGGCGCCGGCGGCGAGGTGCGCTGGAGCACGCCGGTCGCGTCGATCGCCGACCGCGGAGAGGACGTCGACATCGCCCTCGCCGACGGCTCGCACCTGCGCCCCGAGACCGTCGTGGTCACGGTCGGCGCCTGGAGCCAGAGCCTCGTCGGGCGGCTCGGACTCCCCCGGCTCACGGTCACCGAGGAGACCCCCGCGCACTTCTCCCCGGTCGACGGAGCCGTCTGGCCCTCATTCAACCACTACGTCGAACCGGCGGAGTACCCGGCGACCGTCTACGGGATGCCCACCCCCGGGGAGGGCGTGAAGGTCGGCTTCCACCGCGTGGGCGACGAGGTCGATCCCGATGCCCGTCCACACGTCCCCACGCACCTCGGCGCCCTCGCGGCGTACGTGCGCGAGTGGATGCCGGGACTCGACGCGGTGAGCGCCGCGCCGATCAGCTGCACCTACACCTCCACCGACGACGGCGCCTTCGTGCTCGACCGACGCGGACGGATCGTCGTCGGAGCGGGCTTCTCGGGCCACGGCTTCAAGTTCGCGACCGGGATCGGGGCGACGCTCGCGGATCTCGCACTCGACGAGTCGACGCGCGCCGCCGAGCCGTTCCGGCTCCGCGACGAGACCTGAGGGGTCAGAACACGCCGCAGGACGGCATCCGCGCGCGGCGAGTCCCGACCCCGCGCCGGGATTTCAGCCGTTGTGCAGGTTCGGCAGGCGCAGCGCCTCCGTGCGCAGGGCGACCGGCAGGGTGAACCAGAACTCGGTTCCCGCTCCGACCTCGCTGCGCATGCTCATGCTCCCGCCGTGGGCGAGCACGATCGCGCGGGTGATCGTCAGCCCGAGGCCCACGCCCGGCACGGCGTTACGGGTCGCCGTCGATGCGCGGAAGAACCGGGTGAACAGCATCCCCTGCTCCTCCTCCGGGATTCCGAGGCCGGTGTCCTCGATGCAGATGCGAACGTCGCCGTCCCGCATCTCCACACGGGCCGTGACGCGTCCGCCCCGCGGCGTGAACTTGATCGCGTTCGAGAGCAGGTTGTCGACGGCCTGGCCGATCCGGCCGGCATCGACGACCAGGTGCACCGGATCCGCGGGGATGTCCGAGATGAGCTCGATGCCGTTCTTCTGCGCATTCGGCCCCGCCGACTCCACGGCGGATGCCACGAGAGCCGAGAGATCGGTATCCGCCTTCTCCAGGGGGAATCGGCCCGATTCCGCCTGCGCCGTGAAGAGCAGGTCGCCCACGAGGTTCAGAAGTCGTTTCGCATTCCGCTCGATCACGGCGACGAAGTCCTGCTGGTCGGCGGTCAAAGGTTGCTGCGGATCGTTCTGGAGAAGGTCGAGGAAGCCGATGATCGCGCTCAGCGGAGTGCGCAGCTCGTGCGAGATCATGCCGACGAACTCATCCTTGAGACGCGCGACCTCGACGGCCTTCGTCTCGTCCGTGACGACGAGCAGGTAGCCGCGTCGTGCGCCGTCCGTGCCCTGATACAGCGACAGGGTGAGACGCGCCGGGACGACGGAGCCCCCGGCCGTGGTCATGTCGACGTCGGCCTCGACCGTGCGACCCGCGTCCACCTCGTCGAGCAGGGCGCGTATTCCGGTCGAATCGTCGAGCGACCGAGGAGTCGCAGGATCGGCGAACAGGCCGAGTGCCGTGGGATCGAAGAATCGATCGACGGTCACACCTCCGAGTGCCTCGTCGACCGAGATTCCGATGAGGCGCTCCGCCCCGGGATTCCACGCGATCACGACGCCCTGACGGTCGGTCGCGATCACCGCCTGAGCGGTGATCGAATTCCACAGGCTGCTGAACGAGTCCAGGAGGAACTGGTACTGCTTCTCGCTCGCCTGGAGTTGCTGAACCATCGAGAGGTTCGACGAGAGCGCCGCCGTCCGCTCGACGACGAGCGATTCTGCTTGAGCGGTGCGCAGGCGCTGCAGACGCGAGAGTTCGTTCACGATCGCGCCGACCACTGCGAACACGAGGGGGCTGATCACGCCGCGGAGCCAGGCGAGATCGCCGGATGACGGGTCGAGAGCGATCGGCATCAGGAACGCGATGGATGTCAGGACGCCGATCAGGAAGACGGGTCGCAACCCCGGCGCGGCGGCGAGCCAGATCACCGGGAGCAGGACGAACGCCGAGAACAGCGACGCGGTACCCCCTGTGCCGAGCCGCAGGGCGCCGATGGCGAGGATGTCGACGGCGGGGATGAGGAGCACGATCCATCCGTCGTGGACTCCGCGAGCCGCGAGGATCGCAGCGAGGACGGTGACCAGACCCACGAGCGCGATGCCCGCGATCGCCGCCGGCGGGTTGGTCGCCTCGATGCCCGGCACCGAGACCACGAGCAGCCCCGCGAGGGCGACGGCGACGGCGGTGGGGCCCTGCTTGATGAGCGGTGTCGGGTCGTCGAAGTACCGTTGCCATCCGCGCTGCGGGGGTGCGGGGGCAGCCGCTGTGCCGAGCGATTCGTAGCGGTTCATCGGCTGACTCCGGCGACGGCGCTGCGCAGCGCCGCGCCGCGCACGGGCTTGGGGAGCGCGGCATCCGCCGTCGGGTACGACGCCACATCGAGCACGGAGCTGATCACGAGGAAGCACCGCGGGAACGTCTCGCGTACCAGGCGCGCGCACTCGGCGCCGGAGATGCCCGGAAGCAGCAGATCGAGCACCGCCAGCGAGGGGTCGATGTGCGGGAAAGCGGAGATCGCCGACTCGGCGTCGCCGGCGGAGAACACGTCGAAACCCTCGCGGTCGAGATGACGACGCAGCAGCGACATCTGGTCGAGGTCGTCCTCGACCACGAGAGCCAACGGGCGTGCGCTCATCGAAGGAACATCTCGCGGACGACCACGACGACGACGACGACGGCGACGGCGGCGAGCGCCTGCCAGACCAGCCGCTTCTCGGAGCGCGCGTCCTGCTCGATCTCCTCGGCCTCGGCCTGAGGCGTGGGCATCTCGGTCATGAGTCGACCCGTCCGACCTTCTCGGTCTTGATCCAGGAGGCGTCGGCGCGACGCCACTCCTTGATGTAGGAATCCACGGTGATGGCGCACAGCAACGAGCCGTATCCGCAGATGTAGAGCAGGAGGCCGGCGAAGAATCGCCCACCCGGCAGCTTCTCGACGGTCCGGGCGAGCCAAACGCCCAGCATCGAGATCGGGCCCCAGAGATAGAAGACGAGCGCCCAGACGAAGAGGGTGTCGTCGTTCAACGACCCACCGAGGGCGCGAACGGCGTCCTCGAACGCCCAGGGGAACAACGCGATGGCCATCAGGATCAGCGCGCCGAGGCCGGGGAACATGATGGCCTCGCGCCACGAGTGCCGACCGATGCGTCCGTCGAGCTGCACGGAATAGAGCATCGAGAACAGATAGATGCACGCGGCCGAGATCCACATGAACCGGAAGACGAACTCCGCGATGTCACTGTGGAAGATGAGCAGGACCACGAGCGCGGTCGCCGCGACCAGCATGAAGGCCGGCAGCAGCAGGATCGTGAACCATGCGAGCCCGAACGAGAAGCTGCCCAGCTGATGGTCGGGGCTGGGTCGGAACCACAGGTGCTTGTAGATCGACGTCAGCTGCACGTTGCCGCGGGCCCACCGAAGACGTTGCTTCCAGAGCGCGTCGATCGTGCGCGGCTCCTCGGCCAGCACGACCGCGTACGGCTCGAACACCGCTCTCCGGCCCTTCAACTGCCCTTCGAAGGTGGTCATGGTGTCTTCGGCGAGCGTGCCGGTGGGGATCCGTCCGCCGATCGCCTCGAGGTTCGCCCGCGAATGCAGTTGCGCCCCGCCGGCCAGGCAGGCGATCGCCCCGAGCACGTTCTGGGTGCGCCGGGCGGAGAGCTGGCCGATGATGTACTCGACGCCGATGAACCGCGTGAGGTAGTTGCGATCGCGGCTGCCCTCGGCGATGTATGCGGTCACCGCGCCGACCTTCTCGTCGGCGAGGTGACGGGTGAGCTTTCGCAGTGCGTCGCGCGCGAAGATGACGTCGGCGTCCATGATCAGCACGGCCTCGGTCCACGGGTCGGCGAGGGCGATATCGAGTCCGTGGTTCAGCGTGTGCGCCTTGCCCTGACCTCCGACCTCGCGCCGAAGGTGCTCCACTCGGCCCGGATGCTGCGCCGCCTTCGCCCGTACGATGTCCGGCGTGTCGTCCGTCGACGCGTCGTCGACGACGAAGATCCGCAACCGATCCTCCGGGTACTGGAGTTGCAGCAACCGTTCGATCGCGGGCCCGATCACGAGTCCCTCGTTCCAGGCGGGGATGATCACCGCGACGTTCGGGTGATGCGGGGCCGCCTTGCCGTAGTGGTTGCGGAACGCGTGCATCGGCAGCGAGAGGAACTGCAGCCCCGTGTTGATGACCGGCAGAGTGCCGACGAGGATGCAGAGGATGAGCACGATGACGATCGCCGTCTGCCACCACTCGAGCTGGTCGATCACGACAGCGCCTCCGCTCCGAGCAGATCGCGTACACGCGCGTACCGGCCCACATCCCGGGCGTCGTGGCTGTCGGTGGAGGCCACCAACTCCGCACCGGCGGCGCGGAGCGCGGCCAGCGACGCGGGCTCGGGGCATCCCCACTTCTCGTTGATCTCGACGAGCGTGCCCGTTCGGGCGGCGGCCCGTGCCCACGCCGTCAGACGCTCGTCGCCGAGGTCGCTCTCGGCGAGACCGATCTTCGGCAGCAGCGAGAAGCAGTGGGCGAGCTGATTGCCCGGGTGGCGTTCCATCGCGGCGATGACACCGGTCACGAAGTCGTCGAGCACGTCCGTCGTCGCCCACCCGGCGGCGATGCGCTCGCGCACGGCGGTCGGGCCGAGGGGCCCGTCGGCCCCGGGGAACTGGTGGTCGGCGATGAGGATGCGGTCGATCCCCGGCGGCAACTCGGGGATGTCGAGGGTTCCCGCGGTGTCGAGGATCTTGGCCTCGACACCCGTGAGCACCGTCAGCCCCTCGGGCACGCGGAGGGCCGCGATCGCGGAGACGTACTCGGGCACCCAGGTGGTGTCGCGGCGCACGTGGTCGACGATGCGGAGGGTCTCGAGGCCCACGACGACGGCGGCCGCGACGTTCTCCTCGGGTGTGGAGACGGCGTCGTCGGAGAAGGTGGAGTGGACGTGGTGGTCGCCGCGGAGGATGCGGCCGCTCACGCTTCCTCCTGATGGCCGGCATGCTCCGAGACGAGCACGTCATCGATCTCGACCACGATGTCCTCGAGGAAGCGCACCGAGGCGAGTTCCCGGAACGGCAGGCGCTCGGGGAGTTCCGCCCCCAGGAACAGGTCGACCACGAGCGACGGGATGTCGACGCCCGCGGCGATCGTGAGCGGCAGCGCTCCGGGGAATCGCGGGTTGACCTCGAGGAGCACGGCGGCGCCGGTGCGGTCGCGGCGGAGCTGCACGTTGGCGACGCCCACCAACCCGATCGCCCGGGCGACCTCGGCGGCGGTCTCCTCGAGCTCGGGATCGTGCACGGTGCGTCCGGCGATCGCGACGCCGGAGTCCACACGCGCGCGGGTGCGCGGCACCGCGGCGACGACCCTTCCTGCGGCATCGGCGATGACGTCGACCGAGTACTCCTCGCCGGGCAGGAAGTCCTGCACGATCAGTCCCTCGTCGAGCGGGAGCGCTTCGAGCGCGGCCCGATCGGGCACCAGGCGGATGCCGCGGCTCCCCGCACCCTGGCGGGGCTTCGCGAAGACGGGGAACTCCCACTCGATCGCGAGCGCGTCAGCGCCCGCCAGCACCGTGCGCGGTGCGCGTCCGGTGGGAGCGCACCGCTCGGCGAGGAGCAGCTTGTCGAGCGCGGTGTCGAGGGTGTCGGCCGAGGGCGCGGCGAGGACGGCGGGGGCGAGTTCCTCGCGTCGGCGGGCGAGGGCGATGAGTTCGACGTCGACCGTCGAGATCACGAGGTCGAGGCGGTCGTCGGCCACCATCCGCGCCAGAGCCGGCACGAAGTCGTCGGACTTGCCCGGCGGCACCAGACGCCGCTGCTCGGCGGGCACGAGGTAGAGGCCCGCCGCCCAGCCGTCCATGTCGGCTGCGAAGACCGTCAGCTCCGGTCGGCGCAGCAGCGAACGGATGACGGCGACCCCGGCAGGTCCGCCGGCTCCGGTCACGAGGACGCGGGCCATGTCAGCCCTCCTGTCGGGTGAGTTCATGGGCGCCGACGAACGCCGCCGTCTCGCGGACGATCTCGAGCGGCTCCACCGCGACGCCGCCGCCGAAGCGCGACCAGTAGCGCGCGGTCGCTCGCACGAACTCCGGCTCGAGGTAGGCGCGGCTCGCGGTCTGCGATCCGAAGCAGTCGAGCAGGCGCAGCTTCTGATCGACGAAGCCGTCGATGCGCACGAAGCGCGTGGGCCGGAAATCGATCGTCGATGAGGGGCTCTGGTAGCAGGCGACCGTGCCGACGCGACGCGTGGCGACCGTGGTCGCCTCGTTCACGGCGCGGTGGTCCTGATGGCGGTCGTGCGCGGAGTGCGTGTAGACGATCGTGGGCTGGATCTGCTCGACGACCTCTTCGATCAGGCGCACGGTCGACCCGCCGCCGGAGATCTCGGTGTCGACCAGGTCCTTGAGGAACAGGCGGGCGCCGATCAGCTCGGCGGCGGCCAGCGATTCGTTCTGACGGCTGTCGGCATCGCCCCCGCGCGCGCCCCGCGACAGGGTGAGGATGGTGATCTCATCGCCCGCGGCGGCGTGCGCGGCGAGCACTCCCCCGACGCCGATCTCGACGTCGTCGGGGTGGGCTCCGACCGCGAGCACGATCTCCTTGCGGCGCCCTTCTTCGCGGCGTCGACGGCCCTCCTCCGCGAGCTTGCGGACCACCTCGACGAGACGCGCGTTGTCGAGCGGCTTGGTGAGGAACTCGTCGGCCTGGGCGCGGAGGGCCGAGACCGCGTACTCCACCGAGACGTGGGCGGTCATGACGACGACCGGCACCGCGGGCACCTTGCGACGCAACTCGGCGAGGAGCTCGAGCCCGTTCAGGCCGGGCATCTCGATGTCGGTGATGACGACGTCGGGGCGGATCTCGGCGACCTTCTCGACCGCGACGAGCCCGTCGGGGGCGAGGTCGACCACGCACCCGGCCCGTCGCTCGAGCACCGTCTTCACGAGCAGGGAGACGTCCTGGTCGTCATCGACGACGAGGACACGGATGGCGTCTACGGACAATTCGGCTCTCCTGGGGGAGATTCCCGGCCGTGGGGGCGGTGCACCCCCGACGCCTTCGTCACCGGGAGCGCGCGGGAAAGGGCGAGCAGGTTCCTCACGATTGTGGCACACCCCCTTCGCCGCACGGCGCGCAACGCCACGCAGAGGAAGAGGGACGGATGCCGCAGCATCCGTCCCTCTTCCTCGTCCGCGCGAGCGGATCACTTCTTGTAGTTGGGTGCCTCCACGACGATCTGCACGTCGTGCGGGTGCGACTCCTTGAGTCCGGCCGAGGTGATGCGCACGAACTTGCCGCGCGTCTTGAGCTCCTCGATCGTACGGGCGCCGACGTAGAACATCGACTGACGGAGTCCGCCGACGAGCTGGTACGCGACGGCGCCGAGCGGTCCGCGGTAGGGGACCTGACCCTCGATGCCCTCGGGGATGAGCTTGTCATCGCTGGGAACGTCGGCCTGGAAGTAGCGGTCCTTGGAGTAGGAGGTCTGCTTGCCACGGGTCTGCATGGCGCCGAGCGAGCCCATGCCGCGGTACTGCTTAAACTGCTTGCCGGACTGGAACACGATCTCGCCCGGAGACTCGTCGGTGCCGGCCAGGAGCGACCCGAGCATCACGGCATCCGCACCGGCGACGAGCGCCTTGGCGATGTCGCCCGAGTACTGCAGCCCACCGTCGGCGATCACCGGCACGCCCGCGGGGCGGGCGGCGAGGGAGGCTTCGTACACGGCGGTCACCTGCGGCACGCCCACGCCGGCGACGACGCGGGTGGTGCAGATGGAGCCGGGGCCGACGCCGACCTTGACCGCGTCGACTCCCGCATCGACGAGCGCCTGTGCGCCCTCGCGGGTCGCGACGTTACCGCCGATGATGTCGATGTGCGCGAAGGACTCGTCGGCCTTGAGCCGCTTGACGAGATCGATGACGCCCTGCGACTGACCGTTGGCGGTGTCGACGACGAGCACGTCGACACCGGCGTCGCGCAGCGCCTCTGCGCGCTCCCACGCGTCGCCGAAGAAGCCGATGGCCGCACCGACGCGCAGACGACCCTGGTCGTCCTTGGTGGCGAGGGGGTACTTCTCGCTCTTGTCGAAGTCCTTGATCGTGATGAGACCGGCGAGCTTGCCGTCGGCGTCGATCAGGGGCAGCTTCTCGACGCGGTGCTTCGCGAAGAGGGCGATGACCTCGCCGGCTGCCACGCCGACGGATGCGGTGACGAGCCCCTCCGACGTCATGACGTCCTTCACGAGGGTCGACTGGCGCTCGAAGCCCGAGACGAAGCGCATGTCGCGGTTGGTGATGATGCCGACGAGACGGCCGTCGCCGTCGACGACGGGCAGGCCCGAGATGCGGTACTGCGCGCACAGCGCGTCGACCTCTTCGACGGTCGCGTCGGGGGTCGTGGTGATCGGGTCGGTGATCATTCCCGACTCGCTGCGCTTCACGCGGTCGACCTGCGACGCCTGGTCGGCGATCGACAGGTTGCGGTGCAGGATGCCGATGCCGCCCTCGCGCGCCATCGCGATCGCCATGCGCGCCTCGGTGACGGTGTCCATCGCACTGGAGAGAAGAGGAGTGGCGACCGAGATGCGACGGGTCACGCGCGAGGAGGTGTCGGCCTCGCTGGGGATGACATCCGTGTGCCCGGGAAGGAGGAGAACGTCGTCGTACGTCAGTCCGACGAAACCGAAGGGATCGTGCTGTTCCATGGATGCTCCTCCTGCGCGTGTCGCGCGACGCCGAGTTCGTGGGGCCGGCCGGATCCGACCGGGAAACCGTATGAAGATTCTAAGCGGAGAGCGGCCGAGAACATTCCCGGAGCCGGGTATCGCGACGGCCCCGATCGGCCCACCGGTGTATTGGTACCGCTCTCATTTCGATCAGATTAAAGGTGTAGGCGAAACGCAGATCGCACACTACAGTCAAGTGCGTCGTCCAACCCGAGACGGTCGAAGTCTGTGCGAAGGTGCACTCACACTGGAGGTTGCGTGGGACCCACAACAATCGCCGTCCACCGGAAGAAGCCGTGGCTGGTCGCGTTCATCGGAGTGCTGCTCGCACTCAGCGCGATCCTCATGCAGCCGCCGCTCGCCGCCTCGGCAGAGACGACAGACGACGGTCAAGAGGTCACCGACTTCTACTTCGGCGGGGTCATCACCTTCGACGACGAGCCGGTCGAGGGCGTCGAGCTCTCGGTCTCCGGCAACGGCTTCGAGGGCGAGACCGAGACGGATGCCGAGGGCAAGTGGCGCCTGTACGTCCCCGAGAAGGAGACGTACACGATCACGGTGAACGAGGAGACGCTCCCCGACGGTGTGATCGTCGACGCGACGCTCCTCCCCGAGGGCACCCAGCCGATCTCCGGCACGACGGCGTCGTTCGAGGTCGAGTTCGGCCTCACCGGCACCAAGATCCTCAACCTCTTCCTCGGTGAGGGTGAGCGCATCACCGTCAGTCTCATCGATCAACTGGCCTCACGGCTCGTGGGCGGCCTGAACTTCGGCCTGCTCCTCGCGCTCGCGTCGATGGGTGCCGCGCTCATCTACGGCACGACGCGACTGTCGAACTTCGCGCACGCCGAGATGGTCACCTGGGGCGGGCTCGTCGGCGTCGTGACGACCTCCCTGTGGATGCTTCCGCCGTGGCTGGGCATCGCCGCGGCCGTGATCGCCGGCGGTCTGCTGGGCTGGGCCATGGACGCCGGTCTGTGGCGTCCGCTGCGGCGTCGAGGGCTGGGCGTCGTCCAGCTGATGATCGTGAGCATCGGCCTCTCGCTCGCCCTCCGCTACCTCTTCCAGTACATGATCGGCGGCGGCACCTACCAGCTTCCGGGAGCGAGTCCCGAGCCCATCCGCTTCGGTCCCATCTCGCTGTCGTACATCGACCTGATCGCGATGGCCGTCAGCATCGTCGTCATCATCGGTGTCGCGTTCTTCCTCACCCGCACCCGCATCGGCAAGGCCACGCGAGCGATCTCCGACAACCCGCAGCTCGCCGCGGCATCCGGCATCGACGTCGACCGGGTCGTCCGATACGTCTGGATCCTCGCCGGAACGCTCGCCGCGATCTCGGGCGTGCTCTGGGGCTACTTCCGCCCCGGAGTGACGTGGAACATGGGCATGCAGATGCTGCTGCTCATCTTCGCCGCGATCACGCTCGGAGGTCTGGGCACCGCCTTCGGCGCTCTCGTCGGCTCGCTCATCGTGGGCATGGCCGTCGAGGTGTCGACTCTCTGGATCCCCTCCGACCTGAAGTACGCGAGCGCTCTCGTCATCCTCATCGTGATCCTTCTCGTCAGACCGCAGGGCCTGCTCGGCCGCAAGGAAAGGTTGGGCTGATCATCATGGACTTCGGATCCATCTTCACCAACACGGCCGCATACCTGTTCAGCCCGATCACGCTGGCCTATGCGCTGGCGGCCACGGGTCTCGCCGTGCACTTCGGCTACGCCGGGCTGCTCAACTTCGGCATGGCGGCGTTCATGGCCATCGGTGGCTACGGTTACGCCATCTCGGTACTGAGCTTCGGGCTGCCGTGGTTCGTGGGCATGCTCATCGGCCTGCTGGGCGGTGCACTGTTCGCAGTGCTGCTCGGCATCCCGACCCTGCGCCTGCGCGCCGACTACCTCGCCATCGCGACGATCGCCGCGGGCGAGATCGTCCGCCTGCTCTTCACGACGCAGGTCTTCGACGAGTTCACGAACTCCGCCGACGGCCTCGCCCAGTACAACGGCGGCTTCCGCGACGCGAACCCCTTCCCCCCGGGAACCTACGGGTTCGGTCCGTGGACGTACACCGCCAACGATCTGTGGAACCGCGTCTTCGGGCTGATCGTCCTGGCGCTCGCGGTGCTCCTCGTCTGGGCGCTGATGCGCAGCCCCTGGGGGCGCGTGCTCAAGGGCATCCGCGAGGACGAGGACGCCGTGCGCTCGCTGGGCAAGAACGTCTTCGCTTACAAGATGCAGGCGCTGGTCGTCGGCGGTGTGCTCGGCGCAGCCGGCGGAATCGTCTTCGTCCTCCCGTCGGCGGTCGTCCCCGGCAGCTACTCGACGTCGCTGACGTTCTTCCTGTGGACGATCCTCCTTCTCGGCGGCGCGGCCACCGTGTTCGGCCCGACGCTCGGAGCGGTGCTGTTCTGGGTCGTCAACGCCTTCCTGGCGAGCCTGCTGCCCCAGATGGCGAACGCGGGCATGCTGCCGATGACCGACAAGCAGGCGGCGACCGTCGTCTACATCGTCGTCGGCATAGCACTCATGCTGCTCGTGATCTTCCGCCCGCAGGGCATCCTCGGAGACAAGAGGGAGATGACCTTTGTCAAGTGAACTGACCCCCGAGCCGGCCGCCGCGCCCGCGACGGGAAGCATCAAGCGTCCGAAGACCACCGGCCTGACGAAGGGCGAGGTAGGGCCCGGCGTCGCCAAGGTCGACCCGATCCTCGTCGTCGACGCGGTGCAGCGACGCTTCGGCGGCATGACCGCCGTCGACGTCGAACACCTCGAGATCCCGCGCGGCGCCATCACGGCGCTCATCGGTCCGAACGGCGCAGGCAAGACCACGCTGTTCAACCTGCTCTGCGGATTCGACAGGCCCAACAGCGGCACGTGGTCGTTCGACGGCAAGAACCTGTCGGGCATCCCGTCGTTCAAGGTGGCCCGCATGGGTCAGGTGCGCACGTTCCAGCTCACGAAGTCGCTGTCGCTGCTCACCGTCCTCGAGAACATGAAGCTCGGGGCCACCGGCCAGCGCGGGGAGGGCTTCTGGTCGAGCCTGTTCCCCTTCCTCTGGCGTGCGCAGGACACCGAGATCGAGGGCAAGGCGCGTGAGCTGCTCGCCCGCTTCAAGCTCGACGCCAAGGAGAAGGACTTCGCCGCCGCGCTCTCGGGCGGTCAGCGCAAGCTCCTCGAGATGGCTCGGGCGCTCATGAGCGATCCGACGCTGGTGATGCTCGACGAGCCGATGGCCGGCGTGAACCCGGCCCTCACCCAATCGCTGCTCGACCACATCCTCGACCTCAAGGAGCAGGGCATGACCGTGCTCTTCGTCGAGCACGACATGCACATGGTGCGGCACATCGCCGACTGGGTCGTCGTCATGGCCGAGGGCCGCGTCGTCGCCGAGGGGCCGCCGGACCAGGTGATGGACGACCCGGCGGTCATCGACGCGTACCTCGGCGCGCACCAGGACGTCGACCTCGGCGCCGTCACGGGCCGCATCCCCGTCGTCGCCGACGCCGAGGCCGCGCGCCTCCGCGAACAGATCGAGGCCGAGGCAGAGGCAGAGCTCGAGGCGACGGATCCCGTCGACTCCGACACGAAGGACAACGCATGAGCGAAGACAAGGTGGTCGTCGAACTCACGGACGTCCACGCGGGCTACCTTCCCGGCGTGAACATCCTCAACGGCGCGAATCTCGTCGCGCGTCAGGGCGAGCTGATCGGCATCATCGGTCCGAACGGTGCGGGCAAATCGACGCTACTCAAGGCGATGTTCGGTCTCGTCAACGTGCGCGGCGGCGAGATCACACTGAACGGCGAGAGCATCGTGGGCCTCAAGGCCGACAAGCTCGTCAAGCGCGGTGTGGCGTTCGTGCCGCAGACGAACAACGTCTTCCCCTCGCTGTCGATCGAGGAGAACCTGCAGATGGGGCTCTACCAGAACCCCAAGATCTATGCGGAGCGCCTCGAATTCGTCACCGGCATCTTCGCCGAGCTCGGCAAGCGACTGAAGCAGCGCGCCGGATCCCTCTCGGGCGGTGAGCGGCAGATGGTCGCCATGTCGCGCGCGCTGATGATGGATCCGTCGGTGCTCCTGCTCGACGAGCCGTCGGCCGGCCTCTCCCCCGTGCGCCAGGACGACGCGTTCATCCGTGTCTCCGACATCAACAAGGCCGGCGTCACGACGATCATGGTCGAGCAGAACGCACGCCGCTGCCTGCAGATCTGCGACCGCGGCTACGTGCTCGATCAGGGCAAGGACGCGTACGAGGGCACCGGACGCGAGCTGCTGAGCGATCCGAAGGTCATCGGGCTGTACCTCGGGACGCTCGCCGACGACGTCGCCTGAGCGCTTCGACAGGGGGCGGGATGCTGCGGCATCCCGCCCCCTTCGTGTGCGGTCTCGGCCGTGACCCGGACGCGAACGAGCCGGGCACGAGGAAGGCCCCGGATGCGAGCATCCGGGGCCTTCCTGTGATCGGACGATCAGTCGATCCGATGGATCAGTTGGTGCGCTCGATGGTGTTGCCCGCGACGTACTTGTAGATGCCGATCGTGGCACCCTGCGGGTCGCCGTTCTCGTCGAACGTCACGTCGCCGGAGTAGCCGTCGTAGTCGGCCGTTCCACCGCCGTTGATGATCTCGGCGCACTCGGCGAAGCTGGTGCACTTCTCACCCTCGCCCGAACCGCCCGAGACCTCCTGCATCTTGGCCGCGATGTCGGCGCCCTCGGTCGAACCCGCCGCCAGCGACGCGAGCGCCACCAGGATCACGGCGTCGTATGCCTCGGCCGCGTAGGTGAAGTCCTTGACCTCGGGGTTGCCGGCAGCCGTCCACGACTCCTGCAGACGATCCGTGAAGTCATCCTCGAGCGCGGGGCCCGCCTTCGTCCCCTGCGCGCCCTCGAGCGAGACCGAGATCTCGTCGCCGTAGTCGGATAGGTTGCCGTCGACCATGTAGAACTTGTCGGCCGAGATGCCGGCGTTCACCAGCAGCGGCGCGATGGTCTTGAACTGCTCGAACGACACGATCGCGACGGCGTCGGGGTTCTGCGCCTTGATCGACTCGACCTGCGCATCGAACTGCGCATCGCCGACGTTGAACGAGACCGACTCGACGACCTCGCCGCCGGTGCCCTCGAACGTCGTGGTGAGCGCGTCGTTCAGGCCGGTGCCGTAGGCGTCGTTCTGGTAGATGATGCCGAGCGTCTTGGCGCCGTCCTCGGCGATCAGGTTGCCCAGCACCTCACCCTGCAGCAGGTCGCTGGGAGCGGTGCGGAAGTAGAGTCCGTCATCCTCCCAGGCGGTGAAGTCGGGGGAGGTGTTCGAGGCCGAGATCTGGAGGATCCCCGCGCTCACGTTTCCGTCGAGCACCAGCTTCGAGACGCCGGAGGCAGCCGCACCGACGATCGCGCTGACGTCGGCGTTGCGCAGCTTCTCGATCGACGTCTCGTACGCCTTGGTGTCGGTGTCGCCCTCGTCCTCGGAGGTGAGGTCGATCGTGATGCCGGCCTCGGCCGCGTTGACCTCTTCGACCGCGAGTCCGACGCCGGACTCCATGGGCGGTCCCAGGAAGGCCAACGAACCCGTCTTCGGCAGCAGCGAGCCGAGCTTGAGGGTGAGATCGGTGGCGGGCTTCTCGCCACCGCTGGACGAGTCATCCGACGGGGTGCTGCTGCATCCCGCGATGACGAGGGCAGACGCGCTGACAAGCGCAATGCCTGCGAAGATCTTCGCGGTGCGCGAACCCTTCAGTGCCTTCATAATGCTCCCTTGCGTAACTGAGAGTGGACGTGACCACAGTCGAGTGCTCTAACCCTAGGGCGCGCGACCGCTCCGTAGGGGTCGCAAGTGTTTCGGTGCGTTAACGATCCGACACCCGATGGAATACCGTACTCAGGCGATGGGCGTGGGAGCGGTCCTTCGCCCTCGTCGCGCGGCGAGCAGCAGGTCGATCACGAACACGACGATCGCGATCCAGACGATCGCGAAACCCGCCCAGCGCTCGGCCGGCATGGGCTCGTGAAGGAAGACGACGCCGATGATGAACTGCATCACCGGGGTGATGAACTGGATCATCCCGATGACGGTCAGATCGATCCGGCGCGCACCGGCGGCGAAGAGCAGCAGCGGTACGGCGGTCGCGATCCCCGCACACGCCAGCAGCACCGCGTGCCATGCGCCGTTCGCCCCCATCGTGAGGCCCTCCGCAGTCTGCGCCACCAGGACGAGCTGGACGACGGCGATCGGGATCAACCAGAACGACTCGAGGGTCAGACCGCTGACGGCATCCACCGCGGGTCCGATCTGCTTCTTGATGAGGCCGTACAGACCGAAGGATGCCGTGAGCGAGAGGGCGATCCACGGGAACTCGCCGTGGGCCACGATGATCACCACGACGGCGACCGATGCGATGGCGATCGCCGCCCACTGGAGCCGGCGGATCCGCTCGCGCAGGACGAACACCCCCAGGAGCACCGTCGTGATCGGGTTGATGAAATATCCGAGGCTCGTCTCGACGACGTTTCCCGTGAGGGTGCCGATGAGGAACACCTGCCAGTTGACGTAGATGAGCAGGCCCGCGAGCGCCGTCCACCCCAGGAGTCTCGGCCGCCGGATGATCGCGAGGAACGCCGCCCAGCCCCGCATCACGGTGAGGAGGACGAGGCAGAAGACGAACGACAGCAGCACCCGCCAGGCGACGACCTCCCAGGGGCCCGTGGGCACGAGAAGCAGGAAGTACAGAGGCAGTACGCCCCAGAGCAGGTAGGCACCGCCCGCGTAGGCGACTCCGGAGGTCTGGCTCGACGAAGCACGGGGGACGGAACTCACCGGACAACCCTATGCCCGCGGTGCGCGTCCTCCGGCGGTTGCGCGGACTGCCGGAGGATTTCGGCAGGAATCGGATGCCGCGTGGCGGATGCCGCACCTCCCTCGGGGGCTCAAAATGGCCGATCGGTATACTGATCCACATCGCCTGAGCCCTCGCGATTCCGCAGTTCATCTCGCGGACAGCCCCGCCTCCGCACCCGACGACGGCGGTCTCCCGAAGGACGTGCCGTGGCCCCGCACACGCTCCCCCCGGTCGTCGCGTGCGGCGCGTACGAACGCGACAACCTCGGCGATCTGCTCTTCCTCGTCGTCGCCGATCACTTCGCGCGCGGCGTCATCGATGTCGAGTACACCGCGCCGATCGCCGTCGACATGACGACGCTCCTCGGGCGGCAGATCACCGCGACCGGCCCGGCCCTCGCCGAGAAACCCGCCACGGGCATCTGGACGGTCGGCGGCGAGGTCGGCGCCACCCAGCGGGAGTACGTGTACCGGACGGCCGTCGACGACGCCGAGTGGGAGCGGTTCTCGTCATTGGACGCCGCCGAGCAGGACGCGCTCCTCGACGAGGTGATGGGTGCACGGATGGAGTCACCGTACGTGCCGCGCCCGAGCGCGTTCCTCCGCAACCACGGCGCGCGCCTGGTGCTCAACTCCGTCGGAGTCTCGGGCATCGGCGGCCTCACTCCCTGGCGTGCCGCCGTCGCCGCGAGCGCCCTGCGCGAAGCGCACTACATCTCGGTCCGCGATCCGAAGTCCGCCGATCTGCTCGATCGCCTCGGCATCCCGCACCGTCTCGCGCCCGATCTCGTCCACACGATCGCGTCGGTCCTGCCGATCGACGCGCCCCGCGACGGCTCCGTACTCCTTCAACTCTCAGAAGGACACATCCGCACCTACGGGATCGAGGCCTGGACCGCCGCCGTCGTCGCGTGCTCGGAGCTCGGGGATCACCCCGTCCGACTCTTCGTCGCCGGATCCGCGCCCTCGCACGATTCGATCGATCTCTACCGAGAACTCATCGACCGGGTCTCGGCCGAGCGCCCGAACTGGGACATCACCCTCAGCGACGCACGCTCGATCGACGACCGCGTGCGCGAGATCGCCACGGCCTCCCTCTGGATCGGCAGCTCGCTGCACGGGCGCATCCTCGCCTGCGCCTACGGCACGAAACGCCTCAGCATCGCCAAGCCGAAGGTCGACGTCTACGCCGAGACCTGGGACGCGGACTTCCCGTTCGGCATCGAGCCCTCCGACCTCCCCGGTGCCGTGACCGCAGCACTCGAGCACGAGCCGGACGCCGCGCATGCCGCCTCCCTCGCGGACTCCGCACGGAAGAGCGTGGTCGATGCTCTGGCGGTCTTCACGCGATCGGACGATGCACCCGAGAGAGATGCGCTCGCCATCCGCATCGATGAGGTGGCGCAGCTCCAGATCGCGGCCATGCGACTCGAACACGAGCACGCCGAGGCGGTGCGTTCCGGCAAGGAGCGAGCCGCCGAGGCTCTCCGGCTGGCGGGTGATCGTGACGAGCAGCGTCGCGCGCGCCGCGCGGCCCAGACCGAACTCGCTCAGGTGCGCGCCCGACTGCACGAGATCGAGACGAGCACGCCGTGGAGGATCGGATCGCGCCTCACCTCTGTAGCGCGTGCGCTACGTCTTCCCCGGCCCTCTTCGCTCCGCCGGCGCGGACGCGACGACGGCCCCGCCGCGCGCTGACGAAGAAGGGGCCCGGATGCCGAAGCATCCGGGCCCCTTCTCGGGAACGCTGAATCAGCGGACGACGACCGCCAGGACGTCGCGAGCCGACAGGACGAGGAACTCGTCCGCACCGAACTTGACCTCGGTGCCGCCGTACTTGCTGTAGAGCACGCGGTCGCCGACGGCGACGTCGAGCGGAACGCGGTTGCCGTTGTCGTCGATGCGACCGGGGCCGACCGCCACGACCTCGCCCTCCTGGGGCTTCTCCTTGGCGGTGTCGGGGATGACCAGGCCACTCGCGGTGGTCTGCTCGGCCTCGACCTGCTTGATGACGATGCGGTCCTCGAGCGGCTTGATGGAAACCGACACGGTCTACCTCTTCTTTCTTGACGCTGACAGGAAGACTTGTTCGCACTCTCAACCCGAGAGTGCTAACGCCAGTGTAGGCGCTTCGCTGGCACTCATGCAACGCGAGTGCCAGCCCCGCCGCCCGCGTAGGCTGTGCGAGTGGAGATGTCTGAGCTGCAAGCGCTGCTGACCCCCGTCGGGCTGGAGTTGCTGGATGCGCTCGGCAGCGTCGAGTCGACGAACGAGGTCGCACGCGCGGTCTCGCGGTTGCGGGCCGAGGGCCATTCCCCTGAACTCGTGTCGGCCGTGGTCGGCCAGGCGCACCTTCGCTCGAAGGCGAGAGCGAAGTTCGGACCTTTCGCCGAGCGGATGCTGTTCACGCGCGCGGGCCTCGAACAGGCCACGCGTCTCGGGGTCGCCGCCCGTCACGCCCAGCGCATGCGCAGCGCCGGGCTGACCCGCATCGCCGACCTCGGCTCCGGGATCGGCGGCGATGCCCTCGCCTTCGCCGGGGCCGGTCTCGATGTGCTCGCGGTCGACGCCGACCCGGTGACCGCGGCGATCGCGGCGTACAACCTCGCCCCTTTCGGAGAGAGCGCGACCGTGCAGCACGGAACCGCCGAGAGCGCCGACCTCGACGGGCGCGACGCGGTGTGGATGGACCCCGCCCGGCGCACGGCCGGGCACAGCGAGACACGCCGCGTCTCGCCCGACGACTACTCCCCGTCGCTGGACTGGGCGTTCGCCCTCGCCTCCCGCGTGCCGACCGGGATCAAGCTCGGCCCCGCCCACGATCGCGATGCGCTGCCGGCCGACGCCGAGGCCCAGTGGGTCAGCGCCGACGGCAGCGTCGTCGAACTCGTGCTCTGGACAGGGGCCCTGGCTCGCGCCGGCGTGCGCCGCGCCGCGCTCGTGATCCGCGGGGAGCGCTCGCACGAACTCACCGCCGGTGCCGATGCCGTCGACGCCGAGGTGCGTGCGCTCGGCTCCTTCCTGCACGAACCCGACGGAGCGGTCATCCGGGCGCGCCTGATCGGCGACGTCGCCCGCAGCCTCGATGCCGGCATGCTCGACGAGAAGATCGCGTATCTGACCTCGGATGCCGCGCTCACCAGCCCGTTCGTGCAATCGTTCCGGGTGCGCGAGACGATGGCCGCGAATCCGAAGGCGATCGATGCCGTGCTGAAGGCGAACGACATCGGCACGCTGGAGATCAAGAAGCGCGGGGTCGATATCGACCCCGCGCAGTTCCGCAAGAAGCTCACGCTGCGCGGGAGCGCCTCGGCCACGCTGATCCTGGTGCGCGTCGGGGACCAGCGCCGCGCGATCCTCGCCGACCGGGTTCCCGTCGCGGAGTAGGTCAGCCCGCTCGGGCTTCGGTGATCGTCAAGTAGGGCGTCTGGCTCGCGGTGAAGGCGAGAGTGAGCGAAGAGCCCGGCCCGGACCCCGATCCGTCGTCCGACACGAAAGTGGACAGCCCGACGTCGATCGCGGTCGTGGAGGGCAGGCAGACCGCATCGATCTGTGCGGCATCGACGATCAGGCAGGTCTCGGGCTCGACCGTCTCGCCGTATCGATTCGCCATCCAGACCGGCCCGTCGCGGAAGTAGCCGACGATGCTCAGGTTCATCTCGAATCCCTGCTCGACCAGCTCCTCCGCCCGCGTGCGCTCGTCTCCGGCGAATCGGGCGAGGATCGACGACGACGAATCCCACCGCTGGAACGCGGCGCCCGGCCTGCCGTCGGAGGCCAGGAAGACGTAGGCGTTGAGCGAGGTGAACTCCGCCGTCACCTCGTCGATGTTCTCCCCGGGGAGCATGACCGAGACGTTGATGCCGAGGTCCTCGAAGTCGGATGTGCGCTGGCACTGGGACTGCGTGGCGACGTCGACGTCGACCACGGCGCAGGTGAGATCGCCCTCTCCCTTGGTGCCGAGCCAGACGATGGCGCCGGAGTCGTCGTCCTTTCCGGCCGCGCGCAGCGTGCCCGGGTCGAAGTCCGACTCGTCTTCGAGCGTCGCACGTCGAGCCTCCTCGTCCGCCGTCAACGCGATGGCAGTGGAGACGGGGCCGAACACGAGCCAACCGATGCCGAGGCCGGAGACGAGCAGCAGCACGGTGGAGACGGCGACGAGGCGCCAGTGCCGTCTGAGCAGGGCACCCAGAGCGCGGGGATCGGGCGTGCGGGGATCGGTCACCGAAGCGGATGCACCGGCCGCACCGGAGCCATCCGCGTCGTGCGCGGCATCCGCATCGTGCGCGGCATCCGCGTCGTGCGCGGCATCCGCGTCGGCGACCGCGACGAAGCCGAGCTGTTCCTCGACGCTGGGAAGGCGATCGGATGCCGGCGCGGGCACGGGCACAGCGGGGACCGCACCGACTTCGCCGGACAGCGGAGGCGCGGGATCCGGAGCGGCCGAGGGTCGCACCTGCTGGAGCTCACGCAGTCGCGCCGCCTCGGCGCGCGTCAGCGCGGCTTCGCGGCCATAGGCCTTGCGTTGCAGGGTGCGCAGCTCGTCGGTCTCCGTCATCCGAGCCCGCCTCCGGAGGGTTGCCGCGTCACCGCGAGCGACTCGCCTCCTGCTCCGGTCGTGAAGGTGTACGTCGCGCCGGAGGCGCCGCCGGACGGCGTGAGGCCGAGCCCACTCCTCGCGCCGTCACCGAGGACGTCGCACATCGTGTCGGTGGACTTGTCTCCGATCGCAACGAGGCACGTCTCGCCCGTCGCCGTGTTCTCCCCCACCCACACGGTCACCGCGTCGTCACTGCCGACGATTCGCACGCTCTCCCGTTCGAGACCCTGCTCCACGAGGCTGTCGGCATCCGACTCCTCGTCCGCCGACCAGGGCCCGCCGGGGGCGAGTGCTCGATCAGTGGCGCTGGTCCGGATCGACGGCCGAGATCCATCGAAGGCGAGGTCGACAGCGACACGGGTGGCCTGATCCGATCGCGGGTCGGTCGTGAGCGACGCCGAGAGTCCTGCCGACTGCACATCGGCGGTCGGGTTGCACGCCGCCACCGTGTGCTCGGCGTGCCCGAGCACCAGGCAGGTCCACTCGCCGCCACCCTTCGTCGCCGTCCACGCGACCACGTCGTTGACGACGGTCAGCGGCCGTGCGGAGTCGCCGTCGAACCCGTCCTCGGCGAACACGGCCTCCTGCCACTCCTGCTGCTCGGCGGTGAGGGTCACCGGCTCCCCGCCCGTGGGCCCGGAGAGCGCCCATACGGCCGTTCCACCGATCAGCACTCCCGCGATGAGGGCCGTGGCGAGGGGAACCCAGCGACGGCGGGGCGAGGACGGACGGAGTGCGGGTGCGTCGGCATTCTCCGCCTCGTTCCGTGTCAGTTCGTCGAGCCGCTCCGCGTCGTGTGCGTCGAGACCCCCACCTCGTCGGTAGGCGCGCGCCTGCAGGGAGCGCAGTTCGTCGTCAGCATTCATTCGCCGTCTCCCGGGGCCGACTCGCGGGTGATCTGGAGATACGACGGCCCGTCGCCGTACGTGAACAGGATGAATGAGGAGGCACCCGTCTCCGGATCGAGGCGATCGAACCCGAGACCTCTCCGTCCCTCACCGATCGCCGAGAGCTCCTCGCAGAACACCATGGGGTCCGCTTCCGCATCGTCGTACGCGATGCACGTCTGTCCGGTCGATACCTTGACGCCGCTCCAGATCGGCACCTCGCCGTCGTAGCCGATCACCCAGAGGCTGGTGCGGTCGAGGCCGAGCTCGACCAGCTCCTCTGCGACCGCCGCCTCTCCATCGTCGCGGTACGACGCACCGAACTCGTCCGGCGGCGCGAAGAGGAAGCTTCCGGTGAGCACGGCGGGCGCTCCTTCCGGCGTGAGGAAGAGGCGTGCCGATACCTGTCTCTTCAGCTCACCGTCGGCGACGACCGTGCGCACCGCGTCGAAGCCCGAGGAGCGCACACTGTCCGTCGACTGGCAGAACGGCACTCGCTCCTGGGCATCGCCGAGGATGAGGCACGTCCGGAGTCCCTTCGACTGCGTCCCCACCCAGATCACCATGTCGTCCTCGACTGCCATCGCTCGGATGGATCCGATGTCGTACTCGCCCCCGTCGACGAGTCCCCGCTCCCATTCCCCCTGCGCCGGTGTGAGGTCCACATCGTTCTCCGACGGACGCGAGAGCGCCCATCCGGCGGCCGCACCGAGCGCGAAGACGACGAGGAGGCCGACGGCGATCAGCGGCCAGCTCGGGCGGCGAGCGGATGACGGCGGCGGCACCACGGGCGCCGGTGTCGAGGCTGTCCACGCTTCGTCGCGAGGCACCGTGACGGCATCCTTGTTCGCCGAGTCGTCGATCTTCGGTCGGGCGCGCGTCGCGTCGGCCGGCGCCTCGCCGCGCCGCGCCGCGAGCTCCCCGAGTCGCCGCGTCTCGGCGGCTGTGAGACTCCCGTCACGCCCATACGCGCGCGCCTGCAGGGCGCGCAGTTCGACGACTTCCTCGGCGTCGAGCATGCGGCCTCAGCCCAGTCTCTCGAACTGCATGCCGGCCCACACGAGCCAACCCAGGCTGTACACCGTCGCGGTCAGCCCGAGCACGAGCGCCCAGCGCCCCATTCCCCGGCTCTCGACCGGCCGCCGCAGCGACATGATCGACGCGATGATCGCGACCACCCCCACCGGTAGACCCCAGCCGACGAAGAACGAGGCGCCGAGCGCGACGATCGCCGCGAGCAGAGCCCACGGGGCGAGCCGGGCGTCATCGACGACCATCTCGGTCTCGGCGGGCGCCCACGCCGTGCGGCCGGTGGGGTCGTCCGCATCCGGGCCGCTCGCGACCACGGGCTCGATGCCCACGGGGCCCGTCGGCAGCCGCGTGTATCCGTCGCGACGCGCGCCGGGCAGATGGGCTGAACCCGCCGGACTCTCCACCTCCCCGCTCGGACGCTCGATGCGCGGCCGAGGCGTGGGGTTCGGTTCCGTGGAGTCACTCATACGACGATGCCCTCCGCGACCTGGATCTCCGTCACCGGAAGCGTCGAATCGGCCCCGAAGGCGAGCGTGGAGGGCTGCTTGCCCGAGGCGATCAGCTCCGCGGCGAGCGCCGCGATCATGGCGCCGTTGTCGGTGCACAGGGAGAGCGGCGGGATGCGTACCGTCACACCGGCCGCGGCTGCGCGCTCGAGGGCGACGTCGCGCAGGCGGCGATTGGCGATCACTCCCCCGCCGAGCAGCAGTCGGGGAACGCCGAGGTCGGCGCAGGCGGCGAGCGCCTTCGTCACGAGCACATCGACGACCGCCTCGCGGAAGCTCGCCGCGACGTCGGCCACCGGCACCTCGACGCCATCGGCCTCGCACTTCTCGACCCAGCGCGCGACCGCCGTCTTCAGCCCCGAGAACGAGAAGTCGTAACGATGCTTCGCCAGGTCGGAGGCGCGGGACAACCCGCGCGGGAAGCGGATCGCGTTCGGGTCTCCGTTCGCGGCAGCCCGATCGATCTCGGGTCCACCGGGGTACGGCAGCGAGAGCAGCCGAGCGACCTTGTCGAACGCCTCTCCTGCCGCGTCGTCCATCGTCTCCCCGAGGAGTTCGACGTCGGTCGTGAGGTCGCGCACGTGCAGGAGCGAGGTGTGCCCGCCCGACACGAGAAGCGCGATCGTCGGGTACTCGAGAGGTTCGGAATCGGCCGTGAGGATGTCGGCGGCGATGTGTCCGACGAGATGGTTGACGGCGTACAGCGGCTTGTCGAGCGAGACCGCGAGGCCCTTGGCGGCACCGACACCGACCATGAGCGCGCCGGCGAGACCGGGCCCGCTCGTGACGGCGACCGCGTCGAGATCGGCGAGGCCCACACCCGCCTCGGCCAGCGCCGCTTCGATCGACGGCTGCAGCGCCTCGAGGTGCGCGCGGGCGGCGACCTCCGGCACGACGCCCCCGTACCGGGCGTGCTCGTCCATGCTCGAGGCGATCGTGTTCGACAGCAGGGTGCGTCCGCGCACGATCCCGATGCCCGTCTCGTCGCAGCTCGTCTCGATCCCCAGCACCAGCGGTTCGCTCATGCGCGCACCTCGTTCGCCGTGTCGGAGCCGTTCCCGGACTGCCTGCGCAGCACGAGCCGCATCACGATCGCATCCACATCATCCGGCTGATAGTAGCGGGGGCGGCGGCCGATCTCCTCGAAACCCTCTGAGAGGTACAGCCCCTCCGCGGACGGGTTGTCGGCGCGCACCTCCAGGAAGACCTCGCGCGCCCTGCGCTCGCGCGCGGCGTCGAGCAGCGCGCGCAGCAGGGCCCGCCCCCGCCCCGAGCCGCGATGGTCGGCGTCGAAGGCGATGGTCTGGATGTCGGCATCCGCACTACCGCGCAGTGCGCGCACACCGCCGTAGCCGATGACCGAGCCCTCTTCGTCGTCGACGAGGTAGCGCGCGTGCTCGCTGACGAGTTCGGCGGCCATCGCCTCGGCGCTCCACGCGTCGGTCGGGAACGACCGCCGTTCGATCCCCATGATCGCGTCGAGGTCGGCGGCCGTTGCAGGGCGCAGGGTCACAGCCCCACCCGCTTCGGCGCGGCCGGCTGTTTCACGTCGGGCTGGCGGAGATAGAGCGGCTCGGAACCTGCGAGATCGCGACCGGCCGCGTGGGCCCGGGCGCCGACGCGAGCGAGATCGACGGCCGACAGCGCGGCGACGTCGATCCGGCGGATGCCGTCGAGGTGCGTGTCCGCATCGACGGCCGGCACGAGCACGGTGTCGGCGAGCACTCGCGGAAGTCCGTCGGCGTCGACGCCGTCGAAGACCGTGATGGCGACCTCGCGTCGTCGCGCGTCGGTGACGATCGCGAACGGTCCGGTGACGGCATCCGTCTCGATCGCCGTGAGCGCTGCGGCATGATGGCTGGGCACGGGGATCACGGGGATGCCGCGACCGAGCGCGAAAGCCCGCGCGGCCGCTATCCCGATGCGGAGTCCGGTGAAAGGACCGGGGCCCATGCCCGCGACGACCTGCGAGACGTCGTCGCCGCTCGATGCGGCCAGCGTCTCGACGAGCAGGTCGCCGATCACCTCGGCGTGCCCGAGCGGGTCGCTCGTGCCCGCGTCGGCGCGGCGCGCGCCATCGGGATCGATCAGCGCGACGGCGCTGCCCAGGGAGGTGTCGACGGCGAGAATCACCTCTCCAGGGTAGTCGCCGTCGACGGGTGACCGTCGGTCGGGTCGTGGCGCCAGGAGCGACGAGACTCAGGCTTCGACGCGCCTCATGGTGAAGAAGCGCGGCGCGTCGGCATCGAGCTCGGCCGGATCGATCTCGCCGCCGTCACCGCCGACGGGACGCTCGAGCTCGATGTCCCACCAGGCATCGGCGAGGTCCTCCGCCATGCCGCGACCCCACTCGACCACGACGACCGAACGCGCGAGGTCGAGGTCGAGGTCGTCGAGCTCCGCCCCGGACCCGAGGCGGTAGGCATCGACGTGCACCAGCGGCGCCCGGCCGACCAGTGACGGATGCGTGCGCGCGATCACGAAGGTCGGGCTCTGCACCGGCCCCCGCACCCCGAGACCCTCGGCCAGGCCGCGCGTGAAAGTCGTCTTGCCGGCGCCGAGGGGCCCGGTGAGGATCAGGAGATCGCCGGCTTCGAGGTGCTCGCCGATCAGGAAACCCAGGCGCTCCATGTCGTCGGAGGAGGCGACCTCACGGCGCCCGAGGAAGGCCGGATCGACGCTCATGTGGTCCTCCGAGGAACCCGCGCCCCGATGCGGGTGACGATCTCGTAGTTGATCGTGTCGGCGGCGTCGGCCCAGTCGGCGGCCGAGGGCACACCCAGGGTGGGGTCGCCGAACAGCACGACCTCGTCGCCGATCGAGACCGGGGTGTCTCCCACATCGACGACGAACTGATCCATGGCGATGCGTCCGACATTGGTGAAGCGCTGCCCGCCGATCGAGACCGGCAACCGGCCGGAGGCGTGGCGGGGCACCCCGTCTGCGTACCCGAGGGGCACCAGTGCCAGGGTCGTGTCGCGATCGGTGCGATGGTCGTAGCCGTACGAGACGCCGGTGCCGGCGGGCACCCGGCGCACCGCGGCGACGGCTCCGCGGAGCGTCATCGCCGGACGCAGGCCCAACTCAGCGGAGGCGCGGTCGTCGAACGGCGAGAGCCCGTAGATGCCGACGCCGATGCGCACCGCGTCGAGCCGCATCTCGGGCCGGTCGATCGCGGCAGCTGTGGCGGCGATGTGCCGGATCTCGGGATGGATGCCGAAAGATGCCGCGACCGCGACTCCCTCCTCGAACCTCGCGAGCGCTGCGCGATCGTCGTCGAGCGACGTGTTCGAGAGATGGCTGAAGAGTCCCACCACGCGCAGACGTCCGATGCGTTCGTGCCGGGCGGCCTCGGCGAGCACCCGCGCCCAGTCGGCCGGGGCGATGCCGTTGCGGGACAGCCCGGTCTCGAGCTTCAGGTGCACGGTGACGGGGCGGTCGACGCTCGCCACCGCCGCCGCGGCCTCGAGCTGATCGAACGAGGAGATTCCGAGCTCGATGTCCTCGGCTGCGGCACGATCGAAACGCTCGCCGGGCGCGTGCAGCCACGCGAGGATCGGGGCGGTGATCCCCTGCCGACGCAGATCGAGCGCCTCGGGGATCTCGGCGACACCGAGCCTCGTCGCGCCCCCGGCCAGCGCGGCCACGGCCGCAGCCGCAGCTCCGTGGCCGTAGGCGTTGGCCTTCACGACCGCGATGATCTCGACTCCGGTCAGGCGGCGGAAGTGGCGGACGTTGTCGGCGATCGCATCGATGTCGACGGATGCCTCGCGGAACGGAACGGTCACAGCTGGCCTCCCTCGGCCACGACGAATGCGGTCGCGAGACCCGCATCATGACTCATCGTGAGGTGCAGGGTCACGATCCCGCGCTCGACGATCACGTCGGCCGTCGAACCCGACAGCACGAAATACGGCCGCCCCGACTCCTCCGAAGCGATCTCGATCTCGGTCCAGTGCACGCCGTCCGAGCCGCCGAGCGCCTTGATCAGTGCCTCTTTCGCGGCATACCGTGCGGCGAGCGACGCAAGTCGGAGGCTCCGCTCCGCGGGCGCGAAGAGACGCTCCAGGAGTCGAGGGGTGCGCTCGAGGGTCCGCTCGAATCGCGGGATGTCGACGAGGTCGATGCCGGTCCCGATGATCACCCATCCAGCCTACTCGCGGCGCACGGTCGGACCCGTGCACCGCGAGCGCGGCTCATTCGACGGTGACGGACTTCGCGAGGTTGCGCGGCTGGTCGACGTCGAGCCCCTTCGCCGTGGCAAGCGCCATCGCGAAGATCTGCAGGGGGACGACCGCGAGCAGCGGTTCGAACATCGCGCCGGCGAGCGGGATGCGGATGACCTCGTCGGCGAAGGGGAGAACGGCGGCATCGCCCTCCTCGGCGATCACGATGACCCGGGCTCCGCGGGCGCGGATCTCCTGGATGTTCGAGACGACCTTCGAGTGCACGAGCGCCGAGTGCCGGGGCGACGGTACGAGCACGAACACCGGCTGCCCGGGCTCGATGAGCGCGATCGGGCCGTGCTTGAGCTCGCCGGCGGCGAAGCCCTCGGCGTGGATGTACGAGATCTCCTTGAGCTTGAGCGCACCTTCGAGCGCGATCGGGTACCCCACGTGGCGGCCGAGGAAGAGCACCGAGCGGGTGTCGGCCATCCAACCGGCGAGCTGGGAGACGTGCTCGTTCTCGTCGGCGAGCACCCGAGCGATCTTGTCGGGCAGGGCGCTGAGCTCATCGACGTCGGTCGACGCATCGGCGACCGAGCCGCGCACGCGCCCCATGTGCAGACCGAGCAGGAGGAGAGCGGTGATCTGCGCCGAGAACGCCTTGGTCGAGGCGACCGCGACCTCGGGGCCGGCGTGCGTGTAGACGACGGCATCCGATTCGCGCGGGATCGTCGCGCCCTGCGTGTTGCAGATCGACAGCGTGCGTGCGCCGCGCTCGCGGGCGTACTTGACCGCCATCAGCGTGTCCATCGTCTCGCCCGACTGGCTGATGGAGACGACGAGGGTGTCGGCGCCGATCACGGGGTCGCGGTAGCGGAACTCGTGCGCGAGCTCGACGTCGACGGCGACGCGGGCCCACTGCTCGATCGCGTACTTGCCGACGAGCGCGGCGTACGAGGCGGTGCCGCACGCGGTGATGATGACGCGGTTGATGCCGAGGAAGAGATCGTCGAGTCCATCGAGCTCGGGGATCACGACCTGGCCGTCGTGGATGCGTCCGCGAATCGTGTTGGCGACGGCCTCGGGCTGCTCGGAGACCTCCTTGGCCATGAAGCTCGCCCATCCGCCCTTCTCAGCGGCGGCGGCATCCCACGAGACCTCGAACGGCTCGGGCTCGACCGCGGTGCCGGCGAAGTCGACGACGGTGACGGCGTCGGGCGTGATCGACACGATCTGGTCCTGACCGATCGCGAGCGCCCGGCGGGTGTGCTCGACGAAAGCGGCCACGTCGGAACCGAGGAAGTTCTCGCCCTCGCCGAGGCCGATCACGAGCGGGGAATTGCGGCGGGCTCCCACGACCAGGCCCGGGTGGTCCCGATGCACGGCCAGCAGGGTGAACGCGCCCTCGAGGCGGTTGACGACGCTGCGGAACGCGAGCTGCAGGTCGCCGCCGTTCTGCGCGTACTCGCGTCCGAGCAGGGCCGCGGCGACCTCGGTGTCGGTCTCGCTGCGGAACGCGACGCCGGCGGCCACCAGCTCATCGCGGAGCGAGGCGAAGTTCTCGATGATGCCGTTGTGGATCAGCGCGAGCTTGTCATCGTCGGCGAGATGCGGGTGCGCATTGACGTCGGTCGGGCCGCCGTGCGTGGCCCAGCGGGTGTGCCCGATGCCGGTCGTGCCGTCGGGCAGCGGGGCGTCGGCGAGCGAGTCGCGCAGAGCGCTGAGCTTGCCGGCCTTCTTGCGCATGCCGAGCGCTCCGTCACCGTCGATGACCGCGACACCCGCGGAGTCGTATCCGCGGTACTCGAGGCGGGCGAGACCGGCGAGAAGGATGTCCTGGCTGGGGCGCGGGCCCACGTATCCGACGATTCCACACATGCCGTCAAGAATAGGCGCGTTTTTTTGCGAGCCGTCCGAACAATCGACCCCGCCGCCGTGGGTCAGAGCTTGCGCAGCAGCACGCTCTCGACCGAGTGATCCGCGCCCTTGTTCAGCACCAGGCGTGCGCGATGCTTGGTGGGCATCACGTTCTCGATGAGGTTGGGCATGTTGATCTCGTTCCAGTACCCGAGCGCCGTCGTGATCGCCTCCTCATCGGTGAGGTGCGCGAAGACGTTGAAGTACGACGACGGATTGCTGAAGGCCCCCTCGCGGAGCGCGAGGAAGCGCTCGACGTACCAGTTCGCGATGTGGTCGGTGTCGGCGTCCACGAAGATCGAGAAGTCGAAGAGGTCGCTGACCGCGACGTCGTTCGGTGCCGCCGGCGGCTGGAGCACGTTCAGACCCTCGACGATGACGACGTCGGGTCGGCGCACGACGACGTGCGCGTCGGGAACGATGTCGTAGCGCATGTGCGAGTAGAAGGGCGCGCGCACCTCGGCCGCCCCGCTCTTGACCTCGGTGAGGAACTCGATGAGCGCGCGCCGGTCGTACGACTCCGGGAAGCCCTTGCGCTCCATCAGCCCGCGGCGCTCGAGCTCGGCGTTCGGGTAGAGGAAGCCGTCGGTCGTCACGAGCTCGACGCGCGGCGTGCCGGGCCACCGGCTCATCAGCTCGCGCAGGAGCCGGGCGATCGTCGACTTCCCGACCGCGACCGAGCCGGCCACGCCCACGACGAACGGGGTCGTCGAGTCCTCCTCCTGGAGGAACGAGCTGGTCGCCGCGCCGAGGCGCTTGGTCGACGTCGCATACAGGCTGAGCAGACGGCTCAGCGGCAGATAGACCTCGCGGACCTCGTCGAGGCTCAGGCGATCGCCGATGCCGCGGATCTCGACGACCTCGGTCTCGCTCAACGGCTGATCGAGGTCGGCCGCCAGCCGCGCCCATTCCGCCCGCCCGATCTCTCGGTACGGCGAGAGCGGCTGGGTGGGGTCGACGGTGGTCACCCCACCATCGTATCGGGGCGGCGGTAGTCTCTACGCGTGCGCCTCGGAGTCCTCGACATCGGTTCCAACACCGTCCACATGCTCGCCGCAGACGTGCGGCCGGGCGGGCGTCCGCTCGCGACGACGAGCGATCGCTCGGTGCTGCGCCTGATGCGATATCTGCTGCCCGACGGTGCGATCTCCGAAGAGGGAGTCCAGGCACTCGAGCGAGCGGTCGCGCA
Source organism: Microbacterium sp. NPDC090003 (assembly GCF_044748385.1). Taxonomy (NCBI): domain Bacteria; kingdom Bacillati; phylum Actinomycetota; class Actinomycetes; order Micrococcales; family Microbacteriaceae; genus Microbacterium; species Microbacterium sp. NPDC090003. The sequence goes on from NZ_JBIVFW010000001.1 coordinate 1,262,888, forward strand.
GGCTCGCCGGGTCGCCGAGGAGGAGCGCGTCGACGCCCTGCTCGCGACCGCGACGAGCGCGGTGCGCGACGCCGCGAACGGCGCGGAGGTGATCGCACGGATCGAAGCCGCCCTCGGGCAGCCGCTGCAGGTGCTCGACGGTGAGACCGAGGCCGAGCTGACCTTCCTCGCGGTGCGGCGCTGGTTCGGGTGGTCGGCGGGTCAGATCCTGCTCCTCGACATCGGCGGCGGTTCACTCGAGATCGCCGCCGGCGGCGAGGAGCTCCCGGATGCCGCGGCATCCGTTCCGCTGGGCGCGGGGCGCATGACCGTGCAGTTCCTGCCGAACGATCCCCCCGGCGAAGACGACGTCGAGCGTCTGCGCGCACACGCCCGCGACACCCTCGATCGGGTGCTGCCCCGCTTCGCGGACCTCCCGCGTCCCGACCACGTGGTCGGATCGTCGAAGGCCATCCGCTCGCTGGCACGTCTCGTCGGCTATCCCGCGCCCGGGTGGTCGGGATCCGAGCGGATGCTGCTCCCCCGCGCGTCGCTGGGATCCTGGATCCCTCGCCTCGCTCGCCTGCCCGCGTCGGCCCGGCAGGAGCTGCCGGGCATCACACCGGATCGTACCTTCCAGATCGTCGCCGCCGCGATCTCGCTGCACACGGCGATGACCGTTCTGAAGGTCGACGAGCTCGAGGTCTCACCGTGGGCGCTCCGCGAGGGTGTGCTCCTGCGCTACATCGAGCAGCTGGGTCAGTCCCCGACCTGAGCTCGCGTCGGCCGCGGGGGCATGAGCGGATGCTCAGGACGGGGACTGCGCTCGTCGAGGAGCGCGGCGTTCAGAGCGCGAGGCGCTCGCGCACGATATCGGCGAGGCGATCGGCGTACGCCTGAGCGGACTCCGCGTCGGCGGCCTCGACCATGACGCGCACGAGCGGCTCGGTGCCGGACTTGCGCAGCAGCACGCGCCCGGTGTCGCCGAGCTCGGTCGCGACCGCGCGGACGGCGGCCTGCACGATCTCGTCGTCGTCGACACGGTCCTTATCGACCCCGCGCACGTTGATGAGCACCTGCGGGTACACGGTCATCACGGCCGCGAGCTCGGCGATCGTCTTGCCCTGACGCGCCATCTCGGCCACGAGGTGCAGACCGGTGAGGAGACCGTCACCGGTGGTGGCGAACTCGCTCATGATCACGTGACCGGACTGCTCGCCACCGAGCGCGAAGCCCCCGGCGTTCATGTCTTCGAGCACGTAGCGATCGCCCACCGCGGTCTGACGCACCGTGATGCCGTGCTCGCGCATGGCGACGTGAAGGCCGAGGTTGCTCATCACGGTGGCGACGAGAGTGTCGTCGGTGAGACGACCGCGCTCTTTCATCGACACCGCGAGGATCGCCATGATCTGGTCACCGTCGATGACGTTGCCCGCGGCGTCGACGGCGAGGCAGCGGTCGGCGTCTCCGTCGTGCGCGATGCCGATATCGGCACCGAGGCGCACGACCGCCTCCGCGAGGTTGTCGAGGTGCGTCGAGCCGACGCCGTCGTTGATGTTGAGACCGTCGGGTTCGGCGCCGATGACGATGACATCGGCTCCCGCGTCGCGGAAGGTCTCGGGTGAGACGCCGGAGGCGGCGCCGTGGGCGCAGTCGAGCACGACCTTGATGCCCTCGAGCCGATTCGGCAGCGACCCCAGGAGGTGCACGACGTACCGGTCCTCGGCGTCCGAGAATCGGTCGATCCGACCGACGCCCTCGCCGGTGGGGCGCAGCATCTCGCCGGACATGGCGGCCTCGATGCGCTGCTCGACGACGTCGGGCAGCTTGACGCCGCCGCGCGCGAAGATCTTGATCCCGTTGTCGGGCGCCGCGTTGTGCGACGCCGAGATCATGACGCCGAAGTCGGCGTCACGGTCGGCGACGAGGAACGCCAGCGCGGGCGTCGGGATGACACCCGCCTCGAGCACGTCGACGCCCGAGGAGGCGAGACCCGCGGCGACCGCCGCGGTCAGGAAGTGTCCCGAGACCCGGGGGTCGCGGGCCACGACTGCGGTCAGACGCTTGCCTTCGGCTTTGCGTGCCTCCGCAGTACGGCCCTGGCCCAGGACGACAGCAGTCGCCTGGGCCAGGGTGAGCGCGAGGTCGGCGGTGAGGATGCCATTGGCAAGCCCCCGCACACCGTCCGTGCCAAAGATCGGCATCGGAAGCAGTGGACCTTAACGCTTCGAGTACTGAGGCGCCTTGCGGGCCTTCTTGAGTCCAGCCTTCTTGCGCTCCTTGACGCGAGCGTCGCGCGAGAGGAAGCCGGCCTTCTTCAGGGTCGGGCGGTTGTTCTCCTCGTCGATGCCGTTGAGGGCACGGGCGATGCCGAGACGCAGCGCACCGGCCTGGCCCGAGGGGCCACCGCCGGAGATGCGCGCGATGACGTCGTAGCCGCCGGCGAGGTTGAGGACCGTGAACGGGTCGTTGATGAGCTGCTGGTGCAGCTTGTTCGGGAAGTAGTCCTCGATCGAACGGCCGTTGACCGTGATCGTGCCCGAGCCGGGGATCAGACGCACGCGGGCGATGGCCTGCTTACGACGACCGACTGCGGCGCCCGGAACGCTGAGCACGGGGCGGGGAGCCGCCTCGACTGCATCGGTCTCGGGGGTAGAGGTCGAGAAGCTCTGGGGGGTTTCGGTGGTGTCCTGGATGTCAGCCACGAGTATGTCCTTAAGTCTGTACGGCGCTTACTGGGCGACCTGGTCGAGGGTGTACGGCTGGGGCTGCTGCGCGGCGTGCGGGTGCTCTGCACCGACGTACACCTTGAGCTTGGACAGCTGCTGGCGGCCGAGGCTGTTCTTCGGGAGCATGCCACGGATGGCCTTCTCCACGGCGCGGACCGGGTTCTTCTCGAGGAGCTCGGCGTAGGTGACCGACTTGAGGCCGCCCGGGTAACCCGAGTGACGGTAGGCCAGCTTCTTCTGGAGCTTCTGACCCGTGAGCGCGACCTTCTCCGCGTTCACGATGATGACGAAGTCACCGGAGTCGATGTGGTTGGCGAAGGTGGGCTTGTGCTTGCCACGCAGGAGCGTTGCCGCGTGCGAGGCGAGACGGCCGAGAACGACGTCGGTGGCGTCGATGACGACCCAGTCACGCTGGACCTCGCCGGCCTTCGGGGTGTAAGTGCGCGTCACGATAGTGCTGCTTTCTTGTGTCGAACGGAGAAGTTCGTGAATCCCACTCCGGGGTGGTTCTTCCCGAGAGGGAGGAACACGCCAGTGGAGGGCTCACGTTCGGATGATGCACCCTGTCGACGAGCGGCACGGGCACCAAAGAGACAGCATACGCTACCGAGCGCCGTCCCTCAAACCGGTCTCACCCGAGGTCGGAACGCTCCCCCGGCGTCAGCACGCGCAGCCGGTGCCCCTGATCGGCGTGCTCGAAGATCCCGATCAGACGATCGAGGGTCTCCGAGAAGTGGAGCCAGCCCTCGGCGTGCACCGGCACGATGACGGCATCCGCCAGCACGCCCGCAGCCTCGAGCGCCGTGCGCGCGTTCAGGGTGAGGTCGGTGTCGCCGAAAGCGCCGACGTTCGCGGCGCCGGTGAAGAGCACGGCGATGTCGATCGCCGGGAACCGCTCGCCGATGCGACGCACGAGGTCGACCGAGGCGTTGTCTCCCGAAACGTAGACGGTGGGCTCGCCGGGCGCCTCGAGCACGAACCCCGTGACGAATCCGACCACTGCCTCCGCCCCGTCGGGTCCGTGCAGCGCGGGCACCGCCGTCACGGTGACGTCGCCGATCCGGTGCTCCTGCCACGGCACGAGCCCCACGACCTGCGGGATCCGCGTCGCCGACTCCGCCGTGCCCATCACCAGCGGCACCTCGGGCAGCAGGGCACGACCCGCGTTGTCGAGGTTGTCGGCGTGCTCGTCGTGCGACAGCAGCACCACGTCGATCGGGCCGAGTGCGGAGGGGCGCACGGCCGGACCCACCAGCTTGCGCAGGCGTGATCCGCCCTCGTACACACCGGGTTCGTCGAACGTCGGATCGGTCAGGAAGCCGTAGCCGCCGTAGGTGAAGTACAGCGTCGGTCCGCCGACCAGGACTGCGGGAATCGTCGTCATGTCACGAGTCTGCGGCATCCGTACCCCGGGGTCAGTCCGGACGCACCGAGACGAGGATCGGACGATGATCGCTGGTGCCCTGCGGCAGCGTCGTGATCCGCTCGATCTCGAAGCCCGTCGACGTGGCGAAGTCGTAGTGACCGCGGAACACCCGGTAGCGCGTGTAGGTGTGGTCGTCGCTGAGGGTGAGCGCGTAACCGTGGTCGCGCACGGCCTGCCCGAGATTCTCCTTGAACACCGGATAGTTGTAGTCGCCGACCATGAGCTGCGGAAGGCCCTCGCCCAGCGCGGCCAACGAGGTCAGCGCCGCGCGGATCTGATGGCGGCGCAGCGAGTTGAGGGCCGTGAGCGGAGCGGCATGGAACGAGCCCACGATGATCTCGCGCCCCTCGTCGATGTCGACCAGCCGCGCGGCGAGGATGCGTTCGTGAGCGGGCTTGAGCATGCGGTCGTGGAGTGACTTCTTGAGCCCGATCGCCCGGATCTCGCGCAGCCGGAAGGTGCTCGCCCGGTAGTAGAGCGCCAGGCCGAGCCGGTTCCCCTGGGTCGCGTCGGCGAGCACGAGGCCGCCGATGCTCTCGGGCAGGTGCTGGACGTCGCATTCCTGCAGGCACAGGATGTCGGGGTCGTGCTCGCCGACGAGAGCCACGAGCTCACTGGCGGCCCGGTGCTTGCGGAGGTTGTACGAGATGACCTTCATGATCCTTGCCACGCTACCCCCGGCCGCTATGGGTCGGCCCAGGGTTGTCCCTGCGACGCGGGTCTGTTAAGAGACTCGGGCCCGCCTCGGGCCCGTCGGGGGTCGCCGCACCCGCGGATGGGGAGACCTCCCCATCGACGGTGCCGAACGGGCGTTGTTAGGTTGAGAGCACCGCCGATCATCACTCGACTCGACCGAAGGAGCACCGTGGACGTACTGCTCGACCGCGACCGCCTGCGCGACGCCCGCGACACGCTGAAGACCGCGAAGGACGACTTCGAGAACGCCGGCTCGATCAACGACACTCTCGAGCAGGCCATCGGCACACCCCAGGGCCAGTCGAAGCTGCGCGACCGGGTGGGATGGTTCGAGTCGAACTGGTCGGGCAACCGCGACGAGCTCACCGAGTCGGTCGAGAACGTCTACAAGCGGCTCGACGGCATCATCGAAGGTTGGGACGAGTGGGAGGCCGAGGCCTCCGCGCAGATCGAGGGTCAGGAGGACGGCTCGTGAGCAGCTCCCCCTTCACCGGCAACGAACTGCGTCAGTTCGATGGCACGCCCGAGACGATCGCGTCGACCGCCGAGCAGTACAAGACGCTCGGTGCCGCGATGAAGCGCACGGCCGACACGCTGCGCGACATCGCCGCGTCGCAGATCAGCCAGGGCACCGAGAAGCTCAGGGAGGACGCCGAGAACATCGAGTCCGACCTGCGTCAGGCCGGTGTGCGCTACGAGGGCACGGGCACGGCTCTCGCTCCGTACGCCACCGCCCTCGAGACGGCTCGCCTCTGGTACACGACCAATCACGCGGCCCTCGAGGCCGCGGAGACGTCGTACAGCACGGCCGTCGCGGATCAGCAGGAGGCCATGTGGTCGCCGACCACCGATGCCGAACAGCACTCCGAGGACCTGCGCGACGCGGCGAACGCCGTGGACTCGGCATCCGAGGCGCGGGAAGACCTGTGGCGGGCGTACGACAGCGCGTTCTCCGCGTGGCAGGAGGCCTTCGACACCGCGGCCGACGGCGTCGCCGACGCGATGGACGCCGCCGACAACGACGATGGGTTCTGGGGCGCGATCGCCACCGCGCTCGAGTACATCGGGTACGCCATCATCGCGATCGCCGTTGTCGCCCTGTTCGTCGTGTCCAGCCCCTGGTCGACCATCCTTCTCGCCGCAACGCTGGCGCTCTCGGCGATCCATCTCGCGGGCACGATCTACATGTATGCGAACGGCAAGGCGTCGCTCTCCGATGTGCTGTGGAGCACGTTTGGCCTCGTCACAGCGGGTGTCGGCGGGCTCGCCGCCCGATCGATCCGCCTCGCCACGGCCGCGAACGGCGGGCAATCTCTGTTGAACGCCTCGCAGTCCGCGTCGCGGCTCCCGGTGTTCGCGAGCGGCGTGCGCACGTCGTCGATGCCGGGTCTGGGCGGATTCGTGAACCCGTTCTCGACACTGGCCCGTGGTTCGCAATGGGCGTCCCTGAATCGGTGGGGCAATGCGCTCGCCGATTGGACCGCTCGCTCGGGTCCGAGGAGCGCGACGATCGCGGACGCGTGGGCGGATGCCGTGGTCAGCGCCGTGCCGAGGATCGGCGGCGCGGGCGTGACCTCGGTCGGCAGCTGGGTCGCGGGCGTCGCCGGCGGCGTCTACAGTAGCCCGACGAACCCGTTCTACTACTCGTTCGGGCGCCCGTAGACTGACAACATGCCGTTCTCGACGATGCCCGTCTTCGGGCTCAACCGTGGCGGTCTGCCCCGCCGTTTGGGCGTTCTCCGGCTCGTCGCGATCGTCGCGACGATCGCGACCTTGGCGCAGTGGTTCGTACCCGTCGGCGCACGGTTCATCTTCAACGGCGGGCGCATCTACTACTCCAACGAGCCTTCGCGTCTCTCCGAATCATTACTCCCCTGGCCGGTACTGAGCGTTCCCCCGTGGCTCACGATCACGACCGGCCTGATCGCTATCGGGTGCGCCTCCGCGTACCTTCTGCTCGGCGGTCTGGAGATCGCCGACGATATCGCCTACATGACGCTCGTTCCGCTCCTGGCGGGGTACGTCACGATCTTCATCGCCGCGTTCGAGAAGGACCCCACCGGGGTGATCTGGACGCCCGGCGCTGACGGTTACCCGATCGGCTGGCACTGGATCGTCGCCCCCTTCACCATCGTGCTGATCGCATCGGGCATCATCGCCTCCGTGCGCATGAGGCGGCTGCGAGCCGAACGACGCCGGAGAAGAGCGGAACGTCATGTCGCTCAGGGATGAGCTGCTGGGTCGCGTCGCTCCGACCCCGCGCGGCTACACGTTGCTCGTGCCGCCCGACTGGGGGCGCTTCGTCGCCGACGACTCGGGCCGCGACGAACTCGTGAGTCTGTTGCGCGCTCGGTTCCTCGAGGTGCATCGCCCCGAGCTGTTCGGGCAGGCGCGAGCCGCCGTGCACCAGCAGTGGGAGAGCCTGCGCCAGCGCGGAGCGATCGAGATCTACATGCCCGTTGTGCCGCCCGTCGAGGGCGGCACGCCGATGAGCATCGTCACCGTGCCCTGGATCGCTCAGGGCCCCTTCGCCGAGGACGTGCAACGGCGCGCGAACGGCGCTGCTGTCGAGACGCTGGATGCCGGTGACGACTCGTCGGTGTACCGGTGGGAGACCGAACGCGAGGGGCGCGGCGCGACCGAGGGAGTGTTCGCCCGGGAGATCTGCTACGTCCGCCCCTTCCCCGGAGAGACACCGCAGCGCGGCATCCTCGTCATGGCGTCGGTCGTGCACCCCGGGATCGCCGAGGCGGGTCCCGCGCTCGACGGCTTCACCGCCCTCGCCGATGCGGTCGCCTCGACCCTGGTCTGGCGGTTCGAATGAGCGACGGGCTTCCCGAGGGGTGGCTGTCGACCCCGTTCGGGGTCGACCCGGCCGAGGCTCCCGAACTCGCCGCGTCGCTGACGCGCATCGCCGCTGATTCCCTTCCCGGATTCATCGACGGTGACGACGCGCGCGCCGCGATGGCCGCGACGATCGTCCGCGCGCCGATCGCGGCGGGCACGGTCGGCCGCGTGTGGCATGTGCTCGGAGGCGAGGCGACGGGAGCGATCGTCGATCTCAGCGTGATCGAGGGCGACGGCCCCGTTCCCGATTCCCCCTTCGCCCACACCGTGACCCAGCGCACCGTCGTCTTCCCCGAAGGACGGGCCGCGCTCTCCCTCGTCGCCCCCCGCGAGCACGTCCCCGTCGCGATGTTGCTGCGTGCGCAGCGACAGGACGGCGGCCGCACGCTCGTCGCGGACGCGATCGATGCCGCCCCCGTTCTCGGTCTCGTCCTCGACGACGTGATCGCGCTCGTCGGGGGTACGCCCCCGGCCTCCGAGGGCCTTCCGTCCGGCGACTGAGCCGCCGGACGCCGTCACTCGCTGTCGCGCCGTGCGCGCGTCTGCTCGGCGCGGGCGGCGAGCAGATCGTCGGCCGGATAGCCGACCTCGGTGAGGATCAGCCCCCGGGCGGCCAGCACCTTGAACTCGCTCGTGCGGGTGAGCGCATCGCGCAGCACCACGAGGTCGCTGACGTCCAGTCGCCCCTCCCCCACCGCCACGCAGGCACCGACGAGGGCGCGCACCATGCTGTGGCAGAACGCGTCGGCCTTGACGTCGGCGACCAGCACGCCCTCGGAGTCGCGGGTCCACCGGTAGTCGAGAAGCGTACGGATGGTCGTGGCCTCGTCGCGCGGCTTGCAGTAGGCGGCGAAGTCGTGCAGACCGATGAGGGTCTGCGCCGCGGCATCCATCGCGGACGCGTCGAGTCGGCCCCGCACGCTTGTGGTGTCGAGGCGGCGCAGCGGATCGAACCCCGCGACCTCGTCGGCGAGCCGGTAGCGGTAGCGCCGCCAGACGGCGGAGAACCGCGCATCGAAGCCCTCGGGCGCGATCGAGGTGCGGCGCACCGCCACGTCGGAGTATGCGCCGAGAACTCCGCGCATGCGTCCGGCGATCGAGGCGGCCGGGTCGACGGCGGCACGGCCGTGGCGGGACTCGATGCGCGCCCACTGCGCGTCGTCGAGGTCGACGTGCGCGACCTGGCCCGAAGCGTGCACCCCGGCATCCGTGCGCCCGGCGACGACCAGGCGCACGTCGGATCCGACGATCCGCGCCAGCGCCTCTTCGAGCGTCCCCTGCACCGTGCGCAGCGTCGGCTGCCGGGCCCACCCGCGGAAGTGGGTTCCGTCATAGGCGATGTCGAGCCGGATGCGCACGTCGACAAGCCTAGGACACCGATGACGACGGCCCCGGAGCATCCGCCGATGCCGGGGCCGTCGCGATCCGGGAAAGGTCAGATGCCGCCGTCGATCGAGCGGATGGTCGTCGCCGGCTCATCGGGCACCATCACCTGGGTGTCGCGATTCAGGCTCTCTCCGCGGAAGAACCGCTTCGACCGGGGGAACAGGTACCAGACGAACATCAGCACGAGACCGAAGGCGAGCGATCCGATGCCGATCACGAAGGTGCCGCCGATGCCGAACAGCACGGTGTAGCCGTAGTCGACGTCCCACATGTCGATCGCCGACTGCACGAACGCTCCCGTGAGCATCAGTCCGCCCAGCAGCGGGAAGAGCCCCTTGAAGAAGAACTCTCGGGGAGAGCGGAAGATGTCGCGGCGGAAGTACCAGACGCAGGCGAAGCCGGTGATCGCGTAGTAGAACGCGATCGCGAGGCCGAGCGACAGGATCGAGTCCTGCAGGATGTTGTCGCTGATGAGCGTCATGCCGATGTAGTAGACCGAGGCGACGACGCCCATGACGATCGTCGAGAACGACGGCGTCTTGTAGGTCGGGTGCACGTCTTTGAACTTCGCGGGGAGCGCACGGTAGACGCCCATCGCGAGGGTGCCGCGCGCGGTCGGGAGGATCGTGGTCTGCGTCGACGAGATCGCCGAGATGATCACCGAGACCACGAGCACCCACCCGAACGGCCCGAGCAGGCCGTCCTTGATCGCGAGGAAGAAGTCGTCGGCGTTGGCCTCGTTGCCGAGGCCCGTACCCGTCTCGCCGAGGCCCGCGTACATCATGGCCGCGATCGTGACCGCGACGTAGGTGAAGAGCAGGATGACGGTGGTGAGCAGCGCAGCGCGGCCCGGGATGCGCTTCGGGTCCTTGGTCTCCTCGTTCAGCGCGAGGCAGGTATCCCAGCCCCAGTAGATGAAGAGGGCGAGCAGGATGGCCTCGGTGAAGCCCGACCAGTCGGTGAAGGCGAACGGGTTCAGCCATTCCATGTCGAAGGGCGTCGGGTTCGGCGCCGTTCCGGCGAAGAACTGCCACAGAGCGGTGACGATGAAGATTCCGAGGGCGAGGTACTGGACGCCGAGGAGGATGTTCTGGATACGCTCGCCGATCTCGACACCGCGCCAGCTCACCCACGTCATCGCCGCGATGAAGACGACGGCCACCACGACCACGCGCCAATCGTTGTTCGCGAGGTCCTGCCCGATCAACGACCAGAAGTAGACCGAGGCGATCTGCGCGAGGTTCGCGAGCACGACCATGCCCGCGACGGCAACGCCCCAGCCCCCCATCCAGCCCACCCACGGGCCGAACGCCTTGGTGCCCCAGGTGAACGTCGTGCCGCAGTCGGGCACGGCGTTGTTGAGCTCACGGTAGGCGAAGGCGATGAGGAGCATCGGCACGAACGCGATGATGAAGGCGATGGGCGCCTGCGCGCCGACCGCGAGCACCACGAAACCGAGGGTCGCGACGAGCGAGTACACGGGCGCCGTGGAGGCGAGACCGATGACCGTCGATCCCCAGAGCCCGAGTGTGCCTGCCGCCAACCCCTTGCCGTCGGGCCGTTCAAGGTGGATGGGCGTCGTTGCTGCCATGGTCAGACAGTAGGGCCATTGCGGTTATCGCGTCAATGACTTTCTCCGAACGACTGATTCCATCTGCGAATGGGTGCACACGCGACGAAATCCGCAGTTCAGTTTCTTCCGAGCATCCCGTCGGCATGGTCGGCGATCCAGGCCATCAGCGGCAGCATCCGCTCCATGAGGTCGCGCCCGCGCGGGGTCAGGCTGTATTCGACGTGCGGGGGAACCGTCGGGAACGACTCGCGGTGCACGAGGCCGTCGTCGGCGAGGGTGCGCAGCGTGGAGGCGAGCATCTTCTCGCTGATGCCGTCGACCTCGCGGCGCAGCTCTCCCCAGCGCAATGTCCCGTCAGAGAGCGAGGAGAGCACGAGGACGCCCCACTTGCTCATCACATGGTCGAGGATCACGCGGGTGCTGCACCCCTGCTCGAAGACGAGCGGAGTGCTCTCCCGGATCTGCGCATAACTCACCGCCATGTAGGTACCTTACTTAAAGGTGGGTACCCGCAGGTAGGAAGGTTTTGACTCAGCCCTGGGTTGTCGCAGGTGTCACTCCACGAAAGGACCCTCATGACCATTCTCGTCACCGGTGCCACCGGACAGCTCGGCCGCCTCGTCATCGACAGCCTCCTCGAGCGCGGCGCCGAACCGTCTTCGATCGTCGCGGGCGTGCGCGACCTCGCCAAGGCGTCCGACATCGCCGCGCGGGGCGTGCGCACCGCGGTCGTCGACTACGACCGGGCCGACACGATCGCGGCAGCCCTCGAGGGCGTCGACTCGGTTCTCCTGATCTCGGGCTCCGAGGTCGGCCGCCGTACCGCGCAGCACCAGGCCGTCATCGACGCGGCGAAGGCGGCCGGAGTCGGCAAGCTCGTCTACACGAGCGCGCCGAAGGCCCCGACGAGCGACCTCGTGCTCGCCCCCGAACACAAGGCGACCGAAGAGCTCATCTCCGCGTCCGGCATCCCCGCCGTGATCCTGCGGAACAACTGGTACACCGAGAACTACGCCGGTGACATCGCGCAGGCCCGAGAGAGCGGCGTCGTGGCGGCCAGCGTCGGTGATGGCCGCGTGGCCTCGGCGAGCCGCAAGGACTTCGCGGAAGCCGCGGCGGTGGTGCTGCTCGAAGACGGTCACCTCGGTCAGGCGTACGAGCTCGGCGGCGACGTCGCGTGGACCTATGACGAGCTCGCCGCCGCGATCGCCGAGGTCATCGGCAGCCCCGTCGAGTACCGCGCCCTGACCACCGAGGAGCACGCCGCCGCGCTGGAGTCGGCAGGACTCGACGCGGGCACCGTGGGCTTCGTCACGGCGCTCGACGCCGGCATCCGCGACGGCGCGTTGGCCGACACCGACGGCACGCTCGCACGCCTGATCGGCCGCCCGACCACACCGCTCGTGGAGGGCCTCCGCCCGCTGGCGTGACCTCCCCGGCGTCTGCATCGGAAGAGCCCGGTCTCCCCTGTGGATTCCGGGCTTTTCCGCGCCCGCACGCGGGCGACCACTAGTCTCACGAATATGAGCATCGATGCACAGGCCGCCCTCGACGCGATCACCGCCGAGGAGCGGGAGTTGGACTTCGGCCGCTTCACCGCGACGGATGCCTGGGACGTGGGCGCCTGGCTGCGCGCACGTGCCGTCGCCGACGCGTTGCCGATCGTCGTGTCCGTCGTCCTGGGCGGCCAACGCGCCTTCCACATGGCGGCGCCGGGCACGAGCGCCCTCAACGACGCGTGGCTGGAGCGGAAGTTCCGTGTCGTCGAGCACTTCGGTCGTTCTTCTCTGGGCGTGCACTACGACTTCCTCTCCCGCGGCGAGGACTTCGTACGCTCGTCCCGCCTCGACCCCGCGCTGTATGCGGCGGCGGGCGGCGGGTTCCCGATCCGGATCGGCGGCACGCTCGCCGGCGCGATCGGTGTGAGCGGCCTCGAGATGCACGCCGATCACGCGCTGGTCGTGGAGGCACTGCGCGCGCACCTCTCGCGCTGAGACGAACGCGCGCCGCGTCAACCCCCTGTGCCCGGGGCGCGCGACGCGCGATGGTGTTCGCATGGCGAAGAACGTACGCACCCTCCGATGCACCCCGGCCGATGTCTTCGACGTGCTCGAGGACGGATGGCTGTACCCGGCCTGGGTCGTCGGCGCCTCGCGGATGCGCGAGGTCGATGAGAACTGGCCCGCCCAGGGATCGGAATTGCATCACTCGGTCGGCGTCTGGCCCGCTCTCCTCGACGACACGACCGTGGTCGAGGAGTGGTCGCCCCCGAACCGCATGGTCCTCCGCGCGAAGGGCTGGCCGATCGGAGAGGCTCGGGTGACCCTGAGGGTGCGCGCGTGGGACGGTGGCGCCATGGTGCGCATCGACGAGGAGCCGGTGAAAGGGCCCGCGACACTTCTTCCGAGCCTGATCACCACGCCGCTCCTCCGCTTCCGCAATGCGGAGACCCTGCACCGGCTGGCGTACCTCGCTGAAGGACGCGCGCGCTGACCGGCAACCGGCAGCCCGACACACTGCATCCGCCTCACTGATCGGAGAAGCACATGACCTCCCCCCTCCTGACGTCCCCCGCTACGCTCCCCTCCCCGCGCGGACCGCTCGGCGATGCGGTGCGGAAGCGCCTCACCGGCGAAGCGGATGCCGTGACCGTGCGGAGTGCGCAGGCCGCGGTGGCCGCGGCATCCGATCTCCTGCACGACGACGACGTGCAGTTGGCGCTCTTCCTGCTCTACGCCTCCGCGTACGGTTCGCTCCCCGGACTGGATCCTCGTCTGGAGTGGGATCCGGAGCTGATCGCGGTTCGCGGCGTGCTGGAGACGGCGTTCGAGCAGCGTCTGCGCGAGATCGTTCCGGTTCCGGAGATCCCCGCCCCCACCGTCGATGCCGTCGGGCGGGCGCTGTTCACGCTCGCCGCCGACGACGACGGACCCAGCCTCTCGCGCTACCTCGCCCGCAAGGCGACCCCTGAACAGGCACGCGAGTTCTTCCTGCAGCGTTCCGTATACACGCTCCGAGAAGCCGATCCCCACTCGTGGGCGATCCCGCGGCTCACCGGCCGGGCGAAGGCGGCCCTCGTCGAGATCCAGTCCGACGAGTACGGCGGCGGGCGACCCGACCGTGTGCACGCGGAGATCTTCGCCGCCGCCATGCGCGGCGCCGATCTCGACGACACCTACGGCGCCTACGTCGACGATGTGCCGGCGATCACCCTCGCGTCGCACAACATGATGTCGATGTTCGGACTGAACCGTCGACTGGTCGGTGCGATCGTCGGTCATCTAGCGGCGTTCGAGATGACGTCGTCGATCCCGAACAAGCTCTATGCCGACGGCCTGCGTCGTCTCGGCTATGGCAAGGACGTCACGGACTACTTCGACGAGCACGTCGAGGCGGATGCCGTGCACGAGCAGATCGCGGCACGCGATCTCGCGGGCGGACTCGCCGAGGACCGACCGGACCTGCTGCCCGACATCATGTTCGGGGCCGCCGCCTGCCTCGCGGTCGACGGCTGGGTGGGAGCCCACATGCTCGATGCGTGGGCACAGGGAGAGTCGTCGCTCCGAGAGCGGGTCGACGCATGAGCGCCCGGCCCGAGCATCCGACGATCACCGCGTACCCCGACGGGCCGCTCCTGGTGCGGGGAGACATCGGCCTGGTCGACGCCGAGGGTGCGCCGATCGAGCGCCACCGGCGCACGATCGCCCTCTGCCGCTGCGGACTGTCGGCCATCAAGCCCTTCTGCGACGGCACGCATAAACCCGCGGGCTTCCGCACCGAGGATTGATGCGTCGCCCGCCCCTGCGCTCCGCGTTGCGTGCAGCGACGCGGCCCGCTCGACTGCTCCTCGTCGCGAAGACCGCCCTGGCCGTCGGCATCGCGTGGTTCATCGCCCGGTACATGCCGGGTGTCACCGACGAGTACCCGTACTACGCGCCTCTCGGCGCGCTGGTGAGCATGTACCCGACGCTGATGGGGTCGGTGAAGTCCGGCCTCCAGACCATCCTCGGTCTCGCAGCGGGCATCGGGCTGGCGTCGATCATCGTGCTGACCGTGGGACCGACGTGGTGGTCGATCCCGATCGTCGTCGGCCTCGGGGTCCTCCTCTCGGGCACGGGGTGGTTCGGCGCGGGCCGGGAGTACGTGCCGATGGCCGCCCTCTTCGTGCTGATCATCGGCGGGCAGAACGCCGATGACTACTCGCTGGGCTACCTCACGCAGATGTCGGTGGGCGTGGTGGTGGGGCTCGTCGTGAATCTCATCATCGCGCCGGCACCGCTCACGGCCGAGGCGACCGCGGACCTCGAGCGGTTCCGTGAGAAGTTGGCGGCGCATCTGCACGACGTCGGAGACGCCGTCTCGGATTCGTGGCCGCCCGAGAAGGAGCACTGGGCAGAGGACGCCGCCTCGCTCTCGGATACCGCGAGCGAGTTGCGCCTGGCACTCGTCGAGGCCGACGAGAGCCGACGCGGCAACCCCCGGGCGTGGGGGCAGCGCGCGGCGACGGATGAGGCCCACGCGCAGCTGGAGGCGCTGGAGCGGATCGCGCAGCACATCCGCGATGTCTCCGACACGATCGCCGACACCATCTGGGGCCGACCGGGAGCGATCGACCTCGATCCCGCGCTTCCCGCGCCGTTGACCGCCGCCTGCCATGCGGTCGCCGAGGTGATCGCCCTGCAGGATGCCTCGACGCCCGAAGCTCATCGCATTCGAGGAGAGGCGACGCGCACCGTGCGTCTTCTCCTCGAGACGGTCGATGATCGCACGATCGAGTTGCGTCAGTCGATCGGCCCCGGTGTGCTCGCGGCGATGCATCTGCGGCGGATCCTGATTCTCAGCCGGCCCCCCGCCGATTCACCGTCGGCCGAGGTGCGATAGGAAACAGAAAACCCCGGTCCGAGGACCGGGGTGAATTCCTGTAGCAGGAGCGGGGCTTGAACCCGCGACCTCACGATTATGAGTTGGATGCGGTTGGGTAGTGGGTGCTCGTTGGTCGCCTTTCGCCGCGCGATTCCGGGGAAGTCGGCATGGTTGGTCGCGGTAATCGTGATCACCCGAGCGGAATCCCGATCTTCAGCTTGCGCCGCGCTAGAACGTCCAGCGCCGTCGTGAGCTGGAGGACAAGAGCATCCACCGTGTACTGAAGGGTCTGCATGTCGTTGGTGATCTGCATGTTGAGCATCCCGTCCTCACGATCGGCGAGTTCCGTTCGTGCCATGAAGCGAACGGTGCGAAGCATCGATGGATGACTCAGGCCGCTAATCATCCGCCAGACCATCTCCCCGTACCCGCCGGGCAGGCCGGTCGCGACCGTGGCCTCACGAGTAATCTCGGCGAAGCCGATGGCATACCGTCCCAACGTGGGATCGGCCACGCCTGTTCGCGCCGCCACTGCCCGAATCTGGTCCACGTACTTCCGCTTCCACGCCTTCTGCCCCTTGCGCTGCCGATCCACGAGATGCAACAACTCTTCGGGAGCCAGGCGCTCCGAAGCCCCCGCGAACGAGGCCTCCTCGCTGACCTCGCGCCAGAGGTTTCGCAGATGGCGTTCGATCCTCTGTCGGGGATCATCCGGATGCAAGATCCAAAGCGCGGTCGAGGCGGCCTCAAGTCCTGAGCGCGCCACCGGGAAGTGCGCGACATAGGGGATAGTGAGCTCTCCCTCGGGCGGAATCAGAACGCTGAGCGCCCGCAGGCAGTCGACTGCATGGTGCAGATTGTGGACGACGTGCGAACTGACCCGGGTCCAATGCGTAACAGCGTCGTCGAAGGCCAGCTCGCTTCGCGGACCTGCGTTCCCGCGTGCGATTCGATTCCACCGTTCAGCAATCTGCGGCACCAGCGCCAACCTATCCCGGATGTGCTGCACCGCGGCAAGTTCACTAGGATCCTCGATCGGAATCGCGCGGCTCCCGTAGTATCCGTCAGTCACAAGACGAGTCTGCGGGCGACCACCGACATCGAGCCCTGAACGCCGCAACCGGCACAAAACCGGCACAAGCCTGATTCGGCGCAATGCTCGAAGGTGAACGCATACGACAAAACCCCCGATTTCCCGGGGGTCTTGATCTGTAGCAGGAGCGGGGCTTGAACCCGCGACCTCACGATTATGAGTCGTGCGCTCTGACCAGCTGAGCTACCCTGCCGCGACGCATCCGCGTTCTGCAGAGACGAATGCTGCGAGCCCCGAGTCAGGATTGAACTGACGACCCCTTCCTTACCATGGAAGTGCTCTGCCACTGAGCTATCGGGGCGTGCTGCCCCTCGCGGGGCAACCACACGAGAATACCATCACTGTGGCGTCCTCATGAAATCGAGCCGGTCAATACTCGTAGCGACCGGCGTTCTCGCGCAACCACGGCAGCGGGTCGATGGTCGATCCGTTGACGATGAGCTCGAAGTGCATGTGCGCGCCGTAGGAGCGACCGGTGTTGCCGGTCTTGCCGACGACCGTTCCGACGGTGACCTTGTCGCCCGTCTTGACCTGCAGCGAGCCGTACTGCATGTGCGCGTAGTGGCTCGTGATGACCTCGCCGTCGATGACGTGGTCGATGTACACGGTCACGCCGTACGCGCCGCCCTGCTCGGTGGCGAGGCGCACGGTGCCGTCGGCGATGGCCTGGACGGGGGCGCCGTTGCCGGGCACGAAGTCGATGCCCTCGTGCAGGCGGCCGCTGCGCATGCCGTAGCCGTAGCTCATACCGACGCCGACGAGGAACGGCCACTGGATGGCTGCCTCGGGGTCGTTGGTGAAGATCTCGTTGGAGTAGTTGATGCCCTGCTCGGCGGCGACCTCGACGAGCGAGATCGTGCTGAAGTCGTCACCGCGGTCGAGGGCTTCGTTCTGCACGTCGGACGACGTGACGAAGGCCTGGATCTCATCGGATGCCGCGGACTTCTCGTCGGCAGCGGCGGGGGCGACGAGTGACGTGGAGGCGGTCGAGGTGCCCTGCACGGCCGCGAGGGCCTCGGCGGGGAGGGTCATCGACACCGCGAGGAGCCCGGCGAGGCTCATGACACCGAGGGAGGCTCCGACGGTCACGACCTTGCGGATGCGGCCGGAGCGGCGCGGGGCGAGGTGCACGATCTCTTCGATCGAGGACTTCTCGACGGGCACCGAGGCGGTCGCGCGGTGGAAGGACGATCCCTTGAACGCCTGCGAGGCCTGCTCGAACGCGTCGATGAGGTTCTCGGTCGGCGCGGGGATGGCGGGGCCGTCGATGATGATCGGCTCGTCACTCACGACGAGGGGGACCTTGGCCGGCTTCGGCGTCGATTCGCCGAGCTCGGAGACGACGTCTTCGGGCGCGGCGATCTTCTCGACGGACTCGCCGGAGGCGATGGCCTCGGCCGCCAGCATGCGAGCGGCACGGCGGGACAGGGGCGCGGAGGACTCGGGGGCCGCGGGGGATGCAGAGGCTGTCGCCGTCTCTCCCACCGCGGGGGCCTCGTGGGCCTGTGTGCGGAGTCGGCTGGAGCGGCGCGTGGGCGCAGAGTCAGCCTGGGGATTCTCGAAGGGCAAAACGATTCTCTCGGGGTCGTACGTCAAGCTCGGGGGCGCTTACTCATCTTCCGCTTTCGGGCGGCGGAAATAACGATCGCATAAACACTACATCGCCTCGGCTGGGAAAGCCATGAATCATTCATCTTTCGCGCCGATCCGTTCGATCAGGCGCGCGTGGACCGCGCTCCCGCCGGCGATGATCAGGGGCCGTGAGGAGTCGACGTCGAATCGCGAGACCTCGCCTCCGGCTTCCCGCACGAGCAGGGCCCCGGCCGCGAAATCCCAGGGCTTGAGGCCACGTTCGAAGTATCCGTCGAGGCGTCCGGCGGCGACGTAGGCGAGGTCGAGCGCTGCCGCTCCCATCCGCCGCAGGTCGCGGGCGATCGGCATGACGCGCCGTACCGTTTCGATGTCACCGTCGTGCGTGGCCGGGTCGTATCCGAATCCGGTTGCCAGCAGGGCACCCGCCGGCGTCTCGTCGGTGACGGCCAGGCGTTCGTCGCCGAGCCAGGCGCCGCGCCCCCGCTCTGCGGAGAACAGCTCGCCCAGGGCCGGCGCGAACACCACTCCGGCGAGATGTTCCCAGGTCGCCGGGTCGGCCGTTCCGCGAACAGCGGCGATGCTGACGTTGTAGGCGGGGATTCCTGCGGCGTAGTTCACGGTGCCGTCGATGGGGTCGACGACCCACGTGATGCCGCTCTCGCCCTGCGCAGCCTCGGATTCCTCGCCGAGGAACCCGTCCCCCGGCCGCGCTGCGTCGAGTCGGGCGCGGATCAGGGCCTCGACCTCGCGGTCGGCCTCGGTGACGATGTCGGCGAGTGTGGACTTGGTCGCCGCGAGGGTGACGCCCTCACGCCGTCGACGCTGCGCGAGTTCGCCGGCCTCGCGTGCGATCTCCTGTGCGAGCGCGGCGAGCTCGACCTCGATCTCCCCACTCACTGCGGAGGACGCGGGGCGGGAGGCGGCGGCGGGAAGGCTTCCTGCGTGGAGGGAGCCGAGGGAGCC
Organism: Microbacterium sp. NPDC090003; assembly: GCF_044748385.1. NCBI lineage: Bacteria > Bacillati > Actinomycetota > Actinomycetes > Micrococcales > Microbacteriaceae > Microbacterium > Microbacterium sp. NPDC090003. The sequence goes on from NZ_JBIVFW010000001.1 coordinate 1,282,036, forward strand.
TGCTGCGGGGGCGCGGGCTGCGGAGGAGCGGGCTGCGGAGGCGCGCTCGGGTATGCGAATCCGGGCTCGACGGGCGCCGTCGGCACCGGCGGCACTCCGGGAACCGCGGGCGCCTGGGGCTCGGGAGCCACCGGGAACGCGGCCTGCGGCACGTAGGCCGTGGGCTGTCCTGTGTAGTACGCGTTCCAGTCGGGGCTGCCGTCGGGAAGGGCGGGCAGCGGCGTCACACCGTCGGCGAACGTCGGCCACGAGAGGAACGCGCTGGCCGGAGGCGTCTGCTGCGCGGGCTTCTTCGGAGCGAAGAGCGCGTTGAGCAGGGGCACGAGCGTCGTTCCGACGGCGGCGAGGATCGTGAGCGCGACGACGATGCGCCAGTACAGCTCGACGTACTCGAACGTGTCGGGGAAGGTGAGGTAGAACACGAGCATCGCCACGAGACCACCGAGGAAGACGACCGTGATGATGTAGATCACCCGGTTGAACGTGGTGGGGTGACGCTGCGCGGCCGGAGTGAAGAGACGCACGTGCAGCAGCGCGAGCTGCAGGATGCCGACCACGAGGAGGAGCTGGAAGAACCGCGCCGCACCGTTAAAGTAGTAGTCGTCTTCGGGGAGCCAGATCTTGAAGGCGCCGACGATCAGCGCGACGATCCAGGTCACCATGCTGGTGAGCGCCAACCAGTCGGGGCGCTTGGGCGCGAGCCCCGCCTCGAGGATCGCGATACCGGCGAACCCGGCGAACAGCAGGATCGTGAGGAATGCCCGGCCGATCAGTCCGTCCTGATCTCCGATCAGCACCCACACGACGCAGACGAGCGCTGCGGCGATCAGTGCCCCGATGGCGATCCAGATCGCTCCCCTGATCAGGAGCGACATGTTCTTCTTCTCTTCGGTCACGGTCTCCGGCTGGGACATGACGACCCTCCCCCTCTAGCGGCGTTGCCCCTCATCCTGCCATGCAGGTGGGACCCGGCACTGCCCCGACGCCCCGGATCTGCATAAGCATCCGAAAACCGATGTCCGTGCAGTCCGAGTCAGCCGGCCTTCTTCGCGGAAGCCGCGGCGAACGCGGCGATCCGCGCCTGCGCGTCGGGCGTCTGCATCGCTGCGCCGATCGAGAGCGCCTCCGCGGTCAGCTGCTCCGCGAAACTGCGCTCCGGCTGCGCGCGCACCAGGTGCTTCGCCTGCCCGTAAGCATCCGCGGCCCCGGCGAGCCAGAAACGGGCGATCTCCTCGCCACGAGCACGTACCAGAGCGGCCTCGGCCGCCTGGTCCTCGCCCGTCACCGTCTCGGCCGCGAGGCCCCACTCCACCGCCTCGTCGGCCGTGAGCAGGCGATCCTGCAGCACCAGCTGCAGCGCACGCCGCTGTCCGACCGCACGGGCGAGCTGTGCCGAGACCGACAGATCGGGCGTCAGGCCGATGTTCGCGTACAGGCTTCCGAGCCGCGATCGCGAGCCGATCACCGCGTAATCACTGCTGAGCAGGATCCCGAGCCCTCCTCCCGCGGTCGTGCCGTGCGCGGCCGCGACGACCGGCACCGACGATTCCGTCAACGAGCGGATGCCGGTGTTGATGACCTCTGCGAGGGCCGTGATCTCATCGCCCGAGCCCATGGTCGTCGCCATGTCGATCACGTCGCCGCCGGCGCAGAACGCAGGCCCCGCCGCGTCGATCAGGATCGCCTTCACATCGGAGCGCGAGGTCGCCTCGCCTGCGGCATCGCGCCACGCGTGGGCGAGATCGGCGTTGAAGGCGTTGAGCCGAGCCGGGCGGTTCAGCGTGAGCCGAGCCATCCCCTCATCGACCGAGAACAGGATGGCATCGCTCATGGCTTCTCCTTCGAGCACAGGACGTTGCGTCCAGCGTAATCGCGATCAGACGTGCGCCCATACCCGCGAGACGAAGGCTTCCATCCGGTGGCGCGTGCCGTCGATCCGGAAGTCGACCTGTCCGTCGGCGAGCACCTCGTTCGGTGCCAGCGGGTGCGCGAGACGCACGTTCTCGTGGCACGAGAGGTCGGCGCAGATGTACGTGCCGAACGAATCGCCACGCTGACCGGCCTCCCCCGCCCGTCGCGCCGAGAACAGCGTGACCTGATTGCCGGGTTGCATGGTGCGGCAGATGTTGCAGATCCCCGATCGGCCGCGCCCCGGATCGGAGGCACGGAGCACGATGCCGACGATCTCGTCACCCTGCGGGACGAGAATGTACCCGCGGCGCCCGGCGCCCGGATCACGCCAGGCGAAGAAGTCGAGGTAGTCCCAGTCGACCAGCACGAAGTCGTGCGGCATCTCCATGACCCGGAGTTCGTCGGCATCCGCATTGACGAACGATGCCCGGACGTCTGATTCGGTGAGCGCTCGCATCGTCCCAGTCTAGGAAGTCGCGCAGCGGCACGGCTCGTAGAGTGGCGGGATGGCACACGCACTCGTCACCGGAGCTTCCCGCGGCATCGGCCGGGCCACCGCGATCGCACTGAGCACGCGCGGCGATCGCATCGCCGTGCACTACGGAAGTGATCGCGCCGCCGCGGAGGAGACGCTCGCCTGCTTGCACGGCGACGGGCATCACCTGGTGGGCGGCGATCTCTCCGACCCGGCCGTCGCCGCGACCGTCGTCGACGAGGCCACGGCCGCGCTGGGGAGCATCGATGTGCTCGTGAACAACGCGGCGATCGCGCCGAGCCCGGCGACCTTCCATCGGGTGGATGCCGTGGACTACGCGACCTGGCAGCAGATCTGGACGCGGATGCTCGACGTCGACCTGCTCGCGGCTGCCAACGTCTCCTACCTCGTGGCGAACGCACTCATCCGCGCGGGCGCGAGTGGGTCGATCGTGAACGTCGGATCGCGGGGTGCCGTGCGTGGCGAGCCCGACTTCCCCGCCTACGGCGCCGCGAAGGCGGGGCTGCACGCGCTCGGTCAGTCGTTGGCGGTGTCGCTCGCGCCCCACGGCATCGCGGTCGCGACGGTCTCCCCCGGCTTCGTCGGGACCGAACGGCAGCAGTCGAAGCTCGACGGCGTCGAGGGTGATTCCGTGCGCGCCCAGAGCCCGTTCGGCCGCGTCGGCGCGCCCGAGGAGGTCGCTGCCGCGGTCGTCTATCTCACATCGCCCGAGGCGCAGTGGGCGTCGGGGGCGGTACTCGATCTGAACGGGGCGTCGTACTTGCGGTGAGTGCTGTGCGAGAAGCCGCCTCGTGGGCCACAATTCAGGAATGGCGCGACGATTCACCCGGGTGACACGAGCGACGCTCGGATCTGTCCTGTCCGTCGCAGTTCTCGTCGGATGCACCGCTCCGCAGTCGAATGCGATCGAATCACCCGCCGCGACTGAAGTGGCTGTGGACTCAACACCAGAACCGACGACACCTCCGGTTCCGGTGCCGACGCCGGAGTCCATCCCGGCGGAGTGCATCCCCTCGGGCGGTGACGGCATGATCGCGACCGGTGAGCCGCTGAATGTGGAGTTGTACTCCAACGTCCACGACTACGGCCCCCGCGAGGGTGCGAGCGGGACGGTGGAGTACGCCTCCGACGGCACCCCCGCCTCCTACGAAGTTGCTTCCGGAGATCACGTGGATGCGATTCTCAAGCGCCTCTGCATCGGCTTCTACTCCCTACAGGCTCTCAACGCCGTGCGGCGTGGGAGTGTCCATTCCGTGGATCCGACCAACCAGGCCTACCTTGCCGGTCTCTACGTGGGTGACGCGCTGAATCTCAGTCCCTACACGATCACGAGCGTCGGTGACCTCCACGGCGAGGTCTATGCGTACAAGACTTCCTTCGTCCTTCCGCCGCAAAGGTGAGGCGACTCCGGGCCTGAGCGGGCCGTTTTGCCTGCGCTGAGGTCCGTGCAGCGTCAGCGGGCTATTGGGTCGCCGCGATCGGCGTCACGCCGCGCTCGGCGACATCCTGGATCACGCGCAGCACGCGGCGGACCGAGGCGTGCGCCACGGCATCGGGGCGCGCGAGCACATCGACGTGGCGGGCGAGCGTCGCCCCGGCGACGGGACGCAGCACCATGCCGTCGGTGGCGAGCGACGCGGCCGTCACCCGGGGCATGACCGCGATCGCCGCCCCGGCGCGGACGACCTGGGCCGCGACCGAGAAGACCTGGCGAAGGAAACGGCGGATCGGCAGAGCCTGCGCGTGAAGTGGACGTCGCGGAACGCCTCCCGCTTGCGGCCGCTGTGGGAGTCCCACCGTATGAATGAAGAGCCCGAGCCTGGGATCACCGCCCACGGAGACTTCGACCTTGCAGAGGCGACGACGCTGCTCGCGAACGTCAGTGAATCCATCCGAAACCTGCGACGAGACCGGGACCATCTTGTAGATCGTGTGACGCGTGAAGGCCCGTCCCCCCAACTTGAACAGCAGATCGCATTGGTTGAGGAGCGGCTTGCCTCAGCGCGCCGGATTGAACGGACCGCCGACCGCCATGTCGACATCGCCCTCGACAAGGCACGCGCCAAGCGCATGGGGCTGAGTGTCGATGAGACCCTGTATGCGACTCCACCCGTCGGGGACCCGGACGACGATCTCTAGAGGTGCGCCCCGAGGCCAATCATCGCCGCCGCTGATGCTGGAAACGGCGTGAGCTTCGCTGCCTCTTGTTCCAGGTGCGCCAGGTCGGCGGCGTTCCATTGAGTCTCTGATGTGGCGAGGACAACGCGGTCGGCGCGCAGAGCGTGCGCGATCCGAAGAATCTTCTCTGTCTGGCGGCCTCGCGACCGCTTCGCGAACTGGCCGCTGCTCTTCGCCTCCACGAGCACCACTTCACCATCGACGTGCGCAATCAGGTCAATCTCGGCCACCGCGCGTGTGGTCTCCAAGTCGAAGAACTCCAGCTCTGGAACATCTCCATACACGCGGCTCTGCCGGCGAAGCTCCGCCCCGGCCAACACGGGGATGTCTCCATGAGCTTTCAGCAGGTCACGGAACGGGGTGTAGAGGTCGTAGTACCACGCAGGCTCGATGCCTTCCCGCCACCGGGCCGATACCAGCGAGTTGGTCGCCGCGCATTTCGGGCACTCATAGTCCTGCCCGAGTCGGTCCGCGTCGACAAAGGACGTACGCCGACAGTCGTTGCACTGCAGAACGAGTCCACGCCGAAGAAGTCGGGCTACGGCGAGCGTATCGATGAGCTCGACAACCGCGTCATCTGACCCCACGAGCGCGCTCATCTTCTCGAACGACAGGTACGGGTCCAAGTCTGCGACGACGACGCCAGCCTCGTGGACTTTAGGTGTTTTCTCATGCGGGATGAAGGCACGCAGCATCGGCAGCGTCGCCGCCGTGACCACCTCCATGAGCTGATTCCGCGAACCGAGACGACGCGTGACCAGCTCGGCCAGCCGGCCTGGTTGCGACAGCCTCACGCCGAGCCCGGCGGGGCGCACCATGCCCTCCACCCACGCCCTCATCGACAGACTCCTCAGCCGTGGACGCCCCAGACGTCCGGAGAGCAACGAGTTACCCATGACGAGCCCCATCGAGGCGGGGTTGAAGCTCACCCCCGTCTTGCTCGCGCGGATCGCCACTTCTGGGAACGCGCCCTCGTCGTAGGCGAGCAGGCTTGCCGCGGGAAGGTCCCGACCACGCGGGGCGACGTCTCGTGCGAACGTCACGTCCACATACCAGTAGGGCACCTTGCCAGAGCTCACCGGGTACATGAGTGATGAGGGAACGGGGCAGTCGATCCCGTTCACCGCTTCGAGAGCGCCATCGCTTGTCGCGTCCATCGGGAGGAGGACAGAAGTACTCAGATGTTCCTCGACGACGAGCTGCGTGTACGAACGCTCGACATGCGGCGCACGGATCTGCACGGTGTCGGACTCGTCCACGGCCTCGCGGTGACGTCCGAGTCTCTCGAACTCGTAATTGGGTTCTTGAAGGCGGGCGGCGATCTCCGCCACACGTTCATCCGGAAGGGAGATGGACGAAACCGTGAGGTGTGCCGCTTGCTGCTCGAGCTGCGAGGTGACCCACCACAGGCACGAGCGAAGGTGCCGCAGATCATCTGGGGCGTCGAGCATCGCGGTTGTCACCCAGAACCCCCGCCCCAGAAGCCTGTCGTATGCGACAGCGAGCGCGAAATCGGCACCGGTGTCCCCGACAACGACCGCTGCCATGTCCTGCGACACGCCCTGAGACACGTGCAGCAGACCGGGGTGCGTATCGAACCTGGTCGGCACCTCACCTGCGGCTGCCGGAGCGGGTTCAGCGGTATGAATGAGAGATGCGGGAGCGTCACCCTCACGCTGGATCACCCATTCGAGGACATCGGCGCCCGGTTCATCTCGCGGGTGGGCGTCTCCGTCGTTGACGACCCCAGCACGCGCTGCAACCATCAGCCCCAGATCGCTCCGCCACCCAGCGGACGCGGCCAACACCTCGATGCCGACGGGTGGCGCGACGGGAAGACCACGGCTGAAGCGGTCGCGACGATTGACCGCACGGAGAGACTTGTGCGCCTCATGCGCTCGAGCATTCTGGCCGCGTCGAACGAGAGCACTGCGCAGCGGCGAACACCAGGAAGCGACCACGTCACGCGCGTGAGAACTCGGCGTGGCCGTGATCTCGTCACTCACCATCCGTATGAGGGCCGCCCTTTCCTCCTCCGATGTCACGTCGGGAGTCGAGATGGCTCCGGGGTACCACGACTCGAACTCGGGGACCGGGATCTTCAGCGAGACCACGTGGTCAGGGTCGTACGCCCGCACGATCTCCGCGAAGTGCGCCGACGGTTCACCGGTCGTCATGTCGTGCGGCACGAGGATGAATCCACCGCCGCCCCAGTACTCGGAGGAAATCTCCAGTGCGCGCATAACCCAGTCGCGCCAGTGCTCATCGTCCGGGAAAACGATGGCCACTCTCGGGGGCCGCAGCGAAAGCGTCGCGCCACGGAACGTCGTCTCAGAGATCGTCACACCTGACTCTAAGCGCACTCGGCGCGAGACGCTTACGCCGCCGATGCAGGGCCCTTCCCCGGCGGGTAGGGCATGGTCGTGAAGAACTCCACAATGAAATCGCGGTCCTCCCCGTCGGGCACAAGGGCCCCAGTGCTGAGGTCGCGGACGTTGTCGACGAAAACCGTCTTCCAGCCTCCCGCGATCTTCACCCGCTCGACCTCAGCCGAATACTCTCGCGACATCACTGTCTGAACTTCTGTTCGTGTTTCCGTGTTCTTCATGAACACGACAGTAGAGTCACCGACCCGCGGCTGAGCCCGTGTTCGCCCGGGGCATACCGCGGACGCCAGATCATGGCTAGAGGGAACCGCGTACGCCGGCGACATGAACAAGGACTCACCGTTCAGGGCAAGCTTTCGCGACACGGCCCGGCACCTCGACCCGGGACTCGGCGAGAACGCCTTCGCAACGACGGGTCATCCTCGCCGCGATGAACGCACACCGCATCGAGGACTGGAAGCTGAGCCGCTCCCTCGACCAGGGCCACGGCGCGCTCGTCGACGAGTGGTATGCACTGTTCCACCTCATCGAGCCGCGGCTCCGAGAAGCAATGCACGCGTGGAGCACCGAGACCCAGCCTCGTGCGGTGAACAGCGACTACGTCGGCGGGCGCTGGACCGTGGACCAGGAGGAGACGTTCGACTGGGTTCCGGACGGTTCCGCCACCGTCGTCGAGATGACGCGGGCGACGGAGGAGCTGGCAGACGACATCGTCGAGAAGCTCGTCGCCTTGTTCCGCGCCCAGGCCGCGGAACTCATCGCAGAGGGCGGGAACGAGCGGGACCTCAGCCAGCACCCGCGCATCGCGCTGCGCCTCGACTTCATCGCCGACATGTACGGGAGCGAGAAGGACGGAGTGTGGACGCCGATGCCAGAGGAAGGAGTGTTGGTCGCGGCGAAGGCGACGATTCACCCGACGTAGGTGTGGCGTCACCCGTAGTCCGAGAACGAAGAAGGGCCGCCGGATATCCGGCGGCCCTTCTTCTGTGGCGTTTTAGATCCGAGAACATCTGAGCTCTAGATCCGAGAACACCCCCTGGTGGCGAGTGAGGGATTCGAACCCCCGAATGCAGTGCAGTCTGATTTACAGTCAGATCCCTTTGGCCGCTTGGGTAACTCGCCAGAGCGCACCCGTCCAACTTGAACAGCCAACCGGGGGCACGAGTATTTATAGTACCCGCCGAACGCCGGTGGATGAAATCGAGCTGTCAGCTGCCCTGGACACCGCGTGCCGACTCCGCGAGCGACTCGGGAGTGCGCAGCAGACCGCCCTCGGCGCGGCACGTGGCCGCCGCGATCTCCATCGCGCGATGCAGCAGCGCCTGCCACTCCTCGACGGTCTCGGGGCGGGCCCCGGCCAGCCCCGCAGTGACGGCGGCGAGGGTCGCATCGCCCGCTCCCACGGTGTCGACGATCGGCCCCGGCAGCGTCGCGATCGGCGCGGAGATCGTCGCGGCATCCGTCTCGATCACGGCCCCCTCCGAGCCCGCCGTCGCCAGCACGGCTCGCACGCCGAGGCCGCGGAGACGCGCGCGCAGCGCGTCGAGGTCTCCGTCGTACAGGAGCGTCGCGTCATCGGCGCCGATCTTGACGATCTCGGTCGCCGCGGCGAGACGCTCGAAGCCGCGCACGAACTCCTCGCGGTCGCTGAGCATGCCCGAACGCGGGTTGGGGTCGATCGCCAGCCGCGCGTCGCCGACGGCATCCGCCAGCGCATCGACCTCGGCCGGAACATCGAACGGGAAACAGCTGATCGCCACCAGATCCGCATCGGCGATCGCCACCCGTGCGGCATCCGAGTAGCGGATGCTGCGCCGCTGGGCCGCCTCATTGAAGACGTACTGCGGCTCACCGCCCGCCGAACGCTGCACGATCGCCCGCGAGGAGCCGTGCGGGGCCGGCCCGGCGATCAGTGTCACGCCGTGGTCGTCGAGGTACTCGCGGATGTGCGCGCCGGCCGCATCGTCGCCCACCATCGCGATCAACGTCGTCGGCACCCCCAACCGGCGCAGGCCCACGGCCACGTTCAACGCGGCGCCGCCCACCAGTTCGCGGGTGCCCGCCTCATCGCGGATCTCGTCGATCAGGGCATCGCCGATGACGACCGCCGATCGGGAAGAAGTCTCTGTGCTCACCCGCCCGACATTACCGCGCCCCGCCGTCATCGTCCGCTCTCACGGCTCGCGATGACCGAGGAGTACGGTGTGGCTATGAAGGCACGCTCCGTTGCCGCCGTCGCGGCCCTCCTGCTCATCGCCGGTCTCTCGGGCTGCGGCGCCGCGTCCGACGGCGACGGCGGTTCCTCGGCCTTGCCAGCGCCATCGCCCTCGGGATCGTCCACGGAGTCGGCATCCGCCTCTCCCACCGCGTCACCGACGCCCACCGCCGCCGCCGTAGCGCTGCCGACCGACTGCCGCGCGATCCTCTCGGAGGACGTGCTGTCGCAGCTCGGCGAGACGCCGCTGAACGACGCCGCATTCGGGCCGTCCGGCGTCGGCGCCGACGGAACCCTCACCTGCATCTGGCGCGACCCCGGCGCCGACACCACCGGCCTCGTCACCACGATCGAGCGGATGAACCGCGGACCCGCGCTCGATCTGCTCAACGAGCTCGCCGATTCGGAGGGATTCAGCTGCTTCACTCCCGACGGCGGAACGCGTTGCGAGAAGACCTGGCAGAACGAGCAGTACCCGGTGACCGACGGGCGCACCCTGTTCTGGCGCGACGGCATCCTCATCGACACCCAGTACTCCAACCTCGCGCCCACCGGCTACACGGCCAGCATCATCGCGAGCATCTTCGACTGAGGCACCCCCGCTCGGATGCGGGCAGGGTACGACGAAGGCCCCGGGGAGAACCCCGGGGCCTTCGTTCACTCACTCACGCTCAGTTGGGTCGCGACTTCGTCGCTCCACAACCTCAATCGGCTCGGCCGGACGAGCAAGCTCGCCGGCCTCGCCTCAATCAGTTGTACGTGCCGGGCGTGATGTCGTCCGTCGAGAACGCGTCGAAGTCGACGTAACCGAAGTCACCGTCGGCGTACGCACCGTCGGATGCGAAGATCCGGTTCGGGTAGCGCTCGCTCTTGGCCTCTTCCGTGGCCTCGACCGTGACGTCGCGGTACTTCGAGAGACCGGTTCCGGCGGGGATGAGCTTTCCGATGATGACGTTCTCCTTGAGACCGACCAGCGGGTCGCGCTTGCCCTGCATCGCAGCCTCGGTGAGCACGCGGGTCGTCTCCTGGAAGGAGGCGGCCGACAGCCACGACTCCGTCGCGAGCGACGCCTTCGTGATACCCATCAGCTCCGAACGGCCCGACGCGGGGCGCTTGCCCTCGGCCACGGCCTCGCGGTTGATCGCCTGGTAGCGCTTGAGGTCGACCATCTCACCCGGCAGCAGGGTCGTGTCGGCGTGATCGACGACGGTGACCTTGCGGAGCATCTGGCGGACGATGACCTCGATGTGCTTGTCGTGGATCGGCACACCCTGCGAGCGGTACACGCCCTGGACGCCGTTGACGAGGTAACGCTGCACCTCGCGGGCACCCATGACACGCATGACCTCCTTGGGGTCGAGCGTGCCCACCAGGATCGGCTGACCGACCGTGACGTGCTGTCCGTCCTCGACCAGGAGCGTCGCACGACGCAGAACCGGGTAGATGACCGGCTCGTCGCCGTTGTCGGGCGTCAGGATGACCTTCTTGGCCTTGTCCGTCTCGTCGATCGTGATGCGGCCATCGGCCTCGGCGATCGGCGACGCACCCTTGGGGGTACGAGCCTCGAACAGCTCCTGCACACGGGGAAGACCCTGCGTGATGTCGTCTGCCGACGCGGAACCACCGGTGTGGAAGGTACGCATCGTCAGCTGGGTACCGGGCTCACCGATCGACTGGGCCGCGATGATGCCGACGGCCTCGCCGATGTCGACGGTCTTACCCGTCGCGAGCGAACGGCCGTAGCACTGAGCGCAGACACCGACGGCGGAGTCGCAGGTCAGGACCGAGCGCACCTTGATGGTCTCGACACCCGCCGCGACCAGCTTGTCGATGAGCACGTCACCCACGTCGTCACCGGCGTCGGCGAGGACCTCGCCCTTGCTGTCGACGACACCCGAGGCGAGCGTGCGGGCGAACACCGAGTTCTCGACGTTCGCGTCGCGCACGAGCTCACCCTGCGAGTTCGGCGCGGCGATCGGGAGCTCGAGGCCCTTCGACGTGCCGCAGTCCTCTTCGCGGATGATGACGTCCTGCGAGACGTCCACCAGACGACGGGTCAGGTAACCCGAGTCGGCGGTACGCAGAGCGGTGTCGGCCAGACCCTTACGGGTACCGTGCGTCGCGATGAAGTACTCCGCCACCGACAGACCCTCGCGGTACGAGGAGATGATCGGACGCGGGATGATCTCACCCTTGGGGTTGTTCACCAGACCACGCATACCCGCGATGTTGCGGATCTGCAGCCAGTTACCACGAGCGCCCGAGGACACCATGCGGTTGATGGTGTTGTCCTCCGGGAAGTGCGCCTTCATCGCGGCCTGCACCTCGTCGGTCGCCTCGGTCCAGATCTTGATGAGCTCCTGACGACGCTCGGCGTCGGTCGTGAGGCCCTTCTCGTACTGGGACTGGACCTTCGCGGCCTGCTTCTCGTAACCGGCGACGATCTCGGCCTTGTTCGGCGGCGTCAGGATGTCGCTCAGGGCGACGGTCACACCGGAGCGCGTGGCCCAGTAGAAACCGGCATCCTTGATGCGGTCCAGCGACGCGGCCGTCTCGACCTTCGGGTACTCCTCGGCCAGCTTGTTGACGATCTGCGACAGCTTGCCCTTGTCGGCCTGCTCACGCACGAAGGGGTAGCCCTTCGGCAGCGTGTCGTTGAAGATCGCCTGACCGAGCGACGCGTCGACGAGACCGTGGCGCTCGTAGCCCTCGGGGGCTTCGCCCTCAAGGAACGTCAGACCCGGGATGCGGATACGGATCTTGGCCTGCAGGTCGAGGGAGCCCTCGTCCTTCGCCAGGATCGCCTCGCCGACCGAGCCGAACGCACGACCCTCACCGGCTGCGCCCTCCTTGACCGTGGTCAGGTGGTGCAGACCGATGATCATGTCCTGCGAGGGCAGGGTCACCGGACGGCCGTCCGACGGCTTCAGGATGTTGTTCGAGGCGAGCATCAGCACGCGGGCCTCGGCCTGAGCCTCGACCGACAGCGGCAGGTGCACAGCCATCTGGTCACCGTCGAAGTCGGCGTTGAACGCCGCGCAGACGAGCGGGTGCAGCTGGATGGCCTTGCCCTCGACGAGCTGCGGCTCGAACGCCTGGATGCCGAGACGGTGCAGGGTGGGCGCACGGTTCAGCAGCACGGGACGCTCGCGGATGATCTCCTCGAGCACGTCCCAGACCTCGGGACGGGTGCGCTCGACGGCGCGCTTCGCGGCCTTGATGTTCTGCGAGTGGCCGAGGTCGATCAGACGCTTGATGACGAACGGCTTGAACAGCTCGAGCGCCATCTGCTTGGGCAGACCGCACTGGTGGAGCTGGAGCTGCGGTCCGACGATGATGACCGAACGGCCCGAGTAGTCGACGCGCTTTCCGAGCAGGTTCTGACGGAAACGACCCTGCTTGCCCTTCAGCATGTCGCTGAGGGACTTCAGGGCGCGGTTGCCCGTACCGGTGACGGGACGACCACGGCGACCGTTGTCGAACAGGGCGTCGACGGCCTCCTGCAGCATGCGCTTCTCGTTGTTGACGATGATCTCGGGCGCACCGAGGTCGATCAGACGACGAAGACGGTTGTTGCGGTTGATCACGCGGCGGTACAGGTCGTTCAGGTCGGAGGTCGCGAAGCGACCACCGTCGAGCTGCACCATCGGGCGGAGCTCCGGCGGGATGACCGGGACGACGTCGAGGACCATCGCGGCCGGGCTCATACCGGTCTCGAGGAACGAGTTGACGACCTTGAGACGCTTGATCGCACGGATCTTGCGCTGGCCCTTGCCCTCGGCGATCTGCAGGTGCAGGTTCTCTGCCTCGGCCTGGAGGTCGAAGGCGGCGAGACGACGCTGGATCGACTCGGCACCCATGTAGGCCTCGAAGTACTGACCGAAGCGGTCCTGCAGCTCGTGGAAGACGTCGTCCTCGGGACGCAGTGCGCCGACCTCGAGCGTGCGGAAGTCCTCCCACACGCGCTCGAGCTTGGCGATCGCCTCGTCGGCACCCTTGCGGATGAGCGACATCTCCTTCTCGGCGGCGTCCTTGACCTTCTTCTTGGCGTCGGCCTTGGCACCCTCGGCCTCGAGAGCGGCGAGCTCCTCCTCGAGACGAGCGAGGCGCTCGGCGATCTTGGAGTCGCGGCGGTCGCCGAGCGTCTTCAGCTCGAGACGGACGTTGTTCTCCTGCGTGCCCAGGTCGCGGTGGCGAGCTTCCTCGTCGACCGAGATGACCATGTACGCGGCGAAGTAGATGACCTTCTCGAGGTCCTTCGGCGCCATGTCGAGCAGGTAGCCCAGACGCGAGGGAACACCCTTGAAGTACCAGATGTGGGTGACGGGAGCGGCGAGCTCGATGTGACCCATGCGCTCACGACGGACGGAGCTCTTGGTGACCTCCACGCCGCAGCGCTCGCAGACGATTCCCTTGAAGCGGACGCGCTTGTACTTTCCGCAGGCGCACTCCCAGTCGCGGGACGGTCCGAAGATCTGCTCTCCGAAGAGGCCGTCCTTCTCGGGCTTCAGGGTGCGGTAGTTGATGGTTTCGGGCTTCTTGACCTCGCCGTAGGACCACGCGCGGATGTGGTCTGCGGTCGCCAGGCCGATGCGAAGCTCATCGAAAGTTGTGGACTCGAGCACTAGTTCTCCTGTGTCGGAAATTCTTTTTGAGAAGTCTGGGCTTCGACAGGCTCAGGCACCCAGGGTTCCTGAGCCTGTCGAAGGGTTAGATCTCGTCGATCGAGGCGGCCTCGAAGCGGCTGGAGATGTTGATACCGAGCTCTTCCGCGGCGCGGAACGCCTCGTCGTCGGTGTCGCGGAGGTTGACCAGCGTGCCGTCGGCCGAGAGGACCTCGACGTTCAGGCAGAGCGACTGCATCTCCTTCATGAGCACCTTGAACGACTCGGGGATGCCGGGCTCCTGGATGTTCTCGCCCTTGACGATCGCCTCGTAGACCTTGACGCGGCCGAGGATGTCGTCGGACTTGATCGTGAGGAGCTCCTGAAGGGCGTACGCGGCGCCGTAGGCCTCGAGGGCCCACACCTCCATCTCACCGAAGCGCTGTCCACCGAACTGCGCCTTACCACCGAGCGGCTGCTGGGTGATCATCGAGTACGGACCCGTCGAGCGTGCGTGGATCTTGTCGTCGACCAGGTGGTGCAGCTTCAGGATGTACATGTAGCCCACCGAGATCGGTGCCGGGAACGGCTCACCGGAGCGGCCGTCGAACAGCTGCGTCTTTCCGGTCGAGTCGATCAGGCGAACGCCGTCGCGCGTCGGGAGCGTCGAGTCGAGGAGACCGGAGATCTCCTCCTCCGACGCGCCGTCGAACACCGGGGTCGCGACCTTCGTGCCGGGAGCGGCCTCGAAAGCCTGCTCCGGCAGACGCACGGCCCATTCCGGAGTGCCCTCGACCTTCCAGCCCTGCTTGGCGATCCACCCGAGGTGGGTCTCCAGCACCTGACCGAAGTTCATTCGACCCGGGATGCCGAGCGGGTTCAGGACGATGTCGACCGGGGTTCCGTCCGCGAGGAACGGCATGTCCTCGATCGGGAGGATCTTCGCGATGACGCCCTTGTTGCCGTGACGGCCGGCGAGCTTGTCGCCCTCGGTGATCTTGCGCTTCTGGGCGATGTAGACCACGACGCGGCGGTTGACGCCCGAGCCCAGCTCGTCGTCGCCGTCCTCGGCGTTGAACTCCTTGACGGCGATGATCGTGCCCTGCTCACCGTGGGGAACCTTCAGCGACGTGTCGCGGACCTCGCGGCTCTTCTCGTTGAAGATCGCGCGGAGCAGACGCTCCTCGGCCGACAGCTCGGTCTCGCCCTTCGGCGTGACCTTGCCGACGAGGATGTCGCCGGGGCGGACCTCGGCGCCGATGCGGATGATGCCGCGCTCGTCGAGGTCCTTGAGCAGCTCCGGGCTGACGTTGGGGAGGTCACGGGTGATCTCCTCCTTGCCGAGCTTGGTGTCGCGAGCGTCGACCTCGTACTCCTCGATGTGGATCGAGGAGAGGGTGTCGTCCTTCACCAGGTCCTGGCTCAGGATGATCGCGTCCTCGAAGTTGTAGCCCTCCCACGTCATGAACGCGACGAGGAGGTTCTTCCCGAGGGCCAGCTCGCCGTTCTCGGTGGCGGGGCCATCGGCGATGACCTCTCCGACCTCGATGCGCTCGCCGGCGGTGACGACGACCTTCTGGTTGTAGGAGGTGCCCTGGTTGGAGCGGTCGAACTTGCGCAGGTGGTACTCCTGCGTGCCGCCCTCGTCGAGCATGACGACGACGCGGTCCGCGGAGACCTCGGAGACGACACCGGCCTTCTCGGCGGTGATCACGTCACCGGCGTCGATGGCCGTGTAGCCCTCCATACCGGTTCCGACGAGCGGCGAGTCGCTGCGCAGCAGCGGCACGGCCTGACGCTGCATGTTGGCACCCATGAGGGCGCGCTGCGCGTCGTCGTGCTCGAGGAACGGCACGAGCGAGGTCGCGACCGACACCATCTGGCGCGGCGAGACGTCGATGTAGCCGATCTCCTCCGGGAGGAAGAGGTCGACCTCACCGCTACCGCCCTTGGGGCGCGCGAGGACGTGGCTCTCGCGGAAGCGACCCTTGGCATCGAGCGGGGCGTTGGCCTGCGCGATGTTGAAGTCGACCTCTTCGGAAGCCGTGAGGTAGTCGATCTGGTCGGTGACGACGCCACCCTCGACCTTGCGGTACGGGGTCTCGATGAAACCGAACGAGTTGATGCGCGCGAACGTCGCGAGAGCACCGATCAGACCGATGTTCGGGCCTTCCGGGGTCTCGATCGGGCACATGCGGCCGTAGTGCGACGGGTGGACGTCACGGACCTCGACGCCGGCGCGGTCACGCGAGAGACCACCCGGGCCGAGCGCCGAGAGACGGCGCTTGTTGGTCAGACCCGCGAGCGGGTTGTTCTGGTCCATGAACTGCGACAGCTGCGACGTTCCGAAGAACTCCTTGATCGCGGCGACGACGGGGCGCACGTTGATCAGGGTCTGCGGCGTGATCGCCTCGATGTCCTGCGTGGTCATGCGCTCGCGGACGACGCGCTCCATGCGCGACAGACCGGTGCGGACCTGGTTCTGGATCAGCTCGCCGACCGCGCGGATGCGACGGTTGCCGAAGTTGTCGATGTCGTCGGTCGCGAGACGGATCTCGGCCTTCTTGCCACCGCGGATGCCCTCGAACGTCTCGGTGCCCGCGTGGATGCGCACGAGGTACTTGATCGTCGCGACGATGTCTTCGACCGTGAGGACCGAGTCGGTCAGCGGCGCGTCAAGACCGAGCTTGTGGTTGATCTTGTAACGACCCACCTTCGCGAGGTCGTAGCGCTTGGGGTTGAAGTAGAAGTTGTCGAGGAGCGCGCGGGCGGCCTCGGCGGCGACCTGCTCGCCCGGACGCAGCTTGCGGTAGATGTCGCGGAGCGCATCTTCCTTCGTGACGATGGTGTCCTTCGCGAGCGTCTCCTCGATCGAGGTGAAGCCGGCGAACTCCGCCAGGATCTCTTCGCTCGTCATGCCGAGGGCCTTGAGGAAGACGGTCACCGACTGCTTGCGCTTGCGGTCGATGCGCACACCGACCTGGTCGCGCTTGTCGATCTCGAACTCGAGCCATGCACCACGGCTCGGGATGACGCGCGCCGAGACGATGTCCTTGTCGGACGTCTTGTCGGGCGTCTTGTCGAAGTAGACACCGGGCGAACGCACCAGCTGCGAGACGACGACGCGCTCGGAGCCGTTGATGATGAAGGTTCCCTTGCCGGTCTGGAGGGGGAAGTCGCCCATGAAGACCGTCTGGGTCTTGATCTCACCGGTGAGGTGGTTCATGAACTCGGCCTCGACGTACAGCGGAGCGGCGTAGGTCTTGCCGCGCTCCTTGCACTCCTCGATCGAGTACTTCTCGGGCTCGAGGTACGGGTTCGTGAACGAGAGCTGCATCGTCTCGCCGAGGTCTTCGATCGGAGAGATCTCCTCGAAGATCTCGCCGAGACCGCTGATCTCGTTGACGTCGGTGCGGCCGGCCTTCTTGGCCTCGGCCACACGGGCCTTCCAGTCGTCGTTTCCGACGAGCCAGCCGAAGGACTCGGTCTGGAGGGCGAGAAGGTCGGGGACCGTCAGCGTGTCGGAGATCTTGGCGAACGAGAGGCGGGAAGCTCCGCGTCCGTTCTTGGTGGTGGTGGATGTGGATGCGTTGCGAGCAGCAGCCAAGGGAATAACCTCCGTGAGCCCCGCAGGGCTTCTCGATTCCTTTGTCGTCAGGTGGAGTGTGCGCTCAGAAGCTCAACGAAATGCCGACCACCATATGAGGGCATGGAGAAGCGAGCGCAACTACTAACTATAAACACGAATCTGCGACATGGCAAGTGGAGTCCTTGACCAATTTCGGATGCTGCGGTATTGGCACCCTTCAGCGTGCTCCGGCGAGCGTCACCCCCAGCTCCAGGTGACGAGCACCGACTCGGCGGTCTGCTGGCGGTCTGCCGCCGGCACCGTGTCGCTGAAGGAGAAGGTGACGACGTAGGTCTGGTCGGCGCTGCTGACGTAGTACTGGTCGACGACGTACGAGACCCCCTCGCTCGACATCGCCGCGGAGATGTGCGCGGACTCCGAATCGGCGACGACGACGCGGTCGTGCACGATGACGTCGGTGGCGCCCACGGTCTCGAGTTCCTTGAGCCCCAGCGTCTCGACCTGGTCGGGCGTGACGACGCCGACCGGGGACTTGAGCACGTTCACGTTGTCGGCGAACCCGTCGGCATCCTGGAGGTTCGCGGCGAAGCTGTCGGGGTCGAACCCGGGGATCTCCTGCTGCGGGTCCTCCCACCCCGCGGGCGCGATGAACGTGTAGCCGTCACCGGCGATCGTGGCTCCCGTCGCGGGCACGGCATCGAGTTCGCCCGCCGTCGTCTCCTCCGCCTCGACCTCGGACGAGGACCCGCTCGTCTCCTGCGGGGTCGGGATGAGCGTCGAGCACCCGGTGAGGGTGAGAGCGGCGGCGACGAGCAGGGCGGCGGATCGAACAGGAGTGCGCATGCGACACATGCTATCCATTGCCTGCGACATCGCCGGCCGGGCTGCATGCTTTCGCGGGTCGAGGCCCGGGTCCCGAAATCACTCCCAGGCCCAGGTGCTCAGAACCGATTCGGCCAGCGCTGTGCGCTCCGCGCTCGTGGCGTCGGCATCCGACGAGAAGGTCACGATGTAGCTCTTCTCACCGTCGACCAGGTAGTACTGATCGATCACGTAGGCGATGCCGTTCAGATCCATGTCCGCCGCGAGATGCGCGACCTCCTCGCCTGCGATCTCGACGCGATCTCCGATCTCGACATCGGTCTTCCAGATCTCGGAAAGCTGCTCCACCCCGGTCGATTCGACGATATCGGGGGTCACCACGCCCTCCTGGATCAGGACATTCGCGTTGTCGGCGAAACCATCGCTCGCGTCAGACGACGCGACGAAGACGTCGGGCGCCGTGGTGCCGGCCGGAGGCGCGGTCTCGGTCCACCCCTCGGGCGCGGCGAAGCTGTAGCCGGTGCCGGAGAACGTCTCGCCCGTCGCGGGTTCCGCGTCGAGGCTCTTCGACGAACTCGCGGACGGTGTGGAGGTCGCCCCCGTGGCCTCGACGGATGCGGGGACGGCAGCACATCCCGCCAGCACGATGACGGACGCGGACAGGACGGAGAGCGAAGCGATTCGAGCATGCATGCCGGACACCCTAGGCAGATCGGCACGGCCTCTGCTCGCGGCATCCGATCCCCTGTGGATAACTCGAGACATCACATCGGCCGTGAGACACCACGTCTGACGTGGTGTCTCACGGCCGATGCGGTGTCTCAGCGAACCGCGACCCCCTCACGACGCGATGTCGAGCTCGTTCCCGGGGATCGAGGCGAGCAGACGACGCGTGTACGGGTCTCGCGGGTTCGTGAAGATCTCCTCCGACGATGCGGCCTCCACCAGGCTGCCGTCCTTCATCACGCACACGTAGTCGCTGATGAGACGCACCACGGCGAGGTCGTGCGAGATGAAGAGATAGCTGAGTCCGTACTCGCTCTGCAGATCTCCGAGCAGGGTGAGGATCTGGTCCTGCACCAGCACGTCGAGGGCGGAGACCGGCTCGTCGCACACGATGAGGTCGGGCGAGAGCGCGAGTGCACGGGCGATCGCGACGCGCTGCCGCTGCCCGCCCGACAACTCCGACGGGTACCGCCCGAGCATCGACTGCGGCAGGGCCACGTCGTCGAGCAGTTGGCGTACGCGTGCACGACGCTCGGCCCCGCTCCCCCGTCGGTAGAACTCGAGGGGTTCGGCGATCAGACGCTCGATCGTGAACATCGGGTTCAGGCTGGAGTACGGATCCTGGAAGATCGGCTGCACGCGCTGGCGGAAGTCGCGCGTCTCCGCACGACTGAGCGAGGCGACGTCCTTGCCCTCGAAGCGGATCAGACCGCTGGTCGGCTCGATGAGCTTCAACAGCATCCGCGCCGTCGTCGTCTTTCCCGACCCCGACTCCCCCACGATCGCGACCGTCTCACCGCGCGGGATCGCGAGAGAGACGTCGTTCACGGCGACGAAGTCCTCTCCGCGTCCGCGCACCGGGTACACCTTGGTGAGCCCCTCGATGTCGACGATGTTGTCGGTCTTCGCTGCGGACACGGAATCCGCCGACGCGTCGGTCGCGGCATCCGCTCGCTCCTCGACCTGGAAGGCCTCCGGCCGCAGACGCGCGGCCGCGACCGAGGGGGCGGCCTTCACGAGGGACTGCGTGTACGGATGCTGAGGGTCCTCGAGGATCCGGCGGGCGGGTCCCTGCTCGACCACCTTGCCGCGGTGCATCACCACGACGCGCTCCGCGCGCTCGGCGGCGAGACCGAGGTCGTGCGTGATGAGCAGCACTGCGGTGCCGAGCTCACGCGTCATCGCACCGATCTGATCGAGGATCGTGCGCTGCACCGTGACGTCGAGCGCGCTCGTCGGTTCATCGGCGATCAGCAGACGCGGCTTGCAGGCGAGGCCGATCGCGATCAGTGCGCGCTGCCGCATGCCGCCGGAGAACTCGTGCGGATACTGCTTCGCCCGCTTCTCGGGATCGGGCAGGCCCGCGGCGGTGAGAGCCTCGACGACCTTCTGCTGCACGTTCTGCCGCGTGGCGAGACCGTGGGCGAGCAGGGTCTCGGCGACCTGGGTGCCGACCTTCGCGACCGGGTTGAGGTTCGACATCGGATCCTGCGGCACGAGCCCGATGTCGCGTCCGCGGATCGCACGGAGCTCGCTCTCGCCGGCGTGCGCGATGTCACGCCCGTCGAGGCGGATGCTGCCGCTCGCGACCCTGCCTCCCCCCGCGAGGAGGCCGATGATGGCCATCGCCGTCGTCGATTTGCCCGACCCGGACTCGCCGACGATCGCGACCGTCTCACCGGGCGAGATCTCGAGGTCGACCCCCTCGACCGCGTGCACGACGCCGTCCATGGTGGTGAAGTCGACCGCGAGGCCCTCGACCGAGAGCAGCGGGGTGTCGTTCATCGTGTTCTCCTGGGCGTTCATCGGGCACGCGTCCTCGGGTCCATGGCCTCGCGCAGCGCCTCACCGAACAGGGTGAAGCCGAGCGCGGTGACCGCGATGCAGATACCGGGCAGGAAGGCCAGCCACGGCGCGATCGAGAGTTCCGCCTGCGCATAGGTGAGCATGCGCCCCCACTCGGCGGTCTCGGGGCGGCCGCCGCCGAGACCGAGGAACGACAGTGCTGCGGCGTCGATCACCGCGGTCGCGAGCGTGAGCGTCCCCTGAACGATCACGGGACCGATCGCGTTGGGCAGAACGTGCGACATCGTGATCCGGCCCCGGCCGAGGCCGAGGGTCTGAGCCGAGAGCACGTAGTCGCTCGATCGTTGCTGCAGCATCGAGGCGCGCAGCAGGCGGGCGAAGATCGGCACCTGCGAGGCACCGATCGCGATCATCACCGCGAACGGCGTCTGACCGAGGATCGCCGCGATCGACACCGCGAGGAGCAGGTTCGGCACCGAGAGGATGATGTCGACGAAGCGCATGATCACGGTGTCGACCCAGCCGCCGAAGGTGCCGGCGAGGAGACCGAGCAGCATGCCGCCGACGAGTCCCATCGCGGTGGAGATGACACCGACGAGCAGCGACGCCCGCGCACCCCAGATCAGTTTCGAGAGCACGTCGCCGCCGAACCGGTCCAGACCGAGGGGGAACTGCGGCAGCTCCCCCGGTCCGGGGATATAGGTCGGCGTGATGAACTTCGCCCCGGGGAGCGCGGTCTCGGGATACGGCGCAAGCAGCGGGGCCAGACCCGCCACGAGCAGGAAGAGCAGCACGATGAACGCGCCGGTCCACGCCGTGGGGTTGCGGCGCAGACGTCGGAAGACGTCGCGCCAGAACCCTCCCGGCCCTTCCTTGATGCCGGCCTGGGCGATCGAGACGGTGTCGATGACGCCGCCGCCCTGGGCGGGTGGGAGTGCGACGCTCATGACATCGCCCCCTTCCGGATGCCGGTGATGGTCGTCATTGGACCCTCACTCTCGGGTCGATGAAGCTGTACGAGACGTCCACCGCGAGGTTGATCAGCGCGTACGCGATCGCGATGAAGATGATGAAGCCCTGCAGCACCGGGAAGTCCCGGGTGAAGATCGCCCGGGCCAGGAACGACCCGATCCCCGGGAAGGCGAACACCGTCTCGGTGAGCACCGCCCCCGAGATGAGCAGGCCGGTCTGCAGACCGATCGTCGTGATGACGGGCAGCATGGCGTTGCGCAGGATGAACCGGTTGCGCAGCGTCGACGATCCGACGCCCTTCGCCCGGCCGGTGCGCACGTAGTCGGCGTTCTGCACCTCGAGCACGCTCGCCCGGGTGATCCGCACGATGATCGCGAGCGGGATCGTTCCCAGCGCGAGCGCCGGGAGGATCAGGTGCAGGATCGCGTCCCACGCGGCATCGAACTCGCCCGTGATGAGACCGTCCCACACGTAGAAGCCCGTGGGATGCGTGGCATCGATCCTCGGATTCTGCCTGCCGTCGGAGGGCAGCCAGCCCAGTTGCACGGCGAAGACGTATTTCAGGATGAATGCGAGGAAGAACACCGGGATGGTGATGCCGATCAGGCTCAGCACGACCGAGGCGTGGTCGCTGAACTTGCCGTGGCGGCGCGCCGCCCAGTAGCCGAGCGGGATGCCGACGCCCACCGCGAAGATGAGCGCGACGACGCTGAGCTCGATCGTGGCCGGGAACCGGCGGAAGAACTCCTCGACGACCGGCCGGTTGGTCTGGATCGAGGTGCCGAAGTCGCCCTGGAGCAGCCTCGTCACCCAGACGAAGTACTGCTCGAGGAGCGGTTTGTCGAATCCGTAGAGTTCGTTGACCCTCTCGATGGCCTCGGGGGTCGCCTTCTCACCGAGAAGGGCGACGGCCGGGCCGCCGGGGAGGGCTCTGACCCAGGCGAACAGCAGGATGCTGAGGCCGATCAGAGTGGGGATGAGGAACAGCAGTCGCCCGCCGATGGTGCGCAGCACAGAGATCTCCGTAGATCGGGCGCGCACGGTCCTGGGTTCCTGGGCCCTTCGACAGGCTCAGGAACCCGGGACCGTGCAGCGTCGGTCGGGCCTACTTGGTGAGGAAGATGTCCGTGAAGACCTCGTCGTTCACCGGGCTGGCCGGGTAGCTCTCCACGCGCGGGTCGAACGCCAGCGTGGGCGCCGGGTGCGCGAGCGGAACACCGGGGATGAACTGCGCGACCATCTCGTTGATCTCTTCGTACAGAGCCGTCTGGTCCTCGAGGTTCGAGACGCCGCGCGCCTCGTTGAGCTTCTGGAACAGCTCGGGGTTGTCGAAGCCCCACTCCGAGCTCTGCTGACCGAAGAACACGCCGACGAAGTTGTCGGTGTCGTTGTAGTCACCGGTCCAGCCGAGGAGGTGGATGCCGTGGTCCGACGTGCCGGTGGTGCGGTCGAGGTACTCGACCCACTCCTCCGAGACCGGGGTGGTCTCGACGCCGACCTCGGAGAGCTGCGACGAGAGCACCGTGAAGATCTGCTCGGGGTCCGGCATGTACGGACGCGAGACGTTGACCGGGTAGTTGAAGGTGAGCTTCAGCGGGTTGGCCTCGTCGTAGCCGGCCTCGGCCAGCAGCTCCTTGGCCTTCTCGGGGTCGTAGTCGTAGGTCGTGACATCCGGGTTGTAGCCGTTGACGACCTCGGGTACGAACTCGATGGCCTTCTCGGTACCCTCGGGGAGCACCTGGCTGATCAGCGCGTCCTTGTCGACCGCGTACGACAGCGCCTCGCGCACCTTCGGGTCCTGCAGCTCGGGCACCGCCTGGTTGAACGCCAGGTAGAGGATCGTGAACGGCGGGCGCGACACCATGGTGAAGCCGTCGTCCTCGAGAGCCTTGGTGTCGGCCGGGCCGACGAGGTCGTAACCGTCGATCGAGCCGGACTCCAGCGCCTGGCGGCGAGCGGTCGGGTCGTCGATCGTGCGGAAGATGATCTCGTCGATCTGTCCGGCGTCGCCCCAGTAGCCGTCGTAGGCCTTGAGAGTGACCTGCTCACCCGGCGCCCACTCGTCGAACTGGTAGGGGCCTGTGCCGACCGGGTGACCCATGGCGTACTCCGACAGCTGCGGGGCCTCGGCGGATCCGCCGACCTCGTCGGCGCCGAACTCCTGCATCGCGGAGGGGCTCTGCATCGCGAACGACGGCAGCGACAGCGACGCCACGAAACCGGCGAAGGGCTTGTTCAGGTCGATCGTGACGGAGTAGTCGCCGTCGGGCGTGCACGACTTGTAGACGGCGTCCGCCGCAGTGTCGGCGTAGCCCTTGAAGAGCTTGTTGTAGTAGTAGCCGAAGGCCTCGGACGCGGCGAGACCGGTCCAGTTGTACCAGCGGTCGAAGTTGACGCACACGGCCTCGGCGTTGAACGGCGTGCCGTCCTGGAAGGTCACGTCCTGCTTGAGCTCGAAGGTGTGGCTCATGCCGTCCTCCGACGACTCCCAGCTCTCGGCGAGGAGCGGCGCGGGGTCGGCCGTTCCCGGCTCGGTGCCGACGAGACCCTCGAAGATCTGCCGGGAGACGCGGAAGCTCTCGCCGTCCTGCGCGAACGCGGGGTCGAGGCTGGCCGGGTCGGACGATGCGGCGAAGACGAAGGTGCCGTCGACGTCGCCGGACCCTTCCGAATCGTTGTCGCCGCGCTCGCTCGCGACACAACCCGCGAGCGCGAGGGCGGCGATCGTCGCCCCCGTGATGGCGACGAGGCCGCGTCGTCGAAGTGGTGACTGGTGCATGGATGGACCTTCCCTGTGGGGCGTTTCACTGCGCATGCGGGCATCGTCGCCCGCATGGTGATTCCCTCGACCGTACTCAGTGGATCTTGGTATGCCAAGACTCTCGTCGTTACGAGAGTGTTGCGATCCGGTATCGCGGTCTGCGGGCCCGGGTCTCAGCGGCGGTGGTGCACCGCGGCGTCGTGCGTGAGCCGCAGCGGAATCGCCACCGGTTCCCCCCGATGCTGCACGACGCGCACGAAGAGCACGTCGACGAGAGCCAGTTGGGCGATCCGACTCGACATCGCCGCCATCCGGAACGGCGACTCGTAGGCGTGGGTGAGGAGCACGAGCTCGGCGGTCCGCGCGAGCGAGGAGTCGGCGACGCCGGTCACCGCGACGGTGAGCGCACCGGCATCTCGCGCCACCTCCAGCGCGCGCAGGGTCTCGACCGTCTCCCCGCTGTGCGAGAAGGCGACCGCCACGTCGTCCGACGTGCGCAGCGCGGCTGCGGTCAGCGCGAGGTGCGGGTCGGCCGAGTGCGAGACGGCGCTGCCGATGCGCGAGAGCTTGAGCTGCAGATCCTGCGCGGCGAGCGACGAGGCCGCCTGCCCGAAGAGGTCGATGTGACGGGCGCCGACGATGGCCCGCGCCGCTCGGTCGAGGCTCGCCGCATCGAGTCCGTGGGCGGTCTTCTCGATCGCGTCGATCTGCTGGGCCGCGAGCTTCGCGGCGATCGTGGCCGGGCCGTCGTCGGCCGAGATCGTCGTCGAATCCAACCCGAAGCGCGCCTGCTGCGCCTGGGCCAGCGTCACCGATCGCGCCACCGCCACGCGCAGCTCTCGATAGCCGCTGCAGCCCAGCGACTGCGCGAAGCGCGCGACGGTCGACAGCGACGTTCCGCACAGCTCGGCGAGGTCGGTGATCGCGAGCTCGACGACGAGCATCGGGTCATCGAGGATCCGCTCGGCCACCCGCGTCTCCGCCGCGGTCAGTCGGGGCACCGAGCGGCGGATCAGCGCGAGAACGTCGTCGTCCATCGTGCGCATCCGTCTCAGCCGGCGGCGCCGACCAACCGCTCCCGCGCCATCTGCGCTCCCAGCCTGCTGGCGGCGCCCACCTCGACGGTCGGCAGCGGGAGCGCCGTGCGAGCGGCGAGGCCCACGTTCACGACGACCGCGCGCGGGTCGCGCAGGGCGGCGCGCTCGACGAGTGCGCGCTGCGCGGCATCCGCATCGGGGCGGTCGATGAGCAGCACGGTCGTGCCCGCCGTCGACACCGCGTCGTCGAGCACCCGATCCTGTTCCTCGACCGAGGTGTGCGCGACGTCGAGACGCACGCGGCGCCCGTCGTCGGCCAGCGTCGCCGAGACGTATGCCGATGCGCTGTCGACGGCCAGCGTCGACCGGCGGCGCGCGTCGACGACCGACAGAGCGGTTGCCGTCGTCGGAGCGTCTCCGACGACGTTGATCGCACGGCGCACGACGTCGGACGCGTCGAAGTCGTCGACGTCAGCCGACACCGTCGTGGCAGCCTCTCGGAGCTTGCGCGCCAGGGCCGCCACTCGACCGGCGGCATCCTCGACGCGGTCGCGGGAGAGCGACCCGTCGCGCAGCGCGGCGACGATACCGTCGCGCGCGGCGCGGAAGTCGCGCTCGTCCTGGTCGGGGAGGGCATCGTCACCGGGATTGGTCGGGTTGCCGATGCAGAGCAGGTCGGCGCCGGCCGCCAGGGCCTGCGCCGCTCCCCCGCCGATCCCGACGGTTTCCCGGATGGCCGCCATGTCGAGCGCGTCGGTGATGATGACGCCCTCGAAGCCCCACTCGCGCAGCATGCCGAGCACGCGCGGGTTGAGGGTGGCGGGCTTCTCGCCCCACGCCGGTACGACGATGTG
The DNA here is from genome assembly GCF_044748385.1 of Microbacterium sp. NPDC090003. NCBI lineage: Bacteria > Bacillati > Actinomycetota > Actinomycetes > Micrococcales > Microbacteriaceae > Microbacterium > Microbacterium sp. NPDC090003. The sequence continues at coordinate 1,308,394 of NZ_JBIVFW010000001.1, forward strand.
CGCGGTCATGATGCTGTCGACCCCGGCCTCGACCGCAGCGCGGAACGGTGCGAGGTGCACCCGCTCGTACTCGTCGATGTCGAGAGCGATCTCGGGCAGCGCGTGGTGCGAGTCGAGGTGCGTGTCGCCGTGACCCGGGAAATGCTTGATGCACGCGGCGACCGCGCCGTCCTGGATACCGTCCACCGCGGCGATCACGTGGCGCGTGACGAGCGGTTCCTCGGAACCGAACGCCCGCACGCCGATCACGGGGTTGCGCGGATCGGTGTTCACGTCGGCGACGGGGCCCAGCACGACGTTCGCACCGACCGCGCGCACGCGACGGGCGAGCTCGGCGCCGGTGCGCTCGGTCGCGACGAGATCGTCGAGTGCTCCGAGCTGCGCGGCTCCGGGGAGCGTCGACCCGGTGGCCGACTCGAGTCGGGTGACGCTGCCGCCCTCCTCGTCGACGCCGATCAGGGCATCCGGGTTGGCCGCGAGGATCTCGGCGCTCAGGGCCGGCAATCCCTCGCCCACGTTCTGACCGAAGTACACGACGCCCGCGAGGCCGTCGCGCAACTCGGAGGTGAGCCATGCGGGCGCCTCCGTGCCGAAGAAGCCCGGCCAGAGCACGCCGTTCGCGAGACGCTCGAGGTCGTCGGTCATCCCTTCACGGCTCCCGCCACCATGCCCGACGCCAGACGGCGCTGCACGATCACGAAGAAGATCATGACCGGGAGGGTGATGATCGTCGACGCGGCCATGATGCTGCCCCAGTCGTTCGCGAACAGGCCGAAGAACGACTTGAGACCGATCGAGACCGTGTACTGGTCGGTCTCGGCCCCGAGGATCGTCATCGCGAAGATGAACTCGTTCCAGGCGGTGATGAAGCTGAAGATGCTCGTCGCGACGAGGCCCGGCATGACCAGGGGCAGCAGGATCGAGCGGAACATGCGCCACCAGCTCGCCCCGTCGATGTAGGCGGCCTCTTCGAGCTCGACCGGGACGGCGGCGACGAATCCGCGCAGCATCCAGATGCCGAAGGCGAGCGAGAGCGCGACGTACACGACCATCAGGCCCAGGATGCTGTTGAGCAGGCCCAGGCTCTTCACCTGGAGGAACAGCGGGATGACGAGCGCCTCGAGCGGCACCATCTGCACGACGAGGATCATCATGAGGATCGTGGTGCGGAACTTGAACTTGAAGCGGGCGACCGCGACGGCGGCGAGGAGGCAGACGAGCGCACTCACGAGCACCGTGACGAGCGCCACGATCGCCGAGTTGCGCAGGAAAGTGCCGAAGCCGCCCTCGGTGAGCACGAACGCGAAGTTGTCGAAGGTGAACTCCTGCGGCAGCAGCGACTGCCCACCGCTCGACGCCTTCTTGTCGAACGCGCTGGAGACCATCCAGTAGACGGGGAACAGGGTGAAGATCAGGACGGCCGCGACGGCGATCCCGATACCGATGCGGGAGCGGAGGGATGCGCGCGGGTTCACAGCTCGTCCTCCTTCATGAGGGATCGGATGTACACGATCGTGATGCCGATCAGCACGAGGGTGAGCAGGACGGCCAGTGCCGCACCGAAGCCGTAGCGGTTCTGACCGAACGACTCGACGTACGACCAGACGCCGAGGTTGAGCACCTGGCGGTTGCCGCCGCCACCGCCGGGCATCAGGTACACCTGGGCGAAGACCTTGAAGTCCCAGATGGTCGAGAGGATGATCACGACCGAGAAGACGGGCTTGAGCGTCGGGAAGATGATCTTCCAGAAGCGGCGCCACGCGCCGGCGCCGTCGAGGGCTGCGGCTTCGAGCATCTCCTTCGAGACGCCGAGGAGACCGGCGAGCACCGTGATCGCGACGAACGGGAAGCCGTGGTGCACGACGTTCAGCAGCACGATGGCGTAGAACGACCACTGGTTGGTGAACCAGTTGATCGACTGATCCATGAGGCCGAGGTCGCGCAGGACCGAATTGAAGATGCCGCGGTCGGCATCGAAGATGAAGGTCCAGACGTAGGTGCCGGTCACGGCGGGCATCGCCCAGGCGACCATGATGCAGCTCGAGACGATGACGCGCCACGTGGTGCCGAGTCGGGCGAGCAGCAGGGCGACGAGCGTGCCGACCGCCACGGTGGCGAAGACCGCCACCGCGGCGAACCCGACGGTGTTCGGCAGGACCACCGTCCACAGGGTCGGGTTGGTGAGCGCCTCGACGTAGTTGTCGAAGCCGATCCAGTTGCTCTCCCCGGTGTTGATCTCGCGCAGACCGTAGTCCTGCAGCGAGTAGATGAACACCTGGACGAGCGGCCAGAGCATGAGCACCCCGAGGATGATCAGCCCGGGCGCGAGGAGGAGCCAGGGGCGGGCCGTGACGATCGAGAGACCGCGACGCTTCCGGCCGCCGGCCACGGAGGCGGAGGTGGACTCCGCCTTCGTGGCCGGCAGTGGCGCTTGCACCATCGACATGGAAGGGATGCTTCCTTACTGGTTGAGCAGGTCCGTCATCTCAGCGGCGGCGTCCTTCGTCGCGGTCGCGACGTCCTTCTGCCCGCTGAGGATGGCCTGGATCATGGAGTTGGTCGTCTTCTTCGCCTGGACGGCGCCGAAGTTCGGGGTGACCGGGACGGATGCTCCGCCGTCGACCATCTGCTCGGCGAACGGCGCCACGAGCGGGTCGGTCGAGGCGAGGGCCTCCTCCATCGCGGACTGGACGCCCGGGAAGTAGCCGGTCTCGTTCGACCACTGCTCGGCGAACTCGCCGGTGGTCATGAGCTTGACGAACTCCCACGCGAGGTCGGCGTTCTTGGTCGTGTTGAAGACCGAGAGGTGCGATCCGCCGAGCACGGACGGAGCGATGCCGCCGTCTTCGCCGGGGATGACCGCCGCGCCGATCTTGCCCTCGAGGTCGGGGGCCGCCTCGATGAGCGACTTCGGCGTCCACGAGCCCGAGAGCATCATGGCGACGTTGCCCTGCGTGAACGCGTCACGGAGGTCGGTCTCCTTCCAGGTGGTGGCACCTGCGGAGGAGAAGCCGTGCTCGGTCGCGAGACCGGTGTAGAAGCCGATGCCGGCCTGCGACTCGGTGCTGTCGAGCTCGCTGGTCCAGGTGTCGCCGTCCTTCGTGGCGATCTCTCCGCCCGCACCCCAGACCCAGGGGTAGACCTGGAACTCGGCGTCACCGGGAACCGGGAAGGGGAGCATGTCGGGCTTGGCGGCCTTGATCGCGTCGCCCGCGGCGATGATGTCGTCCCACGTCTTCGGAGCCTCGAGACCGAGTTCCTCGAACACGTCGGCACGGTAGACGAGCGAACGCACGCCGGCGTACCAGGGCATGCCGTAGAGCTCGTCGTCGTACGTGCCGGCGACCTCGAGACCCTCGACCAGGTCGTCGCGCAGGCCGTCTTCGGCGTCGACGTACTCGTCGAGCGGGAGGAGGGCGCCGGCGTCGGCGAACTCGGCGGTCCAGGTGGTGCCGGTCTCGGCGATGTCGGGGGTGGTGCCGCCGGCGATCGAGGTGACGAAGCGATCGTGCGCGTCAGCCCACTGGATCTCCTCGATGTTGACCGTCGCTCCGGTCTCCTCTTCGAAGGCCTCGGAGACCTTGTCGTAGAAGGCGGTGGAATCCGGGTTCGTGCCCTTCATGATCCAGACGGTGAGCTCCTGGCCCTCTCCGTCTGCTGCTCCGCCGTTGTCGCCGCCGCCGGCGCAGCCGGCCAGCGCGAGCGAAGCCACGGCGCCGAGCGCCACGACCGGAAGAATGCGCTTGTGCATCAGTGGATCTCCTCTTTGAAACGTCCTGGGGATGGACGAGTGGGTGCTCGCCCTGTCGAATAAGTATCTACGACTAACTAATTGCCTGCAAGTTTTTCACACGATCGTCACATGCTTGTGACAATCGTTTCCGTGGGGGCTTCACAGGCATCCTCCCGGGACCCTGACTATGCTCTCGGGATGCCTCGCGCCCGCCACCAGGACCGATCCACCGTCGCCCGACACGCCCCCCTCCCCACCCCGGGACCGTGGAAGGGCTTCCTCAAGATCGCGGGGATCAGCCTCGGCGTCGTGCTCGTCTCCGCCATCGCCGTCGGCGCCTTCGTCGTCGTCGACTACGTCAACCGCTTCAACGCCGACGCGGTCGCGCTCGAGGGCGCACCGGAGGTAGAGCCCCCGACGATCAGCGCGTTCCCCGGCGAGTTCAGCGTGCTGCTGGTCGGCACCGACGAGTGCGGCGAGGTGTCGGGCGGACTCCTCGGCGCGCGCTGCTCCGAAGCCGACGGCGGCATCCTCAACGACGTCAACCTCCTCGTGCACGTCTCGGCCGAGCCCCGCAACGTCACCGTCGTCTCCCTGCCTCGCGATCTCATGATCGAGACGCCCGAGTGCACGCGCGAGGACGGATCGATCGCATCGGCGACCAGCAAGACGCAGATCAACTCGATCTACCAGAACGCCGGACTGTCGTGCGTCGCGAAGACCATCACCGCCCTCAGCGGCATCGATATCCCGTTCGGCGCCCAGATCGACTTCGACGGCGTCATGGCGGTCACCGACGCGATCGGCGGCGTGGAGGTGTGCATCGGCGGCGACGGCATCCGCGACGAGGAGGCGGGCATCGACTACTGGGCCCCCGGCCCCCGGACCGTCTCGGGCTACGAAGCGCTGCAGTTCATCCGCACGCGCTACGGCGTCGGCGACGGCAGTGACATGGCGCGCGTCTCGAACCAGCAGCAGTACATGTCGCGACTGGTGAAGAAGATCCTCAGCGACGAGGTGCTCAGCGACCCGGGCAAGGTGCTCGGGCTCGCGAACACCGTCGCCGACAACATCACCCCCAGCACCGAGCTCGGCAACCCGGTGCGGATCGCGCAGCTCGCCCTGTCGATCAAGGACGTGCCGTTCAGTGACTTCGTCTTCGCGCAGTACCCGGTGTTCGAGGACCCGGACGACAGCGACCGCGTCATCCCGAACTACGACGCCGCCGACACGCTCTGGACGGCCCTCGCCGCAGGGCAAGCCGTGCAGCTCACCGGCGACGCGACCAACAACGGCGGCGTCGAGGTCGTCGACCCGGGCACCCCGACCGACCCCGGCACCGACGCCGGCACCGCCCCCTCCACCGACGCGCCGGCGACCGGGACCCCGGCGCCGCGCGCCACCCTCGACCCGAGCATCTCGGGACAGACCGCCGAACAGGAGACCTGCACCAACGGTCGCCAGCGCTGACCCGTACGGCCCGAGCGCGTAGGCTCGCAGGCATGGGACGGATGCGCGCACGCTACACCGAGCATCCGCAGGCGAAGCTCGACCACGGCGGCGTCGCCACCATCGCCCCCTCGGAGTTCACGAGCGGATTCGAGCTCGTCGTCGACGGCACCCCGCAGTCGCACGTCGACCTCGACGACCCGACGCACCTGCACTTCGAGTACATCGCGCGTATGGGCGCCGTGATCGATCAGCTGCCCGCCGGACCTCTCACCGCCGTGCACCTCGGCGCCGGCGCACTGACCGTGCCGCGCTACATCGATGCGACCCGTCCGGGCTCGCGGCAGCAGGTGATCGAGTGGGAGGCGCCCCTCGCGGCGCTCGTGCGCGACCATCTGCCCCTGCCGAAGGGCGCGTCGATCCGCCTGCGCATCGGGGACGCGCGCGAGGGCGTGCAGAAGCTCCCCTCCGCGTTGACCGGCGCCTGCGGCCTCGTCGTCTCGGACGTCTACTCCGGCGCGCAGACCCCGGCGCACCTCACCAGCGTGGAGTTCTACCGCGAGGTCGCGCAGCTGCTCTCCCCGGGAGGGGTGCTGCTCGTCAACGTCGCCGACGGTCCCGGGCTCGCCTTCGCCCGCCGACAGGTCGCGACCGTCGCCGCGGTGCTGCCCGAGGTCGCGGTGCTCGCCGACACCCAGGTGCTCAAGGGACGCCGGTTCGGCAACCTCGTGGTCGCGGCATCCGCTTCCCCCCTGCCCACCGAGTGGCTCCCGCGACTGCTCGCCGCAGGCCCCCACCCCGCGAAGATCGCCCAGGGCGCCGAGGTGAAGACGTTCGTTCAGGGCGCGCACATCGTCACCGATGCGGATGCCGTGGCCTCTCCGCGACCCGACGCCTCGCTCTTCCTGCGCTGATCCGCATCCGGGATGGAGGCGTGCGGGCGTGCCGACCCGACGACCGCACGAACGGCATGCAGACTGGACGGGAACGCTGCGGAAGGAGAGCAATGAGTTTCATCCGGGGATACGACCGGGAGAACCTCCGCGAGCTGGTCGATATCGACGAGTGCGCGGTGCGGCTCGAAGAGATCGAGGATCAGCGCAGCCTTCCCGCTCTGCTGGAGCGCGTGTGGCTGCTGAAGGTTTTGGGACGTCTCGACGAGGCGCTCACCCTCGCCGAGACGACCGTGCGGCAGGCCCGCATGGCGGGCACCCGCAAGGACGTGTTGCGCGCTCGCGTGCTGCGCGCGACGGTGCAGCAGTTCCGCGGAGCGCACGCCGCCGCCGAGCAGGAGCTCGCCGCGTGCGCCGAGGAGGCCGAGGGTCAGGGCTGGATCACCGTCGCCGCGTTCGCCCACCAGCACCGCGGCAAGAACGCGTTCGACGCCGGTGACTTCGACACCGCGCGCGACAGCTTCAAGCAGTCGCTGTTCCTGCGCCGCGAGGCCGGCGCCGCCGATCGCGAGCTCGAGGTCACCCTGCTGGCGATCGAAGCGACCGAGCGACGCCGTCCGTCGCAGCTCGTCGCCGGTTGAGCGTGCGCCGAGCCGTTCGCCCGGGTGTCGGTGGCATGGCTTAGCCTGAGCGCATGGCGGATCTCGACCGTGTGCGCATCTGGGGTGACGCGCTTCTGACGATGTACCTCGACGACTCCTGGTCGTTCGGCTTCGACCATGCCAAGCGTCGCGCGGGGCAGTGCGATTACACGAAGAAGCGCATCACCGTGTCGCGCTACCTCGCGGCGCGGTTCGACGACGACGAGATCCACCAGGTGCTCCTGCACGAGGTCGCCCATGCCCTCGCCGGGCACGCCGCCGCGCACGGCCCGACCTGGAAGCGCGTGGCACGCGACCTCGGCTACGTCGGCGGCACCACGCACCGCGGCGAGACCGCCGTCGAACTCGCGCCATGGATCGGGCGCTGCCCCGCCGGGCACGAGACGTTCCGGCATCGCCGTCCGACTCGGGCCACCTCGTGCGCCCAGTGCTCGCGCACCTTCGACGAGCGTTACCTCTTCTCGTGGACGCGGCGCGAGATCACCGCCGACGCGAAGCTCGCCGCGCAGTCGCCGCGCTAGGCCATCAGAGAGCGCGCGGGCCGTCGCTCGCGCTCTCCGGGGCTGCCGTCCCCTCCGCGTCGTGGTCCGAGCGGGTCGCGACCCGCGACCCGTCCGTCGCTGCCCGGGAGGCGCGCCCGCGGCGCAGGAGAGCCGTGACCGCGCGCCACCCCACGAGCAGCACGCCGAGGGTCAGCGTCGCGACGATGATGAACGCGAACTGAGCGGTGTCGCCCGTCGCCACGCGCAGCAGCATGCCGCCGGCGACGGTCACGACCCAGACGACCACCCCCCACAGCACCGACCACGGGCGCCGCGGACGACCGGGCAACAGCGCAGCGAGAACGTGACCGACGATCAGTGCGACCAGGAACGGCCAGGCCGTGAGCAGAAATCCGGCGGGGCTCTCGTCGTGCGAGGCGCGGCCGATCACGGCGAAGATCAGAACCAGCACGGCGTCGACGATGACTGCGGGGAGGAACCTCATGCCCCGACCCTACGCTCGTGCCCCGCGCACGCGGTGCTGCCCCCGGGCGTGCCGCGGGAGCATCCGCCCTGGTATGCCCGCCGGATCTCGCAGATCGGCCGCACCTCGCAGCGATTCCCCTCGACCCGTGCGAAACGGATGCGGATCTGCGAGATTCCGCCGGTTGTCTCAGGCGAAGGCCGTGAACACCCGGTCGCGGAGCACGGGGACCGCCGAGACGGCGTCGAGACGGGATGCCGCGGCGACCGCGTCGGCATCGGCAGTGTCGCGCGCCGAGCCGCTCGCCGAGACCAGGTGCCCGAGCGCGCGGCGCAGAGCGCGGAATCCCTCGGCCGCGACCGCCGCGTCGGGCGACGTGTGATCGATGCCGAGGTCGGTGAGCGCGGCGATGATCGCTCCCGCGGCGAGGTGGTCCTCGACCGCGAAGCGCACGTCGTTCGAGCCGTCGCGCTCCCCCGCGGCGATGAGCGCGACCGAGGTGCGTGCCTGCCGCTGCTCCTGAAGGGAGTGCACGGTGCGTGCGACCGCGGCGGCATTGCGGATGCCTCCGACCAGCACCGTCGCTCCCCCGGCGGCGGCGGTCACCGCGAGCGCCGGGGCGACCGAATCCGTCGACCACACGGCCGTTTCAGCCAGTTCGATCGCTGCACCCTCGGCGACGGCATCCGCCAGCTTCGACGAGAAGTGCAGCACATCGACGATCACGACCACGTCCGCCTCGGCGAGCCGCGCCAGACCGGCGAGCCCCCAGTCGAGACGGACCTGGTAGGTGGACTGATCGAACGGCGACGGCATCCGTCCAGCCTATTCCGCACGTGAGAGGTCGAGACACGCCGCACGCTCCCCCGAGCGTGCGGCGTGTCTCGACCCCTCAGCGGGCAGGTCAGTCGGCTGCCAGCGCCTCGACCGGCGCGACCCGCGTCGCGAGTCGGGTCGGCGTCGCCGCGGCCACGAGCGTCAGCACCGCCGTCGCGACGACGATGATCACGACCGGCACCCACGGCACCTGCGGGGCGACGAGCCCGGCGGGCGTGAAGTCGGGCAGCACCGGCACCGAGCCGAGCAGCGACTGCGCGGCGATCCACCCGTAGGCGACGCCGAGTACCAGTCCCGCGAGCGTCGCGGCCACCGTGATGTGCGTGGCCTCGAGCAGCACCATCCGGCGCACCTGCGCGTTCGACAGCCCGATCGACCGCAGCAGTCCGAGCTCGCGGCGCCGCTGCACCACACCGATCGTGAGCAGATTGACGAGACCGACGGCGGCGATCACGGCCGAGACGGCGACCAGCACCATCATGATCGAGGCGAAGGCGTCGAACGGCGCGAAGAACTCCGGCGGCACCTCCTCGGAGGTCTGATTCATCATCAGCCGTTTCGCCGACTCGAGGGCGACCGCGAACATCGTCACGAGCGTGACCCCCATCACGACGCCGATCGCCATGCGCGAAGAACGCTCGGGATACCGCAGGGCGTTCTCGGCGGCGAGGCGGGCGGTGGCGCTGGATCCGAACGTCCGCCCGACCAGGCGCAGCACCGGCGGCATGAACAGCACCGAGCCGAGCGCGAGTCCCGTGAACGAGAGCAGACCTCCCAGGAACGCGACGACCACCCCGAGCGGCGTCACGAGCCCGACCACCACACCACCCGCGAGCAGGGCGGCCCCGGCGATCAGCAGTACCCAGGCGCCGACATGACGCCCCGCCCTGCCCGACACCTCGTCGTGGGCGCGCTCGACCGATCCGCCGATCGCCTGCAGGGGCGTCACCGTGAGCACGCGTCGTGAGCCGACCCACGCCGCGACCCAGGTCGTCAGCGCGACGCCCACGGCGGGGAGCACCAGGAACGGTTGCGCGAGCGTGAAGTCCGAGGGCACGTTGGCGATCAGCATCTGGCCGATCTGCACTCCGAGCGCTGCGACCGCGACCCCCACGACCACCCCCGTGATCGCGCCGATCACACCGACCACGAGTCCCTGTCGGCCCACCTCCGCACGCTGCGAGCGCGCGGTCGCCCCGATCAGACGCATGAGCGCGATCTGCCGGGTGCGTCCGGCGATGATCGTGGAGAACGTGTTGGCGGTGACGATCGCGGCGACGTACATCGCGACCGCGGTGAGCAGCACCGAGAGGATGGCGACGACGATCGCGAGCGTCTCGCTGTCTCCGATGAACGGGTCGGCCTGCAGCACCGCGCCGATGAACGCCGTCACCTCGACGAGGATCACCCCGAACGCGGCCGACAGCGCGGCGACCAGGATGCTGGCGCCCATGCCCCGGTCGCGCAACCACGCGAGCCGTGGAGCCGTGGCGGTCGTCTCGGGCACCACGGTGCCGATCACGGAGCCGGAGGCCGTGCCGACGGCGGTCATGCCGACACCTCTGCGGCGAGCATGTAGGCCGAGATCTCCTCGGCGGTCTGGCGCGGGTGGTCGGCGACGATGCGGCCGTCACCGAGGTAGAGAACGCGGTCGGCGTGGCTGGCCGCGATGGCGTCGTGGGTGACCATCGCGATGGACTGGCCGTGCTCGCGGCTGGCGGTCTGGAGCAGCTGGAGCACCTCGCGTCCGGTCTTCGAGTCGAGGTTGCCCGTGGGCTCATCGGCGAAGACGAGGTCCGGAGCGGTGGCGAGCGCGCGGGCGATCGCCACGCGCTGCTGCTGCCCGCCCGAGAGCTGGTGCGGACGGTGACGCAGGCGCGAGCCCAGGCCCAGGGTCTCGACGAGCCCGTCGATGCGCGCGCGCTCCAGCGCACTCGGTCGGCGTCCGTCGAGCTCGAACGGCAGGAGGATGTTGCCGAGGGCGTCGAGCGTGGGAACCAGGTTGAACGCCTGGAAGATGAACCCCACGCGCCGACGGCGAAGGATCGTGAGGTCGAGGTCGCCGAGACCCGTGATCTCGGTGTCGCCGATGAACGCGCGCCCCTCGGTCGGGGTGTCGAGGCCGGCCATGATGTGCATGAGCGTCGACTTGCCCGAGCCCGACGGGCCCATGATCGCGGTGAACTGACCGCGGCGGATGCCGACGCTGACGTCGTCGAGCGCCCGCACGACTCCCTCGCCGGAACCGTAGGTCTTCTTCAGGTGCTGGACGCGGGCGGCGAGGCCCAGGTCGGTGGTCGTGATCTCCATGTCTCCGACGCTACGGACCAGGTGCGGTCGCGGTCGTCGCCCGGCGGATGCATCCGCCTCCCCCTGAAGGATGATCCCGCGGACGCCGCAGGGAGGATGCCGGCGCGCAGCGCTCAGGCGGGGCTGTGCTCAGGCGAGGCCGTGCTCAGGCGAGGCCGTGCTCGAACGCGAACACGACGAGCTGCACGCGGTCGCGCAGGCTGAGCTTGGAAAGGATGCGGCTGATGTGCGTCTTGACGGTCGCCTCGCTGAGGAACTCGCGCGTCGCGATCTCGCCGTTCGAGAGGCCGCGTGCGGCGAGCGCGAAGATCTCCCGTTCGCGGTCGGTGAGGTCGGCGAACTGCGGAGGCACCGGGGTCGGCGCATCCGCGAAGTGCGCGAACAGTTCTCGGGTGGCGGATGCCGCGATCACGCTCGAGCCCGCATGCACGGTGCGCACGGCGGCGAGCAGGAACTCGGGGTCGGCGTCCTTCAAGAGGAATCCGCTCGCCCCCTGGCGGATGGCCCGCGCCGCGGCCTCGTCGAGGTCGAAGGTCGTCAGCATCACGATGCGCGGCGCGTCGGGGCGCTGGAGGATCTCGGCGGTCGCCGTGAGGCCGTCCATGACCGGCATCCGGATGTCCATGAGCACGACGTCGGGACGGGTCTGCTGCACGACGTCGAGCGCCTCGCGCCCGTCTCCGGCCTCGCCCACGACCTCGAGGTCGGGCTGGGAGGCGATCAGCATCCGCACACCGGCGCGGAACAGCGACTGGTCGTCGACGAGGACGACTCTGATCATGACGGGACTCCGATCGGCAGCATGCCGTAGACGTGGAACTGCGCTCCCCGGCGCTCGGCATGCAGACTACCGCCGACCAGCTGGGCGCGCTCGCGCATGCCGATCAGTCCGTGTCCGCCCTGCCCGAGCTGCACGGCGGCGGGGCCCGGTGCGACGGCGTTCACCACCCGGATCTCGACCCGATCGGACAACCAGGCCAGGTGCACGTCGACCGCACCGTCGCCGTGGCGGATCGCGTTCGTGAGAGCCTCCTGCAGGATGCGGTACACCGCGAGTTGGATGGCCGCGGGAGGCTCTCCCGGGGGCATGGGGTCGACCGTGATCCGGGGTTCGACGCCGGCATGCCGCACCTGGGCGAAGAGCGTCTCGAGGTCGGCGAGCGTGGGCTGCGGTCCGTCGCCCTGACGGTGGCGCAGTTGGGTGAGGAGCATCCGTACGTCCGACAGCGCGCCGCGGGCGGTCTGCGCGATCGTGCCCAGCGCCTCGGTCGCCATCTCTGGCTTCGCGGCGGCGGCGTAGCGCGCTCCGTCGGCCTGCGCGATCACGACGGCGAGCGAGTGCGCGACCACGTCGTGCATGTCGCGGGCGATGCGCACGCGCTCCTGCTCCTCGGCGGCGACGGTCTCGGCCTGCGCGCGCGCCACCTGCGTGGCCCGACCTGCGAGGATGACCCGCCAGAGCAGGCCCGCTCCCCACGCCATCACCATGGCCAGCACGAACAACGAGCCGAGCAGCACGGAGGTGAGTGCGGCGCGCATCACACTCGCCGCGTCGGTGATCAGCTCGCCCGACCACGCCAGCCCGAAGTACGCGCCGCCGACGAGCCCGCCGCCGAGCGCCGATGCACCGCCGAGCCACAGCAGTCGCCTGCTCCCCCAGGCAGCCGTCGCGAACAGCACGACCAGCACGCCGAAGTCGAAGGGCACGGGGGGCAGGCCCGCGGCCATCTGGAGGAGTGCGCCGACCCACGCGACGCCGAGGGCCAGAGCCGGGGACAGACGCGAGATCGCGGCGGCGCCCCAGACGATCGCTCCGACGACGAGGTAGGCCGTGACCGACCACCCGCCGTCGACGATCCAGACGCTGAGGCCGCCCGAGCCCGGCACGAGGGGGATGCCGACCGTGAGACCGAAACCGATGACCGCGCCGACGATGTCGAGGGCGAGCCAGGTGCGGGAGACGGGACGGAACACGCTCTCACGCTACGCGAGCAGAAGGCGCGCCGCGTCCGTCTGAGGATGTATCCCGAGGGCGACGGGCCGTCAGGCTCGGGCGATGATCTCGCCGTGCGGCACGAGGTACCAGCCGTCACCGGCATCCGCCCATCGCTTCCAGGCGTCGCTGATCGCCCCCAGTTCGGAGGGGCGCGCGAGACCGCCGTCGACGAGCTGGCGGGCGAGCGCCGATTCGAGGATGCGGTCGGCCCACATGCCGCCCCACCACGCGCGCTCCTCGGGGGTCGCGTAGCACCAGGTGGATGCCGTCGCCGTGACGTCGTCGAAGCCCGCGGCGCGCGCCCACGAGAGCAGGCGTCGCCCGGCGTCGGGCTCTCCGCCGTTCGCCCGGGCCGCCGCACGGTACAGCCGCAGCCACTCGTCGAGTTCGGGCAGCAGCGGAAACCAGATGAATCCGGCGTAGTCGGCGTCGCGCGCCGCGACGATGCCGCCCGGCACGGTGACCCGGCGCATCTCGCGCAGGGCCTGCACCGGATCGCCGACGTGTTGCAGCACCTGGTGCGTGTGCACGATGTCGAAGCTGTCGTCGGCGAACGAGAGCGCGTGCACGTCTTCGATCGAGAAGTCGACGTTCGTGAGGCCGCGATCCGCGATGAGGTTCTGTGACAGCGCGAGCGCGCTCGCGTCGATCTCGGTCGCCGTCACGTGCGCGACGACGGTCGCGAAGTCGGCCGTGATGCTGCCCGGCCCGGCGCCGACGTCGAGGAGACGGGTGGTCGGATCGAGGTGCGGGCGAAGGTACTCCGCGGAGTTCGCGATCGTGCGGGAGCTGTGCGAACGGAGGACGGTCTCGTGATGTCCGTGCGTGTACGTGGCCATGCCCCAGTGTGGCACGGCCCGGGCCCGCGCCCCGCTCAGTCCAGCTCGGCGGCGATGCGCCGGATCGCCTCGCGGTCGGGCTTGCCGGAGGCGAGCGTCGCGATCTCGTCGACGAGGATCAGGCGCGCCGGACGCGCATGTTTGCCGAGCGCCTCGGCGACGGCGTCGCGCGCGTGCACGAGCTGATCGGATTCGCTGCGACGCAGCACCTCGCCCCGGGCGGCGACGATGACGGATGCCTCGCCCCACCGCTCGTCGTCGATGCCGACCACCACGGCCTGATGGAGGCCCGGCACCTGACGCACGATCCGCTCGACGCGATCGAGGGAGATGTTGATGCCGCCCGACACGATGACGTTGTCGGCGCGACCGTGGACCCGCACGACCCGGTTCTCGACCAGGCCGAGGTCGCCCGTGCGGTACCAGCGGATGCCGTGCTCGTCGCGCACGAACATCCGCGATGTGAGTTCGTCGTCGCCGAGATAGCCGTCGGCGAGCATGGGTCCCGCCATGCGGAGTTCGCCGTCGACCGTGCGCACCGAAACGGTGTCGAGCGGGACGCCGTCGTAGACGCATCCGCCGCTGGTCTCGGTGGAGCCGTAGGTGCGCACGAGGCGCACGCCCAGATCGGATGCGCGCTCCCGCAGCGGCTCGGGAAGGGACTGCCCGCCGACCAGGATCGCGCGATAGGCCTGCAGCGCGGCGCGCGCGGCGACGTCACCGGCGGCATCCAGCAGCGTCGCCACCTGCGCCGGCACGAGCGAGGTGTACAACGCCTCGTCGCCGTGTCGCAGCATCGACAGGGTGGCGTGCGCGAACGCCTCGGGCGAGAACCTGCCGGACAGCGCCACCGGTTCGGTGCCCGCCAGGATCGACCGCACGAGCACCTGGAGCCCGGCGACGTATCCCGTCGGAAGAGCGAGCAGCCAGCGGCCCGACCCGATACGGTCGGCGGTCGCCTCGGCACTCGTGCGCAGCGCCTCGGCGCTCAGCGCCACGCGCTTCGGGATGCCGCTCGATCCGGAGGTCGCGATCACGACGGCCGTTCCCACCGGCACCCGATCCGGCACGTCGGCGAGCATACCGAAGCCGAGCGCCGGACCCCCGTCGAGCGCCCGCCGCAGCGCGACACTCAGCGGCTGCGGATCATCGGCCTCGATCGGGATCAGCGCGGTCATGACGGTGCCTCAGTAGTGCCAGGGGAACGACGACCAGTCGGGATCACGCTTCTCGAGGAACGAATCGCGCCCCTCGACGGCCTCGTCGGTGCCGTAGGCGAGACGCGTCGCCTCGCCCGCGAAGACCTGCTGTCCGACGAGTCCGTCGTCGACGGCGTTGAACGCGAACTTGAGCATGCGAATGGCGGTCGGCGACTTGGTCAGCACGGTGCGGGCCATCGCGAGAGCTTCGCGCTCGAGCTCGGCGTGCGGCACCACGCGGTTGACGGCGCCCATCTCGTAGGCGCGCTGCGCCGAGTACTCCTCGGCGAGGAAGAACACCTCGCGGGCGATCTTCTGCCCGGTCTGGCGCGCCATGTACGCGGACCCGTACCCGGCGTCGAAGCTGCCGACGTCGGCATCCGTCTGCTTGAAGCGTCCGTGCTCGGCGCTGGCGATCGTGAGGTCGCAGACCACGTGCAGCGAATGTCCGCCCCCCGCCGCCCATCCGGGCACGACCGCGATGACGACCTTCGGCATGAAACGGATCAGGCGCTGCACCTCGAGGATGTGCAGGCGGCCCAACGAGGCGGGGGACGGAGAAGCCTGGGTCCCTGTGTCTCCGCCCTGGGTCGCTGAGCCTGTCGGAGCGTCGGAGTACTTGTACCCGTCGCGCCCCCGGATGCGCTGGTCGCCGCCCGAGCAGAACGCCCATCCGCCGTCCTTCGCGCTGGGGCCGTTGCCCGTGAGCAGCACCGCGCCGATGCGCGGGTCCTGACGGGCGATGTCGAGCGCACGATAGAGCTCGTCGACCGTGTGGGGGCGGAAGGCGTTGCGCACCTCCGGCCGGTGGAAGGCGATGCGCGCGATGCCTCCGTCGTTCGAGACGTGGGCCGTGATGTCGGTGTAGTCCTCGGCGCCGGGCGCGAGCTGCCACTCGGCGGGGTCGAACAGGTCGGAGACGAATGCGCTGGTCACGCTTCCACCCTATTCCCGCGCGCACCGCGGTTCCCGTCGCACCGCTGTCGGAAGGATCGGGCCGGACCGACGGAAAGGGCGACGCGGACGGCGGCGGGAGACGAGAATGAGATCCATGACGCCCGAACTCAGCGAGATCCTCTCCACCGCCCGCGTGGTCGCCCTGCCGATGCACACGCGATTCCGCGGCGTCGACACCCGGGAGGCGCTCCTCTTCGAGGGCCCCGAAGGATGGGCCGAGTTCTCGCCCTTCACCGAATATGCGGATGCCGAGGCCGCCACCTGGCTCGCCGCGGCGATCGACTTCGCCTGGCGCCCGCAGCCCGCGCCCCTTCGCGACGGCATCCGCGTCAACGCCACGATCCCGGCGGTCGAGGCCGCCCGCGTAGCCGAGGTGCTCGCGCGCTTCGCCGGATGCCGGACCGCCAAGGTCAAGGTCGCCGAACCCGGTCAGACGCTCGCCGACGACATCGCTCGCGTGCGCGCCGTGCGCGACGCGATGGGACCGGAGGGTCGCATCCGCATCGATGCCAACGGCCTCTGGAACCTCGACGAGGCCGAGCACGCCGTGCACGCGCTCAACGAGTTCGACCTCGAATACGTCGAGCAGCCGTGCGCGACGGTCGAGGAGCTCGCCGAGCTGCGCACCCGCGTGAAGTACCTGGGCATCCCGGTCGCCGCCGACGAGAGCATCCGAAAGTCGTCGGACCCACTGGCCGTGGCGCGCGCCGGCGCCGCCGACCTCATCGTCGTGAAGGCGCAGCCGCTCGGCGGAGTCACCCACGCCCTCCAGATCATCGCCGCGACCGGGCTTCCGGCGGTCGTGTCGAGCGCCCTCGACACCGCCGTCGGGCTCTCGCAGGGCGCCGCCCTCGCCGCCGCCCTCCCCCACCTCGACCACGATTGCGGCCTCGGCACGGCATCGCTCTTCCTCGACGACGTCGCCGACCGTCGCCCCCGCGACGGGGTGATCCCCGCCGACCGCGTCACCCCCGACGGTGCGGCGCTCGACCGCCTCGCCGCCGGCGTTGACCGACGCGACTGGTGGCTCGCCCGCCTCGAACGCAGCTTCCGGGTGCTCGACGAGAACTGAGACCCGTCAGGCCAGGAGCAGATCGACCAGTCGACCCAGCTCCTCGCTGCCCGCGCGGCGCAGCTGGGCGTCGTCCTGTCCGGCCATCGCACCGCGCACCGTCATGCCCTCCCAGACGATCATGAGGATGCGGCCGGCCACCTCGGCCGGCACCCGCAATCGCAGCCCCGCAGCGTCGACGATGTCACTGACGATTCGAGCGATGCTGCCGACCATCTCGCGCTCCTGCGCCAGGTACGCCGCTCCGAACTGCGCATCCCGGAGCGCGCGGATTCGAATCTCGCTCATGAGCATCACGCCCATGCGATCGTCGCTGCCGGAGTCCATCACCTTCTGCAGCAGGTCGGTCGGATCGCAGCCGGGTACCAGGCCGCCCTCGTCGGTGATCTCGGTCACGCGCTCGCGCACCGCGTTCACACGCGTCTCCGCGACACGACCGGCGAGCATCAGGAAGAGCTCGTCCTTCGACTCGAAGTTCGAGTAGAACGCCCCGCGCGTGAAGCCGGCGCGCTCGCAGACCGCCTCGACCGAGGCGCCGTCGAGGCCGACCTCCGCGAAGAGCTGCTCGGCGGCCTCGAGCAGGCGGGCGCGCGTGTTCTCACGACTCCGGGTTGCCGGTATCGACATCGAAACCTCCTGGTGTTCGCGATCGTGACGATTCTCACACCCCGCACACAGATTTCCGAATGCGGGCGACCTTACGATACAGGTATGTATTGGATACACCTGTGTATCCACCTCATCCCCCATCCTCCGGAGGAACCCGCGTGTCCACTCTTCTGTCCTCTCTCGGTCGCTGGTCGTTCCGGCACCCCTGGCGCGTGCTCGCCTCGTGGCTGCTCGTGCTCGGCCTCGCCGGCACGGGGGCACTCGTGCTCGGCTCCGGCACGGACAACACGTTCTCGATCCCCGGCACCGAATCGCAAGCCGGCCTCGAGCAGCTCTCGCGCTCGTTCCCCCAGGTGAGCGGCACGAACGCGCAGTTCGTCGTCGTCGCCGCCGACGGCGATCAGGTCTCCGACGACGACTATCGCGCGCACATCGAGGACGCTGTCGACGAACTCGGTGGCATCGACGACGTGCTCGCCGTCACATCGCCCTACGACGAGATGGTCGACGGCATGATCAACGACGACGACACCGCCGCGATCGTGCGCCTGCAGTTCGACGGTCAGTCGACCGACGTCTCGGAGGCGACCAAGGACGAACTGAGCGCCGCGGTCGACGATCTCCGCACGGCGTTGCCGGACGGCTCGCAGACCGCACTCGGCGGCGACCTCTTCGCGACCGAGATCCCGGGCATCACGCCGACCGAAGCGGTCGGCCTCATCATCGCGCTCCTCGTGCTCATCGTCACGTTCCGCTCGTTCGTGGTCGCCGGTCTCCCCCTGCTCACCGCCATCCTCGGCGTCGGGATCTCGATGGCGGGCATCTTCGCCGCCACCGCCTTCGCCACCGTCTCGTCGACCACCCCGCTCCTCGCCCTCATGCTGGGCCTGGCCGTCGGCATCGACTACGCGCTGTTCATCATGGCTCGACATCAGGATCAGGTGCGCGCCGGCATCGACCCCGAGGAATCGGCATCCCGGGCCGTCGGCACCGCCGGCTCGGCCGTCGTCTTCGCCGGGATCACCGTGCTCATCGCCCTGATCGGGCTCGGCTTCGCCGGCATCCCGTTCCTGACGACGATGGGCATCGCCGCCTCCGTCGCCGTCGCGATCGCCGTGGCCATCGCGGTCACCCTCACTCCCGCCGTGCTCGGCTTCATGAAGGGCCGCATCGTCGGCCGCCCCCGGCGGGAGCGCGCCGCGACGAAGAAGGACGGATCCGCGCGCGCCCCCCGCCGGGCGTTCAGCGAGCGCTGGGTCGGCGGCGTGACGAAGCATCCGGTGCTCGTGTCGATCGCCGTCGTGCTCGGCCTCGGCGTCGTCGCGGTGCCCGCCCTCAGCCTCGACCTCGCCCTCCCCAACGCCGGCGTGCTGCCGAAGGACTCCGAGGCCCGGCAGAGCTACGACATCGTGGGCGAGGAGTTCGGTCCCGGCTTCAACGGCCCGCTCATCCTGACCGGCACGATCGTGACCTCCACCGATCCGGTCGGGCTGATGGACGACCTCGGCGACGCGGTCGCGAAGATCGACGGGGTGAAGGACGTCGCGCTCTCGACCCCGAACGAGACGGCCGACACCGGCATCGTGCAGATCATCCCCGAGACCGCGCCCGACGACCCCGCCACCGCCGACCTCGTGCGCGAACTTCGCTCGCACCACGACGAGTGGCTCGACGAGTTCGGCATCGACCTCAAGGTCACCGGGTTCACGGCGGTCGGGATCGACATCTCCGACCAGCTCGGAGGCGCTCTGCTGCCCTTCGGGATCTTCGTGATCGGGCTGTCGCTCGTGCTCCTCACCATCGTGTTCCGCTCGCTGTGGGTGCCCGTGACGGCGGCCCTCGGCTACCTGCTCTCGATCGTCGCCGCCTTCGGCGTGGTCGGCGCGGTGTTCGAGTGGGGCTGGTTCGCCGATCCGCTGCACGTCGCGAAGGTCGGCCCGATCATCAGCTTCATGCCGATCGTGCTCATGGGCGTGCTCTTCGGCCTCGCGATGGACTACCAGGTCTTCCTCGTCTCGCGCATGCGCGAGGACTTCGTGCACGATCGCGCCTCGCGCTCCGCCTCGCGCGCCGAACGCCGGGCCGCCGCGCAGCGCGCCGTCCGGACCGGGTTCACGGGTTCGGCGAAGGTCGTGACCGCGGCCGGGCTCATCATGTTCGCCGTGTTCGTCGCGTTCGTGCCCGAGGGCGATTCGTCGCTCAAACCGATCGCGCTCGGCCTCGCCTCCGGCATCGCGATCGACGCATTCCTCGTGCGCATGACGCTCATCCCCGCCCTCATGGCGATCCTCGGCGAACACGCCTGGCAGATTCCGGCCTGGCTCGAGCGCATCCTCCCCCGCGTCGACATCGAGGGTGAAGCCGTCGAGCGCGAACGCCATCTGGCCGAGTGGCCGGGCGACGGCTCGGTCGTCGCGGCGGAGGAGCTCACGGTGAGCACCGACGCTCCGGTCGTGCGAGCCGTCACGTTCCGCATCGGGCCGGGAGAGGCGTTGATCGCGACCGGTGGCGACGCCCGCGAGCGCCGGACCCTCGCTCTCGCCGTCGCCGGCCGGGTCTCCGCCGACGAGGGGCGCCTCCGCGTCGCCGGTCACCTCCTCCCCGGGCGCGCCGCCTGGGTGCGTGCGCACGTCGGCTGCGTGATCGTCGACTATGCGGATGCCGCGCTCGACGACCTCGCCGAGGCCCTGCGCGGGCGCTCCGAGGTCGTGGTCGTCGACGGGATCGACCGACTGTCCGGAGGGCGACGCGACCAGGTGACGGCGATGCTGCGGGATGCCGCGGCCACCCGTTCCCTCACCGTCTTCGCCACGGCATCCGATGCGGCGACCGCCCGCACGATCCTCGCGGAGGCCGGCTGGCCCGACGCGAACCTTCTCGACACCCGCGCCCCTCGTCGGGCGACCGCAACCACCGAGGTGACCGCATGACCCTCCCCATCGAGCGCGCACGCTCCCGCAAGCCCATCACGTGGCTGACGATCCTCGGCATCCTGCTGCTGCCGGCGGCGATCGGCGGCATCCTCGTCACGGCGCTGCAGAATCCGACCGAGCGTCTGGACTCCATGACCGCCGCGATCGTGAACCTCGACGAGCCGGTCGAGATCGACGGACAGGTCACGCCCCTCGGGCGCCAGCTCGCGTCCGGGCTCGTGGAGGGGTCGGACGACCTCGACTCGAACCTCACCTGGGTGATCTCCAACGAGGACGACGCCGCCGAAGGACTCGCGAACGGCGACTACCAGGCGGTCATCACCATTCCCGAGGACTTCTCGTCGGCGGCCACCTCGGCCGGGCGCACGGTCTCGGAGGGCGAGGGCACGCCCGAGAAGGCGACGATCGAGGTCACGACGCCCGATGACGGCCTGGTCGCCGATGACCTCATCACGGGTCAGATCGCGAACGTCGCCGCCTCCACCCTGGGCACGACGCTGTCGGAGGCCACCACCGAGAACATCCTGGTCGGATTCACGACGATCGGTGATCAGATCGGTGAGGCCGCATCCGGTGCACTCGACCTCGCGAACGGCGCACGGGGTGCCGCGACGGGTGCCGCCGCGATCCCCGACGGCGCCACCCAGCTCGCGACCGGCGCAGCCGACCTCGGCACCGGCGCCACGTCGCTGGCGACCGGTCTCGACACGATCGCCGCGAACACGCGCGAGATCGCCGCCGGGGCGGGCGAGCTCGGGTCTGGGCTGACGGCGGGTGCGGCCGATCTGGAGGCGCAGGGGATCGTGCCGGCCGAGTTGACGGACGGTGCCTCGAAGGTGGCCACAGGCATCCAGGGCTACGCAAAGAGTTGCCAGCCCGAGGTGTTCGGTGAGCAGTATTGCAACGGCTTGGTGGAACTTGCTGAGGGCGCCGCGGGGACCGCAGCCGGTATCCAGGGCGTGGCGACGCAGGCACCGGCGACGATCGCCGCGCAACTGCGTGAAGCGGGAGCCGGCGCCAGCCAGATCGCCACCGGCCTCAACCAGCTCGCCAGCGAGGGCGTCGACCAGTCCGCCGCGGGAGCCCGCGCCCTGGCGACGGGCGCCGGCCAGCTCTCCAGCGGCGCGACCGAACTCGCGACCGGAGCCACCGAACTCGCGACGGGCCTCGACACTCTCGCGACCGGGGCGGGCGATCTCGCCGGCGGTCTGCGCACGGCATCCGATTCGCTCCCCTCGTTCAGCGACTCCGAGTCGACGTCGATCGCCTCGGCGATCGCCGACCCGGTCGAGTCGACCTCGTCGATGGACACGATCTTCGGCCCGACCGCCATCCCGCTGCTCGCCGCGGTGGTGCTGTGGTTCGGCGGACTCGCCTCGTTCATCGTGATGCGCGCGCACACCGCCCGCACCCTCACGTCGCGCCGCCCGTCGGCCTCGCTCGCGCTGCGCGCCTTCTGGCCCGCCGCACTCATCGGCGCCGGCCAGGGCCTGCTGGTGTCGATCATCGTGCAGTTCGTCGCCTCGTACGACGCCGGCGCCTGGTGGACGTTCGCCGGAACCGCCGTGCTCGCGGGCATCGTCTTCGCCGCGGTCAACCAGGCGCTCGTCGCGATCTTCGGCGGCATCGGGCGCTGGGTCAGCGCACTGATCGGCGTGCTGGCCGTCGCCACCGGTGTGATCTCGACCGTGCCGGACTGGCTCGCGGGGCTCGGCGCCGCACTGCCCACCGCCCCGGCATTCACGGGCCTCATCGCGGGGAGCGGATCCGCCGTCGCGGGTCTCGTTGTGTGGGGTGTGCTCGCCCTCGTCGCGACGACCATTGCGGTCGCCCTGCGCCGCACGACCTCGGCGAAAGCGGTGCTCGCGACCTGAGCCGCGGCATCCGCCGGCCCCTTCGCACACCCCGTCCGCACAACTTCGGAGTCTTGACGAGACACGCCGCCCCCGCCCCGTCCCCCACGGCGCGCCATGCCGAAACTCCGAACTTGTGCGGGAGAAGGGCGCGAAAACGGAGACCACCGGCGGCCCGCACGGCGCGCCGCCGACAGACACGCAGGGCCGACGGCATCCGTTCTCCGTTCTCTCCCACCGGACGCTCGGCACTCGACGCCCCGCACAACTTCGGAGTTCTGATGAGACACGCCGCCCCCACCCCGTCCCCCACGGCGCGCCGTGCCGAAACTCCGAAGTTGTGCGGGAGAAGGGCGCGAAAACGCCCCGCCCCTCGAGAAGAGGGAGCGGGGCGTCGTGGGCGTCGAGAGCGGATGCCTCAGTTGATGCCGGAGTAGGCGTGCAGTCCCTTGAAGAACACGTTCACGATCGTGAAGTTGAACAGCACGGCGGTGAAGCCGACGATCGCGAGCCAGGCCGAGGGATTGCCGCGCCAGCCGCGGGTCGCGCGGGCGTGGATGTATCCGGCGTAGAGCACCCAGATCACGAAGGTCCAGGTCTCCTTCACGTCGAAGCCCCAGAAGCGGCTCCACGCGTAGTACGCCCAGATCGACCCGGCGATGAGGGTGAAGGTCCAGAGGATGAATCCGATGATCGTGAAGCGGTACGCCATGCTCTCGAGGCGCTCCGCCGACGGGAACGTGCGGAGGAACCCGGGGCCGGTCTTGGCCGCATCCTCCGACACCAGTCGCTCGCGACGCGACTGCATGAGCTGGATCACCGAGAGCGCGAAGGCGAGGGCGAAGAACGCCGTACCCAGCGAGGCGACGAATACGTGGATCACGAGCCACACGCTCTTGAGCGGATCCATGAGCGGCGTGACCTCGACGTAGAAGTTCGTCGACGACAGGCCCAGCAGCACGACCACGAGGCCCGTGATGAACGTGCCGAGGAAGCGCAGGTCGACCTTGATCAGCACGATCAGGTAGACGGCGATGATGAGCAGCGTGCCGATCATCGCGAACTCGTAGAGGTTCGCCCACGGCACGCGACCCGCCGCGAAACCGCGGGTGAGCGTCGCACCGAGGTGGAAGATGAACGCGAGCACGGTGAGCGAGGTGCCGATGCGCGCCATGACGAAGCGCTGGGGCTTCGGTTCGATGGGCTTTCCGGTCGCGGTGAGCCTCGCTCCCCCGCGTGCGCCGGCGCCGACCAGCTCGGCCTCGCGCACGGTCTGCGCGTCGGCGGAGATCTGCGAGCGGCGCGCGAGGTCGAACGCGAACGCGATGAAAGCCGCGGCGTAGATCGCGATCGCGGTCCAGAGCAGGACCGGCGAGATCACTTCGAGGTCGAACATGGTGTCAGTCTACTTTCGGGGAGTCGGATGCCGTCGGGTCGGCGTCCGCGAGATCTTCGGTGGGTTCATCGGTGACGGGTTCGCGGGCGACCGTGCCCCCGGCCGCATCGAGCAGGCGGCCGTGACCGGCGACGATGTCGTCGAGCGCCACCGCGATCGTCGGGTCCTCGCCGCGGGCGAGACCGGCGTACTCGAGAGAGACGGCATCGCCGTCGGCGGTGGCCTTGACCCACATGCGGCGGCGGGGCACGAACAGCGCGAGCATGAGCCCGCCGAGGGCGAGAACAGCGAAGCCGAGGACCCAGACACCCGATTCGTCGCGGTGGATCTGCAGCGAGGCGAAGCGCTTGACCGACTGCGTGGCGTCGGTCGCTCCCTCGGGCGACTCGTCCTCGAAGGTGACCGTTCCCATGCCGTTCGGCAGGTCGGCGGTCTCTCCCGGGGCGAGCTCGATCGAGTCCTTGTCGACCGCACGACCCGTGAGCTGGGTGAGATCGGTGGTGTCGAGCACGTACACCGATCGCGGGGTGCCGTCGTTGATGCCGAGGTCGCCCGAGTACACGTCGAGCGTGAGGGTCGGGTTGGTGAGCGCGGGGTAGGCCGAGAAGAACGCCCCGGTGTCGAGCACGGCGGTCGTCGGGTAGAAGAAGCCCAGCAGACCGAGCTGTTCGGGCAGTCCGTCGGTGACCTTGATCACACCGAGCGAGGTCATGTTGGTGTCCTGCGGCAGGAACGGCACGCTGTTCGTGAACACCACGTCACCGTCGGCATTGCGCACCGTGATCGTGGGCGCGTAGCCGTTGCCGAGCAGGAAGATGTCGTCGTCGGCGACGGGCAGCGGCTCGTTGACCTTGACGGCGCCGGTGCGCTCCTCGCCGTTCTCCTTCACCGTGACGTTGGCCGAGAAGTCGCCGGCCTGGCCGGAACCCGCCTCGCCGAACGGGGTGTAGGAGACGTCGAAGGTGTCGAGGCGCATCGAGTACGGCGCGAGGGCGTCATCGGCGACGAAACGTCCGCGATTCATCGAGTCGTAGTCGACGAGCGTGTTCGCGAAGGTCTCGCCCTCGACCAGCACCCGCTGGCCGGTGTACGCGAAACCGCCGCCGATGGCGACCGTCACCAGCACGCCGACGAGGGCGAGGTGGAAGAGCAGGTTGCCGGTCTCGCGCCAGTAGCCGCGCTCGGCCGACACCGAGAAGGTGCGACCCCGGTCGTAGCGCTCGACGCGATAGCCGAGTGCTTTGAGCTGCTTCGTCGCGACGGCGATCGATGCGGATGCCTCGGCCTCGGCATCCGTCTCGCCGTTCCGCGCGGTCGAGGCGAGGTCGCGGGTGACGGCGCGGAAGTCGTCGAGCCGCTGCAGGCGCGCGGGCGTGCGGGGCGGGCGGGCCTGGAGGGCCTTCCAGTGGTGTCGGATGCGCGGGATCACGCAGCCGACGAGCGAGGTGAACAGTAGCAGGTAGATCGCCGAGAACCATGGCGACAGGTAGACGTCGAAGAGCTTGAGGCCGTCGAGGATCGGGAAGAGATCGGGGTTGTCACGCTCCCACTGCGTGACACCGTTCGGGTCGGCCATGCGCTGCGGGAAGATCGAGCCGGGGATCGCGGCGACCGCGAGCACGAGCAGCAGGATCAGCGCGGTGCGCATCGAGGTCAGCTGACGCCAGCCCCAGCGCAGCCACCCGACGAAACCGAGGCGCGGTTGAGTGATCGAGTCGTCGCCGTCGACGTGGTCGGAGGGCCGCAGCGGATCGCTGGACCTGGGCGTCTTGCTGCTCACGGCACTCTTGTTCTTCCGGTCCGGGGATTTCGTCTCGTGATCAGAGCGGGAGGATGACACTGCTCATCACCGCCGTCAGTCGGGACATGATGTCGGTCCACAGCCCCGTCACCATCAGCACGCCGAGCGCCACCAGCAGCACGCCGCCGATGATGTTGACGACGCGGATGTGGCGGCGCAGGAATCCGATGGCGGTCGTCGCCCAGCCGAAGCCGAGCGCGACGAGCAGGAACGGGATGCCGAGGCCGAGCGAGTAGGCGAGGCCGAGGACACCCGCGCGCACGGGGTCGCCGGCGTTGAACGAGAGGGCGAAGATCGCCGTCAGCGTCGGGCCGAGGCAGGGAGCCCAGCCGATCCCGAGCGCGATACCCAGCAGCGGTGCGCCGATCACGCCGTACTTTCCGTCGACGTGGAAGCGCAGCTCGCGCTGCGCGAAGCCGAAGAGACCCAGGAAGACGAGTCCCATGAGGATGATCACGACGCCGAGGAGGCGCGTGATGAGCTCACCCCACTGGATCAGGAAGACGCTCGCGACGCCGCCGAGAGAGGTGATCGCGACGAAGACGGCGCTGAACCCGGCGATGAACAGCAGCACGCCCACGACCAGGCGGCCACGGCCCGGGGCCGCGGCATCGGTCGACGCGGTCGCACCCTTCGCCGGGCGCGGAGCCACGGATCCGCCGAGGAAGCCGAGGTAACCCGGCACGAGCGGCAGCACGCAGGGCGACAGGAACGAGATGAGTCCGGCGAGCAGGGCGACCGGGATCGCCAGCCAGAGCGCTCCCGAACCGATGATGTCCTGGGGATTCACGCGCTCTCCGCGAGCGCGTCCTTGACGAGCGTGGACAGGATCGAGGTCCCGTCGATCGGCCCGATGATGCGGGCGGCGACGCGGCCCTGCTTGTCGAGCACGAGAGTGGTGGGGGTGGCCTGGATGGGGGTCTCGGCCGCGAAGGCGAGCTTGGCCTGCGCGGTGTCGACGTCGATCAGGCTCGGGTAGGTGATGTCGAACTCGGTCGAGAAGGCCTTGGCGGTGTCTGCCTGATCGCGCGTGTTGATGCCGACGAACGACACGCCCTGGTCTTCGTACTCCTGCCAGACGGCCTCGAGATCGCCGGCCTCGACGCGGCACGGCGCGCAACCGGCGTACCAGAAGTTCACGACCGTGACCTGGCCCGCGATGTCGGCGCTGTCAAAGGCCTCGCCGTCTTCCGTCACTCCGGAGAAGTCGATCGGCTCGCCGCGCTCGGCGACGGGGATCTCCTCGATCGCGCCGTCGGCGGCGACATAGCCGGTGTTCTCGCCACTCAGGAACGACTCGCTCACGGCATCCGGAGCGCAGGCGGTCAGGCCGACGGCAAGCACCGCGGCGAGCGCGGCTCCGACCGCACGCCGGGAACGGCGAGTGCGGGAGGGGCGGCCGCTGCGGATCGGGTGAATCCTCGAGGCGAGTGGCACGGTTACGAGTTTACGCCGAGGTTCCTATGGTTAGGCCGGACGCCGATCGCGCCGCCGGCGCCGTCCGGAACCGCGCGAGCACGTCGTCGACGCCCGCTCGGAAGCGGGGGCAGGTGGCGATGTCGTGCGAGCGGCAGCGCAGAGCGTGCTCGGTCATCTCGCGCGAACGGCGCATCTCCTCCATGCGGCGATCGATGTCATCGATGTGCGACTGCAGCACCTGATGGCGCCCCCAGCCGCTGTCGTCGAGCAACACCGCGATCTGGTCGAGCGTCATGCCCGCGGCCTTGCTGCGCTGGATCACGGCGATGCGCACGACGTCGCTCTCGCCGTATCGGCGGCGGCCGGCGTCGTCGCGGGCGGGGGTGAGCAGTCCGACCGACTCCCAGTGGCGCAACACGTTGGTGGGCAGGTCGACGCGCTCGGCGACCTCGCCGACGGACCACGGATGCTCAGCACTTGACTTCATGTCAACATGAAGTCACAGATGGAGCGGGAACGCAAGGTCTGCCGCACGGCCGACGAAGCCACGCCCTCAGTCCCGGCACTCCCGCGTGATCAGATCGGCGACCTTCTCGAGGAAGTCGCTCACGAGCTCCGACTGCTCCGGGCTGAAGCCTTCGGCGATCCGATGGACAGCGAGTGCAGTGGCGTCGAGACCCTCCGACGGATCGATCCGCCGCAGGGGAACGAGAAGCTTCGAGCGGCTGTCCGAAGGATTCCGTTGCGTGGTGATGACCCGCGCGGTCTCGAGCTTCTCGAGCGCCTTCGAGATCGCGGCGGTCGTCACCTGCAACTCGGATGCGAGATCACCGGGAGTGATCGCCTCGTTGCGATGATCCGCCTCGGCGATGAGCCGGGTGATCTCGCGGAGCAGCGGACTCGGTCCGCAGGATGCCTGGCGTCGACGCGCCAGCTGATCCTCCGCGACTCGGACCCGTTCGACGGCGCGGGCGACGTCGAGCGCGTGCGTGTGATCGATCGCCGTCCAGATGGCGCTCGGAGCCTCGGCGGTGCTCACGTCAGTCCTCCTGGTTGATCAGCGAGATCCACTTGCCGAAGCCCTCCCCCTCGGCCCCCGCACCCTCGTCGACTGCAGCGATCTCCTCGCGTTCGATCATGTTCCGCTCCCTCCGAATCGTGCGGCCTTCTCGTAAAAGGCCGCGCAACTAGATTACTAGCCGAACTAGTTATGTCAATGCTTACCCATCCGCCGGCCGGACATTGACTTCATCCCAACATGAAGTCGCAGACTGATCGCACGCATAAGAACCATCGGTCGGAAGGACCTCTCATGTACGACGTGATCGTGATCGGCGCGGGCCCCGCGGGCCTTCAAGCAGCATTGACGCTGGGGCGGATGCACCGCTCGGCGCTGCTTGTCGACTCGGGCGAGTACCGCAACGCGACGGTGCAGCACATGCACAACGTCGCCGCGAACGACGGCACCCCGCCCGCCGAGTTCCGGGCGACCGCCCGCGCCCAGCTCGCCGAGTACGCCGATGTCGAGGTGCGCGACGCCCGCGTCGAGCGGATCGACGGAGAACCGGGGGTGTTCACCGTCGCGCTCGCCGACGGTGGCACGGTCGAGGCGCGACGAATCGTTCTGGCGACCGGCATGGCCGACGAACTGCCCGCGATCCCCGGACTGCAGGAACTGTGGGGCGTGGGCGCGTTCAGCTGCCCGTTCTGCGACGGGCATGAGCACGCAGGCAAACCGATCGCCGTGATCGGCGAGGCCGCTCGTGCCGCTCATCTGATCGGACTGCTCGGCCGGATCGTGTCGTCGATCACGGTCTTCCCCGCCGCGGGTTCGTTCTCCGGCGAGGATCGCGCGACCCTCGAGGCACTCGGCGCCACAACCGCGGCCTCGGCTCCTCTCTCGATCGCGCGCGACGGAGAGACGGTGACGTTGACCACGGCGGAGGGCGAAGCATCCGTCGCCGGCATCTTCGTCGCCTCGGTGGTCTCGCGTCAGCGCGCGCCGTTCGCCGAGCAGCTCGGTCTCTCGATGCTGCCCTCGGGCGCGATCGAGATCGACGACTTCGGCCGCACGTCCGTCGCCGGCGTCTCGGCGGCGGGCGACATCGCACACCGCGCCTCACTGCCCGGTGCGATGGCCGCGGTCGCCCTCGCGGTCGCCGCGGGTCAGCTCGCCGCCGTCGGCCACATCCAGTCGCTGATGGCCGAGGAGGTCTAGTCCCGGCCGACCCTCAGACGGCGCCGACGTCGACCGCGCCACCCGTCGCCGCGGGCTCGACGTAGTCGACCTCGCGCCACACGTCGCCCACCCGCTCGAACGAGGTCACGCTCGACAGGGCACAGCGTCGGGTGCGCGGGTCGTGCCGCAGCGGAAGCCCGGCCACCGAGAGGTGGGTGATCCAGATCGGCGCCTGGTGCGACACGATCACCGCGTCCCCGGCGTCGGTGGTGTGCCACAGCTCGTCCATGGCAGCCCGCATGCGCTCGGCGACCGCCACGTAGGGCTCACCCCAGCTGGGGAGCGAGGGCTGGCGCAGATGCCACCAGTTGAAGGGGTTGCGCAGCGACCGGCTCATCCGCGTGCCCTCGAACACGTTGGTCGGCTCGATCACGCGTTCGTCGAGCACGGGCTCGAGGCGGAAGCGCTCGGCGAACGGCGCAGCCGACTCCTGCGTGCGTTCCAGCGGCGAGCACCGCAGGGCTTCCACATCGCGGCCGAGACCGGCGACGTGCTCGGCCGCCGCCTGCGCCATCCGCCGGCCGTCGTCGCTGAGGTGGAAGTCGGGCAGACGGCCGTAGAGCACGCGGCCGGGGTTGTGGACCTCGCCGTGTCGGACGAGATGCAGACGGGACGCCGGCACGTCAGGCCTTGCGGTAGCGGGAGTCCCCGAAACCGAGGATGAAGTACCCGATGAACGGGATCAGGAACAGCAGGAAGAACGAGAACACCCCGCCCTTGCCGAACCGGTCGCCCACCTTCACGGCAACGACGATCGCAAGGATGACGTTGGCGATCGGCACCAGATACAGCAGCACCCACCAGCCCGACATCCCGGCGATGCGCAGCAGGAAGATCGCGTTGACGATGGGGATCAGCGCCAGGATGCCGGGGTATCCGGCCTTCGTGAACACCTTCCACCAGGCGATCGCCAGGAGGACGTAGAAGACGATGCCGATGACGCTCGTGGTTCCGGAGAAGAACGCCGACACGAAATCGGGGACGACCGGCACATCGGCGGCGGGGACGAGGGCGAGGTTCATGGGGCACCTTCCTTTTCCCTGCCACCCTACTGATCCCCTCCGCCCGCCGGAGACACGCCGCACGCCCCCGTAGAATGGGCGGGTTCGCCCGTTCACAGAACAGAAGGAATACTCCGTGCTTCGCACCCACTCGGCAGGCTCACTGCGAGCCGAGCACATCGGTCAGACCGTCACCCTCGCGGGGTGGGTCGATCGCCGTCGTGATCACGGAGGAGTCGCGTTCATCGATCTTCGGGATGCGTCGGGCATCGCCCAGGTCGTCATCCGCGACGAGGAGATCGCCCACCCGCTGCGCAACGAGTTCGTGCTCAAGGTCACGGGTGAGGTGTCGCGCCGCCCCGAGGGCAACGCCAACCCGAACCTGCCCACCGGCGAGATCGAGCTCATCGCGACCGAGGTCGAGGTGCTCAACGAGTCCGCTCCCCTCCCCTTCCAGGTCTCGACGGCGCTCGCCGACAGCGAGACGGTCGGCGAGGAGGCGCGCCTCAAGTACCGCTACCTCGACCTGCGCCGTCCGGCCCCGGCATCCGCCCTGCGTCTTCGCTCCGACGTCTACAAGGCGATCCGCGACGTGCTGCACGCCGACGACTTCACCGAGGTCGAGACCCCGACGCTCACGCGCTCGACCCCCGAGGGCGCCCGCGACTTCCTCGTGCCCGCGCGCCTCAGCCCGGGCAGCTGGTACGCCCTGCCGCAGTCGCCGCAGCTCTTCAAGCAGCTGCTCATGGTCGGCGGCGTCGAGAAGTACTTCCAGATCGCGCGCTGCTACCGCGACGAGGACTTCCGCGCCGACCGCCAGCCCGAGTTCACGCAGCTCGACATCGAGATGAGCTTCGTCGACCAGGAAGACGTCATCCGCCTCATGGAGTCGCTCGTCGTCGCCATGTGGAAGACGATCGGCGTCGAGGTGCAGACCCCGCTGCCGCGCCTGACCTACGCCGACGCGATGGCGAAGTACGGCTCCGACAAGCCCGACCTGCGTTTCGGTCTCGAGCTGGTCGAGGCGACCGACTACTTCTCCGACACCACGTTCCGCGTCTTCCAGGCCGAGTACGTCGGTGCCGTGCGGATGCCGGGCGGAGCGAGCCAGCCCCGCAAGCAGCTCGACGCGTGGCAGGACTGGGCGAAGCAGCGCGGTGCCCGCGGACTCGCCTACGTGCTCTTCAACGAGGACGGATCGCTCGGCGGACCGGTCGCCAAGAACCTGTCCGAGGCCGAGCAGGCGGGCCTCGCCGAGCTCGTCGGCGCCGAGGCCGGGGACTGCGTGTTCTTCGCCGCGGGCGCCACGAAGGAGAGCCGTGCCCTCCTCGGCGCCGCGCGCGTCGAGATCGGTCGCCGCCTGGGCTACCTGAACCCCGACGAGTTCGCCTTCACCTGGGTCGTCGACGCCCCGATGTTCGAGCCTGCGGCGGATGCCGTGGCCTCGGGCGACGTGGCCGTCGGCGCTGGAGCCTGGACCGCCGTGCACCACGCGTTCACCGGCCCGAAGCCGGAGTTCGAGGCGACGTTCGACACCGACCCCGGATCGGCGCTGGCCTACGCGTACGACATCGTGTGCAACGGCTCCGAGCTCGGTGGCGGATCGATCCGTATCCACCGCGAAGACATCCAGAAGCGCGTCTTCGAGGTCATGGGCATCAGCGACGAGCAGGCCGATGAGCAGTTCGGATTCCTGCTCGACGCGTTCAAGTTCGGCGCCCCGCCCCACGGCGGCATCGCGCTCGGCATGGACCGCGTGCTGCAGCACCTCACGAAGACCGAGTCCATCCGCGAGGTCATCGCGTTCCCGAAGTCGGGCAACGGCTACGACCCTCTCACGGCCGCACCCGCTCCGATCTCGCCCGAGCAGCGCGCCGAGGCCGGGGTCGACTTCGAGCCGGACGACGACGAGGCGTGATCCTCGCCCCCGCGTGGGGGATGCGTCGACAGGCTCAGCACCCGGTTCGGGCGCTGAGCCTGTCGCGTTACGGGGTCCGGAGAGCACCGGGCCCCTGAGCCTGTCGAAGCGCCCGCCCCCTAGGCGCTCGCCAGCCCGAGCGCGGGCGCCACGTTCTCGTTCCACACGTCGACGCCGAGCTTGGCGATCAGGGCGATCACCACGACGAGGAACACCACGCGGATGAACTTCGTGCCGCGCGAGATCGCCATGCGCGACCCCAGGTAGCTGCCGGCGACGTTGGCGACCGCGAGGATCCCCCCGAGCACCCACAGCACCGACCCGTGCGGGATGAAGAGCAGCAGCGCACCGAGGTTGGTGGCGAGATTGACGATCTTGGCCTTGGCGCTGGCCTGCAAGAAGTCGTAGCCGAGCAGCGCGACGAGAGCGATCACGAGGAACGTTCCCGTTCCCGGCCCGATCATGCCGTCGTAGAAGCCGATCACGAGGCCCGCCGCTCCGGCCATGATGTGGTGCTTGTGCCCGTGGAACCGCAGCACGGTCGCCGCTCCCATCTGCGGCCGGAAGGCGGTGAAGAGCGCGACCGCGAGCAGTGCCACGACGATGATCGGCTTGAACGCCGCAGCGGGCAGCAGGGTGGCCACCGCGGCCCCGCCGAACGACCCGGCGAGCGCGATCAGGGCCATCGGGATCGCGGTGCGGATGTCGGGTTTCGCGCGCCGGTAGTAGGTGACGCTGCTGGTGGCGGTGCCGAACACCGAGGCGAGCTTGTTCGTCGCGAGCGCTTGGATCGGCGCGATCCCGGGGATGAGCAGCAGCGCGGGCAGCTGCAGCAGCCCTCCCCCGCCGACGACCGCATCGATCCAGCCCGCGGCGAAGGCGGCGATGACGACGAGCAGAAGCATCCCCCAGGTGAGCTGCTCGAGTCCGAGCACGGTGCCGATATCCACCCGGCCATGATTCCAGAGACTCGGGCGAGCACCGGCATCCGCTCGCCACGGCGTCACGCGCCCGCTGGCAGACTGGAGCCATGCTCGAGGCCCTCCCCCTGCCCTACCCGTTCGACTCGCGCCTCGGCAGCGCCGTGCTGCGCCGCGCGACGGCCGGTGACACGGATGCCGTGATCGCCCTGCTCGCCGACGACCCGATCAGCGCGGCGCGCGGCGATGTCGCCTCGGCAGACGACCGACCCGCATACGCCGAGGCGCTCCTCGAGATCCTCGCCGAGCCGTCGAACGACCTGCTCGTCGTCGAGCTCGACGGGGCCATCGTCGGAACTCTGCAGCTCACCTCGATCCCGGGGATGGCCCGTCGGGGCGCCCGGAGACTGCTCGTCGAGGCCGTGCGGGTGCGAAGCGACCTGCGCTCGTGGGGCATCGGATCGGCCGTGATGCGCTGGGTCGGCGAGCGGGCAGCGCCCGCCGTCGGAGCCGCGATGGTGCAGCTCACCTCGGATGCCGCTCGCACCGACGCCCATCGCTTCTACGAGAAGTTGGGGTATATCGGGTCACATCTCGGTTTCAAATACACGGTCGAGCCCGCCTGACATCCCCGCCAGGACGCGGCGCACCCCGCCCCGCCACCACTCGGTCACCATTCGTTCACCCCCGCCGCTCCGGCCGGTAACTCACGACCAATAGCTTCCTCTCGCAACCCGAACCGGCGCCCGCCGGACACCCGAGAGGACACTCATGGCACGCTTCACCCGCCGCGCGCGCATCGGCGCCGGTATCGCACTGGTCACCACCGCCGCTCTGGCACTCACCGCCTGCTCCGGCGCCGCCGACGCGACCGACGCCGGCGAGGGCTCGACCGACGCCGCGGCCGCGACGTCCGTCGCCGACTTCGGCACGTTCGCCGACCTCGAGGCCGCCGCCAAGGCGGAGGGCCAGCTCAACGTCATCGCGCTGCCGCGCGACTGGGCCAACTACGGCGAGATCCTCGACCTCTTCGCCGAGAAGTACCCCGAGATCACGATCAACGAGGCCTCCCCCGACGTGTCCAGCGCCGAAGAGATCCAGGCCGCCGAGACCAACAAGGGCCTCGACACCGCTCCCGACGTCTTCGACATCGGCCTCACGGTCGCGCTCCAGAACACCGACTACTTCGCTCCCTACAAGGTGCAGACGTGGGATGACATCCCCGCCGAGCTCAAGGAGCCGACCGGCCTCTTCGTCGGCGACTACGGCGGATACATGTCGGTCGGCTACGACTCGTCGAAGTTCGAGGCTCCCGCCGAGCTCGCCGACCTGCTCTCGCCCGACTACAAGGGCGCCGTCGCGATCAACGGCGACCCGACCCAGGCCGGCGCCGCATTCGCCGCGGTCGGTCTCGCGAGCGTCCAGTCCGAGGGCACGCTCGACGACTTCCAGCCCGGCATCGACTTCTTCTCGGAGCTGCAGAAGGCCGGCAACCTGCTCAAGGTCGACGTGACCACGGCGACGGTCGCGAGCGGCGAGACCCCCGTCGTCTTCGACTGGGACTACCTGAACGCCTCGCACAAGGCCGACAACCCCAACTGGGAGGTCGTGGTCTTCGACGGCACCGGCTACGCCGGCTACTACAACCAGGCGGTCAACGTCGACGCCCCGCACCCGGCTGCGGCGCGCCTGTGGCAGGAGTTCCTCTACAGCGACGAGGTGCAGAACCTCTGGCTCGGCGGCGGCGCTCGCCCCGTGCGCATGGAGGCCATGACCGAGGCCGGCACGATCGACGCCGACCTCGCCGCGGCTCTGCCCGAGGTTCCCGACGAGACGGTCGTCCCGACCGAGGAGCAGTCCACGAACGCCGGCACGCTGCTCGGTGAGAAGTGGGCAGCGGCGGTCCAGTGACGATTCTCGTCGACACGGGGGCGGATGCTCCGGCATCCGCCCCCGTCACTCCCGCCGGGCCCGCGCACACCGCGCGGGCCCGGCGGTCCGCGCCTTCCTGGGCCTGGTTGGGCCTCGTGCCCTTCACCGCCTACATCGTGCTTTTCCTGGCGGTGCCGACGCTGCTCGCGATCGGCTCCGGTTTCTTCACCGAGGACGGCTCGTTCACCTGGACCAACGTCTCCGCACTCGGCGATCCCGTCGTACTGAACACGTTCGCCAACTCCGCCTGGATCTCGCTGCTCACCGCCGTTGTCGGCGCGGTCGTCGGCGCCCTCGTCTGCTACGCCCTGCTCGGGATGAATCCGCAGGGCGCGATCCGCTCGTCGGTGGATGCCGCAGCCGGAGTGCTGGCCCAGTTCGGCGGCGTGATGCTGGCGTTCGCCTTCATCGCGATGATGGGCATCCAGGGTGTGCTGACCGTGTTCCTCAAGGACACGTTCGGCATCAACATCTACGAGAACGGCACGTGGCTCTACGAGCTGCCCGGACTGATCCTCCCCTATATCTACTTCCAGATCCCCCTCATGGTCATCACCTTCATGCCGGCCCTCGCCGCGCTCAAGCCGCAGTGGGCCGAAGCGAACCTCACCCTCGGTGGAACGCGCACGAGCTTCTGGCTGCGCATCGGGCTCCCGGTGCTCGCCCCGTCGTTCCTCGCGAGCCTGCTGCTGCTCTTCGCGAACTCCTTCTCCTCGTACGCCACGGCCGCCGCTCTTGCGAGCCAGGGCTCGCAGATCGTGCCGCTGCAGATCCGCACCGCGCTCACGAGCGAGACCGTGCTCGGGCGCGAGAACCTCGCGGGTGCGCTCGCGCTGGGCATGATCGTGGTGGTCGGCGTCGTGATGGCCCTGTACTCGCTGATCCAGCGCCGGGCTGCGAGGTGGCAGTCGTGAACCGTCTCGCCCCCTCGCTCACGACCCGCTGGGTCATCGGCATCCTCGTCGGCCTGTTCTTCGCCATCCCGCTCGTATCGACGTTCCTCTACACGCTCCGCGACACCGAGAGCGGGCTCTCGTTCGACCACTGGCTCGCGCTGTTCGACCCCGCCGCATCCGCGGCGATCAAGCCGATCTGGACCGGTCTCGGTAACTCGCTCATCCTCGCCGTCGTCACGGTCGCGATCGTGCTGTTCCTGCTCGCGCCGACGATGATCCTGGTGAACCTGCGCTTCGGCAAGCTCAAGCCGATCTTCGAGTTCGCGGTGCTGCTGCCGATCTCGATCCCGGCGATCGTGCTGGTCGTGGGCCTCGCGCCGATCTACCTCCAGATCGGCCGCTCGGTGGGCACCGGCACGTGGACGCTCGCGTTCGCCTACGGCATCACGGTGCTGCCCTTCGCCTACCGCTCGATCCAGGCGTCGATCGACGCCGCCGACCTGCGCACGCTCTCGGAGGCCGCGCGGTCGCTCGGGGCGAGTTGGCCGACGGTCGTGCTCCAGGTGCTGGCGCCCAATCTGCGCCAGGGACTGCTCGCCGCGTCGCTCATCTCCATTGCGGTGGTGCTCGGCGAGTTCACCATCGCCTCGCTGCTGAACAGGCAGGTGTTCCAGACGGCCATGGTCGTCGTGCAGAAGCAGGACCCGTACGCGCCGGCGATCTTCACGCTGCTCGCACTCGCGCTGGTATTCCTCCTTCTCCTCCTCATCGGTCGCGTCGCACGCGGCAACGGAAAGGCCCACTCATGACCATCGACCACGCACTCCCCCGCACCCAGGACAACGTGCTGCTCGCCGAAGCGGGCGAGGGCACCCGGGTGCAGCTGCGGAGCATCGTGAAGAGCTACGCCGGCAACCGCGTACTGCACGGCGTCGACCTCGACATCGCGCCGGGCGAGTTCGTCTCGCTGTTGGGCCCGTCGGGCTGCGGCAAGACCACTCTCCTGCGCGTGCTCGCCGGCCTCGAGGCCTCCGACGAGGGCGCAGTGCTGCTCGGCGGCCAGGACGTCTCTCGCGTTCCGACCAACAAGCGCGACATCGGCATGGTCTTCCAGTCGTACTCGCTGTTCCCGCACCTGCGCGTCGCCGACAACACCGCCTTCGGGCTGCGCCGCCGCGGGGTGTCGGCATCCGAATCGGTGAAGCGTGCAAAGGATGCCCTCGCCCTCGTCGGGCTCGCCGACTTCGCCGACCGCTACCCGCACCAGCTGTCGGGTGGCCAGCAGCAACGAGTCGCGCTGGCGCGCGCCCTGGTCACCGAGCCCAAGGTGCTGCTCCTCGACGAGCCGCTGTCGGCGCTCGATGCCAAGGTGCGCGTGCAACTGCGCGACGAGATCCGGCGCATCCAGCTGCGGCTGGGCATCACGACCGTGTTCGTCACGCACGACCAGGAGGAGGCGCTCGCCGTCTCCGACCGGATAGCCGTGATGAACTCGGGCCGCATCGAGCAGATCGGGTCGCCGGAGCAGCTCTACACGACGCCGTCGACCGCCGGTGTCGCCGCGTTCGTCGGCCTCTCGAGCGTCGTCGCCGGTGTCGCCGAGGGCGACCACGTCGTCGTCTGGGGGCAGCGGCTGCCGCTGCAGACACCCGCCGACGGCCCGGTCGACGTGTACCTGCGCCCCGAGAACGTGTTCTTCGCTTCGGAGGCGGATGCCGCGACCGACGCGATCGTCGAGGAGAGCACCTTCCTCGGCAGCATGCGCCGCACGCTCGTGCGCACCGAAGCGGGAGAGATCGTCCGGGTGCAGCACGCCCCCGGCATCCACCCCGCCTTCGGCGATCGCGTCCGCATCGCGGTCGCGCCCGAGCCCGTATCCGTGCACCCGCGCGCCTGACGACCGGATCAGATACGACGAGGCCCCCGGAGCATTCGCTCCGGGGGCCTCGTCGTGTGTGAACGTCTCACAGCACGCGCGAGAGGAAGTCCTTCGTGCGCTGGTGCTGCGGGTTGCCGATGACCTCGCGCGGGTCGCCCTCTTCGACGATGTGCCCGCCGTCCATGAAGATCAGGCGCGAGCCGACCTCACGGGCGAAGCCCATCTCGTGGGTGACCACGAGCATCGTCATGCCCTCGTCGGCGAGCGTGCGCATGACCTGCAGCACTTCGCCGACCAGTTCGGGATCGAGCGCCGACGTCGGCTCGTCGAACAGCATCATGTCGGGGTTCATGCACAGCGCACGCGCGATCGCGACGCGCTGCTGCTGCCCGCCCGACAGATGGCCCGGGAAGGCCTTCGCCTTCTCGGCCAGGCCGACTCGGGCGAGCATCTCGTGCGCGATCTTCTCGGACTCCGCCTTGCCCCGCTTCTTGACGCGCTGCTGGGCGATCGTGAGATTGCCCAGCACATCGAGGTGCGGGAACAGGTTGAAGCTCTGGAACACCATGCCGATGCGCGTGCGCACGCGGTCGATGTCGGTCTCGGGGTCGGTGATGTCGATCCCCTCGATCAGCACCTTGCCGCCGGTCGGCTCCTCGAGCAGGTTGACCGAGCGCAACAGCGTCGACTTTCCCGAGCCCGAGGGGCCGATCACGCAGACGACCTCTCCCTTCGTGACGGTGAGGTCGATGCCCTTGAGCACCTCGTTGTCGCCGAAGGTCTTGACGAGACCTTGGATATCGATCGCCGGGGCGTGGACATCAATCAGTTCGGTGATCATCGCTGCCTCGCCATCCTTCGCTCGAGCCACGCACTGAAGCGCGTGAGGGGGATCGTCACGATCAGGTACAGGATCGCCGCCATGATCAGCGGGGTCGCGTTGGAGTTCTGCGTCGCCGCATCACGGGCGAAGTTGGTGAGCTCCTTCGACCAGATGAACGTCCCCGCGATGAACAACAGCGAGGTGTCCTTCAAGAGCAGCACGAACTCGTTCGTGAGCGGCGGGATGATGATGCGGAACCCCTGCGGCACGACGATCCAGAAGGTGGTCTTCATGGGAGACATGCCGAGCGAACGCGCGGCCTCGGTCTGTCCCTTCGGTACCGCCTGGATGCCTGCGCGGATCGTCTCTGCCATGTACGCCGAGGCGACGAGGATGAGACCGATCAGACCGAGCACGACGGGGCCGCCGAGGTCCTTGCCCGGCACCCCCGACGCGATCGGCAGGATGAAGGCAACGGCGAAGATCGTCAGGATCGCGGGGAGCCCGCGGAACAGTTCGATCCACGCCGTGGCGATCCACCGGAACGGGAGGATCGACGACATCTTCAGCAGCGCCAGGATCACGCCGAGCACCAGTCCGAGGATGAAGGCGACCGCGGTGAACCACAGCGTGTTGACGAGTGCGGTGGTGATGATCCCGGGGAACATCTTCGCCGCGATCTCCGGGTTGAAGAACAGCGGACCGATCTTCGCCCAGTTGGTC
The DNA here is from genome assembly GCF_044748385.1 of Microbacterium sp. NPDC090003. Lineage (NCBI taxonomy): Bacteria > Bacillati > Actinomycetota > Actinomycetes > Micrococcales > Microbacteriaceae > Microbacterium > Microbacterium sp. NPDC090003. Next base: position 1,347,649 of record NZ_JBIVFW010000001.1, read on the forward strand.
CCGATCGCCGCCCAGACGACGATGGCGATCAGGACCGCGTAGACGATGTAGCGGTAGAGCTTGCTCTTGGTAGTTCGCTTCAACGCCATTGTGAAGGACCTCCGAGACGACTACGACGCACGGCTCAGTTGGCCGTGAAGTAGGTGTCGTAGATCGTCTGGTACTCGCCGCCGTCGCGCAGTTCCTGCAGAGCGTCGTTGACGGCCGCGAGCAGCTCGTCCTTCTCGCCCTTCGCGAAGGCGAAGCCGTACGACTCGTCGGTGTTGTAGGTCTCGACGATCTCGTAGGCGCTGTCGGCCTTCTCGTGCTCGAGGTTCACCGGCTGGTCCTGCAGGATCGCGTCGATGAGACCCGACTGCATGGCCGGCCACAGCTCTCCGTCGGACGGGTACTGCACGAGTTCGGCGCCGGTGGCGTTCTCGGTCGCGTAGGTCTCGCCCGTCGTGCCCTGCTGGACGCCGACGTTCTTGCCTGCGAGGTCGTCGATGCCCGTGATGCCCGAGTCCGTGCGGACGAGAAGCGACTGCAGAGAGTCGTAGTACGGGTCGGAGAAGTCGATGTTCGCCTTGCGCTCGTCGGTGATGGTCATCGCCGAGGCGCCGATGTCGCACGTACCGGCGGCGAGGGTCGTGCCGGACTGCAGCGCGTCGAAGCCCACGTCCTGCACCGATAGCTCGAGGTCGAGCTTCTTCGCGATCGCGTCGAGCAGGTCGATGTCGAAACCGGTGTAGCCGGTTCCGTTGTCGCCGCCCTCGAACTCGAACGGCGCGTAGGGGATGTCGGAGCACACGGTGAGGGTGCCGGCCGTGACCAGCCCGTACTCGTCACCAGCGGCGGGTTCGCTGGATTCCGAGTCGGTTCCGCCGGCGCAGCCTGCGAGCGCGAGGGTTGCGGCAGCCACGAGTGCGAGGCCGGCGAAGGTAGTGCGACGGTGCATGAGTGCTCCTGAGAGTCGATGGCAGGGTAGGACCCACCGTCGGTGGGCCGATAGGTCAACATCCTGGCACGTGCCGAGGAGATGCCCTACTAAGAGTGCCCGATCCAGGATTACGGTTTTGTTTCGGTGCGTTACGCGCGCGAGGGTCAGATCTCGAAGTCGACCGCGACCCGAGCGCTCACGACGGAGCGGATGTAGCCGGCGGCCTCGACGTGCGCGGGGTGCACCTGGTACTCGTCGAGGGCTTCGACCGAGGCGAAGTCGGCGACGAGCACGACGTCCCAGTTCGACTCCGGCAATACGACGTTCGCGCCGGCGGAGATCGACAGCACCTGGGGCACCACGCCGTCGAGGGCGTTGAGGCGGCGAGCCACCTCGGCGGCTTGCGCGGCACGTTCGTCGGCGTCCTCCGAGGCGAGCTTCCAGGAGACGACATGGCGGATGGTCACTTCACGGCCTCCTCGAGGGCGGTGCGCAGTCGGTCCGGCGAGAGCCGCCAGTGCGCGTGCAGTTCTCCGTCGATGAGGACGACGGGGATCTTCTCCCACCACAGATCGAACAGGGCGGGGTCTTCAGCGATCGAGGCCTCGACGATCTCGATCCGCTCGGCGGCGGCATCCGGCAGCTCGGCGACGACGGCGTCGATGACCTCGGAGGCGACGTCGCAGAGGTGGCAGTCGGGCTTGCCGATGAGGGTCAGCGTGGTCACGCCGAGGGAACCTCGACCGCGCGTCCCTGCGCGATCCACTCACCTGTGCCGCCCTCGACGTTGGTGGCGTCGTAGCCGCGCGCTTCGAGCGCCTCGACGACGCGAGCAGAGCGGCCGCCGGCCTGGCAGATAACGTCGAACGACTCGGCCGGGAGCTCGTCGAGCCGGTTGCCGATCTCGGACATCGGGATGTTGACGGCGCCGGGCACGTGGCCCGCCGCGAACTCGTCCTTCTCGCGCACGTCGATGAGCGGCGTGCCCGTACGGTCGGCGAGTTCGGTGACGGTGATCGACTTCATGGCTTCCTTCGAGCTGCTCGGACCTGCGGCAGAGACACAAAGCGCCCCCATTCGACATGCTCCGAGGAGCTGTCGGGGGCGCTCGTGTCTTGGCCGCTTACTTCTTGTTGCGACGCTGGTGGCGAGTCTTGCGAAGCAGCTTGCGGTGCTTCTTCTTCGCCATGCGCTTGCGGCGCTTCTTGATGACAGAACCCACGGAAACCTCACTAAGTCAGGGGGTTGGGCGTCGCGATGATCGGACGCCCGGGTACGGGCACGGAAAAATGCCTCGGATCAGTCTAGCAAACCGTGGACCCTGCCCCGTCACACCGACGTCGAGGGCGTCCGCACGGTCAGCCGACGTCGGCGATCGGGCGCTGGAGTGCGTCCGCCACGGCGGACTCCGGCACGCGGTAGCTGCGTCCGAAACGGATGGCCGGCAGGTCGCCGGAGTGCACGAGCCGATAGACGGTCATCTTCGACACGCGCATGATCCCGGCCACCTCGGCAACAGTGAGGAACCGGACGACAGGAACTTCGGGCATCCCACATACCCCTTTCTCGAATGAGCACACTCTATGGGTTGCCAGTGACGCGTGTAAACCCTTGGGGCCGGTGTGAACAGTGGGACTCGCGGCATCATCGCTCGTCCCAGCCGAGGCATAGCGTCTCTCCGAGGTTCACTCAGCCGGAAGTGTCAAACTCGAACCTCCACCGGGGCCGGCACCGCCCCGGGGAACGCGGGCTGGGGCCCGCGGCATCGCCCCCGACGACAGCCCCCCGGTCGTCGGGGGCGAACTGCGTCCGGAGCGGTGCGTCGCCGTCAGGCGCCGAGACGCTTGAGGGCGGTGGCCACCACGTGCTTCGCGGATGCCGCGGCACGCCCGACCACCTCGGCCGCATGCGCGGCGCTCTCGGGGATCGGGGCTCCCGGGTAAGCGACGTCGGGGGCGTCGTCGCCGTAGGCGTCGACGAGGAAGGGCACCAACCAATCGTCCACGACCTCGAGCGGTTCCACCGCGAGGCTGTAGAACCGACGCTGACCGTCTTCGCGCACGGTGACCAGCTCGGCGTCGCGGAGCACCTTGAGGTGCTTCGACACCGTGGGCTGACTGATGCCGAGGTCGGCGACGATCTGGCTGACGCTCGTGCCCGCTTCTCCTTCGGTGGTGCGCCGCAGGAGGAGCTGGAGGATGTCTCGCCTCGTACCGTCTGCGATCACGTCGAAGATGTCGGTCATGAGTTCAGGGTAGTCGTCCCCGGCACGGAGTACCATGACGAGGGCTCGGCCGCAGGCGCTGGGTCGGCGCCGATCCACGGCGGAGGCAGACGAAAGGGGACGCGATGTCGGGCATCGTGTCTGCGTCGTCCCCCCAGCAACGCCTGCGCAATCTCGCCGCCCACGGCCGCCACATCGTCACCTCCTCCCCCTCGCGTCTCGCGATCGTCGTCTTCGCCCTGCTGATCCTCGTCTTCACGGCGCTCCTCTCGTTGCCGATCGCTGCCGCCGATCGCACCGTCACCCCGCTCAGCGACGCACTGTTCACGGCCGTCTCGACCATCTGCGTCACCGGACTCGCGACCGTCGACATGGCGAACCACTGGTCGCCGTTCGGGCACGTGCTCATCTTCATCGGCGTCAACATCGGCGGCCTCGGGGTTCTGACCCTCGCCTCGCTCATGGGCATGGTGATCTCGAAGCGCCTGGGGCTGCGCGCCAAGCTCCTCGCCGCGGGCGACACCAACCCGATGCGCGCGCATGGCGGCGTCGTGAACGAGAGCCAGACGGTCCGCCTCGGCGAGGTCGGCCAGTTGCTGCGCACGGTCGCCTTCTCAGCCCTCATCATCGAGGCGGCACTCGCCGTGCTGCTCTACCCCGGGCTGGTGATGGCCGGGGTGAGACCGATCGCCGCGCTCTGGGAGGCCCCCTACTTCGCCGCGATGGCGTTCACGAACACGGGCTTCGCCCCGAACGACGGCGGCGTCGCGGTGTTCGCCGACGATTACCTCGTGCTCTCCCTGCTGATGGTCGGCGTCTTCCTCGGCAGCATCGGGTTCCCCGTGATCTACTCGCTGGCCAAGCACGTCTGGCACGTCAAGCGCTGGTCGCTGCACACCAAGCTCACACTCGTGACCACCGTGCTGCTCTTCGTCCTCGGTGCAGCCGTCTTCCTCATCCTCGAATACGAGAACCCGAAGACCTTCGGGTCGATGGATGCCGCCGACACCACATTCCAGGCATTCTTCCTGTCGGCGATGACCCGCTCGGGCGGATTCAACGTGATCGACATGGCCGACCTCAACGGCTCGTCGCTCGTCGCCGCGAGCATGCTCATGTTCGTCGGTGGAGGGTCGGCGTCGACCGCCGGTGGGATCAAGGTCACCACTCTCGCGGTCCTCGCGATCGCGGTCTGGTCCGAGGCCAAGGGACGTCAGTCGGTCGAGGTGTTCGGCCGACGCATCCCCAGCGACGTGCAGCGCGTCGCGCTCAGCGTCGTCGCCTGGGGAGCCACGATCGTCGCGCTGTCGACGATCGTCATCGCCCAGATCACGAAGGCCGACATCAGCCATGTGCTGTTCGACGTGATCTCGGCGTTCGCCACCGTCGGACTCTCGACGGGCCTCACCGCCGAACTGCCGGACGCCGGCTCGTACGTGCTCGCCGCCACCATCTTCATGGGGCGCATTGGTACAGTGACTCTCGCCGCGGCAGTCGCCGCGACGTCGCGATCGCAGTATTACTCGCTGCCCGTGGAAAGGCCGATCGTTGGTTGAAGTCCTCCGGGGCGACGCTCCCGTCCTCGTCATCGGTCTCGGCCGGTTCGGCGCCGCCTGCGCGGGCGAACTCGACCGCCTCGACCGCGAGGTGCTGGCGATCGACGGCAACCTCGAGCTCGTGCAGAAATGGTCCGACCGCGTCACGCACACCGTGCAGGCCGACGCGAAGAACATCGATGCTCTGCGTCAGATCGGTGCGCAGGATTTCCAGGTCGCCGTGGTGGCGGTCGGCTCGTCGATCGAGGCATCCGTGCTGATCACGGCCAACCTCGTCGATCTCAAGGTCCCGCAGATCTGGGCGAAGGCGGTCTCGCAGTCCCACGGCAAGATCCTCGCCCGCGTGGGTGCGAACCATGTCATCTACCCCGAGCGCGAAGCCGGTGAGCGGGTCGCGCACCTGGTCAGCGGACGGATGCTCGACTTCATCCGCTTCGACGACGATTTCGTGTTGGCCAAGATGTACCCGCCCAAGTTCATCCGCGGCATCGGCCTGAACGAGTCCGGCGTGCGCACGAAGTACCGCGTGACCGTGGTGGGCGTGAAAAGCCCCGGAAAGCCGTTCCGCTACGCCGAGGCGAACACGATCGTCACGAATCACGACCTGATCATCGTCTCGGGAACCAACAGCGACATCGAGCGCTTCGCCGCCCTCGACCGCTGAACGGTCCGCCGGCCGGTCCTCAGGCGTCGATGTCGAGCGTGATGTCGACGACGTCGTCGATGCCGATGTCTTCGCCGTTCTGCAGAGCCTTCTTGATCGGGACGATGTAGCCGCCGTCCTTCGGCCAGAGCGACGTCGTCACGCGGGTTCCGCCGATCGTGACGGATGCCGGGATCATGCCCCACCCGTAGGTGACCATCGCGGCGACGTCACCGATCATCGCGGCCTCGAGCTCGGGCACGGTGACGAAGTGGAACGGCGCGGGTCCGCGCCAGAACCAGATCTCACCCGAGAATCGCAGCCGCATGCTCAGGCCCCGGCGGCGAGCTCCCGAGCGCGCGCGAGTGCGGCGGCCGAAGCATCCGCGAACGTCTTCTCGAGGTGCGCGTCCTGCAGCACCGCGATCGCTCGCTCGGTGGTGCCCTTCGGGCTCGTGACCCGTCGGCGCATCTCGGCCGGGGTCTGCCCCGATGCCTCGAGCAGCGCCGTCGAGCCGATGAAGGTCTGCTCCGCCATCAGGCGGGCGTCGGCCTCGCTGAACCCGAGGCCGACGCCGACCTTCGTCCACTCCTCGATGAGCAGGAAGACGTAGGCGGGACCCGAACCCGAGATCGTCGAGAGCGCGTCGATCTGCGACTCCGGCACCTCGATCACCGCGCCGACCGTCTCGAAGAGGCGGCGCACGAGCGCCATGTCGTCGGCCGTCGATGCGGCGCCTGCGGCGAGACCGGTGACCGCCTTGCCGACCGTCGCCGGGGTGTTGGGCATCGAGCGGATGACGTGGGCGTCGGCGCCCAGTGCGTCTGCGAACGTGGCCAGCGTGATACCGGCGGCGAGGCTCACCACGATGGCGTCCGGGGCGAGGTACGGGGCGATCTCGCGGAGCAGATCCGGCACCATCCCCGGCTTCACACCGACCAGCACGATCCGGGCCGAAGCGAGAGCTTCGCGGTTGCCGTCGGGGCTCTCTTCGAGGGCGATGGACGTGACGCCGGGAAGATCGGCGAGGTCGGCGGCGCTCACCCGTGAGCGATTCGTGGCAGTGATGCGCCCATCGACAGCGACACCCGACGCGACCACTCCGCGCAGGATCGCCCCTCCCATCGAACCGGCACCGATGAACGCGAGAGCGGGGAGAGAGTCAGCCATGTCGTCATCCTACGGCGGGCGTACCTGCGATCTCCCGAGGGGGCGATCTAGACTCGACGCATGAGTGCATCCGGCGGCGGCAAGGCGATCATCGCAGCGTTCCTGGCGAACATGGGCATTGCGCTCGCGAAGCTCATCGCGTGGCTGCTCTCGGGGTCCGCGTCGATGCTCGCCGAGGCCGTGCACTCGATCGCCGACTCCGGCAACCAGCTCTTGCTCCTGCTCGGCGGGCGGAAGTCGCGCCGAGAAGCCGACCGCGCGCACCCCTTCGGCTATGGCCGCGAGCGGTACGTCTCGGCATTCGTCGTGTCGATCATCCTGTTCTCTCTCGGCGGCCTGTTCGCCATCTACGAGGGCATCGACAAGCTCACGCACCCGCACGAGCTGGACCCCGTGTGGTGGTGGCTGCCGATCGTCGTGCTCGTGATCGCGATCGGACTCGAGAGTTTCTCGCTGCGCACCGCGATCAAGGAGAGCAACCTCGTGCGCGAGAAGGGGCAGTCCTGGGTGTCGTTCGTGCGCCGCTCCAAGGCACCCGAGCTGCCGGTGGTGCTGCTCGAGGACACCGGCGCGCTGGCGGGCCTGAGCTTCGCGCTGCTCGGCGTCGGGCTCACCGTCATCACCGGCGATTCGGTGTTCGACGCGATCGGCACGCTCATGATCGGTGTGCTGCTCGTGCTCATCGCGATCGTGCTGGGCATCGAGACCAAGAGCCTGCTCGTCGGTGAGGGCGCGACCACTGCCGACCTCGACCGCATCGTCGACGCGATCGCCGCCGGCGACGAGGTCGAGAAGCTCATCCACATCAAGACGCTCTACCTCGGCCCCGATGAGCTCATGGTCGCGGCGAAGATCGCGCTGACCGCCGACAAGTCGGTGCGCGAGGCCGCCGACGACATCGATGAGATCGAGGCGCGCATCCGCGAGGCCGTGCCCGCCGCACGCGTGATCTACATCGAGCCGGACGTGTACCGGCCCGCCCTCGACCCGGAGCCCCCGACCGACGCGTTCGTGCTCAAGTCCTCGGACTGAGCCCGGCCCTGTGCACGCGAGACGTGGTGCGTCACGGTCGATCGGGTGTCTCGCCGACCGGACGAGGGTCGCGGAGACTCAGCGCTTGCGAGCGAAGAAATCGCGGAGCAGAGCGGTAGCGGCATCCGCTTCTATTCCCCCGATGACCTCGGCCCGGTAGGGCAGGCGGCGATCGCGCAGCACGTCGTACATCGACCCCGCGGCTCCCGCTTTGTCGTCCCACGCGCCGAAGACGACCCGGCCGATGCGCGCCTGCAGGATCGCCCCTGCGCACATGAGGCACGGCTCGAGCGTGACGACGAGGGTATGCCCCTCGAGATTCCAGGAGCCGACGGATGCCGCGGCCCGGCGCAGCGCCTCGACCTCGGCGTGCCCCGTGGGATCGTGTGTCTCCTCGCGGGTGTTACGGCCCTCGGCGATGATGCGACCGCTGGAGTCGATGACCACGGCGCCCACCGGGATCTCGTCCGCGGCGCTCGCCTGCGCGGCGAGCGCGAGCGCGCGGCCCATCGCGGGCAGGTCGGCGGCGGTCATGCGACGAGCCTACGACAGTGCCCCCCCGGCGTCCGCCGCGCGCGGCGCATCCGATGTCGTGCCCGACCGCTCGGCGCATTAGCCTGTATTCCATGCGTGTTCACGTCGCCGACCACCCTCTCGTCACCCACAAGCTCTCGGTGCTGCGCGATGCGCGTACCCCGTCGCCGGTGTTCCGCCAGCTGACGGAGGAGCTCGTGACGCTCCTCGCGTACGAGGCGACCCGTAACGTCAAGGTCTCTCCGATCGAGATCACGACCCCCGTCACGACGACGATGGGCGTGAAGATCTCGGAGCCCCGCCCGATCGTCGTGCCGATCCTGCGCGCCGGCCTCGGCATGCTCGAGGGTCTGGTCAAGCTGCTGCCGACCGCCGAGGTCGGGTTCCTGGGCATGGTGCGCGACGAAGAGACCTTCGAGCCGACGACGTACGCCGAGCGCCTTCCGGACGACCTGAGCGACCGACAGTGCTTCGCCATCGACCCGATGCTCGCGACGGGCGGCTCGCTCGCCGCGGCCATCCAGTTCCTGTTCGATCGCGGGGCGAAGGACGTCACGGCGATCTGCCTCCTCGGCACGCCCGAAGGCGTCGCAGCTATCGAGGCACTCGTGGGTGACCGCGACGTGACGCTCGTGCTGGGTGCGCTCGACGAGCGACTCAACGAGAAGGGCTACATCGTGCCCGGTCTCGGCGACGCGGGCGACCGTCTCTACGGCACGGTCTGAGCCTGCGGAGGCTGTTCAGCCCACGATGAGGCGGTACGCGCGCTCATCCCCGTAGTGCTCGAAGCCGGCGCGCGCGAGGATCGGTGCAGAGGTCGAGACGCGCCCCTTCACCAGAGCCGTCGTCGCGCCCCATTGCGCCGCGATCCGGAGGCGCTCGGCCAGGACCGCGCGGTAGGCGCCGCGTCCGCGATGCTCTTCGAGAGTCGCCGCACCCCAGAGACGCGCGAAGCCGTCGGCGAGTGTCCAGCCTCCCGTGCTCACCGGCTGCCCATCGAGGCGCGCGAGCACACGTCCGTGCGTGCGCGAAACCAGCGACGCGGTGAGCTCGTCGAACTCGGCACGGAGGCCGTCGCCGTCGAGGGCGAGCTGCTCCCACACCGCGACGTTGATGGCGTCGACCGCTCGGATCTGGTCGAGATCGGTGACCAGTTCGGCGATCGCCCCGTTCGGCGGAGGAGCTGTGGCCGCGGCCTCGCCGTCGATCGGTCGTGCGAACACCGCGACGGTGTCGATGTGTCGGGCTCCCCGCCGACGGAGCTCGTCCTCCAGGTCGGGCGCGTCCGAGGGGTTGGTCCAGAACGTCAGGGTGTCTTCGCCCCAGCGCACCGTGCGGGAGATCGCATGGTCGAGAACCTCGTCGGCATGCCCGGAGGAGCGCACCTGGGATCCGCGCACTCCCCCGCCGAAGCGCGGTGGGTAGCGGACCAGGAGCAACTCCGCATTCTCACTCTCGGATCCTCGCGGAAACCACGCCCACTCCGCGGCGGCTCGGAGAATCTCGTCTCGGGTGTGCATCGGTCCGCCTCGGTCAGTCCGCCGCGCCCACGAGACGGGCGAACGCGCTGAGCCGCGCCACTCCCTCGGGCGTGTGGGGAAGATCGTCCAGCAGCGCGGGCGAGTGGATCAGGTAGGCCACGCACTGCGCGCGGGAGATCGCGACGTTCAGTCGGTTCTGCAGAAGCAGGAACTCCGGACCTCGCGGGGCATCGCGCCCGCTGGAGGCGGCGAGGGAGGTGATCGAGACCACCGCTTCCTTGCCCTGGAAGTTGTCGACGGTTCCGACCGGGACATCGCCGAAGCCCGCGGCCGAGAGCGCCTCGTGCACGAGCTGGCGCTGCGCGTTGTAGGGCGTGATGACGATGATGTCGGCCGGGGCGAGCGGGCGGGTCGTCGCGTCGTCGACGCCTGTGCTGCCGGCGCTGCCGGTGCTGTCGGTGAACGCACGCCCGACGAGATCGCGCACGATCCGCACGACTTCCGCGGCCTCCTCGGGCGACTGCGTCGCGTTGCCGCGATGTCTCAGCGGCACGACGTGGAGCCCGGGGTCGATGCCGTGGACGGATCGCTTCTCGGTTCCCGGTGCGGAGGCGAGCTTGCCGGCGTAGGCGAGCTTCGATACCGGCGCGGCGACGAAGGGATGCATGCGCCAGGAGTGGGCGAGGAAGTAACCGTACTCGGGTCGCACGACCGCGTCGCCGTCCATCACCCATCCCAGTGCCGAGGTATCGACGGGTTCGGGGTGCGCACCCTGGCTGACCTGCGGCAGTTGCTGCGGGTCGCCGAGGAGCAGCAGGCGCTTCGCTCCGGCCGCCACCGCGATGGTCGAGGCGAGCGAGAACTGTCCCGCCTCGTCGATCACGAGCAGATCGAGACCGCCGCGGTCGACGCGGGCGGTGTTGCTGAAGTCCCAGGCGGTGCCCCCGACGACGACGCCGTCATCGGGGTGCTCGGCGAGGAAGGCCGCCATACCGCTCTTCGGAATCACCGTGTACGCGGGGTCGGAATCGGGGTCCTTCGGTGCCTTCGCAACCTGCGCGGGTGCCACTCCGTCGGCCACGACGCGGGCGAGCAGCGTCTCGATGATGGCGTGGGACTGCGCGACGACCCCGATCTTGAATCCGTGCTCGTTCACGAGCCGCGCGATCACGCGTGACCCCGTGTAGGTCTTGCCCGTTCCGGGAGGTCCCTGCACCGCGAGATAGCTGCGGTCGAGGTCGAGCACGCCACGGACGATGGCGTCGATCGGGTCCCCTGCACCCACGGCATCGCCGTGGACAGCGTCGCCGGGAGCGGCATCCACCATGGGAAGCGGGTCGCCCGAACGCGTGCGCGGTGGGATCCGACGCAGGATGTCGGTCGCCGGATCCTCCGGAAATCCCGGGGCTGCGGCGTGCACGGCGTCGGCCCATTCGTCGATCGCTCCCTGCAGGGAGACGACCCGCGGCGGTGCGGCGGGTGTGAGGGCGAGGGGCAGCTCGTCCCAGGTCTGCCCCTGGATCGCCGTCTCGGTGACCAGGAATCCGTCGTCGAGAAGCTCGGTGACCGTCACGACGTGCGGCACGTGCACGGCGCGTGAGGGGGTGTCGACATCGAACGGAGCCGGCGCCTCGTACAACGCGAACGGCTGCGATCCCGCGCCCAGCGTCGTTCCGGGCGAGACCTCACCGCGGATCTCGATGTCGCGGGACATCACCCGACGCCCCTCGCCGATGCTCCACTCGCGGCGCACGACCGAGGAGCCCGCATCGACGCGCACCACGTCGCGCGTGCCCTCCCACATCGTGACGGGCTCGCGGAGCCGCTGGAAGTGCGAGACCCAGAAGCTCTTGGCCTCGCGCGGGAAGTAGTCGATCGCCGCTGCGGCGATGCGGTGGACCTGGCCGTCCTGGACCGCGTCGACGGCGCGCTCGGCATCAGCGAGGAGCGCCACCGACCGCGGAGAGGGCTCGTAGATCACCTGGTCGGCGGCGTCGGGAGGGGCGGGGCTGACGCCCTTCTGCCGCGCGATCTCGATCAGCCAGTTGCGCAGACGGCGCGTCGACACGCAGTCGTAGCGGTTGTAGTCCGCGAGATCGGCGAGCACCGCGTCGGCATCGCTCTGCTCGCCCGCGGCCGCGAGCTCACGCGCGGCGACGTACTGCACGATCGAGTCGTCGCCCTTCTGCACGTCGCTCGTGCGCACGTCGTCGCCCATGTAGAGGGGCTCGAGCTTCTTGATCGAGTACGAACGCGAACCGACGCGCACCGTGCGCAGCACCAGGGGGTAGAGGTCGACGAAGACGCCCTCGCGGAGCAGTCGATCGACCTCTCCCTCGCGCACTCCGTGTCGCGCCGCCATCGCCACCAGATGCGAGGTCTCGTAGGGTGCGTAGTGGTAGATGTGCATTCCGGGGTGGGCCGCCCGGCGCACCGCGACGAAGTCGAGGAACGTCTCGAATGCCCGGCGCTCCTCGGCGAACGTGTGCGCCCAGATGGCCGTGTACTGGTCGGCGTTGTCGACCCAGCCGAAGAGATAGTCGATCCCCCAGTGCGACTCCCCGACCGGCGCCGGCTCCGTGTAGAGCGGGTCGCCTTCGAAGTCGAAGAAGATGTCGCCGTGGCTCGGCACCGGGAGCGTGTGGATCGCCGGCGCGTAGTGCACATCGAATGTCGGGATACCGCTCGCATCGGCACGGAGCTGCAGAGCCGCCTGCGCTCGGAGCCCGTCGAAGGTGTCGGCGTTCATACCCACCGGCGCCGTGCGCGCGGCGGCGAGCTCGTCGATCGTCTCGATACCCGCCGCGCGAAGTCGGGCGCGCTGCACAGGACGCATGCGCGCGACCATCAACAGGTCGCGGTGTGCGAGGACCTGTTCCTCGCACGTCGCGCAGCGACCGCAGGCGACGACCTGCAGATCACCCCGGTCATCGCCCCAGGCGAGCGGCTCGCCCTGTGATCCCGCCTCGATGCGCCGATCGGAGATCAGTGCGCGAAGGCGGGCGCGACGCACCTGGAAGAGCGGGAGCAGGTCGTCGACGGCGTGCGTGCTCACTGTGCCGTCTCCCAGGATGAGATCGACCTCGTCGGCGCGCGGCACTCCCAGGCGATCCAGTTGATCGACATATGCCGCGAGCTGCATCAACGCGGTGACGCGCGCCTTGCGTGCGAGTTTCGAGTCCTGCACCCGCCAGCGGCCGTCGGCATCGCGACGCAGGAAGTCGGCGAAACCCACGAACTCCTCGGTGGCGAACGCCGCCTGGAAGACGACCTCCGCATCCGAACGCAGTGCCGCCAGGCTCTCCTCGACCGCCGCTCCCAGCGCCGCGGCATCCGTCGAGAACACCTTCGCGATCTGCCGCACCGCGTCGTCGCCGAGCTCGGCGACGTACCGCGCGAGCACGTTCCGCTCGTGGACGTCACCGAGCAAGGCCGCACGCGCGAGCGTCGCGTCATCGGGCTCGTCGACCGCAGGAACCCGGCCCAACTTGGCGTCGATCGCACGACACCAGGCGAACTCGCATTCGGCTGCGGCCTTGAGGTCGCTGGCGCTCCAGATGACGCGCTGCGCCTGAGTGTCGATCCGCACGATGCTCCATTTCGTCGTGCTTCGACACTAGCCGCGGCATCCGACATCGCCGCCGCTCGGGGAACCCGGGGTCAGCGCCACCAGGTGTCGTCGGGCGTCACGGGGAGGTTGCGCTTGTGCTGGGTCGCGAGGTACCGCGCCTCGATGCGGCCGGCGACGTCGGACTCTACCGGGCGCCCCTCGAGGAAGTCGTCGATCTGCTCGTAGGTGAGGCCGAGCTCGTCCTCGTCGGCGCGCCCGGGCTGGCCGTCGAGCAGGTCCGCCGTCGGCACCTTGAACGCGAGCCGGTCGGGCGCGCCGAGAACCTGCAGCAGCGCGCGACCCTGACGCTTCGAGAGCCCGGAGAGCGGAAGGATGTCGGCGGCCCCGTCACCGAACTTCGTGTAGAACCCGGTGACGGCCTCGGCGGCATGATCGGTGCCGATGACGAGGGCGCCCTCGTGCCCGGCCAACGCGTACTGCGTGACCATGCGCACGCGGGCCTTGATGTTGCCGCGGTTGAAATCGCTGATGTCGCTGGTCACGGCGAACTCGATGTCCTCTTCGACGCCGTCGACGCCGTTCTGGATGTTGACCTCGACGGAGCTGTCGGCGGCGATGAACGCGAGTGCCGCCTCGGCGTCCGCTGCATCGTGCTGCACCCGGTACGGCAGTCGCACGGCCAGGAAACGCGCCTCTCCACCTTCGGCGCGCACGCGCTCGACCGCGAGCTGTGCAAGGCGACCGGCGAGCGTCGAGTCCTGACCACCCGAGATCCCGAGCACGTAGCCCCGGGCGCCGGTGGTACGGAGGTAGTCGGCGAGGAACTGCACTCGCCGTTCGATCTCGGACTCGGGATCGATCTCGGCGCGGACGCCGAGGGCATCGGAGATCTGCTTCTGCAGGGACATGGGTTCCTCCACTCTTCCTGCTCTTAGTATCTCCCGGTCCTGTTACGGAGGGATGACGCATCGCGGGGCTTCGCGTCGCCCGCCGGCACCTGGCAGGATGGCGAGGTGAAACTTCTCGTCGCCGCCATGGCATCCGAACTCGACGCCTTTCCCGAGAACCTCGAAGGATTCGATCAGCTCGTCACCGGCGAAGGCAAGATGCAGGCGACGTACGCCCTCACGCGGGCGCTCGACGCGAAGCCGTACGACGAGGTCGTCGTGGTCGGCACGGCGGGCGGGATCGATCCGGATCTCGACGCGGGCGTCCACGAGATCGGGAGCGCCCTGCAGCACGATGTGTTCGACCTCGACGGCATCGCAGGCCAGCACGTCTCGCTCCCGGCGCGCGTGTCGACGGGTCGCGAGGGTGTGCTGATCGCGACCGGTGACAGTTTCGTGGGCGATGCCGGCATCACGGCGGTCATCCGCCCGTCGGGAGCCGGGCTCGTCGACATGGAGACCTACGCGTACATCTGGGTCGCCGAGAAGTTCGGGGTGCCGGTCCGGGCGTTCCGCGCGATCTCGGACCGCGCCGAGGACGGTGCGCTGGTCGACTTCCGGGCGGCGATCGCACGGTGCAGCGTGCAGCTGCGCGAGGTCATCCGGCAGGAGTACGGCGTCTGAGCGATGTCGTTTCAGCGCAGGTGAGCCGATGCCGCGTCAGCGCGTCTCGATGACGCTGGGCCCCTCGCTCGTCGCGCGAACCCGGAGCTGCGCCGGGATCTGATCCTGCATCGCCTCGACGTGACTGATCACGCCGACGGTGCGCCCGCCCTGCCGCAGCTCATCGAGCGTCCGCATCGCGACATCGAGGGTGTCGGCGTCGAGAGACCCGAAGCCCTCGTCGATGAAGAGCGTGTCGAGACGGATGCCGCCTGCCCGGGCCGTGACCACCTCCGCGAGTCCGAGCGCGAGCGCGAGAGAACTCAGGAACGTCTCGCCCCCGGAGAGCGATTGCGCAGGACGCGTCTGCCCCGTGAAGGCGTCGTGGACGACGATGCCGAGACCCGATGCCGCCCCGCGTGCGGCGAGGGCGTCGGAGTGCCGGAGCTGGTAGCGGCCGGTGGACATGTCACCCAGACGACGGTTGGCGGCTTCGACGATCTCTTCGAGTTCGGCGGCGAGCACGAAGGTCTCGAGCGTCATCTTCCGCGTATTCGGGCCCCGTCCGGCGATCGAGTCGGCGAGGTTCTGCAGAACGGCGTGCTCGGCCATCTCCTCGGCGCTGCGAGCGTGCTCGTCTGCGGCGGCCGCGATGAGCGACGTCAACCGTTCGAGCACGCCCGTGGCGACTCCGGCGTCGGAGACCGCGGTGATCCACGCGGCCCGCGCGTCGGCGGCGGAGGCTTCGAACGGCGCGACGTCGATCGGTTCATCGGGGAGCGCACGCATCTCGAGCGGCAGCAGGATGCTCTTCTCCTTCTCGCGGCTCACGGCGTGACGCGTGATCCTCTCCTCGAGCGCGTCGCATTCTCGCGGCGAGCGCAGAGCCGCACGAGCATCGCCTATCGTGTCGAAGGGCGAGTCGGCGAGGGCGCTCCGTCGAGCCGTCTCGGCCTCGACGAGAGCGATCTCCCGCTGTTCGCGGTCGCGGAGCGCGGAGGCGAGCGCCGTCGCGGCGGCGATTCCGTCGCTGAGGATCGCGATGCGCGATGCGACCGAGGGGTGGTCACCTCGCGCCTCGACGATGCGCGCCTCGGCTTCTCGGGCGCTCTGCTCCCGGGCCGCGAGCGTCTCGCGCGCTGCCCCCACCGCCGCCTCGGCGGCGGCCCGCTCATCATCGAGGGCCTCTGCTCGCGCGGCGATCGCTGCGATGGCGGCGTCATGGGCGGCGAGAGCGCTCTGCGCATCGACTGAGGAACGCCGCTCGGCCTCGAGCGCCTCGAGTTCGGCCAGCGCCGACTCTGCGGTCCGCCCCTCGGCGGCGGCCTCCACACCGGCGATCATCTCGCGGAGCGACACGTGGTGTTCGGAGGCGGCACGTTCCCGTCGAGCGGCCAGGTCACGCACGGCCTCGGCGGCCTCGACGTCTTCTGCCGACACCGGGTCGGCATGCACGGCGGGCGCAGGATGCTCGCGCGAACCGCACACGGGGCAGGGCTCGTGCGCCGTGAGAGTCGAGGCGAGTTCTCCCGCGAAACCGTCCAGACGCCGTCGACGCAGGAGCGCGAGCGCGGTCTGAGCCGTCGCTACCTCGTCGGTCGCCTCTGCGAGCACCCGCTCGGCCGCGGCGCTCTCCTCCCGCAGCTCTTCGCAACGACGCACGGCCTCCGCGCGGGCGATCGCCTGGTCGCGTCGTCGGGTGAGGTCGTCGAGGCGGTCGGCCGCGCGCCTGGCTTCGTCTCGTGCGTGGGTTTCGCGGGCGAGCTCGGCGGGAAGGTCGCTTTGCTCCCTGACCAGTTCGGCGACGCGTGCAGCGGCGTCGCTCGCGGAGGCGCGCGCGCGTTCGATCTCGGCATTGCGGGAAGCGGAACTCTCCTCGAGCAGAGCGGCCTGCTCCCATGCGCCGCGCTCGCGCAGACGCTCGGCCACCCAGTCGTTCAGGAGGTCGACGGTGGGGGCGTCGAGACCCGCATCGACAGCGCGCCACCTGTCGTCCGCGATCCGCACCGACTCCGCTGCGGACTCGACGGCGCGTGCGGCCCGTTCGGCGGCGTCGATCACCGCGCGGAGGGCCTCGGCGCTGCGCGCGGCCGCGAGCGCGGCCCGATCCACCTCGATCTGCGGCTGTTCGGCGTCGAGCATCGCGAGCGCGGCACGCGAACGGTCGCGTTCGGTCTGCGCCGCACGCTCCTCACGCACCTCGGCGAGCCGGGCATCCGCCGCCGCGAGCGCCCGCTCGGCATCATCACGTTCGGCGCTGCGGCGCTCGCTGCGATACGCGGCTCGCGCCTCGGCACGGCGGAGATCGAGGAGACGTCCGCCCGTGTCGGAGGCGGGCACACCACGCGACTGCGCGGCGAGGTCGGGCACGGGCGTGCGTCCGGCAGCACCGGTGCCCTCGGAAGCCACCGTCTCATCCCGCACCGCAGTCGCACCGGACTCCGCGGTGCCATCGGGCTGCGCACGCTCGTCCGCTCCCAGGGCCTCCCGAGAGACGAGCGCCTCGGCCTCGTCGAGCCGCGCACCGATCGCCGCCAGGCGCCGGTCGAGTGCGCGCTCCGACGCTCGACGGCGCTCATCGAATCGCGTCTGCACGTCGTCGAACCGCTCGGTGCCGAACAGTCGGCGGAGGAGTGCCTGGCGATCCTTGCTGTTCGCGAGCAGGAACTCCGAGAAGCGGTTCTGGGCGAGGAGGATCACCTGCAGGAACTGCTCGCGACTCAGTTGGAGGATCTCGT
This sequence comes from Microbacterium sp. NPDC090003, assembly GCF_044748385.1. Lineage (NCBI taxonomy): Bacteria > Bacillati > Actinomycetota > Actinomycetes > Micrococcales > Microbacteriaceae > Microbacterium > Microbacterium sp. NPDC090003. The sequence goes on from NZ_JBIVFW010000001.1 coordinate 1,365,067, forward strand.
CGAGCTCGTGCGCGACATCGACGGCACGGGCCGCTCGCCCGATCCATCCCGATTCCGTGTGCTCCTCGAGAGCCACCGCCGGCGCCTGTTTGGTCAGACCTCCCCCGCGCTTGGCCGGGCGCATGTACTCGGGCGAGCGAGTGACCCGATAACGACCGGCCGGGGTGCTGAACTCGATCGAGACCTCGGAGATGTCATCGGGCTCGCAGTAGTCGCTGCGCAGCCGCTTCTCACCGCCTTCGTACCGCGGTACTCCCCCGTAGAGACCGAAGCACACGGCGTCGAGAATGCTCGACTTACCCGCTCCCGTGCGACCGGCGATCAAGAAGATGCCATCGTCGGCGAACGAGTCGAAGTCGACGACCTGGCGCGAGCGGAACGGGCCGAATCCCTCGGCCTCCAGCCGGTGAAGGCGCATCTAGACGAGCGCCTCTGCGCGCACCCGGTCGTCGAGCACCTCACGGATGAGCTCGATCTCACGCGCCGTCGGCCCATGGCCCTCGCGGACGTGCTCGAGGAAGGCGGCGATGCGTTCGTCGTCGCTCACGGCCTCGCGGAGACGCGCCGCGTACGACCCTTCACCGCTCTCGACCGTCGTCGCCGGCACGTGCTGCACCAGTGCGCAGAACGGAAAGCGCTCACGGAGCCGGCGCATCGGCTCGGTCTGCGGCAGTGCATCGGTGTAGGTCGCACATACCCAGTCCTCGGCGTGAGCCGCGACGTTGTCGTCGGAGAGGATCTCGTCGAGCGTGCCCGTCAGGGTGACGAGCCGTCGCGGAACCGGAAGGTCGAGCCACTCGACGGCGGCGAGCCCGCTCTCGTCGAGATCGACGAGCCAGGAGCCGCGCGGCTTGCTCTGTTCACCGAAGCTGTAGTGCAGGGGCGCTCCCGCGTAGCGCACGCGGTCGCTCAGGCGGTTGCGACCGTGGATGTGCCCGAGAGCGACGTAGTCGGGGCCGTCGAACACCTCGAGCGGCACGACGTCGAGTCCACCCTGGCGCACCTCCCGCTCGAGCCCGGTCGTCGCATCGACTCCCGCGGCGAAGCAGTGGGCGATCGCGACCGACCGTCCGTCGTGACGTGCCATGCCCGCACGGACGAGATGCATGGCATGCGCCATCGTCTGCGCCTGCGTGCGCAGGGGGCGCCCCTCGAGATCGCCATCGGGCCAGTGCTGGCGCACGATCGCGGGCTCGAGGTACGGGATGCCGAAGAAGTTCACCGGGCCATCGCCGTCGTGAATGGTCACCGGCGTGCCGATGGACAGCGGATCGGTGAGCACGTGGATCCCCTCACGCAGCAGTCGCGCCTGGAAGCCGAGTCGGGCCGCCGAGTCGTGGTTGCCGCTCGTCACGACGACACTCGCGCCCGTCTCGTGCAGCGACACCAGCGCATCTCCGAGCAGGGTGTAGGCGGGACCCGACGGCGTCGCCGAGTCGAAGACGTCGCCCGCCACGACCACGACGTCGACAGCATGCTCTCGCACCTGCTCCGTGAGCGCTCCGAGCACCTCGGCCAGCGCGTCCATGGTCGAGTTGCCATGGAAGGTGCGGCCGATGTGCCAGTCGGAGGTGTGCAGGATTCGCATAGTCACACGGTACGAAGGGCCACCGACATTCCGTCCGAGGCGTGCCGTCGACCGGGAGGAGAGAAGCGGAAGGTCCCCTGACCCACCCTCGTCGCGACGATCGGCACGCGGTGATGCGAGATGCGCGGTGCGCGATCACCTGTGCGGCGTGCGGGGCTGCGCGATGCGAGATCAGGGCTGCCCTCCGCCCACAGGAGCCGGGACTTGCCCCTCCCGGCGGGGGTTGTGCCCGCCTCGTCGTGACTACCGACTTCCGCTACTCCTCCAGATCGTTCGTCCAGTTCGCCTGCTGGATCCGGTTGTCGAGTTCGCGCAGCTCCTGCGCGACCCGGTCCGCGTTCGCGCGCAGCTCCGCCACGGGGAGCGCCGAGATCTGACGCAACTCCGAACGCATCTGCCGCGGGAACTGCGTGTTCCCCGAGGCGGATGCCGCGGCATCCGCCAGCAGCGAGTGCCGGAGCCGCAACACGTCGCGCGTCGCGAGTGCGTCGGTCATCGTGCCGTCGGCCCCCAGATCGAGTCGCGCGTTCGTCGCGTTGATCCGGCGGATCAGATCGCGCAGCCGTGCGAGATCGGCTTCGGCATCGACGAGCAGTGCGTTCGCGTCCTCGGAGGGTTCCTCCCCCTCCTGGAAACGGGCGTTCGCGGTGATCCGCGCCCGAAGCTGTTCGATCCGACGCTGCAGATCGGCTCGTGCGGTGAGTGCCTCGGCGAGTTTCATACGCCCCATCCTCCCAAACCGACGTCGTAACACAACGTCACGGACGAGGCCGTCACCGTGAGCGCAGCAACGATGCCTTCTCGGGGTGCGCCGAGAACCAGTCGGCGACGTACCAGCAGACCGCGTCGACCTTGCGGTCCCCGCGCTGCTCGATCTCGGCGACGGCGCCCTCGACGACCGTCCCGGCATAGCCGTGGCCGCGGAAAGTCGGGATCGTGAAGGCGCGCGTGAGAGCGATGGTGCTTCCGTCGTCGCGGTAGTCGAGCACGCTCACGAGCTGGCCGTCGCGGGTCAGCGTGTAGCGGGAGGCGTCTTTCTCGTCGGTGAGGATGAAGCCGGAGGCGAGCGTCGATGTCGTCATCGCATCCACGTTACGCCCGCCACGCGATCGTGTCGTCGTTTTGACACGGGCAGACATCTTCGGACATAATCCCCCCATGACCACCAACGCACGCCCTTTGTCCGCCCAGGAGGCGAACGGGACTGCCGGGATGATGATGCCCGGTCGCGTTGGCATGTGTTGCCGAATGTGCAGCTGAACGAACAGCCACCCGCCCGACCCCGTCCCTCGCGATCTCCGAGGCAGGGGTCCCCGAGCATCCACCCTTTGCTCGCTTCCCGGCTCGCCCCGGTCATTCATGCAACGCATCAGAGCCCGTCGGCTCACGTCCTGAGGACTTCATCATCATGTCGAACATCGCACTTCTCGAGCGTCCCGCCACCGCCCCGCTGCGCACCGTTCCCGCACGCACCGAGGCGGACGCGCCGTTGAACACCGCCGCCGACCTTCCCGCCGCACGCTCGCCGCGCGGATTCGCCCTGTACGTCGGTCTCGACGAGATCAAGGCCGCCGAGGCCGGCGTGAGCCTTCCGCTGCTCGTCGACGCCCTCCGCCGCACGCTCGCCGAACTCGCCCCCGGTGCCGAGACGCACGCCACGGTGGCCCTCGCCCCGCACGGCTCCGGCGGCAAGGACCTCGACGTGGTGCGCCTCGCCCTGCATGAGCCGGGTGCGATCGCCCGCACCAAGGCCGCGGCCGAGGAAGACGCCGTCGACGAAGAGGGCGGCGTGACCGTCGACATCTCGCGCAAGCGCGTGCTCATCGACGGCGAGTCCGCCGCCTTCACCTACAAGGAGTTCGAGCTGCTGCAGTACCTCGTGCTCCGCGAGGGACGCACGATCGAGCGCTCGGAGCTGGTGTCGGCCCTGTGGCAGGCGCAGGACGACGAGACGCCGGGCGAGCGCACGATCGACGTGCACGTGCGCCGTCTGCGCGCCAAGCTCGGCCGCTACGAGGACATCGTGCGCACCGTGCGCGGCATCGGTTACCGCTTCGATCGCCACGCCGATGTCGTCATCCGCTACGGACACGGCACTCCCTCGCCCGACCGCTTCTGACCCGCAGGCCCGCCACTCTGTCGGACGCCCGACGTAGGGTGGACGCATGACGATGACAGCGGATGCCGGTGCGGCCAGCGCCGCGCCATTCGGCGAGCGTCGCGAGTCGGTCTATCGCCCGACGCATCCACTCGATCTGCACCGCACGGTCGGAATGCTGCGGCGCGGCCGCACCGATCCCACCACGGTCATCGAGGACGGCGTGATCTGGCGTGCACTGCGCACCCCCGCCGGTATCGCAACGCTCGCGCTCCGCTCCGACCGCTCCGAGGTGCGGGCGACCGCATGGGGGGCGGGGGCCGATGAGGCGCTGTCGCGCGTCCCGCGCCTCTGCGGCGCCGATGACGACGACACCGGCTTCGACCCGTCCGGGCATCCGCTGGTCGCATCCTCCGCGCATCGCCACCCCGGAATAAGGTTGGCGCGCACCGACGAAGTCTTCGACGCACTCGCGTGCGCGATCATCGAGCAGAAGGTCACGGGCATGCAGGCCTTCGGCGCGTGGCGGTACCTCGTCTCCCGATTCGGCGAGCGTGCACCCGGGCCGACGCCGCGTGCGATGTTCGCCGCTCCCCCGCACTCCGTCTGGCGCGGTATCCCGTCGTGGACATGGCAGCGCGCGGGTGTCGAGCCGCCCCAATCGAAGACGATCGTCCGCGCGGCCCAGCGCGGTGACAGCATCGAACGCGCCATGCGCGCCACCGAGACCGGCGGCGACCGCGACCGGGTGCTCACCAGCCTGCCCGGTATCGGACTCTGGACCTCGGCCGAGACGCGCATCCGCGCCCTCGGCGATCCGGATGCCGTGAGCGTCGGCGACTATCACCTGGCCCATCAGGTCGGTTATGCACTGACCGGTACGCGTGCGGACGACGACGGCATGCTCGAACTCCTCGCCCCGTGGGCGGGTCATCGGCAGCGGGTGCTCCGCCTCATCCATGCGAGCGGCGTGCAGGAGCCGCGCCGCGGACCGCGCCTCGCACCCGAAGACCACCGCGCCCGGTAGCCCTAGGCTGTGACCATGAACCCGTCTCGTCGTCGACTCGTGCTCCGTCTGATCGTCACCGTCGGCTTGCTGGTGCTGGGGGTCGTGATCGGCCTCATCTTCCAGAACGTCTGGCTCGGCGTGCTGCTCGCCGCCATCGTCTGGATCGGGTGGTTCCTCGGCTACGAGTCGCGGCGGGGGCACAACGCCGGCGTCAACGACGAAGACCACGGAATCGAGCTCTGATGCCCCTCCTCGATCACCTCGGCATCACCGTCGCCGACCTCGAACGCGGGCGCGCTCAGTTCGGTCCGGTGCTCACCGCGCTCGGCTTCGCGAGCGGGTACGGCGACGACCACTCGCTCTCGTGGAACAAGGACGATGAGACCGAGGTGATCCTCATGGCACCCCGCGACGACGACCCCGAACCGCACCGTCACGGACGCGTCGGCTGGCAGCATCTCGCCTTCGCCGTCGGATCCCGTGACGAGGTCGAACGACTGCACGCCATCGCTCTCGCGGCCGGGTGGACAGCCGTGCGCGAGCCCAAGGAGTACCCGCGGTTCACCGAGCGTTACTACGCGTCCTTCGTCGAGGACGACGGCGGCATCCGCATCGAATTCATGCACAACCCGCCGCGCGACGCGTGACACCACTCGCGTAGGCGGATGCCACGAAACTCGTGAAGATCCGGCATACGCTGCGGCAGATCGTGAACGTCGCGGAGAACTGATGTCTCCTGCACAGGGGGGCGCGATTCGTGGATTGTCCTCGGGTCACGTCCCCGTGGAAATGTCACCCCCACTGCGCTGGCAGACTGCTCGAGACGATGCGAGCATGTGGGGATGGCATTCATGAACGACGCGCAGATCTGGGCCATGATCGGGGCCTTCACGGCACTGATGTTCGGTATGCTCACGGTCGTCTCGACGCTGTTCATTCGGGTGGTCCGGGCGGAGATCGGCGGCCTGCGCAGCGAGATGAACGGTCAGATCGGCGGCCTGCGCAGCGAGATGAACGCCCGGTTCGACGCGGTGAACACGCGCATCGACGTGCTCGATCGTGACGTGCAGGCGATCGTGAAGCGCACGTTCGGCCTCGATCGCGACTGACCCGCCCCGCACCGGGTCAGACGACCGGCGAGACCTCGACCTCGGAGGGACGATCCGTGAACGCCGTCTTCGGCACGAAGACGAGAGTGACGGCCGCTACCAGGGCCGTGACACCGCACACGATCCACACGGTGAAGTACCCGGCGAGCGACCCTGCGGTGCCCTCGGCCGCCGCACCGGCCGACTCCGCCACACCGTTCAACAGGGCGATGCCGAACACGCACGACGCGATCGCACCACCCACGGTCTTGACCGAGTTCGTGAGGCCGGTCGCCACACCGGTCTGCGTGGCGGGCGCACCGGATGCCGCCGCCGCAGGAAGCGCCGCCACGAGCGCACCGGACCCGAGTCCGGCGATCACCATGTTCGCCACGACCTGCGCGTAGGTGTCGTGGAACGGCAGGAACAGCAGGAACCCGATCCCGACCAGGAACGACGCGCCCATCAGCGTGAGGCGGGGCGTGGTGCGCCGCGCGACCAGCGGGAACAGGAGCGCGCCGGCGATCATCGAGAGGAGATAGAGCCCGATGATCAGCGAGGTCTGGAACCCCGAGGTGCCCAGCCCGTATCCGTGCACGGCCGGATCGGTGCGCGCGAAGGTCGACAACGGAGCCTGCGCTCCGAGCACGCTCACACCGAAGAGCCCGGCGGTGAGGAACACCGGGCCGAGGGCCGGGGAGCGGAACATGCGCACGTCGATGAGCGGATCGTCGCGGCGAAGCTCCCAGAGCACGAACGGAACGACCAGCACGACCCCGAGAAGCACGACTGCCCACGACCACGGGTTCACGAGGCCTCCTTCGAGACGCAGCAGGCTGAGCCCGCCGGTGAAGCACACGAGGGCGAGCGAGATGAGGATGAGACCGATCGTGTCGAACGCACCGCCCGTGGGATCGGGCGACTCCTTCACCCCGAACAGGATCACGAAGAAGCAGACGACGATGAGAATCGCCGGTACGAGGAGCACGACCGTCAGCGGCAGCACGTCGACCAGCGCACCTCCGGCGAGCGCCCCGAGGATCGCCCCACCCTCGAGGGCGGCGACGAGGAGCCCCGCCGCCTTCGCGGTGATCGTCGATCGACCTTCCATCCGGCGCGAACGCGACCAGATGAGGGCGATCTCGAGGGGCAGCCACACGACGTAGAAGCCCATGAGCGTCCACGCGACGAGAAAGACCCCGAACGAGTCGGTGAACGGCAGCACGAGTGCCGCGGCCGCGGTGAGTGCCGTCGAGATCAACAGCATCCGCTTGTGGCCGACCATGTCGCCGAGCTTCGCGAAGGCGGGCACGACCAGGGCCGACAGCATGAGCTGCGTGCCTTCGAGCCAGTTCACGTCGGCGTCGTGGATGCCGAGGTGCCGGGCGATGTCGGTGAGCATCGGGGTGTAGTACCCCTGCAGCACGCCGCTGGTGAACTCGACGAACGCGAGATAGCCGACGACGGCGGCCAGGGTGCCCAGTGTGCGCGTGCGCGTCATCGCGACTCCTGCTTCTCGTGGGGCCCCTGGACCCATCGAGGGGCGACTGAGATCACACTAGCCGTTCGAGGAGTGCGCGATGGAACCGCTCTCCCCGCGCCAGCGCGGCGATCTCGACGTTCTCGTCGACCCCGTGGATCGACGCCCGCTGGGCGTTCGACATCTCGAGCGGAGCGAAGCGGTACACCGCCGGGGAGAAGCGATGGAAGTGCCGGGAATCCGTCGCCGCCATCATCACGTACGGTACGGCCGGCACCCCCGGATGCGAGACCTCGAGCGCCTCGGCGAGCAGCGCGAACTGTGCGTTCTCGGTCGACGACTCGGGGGAAGGTTCGCTCGCCTCGATCACCTCGACCTTCACCAGCGGGTCACGCACGCGCCGACGCACGCGCAGAACCGTCTGCTGCGTCGTCTCACCCAGCGCGATGCGCAGGTTGACGGTGGCGGACGCCTGCGACGGGAGCACGTTCGCCGCGGTCCCGCCGGACTGCATCGTGGGCGCGACGGTCGTGCGCACGAGCGCGGCGGGCTCTCCTCCGAGCGCGGCGAAGACCCGCGCCGTGAGCAGCGGCGCGGAGCCGAGCAGCCGGAGCAGGTGACGCGCCGCCCCGGGCGTCTGATCGGCGAGGCGCGACAGCATCCGGAGGATCGCCGCCGACGCCCGCGGCCGGAACGTCGACGGACCCAGCCGATCGACCGCGCGCGCGATGCGCCGCACCGCCGTGAGCGCCGGCGGGGCGGAGGCGTGACCGCCGTCTCCACGGGCCGAGAGCCGCACGGTCATCACGCCCTTCTCACCGACGCCGATCATGGCCGCACGCCCGGGCACGAACGGCAGGGGCGCGTCGACCACCGCTCCGCCCTCGTCGACGACGAGCCACGGCACGATGCCGCGGTCGCGGAGGACCCCGGCGATCTCCTGCGCCGCGTGACCGTACGTCTCCTCGTTGCCGCCGAACGACAGGTAGACATCGCGCGCGGGGACGAAGCCGTCGGCGAGCAGGTTCTCGACGGCTTCGAGCACGACGATCAGCGGCCCCTTGTCGTCGAGCGCGCCCCGCCCGTAGACGACGCCATCGGCGATCACGCCGGCGAAGGGAGGATGCGTCCAGGCGTCGCTCTCGTCGACCGGGACGACATCGTAATGAGCCATCAGCACGACCGGCCCATCGGATGCCGCGGCCCGCCCGCGCCAGTGGAAGAGCAGACCGAAATCGGTGTGGCGCTCGAGTGCGAGATTCTCGTGCGTCAACGGGTACAACTCGGCGATGAGGGCGACGAAGGCGTCGAACGGCTCCCGTCCGCGCTCTTCGAGCTCGGCCGACACGGTCGGCAGCCTGAGCATCCGCGAGAGGCGTTCGTCGATGCCGGGGCGCACGGTGGGGGTCACGTTCGCCATCGTATCGACCGTGTCCGGCTCCGCAGGAGCGAGGGGGAGAATGGAAGGGTGAGCCTCTTCGCCTTCGCCCCCTCCCGTGGACCGCGTTGGCCCCTCGCCCTCCAGGCCGCGATCTGCATCGCGGCACCGATCGCCGTGCTGACCGTCGTCGGCCAGGCACCGCTCGGCTACATCGCCGCCTCCGGTGCCTTCACGGTGCTCTACGCGGGCTCCGCCGCGGTCGTCGATCGTGCGCGCGTGCTGCCGATCGTCGCCGTCTCGCTGCTGCTGAGCGCGGCCCTCGGCATCCTCGTCGCGGGCGACACCCTCGTCGTGAGCATCGGTGTCGTGGTGGTCGCGACCGTGAGCGCGGCTTTGGCATTCGGCTTCCGGCTCGGCCCTCCCGGCCCGCTGTTCTTCGTGCTGGTCTACGGTCTGTCCGCCCACGTCGTCTCCTCCGGGGTGATCCCGCCGCTCGTCTATCTCGCTGCTCTCACCGGCGGTTGCGTGTTCTCGTACCTCGTCGCCCTCGCGCCGCTTGCGCTCCCCCGCATCCGACGGATCCGGGCGCGTCCGCTGCGAGAGCTCCTGCCCGGACCGGCCTGGAACGCGGATTCGCGGATGCTCCTGATCCGCGTGGCGGTCGTCTCGATCGTCGGCGTGCTGCTCGGTCTCGTCGTCGACCCCGAGCGCACCTACTGGATCGTCGGGTCGGCCGTCGCCGTGATCGGCGTGGCCGCTGCACGACGCGCCGCCTTCCAGCGCGGACTGCATCGGATGCTCGGCACCGTGGTCGGCGCCGGCCTCTACGTCCTCCTCGCCCTCCTGCACCCGGCCGGCATCTGGCTGGCCCTGCTGCTCGGGCTGCTGCAGTTCGCGATCGAGCTCGTCGTCGTGCGCCACTACGCCCTCGCCCTCGTGTTCATCACCCCGCTCGTGCTGCTGCTGACGGGCGCAGCGACCGGCAGCATCGGGTCGCTCGACGTCGCGGGCGAGCGGATCGTCGACACGATCGTCGGAGCGGTGCTCGGGGCCGCCTCGGGCGTGCTGCATCCTCGGGCGGCGTCGCGGGATTCGTGAGGGGCGCACTCCCGATCGTGCATCGGGAACACGATCCCGCGTCTCGCGGTTGCACCGGTCGACGCTTCCATCGAGAGGAGACGCGCATGGAGCTGACGCTCGTGACATCGGCGTTCTGCGGCGCGTGCGCACGCACTCGCGCGGTCCTCGCCGACGCCGTGCGGTTCCTGCCGGATGCGACCGTCACCGAGATCGACGTGGCCCGCGATCCGGACGCGGCCGAGTCCCTCGACATCCGCTTCACCCCGACGGTCATCATCCGTGCGGCGAACGGCGAGACGGTCTTCCGCGCCGAGGGCGTGCCGACCGTCCCGCAGGTGCTCACCGCCGCGGTGCGCGCCCTCCCCTCCTGAACCGGGATGCACCCGCAGATCTCCCTTGTGCGCGGTGGCCGACCGACGCAGACTGGGCGTGCCTCGGCCCGCAGGCATCCCTCTTCTCAGGAGCAGTCATGGCGAATCTCAACCCGTACCTGTCGTTCCGCACCGAAGCCCGCTCCGCGATGGAGTTCTATCGAAGCGTGCTCGGCGGCGACCTCGACATCACCGTGTTCGGCGACTTCCCCGACATGGTCCAGGATCCGAGCCAGCGGGACCTGATCATGCACGCGCAGCTCACCACACCCGACGGCCTGGTGCTCATGGCATCCGACACCCCTGATGGAATGCCGTACGAGGAGCCTGCGGGGATCTCGGTCTCACTCAGCGGCAACACGCGGGCCCGCACACAGGAGGTCTGGGACCGGCTCGCCGACGGCGCGACGATCACCATGCCGCTCGACGTTCCCCCGTGGGGTGGCACGTTCGGGATGCTCGTCGACCGCTTCGGCATCGCGTGGATGCTGCACGGCGACCCCGAGGCGTGACCCTCTCGTGATGCTGGGGCCCTTCGACAGGCTCAGGGACCCAGCGGGTCAGCGCAGGGCGTTCGCCTCGATGAACGCCCGCAGCGCATGCTCGTCGTCGGCCATCTCCGTCACGTGCTGCGGTGCGCCGAGCATCTCGCGGAGTTCCTTCGAGTAGTCGAGCTCCACGCCGATCGCCTCGTTGATCGTCTCGGCGAACTTGTGCGGCTTCGCGGTTTCGAGAACGAGCATGGGCACACCCTCCTCCACGTACTGGCGCGCCACTTTCACGCCGTCGGCGGTGTGGGGATCGATGATCTCCTCGGTCGAGGCGTAGACCGAACGGATGGTCTCGAGGCGGTCGGCGTGCGTCGATGTGCCGCTGACGATCCCGTACTCGAGCGCGAAGCGCGGCTGATCGCCGGCGAAGTCGAAGTAGCCCTGCTCGTCGAGGTCGCGCCAGGCCTCGACGACGCGCTCGGGATCACGACCGACGAGCTCGAAGATGAAGCGCTCGAGGTTCGAGGCCTTCGAGATGTCCATCGACGGGCTCGACGTGGCCAGCGTCTGCGCGGCGTTGCGCGGCCGGTAGACACCGGTGCGGAAGAACTCGTCGAGCACGTTGTTCTCGTTGGCGGCGAGCACGAGACGACGGATCGGCAACCCCATCTGCTTCGCGAAGAAACCGGAGCAGATGTTGCCGAAGTTGCCCGACGGCACCGTGAACGACACCTCGGTCGGGCCCTCGGCATCCGTCGCCCGCAGCCACGCCCAGAAGTAGTAGACGATCTGCGCGATGATGCGCGCGAGGTTGATCGAGTTCACGGCTCCGAGGTTCTGCGCCCGCTTGAAGTCGAGGTCACCCGCGAGGCGCTTGACGAGGTTCTGGCAGTCGTCGAAGACACCCTCGATCGCGATGTTGTGCACGTTGTCGTCGTCGAGCGAGAACATCTGAGCCCGCTGGAACGCACTCATGCGGCCCTGCGGCGAGAGCATGAACACCGAGACGCGGTCTTTGCCGCGCAGCGCGTGCTCGGCGGCGGATCCGGTGTCGCCCGAGGTCGCTCCGAGGATGTTGAGCACGGACCCCTTGCGCTCCAGCGCGTACTCGAGCACCTGCCCGAGGAACTGCATCGCCATGTCCTTGAAGGCGAGCGTGGGACCCTCCGAGAGGCCGACGAGCGTGAGTCCGTCGCCGATCGAGCGCAGCGGGACGACATCGCCCGGGAACGGCGCGTAGGCCGCCTCGGTCATGCGCGCGAGGTCTTCGCGCGGGATGTCGGTGGCGAAGAGGCCGAGCACCTCGGTCGCGAGCTGCGGGTAGGTCAACGCTCGCCAGCGCTCGAGCGTCTCGGTGTCGACGGTCGGCATCTCGGCCGGGACCGCGAGCCCTCCGTCGGGGGCGAGGCCCTCCAACAGCGTCTCGCTGAACGGCTGCGGCTGCATGCCGCCGCGGGTGGAGATGAACTGCACGTTGGCTCCTCGGTTCGGGACTTCGGCACGTCCATTCTCGCAGGACGTCGGACGCCTCGACGACGCGATGACGGATGCCCCTGAGTACACGTTTTGATTAATTCAGAGAAAAATGTACTCTCAGACCATGACCACCGCCACGCTCTCGCACACCGCGGCCCTCGCCCGCCTGGGGCACGCCTTCTCGGACCCGACCCGTGCTGGCATCCTGCTCGCTCTGCGCGCCGGCGACTCCTTCCCCGCGGACCTCGCAGACGGCCTCGGGGTCTCTCGCCAGGTCATGTCGAACCACCTCGCCTGCCTGCGCAGCTGCGGCCTGGTCGAGAGCGTTCCCGATGGACGACGTAGCCGCTACCGGCTCACCGACCCGCACCTGGCGCCCGCGCTCGACGAGCTCCTGCGGGTCGTGCTGATCGTCGAACCCGGATGCTGCGACGGCGAGGGGTGCACCTGCTGATGTCGGCCGCACTCACGCGGGGACGGCGCGACACCCTGCACCGGCGCATCCGCCTGATCGTCGCGATCACGATCGGCTACAACCTCGTCGAGGCCGTGATCGCCATCACCGCGGGAACCGTCGCCTCGTCGACGGCCCTGATCGGGTTCGGGCTCGACTCGACGATCGAGGTGCTGTCGGCAGCGGCTGTCGCCTGGCAGTTCACCAGGCGCGATCCCGAGAGGTGGGAGAAGCCCACCCTGCGGGTGATCGCCGTCGCGTTCTTCCTGCTCGCCGCGTATGTCACGACGACTTCCCTGCTCGCTCTCGCCACCGCTGAGCGCCCCGAGCACAGCACCATCGGCATCGTCCTCACGGCGGTGAGCGTTGCGGTCATGCCGTTCCTATCGCTCGCCGAGCGCCGCGCGGGCCGCGAGGTCGGCTCCGCCACCGCCGTCGCCGACTCGAAGCAGACCCTCATCTGCACGTATCTCTCGGCCGCCGTGCTCGCGGGTCTCGTACTGAACAGCCTGCTCGGATGGTGGTGGGCGGATGCCGTCGCCGGCCTCGTCATCGCCGCATTCGCCGTGCGCGAGGGGTGGGAGGCCTGGCAGGGCGACGCCTGCGCGACGTCGGTCGGGATGATCCTGGAGGACGGCCACGAAGACGAGCACGACCGCGACCACGATCACGCGCGCTGAGGCGCGCGGGCGATCAGAGGAGTTCGGAGACGAGGCTCTCGATCCGTGCGCGGATCTCGTCGCGGATCGGACGCACCGCGTCGATCCCCTGACCGGCCGGGTCGTCGAGCTTCCAGTCCTCGTAGCGCTTGCCGGGGAAGAACGGGCAGGCGTCACCGCACCCCATCGTGATGACGACATCGGATGCCTGGACGGCCTCGGTCGTGAGCACTTTCGGCTGCTCTGCGGTGATGTCGATGCCGAGCTCGCTCATCGCCTCGACCGCGACCGGGTTGATCGCGTCGGCGGGCATCGATCCGGCCGAGCGCACCTCGATGCGGTCTCCCGCGATGTCGCGCAGGAATCCTGCGGCCATCTGCGAGCGCCCGGCGTTGTGCACGCAGACGAACAGAACCGAGGGAGTGGCAGCAGCGGAGGTCATGATTCCCAGGATAGGCGGGTCAGATCCACCCGCGCTCCTCGGCGAGGAGAACCGCCTGCTGGCGGGTCGCGACCGAGAGCTTGCCGAGGATCGCCGAGACGTGATTGCGCACGGTGCCCGGAGCGAGGGAGAGGGTGCGGGCGATCTGCCCGGTCGTCTCGCCGCGTCGCCCGGCGCGCAGCACGTCGAGCTCGCGATCGGTCAGCGGCGAACGCTCGTCGCTGAGGGCATCGGCGGCGATCTCCGGATCGACGTACTTGCCCCCGGCCGCGACCTTGCGAATGACCGCTGCGACCTCGTTCGCTCCGCGGGACTTGGGCAGGAAGCCCGACACCCCCGATGCCAGCGCACGGCGCAGCACCCCCGGCCGCGCGTGGCGGGTGACGACGACGCAGCGGGTCACGATGGTGCGGTTCAGCCGCTCGGCGACCTGCACGCCGTCGAGGCCCGGCATCTCGAGGTCGAGCAGGCACACGTCGGGTTCGAGGCGCAGCGCCTCGGCCACCGCTTCATCGCCGTCGCCGCACTCCGCAACCACGTCGATGTCGTCTTCGAGTCGCAGCAACGCGGCGAGCGCCGACCGGATCATGCCCTCGTCATCGGCCAGCAGCACGCGGATCATCGCGCCTCCTCCGCCGGGACGGTCGCGGTGACGACGAACTCCTCGCCGTCGTCGTGCACGTCGAGCGCGCCGCCGACCTCGGCGAGACGGCGACGGATGCCGTCCAGACCGGAGCCCCCGGTATCCGAGATCTCGCCCTCGACACGGTCGTTCGCGATCGTGTACCGCCAGTCCGATCCGTCCCGGGCCAGGGAGAGCCGCGCCCGCGCGCCGCCCCCGTGGCGCAGCGCATTCGTGGTCGTCTCGCGGATCACGGGTCCGAGGGCGGATGCCGGGGCCGATGCCGCGTCCGGGGGGATGCGCGCCTCGACCTCGAGGCCCGCGGCGGTGAGCAGGTCGCGGGCGTTGGCGAGTTCGTCGCCCAGCGGCACGGAGCGGAAGCGGGTGGCGAGGTCGCGCGTGCCCTGCCGTGCGTCGTCGACGCTGGCACGCGCGGCGCGGAGCTGCTCCATGCCGGCATCCGCATCGACCGGCATGAGTCGCTCGGCGAGTTCGAGCTGCAGCGCGATCACCTGCAGATGGTGCCCCTGCAGGTCATGCACGTCGGTGGCGACGCGCAGACGTTCCTGGGTGGCCGCGAGCCTGACCTCGGAGGCTCTGGCGCGGTCGAGCGTATTGAGGACATCCCACCACCACAGCGTGCTCACCGTCATGATCGGCAGGAGCGTGGTGTAGAAGATCGGCATCCACCACACGGCTGCCGCCTCGTCGTGGGCATCGATGAATCCGAGCGCCCCCATGACCAGCACCGCCGCGATGGTCACGCGGTACCGCACACCGGCCGGCCAGTTGAGCAGCGCGAGCGACTGCACGATGGGCATGAGCGCGAGCTGCCAACTGCCGAGAGCGATGCCCGCGACCACGCCGAACGCCACCGCGACGGTCATCGGCAGAAGGATGCTCCGCCACGCGACGCCGGGCTCGGCATCGACACGATGCCGGTAGTCCCGCAGGAGGAGGGCGGTGGATGCCCACCAGATCAGGCCGCCGACGGCCACGATCATGCCGGGCACGATGCTCGCGGGCTCGGCCAACGCGAGCACCGTCCAGAAGAACACCAGCATGAGTTCGAGGAACAGCACGCCCGACACCGTGTACCACCAGGTGGCGATGATGCCGCGCGCGAGTTGGCGGGCTCCGGGTGACGAGGGGGTGCTCACCCCACCACCCTAGAGCCGTGACAGTTGTCACCCCTCGGGCGTGCGGAGCGCGTGCATTCCGGTGACACCGCGGCACTGCCGCGATCGGACGGCAGCGGATGAACTGGATCCATGAACCTCATCGAGACCTTCCAGAACCTCGTCGCCCAGGTGCCCGACCTCGTGCAGCCGCTCATCGTCGCCCTCGCCGGCGCCGTCCCGTTCATCGAGGGAGAGGGCGCTGCCTCGATCGGCATCATCGGCGGCATCCACCCGATCGTCGCCGCCCTCGCCGGCATCGTCGGCAACTTCCTCTGCGTGCTGGTGCTCGTGCTCGCCGGTTCCGGCGCACGACAGGCGATCGTGCAGCGCAACCGCTCGCGCCAGCTCGTCGCGGCCGGCGGCGACGCATCGGCGGTCGAGACTCCGGGCACGGCGGCGAGCCCGCGCAAGCAGAAGTTCCAGAACGCGCTCGATCGTTACGGCGTTCCCGGGGTGAGCCTGCTCGGCCCGCTGCTCCTGCCGACGCAGTTCACCGCGACGATGCTCGCCGCGGCCGGCGTGAGCAAGTCGCGGATCCTCTTCTGGCAGGGACTCGCGATCGTCGCCTGGACCACTCTCCTGACGATCATCGTCGGCGGCGCCGTGCACGTGATCGCCTGAGTGAGGCCGGATCCCCGGAGGGAGATGAGGGGCGGCATGTGGGGACCGCCGCCCCTCGGGTGTGGTGCCCGAGGCACCGACGTGATCGGGGAGATCACTGAGGGCCCCGGGGAGGGCCCGTCTAGAGCAACGAGGGGCGTCAGGAAATCTGACGCCCCTCGTTCATTCCTGTTCCACCACGCTCACGAACCGGCGCGAGCCCGTCGACGCGAGACGATCAGGTAGGCACTGGCGCCGATCGTGAAGAGTGCACCGACCAGACCGGCGGCACCCGCGAAGGCCATCGTGCCGCCGGTGATCGCGAGGCCACCGCTTGCGCTCGTCGCCCCAGCGGTCGGCCCGCCGGCTGACGGATTCGATGTCGCGCCCTGCGGCGTCGTCGTCGGAGACGGCGTCGAGGTCGGCGGCACGACGACGTCGTCGATGACGATCGTGTACCCCTGCGTATCGGTGCCGTACTGGTTGGTCGCGGTCACGGTGAACGTGTAGCTGCCCGCGGTGGTCGGCGTACCCGAGACGACACCCGTGGTGGGGTCGAGCGTCAGCCCCGGCGGCAGCGCTCCCGCCGTGACGGCGAGGGTGATCGGTCCCGGCCCGGTGGTCTCGGCGACCTGCGAGTAGTCCTGCCCGACCGTGCCGCCGGGCAGGGTCGGCGTGACGATCACGGGCGGTTCGGTGTAGGTGAACCCGCCGGGGTAGGTCGTCGGCGCCTGGTACCCCGTGGGCGTCGTCCCGGCGATGAGGCCCGCCGTGACGACCACGTCGACCGGGCCGTCGCCATGCGGCGGCGTGACGACGGTGATCGGGCAACCCGACGCATCGAGATCCGTTCCCGGGATGCCGTCGAAGGTGACCTCCGTCACGCCGAAGCTCACCGCGAGGGCAGGACGCGTCGTCCCCGCGGTCGCCATGCTGCCGAGCAGCGGCGGTTCGCCCGCACCGAGCGCACCCCACGTGTAGAGGCGACCGTCGGTGCCGAGGGCGTACGACGCGCGATAGTCGATCGCCAGATCGGTGAAGGCGACTCCGGCCGGAACATCCGCCATGTCGACGCGCACGGGCGCCGCGGCGTTCGTGGTGCCGCCGTTGCCGAGCTGACCCGACGAGTTGAGTCCGATGCTGTAGGTGTTGCCGTCGTCGGCGAGCAGCATCGCGTGCAGTTCGCTCGACACGACCTTCGCGACCGTGACGCCGGCCGGGATCTCCCCTGCGCCCATGAGCACGGGTTCGGTCACCCACTGCACCGAGGTGTCGCCGATGCCGAGCGCACCGTTGCCGTTGTTCCCCCAGGAGTAGACGCGCCCGTCGGTGCCGACGCCGTAGGCGTTGTACGACCCCGCGGCCACCTGGGTGAAGGTGACGCCGGCGGGCACAGCACCCTGACTGATGCGCACCGGAGTCGTGCGAACGACCGAACTGGATGAGTCACCGCTGCCGTCACCGGTCGCGCCGAGGAAGTTCGACCCCCACGCGTAGATCCATCCGTCACTGCCCAGGGCGTATCCGTTGCCGTTGCCCTTGGCGATCTGGGTGATCGTCACACCGGCAGGGATCTGCCCCTGCGCGAGCGCGACGGGCTCGGTCTGGATGATGTTGGTGCCGTTTCCGCTCGACGGCTCACCCCAGCTGTACACCCAGCCGTTGTCTGCGAGCACCGACACGTGCCCCGAACCGGAGACCACCTCGGTCGCCTTCACTCCCGCGGGAATCTCACCTCGGTGCACCTTCACCGGAGTCGAATACTCCCACTGGGCGTACGAGCCGATCCCGATCTGCCCGGATGCGTTCATCCCCCAGGCGTAGATCTCTCCGTCGGCGGTGACCGCGTAGCCGGTGTGCTGGCCGTAGGCGACGGAGACGACGTCGGCGTCCGCGGGCATCTCCCCCCGGGCGATGGCCCACGGGGCGCTGTTCCCGCCCTGAGCCGTCGCCCCCCATCGGTCCTCGCCCCAGGTGAGCACGGCGTCATCGTCGGTGACGATCATCGCGTTCATCCCCCCGGCGGTGAACAGGTCGATCGACGGGACGACACCGCAGTCGATCTCGACGGTCGTACCACCGGCGGTCGGCCCGGAGTCCGGTGCCACCGCGGCCCATCCTGCGGCCGGAATCGACACCGCCAGCGCGAGCCCGACGGCCGCACCTCCACGGACGATGCGCCCTATCTTCTTCTTCGCGTGCATGATCATTCCTCCCCAGTGCGAAGCCCCTTGCTGCGCACCCATCCCCCACGGAAGAGACGAGTGACCGGGCGATTCGTTACGCGGAACGAGGCCGGATCGGGAAATCGTCAGATTCTGGTCGGTCTCTCGTTCGGGGTGCTCAGCGCGGGTCGGGGAACGCGGACGACCTGACAGAATGGACGCGTGCACCCGTCCAGAAGACCCGCCGTCCTGCGCGGGTTCGCGGCATCCGCCGTGGCGATCTTCGTCGCGCTGGCCGGGCACGTCACCGCGGGCGGGGCGATGCCTGGGCCGCTCGGAATCGTCGTGCCGTGGGTGCTCTCGTTCATGGTGAGCGTGCTGCTCGCCGGCCGTCGGCTCTCGGTCATCCGGTTGAGCATCTCGGTCGCGGTCAGCCAGTTCCTGTTCCACACGCTCTTCGTGCTCGGCACGATCACACCCTCGGGCGTCGTCGCCCCGCACGTGCACGGTGCCCCGCTCGTGCTCCCGGCCGCAGGCGCGATCCCGGATGCGGTCGTCGCCGACGGCACGATGTGGATCGGCCACGTGGTCGCCGCCGTCCTCACGATCGCCGCTCTGCATCGCGGCGAGAGGCTGCTCCTCGGTCTGCGCGACCTGGCGCAGCAGAGCATCCGCTGGGTGCAGCGACGCGTCGCCTCGACGACCTTCGTCGCGCCCGTGCGCCCGCTCGCGGCGCCTTCCGTCTTCTCGTCCCCCGTCGCCCTGCGCGATGCGCTGCTGCTCTCGACCCTGCGCGGTCGAGCCCCGCCCCTCTCCTCCGCGATCTGATCCGCACCCCCGGCCACCTCTGCGCCGGGCGGTGATCACGCCCGCGTCGGCACGCTGCCGCGCGGGCATCCGAACGCACATGCGGCGTCGGTTCCCGGCGCCCGTTGAGAGGTCTGTCATCCATGTCCCCTGTCCGCAGATTCGCGGTCGGGATGGCGGTGGCGGCTGTCGCGGTGTTCGCGACGGCCGTGCCGGCATCCGCCCATGATTCGCTCGTCCACAGCACGCCCGAAGCCGACGAGAATCTGGCCACGGCGCCCGAGAGCATCACCCTGACCTATTCGGGCGAACTGCTCGTGCTCGGCGATTCCACCCAGGGCGCCGTCGTGCTCGTGATCGACGAGAGCGGCCGCGATTGGGCGACCGGCGACGTGGAGGTCTCGGGCAACACCGTCACCGCTGCGGTCGAGCCCGGAATGCCCGACGCCGGCTACCAGGTGCGCTGGCAGGTGGTCTCGGAGGACGGGCATCCGATCTCGGGCATCGTGCCGTTCACGATCGGCGACGCCGAACCGATGACGGCGGGGGCGCCGACGGACGCCGACGCCCCCGCGTACGTTCCGGATGCCTCGGATGAGTCCACGGACCAGTCCACCGATGAGACCGACGGCGGCCTGCGTGCGCTGCTCGTCGGCGGCGCGGGCGCGACGATCGCCGTCGTCGCCCTCGTCCTCTATCGAACCCTCCGCCGTCCGAAGACGGCACCCGCCGCGTCCGCCGAGGGCGACGCCGCGGACCAGAAGTGAAAGGCATTTCCATGAACACCCCTACGAACAACCTGTTCCGTCTGACCGCGCTCGTCGCCGTCTCACTGCTCGCACTCACCGGGTGCGCGGCGACCGAGGCTCCCGCCGAGTCGGCACCGGCGGGTGAGACCGTCACCATCGAGGACGCCTGGGTCAAGGCGACCGACGAAGACATGTCCGCGGCATTCGGCACGCTGACCAACAGCGGCACGGATGCCGTCACGATCGTGTCGGCCGAGACCGAGGCCGCCGGCATGGTGGAACTGCACGAGACCGTCGAGAACGAGGCGGGCGAGATGGTGATGCGCGAGATCGAGGGCGGGTTCTCGATCCCCGCCGGCGGCTCGCTGAAGCTCGAGCCCGGCGCGAACCACATCATGCTGATGGGTCTCGCCGGCGCACTCACCGCGGGCGACGAGGTCTCCGTCACACTGACATTCGCGGACGACTCGACCTACGAGTTCTCGGCTCCGGTGAAGGACTACTCCGGCGCCAACGAGAACTACGAGGGCGACGACCACGAGGGCATGGACCACTGATGCCCCCGCGCACCGAGGGTGCGCGCTCCGATCGCTCCGGGTCGACCCGGCGGCAGTTCCTCCTCGGAGGCGCTGTCGCCGGTGTCGGCGCGGTCGCGGCGATCGGGGTCGACTACGCCCTGAACCGGCAGGATGCCGGAACCGCAGCCCCCGCTTCGACGCCGATGAACGGCGAGGAGACCGTCCCGTTCCACGGCACGCATCAAGCCGGGATCGACACCGCAGCGCAGGCGCACGGACTGTTCCTCGCCCTCGATCTGCTCGACACGACGGATCGCGACGGCCTCACCCGGCTGCTCCGCATCCTGACCGACGATGCCGCCCGGCTCACGCAGGGGAAGGCGGCACTCGCGGACTCCGAACCGGAGCTCGCCGCCGCCCCCGCACGCCTGACCGTCACGTTCGGTTTCGGCCCGGGCCTCGTCGCACGCGCGGCGGGCGCGGCGCCGACGTGGCTCGCTCCCCTGCCGGCATTCTCGATCGATCGTCTGCAGCCGGAATTCTCCGACGGCGACCTGCTGCTGCAGATCGCCGCCGACGATCCGCTCACCGTCGCGCACGCGGCGCGGATGCTGTTGAAGGACGCCCGCAGCTTCGCGTCGCTGCGCTGGAGCCAGCAGGGCTTCCGCCGCGCGTACGGCACCGAGCGCCCGGGCACGACCATGCGCAACCTGTTCGGCCAGGTCGACGGCACCGCCAACCCCGAACCGGGCACGACCGAGTTCGACTCCGTCGTCTGGGTGGCCGACGGATGGATGGCGGGTGGCACCGGGATGGTCGTGCGGCGGACCCGCATGGACCTCGACAAATGGGATCGCCTGGATCGCAGCGGGCGCGAGGCATCCGTCGGCCGCACGCTCGCGAACGGCGCACCGCTCACCGGCACGCAGGAGTTCGACGAACCGGACTTCGACGCCACGGGCGCGGCGGGTTTTCCCGTGATCCCGCAGTTCGCTCACATGCGGCGGGCGCGCGGTGACGACGGCGAGAAGATCTTCCGTCGCGCGTACAACTACGACGAGCGGCCGGCGGGTTCGAGCGTGTCGGAGTCGGGGCTGATCTTCGTGTCGTTCCAGGCAGACATCGACCGTCAGTTCACACCCATGCAGCAGAGGCTCGCCGACCTCGATCTGCTCAACGAGTGGACGACGCCGATCGGCTCGGCCGTGTTCGCCCTCCCACCCGGATGCCGCGAGGGCGGGTTCATCGGCGAGACGCTGCTGGGAGCGACCTCGTGAGCATCATGGACGCACCTCCGGCACCGGCATCCGTTCCCCCTTCGCGCCGCCATCGGCCCCGCTGGTTCGGCGCGCTGATGCTGCGGCTGCATTTCTACGCCGGCATCCTGGTGGGGCCGTTCATCCTGGTGGCGGCGCTCAGCGGTGCGCTCTATGCGCTCGCGCCGACGCTCGAGCAGGTCGTGTACGCCCGCGAACTGCATGCGCCGGCGACGGACGATCCGCTCACGCTGGCCGCGCAGATCGAGGTCGCCGAGCAGCACGCCGGCGACGAGGCGACGCTGTCGGCCGTGCGTCCTGCGCCGGAGGCGGGCGATACGACCCGCATCATGTTCGCGCAGGAGGGACTCGGAGCGAGCGAGTCGCGCGCCGTGTTCGTCGACCCGGGCACGGGCGAGATCCGCGGAGACCTCACGGTGTACGGCACGAGCGGTGCGCTGCCGCTTCGCACCTGGATCTCGAACCTGCATCGCAACCTGCAGCTCGGTGAGGCCGGACGCTTCTACAGCGAGCTGGCGGCATCCTGGCTAGGAATCGTCGTGCTCGCGGGGCTCGCGCTGTGGATCATCCGGATCCGCACGGCACGCGCGAAGCGCGATCTGATGCGTCCGAACCCGAAACACACCGGATACCGCCGGGCGTTCGGGTGGCACGCGTCGGCCGGTGTCTGGGTCGTTCTCGGCGCGCTGTTCCTCTCGGCGACCGGCATCACGTGGTCGCAGTTCGCCGGCGCGAACGTCTCGAACCTGCGCGCCTCGCTCGACTGGGGCACGCCACAGCTCACGACCGCGCTCGACGGCGCGAATGCCCCGGTCGACGAGCATGCCGGGCATCACGGGACCGTGTCGGCACCGACGGGCGCGGCGAACCCCGCGACCTTCGATGCGGTGCTCGCGATCGCCCAGCGCACGAACGTGGACACCGGGCTCGTGGAGATCGCCCCTCCCGCCGCGCCGGGCTCGGCGTGGGTCGTGCGCGGGATCAAGACGAGCTACCCCACCGAGGTCGACTCCGTCGCGATCGACGGCACCACGATGCAGGTCGTCGACCGGGTCAACTTCGCAGAGTTCTCCCTGCCGGCGAAGCTGGCGCGGTGGGGCGTCGATCTGCACATGGGCGTGATGTTCGGTCTCGCGAACCAGATCGTGCTGTTCGTGATCGCGGTAGCGATCGCCGGGATGGTCGTGCTCGGGTACGTGATGTGGGGCAAGAGACGACCGCCGCGGTCGACACGGAGATTCGGTGGCGCGCTACCTGCGCCCGGGCTGCTGCGCGATGCTCCGTGGTGGGGGCTGGCGGTCGTCGCGGCGGTCGGCACTGCTGTGGGCCTGTGGCTGCCGCTGGTCGGCTGGACCCTCGTGGGGTTCGTGCTGGTGGACATCGTCGCGGGGCTCGTCTCGCGGCGTTCGGCGTAGCCGCGGCATCCGCTCTCCCGCATCGGCGGGAACGACGGCCGCGTAGGTTGGGGAGATGGACTCCTCCGACCTGCGCGGCCGCACGATCCTCGTCACCGGGGCGAACGCCGGCATCGGCTACTGGTGCGTCGAGCAGCTCGCGTCCCGCGGGGCGCGCGTGCTGCTCGGATGCCGCTCCGCCGAGCGAGCGGCGACGGCTGTCGACGCGGTGCACGGTCGGGTGGCCGACGCCGATCTGCGCGTGCTGACGCTCGACCTCGGATCGCTCGAGAGCGTCGCGCACGCGGCATCCGACGTCGGCGAGACGCTCGACGCGGTGATCTGCAACGCCGGTGTGAAGGCGGCGACACCCGATGCCCGCACCGCCGACGGACTCGACCTCATGGTCGGCACGAACTTCTTGGGGCACTTCGCGCTGATCGCGCAGCTCGACCGGGTACTCGCGCCCGATGCCCGGGTCGTGGCGGTCGGCTCGCTCGCGCACCGTTTCGCGCAGCTCGAGCCCGCGCGGATCACCGCACCCTGGCGCGGATCGTCGCTGCGTCAGTACGGCCGCTCGAAGGCGGCACTCATGGCGTTCGCATTCGAGCTCGATCGTCGGTGGTCGGGTTCCGGGCGTTCGGCACTCTGCGCGCACCCGGGCTACGCGGTCGATCCGCTCACCCCCGAACGCCCGGGTCTGGCCACCGGCTCCCGCCCGATTCGAGCTCTGGCAGCACCGATGCGCATCGTCGTGCAGGGGAAGGACGGCGGAGCGCTACCGATCGTGCACGCGGCGACGGCGACGGATGCCGTGGGCGGCGACTACTGGGGTCCGGGCGGCCTGCTCGAGTTCCGGGGTGCACCGAAGCGAGTCGCCGCCTCGGAGGCCGTGCGCTCACCCGCGACCGGAGCGGCGCTGTGGTCGGCGGCCGAAACGGCGACCGGCGTCCTCTTCGCGACCTGAGGGCTCGACCGGCGAGCCTGATCAGCCGGCGAGCTCCGGGATCACGACGTTGACGGAGTACGACGACCCCTCGATCTCGGAGATCGTGACGGTCGCGGCGTACTGATCGCCGCCCTGGATCGCCGTGCACTCCAGGCTGTAGCCGTTCGACACCTCGTGCGACCCTCCCGGGCAGAGCACGCTCGGGCTCGGGAGCACGGCGGCGTCGGTCAGCGCCCGGGCAGCGGTGACGCCGATCTCCTCGGCGGTCAGCGTCAGGGTGCCGCCTGCATCGGTGGCGGGGCTCTCGCTCGGGTCGGGTGCGGGAGCGTTGTTCGGGGTATCCGCGACCTGCACCGAGACCGTGACGTTCGTGCCGTCGACCTTCGACAGCGTGACGTCGGCGTCGAACTCGGAGCCCGTTGCGGGATCGGTCAGCAGACACGGCACGACGGAGCCCTCTTCGAGCGGGATGCTGTCGTCGCCGCAGTCGATCTCCGGGCGCTGGCCGATCTCGGTCTCGAGCGCGTCCTCCGCGAGCGTCGCGATCTCGTCGGGCGAGGCGGTGGCGGATGCCGAGAAGGTGCACCCCGTGAGCGCCGTGGCGAGGAGGCCGGCAGCGGCGGCGAGCAGGGCGAGTCGAGAAGTGCGCATGGAAGTGTCCCCCGTATCGATGTCCCGGCCAGAGTATCGGCACGCCAGGTGCACGTCGCGTTCCCCCGCCCGCCGTCGCGGCATCCGATTCTCTCTGTTCGGCGAGAAGAGGGGGCGGCGATCAGGCGATCGGGGCCGCCTCCTCCTCCGCGCGCGGGGTCACCCGCACGCGGGCGATGCGGCGGCGGTCGAGCTCGGTGACCTGGATCGTCGCTCCCGGCACATCGACCGTGTCGCCGACGACGGCGAGGCGACCGAGCTGCTCGGTGATGAACCCGGCGATCGTGTCGGATGAGCCACGGGGCAGCTCGAGACCGGTCGCCTCCTCGAAGTCCTGGAGGTTCAGACGGCCGTCGACGGCTCCACCCGGGAGATCCGTCTCGGCGTCGTCGTACTCGTCGAAGATCTCGCCGACGACCTCCTCGACCAGGTCTTCGAGAGTGACGAGCCCGTCGGTGCCGCCGTACTCGTCGACGACGACCGCGATATGGTGTCCGTCCGCGCGCATGCGCGTGAGGGTCGGCAGCACGCGGGCCGTCGACGGGATGTAGGGGATCTCGCGCAGCAGCGTCTGCACCGGACGCGACGGATCGTCGCCCGCGGCCTCGAACAGGTCACGCACGTGCACGAAGCCGATGATGTCGTCGATCGATTTGTCGGCGACGGGGTAGCGCGAGAACGGCAGGTCTCGCACCTGGGCCATCGCCTCGGCGGCGGTCGCCGTCTCGTCGAGCGCGACCACCTCGGGGCGGGGGCGCATGACCTCGCTGATCTGGCGTCCACGGAGCGAGAGCACGTCGTCGAGGATACGGCGCTCGTCATCGGGGAGTCCCTGATGCGAGGCGACGATGTCGCGCACCTCCTCGTCGCTGAGCTCTTCACCGGTCTTGTTCGGGTCTCCGCCCAGCAGACGCACGAGTGCGTTCGTCGACACCGACAGCAGCCAGATCACCGGACGCATGACGATCGCGAAGCCGTTGAGCGCGGGGGCCACCGCATACGCGAACTGCGCATTGCGCTGGATCGCGAGCCGCTTGGGCACGAGTTCGCCGAGCACGAGCGACAGGTAGGCGATGATCAGCGTCAGTACGATCGTCGCGATCGTGAGAGAGATCGCCGGATCGGCGCCCCACGACTCGAAGAGCGGTGCGACGGACGGGGCGATCGAGGTGGCGCCGTATGCGGCCGACGCGAAGCCGGCCACGGTGACGCCGATCTGCACGGCCGAGAGGAAGGTGTTGGGATTGCGGGCCAGAGCCGCGACCTTCGCCCCGCGCCTGCCGCGCAGGCCGATCGCGTTGATCTGGCTCTCGCGCAGCGTGACGAGCGCCATCTCCGTCGCTGCGAAGACACCGCCGATCAGGACGAACGCGAAGACCAGGGCGATGTTCCAGAGCAGATCGCCCATCAGCGGGTCACCTGCGAGGTCGAGGGGTGCGCGCCCGGGGTGAACCGGGCGCTCGTACTGTCAGAGTCCGAAGAGTCAGAACAGTGGGCGTTCAAGGAGTGCTCCTTTTATTTGTCGTGATCGGCGAGATCGGTTGCGGAGGTGACGGCCGCGGGATCGCGGCGCGTCTTGATGAGACTGGCGACGGTGGCGACGGCGATGGTCGCACCGATGAAGAGCAGCGAGAACCAGATCGGGATCTCGGGCGCCCAGAGCACGTTCTCGCCGCCGTTGATGAAGGGCAGCTCGTTGACGTGCAGAGCGTGGAAGACGAGCTTCACACCGATGAAGGCGAGGATGACCGCGAGCCCCTGTGCCAGGTAGACGAGGCGCTCGAGCAGACCGCCGATGAGGAAGTACAGCTGGCGCAGGCCCATGAGCGCGAACGCGTTCGCGGTGAAGACGATGTACGCCTGGTCGGTGAGTCCGTAGATCGCGGGGATCGAGTCGACCGCGAACACGAGGTCGATGAAGCCGATCGCGATGATCGTGAGCAGCATCGGCGTGACGAATCGCTTGCCGTTCTTGACGACCGTGAGCTTGTCTCCGTTGTACTCGTCGCTGACCGGCAGGTGGCGGCGCACGAACGTCATGAACCGGCCGTTGGCGGGATTGCTCTCGTGGTTGCTGAACGCCTGACGGTAGGCGAGCACGAGCAGGAGCGCGCCGAAGAGGTAGAAGATCCACGAGAAGTTCTCGATGAGCGTCGCACCGACGGCGATGAAGATGCCGCGCAGGATCAGGGCGATCACGATGCCGATCATCAGCACCTTCTGCTGGTACTTCTTCGGCACGGCGAACCCGGTCATCACGATGAGGAAGACGAACAGATTGTCGATCGACAGTGCCTTCTCGGTGAGGTACCCGGCGAAGTACTCACCGCCGTAGGTCCATCCCGAGACGACGCCGATGCCGACGCCGAAGAGCAGCGCGAGGCTGATGTAGAAGATCGACCAGCGCGCGGACTCACCGATCGACGGTTCGTGGGGCGTGCGCACGTGCGCGAAGAACTCGTACACGAAGAACGCGATCGTCACGGCGATCGTGATGATCCAGATCAGGGGGGTGACATCCATGAGGACTCCAGACTCGGCGTATGCGGCAGCAGCGCCAAAGTCTTCTCCATTCCTTCGATCAGGAACCGGCGGCCCGGGATGCGAACGCATCCGTAATGACGAAACCACCGTGGCGGAGTACTCCCCTTGGTAGATCCCACTATAAAGCATGCGAGCGGATGCTTCCTGACGAGGTGCCTGGAGGAATGCGAGGAGGGGTCGCCGCGTTAGTTGAAATGTCAACGATCTCCGCGAGGAAGAAGCATCCGATGAGCAGTGCACCGTCAGCCGCCGCCTGGCGCGCGGCATCCGTTCCGACGGCTGGCGCCGTGCCCGACGGCACCCAGATGGACACCGTCGAATTGCTCGTACGCGATCTCGACGCCATGACCGCGTACTACCAGCAGGCCGTCACGCTCGACGTGCTCGACCAGTCCGGGGCCACCGCCACCCTCGGTCGCGGTTCGCAGAAGATCATGCGGCTGCGCCAGGAGAAGAATCTGCCGGACGCGAATCCGCGCGGCGCCGGGCTCTATCACACGGCGATCCTGTTCCAGGATCAGCACCAACTCGCGGCTTCCCTCCTGTCGATGGCCGAGCGGGTACCGCAGACGTTCACCGGCTCCGCCGACCATCTCGTCAGCGAGGCGTTCTACTTCACCGATCCGGAGGGCAACGGCCTCGAGCTGTACCACGACCGTCCGCGCGACGAATGGACGGTCCTGCCCGACGGCGGGGTGCAGATGGCCTCGCTCGCTCTCGACCCGAACGCGTTCCTGCAGCAGTGGCTGACGGCGGATGCCGCGACTGCCGGTGACACGGCGGCGATCGGTCACGTGCATCTGCAGGTCGGCGACATCCCCTCGGCGAAGGCGTTCTACGT
The DNA here is from genome assembly GCF_044748385.1 of Microbacterium sp. NPDC090003. Classification (NCBI taxonomy): domain Bacteria; kingdom Bacillati; phylum Actinomycetota; class Actinomycetes; order Micrococcales; family Microbacteriaceae; genus Microbacterium; species Microbacterium sp. NPDC090003. The sequence goes on from NZ_JBIVFW010000001.1 coordinate 1,392,982, forward strand.
CGGCGTGCTCGGCTTCGACGTCACCGCCGATCTCGGCACCGCGCTGTTCGTCTCGGCCGGCGGCTACCACCACCACATCGGCATGAACACCTGGCAGAGCGCAGGAGCGGGCCCGCGGGCCGCCTCGCTCGGCCTGGGCGATGTGCGTATCGTCGTGCCGACCCGCGACGACGTCGAGGCACTCGCCGACCGCCTCCGCGCGCACGGCGTCGACGGCGCCGACGACGGACGCGCGCTGCGCCTCGCCGATCCGTGGGGCACGCGACTGGTCATCACACCCGGGGCCGCCTGACGGCATCCGTTCTCTGGCAACATCCGCCTGACCGCTCCGGCTGACGGCATCCGTCGTTCCCCGAGCCGCCGGCCGCAGCACAGCTTCGGAGATTCGGCGGGAAACGCCGGGGAAACGGATGCTTCGCCTGGCTCGTCGCGTCGAATCTCCGAAGTCGTGTGGGGCTGGCCGATGCAGGCGGCGACACAGGGGCGCGGGCGGCACACACTCCGCCCGCACCCCTGGTCTCATCGGGCTACCGCGTCACGTACGACACGCTGTCGAAGCGGAGCAGGTCGCCCGAGGTCTTCACGACCTTGATCGTGTGCTCCCCCTTCTTCACGCCGTCGAGCGTGAAGAGCACCTGCTGCGTGAGCCGCGCGTCACTGTGCAGATCGACCGTGTCGACCAGGTTGCCGTCGAGGTAGATCTCGGCGGTGCCCTGATCGGGTCCGGTGGCGCCGATCAGCGTCAGGCTCTTGCCGCTGAACGTGAACGAGACCGCCGCTCCGTCGTCGGCCGTGGCGTGCACGTCGTCGCGGAAGTCTCCGCGGAACCGCAGCTCGAGACCGCTGTCACCATCGGGCAGCGCCGCGAGGAACCCGCTCGCGAACGTGATCTCGTCATCCGCGATCGTGTAGTCCGTACCGTCGACGAGAGTCGTGCCGTCGCGCGAGATGCTCTGCAGCTCGCTCGGATCGCGCAGCAGCGTGACGACGGCATCCGCCGGGGCCGCCCGGTCGAACGCGAGATGATCGACGTCGATCACACCCTCCTGCACGATGTCGAGGCGGTCGTTCAGCATGAACTGGCCCGACTTCTTCACAACGCGCAGGGTATGCGAACCGTTCGGAAGATCGCGCACGCTGTAGACCTGCTGCTGCACCCCGCGGCCGTCGGCCTGGAAGGTGTCGACCGTGTCGACGAGCACGCCGTCGAGGTAGATCTCGGCCTCGCCCTGAGAGGAGTGCGTCTCGGTGAACCAATCGATCCCGGTGCCGACGAACGAGTACTCGAACGCCGACCCGTTGGCCTCGCTGTAGTGCACGTCGTCCTGGTAGTCGCCCATGCCGCGTCCGCCGCTCTGGCTCCACGTGCCGCTGTAGACGATGCCGGGGTCGTTGTTGTTGATGGTGCGCACGTTCGACGGGCCGGCCTCGGGAGCCGTGCCGCCCTGCGACGAGTCGAACGACGAGACGGTCAGGGCCTGGGCGCGGGCGGGCACCTCGGCGCCGCCGTTGCGCGTCCATGCGCCCTCGTAGGTGAGGCGCGCGTCGTCGTCGTTGAGGGTGAGCGTGCTGCTCTTCGCCGGGGTGAAGGTGAACAGGCGGGTGCCGTGCACGGGCACGTCGGTCGCGACGAACTCGCCGGTCGCCTTGCCCAGGTTCTTCTTCTTCCAGAGGTCGCGCACCTTGACCTCACCCTCGACGCCGAGGTCGGCGAGCGAGACGGTGATGTCGGCATCCGTGCGTCCGAGGTTGAAGACCGCGACCGTGACGGAGCCGTCGGGGTTGGTCGAGAACCACGTCTGGCGCGACGAACCGGTCGAGACGGGGTGAGCGGGTCGCCCGGCCTGGTTGACGGCGATGACCTCATCGTTGGTGAGCAGCTCGAGACCGTAGTCGTCGAGGTTCGTCATGTCGTTGCCGAGGTACATCGGCACCGACGAGACGGCCCAGAACGTGGCCGCGGTGCGGCGCTCGTCCTTGGTGAGGCCATCCATCTTGCCGTTGCCGACGTTCAGCGAGTCGAAGTCGTTCCAGCCCGAGTTCGGCCCCGCGTGACGCCACCATTCGGCGGCCTTCGGGAAGAGCCGGGCGATGTTGTCCCACGTGGTGAGAGCCTCGTTCTCGCAGTAGCACTCGACGTCCCAGTCGATGCGCCAGCCGTCGGCGTGCTCCTTCCAGTAGTCGGCGTAGCGGATGTCGAGGGCCCAGGAGAGCTCGAACCAGATGTTGTTGCGCTTCAGCGCCTGCGACCACGCGGCGACGTCGTCGCGGGCGTCGAGGGAGAGGTCACCGACGCCGGAGCCCGGGGTCACGCTGTCGAACTTGACGAAGTCGATGCCCCACTCGCCGAGCATGTCGGCGATCGAGTCGATGTAGGCCTGACCGCAGGGGGTGGAGAAGTCGATGCGGTGGCCGATGCCCCAGTAGTCGGCCTGCTGCAGGGGCCGCTTGACGACGTCGGCGGTCGTGCACTCGGGGGCGCCGTAGACGGGGTACGCAGCTTCGTAGACCGATTCCGAGATGCCGGGGATGAAGTAGAGTCCGATCTTCTGGCCGTTGCCGTGCACGTGGTCGATCACGGCCTGCAGGCCGTTCGGGTACAACGTCTCGTTCGGGATCGGGCGACCGTACTCGTCGTTGCTGCCGTTCCAGCCGGCGTCGATGTTGATGTACTCGTAGCCGTGGCTCTGCAGCTTCTCGTGCATGGCATCGGACTGCGCGATGATCTGGTCGGCGCTGATCCAGGCCTGCCCGTTACCGGCGTAGACCTGCATGCTGTAGCTGCTCCAGCCCATGTAGGGCTTGTCTGCGAGGGTCTCCTCGTCGGTGTTCGTGGTGGCGACGAGGCCCGTCGCCAGGGCGTCGGCCACGGGCGAGGCCGAGACTTCGGTGGCGGATGCTGCGGATGCCGAAGCGGCACCTGCTCCGAGCACGAGTGCGCCGGCGGCCAAGCCCGCCGCCCATCGCAACCGTGCTGTCGAACGGATGGTGTCGATCATGATTTCCTCTCGGTGGTTTCGACGGTGAAACCCCAGGCGCTCCGTCGCGTTGTCCCCAGGAAACAGCCGGGCCCGACGGCCCAACCAATTACTTGACACCGGTAATTAATCATGAATACGCTGAGACTGCAAGCAAACATCCGAGGTTTTGACAGGAAGATCGATGTCGCTCTCCGCAGCAGAAAACCCCTCGTCCGCCGCCGGAAATCTCCGGCTCTCGTGGGCTGCCCCGGCGACCCGATGGGAGGAAGCCGCCCCTCTCGGTAACGGACGGATCGGGGCGATGGCCTTCGGCGGCGCCGAGGCGCGCTATGCCCTCAACGACTCCACTCTCTGGTCGGGGACGCCCGACGGACCCGCACGCGCGCTGCGCGACGTGCTCGCCGCGGGCGCGGGCCCCGCACGGCTCACCGCGGTGCGCGCGGCGCTCGACGCCGACGACGTGCGCCGCGCCGAAGACCTCCTCATGGCGTTCGAGGGACCCTATTCGCAGGAGTACCTGCCGCTCGGCGACCTGCACGTGCGGATCGCCGATGCCGGCCCCGTCGACCCCGCGCGCGTCCTCGACCTCGACGACGCCGTGCTCCTCGAGACGCTGCGCATCCCCGGCGGCACGCTGCGCCGTCGCTCGTGGGTCTCGGCCCCCGCGCAGGCCCTCGTGATCGAGATGGACGCCGACGCCGAGTTCACGGCATCCGTCGCGCTGACCACTCCCCTGCACACCGATGGCCTCGACGTTCGCGACGGCGGGATGACGCTCGGCGTCGTCGCTCCGATCGACGGGGCTCCTCTGCACGAAGGACCGGTGCAGACCCCGCTGCGGTACGCCGACGATGAGGGCTACGACGCCTTCGCCGCCGCGTCCGTCGCCTGGCGCACCGACGGCCGTGTCGAGACGACCGCTGACGGCGTCGCCATCCACGGCGCGCGGCGCCTGCTGATCCTCCTCTCCTCCTCGTCTCGTGCCGCGTCGTGGTGGGCCGGCGCGAGCGAGGAGGAGTGGCGGAACGTCTCGCGAGAGACGATCCGGAACCGCGCGGCGGAACAGGCGGATGCCGCCGCTCGCCACGAGGCCGCCTTCCTGTTCGACGAGCACGTCGCCGACCGGCGGCGGCTGACGCGGGCGCGGTTCGCGATCGACGGCCGGCGCGAGGGCACCTGGGACGTCGAGCGCGACCTGTTGCGCGGCGATGACCTCGCACTCAAGACGACCGTGATCGCCGAGTTCGGCGCGTATCTGCTCGCCTCCTGCTCGCGCGCCGGCAGCCCGGCCGCGAACCTGCAGGGGATCTGGAACGCCGAGCTGCGCCCGGCCTGGTCGTCGAACTACACGATCAACATCAACACCGAGATGAACTACTGGGCGGCTCCCGTGCTCGGTCTCGACGATTCCTTCGAGCCGCTGCTCGCACTCGTCGAGAAGCTCGCCGAGAACGGCGCCGACGTCGCCCGCGAGCTCTACGGCGCTCGGGGCTGGGTCGCCCACCACAACAGCGACGTGTGGGGCTGGGCGCTGCCGGTCGGCGGTGGCCACGGCGCCCCGAGCTGGGCGATCTGGATGATGGGCGGGGTCTGGCTGACCCACAACCTCTGGGACGCCTACGAGTTCGGCGGCGACCGCGATCTTCTGCGCACACGTATCTGGCCCGTACTGCGCGGCGCCGTCGAGTTCTGCCTCGATTGGCTCGTGCCCGACGCCGACGGACGCCTGCGCACCTCCCCCTCCACCTCTCCGGAGAACTCGTTCGTCGCCTCGGACGGCGAGGGCACGGCGATCGGCCTGACGTCGGCATCCGATCTGCTGCTCGTGCAGGGCCTGCTCGAGCGAGCGCTCCAGGCCATCGACGCCCTCGACCTCGACGACCCGGCCCTCGCGGCCGAGATCACGAACGCGCTCGGCGCCCTCGCCCCGGTCGGCATCCGCGCCGACGGGCGCATCAGCGAGTGGTCCGTTGACGTGGTCGAGGTCGAGCCGCTGCACCGCCACCTCACCCCCGTGCTCGGCATGTATCCGCTCGAGGTGACGACGCGCGAGCGCACGCCCGAACTGTTCGACGCCGGCATCCGCCTGCTCGACGCGCGTGGGCCCGGGGCGATGGGGTGGTCATGGGCGTGGAAGATCGCCCTGCGGGCCCGCATCGGCGACGGCGAGACCGCCGCTTCATTGCTCGACGAAGCACTCACGCCGTTCGACGGCGATGCCACGCGTCACGGCCCGGTCGACGGCTCGGAATGGGGCGGACTGCTGCCGAACCTCTTCAGCACGCACCCGCCGTTCCAGATCGACGCGAACCTCGGCTTCCCGGCCGCGATCGCCGAGATGTTCGTGCAGAGCCACGGCGGCGTCGTGCGGCTGCTGCCCGCGCTGCCCGCCGCCTGGACGACGGGCGAGGTGCAGGGTATCGGAGTGCGCACCGGCCTCGTCGCCGACGTCGCCTGGTCGGACGGGCACCTCACTGAGGCGCTGCTGCACAACCGCCTCGCCGAGGACCGCACGGTCGACGTCGAGTGCGGGCGCAGCCGGGTCACGCTCACCGTGCCCGCCGGCGGCACCGTCGCCGTGCCGGTCGGCGCCCCGTCGTTGAGCGGAGCCTCCGATGCGCGGTGAGTTCGTGACGGTCGACACCCCGACCACGCAGACCGAGCCCGCCGACTTCGACGCCTTCTGGGCGGAGACGCTCGACGAGACCCGACAGCATCCGCTCGGCGTGACGATCGAGCCGCACCCGACCCGGTTGACCGCGATCGACGTGTTCGAGGTCACCTTCGCCGGCTTCGGCGGTACGCAGATCCGCGCCTGGCTGCGCGTGCCGCACACCCGGACCACACCGCTTCCCGGGCTCGTGCAGTTCTTCGGATACGGCAACGGCCGCGGCCACGCCCTGCGCGACCTGCGCTGGGCCGCCGCCGGCTACGCGCACCTCGTCGTCGACGCCCGCGGGCAGGGTCACGGCGACACCGACGACGACCACCCGGACGGCGGCCCCTCGGCCGGCGGGTTCCTCACCCGCGGTCTGCGCTCGCCGCACGAGTACTACTACCGCCGGGTCTATGCCGACGCGGTGCGCGCGGTCGAAGCCCTCCGATCGCTCGACCTGGTCGACGCAGCGCGCGTGGGCGTCGTCGGCGCCAGTCAGGGCGGGGGCATCGCGCTCGCCCTGACTGGGCTCGTGCCCGACCTCGCCGTCGCGATCATCCAGGCACCCTTCCTCAGCGAGCTGAACCGCGCCGCCGACCTCAGCGCCGAGGCGCCCTACGCCCTGCTGACCCAGTACTTCGCCGACCGCCGGCTCGATCGGGCAGCGGCCCTCGACACCCTCCGCTACTTCGACGCGGTGAACCACGCGAAACGCGCGAACGCGCCGGCACTCCTGAGCACCGGACTGCGCGACGGGGTCACGCCTCCGGCATCCGTGCTTCCCGCCTTCACGGCGTATGGCGGCGAGAAGCACGTCGTGCTCTGGCCCGACAACGGCCACGAGGCCGGCGGCGACCTCGACGAGGAGAACGCCCTCGAGTTCGCCGCCGCCCATCTTCGCCCGTGATTCGCTACGGTTGCCGATAACGAACGAGGAATTGATGGACCACGACACGTCGACGCGCACCACCCTCATCCGATCCGCATCGGATGCCGGATCGAAGGTGTTCGCGACCATCCTCACGCGCAGCCCGATCAGCCGTATCGAGATCGCCCGGCACACCGGCCTCTCGCAGGCCGCCGTCACGAAGGCCGTGTCGCCGCTGGTCGCAGCGGGCCTCGTCGATGCACCGCCCGCCGAGCACCGCGATGGCAATCCCGGGCGCCCCGTCGCCCCGGTGTCGATCGTGCCCGAGGCGATGATCATGCTCGGCGTGAAGGTGAACGTCGATGAGGTCATCGCGGTCGCCACCGACCTCACGACCACCGTGCTCGCCTCCGAGCACCGCTCCCTCGCGGCCCACGGCCCGGATGCCGTGCTCGAAGCCATCGTCGAGGTCACCGCCTCTCTCGAGCGCGAACTCGGGCCGAGATCCGCCGCGATCGCCGGGCTCGGCGTCTCGATCTCGGGTGACGTCGACAGCCGCCAGGGCATCGTGCGCGAGTCGGCCATCATGGGCTGGACCGACGAGGACTTCGCTGCACGGCTGCGGGAGCGGATCGGCCGGCCGGTGACCCTCGAGAACGACGTGCACGCCCTCACCGTCGGCGAGCACTGGTTCGGCATCGGCTTGGGCACGGCCTCGTTCGCGATCGTCACGATCGGCCGCGGCATCGGCAGCGGGCTGCACGTGAACGGTGAGGTCGTCAGCGGCGCCTACGGGGTCGCCGGCGAGATCGGGCACCTGCCCCTCGCCGATCCGCGACGGGTGTGCCCATGCGGACGCAACGGCTGCGTCGAGGCCGTGGCCGCGACCCCCGCCATCGAAGCGGCGGTCTCGGCCGCGCACGATCGGATCATCGGCATCGACGAGGCCGTGCGCCTCGCCCACGACGGCGACCCCGCTGCCGAAGCGGCGTTCCGCGAGGCGGCCGAGATCGTCGGCACCGCGATCGCCACGCTCGTGAACCTCACCGGCCCCGAACTCGTGATCATCGGCGGAGAGGGCGTGTCGAACTTCGATCTCTTCGACACGACGCTGCGCAGCGCCTTCGAGGCGCACGCCTTCGGCGCCGCGGCGCGCTGCCGCATCGTCGCCCGCCCGCACACCTTCGAGGACTGGGCCCGCGGCGCCGCGGCCGCTGCGATCCAGTCGCTCGTGCGCTGACGCGGGGATCCTCGGGGCGGGGCCCTTCGACAGGCTCAGGGACCCAGTTCCGGAACCGTGCCTGGGTCGCTGAGCCCGTCGACGCGTCGCAGCCACCACGCAGAACTGCCCGGCGGAAGCATCCGCCGGGCAGTTCCTGACCTCACTCGATCACAGGGCGTCGTAGAGCTCCTGCTGCAGTTCGAGGTAGCGGTCGACGCCCAGGCCGTTCAGGTCGTCGATGTACGCCTGCCATGCGCCGTCATCGTCGATGTCGCGCTGCCCCGTGACGAACTCCGCCTGGGCCTGCGTGATGTAGGTCGCGATGTTCGTCTGCAACTCCGCGATCTCCGCCGAGGTGTCGGGGTTCGGCCAGAGCTTCTCCGACGGGAAGACGAGGCTCTCGTCGGGAGCGAACGGCTCGTAGAGGTTCGTGGCCTCGAGCAGACGACGCTCGTAGCCGTCGGGGGCGTAGATGTCCTCCGGCACGACCTGGGAGTTGCGGAACTCGAGCGAATCCCAGTACTGAGCCATCGATCGCCACGCCGAGTTCGAGGTCTCGTCGTACGTGAGCGGCTTGAAGGTCGGCTCGAGCTCGGGGTCGAGAGCGACGTCGCCCGCCTCCGCAGGAACCCACGCCTCACCCTCGGGCCCCATGGCGCCGAGCTTGTCGCCCTCATCGGTGACGAGGTAGTCGATCGCCTTGATGGCCTGGATGCGCTCCTCCTCGGTCGACTTGTTCGTGAGCGCGAACATGCCCAGCGAACTGATCGGCGAACGGTAGGTCGCATACTGCGTGCCATCCGGGCCCTTCACCGGCGGCACAGCGTCGTAGTGCGTGTCGCGCCCGTCCGGCGAATCCTGCGTGACGATCTCGTACGGGTGCAGCACCGCGGCGGCACCGAGGATCTCGGCCTCGGCGTTGTCGCCCAGCGCGCGCAGCGACTCGCCGTTCTGCGTGAACGACGCCGTGTCGATGAGCCCCTCGTCGGCGAGCGACGAGATGTACTTCAGGCCCTCGCGCCATCCGTCGGTGGTCGCCGAGAGCGTCACCTCGTCGCCGTCGAGCACCATCGGCGGCGGACTGGTGGGCGAGCCGTACGGGGCGTAGGTGAAGGCGTTCATGAAGTAGTTGATGACCGGCTCCCCCGACGACGCGCTGAGCGCGACCTCGTCGGCCTTGCCGTTGCCGTTCGGATCGTCGTTCTTGAACGCGCGCAGCATCTCGCGCAGTTCCTCGGTGTCGGTCGGCTGGTCGAGACCCAGCTTGTCGAGCCAGGTGGAGTTGACCCACAGCTTCGACGGGTAGCTGCAGTGGAAGCACTCGGTCCACTGCGTGATCGAGTAGATGTGCCCGTCGGGCGCGGTGACCGACTGCTCCCAGTCGGGCTTCTCCTCGAAGCGCTTCTTGAGGTTCGGTGCGTATTCGTCGATGAGGTCTTCGAGGGGAACGAGCACCCCCTGCTGCCCGTATTTGAGCACTTCGCTCCGCGAGAAGGCGTCGACCCACGGCACGAGGAAGTACACGTCGGGGTAGTCACCGCTGGCGAGCGACACCTGGCGCTTCTCGCCGGCGACGCTGCCGTCGTAGGTGGTGGTCTGCCAGTCGAAGTCGATGTCGAACTTCTCCTCGAGCAGCTTCGTGAACGCGTTGTCCTTGAGTGAACCGTTGTCGCCTTGCGGGCCGAACGCGACGAGCTTGCCGTTGTCGTCGCTGGGCGACGTGCATGCCGCCAGCGCTCCTGCGGCGAGAGCGAGGGCGCCTACGGCCGCCGCTCCTCGGATGATGCTGTGTCTCATTGCCGGAATCTCCTTTGCCCGGGTAATGGGGGGTGTGTGGTGGTGGGTCTGTGAGAGGGGTCAGCCCTTGACGGCGCCGACCATGATCCCCTTATTGAAGTACTTCGCGACGAACGGGTAGGCGACGAGCATCGGGATGGTCGCGATGACGACGGTCGAGTACCGCATGAGGTCGGCGAGCTCACGGCGTCGCAACTGCTCGGCGACGTCTCCGCCGCCGCCCGAGTCGTTGAGGATCAGGAGTCCTCTCAGCACGAGCTGCAGCGGTTGCAGGTCGGCGTTGCGCAGGTAGAGCAGGGCGTCGAAGTACGAGTTCCACTGCATGATCGCGTACATCAGGGCGATGACGGCGAGCAGGGGCTTCGCGAGCGGCACGACGATGGTCCAGAGGATGCGCAGTTCGGATGCCCCGTCGAGCTGTGCCGCTTCGTAGACCTCGTCGGGCACGGCCGAGCGGAAGTACACGATCGCGATGATCACCTGCCAGACGCCGATCGCGTTGGGCAGCAGCATCGACCAGCGGGTGTCGAGCAGACCGAGGGACTGCACGACGAGGTACATCGGGATGACGCCACCGCTGAACAGCATCGTGAACACGACGCCGCCGGTGATGACCTTGCGCCCGAAGAGCTGGGTGCGCGAGAGCGGGTAGGCGACGGCGACCGTGCCGAGCACGCTGATGAGGGTGCCGACGACGGTGTAGAAGATCGAGTTGCCGAACCCGCGGAGGATCGCGGGATTGCCGAGGGCTTCCTCGTAGCCCTTGAGAGTGAAGTCGACGGGCCAGAACAGCACGCGTCCCGCCGAGACGGCCTGCGGGCTCGAGACCGAGCTCGCGAGGATGTTCAGCAGCGGCAGCAGCACCACGAGCAGGAAGACGGTGAGCAGGATGTACGCCGCGGCGATGAACACGCGGTCGGTCTTGGTCTCCTTGACCTTGACGCCGCGCGTGAGCGGGTCGCGCTTCGGCCGGCGCTTCTTGTTCTTCGCGACGACGACCTCTTCGGTCAGGAGCGCCTCGGTGTTGATCGTGGTCACCACAGTCCGTTTCCCGTCACTCGCTTCGACACCGTGTTGACGACGAGCAGCAGCACGAGGCTGATCACGGCATTGAAGAGCCCGATCGTCGCCCCGAGGCTGAAGTTGGCGTTGAGGATGCCGGTCTTGTACACATAGGTCGGGATGATCTCGGATGTCGAGAGGTTGAGAGCGTTCTGCAAGAGGAACGCCTTCTCGAATCCGATCGCCATGATGTTGCCGACGCCGAGGATGAGGATGATGGATGCCGTGGGCAGAAGCGCCGGGATGTCGACGTTCCAGATCTTCTGCAGTCTGCTCGCGCCGTCGATCTTGGCGGCCTCGTAGAGCGAGGTGTCGACCGACGCGAGGGCGGCGAGGTAGATGACGGCCGAGTATCCGGTCGTCGTCCAGATGTCGGTGGCGACGTAGATGTGCCGGAAGAAGTCGGCGCTGGCGAGCAGATCGACCTGCCCGGCGCCGAAGAAGCTGAACGTGCGCCCGAGGAGTCCGACGCGCGGCGAGAGCAGCAGGATCGTCATCGACACCACGACCACGGTCGAGATGAAGTACGGCGCGTAGGTGACCATCTGCACGGTGCGCTTGAAGAAGCGCAGTCGCACCTCGTTGAGCGCGAGGGCGAGGATGATCGGCAGCGGGAAGCTGGCGAGCAGCGTGTACGCGGCGAGGATGAACGTGTTGCCGACCAGGCGCGGGAAGACGGGGTTGCGGAAGAGGTTCGCGAAGTTGTCGAAGCCCACCCAGGGGCTGCCCCAGACGCCGTCGATCGGGTTGTAGTTCTTGAACGCGATGACCGCGTTGGCCATCGGGATGTAGCGGAACACGATGAACCAGATGATGGGGAGGAGCAGCAGCAGGTAGAGCTGCCAGTAGCGGCGCAGGCTGCGCCGGAAACGGGACTGCCGTTTCCGGCGTTCCACCGGTGCCGCCGCTGCCGCGGCGGGGAGGTCGTGCTCGACGGTGAGCGTCATATCTACCTTCTCGGGAGAATTACTTTACGTCGTAATATAAACACCGCCGACGCCGATGCGCAACCCGAACATCCGACGTCTCCCCCGAGCGCTGCGATGTTCCCGGCGCACGAAAGGTCGGCATCGCGGCGGATACCGACCTTTCGAGCGACGGGAGCGGATGCCGTCAGCGGCGAGCGCGAGCGTTGTGCGTCGCGATGACCGCGACCGCGACGCGGAGCAGCGACGTCAGGAAGAGCGCGAGACCGGCGGCAGCGGCGAGAAGTCCGACGAGAAGCATCCGACGACCGTAACAATCCGTCCCGCACGGCACAACGCCGTGACGCACTCCTTACACCGAGGGGCCGTCGCCCGCGCGAAGAGCCACCTGCGGGGCCGTAGCCTGGTCTGCACGTACCCGTTCGCGACGAGGAGTCCCATGGCACAGAAGATCGACGGAGCCGAACGCGCGGCCCGCGCCGCCCACCTCAAGGAGCGGATCTACCTCTCGTTCGCCGCGCTCGCGGTCGTGATCACGCTCTCGACCCACGGCCACGTCAGCGCCGGCGAGGCAGCGACGACGCTCATCGTCACGGTGATGGGCACCCTGCTCGCCGTCTTCACCGCCGACCTGATCTCACATCTCGTCGTGCACGAGCGCCTGTTCACGCGGCCGGAACTGCGGCACGCCCTCGCGTCCAGCTTCGGGGCCCTCGGGACCGTCGTGCTCCCGTTCGTGTTCCTGGGATTCGCGGGGCTCGATGCCTGGTCGACGGATGCCGCGTTGCGCGCCAGCGCGATCGCGCTGCTCGCCTCGCTCATCGTCGTCGGCTGGATCGCGGTTCGACGGATGCCGTTGACGTGGTTCCAGCGACTCGTCGCGCTTGGAGCCGAGGCGGCGCTCGGCCTCGCCGTCATCGGCTTGCAGGTGCTCGCGCACGGGTGATCCGCGCGCGACATATTCGCGCGCACGCATGTTCCGGCGAGTCAACGCCCTGCCGTGACGGCGGTGCCGGACCTATCGTCGCGGTATGAACGTACAACTGAAGATCGCAGGGCAGAGCCCTGAACTGCTGGGCCTGGGGTCCGTCCTCGTCGGTTCGCTTCCCGCCACACTGATGACCGATGACGCTCCCGACCACTACACCGTCGAAGCGGTGTTCACACGCAAGGCCGATCGCGATGAAGTCGAGGCGATCCAGAGCAGCGAGATGCGCGACCACCTGTCCGCGAACGGATACCCGACGGTCGAACTGCACGTGGCGGATCGTCGCCTCGAGATCGCGAACACCAATCTGGAGGAGCTTCGCGATGGCCTCGCCTCCGTGATCGCGCAGCGGCTCGCCGAGATCACGACCGCACTGCACACCGCGCGTGCGCAGGCGGCGGACCGTTTCCAGATCGCCTCCGACCGCGAGCACGAGCGCGCGGCGCTGGTCGCCGCTCTCGCCGACGCGGTCGCGTTCACCCCTCCCTCCGCAAGCGATCCGTCGTCCGACGACGACTCCCGCATCGAGGACTGGGTCGAAGAAGGAGGCGCCGTCCGCAGCTAGCGGCGACGCCGGAGAAGGAGGTCGTCATGGACGACATCCGCCAGACGATCCGCACCCGTCCGCGCGAGGGCACCGCGCGCGCGACGAGCGCGTTCACCGAGCTGGCGCAGCAGGTCCGCCACCAGGGCCTGCTGCGCCGCCGATACGGCTACTACTGGACGAAACTCATCGCCGCGCCGCTGGTCGTCGCCGTGTGCCTCGCGACGTTCGTCTGGATCGGCGAGTCGTGGTGGCAGCTCTTCACGGCCGCTGCGCTCGCGATCGTCTTCACCCAGATCGCCTTCCTCGGTCATGATGCCGCGCATCGGCAGATCTTCGTCTCGGGGCGCTGGAACGACTGGATCAGCCTGGTCCTGGGCGACCTGCTCGTCGGCATGAGCTACGGCTGGTGGCAGCACAAGCACACCCGCCACCACGCCAACCCGAACAAGCTGGGATCCGACCCCGACATCGAGTTGCCCGTCATCGCCGTGACGGCCGAGACGGCGGCGCGGCACCGCGGTCCGGTGCTCACCTGGATGCGCGGCCACCAGGGCGTGTTCTTCTTCCCGATCCTGCTCCTCGAGGGGCTGTCGCTGCACGCCTCGGGCGTGCGCCGGGTGTTCGCGCGCGGTCGACTCGAGCGGCGCTGGATAGAGATCGCGTTCCTCAGCATCCGTCTCGGTGGATTCCTGACGCTCGTCTTCCTCGTGCTGTCGCCGGGAATCGCGTTCGTCTTCCTGGCCGTGCAGCTGGGCCTGTTCGGCTTCTACATGGGGATCGCCTTCGCCCCGAACCACAAGGGGATGCCGGTCGTGCCGCGCGACATGGCGCTCGACTTCTTGCGGCGGCAGGTCATGATGAGCCGGAACGTGCGGGGCACTCGCCTGCTCGACGTCGTGATGGGCGGGTTGAACTATCAGATCGAGCATCACCTCTTCCCGTCGATGCCGCGCCCGCACCTCCGCCGTGCGGCGCCGATGATCGCCGAGTACTGCCGCACGCACGACGTGCCGTACACCTCCGTCGGCCTGCTCACCTCGTACGCGATCGTCGTGCGCTACATCAACAGGGTCGGACTCGGCGAGCGCGACGTCTTCACCTGCCCGCTCATCGAGCAGCGCAGCCTCATCGGCTCCTGAGGCGGTACCCACCCGTTGCCTCACCTCGCGGCGACTGCAAGACTCGGGCGATGACCTCGGATCACGGCTTCCCCGAACACGTCTTCGATTCACTGGGGGTCGCGCCGACGGTCTTCCCCGACCTGATCGGCGGGTCGGTGCGCGTGGTAGAGAAGCGCCCGGCCGACGCACCGGTGACCGTGATGACGCTGGGCGCCTCGCGCCTGCCGACCGACACGGGCGAGCAGGTCGAGCTGGCGGTCGAGGTGATCGATGGGCAGCAGGGCGCCGCTCTCGCGGCGATCGAGATCGTGTGCGATGACATCGCCCGCAACCGCCGAGTGCCTCCGGTCGGCGCTCCCTGGCGCAACGCCGAACCCTTCCTCTCGGGCACGCGCATCACGGCGATCGTGGCGACGGGCTCTCGGTGGGGCGGCGGGTTCGACGAGGTGCGGCACGAGGGTGCCGTCGTCGGCCATGTGCGTACGCTGCGCCTGCTCACCGATACCGAGGCGGCGTTCGCGGCGGCACGCGGGTGGGATGCGCTGGTCGCCGAGGCGGGCTCGCTCGACGCGCTGCTCGACGTGACCCGCGACGATGCCGTGGCGGCTCCCGCAGGCATCGCCGGCAACCGCCCCGTGTTCCTCTCGAAGCTGCACGCCGAGCATCCGCCCCGCTGGGTCACGTTCACGGGCGCGCACCTGCAGTCCGTCACCGGACTCGAATCGGATGCGTACATGAAGGACTCCACGAACCACGAGGTCTGGTCGGTCGACTCGTACCTCGCCCGGTTCCCGTGGGTCGCGGACTTCGCGAAGCAGGCCCTGCCCGGCCAGACAGCCCTGTTCACGGATGCCTCCGGCGCGTACGTACTCGAAGACGACTGAGCGTCGCGCTTGCTGATGTGACGACAGCGCGGACTCTAGAACCCGCGACAGGCGCAGGTCAAGCGGTCGCGCGGTCCCCGCGGGCAGGAGTAAACCGGATGAGGCTGCGGGCGCGGGTGCCCGCGAGAAGGAGGGTCCCGTGTCTGCATCCGATACCGGCGTGAAGAAGGTGCGGTCGCTCGTCCCCGCACGCATGGACCGCCTGCCGTGGTCGCGCTTCCACTGGATGATCGTCGTCGGACTCGGGTTCTCGTGGATCCTCGACGGGCTCGAAGTGCAGATCGTGGCCGCGAACGGCTATGCCGCGACCCTCGGCATGGGTCCCGCCGAGGTCGGTCTCGCGGGCACCTGCTACCTGCTCGGGCAGGTCTTCGGAGCCCTGGTCTTCGGACGCCTCACCGACCGCCTCGGTCGCAAGAACCTCTTCCTCGTCTCGCTCGCCGTCTATCTCGTGGGGTCGGCGGTCGCCGGCCTCGCCTTCGCGCCGTGGTTCTTCTACATCTGGCGCTTCGTCGCCGGCGCAGGCATCGGCGGAGAGTACGCCGCGATCAACTCCGCGATCGATGAGATCATCCCGGCGAGGTATCGGGGCCGCGTCGACATCGCCATCAACGGCACCTACTGGGGCGGCGCGGCGCTGGGCGCCGTGGCGAACCTCTTCTTCCTCAACACCGACATCCTCCCCGAGGACCTCGGCTGGCGACTCAGCTTCTTCGTCGGCCCGGTGCTCGGCATCCTCATCATCTGGTTGCGCCGCCACATCCCTGAGAGCCCGCGCTGGCAGATGACTCACGGGCGCGAAGAGGAGGCCGAGCGCAACGTCGACGAGATCGAAGAGCGTATCCGCACGGAGGGCAAGACGATCCCCGAGGTCGACGAGTCGAAGGCGATCACCGTCAAGGAGTACGGACGGGTGCCGTTCGTCACGATCGCGAAGGTGCTCTTCCGCACCTATCCGCGCCGCACCCTGGTGGGCATCACGATGATGGTGACGCAGTCGTTCCTCTACAACGCGATCTTCTTCACCTACGCGCTCGTGCTCGAGAACTTCTACGACACTCCGCCGGCCTCCGCGTCGCAGTACTTCATCATCTTCGCGGTCGGAAACCTCGCCGGAGCGCTGATCCTCGGGCACTTCTTCGATACCTGGGGTCGGCGGCGGATGCTGTTCGCCACATACGTGCTCGCGGGATCGATCCTGCTCGTGAGCGCATTCCTCTTCAACGCCGGCGTGCTGAACGCCGGCACCCACACCGCGTTCTGGTGCGCGTCGTTCTTCTTCGCCTCGGCCGGGGCATCCGCCGCCTACCTCACGGTGAGCGAGATCTTCCCGCTCGAGCTGCGCAGCCAGGTCATCTCGTACGTGTTCTCGATCGGTCAGCTCGTCGGCGCCATCGCCCCGGTGCTCTACGGCTCGCTGATCGGGCAGAGCGCCGAGACCGGCGACCGCGGCCCGCTGTTCTGGGGGTACGTGCTCGGCTCGGCGATCATGATCTTCGGCGGCGTGATCTGCGGCGTGTTCGGCGTGAGCGCGGCCGGCAAGTCGCTCGAGGACATCGCCGATCCCCTGTCGCTCGTCGAGCAGGCGGAGAAGGGTGTGACCCCGGATGCCTCGGCCTCCGGGAGCCGACGTGAGTGACCGGAGTGAGAACGGGTGGGTCAGTCGAGCGCGATGACGTGGCCACCGAGCCCCGACGCGAAGGTGGCGAGCCCGATTTCCAGCGCCGCGCCGGCGTAGGCCGCGCCCCCGGAGAAGGGAGCAGGATCTTCGGCGAACACGGCGCGCTCCTCGGCCCCGGGCCAGGTGACGGCGATGACGTTGCCGGTCGGCTCGGCGAGCTGCGTGCCGAGCAAGAGGAACGACACGTCCAGGTTGGCGGCGGAAGCCCGGTCGAGCGCACCGACGGCTGCGGGCCCGATGCCGACGACCACGTCGGCATGTTCGGCGAGCGCAGCCGTCACGGCCGCGACGGGGTCGGCCTCCGCGTGCACCTGCACGGCGGCCCCGTGTCGGATTGCGGCGTCCTGCACGGCGGCGAGCGCGGCGCGCTCCTCCTCCCCCGCGTCCGACGGCGCGACCACCGAGAGCGCAGCGCCGTCCGGCACCGCCGCCGTGATCGCGGACCGGTCCAGAGTCGAGCCGGGAACGAGCTCGGCGTTCGAGACCGATGCGGTCGGCGTCGGCGTCGGTCGTTCCGACTCCTCGACGACGGGCGCGCACCCGACGAGCGCGATCGCGAGCACCAGACCAGCGGCGGGCAGTGTCCACTTCATGGGTTCCTCAGAAGTACGGGGATGCCCCGAGCCCGACGGCCCGGGGCATCCGTGATCGTCAACCGCGGTTCGCGACCAGGCGACGGCGGGCGACGAGCACGCCACCCACGATGAGCAGCAGCAGAGCGAGGCCGCCGATCGCGAGGGGCAGTTCCGCGCCAGTCGTGGCGAGGGCGTCGGAACCGGCCGCGCCGGAAGCCGCGGCAGCGATCGTGAACGAGGTCTCCACGGTCGAACCGTCCGCGAGCGTCACCACGATCGTGTGCGCGCCGGTCTCGAACGCGGCCGGGATCGTCCAGCTCGCGGCCAGCGTGCCGTCGGCCGCGATCGTGAACGAACCCAGATCGACCGGGTCGGAGTGCACGACGACCGACACGCTGTCGTCGGGGGTGAACCCGGCGCCCGTGATCGTGATCTTGCCACCCTGGACGGCCTCTCCCGAGACCGTGACGCGAGGCTTCGCGGGAGCGGTGACCGGCGCCTCGACGACGGTCACCGTGCGGTCGGCGGTCGCGATGTTGCCCGCGGCATCCGTCGCTGTGTAGACGAGGTCGTACGAGCCGAGCACGTCGGTGTCGACGGCGCCCTCGACCTCGAGCGACGCCGTGACGTCACCGTCCCGCTCGTCGGTGGCGGTGACTCCGGCGAGGGCGTCGAACTCCTCGCCCTGCACGACCTCGGACTTCGCCGGGAAGGCGATCTCCGGGGCGGTGACGTCATCGCGCACGAGCGTGACCTCGTCGACGACGCTGTTCACCGGCGATGCCGTGCCGTTGGCCTGGCTGCGCAGGGTCGTGACGGTGATGGAGTCGTCGGTGACCTCGATGTGCGAGTAGTTGCGCACCTTCTCCTGGTTGATGACCGAGGCGTACCAGGCATCCGGAGCCTTGACGTCGTAGTACTTCGATCCGCTGGCGGAGTTCGCGGTGACGTAAAGCACCTCGCCCTCGGCGGCCGAGACCACGGACTGACCGGGCACCTCGGTCGCATCGGCGAGCTCGCCGTCCTTGATGAGGTGCGTGCGCGTGTAGCTGTGGTCGTGACCCTGCAGCACGAGGTCGAAGCCGAGGTCCGAGATCGCGGTCGGCAGGGCGTTGCGCAAACGCTCGATCTGGGTGTCGTACACGTGCGAGGCGACCGAGTAGATCGAGTGGTGGAAGGCGAGAACCTTCCACTTCGCGTCGGCGCCGTGCTCGGCGACGACCTTCTCCATGAAGTCGATGTGGCTCTGGTCGTCGTTGCTGTTCGTGTTCAGGACGACGTAGAGCACGTCCTTGTAGATGAACCAGTAGTCGCCGCCCGACGAGGTGCCGCTGCTCGCGGAGCCCGCGGTCTCATCGAGGTTGGGCACCGTGTAGTGCTGCGCGTACGCCTTCGAGCCCACGTCGTGGTTGCCGTTGACCGGCACGGTGGGGATGCTCGAGAGCTGCTCGGGCGCGAGGTAGTAGCCGTACTCCGTCTCGCTGGAGGCGGTATTGACCTGGTCGCCGGCCGAGAACAGCAGCTCACTGTCGGGGTAGGTCTGCTCGGCGATGTCGAGCGTATCGGCCCACCCCTGTCCGTCGCGCTCCGCGTTGCCGGAGGCACCAATCTGCGGGTCGCCGAAGAAGAGGAAGCCGTAGTCGCCCGAGAACGCGGCGGTCGAGAACGACCGTACGTCCGACCAGCCGCCGGCCTCGGAGCCCACACGGTACAGGTACGTGGTGTTCTCGGCGAGGCCCTGCAGCGCGGCGCGGCGGTTGTACTCGTTGCTGCTCGTGAGGCCACCGGAGGCGGCGATGGTGGTGACGCCGGATGCCGGGAACGACGAGGTGTCGGTGCCGACGGCGTACTGCAGCTCCTGCGCCGTGTCGACGTTGGTGTACCAGGTCACGTTGCGGGCCGACTCGTCGGCGCCGATCGTGAGGACCACGTCGTCGTACGATGCCACGGGTTCGACGCCCGCGATCATCGGGGCGAGGCTCTGGAAGTCGAAGTAGACGTCGGAGCTGGTGATGCGGTCCTGATAGAGCGCGACCGCGATCGTGTTCTCACCGGCGACGAGGTCGTCGGCATCGATCGTGAAGGTCGAGGTGACGGGGTCGCCCCCGCTGTTGCCCGCATACATGAGATTGCGCTGCGCCTCGGGGGCCGCTTCGACCTTCTCGTCGACGAACCCGGCGACCTTCTCGCCATTGACGAAGACCTGCACGGCGTCATCGTAGGTGAGCGTGGCGGAGAGGCCGTCGATCGCCTCCAACTGCTCGGCGTCGATGTCGACCGCGGCACGGAAGTGGAAGGTGGGGACGTCGTCGGTCGTGCCCGCGATGTACTGGTTCAGCAGGGTGTTGACGGGGAAGCCCGAGCCGATGCCGGTCGGCTGACCGTTCTTCGCGCCGAACGCGCCCGTGGCGGTCTTCCACGTGGAGTCGTCGAAGGCGGCCTGTGTCCAGACCAGGCGATCAGCGGCGCCGGCCGCGGGGTCGGTGTTGTCGTCGGAGTACGACCACGTGGTCGCGGCCGTGCTCAGGAACGTCTCGGGCAGCTCTGCCGCGGTGGCGGCGGAGCCTCCGAGCGCGACGACGGCACCGGAGGCCATCGTCGCGGCGAGGATCGCGGCGCAGACGCGCCGGCGAGTGGGGGACGAAACAGACATGCGGAAGGGCACTCCTTGACGAGTCTCGAGAGGGGGGATTCGCCCACGCTAGAGACGCCACCGTCCGTCTTGCTTTACCGCCGGCATCCGTTCGGTGAACAGCGCACGGACGGAAGGTTTCCGAGTGCGCCGAATCCCCGGAGCCCGTGCCGAGAAGAAAGCCGAGTCAGGGGGCCGAGTGCGATGACGCGCGTCGGTCGGCCTTCGCCGGCCACCGGAAGTGTTCGACGAATCGCGCGATCGTCCGGGAGCGCGTCGCGAGGAGGAACAGGCCGTAGCCGATGACCCCGCCCAGGACGTTCGTCATCCAGTCATTGATGTCTGCGAGATGCCCGCTCGAGGCGAGGCGTGCAACGGCCATCTGCGTCAGTTCGATTGCCAGGCTCGCTCCGGCCACGATCGCCACCACCTTCCACCAGCTCGGTCGCGAGACGAGCAGGGGGATGAGGATGCCGAGGGGCACGAACACCGCGATGTTGATGAGAGCGTCCTCGAGCCCGTAGTCGGCGAAGGGCACGAGGTAGAGCGGCAGCGGGCGCGGCCCGTCGTAGAACCCGGTGCCGATGCGCAGGAAGATCGGGAAGATCGTGTTGGCGACCACTCCGCCCGCGTAGATCGCGAGCACCGCGGCGACGCTCGCCCGCGCAAGCGTCACCCGCCCGCGGGATCGGAGCACCTGGATCAGCACGAGGAAGATCACGATGCCGAGGGGGATCACGATCGGGAGCATGGGGACTTCGACGAACTTCATTCACTGCTTCCGATGGTGACAGGGGCGGTGCGGTGGCACCCGATCGATCGTACTGTCCGATCTCACGAGAGTTGTCAGTTGGTGAGACATCAAAGCGCGGGAAACACGCGGAACTCGTGAAAGGCAACAGGGCAAGGTTGTCTCACGAAAGTTGTCAGTAGCTGAACACCCTCGCCGAGATCAGGCGTTGTTCTGCCCGCCGCGACTGCCGTGCCTCGCTTCTACACCCCCGTTGCGGCTGCCGCCCCGGAATCCGTCGACCCTCGGTTACTCCAAATATGCTCCAGGTACGCATCGAGGGAGCTGTCATCAGCATCATCGCCCGCCAGAAGCAGCCGTGTTGGCGAGAAAAGGTCGTGGAGTGCTGTTCCGAATGGAGGCGAGAGTTCTTTCGCGCGTTGCACGACCTCGTCAGCCGCGAGTGCCGTGATCAGTTCTGCCGCCGACCGACGTGCTGTATGAGGGGCTTCGCTCGGGTCTACCCCTGTCTGCAGCCCGACGAGGAGCTCGCGCCCGGCCTCCAGGTCTGCCCACGGAAGTTGATGCGTGAAACCGCCGAGTGCCTTGTTCAAGGGGCCCACCCGACGAAGTCCAGCCGCCCTCAGCCAATCCCGTGGGGTCGAATGCGCCAGCAACTTAGCTGCCCTAGTCGGATTCAGTCTCCATGCCCTCGCCCGAGCAATGTGTTCCAGCGCGACGCGGAACATCCCCATCGAGCGATCATCGTCTTCGAGCCAGAGCCACCAACCGGATCGCAACGCTGAGGCCGCGAGCGTCAGCGAGGCCTTGGCCGGATCTCTTTGTTCCCAGATTCCGATTAGCGATAGAGCTTCACTTACGTGAATCCAGCTCGTCGCTCGGAATCTGAGCATTCTCGGATTCGAACGGCGACCAAGTGCCCGACGTTCGCGATCCAATGCTGCTTGCCCTGAAAGGGCGCTCCTCCAGCGACACCATGACATGGCGATCGACAGGAGCTCGTCGTCTCGATAGAGCCTTCCGGCAGGTCGCCCACCGCGGAGCACCGCACGCCAACGGTTCGCGTCAGAACTGAGAGACGCAAGGACTGGTGGCGATAGGCCCTCATCCGGCGTTAGGGGAGCGAAGTGCATCAGTGGCGGCACGACGTAGTTGTCAGCCGGCGGTTTCTCGATGATCTCGTGGGCAGGGCCCGCCTCTTCCTTCGAGTCTCGTTCAGAAAAATCCTCCATCCCCTCGAGGAGTAGGCCCTCAATACGAAGGTCCTCCTGCTCGCGCGCAAGACCGATCGCGGACATTCGAATAGAGCGCAAGACAACTCTCAGCGCGTCTGCGACTAGGCGAACCGCTCCGTACGCGTCTTCCCCTCCGGACGAGTCGAGGCAATTCGCATCCCATACCGCGGCGATCTCGTATGCTCGTCCGTGCACCAGCTCGCTCAGTTCTCCCCATATTGCCGCCGGACAGAGTTCTCGGCCGTCTGCAACGACCAGATGCCGATGTGGGGCCGCAGGGTGGACGGCTTCGGCGCTATCCAGTTCGTCGTCGGCGTCAAAGAGGAACACCTCCTCG
This sequence comes from Microbacterium sp. NPDC090003, assembly GCF_044748385.1. NCBI lineage: Bacteria > Bacillati > Actinomycetota > Actinomycetes > Micrococcales > Microbacteriaceae > Microbacterium > Microbacterium sp. NPDC090003. Next base: position 1,415,245 of record NZ_JBIVFW010000001.1, read on the forward strand.
GTAACGTCACCAAGTCGTTCGTAACCACTCAGCGCTGTCCAGGCGGCGGCGATGAAATCTGAGTCGCTGTTATCTTGCGACCTGTTGTGACCGGCGACTACAGCCTTCGCAGAAGCCCACGCCTCAATCTGACTCCGGGCGATGCCCGCGGCACCAACAAACTGACCGCAAAGCGCAAGGCGACAGGCCGCAACGACTGAATCAACTCCCCACATCAGCTGATCGACCGGAGCCCGCCCAGTGGCGCTTGGTGGCCTCGCGGATGACGCTCCGAGACCCACCAACGCCACTTGAAGATGGAAAACAGGGACGGACGCAGACAAGATCTCATGTTGAACAAAATTCGGCAGGCTTGGGATCGCAAGCATGCGTCGGTTGTGTCGCGCGACTAGGGCGCGACCCACGCGAGCCGGATCGATGCTTGCCGCCTCAACGTACCCTTCGACCGTCGGGGGGACACGGTCCCCTTCCTCGTTGTCGCGGAAAGCCTGACGCATGCGCACGGTGTTTGATCGCGCCCGGACACGCTCGCGCTGCCTCTGCTGACGCCTCGGCGAGCTTCCCATGCCGCAATAATAGGAGGCCATGCAGTGATCACCTGCACTAAGTCAACGGATTTGAATCGTGCGCAGCAGGCGTTCGATGAGTTCGCCTTCCATCAGCGCTTGAGCGATTCTTCGTCTACGTTGAGCAGCTCAGTCCCACGTCCTTCGGGCGGACCTGGCCGCGCGACTCACCGTTGTCGGCTCGACCGGTATCGTTTTTTCGCCGCCGGCGGAAGCAGCGATTGCAGAGCTGACGCGGGCCGCAGCCGGTGAAGCGACGCTGCCGCAGAAGGATTCAGCGTCCTGGTCTCCCCTTCGTAGTAAAGAGCGATCAAGTCGCGGCTCACCTCGTCGTAGGCGAACGCAGCCACCCGCGGGATGTTCAGCTGGTGACCCTTGGCCTTCATGTAATTCCGGATGTGCGTCTCCCAGGCCGCTAGGGAGATTGTGGGGGGCTTGACCGCCCACACCAGCACCCAGCCTTCTTCGACGTTAACACTTCCGGTGATCGGAACGGTCAGGCTACGTCCGCGACCTTCCGGGTCAGGGTTATCGAGCAGGTCCTTCGAATGCCGGGCGAACTTCTCTTGTGCCGCCTCGTTTCCGGACAACAGCGTCGCCCCGACACTTAGCCATCCGAAGCTCTCGCGGCGGTGCAGTTCGTCGATGAGGTCAACGATGCTCGTCGTAGGCATCGACGGCTTGGGTGCACGGGGGCTGGCATCGCGGGTGAGGTGCCACTGGTCGAGCGCGCCCGTCCGGCTCGTGATAAATCCTGGCGCCTGCTTCTGAAAGCGACGCATCGCACCCGCGGAGGGATCCGGCATGAATGGAAACGCGTCCTTCACCAAGGCCGGATCAGGTTCCACCCACAAGCCAGCTTCGTAGAAGTATAGAAACAGGTCTAGCTCGTCAGGCGCCATGAACATCATCGTCGTCATCGGGTCACGCCGGCGCCGCAGATAGAGGAGGAACTCTGCTGGCCGATCGACCAGCTCCGCGATCAGCTCGAGATCATGCAGGGAAACCGTCCAAGGAACGTTATCCAGATCGATGAGCCCGGCCTCGAGAAGATCCGCAGTTGCAGTAAACACGGTCGGGATATCGTCAAGGCTTACAGCGATCGTATGAATCTCGCGGATGTGGGTGAGATCCACCCACCCCTCGCCCTCAATACGTAGCCCGCCATCATCGATAATCCCTGACCGCACCCGCCCTGCCTGTTCGGCCGCGTTTGTGATGATCCGGCGCAAGTCACCGAGCTGCCGCGCGGACTTCCCTCCCCGGGACAAAGCACTGAACGCAACCGCCTTATCCTCAATGACAAGAGCCACGTCGTCAACGAGAACCAGATGATCGCACTCCACCCGCTTGGTATATGCGGCAACGGAACCCGTCGCCTTCTCCGTCTCTGTCGCAGGGACGAAGAAGTCGAACCCGTTCCGGTAGGTAGCCGTAGGAAGAATTTCCTTCATCGCTCGCAGCACCCGCTCCTCCAGGACCTCTCCGCGGTGCCTCGCATACGCGTCCCACGCGTCCTTGCGCGTTTTCAAGTACTCCTCGAGCCGCTCCCTCAACGCCGGTCCAGTGTGTCCGTCGTGCAGCAGCATCACCCGGCCCGCATCGTTTGAAAGCAACGGGTGACGCCGCCACGGGTTGTCCCCCTGAACGAACCGCTCCGCGGCCTCCAGCGGAGTCATCCCCGACGCATCAATCGTGAAGAAACCGACCACCCGTTCGACACGCTCCGCATCGAGAGCTGTCTCCGCGACGAGCTCGTCGATCCCGACCGTGCTGTTCTCCGCGGACGGTTCGAACATCAACGCCAGCACATCCACGGCTCCCTTAGCCATCGATGTCACGTCGTCGCCGCGCGCACCCGCGGGCTCCGACAACGACCGGGCGAATTGCTGCCCCCGCTTGTTCAGGTTGCTGGATTGGATTGAGTGGCAAGCGTTCAAGACTCTCAATGCTTCCGCGGCACTGAACCCTAACCCGCTCTCCAGCGCACCGCGGACATCCGGATTACCATCGAGCAGCTCGACCGCTGTCGCTTGCAGCACGTCCGCGTAGGACGAGTTTCGCATCGCCACCTCCGCCCCCTGCACACTGAGCGACAACCATCCCAGTGGGGCATGCGGGTCAGAGACGACCAGCGTTCGCAACCAGCCCAGGTTCGTGATTTCCTCCAGAAGAGGCCAAGCATCCTGCACCGCCCCGCTCATCGTGTTCGGCTCGGTGGACTGAACGTCTGCTTCATCTGTTTGGCGACCGGCAATTGCCAATAGGAGGAGCAGCTCCAACTGCCATGCGCCGCCGTCGGGGTTTGCGACGGCTTCCCCTGACTGCGCCAAGGGGAAGTATGCGAGCCGACCGACTTCCGCCAACCTGACCGGTGTAAACGGGGAAACCCTCTCCGCAAGCTCAAGCGCACGCTCAGCAAATCTGGTCTCCACCGCGGCCGCGAAATCATCTTCAGCCGCAAGTTCAGCAAACAGCGCCTGCACTGCGGCCGAGGACTGCATCACAAAATCTACATATGGATCCGTCGGCGTCGTGGCGCCCTTGTCAGGTGAACGTCGCCGTTTCTTCGCGCGCGCCTTCAAACGCTTGGATTTTGATGCCATGCCTCATCGAACCACACCGTTCCGACATCCAGCCGGACACTCAGGTCCGCGTACCAATGCAGTAACTACTGCGGACGACGCCCGGCTCAATCGACGCGATCGCGCCTTCGGCGCTGGCGTTCGCCGGCTCGAGACCGCTCCGCCGACCTCGGCTCCAACACGATTTAGCTGCGAGGGATGCTGGCGAACTCCGAAATCATCGGTTCAACGACGGCTTGGAAGTCGGAGCCGGCAATCGTGGACTTGAACAGCGCCGGCCTCCTCATCGCCCGCTCCGCGATGAGGAGTACTTCTGGCTCGTAGTAGATCCAGTCTCGTTCTTCCACGAATGCATTTGAGCCGTAGTGGTGTCGCTGCACCAGTGGGACGAGCTCCGCCTTGTGCGCCTCGACGAAGGTCTCAATTGCTTCGCCAAGCGTGTCGAGCTCGCCTTCGCCGTACGAGCTGAGCACGAGTTCAAGTAGCCCTTCGGGGCGGGACGTCCGAGTGTGGTCGTCGAACAGTTGCTCGGCCAGCTTGAGCAGACTTTCATACAGACGAGCTACCCCGTACTCCGGCATGGAGGCTTGCCGATCGATCACGGCTTCCACCTCCTCGTCGAACAACTCAGTGAGGACTATGAGGCGATTGAGCTTACGCTGAAGCTCCGACGTCAGCTCCACAACGCCCTTGTACTGGAGTCTGTGGTCAACGACATACCAAGCGTCGCTTGCGGCTGTACGGACCTGCACCTCAATCGGGATGGCCACACCTTGCGAATCGACGATGTCCCCAGCGGCCATGTCAAACTGCTTTGCCTGATACTTCAGTTCCCGCGGAGTACCAGGCTTCTCGTCAAGGTCAGGGTTCCACTGGCTCTGTGACAATAGCCACTCAGTGAACTTTTCCACGCCTCTGGTAGTTGGGAAGACTGCTTTCAAGGCGACAAGGTCCCCGAACTGTTCCCACGTTCGTGTGCTGCCCGTCTTGCGATACGCCTTCCCCAGGAAGCTGCGGTACGTCTTCACCCGACCGGACACGATTGCAGCACTGTCGATCTTGCGGGCCGCGCGCGCCAGGCGAGTCTCCCAACTGACCAATGCTGCTTCGAGTGCTTGCTTCTCTTGGAAGTAGCGTTCCGTGAGCGACGTGATGGTCATGTCATCATGCCTTCGGCGCCGTACCCAAGCCGTACTTCTTGAGAGATCCTCGGATGCGAATGGTGGTACTTCCGGAATGTTCGGACAGGATTTCGAGGTCTCCTCTGTCCAAAGCTGTCGCGCTTGCTGAAACGACCACTCCAGGTGCGTACATGCGCAAGCCTGCGCCATGCCCCGGCACCAGGCTGAGGTCCTTGTTGATGACGGATGCGGACACGTCGTCCGGAAGCGAGTCCACGAAGCTGTCACGGTCCTCAGCCTCAAGGAAGCGCTCGGCGAAGTCCGAAGCTTGGAAGGTCGGCTCGGGCGAAGCCATGTAGGCCAAGAGCGCGGTGGCGTAGCGCGATTGACGTCCCTCGTCATCGACGACGTTGTTGACCCAGGTCATTGTGGATTGCATGAACTGTTTGGTCTGCACTTCGGAACTATCGGCCAGGTGGCACCCAAGAAAAGATGACATGAAGAAATCGGCGAACGCCACGCCGTTCTGCTGATCGACCATTTGTCCAACCACGCTCCCGCCCACCACGCTCAGGAGAGCAATTTTGTAGATGCGCGAGTTATTGCCGACGATCAACTCGTTGAGATGTTCTAGATCGAATCGGCCTGTGGCCTGATCGCCAACCCGCCGGAGGCGCATGCCTTCTGCATGCTCGGCCTTTAGGAGCACCACCGCTGGAGCGCCTGCGTTGGTCACGAGTGCGACGATAAGGATCCCCGAGGGGCTGTTGCCCGTCTGCGCCCGGTGAAGGTTGCGGGCGATCTCCTGCGACGCCGAGACGAAGCGCTCGGAATCTGCCAGTAGCTCCTTCACGAGGCCAGGCGTCGTCGAGCCGGCCTGCGTGTCTTCCAAAACTTCACGTGGACTTTTCAGCGCAAAATCGAGCATGTTGTCTTCGATGAAGCGTCTGGTCTGAGCCGCGAGCGCGGTTTCAGCGCCGGACAGCCCGACTTGCGACTCTCCATCGGCCGAGTACCGACCCTTCGGAATTTCATGAACGATGGCGCGCGCGATCTGGACCAATTATTACTCCCCGATGTATTGGTCAATAATTCTTGGAAAGTATCACAAGAGGGCGCCGCAAAGAGGTATCTAGAGCCTGAAGCTCAGCCTCCAGCCGTGCAGAGAGAGGAGACCTGGCGTATTCGCGCTGCGCGCGAGCTCCGCGTTCAAGTCCGGGATCCCTACGGATCGTCGCGCTCGGACGTCGATGTTCGATCCGTGCTTCAGGCCGTAGCCAAGCCTTAGAACGGCATTCGCCAAGTCGTTCCGCTGCCTCCCTGATCGTTCCGGTGAACCCGGATAGCACCTGCGCTGAGCCGTCGACCGACCACCTCGGCTCCCGGAATCGCATCAAGAAGGGAATGTTCGCGTCGCGTATCAGGGAGTCTTCCGAGTACACGACGTAACGCCACCCGAAGTCAGCGCACAGTACGGCTGTGCGGTCAAACACTGCCCGTGCCGAGGCATCAATCCGCCGCAGTGGACGCACATCGACGACCATCCTCGGCCCCTCGGCGAATCGTACGAAGAAGTCCGGGGCATGACTGCCGGGATCGTCGCCGAGCCAGCGAATCCACATCGGCTGGCTGGTGACGGAGGCTACGTCCTCGCGACGATCCAGTTCGATCAAGAACGACCGTTCAGCAAGTGACTCGAACCCGACGTGCGTCTGCACGCCCTGCATGTAGAGAAGACCAGAGTAGTGCTGCTTGCCCGGCCAGGTCGGGAAGTCGCGCACCGGTTCGCAGTCTTCGAACGGCACGCTCCCGACATCGGCAGCGTCTACCTCGACTCGTACACCATCGAGCTGATACTCGATCCGACGAGGAGCGATCACCCGCGCCCCAGCGGGCGCCGGCCACACAAAATTCAAGAACATCATCCAAGCCCATCGACGAACAACAGTTGTGTTCGTCCGGCGGCCTAAGACGACGTGAAGCCGAACGCGCCCCTCGCTGACGATGACTCATCGAGGTGAATTGGGAGATGTGCCTGCTTCGCGATCAAGCTACGCGGTCGCTCCTCGCAGGGGTGGGCGACACGCCGCGGAGTAGTGACAGATGCGTGAGAAAAGTGACACCTCCGAAGAGCGTTAGTGACAGGTACGTGAGAAAGTGACACCTCTGGCGAGAAGGGACACTGGGATTCCCGAACGAGATTCCGTGATCAAACCGTTGCATTCGTTATCTCGTCGTTATACAGTGATCACACGGTGAATGTTTGCTGTGGCACTCACCGAATGTGATTGCAGGACACTCTTGGTGCAAGGGACAAGGGCCGGTCGGGAGCCTCTCCGATCGGCCCTTACTGCTGCCCGTCGGGCCGGTATCCTGTAGGGATGACCGATCGCAAGCTCGCCCTCGCCGCCTGGGAGAGCCTGTTCCGCGCTCAGCACGAGGTCTTCCACGACATGCTCGCCGACTTCGAGGGCACCGACATCAGTCAGGCCGAGTACGACGTCATGCTGACGGTCACCCGCTCCCCCGACATGACCGCGCGGCTGCGCGACATCACCGCGAACATGCTGATCAGTCAGCCGAGCGTCTCTCGCCTCGTCGACCGCATGGTCACGAACGGCCTGGTCACCAAGTGCGCCGACCCCGACGACGGCCGCGGGTCGCTCATCACCGCGACGGATGCCGGTGCGCGCGCGTTCCGCGCGGTCGCCACCGTGCACGGTCGATCCATCGCCGAACGCATGTCGGCCCTCGACGACGACGAACTGCGCACGCTCCGCGAACTCTCCGACAAGCTGCGCCGCTCCTGACGCGGGGAGTTCTCCCCTCGGCATCCGTTCCTGTGATCTGGCAGGGTGGGAGCTGAGCCCCGCACGCCGCGGGGCCGCAGACTTCCCCTTCGGGGGATCAGGGAGGTCACCCATGGAGCTCGCCGGAATCGTCGGCATCCTCGTCATCGTCGGCATCGCGGTCGTCGCGGTCGTCGTCGTCCTGCTCATCCTGCTGCTGTTCGCGCGCAGCTGGATCAAGGTCGCCCGTGCCGACGAGGCATTGGTCATCTCGGGACGCAAGCAGAAGGTGCAACGCGCCGTCGTCGGCGCCGACGGCACCAGCCGGCCCGAGATGTCGGAGTCGCCCGTCACGGTCATCGTGAACGGCAAGTCGCTCGTCAACCCGATCACGCAGCGCCACGAGATCATCTCGCTGCGCTCGCGCCAGGTCTCGCTGAACGCCGAAGCGCAGTCGCTCGACAGCGTCACGCTCAACGTCGACGGCGTCGCGATCGTCAAGATCGGCTCCGACCCCATCCTCGTGCGTCGCGCCGCCGAGCGTTTCGCCTCGCAGGACAAGGCGATCGAGCAGTTCACCACCGAGCAGCTCGAGGGTGCGCTGCGTGGCATCGTCGCGACGCTCTCTGTCGTCGAGCTCATGCGCGAGCGCAAGAAGTTCTCCGACCAGATCGCCGCCGACGTCTCGCAGGAGCTCGCCGAGCAGGGCCTGATCCTCGACTCGTTCCAGATCAAGGGCATCACCGACAAGGTCGGCTACATCCAGTCGCTGGGTGCTCCCGAGATCCAGGCGAAGCGCCAGTCGGCCGAGATCTCGCAGACGAACGCCGACCGTGCGATCAACCAGAAGTTCATCGCCAACCAGGAAGCCAACCTGGTCGAGCAGACCGCCCTCGACACCAATACCGCCAACGCGAACGCCGGCATCGGCCGTGCGCGCGCCGAAGCGGAGCAGGCCGAGAACCTCGCCCGCGAGCAGGCCCAGCAGGCCGTTCTGCAGCAGCAGGCCGAGAACAAGCAGGCCCAGCTCGACGCCGACGTCAAGCGCGTCGCCGACGCGCAGCGATACGAGGCCGAGACCCGCGCCCAGGCCGAGCTCTACACGCGTGAGCGTGCCGCCGAGGCCGCCGCGATCGAGCAGGTCAAGCAGGCCGAGGCCCGCACCCGCATCGCCGAGCAGCAGGCGCAGGCCGACAAGGCCCGCGCCGACGGTGAGGCCGCAGCCGCGGTCGCCAGTGCGAACGGTGAGGCCGAGGCGCTGCGCTCGAAGGCGGAGGCCGAGGCCGAGGCCCGTCGCCTGCGCGCCATCGCCGAAGCCGACGCGATCCGCGCCGAGGGTGAAGCCCGGGCCGCGGCCGTCGAGGCCGAGGCGAAGGCCATCGCCTCCAACCAGGACGCCTTCCTCTCGCAGCGCGTGCTCGACGTACTGCCGTCGATCATGGCCGAGTTCGCGAAGGGCTACTCCGCCATCGGCAACGTGTCGATCATCGGCGGCTCGGGCGAGGACGGCGCCTCGCACGTCGTCGGCGCCGACAGCGCGAAGGCACTGCGCTCGGTGTTCGACAGCGTGCAGTCGGCGACCGGTCTCGACCTCGCCGGCATCATCCAGGGCCAGGCGGTCGGCCGCGGTTTCGGTGCCGGTGTGGCCGAAGCATCCGCCGCCGCTCCCGCTCCCGCCGCGCCGACGCAGCGGGTGCCGAACCCGACGACTCCCCCGCCGCCCGCCGACGACGCGGAGTAGTCACAGCAGGACCCAGCGGATGCCGCGGCCGATTCGGTCGCGGCATCCGTCGTTCCCCCCGGCCCAGATACCGGTCTCGCCGGGTAGCCGTACCCAACTCAGGAGAACCGCTGCCACTTCTCCCGTTTCGACCCCGATCCAGCCCGATCTCGACCGTTCTTCCTGAGTTGGGTACACCGCTGCCGCAGCGCGTCGACGAAGCCACCGCGCTCGCGGGGCAGACTGGAAGCATGACCCCCGCCGCGTTCGACCTCACCACGATCGGCGCCGGGCTCTCGTTCGCCTCCGCCGTCGATGACCTGCAGGCGGCACTCGACGCGAGCACGTCCGTGGTCGTGAGCGCCCCTCCTGGCACGGGCAAGACCACGCTCGTACCCCCGCTGCTCGCCACACGCTCCACGGGCCGCGTCATCGTCACCCAGCCGCGCCGCGTCGCCGCCCGGGCCGCCGCCCGACGCCTCGCCCAGCTCGACGGGTCGCCGGTCGGCACGCGCGTCGGCTTCACCGTCCGCGGCGAGCGCTCGGTCACGCGCGATACCCGGATCGAATTCGTCACGGCGGGTGTGCTGCTGCGGCGTCTGCTCGACGACCCGGGGCTCGCGGGGGTGGATGCCGTGATCATCGACGAGGTGCACGAGCGCGCGCTCGAGACCGACCTGCTGATCGGCCTGCTCTCGGAGGTGCGTGAACTGCGCGACGACCTCGTGCTCATCGCGATGTCGGCGACTCTCGACGCCGGTCGAATCGCCACCGTGATCGGCACGGACGACCTCCCCGCGCCGATCGTCGATCATGAGGTCCCCGCCTTCCCGCTCACCGAGCGCTGGGCCCCGAGCCCCGCGCCTCGCCTCGACGAACGCGGAGTGACGTGGGCGTTCCTCGATCACGTCGCGCGCACCGCGGCATCCGCTGCTCTCGATCTGCACCGCGACGACCCTGCGGCCGATGCACTGGTCTTCGCGCCGGGCGCGCGCGAGGTGTCGGAGGTCGCCCGCCGCATCCGTGATGCGACCGACGTGTTCGATGTGCGAGAGCTGCACGGCCGGATGCCTGCCGCCGAGCAGGATGCCGTGATCCGCGGCCGCCGCCCCGATGAACGCCCCCGCATCATCGTGACGACCTCGCTCGCGGAGTCCTCCCTGACCGTGCCGGGGGTGCGGCTCGTGGTGGACACCTGCCTGGCACGGACCCCGCAACGCGACGCCGGGCGCGGGATGACGGGACTCGTGACCACCGTCGCCTCCCGGTCATCGAGCGTGCAGCGCGCCGGTCGCGCGACCCGCCAGGGGGCGGGCACCGTGGTGCGCTGCGTCGACGAACGCACCTACGCCACGGCGCCCGCGCGCCCGTCGCCCGAGATCGCCTCGACCGACCTCGCCGACGCGGCTCTGCTGCTCGCCTGTTGGGGCGCACCGGAGGGCGAAGGTCTGCGGCTGATCGACCCGTTCCCCGCCGAGAGTCTGTCCGACGCCCTCTCGGTGCTACGTGGCTTGGGCGCGATCGACGATCAGGGCCGCGCGACGCCGGAGGGCCGCGCCCTGGCGCGCATCCCGACCGATCCGCGCCTCGCCCGCGCTCTGCGCGACGGAAGCCCGGTGGTGGGTTCGCGCCTCGCCGCCGAGGTCGTGGCGCTCCTGGGCGGCGACGTGCGCACGGCCGACTCCGACGTCGCGCAAGCCCTCATCACCCTGCGCGGCGGGCGAACCCCGGAGGCGCGTCGGTGGCGCAGCGATGCGGATCGCCTCGAGCGCATGACCACGTCCGCGCCCGCCGTGCGCTCCGATCTCGACGGCGTCGGCCTGGTGATCGCCTTAGCGTTCCCCGAGCGGATCGCCCGCCGCGTCGACCGCACGGCGAACGGGGCGACGTTCCTGCTGGCCTCGGGTACCCGCGCCGGCGTGAGCGGATCCCTCGCGGCGGTCGAGTGGTTGGCGATCGCCGACGTCACGCGTGCGTCCGGGCGCGCGGCAGCCGGTTCGGGGGCGGTCGTACGTTCGGCGGCGATCCTCAGCGAAGATCAGATGGAGTGGGCGGCGAGCCATCTGCTCACCGATCGCGTCGAGGCGGAGTTCGTCGGCGGCCGCATCCAGGCGCGTCGCGAGCGGCGGGTGGGCGCGATCCTGCGTTCCTCGGCACCGGTGCGCGCATCGGTCGACGAGGGCAGGGATGCCGTGCGCCGCACGCTCCAGCGCGAGGGGCTGAGCATGTTCACCTGGTCGGCATCCGCCGTCGAACTGCGGAGCCGGCTGGCGCTGCTGCACCGCGAACTGGGCCCACCGTGGCCGGACGTCTCGGATGCCGGACTCCTCGCCGCGCTCGATTCCTGGATCGCACCCGAGCTCGACTCTCTGGCCGGCGGCACCCCCGCAGCGAGGCTCGACCTCACCTCCGCGCTCCGGCGGCTGCTCCCGTGGCCCGAGGCGGTGCGTTTCGGTGAGCTCGCACCCGAGCGGCTCGAGGTGCCGAGCGGATCCCGCGTCCGCATCGTGTACCCGGCGCCCGATGACGAGGACGCCCGGCCGGTCGTCGCCGTGAAGCTGCAGGAGTGCTTCGGCTGGGCAGAGACTCCCCGGCTCGCCGACGGGCGCGTGCCGGTGCTCTTCCACCTGCTCTCCCCCGCCGGGCGTCCGCTCGCCGTCACCGACGACCTCACCTCGTTCTGGTCGGGGCCCTACGCCCAGGTGCGCGCCGAGATGCGCGGCCGTTATCCGAAGCATCCGTGGCCCGAGGACCCCTGGGCGGCCGCCCCGACCCGGCACACCAAGAACCGCGCCGCGCGCTGAGATTTCCACGCTTCGGAGGCCAAGGGAAGACCCTCAGCACTCGATGACGTTGACCGCGAGGCCGCCCTCGCTGGTCTCCTTGTACTTGGTCGACATGTCGAGTCCGGTCTGACGCATGGTCTCAACGACCGCGTCGAGCGAGACGTAGTGGCTGCCGTCGCCGCGCAGGGCCAGTCGGGCCGCGGTGACGGCGGTCGAGGCGGCGATCGCGTTGCGCTCGATGCAGGGGATCTGCACGAGGCCCCCGATCGGGTCGCACGTGAGTCCGAGGTGGTGCTCCATGGCGATCTCGGCGGCGTTCTCGATCTGACGGTTGGTGCCGCCCATCACGGCGGTGAGTCCGCCGGCCGCCATCGCACAGGCTGATCCGACCTCGGCCTGGCACCCGCCCTCGGCGCCCGAGATCGACGCGTTGGCCTTGAAGAGAGACCCGAGCGCCGTGGCGGTCAGCAGGAAGCGACGGATGCCGCGGCGGCGGTTCGCCTCCGCGGTCTGCTCCTCGTCGAGCGTGTCGGAGGCGGCGAGCGCCCGAGCATCCGATTCGAATCCCAGCAGTGCGCTGCCCACCAGCTCCCCGTACGGGGTGACGGCGTTGCCCGCCCCGAGACCGGAATCGGCGAGAAACCGCCACCAGTACATGGCGACCGCGGGCAGGATGCCGGCGGCGCCGTTCGTCGGGGCCGTGACCACGCGCCCGCCCGCGGCGTTCTCCTCGTTCACCGCGAGCGCGAAGGCGCCGAGCCATTCGCCCGGGAGTTCGCGGTGCCCGTCGGCCTCCGAGGCATCGAGCTGCCCGCGGATGACCCCGGCGCGCCGCTTCACTTTCAGGATGCCGGGCAGCACACCATCGGCATGCAGACCGGCGTCGACACATCCGGCCATCGCATCCCAGATCGCGTCGAGCCCCGCGGCGACCTCTTCTTCGCTGCGCATCGAGGTCTCATTGAGTCGCGCGACCTCGGCGATCGAGAGCGCGTGCTCGTCGCAGAGCGCGAGCAGCGACGCGGCATCCGCGTAGGAATAGGGGAAGGCGCCGGTCGACACCGCCACCTCTGCGCCCTCACGACGAATGAATCCGCCGCCGACGGAGTAGTAGGTCTCTTCCGCCACCGCCTCACCGTCGCTCGCCCACGCCGTGAGCGTCATGGCGTTCGGATGCCCGGGCAGGCGCGTGCGCGGGGCGAACACGATGTCGTCCTTCGCGAACGCCACCCCGTGCGTGCCGGCGACGATGAGGGGCTCGCCCGCGGGATAGTCGCTCCAGGCCGAGCGCACGGCGGCGGGGTCGCAGGTCTCGGGTGAGAGTCCGCGGAGGCCGGCGACGACGGCATCCGGGGTTCCGTGGCCGATGCCGGTCGCTCCGAGTGAGCCGAAAAGCGTGCACCCGACGCGCGAGGCACGGTCGAGCGAGCCCGTCGTGACGAGCCGCTGCGCGAAGTCGAGAGCCGCCCGCATCGGTCCGACCGTGTGGGAGCTCGAGGGCCCCACTCCGATGGAGAAGAGGTCGAAGGCCGAGACGTACGCTGTCACCCCTCCAGGCTACGCCGGTTCGTCGACGTCGGTTCACCTGCGTTAACCCGTCCGCTCGTCAAGCCCCTTCGAGCCGGGCACCGAAGACGGCATCCTGATCGACAACGCCGAATCCGATGACGCCGAAAGGGACGATCATGACGAACAGCACCCCCGAACCCACCGACGACCTCTCCGCCGAAGCGCAGGCGCCGACGCCGACGCCGGCGTCGGATGCCGAGGGCGAGGTCACCACGCCGGACGCGGCCGAATCGCCCGAAGACGCCGACCCGAGCGAGGTGCCGAGCACCGATCAGCTCGAAGAGCCGAGCACCGAGAAGGATCCCGGCGAAGAGCCCAAGGCCCCGAAGCGCGACGAGCCCGAACCCGACCATGAGGCGGTCGGCATCGGGGTCGTCGACACCGAGGACTGAGGTTCTCCGGCGGGGACCCTTCGACAAGCTCAGGGACCCACAGAGACTGGGCCGCTGAGCCTGTCGAAGCGCCCTGGTCACGGACCGAAACTGGGTCGCTGAGCCTGTCGAAGCGCCCCGCCCCGCAGAAGCCCCGCCCTACTCGACGAGCTTCCCGGCCGTGTCGACCTCGCGCATCAGCTCGGCGATCTCCTCGGGAATCTCGGGGATCGCCTCACGCGTCACGCCGTCGCGGGGCGACCAGACGAGGTTCACCTGCAGGGTCGGGTCGGTATCGGGGAAGTCGCTGCGGTTGTGGCACCCGCGGGTCTCCCGGCGCTCGAGCGCGGCTTCCATCGTGGCGCGGGCGGCGAGCGCCGACGCCTTGAGGTCGAAGGCGTGGGCGAGGTCCTGGAACCCGGCGATATCGGGGTGGATGCCGATGTCCTCCATACGCCCCTCGATGAGGTCGAGTTCGGCGAGGCCCTGGCGCAGGCCCTCTTCCGAGCGCACGACGCCGGCGTGCTCGGTCATGGTGTTGCGGATCGCGCGCTGCAGGGCGCGCACGTTCTCCCGTCCGTCGGCGGAGAGCAGGTCGTCGATCTCGGCTCGTGCGTGGGCGACGGCATCCGCCGACCGCTTCTGGGCGTCGAGACCGGCCGCGTGCTCCATCGCGGCCTGGCCGACGATGCGTCCGTAGACGAGCAGTTCGATGAGCGAGTTGCCGCCGAGACGGTTGGCGCCGTGGAGTCCGCTGGAGGCCTCGCCGATCGCGTACAGCCCGTCGACGTCGGTCTGGTGGTCTTCCGGCCGCACCCACACGCCGCCCATCGAGTAGTGCGCGGTGGGCGCGATCTCGATCGGGTCGGTGGTGATGTCGAGCATCTGCAGCTCCATCATCGTCTGATAGACGCGGGGCAGGCGGGTCATGATCGTCTCGCGCGGCAGGTGCGAGACGTCGAGCCAGACGCCGCCGTTCTCGGTGCCGCGCCCCTCTTTGATCTCGGTGTACGCGGCGAGCGCGACGCGGTCGCGGGTCGACAGCTCCATGCGCTCGGGGTCGTACTTCGACATGAAGCGCTCGCCGAGAGCGTTGCGCAGGATTCCGCCTTCTCCGCGAGCCGCCTCGGAGATGAGGGTACCGGCGGCGTTCTCGGGCTCGATGATGCCGGACGGGTGGAACTGCACGAGCTCGGGGTCGCGCAGGCGGGCGCCGGCGTCGACCGCGAGGCGGAAGGAGTCGCCCGTGTTTTCGTCGCGGCGCGAGGAGGTGCGGCGCCAGATGCGGTTGTGGCCACCGGCGGCGAGGATGACGGCATCCGCGTGGATCAGGTAGCGCGTGCCGTCGGCCTGGTCGAAGCCGTAGGCGCCGAAGACGACGTTGTCGCGCACGAGCAGGCGGGTGATGTAGACGTTGTCGAGGATGGGCACCTCGAGCTGCTCGGCCTTGCGCACGAGCGTGCGCTGGATCTCGAGGCCGGTGTAGTCGCCCGAGAAGGCGGTGCGGCGGAAGGTGTGCGCACCGAAGAAGCGCTGCGAGATGCGTCCGTCGTCTTCTCGGGCGAAGTCCATACCCCAGCGTTCGAGGTCGCGGATGCCGCGTTCGGCGCCCTGCGTGACGATCTCGACCGTGTGGGGGTTGGCGAGCAGGTAGCTCTCCTTGATGGTGTCGGCGGCGTGCTGCTGCCAGGTGTCGTCGGAGTCCATGGTGCCGAGGGCGGCATTGATGCCGCCGGCGGCGAGCGAGGTGTGGGCGTCCTGCCTCGGGCGTTTGCCGACGGCGAGCACGTCGATGCCGCGTTCGGCGACCTCGATCGCCGCGCGCAACCCGGATCCGCCGGTGCCGATGACGAGGATCGTGGTAGAGATCTGACGTTCGCGAGTACTCATGCCATCGACGCTAGTTAGGTCATCCTAATAACTCCAATGCATAGTTTCTCTTCGAACCATGTAGGTACGCTATGAGCATGAACCTCGAGCAACTCCGCGGGTTCGTCGAGGTCGCCCGCCTCGGCCACTTCACCCGAGCGTCGGAGCACCTGCATCTCGCACAGCCGTCGCTGAGCCGTCAGATCTCGACGCTCGAACGCGAGCTCGGCGCCGAACTCTTCCACCGCGCCCGCGGCCACATCGCCCTGACCACCGCCGGCGAGACGCTGCTCCCCCGCGCGCAGCGCATGCTCGCCGAGGCCGAGGCCATTAAGGAGGAAATGGGCGAGCTCGCCGGCATCCGTCGCGGTCGTGTGCGCCTCGGTGCGCCGCCCACCCTCTGCATGAGCCTCGTCGCCGAGGCGCTCGCGGCGTTCCACGTCGCCCACCCCGGCGTCGAGCTGCAGCTCGCCGAGGCCGGATCGCGCGCGCTCGTCGAGCAGGTCGCCGTCGGCGCGGTCGACATGGCGCTCATCACCGAATCGGCCGGGCCGCCGCCCGCGGGCGTCAGCCTGACGCGGATGCCGCTGCTCGCCGAAGAGCTCGTCGTCGTGTCGTCGGCGGCGCAGCCGCCCGTGTCGACGGCATCCGCCATCGGGCTCGACGAACTCGCGACCCTGCCGCTCATCGTGTTCGACGAGACCTACGAACTGCGCGCGACGACGGATGCCGCGTTCCGCAGCGAGGGCCTCGAACCCGTGCCCGTGCTCGCCGGCGCCGAGATGGACGCCGTGCTGCGCTTCGTCGAGCGGGGCCTCGGCGTCGCGGTGGTTCCCGCCATGGTGCTGCTCGACCGGCCCGAGCTGCGCTCGATGCGGCTGTCGCACCCCATGATGACCCGCACCGTGAGTCTCGCCCACCGGTCGGACGTCACTCCGGCGATCGCGGTGTCGGCGATGCGCACGGTGATCGTCGCGACCGCGGTCGAGGTCGCGCGAAGGGACCCGGCGATCACGAGCCTGGTGGAGGGGTGAGCGACATGCGCGCGCTCCCTGTCGTAGGGCACGAGCTCATCCACCTCGACCTCGGAACGTTCATGTGGGTCGCGATCACTCAGTTCGCCGCACCCGCGGCTGACGATCGGACAACCCTCGCCGCGTTGATCGCCAGCCCCAAGTTCGCCGACGACTACATCACGCCTCCGGAACTGACGCCGGACTCCATCAGCCAGTTCTCGGTGCACGGAAGATGGTGGTTGACGGCCATCACGGTCGACGGTTTTCTTCCCGTCTCACAGGACACGGCCATCGAACGCATCCGCACGTGGGCCGACGATCAGGAATGGAGCGTTCCTGATTACCGCCAACCGCCGGAGGTCTTCGAGCGGCTCGAGAAGGCGTTCGACGTGCTTCGATCCGGCGTCGTTTACGCGCTGTCGAACCCTGATGACGAGCACGAGCACGAGTATGGGATGGTTCTGGGCCGCGGCGGCTACCTTGAGTTCGTCGTGATCGATCGCGAACGCGACATCGTCAGCGTCATCGTGGCGGCCGACGACTGACCCTTACGACGATGGGGCTCTCCGCTCACCCCTGACGCCGCTTCGCGATCACGCGCGCTCGTCGAGAGACGACGCCGTGTGGATGTCGACGCCCAGAGCCTCGACGTCGGCGGCGAGCTCCTCGGGCACCACGAAGTCGTCGGGCGAGTCGGATCCGGATGACCACCATATGCGTGCCTCGCAGTCCGTGGGGAGATCCGCGACCTTGCCGGTGGCCGCGCGGCAGCAATCCAGCAACCATCGCAGGGCGGCGGTGCCGGTGCGGTCGCCCGGGGCGTCGGGCAGCCGGCCGGAGTCGACGCTCCACACGTGGAACTCCTGCGTCTGCCCAGAGCGCAGGACGGAGCCCTGAGGAACGACGTTGGTCGGCGCGACTCCGAGCGTCTGCGTGATCGCCTCGGGCGACGTCTCCGTGGAAAGCACGACGAGTGACGCGAGCGCCGACCGGGTCATGCGCGGCATCCGGAATCGTCGCCCGTCGCGGAGCGACTGTGGTGGAGGTTCTTCGGCTCGGCCATGTGGCTTCCTTCTCATCGTCGGGGCGCTCGGGTGCGCCCGTCACAGAGGAGACGCCACAATCGGTCGAACATCACGCGAGTTTGAGAGATATATCGCTGGGGCATTGCCCGAGTTGGCGGTCGAGCGGTCTCTGGTCTCTCCCGTCTGCGTGGGGTCGGACCCTTCGCTAGCCTCAAGAACCGACGAACTTGACGCCGAGGCGCCTCCTCACCGCCGCGCACCCCAGGAACTCAGCCCACCGCCAGGTAGGGCGATGACCATGGATCCGTCCTCCCAGCGCGCTGCCCAGGCCTCGAAGCGCGAATCTGACGGGACTGTTAAAGCCAACCCGCCGAGGAAACCGATCGAGAGCGATCCCGACTCCTCGTCAGCGGTCGCTGCGTCGATCACCTTCCCACGGAGAGTCAACTCGAACTGTCGATCGGCGCCGAGGTTCTCGGGATCAATCGTTGTCGACGTAACGGGTGACTCCGTGAGATCGAATGGGCATTCGATGCGGACGACGGCTCCCCCAGACAGGACAAGGGTCACGTCGTGTTCTGTGCGTACGTCATCGATTCGACGTGCGCGAAGATCGATCTCCAAAACCGCCACCCTTCTCGCACTCAGCCTTTCGGATCTTGGTCATCGTTCTTGAAGCTCTTCCAGAATCTGTACAACCCGTTGCCCAGTGCCGCGATGCCGAGTGCTCCTGTGAGGACGACCTCGAACGGTTGGTCGCCTTTCTTCATCGAAGGAACTCCGTCTCGAACGTCCAACCACACCGACAGCGCCAACAACGCGATGCCCGCGACGAAGAGAAGGAAGTTCAGCCATCGATACGTGTGGCGTCTGCCTGCGCTCACTCACACTCCGATCAACGTGACAGACATTCGATTCCTGCGCACTGCGTAACGCTCGCCCACACGGCCGTCGCTGCGAACGCCGCGACGACGAGCAATCCCACGCCGATGAACACCACGAGCCACATCCTCGGAAGTCGACGGGCGATCTCCGCCTCGGACAACTCGTCTTTGCGGAACACGGCCTCGTAGCGGGCGCGAACGAGCTTCAGCACGCGCCCGCGGAACAAGAGGATGATCGCGCCGCTGATGCCCGCGAACACCGAGAGAAACGAGGAGAGGACGGTGAGTGCATTCACAACTAGAGCTCTCGTCCGAAGATTCCGATGCCGATGCCCACGAGGCCGATGATCGTCAGCCACACGCCACAGAATCCGACCCAGAACGGGCTCGACGCGTTCGCCGTGGCACGCCCGATCGGTCCGCCGAGAGCACGCTGGGCATCCGCGAAAAACGTGAAGACCTTGACACTATGGCGCACCGTCAACGGCCCGCAGATGACGGCGACCAGCCCGATGGCAATCACGATGTAGTTCTCGATCGTCACTCAGTTCCTCCGATTGCCCGTGGCGTTCGAGCAGCATCCGGTCGCGCGTAACTGCACGATCCCCCGATTGGTAGACGATCGAACGGGCGGTTTATGACGCGACTCCGCGCAATTACCCCGTACTGAAGTCGACCAGATCCGAGAGGCGAACCCGATGCGCCTCGATCTTCCCCATGCGCGAGATCCCCATGAAAGGCAGGCGCCGCTCGGGCGGGATCACGAGCCGGAAGGGCCCGTTCATCAGCAGCGCGAACACCGCGCAGTCATACCAGGCGAGCGTCTGCCGGAGCGAAGCATCCTGCGCCCAGACGTGCACGACTAACCACGCCACAACCCGAAAGGAATCAGCACCCACAGCACAAGACCGCGGATGAGGAGGATCAGCAGGAGGGCGATGTTCTCGAAGAACTTCATGAGGGCTCGCCGTTTGGAGTTATTGGTCACGATGCGGGTCTCCTCATGAGTGCGAGGTGGAAAGTTCCCAACGGACCACCTGGTGGCCGATCGCGCGAAGGATGTCACCCAGCCACACGAGGCCGTATGACACAGCGGAGCCCGGCTCAGCGATGATCGAGTCGACGTTCGCCAGACTCTCGCTGAGTTGCCCGATCGTCAGCGTGTCCGGCTTGCTGCGCACGTCGTACACAGCTTCGTCGGGAATCGACCAGAAGTAGTCCTCGCGAAGCGCCACTTCGCCACCCTCGAGTTGCTCCAGATGCGCGAGCAAAACGGATGCCGCCGCCCGAAGCGTTGCGACGGACACGTGCAGTTCGTACGTCACGGTGTCTCCGTGATCAAGGAGAGACGGGCGACGATGCGAGGCTCGTCGTAGGTGAGCATGTCTTGGGGCCTCCGTGGCTCGTGCGCTGGTCGAGGGAGATGACGCGGAAGGGCTCCGCGTCGTACAAGGAGTGGATGATCATTTGCGCCGAGTCCGCGATCTCATGGATTCCGTGAGAGGAGATCTCCTCCGCCGACCCGAGATAGGGGCGCACGTTCTCGTCGCACACGAACGCGTTGAGAGGGTACGCGGATGCTCCCCACCTCATCAGACGGACCATCGCAGCGGCCTCAGCACGCAGTTCGGACCAATGGATTACGCGATCGTCGATAAAGCTGAGGCTCCCCTCGAATCCTGCGGGGCGAGACTCCTGAAGCGAGGGGTCCTGCCTGCGAGCGAGGTCGTCTTCGATGACCACGAGCCTCGCATGCTCCCGACGAAGGAGCCGCTAAGCTCAGCCTCGGACTCTCCGCGGCTGATGCCTCGCGATCTGTCGTCCAGCAGTTCGCCATCCGAACCTCTCGAAGAAGCGATGTCTCGGTCTCTCGGCGCGAGCACCACGGCGCTGAAGGGATCTTGGAGACGAGCGCGCATGAGTTGAGCGATCTCGTCCCCTGCTCGAGCGGCTGCAATGACCATCGCCTGGCCGCTTCGGCGGGCACGTGCACAGCACAACTGTCTCTCATCGCGGACCTTCCTTCACTTCACAGAGATTGATGCACTCGACGCAGTGGATGCATGCCATCGTGTTCAGCCACCCGAGAACAAAGAAGGCGCTGGAGAATAGGGCGAGCACCCCGACGACCAAACTTGCCGCTGCAAAATACACCTGACGCACATCATCAGGCGACAAATCGGGATCACTCTGGTCTCTGTCACGAGTTGATCGCACGAACGAGACGAGAATCCACACCGCCGCTCCAACTCCGATGACGCCGAGAAGAAGCGCCGCGGCGCCTGCGACCCCACTGGAGCGGTCGAGCCCCTCGAAGAATCGCTGGATCGATCGCGAGTGATGCTCCGAAGATTCGCTTCCAGCCGGCACCCACGCTGCGAGAAGACATGCCACACCCAGGCCCACCTGGATGATGCCAAGAAACGTCATCCCTCCCGCCGAGCCGGTTGAGATGCGCGCCGCACGCATGTTGCGCGCTATGCGCCGACGTCCGGCGATCGTGCCGACGCCCGAGACCAGGAGCAGCAGGCCCAGGGCCGACAACACGAGGGCGAACGGGATATGACGCGAGTCCGCCAACGACATCCGCCATCCGCTCAGAGGTGCTCGCTCAACTCGACGCGCAACCGCAGAAAAGCCGCCTAGCTCTTGCCTGTTTCGTAGTTCGCCCCGAACCGCGCGTTGACCCCGACGAGGTAGTCGTCGATCGCCTGTGCGTGGACGAGGCCTTCCGCTTCCACGGCGATCAGACACCGACGACAATTCCACCAACGCACCCAGATCCTGCAGCTCGCGCACGACGACGTCGCGGTGGCGGATCGCAGCGCGATCGAAGAAGGCCCTGCAGACATACCTTCCAAAGGCTGTCACGACCCCGCCGACAGCGCCGTCCGCGCCCGTCGACACGATGTCGCCGAGCGCCAGATCGTAGGTGAAGAACGGAATGCAACACTCCTCGCTACTTCCACAGTCCTGTTGCCGAGGATGGGCTCGAGTCGGAGATCAGCCCCGGAGCATGTCAAGCCGGGTCGCTGTCGTGTCGCGTGTTGGCGCGTTGCCTGCTCTCAGTGCGGCGCACCCATACGGTTCGCGAAAACTCCCAGCCGAGGCGGCGCTCCTGGATCGACCGCGAGCAAACGTACTCCGCCGCATACGAGTCACCCCAAGGCGTCCAAGGGTAGGGACAGCGATACTCCTCGCGATCAGTCGCAAGTGAAGAAAAGCCCTCGGCGAACAAGTAGAGCGACGGAGGCTCGTCAGAGGTGCCTTCATCTGGTTCTGCGAGGTTCGGCAACGTGGTGTCGACGCCGGAGGAATACCCGTAAGGCAAAGCTAGCCGTGCGCGAAGCGAAGGAAGCCTTCGCGCCACCGTCGAAAAGAGATCCAGAAGCTCGACTCGAGAGAGAACCCGGCCACCACAGATCTCATCGGTATGAGCACTGATGAAGAAACTAGGCGACCGTTCAAGTTCGACTGTCGCGTGGTTGATCCATTCTTGAAGCTGCGCACTAACCACGGGGGATCGCCCATCCGTTTCGTTGCAACCACGCGATCTGGTCGCGTGTCAGATTCGTCACGCCGTGCTTCCAGGTACCGTCGATGTTCAACGCGGCTCCATTCGAGAAGTGGACGTGCTGCTGCTCGCCCGTCACCTTACCGGTATCGACGCGTCGAATGCCGGTCGGAGCTTGCCCCCTATTGATCTGTTGATTTAGCTGATTCGGCGAAGCTGGCTTCGGCTCGCCCGCGTTGGAGCCGCCGCCCGTCGGACGAGGGGCATTGAGCATGATCCCGGTTCCACCCGCGACACCTGCGACTCCTGCGGCGAGACCGATGCCTCCGACGGTAATCGTTCCCGCGACGGCCAGAGTTCCACTGCCAGTAGCCACGGCTATGACCGCGACTGGCGCTGCGCATGCGCCTACCGAGGCAATGATGCACGCGGCCGCGATGGTTGTGAGAATCGCGCCACCGACGAGGAGGATCATGCCACCTACTCGAGGGTCGACGTCCGGACCCCACGTCGAGCCCGGCGCGGTGCTACAGGGCCGATCGAAGTAGGCCGAAGAACACGGCGTTTCCAAATGGACGATCGAAGCGAACTGACCCGACCGCGACGACGGCACGCTGACACCAGACAAGGGCGATCCGCCACCTCGTGACAGCGTGGCCGGGCGTCCACCCCCGCTTGTTCCCATGGAGTGCTTCGGCGCCGTCGGTCCGAACCGCTTACCGATGGCCGCCGCGATGCCGCCCTTCTTCACCGCGTACTTGGCATACGCCTTCGCGACGCCACCCTTGAGTCCGCCACCGATCGGCAGGAACCCGAGATAGTCGGAGAACGACACCGCCGAGTTCTCGACATACGCGAACCTGTTCAACGACTGCGGCCGCACCAACAGGCCGCGCCATTCGTCGGGCTGCACCCACGACCCGGTGGTGGTGTCGTAGTCGCGGGCGTAGTAGTGATCCAACCCGAGCGTCGCATCCCCCGGCTGTCCGTCGTTACCGACGATGGACGCCCACCCGGTGGACTCGAACCCGGCCGCACCGAAGTCCGTGTAGTCCACAAGATCGGTGATCCGGCCACCGGCATCCGCCGTCGCCGTCGTGTTGCGCGCATCACCCAACACCCAGGCGTCGTCATACGCACCCGTCTGGAACACGACCTCACCGGTCGGATCCCGCAACAGATCCGTCACGCCGTGCTGGGCGCTATCCGTCGCGACAGGCTCGAGCCCGTCCCACGTCGTCGACGTCGTATCCGACCCGAACGCCGTGGCACCCGTCACCGACGTGCGACGATCCAACCCGTCGTACGTGTACGACGTCGACCGGCCCTCGGTCTGCGTCGACAACAACCGCCCCGCCGGGTCATGACCGAACGACGTCGCGGTGCCGTTCACCGTCTGACCGGACCGGTTGCCCGCACCATCGAACGAGTACGACGCAGAACCCGCATTCGCACCCGTCGTCGTGGTCGACGTCAACTGACCGGCCTCGTTGAACACGGCCGTCAGCTTGCTGCTGCCCGCCTCGGAACCGTTCACGTTCCACGACGTGCGGTTACCCGCCTTGTCGTACCCGTACGTGTTCGTCTCACCATCGGATGCCTCCGAACGCGTCAGGCGACCCAGGTTGTCGTACGTGAAGGTGTGGGAGAGCGTCTCCACTGATTGCGTGGTGTCGTGGCGGCGAACTGCGACCGTCAGGCGAAGTCGACCAGAGAGATCCGGTGCGGGATGAGTTGATTCATCTGACCAATGCTTATGAACGAGGGCCGATGAGATGCAGAAATCATGAAACGAAATAGGCCGCTCGCAAGCGTCGCCGTCAAATTCAGGTCATACCATGATCGTGTCTGCTCAAACGAAGCGTGTTGAGCCCAGATGTGGATGGTCACCCAAGCCACGCCGCTAATCGGTAGCAAAAACCAAAGCAACAGCCCGCGCAGGATCAAGATCAAAAACCAGGCTACGCCTTCAAAAAACTTCATTACAGACCACCCAGGAAATCTTCGAGTCCACCATTGAACTCCGGAGCAATGCCAAGCACAATGTCGAGCGCCCACTGCGCCTTGGTCGTATTCACAAACGGCTCCTCCGATGCCTCCGTGATCTGTCTGGCACCGCGAATCGTGCGGTAGAAACCTGTTACCAATTGCGCAGCACCGACAAGCATGGCCGGCAACGCGATTGGTATGCCGAAAACAGTGGTCGTCGCGCCTGCCCCGCGCAGAAGCAAAGTTATCCCCGTACCCATTTTGATACTTCGATCAGGTAGTCCCGCTGACTCAAGCACCAGGGAGGAAAAAGAACCCTGAGTACAGAGCGAGGACGCCCAAGATCAAAAAGGTCGCCGCGAGGTAGACGCGCCGCAGGTCAGAAGGCGATGGTTGAAAGTCATCTCGCTCGCTCGCTCGAGCGGACCTCAGGAACGCGGCAATAAGCCAGACTGCAACTACTACTCCCCCAAAGCCGACGAGCGTTACAATAATTCCTAAGATTCCGCCGCCCTCGCCGAGATCTTCGAAGAGTCGCCGGATGGATCGCGAATGAATTTGAGTTGAATCCTGCCAAAAGGGGAGCCATGCCGCGGCCAGGCTGGCGAGCCCCAAAGCCACTTGCAACACCCCAAGCCAAGCAACGCCGCTTTCGGATGGCTTTGATGCACGGGCCGCCTGAATATTACGCGCGATCCGCCGCCGCCCAAGGACAACGCAGGTTCCCGCAACAATCAACAGCGCACCAAGAGCCGATAGAACTATTGCAAAAGGGTTATCCATTCCCGCTACTCGTCTCTCTGATCACTATCTTGACGCCATCATCCATATCAGGCCCATACCAAGCGAGACACCGTTCCCCACGAATGGAGGGGCGAAAACCGTGGCCGCTGTGGCCCCAGAAGTGTACAAGACCCCACCCCAGCACTTCGCATCCCAGCCATTACCTATGCAATCGGCTACGGACGAAGTCACCGCAAGTGGAAGTGCAACGATTCCTGCGATCTTCGAGATAGCGGCACCCACCACGCAGGCGTGTACACCGCCAAAACAAAGAACAGCTGCAGCTGTGCCGAGTCCGTTCAAAACCAATGAAGCACCACCTGTCCAACTAGACAATCCATTCCAGAAGTCGCGTTCCTGCTGGCGACGATTTTCGAGCACTTCCGTGGAGTGGCAGGCATCTGTGTATGGTCCGCTGACGTACGTCTCGTCTGGTTCGCAATCCTCCGGACCAGCATGCACGATCGAAATGAACTGTCCCGACCGGGACGCGGGCACACTCACGCCGGATGACGGCGATCCACCGCCTCGCGAGAGTATCGCCGGGCGCCCACCACCACTCGTGCCTATGGAGTGTTTCGGCGTCCTCGGTCCGACCTTCTTACGGACCGCGGCAGCGATGCCGCCCTTCTTCACGGCGTTCTTCGCATACGCCTTCGCGACGCCACCTTTGAGTCCGCCACCGATCGGCAGGAACCCGAGGTGGTCACTGAACGCCAGGGGCGAGTTCTCGACATAAGCGAACCGGTTCAACGACTGCGGCCGCACCAGCAGCCCGCGCCATTCGTCGGGCTGCACCCACGACCCGGTGGTGGTGTCGTAGTCGCGGGCGTAGTAGTGATCCAACCCGAGCGTCGCATCCCCCGGCTGTCCGTCGTTGCCGACGATGGATGCCCACCCGGTGGACTCGAACCCGGCCGCACCGAAGTCCGTGTAGTCCACAAGATCGGTGATCCGGCCCCCGGCATCCGCCGTCGCCGTGACGTTACGCATGTCACCGAGTGCCCAGGCGTCGTCGTACCCGCCCGTCTGGAACACGACCTCACCGGTCGGATCCCGCAACAGATCCGTCACGCCGTGCTGGGCGCTATCCGTCGCGACAGGCTCGAGCCCGTCCCACGTCGTCGACGTCGTGTCCGACCCGAACGCCGTGGCACCCGTCACCGACGTGCGACGATCCAACCCGTCGTACGTGTACGACGTCGACCGGCCCTCGGTCTGCGTCGACAACAACCGCCCCGCCGGGTCATGACCGAACGACGTCGCGGTGCCGTTCACCGTCTGACCGGACCGGTTGCCCGCACCATCGAACGAGTACGACGCAGAACCCGCATTCGCACCCGTCGTCGTGGTCGACGTCAACTGACCGGCCTCGTTGAACACGGCCGTCAGCTTGCTGCTGCCCGCCTCGGAACCGTTCACGTTCCACGACGTGCGGTTACCCGCCTTGTCGTACCCGTACGTGTTCGTCTCACCATCGGATGCCTCCGAACGCGTCAGGCGACCGAGATTGTCATAGACGAAGGCGTGGGTGAGAGTCTCGACCGTTTGCGGGGTGTCGGACCCTTCGACAGGCTCAGGAACCGACGGTTCCGCGATCTCGGGACCCGTGATCGTGCGGACCGAGTCCGTCACGCTCCCCGCGGCGTCGTACTCGTACGTGTACTCGAGTGACGCACCGGCGGGAACCGGCGACTCCACCTCGGGCAGCGTCCGTCGCTCGAGGTAGTCCCAGGTCTTCACACACGGCTTCTGCCCACCCGCCATCGGCGCCTGCCGCTCCGCCAGATACGACCCCACCGCACGACACTCCACCGCATCCGTCAGCAACGGCTCCGGCGCAGGCTCGACCACCGGCACGGACTCCGGCTCGGGCGTCTCGTGCCGCACCCGCGTCACCTGACCCAACACGTCGTACTCGAACGAGCTCGACACCTGATTCGGACGCTCGATCCCCACCAGCCGGCTCTCGGCATCCCACGCATATTCGACGACCCCCTCCGGCGTCGACTGCGTCGCCACATCACCGGCCGCATCGAACGAGTACGCGGTCTCGGTGCCATCCGGATACGTCAACGATTCGCGCAGACCCGCCGCCGTATACGTCGACGTCAGCGTGCCACCCCGCGTGTCCGTCTGCTCCAGCAGACGACCCACCTCGTCGTACACCCACCCGGTCGTTCCGGTCGGGTCGTCCATGACGATCGGCTGCTGCTCGCCGCTGTACTCGAACGACACGTCGCCGTCGGCACGCGTCAGCTTCGCGACATCACTGCGCTCGTCGTACGTGTACGCCGCCACGAGCCCGGCCGGATTCGACACCCGCGCCACGCGACCCGCATCGTCGTAGGCCGTGACGGTCTCGATGCCGGTCGGCCCGGTCTCGGTCGTCTGTCGCCCCGCCGCGTCGTAGGCGAAGGTCGTCTCGGCGCCCAGCGGGTTCGTGATCTTCTCGAGCAGACCCGTCGCGGTGTACGCGTACGCGGTCTTCACGTTCACGTCGGCTGCGGCATCCGCTCCGGCTTCGTACCCCTCGGTCACCCCGACGAGCTGGCCGGCCTTGTCGTAGGCGAACGCCGTCGCCTCGCCCACCGGATCGACCGCCAGCGTCTGCCGTCCGGCCTTGTCGTAGCCGTAGGTGCTCACGCCGCCCGCGGCATCCGTCACCGTCACCAGGCGCGACGCCTTGTCGTACGCGTACGTCGTGACCGCGCCGAGGGCATCGGTCTGCGACACCAACCGTCCGGCGGCGTCGTAGGCGTAGGTCGTGCGCACCCCACCGGGAGCGACGATCGCCGTCTGCTGCCCGTTGCGGTCGTACTCGATCGCGGTCGTGCGGCCATCGGCATCGAGGATGCTCGTGATCCGCCCCGCGGCGTCGTACGAGAACTCGGTGACCGCGCCGGTCGCATCGGTCTCGCTCAGCACCTGTCCGACAGCATCCACCGTGTACAGCGTCGGGTTGCCGTTGCGGTCGACGACGCCGATGAGGTTGCCATCGATGTCGTACAGGTACTCGGTATCGAACCCGGCGGGGTCGGTGACGAGCGTCACCCGATCCATCAGGTCGTACTCGTAGGTCGTCACGCCGCCGGCGGCATCGGTCTGCGAGACCAGGCGTCCGGCCGCGTCGTACTCCACCGACGATGACGCATCGGTCGCATCGGTCGTCGTGACCGCCCGGCCGAGGTCGTCGAGCGTCGAGATCGTCTCGGCCCCCAGCGGATCGACGGATGCCGTCTGCACTCCGGTCTCGTCGTACCGGCGCTCCCACTCCCCGCCGTGCGGGTCGATCACGCCCACCGTGCGGTAGGCCTCGTCGAGCACGAACGCGGTCGTGCCGCCCTCGGCATCCGACGATGCGGTCAGGTTGTCCTCGCCGTCGTAGGCGAACGTCGAGACGCCGCCCTCGGGGTCGGTCACCGTCACGAGGCGCGCGAGCGCATCCCACGTGTACCCGGTGACCGCGCCGAGCGGATCGGTCGCCGCGATCAGCTGCCCGTTGCCGTCGTACGCGTAGGTCGTGACCCCGCCCTCGGCATCCGTCGTCGAGGCGAGGCGGTCGCCCGCATCCCACGCGAACGACGAGACGCCGCCCGCCGCATCGGTCACCGTGGTGAGCCGGTTGCTCGCGTCGTAGGCGTAGGTCGTCACGCGACCGATCGCATCGGTCGACGAGGTCAGGTTGCCGCGCGCGTCGTACGCACACGTCGTGGCGGCGCCCGACGGCAGGATGCTGCGCGTCAGGTCACCCGCTGCGTCGTACTCGAACCGCACGGTCGTGCCGTCGGCCTGCTGCACCTCGGCGATCAGGCCCTGGGCGTTGTAGACGTTGGTCTCGGCGCGGTCGCCGTCGAGGTCGGTCACCGTCTCGACGTCTCCCCCGGCGGTGTAGGTGTACTCCGTGACGACGCCCGCGGGGTCGGTCTCGGTGAGCAGGTTGCCGTCGGCGTCGTAGGTGTATTCCCACGTGCGCCCGGCCTCGTCGGTGTGCGACGAGACGTTGCCGAGGTCGTCGAACTCCCACGTGGCCTTCTCGCCCGCGGTGTCGACGATGCCCGTGATGTGCTTCTGGTCGTCGTACTCGAAGACGGCCACGGCGCCCTCGTTGTCGGTGTACGTCGTCTCGCCGTCGGCGTAGGCGAAGGTGCGCACGTTGCTCTCGGCATCCAGCTGTCGCACCACCCGGCCGGCGTCGTCGTACTCGTTGACGAGATACGTGACGCCGTTTCCGTCGACGGCCGTCAGCATCCGGTGGTCGGCGTCGTAGGTGAACGACTGCACGGTGCCGTCGGCGCTGGTGATCGACATCAGGTCGCCGGCGTCGTTGTAGGCGAGGCCCCAGGTGCGGCCGTCAGGCAGCGTGAAGCCGGTGATGCGGCCGACGCCGTCGCTCGCCACCTGCACCGTCTGGCCGGCGGCATCGGTGATCGAGGTCAGCGGCGTGAACTGGTTCACGTCGGGGTCGCTCGGGCCGTAGGTGAGGGTCGTCGTGTTGCCCTGCCGGTCGACGTGCCGCGCGAGCTCGCCGATGCCCCAGAGGTCGGCCGCGTCGAAGACCCACGTCTCGCCCTCGTCGCTCGTGAGATTCAACTGGCCGTTGCCGCCCTCGGCGAGAGTGAGCCCGAGCCCCTCCTCGCCGGTGTAGCCGCCGGCACCGTCGCTCGCGAATACGAACGATGCTCCGTCGCCGCGCACCACCATGACCGAGTCGTCATCGAACCGCTGTGCTCTCGCACCCAGCCCGAACGTCCAGCCCGCACCGACCCGCGAGAGTCGGCCGTCCTGCGCGTTGTAAACGAGGTTCGCCGCGATCGACTGCGCGCCGGGGCCCGCCAGGTCGAACAGCGGGAACGACTCGACCAGGTTTCCGGTCGAGAACGACACCGGGTCGGCGCCGTAGGTCTGGTAGTTCTGGTAGCCCAGGTGGCGCCAGCGGGCGAGCTCGGCCTGCGACGGCGGCGAAGGCCATCCGCCCAGCACCGGGTCGGTGCAGTCGAAGCCGATCGACTCGAGATAGCCGCCGAGGCTGCGGAACGTGCCGTCGATGACGCTGCCGAAGCCCTGGTCGATCACCGGACGGTCGTAGTTGTGGTCGAGGAACAGCGTCTCGACGTGGGCATATGCCCCGGGCACCCCGCCGAACTGCGCGAACGGGAAGTTCGCGTTCGACGGCTCGATGTTCGATGGACGCCCCGTGTACGTCGGCATGTGGGTGACGAACGAATCGCGCAGCTGGTTGTCGGCGCCCGAGCCACGCGAGTAGGCCATGGTGCCGCCGTCGGACTCATTGCCCCATGCATAGCCCATCCAGGTCGCGAAGCCGAAGCTCACCGTGGCGACGGGGTTGGCGGATGCCGCGACGCCGGCGCGGGTGTCGCGGGAGACGAACGGCACACCGGCCGGACGCGTCAGCACCACCTGCGCCTTGCACTGGAGTGCAAGGTAGCTCGCGAGGCCCTCGACGAGGTTCCAGTTGTACGGGAACTCCGTCGCGGGGGCCGGCGTCTGCACGACGCCCTCGTCGTTGTCGGGGTCGAGCACCACGACCGGCCCGGGAGGAGCGACGAACGGGGTGCCGATCACGACGAACTGCGACAGGTGATCGGACTCGCCCTTGACCGTCTGCGTCTCGGCGTCGAAGTACGACGGCAGCTCGGTCCACGGGTCGCTCGGAGTCGAGCGCGTGTAGATGCGCAGGGTCGAGGTCTCGACATCGGCCTCTTCGACGCGCGCCATGTCGACGTCGAACTCGAGCGTGATGCCCGGGATCACGTCTTTCACGACCGGGCCGTGCTCGGGATCCTCGTCGGGCAGGTCGATCAGCTCGGCCGGGAAGCTCGTGACCTTCTCGCCGGCGTCGTTCAGCGCGACGATCTCGACCGGGTCGCTCACCACGATGCCTGCGGTGTCGACCGCGGCCGAACGACGCGCCTGCGCCTCGGACGGCGCCTCGGTCAGGCTGAGCGAGACCGGAGCCGCGAGGTCGTGACCCGAGAACGTCGCCTGCACGCCGAGCGCGTCGGAGGCGATGTCGGTCGGCTCGCCGGGAGCGAGATCGGATGCCGCGTCTGGGGCTTCGATCGGCTTCGAAGTGCCGGCGGGGGTGGCGTTGGCCGCGGTGGTCGCAGCCGCGTTCGCGGCTGTCGTCGCGATGCCGCCCTGTACGGCCGGGTTCTGGGCTTCGTCCGTCTCGGTCTCGTCGACTTCGCCGTCTTCATTCAGGCCGGCGGCGGCGTAGACCTTCTGCAGCACCTCGTTGCGGGCATGCTCCATGAGCTCTTGGGGCGTGAACGGGGCGGGAGCCACCGCACCGACACCGAGAACCAGCGCCGCGATCGCACTGACCGCGACGGACCTCGACCACATCAGCGACCAGCCTCGGTGGTGCCGTCGGGGTCGGGGTCGGTGTCGAGGGAGGCGTCGGCGTCGAGGGAGGCGTCGGCGTCGGGGGTGGTGTCGGGGGTGGGCTCGTCGGAAGAGGTAGCGGCGTCGAGCTCGTCGAACACCTCAAGGTCGTCCGCGGCCTCGGGGGCTGCATCCGACTCGGCATCGGTGTCGGAGCCGACCGGTGTTTCGGCATCCGTCTCGGTGTCAGCCGGCGCTTCGGCATCCGCCCCGGCATCCGATTCCGCGTCGAGGTCCGCGCCCGCAGCCGCGTTGCGGCGGCGCTGCCAGATCCACAGACCGAGGCCGCCGCCGATGAGCACGACGGCGAGGATGATGATCCAGAGCGCGATCGTGCCACCCGTGATGGCGAGGTCGTCGATACGCACGACGCAGGCGGCGAGTTCGGCGGCGTCCGAGACGCCGTTGCCGTCGTAGTCCTCCGAGCCGTCGGCGCAGGTGCGGGTGCCGCAGATCACGAACTCGACCCAGTCGCCGATGCGGTCGCCGTCGGCGTCTTCGAGCGAGTTCGAGCAGGTGTCGGTGCCGCAGACGAGGCGCTCGGCGAAGTCGGGGATGCCGTCCTTGTCGCGGTCGGCTGTCGGCGAGGCGCACGTGGTGGTGCCGCACGAGAGCACCTCGGTCCAGTCGGGGATGCCGTCGCCGTCGGTGTCTTCGGTGCCGTCGGCGCAGGTCGCGGTGCCGCACACCTGGCGCTCGACGACGTCGGGGATGCTGTCGCCGTCGGAATCCTTCTCGTCCGCCGAGGCGAACACCGGTGCGGTTGCGACACTCGCAACCATGGTCTCGGTGGAGACGGGTTCGACCGCCTGCGCCATAACGGGTGTCGACATCAGCGACACGAGTGCGACGGCTCCGACGATTGCGCGCGCGACGATTCGTCGCACAGAGTGCTGGACCAAAGTCATCCCCCCGGATGCTCACAGGCGCTTCATATGCGCCGCTCTGGGGATTCACAGTGGCGTACCGGTCGGCTCATTTGCAAGCCGAAATGCGCGACACGCCGGGTCCAGAAAAAAGATTCCGTTTTCGCGTCATAAAACGCGTGTTGCCTCGTCTTGGCGATAGCACGAGCACTTTCTCACGGTGCCCCTTTTGGCACATTGGTATATCGGCAGCGTGCTTTCCCGCGGGTCTCCGCTACGTCATCCGCGCGCTTTCCCGCTCTCCAGTCGCTCGAATGGCCGGAATGAGCACCCAAATCAACCACTCATGCGACCGGAACAACCTCTTCGACCACTCCTGCGACCGGAGCAACCGCGACCGCACAACTTCGGAGTTGCAGAGCGACACCCCGACGAACGGATGCCGCGACGGGCGCGTCGCGTCAGAGCTCCGAAGTTGTGCGGGGCGGGACCCACGAGACACACCCCGGGTACGAGAAAACCCCCGCCGCTCTCGCGACGGGGGTTTCACCTGCTGTGCGCCCGAAGGGACTCGAACCCCTAACCTTCTGATCCGTAGTCAGATGCTCTATCCATTGAGCTACGGGCGCCCAGCCCGCTCAGCGGGCCGTGGAATAGCCTACATGAGACTCGACGCGAAAGCGAAACGAGCCGGGTCAGGCCGTCTCGTCCGCCCCGTCTTCGGCGTCGTCCTGCTTCTTCCGGAGCTTCGCCTTGGCGCGCTGCCTCGATGAGAGCGCCTGCAGATCGACGAGCCGCAGCGCCTGCATCCGCGCCTCGCGCATGCGGGAGTAGTCGGGGTCCTGGTCGGGACGCATCCCCTCGACGCGCAGTCGGCGGTCGAGGTTGTGCCGCACGTCGGACCACGCACCCTCACGTGCCTCTTCGACCATCGCGCGGAGCTGCTCGGGGTCGTCCATCATCTCGCGCAGTTTCGCAGCGACACCGCTCGACTGCTTCGCCCGCCGTCGCAGGTTGCGCACGTCACGGTCGCGGTAGTCGTGCGTGCCGCGCGGATCGGAGTGCCGACCACGCGCGCGCTTGCGCAGGGCGGTGACGTTCTCGGCCGCCGCCTCGGACTCCTCGGCCATCGCTCGCAACGCCTCGCGCGCGTCGGCGATGTACTTCTCGGTGTCGAAGGCGCCGCCCTCGGCGATCGTGCCGACGAGGATGTGGTTCTTGATCGCGAGGCGCGCCGCAGCGGTCGCGATCGCGACGCCTTCGGCGATGGCATCCGCTGTTCGTCCCACCGGAACCTCCTCCCTTCGAGCGTACCCGTATCGCCCGCGCCGAACCTCGGACACAATGGGGGAAAACCGCTCGTCTCGCCCTCGAGGAGTATGCATGCGGCCACTGACATTGCCCGGGAGTACGACGGTGATCACCGGAGCGGCCAGCGGCATGGGCGCCGAGGTCGCCCGCCAGCTCGCCGCCTCCGGCGCGCACCTCGCCCTCATCGATCACAACGCCGATGCGCTGCAGGCCCTCTCGACCGAACTCGCCGGCCCACGCAACCCGAGCGCCCCACCGGTCACCACCCACGTGGTCGACCTGCGCGACGACGTGGCGGTGTTCGCGACGGCATCCGACATCATCGCCGCCCACCCTCGGATCACCGCGCTCATCACCTGCGCCGGGTCGTCGATGCTCGGCGACATCGACCAGCTCACGATGGAGGAGATGCGCTGGCTCACCGACGTGAACCTGTGGGGCACGGTGTCGATCACGAAGGCGCTCCTGCCCGCGCTTCGCCGCGCCCCCGCCGCCCACATCACCCACCTCGCGAGCGTCTACGCCCTCGCCGCCCCGGCGGGTCGCATCCCCTACGCACTGAGCAAATACGCCGTGCGCGGGTTCTCGGAGGCCCTGCGGCACGAGCTCCAGGGCAGCACGGTGTCGGTCGGCGCGGTGTATCCGGCGGGGGTGCGCACGGGCATCATCCTGCATGGTCGGTACGCCGCCGCGATCCCGCCGGCCATCGCCGATCGGGCCGCTGCCGCACAGGCCGCGATGTACCACACCGAACCCGCGGATGCCGCGGCGCGCATCGTGCGCGCGACCGTCCGTCGCCGGGCGCGCACCATGATCGGGCGCGAGGCCCGACTCATCGACGTGCTCACGCGCCTCTCGCCCACCGGCTACTGGCGCGTCATGCGCGGGCCGTTGCGCGAGGCGATCGACACGACGACGCCGATCGAATGAGCACGGCGAACGTGCTCACCGCACCGCGCCGACCCAGATTCCCGACGCCCACGCCTGCTGATCGCCGTCGCACCCGACATCGCCCGGATACCCGCGCACGACCGCCATGCAGTTCGCGAGGAACTCGGGGTCTCCTCCGAACATCGACTGGTACGAGCCCGAGGCGTTGAGCGCACCCCACACCTGGAACTGGTAGATGTGCGCGAGCTCGTGCGCCATGGCCCACTGCAGGCGGCCACTGCTCCAGTTCGCGATGTCGGCGCGGTATTTGATGTAGCCGCCGCTGTTCGCGCACGCCGGCGCCGTGCCGCCCGCGCACGACGACGATTCGTACAGGCCGACGCCCGCGCCGCCCACCTGGTCGAGGGCTGCACGCACCCGCGCGTAGCCGTCCGGGCCGCTCGTGCTCGACGCCGGCCCCGCCGGACCGGCGGTGACGATCTGCGCCGCCTGCCACCCGGCGACCTCTTCGCCGACCTTCTCGGTGAGCGCGTGAACCGTGGCGGTGGCCGCGACGATCACCGCGGGATCCGACCGCTCGGCGAGCACGGTCTGCTGCGCGTTCAAAGCGGATGCGCGGTGCGCCGCCGTGTCGACCTTGCCGTCCGCCCCCTCCAATGCCGTGGAGAGGGCGGCGATCTCATCGACGAAGGCGGGACGCACCTCGAGTACCGCGTCGCGGTCGGCAGCATCCTCTTCGGCGCGTTCGACGGCCCCTTCGAGATAAGCGGTGCGCGCGGCGGAGGTGTTCGCGCGCTCGGTGACGGCGATGAGTTCCTCGGCCGTCTCGGCGCGCTCCGCCTCGAGAGCGGCAGCGCGATCCACCACCGCACCGGCGACCAGGATCGCGGCCGCGATCGTCACCGCCATCGCGCGCCGGATCACTGCTTGAATCCCGTGGTGTCGGTGAGCGCGGCATCCTGCTCGGCGATGTGCGAACGCAGGGCCGTCAGCCGGCGGGCGAGGCCGAGGTTGTCGTCACCGATGTCGTCGAGACGCTCGGTGGTCTGCTCGACGCGGTCGTGCAACTGCGCGACCTCGGCTGCGCGCTGCTGGTCGGCGAGCACGACGATCGTCGCTCCCCCGATCACCAACAGACCCCCGACGACGACGGCTACGCCTCGCATACCGCTCCCCAGAGAACGCGAACACACCCAACAGGCCCAATATAGCGGTGTGCCGGAGCCTGGTGAGGGCGATATGCGGCGGACCGGGCCGTCGACGCAGTTCGTAACTCCGGAGATATCGCGCCGGCCCCGTCGATAAGCCCCCTCTTCAGGCCCGCAGCCGGATTTCTCCGGAGTTATGCACACTCTCCGCCCGAGGCTCGGCGCGAAGGTGTCACCGTACGACCTCAGCCGCGAGCCAGCCGCCGCTCGGCCGCGAGCCGGCCGCTCGCGAGGTGCTGCGGGATCAGCGTGCGCAGCGCCTCGGAGTCGCGGGCCGCCATCGCCTCGAAGATGATGCGATGCTCCTCGGCCATGGCCACGAGGTCGTCGTGCTGACCGAACAGCCACTGCAGCCGCGTGAGGAAGACACTGATGAGCTCGTTGAGCATGTCGTTGCCGGCGAGGCGCGCCGCGATCTCGTGGAAGTCGCCCGCCGCGATCCGGGCACCTTCGGCATCGCCCGCGAGCGCCGCCGCCATCTCACGCTCGTAGACGAGGCGCATGCGCTCGATGCCGTCATCGTCATGGCGCTCGGCGGCGAACACGAAGATCAGGGTCTCGATCGCCTCGCGCACCTCGGCGAAGTCCTGGATGTCCTGGTGCGTGAACTCACGCACCACGGCCCACGTGCGAGGCCGTGCGACAACGACTCCCTCCGACACGAGAACGCGAATGGCCTCGCGCACGGGCAGCCGCGAGACGTGCAGCTCGGCGGCGATGTCGCGTTCGACGAGTCGCGAACCCGGGGCGCGCCGACCCAGCACGATGTCGTCGCGCAGTATGCGCGTCACTCGCACCGACTCCAGCTCGGTAGCCCCCGCCCCCGTCATTCCGGCAGTCTTGCACTCGGAACAGCGATTCGCCAACTTTGGTATCCCACGGCGAGAATATTCAGCTGAATGAGACGGGGGACGGATGCGGCCGCATCCGTCCCCCGTTGTGAAATCGATCTCGGCTCAGGGCAGGCGATTCGCCTTCGCCAGGTTCGCCTCGAGCTCGGCCGCGTTCTGCCGCACGACGTACGCCGGACGGTCGCGCTCGACCCGCCACGACTCGCTGAGCGGGCCGATGTTGACGGTGTCGAATCCGATCTCGTCGTAGAACTTCGTCACGAAGGCGACGGCCTCGTCGTCGCCCGCGGTCGCGAGAGCGCGGCGGTCCGGCGTGCCGGCCGGCGTGCCGTCAGACGTGATGTCGGCGGCCATGATGTGGTTGAACGCCTTGGCGATTCGCGAGGTGGGCAGGTGCGCCTGCACGATCTCCGACGTCGTGGTCTCGCCCCTGTCGAGCGCGTCGATGTGGCCGTCGCGCTCGAAGTAGTAGTTGTTCGTGTCGAGCACGATCTTGCCGGCGAGTGGTTCGACCGGCACGTCACCGATCGCCTTGAGCGGCACCGTCACCACGACGACATCGCCCGCCGCGCCCGCTTCGACGGCGGTCCCCGCCTTCGCCTTCGGACCCAGCTCGTCGATGAGATCCGTGAGGGTCTCGGGTCCGCGCGAGTTCGCGATCACGACGTCGTAGCCGGTGGCGACGGCCGCGCGAGCGACCTGGGCGCCGATGTTTCCTGCACCGATGATTCCGATAGTGGTCATGATGAGGCCAACGCCCACCGCCCGCGGGTATTCCGAAGAGTCGCCCGATGACGGCGGCTCCGCCCTAGGCGGAGGGCGACCGCGTCGACTTCTGCAGAGCGTCTTCGGCGGCCACCCACGCGAGCATTGCGCACTTCACGCGGGCCACGTACTTCGAGACCCCGCCGAGCGCCGCCGCGTCGCCGAGAAGCTCCTCGTCGGGTTCGATCTTGCCGCGCGAGCGCATCGCCTCGCGGAAGGCCGCGATGCGCAGGTCGAGGTCGTCGACCGAGAGCCCTTCGGCGAGTTCGGCGAGCAGCGAGGCGGAGGCCTGCGAGATCGCGCACCCGTGCCCCTCCCACGCGATCGCTTCGACCGTCCCGTCTGCCGCACGGTGCACCTGCACGGTGACCTCGTCGCCGCAGGTGGGATTGACCTGGTGCGACTGCGCGAGAACCTCGCCGCGCAGACCGAACCCGTGCGGCGTGCGCGAATGGTCGAGGATGAGCTCCTGGTACAGGTTCTGCAGGTCGCCGGACGTCATGAGCGTGCTCCGAAGAAGTCGATGGCCGCAGCGACGCCGTCGATCACGGCATCCACCTCGGCGTCGGTCGTGTAGAGGTACGTGCTGGCCCGGGTCGACGAGGTCACGCCCAGACGGCGATGCAGCGGCTGAGCGCAGTGGTGCCCGACGCGCACGGCGATGCCGCGGTCGTCGAGGAACTGACCGACGTCGTGCGAATGGATGCCGGTGACGTCGAAGCTCGCGAGCCCCACGCGCGGCAGTGCGATGCCCGCGCCGAGCACCCGCACGCCGTCGATCGCGCCGAGACCGTCGAGCAGACGCGCGCCGAGCTGCGCTTCGTGGGCGGCGATCCGCGGCATCCCCACCTCGGTCAGGTAGTCGATCGCCGCGGCCAGCGCGATGGCCTGCGAGACGCGCTGCGTGCCTGCCTCGAACCGCTGGGGTGGAGGCAGGTACTCGGCCTCGGTGGTGGTGACGGTGGTGATCATCGAACCGCCGGTGAGGAACGGCGGCATGATCTCGAGCAGCTCACGACGACCGTAGAGCGCGCCGACGCCCGTGGGTCCGAGCATCTTGTGCCCCGAGAGCACGGCGAAGTCGACGTCGAGCGCGCGCACGTCGAGCGGCAGGTGCGGGGCCGACTGGCAGGCGTCGAGCATCACGAGCGCGCCGACCTCGCGGGCGCGGGCGATCACCCGCTCGACCGGGTTGATGACTCCGAGCACATTCGAGACATGGGTGACGGCGACGAGCCTGGCGCGGTGGGTGATGTGCTCGGAGAGAGCATCGAGGCGCAACGCACCGTCGTCGTCGAGCGGAATCACCCGCAGGGTCGCGCCGGTGCGCGCCGCCAGCTCCTGCCACGGGATGAGGTTGGCGTGGTGCTCCATCTCGGTCGTGACGATCTCGTCGCCCGCGCGCAGGCGGAGCGGTTCGGCCGCTGCTCCCCCGCGCCCGATGGAGGCGTTCGAGAACGAGTACGCGACGAGGTTGAGCGCCTCGGTGGCGTTCGAGGTCCAGACGATCTCGTCGTCGTCGGCCCCGATGAAACGAGCGACGGTGGCCCGCGCGTCCTCGAACAGCTCGGTGGCCTCCGCTGCCAGGGTGTGCGCGCCGCGGTGAACGGCGGAGTTGAACCGGATCGCGAATTCGCGCTCCGCGTCGAGCACCGCGAACGGGCGCTGCGAGGTCGCCCCCGAATCGAGGTAGGCGAGCGGATGCCCGTTCACCTCGCTCGCGAGGATCGGGAAGTCCGCGCGCAGGCGGAGCACCTCGTCGTCGCTCAGCGGAATGGCCGGGGCGGTGAGGGACGACGTGCTCATCCTTCTAGCTTCTCACCCCGCGGCGGCCTCCGGGGCCTCGGGAGGAGCGACGACGACCGCCGATTCGCACGGGAGCGTGATCTGACCGTCGATGATCTGCGCCTCGCCCGTCGCGAGCAGCACCTCGTCACCGGCGCCGACCGCGAAGGACGCGGGCTCGGGCGACAGGTTCACCAGTACCGCCAGCGCACCGCGGTCGATCCGATAGATACGGGCGTCGGGTGCGTTACCGGCCGAGTCCGCGCTCACCTCGACCGTGACGCGGTTGAGCGACGAGTCGGGGTCGGTGAGTTCGGGCCGGGCGCGCCGCAACGCGACCAGATCGCGGTACAGGGCATGCAAGCGGGAATGCACCGGCCGGTCGAGCTCAGCCCAGTCGAGGTGCGAACGCTCGAAGGTCTCCGGGTCCTGCGGGTCGGGCACCTGATCAGGGTCCCAGCCCATGCGTGCGAACTCGGCGATTCGGCCCTCGGCGGTCGCGCGACCGAGCTCGGGCTCGGGGTGCGAGGTGAAGAACTGCCAGGGCGTGGAGGCGCCCCATTCCTCCCCCATGAAGAGCATGGGGGTTCCGGGAGCGGTGAGGGTGAGCACGGCTGCGACGGCGAGCCGATCCGGCGAGAGCGTCTGCGAAAGCCGGTCGCCCGCCGCGCGATTGCCGATCTGGTCATGGTCCTGGGCGAAGGTCACCAGTCGCCAGGCGGGCACCGCGTCGGGGATCGGTCGGCCGTGCGGACGCCCGCGGAACGACGAGAACGTGCCGTCGTGGAAGAACCCGCCCCGGGTGACCTTGGCGACGGCATCCGCCGCGGCGAAGTCCTCGTAGTAGCCCGCGGTCTCACCGGTCAGGGCGACGTGCACGGCATGGTGCCAGTCGTCGGACCACTGCGCCGTGAGCCCGTATCCGCCCGCCTCGCGCGGGAGGATGAGCGTCGGGTCGTTGAGATCTGACTCGGCGATCAGCGTCAGCGGGCGCTGCTGGTGCGCCGACAGAGCGTCGACCCGCTCGGCCAGCTGTTGCAGGATGTGCACGGGCTGGTCGTCGTGCAGCGCGTGCACCGCATCGAGACGGAGACCGTCGACGTGGAAGTCACGCAACCACATCAGCGCGTTCTCGATGATGTACTCGCGCACGGCCGGCTCGTCGAGGTTCACCGAGTCGCCCCAGGTGTTCCGCTGTCCGTCGCGCAGGTACGGGCCGAACTCGGGCAGGTAGTTGCCGCTCGGACCGAGATGGTTGTAGACGACGTCCTGAATGACGGCGAGACCGCGGGCGTGCGCCGCGTCCACCAATCGCTGATAGGCGCGCGGGCCGCCGTACTGCTCGTGCACCGCGTACCAGAGCACGCCGTCGTATCCCCAGTTCCAGAGTCCGTTGAAGGCGTTGACCGGCAGCAGCTCGACGTGCGTGACGCCGAGGTCGACGAGGTGGTCGAGCCGATCGATCAGCGCGTCCAGGGTTCCGTCAGGGGTCATCGTGCCGACGTGCAGCTCATAGATCACGCCGCCGGCGAGGGGGCGGCCGGTCCACGCGGCGTCCGTCCAGGCGAACGTCGACGCGTCGAAGGCCGCCGACGAACCGTGCACACCGTCGGGCTGCCGACGAGAGCGCGGATCGGGGCGAGCCTCGTCGGCGTCATCGATCACGAAACCGTAGCGGTCGCCGTCGGCGAGCGCCACGTCGGCACGCCACCAGCCGTCGGATGCCGAGGCCAGCTCGATGTCGTGGGAGGATGCCGCGGCATCCGTCCAGCGGCGCAGCCGCAATCGCTGCGCCCGGGGCGCCCAGACCTCGATCATCGTGCCTCCATCAGCAGAGCGACGGGATAGGTGTCGAGCAGGTCGGCCAGGCGCACCGGACCGGGTTCGATGCGGCGACCCGTGAGCACGTCGGTCGCCGCGCTGTCGGGACGCATCAGGAGAGTGTCTCCCCAACCGCCGCGGGCCGCGAGGCCGACCGGCAGACGGGTCGCGACGACGGTGACGCGGCCGCGGTCGACGGCCACGGCATGGGCGGATGCGTCACCCACCACCTCGGCCGGACGATATCGGGTGAACAGCTCGGAGTGATCGCGACGCAGCCGGAGGGCCCGCGAGGTGACCAGCATCTTGGCCAGCCCCGTGCCGTCGACCGCAGGCAGAAGCCCGTGTGCCACGTCGGTGTCGAGCGCGCCGAGCAGCTGCGCGTGCGCGGTGAAATCGACCGGACGCCGGTTATCGGGGTCGACGAGCGAGAGATCCCACAACTCGCTGCCCTGGTAGACGTCGGGCACGCCCGGACCGGTGAGCTGGAGCAGCTTGGCCGACAGCGAGTTCGACCGGCCGAAGCCGACGATCTCGGCGACGAACCCCTCGATCGTCTCGCGAGCGGCTCCGTTCGCGGCATCCGCGATGGCGATCACGCCCCGCTCGAAGTCTTCGTCGGGGTGCTGCCAGGTCGTCGCCTCTGCCGCTTCGCGTGCAGCCTTGAGGCCGTAGTCGCGCAGGCGCTCCAAGGAGATCGGCCAGGCCCCGACCGCCGCCTGCCAGAGCAGGGAGTCGAGGGGGCCGTGACCGGTCGAGGCGATCGCGCGCAGATCGGTGAGCACATCGGCCCACCGCTGCGGCATTTCCGCGAGCACCGACAGCCGCGCCCGAACGTCTTCCGAGCGCTTGGTGTCGTGCGTCGAGAGCGTCGTCATCGAGTGCGGCCACGCCGCCAGGCGGTCCTGCTGCGCGATATGGAATTCGGCCGGGGTCAGCGCCGCGATCGACGGGTCGCCGCCGACCTCGGTCAGGGTGCCGAGGCGCGTGTAACGGTAGAACGCCGTGTCCTCCACGCCCTTCGCCATCACCGCGCCGCTCAGTTGCGGGAAGCGGTCGGCGATCTCGAGCGCCGTGTCGGCGAGGAGCGGGGCGAGTTCGGCGATCGGTCCCGCGAGGTCCGGTCGGCGCCGGGAGGCCTCCGTGAGCGCGCGGTCCAGATGCTCCTGCCCCGCCGGCAGATACGGACGATACAGCGGGAAGCACGCCACGACCTCGGCGAGCGCGTCATCGACGTCGACGATGCCGAACGGCAGGCTGCGCACGAGGCGCCGAACCTCGGACTGCAGGATCGTCTCGGCGATCATCCGCTTGGTGGTGTGCGTCAGGTCGTGCCACGACTCCGCCTCGGCAAGGCCGGTGTCGGCTCGCAGTCGCGCGTCGAGGGCATCGAGCGCCGCCACACCGGCGGGGTCGATGAGCACACGGTCGATCTCACCCAGGGCGTCGTATCCGGTGGTTCCGTCGGTGCGCCACCAGTCGGGCAGCGCCTCGCCCGGCTCGAGGATCTTCTCGACGAGCACATAGGC
This sequence comes from Microbacterium sp. NPDC090003, assembly GCF_044748385.1. Lineage (NCBI taxonomy): Bacteria > Bacillati > Actinomycetota > Actinomycetes > Micrococcales > Microbacteriaceae > Microbacterium > Microbacterium sp. NPDC090003. Next base: position 1,457,267 of record NZ_JBIVFW010000001.1, read on the forward strand.
CCCGCCCGTGGCATCCGCGAGGTTCTCGAGGTAGCCGCCCGGGTCCGACAGTCCGTCGGGATGGTCGACCCGCAGCCCGTCGGCGAGACCCTCGGTGATCCAGCGGACGATCTCGCGGTGCGACGCCGCGAAGACATCGGCGAGCTCGACACGGATGCCGGCGAGCTCGGGCACCGCGAAGAACCGCCGGTAGTTGAGCTCGGTGTTCTGGTCTTCCCAGAACCGCAGTTCGTAGTGCTGGGCGGCGAGGAGCGCCGACAGGTCGTCGGCCAGCGCCGCCGTGCCGGGGGCCAGCGGGAGCACGTGCTCGAAGTAGGAGAGGGTGCCGTCCGGAGCATCCGTCTGCGGAGTCGTGTCGACGACGAGATCACCCGACGCCACCACGTCGGCGGGAGCCGCACCGAGGATCGGCAGGCGCACCCGGTCGTCGCCCCGTCGCCAGTCGATGTCGAATGCGACCGCGTGCGACGACGAGCGCCCGAGGCGCAGGACGTCCCACCACCACGGGTTCGCGCGCGGAACGCCGACCCCCATGTGGTTCGGGACCGTGTCGATCAGGATGCCGAGGCCTGCGCCGTGCGCCGCAGCCGCGAATCGCTCGAGTCCTTCCGCTCCCCCACGGCTCGGATCGACCCGCGAGTGATCGACGACGTCGTAGCCGTGGTCGGATCCCGGAGTCGCGGCGAGCAGCGGGGAGAGATACGCCCAATCCGCGCCGAGCGCGGCGAGGTACGGCGCGACACGCGCCGCCTCGTCGAGTGTCAGGCGGGAGGTGATCTGCAGGCGGTACGTCGAAAGGGGGCGACGGGTCACGGGTTCTCCTCGTCCGCTGCCTCGTTCGGAGCGGCGTCCGCCTCGGCCTCGGCGGCGGATGCGGCCGCAGCCGCCTCGACCGCTTCGACGTGTTCGGTCTGCGCGCGGAGCGATGCCTCGACGGAGTCGTCGGTATCGATCTCCGCCTCGGGGCGCTCGCGCAGCACCAGCAGCGACTGCGCCTCGAGTGTGAGATCGTCGCGCGGGCGCAGGGTCGCTCCCTCGACCGACTGGCCCGCCGTGTCGACGACGATCTCCCAGCCCTTCGCGAGGCGGGCCGGCGGTAGAACCGCATCGACCGCGGCATCCCCGCTGTTGAAGTAGACGAGGAAGTTCACGTCGGTGACGGGGCGGCCGCGCACGTCCTTCTCGCGGATGCCGTAGCCGTTGAGGAACATGCCGACCGAGAGCCCGAACCCGGAGTCCCAGTCCTCCGGCTTCATCGGGCGGCCGTCCGGCCGCAGCCACACCACATCGGGGACGCGCCCGCCGTCTTCGTCGCGCACGGGGCGGCCATCGAAGAAACGGCTGCGGCGGAACGTCGGATGGTCGTGCCGCAGACGCGCGACCGCCGCGGTGAACTCGATGAGCGGCCCGTCTGCGGCCTCCCAATCGACCCAGGTGATCTCGTTGTCCTGGGCGTAGCCGTTGTTGTTGCCGCCCTGCGTGCGGCCCAATTCGTCGCCGTGGGCGATCATCGGCACGCCCTGAGAGAGCAGCAGCGTCGCCAGGAAGTTGCGCTGCTGCTGCGCCCGACGCCGGTTGATCTCGGCATCGTCGGTCGGACCCTCGACGCCGTTGTTGTCGGAACGGTTGTGCGATTCGCCGTCGTTGTTGTCTTCGCCGTTCGCCTCGTTGTGCTTCTCGTTGTACGACACGAGGTCGCGCAGCGTGAAGCCGTCGTGAGCGGTCACGAAGTTGATCGAGGCCACGGGGCGACGGCCCGAATGCTCGTAGAGATCGGCCGAACCGGTCAGGCGCGACGCGAACTCGCCGAGGGCCTGCGGCTCACCACGCCAGAAGTCGCGCACCGTGTCGCGGTACTTGCCGTTCCACTCGGTCCACTGCGGGGGGAAGTTGCCCACCTGGTAGCCGCCGGGGCCGACGTCCCACGGCTCGGCGATCAGCTTCACCTGCGAGACGATCGGATCCTGCTGCACGAGCTCGAAGAACGCCGCCAGCCGGTCGACGTCGTAGAACTCGCGGGCGAGCGTCGAGGCGAGGTCGAAGCGGAACCCGTCGACGTGCATCTCGGTGACCCAGTAGCGCAGCGAGTCCATGATCAGCTGCAGCGCGTGCGGACTCCCGGCATTGAGGCTGTTGCCCGTGCCGGTGTAGTCGGTGTAATACCGCTTGTCCTCTTCGAGCCGGTAGTACGCGCGGTTGTCGATCCCGCGCATCGAGAGCATCGGCCCCAGGTGGTTGCCCTCCGCGGTGTGGTTGTAGACGACGTCGAGGATGACCTCGATGCCCGCGGCGTGCAGCGCGCGCACCATCGCCTTGAACTCCTGCACCTGCTGACCCTGCTGGCCGTTCGAGGCGTAGTCGTTGTGGGGAGCGAAGAACGCGAGCGTGTTGTAGCCCCAGTAGTTGGAGAGCCCCTTGTCCTGCAGCACGGAGTCGTTCACGAACTGGTGAACCGGCATGAGCTCGATGGCGGTGACACCGAGGCGCACGAGATGGTCGATGATGGCCGGGTGGGCGATGCCGGCGTAGGTGCCGCGCAGGTCCTCGGGCACATCGGGATGCTGGATCGTGAGGCCCTTCACGTGCGCCTCGTAGATCACGGTCTGCGCGTACGGCGTCTTGAGCAGACGGTCACCCGCCCAGTCGAAGAACGGGTTGATGACGACGCCCTTGGCCATGTCGGCCGCGGAGTCCTGGTCATTGCGCGAGTCGGGGTCGCCGAAATCGTAGCCGAACAGCGACTGTCCCCAGTCGATGTCGCCGGCGACGGCCTTCGCATAGGGGTCGAGCAGCAGCTTGTTCGGGTTGAAGCGCTGACCTTCGGCGGGGTCGTAGGGGCCGTGCACGCGATAGCCGTAGAGCTGCCCCGGTTGCACCGCCGGCAGGTAACCGTGCCACACGAAGGCGTCGACCTCGGTCAGCTCCACGCGCTGCTCGGTGCCGTCGGCATCGAAGAGGCACAGCTCGACCTTCTCGGCGCATTCGCTGAAGAGGGCGAAGTTGGTTCCCTGTCCGTCATAGGTGGCCCCCAGGGGGTAGGGCGTTCCCGGCCAGATCTCGAGGCTCATGCCGTGATCTTAGGCGCACGCGATGACGCGACTGTTTCGGCGACGATCTCCACGGCGCGATGGAAGTCGTGAACCTGGGCGATCTCGCTCGCCTGGGCGTACGGGTGGCCGACGTAGCAGACGAACACGGGCGACACGACCTCGACGTAGCCGATGGGGCCGTCATGCAGCACCACGTAGCGGTCGGGATCGACGCGCTCGTACGCCGGTTCGGGCGTCGCCTCTTCAACGACGGGGGTGTCGACGGCGGAGCTGTGGACGGCGCTCGGCTCGTCGCCTCCGCACGCGGAGCCGGGGGATGTGCGGGTGTGTGCAGTCATGCGGGCTCCTGTGATTCTGTTTGTGATGCCGACGATAGGCGCGCGAGGCGATTCGGAGAACGCCATTGCCATTTCGGCTTACCTGTGGCTAGCATCGGCAGTCCTCTTCGTCGCGGCCCGTGTCACAGATCGCCCCGCTGCCCGGTCAGAGCGAGTGGGAACGACCGTGCTCCGCGCGGGGAGGAGAAGACAATGGCCGACGCTCAGCCGTCCGACGATGTTCTGCACGATGCGCTCGAGACCTTCGACGCGCATCGCCGTCGCCTCTTCGGCGTCGCCTACCGGATGCTCGGCAGCGTGTCGGATGCCGAGGACATCGTGCAGGAGACGTGGATCCGCTGGCAGGGCGCTGATCGCGCCGGCATCCGAGAACCCGCCGCTTTTCTCACGACCATCGCGACCCGCCTCTCGATCAACGCGCTCACCTCGGCCAGGGCGCGTCGCGAGACCTATGTCGGCCCCTGGTTGCCCGAGCCCGTGAACACCGACGACGACCCGGCGCTCGGCGCCGAACGCGCCGAGGCGCTGCAGTTCGCCGTGCTGATCATGCTCGAGAAGCTCACCCCCACCGAGCGCGCGGCCTACGTGCTGCGCGAGGCGTTCGACTACCCGTACCCGCGCATCGCCGAGGTCATCTCGGTGAGCGTGGTCAGCGCTCGACAACTCGTCAGCCGCGCCCGCGCGCATCTCAGCTCGGAGCGGCGCATCGCGGTCGCACCCACCGCCCAGCGCAGTCTGCTCGAGGCCTTCCTCGTCGCCGCGCGCAAGGGAGATGCCGCGCAGCTCGAGAAGCTCTTGGCCGAGGAGGTCGTCAGCTACACCGACGGCAACGGGGTCAAGCTCGCCGCCCGCATCCCCGTGATCGGGCGCGGGCGGGTCGCGACCTTCGTCGCCGCCTTCGCGCACCACTTCTGGACGGGCAAGACGATCGGGTGGGTGCGCGTCAACGGCCAGCCCGCCGCCACGCTCATCGAAGACGGGGTCGTCACGACCATGGTCACGATCACGACGTCGGACGACGGCATCCGCCAGCTGCTCTGGGTGATGAGCCCCGACAAGCTGCGGCACGTCACCGCCCTGCCGGCATGACCGGCGCACGGCCCGGGCGATGGTGGCGGGCGACGCGCGCGGCCGGTGCACCGATGATCGAGGCGCTCGCGGGTGCTGCGACCGCATCGGATGCCCGGGCGCTGCTCGCCCTGCTCCGGCCGGACGTCCTGACGCTGGTCGACGACGGTGGACGCGAGGTCCGCTCGCGCGACGCGCTGCAGGGCGCGGATGCCGCGGCCCGCGAGTTGCGCACCGCGCTCGCCGGCCGGGAGCTGCGGCGGGTGTCGATCAACGGCGATCCCGGCCTGGTGGCGCTCGCGGGCGGCCGACCGGTCGCGACGGTGTGCGCGTCGCAGAGGGGCGGACGCGTCGCCGAGCTCTGGATCGTGTGCGATCCGGCGAAGCTGGCGAACTGGGATCGGCACTGACGTCACACCTCCCGGGGGCGTGCGGTCAGTACTGTGACGCCCCTTTTCCGCGGCGTGCCCCAGAGAAAGGCTCGACATGTCGAAAATCGTCGTCATCGGCGGCACGGGACTCATCGGTTCCAAAGTCGTCGCGAAGCTCACCGCCCACGGCCACGAGGCGATCGCCGCCTCGCCCAACACCGGGGTGAACTCGATCACCGGAGAGGGCCTCGCCGAAGCGCTGACCGGCGCCGACGTCGTGGTCGACGTGTCGAACTCGCCGTCGTTCGAGAAGGATGCCGTGCTCGCGTTCTTCACCACGTCGACGCAGAACATGCTCGCCGCGGAGAAGGCCGCCGGTGTCGGGCACCACGTCGCGTTGACGATCGTCGGCACCGACCGCCCGCAGAACATCGACTACTTCCATGCCAAGGCCGCGCAGGAGAAGCTGATCGCGGAGTCGGGCGTGCCGTACTCGTTCGTGCACGCGACGCAGTTCTTCGAGTTCATCAGCAGCATCGCCTCGACCGTCGCCTCCGGAGCCGAGGTGCGCCTGCCCGGTGCCCTCATCCAGCCGATCGCTGCCGACGACGTCGCCACGGCCGTCGCCCGCACCGCCGTGGGCGAACCGCTGGGTGGCGGGATCGAGATCGCCGGCCCGGAGGTGTTCACGATGGACGACTTCATCCGCCGCGGGCTGGCGTTCCGCGGAGACGATCGTGTCGTGGTGCAGGACCCCGATGCCCAGTACTTCGGGGCGCACATCGAGGAGCGCACACTGCTCCCCGTCGAGGGGGCGCAGATCTTCGCCACGACGCTCGCGGAGTGGCTGCCCGCGAACCCGCCGCGCTGAGTCTCGAGCCCTCGGAGCGGCCGCGGGGTGGATACCCGGCGGCCGCTCTCGTATGTCAGGTCACGACCAGCCCCACGGGTGTTCGAGCATGTAGAAGAGGAGGACAGGGCCGAGCGCGGCGATGGCGATTGCTGCCAGCGTGCCGAAGATTTTGGTAGTGAGAGATCCGAACCGGGTGCGCAAGTGCACGCTTCGGTAGATGAACACGGCGAGAACGATCGAAACCCCGTACTGCAGGTACTGCCAGATCGGGATGAAGCTCAAGTAAACCCGACCAGATCGTCCACAACGGGAATGCTGCCCAAAGCGCGGCGGCCGTGACCGACGAGATCCAGGCCGCCGCGAGCGCTCGCTCACGGTCGACCCAGGTCGGAACATACGGCGGCATGGCATCCGTCCGTTCCGGTTCGGTTTCCTCGTTCATAGGCCGGGCAAGTGCGAGCAGATCATGCCGAGTACCAACGATTCGAGCATCCCGAGCGCACCGTACAGCGCCACCTGACGGTTGCCCCACAGGGCGAGGAACAGCACGAACAACGACGCCAGACCGACGATCCACCATGCCATCGAGAAGTACAGGAAGATCGAGATACCGATGATGCCGACAACCGGGACGGCCATGATCAAGAACGAGAGACCGGTGACGACCAGCGGCGTGAACACCACGATCGCGCCGAACGTCTCGGCTCTGTCGCGCTTCCTCTTGATACGCGCCACTCTGCCCTCCGACGCCATGGGAGACGTGATGATCGGGGCCTCGCTGTCGTTGATCATGATTCCGGTGTTGAGGTCGGAGCCGCATCGCCAAACGGAGGCTCCACCGATGGGTGCACAGACTGCGGGGCGTCCGATCCTGGGTAGCCGTCAGGGAACATCAGCTCCCAGAGCTCGGAGTCATCTCCGGGCTCGCAGGTGCCTGTCACTTTCAGATGCACGATGTCGTTGGCGGGTCCTGTCGTCACCGTGATCAAGATGTCCTGCACGTGCGCATCGGGGTACTTTGCTTCGATGTTGACCGCGGTGACTCCACCGCTGTAGGTACGCATTCGCACTTCCGACCAACCGTTCTGATCTAGCCACTGCATGAGCGCGTCGACTTTGTCCTCGGTCGTTTGTTGAGGGAGCCACCACCCGTCATCGAGAGGAGTTGTTCGCGTGAACGAAAAGCGGTATCCCTTGGAACCACATTTTTCGGGGGCCACTCCCCACCCAGGGAGGTCCCATTCCCCGTCATACACATGAACCTGAAGTTCGGCCACTTTCTCGCGCATTGATGAGTAGACGTCTTTTGCCTGAAGGAAAAGTTCAGGCCCATTGGGGACACAGCCGGTTAGCGCCATCATCGCAACTCCTAGGGTCGTGGCCACGCGCAATCGTGCGCGACGAGATCGTATTCGTGATCCGCTCACTGCCGTTCCTCCACTCGTTCGGCGTAGTCGGCTACGGCTTGAAGGAAAGATTGACCACGAGGGTCGAGATATCCGACGCTGTCTTCGGGTGCGAACGAGAACGTGAACCCGGGAGACCGGTGAAGGCGATACCACCACTCCGTCGACGCCCCCGCGTTATGGCCGCCCGTAGGCAAGCCGATCACAGGCCGGAGGTCTGGCGTCACGTAGTCGGCCACGACTCCGCCGTTCGAATCGAAGATCTCGACCCCGTCGCTACCTGCAGGATCAATAGAGTGCGTGGATAGCACCGGGGGCCTCCCCCAGATCGCGATCCAGTCGGCACTGGCACCAGTAACCGACACCGTCGCGTCTCCCTGAGCGATAGCGCCCTCCATCGCAGCGTTGCCTTCTGGAGTCAACCCGGCCGACCCGAAAAGAGTCATGTGGTCAAACACGCCAGGCGACTGTTGAGAGCTCAGGGTGACCGCCGTCGTGCCGAGAGAGTGAGCCCACCCCTCCTGCCAGGCTTCCGGATTGACGTGGCGCAACCCCTCGACGAGGGCTGCGATGCGACTGGCGCCATTGCTGGGCAATTCGTCTGCCCAGACAGACCACATGTCACCGGAGTCCCACTCCATCTGGAGGATCACCGCGGTTGACGAGTCGATATTGCGGAAGTCGACCTGCTGATTCGTGTAGTCGTACACGTCCCGCGCGATTTGTCCCCACTCACCGAGCGTGCCGACATCGGTCTGAATACCGTGCGTGATCGTGATGACCTGGTCAGCCGTATCGGGGTCGCCCCGCACGAGAGAGGCTCGGACATCGCCTGTCTCATCGATGAAGGCGGAGAGAATCCCCATTCCTTCTTCGGTTTGGCGCTTGAGCAGGTTGAGTTTTGTACGCTGGTCATCCGTCAGCGTCGGATCATCGAGCAATCGCTCGACTTCTCGCGTGGACCATGGCACACGATCTGCGGTCTTGAGGCCGTTGAGGTTGCCGATCGACGCCGGGGCTCGGTCCCACAAGGTAGCCAGCGGCCCGGACGTCCAGACGCCAGAGGCATCCGCTGTCGATCGGTTCCGAAGGCGATCCCAGATCTCGTTGGCCTTCGCGGGCGGGATGAAACCGATAGCCGCGAAAAACTCAGGATGGGCCACGATCCAATCGGAGACGTCCTTTTCGCCTGCCGTCGTGAACCACTCGAAGCGGGCGGCCGCAGCACGAGCGATCGCGAGGTCGAGATAGTCGCCCAACGGCACCGCCGTTGGTGCCGTGCCTGGGTCCTGTGAGGGTCCCGGTGGGGTCAATCCCCACACGGTCTGCGCGGTCGTCACGGCCTTGCCGGTCGACTGATAGATCGCGTCGCCTCCTTCGATCCCGCGCAGCTTGTCTGCAAGGTCCTGCTCCGCTTGATCGACCGAGCGGTTAAACATCTCGACTTCCAATGCGAGCCGTTCCGCTTCTTGATCGAGCAATCCGAGGTTCACCTTCGCCGAGGTGTACGCATCCGTCTCCGGATGGTTCCTCCCGTTGTTGACAGGATCGTTCCCAGGGTCGGCCTGAAACGTCGCGATCTCCTGATCGAGGATCAAGGAATGCGAGTAATGCCGCTCGTTGAGATTCTGGATCGTCCCTTGTAGCTCGGTGCGCGTCTGCTCGAGCACGGCGAACACGTCGCCGGCAGCATCCGCCAGAGCCTTCCTCGCGGCGTCCATCGCATCGCGGAACCCTTTCGAGGATTCCGACGGCGTCATCATCGCTCCGGAGGTGTCGCCTGCCGGAATGAGAGTGAACGCGCCTTCCAGCTCCACCCATTGGGTCCTGACCGCATCCATCGTTTCCACGACCAGGGTTCCGAGCGATTCGGCGCTTGTGCCTAGAGCCGACATCGCCGTCGAGGAGGGCACCTCGCGCAATGTGTGCGAGACGAAGGCGCTCACGAGATCTTCACCTGCCCCTCGAAGATCCCCGGGTGTTCTGAGCGCCAGGTCTCAGCCATGACCTCATCACCCGCCGTGATCGCGAGCACGCCTTCCACCACTGCGGCCGCCGCATTCGACACCGCGGTGATCGCCATACCCGGCACCAGCGCTCGCACCTCGAGGAAGTCGTCCCACGCTTCGGCAAGAGTCGTGCGCCCGGTCACGATGAGCTCCGATCGACGCTCGGCGAGAGCCTGAGCATCCTTCACCGCCTGCCCCAGCGGCTCCCCCGCGACGTCGACGTTCTGCAGCACGACCGATACCTGCTCGGGCGACACCGACCACCCATCGTCCACCATTCGAACCTCCGATCTCGAAAGCGAGATTACGACAGTTCGACCCCATGTGAAGACAGATGAGCCACATCTGTGGAGAGCATGCCAATATGCCTTTAGGATCGGCTCATGTTCGCCCCCGAGACGCTCCTGGCCTTCGTCGTCGCCGCGTTCGTGATGGTCGTGATCCCTGGGCCCACGGTGCTGTTCACGATCGGGCGCTCGATTGCTCTCGGCCGCGTCGGCGGGTTCCTCAGCAGCCTCGGCACCGCCGTCGGATCGATCGTGCTCGTCCTCGCCGTGGCCCTCGGCATCGGCACGGCGATCGCGCAGTCCGTGATCCTCTTCACGATTGTGAAGGTGCTCGGCGCCGGTTACCTCGTGTTCCTCGGCATCCAGGCCATCCGCCATCGGAGAGACGCGGCGGCCGCGGCATCCGCTCCCGCCACGAAGAAGCCCGGCCGGCGGCTGTTGTTCGAAGGCTTCATCGTCGGCCTCACCAACCCGAAATCGATCGCGTTCTTCCTCGCGATCCTCCCCCAGTTCGTCGATCTGCACGCGGGATCCGTTCCGTTGCAGCTCTTCGTGCTCGGCATCATCGTCGTCGCGATCGGCGTCAGCTGCGACGCGATCTGGGTGCTGCTGGCGAGCGCGGCCCGCGACTGGTTCGGCCGCTCACCCCGCCGCCTCTCCACCATGTCGGCCACCGGCGGCGGCATGATGATCGGGCTCGGGGCCTTCCTGCTGCTGTGGAGCGAGAAGCCCGCGACGGCGTGAGCCCCGCACGCCCGCACACCATCTCGCAGATCTGCAGAACTGCGGATGCTTCGCACCACTCTCATGCGAAGTTCTGCAGATCTGCGAAGTGGTGCGCGCGTCAGACCCGCGCGACCGGCTGCCGCAGGATCGTGCGGAGCTTGGCCGGCTCGACCCGACGCGCGTCGCTGAGGTAGATCTCGTGGTGGATGCCGCGCATCTCCAGCCCGTTCTCCGGGATGAAGCGGTGCAGATCTTCGAGCACGGGCGCCTCGTCGTCGTACGACCCGATGTGCAGCGTCTGCACGCACAGACCCTCGTCGAAGGTCGCGAGCCGCACCGCCGGCAGGCTCGGCGAGGCGTCTCGCTTCGCCGCCGCTTTGTCGCGCGCCGTCTCGACCATCTCGGCGGTGACGTGTTCCGGGACCATGATCATCATCGTCCACAGCCACGTCGACTTGTCGCGGCGCGAGGTGAACGAGGCCATATCCTCGGCATGCCAGAGTCCCTCCAACGGCATGACGACGGTGTCGACGCCGAGCTGCGCGCGGCTCGCGAACTTGACCCCGTAGGCGATCGGATACAGCGCCGTGAGGGCATCCGCGTAGGCCGGCGAGGTGTTCGGATCACCCGCACCGTCGATCATCAGGTACTGCATCGGCGGCACGTCGACGAGCCGGAACACCCCGCGCTTCGCCTGGTACGCGTCGAGCGCCTTCTTCAGATCGGTCGCCATGGAGTGCCTCCTCGTGCGGGCCGCCCACGCCGCCCGCACGAGGAGTATCTCAGGCCTCTTCGACCGGCAACCAGAGCTCGCACGACGCGTGCGCGCCGATGAACTCCAGGTAGCGCACGATCGAGGGACCGGGCCGCAGTCGCCACGGGTTCGAGGGGAACCATTCGGTCGCCGTCGCCGCCCAGAGGTTCTGCAGCGTCTCGGGGAACGGCCCCTCGGCCGCGAACACGGCCCAAGAACCGGCGGGCACCGGCATCACGTCGAGGTCGGCGGGCACGGGCGACGCCTCCTGCAGAGCGACACCGTGCAGATAGGTGAGCGGGGTGCCTTCCGGCGCATCGGGCTCGACGTCGGCGGTGACGGCCAGGATGCCGGTGGGCTCGGCATCCGACAGCGCTTTGAGGCGCGCGTGCTCTTCGGGAGCGATCGCGGCGATGTGCTCCTGGATGCGCGGGTTGACCCCGCGATAGACCAGCGGAACCTCGACCGCGTGCCCGACGAGGACGATCGCGGGGTGATGGGTGATGGTGACGTGCATGGGAGTGCTCCCTTCGACGCTCAGGCGGAACCGGAGCGTGGGTTGTGTGCGAAGAGGTCCGCCGTCACGGCGCGCGTCGGCCGGCCCGATCCCGTGCACGGCTCGGAACGCGCGGCCGAAGGCTTCGACCGAGCCATATCCGTGGCGCACGGCGACATCGAGCAGATCGGATGCCCCGGCGACGAGTTCCGCGCCGGCGAGCGTCATGCGGCGCCGACGCACGTACTCCGACAGCGGCATGCCCGCCAGCGTCGAGAACATCCGACGCAGGTGGTACTCCGTAGTGCCGCGGTTGCGAGCGAATCCGGCGACATCGAGGTCATCGACGTCGGCGCTCTCGACCAGGTCGACCAGAGCGTTCAACGTGCCGATCATGCGTTCCTCCTCTGTGGATGACCCCAGCATTTCGCGCGACAGGGCGCAGCAGCCCGATCATTCCGGACGGATCCGATCGACAGGCGACCGAGATCCTCGACGCACTGGATGCCTTCGGGGCACGCGCGCCGCGTCAGCGCCCCGGGCGCTGAGGGTCAGAGCTCGATCGGCGGAGCCGGCTCGGCGTCGGCCTCCTCCGGGTGACGGGCGAGATTCACGACAGCGGCGATCAGGCCTCCCCAGACCGTCACCATCGCGATGATCATCATGACGATCGCCACCGGAGTCATGCGCGGGCCTCCTCATCCTTCGCACCCTGCACGGGGAGCATTCCCGTCTCGGCGTCGGGCTCGTACTCCTCCTGATCGAGGAACTCGTCGTACTCGGGATCGTCCTTCGCGTGGGAACGGCGACTCCAGGGAACGAGCGAGAGCAGCACGCCGATCACGACCAGCGCGATCACCATGCCCCAACCGAACACCGCGAGGAACCAATCCGGGTACCCGCCGTACGGCTCGGCGAGCTTGGTGATCAACTCGCTGACGAGCAGATAGCCCAGCACGATCGGGGCGAGCGCGCCGATCAGCAGCTTCCAGACGAAGCCCACGCGGAAACTCGAGCGTCGGTTGAGGTGCTCCTGCAGCGCGGGCAGCTTGTGCAGAACCCAGGCCACGACCACGACGGCGACGAGCGCGACGGCCATGATGCCGAAGGCGTTGACGAAGGCATCCGTCGTGTCGAGCACCGACAGCGCGGTCGTCGTCGAGAAGAGCGCCATCGAGATCACGGCGAGCGGGATCGACACGGTGAGCGTCGTGCGGAGGCGCCCCCAGCCGAGCTTGTCCTGAAGGGCCGCGACGATCACCTCGAGGATCGAGATCATGGAGGTCACCCCGGCGAAGACCAGCGCTCCGAAGAACAGCACGCCGATGATCGATCCGCCCGCAGCCTGCGAGACGATCGTCGGGAATGCCACGAAGGCGAGGCCGATGCCGGATGACGCAACTCCCGCCACATCAGTTCCCTGCGCCTGAGCCATGAATCCGAGCGCCGCAAAGACACCGATGCCGGCGAGGATCTCGAAGCCGGAGTTCGCGAACCCGACGACCAGACCCGATCCGGTGAGGTCGGTCTTGCGCTTGAGATACGACGAGTACGTGACCATGATGCCGAAGGCCACCGACAGCGAGAAGAAGATGTGGCCGTAGGCCGAGGCCCACACACCCGGATCGGCGAGCGCTTCCCAGTTCGGCGTGAAGAACGCGTTGAGCCCGTCCATCGCCCCGGGCAGGAACAGCGACTGCACGACGAGCACGGCGAACATCACGGTGAGCAACGGCATGAGGATCACGTTCGCCCGGCCGATCCCGCGCTTGACCCCCAGCGCCATGATCGCGATGACGGCGAGCCAGACCACGGCGAGCGGGATTCCGACCTGCGGCACGAAGTCCGTCGAGATGCCGACCTCGGCGACGTCGGCCGACTGCAGGAAGTCCGCGAAGAAGAAGTCGTTCTCGTTGCCCGGTCCCCAGGTGAGCTGCGCCGAGAACCAGGTGTACATCGCCGCCCAGGCGACGATCACCGCGTAGTAAACCGAGATGACTACGCAGATGAGCACCTGCCACCAGCCCAGCGGCTCGGCGGCGCGGTGCATGCGGCGGAAAGCGAGCGGTGCGGAGCCGCGGAAGCGATGGCCGATCGCGTAGTCCAGGAACAGCAGGGGGATGCCGGCGGTCAACAGCGCGCAGAGATACGGGATGAGGAACGCTCCCCCACCGCCCTCGTAGGCGACATAGGGGAAGCGCCAGATGTTGCCGAGACCGACGGCGGAGCCGATCGCCGACAGGATGAAGACGTTCCGCGAGCCGAACGCCTCGCGTTTCTGGGTCTGCGCCGCTGCGGTTGCCATGCCCGCGAGAATACCGGAGGTCGTGCGCGCCCACGGGGCGCCCGGCCGTCGCAGAACACGAAAAAGCCCCCGATCTCTCGGGGGCTTCTTGGCGGAGACGAGGGGATTTGAACCCCTGGACCCCTTAAAGAGGTCTCCACCTTAGCAGGGTGGTGCACTAGGCCGGACTATGCGACGTCTCCAGGCATCCTCGCCCGAAAGCTCGGATGCACCTAGCCATCGTAACGGATTCCGCCCCATCCCACGAACCGGGTCGATCCCTCCCCCGGGAGAGCGCCGATCAGGCGCGATCGTGGAGGGTCACGTGGTAGCCGTCGGGGTCGGCGAACGTGAACGTGCGGCCGAAGGGTCCGTCGATCGGATCGGACACGATCGTGTGCCCATCGGCGACGAGGGCGTCGTGAATTCGCTGCACATCGGTGGCGTGAAGCCAGAGTGCGACGCCGATGCCGGGGCGCGAGACGGAGGCGAGCTCGGTTCCCGGTACGAGGTCTCGTAGTGCGAAGGCGATCGGCGTCGTCGTGAAGACCACGGCGTGCGGCGGCCCGTCCGGCGACCGCACGAGGCCGAGGTAGTTCTCGTAGAAGGCCTGGGAGGCGTCGAGGTCGCGCGTCTGCAGGGAGACGAAGTCGGGTCCGGTGACAGGCATGGGTTGCTCCTCAGATTGTATGTCAGTTTTCTGACACACAGAAGTCTATGTCAGAATACTGACATGACGCAAGACGGCATCCATCTCCCCTCGTCCCTCGGCTACCTGCTGAAGGAAGCGGCGAGCGCCCTGCGCTCCGCGATGGAGAATGCGCTGCGCCCCCTCGACATGACGATCACGCGCTATTCGTGCCTCGAACTCCTCGCCCAACGCCCCGGACTCTCGAACTCGGATCTCGCTCGCGGCGCCTTCGTCACGCGGCAATCGATGAACGTGCTGTTGCAGCAGCTCGAACGCGAAGGGCTCGTCGCGCGGGCATCCGAGGCTCCGGTCGGCAAGGCGCTGCCGACGGTCCTCACCGCGGAGGGCCGACGACGCCTGGCATCGGCGACCGCCGCCGTTCGCGCGGTCGAGAAGCGGATGCTGTCGGAGATGAGCGACGACGATCAGGCCGTCGCGTTCCGGATGCTGCAGAGCATGACGCGATCGCTTCGGTCGGCGCCCTGATCAGATGACCGACGTGCACCGCGTCGTGATGCGGATCAGCGCACGTTGCCGTTCGAGCAGGTCTGCTGCGCGGCCGAGTTGCCCTTGATGCTGTCGGGGAGGGCGACGACGTTCTCTGGCGTCGCCGGCTCGGTCGGGGCGGCTTCCTCGGTCGGAGCCGTTTCTTCGGTCGGGGTCGTGTCTGCGGGCGTCGGCTCTTGCACGATCACACCGTCGTTGCTGGTGTTCTGATGCGTGATCTGCAGCTGCGCGTTCGCCTCGATCGCGGCGAAGAGCTCGCCCGCGGCCGTGTAGTTCGGCACCACCTTGTTGGCGTTCTGCGAGTCGGTGCCGGTCGGGTACTGCACGAAGACGATGTCCTCGAACGGGACCTCCTTGACCGCGAGCGCGATCTGCACGATCGTCATCGGGTCGTTCAGTGTCGTGCTCGTCTCGAGGTTGCTGAGACCGACGTTCGCGAGTTTCAGCATGGTGCCCACGTTGCCGAGGGTCTCACCGCTGATGAGCTTGCGCGCCAGGCTCGACATGTACTGCTGCTGGTTACCGATGCGGCCCAGGTCGCTGCCGTCGCCGACGCCGTGACGAGTGCGCAGGAACTGCAGGGCTTCAAGGCCCTGAACCGTGTGATTTCCGGCCGTGAGGTCGAGTCCGGTGTAGCGATCGCGGATCGGGTTCGCGAGGCACACATCGACGCCGCCGATTGCGTTCGTGATCTCGATCACGCCGCCGAAGGTGACGGATGCCGCGAACTGCACCTCTTGATCGGTGAGCTCGGAGATGGTCTTCGCGACGCAGTTGAGGCCGCCGTCGCTGTACGCGACGTTGAGAGGCTGCTTGCTCATGGCGGAGTGCACGTTGCCGTCGTCGTCGGTGCACTCGGGGATGGGGATCATGAGGTCGCGCGGGAAGCTGACCACCGTGATGCGACGGGGGTTGTCGGAGACGTGCACGAGCAGGTTGACGTCGTTGAGGTTGCCCTCGGAGTCGTTGCCGCTGCAGCGGTCGCCGAAGTACCCGGCGTACGCCTCTTCGCAGGTGTCGACACCCGCGAGCACGAAGTTGAATCCGCCCTCGTACTCGCTGATGTCCGGCGGCACGGCGTCGGCCGACTGACCCTCGAGCTCGACGGAGTTCGCGAGCTGCGTGCTGCGCAGGTCGTACACGACGTACGCCGCCACACCGATTCCGCTCACCAGCACCACCGCGAGTCCGATCGCGATGAACTTCAGCAGCTGGCTGAGGGGTCCCGGCGAGTGCAACTGGCCGTGGCGAGCGATGGTTCGACGGCGTCGGGTGTTCTCGGTCACACGGTGCCTTTCGGTTCTGCCTGCGGTGAGGGGGCACCGGGCTCAGGAAGCGGAGGGTGTGGGATTCGAACCCACGAGACATCTCTGCCCACTGGTTTTCAAGACCAGCTCCATCGGCCGCTCGGACAACCCTCCCGACAGACGGATCTGCCGACAAGCCGTGAGTCTAGCCGAGTTCTATTCTCCTGCGCTGACCTGGGCGGGCGCTGGAAGCGTATTCAGTGCACTCGCCAGCCCGCCGTCGGCGACGTCGTCGGTGATCTCGGATGCCGCGTCCTTCACTTCGACCGGCGCCTGGCCCATGCCGATCGCGCGCCCGCCGAGCGAGCGCGCCCAGCCGAACATGCCGATGTCATTGCGACCGTCACCCGCGACGAGCACACGCTCCCCGACAAGGCCGAGCTCGTCGCGCACGCGCTCCAGCGCGGTGCCCTTGTCGACTCCCTGCGGGGCGATGTCGAGCCAGGCCGTCCAGCCGATCGCATACGACACCTCGTTCAAACCGGCATCCGCCACCAGCCGATGGAAGTCCTCCTCGTCGTGCCCGGGCGAGACCACGACGATGCGCGACACGGGTTCGGCCGCGAGCTCCTCGAAGCTCACCCGCCGACCCCCGTCGAGCGTCCAGTCGTCGAGCTGGTCGGTGAAGAGCCGCTGGCCCGAGGCGAGCTCGACCATGTAGCGGGCGTCCGGCAGGCGCTCGCGCAGCAGAGTGAGCGCGGGCGAGGGGTCGAAGGTCTCGACGTTCCAGCGCTCCCAGTCGTCGCCGACGCGGCGCATCGTGACGGCGCCGTTCGAGCACACGACGTATTCGGCGTCGAGTTCGAGCTGCTCGACGTAACGGCGGGTCGCCATCCAGCTGCGGCCGGTGGCGATCGTCACCACGTGACCGGCGTCGCGCAGGCGGGCGACGGCCTCGGGCACGCCGGGGCTCATCGTCTCGTCCTGGAGCAGGATGGTGCCGTCGACGTCGAGCGCCACGAGCCAGGGCGCGGTCACGCGGTGACCTTCGACTTCGTGTTCTCCGGCGTCAGCACCTCGAGCCCTCCGAGATAGGGGCGCAGCACCTCGGGCACGCGCACCGAACCGTCGGCCTGCTGGTGGGTCTCGAGCAACGCGACGATCCAGCGGGTCGTCGCCAGCGTGCCGTTGAGCGTCGCGACGTGCTGCGTCCTCGGAGCCGATCCGCCCTGTGTCGCCTCACCAGCCGAGGCATCGACCGTCGGACGATGGCGCACATCGAGGCGTCGCGCCTGGAACGTCGTGCAGTTCGACGTCGACGTCAACTCGCGGAAGGCGCCCTGCGTGGGCACCCAGGCCTCGATGTCGTACTTGCGCGCGGCGCTCGATCCGAGGTCGCCCGCGGCGACATCGATCACGCGGTAGGCGAGGCCGAGCGACGTCAGCATCTCCTCCTGCAGGGCGACGAGGCGCAGGTGCTCGGCTTCGGCGTCTTCGGCCTCCGTGTAGACGAACATCTCGAGCTTGTTGAACTGGTGCACGCGGATGATGCCACGAGTGTCCTTGCCGTGCGAGCCGGCTTCGCGACGGTAGCAGGTCGACCAACCGGCGTAGCGCAGCGCGCCGTCCGAGAGATCGACGATCTCGTCCTTGTGATACCCGGCGAGCGCGACCTCGCTGGTGCCGACGAGGTAGAGGTCGTCGCCCTTGTCGAGGTGGTAGACCTCGTCGGCGTGCTCGCCGAGGAAGCCGGTGCCCTGCATGATCTCGGGGCGCACCAGCGTGGGCGTGATGAGCGGCACGAATCCGTTCTGGAGCGCCTTGTCGAGCGCGAGGTTCATGAGCGCGATCTCGAGCCGGGCACCGATGCCGCGCAGGAAGTAGAAGCGGGCGCCCGAGACCTTCGCGCCGCGCTCCATGTCGATCGCCCCGAGGATCTCACCGATCTCGAGGTGATCGCGCGGTTCGAAGTCGAACGAGGGCACCTCGCCGACGCGGCGCAGCTCGACGAAGTCGGCCTCGCCGCCGGCGGGCACGCCGTCGATCACGACGTTCTCGATGCGGGCCAGAGCAGCGGATGCCGTCTCCGCCGCGTCGTTCGCGACCTGCTGTGCCTGCTTGACGCGCTCGGCGAGCTCCTTGCCCTGCGCGACGAGGGCGGGCTTCTCCTCCTTCGGCGCCTTCGCGATCACCTTGCCGAACGCGTTCTGCTCGGCTCGCAGTTCTTCGAACGCGGCGAGCGCCGCGCGGCGCGATCGATCAGCCTCGAGCGCGATGTCGACGGTGGCCTGGTCGTTGCCGCGCGCGGCCTGCGAGCGGCGGACGATCTCAGGGTGGTCGCGGAGGAGAGCGAGGTCGATCATTCCACGATTCTACGGGGGTCTTCCGCCCCCGCAGACTCTGCGGATGTCACACTCACGCGCGTGCATCGTCTTTCTCCTCGGTGGTCGGCATCCGGCCGATCCCCGCTGTGAAAGGACTACCCATGACCACCCGTGTCACCTCGCTCGACCAGCTGAACCTGGCGTTCGCCGACCGCTTCAACGCCCGCGACCTCGACGGCCTGATGGCCCTGAACACCGCCGATGTGGTCTTCGTGCCCGCCCCCGGCACCCCCGTGACCGGCGAGGCGGCCGTCCGCGGTGCGCTCGAGCAGTTCCTCGGCCTCGACCTGCCGATCTCGATGACCGTCCGCCACGTGTTCGAGAGCGACGGCACCGGCCTCGCGATCGCCGACTGGACGATCACGGGCACGGGTCCCGACGGATCCGAGGTCGCCCTCGCCGGCACGACCGCCGACGTGGCCGTCTTCGACGAGGAGCACGGCTGGCGCTATGCGGTCGACAATCCCTTCGGCACGGTCTGACCCGTAGCCCGGCATCCTTCGAGCCTGCCGAGACCCACCACGCGCGTCGAGACCCACCGGTCTCGACGTCGGCGACCAGGGGTCTCGGCGGGCTCGATGGGTCTCGATGGCCGCGTCGGCCCGGGTGTCAGTCGGTGCCCATGCCGTTCTGCCGGCAGGCTCCGAGCGCCTTGCGCGCGCGGGCGACGCGCTGGCGGACCGCCGCAGGATCGATGCCCAGCCGCTCCGCTGCTTCGGTGGCCGACAGGCCGTCGACGGCGGTGAGCAGCAACGGCTCCCGCAGCGAGTCGGGGAGGTCGTGCAGCGCGGCGAGCGCCCCGTCGAGGATCACGCGGATCTCGGCGGCTCCGGCCACGTTCACGGCGTCGGGCATCTCGTCGTCGAGCTCGGCGTGCGGGCGGCGCACCCGCTGACGGGAGAGGTCGATCGCGACGTTGCGAGCGATCGCGTCGAGCCACGAGCACACCCGCCCCGGCGCGGGGGTCTCGAGATGGGCGACCGATCGCCAGGCGCGCAGCAGAGCCGTCTGGGCGGCGTCGTCGGCATCGTCAACGGGCACACCGAGCGAGATGCTGCGGCGCCGGAGCCGATCGGGCTCGTCCGTGATCATCTCGGTCAGCAGCGCACGCGCGTCGTCGATCGACTCGCGATCGGCCTGCGCACCCATTCCGGCCCCTCCCCCGAGCGATCGGGCACCCGTCCCCGTGTCACCTGCGTGACACATGCCGGGAATAGAGTATCGCCATGACGAAGCCCCCGGCCGCGAGACGACAGGCCGCACTCGTCTACAACCCCATCAAGGTCGACGAGAAGAGACTGCGCGCCGCCGTGCGCGAGCTGTCGAAGGCCGAGGGGTGGGAGCATCCGGCGTTCTATCCGACGACGATCCAGGATGCCGGGCAGGGGGCCACGGCGCAGGCTCTCGCCCGCGGCGTCGACGTCGTGCTCGTCGCCGGCGGTGACGGCACCGTGCGAGCGGTCTCCGAGGCCATCGCGAACACGGGCGTGCCCCTTGCGATCCTGCCGAGCGGCACCGGCAACCTGCTCGCACGCAACCTGGCGCTGCCGCTCGCTTCTCCCGACGACATGATCCGCGCGGCATTGACCGGATCCCGCCACGCGATCGACATCGGATGGGCACGCATCACCCGCGAGAGCGGCGACGAGAGCGAGCATGCCTTCGTCGTGCTCGCGGGCATCGGGCTCGATGCCGACATGATCGCGAACACCCGACCGGACCTCAAGAAGTCGGTCGGGTGGATCGCCTACGTCGACGGCGCCGCGCGCTCGCTCGCCAATGCCTCGCCCTTCCGATCGGTGTACCAGATCGACGACGGGCGCCTGCACTCGACGAAGGTGCACAGCATCCTCTTCGCCAACTGCGGCACTCTGCCCGCGGGCATCGCCCTCGTGCCCGATGCCTCGATCTCCGACGGCACCCTCGACGTCGCCGTGATCCGGCCGTCCGGTGCGTTCGGCTGGTTCAACGTCTGGCGCAGGATCTGGTGGGAGAACTCCGTTCTGCGCCGCTTCGCCGCCGGCAGACGGATCCTCGAGCGCCGCGGGAAGGACGCCGCCGTGAACTACTTCCAGGGCCTCGTCGCGGAGGCTGCGACGTCGGCACCCACACCGGTCGAGCTCGACGGTGACGAGTTCGGCGACGCCGTGCGCATCACGTGCCGGGTCGATCCGGGCGCACTCCTGCTCGCGCTGCCGGAGGGGCATCCGGTCGACGCGCTCTGACGCGTCGCGGCCGCGCGCCCCGGATCAGTCGCGAGCCGGAACCGAGACCGTTCCGTCGAGATTGCCGCCGCTCAGGGTGAGTGTGAACTCGCCGTCGTCGACGGCTCCGTCTGCGAAGGCGACGATGGTGGCCCGCGGAGCCATGTCCATCGTGCACACCTGACCCTCGATCGTCGTGAACTCGACGGTGCCCGCGTTGCCCGAGCCCTCGACCGACGCGACCACCGGCGGGCAGCCCGACGACCCCCAGGTCACCAGCACCAGGGCGTCGTCGTCGAACCATCCGGCCGACGGCTGGTACTCGGTCGGCTCCCCCGGCATGCCGGTGACCGCGGCACCCTCGAGCTCGACGTCGTCGCTCGCGTCCTTGTAGGTCACCTGAAGAGTGATGTCCTGGGTCGGGTCGACTCCGCCGGGCAGCCCGCCGAGGCTGGCGCGCTGCACCATGTCCATGGTGCAGACGGCGTCGGCATCCGTATCGACGAGTTCGACGGAGACGTTCTGCCCCTCGGCCGTGACGGTGTCGACCTGCGGGATGCAGGTCGACGATCCCCAGGTGACGACGGCGAAGATGCGCCCGTCGTCGAGCAGGGCGCCCTCCATGTCGTCGTAGTCCTCGTCGGCGATCGGTGTGCTCGACGGGAGGGACGTGCTCTGCGGCGACGTCGAGCCCGGCCCGATCGTGCATCCGGCGATCAGAACGACGGCGGCCAGAGCGGAGAGTGCGGCGGCGACACGGGTGGGGGAGGTCATGCGCCCAGGATACCCGCGCGGTATACCGGTGGATAGCGAGATGGACGCGGCTACTGCAGGGCGGAGGTGAGGCGCGCCAGGTTGTCGAGCACGGTCGAGCGGAGCGGCTGCTGCATCCACTCCTCGAGGGTGAGCTCGCGGCTGAGCGACCGGTAGGTGTCTTCGACCTCGCGCATCTCGGCGACGAACTCCTCGCCGCGCACGAGCATCGAGACCTCGAGGTTGAGACCGAACGAACGCATGTCCATGTTGCTCGAGCCGATCACCGCGACCTCGTCGTCGACCGTCAGGCTCTTGGTGTGCAGGATGTACGGTTTGCGGTACATCCAGATGCGCACGCCCGCCTTGAGCAGCACCTCGTAGTAGCTGCGCTGCGCGTGGTAGACCATCGCCTGGTCGCCCTCTTCCGAGACGAACAGCTCGACCGCGACTCCACGGTCGACGGCCGCGGTGACGGCGAGCAGCAGGGCCTCATCCGGCACGAAGTACGGACTCACGATCATGATGCGATCCTTCGCCGCGTACAGCAGCCCGAGGAAGAGGCGCAGGTTGTTCTCGACCTCGAATCCGGGGCCCGAGGGCACGACCTGGCAGTCGAGGTCGCCCGAACCGATGTCGGCGTGGGCGATGTCGATCTCCTCCAGCACGATGTCGGTCTCGCTGTACCAGTCGCTCAGGAAGATCGCGTTGACGCTGAGCACGACCGGTCCGTCGAGGCGCACCATCAGATCGACCCAGTGCAGGCCGCGCTTGATGTTCTTCGGCAGGTTGTAGGTCGAGTCGGTGACGTTCTGCGAGCCCAGGAAGGCCGTCACGCCGTCGACCACGAGGAGCTTGCGGTGGTTTCGCAGATCGGGGCGCTGCATCCGACCCTTGAACGGCTGCACCGGCAGCATCAGATGCCAGTCGGCTCCCATGGCGTTGAGACGCCGGATCGTCTGCTTGTAGCGGGGTTTCCAGCGGTTGGCCCAGTGATCGAGCAGCACCCGCACCGAGACGCCTCGGGCCGCGACCTCTTCGAGCGCGCGGAAGAAGTTGTCGGTCGAGGCATCCGATTGCAGGATGTAAAACTCGACGTGCACGTAGTCCTTCGCCTCGCGGATGGCATCGGCCATCGCGTCGAGCGACCCCTGGTAGTCGGAGATCAGGTGCGCTCCGTTGTCGCCCGAGAGCGGCAGAGCACCGAGGCGCTGGTTCATCTCGACCAGCGGACCGAACCAGTCCGGCGCGTGCGGGCGGAGGGTTCCGAAGTGCAGGTGCTCGCTGGTCGCCGCGATGTACTCGTTGATCTGGTCCTGCTTGCGGCGGCGGGCGCGCGGCAGCCGCGGGTTTCCGATCACGAGGAACAGGAAGACCCCGACGAACGGGATGAAGAAGATCGCCAGCAGCCAGGCCATCGCGGCCGTGGGGCGGCGGTTGCGCGGGATGACGATGATCGCCGTGATGCGGATGGTCAGGTCGAGCACCACGAGGAACGCCGTGATCGCCCAGGCGACGCCCTCCGCGGTCATACTGCTCTCTTCCTGACGGGCCTCGCCGATGACGGGCTCCGTCGCGCATCACCGTCCGGCGGTGTTCGCTTCACAGTATCGGATGGGTGGGACAGAGCCTCAGGAACGCGGGGGAAGGCCGCGGGCCGCACGCTCTTCCGCCTCGATCTGCGCGTGCACCTTGCGCTCGGTGCGGTCGAATCGCAGGATGCCGCGGAGCACCATGAAGAAGATGGCGCTGACCCCGAGGGTCGGAAGGATCGACCACGCGGCGGCGACCCAGAAGTTGTCCATACCCCCATGGTACGCGACCTCACTCCTCCTGCGCCGGTCACAAGGTCGGGGCCATCTCTCCACAGGCCCGGTTTTCCGGAACGGACGGATGCTCCCGCCGGGCACACTCGCCTCATGAACACCGTCCTCCGTGCCGCAGATTCCGCCGAGTTCCTCGGCATCGTCCCCCTCCTCGCCGGCTTCACGCCCCGACGCAGCATGGTGCTGCTCCCCTTCCAGGGCTCCCGCGCCTACGGCGCGATGCGCATCGACCTTCCGCGCGACGACGTACCGCTCGAACAATATGCGGATACCGCGATCGGCCTCGTCTCCCGCGTCGCCGCGATCGATGCGGTAGCCGTCGTCGCCTACGTCGACGAGGCGGCCCAGAGCACGCCGGACGGGTGGGTCCTCCCTCACGCCGTCGTCCTCGACGAACTGCTCGGTTGCGCCGAGGACGCCGGCCTCCGCATCGTCGACGCGCTGTGCGTCACGCCGGGCGGATGGGCGAGCTACCTCGAAGAGGAGCCGCTTCTGCATCCCGTCGAGCCGGCGTGCGCCGAGAAGGTGCCCGGAATCGGAGACGTCTCGGGCGATCAGAACTCCGGCGCCGCGCTCCCCGTCGCCGATCTCGCGCAGAAGGAGCGCGTCGGGCGAGCCCTGCGCGACCTCTCGGAGATGCTCGGGCGCCCGGCGTCGTCGCTGTCCGACGAAGCGAACCCCGAGGCCCTCGCCGCCCTCGCGATCCTCGACGACGTGCCCGCGTTCTACGAACAGCTCCTCGACACCCGCGGCGATCTGCCGCCCTTCGCGGTCGCCGCACTGCTGTGGTGCCTCGAGCGCCCCGTCTACCGAGACGTGGCGCTGCTGCAGTGGGCGTCGGATCACGCGTCCGGTCGACGATCGCTCGGCGCTCAGCTCGACTTCGCGCAGCACGGCCGGTCGATCCCCGACGAGCTCGGCGACATCTTCCTCGGCCGCGGCCCCACGCCCGACCCCGACCGGCTCAGCTTCGCCCTCGAGGTCGTGCGCACCGCCGCATCACGAGCTCCGCGGGCGACCCGTCCCGCCCCACTCACCGCGGCGGCGTGGCTCTCGTGGGCGCTCGGCCGGTCGACGCACGCGGCGCACTACCTCGACGAGGCGCGCTCGATCGACCCGGACTACGGACTCGCCGCACTCGTCGGCTCGATGATCGAGTCCGCGGTGCTGCCGGAATGGACCTTCCGGCGCACCACGGGGCCGACTACTTGACCAGCGGGAAGAGGATGGTCTCGCGGATGCCGAGACCTGTGATCGCCATGAGCAGGCGATCGATACCCATTCCCATGCCACCGGACGGCGGCATGCCGTGCTCCAGCGCCCGAAGGAACTCGTCGTCGATCGGCATCGCCTCGACATCGCCGCGCGCGGCGAGCTTCGCCTGCTCGACAAACCGCTCGCGCTGGATCACGGGGTCGACGAGCTCGGAGTACCCGGTCGCCAGCTCGAAGCCGCGGATGTACAGATCCCACTTCTCGACCACGCCGTCGATCGACCGGTGCTCGCGAACGAGCGGCGAGGTGTCGACGGGGAAGTCCATGACGAACGTCGGGCGCACGAGGTCGCCCTTCACGAAGTGCTCCCAGAGCTCCTCGATGAGCTTGCCGTGGGTCGCCTGCGGCGGCAGATCGACGTCGTTCGCCTCGGCGAAGGCGATGAGGTCCTCGACCGCGTCCTGCGGAGTGAACGTGCGCCCGGCCGCGGCGGACAGCGACTCGTACATCGAGATGCGGTCCCACTCGCCGCCGAGGTCGTACTCGGTGCCGTCGGCCCAGGTCACCGTCGTCGACCCTGCGACCGCGATCGCCGCGTTCTGCACGAGCTCCTGGGTGAGTGCGGCCATCTGGTCGTAGTCGCCATAGGCCTGGTAGGCCTCGAGCATCGCGAACTCGGGGCTGTGCGTCGAGTCGGCGCCCTCGTTGCGGAAGTTGCGGTTGATCTCGTACACGCGCTCGATGCCGCCGACGACCGCGCGCTTGAGGTACAGCTCGGGGGCGATGCGCAGGTACAGCTCGGTGTCGAACGCGTTGGAATGCGTGATGAACGGACGAGCGGATGCTCCGCCGTGCTGCACCTGCAGCATGGGGGTCTCGACCTCGAGGTAGTCGTGACCGGTGAACGTGGCCCGCAGGCTCGCGTTCACCGCGGCGCGGGCGCGCACGGTCTGGCGCGCCTGCTCGCGCACGATCAGGTCGAGGTAGCGGCTGCGGACGCGGCCCTCCTCACTCAGCTCGGCGTAGGCGTTCGGCAGGGGCAGGATCGCCTTCGATGCGATCGCCCAACCGTCGGCCATGATCGACAGTTCGCCGCGGCGGCTCGAGATGACCTCGCCGTGCACGAACACGTGGTCGCCCAGGTCGACGTATTCCTTCCAGTCCGCCAGCGACTCCTCGCCGACGTTCGCGAGAGAGATCATCGCCTGGATGCGCGAACCGTCACCCGCCTGCAGGGTCGCGAAGCAGAGCTTGCCGGTATTGCGGCTGAAGACGACGCGGCCGGCGACCCCGACCACGACGCCGGTCTCGGCGCCCGCTTCGAGCTCGTCGGCACCGCCCTCGCCGTACTGGGCGCGCAGGGCCGGGATCGTGTGGGTCACCGGGACACCGACCGGGAACGCCCCGCCACCGGCATCCGTCCGCTTCGCGATCAGACGCTCGCGCTTGGCGAGACGCACGGCCTTCTGCTCATGGATCTCGTCGTCGCCGAGCTCGGTGTTCGAAGAGTCGGTGGGGTTCTGCGCGGGCGCGGCGGACGCGTCGGTCATTCGGGGCTCCTTGGAAAAGTCGTTCCAGTTTACCGAGGCTACGAGCCGATCCGAGGCCGGGGCTGGGTAGCCTCGAAGAATGGCCGCCCCACGGATCCTCCGCGCCCTCGCCACCACCGCCGCCGTCGCCGTCGCCGTCGCCGTCCTCGTGTTACTCGCATCGAGCCCCGCGAGCGCCCGGGCATCCGTCTCCGCCGACGTCGACGACTTCTCCTACGCCTCGTGGGACGCCACCTACACGGTGGGCGTCGACGACGAGGGCCGAGCCACCATGCACGTCACCGAGGAGCTCGTCGCCCGGTTCCCCGACGTCGACCAGAACCGTGGGATCGTCCGCGGCTTGGCCACCTCCTACGAGAATGCGGGTATCGACACCCGCGTCCTCTCCGTCACCGACCAGACCGGCGCCGACGTCCCCTACGAGACCGACACCGACGATGGCGTGCTCTACGTGCTCACCGGCGACGACGACTACGTGCAGGGACTCCAGACCTACGTCATCGAATACGAGATGCGCGATGTCGTCCTGGCCGCCGAGACCGGAGTCGACGAGTTCTACTGGGACCTCCTGCCGCTCGACAGCACTCAGGCGATCGAGTCGTTTCGCGCCGACATCCTGTTCGACGACACCCTGTCCGCGGCACTCACCGGCGCGAGCGGTTGCTACGAGGGCTTCTCCGGTTCGTCCGAGACGTGCACGGTCGAGGGCCCGACCGACACCCCCGACGGCGCGATCTTCCACGTCGAGTCGGGCGAGCGAGCCGCGGGTGACGGCGTGACCGTCGCGATCGCCTTCGAGGCGGGCACCGTCACCCAGCCGTCCGCCCGCACCCCGAACCCCGTCACCGACGTCGCCCCGATGTTCGCCGCAGTGGGAGGTCTGGGGCTGACTGTCGCGAGCTGGTTCGCCGTCGCGTCCGTCCGCAAGCGTCGACGCACCGCCACCGGCATCGTCGTCGCCCAGTACGACGTGCCGGATGCGATGCCTCCGCTCCTCGCGGCCGCGATCCTGCCCGACCCGAAGGCCGTGATCTCCGCAGAGATCGTGCACCTCGCCGTCCGCGGCGTGCTCCGGATCGAGGAGGGGGCCGAGCCGGAGCGCCCGCGGCTGCGGCGCCTTCCCGACGGGCGCGTCCCCGACGGACTCGACGCGGATGCGGTCGACAACCTGTTCCTCGGCACCGACGGCACCGACGTCGTCGACATCCCTGCCGCGAGCGAGACCTTCGCCGCGCGCATGGGAGTGTTGCAGGCGCTGGGCAAGAAGCAGGCCGAGACCCGCGGGCTCACCGTGCGCGAGCGCGCCCGCGGTGCCGTGATCCTGCAGTGGATCGCGATCGCCGTCGCCGCGATCGGACTGGCGGCGGCGATCTGGGGAGTCGCCACCGGTCGCGTCGGCGCGATCCCGGCGCTCGTGGTCGTCGCGTTCGGGGCCTTCTTCGTGCTCCTGGCGAGCCTCTACGCCTTCTCGAAGCACGTCGTGCTCACCCCGGAGGGTGCACGGCAGTACGAGTACCTCCAGGGGGTGCGCGAGTTCATCCGCGTCGCCGAGGCCGACCGGCTGCAGATGCTGCACTCCTACACGGGGGCGGAGCGCCGGCAGGACGGCAGCGCGAACGTCATCGTGCTCTACGAGCGGCTGCTCCCCTACGCGATGCTCTTCGGCATGGAAGACGAGTGGGGCACGGTGCTCGAGCACGCCTACACGCAAGAGCAGCGGGGTCCCGGCTGGATCGGCGACGGTCGCTCACCGTATCTGAGCACCTCGCTCGCGGCCTTCGCCGTCTCCACCGCGTCGGCATCGTCGTACACGGCCCCGTCGACCGGCAGCTCGTCGAGCTTCGGCGGGTCGAGCGGCGGCGGGTTCTCCGGCGGCGGCGGCGGGGGCGGGTTCTCCGGCGGACGCTGACCGGCACCTCACCCCTTCCCCCCTTTCCGAGGGGTCAAGACACGCCTCAACGCACAGTGCGCTCACGGCATGTTGTGACCCCTCGCGTCCTCACTCACACAGAGATGCGGAAGGTTGCCCCATGCGCGCGTCGCGGCGGCCGCCGTGCGCACGCAGTGCAGTGGACGCACGCTATGCAGGAGGACGCACGCTATGCAGGAGCGGATGCCGCGCACGCACCTCCGCAACGCGCGATCTCCTCCGTACCACGCGCCCCTCGGGGGAGGAAGCGGTCACTGGCGTCTGCTCTCCCCTCCCCTGATCGCGAGAGGTCAAGACACGCCGCGTCCCGCACCCCGGATAGGGCGTGTCGTGACCCCTCACGGTCGAGGATCGCGGGGCGCCGGTCAGAGCAGGGGCGGAGGATCGGATGCTTCGCGCAGAGCCCGTTCGACGGTGGACTGCACGAGCGCCGAGAGGTAGCCGCCCGGGTTGTCGATGCCGATCTCGCGCAGGCGTCCGGTGGCCTGCCCGATGATCGAGCGCGAGAATTCGGTGGCCGTCTGGATCGCATCGGCGTAGGCGGCGCGATCGGCCTCGGCGACGACGACCGGCTCGCAACCGATCTCGACGGCGAGGGCCTGGGCGATCGGGAGGACAGCCGCCGGAGCGGTGACCGCAGCGAACCCCGCCTGCAACTGACGCAGATCGATCGAGGATCCGGTGAACGTGATCGCCGGGTGCACGGCGAGCGGGATCGCCCCCTTCTCGGCCGCCGGACGCAGTACCTCGATGCCGAAGGCGGGATCGGTGTGCAGCACGAGCTGGCCGATCTGCCACCCGCCGACCTCGGCGATGCCGGCGACGAGCGACTCCAACTGGTCGTGCGGCACCGCGATCACCACGAGCTCGGCACGGCGCACGACCTCGAGTGCATCGAGCACGGGCACATCCGGCAACACGGCCGACGCTCGCTCGTCGTCGGATCCGCTCGTGATCCCCACGACGGCGTGCCCGGCGCCGCCGAGGGCCGCGCCGATGACCGGTCCCACGAGGCCCGCGCCGATGATCCCGACGCCGAGGCGTCCGTCGCGCTCCACCACGTCACTCCTCCGTCGGCGCCGGGGGTACGGGCGGTGCAGCAGGCGCGGTCGGTGCCGGCGGCTGAGGTGCAGGCGAGGCCGAAGGCGCGGGCGGGGCCGGCGGTGCAGCCGAAGTCGGTGGCGGCACCGCCGGCGCACCCGCACCGGTCCCGGGCTGCCCTGCGTACGGCGGAGGCACCGGCGCAGACGCTGGAGGCGCGGGCGCACCCACGACGGCGGCACCCGCTTCTCCCGCATCCGCATCTCCTGCATGCTCGCTCCAGCGGTGCGAGGTGTCGCGCGCGGCGGCTGCAGCGGCCCGACTCGAGACGTCGCCGATCAGGGCGAGGGCGTCGTCGCGCTCGAGGCCCGAGAGGATGCCGTGGATCGGACCGGGCACCGTGTGCACCTGCGCGCCGCTGACACGCTGCGCGCGATCGATGGGGCCCTGCGAGAGCGAGACGCCCTGCAGCCGTGCGAGCGGGAACACCGCGAGCTTGCGCCAGAGGACGCCGCGACGCAGGATCAGTCCGAAGTCGGTGACCGTGTACCCGTGGCGCTTCCACGAGAGCGGGCGACGCCAGCCCGCACGACGGGGCATCGTGCGATACGGGTCGCCCTCGACCGGTCCGAGGATGCCGTGCTCCCAGATGAGGGGGATGTCGGACGCCGGCACGTCGGGCAGGATCAACCCGAGCACACGCTCGACGTCTGCCCGCTTGCCGACCGGGAGCACGATGTTGAACTGCTGGGCGCTGCCCGACGACTGCTGCGCGGCGCTCTTGCCGCTCATGCGGTTGATCTTGATCGACCACCAGCCGAACGGGCGCCACAGCAGCGACTGCGTGACCTCGACCGCGAAGATCCGCCCCGGAGGCAGGGTCTCGGTGACCGTCGTGAGCAGACCGTAGGTGATGCGCACACCGTCGGGCGTCGGAGCGATCGAGTACCGGAGCGACTTCGAGATCTGCGCCCACGTGATACCGACGACGGCGATCACCAGCGGGATGCCGATACCGAGCGCGAGCCCCAACGAGATGAAGCTGCCTCCCACGTCTCCGTCGAGCAGGGCACCGAAGAACATGAAGCCCATCGTGATCCCGAAGATCAGCGCGAAGAAGACGAACCACAGCACTCCCGCGAGCAGCTGCGACCCGATCAGCCGACCGGTCGGGATCTTCACGACGCTCTCGGGTGCCACGTCTTCGAGATCGACGCCGGCGATGAGCCCCGTGACGCCGTGATTCATCGAGTCGACGAGCTGGGCGCGCGCGGTCGTCGGTGCGGCGGGCGCACCGGATGCCGCAGCCCGCCGCGCCGCACGCACGCCGGACGCCAGGCGCAGGATGTCGGCGCGCACGGCTTCGGCCCGCGGGGTGGCGAGGTACTCGAGCTCGACGTTCGCGTCGGTTCCCGCGCCGACGACCTCGAGCTTGGCGAGGCCGATGATGCGCGCCGGGAAGGGACGGGTGAGGTTGACTCCCTGCACGCGATCGAGCGGGGCGCGGCGGTGCGAGCGGAAGATGATGCCCTTGCGCACCTCGACATGATCGCCGGTGATGCGGAACTGCTGGAAGCGCCACACGAACCAGAAGATCGCGACCAGCACGACCAGCAGCCCGAGCACCGCCAGCAGGGCGATGAGGATCAGGTTGTTCTCGAGCACCCAGTCGACCGGGTCGCCCGAGGAGTAGTCGCTGTAGTGCGTGTCGCTCGGCGTCGTGATGTTCACGAACCAGGCGATCACCCGGTCGCGCAGGTTCGCGACCGTGATGCCCGCGACGATCAGCAGCACGAGTCCGCCCTTGAACAGGGGCGTGAGCGGATGCATCCGATGCCATTCGCCGTCGGCGAGGTTCGACGTATCCGTCTTGTCCGCGGGTGCGCCGCCCGTTGGCGTCGGCGGGGCGGGGAACTGCGGCTCGCTCACAGGCCGGTCCGGCGGGTCTCGGCGACCTCGATGAGCGTGTCGCGCAGCGCTTCGGCCGCCGCCTGCGTGAGGCCCGGGATCTGGACGCCGGTGGTCGCCGCGGCGGTCACCATCTTGAGCTGCGAGATGCCGAAGCCGCGGTCGACCGGACCCTGCGTGATGTCGACGAGCTGCATGCGCCCGTAGGGCACGGCGATCATGCGCTGCCAGAGGATGCCCTTGCGGAAGACGATGTCGTCGGCGCGCAGCATGTAGCCGATCGCCCGCGCCTGCCGCGGCAGGATGATCATCGTCGCCACGATTAGCAGCGAAAGCACGGCGCCGGGGATCCACACCCAGCTCTGGTGCAGCACGAGGGCCAGCACGACGGCGGCGACGATCACGACGACGAGCAGGAGCGCGTTCTGCAGCAGCTGCGAGACGGCGTAGCGCGGCGAGATCTGGTGCCACGTGCCGTCGAGCTCGAGGCGGGCGTCGCTGCGCGCGGTACGGAGAGAGGTGTACACCCCTTGGTCGAGGGCGGCGAGGTCAGTGCCCTCGGCCGGGTTCAGGGGCGCGTTCTCTGGGCTCTGAGTCATCAGGATCCTTCGGCAGGGTGCAGAACTGTTCGGCGACGAGGGCGGCGACCACGAGCACGATTGCTCCCGCGATCAGGGCGATCATCGCCACTGTCGACCCTACCGGGGGATCGATCGGCCGTGTCAGGAGGAAGCCCAGGAGACCCGCACCGAAGCCCGCGAGCAGGGCTCCGAGCAGACTCGAGGCGCGGGCCAGCGTCGCGGCGCGGAGCGCGCGGAACGGATCGATGCGGATGCCGGTGCGCACACTGCGCCGCACCGGCCAGGCCACGGCCAGCGCCGCCGCGGCGATCAGCACGAGCAGAACGGGGAGGAAGACCGAGGGGGTGAAGGTCGCTCGCCCCATCGCCGTCAAGAGCTGATCGAGGAGGAACCCGAGTGCGGCGCCGACGGCGGCGAGGATGACGAGGAGCCCGGCGGAGGTGCGCTGCATCATTCCCCCTGCGCGCGGAGCGCGGCGGCGAGGTCGGCGATGCGGCCATGCCCGATGAGTTCGGCATCGGGGTCGACGTCGAGCCAGGGGTCGAGCACGAAGAGCCGCTCGAAGGCGCGCGGGTGCGGCAGCACGATGCGCGGGTCATCGGAGACCATGTCGCCGTACGCGATGAGGTCGAGATCGAGGGTGCGGTCGCCCCAGCGCTCGTGACGCTCGCGCCCGTTCTCGTCTTCGATGGCGTGCAGCATGCCGAGAAGGATCTCGGGGGCGAGGCGCGTGGTCACCAGAGCGACCGCGTTCACGTAGCCCGGCGCGTCGGGGTCGGGCCCGTCGAGCCGGAGCGCGACGGTCTCGTGAAGAGGAGAGAGTCGCACGTCGGTGACCAGAGGAAGGCGCGCGATGCGCTGGGCCGCCGCGGTGATCGTGGCGTGGCGGTCGCCGAGGTTGGCACCGAGGGCGACGACGGCCGTGACCGGCTCGCGACCGGGGCCCGGCGGCTGAACCTCGGGCGGGCGGGTGAGGTTACGGCTCATGCGGCACCCCCTGCCACGGCGCGCCCTCGGGTGAGGGTCACCGCGACATCGGCGAACGTGAGCGAAATGGGGGCATGCGGCTTGTGCACCGTGACGGTGACGTCGTGCACCCGCTCGTCGGCGAGGGCGGCGTCGGCGATGCGCGACGCGAGCGTCTCGATCAGGTCGACGGGCTCTCCCGCGACGATCGCCGCCACCTTCTCCGCCAACTCGCCGTAGTGCACCGTATCGACCACGTCATCGGATGCCGCCGCCGGGGCGAGGTCGAGACGCAGACGCAGGTCGATCGTGAACTCCTGCCCCTCGGCACGCTCGTGGTCGTACACACCGTGCCGACCGAAGACCGTCAGCCCGGTCAGCACGATCTCATCGAGGGAGTCCATCATCCCAGCGTACGCGGGAGCACCGACGGCGCAGTGGCCGGTGCTCAGCGCCCTTCCCAGGCGTGCGCGATCGCGAGCGCGTCACGGGTCGCGGCGACGTCGTGCACGCGCACCGCCCACACGCCGGCGCGCAGCGCGAGGGCGCTGGTGACGGCGGTCGCGAGGTCTCGACGCTGCTCGGTGACGTCGGCATCCGCCTGGCCGAGCGTCTCGGCCAGGAACCGCTTTCGCGAGGCGCCGATGAGCACCCGCGGCCCCAGGCCGACGATGTCGTCGAGTCCCCGCAACAGCTCCCAGTTCTGGGCACCCGCCTTCGCGAATCCGATACCCGGGTCGAGGATCACCCTCGACGGCGCGATGCCCGCCGCCGCGGCCTCGCCCATGCGCTCCTGCAGCTCACCGGCGACCTCGCGGGCGATGCGATGGTAGTCGGCTCGGGCGTACATGTCGTCGGAGAACCCGCGCCAGTGCCCGATCGCGTAGTCGGCACCGGACTCGGCGACGGCCGCACGCATCTCGGGATCGGCGAGCCCGCCCGACACGTCGTTGACGATGCGCGCGCCGGCGCGCACCGCCGCCGCGGCGGTCGAGGCGTTGAGGGTGTCGATGCTGAGGGCCACGCCCGACGCGGCGAGCTGCTCGATCACCGGGATCACCCGCGACTGCTCGGTGGCGGCATCCACACGCTCCGCGCCGGGACGCGTCGACTCTCCGCCGATGTCGAGCACGGTGGCGCCGTCGGCGCGCAGCTTCAGTCCCCGCGCGACCGCGGAGTCGACGTCGAGGTAGCGCCCGCCGTCGCTGAACGAGTCGGGCGTGACGTTGACGATGCCCCAGATGCCGGTCACGAGAGCGCGCCGGACGACGTGCCGATGAGGGCGATGAGCTCGGCGCGCGCGATCGGGTCCTCGTACACGCCGCGGGCGGCGATGGTGAGGGTGGATGCCTCGGGCTGGCGAGCCCCTCGCATCGTCACGCAGCCGTGGCTGGCGTCGAGCACGACGAGCACGCCGCGGGTGTCGAGGTTCTCGGCGATCGTGTCGGCGATCTGCTCGCCCAGTCGCTCCTGCACCTGCGGGCGGGCGGCGAGGATCTCGACGACCCGCACCAGCGCACCGAGACCCACGACCTGCTCCCCCGGCAGGTACGCGAGGTGGGCGCGACCGGCGAAGGGCAGCAGGTGGTGCTCGCACACCGAACGGAAGCGGATGTCGCGCAGCAGTACCGCGCCGGAGGGCAGGGTGTCGGGGGCCGGGCCCCGGGTCACACTGATCGTGCGTTCGAGCGGAGCCGCGGCATCCTCACCGACGCCGCCGAAGAACTCCGCGTACAGCTCTGCCATGCGCGTCGGCGTCTGCCGCAGACCCGGACGATCGGGATCTTCGCCGATCGCCTCGAGCAGCTCACGCGTCAGCCGCTCGATCCGCGTCCTGTCGACGCTCACGATCAGGCCGTCGCGGGACGCGGGTTCGTGGCTCCCGAGGGTCCCTGCGCGCGGGCGGTCGCCGAGGGCTCCTCGACGGACGCAGCCACCGGCACGACCTTCTTCGGAACCTCGATCGGCGGCACGTCCGAGACCGGGCGGTCGGAGCTCGACAGCCACAGCGGGCGCTCGGGCAGCTTGCGGATCTCGGTGAAGATCTCGGCGATCTGGTTGTGGTCGAGGGTCTCCTCCTCGAGCAGTGCCCGGGCGAGACGATCGAGGATGTCGCGGTTCGCGCTGATCACCTCGTAGGCCTCGTCGTGCGCCTGCTCGATGAGCGCGCGCACCTCGGCGTCGACGCGCTCGGCGACCTTCTCGGAGTATTCGCGTCCGCGACCCATGTCGCGCGCGACGAACATGTCGCCGCCCTCGGAGCCGAGCTTGACCGGGCCGACTTCGGTCGTCATGCCGTACTCGATGACCATCTTGCGGGCGATCGAGGTCGCCTTCTCGATGTCGTTCGAGGCCCCGGTGGTCGGGTCGTGGAACACGATCTCCTCGGCCACGCGGCCGCCCATCGCGTACGTGAGCTGGTCCTGCAACTCGTTGCGCGTGACCGAGTACTTGTCTTCGAGCGGCAGCACCATCGTGTAGCCGAGGGCTTTGCCGCGCGGCAGGATCGTGATCTTGGTGACCGGGTCGGTGTAGTTCATGGCCGCGGCGGCGAGCGCGTGCCCACCCTCGTGGTAGGCCGTGATGAGCTTCTCGCGGTCCTTCATCACGCGGGTGCGGCGCTGCGGACCGGCGATGACCCGGTCGATCGCCTCGTCGAGAGCGCGGTTGTCGATGAGCTGCGCGTTCGAGCGGGCGGTGAGGAGCGCCGCCTCGTTCAGCACGTTCGCGAGGTCGGCACCGGTGAAGCCCGGCGTCTTGCGGGCGACGACCTCGAGGTCGACGCTCTGCGAGAGCGGCTTGCCCTTGCTGTGCACCTCGAGGATCTTCTGACGGCCCTTGAGGTCGGGAGCGTCGACACCGATCTGGCGGTCGAAGCGGCCGGGGCGCAGCAGCGCCGGGTCGAGGATGTCGGGGCGGTTCGTCGCCGCGATCACGATGACGTTCGCGTTCGGGTCGAAGCCGTCCATCTCGACGAGCATCTGGTTGAGCGTCTGCTCGCGCTCGTCGTTGCCGCCGCCCATGCCGGCACCGCGGTGACGACCGACGGCGTCGATCTCATCGATGAAGATGATCGCCGGCGAGTTCTCCTTGGCCTGGTTGAACAGGTCGCGCACACGCGAGGCTCCGACACCGACGAACATCTCGACGAAGTCCGAGCCCGAGATCGAGTAGAACGGGGCGCCGGCCTCGCCGGCGACGGCGCGGGCGAGGAGTGTCTTACCGGTTCCGGGAGGGCCGTACAGCAGCACGCCCTTCGGGATGCGGGCGCCGATCGCCTGGAACTTGGCGGGATCCTGCAGGAACTCCTTGATCTCATGGAGCTCTTCGATGGCCTCGTCGGCGCCGGCGACGTCGGCGAAGGTGACCGTCGGGGTCTCCTTGTTGACGAGCTTCGCCTTCGACTTGCCGAACTGCATGACCTTTCCGCCGCCACCCTGCATCGACGACAGCAGCCACCAGAACAGCAGGCCCAGCAGCACGAGCGGGAGCAGGAGCGAGAGGAACCCGTCGAACCACGTCGCGCGCGGCACGGCGTCGTTGAAGCCCTCCTTGGGGTCGGCGTCGTTGATCGCCGTGACCACCTCGTCGGCGCGGGCGTCGACGTAGTAGAACTGCACCTTGTCGGCACCCTCGAAGGGCTTCGACAGCGTGAGGTCGACGCGCTGGTCGCCATCGGTGTTGACCACCTCGGTGACGGTCGAGCCGCCGAGCAGCTTCAGACCCTCCTGCGTGGTGATCTGCTTGGGTGCCGCGATGTTCGAGACCAGCACGAACCCGAGGATCAGCAGCAGGCCGATCACCAGTACGTAGATCAGCGGATTCTTGCCGAGCTTCTTCACATCCATGATCGGATCAGCGTATCGCGCGCGTACTAGGCGCCTGCTGTGCGTTCACCCACGGCGTAGCGCGTCAGGAGTAGACGTGCGGGGCGAGCACCGCGACGTCGCGCAGGTTGCGGTACCGCTCGTCGAAATCGAGACCGTAGCCGACGACGAAGTCGGTGGGGATGTCGAAGCCCACGTACTTGCAGTCGATGACCACCTTCGCCGCCTCCGGCTTGCGCAGCAGGGCGAGCACCTCGATCGATTCGGCGCCGCGGGATTCGAAGTTCTCGAGCAGCCAGCTGAGCGTGAGACCCGAGTCGATGATGTCCTCGACGATGAGCACGTGCTTGCCGTTCAGGTCGGTGTCGAGGTCCTTGCGGATCTGCACGACGCCGCTGGACTTCGTGCTCGCGCCGTAGCTCGACACGGCCATCCAGTCCATCGGCGCGTGGAAGGGCAGCGCCCGTGCGAAGTCGGCCATCACCATGACCGCGCCCTTGAGTACGCCGACCAGGATGAGGTCCTTGCCCGCGTAGTCGTCGGCGACCCGCAGGGCCAGCTCGTCGAGCTTGGCGAGGATCTGCTCTTCGGTGACGAGGATCTCGGACAGGTCAGCCTGGATTTCCGTGGCGCGCATGGATCGATTTTAGGCGATCGACGACACTCCCCTCCCCCCGCCCCGGTATCCGCACTAGCCTGGGCCGTGAACGGCCTGGCACCCACCGATGGAAGGATCCCCATGGCTCTCGACGACATCCTGAAGCAGGTCCCGATCGACGACATCGCGAAGCGACTGGGCGTCTCGCACGACGAGGCGAAGACCGCGGTCGAGCAGGGCGGCGCGGTGCTGCTCGGCGGGCTCTCGAAGAACGCCTCGACCGATGAGGGTTCGGCGGCGATCCAGAAGGCGCTGAAGAAGCACGAGGGGACGACCGGGGCCGCCTCGGTCGATGACATCGATCAGGCCGACGGCGACAAGATCGTCTCGCACATCCTCGGGGCCGAGGAGAAGAAGAAGGTCACCGAGAAGCTCACGCAGTCCGACAAGACCGCGGGCATCGACTTCGGCAAGCTCCTGCCGATCCTCGCGCCGATCGTGATGGGTCTGATCGCGAACGCCGGCAAGGGCAAGAGCGGATCCGCGTCGACAGAGTCGCAGGGCGGCGGCGGGATCGGCGACATCATCGGCGGCCTGCTCGGCGGCGGCGGCAAGTCGGGCGACGGCGGTATCGATCTGGGCAGCATCGTCGGCGGCCTCTTCGGCGGCAAGAAGTAAACCGGCCCCCACCCGCCGCGGGTCAGGTGCGCGCCGTGAAGACGATGCGCCCCCCGTGGCGGGCGGCGGCGCACCCGGGCAGGTCGATCGGCCCCTGACCCGACCAATCGGTCACCAGACGCGCGACCTCCAGCGTCTGCAGCCGAGTGAGGCTCACCCCGAACTCGCTGTCGACGACGAGGCGGATCACACGATTGCGCAGGGCCGCCGGGTTCGCCGCGAGCGCCGCGACGCTCACCGAGATGCCGGCTTCGGCGTGCTCGACGATGTCCTCGATGGTCTCGTGGATCATCTCGTCGAACGCCTCGGCGTCTTCGCGCAGCTGCTCGGCGGTGCGCGCGAGGGCTTCGGCGATGCCCGGCCCGATCTCGGCCTCGAGCACGGGGAGCACGCGCTCCCGCACCCGCACCCGCGCGAATCGGTCGTCGAGGTTGTGCGGGTCGTCCCAGACATCGAGAGCCGATGCCGCGCAGAAGGCACGCGTCGTCGAGCGACGCACCGTCAGCAACGGGCGCATCCAGCGCAGACCGTCGTCGTCTCGGACGGGCGCCATCCCCTGCAGGCTCGACGCTCCGGCGCCGCGGGCGAGTCCGAGCAGCACGGTCTCCGCCTGGTCGTCGAGCGTGTGGCCGAGCAGCACCGCTCGCGCGCCGACCTCGCCGGCGACATCCCGCAGCGCCCGATAGCGCGCAACCCGGGCGGCTGCTTCGGGACCGTCCTGTGCGGCGTCGATGACCTCGACCCGAGCGATGCGGGCCTCGAGGCCGAGGGTGTCCGCGTGCTCAGCGGCTCGGGCGGCGACGGCATCCGATCCCGCCTGCAGGGCGTGATCGACGGTGACGGCGGTCGTGCGGATGCCGAGCTTCGGCGCCTCGAAGGCGACCGCGGCTGCGAGCGCCAGCGAGTCCGCTCCCCCGGACAGTGCCACCACGACGGTGGCGCCCTCGGGCAGATCGGCCAGTGCGGTGCGCACGGCGCGACGGATCTCGGCGATGGCGGGGTCGAGTGACGGCATCCCTCCACGCTAGGGCACGGCATCCGCGGGGCGTGCGCCGCTCACGGCGGCGGGTCTATCCTGACGCCGTGACCGCACCGCACCGCACCACGCCGTTCCGCACCGAGCGGTTCTCGGCGTTCGTCGACGCCGTCGTCGCGATCGCGATGACGCTGCTCATCCTGCCGCTGATGGAGGCGGTGTCGGATGCCGCCTCCGGCAAGCTGACGACGGCGGCGTTCTTCCACGAGCACTCGGGGCAGCTGCTGAGCTTCGCCCTGAGCTTCCTGCTCATCGCGACCTTCTGGATGGGACACCACAGCCAGTACCGCGATGTCGAGCGGATCACGACACCGCTCATCTGGATCAACGTGGCGTGGATGGCCTCGATCGTGTGGCTGCCGGTGCCGACGGCCATGCTGGGGCAGATCGACACCGATCCGCTGCAGAAGGTCGTGTACATCGGCACCCTCATCGCGACGCAGCTCGCGACGCTCGCCGGAGGCATCTATCTCGGACGGCACCCCGAGCTCTCGACCGCGGCTCCCTCGACCTACCGAGCAGGGGTGCTCGGCGACCTCGCCGCGATCATCCTGTTCGCCGCGGCGCTGCTCGTCGCGGTGCTCGTTCCCGAGATCGGGTACGCCTCGCTCCTCCTCCTGTTGCTGAACGCGCCCGTGTCACGTCTGGTCGATCGGGTGTCGCGCCGACGCTCGCGCGACACCGGCGTTCAGACGCCGGGGCCCGCCGAGTAGGCTTGTCCGCGGCATCCAACCGATTTTTCTCCCGAGGAGCACACGCATGGGCGCACACGACGCCGTCATCGAGATCCCGCGCGGCAGCCGCGTGAAGTACGAGGTCGACCACGAGACCGGGCGAGTGCACCTCGACCGCGTGCTCTACACGACCTTCGGCTACCCCGCCGACTACGGCTACTTCGACAACACGCTCGGCGAGGACGGCGACCCGCTCGACGTGCTCGTGCTGCTCGACCACGCCATCTACCCGGGCGTCGTCGTCGAGGTGCGCCCCGTCGCCGTGCTCAAGATGAGCGATGAGGCCGGCGGAGACGACAAGCTCGTCGCCGTGCTGTCGAAGGATCCGCGCTGGGCGCACATCCAGGACATCGACGACATCGCCGAGTACACCAAGAAGGAGATCGCGCACTTCTTCGAGCACTACAAGGACCTCGAGCCCAACAAGTGGGTCAAGGTCGACGCGTGGGGCGACAAGGCCGAGGCCGAGCGCATCCTCGACGAGGCGATCGTCCGCTTCGGCGAGCAGGGTCACTGACCCCTCCGAGCCTGTCGAAGCGAAAGACCCCCGGTTCCGCTCAGCGGCCCGGGGGTCTTCTGCATGCGGGGAGGGCGGATGCTCAGATCGAGATGCCCCGCGCAGCCATGAAGTCGGCCGGGTTCGTGTAGGCCCCGTTGATGTAGACCTCGTAGTGGAGGTGGCAGCCGAACGACCCACCGGTGTTGCCGGCGTAGGCGATGACCTGGCCGGCGTTGACCCACTGGCCGCTGCTGACGGCGAAGCCACCGTCACGGATGTGCGCGTACCCGGTCGCGACGCCGGTACCGTGCTCGATCTTGATGTAGTTGCCGTACCCGCCGTTCCGGGCCGCGTAGACCACGGTTCCCTGGTACGCGGCGTAGATGGCCGCACCGCAGCCGTTGGCGAGGTCGATGCCGTAGTGCCAGCTCGACGAGCATCCGTTCGCATTGCACTGCTGCGAGCGGGGGCCGTAGCCCGAGCTGCGGTAGCCGCCGTGCGGACGCACCCAGCCGCTGCCGCTTCCGGCCGGCGTGCCTCCGCCGCCGCTGTTGCCTCCGGCGTTCGCCGCCGCTTCGGCGGCCTCGCGCTCCCGGCGCTTCTTCTCCTCGGCTTCTCGAGCCGCGACACCGGCCTGGTACCCGGCGACCGTCTTCGTCGTCGCGTCCTTGAGCGCGGCGAGCTGCGCCTGCATCGTGGTGAGGTTCGCCGACTGCTCTTCGAGAGCGGCCTGAGCGGCATCCGCCGCCTGCTGAGCGGCGACCATCTTCTGCTCGGCGATCTTCGCCAGGCGGTCGCGCTCGTCGCGCGCGACCTTGGCCTGGTCGCTGAGCGACTGGGCGGAGTTGCGGGCGGCGACGGCGTCGTCGTAGACGGACTGGTTGTATTCGAGGAGCTTGTCCATCGTGCCGAGGCGCGACAGCAGTTCGTCGGCATTGGCGGCGGACCCGGCGAAGAACAGCTCGAGCGACGTGTCATCGCCGCCGTTGCGGTAGAGCTGCGCGGCGACCTGGCCGGCCTTGCGAGCCGACTGGTCGGCGATGCCCGCCTGCTCGTCGGCCTTCCCCTGAAGGGTTTCGGCCTCGGCGATCGCGGCGAAGTAGTCCTGCTGGGCGGTGTAGAACTCGTCGGAGGCGGTCTGTGCGGCGGCCTGGGTCTGCGCGACCTTCTGGGTGAGGGAGTTGATCAGCCCCTCGATGCGCTTGATCTCCGCGCCCTTGGCGGCTTCGTTGTTCTTGGCGCGCTGCACGTCGTCCCAGCTCGGGTACGACGCGGCGTAGGCGGCGGAGACGCCGGAGGTGACCCCGAAGGCGCTGAGCGCGACGACGCTGAGCGCGCCGAGCCCGAGCGCGCCGCGACGGCTGACGCTCTGCTTCCACAGCGCGGCTCGCTCGGCGGGCGTGGGCGCGCAGCCGCATTCCTCGGATGCTGCAGCTGCTGCGGCATCCGTCGTGATCTGGTCGTTCACACGGCCCCTTCCGCCGGTTTCACACATGTCACAGTAACAACAACTTTCACATGCGCACCAGGGCGCGCAGGTGGGTCGAAGGGCATGCTGACGGGTACATGGTCTCGCGGAACACGCCCGGGAGCGCGCTGACTCGCCCTCGATTCGCGATTTGCCCCGACTATCGCTTATGCTTGAGCGTCGGCAAGGAAGTCCCCCGGGACTGACTCGGCCCCATCGTTTAGCGGCCTAGGACGCCGCCCTTTCACGGCGGTAGCACGGGTTCGAATCCCGTTGGGGTCACCACGTCCGATATAATTGAAAACAAGTATGGCCCTGTAGCGCAGTTGGTTAGCGTGCCGCCCTGTCACGGCGGAGGTCGCGGGTTCAAGTCCCGTCAGGGTCGCTCCGTGCGATGAGCTCTTTCTTCGGAGAGGGCTCTTCGTCTAGGACGCGACAGGTTCGCCGGTCGCGCGGCTCTGTAGCTCAGTTGGTAGAGCGTTCGACTGAAAATCGAAAGGTCACCGGATCGATGCCGGTCGGAGCCACACGGCTGATCATTACAATCAGCCCAGAAACCCTCGCCTAGCTTCTACATGGCGGGGGTTTTGCTTTTCCCCGGCATCCGCGTT
This sequence comes from Microbacterium sp. NPDC090003, assembly GCF_044748385.1. NCBI lineage: Bacteria > Bacillati > Actinomycetota > Actinomycetes > Micrococcales > Microbacteriaceae > Microbacterium > Microbacterium sp. NPDC090003. The sequence goes on from NZ_JBIVFW010000001.1 coordinate 1,499,162, forward strand.
CTCGTCGCGCGAACGGCCGCGCCAGCCTTTCCGGTCGCACGAACGGCTGTCCTGAGCGCTGATATCAGCCACTCGCGCGACCGGAACCACAGGAGCCCTTGCGACGCCTGTCGGTCTCGGGTGTACTTCTCCGATGCGATCCGTGAACCCGATCCCCGGTAACCCCTGGCCGCACGACATGGTCATCCGCGTCCAAGATTCGCCGTGGGCACTCTACGAGCTCCTCTGGCTACGAGAGGCACACGGACTTCAGCCCGCCGGCGATGACCTTCCGCCGCTTCTCGCCCGCACCCCTTCCCCGGCTTCGACGAGCCCCGACGCCGCGACGCGCGCGCGCTGGGAGAGTGCGTGGACGCGACTTTGGCGTGCGGCCTCCGCTCACGCCGGTCGCGAGCAGGACCACGAGGGACACGCGCGACTCATCGCCATGAAGCCTGGCGATCCTGGCCGCACCGAACTGCTCCATCACATCATCGGCCCGACCTGGCGCGACGAGTTCGGCGACGAAGCGTTCGACGACCCCTCCTACACCCAGCGTGAGCGCTCGACGCCCGAGGAGCGCGCCGCCGCGCGCCCGCGCACCCTCGCCGACAATCCCGAGCATCGTGACCTCGAAGCACTCATCCCCGCCTGGCGGGCCGGGCTCACGACCATCGTCACGATCCCCTGCCGAGGCGAGCACACCCGCCGCATCGGCGACAACGCACTGCTCACCACCGCCGCAACGCGCGCCGACAGCGCGGCCTATCGGCGCGCGCTGGCATCGTTCGTCTGACCCGGGCGAGAGGATGGAGACATGTCCTCGAACTCCCGCCGGCGGCTGCTCGCCTCGATGCAGCGGATCCTGCACAACGATCCCTCGAACGTCGCGCACACCGAGGCCATGCCCATCATCGACGAGCGCACGGTGCCCCGCGTGCTCGACCTCGCGACGCGCATCGGGGAGTCGATGTTCGCTGTCGGAGCTTCGGCCCACGAGGTCACGCTCGCGATCACCCGCGTCTGCGAGGCTTATGCCCTCAAGGGCGTGCAGGTCGACGTCACCTACAACTCGGTCACCGTCTCGTTCCACCTGAGCGGCGAGGTGTGGCCCGAGACGCTGCTGCGCGTCGTGCGGGTCGCCGCCCCCGACCACTCCAAGCTGCAACGGGTGCAGGCGCTCGTCGCCGACATCGAAGCGGGGCTCGATCTGGAATCCGCGCGCACCGCGTTCCGGGTCATCCGGCGCGTGCCGTTCCGCTACCAGCAGGCGGTGGTCGTCGTCGCCCGCGCCCTGCTCGCCGTCGGCGTCAGCATCCTGCTCGGCGCATCGCCGCTCATCGTAGGACTCACCTTCATCGCTGCTCTCGCCGCGGCGCTCACCCAGGCGGGTCTCGCGCGCGTGCGCGTTCCCCTCTTCTTCAGCCAGATCGCCGGAGGCTTCGTCACGACGGTGGTCGCGGTCGCCGTCTCCGCGCTCGGGTCCGCCGGGATCGAGCCGTTCGTCGGCATCCGCCCCTCGATCATCGTCGCCTCGGGTATCGTGCTCATGCTCGCCGGACTCACCGTCGTCGGCGCCGCGCAGGATGCGATCGACGGGTTCGCGCTCACCGCCGGCGGCCGCATCCTCGACCTCACGATGCAGACCCTCGGCGTGGTCATCGGCATCCTCGTGGGCCTCGAGCTCGGCAGCGTGCTCGGGTTCACGATGGACCTGCCCGACGACCCCGCGCCGTTCGGTCCTCTGCTCGGCGTCTTCGCCGGGGCGATCATCATCGCCGTCGCGGTGGCCGTCTTCAACGGCGCCGGCATCCGCATCATCCTCGTCAGCGCTCTGCTCAGCGCCATCACGATCGCCGGCTACTCGGCATCCGTCGCCCTCAATCTGCACCCGGCCGCGGCGAGCGCGATCGGCGCCCTGCTCGCGAGCTTCGTGGGCGTGCTGATCGCCCACAATCTGCACGTTCCGTCGGTGGCGGTGACGACCGCGGCGATCGTGCCGCTCGTGCCCGGAGTCGCGGTCTTCCAGGGGTTGCTCGAGATGGTGCACAACGGCGGCACCAGCATGGGCGTCGTCGGTGCGGGCGGCTCGCTGATCGATGCCGCCGTCATCGGTATCGGTCTCGCCTCGGGCGCCTCGCTGGGCCTCTACCTCGGAACTCCGGTGCGCGCGACGCTGGGCAGCGTCACGAAGACGCGAGCGCGTACCCGCCGCTGACCGGCCGTTTCGTCGCGCGGTATGGGCACTTCTCCCCAATGACAATTCGCGCAATATATCGCCCGCCCCGCATACAGCGCGCTCACAGGTTGACTAGGTTGGGCGTGTCCCCGGGCGCGCGCAAGCGCTTTCGTGCGCGCCGTCGATCACCTGCACTACGAATATCGAGACGAGAAGATGACCCCCAATAAGAGAAGAGTGCTGGCGGGCGGAACCACCGCGGCCATCATCCTCGCGCTGTCCGGCGCGCTGATCCCCACGGTAGCCACGGCCGACGAAGACGTCGCGGCCCCGACGAGCGGCGCGACCTTCGATGCGAACGCCAAGCAGCTGCTCACGAACGAGGGCGTCGAAGCCGTCGCCACGAACGCCGAGGGTCAGGTCGTCGTCTACACCACGACGGCGCCCGAGACTCTGGACGCTGAGGCGGATGCCTTCGTCGAGAGCCACTCGAACGTCGTCGTCAAGGTGATCGATGCCCCCTTCGAATCCCATGCCGACACCGATGTCGTCGGTGGCGCCGGCTACTTCGCCTTCGACCCGACCAACCCCACCGGTCCCGGCGGGCTCTGCTCGGTCGGTTTCTCCGCGTGGTCGCCTGCCGGCGACCCCGCGGTCGTTTCCGCGGGCCACTGCACCGGTGACGGCCTGTATTCGGTAAGCGCCCTCACCCTGCCGAGCGGTGACCAGGCCGGCGGCGGCAACCCCGACAACTCCGACGTCGAGGTGACGTACGGTCTCGCCGAGCTCGCGTTCTCGCAGTACGGCGGACCGGGCAACACCCACGGCACGTCCGGCAACCCGAACGACCTGAGCTCGACCGATGTTTCTGCCTGGGACATCGTGAACCCCAGCCTGACGACCCTCCCCGAGGTCACGAACTGGACCACGTCCGCGACCGAGGATCTCTCGGCCGCGACCATCCCGGTTCGCGCCGTCGGTAGCGCCGCTGTCGACGGCGCCGTGACGAAATCGGGTCGCACGACCGGCTTCACCTCCGGCCAGGTCCTCGAGGTCGGAGGCTGGGCGAACGTCAGCGGGCGCCAGGTCTACGGCTTCGTGACGAACGTCGCTTCGGCAGAGGGCGACTCGGGAGGCGCCGTCTTCCAGGGCAACACCGCCGTCGGCATCCTCTCGGGTGGCACCACACAGAACGGCCAGCCCATCATGTTCGCGGCCGACCTGCAGAACGCCCTCTCCTACACCGGCGGTTACACCGTCGCTCTCTACGTCGATGCCCCGACCGTCACCTCTCCGGCTCAGGTCGGCATCGGCGGCGCCATCACCGGCACCGGTGCGCCCGGTCAGACGCTCGTCGTCACCCAGGCCGAGGGCGCACCCTTCGAGGTTCCGATCGACGGCAACGGCAACTGGTCGTTCCCCGCACCGCCCGAGGTGGGCGAGTACGAGTTCAGCGCGATCGTGCGCAACGGCTTCAACGAATCTGCAGCGACGCCGTTCGCGGTCGCTGTGCTCCCGGGCGCTCCGTCGTTCACCTCCCCGGTGAACGGCGACCGCATCGTCGGCGAGGTCACTGAGATCTCCGGCACGGGAGAGATCGGCGCGACGGTCAGCCTGACCGGCGATGTCACCGACGAGACGACCGTCGGCGAGGACGGCACCTGGAGCGTCGAGGTCGACCTCGGCATCGACGCCTACTCGATCACCGCCACGCAGGAGATCGACGGCGTCACCTCGGCAGCGGCGACCTCGGCCTTCGCCGTGATCCCGACCGCACCGGTCGTCGACGCACCGCTGGCCGGTGGCGCCTACGCCTTCGCCAGCGCCCCGACGTCGGCGAACGGCACGGGAATCGACGAAGCCGCGATCAGCGTCACGCTGAACGGTGCGGATGCCGGCGCCACCACCGTCGCCGACGGCGCATGGAGCGTTCCGCTCACCGCCCAGGCGGGCGAGTTCACTCTCGTCGTCACGCAGACCGTCAACGGCCAGAGCAACAGCACCACGGTCGCGTACGCGGTCGCCGAGGCCCCGGCCACCGGCGGCGGTGCGGGTGGCGCGGACAACACCCCCGGTTCGCTCGCCAACACCGGTATGACCGACCCGTCGCCGTACGTGGTGACGGCCGCCGGCCTGCTCCTGCTCGGGGCTGCGCTGCTGGTGGTGCGTCGGATGCGGACGCGCAACACCCTCTGATCCGATTCTGATCTGATCGCCGTCGGGCGGTGCGGGCTCCGGCTCGCACCGCCCGACGTGTTTCCCCGTGCGCCCCCGGATTCGTCCACCCCGCGGCACCTCGATACGCTCGGAGAATGCTCGAGACGCTCACCGGATTCGTCGTGGTGGGCGTGGCGATCATCGTCGGCTACGTGCTGGCACGGATCGATCTGCTCGGCGAACACGCCCGACCGGTGCTGAGCCGCCTGGTGTTCTTCGTGCTCTCGCCGTTCCTGCTCTTCACGGTTCTCGCGCACGCCGATGCGACGATGCTGTTCTCGTCGCTGCTGCCGGTGTCCGCGATCGCCGCGGTCGTCGTGATCCTGATCCACACGCTTGTCGCGCGCTTCGTCTGGCGTCGGTCGGTGGCCGAGACGACGATCGGCGCACTGTCGGCCGGACAGGTCAATTCGAACAACATCGGCCTGCCCCTCTCGCTCTACCTGCTGGGGAGCGCGGCGTTCCCCGCGCCGGTCATCCTCCTGCAGCTGCTGGTCTTCACTCCCCTCTCGCTCACGATCCTCGACGCCGCGACGGCCGAGCGCACCTCGCTGCGCCGCACGCTGCTGCGCACCGCCACGAATCCGATCATCATCGGCGCCCTCCTCGGCACCCTCGTCTCGGTCACGGGCCTGCGGCTCCCCGAGATCGTCCTCGCACCCGCGCAGTTGATCGCGGATGCCGCTGTGCCGGTGCTCCTCATCAGCTATGGCATGTCGCTGCACGGCCAGCGCGTTCTCGGCACGCAGGGGCATCGACGCGACGTCGTCGTGGCGAGCATCCTGAAGCTGGCGGTCATGCCGCTGGTCGCGTGGGTCTTCGCCCAGTACGTGTTCGGGCTCACCGCCCACGAGGTGTTGATCGTGACGGTGCTCGCGGCTCTGCCGACCGCGCAGAACGTGTTCAACTACTCGCAGCGCTACGGCGTCGGCGAGCCGATCTCCCGCGACACCGTCTTCCTGACGACGATCGGATGCCTGCCTGTGCTGCTCCTGATCATGCTTCTGCTCGGCTGACGCGGCTCGCGGTCACTCGATCTGCAGGTACGAACCGAAGCCGGTGCCGATGACGTAGGAGGCGCCGAACCCGCCGTTCCCGCCTCCGGGGTAGACGCGAAGGTCGCCGTTGGCCATCCGCGCGACGAGGTCGGGGCGACCGTCGCCGTTGTAGTCGACGCCGCCGGTCATGGCCGTGAACCCGGTCCATCCGCGCCCGACGATCTGCCGTGCGGCGAAGCCGTTGGGAATGCCCGGGTAGAAGTACTGGGTGCCGCCCGCGTCGATGGCGATGAGGTCGCCCCGGCCGTCGCGGTCGAAGTCGCCGCCCACGAGATAGACCATCGAATTCCACTCCGGTCCGCCGGGACGCGTCTGACCCGACAGACCGCCCTTGCCGTCACCGAGATGAATCGTCATGTTGCCGTCCGGACGAACGGCGATGACGTCGTGGAGTCCGTCTCCGGTGTAGTCGGCACCGGAGACGAGATGCAGCAGCCCGCCCCAGCCGGTCGCGATGTCGCGCTGGGAGGCGAAGCCGCCACCGGCCGCGGGACTGCCGCCGTAGAACTCCAGGGTCCCGTCGTTGCGGACCACGATGAGGTCGGAGTGGCCGTCGTTGTTGAGGTCACCGTGCGCGATATGTCCGCGGCCCGCCCACCCCGACGTGATGACGACGCGCGGCTTGAGCGCCGCGGTGCCGTTTCCGCCGAGGAAGTGGAGGTCGCCGTCGGCGGCCACACCGACGAGGTCGGCCCTGCCGTCGCGGTTGTAGTCGGCCGTCAGCACCTTGGGGTTGACCGGCGTTCCGAGGCCGGGGAAGTTCATCGGGATGAATCCGCCGCGCGTGACGTTCGTCAGGCACGTGAAGCCGTTGTTGATCGCGCTGTACACACTGCCGTTGCGCCACACCTCGAAGTGCAGGTGGTAGGCGTCCGTGGCACCGGTCTTGCCGACGACGCCGATCTGCTGGCCGCGGCTGACGCGCGTGCCGGCCGCCTGCAGACCGGGTGCGGCCATGTGCCCGTAGCGGGTGACGTAGCCGCCGGGATGTTCGATGTCGACGTAGTTGCCGTAACCGCTGTTCGCCGTGCGCGCCTTGATCACGCCGTCGTAGGCGGCCAGGATCGGTGTTCCGCCGCCTCCGCCGATATCGATGCCGTCGTGCTTGCGATAGTTGTTTCGGCATCCGTCGCCGACCTTGGACTGGATGTTCCCCGACGAGGGATAGACCATCTGCCCGTCGGTGGCAGCGGATGCCGGCGCCGACGTCGTGAGCGACGGGAAGAAGGAAACGATCACCACCGCCAGGAGTGCCAGAACACCGGTGCGGGCGCGCCGCAAGCGTGACTGTCGCTTCATGTCGCGCTCTCCCGTGGTCGTTCGGCCCCAGCGGACATGATGTCCCCCGCCGTCACGGTATCAGCGCGACAGGAATTCGTCGCGGACATCGGCGTGATATTCCCCGAATAAGAAGTACGGTTCTTCTATGGGCAGGCTCAGGTACGACGGCACTTCCGACCCGATCATCATCGAGGACGTGACGCTCGCGCATCTCAAGATCATCATCGCGACGAAGCTTCGCCGGCAGGAGAGCTTCATGATGACGTGGGTACCCCGTGACGGCGGCCCCAACAAGCGGGCGACCGTCTGGATCCATCCGGCCATCCCGCTGCAGTTCGGGTTCGACGAGGAGCAGCCGCCCACCGTCGACCCGCGGCGGATCGCCGAACTGATGCAGCACCTGAACGCCAGCGGCGAGCTGGTGCTCGACCACGTGCTGTCGAGCTAGCCGAAATATCGGTGCGCGCGACCCGATCGCACGCGCCCGCTACGCTGTGGCCGTGGACCCGACACTCATCCTCCTCGGCATTCTCGTCGTCGTGCTCATCATCGGCGGCCCCTTCATCAGGAGGTGGGCGAACCGCAAGGCCTCGGCCGCCGGTGAGAACGCCGGACGCAGGTTCGCCGCGAAGCAATTGGTGAACGTGCTCGTCGAGTTCGGAACGACCGTCGTCATCCACGCTCCCGAAGATGCGGCACGTCAGATCGTCGCCGAGGCCGCGGGCAAGAAGCCCATAGACTTCCCGGAGCGCGCAGACGGCGGATTCGGCATCCGCTTCGTCGAGCCCGATGACACGATCGTGCGCCTGGTGCCCGATCCCGCCGGCACACGCGTACAGGTCGAGACCTTCCGCGAGTACATGGGCTTCCCGCAGACCGTCTCGCTCTGGCAGGACCTGCGCACGCGCATCTCGACCGTCGCCGAGGCGCGCGGGGTCACCGTGTCGGAGGGGCCGCACCTCGAGTACCTCCGCGGCCACCTGCTCGACCCCAAGAACGCCCGCTGGGCACTCGACAGCTGACCGCCCCCTCGCCCGGGGTGGCTTCACCGTTTCGTGCCGGGCGAATCGGGCACGCAACTGCCACCCGACGCAACTAGGCTGGACTCCGACGGCGACAGCGGCTCGCAGCGGCTGTCGCGGCATCGGCCCTCACGATCCCTCCCCGGTCCTCACGGACCTGCCCCAGAAAGGCACGAACCATGAGCGAATCCTCCGAGTCCGAAGACCGCAGCGGCGACCGCTCCCCCGACTTCTTCGACCAGCTGATCGAGACCACGCCGCCCGCAGCCTCCTCTTCGCAGGGCTCCTCGTCGTCTCCGGCGGCGTTCACGATCGGTTTCCGCGGCTACGACAAGGCGGAGGTCGACTCCGCTCTGTCGACGCTGCGCAACCAGCTGCAGCAGGCGAACGCCGACCTGGCCGACGCCGAGGTGCGTCACGCCGACGCGATCGACGCACTGAAGTCGGACGAGAGCGCCGCGCGCGAAGAGCTCCAGAGCGAGCTGACCGCTCTGAAGGCGAAGGTCGCCGAGACCGAGCAGCAGGTCGCGACGCTCACCTCCGAGCTCGTCGACGCCCCCGCCCCGGACGGGGAGGAGGCGCCGTCGCGCCAGCAGTTCGAGGCGATCCTGCGCGTGGCCGAGGAGCAGGCGAACGTCCTGATCCAGAACGCCGCGGTGCAGGCCGACCGCCTCATGGCCGCCGCCCGCGAAGAGGTCGCCGCCCAGCGCGCCGAAGCCGAAGCAGACGTCGCCCGCATCATCTCCCAGGCCGAACGCGATGCCGACCAGGTGCGCCTCAAGATCGACACCGAGTACACGGCCCACGAGGCGCGCATCGAGCGCGAGGCCGCTCACGCCGCCGAGAAGGTCAACCAGGCCTCGCAGGAGGCAACTGCCATCCGCACCGAGGCGGAGAAGGGCGCGGCCGCGCTGCGCTCGCTCGTCACCCGCGAGACCACGCAGCTGCGTGCCGACGCCGAGCGCGAGGTGCGCGAGATGAACGCCCGCGTGCTCGAGTTCGAGGAGACGTTGACCCGTCGCCAGGACGACGCCCAGCAGGAGTTCCTCGTGCTGCACAACCAGGCCGTCGCCCACGCCGAGCGCATCACGAGCGATGCGAACGAGCAGGTATCCGCCTCTCTCGACCACGCCCAGCGCATCTCGGCGAAGGCCGACGACTACGAGCGCCTCATGCGTTCGCAGGCGCAGTCCATCGAGGCCGACGCCCAGGTCCGCGCCCGCGAGACTCTCGACCGTGCACGGGTGAAGTCGCAGAAGATCGTCGACGCCGTCACGACCCACACCAACACGGTGCTGCGGGATGCGGAAGACCGTACGCGCCAGCTGCGCTGGCAGCAGCAGCAGCTGACGAGCTTCATGGCCGAGGTGCGCGAGCTCATCCGCCCCGACGGCATCTTCTCCGACGAGGGCGGCTCGACCGCGTCGCTCGGCGAGGTCGCCACGATCGACGACGAGCCCGTCGAGGAGTTCCTGGGTGACGAAGTGCTCGACGACGAGGCGATCGACGACGAGCGTCCGCTCGAGAAGATCACGATCGAGGTCGTCGAGAGCGACGACGACTCGACACGCTGACGACCCCTGCATGACGAAGGCCCGAGCGGAATCCGCTCGGGCCTTCGTCGTGGTCGTCGTCTATGCGCGGCGCATCTGCGATGCGGCGGGGCAGTCGAAGGGATCGCTCGCGGCGAGCCCCACACGGTTGAGGTACGCGATGACGATCGCGTACGACCGCCACAGGCTCGTCTCGGTGTAGGGGATGCTGTTGGCCGCGCAGTAGTCGCGCACGATGCCGCGCGCCTTCGAGAGGTGCAGGCGCGACATGTTCGGGAACAGGTGATGCTCGACCTGGTGGTTGAGACCGCCCATGAACCAGGTGGCCCACCAGCCGCCGTTGACGTTGCGCGAGGTGCGCACCTGCTTCGAGAAGAAGTCGAGCTTGGCATCCGGCGCGATGACCGGCATGCCCTTGTGGTTCGGGGCGAAGGACGCGCCCATGTAGACGCCGAAGACGGCGAGCTGCACGCCCATGAACGCGAAGGCCATGCCCAGGGGCAGGAAGAGGAAGACGGGCACGATGACCAGCGCGAGGCGGAGGGCGATCAGGCTCAACTCGGTCCAGCGGCCCTTCACGTTCTTCTGCGTGGTGAGGTGCTTGAGGCTGATGTAGTGGAGGTTGATGCCCTCGAGCGTGAGCAGCGGGAAGAACAGCCAGCCCTGCTTACGGGTGATCAGACGCACGAGACCGCGGGACTGTGCGGCATCCGTCTCGAGGAACGAGATCGTGTCGACCTGGATGTCGGGGTCTTTGCCGACCTGGTTCGGGTTGCCGTGGTGACGGGTGTGCTTGGAGTCCCACCAGTGGTAGCTCATGCCGACGGCACCGGCGGCGAGGAGGCGTGCCAGGCGGAAGTTCGCCGGCCCGGACGCGAGGATCTGACGGTGGGCGGCCTCGTGGGCGAGGAACGCGACCTGCGTGAAGAGGATGCCGAGGGCGCCGGCGATGAGCAGCTGGAACCAACTGTCACCGAGAAGGATGAAACCGGTGATCGCTCCGCCGAAGCCGAGCGCGAGCGCACCCGCGACGAGCGAGTAGAAGACCGGGGTGCGCTGCATCAGGCCGGTCTCCTTGACCACCTGCTGCACGTCGCGGTACGCCTTGGCCATCGGAGGGAAGTCGGCGTTCCCGGAATACGTCTGCCGGATGGGGCCGAGCGTGGAAGCGGTGGTTTCGAGCTGTGAAGTGGAGATGATGCTCTCCTTCCGATCGGGAGCCCTCGAGCTTCAGAAGCCAAGGGCAGATGCCGTTCGCTGACCTCAGGCTAACCCCGCCCGCATACGCCGGAGGGCATACGAAAGCCCCTCCGGCATGTCTTTCCGGAGGGGCGGGGTCGTTCAGGAGCGTGCGCGGCGCGGGCGACGGCGGAAAACCGCGGGAAAAACGAGGTTCCGGTGCTTGCTGTGGGGTTCGTGTGAGAACTCCAGAGCCCGCTGAGCGCGGTCGAGATCGGCGAAACGGCCGAGATCGGCGCCGCGCGCGTCGCGCACGAGGTGGGCGGTGCCGTCGAACTCGACGAAACCGGCGAATTCGCCGTCGCGAGTCGCGACGTGCACATCGAGGTCGGCCTGCTTCCAGGTCAACGGATCGGTCGGGTGGAAAGTTGTCGTACTCATGGTCATGCTCATCATTGCTGTGTGGCGGGCGCGCTTCGGCGCTCCGCGATGGAAGATCGTGGGCGGATGCCGCGCGCGTCGATGTGCGTGGTCCGGAATGGCCCTGATCAGTGGCGACGTGGGCGCCGAGAGGGGCGAAGCACACACGTTGCATAGAAAGAATAGCAGACTTCGCGGAGGCCGCGTCAGCGGGTCACTCCCACCGCCAGCACCGCGCGGTACCCCGCGGACGCATCTCCCGAGAGGGTGGCGAGCTGCGACGCGGCCGAATCCTCGCCGAACACGTTGTCGCTCGCGAGCGTAATCCGAGAGAGGTTCCGAGCGGATCCGTCGTAGCCCGAGGTCGCGTAGACCGCCGCGCATTCCGCCTCGGGCAGCGCCACCTGGGAGGTGGCGATCGCGTCGCGCGCGTCGGTGATCGATGCGACGTCCGGGTACACCTCGAAGTGGATGTGCGGCCAGCGACCGGCATAGCAGCCGGGGAAGATCGAGGTGAAGGTCACCGAACCCTCGGCATCCGCCACCTGCACGCCCCGCAGGTAGGTGACGTCTTCCAACCCCGAGGAGTACAGGGAGTACTCGCCCTGCGCCGTGCAGTGCCACGCGTAGACCGCGACACCGTCAGCGGGCGCCCCGCTCGCGACATCGACGACCCGGAGTTCGAAGACCAGGGGCACTCCATCGGCGGTCGCGCCGCCGTCGACCGACGAGCGGATGTCCTGACGGACGATTCCGGAGTCGTCGAGGATGTCGGGGCCGTTCGACCCGTCACCCGGGTAGGGCCCCGCGGTCTCCTCGGGGATCTCCGTGACCTCGGCGGTCACGGCATCCGACGTCGGCGTGGGAGTGGGCGTGGGCGTCGCGGTCGGCGAGGGGGAACCGGATGCCGTGACCGACGGTGCGCAGGCGGCGAGCACCACCGCTCCCATGCCGAGCCCCGCCAGGCTCAGCACTCCGCGACGCGTCAGCAGAGTGCGCAGGTCGAAGGGCGCGCCCTGGTCGACGACCTCCTCATCGGGACGATCGAGCAGGCGACCCTCGTAGGCGGGGCCTTCGGGCGTGCGGTCGGGCTCGGGGATTCGGGTCATGGTCGCGCTCCTCGTGTGCGGGTCGGGAGCGTCCATGGTCACTCGGCGATCGATGCGCGGCCCCTGCCCCGGCTATGCGTTCTCGATGACGGCGGCCTTCTTCTCCGGCACCGGCGGGTGCAGCACCAGGAACACGACGATGATCACCATGATCACTGCGGTGAGCGCCACGGGGACGGGAAGGATCGGGTCGAGCAGCACGAGCACCGCACCGATCGGGACGATCGTGTTGACCACGCGGTCGGCGCTCCTGCGGATGGCGACCCACCAGACGCCGAGCAGGAAGACGGCGATCGGGACCGTCACCGTGAAGGACGCCGCCGTGCTCGACAGCTCGCTCTTGCCCGTGAGCACGTCGAGCTCGACCTCGATGCCGGCCGAGAAGGCGGCCGCCGCCGCGAAGATCACGTAGTGCGTGTAGCCGTAGCGCAGCGAGCTGCCGAACGACCCGACGGCACGATGGTGCTCCGGCCAGAAGTAGATCCACCACAGCGATGCCGTCACCACCAGGGTGAGCACGGAGATCGAGATGAACGGCACGAAGGACTCGGCCTCGTGCAGCGCCTCGATGATCGCGTTCGCCGACGCCAGCAGGCTCTCGCCGAGCACGATCAGGGTGAACAGACCGTAGCGCTCGGTGATGTGATGCGGATGCCACGGGGTCTGCCGCTCGTGCTCGGCGAAGACCGGGATCGACATCTCGAGCAGTGCGAACGCGACGAAGGCGACGAGTTGGAGGGGTCCCTCCGGCACCAGCAGGAACAGGATCCAGAGCACCTGCACCGCGGCGATGCCGACGGCGTAACGTCTGGTCGCCCGGCGCAGCGGCCCTGCCGCGCGCGACGCCCGCAACCACTGGGCGACCATGGCGATACGCATCACCACGTATCCGACGACCACGAGCGCGAAGCGCCCCTGCTCGAACGCGCTCGGGATACCGGCGGCGAGCACGAGCACGCCGCTCATCTGCACGATCGTGGTGACCCGGTACAGCCAGTCGTCGGTATCGAACGCGGTCGCGAACCAGGTGAAGTTCATCCACGCCCACCAGATCGCGAAGAAGAGCATCGCGTACGAGATGATCCCGTGCTGCAGATGTCCTGCGCTGAGGGCATGGTGGAGTTGAGCCGAGGCGGTGCTCACGGCGACGACGAACACGAGGTCGAAGAACAGCTCAAGCGAGCTGGCGACCCGGTGCGGCTGGGCGGCGTCGCGCGGAATCATGCGGGTGAGACGCAGTCTCGGTGAAGTGGCGTCGGGTGTCACCGCGCCAGAATAGACCCGCTGTCGCGGCGGCGTGCCGAACCTCCGAAATATCGTTCCGGATCGTTGCGTGGAGAACCTACCCAAAGCGACCGCCGTGGGCTATGCTGACGGGAGTCTGCAGTGCTCTCTGTACGCATTCACCGTGTGGGACGGTGTCTGTTCGCCCGTGATGTGGGATCACGGAACGCCAGAGGGACCCGAGGGGTCGGGAATGCAGACGAAACCGCGAGCGTGGGGCTGGCGGTCTGGGGAATATCTGGGGAAACAATGGCGCACTGGGGATTTTTGCGTACATCACCGGCTCGAGGAGCCTCGGCATGACCTCCGTAGAGGATGCCGTGAGCATCACTCGCGCAGGTACGGCATTCGTGCCGGTTGCCGCTCCGCGAGCCGTCAAGCCGGTGCCGCGCTCGGTGGTCTCACCGCGCGTCTCCGCAACGCTGGAACGCCGCCGTCAGTGGGAGCGGCGATATCGGATGCGACTGCGGACGACGGATGCGGCTGTCATCCTGCTCGCCGTTGCACTGACGGCGGCGATCCAGCTGTCCATCGGCCTCACCATGCTCGAGGTGCTGCGCGCCAGCGCGCCGCTGGCCGTGCTGTGGTTCCTCATGCTCGGGGCGCTGCACACCCGTGACGCCGCGCTGTTCCAGGCGAGCGCGACCGAGTACCGCGGCGTCGCGAATGCGAGCGGCCTCGCGTTCGGCCTGGTCGCGATCATCGACGTGCTGCTGGCGTGGGAGTCGATGCAGCTGATGCTCGTCGTCGGGCTGCCGGTCGGACTGTTCGCGCTGCTCGTCGCGCGCTGGGGATGGCGGCACTGGTTGCAGGGCGAACGGCGCCACGGGCGCTTCGCCTCCCGTACTCTCGTCGTCGGCAACCGTGACGACGTCGAGTACGTCATCCGCACGCTTCACCCGATCGGGGCCTCGGGCTACCAGGTGGTCGGGGCGACGCTGCTCGACGGCAACGCCCGCGACGTCGAGATCGACGACATCCGCTTCCCCGTGCTCGGCAACTCGAACTCCGTGGCGACCGTGGCCACCGAACTCGGCGCCGACACGATCATCGTCGCCAGCCGTCCGGAGCGCGACCCCGACTTCGTCAAGCACCTGAGCTGGCAGCTCGAGGGCACGGCCGCCGAACTGGTTCTCTCGAGCCGGCTCACCGATGTCGCCGGCCCTCGCATCTCCTTCGCCTCGGTCGAGGGGCTCCCCCTGATCCAGGTGCAGATCCCGACATACGAGGGCGGCAAGCACGTGCTCAAGCGCGCGCTCGACGTGGTCGTCGCGACCCTCGCCCTCATCCCGATCGGGCTGATCCTTCCGGCGCTCGCCCTTCTCATCAAGCTCGACTCCCCCGGTCCCGTGTTCTTCCACCAGGAGCGGGTGGGGCGCGACGGCCGGCGCTTCCGGATGGTCAAGCTCCGCTCGATGGCGACGGATGCCGAGCAGAGGCTCGCGGCGCTCAAGCTGCAGAACGAGGGCTCGGGTCTCCTGTTCAAGATGAAGGACGACCCCCGTGTCACGCGCGTCGGGCGCGTGCTGCGCAAGCTGTCGCTCGACGAACTGCCGCAGTTCTGGAACGTGCTCGTCGGCGACATGAGCGTGGTCGGACCTCGTCCGCCGCTGCCGACCGAGGTCACCGCCTACGACGGAACGGTGTTCCGCCGGCTCTACATCAAACCCGGCATCACCGGTCTGTGGCAGGTCTCGGGTCGCAGCGACCTGTCGTGGGACGAGAGCGTGCGTCTCGACCTGCGCTACGTCGAGAACTGGTCGGTCATGAACGACCTGCAGATCATGTGGCGTACGGCGAAGGTCATGGTGCAGCCCAGCGGGGCATACTGAACGCATGAGCACCGCCACGCCCGACGAGGGCCCTGCCGTCCTTGTCGCGGTGACGACCTTCCGACGCACTGAGCTGCTGCCACCGCTGGTCGCCGCGATCCGAGACGCCGCGGGAGCCACGGGCACCCGGATGCGGATCGCCCTCGTCGACAACGACCCGGAGCGATCGGCATCCGCGGTGGCCGCCGACCTCGGGGTCGACTACGTCTCGGAGCCCACTCCCGGGATCGCGGCGGCTCGTCAGGCTGCACTCGATGCCGCTCGCGCCGATGAGCTCGTCGCCATGGTCGACGACGACGTCGTGCCGCAACCGGGGTGGCTCGACGCCCTCGTGCGCGTCTGGGCGGCGGAGCACCCCGCGGTGGTGATGGGCTACGTCGAATACGTGTGGCCCGAGGGCACGGACCCGTGGATCGTCGCCGGCGGATTCATGCGCCGGCGACGACGTGTCACCGGGCAGCGCCTCGACGCTCTCGCCACCGGGAACGTGCTGGTCGATGCCGCCCAGGTACGCCGCCTCGGCGTCTCCTTCGACACGAACCTCGGGTTGGCGGGTGGCGAGGACATGCTGTTCGGGCGAGCGATCCTCGCGGCGGGCGGGTCGATCATCGCCTCCGCCGACTCGGTCGTGCGCGATGAGGTTCCCGTGGCCCGGACGACGCGAGAGTTCGTGCGACGCCGGACCATCTCGCAGGGGCAGATGCGCACACGCCTGCTGACGCGAACGCCATCGATGCCGCGGCGGATGCTCCTGCGCGGCGCGCATCTGCTCGGCGGCGTCGCGCGCCTGATCGTGTTCTCGGTTCGCGGCGCGTTCGCGCGCCTGCGAGGAGACGTCGCGGCCCATGCCGTGCTGCAGCGACGCACCTGGTTCGCGCAGGGCCGCATTCTCGGCGCCGTCGGGCACGTGACGCCCGAGTACGCACGGGCGTCCCAGCCAGGAACCGCTTCGGCATAGCCGTTCGCACCACGCGCGAGCCCGCGTGCTCTTCGATCTCTTGCGGGCGTCGGCGGTCGCGAGAGGTCACGACACGCCCTGCGGGACAGCCGACGTACGGCGTGTTGCGACCCCTCACGGTGCTCCAGTTCGCATGGAAAAGGCCCGGCATCCGCGAGGATGCCGGGCCTTCCAGCGACGGGAGCGTATCGGGCACTCCCGGATCGCCCGGATGCGGGGAAGGGCGAGCGCCTGGCCTGGCCCTCCCCGCACCGTGCCTACTGAGGAACCACCACGGCGATCCGATCGAACGACAGCTTGGTCGTCGGGTTGGTCGACGCCGAGCTGATCGACGTCTTGATCCCGACGCCGCCGGCCGCCTGGAGAGCCGCCGTCGTGTCGGTGCCCTGCAGCTGCCACGCGGTGGGCTCGGGCTGACCTTCGGCCCAGATCTTCGCGGCGATCGTCGTCGGGTTCGTGCCCGTGACCGACAGCTTGGTGTGCAGCACCTGTCCCGGCGTGTACGCGGTCGGCAGCACGTAGCTGTTCCCGATCGCGGTCTCGTCGCGCAGGATGTAGAGGCGGATGACCCCGGCCGGCTCGAACCGCACGCGGGCCGAGTAGTTCGAGGTTCCGACAGTGCGTCCGAGTACGGTGACGCTCGCTGTGCCGCCGGTCGAGGCGACATCGGACGAGAACAGCGTGTCGAGCACGATGTTCGTCGCCGAGACCCCCAGACGGGCCTCGCGGGTCTGCGAGGGTGCCAGCGTCACCGTTCCCTGACCGGCGGCGACGCCGAAGGCCGCGTTACCGCCCGACGTGGCCCAGGCTCCGCCGAGGTCCGCCGTCCCCCACCCTCCGGAGAGCGTGCGGTTGAACTCGTCGGTCGCGAGCGGGGTCGGCCCCGCCGGCGGGTCGACGGGCGGAGCGGTCACGGTCACGGGAGCCGTGATCGTGTGCGTCGCACCGACGTTGTCCGTCACCGTGAGCGACACCGTATAGGTGCCGGCCGCGGCGTAGGGGTGGGACGCCGTGACTCCCGTGCCCGTCGCTCCGTCTCCGAAGTTCCAGGCGTAGGAGGCGATCGTCCCGTCCGGGTCGCTCGAGGTGCTCGCATCGACGTTGGCGGTGAGGCCGCTCGTCGAAGAGACGAACGCGGCGACCGGCGTCTGGTTCGGCGGTGCGACGACTGCCCCGGAGACCACCTTGTAGTTGTCGATGCTGATCACGGTCGGCACCGCCGAGACGGAGCTGACGGCCATCTTCAGCCCGACGGAACCTGCTTGCTGCATCGCGGCCGTGGTGTCGGTCGCGGACAGCTGTGGGTTGGTCGGCTCGGTGGTTCCCGTTCGCCACACCTTGAGCGAGAGGTTGGTCGGCGAGGTTCCCCGCACCGACAGCACGGCCGACAGGCTCTCACCCGCGACGTAGTTGCCGGGCAGGACCACGCTGTTGCCGATCGCCGTCTCGTTCCTCAGCAGGTAGAGACGGATCGTTCCGGTCGACTCGACCTTGATACGGCCCGAGTAGACGTCGCTCCCGACCTGACGGCCGTTGACCGTGAGGTTGAAGGCGCCGCCCGAGGTCGCGTTGCTCGACGAGATCGTCAGCGAGGTGATGGTGTTCGTCGAGCTGATTCCGGCGAGGCGCGCCTCGCGGGTCTGCCCGGCAGCCAGAGACATCTTGCCCACGCCATCCGCGACCGAGAAGGCTGCGGCCCCACCGGTGGTCGTCCAGGCCCCTCCGACGTCGGCGCTGCCCCAGGAGGCGCTCGCCGATCGGGCGAAGGCGTCACGGGCGATCACGTCTTCGGTCGAGGCCGGAGCGACGACGATCGACGAGGTCGCCTGGTGCGTCGCACCGCGGTTATCGGTCACGACGAGCGTCACCGTGTAGGTGCCGGCTGTCGTGTACGTGTGCGTGGCGGTCGGCCCGGTCGCCGTGGCGCCGTCTCCGAAGTTCCACGCGTACCCGGCGATCGTGCCGTCGGCGTCGGTCGAGCCGCTGCCGTCGGCCGAGACGGTCATACCGTCCGCGCCGCGCACGACGTTGGCCACGGCCTTGGGCGGCACGTTCGCCGCCTCGACCACGATCTGTTGCGTGCTCGTCGCCGAGCCGCCGCGATCATCGGTGACGGTGAGCGAGACCGCGTAGGTGCCGCTCGCGCCGAAGGTGTGCGCCGCCGTCGCACCGGTTGCGGATGCTCCGTCTCCGAAGTTCCACGAGTAGCTCGCGATGGTGCCGTCCGGGTCGGCGCTGGCCGAACCGTCGACCGACAGCGCCAGGAACTCGGCGCTGGCGGTGAACGCCGATGTCGGCAGCACGTTCGGATCGCGCACGACCACATCGTGGCTGACCGTCGAGGTCAGCGAACCGCTGTCGCGCACCATCAGGGTGACGGTGTAGGTGCCGGCGGTCGTGTAGGAGTGGGTCGGCGCGACCCCTGTGCCGGTCTCACCGTCTCCGAAGTTCCAGCTGTAGTCAGCGATCGGCCCCTCGGCGTCGGTCGAGGTCGAGGCGTCGAATGCCACCGACAGGTCGGTCGGGGCGGTGGTGAACTGCGCGACCGGGAGCTCGTTGCCCTGACCGGTCTTGCCCAGCTGGTAGTGCTGAAGCACCTGGCTGGCGCTCAGGGGCGCCGGGTAGATCGCCAGCTCGTCGACCGAGCCGACCCAGAACGGGTCACCCTCCCACGTCGAGTCGCCGCCGACCCGCCAGTAACCGGCGTAGTCCTCGGCGTTCGAGACCGCGTTCGAGGCGACCAGCTCACCGTCGACATAGAGCTGCATGCCGCTCGGCGACTGCTGCGCCACGACGTAGTGCCACTGGTTGTCACGGTACGTGCTCGGTGCGGTGAGGATGTTCGTTCCGCCGTTGTACGTGCCGAACTTCAGCCGACCCACGGTGTCCATGTAGATGTGGCGGTCGTAGTTCGAACTCGCGTTGGCGTTGTTCGAATTGCTGTTGCCGAAGCCGACGATCTTGCCGCCGCCCGTCGTGGTCGTCTTGAACCACGTCTCGATGGAGTAGACGTCGGATGCCGCGTACTGGCGATCGCTGACGACGTTCTGCCGGTTGTTCCAGGTGCTACCGAGGCGCGACGACGTGAATCGGATCGCCTTGTTCGTCACCCCGGCGAGCGCTCCGGTCTCGCCCTTCTGGATCGATGCGCTGCCGCTGGTCTTGTACGTGCCGGTGCTGCCGTCGCGGCCGGAGTCGGCCGCCACGGTGCCGGTGGTCTCGCCCAGACGCCAGTAGAGGGTCGGGTCGAGGTCGTAGACGGCTTTGCCGTAGGCATCCGCGGGAGCGGCCGGGAGCGACGAGGTGCGCCCGGAGGCGACCCAGTGCGCATCGACCACGTCGCGGGTGATCGCGGTGTCGTACACCGCGACGTCGGCGATCCTGCCGTTCAGGTACCCGGAGCTTCCGGCCGAGGGCCAGCTGCCCAGCGAGTCGCCGCCGATACGCCAGTAACCGGAGTAGCTCTGCCCCGTCGTGGTGTCGGACCGCGACCCGACGCGCTTGCCGTCGAGGTAGAGCACCATGCCGGACGAACTCATCGTGCCGACCACCTGGTGCCACTGGCCGTCGTTGAACCCCGCGCTGCTGGTGACGGCGCGCGTGGTGCCGGGGTACACGCCGAACGACACCTGACCGGTGTTGCTGATGTAGATGTGCCGGTCGTAGCTGCCCGAGTTGCCCGTGGCGTTGTTACCGAAGCCGACGATCTTCCCACCGCTCGTGCTGGTGGTCTGGAACCAGGCCTCCACCGAGAAGGTGTTCGGGCCGACCTCCGACACGGCCGAAGCGCCGGTGCCGGTGGAACCGTTGAACGCCGTCGACGACGACGCCGCTCCGACGACCTGACCGGTCTGACCGCGCGTGTATCCGCCGGCGAGCGTGACGTCGTTGCCCGCCATCCAGTCGATCGCCGAGGCGCCCGACGCGTCGTTCAGCGGCCAGTAGTACTTCGGTGCCGAGTTGAGGATCGCGGTGTTGTAGGCGTTCTCCGTACCCGCCGCCGCGACGGTCGCGGAGGTCCAGTCGGACGTCGTCGAGTTGCCGTTCGGATCGGTGACCTTCACGCGGTACTGGTACGTCTGGCCCGCGGTGACCGCGTTGTCGGAGTACGTCAGGCGCGGACGCACCCAGTACGTCGACTCGGCCGTGGTCGTGTAGATCGGCTGCGCGATGTCGCGACGGAAGACCTCATAGGTCAACTTCGCATTGTCGGCATCGTGGTTGGCCGACCAGGCGATGCGCACCTGACCGGCGCGGAAGGACTGCGTGCTGATCTGGTAGGCCCCGCCCTGGATGGTCGGGCCGACCTTGTTCGGCGCGGTCGACGGCTTCGCGAAACGCACGAGGCCCTGTTGGGCGACGCCGCCGACGGCCGTGAACTCACCGCCGTAGATCAGGTACTCGCCGGCCCCCGTGACCGACCATCCGGCCTGATCCATGCCCGAGACCGAGCCCGGCTGCCACTTCGGGTACCAGTGCAGCAGTTTGGCGGCGGGGTTGCCGGTGAAGCTGCGGTAACCGTAGGGGTCGGGTGTGATGGTGCGGTTCGACGGATTCTTGTCGAACGCCAGCGAGTGGTTGAAGTTCCACGGGTCGAGCTGCGGGAACTCACCGATGTTGCCGCAGTAGTGGGTGTGGGATGCCGTGTAGAGCACGCCCCCGGTCGGGAAGATCGAGTACGTGTCGCCGTGGCAGTCCTCCATCCATGCCATCGACCCGTCGCTCCAGTTCGCACGGAATGCGCCCTCGAAGTCGTCCTCGGTCTTGGAGCCGCCGAAGTCGTAGCCGCTGCCGTACACGCTGTCGCCGTCGGAGGCGAGCGCGTAGATCGATGCGCCGGTGCCGGCGTTGCGGATGACGCTGTTGATCGCCCACGGCAGGCTCTGGCCGGTGACCGCGTCGAGGGCGGCCATGCCGCGCCCGGGGTTGGTCGAGCCGTTGGTCGAGGTGAAGGAGCCGCCGATGACGACCTTCGACTTGTCGGGCGACACCACCACGGCGCGCACGCCGTAGCCGCCCGCGAGCTGCGGGTTGAAGTCGAGCACGGCACCGGTCGATGCGCTCAGCGCGGCGACACCGGTACGGGCGACGTTGTTGATGTTGGTGAACTCGCCCGTGACGTAGACGGTCGTGTCGGTGGCGACGATGCCCTGGACGATCGTGTTCGTCCCGGGGGTCCAGGTCGAGATGAGTTGACCGGTCGCGGTGTTGAACGCGGCGAGACGGTAGCGGTTCTGCCCGTCGACCGCCGTGAAGCCGCCTCCGATGTAGAGACGGGAGCCGTCGGGCGAGACGGCGGCCGCGAGGATGCGGCCGTTCACGTTCGGGTTGAACGATGTGTCGAGCACGCCCGTCGCGAGGTTGTAGGCGAGCAGGTTCGACCGCGCGGTCTCGTTCGTGCCGGCGGCGGCGCCCGCCGGGCGAGCGCTGGTGAACTGACCGCCCGCGAAGACCTTGTTGCCTGCGACGGCCTGAGCCCACACGATGCCGTTGATCTGCACGGTCGGCAGCGGATCGGCGCTCATCGTCACCGGCGACGCCGGATCGGTCGGAACGGTATCGGCCTGCGCGGCAGGAGCCGTCAGCGTGGCACCGAGCATCGCAGCCACCAGAACGGTGACGATCCCCAGTGCGATACGACGGAATGGACGTGATTTCGAATCGTGATCGTTTTCGATCGCGTCGAGTCGACGGACTCGCATAGCGCCTCCCCAGGCGGCTGCCGAGTGATCGGCAAAGAAGTGGATTCCCCCGCGTCCCCCATAGACGCATCCGCGGTAACGATAGCGCACAACCGCGTCGGATACTAGAAGAAGTTTCTCGACGCCTTCGCGACACCCCGGATCAGATTCCTCGGAAGGGAAAGATCACCCCGGCGTCAGACCACGATGCGGGCGAGGTGGGCGCACATCTCGCGGGTCGTGAAGCGCTCCTCGACGTCGCGGCGCCCGGCCAGGCCCATCTCCGCCGCGCGCTGCGGATCGTCGATCAGGCCGATCAACCGCTGCGCCAGCGCCTCGTCGTCGCCGAGCGGCACGAGGTGGCCGGTTCGCCCCTCCGCGACGTACTGCGACATGCCGGGGGTGTCGGTGTTCACGACCGGCCGACCGGTCGCGAAGGCCTCGAGCGTCACCGTCATGCCGGAGACGTGCAGATTGGGACGGGTCGCGGTGGCGATGACGGATGCCGTCGCGTAGAGCTCGTGCAGTTCGCCGTGGCTCATCCGCTGAACGACCTCGACACCGGCCGGAGCATCCGTCGACGCCGACGACTGGACGATGAGCTCGACGTCCGGGCGCTGCTCGTGCACGCGCGCCAGCGCGCGGAACAGCGTCTGCGGATCCCGGTCGCGGTCGTTGCCGACGCTCACGATGCGCGGGCGATCGGGGTACGGACGGGGCGAGAAGAAGTCGGCGTCGACGCCGAACGGCACCGCGACGATCCGCGGCCCCGCGCTCCCGAAGAGGGCGCGCAGGGGTTCGACCTGCGCCTCGCTGAGTACCCACAGCGTCTCTGCACCGCGCAGCACCTCGACGAGCCGACCGGTGTCGACCCCGCGCTCGATCATGTCGGTCAGCCAGATCACCCCCGAGGCGAACCGCTCGTAGGGGCTCGCGATCTGCAGGCGGAAGGCCGCGTTCTCGTCCCAGGTGAACGCCGTCTGGGCGCGCGGTCGGGGCCCGATCCCCACGCGCGACCGGAGCCGCGAGAGACGCCCTGGCGCGGGGAGGTCGAGCACGGCGACCGGCGCATACTCGCACAGACCGTCGAGCCCGTAGGGCCATACGCTCGGCACCTCGCCCGCGGAGTGCCGGCGCTCCCAACGCGTCACCGACTGCTCGGCGGGGAATCCCCAGATCAGCGGGCGGCGTTCGTGCGGCGGCGTGGACACCGCCCCAGGATAGCCCGCGGTCTTCCGACATCGTCGGCCGCCTCGGGCATACTGATGCGATGCAGACCGCCTCCGCTCCGTCGTCGACGTCCCTGCGCATCGCCCTCATCGGCACGCGCGGCATCCCCGCCGCGTACGGGGGATTCGAGACCGCCGTCGAGGAGGTCGGGCGGCGCCTCGTAGAGCGCGGGCATCGCGTGCTGGTCTACGGGCGCGACGCCGGCACGGCGGGCGATGTGCACCTCGGCATGCGCCGCGTGACCCTGCCGGCGGTTCGCCAGAAGGCGCTCGAGACCCTCAGCCACACCGCGCTGTCGACCGTGCACGCCGTCACCAGGGCACGCCCGGATGCCGCGTTCGTGTTCAACGCCGCGAACTCGCCCTTCCTCCCACTGCTGCGCGCGCGTCGCATCCCGGTCGCCCTCCACATGGACGGCCTGGAGTGGCGGCGCTCGAAGTGGGGCCCGCGCGGCAAGGCGTACTACCGCGCCGCGGAGTCCTTCGGCGTGCGCCAGGCCGACGCGATCATCGCCGACGCCCCCGGCATCGGCGACTACTACGACCACCAGTTCGCCGTCGCGAGCGAGCTGATCCGCTACGGGGCCCCGCTGCTCGACGACGCGCCGTCCGACGGCATCCGCGAGCTCGGCCTCGAGCCCGACGGCTACCACCTGGTCGTCGCCCGCTTCGAGCCCGAGAACCACGTCCGCGAGATCGTGGAGGGCTATGCGATGTCGTCAGCCGCGAAACCGCTCGTCGTGGTCGGCTCCGCGCCCTATGCCGCGGAGTACACAGCCGCGATCGACCGGATCGCCGCCTCCGATCCGCGCATCCGACTGCTCGGCGCCGTCTACGACCAAGGTCTCCTCGACGCGCTCTACCACCATGCCTCGACGTACCTGCACGGCCACTCGGTCGGGGGCACGAACCCCTCGCTGCTGCGCGCGATGGGGGCGGGCACGGCCGTGGTCGCGTTCGACGTGGTCTTCAACCGCGAGGTGCTCGACGAGGAGGGCTGGTACTTCCGCACGCCGGGAGATGTCGCGGCGGCGGTGAACGCGGCGGAGTCGGATGCCGGAGCCGTCGCCGCGGCATCCCACTCCGCCCGGCGCCGCGCGGCCGAGGCGTTTTCGTGGGACGACGTGGCCGCGGCGTACGAAGACCTCGCCCGGCGCCTGGCGGCCGGCGACAGCATCCACCCGCTCGCTCGCCGAGCGCATCGCGCAGAGACGGAGTGGCCCGGCTAGACCGGATCGACGGCGGCTTCGGCCGCGGATTCGGGCTCGCTCTTCAGGAGTCGATCCCGGTGGCGGTGGATGTAGATCGCGTACGGGATCACCTGGCAGACGATCAGCGCGAAGCTCACGCCGAGGAGCGGTCCGACGATGCCGAGCACCGGCGTCAGCACGAGCGAAAGACCGATGCTGACCGCCGCCATCGCCAGGGTCGGGATGACCTGGAAGCGGATGCCGGGTTTGTCCATGATGAACATCCCGAGCGGGTACACGGCTGCGGTGAGCATGATCATCGTGCCGAACGCGAGGATCGTCGAGGTGCGCACGTCGAGTTCGCCCTGCGTGATGAACTCGAACAGCCACGGCGAGATCAGCCAGACGAACGCGGTGGCCGCGGCGACCGCCCCGGCGAACAGCAGCGAGAGCAGGTACGGTCCGCGCGTCAGCTCGCCCCTGTGCCGCAGACGCGCGAACTGCGGCCACAGCGCGACGCCCGCCGCCATCACCAACCCGTTGAGGGCGAAGAACACCTGACCCGTCACGCCGTATTCGGCGACATCGGTCGGTGTGCCGAACTGGGCGAGCACGTAGCGCTGCGACCCGACGGCGATCGGGTAGGTGATCATCTGCGCGAGCATCGGCCAGCCGACGTCCATGACCCTCACCCCGGGGATGCGGCGCCACCGGAACAGCATCCGCAGAGCGTCCGGGATCAGCGGCCGCGTCGACCTCGTCACCAGCAGGAAACCGATGATCGCAGAGAGCAGCGAGGCACCGTAGGAGGCGATCGCCAGATACGAGTCGAAATCGCGCCCGCCGAGGTGGAGCATCAGCCAGACACCGCCGAGGGTGACCGGCGAGATGAGGCCCTGCACCAGGATCACCAGGTGGTTGCGCCGCTGACCGAGCAGGATGCGGAACCACACGCCCAGGGTGATCGACAGACTGAACAGCGTGATGCACAGGAAGGCGGCGAGCGCCGCTCCCGGGATCGCGCCGGCGTCGCCGAACAGGGCGCGCCACCCACCCGTGACGAGCAGCACGGTGTTGATGAGCATGAGTCCGGTCGCGAACATCAGCAGGATGCGGCCGACCGAGGTGACCTGCAGTCGGAGCCTGCGGTCGGTGCGGATGTCGTCACTGGTCGCGACGGCGTTCACGAGCACCGCGCCGCTGCCGAGGTCGGTGAACGTGAGCAGCGACGGGATCGTGATGAGGAGCGAGTACAGGGCGTAGTGCTGGATATCGGTCTCGCCGAGGATCATGCGGGTCGTGATGACTCCGCACACCAGCGAGACGACCATCGTCAGCGCACGGGCACCGAGGGCCAGGAGCGAGTTCATGACCGTGTCAGCGCGTGGCGCGGGCGACGAGACGCGGACGGACGCCGCGTCTCGGTTCGTCCGTGTAGTACGGGCTCTTCGCCGCGCCGCGCACACCGTTCAGCACGATCCCGAGCACCGGGGTCCTGGTCGACTCGAGGGATGCGAGTGCCCGGGTGAGATCGGCGGCCTTGGTGCGGTTCGAGCGCACGACGAACAGGGTGCCGTCGGCCATCGTCGACAGCCACAGCGCGTCGCTGACCGACAGCACGGGCGCGGTGTCGATGATGACGTAGTCGTAGGAGTCGCGCGCCTCATCGACGATACGGTGCAGTCCGCCGCTCGACAGCAGCTGGCCGGGGTTCGGAGGCTGCGCGCCGGCGGTGAGGACGTCGAGTCCCGGCCGCCCCCACTGCTGCACGGCATCGGCGAGCTCCACGTCGCCGATCAGGACGGTGGTGAGGCCGACCGAGCCCTCGAGCTGGGTGTACCGGGCGGTGCTCGGGCGACGCAGGTCGGCTTCGACGAACAGCACCGAACGCCCGCCCTCGGCGAGGGTCAGGGCGAGTCCGAGGCTCACCGACGACTTGCCCTCCTGCGCCGAGCACGAGGTGACGAGGATGACGCGGCGGTTCTTGTCGACGTCGACGAATTTGAGGCTCGCGGCGACCTGACGCATCGCCTCGGCGACGCGGCCATCGGGCTGCGAGCGGATGATGCGAGCGATCGTGTGGGTGTCGGATGCTTCGGGGATCTCGCCGAGGAGGGCGACCTCGGTGGCGTCGCTCAGGGTGCGCGCGGTCGTGATGCGGGTGGCGAGAATGCGTCGGAGCAGCGCGAAGACGACACCGAGCGCGATTCCGGCGACGGCACCCACCATCACGTTCAGGCGGGTGTTCGGGGAGATCGGAACCGTCGGGGTGCGCGCGGCGGAGATCGTGTCGACGCGCACGGCGGGCTCGCCGTCGGCGCTGACCGGCGAGACGCCCGCGACGGCGGTCGCGAGCTCCCGGGCGATCGCGTTCGCGGTCTCGGCGGCGCTCTCGCCACTGGCATCCGTCACGCCGATCTCGATGACGACGGTGTTCAGGGGCACGTTGACGTCGACCCGCCGCGCCAGACGGTTGGCCGTCTCGTCGAGCCCGAGGTCGTCGATGACGGGGTCGAGCACGGTCGGCGATTTCACGAGGAGCGTGTAGGTCTGCACCAGGCTCTGCACGTAGTTGGAGCCCTGGACCAGCTCGCTGGTGTTCTCGCCCCGGGTCGGGATCACGATCACCTGGGACTCGGCCCGGTACTCGGGGTCGATGAACTGCGAGTACCCGTACGCGGACCCCGCGCCGAGCACCATCAGCACGACGATCACGATCCAGTGGCTCCTGAGCGACTGGAAATAGTCCTGCAGTGTCATGTGTCCCCGTATCCCCTCGGCACCTCGACGTGCCTGAGTGTCTCGCACGGTGCCTTCCCCGCGACCATTATCACCTATGTTGGAGGATCGGACCGCAGAGATCTCTGCGGGGCACGACGGGGGAACACGTGACGCACAGACTGATCTTCGTCTGCGAGGCGAACATCTGCCGGTCGCCGCTGATGGAGCTGGTGCTCCGCGCGCAGGGCGATGCGGCCGGGTGGCAGATCTCGAGCGCGGGCACCCGCGTGGGCACGGCGGGCCATCGCATGTGCGTGACCTCGGCCGAGATCGCCGAGACCTCCGGCGATGCCGAGACGCCGATCCTCGCCGCCGGCCACCGTTCGGAGGCGATCGATGCCGAGGCCTTGCGGGCTGCCGATCTGATCCTCACCGCCAGTCGCGCCGAGCGCTCGACGGTCGCCGCCGCCGCACCCGACGCTCGTTCGCGCGCATTCACCCTGCGCGAGGCGGTCCACCTGGGGTCCGAGCCCGTCGAGCCCCAGGAGTTCGAGATCATCGCCGAATTCGATGCGGATGCCGCGAGCACCGCGGGCCTGGCCAGGTACGCCGAGGCGCTCCACGCCCGTCGTGGCTTCACCGCGCCGCCGAAGACGAGCCGCGCGTTGTTCGGCCGACACCGCCGGAACCCGTTCGACATCGCCGACGCGCACCACGACTCGGCGCGCGAGCACCGAGCGATGCTGACCTCGACATCGGCCGAGGTCGTGCAGTTCCTGCGTCAGGCTGCGGCGTTTCTCGATTCGGCTGCGGGTTCGCGCTGACCTCGGCGGTCTTCGACCTCAGCGAGCCCGCGCGAGGTCGCTGAGGAAGCGGGCGATCGTCGCCCGGTAGACCGCCGGGGCGAAGCGCTCCTTCGCCCGGTCACGATCGGCGAGCGCCGTCACCCGGAGCGCCGACCAGTCCGCGACGACCCGGGCGAGAGCATCCGCCAGCGCCGGTGCGTCACCCGGCGCGACGAACGCGGCCGAGCCGTACGGGCCGACCGCCTCGCGCAGGCCGGGGATCTCGCTCGCCACGACGGGACGCCCGGCGAGGACGCCCTCCACGGCTGTGTTTCCGAAGGATTCGTCCTGGCGTGAGGGGACCACCAGAACGTCCGCCGCCCCGAGCGCCGGCCATACGTCCGACCGGAAGCCGTGGTGCTGCACGAGATGCGCGACACCCAGCTCTTCGGTGCGACGCCGCAGGGTCTCGTCGTACGCCTCGTTGCCCTCGAAGACGGCCCCGACGAGATCGAGTTCGGCCTCGATCCCGGCATCGCCGAGGAGAGCGACCGCCTCGACGGCCACGTCAGGACCCTTGCGGTGGGAGATGCGACCGACGTAGGCGATGCGGAGGCGATCGATCACCGCGCGCGGCTCGGTCACGGACTCCGGGGAATCGACCCCATTGGGGATGAGCGTCGCGCGCCGACCGAGCGCCGGGATCACGGAGGCCACCGTCCGCATCGTGAACTCGCTGTTCACGATGATGCGGTGCGAGGCGAGGTGCGGCGCATAGAGCAGCGTGTTGACGACGCGAGCGGCGGACGCCTCGGCCTCGTGCACGTGGGTCACCGTCGGCACTCGCAGCAGGCGACCGACGAGGGGCCACAGCGGCAGCACGATCGTGCTCACGTACAGCGTCCGAGGACGCAGGCGACGGGTGATCACGACCGCGGCGACGAACCCGCGGATGGCATCGCGCAGGGATCGCAGCCAGTTGCGGGGGCGGAGCGCCGACTTGCGCAACGCGAAGGTCGGCGGGATCAGCACCTCGACGCCGGCGGCCTGGAGCTCGCCGACCAGCGGACCCGCCGCGGGGAGCGCGACGACGACGCGCTCCCCCGCATCACGCAGGCTGCGCGCGCTCTCGAGGAGCATCCGGTCGGAACCGAACAGCTCCCACCCGGCGTGCACGAGCAGATGCGGGCGGCGGGTGTCGGCTGTCACCCGACCATTCTGCACGGCGGGGCCGCTCGGCGCGCCCCCACCGCCCATCCGCCCGCCGCATCTCGGACGCGGCGGGCGGATTCGGTGGGGGTGCGTGTCAGCGTCCGCTGCCCAGCAGCACCGTGCCGCTGCCGACACCGAGAAGGGTCGCGGCCGCGCCGGTGAGCGGACGTGCGATGCCGCTGTTGGCGGCGATCTCGTCGGCCATGCCCGAGAAGGGCTCGGCAGTGGTGGTCATCGCGTTGCGCCATCCGGTGTTCTTCGCCGAGGCGAGCGCGAGCGGTGTCGAGAACGTCTCGTAGACGTTGCCCGAGCCACCCCAGGTGACCATCGACGGCCCGCCCTTCGAACTGCTGAAGAGGTTCCCGTCGATCGTGAGGTTCCACGTGTCGACCGCCCGTCCGGTCTGGGTGTCGTGAGCGAAGATCGCTCGAGGTCCGCCGGCGCCGAACACGTTGTTGCGGATCGTGATGTTGCGGTTGATCCACGTCACCGTCGGGTCGGCACCGGTCACGCGCGGATCGCGTCCGACTCTGTGGGTGGCTTGACGTCGCTCGTCCTGCATGAGGTTGATGTCGTGCCGGGAGTTGTTGCCGAGGTCGTTGTTCGTGATGAGCACGCCCTCGGTATCGAAGATCCGGATGCCTTCCTTGTTGTCGAACGTCTGGCTACGGGCGATCGTGACCTTCGATGAGAGCTCGGCGTGGATGCCGATCTCGGTGTTGTCGTTCGACGTGACGTCGACGATGTTCACGTCGTAGCAGGACTCGTCGAACCAGGTTCCGCTGCCGACGTTGCGGCTCGTGTCGACGTTGGTCATATCGACCCCGCGGGAGCGCGTGACCTTGATGCCGCCGGCGACGGGCGAGCCGTTGAAGCGCTCGTTGTTGTTGTCGGTGATGAGCGAGTCCGACACGGTCGAGTCGTACGCCGTGGTCAACGACATGCCGAGCAGGCCGTTGCGGCGGATCGTGAGGTTGTCGACCGTGGCGCGGTCGTTGCCCACGAAGAGCCCGATCGTGGCGTTGTCCTCGATGACCAGATCGCGAAGCGTGACCCCGACGTTGTGCATGCGGATGGTGCCGAGCACGTCGTACGAGGTCGCGTAGCGGCGCACACCGAGGCCCTTGAGCTGCGAGTTCGCGGAGCGCACGTTGAACGCCTGCCCGAGATCGCTGGCCCGCACCTGCTTACCGCTCGGGTCGGTGCCGAGGATCAACCGATCGTTGGCGTAGTCGACCGCGAACGTGCCGGCTGTGACCTGGGATGCCGAGGCCACCTGCTTCTGCGCCACGCCGTCGATGAACAGCATGTCCGGGTGGTTGGCCATCGGGTAGTTCGGGTCGACGAACCAGCTCGCATTGCCGTTCAGCATGTCGTCGTCGAACTCGGCGGTCCATCCTCCGCTCACCCACGACGATCCGGACTTCGTCCAAGAGGAGACGCGGGTCGATCCGTCGAACCAGACCGCCTCGCCCGGGTAGGCCTGGATCGTCAGGGACTTGTTGAAGGGCACCTCGACGGACTCGTGGTACTCACCGGCGCGCACCACGATCGTCGAGCCGGCGGGCGAGGAATCGACCGCCTTCTGCACGCTGCGGTACGGCGCCGCCGCGCTGCCGTTCTGGGTCTGCGAGTTCGATGAACCGTTGACGAACACGGCCCCCTGCGGCACGGCGTAGGACGCAGTGCCGACCGGAGCGGAACCCCGGGCCTCCAGGCCCGTGCCCGGCTGGGGCTGCGGCTCGGGCTCCGGCTGGGGCTGCGGCTCGGGCTCCGGCTCGGGCTGGGGCTCCGGCTGCGGCTCGGGTTCGGGCTGAGGTTCGGGCTCCGGCTGCGGCTCGGGAACCGTGACGACCTCGCTGCTCAGCGGCCCGGTGGCGACCGTCGCCTCGAGCGCGTCGATCTGCAGGGCGGATGCCGCGGCGCCGCTGCTGGAGGCGTAGCCCCACAGCGCGAATCCGCCGGCACCGCTGATCTTGTTCGACGAGGCATCGGTGACGGTCAGCTGCGGCGCACCGGGAGCGGCGCCCTTCGGCGTGAGGCGGGCCTCGAAGGTGACGGCGTCGGTTCCGGTGACGGTCGCGTCGAACGTGTACCAGTCGTCACCGAGGATGGTCAACGGCACCGACGCCGACTTCAGCTCGGTGTCCTTGCCGCCCTGGGTGCGCAGCACCGAGAGCTGCACCTGCCCCTTCGCGTCGGTGAGCAGGCGCACGCGATAGGACGACCCGTCGCTCTGCACGCGGGTGGTGTAGGCGTAGTACCCGCGACCGCCCGTCGCCGACAGGCGCACGTCGGCGGAGAGCCGCACGTCCTTCGCCTCGAGGGCGCGAGGGGTGAGGTAGGCGGACTCGCCGGGCTTCAGCGCGATGGTCGCGGCGCCGTCGGCGACGCTCGCGACACCCGCGCGGGACGACCACGAGGTGTAGGCCAGCCCGTTGTCGGAGCTGCCCCACCCCGCGGGCGAGGTGCGCTGGAAGTCGTCGGCGAGCAGCACGGTCGGTGCCGCCGCCGCGCTGCGGGTTTCGGGAGCGGGAGCGTCCGCGGCCGGGGATTCGCCGGGGGCGGGGTCGGGCGACGCCGGTTCGGGAGCCGGCGCCTCGCTCGCGCTCGGCTGCGGCTCCGGTGACGGGGCCGGGGTCTCGGTCGTCGTCGGCTCGGGTGCCGGGGTCTCAGCCGCCGAAGCGGGAGCGCCGACCAGGCCGAGCAGAAGCGTCACGGCTGCGACCGCAGCGGTGGCACCGGTGGTCGCCGGACGAGGGGAGGGATCGGGACGGTGATGGTGACGTCGAAGACGCAACAGGGTTCTCCTAGGGGTTTCAGCCCGCGTACACCGCGCCCCTCCAACTTGCCCCCTCCGGGCGAGATGGTGTGCAGTATCGGTACGCACCGCCTACCCGGAGGGCGGCGGCCAGGGGTCAGTGTACACACGCCCACTGGAAGATCGTTGCGAAACTGAAATATATTGGAAGCCCAGGAGCCAGGACTCAAGCCGGGGAGACGGGGGCGGCGCTGCGGATGAAGCGCATCTTGCCGCCCACCTGCGGGATGCCATCGACCCGCTCCACCGTCACCGGAACCAGGCCCTTGGTGGCGAAGCGCAGCTTCGCGGCGGCCGCGTCGATCCCGGCCTGCGCATCCGGCGCATCGCTCGGGATGCAGCGGAGGGTGACGGCGTAGTCGGCATCCTGCACGATCTCGAACTGACGGATCGACAGCGGGGCATCGTCGAAGATGTGGCCGAGCGCCCCCGCGATCGTCGTGCCGTCCGGCAGGCGCACGGCATCCGACGACCTCCCGGAGATCGCGCCCAGACGCGGCAGGCCGCGCCCGCAGGCGCACGCGCCGGGCAGGTAGCTGCTGATATCGCCGA
Organism: Microbacterium sp. NPDC090003; assembly: GCF_044748385.1. Lineage (NCBI taxonomy): Bacteria > Bacillati > Actinomycetota > Actinomycetes > Micrococcales > Microbacteriaceae > Microbacterium > Microbacterium sp. NPDC090003. The sequence continues at coordinate 1,531,424 of NZ_JBIVFW010000001.1, forward strand.
GGCGGTAGCGCACCACCGGGAACACCCGGTTGCTCAGGTCCGTGACGACGACCTCGCCCTCGACGCCCTCGGGCACGGGAGCATCCGAGGCATCGACGATCTCGATCCTCCGTACGTCCGCGAAGACGTGCAGGCCGCTCTGGTGGCTGCACTCCCCCGCCATCCAGGGGATCTCGGCCGAGCGGTAGTGGTCGTAGCAGGGGGCGCCGAAGGCCGCCTCGATCTCGGCGCGTGTGCCGGGGGTGAGCGGAGCCGCAGTCACGGCGATCGCCCGCGGTGGATGCACCTCCACCCCCAGGCGCCGCAGGCGGCGCACGGTGTCGAGCACGCCGCCGCCGTAGCCGATGAGGAACCGCGGCTTCACCCGGTTCCAGTCACGGGCGAACTCCGTCACGGCCGCATCCGTGATCTGGAAGGCGTCGAGCTGTACGCGCCGCGAGGGCAACCACCCGAGATCGTGCCGCAGCCGTGCCGCTCCCGTGAGCACGTGCCGGGTGACGATGCCACGGTCGTCCCACGGCGTCACCCCCCACCACTCGAACAGGCGCCACTCGAGCGCCCGCGCCGGGAAGCGCAGATCGCGCAGCAGATGCAGTGGCAGCCCCGTGCTGCCACCCGTCTTCGACACCACACTGGTGCGCTCGTCGGCCTCATCGGTGCGGATGCCGTCGAAGTTCTCGCGCAGCATGGCCTTGTCGACGATCGGCAGCGACGAGAACGACGCGGGGTCGCGCAGGTCGTCGTCGGAGAACCCGTGCGACGAGTAGAGCTCACGATAGAAGGGGCTGTGCGCGAAGGCGAACCGGGCGTGCTCCGCCGACCGACGTGCACTGATGTCGGCGATCTCCTCGGGCGCGAGCGCATCCATCTGCAGGAACGACCGGTAGGCCTCCATACTCGAGCGTCCGCCGATCGCGGTCTTCAGGCGGAACGCCGCCTCGCGGATCACGCGTCCACCCCTCGGGGCTGCACGCCGAGCCAACGGCTGCGCAGGGCCGCCCGGTAGGCGGCCGCGTGCGAGGCCCCGGCATCCGCCCACTCCCGACGCGAGAGATCCGGCCGCTCGGCCTCGATCCGCCGCACCGCGCGCAGCGCCTCGAGCAACGCGCGGCCGTCGACCTCGCCCTCGTACATCTGCACCCACTCCGTGCCCACCTCAGCGGCGAGCGCCTCGTTCGGCTCGTTACGCGGCACGAGCACCGGCCGGTCGAGCGAGAGGGCCGCGAGCACACTGCCGGAGTTGTGCATGAAGCGGTAGGCGAGCACGACCAACTCGGATGCCGTGACCAGCTCGACCAGCTCGGCATCGCTGAGGAACGCGAGCTGCAGCGTCACCCCGGGCAGCCCCTCGACCTGCGCGCGCAGATCGTCCGCCAGCTCCTGCGTCGAGGCCTTGCCGCCGATCGTCATGCTGAGCTCGTGATCGTCGCCGCGAGCCTCGGCGTAGGCATCCACGAATCCCGAGACGCCCTTGTACCGACGCACACCGCCGAAAGTTCCGAGACGCCCGCGCACCCGGTCGGCGCGAGGCTGCGGCGCGTACCAGTCGCGATAGTGCCCGTGCAGGATGACCGAGCGCGCGGTGCCCTCCGGCAGCAGGGTGGTCTCGTTCAGGACGATCCGGTGATCGGCCTGGTGCTCGATGCGTCGCAGTAGCCACAGCCGGGCGGCGTTGTCGTCGGGGAGCTCGAGATTGTGCACGGTGCGCACGACCGCGATGCGCCGCGAGAGCGAATGCCGCAGCGACAGCAGCGCGGTGAGCACGTACTTGCCCACCGACGACACGGCGCTCCCGCCGTGCAGCTTCACCTCGGGCCAGTGCCAGTGAAAGACGTCGTAGCGACCGAGGATCGCGCCGCGCCACGAGAAGCGGAGGTGATCGACCTCGTCGGAGTCGGCGAGTGCCCGATCGAGCATCGTGATGTACGGGTTGGTCGTCACACGCGGCGCCCCGAAGGACTGCATGACGCGCACCGGCCCCGGGCGCTCAGCCATCGGACTGCAGCCCCTTGATCGAGCGGTACCAGCGCATCGCGGCGAGCAGGAGCAGCAGCGCGTTGATCGCGGCGAGCGCCGTGTAGATCACCACGAAGCCCTGCTGCCACCACAGCAGCGCGAAGGCGAGGCAGAGGAATCCGTAGTCGCTGGGGATCACCGCGAGCGAGTACAGCGAGCCGGAGCGCCACGCCTCACGCGGCGCCTCCTCGGTCTCGGCCGGGGACTGGAGCCGGTGGATGCGCCGCAGGAAGTCGGCGGCGATGATGCCGAAGAAGAACGTGTTCGCGATCGCGGCGAACGCCAGCGGTACGAGCAGCCACAGGTCGTCGAGATCGTAGAACCGGAACCAGCACACGAGCACGGCGAGGTGGATCGTGGCGAGCTTGAACGAATCGAAGAAGTGGTCGAGCCACTCCCCCGCGAGCGAGCCCGTTCCGGTGAGCCGCGCGAGCTGCCCGTCGGCCGAGTCGAGCGCGTAGCCGAGCACGAGCAGCGCCGCCACCAGCACCGACGACCAGACGGTCGGCGCGAGCACCGCGATCAGCGCCACCCCGCTCAGTGTGCACAGCGCGCTCACGATGGTGACCTGCGACGGGGTCATCCCCCACGCGTAGGCCGTCGCCGCGAGCGGGCGCCCCAAAGGCCGGTTCACGTAGCGCGAGTATGCCGCCGCGCCCTTCGATGATTTCTGCGCCTGTTTCAGACGCAGCATCGCCCCACGAATCTCTGACACGACATCTCCCCAGGTGGCGTCAAATGTAGCCTTCACTATAGCCACAGGCGCCCTCGCACGGGTCCGTGGGTTTCGTGGCGACGGGGAGGATGCACGAATGGACGAGGGACGGATGCTGGGGATCATCGTCGTCAACTACGCCTCGGCGAGCCTTCTCGCCGAGAACCTGACCAGGACCGGCGCGGCGGTGCCGGACGCGCGGATCGTCGTCGTCGACAACCGCTCGACTCCGCAGGAGCGCGCACACGTCGAGGCGCTGAGCGTCGCGAACGGGTGGCGGCTCGTGCCGATGGACGACAACGCGGGGTTCGGCGGCGGAGTGAACGCCGGTGCCGCGGTGGCGTTCGACGAGCTCGGGGTCACCGACATCCTGCTCCTGAATCCGGATGCCCGGATCGACGGTCGCTCGGTCGCCGCCCTGGCCGCGGCGACCGCGGAGGGGCCCAGCGTCGCCTCGCCGCGCGTCGAGGACGCCGCGGGTCGCGTGTGGTTCGCCGGCATGGACGTATACCTCGACGACGGATCGATGGGCGGGCCGCGTCGCCGCCGCGAGCACGCCGACGCCCGGCGCCTGCCGTGGCTCAGCGGAGCCTGCCTGTGGTTCACCCGCGAGGCATGGGACCTCACGGGCGGCTTCGACGACGCCTACTTCCTGTACTGGGAGGACGTCGACATCTCGGTGCGCGCGGCCCGCGCGGGGGCGCGCCTGCTCGTCGTCGATGACGCTCTGGCGGTGCATGACGAGGGCGGTACGCATCGAGCGAGCACCCAGCGGCCGGAGGCGAAGTCCGAGCTGTACTACTACTACAACATCCGCAACCGGCTGCTCTTCGCCGGTCTGCTGCTCGACGGAGCGGATGCCGAGGCCTGGTCGCGCACCGCCTGGAGCAATGCACGCCAGGTACTGCTGCGCGGGGGACGTCGGCAGTTCCTCCGCCCGATCGCTCCGCTGCGCGCGGCCTGGCGCGGGGTGCGCGACGGACGGCGACTTCTTGCACAGGCTGGTTCGGAGCGCGGGCCCGCGGTCTAAACTCTCATCACCGGCAGCCGTCATCGCGGCGCCGGATGGGGACACACGGGGAGCAGGGGGTCTGCGATGGACGCAACCGAAGAGACGCAGCCGAATCGACGGCGCGTCTGGATCACGTCATCGGCGCTCGTCGTGGTGATCGCGCTCGCGATCCTGGGCGCGATCTTCGTGCCGCCGCTGCTCGCCGGAACGCCGAGCAGCACGCCCTCGGCATCCACCACTCCCACCACGCCTCCGCGCGACATCGTCGATCCCGATGCCCCGCGCCCGACGCAGACGCCGACGCCCGCCGCCGGCGCGACCGACGAGCCCTTCGCCGAACTGAGCCCGGTCGCCCCCGACCAGACGATCGTCACCGAGGAGGGCATCGAGATCACGCTGTCGTCGCTGCAGGCCGTCGACGGCCAGGCCACCCTCTCGGGTGAGACCTCCGGTCCCGCGATCCGTGCGACCGTGCGGATCACGAACACCGGTGACGAGTCGCTCGACCTCGAGTACGTCGCGGTCAACGCGTACATCGGCGAGGATCGTGCGCCGGCCGGCACGCTGACCCAGCCCGGCGGCACACCGTTCGAGGGCACCGTGGCACCCGGCGACTCCGCCGACGGCACCTACCTGTTCTCGGTGCCCGAGGCCGACCGCGACGACGTCACCCTGACCGTGGACTACCTGTTCGGCGCGAAGGTCGCCGTGTTCCGCGGAGACCTGCGCTGATCGGCGCACCCGCCATGGGGCGCGCCGAGCGGTACACGACCACCTCGATCGTCGCGGCGGCCGCTGCGGCGGCGACCGCGGTCCGGTACCAGTTCGGACCGGGCGTGAGCCTCTCGCTGATCGCCGCCGTCGTGCTGCTGCCGGTGTGGTGGCAGGTGCTGGCTCGGTTCCGCTTCGCCCGCCTGCTGCTCGCCCTCGCCGCGATCGCCGCGGTGTGGGGCGGGGTGCTCACGCTGTTCGAGACCATGCGCCCGGTGTCGACGAGCCTGCTGCTCGAGCAGACTTTCACGCTGCTCTCGCTCGCCGGCGGCATCGGCGTGCTGCTGTGGGCGCGCACGCAGATCGGTCTCGGCGGTACCGCCGTGGCGTTCGGCGTCGGCGCGCTGACGAACGTGGCGCTGACGGGCGGAAACTCGGCGAACCTCTGGAAGTACTCGCTCGCGGTGCCCGTGATCATCATCGTGCTCGGTCTCACGGCGACGAGCGGACGGCGGTGGCTCGACCTGCTCGCACTCGGCGGGCTCGCCGTGGTGTGCCTGGCATCGGACTCCCGGTCGATGACGTCGTTCCTGCTCCTGGCCGCCGTCATCGTGCTGTGGCAGATGTTCATGCCGCCGGGAACCCGCCGACCGCGCCCGATGCAGACGCTCGTCCTGCTCGGCGTGCTGAGCCTCGCAGCCTTCAGCCTGCTGCAGGCGCTGATCCTGGAGGGGGCGCTCGGCGACGCCGCCCAGCAGCGCACCCAGGCGCAGATCGACACCTCCGGGTCGCTGATCGCCGGCGGACGCCCCGAACTCGGAGCGGCGACCGCGCTCGTCGCCGAACGGCCGCAGGGATTCGGCAGCGGGGTGCTCCCCGTCTCGCACGACGTGTGGATAGCGAAGACCGGCATGAGCGAGCTCAACTACGACCCCGACAACGGCTACGTCGAGGGATACATGTTCGGCGGCCAGTACGAGGTGCACTCGGTGGTCGGCGACCTGTGGCTGCGCTTCGGCCCGGTCGGAGCGATCTTCGCGGTCGCACTGATCGGGTGCGCGATCTACGCCGTCGCGCGCAGCGTCTCGGTCAAGGCCGCCGCCGGGATCGCGATCTGGCTGGTGCTGCTCGGCGCGTGGGACACGTTCTTCAGCCCACTGCTGACGTCGTCGCGCACTCTCGCGCTGCTCTTCGCGCTCACCGCGATCCCGGTGGCGCGGCTCGCGTCTCGCAGCGAGGCGAGCGAGGTCAGAGCTCGCCCGGACGCATCGCCTCTTCGTCGATCGCGCGGATGATGCGCAGTGTCGCGGTATCGGGCTTCGGCTCGCCGCTCTGCCCCCGGCGTCGGGGCGCGTAGACCACCAGCGAGTGGAACAGGAAGCGGGCGAAGAACGCGACGATCAGGGAGAGCCCCGTCGCGAGGACGCTGGAGATGTGCCAGGTCTCGACCATCAGCGCCATCACGGGGATGCGCAGCGCCGCCTCGATGCTGTTGAACGCGAACGACGCCGCGAAGCGCTGCCACACCCCGCGGGCGTGCGTGCGCATGTCGGCGAAGACGAAGCGTTCCTGCAGCAGGAAGTTGCCGACGATCGTGACGCCCGCCCCGATGATCGCGGCCCAGATGTACGGCACGCCGGCCGCCGTGAGCAGCCACATGATGGCGAGGTTCGCGACGGCGCCCACCGCGCCGATCAGGGCGAACAGCGACATCTTGCCGAAGCGCAGTCGCGCGAGATGCGCGATGAACGTGCCGCCCTGGCGCAGGCTCGCCTTGGACGTGCCGTGACGTCGCTCCGCGAATTCCATGGGCACCTCGGCGATGCGCAGATCGGTGCGGGCGAGGATCTCGAGCAGGATCTTGAAGCCCTGCGGCTGAAGCGTCGCGAGGTCGAGCCTGCTGCGATCGACGAGGAAGAACCCGGTCATCGGATCGGTGCTGCGGGCGAGGCGGATCGGGAACATGGCCCGCGTGAGCCAGGTGGCCGCGCGCGAGACGCCGAAGCGCACCGCCGTGCCGAGACCGCTCGTGTCGCCGCCTCCGATATAGCGCGAGGCGGCGACGACGTCGGCGTCGCCCTCGGCGTGCCGGGCGAGCAGGGCGGGCAGGAGCTCGGGAGGATGCTGCAGGTCGCCGTCCATGACGACGCAGAGATCGGATGCCGCGGCCTCCAGACCCACCACGACGGCGCCACCGAGTCCACCCGTGTTCTCGACCCGGTGGATCACGCGCACGGGCAACGGAGCATCCGCCGCGACCCGCGCGACCTCGTCGGCGGTGTCGTCGCTGCTGTCGTCGACGAACAGGATCTCGGCGTCGTACCCCACCAGTGCGGCGGCGGTGCGGGCGACGAGCTCGGTGACGTTCTCGCGTTCGTTGAAGGTGGGCACGATGACCGTGACCTTCGTGTCCATGTCGCCCCCTCTGCGCGTGCCGCTGTGCGACATCTCATCGTGCCACGGGTTCCTCTGCACTCGAAACCTGGCCCGACCCCCGGATCCGGGGGTGCGCTTTCGCGTGCGGGAGGTCTAGACTGACCCATGCGACTGTGGGAGTCGCAGGTGGATGGGGATCCACCTACTGGGGAATCACTGATCTGGGGAGATCATGGGGACGCGTATCGGCTATGCCGCGGGAGCTTTCGACCTGTTCCACGTGGGGCATCTGAACCTTCTGCGCCACGCCAAGCAGCAGTGCGACATTCTGATCGCCGGCGTCGTGAGCGACGAGATGCTGCGCGAGGTGAAGGGCATCGAGCCCGTCATCCCGACGGCGGAGCGCGCGGAGATCGTGCGGCACATCTCGTTCGTCGACGACGTGCACGTCGAGACGACGCCGTCGAAGCTCGACGCCTGGGAGAACGTGCGCTTCACGCACTTCTTCAAGGGCGACGACTGGCGCGGCACCGAGAAAGGGCTGCGCCTCGAGCACGAGTTCGCGGCGGTCGGGGTCGAGGTCGTGTACTTCCCGTACACGGCGCACACCTCGAGCTCGTCGCTGCGACGCGCACTCGACGCGATCACCGCGGGTGCGGGGGCACCGGCGCTCGCACGCTAGGGCCTCAGTTCGATACGCCGAGCAGGCTGCGGGTCATGCGGGCCACGTGGGGTGGCGTGTGCGGCCCCAGCCAGACGGTCCACTGCGCCGGCGGCTCGCTGCACGCCCACTCGACGCACCACGAGTGCACGGCGCCGGCGAGGCGCTCGCCCTTGGTGTGCGCACGGATGCCGTCGCCGCGCACCAGCCAGCGCACCGAGACACCGTCGGGCACATCGATGTGACGCATCTGGATGCGCGCGGCCGCTTCGAGCAGGATCACGCCGGTCGCGTCCCACGGCAGGCGCGCGGCGATCCCCGCGATCACCCCGGCGTCCGCCGCGTCTCCGGCGACGAGCACAGCACCCTCGATGTTCTCCCAGTCGGGATCGTCCAGATGCTCGCTCGCGTGGTTCATGGCTTCGATTATAGGTAAGGCTACCCTTACCGACAACCCCTTCTCGGCCCTCTCCCCGTCAGGGCGTTCTACGCTTGTCTCATGACTTCTCCTGCTGAATCCACCATCACGATGTTCGGCGCCGACTGGTGCCGCGACTGCATCCGCACCAAGAAGCAGCTCGACGACCTCGGCGTCGAGTACACCTACGTCGATCTCGTCGCGGACCCCTCCGGTGCCGACGTGGCGAAGGACATCTCCGGCCGCACGAACATCCCCGTCGTCCTGTACCCGGACTCCTCTCACCAGGTCGAGCCGTCGAACGCCGACGTCGAGGCGAAGCTGCGCGAGCTCTCCCTGATCTGAGCGCGGGGCGGGCCCCCTCGACGGGCCGTGAGCGAGAGCTGACGCGCCGCTCGCACAACTTCGGAGATCCGCAGCGCCACGCCGCGCCGGCATCCGATTCGACGGCGTGTCGCGTGAAATCTCCGAAGTCGTGCCGGGCGAGGAGACGAGGAACGCCCACCGCTACACTGGCGCGATGAGCACAGAGGCTCGGCCCGAACGAGCATCCGTCCGCCTGTCCGCGCGCACGATCCTGCTGTACGCGATCGGCTCCGTCGGCACCGGCGGCTACGCCACGCTGCCCGGGCTGGTGCTGACGTATTTCCTCACGGACAACCTCGGAGTCGCCGCACTGGCCGCCGGGGTCATCGTGACCGCCGCCAAGATCTGGGACGTGGTGATCGACCCGCTGATCGGCGCGGCGTCCGATCGCCAGCTCGCGCGCTCGGGCTCGCGTCGCGGGTTCATGGTGCTCGGCGCCGTCACGCTCCCCCTCTTCTTCGCGCTGACGTTCGCGGTGCCGCCGTCGTGGGGGCCGATCGCCGGTGCGGTGTGCGTGCTGCTCGCCTTCCTCGCCACCGCCACCGCGTTCAGCCTGTTCCAGGTGCCGTACGTGGCGCTGCCCGCCGAGCTCACCGATGGCTACGACGAGCGCACGCGCCTGCTCGGGTGGCGGGTCGTGGTGCTGACGGCATCCATCCTCCTGTTCGGCGCGGGCGGCCCCGCGCTGCGCAAGGCCGGCGACGACCCTGTCCTCGGATACCTGGTGATGGGCATCGTCGCGGGTCTCGCCATCGGCATCGGCATGCTCGTCGCGACGCGCACAGCGGATGCCGCGGCCGCACGCGGCGCCGAGGACGCGACCCTGGCGACCCCGCCCGTCGGCATGCGCGAGCAGTACGCCGCGGGGTTCCGGGCGCTGCGGCGCAGCCAGCCGTTCCGCGCACTGCTGGGTGCGTTCCTGCTGCAGGCACTCGCGACCGGCACCATGCTCGCCGGGGCGCAGTACATGGCGACCTGGGTGCTGCGCTCGGAGGACGCGGTGACGTTCGTGTTCGTCGCGCTCGTCGGCCCCGCACTCGTGGCGACGCCCGCTTGGACCGCCGTCGCCCGACGGGTCGGCAAGGAGCGGGCATTCGGGATCGCGAGCGTGCTCTTCGCTCTCGCCGCGGCATCGCTCACGATCGCCGTCTGGACGCCCGGTGTCTGGATCTACGGCTCCGTCGCGGTGGCCGGCATCGCCTACGCCGGGCTGCAGTCGCTGCCGATGGCGATGCTGCCCGACGTGATCTCGCACGATGAGCGCACCCACGGCAGCGGACGCGCAGGTACCTTCACCGGCATCTGGACCGCCGGGGAGACCGTCGGCTTCGCACTCGGGGCGACGACCGTGTCACTCACCCTCGCTCTGACGGGATATGTCTCGACGGTCGCCGGGGCGACGACCGAGCAACCGGATGCCGCCATCACCGGCATCGTGCTCAGTTTCAGCATCCTTCCCGCGCTGATCATGCTGGCGAGCCTGCTGCCTCTTCGCCGCTACCGCCTGCGCCGCCACGACATCGACGCATAAGCTGGGATCCCGTTCGAAGGAGCCGCCCGTGACCTCCACGCCCGTCGCCACGACCACCCCCGAGATCGGTGAGAGCGAGCGCGCGCGACTCGACACGGCGATCACCGACCTGCAGACCGGAGCCCGCGTGTGGTCGGCGCTCACCATCGGGCAGCGCGTGACGCTGCTGCGTCAGGTGCGAACGAGCGTGGCCGCGACCGCCGAGGACTGGGCCACGACCGCCGCAGCGACGAAGGGGCTCGATGCTCGGCATCCGCTCCGTGGCGAGGAATGGCTGAGCGGGCCCTACGGCGTGCTCGGCGCCCTCGACGCCTATATCGAGACGCTCTCGCGGATCGCCCGCGGCGCCAATCCGCTCGACGGCGTCACCATCGATCGCGCTCCGGGAGGCCGCACGCGCGTGCACGCGTTCCCCCTCACCGGCATCGACCGCTTCCTGCTGTCGGGGTTCACCGGCGAGGTCTGGCTCGAACCCGGCACGACGCCGCGCGCGGCTCGCGCCGCCGCGGGGCTCGGCCAGCGCACCCCGAGCGTCTCCGGCGGAGTGGGCCTCGTGCTCGGCGCCGGTAACGTCACCTCGATCCCCGTGCTCGATGTGCTCTACGAGCTGCTCGCCTCGAACCGCACGGCGCTGCTCAAGGTGAACCCGACGCAGGATCCCCTCGTACCGATCTACAAGCGCGCGCTCGCCCCGCTCATCGAGCCGGGGTTCCTGCGCATCCTGCGTGGCGGCCCGGCGGTCGGTGCATATCTCACGGCGCATCCCGACCTCTCGCACGTGCACATCACCGGGTCCGCGGCGACGTTCGACGCGATCGTCTGGGGCCCCAAGAACGCACGCGGCGCCCGCCGCAAGAAGCCGTCGATGTCGAAGCCGATCACGGCCGAGCTCGGCGGGGTCTCGCCGATCATCGTCGTGCCCGGCGAATGGACGGACGCCGACCTGCGCTACCAGGCCGAACACGTCGCGACCATGCGGCTGCAGAACAGCGGCCACAACTGCATCGCCGGGCAGGTCGTGATCCTCTCGGAGGACTGGGACCAGGCGGATGCCTTCCGCGCCGCGCTGCGTCGCGCATACGCGAGCGCTCCCGAGCGCCCCACCTGGTACCCGGGATCGACGAACCGTATGCACCAGGCATCCGATGCCTACCCCGATGCCCTCGTGCTCGGCGACCGGCTGCTCGTGGAGATCGACGGTGATGACGACGCCTCGGCGCTGCAGAGCACCGAGTACTTCGCCCCGGTCCTCGGCGTCGTGAACGTCGCCGGGACGGGCCAGGAGTTCCTCGACGCCGCCGTCGCCTACGCGAACGACGAGCTGCAGGGCACGCTCGGCGCGAACCTGCTCATCGACCCGGCGACCGAGAAGTCGCTCGGCACCGGCTTCGAGCGGGCGATCGCCGCCCTGCGATACGGATCGATCGCGATCAACGGATGGACCGGCTTCGCGTTCATCACCCCGACGCTGACCTGGGGCGCGTTCCCGGGCAGCACGATCGACGACGTCGGCAGCGGCATCGGCGTTGTGCACAACGCCCTGCTGCTCGATCGGGTCGAGCGATCGGTGCTGCGCGGGCCGTTCCGACCGTTCCCACGGGCGCTGGTCGGGTCCCTGAGCCTGTCGAAGGGCGACGGCCGGTTCACGATCCTGCCGACTCCACCCTGGTTCGTGACCTCGCGCACCGGCGCCGAGGTGAGCGAAGGGCTCACGCGCTTCCGCGCGAACGGTGGTATCCCGGGACTCGTGAAGACCCTGCTCGCGGCGCTGCGCGCCTGAGGGCTCTCGCGGCGCGATATCAGGGTTCGAGGTCGTCGACCGAGCGGGTGAACGTCTCGGCGCAGACTCCGAGGCCCTCGGTGAAACCCAGTTCGAACCAGTACTGCCGCTGCTCACTCGATCCGTGCGTCCAGCTCTCGGGGTTCGAGACACCCGACATCTCCTGAATGTGGTCGTCGCCCACCGCCGCCGCCGCATTCAGCGCGTCTTCGATCTCGGTCTCGGTGGGCTTCACGAGATACGGCGTGCCGTCGGCATCCGTCTGCTCGGAGATCCGCCCGATCCAGGCACCGGCATAGCAGTCGGCCTGCAGCTCCATGCGCACGCCGTTGCTGCCGGGACCGGTGCCGTTGTTCGGGTACTGGTCCATCGTGCCCACGATGTTCTGGATGTGGTGGCCCCACTCGTGCCCCACGATGTAGAGCTGGGCCAGGTTACCGGCGGATGCCCCGAACTGCTGCTGCATGAGCGAGAAGAACGTGGGGTCGACGTAGACGCCCTGCTCGGGCGGGCAATAGAAGGGACCGACCGCGTTGGACGCGGTGCCGCACTGCGTCGACGTCGACCCGTCGACGACTCGAAGTTTCGGCGGCACGTAGCCCTCGACGTTGTCGCCCCAGAACGCATCGAGGGCCACCTGCGCCCCGGCCATGCGGCAGTCGACGTTCTCATTCGCGTCCTGTCCGGTGTCGCAGTTCTCGATCACCGACTCGCCCGATCCCGCGCCCGAGCCGCCGGGCGAGGTGCCACCGCCGAGGAGCCCGGTGAGGTCGATCCCGAGCAGAGGCCCGGCGATGAGGGCGATGATCCCGAGCACGCCGACGCCCGCACCGCCCGCGATGGCGGCGTTGCGGCCGCGGCGGCGCGTGGTGTTGGTCGACAGATCGGCGTCGGGGTTGAACGTCATGGCTCCGAGGGTACTCCGCCCCTCGGACGGACGTAGGCTCGGCATATGACCACGACGATCACCATCACGGGCGCGGGCGGACAGATCGGCTATGCGCTGCTGTTCCGCATCGCGGCGGGGGACCTGCTCGGACCGGACGAGAATGTGCGACTGCGGCTGCTCGAGATCCCGCAGGGGATCGGGGCGGCGGAGGGCGCGGCGCTCGAGCTGCAGGACGCCGCCTTCGGTCTGCTCGAGCACGTCGAGGTGACGGATGACGCGGCGGTCGGCTTCGACGGCGCCGACCTCGCGCTGTTGGTGGGCGCGCGCCCCCGCGGGCCGGGCATGGAGCGCGGTGACCTGCTCGCCGCGAACGGGAGCATCTTCGGACCACAGGGGGCCGCGATCGCCGCGAACGCGGCACCGGGCGTGCGGGTCACCGTTGTCGGCAACCCCGCGAACACCAACGCGCTGATCGCCGCGGCATCCGCCGACGGTGTGCCGGCCGAGCGGTTCACGGCGCTGACCCGCCTCGATGAGAATCGGGCGCGTGCGCAGTTCGCACAGACCCTGGGAGTGCCGGTGGCGACGGTGGCGCGCCTGCCGATCTGGGGCAACCACTCCGCGACGCAGTTCCCCGATGTGTCGCATACGACCGTGGCGGGCGAACCGGCGGCGGATGCCCTGGCCGCGATCGTCGGCGATGTGCCGACGTGGCTGGAGGAGACGTTCATCCCGCGGGTCGCGAAGCGAGGTGCCGAGATCATCCGGGTGCGCGGGTCGTCGTCGGTCGCCTCGGCGGCGAGCGCGACGATCGACCACGTGCGTGACTGGGTGCACGGCACCGAGGACTGGACCTCGGCCGGTGTGGTCTCGCACGGCGAGTACGGAGTGCCCGAGGGGCTGATCTCGTCGTTCCCCGTGCGGGCGATCGACGGGGAGTGGCGGATCGTCGAGGGTCTGGAGATCGGTGAGGATGCCCGGCGGCGGATCGACGCCTCGGTCGCCGAGCTCGTCGAGGAGCGCGATGCGGTGCGCTCGCTCGGTCTGATCTGATCTGACCCACTCTTCCGGCGTGAAACTGTGGATAACACAGTTGTTCACCGTCTCCGCACGAGGACTATTCGCCCACGTATGGTTACTGGACTGATGTCGCTCCGCAGAGCAGAATGGACCGGTGACCTTGTCTCCTGACACGATCGGAATGATCATCGCCCTCTTCGCCTTCACGGCGACGGTGCTGAGCGGTGTGGGCGCGATGCTCGCGCATCAGACGCGGCGCCTCGACGCCCGATTCGAGCAGATGGACTCACGGATCGATGCGCGATTCGAGCAGGTCGATGCGCGATTCGAGCAGGTCGACCGTCGTTTCGACCAGGTGGACGCCCGACTCGACCGCGTCGACGCCCGAATCGACCGGGTGGAAGAACGCCTCCTCGGCGTCGAGCACGAGCTGGTCGACGTGAAGATCACGATCGCCCGTCTCGAAGGGCCTCCGCGTCGCCTGCAACAGCTGTGAGCGGCATCCGCTCCGTCTGCGGATTCGATACGGATCCGGGCCTCGGACAGGGCACAATGGATTGCGGAGGTGCGCCCATGAGCGATACGACAGACCGGACAACCGGCACGGCATCCGTCGATGACGCGCTCACCAGCCCGCTGCACCTGCCGCACGCCGCAGCCGAGTGCCCGAAGTGCTTCACCGAGCTGCAGCAGAACCGCGACTTCTGGCTCGCGCGACCGGACGGTTCCCGCCTGGTCGGGCTCGTCGTCTCCCGCGAGGGCATGCCCCCGGTCGTGCAGCAACGCGAGGACCTCACACGTTTCGGTGTGCCGATCGAGGGCTTCCGTCACCCGGCGCCCGACATCCTCGAGAGCTGGGGCGATCGACTCGCTCGACTCATCGACACTCTGCGCCCGGGCGATGTTCTGGTCGTCGCCAACACCCACGCACTCGGACGCGATGGCGAGGAGGAGTCGCGCACGGTCGCCGAGCTCCGCCGCCGCGGGATCATCGTGAAGGTCCTCAACCACGACGCGCGCCACCTGGCGGATCTCGCGCGCTGACGTACGCCTACGGCGAAGGTGTCGGCGCGAACGACGGTTCACCCGGGGTCACGCCGAAGAAGAGCGGATCGCTCGGCGACTCTTTCCGTGGCAGGTAGCCCTCCGACAAGGTGACGCCACCGAAGATCTCCTGGCTTATCTCGTTCCGGTCCCCGGGCCAGCACTTCGTATTCGCCTTGACGAGTACGGAGCCGTTGGCGATGAACGTCACCATCAGCAGCGAGAAGTCCCCTTGCCGGCGCACGATCACATCGGACGACTGCACCTCGCCTGAGCCGAGCTCCTGACCCTCCACCTCGAAGCCCGCATCGGTGAGATAGCGTCGCACCTCGTCGCGCATCGCATCCTGCGCGTCCGGATCAACCTGCGTCGTGCGTGTGAGATCGAACTTGTAACCGTTGTCGCCGCACCCTGCGGCTGAGGGCTGCATCCCGAAGGAGCCGATCTCCGCTTCCCAGGGCCCGTCATAGATGAGCGCTTGGACATCGTTCGTGATGGACCGGTAGTCGAAGTAGTGCTGCTTCGCCTGTGCGACGAGCTCGTCACCTGTAGGGGTCATTCCGTCTCCTCCGTTCACGCACCCGGTGAGGGCGAGCGCCAACACCGCCACAACAGCGGACATCCGCCAGCGCTTCCTCATCTGCACTCCTCCACTACGCTTGCGTGGTCGCCGCGAAGCGGTCAACTGATCGGCTCGCCATTGGCGACGATGTTGGCAATGTTACGGAACGACTCCGAATCGGCGGAAAGGTAGCCGTTGTCCTCCTGCCACCACTCCACGCCGGTGTTGCCTCCGTCGTGAGCCGCGTGCCCGGGCGTGCCGACCGCCATCTCGGTGCCGCCCCCCAGACTCGGGACCTCGCCCCCGTCGCTCTCGAAACTCACCGCACCCGGCAGTTCCTCGGGATTCGTCCCGTGGCCGAAGGAGCTGTGCTCGCCGTACCTCGCAACCCAGTCGTCGGGAGCACGGGAAGCGTAGATCTGCGTGCCGGAGTAGTCCATCGGCGCGTCGCCGGTCCAGCTCTGATGGTAGCCGTCGGGGACGCCCGCCGATCCGACCGCGATGAGGTTGTCGACGCCGAGATTGTCGGGCGCACCGCCCACCGCGAGGAAGGCGGTCGTGCTGCCGTAGGAGTGCCCGATGACCGATGTGGTCACCCGCGAGGACACCTCGTTGTCGAGTCCGCGCAAAGTGGAACTGAGCGTCGCCGCCCCTTCGGTGGCGCTGCCCATCGTGTGTTCGGTCGCGAAGTTCGGAGAGTCATACCCGTACCAAGCGATCGTCGCCGACTGCACTCCTCCGCCGTACTCGTTCGCATAACTGTTCAGGTCACGGGCGCTCTGCCCCCAGTCGCTGAGGTCGGCGAGGCTCGAGAACATTCCCCCCACCAACACGTTGACGTTGGTGATGCCGTCCATCGGATCGACCGGGTTGCCCTCGTCGTCGACGATGCGCACGCCGTACATCACAGCGGCGGTCGCCTGCGGATGCTCGAACGGATGGAACATCAGCAGCTGACCGTCGAAGTCGGCCATTTCCGCACCGAGATTCGCCAACTGGGAGTCCAGTGGCTCGCCATACGGGCCGCCTTCGATCACCCGGTCGTAGGCGGCCTTGTTGGCGAGGAACCGGTCGAGGTAGGGAACGCCTTCGAGGTTGCCGACGAACTCCGGGTAGGTGCGCGCCAGCGCCGCGCGCTGCGCATCGGTGAGGCTGTCCCAGATCTCGGCCACCTCGGCCGGGCTGTCGGCGTTCGCGAGCGCATCGATCGCCGAGAGCGTCGAGTCGCTGAGGGTCGTGCCATCGGAGCGGACCAGGCCCGAGATCGCAGCCCCATAGGCCTCATCCCACAGCGAGTACGCCGATTCCCACTGCTCCCACAGATCGTCGAGGGTGCTGGTGGCCGAGGCGAGACCGCTCTCGGCATCCGTCACACCCTGCTCGGCGGTATGGCGGGTCTGCGCGGTGTCGTCGGGCGTGCACTGCCGTTGGGCGAGTTCCGCGGACTCGAGATCCGCTGCGGCCGTCTCCTTCGCGGCGTGGGCCGCCTCGATGTCGTCGATGAGATCGTTCGCCGCCTTCGCGTGCTGCGCCACGGCCTCGCCGTAGGCGCGGACGACATCGGCGATGCGCCGGAGGGTGAGGATCGTCGGATTCATCCTGCTCGCGAGGGCACCCGACTCGGTCTGCACGCGGTCGATGCTGTCGCCGCGACCTTCCAGCCCTCCGTCGATGTTCTGCAGCACGATGCGGGCGTTGCCGCCCTCGTCGATCAGCTTCTCGAGGTCACGATGGATGCCTTCGAGGGAGCCGCTGTCGTACTCGATCTCCTCGAGCGGCCAGCCGCGGTTAGGAGAAGTCAGCGACATAGTCGGCATCCCATCCATTACCGAGCGAGACGTCGAGATCGTCGAAGGATTCGTTGATGCTCTTCAGGCGATCGCTGATCGCGACGCCCTCGAGGTGCTGCGCCTTCGCTTCCATCGACGCCTGACCGAGTGCGTTCTCGAGCATGACCCGGAGGCTCGTGCGCCCCACTGGGTTGCCGACGCCGGTGTCGCGCGCCCAGATGTCGTTCGCATACATCACGTAATTGCCGATCGAAAGGTCGATCTGCAGGATCGCCCCTTCGAGCGCGGCCTTGTCGATCTCGACGTCCGACATCTTCACCCCCCGGTGCTCTCTCTGTTTTCACCCTAGCGGCGCACATCGGGATGTCTCGATGGGCAGGACTCCCCATCCGCCCCGCGCCAGCGGCCGGGTGTGGGACACGACGAGGGGCCGGCGGCGAACCGTCGACCCCTCGAAAACTGCGCTCGGTCAGCTGCCGGCGAGCTGCGTGTCGAGGTCCTGGATCGCACGCATCATACCCAGCAGCGACTCCGACATGTCGTTGATGCCATCGACCGCGGTCTTCAGACCCGTCGTCAACTCGGTGTAACCCTCACCGAACTTGCCCGACGCATGCTGCGTCTTGAAGTCCTCACCCAGAAGGGTGTCCACCTGACCCTTCAGCGTGTCCAACTGACCCTGAATGTCATCACGAGCCTGCGACAGCGACGACGCCACCTGCTCCATCTCTGCATAAGACGCACCGAAATCGGCCATCGTCCACACCTCCGGAAATCGAATGAACCGGACCCCTCCGGCCCGATAACAACCACCCTACGAAAAACCCCCACCCCCGTCGATGGGGAGACCTCCCCATCGAGCCGCGAGTGACGGGGAGGTCAGCGGCCGATCACGCCCGATCGGATCCGCACCCAGAGCGGGTCCCGCTCCGAGAGACCGGACACGATCCGCATCACCCCGCCGATCTGGCCGATCCCGGCGAGCGCGGCGATCACACCGGCGACCCCCGCCGCCGCGGTCATCGAGGTCGTGCCCTCGATGAGATCGCGGACGAAGAGGGCGATCCCGCCCACCGCGATCAGCAGTGCCAGGCTCGCCGTCGCGATCCGCACGAACACCCGCGGCTCGAAGTTCACGGTGCGCGCCTGCAGCCAGCCTCCGGCGCGACGCTGGCGCCCTCCGCGCGTGTACGGCAGACGCATCCACCAGGTCGCGGCGGAGAGGAGCCGCCGCCCCGACCACCACAGCAGCCCCAGCAGGGCGATGCCCGCCAGAGCGACGACGACGGCGACCACGATGGCCACCAGGTCGACGCCGGCCGGTGTGCCCCCCAGCATCCGCACCGTCTCGATCAGACCGACCGCCACGAACGAGCCCGCCGCGGCGAGCGCGAAACCCAGGATGCCGAGACCCCACCGCGACCAGCGCTCGAAGTCCGCACGCAGGGCCGCGGCGGCGCGGTCGGCCTCGACAGGACGAGCGTCGTCGGCTCCCGCCTCGGCGATGAGCGGACGCGAAGCCGGGAGGATGAGCGCGAAGGGCATGTAGTCAGGTTAGGTCGTCGTCGAGCGGGGTCTCGAATCGTGCGCCCTCCGGCAGTTCCGGTTCGACCCCCTCGGGCAGGTACTGCGTCATCGACAGCGCGAAGGCCGTCATCACGGCCAGCTCCTGACGCTGCGTCCGATCGGAGCAGAGCCCCATCACGACCACGGTCCCCACCTCGTCGGGGAGACGGATCTCGCCGACCGTCATGACCGTGTCCAGGCCTCCGCTCGACACCAGTCCGCTCGTCACGGTACCGACTCGACCGTCGGGCGACGCGAAGGTCTCGGCGGTCGCGTCGTCGCCGAAGCGGCCGAGCGGCAGCAGACGGTGCAGGGAGACGGCATCCATCGCGTCCTCCGGACGCGTCACGACCACATTCGTGCACAGGAACGACACCGCCGGCCGCTCGCCGAGCACGATCGACACCCCGGCGAAATCGAAGTCGGTGTCGGCGAAGGTGCGCACGCCCTCATGGAAGCCGGCGACGATCGCCTCTCGCGCCTCGTCGGGGAGCCATCCCTTGCCGCCCTCGAGGTAGCGTTCCAGCCACTCCTCCGGCGTGCGCTCCCCCATCGCGCGGAACTCGATCCAGCCCTGCGGCATCCGCTGCCAGACCCGGTGGCCGGCGGCCTGTTCGACGCTCACAGCTCGGCGTCCGTCTTCGGGCCGTTGCCGTGCACCGTGTTGTCGACCCGCTCGGCGAGGTTCTGCCACGGTCCGAACAGGCTGTCGGTGAAGTCCTGGCCCTTGTCGTGCGCATCCTTGGCGGTGTTGAACATCCAGTACGTGTTGGCCACCATGTTGCTCATGTTGATGTTGAGCGTCACGGCGAGGGTTCCGGCCGCCGTGCCGCCACCGGCGAGCGCCGGCGTCATGCGCTGGATCGACGGGATGAGCACCGCGCCGCCGGGGCCGATGAGCGTCTTCGCCGCGACGCCCAGCAGACCACCGGCGAGGAGTCCGACCGCGCCGATCGCGAAGTCGGCCCACGACCCGCGGCCGGTGAGCGCCTGGAGACCGTCGATCGCGACGAGCGCGATCGACATGATGAGGGCCACGGTACCGAGTACCGGGATGAAGATCGAGAGGATGGCGATGATCGGCAGTGCCGCGCGGAGGATGTCCTCCAGGATCGGCACCACGTTGTCCATGAGCCACTCGCCGGCGTCCGCCAGCCAGTCGCCCGCCCCCTCGAGGAAGTTCGAGAACGCGTTCCCCGCGTAGGAGTTGAGGGTGTCGCTCGCGCTCACGAGGTGCTGCGCGGCGATCGCCGCGTCGTCGTCGACCTCGATCTTGAGGCGCTGCGCCTCGGCGATGACGTCGTCGAGCGCTCCTTGCGCCGTCGCGAGCGCCGTGGTCGCGTTCGAGACGGCGTCGGGGTCGGCATCCTCGGCGTCGGCGCCGTCGACCGCCTGGTCCTTCGCGGTCGCTTTGCTGCTCACCGAGGCGGCGGCGGTGGCCGCCCGTTCCTCGAGCTCGCGGGCGCGCTGCTGGTACCCGGTGAGCTGGGTGATCCAGGTGCTGAGCGCATCGCGGGAGGTGCGCAGCGCCGAACCGGTGTCGACCAGGTGCGGTCGGAAGTCCTCGCTCATCGCGGCGCGGAACGCCACGGCGGCCTCGCCCGTCCAGGCGGCGTCATCGTCGCCGTTGAGCATCGCGAGCGCATCGTCGACGCTGTCGCAGCCGGTCGAGAGCCCGAGCACGAAGCCCTCGAGCTCGCCGAGGTTGCCGGGAGCGGGATCGAATCCCAGTGCGGGGAACGAGGTCATGCGGATGCCCCCTCCTCGGGTTCCATACTGGCGGCGAGCTCGGAATCGAGCCCGCGGAACGCCTCGAGGATGCCCTGCAGGCCGGTGCTCGCATCTTCGGCGTAGCGGCCGAGCTTGTCGATGCCTCCGCCCCACGAATCGTGGAGGTCTTCGAGACGGCGCCGCAGCTCCTGCTGCGGGACGGCCGAGGCCGAGACGCTGCCGAGAGCGCTGGTCGCGGCATCCAACGACGTGCGCATGTTCGCATACGCGGTCTTGCTGGCCTCCATGGCCGAGTAATCGATACTCACATCAGGCATGCGTGCCCCCTCCCCTGCTCACCGATCGAAAGGGGGCGCCGACCTCGTCGGTCGACGCCCCGTGAAGAACGCTCGGTCAGCTGCCGGCGAGCTGCGTGTCGAGGTCCTGAATCGCACGCATCATGCCCAGCAGCGACTCCGACATGTCGTTGATGCCATCAACCGCGGTCTTCAGACCCGTCGTCAGCTCGGTGTAACCCTCACCGAACTTGCCCGACGCATGCTGCGTCTTGAAGTCCTCACCCAGAAGGGTGTCTACCTGACCCTTCAGCGTGTCCAACTGACCCTGAATGTCATCACGAGCCTGCGACAGCGACGACGCCACCTGCTCCATCTCTGCATAAGACGCACCGAAATCGGCCATCGTCCACACCTCCGGAAATCGAATGAACCGGACCCCTCCGGCCCGATACCCACAAACCTAACAACCCCCACCCCCACCGTCGATGGGGAGACCTCCCCATCCCGCATCCGCGATGGGCGAAGAACCGGACTCAGGGGCGGGGGATGACGCCGGCGATATCGATCTCGCCGTCGTAGGCGAGCCACGCGACCCAGGCGGCGGGCGCGAGCGTGCGCGCCTGGGCGATGGTCGTGGCGTCGATGCCGGCGCTCGCCAGGGCATCGAGTCGGCGGGACCACACGGCCTTATCGGTCGCCGTCGGCGAGGACGACGACGCCGCCCACTCGGCGTCGCGGCGCATCTGACGCAGGTCGCCGGGATCGACGGATGCTCGCGCGCCGGTCGAAGGCGCGGCATCCCGACGCCGCACCAGGTCGCTCCGGATCGTGACTCCCGCGATGAGGAGGGCGATCACCGCCGTCATCGGCAGCCAGATCGCGAGGTCTTCCGCCCTGAACCCGCGGTCATCGCCGGTCCCGAGAACGAGGCGTATCGCGAGCATCGCGACGCACAGCATACCCACCAGCACGGACGAGGTCTCGCCGACGCGGGCGCTCTGAACGTCCGGCACCCGCAGGAGGAACGCGATGAGGAGAACGGGGATGGCAACCGCTCCGGCGATGAGAGCCGTCGACATCGCGAGCTCCGGATCCATATACGCGTTCTTGCGGCCCGGGGGACCGAGCATCACCGCCGCCGTCAACGCGGCGGTCAGACCGCTACCGCACCGAGAGGGTTCGTGCGCTCAACCCGGCACCGCATCCGACGAACCCGCTGGTACGGCGTCCTCCTCCGCCACCCGCTCCCAGGCGAACGTCGAGACGATGGAATCGCTCAGCAGAGCCAGCTCGTCGATCACCTCGGCGGGGAGCACATCGCCGTCGGGGATGACGATCGTGGACGTGAAGACGAGGGCTTTACGGCGCTGCGTTCCCGGCACCGGGATGACGTAGGTGATGGTGCGGCCGCCGACGCCCTCGATCGACGACGCCCCGGACGGGCGCTTCGCCTCGGTCATCCACCGCACGATGTGCTTGACGTGGTCGTCGAGGAACGTAGCGCCCCGAAGCCGGAAGGCCTCGGTAACCCAGCCGTCGAGGTTCTCGCCGTGCGCGGCCGTGAGCAGCGAAGCCGTGATCGAGAGCGGCAGCAGCTCCTCCATCGGCACGTCCTGCTGCCGATAGACGGCGAACACCTTGGTGTTGCGCATGACCTGATTGACCTGCGCCATCATCGTGCGGAACTCGGCGTCGAGGTCGGGACGCCCGGCCTGCATGAAGATCGCACTCGCCTTGCGCACGTCTTCCTGCTGCGCGGCGTTGGTGGGAACGTGCCGCACCCAGCCCGGGGGGAGCACCAGGCGGAACGGTGGCACGCCGAACCGCATCTCGACACCGAGGTCGTTGATCTCGTTCACCGAAGGGCTCCTCGCGATGGTCGGTCCGGGAAGGCGATCACGCCGGCAGGGTGATGCCGTCGATCACGCGGAGGATGTGCTCCTCCATGAGGGCGAAGGACTCGAGCGTCGAGCCCATCGCCTCGATCATGATGACCCATTCTCCCGCACGGAGCATGACCGTCCAGTTGGCGATCGGGCGCGCGACGCCGTCGACGACGACGGCGGAGGTGCGGCGCAGCAGGAATCCGTTGCCGTGCGAGTCGGTCTCGAGCTGAATCAGCTCGGATGCCGCCGAGTCGGGGAGCGTGGCGATCTCCTCCAGCACGGCGCGCTCATCGAGCGCCTCGGCATCCGCCACCGTGATCTCGACGAGGACGTCGCTGTACACCCCTCGGGGGATGAACCAGAGTTGCGTCGCGGCGTTGCCCGCGAGCCCTGCGAGACCCTGCGCGGTGAGGCGGATCGCGTCGAGATCGCCATCGGTGAGCGTCGAACGCGACGCGTAGCGCTCGACCGCCGCGTCGACCCACGCCTCCACTCCGCCGTCGCTCGCGAGATCGCGGGCGGTCGGCAGCGGGAGGAACCATTCGTCGTCGTAGGCGAAGTCCCATCGCGCGTCGGTCGCCGTCTCGACGGGAAGCGGCGTCATCGGGTGATCCCGTTCAGCAGGCCAGCGGGCGAGAGGCCACCGGACGGTCGCCCGTTGGTCATGGCCACGCCCTTGTCCGCCCACTTGTAGACGTTCCATGCCTGCTCGAACAGCGTGGGAGGACTCGCGTCCATCACCGAGCGAAGGGCCTCGGGCAGTTGTGGCCGCAGGCGGTTCGCGTAGCCGGTTCCGACCGCGGCTGCTTCCTGGAAAGAGACGGTGAAGGATCTGTTCGCGCCGCCGAGGAAGCGTTGTCCCAGTCCGGCCAGTGTGAACGGTCCAGTCATGCGCGTCCGCGAGACGTTCTGCACGAATTCCGCGAAGTTCGCCTTGCTCGCCGCACGCCAATTGCCCGGCTTCGCTACGATCCCCCGGATGCTCTGGATCTGTCCGAGTGGGCCGGTGAGCTGCTTGGGGATCGCCTTGAAGAACTTCCCGAGCCCCTGACCGAGCTTCCCGATCGGCAAGACCCCGACGATCGCCCAGGCGAGATCGCCCCAGCCCTTGCGACCGTCGAACATGAGCGCGACGGTGAGAGCGAGCGCGATGACGCCGACGACCAGCGCCGCGATCGCGAAGAACGGGCCCCCGATGATGAGGCCGAGGACGGCGATCGCGAGCCCGACCCAGCTCACCCACTCGGCGACGACCGCGAGGACTCCCGCGATGTCCTCCCAGGTGGAGTCCTTGCCGATGTCATTGGCATCCGTGAGTCCCGACACGGCCGTCTCGTACGCCTCGTGCCAGGTGTCGTACTCGGCGTCGAAAGCGGCGAGGTTGTCATCGTGATCGCTCGATGCCGTGCTCAGAGCGCTTTGGGCTCCGGATGCCGCAGAAGCGAGCTCCTGCCCCGCAGCGGTGTTGGCCGCCGCGGCGTCCTCCTCCGGCGGGTTCAGCCGCGTGTTCGTGTTGTGGGAGCTCAGCGCGGCCGATGCATCCGCCGCGTCCGACTGCGCCGTCTGCAGGGCCGTGAGGCTGGACTCGCAATCCGCGACCACCGTCTGCATGCGCGACTGCACCTGGGCGAGCGCCGTCGCGTAGGCGGAGAGGGTCGACCCCGCCGGCGTGTAGCGCCGACCGGCCTCGTCGAGGTCTTTGTGGACGTCGTCGATGACCTCCTTGATCCTGTCCATCGCATATCCGCGACCGACGATCGTGCCGTCCTTGATGCCCTCGAGAGTGCTCGCCGCCTCGACCATGCTCTCGCCGAGCTCGGTGATCTGCGACCCTCGCGTAGAGATCGCCGCGGCATCCCCCGCGACCACCTCGACATCGCGTCCTCTGTGCGTCTGCATCTTCCCGCCCCTCCGTGTCAGTACGCCACCGGCGCGTGACCGCCGGATCCGCCCGCGCTGCTGCCCGACTGCTCCATCGACGTCGCCATCTCGGAGTCGAGGCTGGTGACCTCGTCGACCGTGCCCTGCACTCGCTGCGCGACTTCTTTGAGCTTCGTCAGCAGCTTGTCGCGGCTGTCGTTCCAGCTGCCCTCGAAGTCGTGGCAGCGGTCCTGAAGCCGACCGTCGCCGTAGGGCCGTGCGACGGCGGCCTCGACGTCGTCCTGGCGCCCCGACGCCGACTCGAACTCGCTGACGATCGCCGTGAGCTGCTCGCTCGTGGTCTGCAGATACTCGATCGGCACGATCATGCTCTGGCCGCTCATCGCCCCTCCTCAGTTCCTGGACGATACGACATTAGTGGGCGGCGACGTCTCACACGATGGGGAGCACTCCCCATGTTGCGGATCACCGCGCCGTACGGCGCGCGGCGCCGTTCTCGGCCTTCTTCGTCAGCGCCCGGATGCTCTCGCGATCGGCCAGGATCCCCAGCTCCGTGATGCCGGCGGCACCGAGGCCCCGACCGCGCGTCTTCGCCGCGGTGGTGCGGATACTGGTGGTGGAGGCATGCTCCATGACCTCGCCGAGCCGTGTCCATCGCCGGAGGTCCTGAGCGTCGAGTTCCTTCCGATGCGCGCGGCGCAGTCGGCCGAGACGCCTTCCCCCGGCCTTCCGCTGACCGAACGTCTCGCTGTACTCGTCGCTCCCCTTCTCCAGGATCCTGCGCTGCTTCGCCTCCGTGTCGGTGATCACCGCCGCGATCTCCTGGGCGTAGCCGGGCATCCCCCGGAGGATCCGCCGCTCCTCCGCGACCCATCGCCGCAGCAGTGCATCCTCGCACTCGTCGCAGAGATTCCTCGGCGCGACCCCGTCCGTCGCGTAGCCGCAGTCGCACGGGATCCCCCCGCGCTGTGCGCGCCGTGGGGGCGCCCATCCGAACCGCTCCCGCAACGACGCGGCACCCACGACGCTCTCGTGCAACTCCCCCAGATGCCCCTCCCCGCTCCGGCGCTGCGCCTCGCGCACCAGCGGCTCCCACCGCTCCGCATCACCCGCACGCACCAACGGCTGCGCCTCCCGCGCATACTCCGCCAGGACCGCGAAGACCTCCGCCTCCACCAGCGCAGCCTTCAACACCGACGCCGACGTCGCCCCCGGCCACGACGGAAACGCCGCATCGCGTGACAGCTCGCGCACCCGCGCCTCACCCGCCGCCACGAAACGCTCCCAGACAGACGTCAACGCCTCGTCACGCTCGAGCACGCCCCGCTCGAACTCCACCACCGCATCGAACACACCCATTCGAAAAGCGTAAGCCGTGCCCGCCTCCGAACGTGCTCACCGACTGTGCCGGACCGCCGCCGCACCGTGCTTCGAGGCGAGGCGAAGATCCACCGTGACGAGTTCCGTGAGGGCTGCCGCGCCGAGTCCGCGCGGGGCGACCTTCGCGGCGGTCTCGCGATAGGCGGTCATCGCTGCCGCCGCGATCGGGGCAGCGGTCGCCGACCAACGGGCGAGGTCGACGGCCCGCAGCTCTGCGCGGTGCTTTCGGCGCAAACGACCCAGCGCTCTGCCGCCCGCCCGACGTATGCCTGCAGCGTCAGAAGCGGTGTACTCGCCACCCTTGACCCATGCTCGCTCCTGCTTCACGGCAACCTTCGATACGACTGCGGCGACCTCTTCCCCGTACGTCGGCAGTGTTCGCAGGATGCGTCTCTCCTCACCGACCCATCGAAGAAGAAGCAGGTCCTCGCAGTCATCGCAGAGAATCCTCGGCACGACCCCGTCCGTCGCGTAGCCGCAGTCGCACGGGATCCCCCCGCGCTGTGTGCGCCGTGGGGGCGCCCATCCGAACCGCTCCCGCAACGACGCGGCACCCACGACGCTCTCCTGCAACTCCCCCAGATGCCCCTCACCGCTCCGGCGCTGCGCCTCACGCACCAGCGCCTCCCACCGCTCCGCATCACCCGCACGCACCAACGGCCCCGCCTCCCGCGCATACTCCGACAGGACCACGAAGACCTCCGCCTCCACCAGCGCAGCCTTCAACACCGACGCCGACGTCGCCCCCGGCCACGACGGAAACGCCGCATCGCGTGACAGCTCGCGCACCCGCGCCTCACCCGCCGCCGCGAAACGCTCCCAGACCGGCTTCAGCGCCTCGTCACGCTCGAGCACGCCCCGCTCGAACTCCACCACCGCATCGAACACACCCATGCGAAAAGCGTAAGCCGTGCCCGCCTCCGAACGTGCTCACGTGAGAAAAGGGAGACCGGATGCCGCGCCGGCGGCGCGTCACGGCCTCCCACCGTCCGGCACGCCGAAGCGGCGGCATCCGCTCCGGGTTTTCTCCCGACCGGATGCCGTCGCAGACGCGAGCTCAGCCGACCCGTTCCCCCTCGACCAGCGGCATCTGCACCGTGACCTGACGACCGGCCTGCACGAAGATGCCTCGCCCCTCGGGGAAGTCCGTGCGCTTGACCTTCGGGAACGGCACCTTGAACACCGCGTCACCGTCGAACGAATCGGGCTTGAGGATGATGCCCTTGCGCCCGGCCTTGAAGTCGCCGATGAACCCGAAGCCACTCGTCACCTGCGTGACGTCGGCGTCGCCGATCATGAGGTGGTCGCTGCGGTTGATCGCCTGGAACAGCGCCTTCATGTCGCGCTCCGCCGGCGAATCCGCGAACTGCGGCACGTCTTCCACCACGATGAGGATGCGGATGCCGAGTGACTCGTCGGCGACGAGCTCGACGAGCTCCTTGGCGAGCTCCTTCGCCTCCTCGGGTGTGGTGGCGCTGCGCGTCCAGTCGGCGTAGCCCTTGAGCTGCGCCCGTCGTCCGCCGAAGTGGAACAGCTTGACCGCCGGATCGAGGCGCCGCATCGACGTGATGAGGCCCTTGAGAGCCGTGGTCTTGCCCGACTGCGGGGGCCCGGCCACGACGAACGTGCCGACCGGGTCGAAGTCGCGTGCGGCGAGGGTGTCCTCCGCGACGCCGAGCACCGGGAACTCGCCCAGGCGATCGGGCAGGTCGCGCACCGACAGGCGGGTCGGCAGCGCACCGATCTCCTCGACCTCCCGCACGCCGGCACCGCGCAGCTGCGCCGCGAGCTGTTCGAGCAGCTTGGTCTGCTCGGCCACGTTGGGAGTGCCGCCGAGCGTCGCGATCTGCGTCTCGAGACCGTCGACGATCGCGCGACCCGGCGCGGATGTCTCGTCGAGCACGTCCTTCGGAGCATTGAGCATGGCGTAACCGGAGTCGTCGGAGAGGCGCAGCACCACGCGGCGAGAGACGTTCGCGCTGACCGCCGTGGGCACCGAGCCCGAGCGGTCCGCGCTCGCGATCACGTGCACGCCGAGCGGCCTGCCCTCGCCGAGGATGCGCATGAAGGTCTGGTAGAACGGCATCCGCGCGGTGGTCGATTCCCACTCGCTGCGGAACTGCGGGAAGCCGTCGATCAGCAGCAGGATGCGCGGCTCGCGCGACCCGGTGATCTCGCGGTACTCGGTGAGGCTCGAGGCGTTGGCGGCACTGAAGCGCTTGCCGCGATCGTCGAGCACGCGCGCGAGCGAGCGCAGGATGCGCTGCACGCGCTCGGCATCATCGCCCCCGATGATCGATCCGACGTGCGGCAGGACCTCGAGGCTCTTCAGCGCACCCGACCCGAAGTCGAGGCCGTAGACCTCGACGTCGGCGTGCGCCGCGTGGAACCCGGCCGCGATCGCGACGGTGCGCAGCACGGTCGACTTGCCCGAGCCGCTCGTGCCGTACACGAGGAGCGAACCGTCCTTGTCGGGCACGAAGTACGCGGGCTCCTGCATCTGCCGAGAGGGCACGTCCATCTTGCCGAGCAGGATCTGCCCGTCACCCAGCACCGGCAGATCGCGGATGTCGACCGCGCGCTCGAGGTCGTCGAGCCACGGGCGGCGCGGGGCCGGGATGCCGGCGATCGAGGATGCCGCGACGAGCGACGAGACGATGCGCTTCTGGTCGTTCGGGCCGAGGTCCTCGTCGTGCGAGTCGGACTCGGGCGCCTGGTCGGCCTCCCACGTCTGGATCGATCCGAACCGCAGCTCGGCCACCTTGACCTCGGCCTGCTGCACCTCGTCGGTGGTCCATCCGCCGGCGTACGCCGACTGGAACGGCACGAGACGACCGGGGCCGGTCTTCGCGATCCCGCGACCGGGGAGCGAGGGCGGGAACGACGCCGCCACCGGGTCGTCGACGACGTCCTTCGAATCGGACTCGTCGGCCATGCGCAGTGCCACGCGCAGGTTGGTGTTGGCACGCAGGTTGTCCTTAATGACGCCCGCGGGCCGCTGGGTCGCCATGAT
Organism: Microbacterium sp. NPDC090003; assembly: GCF_044748385.1. Classification (NCBI taxonomy): domain Bacteria; kingdom Bacillati; phylum Actinomycetota; class Actinomycetes; order Micrococcales; family Microbacteriaceae; genus Microbacterium; species Microbacterium sp. NPDC090003. The sequence goes on from NZ_JBIVFW010000001.1 coordinate 1,560,050, forward strand.
CAGGTGGATGCCGAGGGAGCGACCGCGCTGAGCGATGTCGACGACGCCGTCGACGAACTCGGGCACCTCTCCGGCGAGCGCCGCGAACTCGTCGATCACGAGCACGAGGGCCGGCGGGGTCTCGGGGTCGCGGCGCTTCTCGAGCTCGAGGAGGTCCTTCGCCTTCTTACGGTTGAAGAGGTGCTCGCGGTGGTGCAGCTCGGCGCGCAGGCTCGTGAGCGCCCGACGCACGAGGTGCGGGCTGAGGTCGGTGACCAGTCCCACGCAGTGCGGCAGATCGACGCAGTCCGCGAAGGCGGATCCACCCTTGTAGTCGACGAAGAGGAACGTCACCCGGTCCGGGCTGTGCGCCGCCGCCATGCCGAGCACCCACGCCTGCAGGAACTCGCTCTTACCGGCGCCGGTGGTACCACCGACGAGGGCGTGCGGCCCCTGCGTGCGCAGGTCGAGGGTCATGGCATCCGTCTGCGACTGCCCGATGATGGCGCGCAGGTTGCCCGCCTTCTTCAGGCGCGACTGCGGCGCGCCGGAGCGGTCGAGGATCGTGTTGTTCTGTCGCCAGCGGTCGATCACCGCGTGGGGATCGGACGCCAGTTCCGTGCCGACGAGCGACAGGAACATCACCGAGTTCGGAATGTCGGAGGAGTCCTCGATCACGGTGCTCGAATCGACCACCGGAGCGAGACGCTTGGCGAACATCGTCATGTACGAGTGCGAGACGCCCTCGACGCGCACGTCGTCGTAGGCGACGCCGTTGCGCACCGTGCCGACCCGCGCGTGCTCGAGGCCCGCCGAGACGTCGACGAAAGAACGGCAGGCGGCCGGCAGCGACTCGACCACCGGGGCGACGAAGAGGCCGTAGACGCCGACATCCGCTCCCCGCTCGAGGATCTGCGTGAGGCGCGCACGGTCGACCGGCGCATCGTTCGTGACGATCACGAGGATCGCGGTCTGCCCGGGGAACGTCGCCTCTTCGGCGGCCCGCTTGACGTCGGTTCCGTAGTACATCGGATCCCAGTCGTCGCCGTAGGGCGGGCGCTGCGACTTCGCCTCACGCGAGCGGCGGAGCACGATCTCCTCGAGACCGTTGAGCAGCGCCGTGCCGGTCGAGGCGGAGTCGGCGAGGGCGACGTCCTTGAACGGATTGCGCTCGCTGGAGGTGTGCGGAAGCCACTTGAGCCAGTCGAGCTCGTTGGCCCACCCGGGTTCGGTGAGCGCGACGGTGACGAGCTCGTTGGGCGAGTGCATGCCGAACAGCTGCACCGCCAGACCGCGCAGGGCGTCGCTGGCGAGCGAGGTGGGGCCGGCGACGCCGATCGATCCCGAGCTCTGCAGCGACTCGAGGATCGGCACGTCGTCGATCATCTTGTACCGCTCCTCGAGGCGGTCGACGCGCTCGAGGTACTCGGGCAGCGCCTCGGGGATGTCGGCGCGCTTGATGCGCGTGCGCGATTCGTCGGTACAGGTGCCCAATCGCACCGCGAGGAAGTTCCAGTGCTCGGGGCGACGGGTCCAGAGCAGCGGGCCGAGACGCATCGCCTCGTCGAAGACGACGGCGACCGCCGGCACCTCGTTCTGACGCACCTCGCGCTCGCGGGGCTGGGCGAGATAGAGCTTCTCCTCGAGCCGCTCGAAGTGCTCCTCGAACTTCTCGACCTCTTTGCGCAGGCGCTGACCGAGGTTCGTCTTCTGCGAGATGAAGTTTCCGAACATCATCAGCGGAGACATGAAGACGATGAGAAGCGAGCGCGGGTTGCCGCTCATGGCGTAGATCGCGGCGCCCAGCAGGATCGGGGCGACCAGCATCGGCCAGGGGAAGAGACGCTGCACCTGGTCGCGGGGGTAGCGGGGCTCGTCGAGTTCTTCGCCGGTGAAGCGGGGCTCGACCCGCGGGCTGCGGTTGAACAGCAGCGCTCCGCCGCGCTCGAGCACGGGGTCTCCGGCCGCGGAGCCGTCGAAGTCGCTCACGAGGTGCACGACGAACTCGCAGTCGCCGAGGGTGAAGCGCTGGCCGGGGATCACGCGCAGGCGCTGCACGAGGCCGCCGTCGACGAGGATGCCGTTGGCCGAGTTCAGGTCGACGATCTCGACGAAGGTCGTCGCGACCTCGATGCGCGCGTGGCGCTTCGAGACGAGCGGGTCGGCGATCGTCACGTCGTTCGCGGCGTCGCGACCGATGAGGAAGTGCCCGATGGGCAGGGCGAACTCCTGGCCCGTCGCGGGGCCGGCGACCACCGTGAGAACGGCGGCGGGGCGCGCCCCGGCGGTGCCGACGGATGCCCGGTTCGGACCGAGGTTCACGACCTCCGCGAGGAAACCGGAGCCGAGCGGGGCGTCGCCGACGAGCAGGTCGGGGGTGAGCATGGTGAGCTGCTCGCTCGTCGGCGGGGCGACGGAGAGGGTGAGCACGTCGGTCGGCGATGCGGGGATGCTGCGGGTCGGATCGCTCGACGCGATCTGCCGCGCGACGTCGGCCACGGTGGCCGTCGAGTCGGCCATCACGACGATGTCGGTCAGGGGTGCCGCGGGGCGGCGCAGGGTCAGCTTGACTCTCATCGTCGATCCTCACCGCGCCCGGGGCGCGTCTCTCGTCTTGCGGCGGTGGGGCGCACGGCCCCGGTCATGCCTGCTCCACCCGCATCGTGCGGTCTCCGAAACGCACGGTGTCACCCGTGCGCAGTTCGGCGGGGTGCCCGGCGACGAGCGGCGTCTCGGCTCCGTCGCGGATGATCGCGCTCCCGTTGGTCGACGCACGGTCGACCACGAACACGCCGCGGCGCGCGGGCATCACGGCCACGTGGGTCTTCGAGACCGAGCGGGTCTCGTCGGGAACGGGGATCAGCTGCGCTTCGCCCTCGCCGGCCGCAGCAGCGGGTGATCGCCCGAAGAGGGTGGTTCCGCGCACCTCGACGCGCGCGCCCGAGTCGAGCACGAGCACGGCGCGGATGCCGTCGCCGACCTCGGCCCGAGCAACGGATGCGGGGGCGGATGGCGCGGGAGCCGCGGCATCCGAGACGGCGGCCGGCGCCGGAGCCGCCGGGGCCTGGGGCGGCGACACGACCGCTGCGGAGGGAACCGAGGCGGGCGGTGCGGGTGAGGGTACGGCCGGAGCGGGAGCCGCGGCCGGAGCGACCGGGAACACGGGAGGAGCGCCGGTCGCGAGCGACGGCGGCACCGTGGCGACCATCAAGCCCGGAGCCTGAGCATCCGTCTTCTCCGCGGGCGTCTGCGACCGGTGCGCTCCGATGACCCCACCCGAGAGGCGCGCGCTCGGCACGTACTCGGCGGGGGCGTCTCGGTCGATCGGGGTCGCGAGCGAGGGCAGCGGCGCCTTCTCCTCGTGCTCCGAGATCTTGACGCTCTTGCGAGCGATGCGCATGCGCTTCTGGTCGTAGGGGTTGAGTCCCCGGCGCACGTCGACGAACCAGGTGCCGGCGGCGAGGTCGAGCCACCCGCGCCCGCGGCGTTCGATGTCGAAGAGCGGCGACAGGGCGATCACGAGCACCGGGCCGATCACGGGCACGATCAGCGAGGCGTAGGCGAGGAGGTAGCGCACGACGGCTCCGCGCCAGAACTTCGGGCGCTCCAGGGTGCGCACGTTCACCGAACGGATGCCGCACACGGCCTTGCCCAGCGTCACGCCCTTGCGTCCGTGCAGCACCAGCTGCACGATCACGTAGGCCAGGGTCAGCACCTGCGAGACCGCCACCGCGACGATCACCCAGACGAGATCGCCGCGGGCGAAGAACGCGTCTACGTCGAACCCGCCGGAGGCGCTGTCGACGAGGACCGGTGTCAGCACGATCAGAGCCGGGAGCGCGACGAGCACCGCCACGGCCCACTCGAGGAGCGAGGCGAGCACACGCGATCCCGTGCGCGCGGGCAGCAGACCCAGCGACGCGGCGTACGCCGGGTCGGGGCGTCCGTGCGCGTCGAGACCCTCGACGACGGACGTGCCGTCGTCGATCTCCCAGATCACTCCTGCTCCCCTTCGACCTCGTCGGCGTGCGAGATGTCGAGCAGCGGAAGGTCCTCGCGACTGACGAGACGCGAGGCGATCACGTGCTCGACCAGGCGGGCACGGCGGTTCGTGGCGAAGCTGCGCTGCCCTCCGCGCATGCCGGGCACGCCCACGCGGTCGAACTTGTCGCACACGTTGTCGAGCTTGCGGTTGAAGCGGGTGACCGTCCAGCCCAGCCGCTCGGCGGCCTTCACCGATGTGGGGATGTCGCTCATGCCCGTGCCGTCACGGCGCAGCTGCGGCTCGGCGAGGGCGAGGATCAGCAGCTTCTGGCTGAGGGTCAGAGGCACGTCCCCGATGGTCGACGCACCGCCGTCATCGTGGTCGCGCCGGGTCGCGCGGAACGCGGGCTCCGCGGCGTGCAGGGTGAGCTCGTAGGTCGTCGGCCCCGCGCTGAAGACCACCGTGGTCTTCTCGAACACCAGCGGCAGTCGGGCGCCGGGCGCGAGCCAGGCCTGCACCCCGCCGGCCGAATCGGTCACGGTCGCCGTCAGCCGCGTGCCGACGTTCGACAGCCACCACAGCCCGTCGGCATCCGTGATCTCGAGGAAATGCCGGTGCAGGAAAAGATTGTCGTCGAGCTCGAGATCCCCTTCTCTGCCCACGATGAATCGGCCCCCGCGCTCGATGGGGAAGTATTCCCCGGCGAACTCGACGGTCACTCCGGTCGTACCGCTCACTCCACGCACCCCCGTACCGGCTCCGAGGCTCTTCCGTCCTCGCGCCGAAGCATCACTTCGATGCACACGATATCGCCCGCCGGGCTCTCGACCTGCACCGTCGTCTCGGCTGTCTGCTTCTGCTCGCCGACATCGTCGAGGCGCACCTGGTGCCAGAGGTAGCTGTCGCCCTCCTGCGGAGAGGGGTTCGTCCAGGTGAACGTGACGGTCGAGCCCTCGCGCGTACCCGTCGGCGCGGCGAGCGTGGGGACCACGTCCGGCACGACATCCTGCGGCTGCGCGTCTTCGGATGCCTGAGGGGCGGGTTCGGGTTCGAGGCCCGCGACGAGCAGGTTGAGTCCGACGATGCCGCCGATCACGAGCACCACCGCTGCGGCGGCGAGACCGATCCAGAGGCCCGCGCGCGAGCGCCGGGCATCCGTCGTCGCCGGCGCGGGAGCCGCCGGGGCACCGGCTGCCGACGGTGCCGGGACGAACACCGGGGCCTCGGGCGCGACCACCTGCGGCGCGCGCAGCAGGGTGCGCTCGTCGTCGGGGACGGGCGGGGGCACCGGCGCGGCCGAGGGCCGAAGCTGCGTCTGCTCGAACGCCGACGGCACGACCGGCGCGTCGAAGCGGGGCACCTCGGGCGTGCGGGGCGGGGTGTGGCGCTGCGTCGTGGCCGAGGGGCGGGTGGAGGTCGCCATGTCGGGGTCGATGCTGACGACCTCGCGCACCCGGGTCAGACCGTCGTCGTCGTCTTCGAGTTCTTCGGCGGACGGATGCTCGTCGACGATGTCGATCGGGGTGACCGAGTGCGACAGCTCGATCTGCACCTTCTGCAACGCCCGTGCGAAGGCGACCGCGCTCGGGAAGCGGTCGTCGGGGTTCTTCGCCATGGCCCGCTCGAGCAGCCGCTGGAGGCTCTCCGGGGAGTCGGGCCGGCCGAGGTGCGGCAGTGCCGCGCGCTCGATGCGCTCGATGAGATCGGCGCTGGAATTGCGCTCGCCCGGGCGCTCGAACGGCGAGCGCCCGGCGAGCAGCGTGAACAGCGTCGCCCCGAGGGCCCAGACGTCGGTGCGCGGGCCGCTCGTGGGCGGCTCGGCGAACGACTCGGGCGGCGACCACGGGATCGACATGCCGGACGCCTCGGTGGTCGCACCGGTGGTCGACGCGATGCCGAAGTCGGTGAGGGCCGGGCGGTTGTACTCGGTGACGAGGATGTTCGCGGGCTTGATGTCGCGGTGCAGCACCCCGGCGCGATGCGCCGTCTCGACGGCGCCGGCGACCTGCACGCCGACGCGCAGCGCCTCGGCGACCGAGAACGGCTCCTTGCGGGCACGCAGCTGCAGGTTCGGACGCGGGCAGTACTCCATGACGAGGTACGGGCGGCCGTCGCCCGCGACACCGGCCTGGTAGATCGTCACGATCGCGGGGTGCGTCGAGAGCATCGCCATGACGTTGGCCTCGTCGGCGAACTCCTGGGCGGATCCACTCGAGATGCGGTCGGCGAGCAGCACCTTCACGGCGACCCGTCGCCGCGGCATCTCCTGCTCGTAGAGGAAGACGTCGGCGAAGCCGCCGGTGCCCAGCGGCTCCACATAGGTGAAGCCGGGAAGGTCGGGCGGCGGTGAGGGGCGACGATTCACGGCAGGTCCTCGAAGGCGACGGTGATCCCGTCGCCGAGGTCGACCACGTCGCCGGTGAGCACGAGCGTCTGCTCGCCCGGGTGCAGCCGCACGGGGTCGGCGCCTGGACGCAGCAGCGTCGATCCGTTCGTGGTGTGCAGGTCGATCACGACCACGGTGTCGCCCTCGGGGCGCACCTCGAGGTGGCTGCGGGAGATGTCCTGCTGCGGGCTCTCGACGGCGATCAGGTGCGGGAGGCTCGCTCCGCTGGCCCGCGTGGAGCGCGGACGGCGCCCGATGATCACGGTGCGATCGAGCTCGACGACCTGTCCACTCGATACCCGCAGACGGCCGACGGTCGAACCGTCGGCTGCACCGGCGACGGGCAGCACGGCGGTCGGCGTCTCGTCGGCCGAGGCGGGCTGCTGGCGCAGGGCGCGCAGCTCGGCGGCCGAGATCGTCGCACCGTCGTGATCGCCCTGCGCGGGCAGCGGCGGTACCGGCGGAGCGTCGGCGGGTGCCGGTGCGGTGTGCACCGTCGCCCCGAAGAGCTGGTCGAAGATGTCATCGTCGTCCGGCGTGATCGTGTCTTCGGCGGGCACCAGAGTGACACCGTCGATCACGGGCAGCGGGCCGGACTCGGCGCGCTGTTCGGGGATCTCCTCGGTCACGGGGGCGGCGTCGACCGCGGACCCGGCGTCCGCCGACTCGGGGGCAGCGTCCTCGGGCGCCGCATCCTCGGGCGCCGCATCCTCGCGCGCATCGTCGTCGGGGGAGGCGTGCTCGGGAGCGGCATCCTCCGGGGCGGCCAGCGCATCCGTCGCGTCCGTCGCGTCCTCTGCCGGCGGCGCGGGGATGATCGGCACGGCGGCGGCAGGCGGGGAGGAGACGGATGCCGGTACGACCGGAGTCACCCCCACCGACGGCGCGGCCACGGGCGGGGGCGACACGGCCGGGGGTACCGGAACGGCGCCGACGAGCGGGGCGCTGATGGCGGCATCCGCTCCGAGCGCCGCGCCTCCGAACAGGGCGAGCGGCACGGGGGCGGCGGCGAGCGCCGTGGCCGAGGCACCGTCGTGCGTGGCGACGACGACCGGCGCCGGCCCGAGCGCACCCGCCAGCGGAGCGGCGTCGTCGGATTCGAGATCGGCGCTCACGGCTGCCGCGCGCACGATTCCGGTATGCACCGGCAGACCCGCGTCACCCTCGACGGTCTCGACCGTGATCTCGATGCGCGAGGCTCCGCCGACGAAGCGCTCGCTCCACGTCGTCACCTCGGCACCGGAGAGTTCGTGGGCGCCATCGGTCGCGGTCACACGGGCGGTGACCCCGCCGCGCAGCGCGATGCGCACATCGGCGCCCTCGGCGACCGCCGCGACGAACGGCGGCAGCGCGGTGAACGACCCGCCCGCCTGCGTCGTGAGCACGTCGACCACCGTCGCCAGCGTCTTGTGCGCGGGGAGCCGCTCCCACAGGGTCGACACGACCTCGGTCGGGGCGTCCGGCGGCAGCGCGACGAGCGCGCCGGGGATCACGATGAGATTCCACTGGCCCGGGCGATAGATGGTCTGCATCAGCGGCCCCCTCCTGCTGCGGCTTCACGCGGACGCGTGTTCATGTCGATGTCGTCGTCGGTCGCGAGCAGGGTGCCCGGCCGCGAGGCGACGGAGACCGCATCGGCGACGATGACGGTGATGTTGTCGCGTCCGCCGGCGGCCACGGCCGCCTCGATGAGCGCGTCGGCCGCCCGTTGCGGATCGGGCGTCGTGCCGAGGATGTGGCGGATGCGCTCATCCGACACCTCCGAGGTGAGGCCGTCGGAGCACACCAGCATCCGATCGCCCAGCTCGGCCGGGAACATCCAGTAATCCGCGTCGCCGGTGCTGGAGGCGCCGATCGCCCGGGTGATGATGTTGCGCCGACGGTCGGTCAGCGCATCCTGCGGCGTGAGTTCGCCGGCCTCGATGAGTTCTTGCACGACCGAGTGGTCGACGCTGATCTGCTCGAGCTCGCGATCGGCGAAGCGATAGGTGCGCGAGTCGCCGATGTTCACCGCAAGCCAGTAGCCCATGCCGTCGACATCGGCGATCACGACGCCGCTGAGAGTCGTGCCCGCACGGCCGTTTCCCGAGGTCGACAGCTCCTCGACGCGCTCGCGCGCCGTGGCCAACGCTCGGCGCACGTCGTCGAGTTCGAGCGCCATGCGCCCGATCGAGAAGGCGAACTCGGCGATGACGGCCGCGCTCGCACGTTCCCCCGCCTCGTGCCCGCCCATGCCGTCGGCGACGACGAACACGGGCGAGGTGGCGAGATAGGCGTCCTCGTTGAGCGGTCGACGCAGACCCGCGTGCGTCGCCGCCCCCGACGAGACGACCAGTCCGGGCCTCATGCGTACCCTCCGACCGTGACGATGCGGTCGCCGATCTCGATCGCGTCGCCGAGCCGAATCGGCACGCGCTGCCCGGGCGGGCAGGCGATGCGCTGACCCTCGCGCACGATCGTGGTGCCGTTGGTCGAGTGGCGGTCGAGTACCCATCCGCCCGAGATCTCTGCGGCGGCCTCGAAGTGGGTCTTCGAGAGCGAGAGCGTCTCGTCGCGCACGGCCACGGTCGCCGCTCCCTCCTCGGGGCCGGGATTGCGACCGAACACGGTGCGACGCGAGACCGAGACGCGGGTGCCGTCGTCCCACGTGAAGATGAGGCGGTGCCCGGGGATGCTGATGCGGGTCGACTCGACGTCGGGGTCGTCGACGAGGGGCGCCGGGGCGGCGGGCGCGGGCGGCGCGGGGGGTGAGACGGATGCGGGCGCGGCGAGCGTGGGATCGGCGACCGGTGCCGGGGGCGCGGGCGGCGCCGGGGCGACGGGCTCCGATTCGGGAGCGGCCGGTGCCGGGGCCGAGGGCTGCGGCGGCCGCGGCGGAGCATCCTGCGTCACTCCGGGGACGAAGGCGATCAGGTCGCCGCCCCCGCCGATCGGCGCGGCCGGCGTCGCCGGAGCGGAGAACACGGGTGCCGACGGCGCGTAGGCCTCGGCCGGAGCCGGAGGGGCCTGCGGACCCCCCACCGCGGCGGGCGGAGCGGCGGGTGGCTGACCAGGAGCGGCCGGCGCCGCGTAGGGCGAGACCGGAGCGTTCGGGGTCGGGGCGTGCGGGGCTCCGTACGATCCGGGGTGGGGCAGGCCCGGGATCGCGGGCGGCTGCGCCGGAGCGGACGATGCGGGGTACGTCGGCGACGCGGTGTCGATGGTCGGAACGGCCGTGGTCGCCGGCGCCGCGATCGGCACGATCCCGCCCTCGGCTCGGGCGTCGAGCATGAGCGACCGGCCGACCTTGTCGTGCCATCCCTGGAAGCGGCCCGACCCGTCGAACAGCGGCGTGAAATACCCCACGACGATGCCGGCGGCGAGACCGAAGATGACGTTGCGCACGAGGGCGCGGCCGAAACCGATCGGCGACCCGTCGGTCTCCGACACGAGGCGCAGGCCCTGTGCCCGCATGCCGATCGACCCCGCACCGGCCTGCATGTTCGTGTAGACGACGAACCAGCCCAGCAGCACCAGCCCGACGAGCGGCCCGCCGATGGTCACCGTCAGCAGCGACGCTTCGAGTCCGCCCGAGAGCGCGGCGGCGATGCCGAGCACGACGCTGAGTACGATCGCCAGACCGCCGGCGATCAGCGCGTCGATGAGGTACGCGACCGCGCGCCGGGAGATCGGGGCGATCTGCCCGAAGGGGAGCTGGGTCATGGGTTCTCGCTCTCGGGGGCGGTAGTGCGGTCGTTGTTCTCGATGGTGCCAGGTTCGCGGCGTGCGCGCGCGTCCGCCGAGTCGGCGACACGGGCGGCAGCGGCATCCTTCAGGTTCTGGAAGCCGTGCGACAGAGCCGTTCCGCCGAGGAGCGAGCGCAGATTCGCCCGCGCCTTCCAGCGCCGCCAGAAGCCGGCCTCCTTGCCCAGGCCGCCGACGATGTCGTCGACCTCGCTCCAGAACGCCTCGACGTCGGCGGGCGTCGGATCGGTCGGGCCGAAGATCTCGGCATCCGCCCGCTGCGCCAGAGCGGCCGCCTTCGGCACATCGAGCGTGGCGACGACGGTCGCGGCGTCCTCGACGCGCGTGCCGCCCGGAGCGATCCGCGCGCCGTAGTCGGTGGCGCGATCGGTGAGTTCGTCCCAGCCGCCGCTGATGCGATCGGAGGTGCGCGCGGCGCTGCGACGCGCACGGCGCTTGGCCGCCTTCCACGCGCCGATCACGATGAACGGCGAAGCGAGGATGGCGAGGATCGCGAGCGTGATCCCGCCGATCGCGAGGATCGTACCCAGGATGCCGAGGATGTTGAGCGTCTCGTCCTCGGACTTGCGGTCGTCGGGCAGAGTCGGGGGAAGATCGACCGGCTCCTGCGGCGGGGGCGGCGGCTGCAGGACCTGCGGCTTGGGGTCGACCCGCGGTTTGGTGTTCTGGTCGTTCGGCACCTGGTCCTCGGGAGGGGTCGGGTTGAACGGCAGCCACCCCACGCCCTCGAAGTTCACCTCGACCCACGCATGCACGTCATCACCGGTGGCGGCGAACTCGGCCGCCTTCGCGTCTTCCTCATCGGGGTAGTACCCCATCACGACGCGGGCGGGGATGCCGACCTCGCGGGCGAGCAGTGCCATGGCGACCGCGTACTGCTCGTCGTCACCGATCATCTGGTCGCCGCCCACGAGAGTCGAGATGCGCTCCGCGGTGTGGCCGGCGCGAGAGATCACCTCGCCCTCGAGGCCGTGGCTGAAGAACCCGCCGTCGGCCAGCATCGTCTCGAGCGCACGCACCTGCTCGATCGGCGACTCGGCCTTCGCGACCGTCTCGGCGGCGAGCGAGGTGAGCTCCTCGGGCACGTTGCTCTGCTTGGGCTGGGCGACGTTGCCGAAAGCGACCTCGGCGAGCCGATCGTCGTCGACCTCGTTCGGGATCACGGTGTCGACGGTGTACGTGTCTCCCGCCGAGAGGCGCGACGTCGCCACCGCCGTGCCGGTCTCGGCGTTGTAGAACGTGCCGCGGCGCAGCTCTTCGGCGCGGTCTCCCGTGTACTCGATCTCGGAGACGGCCCCGGCATCCGGCACCCACACCCCGCTGTACTCGGCGATCTCGACCTGCAGGGTGACCGGGATCCCCTCGGCCTCGGGCGACATGTCGGAGCGCAGCGGCGTGAACGCGCTCGACGACCCCGGTCCTCCGTCGGTGACGTTGTAGACCATGCCGTCGAACTGGTCCATGACGGCGATCCGGATGCGCGCCTTCTCGGGCAGGCCGCGCACCGTGAAGAGCGTCTTGACCTTCTCGTCGCGCACGTTCTTGCGGAACGCCTGCAACGGGCTCGGGTAGTCGCGGATGTCGAACGGCGGGATGATCACGTCGCGGAACACGTGGCGGGTCTCGGCGGGGGCGGCGACGGCCGACGACGCGATGCCCGCGCCCGCAGCGATCGCGAGCACGGCCGCGCCCGCCAGCAGCCGGCGCAGGCGCATGTGCGCGGCACGGGAGGGATCGACCTCGCTCACCGAGATCGCCGAGTTCTGCGGGGCCCACAGCTGACGCAGCGCCATCCAGGCGATGGCCACGACCGCGAACACGAGTCCCTGCACGAGCGGGAACGCGGTCTCGGGGGTGCCGAGCGCGATCACCAGCACGAGCAGCGTGCCGGCGGGGATCAGCGCCCACGCGACGTTCGACAGCTTGAGCGCCAGGGAGGCCGTCACGACCGACGCGACGAGCGCCAGCAGGAACGGCACGAGCAGGTGGCCGTCGGCGGCCGACACCGGCGCGACGGTCGTGAGCATCTGCTTCCACGACGTGACCACGCCCAGCGCGAGCATCAGGAGCGTGTCGAGCGTCGGCACGAACCCGGCGATCGTCGTGCCGGGAAGCGCGAGTGCGCCCCCGAAGACGAAGTACACGGCGATCGTGAGGCCGGCGATGATCAGGATGCCCCAGCGCCGCCAGGCCGAGACCCCGGCGACCGCGAGGCCGAGGAGAAGCCCGCCGATCGCGGCGGACAGGAACGAGCCGCCGGCGAATGTGGGCCAGAAGCCCAGGAGGATGGCGCCGACGAGCAGCGCCGTGGCGACGAGATCGAGGATCCAGCGGCGCAGCGGCAGCGTCTCGGGCGCGGCCGGGATCACGGGCGCGGTCATGCGAGCACCTTCTGCAGGGCGAGGGGGATCTGCTCCAACGCGCCGATCGTCACGACGTCGGCATCGCCGATGCGGCGCAGCTCGGGCGAGGACAGCGTGGAATCGGTGACGATCGCGAGCACGCGTGCCCCGAAGGGCAGCCGCGCGCACGCGAGCCGCAGGTCTTCGGCGCGCACCTTGGATCCGCACACCAGCACGACGATGCTGGCGAGGGGCATGCTGGCCGCGAGAACGCCGGCGAGTTCGGCGATGCCGCCCTCGCGGGGCTTGGAGTTCTCGACGGCCGAGAGCGAGTCGAGCAGCTGCTTTCCCGTGCTCGACGGCAGCTCCCGGCCCTGCACCCGCATGTCGACGCGCTGCGAATCGCGCAGAGCGCGCAGGCCGATCGATCCGGCGGCCGAGATCGCGAGCTCGAAGTCCTCCTCGCGGGCGTAGTCACCGGTCGAGCGCGACAGGCCGATCACGAAGTGCGAACGGCGGGTCTCCTCGTACTGGCGCACCATCATCGTGCCGGTGCGGGCGGTCGACTTCCAGTGCACGTGACGCAGGTCGTCCCCCGGCTGGTACTCGAGGAGGGCGTGGAACGAGACGTCGTCGCGCGACAGGTCCGTCGCCGGCATGCCCTCGAGATCGCGGAGGAATCCGAGGGACTGGCCGTCGAAGAGGATCGTGCGCGGGTGCACGAAGAGATCGACCGGTTCGTCGCTGCGCCGGGCGCGCTCGAAGAGACCGAGGGGATCGCCGCGCACGACGCTCACCGGACCGACCTTCACGACGCCGCGCTTCTGCGTGGGGATCGCGAAGAGCTCCTCGGCCTCGGCACCCGGGGCGAGGCGCTGGATGCCGAACTCCCCTCGACCCGAGCCGACCGGAAGCACGACCCGCGACGGCAGGATGGCGCGAGTTCCGCGGTTCGCGAGAGTGAGGGCGCCGATCGCCCGCTCCCCCACCACGACCCGGGTGCGGGCGAGGTCGAGCGAGACGTCGTAGGCCGTGCGGCCGATGAGGAACAGTGCGCACAGCGCGACGGCGATCGCGATGACGAGGGCGGTGATCGTGAACTCCGCCCAGCCGGCGACCTGCCCGAGGATCCAGAATCCGACGGCGAGGCCCATGAGCACCCACGCGAGCGGACGCACCGCCTGCGCGATGAGACGGAGGCGCGCGAGCATCCGCACACCGACGACGGCCGCGATGTCGCGCCAGCCGGCGTCGCGGTCGATCGTGGGGTGCGTGCTCTGCAGGGCCTCCGTGGTCATCAGGCCGCCGTTCGCGCCTGCGGGGCCGCCACGGAGTCGAGAACCCGGGCGATCACGGTCTCGCTCGACGTGCCGGCGAACTCGGCCTCGGCGTCGAGCAGCATGCGGTGCTGCCAGACGGGGCGGGCGAGGGCCTTGATGTCGTCGGGCAGCACGAAGTGGCGACCATGGGCGGCGGCCCACACCTTCGCGATGCGGATCATCGCGATCGCGCCGCGCACCGAGACCCCGAGACGGGTCGCCGAGTCGGTGCGGGTCGCCTCGGCGAGCTCGGCGGTGTACCGCAGCACGGCGGGCTCGACGTGCACCGTGGAGGCGAGGTCGGCCATGTCGGCGACCGCACTGGTGGTGATGATCGCGGCGAGGCCGGCGGAGGGGTTGCGGTCGGATGCTCCCGCCAGGATGCTCTCGGTGACGGCGAGGTCGGGGTAGCCGATCGACGTCTTGATGAGGAAGCGGTCGAGCTGGGCCTCGGGCAGCTTGTAGGTTCCGGCCTGCTCGATCGGGTTCTGCGTCGCGATCACGAGGAACGGGCGTCCGGTCTCGTGCGTGACGCCGTCGACGGTGACGCGCGACTCCTCCATGACCTCGAGCAGGGCGGACTGGGTCTTCGGCGAGGCGCGGTTGATCTCGTCGGCGAGCACGATCGACGCGAAGATCGGGCCCTTGTGGAACTCGAACCGGTGCTGCTGCTGGTCGTAGATCGTGACGCCGGTCACGTCGGAGGGCAGCAGATCGGGCGTGAACTGGATGCGCGCGCTGGTGCCCTGCACGGTGGCGGCGAGGGCCTTCGCGAGGCTCGTCTTGCCGGTGCCCGGCGCATCCTCCAGCAGCACGTGCCCCTCGGCGAGCATCGCGGAGATCACCAGGCCGACGATCTCCTGCTTGCCCTGCACCGCCTTGTCGACGTTCTCGACGAGACGGTGGAACGTCCCCTGGAACCAGGTGGCCTGCTCGGGAGTCATGGTCATGAGTGTGTCGTTCCCTGTTCTCGTGGGGTGTCTTCGCGTGCGGGGGCGTGGTGCGGCATCACTGCCAGGTCCTGTGCTCGTAGGCCGTGCCGTCGATGACGACCCAGGCCTCGATCGTGCCGCGGCGCATGCCGAGGTAGCAGCCGATGCGCTCCTCGTAGTTGCCGTTGCCGTCGGTCGTGACGTTGCGGCCGCCGAACGTGCCGCCGTACGGGGCGGGCGCGTTGCTCGCGCACTGCAGGTACATCGTCTTGTTGGGCGGGAAGTCGCGCATCGTGACGTAGAAGTACGAGCAGGTGCCGTCGTTGCAGTTGGGTTGGCCGTTCGCGTCACCGCTCGAGGTGACCCAGGCCCTGGGCGGCGGCTTCGATCCGGAGGTCTCGTTGGCCGAACGCTCGATGGTCTGGCCTGCCGAGTCGGTCACGCGCACGGTGATGGAGTGCTGCTGGCTGTAGCCGTTGCCGACCGTTCGCGAGCCGGTCGCTCCGACGCCCTCCCATCCGCCGCCGTCGATCCGGATCTCGACGGATCGGAGGTCGCGACCGTTCATCGACTGGTTGCCGTTCCACGAGAACGTCACGCTGGTGGCGTTCTGCTGCGTCGAGAGGCCGGGTTGGCTGAGCGGGCCGTAGGGGCGGCCCGAACGCGTGGCCGAGCCGTCGCTGGCGTAGGTGGTGCCGTCGACCGTCGAGACCGACCGTAGGACGACGTTGTACGTCGTGCCGTTGTTGAGACCGGAGATCACGTTGTTGCCCGGGATCGCCGCCCAGCTGCCGCCGCCGTTCAGCGAGTACTGGTGCTGCACCTCGCTGCTCTTCGCACCGTTGAGCGCACCCGCCGTCCACGAGAGAGTGAGTGCCCGGTCGCCGTCGGTGACCGCCGAGAACGAGGGCGCACTGGGCTTGTTCACGCCACGGCGCGGGGCCGACATCGGGCTCCACTCACCCCAGCCCGCTTTGTTGATCGCGCGGATGCGGTAGGTGTAGGGCGTCTCCGACGTCGCGACGGTGACGGCCTGCGAGCGCGCTCCGGCGTTCGGAGTGAGGGTGTTTCGGAGGGTGCTGCCCTCCCACACCTCGAGCTGGAAGGAGTCGATCGCGTCACCGTTGGCGCTGCCGGGCTCCCACGAGACCTGCATCTGCGCCTGGTTGCCGACGCCCTGGATCTCGGCGGTCCTGGGCGCGGCGGCGGGCATCGGGGGGCCCGCCGGGATCTCGGATGCCGACCATCCGCTCCAGCTCGACGGCTCGGGCGCGCGGTTGTGGGCCTGAACGCGCACCTGGTAGTTGCCGCCGTTCTCGAGGCCCTCCCAGGTCATGGAGTTGCCGGTGACCTGCTTCTGCGTGACGCCGGACGGCGGCGCGGGCGAGATCTCGAGCGTGTAGCTCTCGACCGGCGACCCGGGGGTGGTGGGCGTCTTCCAGCTCACGTCGAGGGACTTGTCACCGAACTTCAGCGTCGGCGGGGTGGGTGTGTCGGGGCGTGCGTCCGGCCGCGCGATCGCCGAGCCGCCCGACGGCTCGGACTCGCCGACGCGGTTGGTGGCCGTGACCTGGAACGAGTACTCGACGTTGTTGGTGAGGCCGTCGAGGGTGCAGGTCGTCGAACCGCACTCCTTCGAGTACGGGTTACCCGTCACCGAGCGCACCGTGTACTTCGTGATCTCGGCGCCGTTGTTCGACGGTGCGCCGTACGAGACGACGACCGTGCGATCCTGCACGCTCGACACGGTGGGGGTGCCAGGGGCATCCGGCACGCCCTGCACCGTCACGACGATCTGGCCGTTGGCCTCGCGGTCGGGATCCTTCGTGGCGTCCTGGATGCGGTAGCGCACGACCATCGTGCCGACGAAGTCCGCGGCGGGGGTCACCACGACCTCGTCACCCTGCACTTCGGCACCGCCCGACCCCGACTCGGTCGACGCGTTCAGGAGCTTGAGCGGCGTCTCGGGGAACGGGTTGAAGTCGTTCGCGAGCACGGGCACCGTGATGCTCTTGCCCTGGTCGGCCTCCGAGATCGTGTCGGTGTTCGCGGCCGGGAGCGGCCGGGTCGATGCCCCCACGCGCACCGTGACCGTACCCTCGACGGGTTCGGTCGTGCCGTCGGAGATCTCGAGCTTGAGGGAGGCGACCGTCCCCTTCGCGACATCCGATCCCGCCTCGACGAGCAGCTCCTGGCCGTCGATTCGCGCGCTGATGCCGTCGCCCGCACCGCTGACGTACTTGTACGTGTGCACGCCGGCGTCTTCGGGATCGGGGTCGGTCGTCAGCGGCACGAGGTCGAGGCTCACGGCGTCCTCGCCCGCGGCGACGACCATCTCGGTGCCGATGAACTCCGGCTGCTGGTTGTCGGGCGGCAGCACGTTGATCGGGATGCTCAGTGTGGCCTTGCGTCCCTCGGGGTCGTCGGGCCCGGTGCCGTCGGTGACCTCGAAGGTGAGGGCGTCCTGCCCGAAGTAGCCGTCGGCCGAGGTGTAGACCAGCGTCGTCTCGTCCTGCACGAGGTCGGCGCCGTTCGCGTGCACGGCGCTCACGCGGGCGTGCTCGGTGATGCGGGCCGTGCCGCCGCCGGCGACCGTGACGTAGTCGGCGAGCGGCACTTCCTTCGTCTCGCCGCTCATGACCTCGAGCGGCTCGGTGGAGTCGAGGATCGGGCGCAGATCGGATTCGGCCGGCACGAAGATGAAGGCCGACGCCTCGAGGCCGTCCTGGTCGGTGAGGGTGTAGCGGATGAGCTGGAGCTCCTCGGTGACGGTGACCCGCACCATCCCGTTATCGAGCTGAGTCGCGCCCTCGCCGAGGGTCACCTCGAGCCGGTCGGTGGTGCCGTCGGGGTCTTCGTCGTTGGCGAGGATGTCGATGTCGGCATCCATCGTGCCCTCGGTGAGGTCGGTGGGCCGCACCCGGTCATCGCGGGCGATCGGCGCCTGCAGGGGCACGTCGTCGTCGACCGTGATCTGCAGAGCGGCAGTCGCGGTCGCGCCCCGGGTATCGCGGATCGTGTACTGCAGAGAGGTCTCGAGCGAACGATCCGGCGCCTGCACGAGCACGCGGTCTCCCGAGACGCGCGCCTCGATACCGGTGTCGGTCGGCACCTCCAGGCCGTCTTCGACCAGGACGATCTTGTCGCCCTCGGGATCGGAGTCGTTCTCCATCACGGGAACGGCGATCTCGCGACCGGGCCGTACGACGACGGCATCCTTCACCGCGTACGGCGCCTGATTGACTTTCTCGGGCGGCGCGATGCCGACGCGGATCGTGGCGATGCCCTCCTTGCCGAGGCGGTCGCGCACGCGGTACTTGAACACGTCGACACCGGCCGAGCCGTCGAAGGCCTCGTAGGTGAAGTAGTTCTGCGCGGTCTCGGTGATGCGGCCCTTGGTCGGGTTCGAGGCGATGTCGATCAACTCGACCGAGTCGCCGTCGGCATCGATGCCGTCGAGCGGTACCGCGATGTTGGCGGTCGATCCCGCGAGCACGCGCGCCACGAGGTCCTGTGGACGCGGAGCGGCGTTCGTCTCCTCGTCGACCGGCAGGATCTGGATGGTGACGTACCCGGCATCCTTCTGCTGACGCGAATCGACGGCTTCGTACGTGAGATAGACGGTCTTCGCGACCGGACCGGCCTTGAAGCGCACCGTGTCCTGCGACACGAAGGCCTCGCCGTCCTCGGGATCGACGAGAGGCTCGACGAGCTCGGGCACGACGTGCAGCACGTCGTCGTTCGGGTGGGTGTCGTTGTCGAGCACCGGGATCGTGACGACGTCACCGGCGCGCACCGTCGCGGTGTCGTCGTTCACGACGGGTTGGAGTAACTTGTCGGGTGCCGGGATCGGGATCACCACGACCTCGCCCTCGGCCGACTTCGAGCCGTTCGAGATGCGATAGGTGATGCGCGCCTGATCGGTCAGCGCGCCCTGGTCGGTGATGCGCAGCGTCTCGTGATTGATGACCGACACCGAGATGCCGGAGTCCTCCTCGATCGACACCGACTGCACGACGAGGATGCCGCCGGCGGGGTCGACGTCGTTGGCGAGCACGCCCACGAGCACGTCGCCACCGGTGGGCAGCAGCGCGACGTCGCGCACGGCGACCGGAGGCAGATCGGTCTCGGTCGCCTCGAGCACGTCGACGCGCACGATGCCCTCGCCGTTCTCTGGGCCCGCGGTCGCGAGGTACAGCACGTAATAGGTATCGGCCTTGTCCGCGGTGAAGGTGAACGTCTTGTTCGGGGCGTCGGGCAACACGGTGGCGCCGGGCACCTCGCTCACGCGGCCGAGGCGCAGCGGCTCGCGGCCCGAGCTCGTGTCGTTCGCGAGCGGGGCGATCGTAACCTGCTCGCCGACGCGGGTCACGACATGGTCGGCGTTGGTCTTCGGCTTCGTCGATCCCTCGGGGCGCACATCGAGGGTGAGGGATGCCGTCGCGCTCTCGCCGTATCCGTCGGCGACCGTGACCTGCACCTCCTTGCGACCCTGCAGGCTCGCGGTGGCCTTGTAGGTGATCTGACCGTCGGTGCTGAAGTCGACCTCGTCACCGGGCGCGGGAACGACGTCCTTCAGGTAGACGTCGTCGCCTTCGGGATCGATCCAGTCCGGGAGGATGTTGTACGAGACCGTCCCGCCCGTCTCGATCGTCAGGCTCGTCTTACGCTTGGGCACCGGAGCGGTGTTGATGCTCTCGTCGTACACCGTGAGGGTGACGGTCGCCGTGTCCTTGCCGCCTCGACCGTCGTCGGCCTCGTAGGTGAAAGTCGTCGAGCCCTTCGCATCACCGGCCACCGCGATCTGCAGGGATCCGCCGTTCTGCACCTGTTGGATCTCGCCGATCGACGGCTGGGACTCGGCCAGTGTCGCGACCAGCACGTCGCCGTCGGGGTCGTTGTCGTTGTCGAGCACCGGGAGCATGGTCGTCACGCCGGGGCGCACACCGAATGAGTCGTCCTCGGCGATCGGAGGCGTGTTCTCCTCCTTGCGCTCGGGCAGGGTCGTCTCGACGGTCTCCTCGGTGGAGTCGTCCTCGTTCTCGGTCTCGCCCTCGGGCGGGGTGAGGTCGTTCCAGTTGTCTACGCGCTGCAGGCTCTCGTCGGCCAGCCAGGCCGCGCCGCCCACGGCGTCGTTGAGGATGATGACGTCGCGGTTCACGCGGAAGACGAGGCTCTGCACGTCTGACGCACCCTCGACCGTCGCGTTGACGTCGTTGGCACTGCCGGGGCATTCACGGATGAACGTCGCCGTTCCCGCCCAGGCACCGTACGTGCAGCCGCGCAGCCAGACCGGCGCGGTGGGCGTTCCGGTGCCACCGGCCTGGGTCGTGCTCGGCTCGCTGCCGTCGAAGGGCAGTCTCACCAGGGCATCGGGGGTGGCGATGGCGACGGCATCCGTCTCTGCGGATGCCGTCTGCAGAACCGCCTCGTTCGCACCCGGCAGCTCGGCGCGGAAGCCACCCGGCGAGGTGACGATGCCGGCCGCGGCGTCGAGCACGACCGGTGTCGTGCCGACGACGGTGATGGTGGGCCGCGCCGAGGTGTCGATCTCGCCGACGGAGGCGGCCGAGGGGTCGCCCGCCTCGCCTTCGGCGTCGACGGGGACCGTGACGACCTCGCCCCGCTCGGCGGAGAGACCGTAGACGGTGCCGTCCTTGCCGACCACGACGTCGGCGTCGGCGCCGAGTTCGGCGACCGGGTCCTGCACCTCGGGTTCGAATCCGGGCACGCCCTGCACGGGGACGACCCACAGCTCGCCCGTCTTCTGATCGAGGATCGCGGCGGTGCGGTTGCCGAGGGAGACCTTGGAGGCGGCGGGGATCGCCGCCGAATCGCCGAGCGCGACGCGGGCGGGATCGACCGCGGTCATCGTGGAGGCACTCTCGTCGACGACGAGGATGTTGGTGGCATCCTGCAGGATGTCGTAGTTCTCACCGGTCGTGCGCAGACCGCCGTCGAGCACCGTGGACTCGTGGTTGAAGTGGCCGACCAGCAGGCTCGACGTCTTGGTGATCCAGACACCGCCGTCGTTCAGGTCGACCTTGGTGGTCGGGAAGCCCTCGTAGGTGAAGGCCATGGTGGTGATCGCGATCACGCCGACGGTGACGCCGGCGGCGGACGCCAGCGTCTTCGGTCGCGCGCGCATCCAGGACAGCGCCTTCATTCCGTGTTCCCCCCACAGGTCCGTGCTCGACTGGGGCCGAACGGCCTCGGGCCGCTCGGCGCACCTGATCATCCTAACCGCGTGCTGGAATACCGCCGCATGGGGAGAGTTCCCCATGCGGTGCGCCGGGTGTCGGGCGACCCGGTGCCGGGAGAGAGTCGCGGCCGAGGCGAGGAGTCGCGGCTCAGGCGAAGACGACGAAGCCGAGGGTCACGAGCCCCGCGACCGACACGGCGCACGCACCGACGAAGGCGAGCAGTGCCGTGCGACTGCGGCGCACTCCCTGCCGCACCACGGACGGCAGCGCGGGATCCTCGTTGCGGGTCGGTGCCGAGCCGCCTCCGACCACGGGCGGCGCCTTCGGGACGAGCGGGGCGGGGCGCGGCTTGTAGATGGCCGGAGGCTCGGGTTCGGTCGGGCGCTCGAACGAGACCGCGCTCCGAGGGATCGTGTCATCGAGCGAGGAGGAGGCGTCGAACACCGTGTTCCGCCGACGACGAAGTCCGCGCCGGGGACGCACGATCGTTTCCTCGTGGCCCGACGGCGCGACGGAAGCGCCGTCCGGGCGATCGACGACGACCGTCGACTCATCCCTGTCGAACGACGCCGGGCGCGACCGGTCGACCACGACGGTCGACTCGTGGTCCTCGACCGACGATGCGGGTCGGGAACGGTCGACGACGACGGTCGCCTCCTGGTCGTCGCCCGGTGACACCGACCGGGAGCGGTCGACCACGATCGTGGCCTCGTCGACGTCGGATGCCACCGGGCGGGAACGGCCGACGACGACGGTCGCCTCGTCGTCCTCGGCATCCACCGTCGTCTCTGCGCCGTGCGCTCCGGCATCCGCCCGCGCCTCCGCGCGCCGACGGTCGCGGCGCGTGACGATGACGGTCTCCTCGTCGATGCCCTCGTCGGTCATCGGGCGCGCACCGGGATCGTCGTGCCCTCGAGCATCGAGTCGGTACCGACCGACACCGCCATCCGGCCGGCCGTGTCGTCGTCGCGGCCGGCTCGCAGGCCGCCGGCGACGACGTCGATGACGACGACCGAGACGTTGTCGCGACCGCCCGCCTGCAGCGCGCGGCGCACGAGGGCGGAGGCCGCGGTCTCCGGTCGCCCGCACATCGTCAGCGTGGCGCGGATCGCCTCGTCGCTCACCTCGCCGCTGAGACCGTCGGAGCAGAGCAACAGGCGTTCGCCGTCGATCACGGGCAGCAGCCAGCTGTCGGCCTCGCTGTCGGCCGCGCCGATCGCGCGGGTGATGATGTTG
Organism: Microbacterium sp. NPDC090003; assembly: GCF_044748385.1. Lineage (NCBI taxonomy): Bacteria > Bacillati > Actinomycetota > Actinomycetes > Micrococcales > Microbacteriaceae > Microbacterium > Microbacterium sp. NPDC090003. The sequence goes on from NZ_JBIVFW010000001.1 coordinate 1,582,176, forward strand.
CGCTGCGCGAAGGTCGCCAGGTCTTCGGGACGCATCTCTCCCGCGTCGACCATCTCCTGGCCGAGCGAGTGGTCGATCGTCAGCTGTACGAGATCGTTCGCGTGGTGCCGGTAGACCCGCGAGTCGCCGACGTTGAAGACCAGCCAGTGCGGCAGTCCCTCGTGCTCGACGAGTGCCACGCCCGAGACCGTGCTCCCCGCGCCCTGCTTGTGCGCGGCGGCGATCGACTCGACCACGGCGGTGGCCCGGCCGAGCGCCAGACGCACGTCGTCGATCGTGACCGCGGTGCCGCGCAACGGCTCGAAGGCGGCGACCACGGCGGCGCTCGCCCGGTCACCGGCCTCGTGCCCGCCCATGCCGTCGGCCACGAGGAACACGGGGGCGGCGGTGAGCAGGGAGTCCTCGTTCGCGGCGCGCTTGAGACCGGTGTCGGTCAGTGACGCGACATTGAGGACGACCTGGTCGACGGTCACGAATCGCGCTCCGCGATCACGTGCATCCCGACCTCGCCGAGAATGAAGCGCCCGGTGCCGACCACGCTCTCGCCCGGATCGAGCAGCACCTCGGTGCCGTCCTCGGCCACCACGACGACGCCATTGGTCGCGTGCAGATCGGTCAGCCGCCACTCGTCGTCGGTGACGACGAGACGCGCGTGGGTCTTCGAGAGGGTGCGGGTCGCGTCGGTGATCGACAGACGCTGCTCGCCCGGATCGCCGACCGGATTGCGTCCGATCACGACGCTCGCACCCGAGAGCGCGAAGCTGCGGCCGTCGTCGAGCACGAGCGAGCGACGAACGCCGCGCTTGCGGGCCACGACGACGGTCGCTTCGAGGTCGTCGTCGACGGCGACCTGGCGAGGCTTGATGATCGTCTGCGCGAGGTCGTCGCCGAGGAGATCGTCGGGTTCCGGAGTGATCGCCTCGGGAGCGGGACGCGTGACCGGAGGCGCCGCCGGATCGGCGGTCGGCGGCGTGGCGATGAGCGGCACCGGCGGGATGACGGATGCCGGGGCATCCGTCGCAGCAGCCGGCGGAGCGGGCGGCGCCGGGGGCGTGAAGGCCGGCGGCCGCGGAGCGAAGGCATCCGGCAGCGCGTACTCCTCGGCCGGGGCGGTCGGGGGCGCGGCCGGAGCAGCGGGGCTGGCCGGCTCGACGAATGCCGTCGGCGGAGCGAACGACGGAGCATGCGGCTGCGGGGCCGGAGTCTGAGGAGCCGAACTCTGCGAGGCGGCGGGCTGCGCGGGCTCGGCCTGCGGAGGCTGCGGGGCGGAAGCCGGGGGCTGCGGGGCCGGGGCGAACGCCTGCCACTCGGCGGGGATCCCGGCGGGAGCGGATGCCTCGGCGTCACCGTTCGTCGGGCGCGCGGCGGGGATGAATCCGCCGGTCGGAGCCGCTCCGGCGTGTGCCGACGCGGGGCGCTGCGGCGCGAAGGCCGGGAGCGCATAGTCGCGGGTGTCTCCGGTCGTCGGTTCGAGCAGCGGCTGTGGGGTGCGGCGCGGGCCGGGCTGCAGGGCCGCGAGGCGGTCACCCTCCGGGTACGGCGGCGCACCGGCGGCGAGAATCGATGCCCAGACGGGCGGCAGCAGGATCGCGAGCACGGTCGACCCGGCACCGCGACCGAACTGCTCGTTGATGCGGTGCGTCGCGATCACCTTCAGATAGATGCCGTAGATCTGCACGATCGGGATGAGGTAGAAGACGACCTTCCAGGCGGCGACCCCACCGCGTGCGAGGATCTCGGCCTCGTTCAGGATGGGCACCCACCCCTTCCACGCCTCGCCCCCGAGCCGCGGGAACAGGCGCGACAGCGCCACCGCGTACCAGACGTAGATGCCGAGGCCGAGGAGCAGGCCGACACCCCATCCGATGAACAGCATCGCGAGCAGTCCGGACTCTGCTGACGGTGTCATGAGGTCTCCTTCTGCCGGTCGTGGGGCGAACCGGCTACTGCGAGCGTACCGATCGCCGGACGGCGACCCGCGAAACGAGGACCGCTCGTCGGTCTCGCACGGTGCAGCAACGAGGTCAGGCGCACCCGCGCGACCAGACGTCGCCAGCGGGTGTCGGCCGTCGAGAGCGCGGCTCGTTCGTCGTCGACGATCTGCCAGGCGGCGACGGCATCCGCATCGGTGGGCGGATGCCCCGCGAAGACGCCGCGGTCGACGAGCACCGCGAGCCGCACGGCGGCCGAACGATCGGTCGAGCGGGCGCGCTGCACGCGCGTGCCCTGGGCCTGCAGGGCGACGTCGTGATCGGTGTACAGGTCGACGAGCTCTTCCCAGGCGCCCGCGAGCCGCACCTCGGGATCGTCGGCGTCGCGCCGCGCGCGTGCCCGACGGCCCTTCGCGATCAGCAGCACCAGCAGCGGAAGCGTCACGAGCACGAGCACGAGCACGCCCAGGCCGACGGCGCGCAGGATCGGCAGCAGAACGGCCAGGAACTGCGACTCGGGGGCCTCCAGCGGCGGAGCGTCGTCGTTCGAGTCGCTCTGCGCCTGCGGCGGGTCGAGCGCCTCCGAGCGCGGCTGCTCCGGAACGGTCGGATGCTCGGGCAACTGCTCGCCCTCGGTGATCGCACTCGGCAGCATCGCGTACTGCGGCGTGACGTCGATCGGCATCCATTCGCCGCCGGTGGACCGCACCTCGACCCAAGCGCTCATGCTCTCGCCCGTGCAGACCTCGGTACAGGCCGGGATGCCGGGCACCTCCTCGGCACCCGCCAGACGGGCACCGATGACCACACGCGACTCGAACCCCCAGTGCTCGGCGAGCAGTGCGGCGGCCGTCGAGAACTGCTCGTCGTCGCCGATCGCCGACACCAGCAGCTCGGGCGCGGCATCCGACCCCGCCCGCCTCTCCTGCTCGACCATCGCGGTGAAGACCTCCTCGATGCGCGCCGCCGAGTGACCGGCGTAGCTCGAGGCGAAGCCGTAGCCCTCGGCCCCGTCGAGCGCGGCGATCCACCCTGCCGACGCCGCGTCGTCGAGCACGGCGTGGCTGAGGTAGCCGCGTGAGCGCAGTCGGTCGATCAGTTCGACGTAACCGGCGCCCGTGCGCGGTTGCTCCTGCATCTCGGCCCACTCGACCAGCGCCGGGAACGCGTCGGCGTCGAGCGTCGAGTCGCCGCCCTGCAGCGACTCGATCCCGTCGTCGGTGGCCGGGGCGTCGACGAGTACCGAGTAGCGGTCGCCCGGAACCAGTCCGCTCCCCCCGCCCGGAGCGTCTGCGATCGTGATGGCCGTGTCGCCGTCGGCGTCGATGTGGAACCCGTCGGCGAGAGCATCCGCCCGCGATCCGGCGAACGCCGGCGCCTCGGCGAGTCCGGCGGGGGTCGGAACCCAGATGCCGCGATAGGCATCGCCCACCGTGATGTCGAGCGCGACACGGCCCTGGCCCGGGCCGGCGGTGCGTGGGAGCCGACTGAAGCGGTCGTCCTCCGCGATGTGGAAGTCGTTGCCGTCGTAGGCGTCGAGAGTGACGAGGCGGATGCGATCGACGGGTCCGGGGTCGCCCTGTACGCCGAACACGGTCTCGTCGAGGCGATCCCCCGCGAACCACGCGCGGTACGAACCGAGCGGACTCGTCTGCTGCTGCACGACGATCATGGGCTCGACCTCGTCGCGCAGCACCGCGCGGTCGGTCCAGCCGGCGGCGACGGGGGCCGCAGCGAATCCCGCGACGAGCGCCACGACCACGAGCGCGCCCGCGAGCAGATGCCGGCGGATGCTGAGCCACACCGGTGCCCCCCGGCGCGAGACGCCGGTCGCCGCGACGATGCGCAGCGCCTGCGCCCGCTCGATGCGCGCGCGGCCGATCACCCAGATCAGAGCAGCGGCGAACACGCCCACACCGATCAGCCACTCGCGCGGAGCGGGCAGCTCGATGCCGAAGAGTGTGACCGCCGAACTCGTCGCGCTCAGCCCGAAGGCCACCCCGAAGACGACCATCCCGACGACGACCGGGACCGCCGCCAGGGCGCGACGCCCGGGGTGGAGGGCGAGGAAGGTCGCGAGGAATCCACCGAACAGCATCACGACGAGGAACGGGATGAGCACGGCCTGGTACTCGCCGAGCGGTGGGGCCAGGGTGAGCATCTGCTTCCACCCCAGCACGACGCCGAGCACGGCGTCGCGCAGACCGCCGAGGAACGCGGGCACCGACGACAGCGCCGAGGGGATCGCCAGAGGCACGGCGACGATCAGGTACGTGGCCACTGCCGCGAGCGCGGCGAGAAGAGCGCCCCAGCGCAGAACCCGCGCGAGGACCGCGACGCCCATTCCGAGCAGGCCACCGGCGACACCGACGACGAGCGCGCGGGGCGACTCGTACACGGGCCAGGCGGCGGCCGTCGCGAGCGCGATGCCGACCGCCACGAAGCCGAGCGCCCAGAACGTGAGGGCCGAGAACCGGAGCGCGGAGCCGTTCGCTCCCCGGAGACGCGTGCGCGCGCCGCTCATCGGAGCGCTCCTCGCGCCAGCATCTGCGGCAGATCGCCGAGCGCGCCGAGGGTCATGACCGACAGCTCGCGGGCCGTGCGCATCGTGGGCTGCTCGCCGAGCTCGCTGCGTACGGCGATGGCGTCGACCTGCGCGGGCAGCTTCACCGCAGCGTGGCGCAGGCGGTCGAGCGGAGTGCGGGATCCGGTGAGCAGGAACCCGATCGAGAGGTCGGGGTACGACTGCACGGTCAGCGCCGCCACGGCCTCGAGACGCATGACCCGGTCGGAGGCGTCGAGGGTCGAGGTGGCGTCGAGCATCGCCTTCGGCGTGGCGGTCGGCAGGGTGCGGATCGACAGCACCTCGGTGCGACTGTGCTCGGGGATCTCGTTGCTCACCGAGAACAGCACGTCTCGGCCGTCGCGAACCCCCTGCAGCGCGAGGGATGCCGCGGCGCTCACCGTGTTCTCGAACTCGTCGTCGCTGTCGTACGACTCGGCGTCGAGGTCGAGGATGATCGCGATGCGGGCGTGCCGCGACTCCTCGTACTGACGCACCATGAGCGTGCCGGTCTTGGCGGTCGACTTCCAGTGCACGTGGCGCTGCGAGTCGCCCACGACGTACTCCCGCACGGCGTGGAACGACAGGTCGGCGTCGACGAGCGTCGTGCTCGGGGTGCCGTCGAGGTCTCGGATGAGCCCCGCACTGGTGCTGGGGATGCGCACGGTGACCGGATGCACATGGATGCGCTGCACCTCGGGCCAGCGCATCTCGCGTCGGAGGATGCCGATCGGATCACCGCGCGTGATCGTCATCGGCCCGACGTCGATCACGCCGCGACGGTGCGCCGCGATCGTGAGCTCTTCGCGATGATGCCCGTCGGGACGCAGCAGAGGCACGTGCGCCTCGACGAGCCCCTCGCCGACCGGGACGTCGACCACGCCGGGCAGCGACAGGCGAGTGCCGTTGTTGCGCACGTCGAGCACCGCACCGATCTCGGCTCCTGCGACGACGCGATCACGGTCGAGGGTGAGATGGATGCGGTAGTCGTGCGCGCCCAGCACGAAGGGCACGCACACGATCAGGAGCACCAGCGCGATCGCCGCGACGGCCCACGCCTCGACCCAGCCGAAGAGCAGCCCGGCGACGACGCCGAGCACCAGCGCCGTGGCCACGAGAAGCCCGGCGGCCGTCACCGTCTCGCGCACCCAGCCGGCCGTGCGGCGGGCCGCTCGGGCGATCGTGCGCCCGGCTCGACGCATGCCGAACACCGCCCCGCGCACGGGGCCGCGGCGCGTCTGCGCGTACCGCGTCACCGTCGCCGTACGCGTCGAGGTCGACGTGTGCGCCGTCGTACGGGTCAGGCGCGATTCGGTGTTGAAGCTCACGCAGTGCCGTTCTCGCGCGGGGGTTCGACGTCGAGCAGGATCTGACCGACCACGGCCACCGCGGTCACGCCGTCGAACTCGGCCTCGGGCTCGAGCACGAGGCGGTGCGCCAGAGCGACGACGGCGAGCTCGCGCACGTCGTCGGGGGTGGCGTAGGTGCGACCGTTCTTCGCCGCCCAGGTCATCACGAGCCGCGACAGCGCGATCGCGCCGCGCACGCTGGCCCCCAGACGCACCTCGGATGCCCGGCGCGTGGCGTCGACGATGCGCATGATGTAGTCCGAGACGAGCGGGTTCACGTACACGCCGCGCGCCATCTCGGTCATCGTCAGGATCGTGTCGGTGCCGACGATGCCGTCGAGCACTCGGGTCGGCTGCGCCGCTCCCTGCAGGATGCGCATGGTCGCCGCGTCATCGGGATAGCCGATCGAGGTCTTGATCATGAAACGGTCGAGCTGCGCCTCGGGCAGACGGTACGTGCCGCCCTGCTCGATCGGGTTCTGCGTGGCCATCACGAGAAACGGCGAGCCGACCGGGCGGGTGACGCCGTCGACCGTCACCGTTCCCTCCTCCATGACCTCGAGCAGCGCGGACTGCGTCTTCGGGCTCGCCCGGTTGATCTCGTCGGCGAGCACGATGTTCGCGAACACAGGACCCGCGTGGAACTCGAACGTGCCCTCCTTCTGGTCGTACACGGTGATGCCCGTGACGTCGCCGGGGAGCAGGTCGGGGGTGAACTGGATGCGCGTGCTCGTGCCGGAGATCGTCTGGCCGATGGCACGGGCGAGTGCGGTCTTGCCGGTGCCCGGGTAGTCCTCGAGCAGCACGTGCCCACCGCTGATGCCCGCCGCGAGCACCAGCTCGACGATGTGGCGCTTACCGAGCACGACCTGCTCGACGTTGCCGGTGAGGACCGAGAACGTCTCGGCGAACCAGGCGGCCTGTTCGGGGGCGATGGTCACGGGTGCAGCGGAGGAAGCAGGCATAGGAGCAACAGTATTCTTCTCGATGGTCTCGGACGGGTCAGGGGGTGCAGGCGGCGGGGACGCGATGCGTGATCGGGGCGAGCGATGAGTACGCGCCCGTCCACGTGAGGGTGATGTCGTAGGAGGGCGGGTCCGTAGCGGTCGGGCCCGGGATCTCCACCGGGGTGCCGAGCGAGTAGGAGCCGCGAGCGGCGCCGGAGACGTTGACGACATCGCCGGCGTTCTCGGGAAGGCACTGTCCGAAGGTCGCATCGACGATAGTGGGCGCGGTCTCGGCAGAGATCTGCACGGCCGCCGAGCAGTACCCGGGGACGACGGAGTGACAGCCCTGGGCGGTGATCTGGCCCGGCGCGGCGTCGCGGCTGAGCGAGAAGTCCTGCGTCCGCGTGCCGTACATGTTGTACCAGACCACGAAACCGTTGCGCACCGAGATCGACGGACCACGCTCGAGCGGGTAGTCGTACGTGTTGCCGCTCTTGCTCGGCGCCGTCGCGACCCTGTAGCTGGCATCGCCGCCGGGCCCTTCGACCGAGGTGAAGGTGAAGACCTGGGTCGTCGAGCTCTCGCTGACGCCGTACCCGTTCGAGGCGCACGCCTTGACGTAGTAGAGCTGGTACTCGACGAGGCCGTCGAGCGAGGGTGAGGACGACTCCCGCTCGGCTCCCGAGACGTTGAGACTGCCGTCGCCGTTGGCCGTGCACGACACACTGCCCGAGCGCCAGGCGACGTACCTGATGTCCACGCCGCGGTCGCTGCCGTTCGCCTGCGCAGCCCCGGCGCCGGGCGAGGAGATGCTGATCGAGGTGTTCGACGATGCGCCCGCGCTTGTGTTCGACGGCTCGAAGTACACCGTGCCCGCCGCGGTCACCTGGGTGCGGAAGGCCCCGCCCTCGTTGCCCCCGTCACCGGTCGGCGGCTGGAACTGGCTGACCGGCACGATCGTGAGGGTCTGGGCGCCGGGCGCGAGCGCGAGCTGAGCCTTCGTCGTGCCACCGCTGCGCTCGATGACCTGCCCGGTCTCCTCGACTCGGAACGAGCGCGCGTCATCCGGCGCGTCGATCGACAGATCGACCGCCGCACGATTGCGGTCGGTGACCCCCGGGCGGTACACCGGCGTCGCCGTCGCGTTCGACACCGTCGGCGCCGCGTACGCCCAGCTGGTGTGCGCGGAGGTCGGAGCCGATGCACCGACGGAGTTGACCGCGGATGCCGTGAACGCATGCCGTTCGCCGTTGACCAGGCCGTTCACCGTGCAGCGGTACAGGCCGCCACCGGCCGGCCCGCACGAGGCGTTCGCGGCCGCACCGTCCTGCTGGATGGTCACGCCCGTGACCGAGGGATGCGCACGCCCGGCCTCGCCCAGGGGCACCTCGAGCACGACGGTCGAGCGCGTGTACCCGACGGTCGTGACGCTCGCCGGCGCCTGCGGGTACCCCTGCAGGTCGAGGGTCAGGGTTCCCGTACCGGTGCGGCCCTGAGCATCCGCCACCACGAACGGCACCACGCACTGCCCGCCGGGGGCCTGTCCGCCGCCGGGCCAGCTCGCGGTGATCGCGCGCTCGCCGGCTGCGGCGAGCGTCGCGACGTCGCAGCGGGCGCCGGAGCCGAGCGACACCAGCTTCAATCCCGAGCCCTGCTTGCCCGCGAACGGGTCGTACTCTCCGGCGATGTCGACGACGTCGATCGAGCAGCTGGGGCTGGTCACGACGCACTGCTTCGTGAAGGTAGCCCCGCGCGGAGCATCCGGCGGTGCCGCCCCGACGACCAGGCGCACGGATGCCTTGGCCTCGCCGTACTGCGAGACGGTCACCTCGACGGCCTCGGCGGTGCCGGGGCGGGCGTCGGCATGCGCCTCGACGGTGAGTGTCGGGCCGTTCTGAGTCACCGTGAACGAGGCGCCGCTGTAGACCGTGCGGAAGTCGAGCGAACCGGCGTCCCCCTCGCGGCCGCCCTCCCAGCTCGCCATGTTGGCGTAGAGGTCGAAGTCCGCGCTCGCGCCCGGAGCGACGGTGTGAGCGATCGACGACAGCAGCAGCTGCGGTTCGGCGGGACGGATGCTGATGGGCACGTCGATGTACGACCAGCGCTCCTGTCCCTGGAGCCGCACCGGCACGAGACACGTGTCGGACCAGGGCGACTCGCGGCCGGCTCGATAGATCGCCTCTCCCCCGCCTGCGGGGAGGCAGGTCGCCGCAGCGCGCTGAGCGGTGAACTCGCCCGTTCCGATCTCGACCGCGTCGTTCGCCGCGAGGTCGAGATAGTCGGCCACGGTGAACGTCGCCTCGGCGTCTTCGTCGACCACGACCGGGGTCGCACCCGGCGTGATCTGCACCTGCATGTCGTCGAACGCGGGGATGTGCAGGAACCCGTAGGCGACGACGTCGCGTCCGCCCGCGGCGGTGCCCGTGAGCTGGAACGGCACGAGCGCGCCCTCGGCCGGGGCCTCGCCGATGATGCGGTCGCCCTGCACCGAGAAACCGGGCTGGTCGCCCCAGAGACCGAGCTTCAACGCGCTCGCGTCGCCCGACGGCCAGCTGACCCGGTCGGTGACGACGTCGATGCCGCGATCGGCGAGATCGTCGCGGTCGCGGGCGGTGAGCACCGTGTCGGCGACCGTCGGCTGGTCGGTCACGGCACCATCGGTCACCGAGACCACGATGAGGCCCTGCGCGGTGCTCTGCGTGCGACTCGACGTCACCGTGTAGAAGTAGGAGTTCGTGCCCGCGACGTCGCCCGCGCGCAGCACGATGCGTCCGTCTTCGAGCGACGTGTCCGGATCGATCAGCGACTTCAGCCGCTCGTAGAGCGGGTTGCCGGCGACCGGCGGGGCGTTGGGCACCAGCTCGGTGATCTCGAGGTCGCCCTGGGCCGGGTCGAGGTCGTTCGCGCGGGGATCGAGCACGATCGGTGTCGACGAACCGGCCTCGACCCGCACGTAGTCGCTGAAGGTCACCGGAGCGGCATCGTCGATGTCGGCGTCGAGCACGCCGATCCGCACGAGTCCGGTGCCGGTCTCGCCCTGCGGATCGCGGACGGTGTAGCGGAAGGTCGCCTGGCCGCCGTCGACCCCGCCGACCGGTGCACGGTAGACGATCGCGTCGCCGCGCGCCGAGATCGTCGCGGTGCCGGCGCCCTTGCCGGGCTGATCGATTCCGGCGAGCACGACGCGGTCGCCGTCGCTGTCCATACCGGTGGCGGGCACCGACAGCGAGACGGTCTGACCGCTCAGCACCCGGCCGGTGAGCGTGGTGGGCGTGGGAGCACGGTTGGTCCCGGGCGGTACGACGGTCACCGTCACGGCGCCGTCGTCGGAGAGGGAGGGGTTGCGCTCGAGCGACACCGAGTACGTCAGCCGGTACGTGCCGGGCGTCGACGGGGCGAGATAGCGGAGCGCGTTGCCGTCGGCGAAGACGAGCTCTCCCGCCTCGCCCGAACCGGTCACCTCGGGCTGCACGACGAGGGGCTCGCCGCGCGGTGCGACGTCGTTGGCGGTCACGTTGATGCGGGTGAGCGATCCCGCCCGCACGGTGATCGCGTCGGGGAAGACGATCGGACGGGTGACGGTCGACGGCGGCGTGAGGAAGACGGTGACGGTTCCTTCGACGGCCGCGCCCGATCCGTCGGCGACGGTGACGCGGGCACGACCGATCACACCCGGCTCGCCGTCGTCGGTCGTGCCGTTGACGCGGATGCTCTCGTTGTTGACGACCCGCACGCTCAATTGCGGCGACGAGCTCACGGCCCCCGAGAGCATGAGCACGCGGCCCGTGGTGTTCTGCACGGCGCTGAGCACGTCGACCGTGGTGTCCTCACCCTCGCGAACGAACGCCGTGAGCGGAGCCATCGCGAGGGGCGCTGCGCCGTCGACCGCCGTGATGCGGATCACGGCGGACTGCTCGGCCTGGGTCGTGGCGTCCTGCGCGGTGTACGTCACGACGTACTGCCCGGGCTCGGCGACCGTGAGCTCGACATCGCCCGAGGCGAGGTTCGGCGCGACCTCGAGGCCCGCTGCCGTCGCCGCCGTCTGCACGGCGTCGACCAGGCGGTACGAACCGGATCCCCCGGAGAGGTGATCGGAGATGCGTATCGACTGGGGCTCCCCCACCCGCGCGGTCAGCGCGACCGGGGACGCGAGCAGGGCGGGGCTGCCCGTGACCTGCACATCGAGGGTCTTCTCGGCGCGCGCACCGTGCACGTCTTCGACCACGACGGTCACGGGGATGACGGCATCCGCGGCGTTCGGATCGGTGTGGCGGATCGCGACCCGACCGTCGGCCATCGGCACCACCATCACGGGCGCGGCGCTGTCGCTCTCGTAGGCGTCGACGAGCACGAAGGGATCGCCCTCGGGGTCGACCCATCCCGACAGCGCCGGGACGACCGTGCTGCCGCCCGGGAGCAACTGCGGTGTCGGCCACTCCTGCTGGCAGGCGTCGACACCGCACCAGACCGGGGCGGAGTTCACCTCGGGATCGACGACGGTGAGGGTGACGGTCGCGGGTGGCGATACCGCGGCCCCGTCGGTCACGGCATACGTGAAGGAGGTCTGCCCGCTCGTCGCGGTCACGTCGACCACGAGCGATTGCCCGTCGGACACGAGCGACAGCCGACCGAAGCCGGAGTCGCCGAGCCCCACAGACACCGACTCGGGGTCGATGGTGAGGACGTCCTTCTTGTTCGGGTCGTGGTCGTTGAGCAGCACGGGCAGGATGACCTGCTCGCCGGCCCGCACGCCGAACGAGTCGTCGACCGCGACGGGCGGCATCTGCTCCGCCACGTCCTCGACGATGATCGTGCCCTCCTGCTGCTCGGTGTCGTCGTCGATCGCCCACTGCTCGAGCGGGATGAGCACGCCGTCCGGCGCCGTCCAGAGCAGACCGGTGCCGATCTCGCTGAGCACCACGCGGTCGCCGTTGCCCTGGAAGACCGGGGCGATGGCCGCGGACTCGAGGGCGTCGTCGGGGACGGACAGCGTCGTCGTCTCGCCACCGGCCCACAGAGTTCCCGACCCGGTGTCGAGCCAGGCGGCGTAGGTCGTCGCGCCGACGACGACGGGTCGTGCAGGGACGCCGGATGCCTCTGCGATCCGCTCGGCATCGCCCGAGGCGAGCACCACCGAGACGAGGCCGTCGGAGTCTGCGACGACGACGTCGTCACCGGATGCCGCGCCTGCTTGCAGTCGTGCACCCTCGGCGACATCGATCGCGATCGGGGCGTCGACGCTCGACGTCCAGAGTCGCCCTTCCGCGGACTGGAGCATCGCCCATCGATCGCCGATCACGGTGAGCTCGAGACCGTCGCCGCCCTCGGGTGCGTCGGAGACCTCGGCAGCGTCATCGAGGAACCGGTGCTCGTCGATGTCGAACCGTCGCACCGCGCCCTCTTCAGCCGAGTAGAGCGCGAGCACGCCCTCGGGCGAGAGGCCGATCGCATCGGCCGTGTACGACGGCGGGTCCTCGCCCTCTTCGACCTCGACCGCGGCGAAGGGGTCGACCGGAGCCGTGCCAGCCCCCGCGTCGAGGGTGGTGACCGAGACCTGTCCGGTATCGGTGCGATACGCCACGTAGGGCCCCGCCGACACGATCTCGCGGGTTCCGGCCGGAGTCGGCTCAGACGCGAGCGGGGTGCCTTCGTCGCCGGCATCCGCGATCAGGTCGCCGGGGCTCGCGGGATCGAGGTCCCAGCGCTGGCGGTTGCCCTGCGCGTAGAGCACGGCCGAGGAGCCGCTCTGCCACACGGCTTCGGGATCGTCGACGTTGCGCACGGTGTCGATCTCGGCGAGGTCGGTGTTGACGCGCGCGTACTGGCCGCTGTCGCGCATGACCCACACGGCCGATTCGAGCCGCGGCACCTCCTGCGACTGGTAGCCCTGCGCCGTGACGGCGAGGGTGACGACCACGGCGAGCGCCGCGACGCCCGAGATCGCGGCGATGAGGCGCCCGCGGGAGCGGGGCGTCGTCGCGGAGCGGTCGCGGTCGCCGATCGCCATCACAGGACCCCGGTGAGGAACAGGATGCCGGCGCCCGCGCCCGCGATCACGACGGCGCCCACGAGCGCGCCGATCACTCCGGCGACGAGCGGAGAACGCGACGGCGTCCGGGTCGCGACCGGCAGGTCGTCGCGGTCGCGGGCGGCGCCGTGGTGCTTCGCGGCGCGCGCGGCGCGCCGCGAGTCCGGGGCGACGGTGGTGACGACGGGGCCGCGGGGCGCGGCATCCGAGAAGCTGACCGGCGAGGCCGCAGCCCATTCGGCGGATGCCGCTTCGAAGGCGGTGGGTGCGATGCCGAGCTCGTACTGCGCATGACGAAGGCGATCGGCGAACGCAGCCATGCTCGGGAACCGGCGCGACGGGTCCTTCTCCATCGCCGTGGCGAGGATCTCGTCGATGACCTTCGGCATGCCGGCGATCGGCAGCGGGGTGTACCTGGCCTTCACGATGCGTTGGGTGAGCTGCTCGCGGGTGTTCGACGCCCGGTCTTCGCGCTCGAAGGGACTGCGGCTGGAGAGAAGCGTGTACAGCGTGGCCCCGAAACTCCAGACCTCGCTGGCGACCGACCCCGACACCTTCTCCTGCAGCACCTCGGGGGCGCTCCACGGGATCGACATCGCGATGGTCTCGGAGTCGCCCTCGTCGAGCACCGCTGCGGCGATGCCGAAGTCCGCCAGCACGGGGGCGCCGAGCGAGTTGATGAGCACGTTCGAGGGTTTGATGTCGCGGTGCAGCAGCCCCGCCCGGTGCACGGTCTCGAGCGCGCCGGCGATGCGCACGCCGATGTCGAGCACCTCGGCGAGCGGCAGTGGCGCCTTCTTGTAGCGGGCGCTCATCGTGTCGGGGCAGTACTCCATCGCGAAGTACGGGCGCCCGTCCGACGAGATCGACGCCTGGTAGATCGTGACGATGGACGGGTGCGCGCTGAGGCGAGCGGAGATGTCGGCCTCGACGTTGAACGCGCGCAGCACGTCGGAGTTCACGGCATCCGCGAGCAGCACCTTCACGGCGGCGACGCGGCGCGGCATGTCCTGCTCGTAGAGGAACACGTCGGCGAATCCGCCGGAGCCCAGCGGGCGCACATAGCTGTAGCCCGACAGCACGGGAGGCGTGGAGGCAATCCGCTTCGCCACTCGCCCTCCCCCGGGAATTGTCATCGACGGGGGTCGCATCGAAAGCGCCGCGGCACGAGCGCTCCGCGGGTTCCCCCGCGCATGAGTATAACCGCGACGGGCGGCACGCTCAGGCGCGCCAGCATCCCTCGATGTGATCGTCGACCATCCCCGCCGACTGCATCAGCGCGTACATCGTGGTCGCGCCGACGAAGCGGAACCCTCGCTTGCGCAGTTCCTTGCTCATCGCGGTCGACTCCGCGGTCACCGCCGGCACGTCGGCGAACGACGCCGGACGGGTGTCGGATGCCGGGGGCGCGAACGACCACATCAGCTCGTCGAGCTCGCCCTCGGCCATGTCGCGCACGAGTTGCGCGTTGCCGATCGTCGCCAGGATCTTCGCCCGATTGCGGATGATGCCGGCGTCGCCCATCAGTCGCTCGACGTCGTCGTCGCCGAAGTCCGCGACGACCGCGGGGTCGAATCCCGCGAACACCTCGCGGAAGCGCGGGCGCTTGCGCAGGATCGTGATCCACGACAGACCGGCTTGGAAGCCCTCGAGCGCCATCTTCTCGAACAGCGCCCGGTTGCCGTGCAACGGCGTGCCCCACTCCTCGTCGTGGTAACGGCGGTACTCGGCGTCATCACCCACCCAGCCGCAGCGCGCGCGTTCGTCGGGACCGGTGATCAGCGAGCTCATGCCCCCACGCTAGCGGCGGCCACCGACACGGACCCTCGTCTCGGGCCACCGAGAAGCCGGGTCCCTGAGCCTGTAGAAGGGCCCCGCCCCTATGCTCTTCCCCGGATGGGACCGACCAGAACGGAACGATCATGAGCACTCTCGACGACGGACGATTCCGCGACCCCCGCGCCGACCCCGAACCACTGCGGAAGTACCTCGCTGCTGTGCTGCGCAGCATCGACACCTCGCTCGAATGGATCGAGGAGGGCAAGCACAAGAACCCGCGCGACCTCCTCAACATCCGCGACCTCTCGCGCAAGCACTTCACGGCATTCTCCGTCTCGTACTCCATCGGGGAGCCGGTCGATCGCTTGCGTTACCACCTCGCCGGCGCGGTCGACGCTCACGTCGAGTACGACCTCCTGTCCCATCCCCAGCGGCTCGAACTCGGGAAGGAGCCCCGAACGTGGGTGGATGCCCCGACGTGGATGATCGAAACCGCCGAACTCCTCGGCGCCGTCATCCTCCTCGGCACCGAAGAACAACGCACCCGCATCGCCGACACCCTGCCGCTGCTCGGCCCCGACACCGCCCTCGAATACCTCGCCGGACAGCATCCGACCCTCGACGACATCGACGTCACCCTCTCCCACCCCCGCCCCTACGGCCGACTCATCACCGCCGTCCAGGCAGAACCCACCGCACGCCCGAAGCTCGTCGGCCAATTCGTGCAGCACTGGTACAACGGCACCCGCAAGCGCCAGGGCTGGGGCGAACACCTCCGCCAGCAGAAACGCGGCGTCGCCATCCAATACCCCGGCTACTGGTGCTTCACCGGCGCCGCCCTCACGAAACTCCTCGACATCGACGACTCCGGCTACCGCGACAACGAGTACTACCCCGAAGCATTCCTCCCCCACTGAGCTCCGTCGGCGGGGACGCTTCGACAGGCTCAGCGACCCGGTGAGGGCTCAACGACCCGGTGAGGGCTCAGCGGACCGAAGAGACGGGGTGCCTGAGCCTGTCGAAGGGCCCACCCCGCGGACCTCAGTCGGCGAAGGTCGCGGCGTCGATCACGAAGCGGTAGCGCACGTCCGACGCGAGCACGCGCTCGTAGGCGGCGTTGATGTCGGATGCCGGGATCACCTCGATCTCGGCGGCGATGCCCTTCTCGGCGCAGAAGTCGAGCATCTCCTGCGTCTCGCGGATGCCGCCGATGTTCGAGCCGGAGATCGACTTGCGTCCGCCGATGAGCGATCCGACGAACAGGGGAAGCGCATCGGACGGCATCCCCACGCACACCATCGCCCCGTCGACGTCGAGCATCCCGAGGTACGACCGCAGATCGATCGGCGCGCTGACCGTGTTGAGGATCATGTCGAACGAGCCGCGCAGCGAACGGAACGTGTCGTCGTCGCTCGTCGCGTAGTAGTGGTCGGCCCCCAGGCGCAGACCGTCGTCCTTCTTGCTCAGCGTCTGGGAGAGAACGGTGACCTCCGCTCCGAGCGCGTGAGCGATCTGCACACCCATGTGGCCGAGCCCGCCGAGACCCACGACCGCCACGCGCGAATCCGGCCCGACCTCCGCGTGCCGCAGGGGCGAGTAGGTCGTGATGCCCGCGCACAGGAGGGGCGCGGCGACATCGAGAGCGAGCGCATCCGGGATCCGCACGACGAAGCCCTCCGTCACGACGACCTTCTCGGAGTAGCCGCCCTGCGTGATCGTGCCGTCGCGGTCGACACTGCCGTAGGTGAAGACGGCGCCGTTGCGGCAGAACTGCTCCTCGCCGCGCCGGCACTGGTCGCACTCCCCACAGGAGTTGACCATGCAGCCGACACCGACGCGATCGCCGACCGCGTGCTTCGTGACCTCGGCACCGATGGCCGCGACCGTGCCGGTGATCTCGTGCCCCGGCGCGAGAGGGTACTCGCGGGCGCCCCAGTCGCCCCGCACCGTGTGGATGTCGGAATGGCAGATGCCGGCGAAGGCGACGTCGATCAGAACATCGTGGGGGCCGAGCTCTCGCCGCTCGATCGTGGTCTTCTCGAGGGGCGCGGCTTCGGAGGGGGCGGCATAGGCGTTCACGCGGGTCATGCACACGACGTTACCCGCGCCGCCTGTCCCGTCTTCTCAGAGTCGCCTCTTCTCAGAGTCGCGGACCGCGGATCGCCGTCATCAGCAGACGCACGCCGAAGCTGGTCACGGCCACGCCGACGATCGCGCAGAAGACCATCGGCGGCCAGGCCCAGATCTCGGTGTTGCGCCAGGGGATCGTGTCGGTCAGCACCCACTCGACCCGGATGCCGACGGCCACCACGGCGACGAGGAAGACCGCGCCGAACAGGATCACCACGGTGCAGGCGAGCACTCGCCCGGCCCGGGACGGCGCCGGGAGCGGAGCGTCGTCGTCGGGCGTGCCGTCATCGAGTGACGAATAGTCGACCTCGCGACGGAAGTACCGCCAGAGAAAGCTCATGCCGACGATTATCCCGTCTTCCGCGCGACGCCCCCGAGTCGATACGGTGAGCACGAGACTCTGGAGGGGAAGTCCCATGTACCGATCGTCCGCGCTCGCGCGTGTTCTGACCGTCATCGTCGCCGTGGTTCTCGCGCCCGTCGGCGCCGGACTCCTCGCCGGAGGGGGCCGGGTCTGGATGTCCTCGGTCTTCCAATACGCCCGTGAGCTCGACTTCGCGGAGCTGGCCGGACCGACCGCACTGCAGGCCCTCGGCATCCTGCTGCTCGTCGCCGTGGTGGTCACGGGGATCTGGAGCTCGGCGGGGCTCATCGCGGTCGGCGTGCTCTCCCTCGCACCGATCGTCTTCGCGATGTTCCCGGCCACGCTGATCACCTCGCAGCGCGTCATGCGCCTGCCCCTCGAGTGGACGGACGGCATCATCTACGGGGTGCCGCTCGTGCTCTTCCCCGTGCTCGGCACGATGGGGGCGGTCCTGGCCCTCGTGCGTCGACGCCCCGAGCCCACGGGCGCGGGCCTCGGCATCGTCGGCGGCATCCTCGCCCCCGTCCTGCTCGCTTTCGGCGCGGGACTCCTCGCCTGGGGGATCGGCACCGGGATGCTGTACGCGTATCAGCGCTTCGAGATGGCCGTGCAACCCGTCGCCGTGGCCTCGGTGCTGGGTGGGGTGATCCTCGTGGTGATCGGGATCGCGGTGACGCGCTGGTCGCCGTTCGCGCTGCTACTGCCCGCGCTCGCGCTTCTCGTCGTCAACGCGCTCGTGCTCCTCCCCGACGTGTTCTTCCCTGCGCTGTTCCCGTTGCCGCGGGAGATCAGCAGCACGCTCCCGGCCCTCCTGCTCTTCGGCACCGGCACGGCAGCGGCTTTCTTGTACCTCTCTTATACGTTCGTGCTGCGAGGGGTGCGCTCGCGGGCGCAGCAGACCCCCGCAGCCCCGGTCGCGGCTTCGTCGTCCGGGCAGCTCCCGGGTCAGCATCCGATCTACCCGCCGTCGCCCGCACAGTACTTCCCGGGAACGGGGACGGGTCCCGCGGCGCACTCCCCGGCGGTTCCGCCGTACCCGCCCGCTCCGGGCACCGGTCCGACCCGTTCATAACTCCGGAGAATCAACGGAAAAGGGCCCGATCACGCCGATCGGGCCCTTTCCGTGCAGTTCCCCCGGAGTTGTGAACCCCGGCTCAGTGCTTCTTCGCGGCGCGCAGCGCCTTCTCCTGGATCGGAGCCTCGCCGGAGGCCGCGAGGTCGGCGTAGTACGCGCGGGCCTCGTCCTGCCGGGCCTTCTCGGCACCCGAGGCGATCGGCGCGCGCACGTGCTCGGGCTCGTAGCCGAACGCGTTCACGAGGTCGAGCGCGTGCGGCCGCAGGCGGGCGCAGAGCCGGTCGATGTAGCTCGACACCGCCGCAGCGCGCTGCATCGACAGACGCCCGTTGATCAGATGCCAGGCGAGGTGCTTCTCGATGAGCTGCAGGCCGAAGAGGTCGCGCAGCCACGTCAGCACGGCCTTCGTCTGCTCGTCGTCGACGGTGCGCACGGCATCCGTGAACGCCTCCCACTGCAGCAGCTCGCCGTGGGCTCGGGCCGCTTCGATGAGCTCGGCCTGGTTCTCGTTGAACAGGCGGGCGCCGAGCGCCTTGTCCTTCGCACCGGGACGCAGCCGGTTCGCGATGTCGGCGACCATCTGCTGCACACGCTCGGTGAGCAACTGGTGCTGCTGCTCCTCGCGCAGACCGTTCTCGACCGACCGCGAGACCTGCCCGAGGTCGGCGACCGACTGCCCGAACTGGCGCAGTCCCGCCCCGTGGAAGAGCTTGCCGGCGGTCATCCCCACGGCGTACTTGGCCAGGGCCGCGGCATCCTTGCCCTTGAACTGACTCGCGTAGTCGGTGAGCAGACGCTTGCCGACGAGCTGCAGCAGCACGTTGTTGTCGCCCTCGAAGGTGACGTAGATGTCGAGGTCGGCGCGCAGCCCGACCAGACGATTCTCGAACATGAAGCCCGCGCCGCCGCACGCCTCGCGCGCCTCCTGCAACGTGTCGAGCGCATGCCAGGTCGACAGTGGCTTGAGCGCCGCGGCGAGGGTCTCGAGGTCTTCGCGGTCGTCGGGGGTGTCGGTGCGCCCGGAGAAGACGCCGTCGAACTTCTTGAGGAACTCATCGTGCGCGAAGATCTGCGCGTAGGTCGTCGCGAGGCGAGGCAGCAGGCGGCGCTGGTGCTTGCCGTAGTCGAGCAGCACGACCTCCTGCCCGTCGACGCCGTCGAACTGGCGACGCTGGGTCGCGTACGTGATCGCGATGTGCAGGCCGAGGGCGGATGCCCAGGATGCCGCGCCGTCGAGCGAGACGCGACCCTGAACGAGCGTGCCAAGCATCGTGAAGAAGCGGCGACCGGGGCTGTCGATGGCGCTGGTGTAGGTGCCGTCGGCGGCGACGTCACCGTACTTGTTGAGCAGGTTGGTGCGGGGGATACGCACCTGATCGAAGCTCAGGCGGCCGTTGTCGATGCCGTTGAGACCGCCCTTGAGGCCGTCGTCCTCGCGGCCGATTCCGGGGAGGTCGACGCCGTCTTCTCCGCGCAGCGGCACGTAGAAGCAGTGCACGCCGTGGTTCACACCGTTGGTGATGAGCTGCGCGAACACGGTCGCGGCGATGCCGTGCAGCCCCGCGTTGCCGAGGTACTCCTTCGTCGCCCCGCGGAACGGGGTGTGGATGACGAACTCCTCCGTCGCGGGGTCATAGGTGGCGGTGGTGCCGACCGCGGCGACATCGGATCCGTGGCCGATCTCGGTCATCGCGAACGCCCCGGGGATCGAGAGGTCCATGATGCCCGGGAGCCACTTCTCGTGGTGCTCCTTCGTGCCCAGCTGCAGCACGGCCGATCCGAAGAGCCCCCACTGCACGCCCGACTTGATCTGCAGGCTGGGGTCGGCGACGACCAGTTCCTCGAAGCTCGCGATGTTGGCGCCGTTGTTCTCCTCGCCGCCGAGCGACTTCGGGAACGCCCGGTGCACCGCCTTGTTCTCGACGAGCAGGTGCAGCTGGCTGAGCACGCGTTCCCGGTGCTCGTCCTTGCCGAGGTCGTCCTGCCGCCAGAAGGCGGAGTCCTTGATCATCTCGCGGGCCTCGCGGCGGGTATCGCCCCAGGTCCCCAGCAGGAGATCGTTGACGCGGGCGACATCGATGGCGGGGCTGGTGGCCTCGACGATCGGGGTCTTCGTGGTGCGGACGGCGGCGTCGACCATGAGCATTCCTCTCGGAGAAGAAGGTGGAGTGCTCTTATCGTAGGACTCCGACAACGTCGGGCGAAGTCACCTGTGCATCCTCTCCAACGGGCTGTCGGGGTGTGCCCTCTTCGGGTTGTCGGTTGCTCACAGTCCGGCGCCGCTTCCACCTCCGCGCGACCCAGAGTTGCACCTTGCGCCAGGTCACGTCGCGCACGAAGATCATGTCGCTGAAGATCATGACGAGTGAGAAGAACGGCAGCGACATCAGGATGCCGATGCCCGCGTGCATGCCCGTGATCGCGATCAACCCGAAGATGCGCGTCCACCGGTTGAGGAGCGTCAGCGGGAAGAACAGCTGCATGTAGACGCTCAACCACGAGGCGATGAAGATCGCCGGGGTCACGTGCCAGGCGATCTCGTTGAGCCAGGGGAACAGGATGAACTGCTCGAGGCGCAGCGGGTAGTAGGCGGCGATGCCCTCGGTCCACATCGACCCCTGCAGCTTCCACAGGGCGCTCGTGATGTAGACGATGCACAGCTGCGCGCCGATGAGGATGACGGCGACGTTGTTCGACAGCACCGGCACCCACCGCGGCAGCACGTGGTCGCGGAACGAGAGCGGATGCTCGTCGCGGGTGATCCGTCGACGGCGCGCATCGAGCGACCAGCGCCGCGACGTGTCGGCGAGCAGGAGGAAGAGGAGCATCACCCGGAACGTCTGGTAGTGCCCGGTGTTGAGCACGAGCGGGTTCGTCGACGCGTAGCCGAGCCACAGCACGACGAAGAGTGGAGCGATGATCCGCATCCGCCACCCGAGCAGGTAGGCGACCGCGACCGCGAGCAGCAGGGCGACCTTTATATAGGTGAACCAGTCGGGGTCGGTGCGCGAGAACAGGATCGAGATCGGCCAGACGTAGGTGTTGACCCCGCTCGGTCGATACAGCGACTCCCCCCAGCGCGATCCTTCGCCGAAGGTATAGGAGTAGTCCGGCAGATAGAGCAGGATGCTGACGATCGTGATTCCCGCGAAACCGATCCGCATCACGGCCAGGCCGTAGGTCGCGTGCCGGCGATCGAGCATCCAGTGCAGAAGAGAGTCCCAGAGTCGGGTGACCGCGTTCATTCGGCATCCTCCTCGTCGCCCGTGAGCGAGCCGGTGACGCCGGCCGCCTCGGCCCAGTGCAGGAACGTACGGGCGAACGCGTCTTCGCTCTGCTGCGACCAGTCGAGCACGGG
Organism: Microbacterium sp. NPDC090003; assembly: GCF_044748385.1. Taxonomy (NCBI): domain Bacteria; kingdom Bacillati; phylum Actinomycetota; class Actinomycetes; order Micrococcales; family Microbacteriaceae; genus Microbacterium; species Microbacterium sp. NPDC090003. The sequence goes on from NZ_JBIVFW010000001.1 coordinate 1,603,700, forward strand.
GCGCCAGCCCAGTTGCGTATAAGAGGAGTCGGGGCGTACGGCATCCGGATCGTTGCGATCGTCCCACCGGATGACCGGACTGTAAACCGACCGGGTCTGCACGGCGAGGATCTCGCCGTCGTCGCCCCAGAGCGCGCGCGCCGCCTGCGTCGCGTACGAGGTCGTGTAATTCGTGGCGCGGATGAAGGAGCGCACGTCGCCCGCATTCGCGTCGTCGGCCGCGAGCAGAGCCTCGTTCAGTTCTGCCAGATCGGGACTCGTGTGGAAGTTCTCCTCGACCACGGCCTTCTGCGCATCGGTGAGCTTGCCGAACGAGGTCATGAGCTGCTCGGCGCCGATCACCGTGAGCTGCTTGCGCAGGACGCGACGATACGGTTCGGCGAGTTCGATGGCCGTGACGTCGACCCACTTCGTCTCGACCCGCTCGCCGTCCGGCGTCTCGACCCACGCCCGCACCCAGAGGTTGCGGTCGGCGCTGGCCGGGTCGGGGGCGAAGATCCGGTAGTCCTGCACGAAGTAGGGCCGGATCCAGGCATCCGCCGCCCGACCGGGCAGCGCCTCGTATTTGACCTCCGTCGACGGAACGTTGAACACGGCGGTGAGAGCGACGTGCGCCGCCGCCAGGAGCAGCGCTGCCGCGCTGACGATCTTCGCCGGCTTCGGAATCGGCTGCGCTCTCGTCGACGTGTGGGTCATCTGCGTCCTCTGCTCGGCCTGCTGCGGAGACGTTCGGCGGCACCCGAGCCGGGGGATCCCGGGTGCCGCCGATCATGAGCGGTCACGTCTTCGACGTCACCGACATCCGCCTCCTGCGTGCGCCGGCCGCGAGACCCGCGCCGGCCAACAGGAACGCCAGGCCCCAGACCAGCGACGGTCCGGATTCGGCACCCGTGGTCGCCAGACCCGATGGGGTCACCCGGAACTGGATGGAGACCGATCCGGACTCCGCTCCGGTGAGCGTCACGGTGTGGATGCCGAGATCCTGCGATGCCGGGATCGTCCAGGTGAACGTCACCTGACCGGCCGCGTTCGCGACCCGCGAGCCGAGGTCGAGCGGAGCGGACTGCATGACGCCCGTCACCACCTCACCCGGCCGGAATCCCGTTCCCGTCGCGGACTGGGACTCGCCCTGTGCGCGCTCCGGGTAGAGGATCGTGATCCCGAGCTCGGAGCCCGGATCGGTTCCGGTGTCCGTTCCCGTGTCGGTCCCGGTGTCGGTACCCGTATCGGTGTCGGTACCCGTGTCGGTGTCCGTCGCCGTGTCGGTGTCCGTCGCCGTGTCCGTGTCGGTGCCGGGGTCAGCGCCCGGATCCGTGTCGGTGTCGGTTCCCGGATCGGTATCCGTTGCCGTGTCCGTACCGGTGTCCGTGTCCGTACCGGTGTCCGTGTCCGTAGCGGTGTCCGTGTCCGTACCCGTATCGGTATCCGTACCGGTGTCCGTGTCCGTGCCCGGATCGGTATCGGTATCCGTACCGGTGTCCGTGTCCGTACCCGGATCGGTATCCGTGTCGGTTCCCGGATCCGTGTCCGTACCGGTGTCGGTATCCGTACCCGTATCGGTGTCCGTACCCGTGTCCGTGTCCGTACCCGTGTCCGTACCCGGATCCGTGTCCGTGTCCGTACCCGGATCCGTGTCCGTGCCGGTGTCCGTGTCCGTGTCCGTACCCGTGTCCGTGTCCGTGTCGGTTCCCGGATCCGTATCGGTGTCCGTACCCGGATCCGTGTCCGTGTCCGTACCCGGATCCGTGTCCGTGCCGGTGTCCGTGTCCGTACCCGTGTCCGTGTCCGTGTCCGTTCCCGGATCCGTATCGGTGTCCGTACCCGGATCCGTATCGGTGTCCGTACCCGGATCCGTGTCCGTACCCGTATCCGTGTCCGTACCCGGATCGGTGTCCGTGTCGGTACCGGGGTCCGTCACCGGATCGGTGTCGGTTCCGGTGGCCTCGACCACGAGGTCGGCCTCGGCGGTGTTACCGTTCACGTCCTCGCCGACCACGGTGTAGTCGCCCGGCTCGGCCGTTCCCGGAACCGTGAGCTGCGTACCCGCGGGCACCACGCCGTTCTCGTCGGTTTCGACGGTGACGGGCGCACCCACGGGGTCGCCCGCGGCGTCCTCGATCTGGAACGTGACCTCGGTCAACGGCGGCCACCCGTCGGAGGTGACGGTGGTCACGGCCCCCGGCGCGACCGGGCTGGTCACGTCGAGCGTCGGCGCGAACGCCTCCACCGTGACGTCACCCTCACCGGTGTTCCCGTTCTCGTCGGTGCCGACGACCGTGAAGGTGCCGGGATCCGCATCGGCCGGAACGGTGATCGTCGTTCCGGACGGAACGTCGCCGTTCTCGTCGGTCGTGACGATGACGGGCTCGCCCACGGGGTCGCCGTTCTCGTCTTCGAGCTGGAACGTGACCTCGGTCAACGGCGGCCACCCACCCGACGTGATCGTCGTGGGCTGCCCCGGCTTCACGGGACCCGAGAGCTCGACGGTCGGGGTCCAGGCCTCCACCGTCACGTCTCCCTCACCCGTGTTGCCATCAGCATCCACACCGACCACCGTGAAAGCGCCCGGATCCGCATCCGCGGGAACCGTCAGCACGGTACCTGCGGGAACGTTGCCCTCGGCATCCGTCGTCACCGTCACCGGCTCACCGACCGGGTTGCCGTCCGCATCCTCCAGCTGGAATGTCACCGACGTCGCCGGCGGCCACCCACCCGAGGTGATCGTGGTCGCCTGACCCGGCTTCACCGGACCCGAGAGCTCGACGGTCGGGGTCCAGGCCTCCACCGTCACCTCGCCCTCACCCGTGTTGCCGTCCGCGTCCTCGCCGACCACCGTCAGCGTGCCGGGCTCGGTTCCGACCGGAATCGTCAGCACCGTGCCGGCGGGGATGTTGCCGTCGGCATCAGCCTCGACCGTGATCGGGTCGCCGACCGGGTCGCCCGCCGCATCCTGCAGTTGGAACGTGATGCTCGCCAGCGGCGGCCACCCGCCCGACGTGATCGTCGTCGTCTGACCCGGCTTCACCGGACCCGAGAGATCGACGGTCGGCGTCCACGGTTCCACTGTGACCGACGCCTCCTCGGTGATCCCTTCGACGCCCGTGCCGACGACCGTGTAGTCGCCCGGCTCGGTGCCGACGGGAATCGTGAGCACGGTCCCTGCGGGCACGTTGCCCTCGGCATCCGTCGTCACCGTGACCGGAGCACCGACGGGCTCACCCTCGGCGTCTTCCAGCTGGAACGTCACCGACGTCGCCGGCGGCCATCCACCCGAGGTGATCGTCGTCGTCTGACCCGGCTTCACCGGACCCGATGCGTCGACGGTCGGGGTCCACGGCGCCACCACGAGCGGCCCTTCCGCGGTGTCGCCCCCGGCCTCACCCGTGACGACGTAGTCGCCCGGGTCGGTCGAGATCGGGACCGTGAGGGTCGTGCCGGCGGGGATGTTGCCGTCGGCGTCGGTCGTCACCGTGATCGGGTCGCCGACGGGGTCGCCGTCCGCGGTCTCGATCTGGAAGGTGACGTCGACTGCGGCGGGCCAACCACCCGAGGCGATCGTGGTCGTCTGACCCGGCTTCACCGGACCGGATGCCGTCAGCTGCGGTGTACCCGGAACGGCGAGCACCGTCACCGTGCCCTCGGCCGTGTTGCCGAACTCGTCTTCACCGGCGACCGTGTAGTCGCCGATCGCGGACCCGGCCGGAACCGTCAGCGTCGTGCCGGCGGGGATGTCACCGTTCTCGTCGGTCGTCACCGTCACCGGAGCGCCGACAGCGGCACCGGTGGGGTCTTCGAGCTCGAACGTGACCTCTGCCCCGGCGGGCCAGCCACCCGAGGTGAGGGTCGTGGACTCGCCGACCGTGATCGGACCGGTCGCCGAGACCGTCGGGCTGTAGGCCTCGACCACCAGCGGCGCTTCGACCGTCTGATCACCGGCGGATGCCGCGACCGTGTAGTCGCCGATCGCCGCCGTGGCGGGAACCGTCAACGTCGTTCCGGCGGGGAACTCTCCGTCGCCGTTCGTCGTCACGCTGATCGGCTCACCGACCGCCGTTCCCTCCGCATCACTGAGCTGCACACTCACCGCGGTGTTCGCCGGCCAACCGCTGGAAGTCAGCGTGGTGGGCTGACCCGGTTTCACCGGACTCGTCGCCTCGAGCAGAGGCGCGAGCGCGTTCGGCCCCGCTTCGGCTCGAGCGAGCACGAGCGTGCCCACGCCGCCTCCACCGGCGATTGCGCCGACCTCAAGGACGAACGCCTCCTGGCTGTAGATCGGGCCGTTGTCGGGCTGCACGTTTCCGCGGAGCGAGACGACGCCGTTGAGCAGGCTCACCGCCGGGGCGATCGCGGTGACGATTCCCGTGACCGCCGTTGTCACGGTGGGCACGACGGTGTTCACGACACCGCCCGGTCCGAGCAGCGCGGTGTTGATCGGCCCTGCGAGAGCCGCGACGAGCGTGCCGAGAGGGATCGGGACGTTCGCTCCCGCCACCTTGACCGTGATCGTGGCCGCCGGCGCGGGCGATCCCGGAGCGCCGGTGATGCTGCCGAGGGTCTGGTTCGTCACCGCGATCACGACGCCGGTTCCGAGGTCGATCGGCGTCGTGGAGCAGGTCGCTCCGGTGCCCACGACGCAGACGGTGCCGGAAATGTTCAGGACCGCGGCGTTGAGCGTGGTGGTGAGCGTGGTGCGAACGAGTTCGGGAACCGTGCCGAGCACGTTCCCGACGCGGGTGATCAGGTTGTTGAGCACTTCCGCCGAGAGCACCTCCTCACCGACGTCGAGGCTGTTGAGGCCCCGACCCGTGGTGTCGACCAGCAGCTCATCGAGGTCCGCCGAGACGACTCCTGTGCGCAGGTTGACCGTCACGACGCCGTCGCCGATGGGCGTGTCGAGGAGGGTGTTCAGCGCCTGATTCACCTGGGTGGTGATCGTGACGTTGAGGTTCGGGTTGCCGAGGATCGGCGCGAGCGCGGCGTTGAGGCCCGCGATCGCACCGGCCAGGAGGCCGTCCGGGCCGGTGAGGGTCGCGACCGCCGCGTCGACTGTCGAAGCGACGCCCCCGGTGCCGACGAGCGTGTTCGTGAGTCCCGTCACCGCGGGAAGCTGGAGCGTCACCGTTCCTCCGGCGACGTTGTAGTCGCGGGAGACGGTCCCGTCGCCCGCGAGAGAAACCTCGGAGCTGATCGCCCCGAGCGAGACATCGAGATCGCCGACGACGCTCGTCACCGTCGAGCCCAGCAGGCCCTGCAGGTTGAGCGAGGCATTCGCCGGGTACGCCCCGGCGCCGGTGGTATCGACCACGCCGTTGTCGGCGACAGCGCCGGTCGCGGCGCGACTCGAGCCATCGGGATTCGAGGCGGAGTACTGGTTCGCCGCGCCGAGCGTGAGGAAGTTCGAGAGCGCCGGCACGCTGAGACCACCCGGGATGCTCACGCTGAGGGCGTTGAGCGCCGTGATGTCGAGGCCGCCGGTGTCGACGACGGGTTCCCCCGTCGATCCGTCGTTGGTCGTCTGCACCCCCTGCAGCGCCACGACGTCGTCGAGCGGTAGCCCGCCGAGCAGAAGACTGCCCGTGAGGAATCGCGAACTGGAGGCAGACTCGTCCCCTGGAGCTGCCACCGCCGCTGTCGGGGCGATGACGCTCCCGACCACCACTGCACTGATTGCTGCTACTGCGAGGATTCTGCTCTTGGGCAGAGTCCTCCTTCGTGTACTGCTCATTTGCCCTCCCGTGATGTCGAACTGAGTTCGTCGTCACTAGGCCCCCCCAGGAACCGGCTTCTTTACCGGTCAGGCGCAAGTAAGAGTGTTTCTACGGGAGATTTCGATGGTTGTCTAGGCGTTCAGTGAATTCCATTTCAGGAATATTGGAGGTCGCGAAAGACCTCTTCGTCGGCTGTCATCCGCAGCGGACGGGGTCCGCGCGGGTCAGTTGGCGGCGATCACCGAGAGCACGGCGTCACCGTAGTCGTCGCGCTTCTTCGCTCCGATGCCGCTGATGCCATCGAGGTCGGCAAGGCTCGTCGGGCGGTTCTCCGTGAGGGCGCGAAGCGTGGCGTCGCTGAACACCATGTACGCGGGTCTCCCCAGTTCACGAGCAGTTTCTGCACGCCATACCCGGAGCGCTTCGAAGAGAGGCCGGTCATCGGCATCCACCGAATCCGCTGCCGTCGCCTTGCGCGCGCGCGTCGTCGTCGCACGCCCGATCGTGTCTTTACGCAGGGGCACCGCGGTCTCTCCGCGCAGCACTCCGGCCGCCTGCTCGCCCGGCGCGAGGGTGCCATATTCCCCTTGCGCCATGAGGATGCCGCGGGCGAGAAGTTGGCGCACGACACTGCGCCAGTCCTGATCGGAGAGATCGGAGCCGATGCCGTAGGTCGCGAGCTTGTCGTGCCCCTGTTGGCGGATGCGTTCGGTCGAGGCGCCCTTGAGGATGTCGATCAGGTGCCCCGCACCGAAGGCCTGGTTGCGCTCGCGCTTGAGGCGCACGACCGTCGAGAGGATCTTCTGCGCAGGCACGAGGCCGTCGAAGGTCTCGGTGTCTTCGAGGCAGGTGTCGCAGTTTCCGCACGGCGTCGATTCCTGGCCGAAGTAGCCGAGGAGGTTCTGCCGTCGGCACTCGACGGTCTCGCACAGCGCGAGCATCGCGTCGAGATGCTGCCCCATGCGCATCTTGAAGGTGCGATCGCCGGGACTCTGATCGATCAGGCGGCGCTGCTGCACGACATCGCCCAGGCCGTAGGCCATCCATGCGACCGACGGCTCTCCGTCTCGCCCCGCTCGACCCGTCTCCTGGTAATAGCCCTCGACCGACTTGGGCAGATCGATGTGAGCGACGAAGCGCACATCGGGCTTGTCGATGCCCATGCCGAATGCGATCGTGGCCACCATGATCACGCCGTCTTCGCGCAGGAAGCGCGATTGGTTGGCGGCGCGCACCTCGGCGGGGAGACCGGCGTGGTACGGCAGGGTATCGAGACCCTGCGCGGCGAGATAGGTGGCGGTCTGCTCGACCGACTTGCGGCTGAGCGCGTAGACGATGCCGGCGGCGCCCGCCTCCTGGGAACGGATGAACGAGACGAGCTGCTTGCGGGGGTCGACCTTCGGAACGATCCGGTACTGGATGTTCGGACGGTCGAAGCTCGCGACGAAGTGCTGCGCGGTGCCGAGCTGAAGCCGCTCGGTGATCTCCTGGTGCGTGGCGCGGGTGGCGGTGGCGGTGAGGGCCATGCGCGGCACCCCGGGGAACCGCTCGCCCAGGTCGCCCAGTGCGAGGTAGTCGGGGCGGAAGTCATGCCCCCACTGCGACACGCAATGCGCCTCGTCGATCGCGATCACACTGAGGGTGCCGCGCTGCAGGAGAGCCGTGGTCTGCGCGTTCGACAGCCGCTCGGGGGCGACGTAGATGACGTCGAGCTCACCCGCGATGTAGGCGCGCTCGACCTCGGCTCGCTCCTGCGGCGACTGCGTGGAGTTGAGATAGGCGGCGTTGACCCCGTTCGCTCGCAGCGCGTCGACCTGGTCGTGCATGAGCGCGATGAGCGGGCTCACGACGAGCCCTGTGCCCTCGCGCACGAGCGCGGGCACCTGGTACGTGATGCTCTTACCGCCACCGGTGGGCATGAGCACCACCGCGTCGCCGCCGGCGATCACCTGGTCGACGATCGCGGCCTGGTCGCCGCGGAAATCGTCGTAGCCGAAGACCGTGTGCAGCGCCTCACGCGCGGTCGCGTAGCGGCTCGGCGTGGCGCGGCGGGCGACGGGTGCGCTGTTCGGCCGCGGTGCGGACACCGGGGAGACCGGGGTCGCCGGACCGGGGCCCCAGTCGAGGGGAGGCTCGAATCCTGCTCCCTGCGGCTCCCAATCCATCGGCTCGGGCGGAGCGGACGGCTCGTAACCGTCGTCCCAGGGCTCATCGGCGTACGGCAGGTCCGCGTACGGGTCACGGGGAGTCTGCGGCATCCCTCCAGCGTAACGACCCCCGCCGACGCCGGCCCGCCCCTCTCCACAGGTCTCTCACGTGGGTCGCGGTCGCACCGCATCGGAGGAGATCTCACGCTACGCAGGAGCGTTACGGGGATCTGTTCCTGCCGAACGCGAGATCTCCTCCCGAACCTGCGAGAGGACCCTGCGGAGCGACGCCATTTGTCCGACGAGCAGCTGGACACATGGCCAGATTTCTGACCTTCTATCGGATGTCGCACCCTCGGATGCGGTTATCCACAGCGCCCCGCGCACAGGCACTCCTCCGGCACGGGCGCGCCTACGGTGGTTGCATGTTGCAGAAACAGCGGCCGCTGAGCGATGCCGATGTCGCGGTCGTCCTGGTGGTGCTCTTCATCCTTCTCTCACTCGCGCTCCCGCTGGTCATGTTCGTGTCGCACATGGGCGCCGCGGCGTGCGGCGACGCGTGCGACACCGAGACGAGCTGGTCGGCCGTGACCGCGTTCACGGCCTTCGACGGCATCCTCTTCGTCGCGGTGATGGTGCCGTTCACGCTGAGCGCGAAGCGCTGGAAGCGCTCCTGGCCCATCCCCGCAACAGGGCTCGCCGTTCTCCTCGTCGGCGCCCTCATCTCGTACGTCGTCATCCGCATCGCGATTCCCACGCTCTGAGGGGTCGAGACTCGCCGCAAGCATTCCGGGGCGTACGGCGTGTTGTGACCCCTCGAGGCGCGCGACCGCTGCCCGCGCACGGGCGTAGGTTTGAACCAGACGCCCGAAGGAGCATCCGATGACCGATATCACCGTCACCCGCAACGACGACGCCTCGCGCTACGAGATCCGCACCGGAGACCTGTTCGCCGGCTTCGCCGCGTTCGAGACGAAGCACGGTCAGATCCGGTTCACGCACACCGAGATCGACCCCGCGTTCCAGGGGCAGGGGCTGGCCGGCAAGCTCGCGAAGGCCGCGCTGACGGATGCCGCGGAGAGCGGCGATGCGATCGTGCCGCTGTGCCCCTACATCGCCTCCTACCTCGAGACGCACGAGATCCCGGGCGCAGAGATCCGCTGGCCGAAGCGACCGGGCGCATGATCGGCGAGCGGCGCATCGTCCTCGAGCCCCGCGAGGTCCCCCTCGGCGGAGTGCGGGGCATGAACGTGCTGCGAGCGCTGCCGCACCGCAACCTGCCGACCATCGGCGCCTGGTGCTTCCTCGATCGCTTCGGCCCGGCCGCCACCCGCATGCGGGTCGAGCCCCATCCGCACATCGGCCTGCAGACCGTGACCTGGCCGCTCGTCGGCGAGATCCGTCACCGCGACTCGCTCGGCAGCGATGCCGACCTGCGCCGCGGACAGCTCAACCTCATGACCGCGGGCAAGGGCATCTCGCACTCCGAGTACTCGATCGGCGACGATCCGATCCCCCTCGACGCCCTGCAGTTCTGGGTGGTGCTGCCGGAGTCGGCACGGCACGGCGCCGCGGGCTTCGAACGCCACACCGACCTGCCCGGCCTGTCTCTGCCCGCCGAGCAGGGAGCGGACGCCTCGGCCACCGTCGTCCTCGGCGAGTTCGCCGGCACCCGTTCACCGGCGACCGTACACACCCCGATCGTCGGCGCCGAGATCGTCGTGCCCGCGGGAACCCGAGTGCGGCTGCCACTGCTCCCCGAGTGGGAGCACGCCGTGATGCTCGTCGAGGGCGACGCGCGGGTGGCGGAGCATCCGCTCTCGCTCAACGACACCCTCTATCTGGGCGATTCCCGCGACGCCGTCGCCGTCGAGAGCGACGAGGGCGCCCTGCTGTTCGTGCTCGGCGGCGAACCGTTCGACGACGAGATCGTCATGTGGTGGAACTTCGCGGGCCGCTCGCACGACGAGATCGCCGAGGCGCGTGCCGAGTGGGAGGCGGCATCCGACCGCTTCGGCGAGGTCGAGGGGCACGACGTGCGCATCCCCGCTCCTCCGCTGCCGCCCGTGCGCCTGATGCCCCGCAGCCGCAAGATCTGACGACAGCGCCCCGTCACCCGCGCTCGGGGGTGTGCACGCGGGCGAGGAAGCGGTCGGTGCGGGGCGAGGGACCGCGCGGATCGAGCACCGACACGACGACCGTGACCACGACGGCGAGCGGGATCGTCCAGGCGGCCGGTTGCGCGAGATACGGTGCGGCGATCCCGACCCCGTCGATCGCCGCGTGTACGAGCAGCGCGAGCCCGCACGCGACCCCGCCGCTCACCATGCCCGCCACCGCTCCGCGCGCGGTGAGCCCGCGCCACCAGACCCCCAGCAGCACGACCGGCGACAGGGTGGATGCCGCCACGACGAACACCACGCCGACGCTCGCGACCAGCCCCGCCGGCACCGTGAGCAGGGCGATCGCGAGCGGCACCAGCGCGCAGAGCAGCGCCGAGACGCGGAACGAGCGCACCGATCCCGAGAAGACGTCCTGACTGATCACCCCGGCGAGCGACACGACGAGTCCGGCCGACGTCGCGAGGAACGCCGCGAAGGCCCCGGCGACGATGAGGGCCGTCAGAAGCTCGCCCATGATGCCGGGGAACACCCGCGACGGCAGCTGCAGCACGACGGTGTCGGCGAGACCCGGCACCGCGAGGTCGGGGGCGGCGATGCGCGCCAGCAGTCCCATGCCGCTCGACACCGCGTAGAACGCGCTCACCATCGCGATCACGATCACCGTGGTGCGGCGTGCCGAGACCCCGGTCGGGCTCGTGTAGAAGCGCACGAGCACGTGCGGCAGGCCCATCGTGCCCAGCAGCAGGGCGAGGAGGAGGGATGCCGTCTCATAGGCGTCGAACCCCGAGGGGCCGGCCTCGGCGGGGAACACGAGCGCGGGGTCGAAGTCGTGCGGACCGCCGCTCAGAGCGAAGGCGATGAGGATGACCGGCACGAGGAGCGCCGTGAGCTTGAGCCAGTACTGGAACGCCTGCACGTAGGTGATGGCGCGCATGCCGCCCGCGGCGACGGCGGCGGCCACGAGCACCGCCACGGTCACCGCACCCACCCACTCGGGCAGCCCCGCGACCACGACGAGGGTGATGCCCGCCCCGTGCAACTGCGGCACGATGTACAGCCAGCCGATGATGAGCACGGCCGCGCTCGTCACCCGTCGCGCCGAGGTCGAGTCCAACCGTGCCTCCACGAAGTCGGGGATCGTGTACGCCCCACTGCGGCGCAGAGGCGCCGCGACGAAGGCGAGCACCAGCAGATAGCCTGCCGCGTAGCCGATCGGGAACCAGAACCCGCGTGCCCCGTCGAGCAGCACCAGCCCGGAGAGGCCCAGGAAGGTGCCCGCCGACAGGTACTCCCCGCTGATCGCGGAGGCATTCCACACCGGGCGCACGGTGCGTGAGGCGACGAAGAAGTCGCTCGTCGTGCGCGAGATACGCAGGCCGTAGACGCCGATCAGCAGCGTCGCGACGACCACGAGCGCGACGCCGACGAGATCGAGGACCGCGTTCACTCGCGGTCCCGCAGCGCCCGGTACCGGCGCTCGTTGCGCGCGGCGGTGCGCACGTACAACAACGCGAACACGAGGATCACCGGGTAGAAGGCGAACGCCTGCAGCACCCACGACAGCGGCAGCCCCCACAGCACGATCCGGTCGATCGCGGGGATGAGGGCGATCGTCAACGTCATCGCCAGCACGACCAGCACGAAGCCTGCGATCGTACCGAGGGCGAGCCGGAACTGGCTGCGCATCAGAGCGCGAGCGTACACGGCATCCGCTTCGTCGACCGGGGATCCCGGCAGGGCGATCCCGCGCGTCGCCGTCGACGGGCGGCGCGGCACGGCATCCGCCGTCACCCGTACCCGCTTCGGCGCCTCGGTCACGGCATCCCCTCACTGCGCACCAGCGCTTCGCGCACGGTCGGTACCAGGCGCCTGCTCACGGGCAGCACGGTCTCGCCCACCGATACCGACGGATCGCCGCCCGAGAGGCGGGCCTCGGTGACGGCGGATGCCCGCACCAGTGTCGAGCGATGGATGCGCAGGAAACCGGCATCCGCCCACCGCGCCTCGAGCTCGGAGATCGGGATGCGCACGAGATGCCCGACATCGCCGTCGGCGTGGAGCCGCGAGTAGTCGCCTTGCGCCCGCACCCAGCGGATGTCGCTGCGGCGCACGAAGCGCACCGCCGATCCGATCGAGACGGGCAGCACCTCGTCGTCGCCGACGGAAGGCGCGTCGCCGCGTTCGATCACCCGGTCGACAGCTTGCCGCAGGCGGGCGGCGCGCACCGGCTTGAGCAGGTAGTCGGCCGCGCGCAGTTCGAAGGCCTCGACGGCGCGGGCGTCGTCGGCGGTGACGAACACGACGGCGGGAGGTTCGGCGAGCGACAGCAGTCCGCGCGCGAGATCGGTGCCGAGCAGACCGGGCATGTGGATGTCGAGGAAGGCGATGCGCACCGCGCGCTGTGACAGCTGACGCAGGGCATCGGCACCGGTCGTGGCGGTGAGGACGTCGCCGATGCGCTCATCGGTGCGCAGCAGATGCACGAGTTCGTCGAGCGCCGGTCTCTCGTCATCGGCGACGAGCACGTCGATCATGGCCGCACCTCAGTCGTTGTCCGGGTCGTTCAGCGGCTGCGACTTGGGCACCCGCATGCGCACCAGGGTACCGGCGCCGGTGTTCGTCTCGACGACCAGACCGCCGTCCGCGCCGTAGAGCTGGCGCAGTCGCGTGTCGACGTTGCGCAACCCCACGTGCAGGCCGTCATCGGCCGCGGTGAGGGTGGAGCGCAGGGCATCCGGATCCATGCCGACGCCGTCGTCCTCCACCGTGATCTCGGTATGCGTGGCGTCGTCGCGCGACACGATGCGGATCTCTCCCCCGCCCTCGCCCGGCTCGAGCCCGTGGCGCACCGCGTTCTCGACGAGCGGCTGCACCGAGAGGAACGGGATCACGGTGGCGAGCGTCTCGGGCGCGATCTGCAGGGTCACGCGCAGACGCTCGCCGAAGCGGGCGCGCTCGAGCTCGAGATAGGAACGGATGCTCTCGAGCTCGTCTGCCACGGTCGTGAACTCGCCCTGTCGCCGGAACGAATAGCGGGTGAAGTCGGCGAACTCCAGCACGAGATCGCGCGCACGGGCGGGATCGGTCGTGATGAACGAGGCGATCGCCGTGAGGGCGTTGTAGATGAAGTGCGGCGAGATCTGCGCTCGTAGCGAGCGCAATTCGGCCTCGGCGAGCTGGGTGCGCGAGGCGTCGAGACCGCCCAGCTCGACCTGAGCCGCGCACCAGTCGGCGACCTCTTCGGCAGCGCGCACCAGCGCCGCCCGCACCGGCGCGGCGAACGCGACGACCACGCCGATCACGTGGCCGTCGACGACGATCGGCGCACCGACGCCCTCGAGATGGTCGTCGGCGGACTGCGACGGGAAGACCTGCCGACGACCGGATTCGCGCACGCGTGCCGCGATCCGCACGGCCGCGGCCTCCAGCCCGTCGGGCGCGCCGTCGAACGAGACGGTGTCGTCGGCGGCGACGATCGCGACCGCGGCGCTGCCGAGCAGCACGCGCAGGTGGCGGGCGGCCTTCACGACCTCCGGGGCCGACAGCCCCGCGCGCAGGTGCGGAGCGGCGAGACTCGCGTGATGCAGCGCCCGCAGAGCCGCCTGCTCGCCCTCGCTGCCGAGATCGGCCGCGCCGCGCGCGAGGCGCCGGGCGAGCAGCAGGAGCACCGTCAGCGCGATGCCGCCGAGAACGCCCAGCACGGCGGCGAGAACCACATCGGTCATGGCATCAGCCTAGGCAGGGTGTCTCGTGGGGACGCTTCGCCAGGCTCAGCGACCCAGTGAGGCTGGGTCCCTGAGCCTGTCGAAGGGCCCGCCACGCGCGCGGGTCAGCAGCACCGGGCGCCGGGGTTGCGATCCTGGTCGTCCATGCGCTGCCGCCAGAACTGGCGCTCGGTCATCGGGTCCTCGTCCGGATGATGACGACGGTGATGGGCGACGTAGGTCGCGTAGGCCGTGTCGCCCATCAGCGTCGTCATGTACCAGCGGATGCCGCGCCCGACCCGCGCCGCGGCACCGAGCAGTGCGCGCAGCGGGGTGGACGAGGCATCCGTGTGCTGGATCACCATGTCAATGACTCGAGACCTTGCGCTCGTCGGCGAGGATCGGCTCCCACTGCTTCTCGAGCTCGCGCTCGTCGGCGTTGGGCAGGAAGCCCGCTGGGGCGAACCGGCGCGAGGCGACCGGTTCATCTTCGGTGTTCTCGCCGCCGCCGTTGCGGATCGCCCGGACGGTGACGACGATCGCCGCGATCATGACGATCAACGCGAGCGTCACGAAGATGATCGAGAGCGTGCCCTGCACGGCCGTGTTGCGGATGACCGCTTCGAGCACCTCGGGCTCGCCGAGCGAGGTGTCGCCGGTGTTCAGCGCCTCGAGATAGCGGAAGTGGTTCGCCCAGTATCCGATCGCCGGGACCGGCGAGAAGATCTTGTAGAGCGAGGCCGTGACCGTAACGACCGCGGTGAATGCGAGCGGCAGCCCGATGATCCACAACCACTTGACGTAGCTGCGGCCGCGCTTGGCGACGATCGCCATCACCACGGCGAGCGCGATCGCGGCGAGCAGCTGGTTCGCGATGCCGAACAGCGGGAAGAACGTGTTGATGCCGCCGAGCGGGTCGGTGACGCCGAGGATGAGGATCGCTCCCCAGCCGGCCACCATGATCGCCGTGCAGATCCACACGCCGGGCCGCCACGAGACGTCGCGGAACTTCGGGAACCAGGCGCCGATCGAGTCCTGCAGCATGAAGCGGGCGACGCGGGTGCCGGCGTCCACCGCCGTGAGGATGAACAGGGCCTCGAACATGATCGCGAAGTGGTACCAGAACGCCATGAGCGCCTGCCCGCCGAGCGCCTGCTGCATGATGTGCGCGAGCCCGAGCGCGAGGGTCGGGGCGCCACCGGTGCGCGAGACGATCGACTCCTCGCCGACCGCCTGGGCCGTGCCGGTGAGCATCTCGGGGGTGAGGTTCACCCCCGTCAGACCCAGCGAGTTCACGAAGGCGACCGCTCCCTCGACCGTTCCGCCCGTCGCCGCAGTTGGGGCGTTCATGGCGAAGTAGATGCCCTGGTCGATCGAGATCGCGGCGACGAGCGCCATGATCGCGACGAACGACTCCATGAGCATGCCGCCGTAGCCGATGAAGCGCGTCTGGCGCTCCTTCTCGACGAGCTTGGGGGTCGTGCCGGAGGCGATCAGGGCATGGAAACCCGACAACGCTCCGCACGCGATGGTCACGAACAGGAAGGGGAACAGGGGACCCGCGAACACCGGCCCCATGCCGTTCTCGCCGAAGATGCTGACGGCGGGAACCGTGATCTCCGGGCGCACCAGGATGATGGCGCCCGCGAGCATCACGATCACGCCGATCTTCATGAAGGTCGAGAGGTAGTCGCGGGGAGCGAGCAGCAGCCACACGGGGAGCACCGCCGCGATGAAGCCGTAGATGATGATGCCCCAGGCGATCGTGGTGCGGTCGAGGTGGAAGATCGCCTGGCCCCACTCGGTGCCGGCGACCCAGCCGCCGCCGATGATCGCGGCCATGAGCAGCACGAACCCGATGATCGAGACCTCGGTGACCTTGCCCGGGCGCAGGAAGCGCAGGTAGATGCCCATGAAGATCGCGATCGGGATGGTCATCGCCACCGAGAAGACGCCCCAGGGGCTCTCGCCGAGGGCGTTGACGACGACGAGCGCGAGGATCGCGACGATGATCAGCATGATCAGCAGCGAGGCGATGATCGCTGCGGTGCCGCCGATCCGCCCGAGTTCCTGACGGGCCATCTGCCCGATCGTGCGGCCCCCGCGGCGCATCGAGAAGAACAGCACCGTGTAGTCCTGCACGGCGCCCGCGAGCACGACGCCCACGATGATCCAGATCGTGCCCGGCAGGTAGCCCATCTGCGCGGCGAGCACGGGTCCGACGAGGGGGCCGGCACCGGCGATCGCGGCGAAGTGGTGCCCGTAGAGCACGCGGCGGTCGGTGGGGACGTAGTCCTTGCCGTCCTGCTTGACCTCGGCCGGCGTTGCGCGGCGGTCGTCGGGGCGGGTGATGTACTTCTCGATCACCTTCGAGTAGAAGCGGTAGCCGATCAGATAGGTGCAGACCGCCGCGAAGACGAACCAGATCGCATTCACGGTCTCGCCGCGCACGATCGCGAGCATCACCCAGGCGACGCCGCCGAGCAGGGCGATCGCCGTCCAGATCAGGATCTTCGGCAGGGTCCAGCGCCGGCTCTTCTCCTCGTGTTCGGGAGGAAGGGCGACGGGTGGGAGTTTCGGGTCGGTGACGATGATGGGCTCGTCATCGACGGTTCCGGCGCCGCGTCGGCGCGACGAAGGTGCGGTCATGGGGTTCTCCTCGGGGTGCGCGTCATTGCGTTCCCCCACGCTAGGAAACGGGCGCGGGGGTCGAGGAGCGGGAGCGGATGCCGTGCGACGAGCGGCATCGACGATGCGACGAACGGATGCCGCGGCATCCGTTCCTGAACGGCACCCAGGGCGATGTCCGACGTCGCGGATACACTCGCCACGATGCCCTCCCCCTCTGAGAACGCACCCGACTCGTTCGTCCGCGTCCGCGGGGCGAACGAGAACAACCTCCGCTCCGTCGATGTCGACATGCCACGCGATCGGATCGTCGCGTTCACCGGAGTCTCGGGATCGGGCAAGTCGTCGCTCGCGTTCGGCACCATCTTCACGGAAGCCCAGCGCCGATATCTCGAGTCGGTGGCGCCGTATGCGAGGCGGCTCATCCAGCAGGGCCACGATCCGCACGTCGAATCGATCTCGGGCCTGCCCCCGGCGGTCGCCCTGCAGCAGCGGCGCGGCGCGCCCAGCTCGCGATCGAGCGTCGGCACCGTGACGACGCTGTCGAACTCGTTGCGCATGCTCTTCTCCCGGGCGGGCACGTTCCCGGAGGGTTTCACGACCCGGCTCGACTCCGATGCGTTCTCTCCCAACACCGTCGCCGGAGCCTGCCCGGAGTGTCACGGCATCGGCGTCGCGCACACCGTCACCGAGGACTCGCTCGTGCCCGACCCTTCGCTGAGCATCCGCGAAGGTGCGATCGCCGCCTGGCCGGGCGCGTGGCAGGCGAAGAACCTGCGCGACATCACGATCGCGCTCGGCTACGACGTCGACGTCCCCTGGCGGGATCTTCCCCCCGCCGATCGCGAGTGGCTGCTCTTCACCGACGAGCAGCCGGTCGTGCAGATCACCCCGCAGCGCGACCGCGTGGCCAAGCCCTACAACGGCATGTTCTGGAGCGCCAAGAAGTACGTCTTCCACACGCTCGCCGACTCGAAGAGCCAGATGATGCGCTCGAAGGTGCTCCAGTTCGTCCGCTCCGGGCCCTGCCCGCTGTGCGGGGGCACCGGACTGCGGCGCGAGGCCCTGGCCGTGACCTTCGCCGGCCGATCGATCGCCGAGCTCAACGCGCTCCCGTTGACCGACCTCGCCGACGTCATCCGTCCGACGACCCGGCTCACCGACACCGAGGTCACGCCGGCGCTTCCGACCACCCTGTCGGGCGAGCGCACCGACGTCGCCGTGGCGCTCACGACCGACCTGCTCGCCCGCATCGAGGTGCTCACCGACCTGGGGCTCGGCTACCTGGGCCTGGGCAGGGCGACGACGACCCTCTCCCCCGGCGAGATGCAGCGGCTCCGGCTCGCGACGCAGCTGCGGTCGGGACTCTTCGGGGTCGTCTACGTGCTCGACGAGCCCTCGGCCGGTCTGCATCCCGCCGACGCCGAGCAATTGCTCGATGTCCTCGAGCAGCTCAAGAGCTCGGGCAACTCGGTCTTCGTGGTCGAGCACAATATGGACGTGGTCCGCCACGCGGATTGGATCGTCGACGTCGGTCCGGGTGCCGGCGAGGGCGGCGGTCACGTGCTGTACAGCGGCGCGGTTCCAGGGCTCGCCGATGTCGAGGCGTCCGTCACTCGGCCGTTCCTGTTCCCCGACGCGCACGCGGCATCCCTGACGCGCCGCGACCGCCGCGAGGCATCGGCGTGGCTCACGGTCGAGGGCGTCCGCCTGCACAATCTCGCCGACGTCGACGCATCCGTCCCGCTCGGCACCCTCGTCGCCGTGACGGGCGTGTCGGGGTCGGGCAAGTCGACGCTCGTCAGCCGTGTGCTCCCCGAGGTCGTCCGCGATCACCTGCGGGCGGACGACACCCCCGATGAGATCGACGACGCTCCGAACGATGCCGGAGGCGACGACTCCCGTCCGACCGAGGCGACGGTGCCGGATGCGGGCGTCGATTCGCTGACCGTGCGCGACGTGCGCGGTCTCGAGCACATCGATCGTCTCGTACGGGTCGACCAGAAGCCGATCGGCCGCACACCGCGCTCGAACCTCGCGACCTACACGGGCCTGTTCGATGCCGTGCGCGCGGCCTTCGCCCGCACCGACCTCGCCCGCGAGCGCGGGTACGGCGCAGGACGATTCTCGTTCAACGTCGCGGGCGGGCGCTGCGAGACCTGTCTCGGTGAGGGATTCGTCTCGGTCGAGCTGCTGTTCCTCCCCGGCAGTTACGGACGCTGCCCGACGTGCGACGGGGCGAGGTACAACGCCGAAACGCTGGAGGTCACCTACGACGGCCGGACCATCGCCGACGTGCTCGCTCTCACCGTCGAGCAGGCATCCGAAGCGCTGGCCTCGATTCCGGCGGCGGCGCGTAGCCTGCGCGCCCTCCTCGACGTCGGCCTGGGGTATCTCCGCCTCGGCCAACCCGCCACCGAGCTCTCCGGCGGAGAGGCGCAGCGCATCAAGCTGGCGACCGAGCTGCAGCGCGTGCGTCGGGGTCATACCCTGTACCTGCTCGACGAGCCGACCACCGGGTTGCACCCCGCCGACGTGCAGCGGTTGCTCGCCCAGCTGCACACGCTCGTCGACTCCGGAGACACGGTCGTGGTCGTCGAGCACGAGATGGATGTCGTCGCTGCGGCGGACTGGGTGATCGACCTCGGGCCCGCGGGAGGAGACGCGGGTGGCCGGGTCATCGCCTCCGGCCCCCCGGAGCAGGTCGCGCAGAGCTCCGCGAGCCGCACCGCGCCCTACCTGGCCGCACGGCTGCGCTGACCGTCGGTGCCGTGCTTTTACACGGCTGCCTCGGCATCCGCGCATCCCGCGCGCAAGTAGGCTGAAACCGTGGCCCGAACCTCTGCTCTGCCGACCCGCGTGCTGCTGATCTGCGCCGCGATCGGCGTCGCGACCGGGCTCATCGGAGGCATCGCCGGATGGGTCACGCCGATCCTGCTCGCGAGTCCTCTTCTCTTCCTCTACGGCCTCGTGCTCGGCTCGCACGTGCTGCCGGGGATCATCGCGCAGGAGGTGCTGCGGCGCCCGTTCGTGGCCCTCATCACGCACCTGATCGCCGCCCTCGTCTCGAGCGCGTTCAACCCGGCCTGGGCGCTGCGCTTCATCGGCACGGCGCTGCTGTTCGGCGCGATCCAGGAGGGCGTCGCCGCGCTCACCCGATACCGCGTGTGGGGCGCCTGGCGCTTCTTCATCTCGGCGGCACTGATCGGCGTCGTCGTGGCAGTCGCCGTGTTCTTCGCCGCGCACCTCGGCACCATGCCGCTGTGGGCGCAGATCGCATACCTCGCGATCTCGGTGCTCGGGCCCATCGCGTGGACCGCGATCGGCCTCGCGGTCGGAGCGGCCCTCAGCCGCGCCGGCGTCGCCCGACGCTGAGTCCGTCGTTCCCGGCATCCGTCGCGCTTGACTCTCCGTGAGGGGTCAAAACACGCCTCAGCGAATGCCGGGCGTGAGGCGTGTCTTGACCCCTCACGGATTCACGAACGCACGTCGCGAGGCCAGGTAAGGCTCGGCTAAGTTAGAGACGTACGTTCCACGAGACGTACGTCCACCGACCCGGGGTCTCGCCGTGCGCCCATCCGCGCCTCTTCTCCGCGTGCGTGATGTCTCTCTCACCCACGCCGATGCCGCGCACCCCTCTCCCCGCGACGTGTCGTTCGACATCCACCCCGGCGAGGTCGTGCTGCTGCTCGGGCCCTCGGGCTCGGGCAAGTCGACGCTCACGCTCGCGCTGAACGGGCTCATCCCGCACGCGCTGCCGGCGACGATGACGGGCACCGTCGAGGCCGGCGGGGTCGACACCGCCGACGCGCAGACCGCTGAATTGAGCACACGGGTCGCGATGGTCTTCCAGGATCCGGACGCCCAGATCGTCACGGGCACCCTGTACGACGAGGTCGCCTTCGGCCCCGAGAACCTGCGCCTGCCCGTCGCCGAGGTCACCGCTCGTACCGAAGACGCCCTGCGCCGCGTCGGATTGTGGGAGCGTCGCCGCGACAATCCCGACCGGCTCTCGGGCGGCGGCCGCCAGCGCCTCGCGATCGCCTGCGCCCTCGCGATGGGTTCGCCGTTGATCGTGCTCGACGAGCCCACCGCGAACCTCGACCCGCAGGGCATCGACGACGTCTACGCCGCGCTCGCCGACGTGATCGCCACGGGCGACCGGGCGATCCTGCTCGTCGAGCACAACCTCGACGCCGCCATGGGCTTCGTCACCCGCACGATCGTGCTCGACCGCGAGGGACGCGTCGCCTACGACGGCCCGGTCGCCGAGATCATCCGCGCGCACACCGACGAGCTCGTCGCGATGGGGGTGTGGCTGCCCGCGGCGACGTTGGCGGCACTGCGGCTGCGCGACGACGGCATCCGCCTCGACCCCCTGCCCCTGACACCCGAGGAACTGGCGGCGCAGCTGCCCCCGGCATCCGCTTCGCCCGCCGCGATCGATCCGCCGACGGATGCCGCGCACTCGGGCGAGGCGGTCATCCGGGCGCGCGGGCTCACCGTGCGTCGGGGCCGCACCGAGATCCTGCACGGCATCGACCTCGACCTCACCCCCGGAAGCCTCACCGCCGTCGTCGGGGCGAACGGGGCGGGCAAGACCACGCTCATCCAGGCGCTCGCCGGTGTCGTGCCGCCGCCGAAGGGGCAGGTCGATGTCGACGGCATCGACCCGGGCACGGCCGCTCCCCGCGACCTCGCCACCCGCATCGGCTTCGTGTTCCAGAACCCCGAGCACCAGTTCATCGCCCAGACGGTGTTCGACGAGCTCGCTCACGGGTTGGCCCTTCGACGGGCTCGGAGACCCGAGGGCGAGCAGATCACGGATGCCGAGATCAGCGGGCGCGTGACCGAGATGCTCGAGCGCTTCGGCCTCGCGCACAAGGCCGATGTGCATCCGTTCCTGCTGTCGGGCGGCGAGAAGCGCCGCCTGTCGGTGGGAACCGCGCTGATCACGCGCCCGCGCGTTCTCGCTCTGGACGAGCCGACCTTCGGGCAGGACCGCGCGCGGGCGACCGAGCTGCTCGCCCTGCTGCGGGGTCTGCGCGCCGAGGGCACCACGATCGTGATCGTCACCCACGACCTGCAGCTCGTCGCCGAGCACACGACGCACACCGTGATCCTCGCCGATGGGCGCGTGCACGCGAGCGGCCGCACCGCCGACCTCTTCCGCGACGAGCAGACCTTCACCTCGGCGGGCCTCCGCCTGCCCGCCCTGCAGCGGGTGCTCACGGCGCACGCACGGCGGGCCGAGGCATGACGGCCACGGCGTTCGACCCGTACGCCAGGATGACCGTCACCTCGCGGCATCAGTTCCTCTACGCACTCAACCCTCTCGCGAAGGTGGCGGGGTTCGCCCCCGCGATGATCTTCCTGGTGTTCGTGCGCGACCTCGCCACCCCGGCCGCGTTCCTGCTGCTCGCCTACGTGCTGCTGCTCGTCGGCGCCCGCCTCACCTGGCGTCTGCTCCTGCTGCTCGCGGTGCTGCCCCTCGGCATGGCCGTGATCGGCGTCAGCTTCTCGCTCTGGGTCGACACCGCGCTCGTCGGCGACACGACCCCGGTGGTGCGGATCGGCGACTGGACCCTCTACAGCGGAGCGCTGATGCTCGGTTTCGCCACGGCGCTACGCCTCGGCGCGATCGTCGCCCTCGCCCTCATCGGCGGACTCACGACCAGCGGACCCGACCTCGTGCGGGCGAGCGTGCAGCAGCTACGGGTTCCGTACCGCATCGGCTACACGGCGCTGGCCGCATTCCGCTTCGTGCCGCGCTTCGGATACGAGCTCTCGGTCATCCGCGCCGCACATCGCGTACGCGGACACCACGGAGGCAACGGCCCCTTCTCGCGCATCGCTCGGGGGTGGGGCTACATCGTGCCGCTGCTCGCCGGAGCGATCCGGCATGCGGAGCGCGTCGCCCTCGCGATGGACTCCCGGGCCTTCGGCGCACACCCCACCCGCACCGAGCGGCACCTGGTGCCGTTCCGCACGCGCGACACGATCTTCGTCGCGCTGAGCCTGGCGGCATCCGCGATGATCCTCCTCGTGTTCTTCCCCTGGCAGCCGCCCTCCCTCTGAAAGGCGCCCCGATGGCCTACAGCAAGCTCGTCAAGCCCGAGACGCAGGAGCTCCTGCACCTCACCGTGCTGCGCTCCGAGCGTCTCTCGCCGCACTGGATGCGCGTGACCCTCGGCGGCGGTGAGATCGAGAAGTTCCGACCGATGGGCTTCGATCAGTGGTTCCGCCTGTTCCTGCCGATCGGCGGCGACGCCGGACTCGACCGCGTCCCCGCCAAGGCGAACAAGATGTTCGGGTACCTGAAGTTCCTGCGCATCCCCGACGGAGAGCGCCCTGTGATGCGCAACTACAGCGTGCGCGCGTACCGCCCGGCCGAGGGCGATCGCGGCGCCGAGATCGACGTCGACTTCGTGCTGCACGGCTCGGCCGCCGACAGCACCGCCGGGCCCGCGTCGCGGTGGGCCGAGACCTGCACCCCGGGCGAGCACGTGCTCATCATCGACGAAGGCCTCACCTTCAACCCCGAGCGCGGCGTCGAGCGGGTGCTGCTCGTGGGTGATGAGACGGCGTTGCCGGCGATCGCCTCGATCGCGGCATCCGTTCCCGCCGGCGCCACCGGAACCGCGATCATCGAGGTGCCGTCGCTCGACGACGCCCTCGACTTCCCCCACCCCGAGGGGGTGTCGGTCGAGTGGGTGCTGCGCCCGCACGACGAGCAGCCCGGAGCCATCGCGCTGCAGCGGGTCGCAGAGCTCGATCTGCCGGCCGAGACGTTCCACACCTACGCGGCCGGCGAGCAGTCGCTCGCCTCGGGTGTGCGCAAGCTGCTCGTCGGCGAGCGCGGCGTCGACAAGAACACCGTCAGCTTCTGCGGTTACTGGAAGATCGGTGCCGCCTCCCCGACGTCGAAAGCCGCCCGCGAGGCCGCCGCCGAGCCGCTCCGATGAGCGGGACGGATGCCGCGCCTCGGCGCTTCCGCGCCGCCCCTCTCCGCCCGCACTGCGGGATCAGAAAAGCACGTTCACAGGGTCTTCTACGTGCGATTTCGATCCCGCACCCGCGAATCGCTCGGCCCGTCAGCGCTTGCCGGCGATCTGGCGGCCGACGATCTCACGCATGATCTCGTTCGTGCCGCCGTAGATGCGGTGCACGCGGGCGTCGAGGAACGCACGCGCGATCGGATACTCGGTGATGTACCCGTAGCCGCCGTGCAGCTGCACGCCCTGATCGAGCACCTCCCACTCGCGCTCGGTGGCCCAGAACTTGACCTTCGCGGCCTCCTCGGCCGACAGCTTGCCCTGCGAGTACGCGAGCAGCGCCCGGTCGATGTACGCCCACAGCGCGTCGACGGTCGTGGCCATGTCGGCGATCGCGAAGCGGCTGTTCTGGAAGTCGATGATCCGCTCGCCGAACGCCTCGCGATCCTTCGTGTAGGCGATGGTCCAGTCGAGGGCGGCCTGCGCGGCCGCGGCCCCCGCGACGCCGATCGACAGTCGCTCGAGCGGCAGGTTCATCATGAGCTGCACGAAGCCCTTGCCCTCGACCCCGCCGATGAGGTTCTCGTCGGGCACGAACACATCACTGAACGACAGCTCGGCGGTGTCGTGGCCCTGGAAGCCCATCTTGTGCAGCTTCTTGCCGTGGTCGAATCCCTCCATGCCGTTCTCGATGAGAACGAGGCTGAAGGCATCCGGCCGGTTGCCCTCACCGGTCTTGACGAATGTGACGACCAGGTCGGCGGTCGCGCCCGAGGAGATGAACGTCTTGGCGCCGTTGACGATGTAGCCGCCGTCGACCTTCTTGGCGGTGGTCTTGATGCCGCGCAGGTCGCTGCCCGCGCCGGGCTCGGTCATCGCGAGAGCGCCGACGACCTCGCCGGTCGCCATCCGCGGCAGCCACTTCTGCTTCTGCTCCTGGGTGCCCATGTGCACCAGGTACGGCACGGCCAGGTCGTCCTGGATGCCGAAGGCCCCGGCGAGCGACCCGGCACCGGCGGCGATGACCTCTTCGTTCACGACGGCGCGGAAGCGGTAGTCCTGCAGCATCCCGGCCCCACCGAACTCCTCGGGAACCGACAGGCCGATGATGCCGGCCTCGCCCGCCGCGCGCATGGTGTCGCGGTCGACCTCGCCCGCGGCATCCCACCGCTCGATGTCGGCGCCCGTCACGTGGCGCTTGACGAAGTCCTTGACGAGGTCGCGGAAGGCCTCGTGATCCTCTTCATAGATGTCGCGTTCCATTGCGCGTCCTCCTGAACGTCTCGGCGTCTTTGCTCTCGCGATTCTAGGGCGACGACGGATGCCATGACAGGACGTTGTGGGAATGCATCCCGCGCTTCGTGGTACTGGGTACCGCGATTGTGGGATGCCTCAGAGCGCGGCTCAGGGTTGGTAATCGGGCGCCGCGGGAAGGCCGAAGAACTCCTCGAGCGTGTGGAACCCGCCCGCGTGGTAGGCCGCGGCGAGGTCGCGGCCCACGTACCGCAGGTGCCACGGCTCGGGCGCGTATCCGGTGACACCGGAACCGCCGTCCTCGTAGCGCACGATGAAGCCGTACTCCCAGGCGTGAGCGGCGACCCAGTCGCTCTGCGGAGTGCCGCCGAACCCGTCGAGCCCGCCGCAGCCCAGCCCGCACGCGACGACATCGACCGCGAGGCCCGTCTGATGCTCGGAGTGGCCGGGACGCGCCGAGCCCGCATCCGCCACGGCCTGCCCCTGGTCGCGCACGTGAGACTCGTAGGTCGTGACCTGCAGGCCGTACGAGCGGTAGCCGTTGTTCGCACCGAGGCGTCCGACCCCGGCCTCGATCGCCGCGTTCGCCATGTCGCCGACCGCGGTCGCGACGTCGGCGCGTACCTGCCCGGATCCCGTGGTCATCTGCAACGGCACGTCGGCGAGGGTGCCGGGCGCGTAGTCGGCCGGATCGAGCGGGCGAGCCTTGTTGACGACGACCCACAGCCGTGCCGGGTCGGAGAGCGAGATGCACGGCGCGTTGCCCGCCACGACGGCGGCACGGAAGGCCTCACCGCCGCCGAAGCCGGCGACGGTGGCCGCGTCGTCGCCGGCGGCGAGGGAATCCTGCACGGATGCCTCGGCGCAGGGGTCGGCGGCCGGGGTGGAGGCGACGTCGACCGAGGGCACCTGCACGACCGCGACCGGCTCGGGCATCCGCAGGGCTTCGGGCGCCGAGGGCGCCGGTGCCGAGGCGAGCGAGAGGAGGATGCCGATGGCGGTCACCGCGACGCCGATCGGCAGCGCCGGACCACGGATCGGGGAGCGCGGAGCCGCATGCTGAGCGTGCGGCGATTCGGGCATGATCTCCATTCTGCCCCGATCCGCCGACGACGACCGCTATGCACGTTCAGACTGTGGGGAGATCCCCACCTCCCGGGGCCCACCGCCCTCTTCTCGATGACCGGACGTAGGCTGAGGGGATGAACGCTCACGTGCGGGATCCCCGGGTGTGCCCAACCTGCGGCGGCGCGTTGACATTCGAGATCCTCGACGACGAGCGCTTCCTCGTCGTCTGGTCGTGCGTGGAGTGCGGGCTCATCCGGGCGACCGAGCCGGCAGGATAGTTCTTCGTCTCTTTCTTCGAATCTCACTTGCGTTAACTTCGGATGCATGTTCGAATAAAGCATGCGTTGGCAGGGACAGAAGCTCGGAGAGACGGATGCCGCGGCGCTCCCCGGTCTCGAAGACCGGTCGAGCGTGCTGCGGTCGGTGACGACCCCCGAGTTCGCCGGGATGACCTTTCACGAGGTGCTGTCGAAGTCGGCGCTCAACCACGTTCCCGGCGCGTCGCGCATGCCGTTCGCCTGGACGATCAATCCCTACCGCGGATGCAGTCATGCGTGCGTTTACTGCTTCGCTCGCGGCACCCACGAGTACCTCGACCTCGACGGCGGATCCGACTTCGACTCGCAGATCGTCGTGAAGGTCAATGTCGTCGAGGTACTAGAGCGCGAGCTGCGCAAGGGCAGCTGGCAGCACGAGACGGTCGCCCTCGGCACGAACACCGATCCGTATCAGCGGGCCGAGGGGCGCTACAAGCTCATGCCCGGGATCATCGAGACCCTCGCGGCTTCGGGCACGCCGATCTCGATCCTCACGAAGGGCACGTTGATCCGGCGCGACATCCCCCTGCTCGTGAAGGCGGCGCAGCGCGTGCCGATCGACGTGCAGATGTCGATCGCGATGTACGACGACGAACTGCAGAAGGCGATCGAACCGGGAACCCCGAGTACGCAGGCGCGGCTCGACACCGTGAAGGCCCTGTCGGATGCCGGGTTCCCCGTCACCGTCTTCCTGATGCCGATCCTGCCGCACATGACCGACTCGGTCGACGCGATCGCGCATGCGCTCGAGCGCATCAAGGAGGCGGGGGCGCGCACGGTGATCTACGGAGCACTGCACCTACGGCCGGGCGTGAAGCCATGGTTCTTCCAGTGGCTCGGCGAGCACCGACCCGACCTCGTCTCGTCGTACCGCGGCCTCTACCCCGGCGCCTCCGCCGAGGCGCCGAAGCCGTACCGGCAGTGGTTGGCGAAGCGCGTGAAACCGCTGATCCGCGTGCACGGCCTCGACGCGCGCCACGAAGACGACTACCCCCGGCGCGGATTCCGTCCGGGACAGGGGCACGTCGACTCGATCTGGCGTCAGGACGGCGTGCAGAACGGCACGCCGAACGCCGGTCGCCCGAGTCCGGCCGTCACGTTCCGCACGACCGGTTCGGCGGCTTCGGCAGCTTCGAGCCCTGCGCAGCCCATGCTGTTCTGAGGCCGGGCGACGGCATCCGCTGGTCGGGGCGACCGCCCCCAGCCCGTAGGCTCGATGACTATGGCCATCGGCTCCACCATTCACACGTTCGACGTGCAGCTCGCCGACACCGATCGCGGCGTCTACGACGACTTCTCGCTGCGCGTCGCGCGGCATCCGTCCGAGACCGATGCCTACATGCTCACCCGCATGCTCGCCTACGCGCTCGAGTTCACCGAGGGCATCGTCTTCAGCGAGGGCATCTCGCAGACCGATGAGCCCGCTGTGCTCGTGCGCGATCTGACCGGCGCGATCACCGCGTGGATCGAGGTCGGCGCCCCCGACGCCGAACGCCTGCACTACGGCAGCCGCCTCGCCGAACGCACCGTCGTCTACACCCACCGCGACCCCGCGAAGGTCATGGCCCCCTGGGAGGGCAAGCGCATCCACCGTGCCGACGACCTGCGGGTCTACAGCTTCGACTCCAGGTTCATCGACCAGGCCGTGCCGCACCTCGCCCGCCGTAACACCCTCACGGTCACCGTCACCGAGCAGGTGCTCTACCTCGACATCAACGGCGCCAACCTCACCACGGCCATCCACGAGCACGAACTCGGGTAGGTCCCGCCGCTCGTGCGCGAGGGGCCAGGACACGCCGCAGCCCCGGCATCCGACACGGCGTGTCTTGACCCCTCACGGGCCCCGCTGTCCGCGCCCTCCGGAGGAGACATCTCGTTCCGCAGGAGCCTTTCGCGGATCCGTTCCTGCGTATCGTGCGATTTCCTTCGCAACGCGCGCACCCGCCACCGGCCCACCTGACTTTCGGAATCGGGCGAGACACTCTGCGCAGGCAGCCCTGCACTCCGGCATGTCGCCGCAGGACTCGGAAGTCGTGCGCACGAATCCCGCGCGAGGGGTCGGAAAAGGCCGGGTCGGATGCCTCCAACCCGGCCTTTCTTGACCCCTCAGATCACGGCCCCTCAGGCCACGCGACCTTCAGCCGCGCGGCCCGACGCTCAGCGGGTGAGCGCCTCGGCAGTCGGCGTGCGGCCGGTGATCTCGTCGATGATGTCGTCGTCGATGCGCGCGTTCTCGAACGGCGCGTCGATCTCGGCCCGGTCGAGCAGCTCGGTCATGCGACGCTGACGCTGACGCGTGATGAGCGTGACGACACGACCCGAACGACCGGCGCGGCCGGTACGGCCCGAACGGTGCAGGTACGTCTTGTACTCATCGGGGGCGTCGGCCTGCACGACCAGATCGATGTCGTCGACGTGGATGCCGCGGGCGGCGACATCGGTGGCGACGAGCACGTTCACGCGACCCGAGGTCAGACGCTCGAGGTTGCGGGTGCGCTTGGCCTGGTTCAGGTCTCCGTGCAGCGAGACCGCGGGGATGCCGGCGTCGTCGAACTGCTCGGCGAGCATGTCGGCGTAGGCGCGGGTGCGGGCGAAGACCAGCGTCTTGCCCTCGCGGTCGACGAGCGAAGTGAGGATGTCAGCCTTGTCGCGGTGCTCGATCACGAGCACCCGGTGCTCGATCGTGCTCGACTCCTGGTCTTCACCGGCGACCTCGTAGACGGCCGGGTCGACGAGGAATTCATCGACGAGAGCCGCGACCTCGCGGTCGAGCGTCGCCGAGAACAGCAGCTTCTGGCTGCCGTCGGCGGTGTGACGCAGGATGCGCTGCACGGGCTCGACGAAGCCGAGCTCGCACATGTGGTCGGCCTCGTCGAGCACCGCGATGCGGCAGTCCGAGAGGTCGAGCTTGCCCTGGTTGATGAGGTCTTCGACGCGGCCGGGGGTGCCGATCACGATGTCGACGCCCTTCTTGAGCGCGCCCACCTGACGGCCCTGCGGCACGCCGCCGTAGATCTGGGTGGTGAAGAGACCGACGCTGCGGGCGATCGGCTGGATCGTGCGGTCGATCTGCAGAGCGAGCTCGCGGGTCGGAGCGAGGATGATCGCGCGCGGCGACCGGCCGAACTCACGACGCTTGCCGGCCTGCGACTGCAGCACGCGCTCGACGAGCGGGGCACCGAAGGCGATCGTCTTGCCGGAACCGGTGCGTCCACGGGCGAGCACGTCACGTCCGCCGAGTACGGCCGGGATGCTGGCCGCCTGGATCGGGAACGGCGTCGCGGCGCCCATGTTCGCCAGGGTCTCGACGATGTTCGAGCCGAGGCCCAGGTCGCCGAAGCTCACACCGTCGACCTCGACGGCCGCGACGGACTTCGCCTCGAGGCGCTCGTGCACGACGTCGTCGGTCGGCTCGAAGGCCGCCTTCGGCTTCGCGTTCCAGTCGTTGCGGCCGGGGCGCGCGTCACGGCTCGGACGCTCGTCGCGGCGCGGGCGGTCGGTGCGGTACGCACCACCGGTCGAGGGACGGCTGCGCTCGCCCGGCGCGTCGTAGGAGCGCTGCGTGCGGTCGCGGTCGAAGGCGCGGCGTGCGCGGTCGGCGTCGTACGAACGCTCGGGGCGATCGGATGCCCCGCGGTCGTTGTACCGGGGGCGGTCGCCGCCACGGTCGTCACGACGCGGACGCTCGTCACGATCGAAACGGGGACGGTCGTTGCCGCGGTCGTTGAAGCGGGGACGGTCGACGTCGCGTGATCCACGCCCCTCGTCTCGTCGCTGCGCTCCGCGCTCAGGGGCCGGACGCGAGAAGGACCGCTGGTCGCGATCGAAACGGGGACGGTCGCCACCACGGTCGTTGAACCGCGGGCGCTCGGCACCACCACGGTCGTCACGACGCGGACGCTCGTCACGATCGAAACGAGGACGCTCGGCACCACGATCGTTGAACCGGGGACGCTCGGCACCACCACGGTCGTCACGACGCGGACGGTCGTCGAAGCGACGGCCGGCAGACGGGCGGTCGTTGTAACGGGGGCGCTCGGAGCCGCCCTCGAAACGGGAACGCTCGTCGCGACGGTGCGGCGTCTCGCGACGGCCGGACTCGGCGCGGTTGCGGATGCTGCGGGCCTCGTCGCGGCCGGCACGCTCCTGCGCACCCCAGCGCTGCTTCGGGGCACCCGACTCGGCCTCGGCCGGACGGTATCCGCGGTGGCCGGCGCTGCGGCTTCCGGGACGACGGTCGTAACCGCCCGCGGCGGGGGCGGAGCGGCGGTCGCCGGCATCCGATCGTCCAGCGCGTTCGTCGCGTCCGCCGTCGCGCGCACCGGCGCCGTGGTGACGGTCGTGGAAGGAGGTCTTGTTCGCGCCGTAGCGCGGCTCGAAGTTGCGAGCGGCTCGGCCGCCCTGGGGCTTCTTGTTCTTGGGCATGTCGGTGTCTTCTGTCTTTCGTTCTCGCACGAGAACAGCACGGCACACGCGGATGAGCACCCGTGGATGAGGGGTGCCGGACGCTCAGGGGCCGGGGCCATTCATGTGATGGTTCATGCGCGTCGATGGACGCTCACCATCGGCCCCTGGACTCACACTTCAAACAGGTAAAACGTCCGCGCACTGCGCGGGTGTCCGAAGCCGACCAGAAGAGTCTACCCGGTGCACCTGGGAGACTCCCCCTGCGGCCATACGATGGCGAGGTGAATCCCACCGGTATCCAGGTCTCCCTCCGCCGCGGCGACGTCACCGCGCAGATCGCCCAGGTCGGCGCCTCGCTGCGCGCACTGCGCATCGGCGACGTCGACCTGATCTCCCCATATCCGCTCGATCAGCCGACTCCCGGGTGCTCGGGCGTCGTCCTCGCACCCTGGCCCAACCGCATCCGCGACGGCCGATGGGACGACGCGGGCACGACGCGGCAGCTCGCCATCACCGAACCGAAATTCGGCAACGCCAGCCACGGACTCCTGCGGTTCACCGCCTACGAGATCGACCAGACGGATGCCGCGGCCACCCTGCGCGCGACCATCGTGCCGCAGACCGGCTACCCGTACCTCGTCGAGACCTCCGTCACCTACGCCCTCACCGACGACGGCGTCACGGTGACGCACACCCTGACGAACCGATCGGATGCCGCGGCCCCGGTCGCCCTCGGCACCCACCCCTACGTGACCATCGGTGACGTCGACCCGCACGACCTCGAGCTCCGCGTGCCGGCGGCGACCGCGTTCGACACCGACGAGCGGATGCTGCCCACCGGCACCCGTCCGGTCGAGGCGGCCCTGCGCGACGGCATCCGTCTGGGTGACGCGAAGCTCGACACGGGCTTCACCGACCTCGCGCGCGACCCCGACGGACGCGTGCGGCATTCGCTGACCGCGCCCGATGGCCGCTGCCTCACGCTCTGGCAGGGCGAGGGCTTCGATTTCGTGCAGGTCTACACGGCGACGAACTACCCCGGCCACGACCTGGCCGTCGCGATCGAGCCGATGACCGCTCCGGCCGACGCGTTCAACAGCGGACTCGGCGTCCGTCGCCTCGCTCCGGGCGAGACCTGGACCCTCGAATGGGGCCTCGCCCTGAGCTGACTCCCCCGGCGACCCTGTACCCAACTCAGGACGGACGCGCAGAAAGGCCCCGGATCCGACGCTTTCGCGCGGCTCCGGGGCCCTTCTTCCTGAGTCAGGTACGGCGTGTCACTGCGGCCGCCGCGGGCGCTCGCGCAGTTCCCGGCGGCTCAGCGTCGGCGCGTGGGGCAGAACGGATGCCTCGGCCTCGGTGAGCACCAGCTGATCCGCCGAAACGGTCGCCCCGGTCGCCCCGGACTTCTCCGACGAACCGGCGTCGGGGCCCTCGGGGGCATCCGGGTCGGAGCCCGTCGCCGCGGCATCCGATCCCCCACCCTTGCGGGCCTGGCGCCGCTCCTTGGCACCCTCGACGAGGTTGTAGAGCGTCGGCAGCACGACCAGCGTGAGCACGGTCGACGAGATGAGGCCACCGATCACGACGATCGCGAGCGGCTGCGAGATGAACCCGCCGTGCCCGGTGATACCGAGGGCCATCGGGGTGAGGGCGAGGATCGTCGCGAGCGCCGTCATGAGGATCGGCCGCAGACGCTTCTCGCCACCGGCCTTCACCGCCTCGACGGTCGACAGTCCCTTCTCCCGATACTGGTTGACGAGGTCGACGAGCACGATGGCGTTCGTGACCACGATGCCGATGAGCATCAGCACACCGATCAGCGAGGCGACGCCGAGGGGCACGCCCGTGATGATCTGCAGCAGGATCGCACCGGTCGCCGCGAACGGCACCGAGACGAGCAGCAGCAGCGGCTGGCGCAGCGACTTGAACGTCGCGACCATCACCACGTAGACGATGAGGATCGCGGCGAGCATCGCCAGGCCGAGCTGCGAGAACGAGTCGGCCTGCTGCGAGGCGACGCCGCCGACCTCGGCGGATGCGCCGGCGGGCAGGTCGACCGCGGCGAGCGCGGCGGTGACGGATGCCGTCGCCACGGCCAGGTCGTCGGATGCCGGCGGCACGGTGATCGTGGAGGTGCGCTGTCCCTGCTCGGTGGTGATCGAGGTGGGGCCGTTGCGCTGCTCGACGGTCGCGATGTCACTGAGGGCGACGACACCGAGGGGAGTCGGGATCGTGAGTTCGCGCAGCGCGTCGACCGTGGTGGGCGGCTCCGGGGTGTTCAGGTACACGGTCAGCGCGGTGTCGTCGATCTCGACGGAGCCGATCTGCTGCGGCCGCATCGTGTTCGAGACGATGGCGCCGACGGCGACCTCGGACAGGCCCCGCTGGGCGGCGGCCTCCCGGTCGACGACCACCGCGATGTAGGGCAGGGCCGCGGCGAGGTTGTCGCTCACCTGGTCGATGCCGTCGCGGCCGTCGAGCTCGTCCATCACCGCGGTGGTGGCGGTGGAGAGATCGTCGCTGTTCGACGCCGAGACCGTGATCTCGATGTCGCTCGAGCCGAACCCGGCCGACGAGGCGACCGACACCTCACCGACGTCCGACAGCCCGTCGATCGCATCCTGCACGTCGGCACGCAGCTTCTCCTGGTCGGCGCTCTCGTCGGTGAGCACCGAGTAGGTGACACCCGATGATCCGCCCGAGAAGGCGTCGCGCACCGAGGAGCCGCTCGACCCGATCGAGGCCTGCACGTGCTCGATGCCGTCGATGCCGTCGAGGGCGTCCTCGACCGCGATCGCGGCTTCCGACTTGGTCTCGAGGCTGGCCGTCGGGCCGAGATCCTGCGTGATGGTCATGGTGTTCTGCCCGGTGTCGCCGAGGAAGTTCTGCTTCATGAACGGGGCGGCGGCGAGGGTCGCTCCGAGCACGACCACGGCGAGCACGACGGTGACACCCGAGTGCTTGAGCGTCCAGCCGAGGATCGGGCGGTACGCCTTCTGCAGACGGGTGGGCGGGGCGTCCTGGTGCTCGGGATCGATGGCTGCGCCGTTCTCGTCGAGCAGGGGCTTGCCGGGTCGGAGGAACCAGTAGGCGAGCACCGGCACGATCGTCAGCGAGACGAGCAGCGAGGCGATCATCGCGATCGAGACGGTCATCGCGAACGGTCGGAAGAGCTCTCCGACCATGTCGCCGACGAACACGATCGGCAGGAAGACGGCGACCGTGGTGATGGTGGATGCCGTGATCGCCATCGCCACCTCGCGCACCGCGAGCCGGATCGCATCGCCCTTGTCGGCGTCGCCGACGTAGTGCCTCTTGATGTTCTCGATCACGACGATCGAGTCGTCGACCACTCGACCGATCGCGATCGTGAGCGCACCCAGGGTGAGGATGTTCAGCGAGTAGCCGAACGCCTGCAGACCGATGAAGGTGACGAGCACCGAGGTCGGGATCGAGATCGCGGTGACGAGAGTCGAGCGCACCGACATCAGGAACAGCAGGATGACGAGCACGGCCATCACGAGCCCGAGCAGGCCCTCGACGGCGAGTGTCTCGATGGACTGCTGGATGAACGGCGCCTGATCGAAGATGACGGTGAACGTGGCATCGGGGAACGCCTCGCCGATCTCGTCGAGGGCGGCGATGACCCCGGCCGACACCTCGACGGTGTTCGCGGCGGGCAGCTTCGTGATCGAGATCGACAGCGCGTCTTCACCGTCGACGCGGGAGATCGAACTGATCGGGTCGGACTCCTGCACGACGGTCGCGACATCGCCGACGGTGAGATCGGTGCCGACGAGCGGCAGGGCGGCGATCTCGTCGACGGAGGCGATCTTCGCGCCGGTCTGCACGGTGAGCGTCTCGCCGTTCTCGGTGATGTCACCGCCGGGGAACAGCGTGCCGTTCTGTTCGAGCGCATCGCTGATCGCCTGAGTGCCCTGACCCGCTGCGGCGAGCGCCGCGACATCGGGGGTGATGGTGATGCGCTGACCGACTCCGCCGACGATCTCGGCGGCGTTCACGCCATCGACGTCTTCGAGCTCGGGGATCGCCACCGTCTCGAGCTCGGCCTGGGCGTTGTCGGCGTCGTCGAAGCCCGACACGGCGACCTGGATCACCGGGAGGTCGTTGATCGAGATCGCGAGCACCTGCGGGTCGATGTCTTCGGGCAGCGTCGACGAGATGCGGTTGATCGCCTGCTGCATCTTCTGCTCGGCGGTCGCGAGGTTCGTGCCGTACGCGAAGCTCGCCTGGATGATCGAGGCGTTGGTGGTGCTCGTGGCGGTGGTCGACTCGAGGTCGGGCACGCCCTGGATCGCCGCCTCGATCGGCGTCGAGACGTCGTTCTCGACGACCTCCGGCGAGGCGCCGGGGTAGGTGGTCATCACGACGAGCGCGGGCAGCTCGAGCGAGGGGATGAGTTCCTGCTTGAGGTTGGTGAGCGCGAGGCCGCCGAAGACCGCGGCGACGATCGTGATCAGGGCGATGAGCGCGCGGTTCTTCAGGCTCAGGACGGCGAGTTTCGACAAGGCTGTTCCTCAAGGTGCTGTCTGTGCGGGTGCGAGGGAAGGTACTGCGGGTGCTGTCTGTGCGGATGCTTCGGGTGCGGTGCTGTGCGGTGTGAGTATCCCGGCGAGGCCGTCTCGGATGAGGCGCTCCTCGAGGGGGTCGTCGCTGATCTGGGCGTGCCAGAGTACGCCGTCGATGAAGACGGCTGCTGCCTGGGCTCGGTCCAGTCCGTGAACGGGGGCGATGAATTCGACGACCTGGTCGGACCAGCGTCGGGCCAGCTCGCGCACGCGCGGGTCGTGCACGGCGGCGGTCACGACGGCCCGGTCGGTCTCGAGCGCGCGGGCATCGGCGAGGCTCTCGGTGATGAGTCGAGCGAGCCCCTCGGGGGTGACGCCCACGGCGGTGACGGCCTGGCGAGTGGCCTCGATGCGCTTCTCGATCTCACCCACGAGGAATCCGAGCGCGGCATCGCGCAGGTCGTCGAGGGTGTCGAAGTACTGGGTGGTCGCGCCCAGGGGCACGCACGCCCGGGCGGCGACCTTGCGGTGGGTGAGGGCGTCGACGCCGATCTCGACGATCAGCTCGGCGGCCGCTTCGACGATCTCGCGGCGGCGCGCCTCAGGGTCGCGTCTGCGCCGCGCTTTCGTCATCATCCGAGCCCTCCCGTACGTCCGTACATGTACATTTGTACATTTTCGGGGTGGGAGGAAGCTGAGAGCGGATGCCGTCTAGCGCAGCGCCGCCCCGAGCACGAGCCCCGCTCCGGCGGCGAGGAGTCCCAGTACCAGCATCCCGACGGCGTTGAACGCGGCCGCCCGCCGGGCGCCGTCGCGGTGGAGGGCGACGGTGTCGAGCATCGCCGTACTGAAAGTCGTGTAGCCGCCCAGAAGGCCTGCGCCGAGCACGAACGCTCCCTCGGGGAGCGCCGCGGTCACGAATCCCAGCGCGAAGGACCCCGAGATGTTCACCAGCAGGATGCCCCAGGGGAAGCGCCTCCCCGCGAACCGCGCGACGCCGAGATCGACGACATACCGCAGCACCGCGCCGAGTCCTCCGGCGAGCGCGGCGCCGAGGAAGAGGAGCGGGCTCACGATTCGACCTCCGCAGCCGATCGCGGTCGGCCGAGCCTCGACCCGGCCGCCGCGGCGGCGAGGCCGAGCACGAGAGACCCGACGGCGTACACCGCACCCAGCAATGGGGCATCCGCCGACAGCAGGAGCGTGCCCGTCATGAACGTGCTGTACGTCGTGAAGCCGCCCAGGATGCCGGTGGCGAGGAACACCCGAAGTTCTCGCGACCCCGGCAGGCGCGCCGCGACGAGACCGATGAGGAAAGCCCCGGCGACGTTGGCGCTCAGGATCGCGAACGGGAATCCCTCACCGTCCGGGATCAGCAGCATCAGCGCCAACCGTGCCGCGGTACCGATCGTGCCGCCGGCCAGCACGAGGAGCAGGCGGCGGAGGGTCACGGCATCACGCTACTCCTCGCGAGGGCGTGCCGAGCACTTGTCAAGGGCGTGGGCGGCGCGGTGCGGGCCGCGTTGACTGGCGCGCATGAAGCCCCTGTGGAAGTCCGACGCCCCCGCTCACCTCGGCACCCCCTTCGAGCCGGGCGCGCGTCACGACGTGGTGATCGTCGGCGCCGGGATCACGGGTCTCTCCACCGCCGTGATGCTCAGCCGCGCCGGCCTCGACGTCGCCGTCATCGAATCGGGTGAGATCGCCGAACTCGCGACCGGCGGCAACACCGGCAAGCTCTCGTTGCTGCAGGGCAAGCGTCTGGCCGAGATCCGCGAGCACCATCCGGCCGCGCTCGTGCGCGCTTATGTCGAGTCGAACCGGGCGGGGATGGACTGGCTCACCGCCTTCGCCGACGGGGCCGATGTCTCGTACCTCCGCCGCACCGACCACTCGTACGCCCACAGCCGCAGCGGACTCGAGACCCTCGAGGCGCAGCATGCCGCCGCGCAGGAGGCGGGCTTGTCGACGCGGATGCTCGCGGCTGGCGACGTCGACACCCTCCCGTTCGCGATCGCCGGCGCCGTCGCGCTCGACGATCAGGTGACGATCGATCCCGTCGAAATCGCGGATGCTCTGGCCCGCGTGTTCCTCGCCGCGGGCGGCACGCTGCACACCGGCATCCGCGCCACCGGCGTGCGGGTGATCCCCGAGACCCACGTGAAGACCGCCGCCGGCCCGATCTTCGCGAAGGACATCGTGCTCGCGACCGGCAGCGCCATCCTCGACCGCGGCCTGTATTTCACGAAGACGAGCGGCATGCGGTCGTACTGCGTCTCGTTCCGCGTTCCGGGTGGGGTTCCCGCCGAGACGTTCCTGTCGGTGGATTCCCCCAGCCGCTCGCTCCGCCCGGTGTCGGATGCCGACGGCCCCGGTGGCATCGCCCAGCTCGTGGTGGGTGGGAACGGGCATCCGGTCGGACGGTCCGACAGCGAGGAGGCGGCGGTCGACGACCTCGTGCGGTGGACGCAGGAGCACTTCCCCGGCGCCGAGGAGACGCATCGCTGGTCGGCGCAGGACTACCAGTCGCACAACCAGCTCCCCTTCGTCGGCGCGATGCCGCGCGGCCTCGGCCGCATCCGCTTCGCGACCGGCTACGCGAAGTGGGGGCTGTCGAACGGCCCGGCGGCGGCGATCCGCCTCACCTCCGAGATCCTCGGCACCCCGTGGCGGGAGCGGCCGCACTGGATGACGACCATCGCCACGCGAATGACGGTGCCTGCCGATCTCGCCAAGGGCGCGCAGGAGGGCGTCGAGGTCGGCAAGGAGGCGGTGAAGGGATGGACGGATGCCGAGGCCCATCCCGTTCCGGTGCCGCAGCCGGCGGAGGGGGAAGGCGTGATCGCGAATCGTGCCGGTCTCCCGGTCGGCGTCTCGACGGTCGACGGCGTCACGCGCGCGGTGAGCGTGGTGTGCACGCACCTCGGCGGGGTGCTCGCCTGGAACGACGCCGAGTGCACCTGGGACTGCCCGCTGCACGCCTCGCGCTTCGCCGCGGACGGCACGCGCATCGAGGGGCCGGCGCTGAAGGACCTCCGCGAACTCCCCCGTACCGGGCGGCGCTGACGCGCCCCGGCATCCGCTGAGGGGTCAGAACACGCCGCAACGGATGCCGCGTGGGCGGCGTGTCCTGACCCCTCACGCGGGTGTGATCAGTCCGCGTGCGGGGGCGCGGCGTCCCAGCCCTGCTGCGGCGTCTCGCACGTCTCGCGGAAGACGTACTGCGAGGCGAGCTTGCGCTGGCTGCTCGACCAGTCGATCGCCGGTCGGCGCTGCTCGGGCGGCAGGTAGCCGAGGCGGTAGACGGCCATGAGCTCGAGATCGTCCGGAACGCGCAGCAGGTCGACGATCTCGTCCCACTTGCCCGGAACCTCCATCGGGAAAGAGATGAACTGGATGCCCATGCCCAGTTCGACCGTCGTCAGCCAGATGTTCTCCATCGCGGCGCCCATGCTGAAAACCGAGTAGAACGACGAGAGCTGCCCCGGGCGGTACTCGCTGCGGTCGAGCATCACGCCCAGCAGCAGGGGCGAGCCGGCGACGAGCTTGCGGTTCTCCTCGCCCAGCGTCTTGGGAACGCCGAACGTGTTCATGAGTTTCTGACCGCGCTTGGTGAACACCTGGCTCGTGAAGGGGCGCAGCGCCGCGGGCAGCTTGTCGAACAGCATCCCGCTGCGCTTCTCGTCCATCTCGGCCTGGCTGAACCGGAAGTACGGCTTGTAGCGCTCGAAGAACGTGCCGTTCGACATCGCCTCGGTCATGCTCTCGCCCGAGATGCGCGAGATCTGCGAGATCGTGTCGGGGTTCTCGATCACGACGAACCGCCACGGCTGGCTGTTCAGCTGCGAGGGCGCACGCCCGGCGGCCTCGAGCAGGATGCGCTGGTGCTCCTCGGTCACCGGATCGGGCAGGAATCCGCCGTTCGTGGTCTTGCGGCGGCGGATGGCGTCGAGCAGTTCCATGTGATCACTTCCGGTCGGCGGACGGCATACGCGAGCACACGACGCCCGCGACGATGAAGGGGGCGGCGGTCAGCGCGACGAGCGGATGCCGTGCGCTGTGCGTGCCGAGGTACGGGATCGCGGCGAGCGGCGCCGCTGCCGGGAGCAGGGCGAGGGCGGCGCGGCGGCTCGCGCGGCGCGGGCGCGCCCACAGGCCGGCGGCGACGGCGAGGCCGGTCGTGACGCAGGTCGCGATGTAGAGGGCATGGTGCACCCAGCGGAAGTTCCGCGTGTCGATGACTTTCGCGGCCACGGCAGTACCGAGCGCGGCATTGGCCCCGTAGGCGGACGCCGCGATGACGAACAGCGGTGCGGCCGTGCTCCGTCGCCGCCTTCGCCTCCACGTCATGCCCCGACCTTACGCCCGCCCCTCCTTCGCCGAGCTACCCCTTGCGCGCGAAACACCCCCTTGGGTACGGCACCTACCGGGGCAGGTCGTCCACAAAGGGGTGTTTCGGCTGAAGCTGGGTCCCCGAGCCTGTCGAAGGGCCCGTCGCGCGGACTACAGGTTCGCCTCCGCGTACACGCGGAGCGCGTCGCGGACGAACTCCGCGCCCTGGGTGCCGCCCGACGAGGTCGCGTAGTTCGCGCCGAAGCGCGGGTCGGCCACGTACATCTCGCCGAGGCCGATCACGTACCCCTTCGCGTCACCGCTGGGGGCGGATGCCGGCGTGCCGGGCACTCCCGTCAGCCACTCGACGTGGCGGCGGGCGAGGGCTTGCGCCTCGTCGGATGCCGGGTCGAGGCCGCTCTCGGCGGCGGCGATCCAGTCGCGACCGAGGTCGGCGACCTTCTGCTTCCAGTCGGCGCGCTCGGCATCCGTCATGCTCCGCCACCAGCGGTCGCCGTCGGCGTAGGCCTTCGCGCCCCAGCGCTGCTCGACCTCGTCCTTGTACTGCGTGTGGTCGAAGCCGTCGAACATGTTCTCTGCCATGAGTTCTTCACCTCCTCTCAATGCGTCGATGGTGGATTCGACCGACGCGATCTGACGCGCCAGCCGGGTCTGCTCCTCGCGCAGCAGCGCGAGGTGGGTCTCGAGAGCGGATGCCTCGGCCCCCTGGGTCCCCGAGCCCGCTCCCCCCTGGGTCCCTGAGCCCGCCCCCTGGGTCCCTGAGCCTGTCGAAGGGCCCAGCACCTCCGCGATCTGCGGCAGCCCGAGCCCGAGCTCGCGCAGCAGCAGGATGCGCTGGAGGCGCACGAGGGCAGTCTCGTCGTAGTGGCGGTAGCCGTTCGCCGCGATGCGCGTCGGCGCCAGCAGGCCGATGTCGTCGTAGTGACGCAGGGTTCTGCTGGTCGTGCCGGCAAGGCGGGCGATCTCCTGGATCGACCAGTCCCGACTGCTCATGCGCTTCTCCTTCCACGTGGATGTCTCCACCGTAGAAGTTGACGTTGCGTCAATGTCAACCGCGCATCAGCCCAAGAGTTTCCTGATCTCTTGACAATGTCGAGATATATCGTGTTATGTTTCTCGAACACGATATATCTCGATCCTCGACCCAGGAGAAGCAGACATGACCGAGAAGTGGCTCATCGCCCCCGGCGAAGAACGCGTCATCGACATCGAATCCGTGACGCGCCTCAAGGTCGGCCTCGTCGGCGGACAGGTCGACGTGATCGCACACGACGAACCCGGCATCCGCATCGAGGTCCACGGTGTCACCACCAAGGACCTCCGCATCGAATCCCACGACGGCGAGGTCGAGATCGACCACCCGCAACTCGGCTGGGACAACTTCCTCGAGGTGTTCCGCAACTTCGGCAGCGGCGGCCCGCGCGCCGAGGTGAGCGTGGCCGTACCCCGCTCGATCGCGCTGAACCTCGGCGTCGTCAGCGCGGGCGCCCTCGTCTCCGGCATCCGCAACGACGCCCGCCTCAGCACCGTCTCGGGTGATCTCATCGTCGACACGCTGATCGGCGACCTCACCGTCAACACCGTCTCGGGCGACGTGCAGGTGCGTGGCCTCACCGGCTCGATCAACGCGAACAGCGTGTCGGGCGACGTTGCCGTCACCGGCGTCGTGCGCAAGGCGACCGTCGACATCGTCTCGGGCTCGACCACCGTCGACGCCGCGGGCGACGTGAACACCATCTCGGTGAACTCCGTCTCGGGCGGCACCACGGTGCGCCTCGACGAGTCGCTCGCGGCGAACTACGTCATCCGTTCGCTGAGCGGGCGCCTGCTCATCGACGGCGTCGAGCGCAGCACCTCGGGACCGAGCAACTACACCGGCACCAAGGGCGAACTCGCCGGGCGCTTCGTCGATCTGCGGGTGAACTCCGTCTCGGGGGGCGTCACCGTTCTGCGCCGCACTCCCGAGTCGATCACGAACGATGCGGAATGGGAGGAGGAAGCATGACCCCCGCCGTCTTCTCGCACGGCGACCTGCGCCTGTACCTGCTCTCGCTGCTCGCCGAGTCGCCGCAGCACGGGTACGGCATCATCCAGGCCCTCACCGACCGCACCGGCGGCACGTATACGCCGAGCGCCGGCACCATCTACCCTCGGCTCGCGAAGCTCGAAGAAGAGGGCCTCGTCACCAAGACGGTCGACGGGCGCACCACGATCTACGCGATCACCGACGAGGGCCGCGCCGAACTCGCCTCCCGTGAGAACGACCTGGCCGGGATCGAATCCGGGCTCGCCGACTCGGTGCGCCTCATCGCGAACGAGGTGCGTCAGAGCGTGCAGGACGCGATGAAAACGCTCCGCGCCGACCTCGCCTCGGCCGCGCACGATGAGCGTCAGTCGGCGAAGAGCCGTCCGCGTTCGGCATCCGACGACACCCGGGCGACGAGCCGTGAGGAGATGCACCGGGCGGATGCCGTGATCAACGCCTTCCGCGCACGCATCCGCACCGATCTGCGCACCCACGTGGCGCAGGGCGGTGCACTCCCCGCGAGCGTCGTGACCGATCTCGAGACTGCCCTCGACGCCGCCGCCCGCGCGGTGACCGTCGGCATCTCCGAGACCCGCTGACCGCCCGACCGGGTCGCTGACCCCGCAGCCGGGTCGCTGAGCCTGTCGAAGCGCCCCACCCCGCACCACCGTCAGCCGATGGTCCCGGTTTCGCACGTCGATACCGGGACCATCTGCGCTACTGTCACCCCATGCACATCGCTCGTCGCCTGCGCCGCGGCATCACAGCCGCAGTTTCGGTCGCAGCCACAGCCATCCTCCTCACCGCGTGCGTGCCCAGCATCACAGACATCCTTCAGCGTTCGACCGCTTCCTCCGTCGAGCAGATGCAGGACGAGCTCTGGCCTTACCGTGATGAGATCGTCGCGGATCCCGAACAGGCGATCATCGATCTCGGTTACATCCTGGACGCCCGCCAAGGGGTACCCCCGAAGTACAACCGCGGCGGAACCCTCCTTCTCGATATGAGCGACGCCGGCAACGGCCCCGCTCTCACGCTGCTCACAACGGGAGGGGCGGAAACCGGAGGCGGGTGGACCTATGACCAGCAGTCGGCCGCGGTCTGCTTCACGTTGACATTCCCGCTGACTCGGGATCGCATCGTCGCCACGCCCGCAGCCTGCCCCGACATCCCGCAGCTCGAGCACTTCGACCGCGTCTACTCCCTCGACGACCTCGACGTGCGCGGGGAGGTGACCGTCGCCGACTATCCCGCGCCCGTCTGCCAGTGCTACAGCGGCAGCCCGTGCGACTGCCCGGGCGGGTAGACGTAAGGGTCAAGCTTTCGACCGAAGCTTCGAGCGTCACGAGGGACTCAGGCCACGCACGAGGGTGAACGGTGCCAAATCCCGCTGTGCGCAGGCACCTGCCACGAGCGGCAATCGCCTAGGTCCCACTCCTCGAGCCCGAGCTACCCGGGTGTGATCCTTGCTCGGATACCCTCGACGAATGAGCGACGACCCTTCCGAATCCTCCGGGGAGCCACAGATTCCGTTCCCGAACGCGACATATAGGGAGCTGGCTGAACGGGCTACCGCGGCGGGCAGGAGCTATGCCCTCCGATACTTTGGTAATTCACCCACCCGGAGGCTGGTGGCCTTCGATCTATTCTTCCCGAGCGGTGCTGGCGAGCGCGCTCTGCCCTTGTCGAATGGGCGCCGGGTACGCGAGATGCTCGAGGTCCCGTTCGAATCTTTCCGTCTATCTGCTCGATACGAAGCACTGATCGACACACGCTCAGGCGAGGTCGAGGTGGGTTTGCTCGGACGAAACCGAGCCCGTGGCTCATCGCGGGTCGCGGTGTGGGATCTTCCCGGGGTCGTCATAGACGAGGACAGCTCACTCAGAACTGGCGCGGACATCTCCTTTTACGAGACGCCGGACGGCTGGCGCTTAGTCGTTTCAAACGGTGACGTTCAGCTAGAAGTATCTACTCCCAGCGAGATGTTCCAAACCGCTTACGCATACCCAGACATCACCCTGAAAGTGACTCATTCGAAAGGAGCCCAAGGTCCTCGTGCTGACCGGCTTCTCGCTGACTACGGTGAGGATTTCCTCCTAGAACTCGATCTGAAGTACGGCGTAGGACTGACCATGGCCAAGACTCGATCGGCACGCGCGAAGGGAATCGCCGCTGTTTCATCTGATACGGAACCGAGATTCC
The DNA here is from genome assembly GCF_044748385.1 of Microbacterium sp. NPDC090003. NCBI lineage: Bacteria > Bacillati > Actinomycetota > Actinomycetes > Micrococcales > Microbacteriaceae > Microbacterium > Microbacterium sp. NPDC090003. The sequence goes on from NZ_JBIVFW010000001.1 coordinate 1,647,164, forward strand.
CTACGCTCCGCTACTCCCCAGAAGCCAGCGCCCTCTACTGGTACGGCGCATCGGCTACAGGTTTCCCGATGCTGCAGTTCCTCGCCTACTACCAGGTGCTTGAGTACTTCTTCTCCTCCTTCACCCGCCGGGCGGTTGTCGAGCGTTTGCGTTCGCGTTTGAAGGACCCGCGCTTCGATTTGCGAGTTGACACCGACATCGACGGCCTGATCGACGCAAGTCGCACTGCACATGCGGGATTGAAAAACGAACTCGATCAACTCCGACACACGCTGAGTGACTGCATCGCACCGGAGGCCGTGAGAGCGTTCATCCGCGGAGACGATCAGTTGTCGAGCCACTTCGTGACGCCAAAGTCCAAGATTCGAGGCACTACCGCCTTACGTCTCGACGCTGACGACGAAAATCTTCTGCGGCAGCTTGCCGATCGCGTATACCGAGTGCGTAATCGGATCGTCCACACCAAAGCAGGCGCTGAGGAGATCGGACTCGACCTTCTGCTTCCCTCCAGCTCTGAGAGCGACGATCTGTGGCCCGAAATCGAGCTCGTCAGGTTCCTTGCGCAGAGCGCTCTCGTTCATGGGGCGGTCCCGCGGTAACCTTCCGACGCCGGCTATCCCGCCCGCCTGCCAATGTTGCTCCGGCAGCGACTGTGACTACCCGGAGGCTCGGCGTACCGGAAGCTTGTCTCCGCTGACGCGTTCGGCTAACCCACTAGGGTGCGACCCCAGTCCTCAGTGTGATTGGGCCCTGATCCCACCACGAACGCTCAGCACCCGGAAGGACCGATATCGTCGGCTCGGCAAAATCAAGAAGGAGTTAGCCCCCGTCTTCCGAGGTCGGCTGCGAGTCGACGAAATCCAGCACCTTCAAGTTGCTGATGTCGACACGGGAGAAACGGGGATCTTCGGGAGTTCCCCACTCTGCACCGGGCTCGACGAAGATGTACCCCGCCGAAGAGATCAACAGAACCTCTTGTCGGCCCACCGTGGATGCCGGGCGACCCTTGTTGTCTCGTATAGTCCGGATGCCGCTGCCAACTTCAGCTTCGTACTCGGCTCCCTCCAAGCCGAACCTCGCTTTAGTGATCCTCGCGTCCTTCCAAATCACGTCTTGCGTGATGTGGCGATGTTCTCCGCTCTCGTGTGCGCGCGCGGCTACTGGCGAGTAGCCCTCAGCGATCTCTTGCGCCAACGTTCCATCGGATGGACCACCCCTGTGTAGATAGCTCATGTATGAAGTATCCACGAGCCTGATTTGAGTTCACGGGGCCGAGCGACAGGGGTCGACCGCTTGCGCTTCTTGATGCTTCTTGGAGATTCTTGCCGTGTGAATCTCTTCGCATCTGAGTGGCCTACTCTGGTAGCCGTCGCCGTATCCCTGCTCGGCCTTGTGGCGACCTTCTACACAGCGTTTGGTTCAACCGCGCGACGCCTCCGCCGCGACCTCACCATTGACGTTAAGCTTCTCGCCGACCTCGACGGCGACGTGAAGGCAGACCTCCAAGATAGCGTCACGGATCGCTCATACCGCCTCGTCGCAGCAACCCGGTATCCGAGCTTGACGTGGTACGAGGCCGCGCTCGCTCTCCTGCTAGCGCCGGTTTTTTGGTTCCTGTTCAGCCTGCCGAGTGAAGTGCGCGCATTGGCCGAAAGGGGAGAGAACACGTTCGAGTTGATGGGCCCCGGTCAACTCATGGCACTCTCCGTCGCCCTCGTGACCTGGGCCGCTCTTGTGCGCTCATGGTCTCGTCGCGCCGCTGCTCGGGTCGTATACATCTACGAGCGACTAGGCGACGATCAGGCTCGCGCGCTAGTCCGACTGCTCGCGTTCCCAGCCAACTTGGTGCCGATCTTCTTTGTCGCCGCGCTCGCGTTCAGCGCGCTGCTCAACGTCAAAGAGATCACTCAAGCAATCTCTTGGCCGTTGGGCGTGGGGGTGCTGATCACGACGGGAATCTGCTTCGTCCTGATCGGGCTCGTCTATTGGCCCGCTGCTCGCGAGGATCTGTCCGGGTACCTCCGCTTCTACACGGACCCGATGCACATCGGTGCGGATATACCCCGTCTTCGTCCTGCTGAGCTTGGACAGACCGAGGAGGATCTGACCCGCTACCTGGACGCGTACGACCGCCGTTTTCCCGGGAGGCGCCGCAAGAAGGAGTGACGCTGCATGCGCTACACCCGTGGGTGTCGGCGTTCGACCGTTTCACCAGGGTGTACCGCCAGTCATCAGTGTGAGAGTGTTCTGATCCCACGCTCGGTAGTGGCCGACGGTCGCCGAGGTCTCAGAACGGAAGTGCTTGCTCTACCCATGGGCTAGGCCGTCCTCTCGGATTCCCTCGCCAGTTCCGCCCGCATGTATGAGACTTCCGATTCGCTCAAACCCGTGAAAACAGCAGTCTGCTGCACCGCAGGCGGAGCTGCGGCGTCGAAGACCTCCATTGCTTCAGTCAGTTGAGCCGCAATCAGATACAGATCATCCCGCGCCTTCGTTGCCGCTTCAAGCGCCGGAGAGGGCAGCATCCGTGTCATACGGTTGGCTTCGCCTGCGAGCACGAGAGCCTCGGACATCTTCATCAACATGGACAGTCGGACGTCCCGACTGCGCCTCGCGGCTGCAAGCGCTTCTTCGCGACTGCGGATGACCTGTAGCTGCAGCCTCGAAAACCTTGACCACGGGACCCTGCGCGCCAGAAGCGTCCAGACATCGTGAGTCGCGTTCACGAACAAGAGAAGTGCAGGAGTTCCAATCGCGATGATCGCGGCCGAGAGGAGTGCCCCTGCGGCCACGCGTCCGCTCACGCTGTGAGTGGCAGTGCCACTGCGAAGTCCGTCCACCCCAAGCCAGAACGTGACGAGTAGCAGCGCGGACACCACGAGGGAGCTGATGCCCGTCCAAACTCTCACAACCCGACTGCTGGTGAACGCGAAGTCGTCCACCGACGTTCTCCGGAGAAGGTAGCGGTACTCGAAGATCACCGCGATGAAGAGCACCGGCGTGGTCTGTACCACCGTGCTCCAAAATGCCGCCACGTCCCCCACGATCACACCCCGCGAGGAAATTAGTCGAGAGCAACGAAGCTCGGCTTGGGCGCGATGACCTTGGCTTGACGCTCAGTGATTGAAAGCCAAGGTGGAGCACCAACGGACAGAAGCTCATGATCTACCGACACCAGACCTTGCTGCGCTGCCTCGTCAAGCGCGTCACAGATATCCACTACCTTCGACTTTTTGTACTTGAGGATCTGCTCGACCATGAGCTGGGACTTCACGCTGGGCTTCAGATAGTAGGGAGGCTTCTCGTGTTTTCCGATCTCGTAGATCGCACTGGCGACGCCCCAGTACGCGTCGTTGAAAAGACCCATGAAACCGTCGGGATCTGGCAATACCGTGAGCCAGAGTCCGGTCTTCGGGTCTCGTCTCGTGCCGGGCGTGTACTTCGTGGACGCGGGCACGATTCCGACTCTCAACCCCGGGCCGCCCTCAAGTAGCGCTGGGTTGCTCTTCACAGTCGCTGCGGTATACCGGAGTGCATTCTGGTCAGATATGAACAGGTCTGTCTTCCAGATCTTGGTTATGCGGTGACCCAATAGATGCTCGCCTCTCGCGCCGCGCGCCGCTTGGCGAAGCCAATCGCTGGTGAAGCGGTAGGGCTTACCGCGACCATCCGGAAGCAAAACTGCGTCCGCCCCGGCTTCCTTGACGACGGAGTCGAGGAAGCCAAGGTGCTGCGAACGCTCCTGCCCGAAGAGCAACGACGAGGTAAACTCGGCTCCTTTGAATTTCGGCGAGACCTTCGTCAGCGTATGGGCGAGGGGTTCAACAACCAGCGGTTCGCCGCCGACAATTGCTTCGTGAACCGCCCATTCGAAGCCGTCGCCGCGCTGTCCCTTGTCCCGCTCCAGTCGCGCATAGTTCGACAGCTGTCGCATAGTTACGTCAGTGCGATTGCTGAGGTTCAGATCCTCTAGGTCTTCGGCGCCCATCCCGTCAAGTTGTGCGCGAATGATCGACCGCGCCACTGCGTACAAAGCTCGGCCGTATTCGTCGACGGGTTGCGCCTGACGGAGAAAGGTGATGTCGCCCATGCGCTCATCATAGAGACGGCCATGCGCGCTATGCCACGAGCGACCGTTCCTGTGTCGATGGCGCATGCATGAGGTATCTACATGTGTGCCCGCAACGGACGTCCGTCGGCCACCACGGCCTTCGACCAGGGTCGACTTCCCGTCATCAGTGTGACCAGAACCCAGCAACCCGCAGCAAAGCGATCAGCGATGTTGCTGGCGCACATGCCCGGCACGAGGTCACTCACGGCATGATGAAGATCGGCCGGCGGCGCCCCGTCTCGCGCGCACCACGATGGACCGATGAAAGGATGACGGGATGACCACTCTCCGCCCGATCGACCTCGACTCGTGGCCGCGCGCCGAGCACTACCGCCACTACGCGACCGCCGTGCGGTGCAACTACGCCATCACGGTCGAGCTCGATGCGACCCGGCTCACGTCGGCGATCCGCGACGCCGGCCGCAAGACCTACCCGTCGCAGATCTGGGCGCTCGCGGACGCGGTCAACCGTCACGAGCAGTTCCGGATGGGGCTGACGGACGACGGTCAACCGGGTGTGTGGGACGTGGTGCATCCCTCGTTCACCGTCTTCAATCCCGAACGCGAGACGTTCGCGAGCGTCTGGGCTCCCTACGACCCCGACTTCGCCTCCTTCCACGACCGCGCCGTCGATCTTCTGCACACCCATCGCTCGGCGACCGAGATGTTCCCGCAGTCCGATTCCCCGCCCAACACCTTCGACGTCTCGAGCCTGCCGTGGACGACGTTCACGGGGTTCTCGCTGCAGATCGAGGATGCGTGGTCGCATCTCCCGCCGATCTTCACCCTCGGGCGCTACGTCGAACGTGAGGGCCGGGTGCTCCAACCGCTGGCGATCCAGATCCACCACGCGGCGGCGGACGGCTTCCACACGGGCCACCTGGTCGACGACCTGCAGCGGTTGTTCGACGACCCGAGCTGGGTCGACTGAGACGCTCCGGTCGCGCGAACGGTCACGCCGCGCTCCTCCGGTCGCGCGAACGGTCGATCCGAGCGCTCATACCGACCACTCGCGCGACCGGAATGGCAAGCGCCGGCTCCGAACTACTCCGCAGCCTCCGGCCAGATCTCCTTCTGGGAGTCGGGCACGAGGTCTCCCAGCGGCACGACGAGGATCGACCGGTGCTGGCGATGCGCGAGGCGGGCGGCGACCGAGCCGGTGAAGAACTCGCGGATGCTCTCGCCGATGCCCCGCTTGCGGGTGCCGATGACGATCAGCTGCGCGTCGAGCTTGTTCGCCAGCTGCTTGATCGCCAGGGCGGGGTCGCCGACGAGCTGACGCGCGGTCCAGGTGAGCCCCGAGGCGTCGAGCGCCGGAGCGACGGCCTCCTGCACGGCCTCGAACTCGGCGGCGCCGGCGTCGAAGTTGATGTCGATGGGAGCCGAGTGCACGTAGCCGTCGGGGTCCTCGTAGGTGACGAAGCGCGTCACATCGACGTGAGCGACCACGAGGGGAACGCCGAGCAGTCGGGCGTAGCGCACGGCCTCGTCGACCACGCGGCCGTCCTGATGGGGCTGCACTCCGACGATCACGGCCTTCTGCAGAGTCTGGTTCTGCGCCGCCTCGTCGGACGGAGTGGAGGTGTTCTCGGTCATGATGATCGCTCCCTTCACCAGCCCGCCTGAGGCCAGGGGGTCTGACCCGCGTGCTATTCTGAATGCTACTCTTACCGGCTTCGAACCGGTGTCGTGAATGCCGCGGGACCTGACCACCCGCCGCTTAACTCGTGAGGGGGTCTCGCGCATGGGCCGTGGCCGTCAGAAGGCGAAGCACACAAAGATCGCCCGCGAACTCAAGGCGTACAGTCCGTCGGTGAACTATTCCGCGCTCGAGCGCGAATTGGCTCACCCGACCGACGAAGACGCCTACGTCGACAAGTGGGCAGATGACTACGCCGACGAAGACGAGGACGAACTAGAGAAGGCCTGACCGCCCCTCTGTTCGACTTCTCCCCCGTATGACCTACGGGGGTTTCGTCGTACCCGGGTGGCACGATCTGGGAGGATCGAGGCATGCCCCACGTCGTCGCGCTCTACCGTCACCCGATCAAGGGCTTCACTCCGGAATCGGTCGACTCCCTGACCGTGCAGGCCGACGGACGGGTCGCGGGCGATCGCGTGCTCGCTTTCCGTTTCGCAGATGCCGCGGTGCCGGAGGAGCGCGACGGGCTCGATCACTGGCCGAAGGCGAAGGGGCTCGCCCTGCAGGACTTTCCGGCACTGGCCGCCCTCCGCACTCACTACGACGACGCCCGCGCGCGGGTGCGGATCGAGCACGACGGTGCCGTGGTCGTCGAGGCCGGACTCGACGACCACGGTCGCGAAGAACTGACGGATGCCGTCACCGCCTACGTGCGCGCGACGCGGGAGGGTCGACGCCTCGAGCGCCCCGGGCGGCTCCCGCTCGTGCTCGTGGGCGACGGCGAGACGTCACGCTTCCAGGATCGGGCCCGCGGCTACGTGTCCCTGCACAGCCGCGGCAGCGCGGCGGCACTGGGCGAGGCGGTCGGCACGGGGATCGACGATCGACGCTTCCGGTCGAACATCGTGATCGACGGGGTCGACGCGTGGGCCGAATTGGACTGGGACGGCGAGGTGCGGATCGGCGACGTCACCCTTCGGACGGAGGGCCCGATCGTGCGATGCCTCGCGACCCACGCGAATCCCGACACCGGCGAACGCGACGTGAAGGTTCTCACGACCCTCACCGGTGCGCTCGGACAGGATGAGCCCACGCTCGGGCGCCTGTTCCTCCCCGCGGTGTCAGCGGGCGACGAGCACGAGCCGGCGGGCGTCATCCGCGTCGGCGACGAGGTGCACGCGCTCTGAGCCGCGGACTCACCAGCGGCCGTGCCGCGCCTCCCACTCGTCTTCGATCGTGCGGCGGCGCCCGGCCACGAGTCCCGCGGGGATCGACACGACGAGCACACCGATGACGACCATCAACGGCACCTGCCAGCCGCCCGTCGTCTCGTGCAGAAGGCCGATCAGCAGCGGGAAGACCGCGGCGATCCCGTACCCGATGCTCTGCACGAACCCGCTCAGGGCGACGGCGCTCTCGGGGGTGCGGGCACGGATGCTCAGCAGCACCAGGCTCAGCGGGAACAGGATGGCGGTGAGCCCGTAGATGATCGCCCAGAGCGCAGGGGCGACCGTCGGAGCGAGCAGCAGACCGCCGAGACCCACGACGCCGCAGGCGACCGCGAACAGGAACAGCGGTCGCGTCGCCTGGAACCGAACGATCAGGATCGGTACCAGCAGCCCGCACGGCAGACCGGCGAGAGCGAAGAGCGACAGCAGGAATCCGGCGGTCGCCGGGGTCACTCCGGCGATGTCGACGAGCATGGTCGGCAACCACGCGAACGCGACGTAGGCCATGGTCGACGAGGTGCCGAAGACGAGCGCGAGGGCCCACGGCAGCGGCATCCGCCACAGCCGACCGAACACGCGCGGGCTGGCCGGGACGGTGGCGATGGGTCCGGTGGCGACGGCCGCGGCGTCCGTCAGATCGTCCACCCCGTCGGTCGGGTCGAGCACGACGTCGGCGGCAGGAGCGGATGCCGTCGCCACGCGCCCGCGTTCGCCGATGAGCAAGGCGATCCACGGCAGCAGCGCGAGCACCGCGAACCCGCCCCAGAGCCCGAGCGACACCCGCCAACCGAGCGAGTCGGCCACCGGCACGGCGACGAGCGGTGGCACGAAGGTCGAGACCGCCATCATGGTCGAGTACAGCGTCATCATGACGCCGAGACGGTCGGGGAAGTACTTCTTCACCAGCGGCGGCAGCAGCACGTTGCCCGCGCCCACACCGGCGAAGACGACCACGGTCGCCGCGAGCAGACTCGTCGAGTCACCCGCGAAGCCGCGCAGCAGCAGACCGAGAGACATCAGGGCGAGCGCGCCGACGGCGACGCGCTCGAGTCCGAGCCGTCGTTCGACGAGCGGGGTGACCAGTCCGAAGACGGCGAAGCACACCGGTGGCGCCGCACCGATGAGGCCGACGATCACCGGCGACACCGGGAAGTCGCGGGAGATGTGGTCGATGACCGGAGACAGCGAGGCGACCGCCGAACGCAGCGAGAACGCCACGAGCACGATCCCGATCAGCGCGAGAGCCCTCCCCTGCCAGAGCGGGCGGCCCTCCGACGAGCTCAGGGGCCCGCCCATCAGGAGGTCTGCGAGCTCTCCACCCAGGCCAGGTACTCGTCGCTCACGGTGCCGGTGACGTAGCGACCGTCGAAGCAGCTCATGTCGAGGTCGTCGACGACCGAGCCCTCGGTGATCGCGGCCTTCAGGTCGTCGACCTCCTGGTAGACCAGGTGGTCGCAGCCCAGCACCTCGGCGATCTCGGGGATCGTGCGGCCGTGCGCGATGAGCTCGTGGCGCGACGGCATGTTGATGCCGTAGACGTGCGGGTGGCGCACGGGCGGCGCCGCCGAGGCGAAGGTCACCGAGACCGCGCCGGCATCCCGCGCCATCTGGATGATCTCCTTCGACGTCGTGCCGCGCACGATCGAGTCGTCGATGAGCAGCACGTTCTTGCCCTGGAACTCGGTCGACATCGCGTTGAGCTTCTGGCGCACGCTCTTCTTGCGCACCGCCTGTCCCGGCATGATGAAGGTGCGGCCGACGTAGCGGTTCTTGTAGAAGCCCTCGCGGTACTCGATGCCGAGCTTGCGGGCGACCTCCATCGCGGCGGGGCGCGACGAGTCGGGAATGGGCATGACGACGTCGATCTTGTTCATCGGCACGTGCTTCGCGATGGTGTCGGCGAGACGGTCTCCCATGCGCAGACGCGACTCGTAGACCGAGATCCCGTTCATGACCGAGTCGGGACGCGCGAGGTAGACGTACTCGAACGCGCACGGCGAGAGCTGCGTCTCGGCGGCGCACTGCTTGGTGTGCAGCTCGCCCTCGGTGGTGATGAAGACGGCCTCACCGGGCTCGACCTCGCGCACCACCTCGTAGTCGCCGTTCTCGAGCACGAGCGACTCGCTCGCGACGACCCACTCGTCCTTGCCCTCGCTGCCGGGCACGGTCGAGGGGCGACGCCCCAGGATCAGCGGGCGGATGCCGAAGGGATCACGGAACGCGAGCAGACCGTAGCCGGCGATCACGGCGATGACGGCGTACGCGCCCTCGATGCGCTCGTGCGTGCGCTCGACGGCCTCGAAGACCCGCTCGGGGTCGAGATCGACCGTCGAAGTGGTGTTCTGCAGCTCGCCGGCGAGGACGTTGAGCAGCAACTCGGTATCGCTCGACGAGTTGAGGTGGCGGCGGTCGCGCTTCGCCATCTCGGCGGTGAGCTCACGCGTGTTGGTGAGGTTGCCGTTGTGGATGAGGATGATGCCGTACGGCGCGTTCACGTAGAACGGCTGCATCTCCTCTTCATTCGAGGCCGTGCCCTTGGTCGCGTACCGCACGTGACCGAGACCGACGTTGCCGAGCAGCGCGCGCATGTCGCGGGTGCGGAACGCTTCGCGCACCATGCCCTGCGCCTTGGCGTTGTGCATGACGCCGTTCGCCTCTGCCGTGGCGATGCCCGTCGCATCCTGGCCGCGATGCTGCAGCAGGAGGAGGGCGTCGTAGATGTCCTGATTGACCGGGGCAGTCCCCACCATTCCGACGATGCCGCACATGGGGTTTTACTTCGCTCCGTCCGCGTAGGCGCCCACGAGGCGCACCGCTCCACCGTCGACGCCCTTGGCGCCCTGTTCGAACTCTCCTGCCGGACGCCCGTCGAAACGCACCGTACCGACCTGCCACGCGGGCATGCCCTCGGCCTGGAGCGCCGCGATCGCGGCATCCTTCGCACTGTCGGAGACGACCGCGAGGAACCCGATACCCAGGTTCCAGGTGCCCTCCGCCGACTCGAGCGACGAACCGGCGATGTCGCTGAGCACGCGGAAGACCGGGCTCGGCGACCACGTGCTGCGGTCGACCTCGGCCCAGCTGCCCTGCGGGAGCACGCGAGCGAGGTTCGCCGCGATGCCGCCGCCGGTCACGTGGCTGAGTGCGTGCACCGCGCCCGGGACTGCGTCGATGAGACGCAGCAGGGGAAGCGTGTAGAGGCGGGTCGGCTCGAGCAGTGCCTCGCCCCACGTGCCGCCGAGGTCGGCCGAGTTGTCGCCGTAGGAGATGCCGGCGCCCGTGATGATGTGACGCACGAGCGAGTAGCCGTTGGAGTGCAGACCGCTCGACGCGATCGCGAGCACCGCGTCTCCGTCGGTCACGCGGTCGGCGCCGAGGATCGCATCGGCCTCGACGACTCCGGTCGCGGCACCCGCGACGTCGTAGTCGCGCGGACCCAGCAGACCCGGGTGCTCGGCCGTCTCGCCGCCGACGAGAGCGGTGCCGGTCGCGGCGCACGCCTCGGCGATGCCTCGCACGATGTCGGCGATGCGCTGCGGGAAGACCTTGCCGCAGGCGATGTAGTCGGTCATGAAGAGCGGCTTCGCCCCCACCACGACGATGTCGTCGACGACCATGCCGACGAGGTCCTGGCCGATCGTGTCGTGCTTGTCGATCGCCTGGGCGATCGCGACCTTCGTGCCGACGCCGTCGGTGCTGGTCGCGAGCAGCGGGCGGCGGAAGTCGCGCAGCGCGCTCGCGTCGAAGAGACCGGCGAATCCGCCGACGCCCCCGAGCACTTCGGGGCCGTGCGTCGCCCGCACGGACGACTTCATCAGCTCGACGGCGAGATCGCCGGCAGCGGTATCGACGCCGGCTTCGGAATAGGGATTGGTGGGGGAGGCAGCCACGCGTCCAGCCTACCGTCCGCCGGGCGTGCCGAGATGCGATCGACTCCTGGGGAAGGAGGCGATCGCATCGGCGCCACCGTCAGCGCTGAGCGTCGTCGGCCCCGTCGCCATCGTCGGTCGTGTCGCGCTCTCCTCCGGCATCCGCGGCGTCGCCGTGCCGCGCGTCCCCTTCGCCGCTCACGCCCCAGGGAGCGGTGCCCGTCTCCATCCCGCTCATCGCCTCGGACTCGCCGTCGGCGCCGTCGATTGCCGGGCCCTCGCCCGCGCGTTCGTTCTCCTGATTGCTGATCATCGCTCTTCCTCTCGTCTGCGGGCAGCGGACGGCCCGCTCCCCCGGTCTACGCCTCGACGGCCGAAAGGGCGCGCGGGTTGACGCGGCGAGCGGCAGCGGTTAGCACCGCCCTCCCGGATTCTCACCCCGAGCGCGGCCGCAGCCCTACGATGGGGCCATGGCCGACAAGCCGCAGTGGCTCATCCGCGAAGACGCGAGCGTTCCGGTGCTCGTCGCGCTCGCGCTGCGCCAGGCCCTCTGCATCCGCGTTCCGGACGATCTGCCCACTCTTCGCGATCTGCCGGTGCGCGCGCCGGATGCCGCCGACGCCACGTCGGCCCTCGAGAAGCAGTGGCGCGCCTACTGGGACATGACGGTCGAGCCGCGCGCGCACCCCTCCGGGGTGCCCCTCGAACTGATCGACGGTTTCGACACGCTGGTGGCGTTGCCCGCCTCGGGCGCGGAAGAGCTCGGGGCGGGGATCGCTGCCCATGCGGCATCCGCTCTGCGCTACGCGCGCGCCGCGCACGACCGCTACGTGAAGTCGATGAAGAGCCACACCGGCGGCGACGCCTACCGGGCGTACGCGAGCGCGATCGCCGAGTTCGAGCGCGACATCGGCCGGCGGGCCCATTCGTTCGAGCTGAACGTGCAGGTGCTGCCGTTCTCGCAGCGCGGGATCTGGTGGATCGGCGATCTGACCGTAGCGGTGACCGACGGTCTGCGCCGAGACATCGTGGCGTTCGACTCGGCCATCCGGCCGGTCATCGCCGAGCTGGCCTGAGGCTCAGTCGCGCTCGCGGCGCAGCTCTCGGTCGACGTCGGCCTCGACAGCGGGGCTCGCGGTCGGCGCGGACTCGGCATCCGGGGTCTCGGTCTCATCGGGCGCTTCGATGATCGTCTCGCGGTCGACGCGCACGACCCGGTCGTGCCGGCGGCCGGTGCGCTCCAGGATCAGCGCGACGACACCGCCGAGGGCGATCCCGATCGGCACCGTCCACAGCAGCAGGAATCCGAAGACCTGCCCGGGCGGGTAGACGACGTCGAGGGCCTGCGACTCCTCGAAGCTGCCGGTGAAGGTGAGGATGCCGGCGGCGATCACACCCAGCACGACACCGATTCCCATGAACACGCCGTACCGCGGCACGTGGCGCACGGTCGCTTCGACGGTCTGCGGGGTCTCGGAGGAGGACATGCCTCCATTCTCCCACCGTTCCCTGTGGGCCGCAGCACGTCGCTGGGCCCCGAGCCTGTCGAAGGGTCCCACCCCGCGCGCAGCGGAGGAGAACTCGCGCTCCGCAGGAGGCATCCGCCGTTCTGATCCTGCGGAAGGCGAGATCTCCTCCGTTACGGGCGGAGAACTCCGCGCCGGGCGGATGCTTCGCCCGGAGAACTCCGCCCGACGCCGAGACCTCCGCCCGACAAGGAGAACTCCGCCCGACACCGAGACCTCCGGCCGACCCTCCGACGACGAACCGCCCTCCCGCGCGATGCAGAAGGGCGGTTCGAGCGGGTGTCAGACCTCGGTCGAGGTGACCTGCGGCTCGGCCGTCCCGCGACTGCGGCGTCCGATGAGCACACCGCCCGTTCCGACGAGGGCGACCACGACGAGTCCGCCGACGATCCAGACCCAGACCGGCACGCCGCCCTGCTCGTCGGCGACCTCGGTCACGGCGGTGACCGCGGTGGTCGCCTCCGACTCGGTCTCCTCGTCGTCGGCCGGGGCCGCGACTCCGCAGTCCGCGCCGACGGGGATGACGGCGCTGACGGGGTCGAGCTCCTCACCCGCGGCGTAGGTGCCGAAGGCGGCGGCGCCGGCATCGGTGAGCGTCGACGGGATGCCGTCGAGCGTGATCACTCCGTCGACCGCGGTGACGTCGGCCAGCGAGAAGTCCGCGAACCGCACGTCCTTCAGGTCGATGGCCTCGCCGGACTGCGTGGTGCCGGTGACGTCGACCACGATGTAGCCGGTGTCGCCCGCGAGCTCGAGGCGGAAGTTCGCCAGCGTGGTGTTCAGCGCGCCGTCGTGGCCCGTGAAGGTGATGCTGCCGCCGTAGGTCACCAGGCCCGCGCCGCTCTCGTCGTCGTACGAGCCGGAGCCGTTCGACCACACGAAGTCGGGGTACTGGTAGACCACGTCGGTCAGCGTCCAGCCGCCCTTCGCGATGCCCTCGATGTAGGTGCGGAACGACTCCTTGTAGCCCCAGTTCAGGCTCGCGCCGTCAACGGTGCAGGCGCCGATCACCACGGTCTCACGGGCCAGCGTGAAGACGAGTCCGCGGGTCACCGAGCCCTGGAGGGTGAGCGTGTGCTCGCCGTTCTCGAGCGTGGCGGGCAGTGTGCCGGTCCATGTGGCGACACCGTCGGCATCGGCATCCACCGTGCCGAGCAGGACGGGCGTCGAATACACGACGACCTGGATGTCCTTCTCGTTCGGCTCGAAACCGGATGCCGTGATCGTCGCCGACCTGCCCGACTGCAGGGCGGTGAGGTTCTCGTCGTCGATCTCGATGCCGGTGGTCGCCGGAGGCGTGGCCGGGAGGGCCGTCTTCTTGACGACCGCCGCAGCTGCGGCGACCGTGCCCGTCGATCCGCTCGGGGCCGCGGCCGCGGACCCGACCGTGAAGGTGACCGGGCTCAGCGTCGTCGAGTACCCCTGGAACACCTGGTTGACGCCGGCGGAGGTGATGGATGCCGGAGCCGAGGTGTAGGTGACCGCGCCGTTCGCCGTGGTCTTGCCCGCACGCGACAGGTCGAGCGTCGCGAACGCGACCTGGCTTCCGCCGTTGGTGACGTAGAGCGTCGCCGCGTTCGCCGAGGTGAAGCGGATCTGTGGGTTCGCGATCGTGACATCGAGGATGCCGCCGTGACCGGTGAACCGCACGGATCCCACGTACGAAACCGTGCCGAGGCCGGTCGCGGGGTCGTAGGTGCTGCCCGCCGCCTGGCCGAACTGGAACAGTCCGTCGGCGCGCGTGGCGCCGCCCGTGACCTCGATCGCGCCCTTGGCGATGTCGCTCGTGATGTATCGCAGGAACGTGCTCGACACGTCCCAGCGCAGCGATCCACCGGTGACGGTCGCGACCGGAGCGGTCGGGGTGACCGGCGGCTTCGGAGGCTGCGGCGGCGTCTTGCCGAAGATCGCATCCCACTGAGCCTCGGTCACGGTGACGGTGCTGCGCGCGTGGATCGTCGACGCGGTCGGCATCGTGTGCTGCTGCCAGCTGATGACCTCGTACGTCTTCGTGCGGTCGAGCTTGCTCGCCGCCGCCGTGAGGTCGACCGAGTAGCCACCGCCCGAGACGCTGCGCACGTACTGCATCGCGACGAAGCCGCCCTCGGCCGTGACGTTCGCCTCGGTGCCCTTCTCGATGAGCGCCACGTACGCACCCGAGATCGAACCGTGCTTCGATCCGGTCGCCGTGACGGTCAGGCCGTTCTGCGCGGTCGCGGACTTCACCGCGGTCGTGACCTTCGGGCCGTCCACGGGGCCGAACACGGCATCCCACTGCGCATCCGACACCGTGACGGCCTGGCGGGCGTAGATCGTCGACGCCGTCGGGAGCGTGTGCTGCTGCCACACGATGACCTCGTACGACTTCGACCGATCCAGATCCGCCTTCGCCGCCGCCAGGTCCACGCTGAACGCGCCCCCCGACACGTTGCGCACGTACTGCATCGCGGCGAACCCGCCACCGGCGGTTACATCCGCCTCGGTGCCCGCCTCGATCAGCGCGACATACGCACCCGTGATCGACCCGAGGTTCGACCCCGACGTCGCGACCGTCAGGCCCTCGGTCGACGCCACCGACACCGAACCCGACACCGTCGGACTGCTCGGCGGGAACACGCTGTTCCACTGCGCATCCGACACCGTCACGGCCTGACGGGCGTAGATCGTCGACGCCGTCGGGAGCGTGTGCTGCTGCCACACGATGACCTCGTACGACTTCGACCGATCCAGACCCGCCTTCGCCGCCACCAGATCCACGCTGAACGCGCCCCCCGATACGTTGCGCACGTACTGCATCGCGGCGAACCCACCACCGGCGGTCACATCCGCCTCGGTGCCCGCCTCGATCAGCGCGACATACGCACCCGTGATCGACCCGAGCTTGGAGCCTCCGGCCGCGATGGTCAGGCCATCCTCGGTCGCCGAGGTCACCGTCGCGGTCGCCACCGCGGCCTCGCTGTAGTTCAGGGCGACGCTGCGCTCCTGCTCGGGGTTCACGACGCCGCCGGCGGCGTAGGTGTACACACCGTACGCACCGGGCTTGGCCGCGGCATCCTTCAGCGTGAGCGTCGCGGTGAACGTGCCGTCCGCCGCGATGTCGACCCACTGACTGCGGATGGTCGGCTGGAAGGCCTCGGGAACCTGGTTCAGCACGGTCTCGGAGAGCGCCCAGAGCTGCGAGCCGATCGAGCGGTTCGCAGACGGAGCGGATGCCGACGGCTTCCAGTTCTCGGCGAAGTTGCCGAACACGACGTACGTGCCCTGCGGCAGGCTCGCGGGGATCGGCACACCTCGGCCGCCGACGTTCGCGGTCGGGCTGTATCCCGAGCCCTTCACGACGACCTTGTCACCGGTCTTGAGGGCGGCGCCCTCGGCCGGGGTGACGCCGTCGGCCAGGAAGACCGAGATCGACGGGGCAGCCGGAACCGGCTGGACGATGTCCCACTGCGCCGTCGAGATCGTGACGGGCGTGCGAGCGAGCATGGTCTGCGCGTTCGGCATCGTGTGCTGCGTCCAGACGATGACCTCGTAGGTCTTCGTGCGGTCGAGAGCGGATGCCGGAGCCGCGAGCGCGACCGAGAAGGCACCACCCGACACGTTGCGCACGAACTGCATCGCCGCGAACCCGCCACCGGCGGTGACGTTCGCCTCGGTGCCGGTCTCGATGATCGCGGCGTACACCCCGGTCACGGCGCCGAACTGCGTGCCGTTGACGTTCGCCGTGATGCCCGCGTCGCTGACCGCGAGGTCGGTGACGGCGACCTTCGGAGCCGGTGCGTAGTTGAGGGCGACGCTGCGCTCCTGGTCGGCGTTGCTCACGCCACCGGCACCGTACGTGTAGACACCGTACGAGCCGGGGGTCGCCGTGGTGTCCTTGAGCGTGAGGGTCGCCGTGAACGAACCGTCGGCCGCGAGGGGGACCCACTGGCCGCGCACGGCGGCCTGGTACTGCGAGGGAACCTGGTCGAGCACGCTCTCGGCGAGCGCCCACGCCTGCACCGAACCGGAGCGGGTCGCGGCTGCGGCACCGGCCGACGGCTGCCAGGTCTCGGCGAAGTTGCCGAACACGACGTACGTGCCCTGCGGCAGAGTCGCGGGGATCGGCACGCCACGGCCGCCGACGTTCGCGGTCGGGTCGTAGCCCGAGCCCTTCACGACGACCTTGTCACCGGCCTTGAGGGCGGTGGTGCCGACCGGGGTCACGCCGTCGGCCAGGAAGACGGAGATCGCGGCGGAGGTGGGAACCTCCGGCTCCGTCGGGGTCTCCGGCTCGGTCGGGGTCTCCGGTTCCGTCGGGGTCTCCGGCTCGGTCGGGGTCTCCGGCTCCGTCGGCGTCTCGGGTTCGGTGGGGGTCTCCGGCTCGGTCACGGGCGGGAAGACGGCATCCCACTGCTCCTCACTGATGGCGACATCGGCGCGGGCGTAGATGTTCGTGGCGTCCGGGATCGTGTGCTGCTGCCAGACGATGACCTCGTACACCTTGGTGCGGTCGAAGGCGGATGCCGCCCCCGTGAGGTCGACCGTGAAGCCGCCGTCGGTGACGGTGCGCACGAACTGCATGGCCGCGAATCCGCCGCCCGCGGTGACGCCGCTCTCGGTGCCCTTCTCGATGACGGCGGCGTAGGCGCCGGTCGTTCCCTCGGGAAGCGCGGATGCCGTGGCCCGCACCGTCACACCGGACGTGTCGGCCACGGTGACGCCTGTGGTGACGACGGCGTCGGCCGCGAGCGCGGGCTGAGCGACCGTGAGGCCGGTCACGACGAGGAAGAGCGATATCAGCGCGGCTATCGCCGCGCGGACGCGGGTGCTCGCTGTGGTGCTGGATGCTGTGGAGTTCACGGTTTCTCTCCGGGCCCCGGGGTGCGCGGGCACGCACGCCGGCGGTGCCGCTATGCAGTCGGGCGAAGGGATTAGGTTAGGCTGCACTAAGCAGCTACCGATCCTGAGCGTAGGCTGTGCGCGAGGCTCGCGTCAAGTTTTAGGATAGCCTTGCCTTATGCGTCGCGTCCTTGCTGTCCTCCTCGCTGCCTCGCTCGCGATCGGACTCGCCGGTTGCGCACAGCCCGGCGCCGACGCCGCAACCCCCGACGCCTCGGCAACGCCGGCGGACGATTGCCCCCAGGCATCCGTCGCTCTCGCCGATCTCGACCTCGTCGACGACGTCCGCACCGTCGAGGGCGGATCGACCGCGTGCCTGTCGAGCCACGCCATCACCCCCGTCGACGACGACAGCGCCCCCGAGCTGCCGGTCGCGGTGACCGACAGCGAAGGCCGCGAGGTCACGGTCACGTCGGCGGACCGCATCCTGCCGATCGACATCTCGGGCACCATCGCCTCGACCGTCTTCGCCCTGGGCCTCGGCGACCAGGTCGTCGGACGGGACGCGTCGACCCGGTTCGCCGGCACCGAAGACCTGCCCGTCGTCACGCAGAGCGGGCACAGCCTGAACGCCGAGGCGATTCTCGAGCTCGCCCCCACCGTCGTGCTCACCGACACGACCATCGGGCCGAAGGAGGTGCGCCAGCAGCTGCGCGACGCCGGCATCGCGGTCGTCGTGATCTCGAGCGACCGCCGCATCGACACCACCGACGAGCTGGTCACCGAGATCGCCGGGGCCCTGGGCGTTCCCACACGCGGGGCGGCTCTCATCGAGCGCCTCGCGGGCGAGCTCGACGACGCCGAGGCCGAGATCGCCGAGATCGTGCCCGCCGACGAAGCCGACCGCGCCCGCATGCTCTTCCTCTACGTGCGCGGCAGTGCGAACGTCTACTACATCTTCGGCGAGGACTCCGGTGCCGACTCCCTGATCGATGCCGTCGGCGGCGTCGACGTCGCCGAGGAGATCGGCTGGGAGGGCATGAAGCCCATGACCGCCGAAGCCCTCGTCGCCGCGAAGCCCGACGTGCTCGTGATGATGACCGATGGACTCGAATCGGTCGGGGGCATCGACGGCCTGATCGAACGCGTGCCCGCCGTCGCCCAGACGCCCGCCGGAGCCAACCGCCGCGTCATCGATATGGCCGACAGCGAGATCCTGAGCTTCGGACCGCGCTCGGCCGAGATCATCAGCGCCCTCGCCCGAGCCCTCTACGCGCCCGAGCCCGCGAAATGACCTCGGAGGTCGTCACCCCGACGCCCACCACGCGCCAGGGGCTGCGCTTCGCGCTGGTCGTCACCGGCCTGCTCGTCGCACTCGCGATCACCTGCATCGCATCGATCACGAGCGGCCAGTACGACCTCTCCCCCACCGATCTCGTCGGCGTGCTGCTGCACGGCATCGGGATCGACACCGCGTGGGCGCCCGCGAACGCCACCGACTACGGCGTCATCAACAGCATCCGAATGCCGCGCCTGGTGCTCGGCCTGCTCGTCGGCGCCGCGCTCGCGGTGTCGGGCGTGCTCATGCAGGCGATCTTCGGCAACCCGCTGGCGGATGCCGGAGTCGTCGGCGTCTCGTCGGGCGCCGCCCTCGGCGCTGCCGCGAGCATCACGCTGGGACTCGCCTCGTTCGGAATGTGGACCACCCCCGCATTCGCCTTCATCGGCGGACTCGTGGCGGTGCTCTCGGTCTACTTCATCAGCCGCTCCGGCGGCCGCACCGAGGTCGTCACCCTCCTACTCACGGGTATCGCGATCAATGCGATCGCGGGTGCCGGGATGGCGTTCCTCACGTTCATCGGCACGACCTCGACGCGCGAGCAGATCGTGTTCTGGCAGCTCGGATCACTCAACGGCGCGCTGTGGCAGAACGTCGCCCTCGTCGCGCCGCTGGTCGCGATCGGTATCGTCGTGGCGTTGATCGTCGCTCCGAGCCTCGACCTCTTCGCCCTCGGCGAGCGCACCGCCCGGCACCTCGGTCTCAACGTCGAGCTGCTGCGCATCACGGTCATCGTCACCGTGGCGCTGCTGGTGTGCGCGGCCGTCGCGTTCGCCGGGATCATCGGGTTCGCGGGCCTCGTCGTGCCGCACCTGATGCGCATGATCATCGGCCCCGCGCATCTGCCGCTCGTGATCGCCTCCGCCGTCGGCGGCGCGCTGCTCATCGCCGTCGCCGACCTCGTCGCCCGTACCGCCGTGCCCCTCGCCGACCTGCCGATCGGCATGATCACCTCGCTCGTCGGCGGCCCCTTCTTCCTCTGGCTGCTCGTGCGCACGCGCCGCCGGGCGGGAGGCTGGGCATGAGCGTGCGGCTGCGGGGCACCGGCCTCACGGTGCGCGTCGGCGACGGCCGCGCGATCCTCGACGACGCCTCGATCGACATCCACTCCGGCGAGATCCACGCCCTCGTCGGCCCCAACGGCGCCGGCAAGTCGACCCTGTTCGGCGTGCTCGCGGGCGACGTGACGGCCCGGACCGGACGGGTCGAGCTCGACGGGGCGCCGGTCACCGGCATCCGTTCGCGTACGCTCGCACAGCAGCGGGCGGTGCTGCTGCAGGAGAACACGGTCACGTTCCCCTTCACGGCCGAGCAGGTCGTGCGCATGGGTCGCTCGCCCTGGGCGCGCACCCCCGCGGCCGACGACGACGACGCGATCGTCGCGACCTCGATGGGATCGACCGAGGTGCTGCCGCTCAGCGCCCGCTCGGTCACGTCTCTGTCGGGCGGTGAACGAGCCCGCGTAGCGCTGGCCCGCGTGATCGCTCAGAGCACCGGCGTTCTCCTGCTCGACGAACCCACCGCCGCCCTCGACCTCAAGCACCACGAAGACGTCATGCGGCTCATCGCTCTGCAGGCGGCCGAGGGCGTCGCCGTCGCGATCGTGCTGCACGACCTCAACGCCGCCCTCGCGCACGCCGACCGCGTCACACTCCTGTCGCGGGGGCGCGTCGTCGCCACCGGCACCCCCGCCGAGGTGCTCACGGCGGAGCGCATCGAAGAGGTCTACGGACAGCCCGTCGACGTCTTCCCCCACCCCGTCACCGGGGTTCCGCTGGTGGTCGCGCGGCGCTAGCGCCTCGGGGCCGGGATGCTTCGACAAGCTCAGCAACCCAGGGTGAGGGCCCCACGAACTGGGTCCCTGAGCCTGTCGAAGGGCCCACCCGAGAGACCCTACGGGCGCAACGGCAGCACGTCGACGAGGTCGGCGCGCGTACCCGAGGCGGCGATGCGCCCGGATGCCGCGGCATCCGCCCATTGCTCGTCACCCAGCGCGACCGCCAACCACGTCGCAGCATCCATCTCGACCACGTTCGGGGGCGTGCCGCGCGTGTGCCGCGGCCCCTGGATCACCTGCACCGCACCGAACGGCGGCACCCGCACCTCGACGCTGTTGCCCGGGGCCTTCTCGTCGAGCAGCTGCAGCAGGTACCGCACGGCCGTGGCGAGGGCGGGACGCGGGGGTTTCTCGCCCGCGGCATCCGCCCGCTTCACGACGTCGAGCGCCGTGCGCCCGTCGACGATGTCGATCTTCTTGGCCATCTCCCCACCCTACGACCGCGCGTAGGCTCGCAGCATGAGCATGCATCCCGAGGGCGCCCGCGCCGAACTGGTCGCCGCGGCCACGGGGCACAGCTGGGGCGGACCCTTCCCCGCACTGCTCGACCCCGAGAACGCTCACGACGCGGCGGTGCTGATCCTCTTCGGCGTGCTCGACCGTTCGCCCGCGGTTGTGCCCGATGCGGCCGTCGCGCGTGATCTCGACGTGCTGCTGCAGCGCCGCGCCCCCACGCTCTCGTCCCACCCGGGGCAGGTGTCGTTCCCGGGCGGACGCGTCGAGCAGGGCGATGCGGATGCCGTCGCCACCGCGCTGCGCGAAGCAGAGGAGGAGACCGGGCTCGACCCCACCGGCGTCGATGTGCTCGCGACCCTGCCCGAGATTCCCCTCGCGGCGAGCAACCATCGCGTCACACCGGTGCTCGGCTGGTGGCGCACGCCGTCGCGCGTGGCGGCGGTCGATCACGCCGAGACGGTGGAGGTGTTCCGGGTGCCGGTGGCGCAGCTGCTCGACCCCGCGACGCGGTACACCTCGGTGCGCACGTTCGGGGACCGCACGTTCCGGGCTCCGGCGTTCGACGTCGACGGCACGATCGTGTGGGGCTTCACGGCCATGGTGCTCAGCGGCATCTTCGACGCGGCCGGGTGGACGGTGCCCTGGAACGTGGCCGACGAACGTCCGGTCTGAGGTTTCGTGGGCGGTAGGCCTTCGACAGGCTCAGGAACCCAGGTCTCCCGTTCACAACTCCGGAGAAAAGTGGCGATTCCGGCCGGATCACGCAGCTGCGGAGCGATCCGGCTTGGATCTCCGGAGTTGTGCACGCCGCAGCCCACCGAAACGCACCCGACGAGGCTCGATAGGCTGGGCGGGTGAAGATCCTCGTCCTCGGTTCCGGTGCCCGTGAGCACGCGATCATCCTCGCTCTGCGAGCAGAGAAGGCGGAGCACGAGATCTTCGTCTCCCCCGGCAACGCGGGCATCGCGCAGGACGCGACCCCTGTCGCGGTCGACATGCTCGATGGCGGCGCGGTGACCGCCTTCGCGAACGAGCACGCGATCGACCTCGTCGTGATCGGTCCCGAGGCCCCCCTGGTCGCAGGAGTGGCCGATGCACTGCGTGAGCGCGGCATCCCCGTCTTCGGCCCGGGCAAGGCGGCCGCTCAGCTCGAGGGTTCGAAGGCCTTCGCCAAGCGCATCATGGATTCCGCGGGCGTTCCCACGGGTCGCGCCGTGCGCGCGACCACCGCGGCCGAGGTCGAGGCGGCGTTCGACGATCTCGGTGCGCCGCACGTCGTGAAGGCCGATGGTCTCGCCGCCGGCAAGGGCGTCATCGTCACCTCCGACCGCGCCGAGGCCCTCGCGCACGCCGAGCAGTACCTCCCCGCCGGCCCGGTTCTCGTCGAAGAATTCCTCTCGGGCCCCGAGGTCTCACTCTTCTTCCTCAGCGACGGCGACACCGTACGCGCCCTCAGCCCCGCGCAGGACTTCAAGCGCGCGCTCGACGGTGATGCCGGCCCCAACACGGGCGGCATGGGCGCGTACTCGCCGCTGCCCTGGCTCGTCGAGCAGTTCGGCCGCGAGCAGGAGTTCGTCGCCGAGGTCACGCGCGACGTGGCCGTGCCCGTGATCCGCCAGCTCGACGCCGAGGGCACCCCGTTCATCGGCCTTCTCTACGCCGGGCTCATCCTCACCCCCGCCGGTGTGCGCGTGATCGAGTTCAACGCGCGCTTCGGCGACCCCGAGACGCAGGTCGTGCTGCCTCGCCTGATCACGCCGCTGTCGGAGCTGCTGTTCGCCGCGGCATCCGGCACCCTCGAAGACCAGCCCGACCCCGTGTTCAGCGATGACGTCGCGATCACCGTCGTGCTCGCGAGCGAGGGGTACCCCGAGGCTCCGCAGACCGGCCGCCCGATCGAGAACCTCGCGGATGCCGCGGCCGTCGAGGGCGTGCGCATCGTCCACGCCGCGACGGCGGGTCCGGATGCTCCGGGCGGAGACCTGCTCGCGACCGGCGGCCGGGTACTGAACGTGGTGGCGACGGCATCCGATTTCGGCACCGCCCGCTCGCGCGCGTACGACGCGATCGCGCGCATCCGCCTCGAGGGCGCGCACTACCGCGGCGACATCGCCGCCCGCGTCGCGGAGTAGTCGCCGGCGCGGCGGTCACACCCCCGCTTCCCGTCCGCACCCCCGCTTACGCGCGCCTGCATCCGGGGGCGCGGGCGAGAACAGGGGGCGCGGACGACCCGCGACGCGGAGCGGAACTACAGCGCGATCCAGTAGCGGCGCAACAGCCCCATGCCGCGTTCGGACTGGTCACTGATGTCCTGCAGCACTCCACCCGCGCCCTCGATCGTGCGGTAGGAGCTCTCGTTGTCGACATCGCAGGTGACCAGCACGCGATCGAGACCGATCTCGCGGGCGCGCTCGAGGCCGAGGCGCAGCGCGGCCGACGCGATGCCCTCCCGACGGCGCGACGCGCGCACGGAGTACCCGATGTGTCCGCCCGCCTCGGCGAGCCAGGCGTTGAGCGCGTGCCGGAACGAGAGGAAGCCGACCACCTCGGCACCGTCGACGATCCAGTACAGGTCGTTGTGCACCCGGTCTTCGGGCGGCGCGATGGTCTTGTCGGCGAGGCGCGCGGCATCCGCGATCAGAGCATCCAGGGTCGCCCGGTCCGGGGCGACGGGAGCCGTCAGACCCGATCCGTCGACGTGCCCCTCGCCGAACTCCGCCACGGCGGCGGCCCAGGAGTCGAAGAGGACGGCGGTCGGACGCACGAGCTGAACGGTCATCGCCCCACCCCATCAGGTCGCGACCGCCGACACAACTTCGGAGATCTGCGACGACACTCCGCGCTCGGGGTAGTTCTGGCGGCGCGTCGCCGCGAAACTCCGAAGTTGTGCGCGTCACACGACGCAGAGCGGATGCCGCGGGCTACAGCACCTTCGAGAGGAACTCCTTCAGTCGCTCGTTCTGGGGCGCGTCGAAGAGTTCGGCGGGAGCGGCCTCCTCGACCACGACGCCGTCGTCCATGAAGACCGTGCGATCGGAGACCTCGCGGGCGAAGCCCATCTCGTGCGTCACGAGCACCATCGTCATGCCGCCCTCGGCCAGGTCGCGGATGACCTGCAGCACCTCGCCCACCATCTCGGGGTCGAGGGCGCTGGTGGCCTCGTCGAACAGCATGATCTCGGGATCCATCGCGAGCGCACGGGCGATCGCCACGCGCTGCTTCTGGCCGCCCGAGAGCGAGGCGGGCTTGGCATCCGCCTTCTCCGACAGGCCGACCCGCTCGAGCAGGGCCAGTGCGCGCTCGCGCGCCTTCGACTTCGACAGGCGCCCCAGCTCGATCGGCGCGATCGTGATGTTCTCGAGCACCGTCATGTGCGGGAACAGATTGAAGTGCTGGAAGACCATGCCGATGCGTTGACGCACCTCGTCGAGCTTGACGGTCTTGTCGGTGAGGTCGACGCCGTCGATGACGACCTTGCCCGAGGTGGGCTCCTCGAGCTTGTTGAGGCAGCGCAGCAGGGTCGATTTGCCCGAACCCGAGGGCCCGATGACCGCGACGACCTCGCCGTCGTCGACCGTCAGGTCGATGCCCTTGAGCACCTCGTTGCTCCCGAACGACTTGTGCAGGTTCTGCACGGAGATCTTGCTCATGCGTTGAACTTCCTCTCGAGGCGGTTCGCGAGCAGCGTCAGCAGCGTGATCACGACGAAGTAGATGATGGCGACGATCGTCAGCACCTGCGCCGACAGGTAGGTCGAGGCGATGATCTGACGCGACTGGAACGTCAGTTCGGCGAGACCGATGACGCTGATCAGCGACGTGTCCTTGAGGGTGATGATGCCCTGGTTCACGAACGACGGGATCATGATGCGGAACGCCTGCGGCAGCACGACCTTCTGCATGGTCTTCCAGTGCCCGAGACCCAACGAGCGCGACGCCTCGTTCTGACCGGGGTCGACGGCCTGGATGCCGCCGCGGATGATCTCGGTCATGTAGGCACCCGTGTTGAGCGAGAGCGTGATCGCTCCGGCCACGAACGGGTTGAACTGCAGACCCGGGAACAGCTGCGGGATGGCGAAGAAGACGAAGAACGCCTGCACCAGGATCGGGGTGCCGCGGAACACGAACACATAGGCGGTCGCGAGCCAGCGGAACGGCAGGAACTTCGAGATGCGCCCGAAGCCGAACACGATGCCGAGCACGAAGGCGGCGACGAGGGCGACGAGCGTCGCGAGGATGGTCAGCCAGAGACCGCTCATCAGCGCCGGCCAGTACTTCATGGCGACGGAGATGATGTCGGTCGGCTGCGCGGAGGCCTCGCCCGCGCTCAGGTAGGTGTCGACGATCTCGTCGTACTCGCCGCTCTCCTGCAGGTTCGCCAGGCCGGCGTTGAACTTCTCGATCAGCTCGGGGTTCATGCCCTTGTTGACCGCGAAGCCGTACTCGCCGCCGAGCTCGGGCTCGCCCACCAGGCGGAAGCCGGACCCCTGCTGGATGCCGTACGCCAGCACCGGGAAGTCCTCGAAGTAGCCGACGGCCTGGTTCGCCTTGACGGCGTCGACCATGTCGGTCGTGTCGGAGTAGGGCGTGATGCGGAAGCCGTACTCGTCCTGGTTGTCCTCGGCGAAGGTCTGCCCCTGGGTGCCGGTCTTCACCGCGACGGTCTTGCCGTCGAGATCGTCGAGCGAATCGATGTCGCTCGACTCGAGAACACCGAGCTGGATGCCGCTGGTGAAGTACGGGTCGCTGAAGTCGAACGTCTGCTGACGCTCCTCGGTGATCGACATGCCGGCCATCACGGCATCCACCTGGTTCGACTGCAGGGCCTGCAGGGCCGCATCGAATCCGAGCTGGCGGATCTCGACCTCGAAGCCCTGGTCTTCGGCGATCGCGCGGAGCAGGTCCATGTCGATGCCGACGAGCTCGCCGTCGGAATTCGTGAACTCGAACGGCGCGAAGGTCGTGTCGGTGCCGATGACGTACGTCTCACCGTCGGCGGCCGCGGCAGGGGCGGCTCCGCCGAGCAGCGCGGCGCCCGCGACGGCGGTCGCGAGCACGGCGGCTCCGGTCGTGCGGGCGAGGCGGCGGAGCCGGGCGCGCAGGGAAGAGGGGTGTGGGATCACGACGGATGCTCCTCGGATCGGGGCGGCGACCGGCCGGTCGCCGCCGTCTACCTTAGTCAACGCGAAACGCCCCGCCCATTTCGGGGCGGGGCGTTCGTCGGTGGATCAGACGGTCGGATGCTTCGGCGCACCGCGCAGGAACAGCGAGGCGATGAGCGCGACGAGGATCACGCAGGCCGGCAGCAGGATCGCCTGCGACATGCCCGTCGAGAAGCCCTCGGCGACGACATCCGGAAGCGTTCCGCCCGTGCCGATCGAGCCGCCGGCGTCGTCCATACCCGGCAGGTTCGCCTCCAGGCGTGCCTGCATGAACGTGGCGATCGCGGCCGATCCGACCACCGATCCGATCGTGCGAGTGGTGTTGTAGATGCCCGCGCCCGCGCCGGCCTGGCGCATCGGGAGCATCCGGGTGGCGGTCGTCGCGAGCGGACCCCACATGCCGGCGTTGCCGAGGCCCATGAGAGCCGAGGGGAACAGGAACATCCAGATCGGGGTGTCCATGTTCACCAGCGACGAGTACCAGAACAGGGCGCCCGAGACGGCGAGCAGACCCGGGATCAGGATGAGGCGGGGGTCGGTGCGGTCGAGGATCTTGCCCGCGACCGGCGCCAGCACGCCCGAGAGCACCGCCATCGGGATCATCAGCAGGGCGGCTTCGGTCGGGGTGAGGCCGCGGGCCGTCTGCAGGAAGAACATCAGCGGCAGCGACATGCTCGTCACCGTGAACCCCACCGCGGCGATCGCGACGTTCGCTCCCGAGAAGTTGCGGTCCTTGAAGAGCTCCAGCGGCACGAGCGCCTCGGACTTCGTCTTCCACTGCTGCACGATGAAGACCGCGAGCACGACGACGCCGGCGATGATCATGCCCCATACCGAGATCGGGCCCCAGATGACGCCCCAGTCGTACTTCTCACCCTCCTGCAGCCCGAAGACCACGAGGAAGATCGCGACGGCGCTCAGCACGACGCCGAGGATGTCGAAGCGGTGCGGGTGCGTCTTGAGCTTGGGTACGAGGATCCACGCGGCGACGAAGGCGATCACGCCGACGGGCAGGTTGACGAAGAAGATCCACTCCCAGCCGAGGCCGTCGACGAGCACGCCGCCGAGCAGCGGGCCGACGAGCGTCGCGACACCGGCGGTCGCGCCCCACAGGCCCATGGCCGCGCCGCGACGCTCGGGCGGGAAGGTGCGGGTGATGACGGCCATCGTCTGCGGGGTCATGAACGCGGCGCCGAGGCCTTGCACGGCACGCGCAGCGATCAAGCCCTCGAGCGAGCTCGACAGACCGCACCAGAGCGATGCCGCGGTGAAGATCGCGAGTCCGATGAGGTAGATGTTCTTCGGGCCGAAGCGGTCGCCGAGGCGCCCGGTGATCAGCAGCGGCACGGCGTAGGTGAGCAGGTAGGCGCTGGTCACCCACACGACGTTGTCGAGGTTGTTGGTGTCGGGGTCGAGGGCGGCCTTGATCGCGGGGTTCGCGACCGAGACGATCGTCGTGTCGACGAGGATCATGAAGAAGCCGATGACGAGCGCCCAGAGGGCGGGCCACGGGCTCTTCGGCGCCTGCCCCGTGGCGAAGGGGCCGGTCTGGGGCGCGGCGGCCTGGCGGGATTCGGTCATTGCTGTGCAGCCTTTCGCTGAGCGATGTAGCGGTCTGAGTCGGGGAAGGCGTCGGGTCCCCAGGGGAGCGCGTCGCCGCCGAGTCGGGTGAGAAGGCTGTCGAGCCAGCGCACCTCGGCGTCGAGCAGTGCCTCCTGGCGTTCTATCTCGACGAGCACCTGCGCGGGAGTACCCCGCTCGTGCGCTGCGCGGAGTCCGTCACGGTGGGCCACGTGGCTCTCGACCAGAGCGGCCCGGCGCTCGCGCAGAAGCGCGGAGACGTCATCGCGCTCGAGATTGTGGGATTCGGCGAGCGCGATACGGAAGTCGGTCTCGCTGTCGATGCGGGGCAGCTCGCGCCGCACCCACGCGATGACGGTGTCGCGACCGGCATCCGTCAGCGTGTAGGTGGTGCGTTCGGGGCGGTTGCCGTCGCGATCGATGCCGACCTCGTCGAGCAGGCCGGCCTTCTGCAGCCGCGCGACCGTGTGATAGAGCGTGCCGTTGGTGATCGTGAGCAGGCGATCGTCCTGGCGGACGCGCAGCAGCCGCACCATCTCGTAGGGGTGCATGTCGCCCTCGCGCAGCAGCGCGAGCACCATCACGCCCATGGGCGTGAGCGTGTCGATCGGGTCTTTCATCACCTGCTCCACTTCGATTAGTCCACGTGGACTATACGCCTGTGCGGCGGGAGTGGGCAAGCGCGATGCCGTCGGGCGCGCCGTCAGCTCTTCAGTCGCCGCAGCGCCGACCCCCTATGCGCGGCGCGGTCGCCGCTCTTCTCCGACTCGACGATGTAGGCCGGGTCATCGGCCGTCGCCGTGAATTTCTGCCCCGCGAACTCGAAGTCCGTCGTGCGCTTCTCCGCGACCGTTCCCCGCGTGCGCCCCTGCGAGGTGTTCCAGCTCACCCGGTCGCCCTTCGACAGCTCTTTCGACATGCGTCCTCCGTTCGTTGCGGAGAGCATCGCGGATGCCGCGGCATCCGCCACTCCCCTTGACACGGCACGGTCGCGCGACCGGGATAATGGGGCAGGTGAGCACTCCTGCAGACAGCACGTCCCAGAGCATCCCCGGCTGGCGTCACCTCTACTCGGGCAAGGTGCGCGACCTGTACGCCTCGGAGGATCCCGCCGACACGCGCATCCTGGTCGTGGCGAGCGACCGCGTGAGCGCGTTCGACTTCGTGCTGTCGCCCGGCATCCCGAAAAAGGGCGCGCTGCTGACGCGGCTGAGCCGCTGGTGGTTCGCGCAGCTCGACACCCCGAACCACCTCGCCGAGGGCGAGATCCCGGATGCCGTCGCCGACCGCGCGATGCTCGCACAGTCGCTCGAGATGCTGCCCGTCGAGTGCGTCGTGCGCGGCTACATCACGGGATCCGGCTGGGCCGAGTACGAGGAGAGCGGCACGGTCTGCGGCATCCCGCTGCCCGCCGGGCTGAAGAACGGCGACCGGCTGCCCGAGCCGCTGTTCACCCCCGCATACAAGGCGCCGATGGGCGAGCACGACGAGAACATCACCTTCGCGCAGACCGTCGAGCTGGTGGGTGAAGCGCGCGCCGCCGAGCTGCGCGACACCTCGATCGACCTCTACACCCGCGCGGCCGCCATCGCCGAGGAGAAGGGCCTGATCCTCGCCGACACCAAGTTCGAGTTCGGCACGGATGCCGACGGCAACCTGCGCCTGGCCGACGAGGTGCTCACGAGCGATTCGTCGCGGTACTGGGATGCCGAGGCCTGGCGCACCGGCGTCACCCCGAGCCAGCGCATGGCGAGCTTCGACAAGCAGATCGTGCGCGATTGGCTGGCGTCGCACTGGGACAAGCAGGGCGAGCCCCCCGCGCTGCCCGAGCACATCGTCTCGCGTACGGCCGACCGCTACCGCGAACTGATCGACCGCCTCGGAGCGTAGTCAGGCACCCAGGGAACACTCAGGAATCGGTAGTGTTGCTCCAGCACTCCCCCACCCCGAATCCCTGAGGAGCCCGCATGCCCCTGTGGAAGATCCACGGCAACGGCCGCACCGTCGAAGCCGGCGCCGTCGTCGCCCCCGAAGAGCGTCTGAACTGGCCCGCCACGATCGCGATCGGTGCGCAGCACGTCGTCGCGATGTTCGGCGCCACGTTCCTCGTGCCCACGCTGACGGGCTTCCCCGTCTCGACCACCCTGCTGTTCAGCGGTGTCGGCACCCTTCTCTTCCTCCTGATCACCAAGAACCGTCTCCCCAGCTACCTCGGCTCGTCGTTCGCGTTCATCGCGCCGATCACCGCCGCGGTCGCCGCGGGTGGCACCGGTTCGGCTCTCGCGGGAGTGGTCGCCGTCGGCATCCTGCTCGCCGTCGTCGGTCTCGTCGTGCAGTTCGCCGGCCTGCGCTGGGTCGACGCGCTGATGCCCCCGGTCGTCGCCGGCGCGATCGTCGCCCTGATCGGCTTCAACCTCGCGCCCACCGCGTGGAACAACTACAACCTCGACCCGGTCACCGCCACGATCACGCTCGTCGCGATCATCGTGTTCGCGGTGCTGTTCCGCGGCTTCCTCGGCCGCATCTCGATCTTCCTCGGCGTGGCCGTCGGCTTCATCTGGGCCGCGTTCAACGGCTCCTTCGACGTGCCGAACGAGCTGCGCGGCGGCAAGACGCCCGCCGAGCTCATCGGCGAAGCATCCTGGATCGGTCTGCCCGACTTCCAGTTCCCCGATTTCGTCGCCCCGGGCACGTGGTCGACGATCGCGATGTTCCTGCCGGTCGTGCTCGTGCTCGTCGCCGAGAACATCGGCCACGTGCGCGGTGTCGCCACCATGACCGAGGACCCGACGGTCAACAAGCAGACCGGTCGCGCACTCATCGCCGACGGTGTCGCGACGACCATCGCCGGGGGTTTCGGTGGTTCGGGAACCACGACGTACGGCGAGAACATCGGCGTCATGGCCGCCACCCGCGTCTACTCGACCGCCGTCTACTGGGTCGCGGGTCTCTTCGCTATCCTGCTCGCCTTCTCGCCCAAGGTCGGCGAGGTGTTCAACTCGATCCCCGCCGGTGTGCTGGGCGGCGCGACCACCGCGCTCTACGGGCTCATCGGCATCATCGGCATCAAGATCTGGGTCGACAGCCGCGTCGACTTCTCGCGGCCGGTGAACCAGTACACCGCCGCGGTGTCGCTCGTGATCGGCATCGCCGGATTCTCGATGAACCTGGGCGACTTCGCCTTCGGAGGCATCGTGCTCGGCACGGTCGCTGCGCTGCTGATCTACCACGTGGGCAACCTCATCGCCCGCGCGCGCAAGACCGGAGCCGACGACCCCAAGCCGCTCGAGCCCGTCGGTCCGCTGGGTGGCGACCCGGCCTGACCCCGGCCCGCACGACAGGCTCAGGGACCCAGTACGCAAACTGGGTCGCTGAGCCTGTCGAAGCGTCCCGCTCGCGAGACCCGGTCAGCCGTCGGAGCCGGCGCCCTCGCACACCCCGCCCCGAGCCCGGGGGCGTGGTTCGCCGTCACGCGGCGCGACGTCGAGCGGCAACGGCTCGGTGGGCTCCGGCAGGCCGTAGAGGCTGCGCACCCAGCGGCGTGCGTCTTCGAGGGGGTACGTGTCGCGATACACCGAGTACTTGACGAACACGCCCTCGAGCAGGCTTCGGAACATGACCTCTTCGAGGCCGGGATCGGATGCCCCGCGCGCGCGGAACAGGTCGCGCACCGCGTCTTCGGCCATCGTGACCTGCTCGCCGAAACGGTCCTCGGACTCGGCGAAGAGACGATGCGTGGCCGGCTGCTGCTGGATCGCCAGCACGACGCGTTGCAGCGGCACGGCGTAGGCGGTCGCCTGGAACACGCTGTCGATGATCGAGGCGAGCACCTCGTCGGGACTGCCCTCGACGCTCGGCAGTTCGAGGATCGTGAGGAACCAGCGGTCGATGACCGCGGCGATCAGCTGGTCCTTGCCGCCGAAGTGGTAGCTGACGAGCCCCTGGGCGACGCCGGCGCGCTTGGTGATCTCGGCGATGCTGGCACCCGAGACGCCTCTCTCCTCGAACACCTCGATCGCCGCCTGGAGGATCACCTCCTTGGCACGCTCGCGCGCAAGTCTGTTCTGGTCTTCTGACCGCGCCATCTGAAATTCACTTCCCCGTAAGCCCCCATAAATGCACTTGCGTGCGTCCCCGCCCTATAGATTACTCACTGAATGTACGTTCAGTTTAAGAATCTCTCTGGGGAGCCTCCATGCATCGTTTCGCGTCCGTCGATTTCAACGACCTCGGATCCATCGTCGGATGGCTGATCGGCCAGTGGTGGGTCTGGGCGATCGTGGGCGCCGTGGCCCTCATCTTCCTGATCCTCTGGATCATCCCCGCGGCCAAGGTGAAGCCCTCCGACACGTTCTCGACGACGGATGCCGAGGCGAACGAGATCGCCCTGGGCTTCCTGCAGATCCGCAACCTGCCCTCCGGCCCGTGGAACGACCCGACCGCGAGCGACCTCGGGCCGTCGGAGAAGTCAGTGCTCGTCGAGCAGTGGGGCGTGCACACCCGTGAGGAGTGGCTGTCGAACATCGAGCGCCTCACCACGGTGCGCCGCCGCCGCGAGGTCTGGGTGCTGTACCTCGCGGTGCGCGTCGCCCTCGCCGAGCGCCTCGGCCGCGCCCCGAAGGCGAAGGAATGGCTGGCGGGCATCGTCGAGGAGGGTGGCGACAAGCGCGACGCCAAGGCGTTCATCACCGCGATCGAGTACATCGAGTCCGAGGTGCGCAAGCGCGTCGGCAAGGACATCGTGACGCCGGGCCTGTTCGTGCAGACCCTCGACGGCTACGCGATCGGTCAGGCCGTCGCGATGGCGACCTGGGGCGTCGCCCTCGGACACGGCGACGTGCCCGAGGCACGCTCGATCATCCACGCGATCAACGTCGAGGCGCGTCCCGCGTTCTCGTCATGGGCCGACTTCGGCCTCAGCTACATCGCCGGGCGCGTCATGCACTGGTCCGACGGCCGCGTCGACGAGAAGTCGTTCGAGAAGTTCGGCGACGGATGGGCGGACTTCACGGCCGCCGCGACCGAGAAGCGCAACGGTCCGTGGGCGACCCTCCCGTGGACGCTGTAGCCGTCGATCTCGCTCCGCTGCAGCGCAGCGCCGGCATCCGCGACATCGTCGCCTACGAGCGGATCACGAAGGCCCCGCCGCACCGGCGCTTCGTGTTCCTGCTCGTGGTCGTGCTGCTGTTCGCGGCGGCGATGCTCGTGGGCCTGTGGTTCCTCGGGCGCACCGACATCCTCGCCGTCGCGCCGATCCTCGCGGTGTTCGTGATCGGCTATACGCTGCTCGCGGCCGTCGGATTCGTGTGGTTCGCGGTGGGCCTCAGCCGCCGCGTGAAGATCGCGGCGTTCGCCTGGCAGAACGGCTGGGCCTACGCGGATCGCCTCGAACAGACCCGCCGTACGGGCGCGCCCTTCGCCCGCGTGCTGCGCGGGCAGGAGCGTGCGGTGGTCGCGGGAGACGATCCGCGGATGCCGTTCGAGCTGGGCATCCATCACTCCCTGTCGCGCGGTCAGGAGGGTGCGACGGTGCAGCGTCCGTTCGCCTTCATCGAGCTGCCACTGCCGTCGTCGGTGCCGCACATCGTGCTCGCGAACCGGCGACGCAGCATCGTCCCGACGCTGGGCCTCGGCCGCGGCGCCGCCCGGATGGAGCTCGAGGGCGAGTTCGCGAAGGTGTTCCGGCTGATCGTGCCGGAGGGATATCAGGCCGATGCCCTGTACATCTTCACGCCCGACCTGATGGCGCGCGTGCTCGACCTCGCCCGCGGCGCCGAGATCGAGCTCATCTCCGACCGGTTGTACCTGTACCTTCCGGGGCGCACGCGCTTCGATCGCCCCGCGACGATGGCCGCGGCGCTCGTTGTCGCCGAGGAGTTCCACCGCCGCTTCGCCGCACGCACCGAGCTCTACCGCGACGACGCGGCAGGAGAGCTCGCGGCCCGCGCGGGCGCCTCGGTGGGGCTGCGAGGGCAACGTCTCGGCGGGCACGGCA
The DNA here is from genome assembly GCF_044748385.1 of Microbacterium sp. NPDC090003. Lineage (NCBI taxonomy): Bacteria > Bacillati > Actinomycetota > Actinomycetes > Micrococcales > Microbacteriaceae > Microbacterium > Microbacterium sp. NPDC090003. The sequence goes on from NZ_JBIVFW010000001.1 coordinate 1,680,728, forward strand.
TCTCGGTGCTGGCCGTGGCGAGCACCGCCGGGGTGGTGCTGCTCTCGGCCGGCGTCACCGCCCTCGCCCTTTTCGGCGGCCTCTAGACCCACGGATGGGTTCCTGTACCCGCTCTAGGCACACACCGACTGACAACCGAGCAAGCCGTGTGACGCAATAACGACGTCACCTGGTCGGTCGGCTGGTGCTCGGACTGCGTGCGCGCAGTGCTGTGGCGGTTTAACGAGGACAGCGAGTCGCTGGTCACAACCTGGCCCTTCTACGATCATGAGTCATCGGCACTCTGCCCCATCCCCAAACGAACATCGCGTATCGCGGTAAGGTCGTCACCTCGATACAGTCACCGACAACCCGCGCCACTCTATGACGCGCGGAGAACAGGGCAGCGATGGATAGCTCCGACCTCACAGACGCGATCAACGCTGCTTTGCGAGGAACAGGCATGGAGTTTCAGCTCGCCGCATCCGGTCCGCAGATCCCCGGTGTCATGACCGTGATCTCAGGGTCGATCGACGGGCACCCCATCCGGTTCGACTTCCACGGCCCCGACAACGTCGAAGAGAAGCTGCACCTCGTGTGGGCCTTCGACCCACGCACCACGAACCAGATCGGGGACGCCTCTGACCCGCACGGGTTCACGGAAGCGCTCGAGCAGATGGACTGGGCGAACCTCCTCGGAGCCCTCACCCACTAGCGGGATCCCGCGGGATGCCTCCTGCTCAAACTCTCACCACAGTGAACGTGCGCCCGGCCTAACCGCTCAACGCAGAGAGGGACCAGGCCTGTCGGCCTGGTCCCTCTCTGCGTTCTTGCGTATGCGCTGTCCCACTCGCCGCGCTGGCGAGCCTGATACGCCGTCAGAGCCTCGTAGTAGTAGTCTTCAGCGGCATTTCCTACTCTGCCGAGTCCATCCAGTTCCCACTCCTGGCCCAGTGGCGCGCCCCCAGTTGTGGGGTCGTGCTTGACGCCCTCGCGCACCTGGAACGTCACCGTCCGCAGGATGTTCGCACGCTGGTGGAACGGAATACGCGTAGCGAGTTCACGCGCCTAGCGGGCGAGCTGAGCAATCTCGTTGTCAACATCGCTGGTAGTCATGCGCCCATTCTCGCGGACGACGTGCCCCACACCGCTGAGAGGGGCGGACTCTCACTCCGCTAGTGTCCAGGGGACCGAGCGTAATCCGCGTGGTTCAGAGATGGGTCCCGCTGTCCACCTGTGGGCGAGCTGAGCCCGGGCGTAGCTCGGGTCGCCCACAGCTGCGTCAGGGGGGCCGATCAGCCGAGCATGGGCCGCTGCCTTTTGAGGTACCCAGCGCAGCCGCATACTGCCCGGACGGAAGACTAAGCCGCCGACGTCTATGCTCGGCATCGTGTCGACACCGAAGAAGCATCACTATGTGCCTCAGATGTTGCTTCGGCGGTTCGCCCACGACGGACGCCTGTGGCACGTACCCGTGGACCGCGAGGATGTTCCGCGGAAACAGAGGCCCACAGACATCGGGCACGTGAACGGCGGACACAATTTGATCCGCCTCGATGGGACGGTCGATCGGGTCTCCATGGAACGAGCCATGGGGGAGATTGAATCAGAGGCATCCAAAGCGATCACCGCACTAGAGCAGGACGAGTCGCTCGATGTCGTCCCCCCTGAGCTCGCTTCCCCGATCGCGTGGTTGGCAAGCTTGCAGCGTGCGAGAAGTCGAGCACGACTCGGTTACATCGCCGAGTCGGTCAGCGGATCACGGGATGATGACCCTCACAAGGGGACCGCGTTCGATCTCCAATCCTCTCTGCTCCGTGTGGGCACCGTAGGGCTCTTCAACGCTTGGTCGCTCCGAGACGATGAAACCGCGCGTCCGAAGGACCGTTGGGATTTCACCACCCACGCGCTGCTGGGCATGCGATGGGACGTGATGCGGTACTCGGATCGATGCCTGGCTATCTCCGATGAGTTCGCGGCACAGTATGGCGTTCGTGTCGATGCTCGAGGCGACTTCACTCGTGACCCGTGGTCATCGAAGTTCGGACTTAACACACCACTCTGGGCGGCGACCGGCGCGACGATCGCGCTCACTCCGCAACTTGCCTTGAGCCTGCACCATGGCGATCACAGGAAGCCAACGGCGGCTGCGTCAGTAAACATGCACACGATTCGGTCTGCACGGTCGTTTGTAGCCTTCCCCACGGACTACGAACTGGAGCGGGTTCTTGAGAGCTGGGCTCTCTGGATTCAAGAATCTCGCTTCGTTCGAGATGCGCTACCCCGTGCGCTGTAACTGTGAATACCGGGTCGACAGTAAAGAACTCGCATCTGCACCAGCACGGCGTCAGGAACCCATTCGCTCCCGCGCTATCGCGAGCGGTATGGATGCTTCAAATGAAGAATCAGTACCGTTTCACTCCACGTATGCGGACATCCCTGCTCAGTGGGCACAGGATCGAGGGGATATCCGTGGGCCATAAGCATCTATTGCAGCGAGAAGTTGGGGTCCGGGGCGACAACGCCGAGCGTGGCGCTCGGGTCAAGACCGATGGCGCACCCGATAGAACTCGTGTTGCCATAGGTGCGCCATGCATAGAGTGAGTCGCTGTCAGCGGACGCGCAAACGATGAAGCGAGAATTTTCCAGTAGCCCTGATTCCGTGGATCCGCTGAGGTGCATCCCCGAATCGAGGTCGTTGAGGAGGCGGCTCGCCGAGTACGCGAACGCGCTCATCGTCGCGTCGGCTTTGAGATCGGTCAAGGCGGCGGCGAGCGCTTCATCGGCTGTCACAGTTTCTCGGATGTCGTTCTGGAAGGAGACCTCGGTGGCGAGCAGACAGTTGCTCTCGAGGATCGTCGCGAGCACATCCAGGCTCGTGTAATGCCAGATCAGCCCGCCGCCGATGCGGGCGCGCGCTCCTTGTTCATCCACGAGATCACCTATGCTCTTGCTGATCGGTTGACCGCCTACCTCGGTGAACCGGACTGAGATTGGGCCGCCGGCTCAATCTCACCACGAAAGATCGAAGAGCTCTCACTGGCTCAGCCAGGGCCACTCATCCTCACCGTAGCGTTTCAGCGAGATCGCATTCTCTACGAGATTGATGAAGTCGCGGAGGTCTGCGAAGTAGTTCGGGTATGCCTCTTTGAGGTCGTCAACGTCGTCGATAGCGACGAACAGGATGTCGTAATACGGGTTGTCCCGGACGTGCCGCTCCAAGGACTCGTACTTCCGAATGGCCTCGTCGCGGTCAGGGAAAGAGTTGATGGTGATGAAGGTGTCACGGATATCGAGGTCGAGGACCAGGAACTTCCCTGAGTACCCGCTGCCATCGGAGGTGACGTGGCGGAAGGCGCTGAGGCGCTTGAGCACGTCGAACTCGTCTTGGATCTCTTGCAACCGCTTACGACGTTCCGCAACATCCGCGGAAACGCCTGGAACGGCGGGAAGGCCTTCTGCGGCCGCGAGCTCGCCGCTCATGAGCGCGAAGAACTCGCGCCACCACTCGTCGCCGGCTCCAGACTTGAGGCGCTGCCCGGTGAAGAGATCCACAGTTTCGACGGCAGTCGCCCATGTGTGCTGGATGCGGGTTCGGATCTGCACTTCGACGCGCAGCCCTTCCCACGGAGTGGACCGTCGCGTGCCGTATGCGTGAACGAGGTGCACGGAGCGATACCCGTCGGGCTTCGGACTGGTCAGGTAGTCCTCGTGGCCGGTCAGCTGGTGCTCACCAGGACGATCGAGCAGCTTGCGCTGCAACATGCGAACGTCAGCGACACGGGGGACGATGACGCGCACACCGCCGAGATCCTGAATCGTCGATAGCTGCATGTTGTCGAAGCGTTGCAGCTTCTTCTCGATCGACGGCATGCGCTTGAGGCGTTGAACGACGCTCGATCCCTCGATGCCCTTGGCGTAGCGTCTCACTCGGATCTGCCAGGTGTTCATCGGATAAGCGTGCGCTCGTCGCCACGCCTCCGCCACGGTGAGCGCCCCTGCTCGCTCGGCTGGATCAGCTCCCGGGTTGCGCAGTACCTTGCCCGCCCGGACGATGCTCTTTTTCGAGCCCTCGAAGACTCCCCACTTACCTGAGCTCATGCGTGGCTTTCGTCTACGTGATGGTGATGTGGAACCGGTCACCTACAACGGTGAGCGCGGAATCGTTGGCATGGATCGGCTGCTCGCCGCTGATACTCACGCCGAGGAATGTGGCGGGTGTGTCTTCGGGTCGCCAGATCGCTCGGCACCAGGCGCCTCCGTGCTTGCTGGGGAACTGGATCCCTCGGGGGCCCGATCCATCGTGGAGGTCGGTGGTGCGGACCACATCCGCCAGGACCGTCGTCACCATGCGGTTGTTGCCGGTGAGAGCGGAAAGGGTGAGCGCGGAGATTCCCTGGCTCGACAAGAAGCGTGCCACGGGGCCATCTGCGGGCCCTTCGAGTGCAGAGATGGTTGCGGGGTGCTGGATATCTACGAGCCAGCCAGGGCCGTTCATTGTTGCCTCGAAGAGCCGTCGTGCTTCACGCCAGGAAGCGGGGATCCCGCCGAACCCCCGGAAATTCTCCTCGATCAACTCCCAGTCCTCGGTAATCCACTCGATGGCTGTGTTGCGTGGCACGCCGTACATGTCGGCGATGTCCTGCAGCGGATCGTTCACACCGTTGGGGAGCTTGAAGGCCGCGAGGACTTCGGCATAGGCGGTCTCGATGTCCTCGGCGACGTAGAACGTCTCGCCGAGGACATCGAAGCGACCCCAGTCCTGCCGGTGTACGTCCGCGGTGCGCACGGCTGCCGACGGCTGCCGGTACTTCGCCTTGCCTACGTGGTAGCCAACACTCGGACCAAACGGGACCAGCCGGAACCCACTAACCGGGCAGGTATGAGCCTGCCCGGTCACTCGTCGACGTCGCCGTCGACGAACGCCTGAGCGGCCCTGCGCACCTCTGCGTGGCGATCGTCGCGGATCGCGGCGATCGGCGATTGCTCGGACAGCAGCGGGTTCCCACCGATGAACCAGCGACGTGCAACGCCGGCACCTTCGGCCTCTTCGACGTCGCGCCAGATCTGGTGTGCGAACTGCAGCCGGTTCCACGCCGTTGCACGAGGCGTCGCACCATCAGCCTTCGCCCACTCGTACGGCTGGGCCCGGTTCTTCGACCCGGCGAGAGCTGCGACCAGCGTGGTGCCAAGACCGTCATTGAGTTCCCGGACGAGCTCGTGCGGCTCGTAGCGGCTCGTGTCCCGATGCCTTTGAACGACGGTTGAAGTGACCATGCGTCCAGGATAGCGCGAACTAGCGAAAAGTGGCTGAAAGACAACGAGAAAAAGATACGTATAAACAACAGTAAAACAACTGATAATAGTAATAATCTATCATCTGGGAGGTGGGCCACCGTCTGCGCGCCTCTCCCCCGCCTGTCAGAAGGTGATCAGGAGGCGCAAGAACCCAAGGGGTCCTGCGGCGAGGGCGACGATGAGCACGAAGAGTCCGCTGATCACGAGGGCAGCGAGAGCCACCCCGCGCGGTTGTGATCGCCGCACGGTCGCGATGATGCTCAGGATGAGGGCGATCACGCCGACGCGCACCAGCATGCGGCCCCCAGCCGGGTCGAGCCATCCGTAGGGCACGAGCGTCGGCAAAGACAGCAGGGACAGGAGCAGGGCACTCCACGCGAGCGCACCCAACGGCCGCGCCGGCTTCGCGAACTCATCCGGCGTGTTGATCCCGCCGATCTTGACGTCGCGCATGGGTCATCCTCCCCTCAGGCGGCTGCGGTCAGGAAGAAGACATACAGGAGCAGCATGGCCGTGGGGAAGAACGCGAACATGATCGACGATGAGACTGTCAGCGACGCGTAGAACCGGTAGCGGCGATCTTCCCTGTCCGCGGCCCTCGTCGCCTTCACCCCCCGCAACCGTCAGCAGGGCTATCACCACGAGTACCCCGATCACCGCGCCGACGGGCGTTCTCAAACCCCAGATCTGCGGGAACATGAACGAGGCCGCATTCGTCTCACCGATGGCTCCGATGACCGCGAACATCAATCCGATCAGGTTGACCACGGTGAGCGTCTTGACTCTTCCACGAGATTCCGCGCGGGAGAACGCCCTTCTCGCGGCCTCCGCGCGCTCTGCCGCCGCCAGGTCGGCCACGTCAGGCGAGAGGGACATGGGGCTCCTTGTCTCGGTGGCGAGAGTCGCTCGGCGCGTGCTTGTAACGCCCCCACGCTACCGCCCCGCGAGACCCCTCAGGCCGAACCCCGCACCACGAGCTCCGTCGGCAGGATGGTCGTGCGGGGCGGGTCTCCCCCGGCGAGCCGCGACAGCAGCACCTGCGCCATCGCCTCGCCCTGCGCGTACATCGGCTGGCGCATCGTGGTGAGCTGCGGGTCGCAGCTGAGCGCGACCGAGGAGTCGTCGAACCCGACGAGGGCGATGTCGTCGGGAACGCGGATGCCGGAGGCGCGCAGCGCCGTCAGCGCACCCCGGGCCATCAGGTCGCTCGCGACGAAGATCGCGTCGGGGCGCCCGGCCGCGAGGATGCGACGGGCGGCATCCGCACCGCTCGCCTCGCTGTAGTCGCCCTCTTCCTCGGCGAACGGCGAGAGCCCGGCATCCGCCAGCGCCTCGCGGAAGCCGCGCACCCGGTCGATCGACGAGAGCATCGTGAGCGGGCCGGAGATCGTGGCGATACGGGTGCGGCCGATGTCGACCAGGCGACGCACCGCTTCGCGCGCACCGGCCACGTTGTCGACATCGACCACGTAGTCGGTCTCGCGCGTGCGCACGGGGCGCCCGCCGTAGACGACCGGCACGGCCTCCGCGATCCGATCGATGAACGCGTCGCTCGTGTGGTGCGAGACGAGCAGCGCCCCGTCGACACCGCCGTTGCGCACGAAGCCCGTCATCTTGTCACCGGGGTCGTCGCTCGCGATGAGCAGGTTCAGCAGGTAGTCGGAGGTGCGGAGCGTGCCGGTGATGCCGGCGACGATCGCGGCGAAGAACGGGTCGCCGAAGAAGCGCGTGGTGTCTTCGGGAACGATCAGGGCGATCGCGTGGGTCTGACGTGACGCGAGCGACCGCGCCGCACGGTTCGGCACGTAGTTCAAACGCTCGATCGCGTCTCGCACCGCGGCGAGCGCCTCGGGGCTGACCGCCGTCGATCCGTTGACCACGCGCGACACCGTCGACCGTGACACGCCGGCGGCAGCGGCCACCTCTTCGATCGTCGCTCGCGACACAGCTCTTCCTCCGATCCGGCGGGCGATCGGGTGCTCCGACCGTCCTCGCCGCCCGGCCTCAGAGAGAGCGAGCGGCGATGATGCGAGCGTACTCCCGCGCGGAGTCCTTGAGCGTGCGCTCCTGGGTGTCGTAGTCGACGCGCACGATGCCGAAGCGCTTGTCGTAGCCCCACGCCCACTCGTAGTTGTCGAACAGCGACCAGTAGAAGTATCCGCGCACGTCGACCCCGGCATCCGCCGCGTCGAGCACGGCGGCGAGGTGCAGGCGCAGGAACTCGGCGCGGTCGTCGTCGTGCACGCGCGTCTCGCCGTCTTCAACGACCGCGACGTCGTCGTAGGCGGCGCCGTTCTCGGTCATGTACAGCACGGTTCCGGCGGGCTGCGCGTACTCGGTCCACACGCGCTTCAGCAGGCGGGTGAGGCCCTCGGGCTGCACCTCCCAGTTCTGCGCCGTGCGCGGAAGGCCCCGCTCCACGTTGTGGATGTTCTCGAACGAGGGGTAGGGGCTGCGCACCTTGCGCTCGGTGTCGGGCACGCTCTCGACGGCGACGTTCTCGGGCACCGCACCCGAGACGAGGTCGCCGTGGTAGTAGTTCACGCCCTGCGTGTCGATGTGCTGCGAGATCGTGGCGAGGTCGCCGCCGTGGATGGCCGCCTCGAAGGTCGCGACGGCGTCGGCATCCACCGCCCGGATGTCTTCGACGATGTCGGCCGGGTATTCGCCGCGGTAGATGGGGTCGAGGAACCAGCGGTTGAACTGGCCGTCGATGCGACGCGCGGCGTCGACGTCGGCGGGGTTCGTCGGGTCGGCCGGGTCGGCGACCGTGTGGTTGAGGGTGATGCCGATGTCGAGCGACGAGTCACGACGACGCAGCTCGCGCACCGTCTCGCCGTGGGCGAGCAGCAGATGGTGCGAGGCGAGCAACCCCTCGGCGACGCTCGTGTGGCCGGGCGCATGCTCGCCACCCGTGTACGAGAGGAACGACGAGCACCACGGCTCGTTCAGCGTGGTCCACACGTTCACCCGGTCGCCGAGCGCGTCGTGCATGGTGCCCGCGTACTCGAGGAAGCGCTCGACCGTGTCGCGGTTCGTCCAGCCGCCCGTCTCCTGCAGCGCCTGCGGCATGTCCCAGTGGTACAGCGTCAGCCACGGCAGGATGTCGGCGGCGAGCAGTTCGTCGACGAGACGGCTGTAGAAGTCGACGCCCGCCTGGTTCACGGCACCGCCGTCGGGGCGCACCCGCGACCACGAGGTCGAGAAGCGATACGTCTGCAGCCCCAGGTCCTTCATCAGCGCCACGTCTTCGCGGTACCGGTGGTAATGGTCGCAGGCGATGTCGCCGTTGTCCCCGTTGATCACCGCTCCGGGCACGCGCGAGAACGCGTCCCAGATCGACGCGGTGCGCCCGTCTTCGAAAGCCGCCCCCTCGATCTGGTAGGCCGCGGTGGCGGCGCCGAAGAGGAAGTTCTGGGGAAACGCACGGGTCATGGAGTCATCCTTTCACCGCGCCCGCCATGATGCCACTGACCAGCTGCTTGCCCGCGACCACGAAGAGCACGAGCAGCGGGAGGGTCGCGAGCACCGCACCGGCGAGCACGATCGAGTAGTCGATGTAGTAACCGGACTGCAGTTGGCTCAGCGCGGTCTGGAGGGTGGGGTTCGAGGGCGAGAGCACGATGAGCGGCCACAGGTAATCGGTCCACGCGGTCATGAACGTGAAGAGCCCGAGGATGGCCATCGCGGGGCGCGCAGCCGGGATGCCGACCGTCAGGAACGTGCGGAACTGGTTCGCGCCGTCCATCCGGGCCGCCTCGATCAGCTCGTCGGGGATGACGTCGACGAGGTACTGCCGCATGAAGAAGACGCCGAACGCGGTGACGAGCGTCGGCACGATCACGGCACCGATCGACCCCGTCCAGCCGAGTTCGCGCATGAGCATGAACAGCGGGATGATGCCCAACTGGGTCGGGATCGCCATCGTCGCGATCACGAACACCATGAGGCCGTCGCGTCCCTTGAACCGCAGCTTCGCGAACGCATAACCCGCCAGCGTCGAGAACGTGACGACCGAGATCGTGATGATGCCCGAGATGAGGAACGAGTTTCCCAGCGCCAACCAGAACGGGATCGCGTCGAACACCTTCGCCGCGTTCACGAAGAAGTTGCCGCCCGGGACGAGCGGCAGGGTCTCGCCGCGCGTGGCGTTCGTGCCGCTCGCGACGACGACCGACCACCACAGCGGATAGACGCTGCCGATGATGAAGGCGGCCAGCAGCCCGTAGGTGAGGAAGCCGGGCCGACTGCCGATGCCCGCGTTGCCGAGGGTGGCCCCGCGGCGACGACGGATCTTCTCGGGCACGCTCAGTGCCATGGTCGCGGTCATCGGGCGTCCTCCTCGAGGGTGGCTGCGGTCGCACGGGCGCGGCGGCGCGCGGCACGGTTCTTCGGGGCGTCGCCGGTGGAGATGCGGCGCGAGATCAGGAAGTTGATCACGCCGATGCCGACGATCAGCAGGAACAGCAGGATGGCGACGGCGGATGCTTCGCCCAGGTCGCGCCGGAAGAACGCGAGCTCCCAGAGGAACAGCACGGTCGTCTGGAACTGCCGATCGCTGCCGCCGATGCCGCCCGCCGTCGAGACGTCGAACAGCCGCGGCTCGGCGAAGATCTGCAGTCCGCCGATGGTCGCCGTGATGATGACGAAGATCAGGGTCGGGCGGATCGTCGGGATCGTGATCGAGAAGAAGCGGCGGGCCGCACCCGCGCCGTCGAGGGCCGCGGACTCGTAGAGATCGCGCGGCACGGCCTGCATCGCAGCGAGCAGGATGAGGGCGTTGTACCCGGTCCAGCGGAAGTTCACCATCACCGCGATCGCGATGTGCGACAGCGCGGTGTCGTGCTTCCACTGCTGGTCGGCGATGCCGATGAGGTTGAGCAGGTTGTTCGCGAGGCCGTCGGCCTCGTTGAAGATGCTCGAGAAGATGATCGCGACCGCCACCGGGGTGACCACGAACGGGATGAGCACGCTCATGCGCCAGAACGTCGGTGCGCGCAGGCCGCGATCGAGCAGATAGGCGATCGTGAGGGCGACCGCGAGCTGCGGGATCGCCGACAGCAGGAAGATGCTGAGGGTGTTGAGGATCGAGTTCCAGAACATCCCGTCGCCGAGGATCTCGGCGAAGTTGCCGAAGCCGACGAACCCGCCCTCGCCCTTGAGCAGATCCCACTCGTGCACGGCGACGTACACCGTGTACAGCAGCGGGAAGAGACCCACCAGACCGAACAGCAGGAAGAACGGCGAGATGTAGAAGTACGGCGAGGCGTTCTGGTCGAAGCGCGAGAGCCGGTGGCGCCAGGGGCGCTTCGGCGGAGCATCCGATTCAGGGGCGGATGCCGCGGCCCGCTGCGGCGCGGGCGGTGCGGTGAGAGTCATGGGGTTCCTTTGCGGGATGCTTCGACAGGCTCAGCAACCCAGTACCGATGGGTCCCTGAGCCTGTCGAAGGGCCGGTCAGCCGACCAGGTCGTTCAGGAGGGAGATCGCCTGATCCCAGGCACCCTTCGTGTCGGTCTCGCCGCGGTCGAGCGCGCTGAGCGCCGGGCCGAAGACGTTCTCCTGGATCACCGAGTCATCGGCGCCCTTGAACTGCGCGACCACGCCCTTCGCGCGCTCCGCGAGGATCGCGCCGGTGGGGGCGTCGTTGAAGAACGCGTTCGGCGTGGCGTCGGCGGCGAGGGTCTCCTGCGCCGTCACCGTCGAGGGGAAGTTGCCGGCCGCGGCCGACTGCTTCACCTGCTGCTCGGGCTGCGTCAGCCAGTCGGCGAGTTCGGCCGCGGCCTCCTTGTGCTGCGAGGACTCGGGGATCGAGAGGAACGCCCCGCCCCAGTTCGCCGCTCCTCCGGGGAAGACATCCGCGAAGTCCCAGCCGGTCGATGCGTCGCCGCCACCGGCCTCGACCTGCCCCTGCACGACGCCGAGCATCCAGCCCGGGCACACGAACGTCGCGAAGGTGCCGTCGACGAACGACTTGCCGCCGTTCCAGTCCCACGCCGTCTGCGCGGCGGACTGGCCGCTCTCGGTCGCCGCTCCGAGCAGTTCGAAGCGCTCCTGCAGCTCGTCGTTGCCCTCGACGTTCAGCTCGCCGTCGGCGGTGTAGTACCCCTCGTCGAGCTGGTTGACCATCGCGTTCCAGACGAAGCCGGAGTGGTCGTACCAGGCCTTGCCGGTCGTGGCCGTGTAGTCGGCGCCGACCTGGAAGTAGTTCTCCCAGTCGCCGTTCAGCAGCTCGGCGACCGACTCGCGGTCGCTCGGAAGACCGGCAGCCTCGAATGCGGCGCCGTTGTAGCAGATGCCCGAGGGGCCGATGTCGGTGCCGTAGCCGATGACGCGGCCCTCGGCATCCGTCGCCTGGCCGTACTTCCAGTCGACCCAGTCGTCCTTGCGGTCCTCGATGCCGTAGTCGCGCAGATCGACGAAGGTGTCGGAGACGTCCATGACGGCGCCGAGCCAGCCCTCCTCGATCGCGACGACGTCGCTGAGGCCGGAACCTGCTGCGATCTTGGTGAAGGCGTCGGTGCGGGCGTTGCCACCGGTGTCGATGTTGGTGGCCTCGATGGTGATGTTCGGGTGGGCGGCCTCGTACTCCTCGTACAGGTCGTCGTAGCCGAAGGTGCCGAACGTGGTGACGGTGAGGGTGATCTTCTCATCGGCGTTCGAGCCGCCCTCGTCTCCTCCGCCGGTGGAACAGCCGGCGAGGGCGAGGGCCGAGACGGATGCCACGGCTGCGGTCGTGAGGACCCGGTGGCGGGCGCGTGCGTTCACAGTTCACTCCTTTGTGAGGTGGTGCGGTGGGTGGTGCGTCGGGATAGTGCTGAGCCGTGGACTCCGCGATGGGAGCGCTCCCACGACGTTCCGGCCACGATATGAGAGCGCTCCCACGATTGTCAAGGGTTCTCGTTTTCGAAACCGTCGAACGCGAGGAGTACCCTTGCTCAGTGCCCGAAGCCGAACTCGCCCCTGCCCTCGTCCGCGCCCAGTCGCTGATCCGCAACGTGCCGGACTACCCCCAGCCGGGCATCGTCTTCCGCGACATCACTCCGCTGCTCGCCGACGCCGAGGCCCTCCGCGTCACGACCGAGGCCATCATCGAGCCCTTCGCCGGGCAGTTCGACGTGATCGCCGGGATCGAGGCCCGAGGGTTCATCCTCGCGAGCGCCGCCGCGATCGCCGCGGGCACCGGGCTCATCCCGATCCGCAAGGCGGGCAAGCTGCCCCGCCCCGCGGCATCCGTCGACTACGCCCTCGAGTACGGCACCGCCACGATCGAGATGCACGACGACCTGCCCGCGGGATCGCGCGTGCTGCTCATCGACGACGTGCTCGCGACGGGTGGCACCCTCGCCGCCGGGCGTCAGCTCGTCGAACGCCTCGGCAGCCACGTGGTCGGCATCTCGGTGCTGTTCGAGATCGACGGCCTCGGCGGCCGCGAGCTCATCGGCGATCTGCACACCGTCTTCCACGCCTGAGCGAAGCCACCTTCCACGCCTGAGCGACGCCCCGTGCGCCACGCCCGGCGGCGAATCGCGCCCGGAGCAGGGCGGTAGACTGGACGCGCCTTCCTGCCCGCGACTTCTGGAGCCGTTCATGCCCACCATCGTCGTCGACGTCATGCCCAAGTCCGAACTGCTCGACCCGCAGGGGAAGGCCGTCTCCGGAGCGTTCGCACGCCTCGGCGTCGAGGGCTTCTCCGACGTCCGCATCGGCAAGCGCTTCGAGCTCACGGTCGAGGGCGAGGTCACCGACGAGCTGCTCGCCGAGGCGACCCGCATCGCCGACGAGGTGCTGTCGAACTCCGTGATCGAAGACGTCGTGGGCATCGAGGTCGTCCAATGACCGTACGCATCGGGGTCGTGACCTTCCCCGGCTCGCTCGACGACCGCGACGCGCAGCGCGCCGTACGCATCGCCGGTGCCGAGCCCGTCGCCCTCTGGCACGGTTCGCACGACCTCGAGGGTGTCGACGCCCTCGTGCTGCCGGGCGGGTTCAGTTACGGCGACTACCTGCGCGCCGGCTCCATCGCCGCGCTCTCGCCGATCATGGCCGAGGTGAAGGATGCCGCGGCCAAGGGCCTTCCCGTGCTCGGCATCTGCAACGGCTTCCAGATGCTCGTCGAGTCGCACCTGCTGCCCGGCGGACTCATCCGCAACAGCCACCAGCACTTCATCCGCCGCGACCAGAAGCTGACGGTCGAGAACTCCGACACCGCGTGGACCAACGAGTTCCGCCGCGGTCAGGAGATCGTCATCCCGCTCAAGAACGCCGACGGCGGCTACATCGCCGACGAGCAGACCCTCGACCGCATCGAGGGCGAGGGTCTCGTGGCCTTCCGCTACGCGGGCGTCAACCCCAACGGTTCGCTGCGCGACATCGCCGGCATCACGAACGAGGCGGGCAACGTCGTGGGGCTCATGCCGCACCCCGAGCACGCGACCGAGGCCGGCTTCGGCCCCGACACCTCGGTGGCCATGCGCTCCGGCATCGACGGGATCGGCTTCTTCGCGAGCGCGATCGCCGCGGTCGCGCGCGTCGCCGCGTAACTGCTTCGAAGAGGGGGCGGATGCTTCGGCATCCGCCCCCTCTCGTTCGCGACGGCGAGGAGGAGACGCCGCTCAGCGGATGCCGAGTTCCTCGGCCACGACGAGGGCGGTGCCGCCGAGCAGCACGATGTCGTCGCCGCGTACGGCGACGCGGATCTCGAAGTCATCGGTGACGATGGCCAACGAGTGGTGCTCGATCGCCGCTCGGGTCTCGTCGAGGAACACCCCGGCGACGATCTCGGGAGGCCCCGAGAGAACGACCTGTTCGAGCCCGAGAGCGGCGACCACCGGTGCGAGAACCCTGCCGAGCGCGCGACCGGCATGGGCGAGGACGGTGTCGGGCGAGACCCCGGGCTCGGCCAGCCTCTCGCGGATCCACGGAACCGCCGCAACGACCTCGAGGCACCCGCGGCGGCCGCAGCGGCATACCGCGCCGCCCTCCTCGACCAGCACATGACCGATCTCGCCCGCCGTGAAGCGTGCTCCGGTGACGAGCGCACCGCCCACGATGACACCGCTGCCGATACCCTGCCCGATCCGCACGAGAGCCAGGTTGTCGACGCCGGGCTGGCCGTAGGTGCGAGCGGCGAGCGCCGCGGCGTTGGCATCGTTGGCGACGTGCACCGGCACCGGCACCGCGCGCGAGATCGCCGCGGCGACCTCGAGGTCGTGCCAGTCGAAGGCCACCGCTTCGCGCACGACGCCCTCCGTGTCGACGACACCCGGCGAGCCGACGCCCACCCCGAGAACCCGCACGGTCGAGCGTTTGACGAGGGCCGCGGCGAGAGCGCACACGCGATCCAGCAGGGCGGCGCCGCGCGCGCCGTCGGTGGGCACGCTCATCGCGTGCACGACCTCTCCGTCGAGGTTCATGATCGCGCCACTCAGCTCGGCGTACGCCGAGAGGTCGAGGGTCACGACATGGTACGCGTCGGGATTCAGCGCGATGAGCGTGCTGGGCTTCCCCACCCGCCCCTCCGGGCTCGGCCCGCTCTCGCGCACCAGACCTTCGGCCGCGAGGTCGTCGACGATGCGCGACACGCTCACCCGCGTGAGCCCGGTCGCCCGGGCCAGGTCGGCCCTGCTCATGCCGTCGCAGCGGAAGAGGGTGCGCAGGATCAGGGAGCGGTTCGACTTGCGCGTGTGCTCGGGCAGCGCCTTCTCGCCGTCGCGGCTCACGAGATGCCCAACTCTGCCGAGAGGACGGCGACGAGCGGGCCCTGCAATGCGAGCAGACCGCCGTCCGAACCGATGTCGACGCTCACCACGCTCGTCGTGGTGGGAAGGGTGCGATCGACGAGGCGAGCGCGCGTGCGGTCGGCGAACCCGTCGTCGAGGATGTCCTCCGGGCCCACGAGCACCACGTGAGTCGCACCGAGAACCGAGATGATCGGCCCGAGTGCCGCGGCGAGAGCATCCGCCGCGTCGTCCATGACGGAGTCGCGGTCCTCGCCGTCGTCGAGACGGCGACGGATCTGCGGGACGGCCACGATCGAATCGAGACACCCCTTCCGGCCGCAGAGGCAGGTGGTCTCCCGGCGCGGGTCGATGACGACGTGGCCGATCTCGCCGGCCGTGAAGTCGACCCCGTCGACCAGCGTCTCGCCGACGATGAGACCGGCGCCCGCACCTCGCTGGATCGTCACGATGAGGATGCTCCGGCCGTCGTTGTCGCGGAAGGTGTGCACGGCCAGCGCCATGCCGTTCGCGTCGTTGACCACGTGCACCGGGAGCCCGAAGCGGTCGGCGAGCGCACCGCGCAGGTCGGCGTCGAACCATCCGAGGTGCGGGGCGTAGCGCACGACGCCGGAGCGATCGACGATCCCGGGACTGCCGACGCCGATGCCGAGGACCGGAGCGGATGCCTCGGCGAGCAGCTCCTCGGCGAGCGAGACGACGCGGGCGATCGCCGCATCGCCCTTCTCGGTGACCGCATCGACCTGGCGTTGGTGAGCCGCCCGACCGCGCAGGTTCATCACTGCTCCGCGGAACGAGAGCGCATCGGACAGATCGAGGCTGATGATCGATCGGGAGTCCTCGTCGAGCGCGACGAGGGTGGCGGGCTTGCCGACTCGCACGTCCGTGGACTGCCCGGCCTCGACGACGATGCCCTGCTCGATCAGGTCGCCGACGATCGTCGAGACGGTGACCTTGTTGAGTCCCGAACCGCGCGCGATGTCGGCGCGACTGCGGGGCCCGTCGTGGAAGAGGGTCTGCAGCAGCATCGCCCGGTTGCGCAGACGGTTGTGCTCGGGGAGCGCCTTGGTCGTGATGCGGAGATCGGCCACAGCCCATTGTCCCCCGACGCGCCCCTCCGACGATAAGGACTCATCGACGGAGGAGGCGTTCGACGAGGGGAGCCCGTCGCCCGCGGGCATCCGTCCGTTCACCCCTTGACGGCACCGGCCGACATGCCGGTCACCAGATTCCGCTGGATGATCATGAAGAAGACGACGACGGGAAGTGAGAAGAGGGTGGCCGCGGCCATCTGCCCGCCGTAGTCGGTTCCCATCTCGCCGCCCACCGAGACGGTGAACGAGTTCAGCCAGACGGGCAGCGTGTAGTTCGCCTGATCCTTCATGAACGTGAAAGCGACGATGTAGTCGTTCCACGCGGCGATGAACGCGAACACGCTGCTCGAGACGATGCCCGGCATCACGAGCGGGAACAGCACGCGCGTCAGCACCTGCCAGGTTGAGGCGCCGTCGATGCGGGCGGCCTCGTCGATCTCGATCGGGATCGCGAGGAAGAATCCGCGCATGACCCAGATCGAGAACGGCAGCACGCTGGCGACGTAGGCGAAGATCAGCCCCCAGTACGTGCCGAGGAGCCCCATCGAGTTGAAGATGAGGAACTGCGGGATCAGCAGCGCCGTGCCGGGCAGCATCTGCACGATGAGGATGAGCACCAGGATCGGTCGGCGGCCACGGAACCGGAACCTCGAGAGGGCGGCCGCCGCGAAGATGCCGAGGACGATCGCGAAGATCACCGCCCCGGCGACGACGATCACGGAGTTCTGCAGGTAGACGAGGAACTGGCCCTTGCCGATCGCGGTGAAGAAGTTGTCGAGCGTCGGCGCCTGCGGGAAGAAGTGCGGTGTGCTGCTGAGCATCTCGGACCGCGGTTTGAACGCGGTGTTGATCATCCAGTAGACGGGGAACGCCCACACGATGCAGAACAGGATGGCGATGCTGCTGCTGACCCAGGGGGCGCGCCGCACACGACGGGAGCGGGTGGTCATGTCAGAGGTCCTCTCCCGAGCGCACGAGGTGCCGGATGTACACGGCGCTCAGCGCCGCGAGGATGATCGTCGAGGCGACCGCGATGGCCGAGCCCGCACCGATCTGCAGGTTGCCGGAGAAGGCGGTCGTGTAGGTGAAGACGCCGAGCGTCGAGGTCGCCCCGTTGGGCCCGCCCTCGGAGATCAGCCAGATCTGGTTGAAGACGTTGAAGTCCCAGATGATCGAGAGCATCGTCACCAGCAGGATGGTGGGCCCGATCGACGGCAGCACGACGACCCGATAGATGCGCCACTCGGATGCTCCGTCGAGTCGAGCCGCTTCCTTGAGCTCGACGGCCACCTGGGTCTCGGCGGCGTAGAGCGTGAGAGCGATGAAGGGCACGGCGCCCCAGACCACGAGCAGCCAGATGCAGACCCACACGAGGACGGGATCGGATGCCCAGTCGCGACTGGTCATGTCGCCGAAGACGCCGAGCTGGGTCAGGATCCAGTTGATCACGCCGTACTGCGGCTGGAAGAGCCAGGACCACACGATCGACGACGCCACGTTCGGCATCGCCCAGGCGAGGATCAGCACCACGGTCGTGAGGTGACGGATGCCGGTGGGGAGGCGCGTCATGAGATGCGACATCCCGGCGCCGATGGCGACGCTGCCGACGACCAGCGCCGCGGTGAAGATGATGGTGCGGATGAGCGACAGCCAGAATTCCTGGTCGGTCAGAACGGCCGCGTACTGGTCGAAGCCCACGATGTCGAACGCGCCGGTGAAAAGGGTGCGCTGGTTGTAGTTCGTGAACGAGGTGAAGACGAGGAACCCGATCGGGAGGAGCGTGACGAACACGATCATGAGCCCTGCGGGGGTCAGCAACCAGAACGGCGCCGACGAACGGGTGAGTGAGCCGGAGCGGTGCGTCTTCGATGACGCAGCCGGCCGGGGAGAGCGGGAAGGAGCCGTCGGCGGGGACTCCACGGGGGTGGTGACCAAGGACTCGCCTTTCTTCAGGTCGGGGCCCGGAAGGGGCAGGAGGGGGCGATGCGACGGGATGCCGCGCGGCGCGACCGCGCGGCATCCCGGGCGACTACTCGATGTTGAGCGTCTTGTCGGCGTCGGCGTCGAAGTCCTTCGCCGCCTCCTCGACGCTCTTCGAGCCGGACGCGATCCCCGAGAAGAGGTTGTTGATGGCCTTGTTGCTCTCGATGGTCGTCCAGTTGGCGTTCGCGGGGGTGGCCTTCGAGGTCAGCGCCGCGGTGAAGAAGCTCGACCGCACCTCGTCGAGCGACTCCTGGGCGAACTCAATGCCCTCGACGCTGTTCGGGATCCACTTGTCGACGCCCACGACGTACTCCTGCTGGATCTCGGGGCTGGCGGCGATCTTCACCCAGTTGAGGGCGAGGTCGGACTTCGGCGACTTCGCGGGGATCGCCCAGTCCGATCCGCCGAGCATGACCGGCTGCGCCTCGCCCGAGATGCCGGGGAACGGGAAGGTACCGAGGTCGGCCTCGAGCGCGGGATTGATCTTGAGGATCGCGCCCGTGTTGGTGTTGAGGATCGCCGAGGTCTTTCCGTCGGCGAAGAGCTGGCTCTGGTTGGGCTCGAAGGTGTCGAGCGTCGCCGAGGCCGCCGTGGAGTACTCGTTCTGGAACTCCTTGAACGCCTCGAGCCCCTCGATCGCCTCGTCGGAACTGAAGCCCGAGGTCCACTCGCCGTCCTTCTCGGTGGCGATGTCTCCGCCGGCGTCCCAGACGAATTGCATCCCCGCGTAGAAGTACTGGCCGGGGAGGTAGAAGGCCGAGAAATCGGCGCTCTGCGCATTGGCGGCCTTCACCTTGTCGAGAGCGGCGGTGAGTTCGTCGTAGGTGGTCGGCGCCTCGGTCACACCCGCATCCGCCCACATCTTCTTGTTGTAGATGACCGCACGGGCTCCGGCGAAACCGGGCACGCCGTAGAGCGTGCCGTCGACCGTGGCGGGATCGACCAGTCCGTCGAGCCAGGTCTGCCCCTGGGCGAGGTCGTCCTTGTACGGCGTCAGGTCGAGGAGCCCTCCGTTGGCGGCGTAGCTGGCGATCTGCGTGTTGCCCACGTCGAGCACATCGGGCGGGGTGTCGGTCGCGAGAGCGGTGGTGATCTTGGTGGTGATGCCGTCCCAGGTCTGCGACTGCACGCTGACCTCTGCGCCGGTGAGCTCGGTGAACTTCGCGTTGATCGCGTCGAGCGTCTCGGGGGTGTAGTCGTTCTGCATGACCCAGACGGTGATCTTCTCGCCCGAGCCGTCGACCTCGGGCACCTTGCCGTCGGTGGGTGCTCCGGCATTTCCGGCGCCGGCCGAACCCGAGCATGCGGTGAGTGCGAGAGCGGTGACGATGCCCATCGCACCGATCGTCGCCAACTTCCTGATTGCCACGTGAGTCTCCTTGGTAGGTGGGATACCGCAAACGGATACGTCGATGTGTCGTGCGGTGAAGTTAGTACACATCTGTTGCATATCCTTTGTCAATCATTATGTTGGGAGATGTAGAACTGTTATGTTTCCCCGTTATGACGGCCTTGTTTCGCAATCACCGGAAATCCAGCTCGTCGAATTAGGTCACTTTATTTACTAACTATTAGGGCATGTAACCAACTAATTCATGCCCGGGCGAAATACAGCGAGGAGCTGCCCCATGCCGACCCTTCTGCCCCGACCCGCTTCGCAGACCACCACCCCCGGAGAGTTCGAACTCGCCTCGGACGCGACGCTCTCCACTCACCCCGCGCTACTCGAGCCGGCCCTGCGGCTGCAGGAACGATTGCGCGCGGCGACCGGCTTCGTGCTCCCGGTGGCGGTGGCCGATAGCGCGGCCCCCGCAGGCGACGCCGACGCGCCGAGCATCCGCCTCGACCTCGACCCGGCTCTCGCGCCCGAGGGGTTCGGGCTTGAGACCACCGAGCGGGGCATCCACCTCACGGCGTCGACCGACCGGGGGGCGCACTGGGCCGTGCAGGCGCTGCTCCAGTTGTTCCCGTCTGCCGCGTACCGCCGCTCCCCCGTGGCCACGACACGGTGGACCACCCCGGTCACGCGCGTCGAGGATGCCCCGAAGTTCCCGTGGCGCGGCGCCATGCTCGATGTCGTGCGCCATTTCGCCCCGACCCGCGACGTGCTGCGCTTCATCGATCTGCTCGCGATGCACCGCCTCAACACGCTGCATCTGCACCTCACCGACGACCAGGGATGGCGGATCGAGATCGCCCGGTATCCACGGCTGACCGAGGTCGGCGGGTGGCGTCCCGAGACCCAGCTCGGCGCAGCCCACGGGTCGGCGACCGACGGGCGCCCGCACGGCGGGTTCTACACACAGGACGACATCCGCGAGATCGTCAGCTACGCGGCGGCCCGCGGCATCACCGTCGTTCCGGAGATCGAGCTGCCCGGTCACGCCCAGGCGGCGGTCGCGGCCTACCCGGAGCTGGGCGTCGGCGATGCCGAGCCGACCACGCCCTGGACTCGATGGGGTATCAATCCCGTGATCTTCAATGTCGAGGAGTCCACCATCGACTTCCTGTGCGGCGTACTCGACGAGGTCATCGACCTGTTCCCTTCGCCGTACATCTGCATCGGCGGTGACGAGTGCCCGAAGGTCCAGTGGGTCGAGGACGAGCGCACCCAGGAGCGCATGCGCGAGCTCGGTCTGCACGACGAGGAGGAGCTGCAGAGCTGGTTCGTCGGACGCATCGGTGCGCACCTCGCCTCACGTGGACGCAAACTCCTCGGCTGGGACGAGATCCTCGAAGGCGGCCTCGCCGACGGGGCATCCGTGCTGTCGTGGCGCGGCCGCGTCGGGGCGCTGGCCGCCGCGCGAGCCGGTCACGACGTCGTCGCCTGCCCGGAGGACACGGTGTACCTCGACTACCGCGAATCGGATCTCGCTTCCGAACCCATCCCGACGGGTACCGTCACCACGGTCGAGAAGGCGTACACGTTCGATCCCGTTCCCGCCGAGCTCGACCCCGATCAGGCCCGCCACGTGCTGGGTGGGCAGGCCAACCTCTGGACCGAGCACATCGACTCGATGCGAGGCCTCGACTACCGCGCTTTCCCCCGCCTCGCCGCCGTGGCCGAGGCACTGTGGACCGTGGGAGAGCGGTCGTACGACGAGTTCGCGCCCCGCCTGACGGAGCACCTCGCGCGCCTGGATGCCGCGGGCGTCGAGTATCGGCCCGCCGACGGCCCCCGACCCTGGCAGCAGCGCCCCGGCGTGAGCGGCCGGACGCGCTCGGCGGAGGAAGCAGCCGCTCACCTGGCGAAGATCACGGCGAACATCGCCTGAGGGACGACTCCTCCGGGCTTTCGAATCGCTTGATCCGTCGCTTCCGGCGACGACGAGTCAAGCGGTTCGAAAGCCGGAGGCGTCAGTCGGCCGGCAGGGTGAAGGGGTTGTCGCCCGCCTCGGCCAGGAGGTACCAGGCGGTCGCACCGGTGTGCAGGCTGGCGTAGTAGAGGTCGCCGAACCCGGAGTCGAGTCCGTCGGTCGAGGTCGCGACGATCCCCTTGCCATCGCCGTTCACCGCGTCGCGCTGACCGAGACGGATGCTGTCGAGCAGTGTCTCCGCGTAGGCGTCATCGCCCGCCGCCCCCCGCAGTTTCAGGGCGAGCGCCAGGTGCCCGGCGCCCTCGAACCACACCTTCGACGTGTCGACGTTGCTGATGCCCGGGCCGACGTAGGGGCCGTCGGTGCCGATGAGGTTCGCGAGCGTCCAATCGAGGGCCGCGTCGTAGCGGGGGTCGCCGGTGGCGAGCGAGGTCCAGGTCTGCCCGTCGAGCGGAATGGGGTGCGTATTGACCGTGCTGCCGTCGAGCAGAGTGCCGGTGTCGACGTGGCCGTCAGCGCTCTGCATCGCCGTGACGAAATCTGCGGCGACCGCGGCGCGATCGGCCCAGACGGTGTCGCCGGTGAGCTGCGCGAGCTGACCGAAGAACCCGGCGATGTCGGCGTTGTGCTCGGTCGACTTCCAGAGGAGCGGGTCTCCGGCATCCGTCTGCCCGCCGGTGTAGCCGTAGGGCGCGCGCACCATGTCGGCGGTGTTCGTCTGGATCCAGTTCGCGATGCGCAGCGCACCGTCGAGATAGCGCTGGTCGCCGGTGGCGTGGAAGAGGCGGGTGAGCGCCAGCCCCGCCCAGGCCTGGTTGCCCGTGAAGGTGCCGGGTCCGGTGATCTCCATGCGGCCCTGACGGATGGCGTGGGGCTCGTAGTGCGTGCGCACGCGGCCGTCGCCGATCGGGTCGTTCTCCTGCACGAACAGCAGGGTCTCGCCGATGGTCTCGGCGCGACGGATGTCGTCGGGCAGACCGCGCGCCGTGTAGGCGATGACGACCAGGGCGTCGTCGTAGACGAACGATGGCGTGAAGTCCCAGGTCGGCGTCGTGAAGAAACCGCCCTCGTAGCTGCGCGGGAGGCACATGCCCTCGCCGTCGCAGAACTGATCGGTGCGCGCGTCGAGGAACTCGTAGGCGAGGGCGATCGACACGGAGGGCTCCGGTGCAGTGGGGTCGGATGCCTCGTCGGCGGCGGCCAGGTCGCCGGAGGCTGCGGACGCCGCGCCGGCGAGTACGGCGGTGGCCACGAGCGCGGCCGCGACGGTCCAGCCGATGGCGCGGCGTGGGAGACGAGACATGTGGGGACCTCTCGCAGAGGACGCGTGTGCGGGGGATCACACGGGCGACCCGGGGGTCACGCGATGATCTTCTCAAATCCCGGCGCGAGAGGGAAGGGGATTTCTTCCAGTTTCTGCTCGTGTACCAGAAAAGGATTTACACGGTCATCGCGGGCGGCCACACCCCGATGATCGCCGCCATCACGAGCACCGTGACGAGCTCGTGCGCGATGTTGAGCGTCGTGAGCCGGGTCGAACGCCCCTCGAAGGCGTCGTGGGTGATGAAGCGGGCCGCCGTGAGGCCCGCCCAGAGGGTGACCGCGGTGATGACGGCGCCCCAAAACCAGGACCCGCCGTAGAAGTGCCAGGCGATGGCGGATGCCCCGGCGAGCACCCAGGAGGTGATGAAGCTCACGATCACCGTCGTGATGATCGGCCAGACCGCGGTGGCGGCGGGGCGATCCATGTCGACGTTCGCGAGCTTCGACCAGCGCGTGCCGAACACCTTCGGCGAGTACCAGATCGAACCGACGATCATGCTCGACAGCGTGGCCAGCAGAACGGCCCAGTAGTTGATCTCGGGAACCATGATGGCGCCTCCTCGTGATGGTGCCGTCAGCGTACTCCCGGGCGCGCGGTGCGCGAGTGATGCAAGCGCTTGCATTAGGCTCGGGGGATGCCTGAGATCGAACAGTTCGCCGCGCCCGGATCCGAGTGGTGGCGCAGCGCCGTCATCTACCAGATCTACCCCCGATCCTTCGCCGACGCCTCGGGCGACGGCATCGGCGACCTGCCCGGCGTCACGAGCCGGCTGGACTCGCTCAAGGACCTCGGCGTCGACGCCATCTGGCTGAGCCCCTTCATGACCAGCCCGCAGCGAGACGCCGGATACGACGTCGCCGACTACCGCGACGTCGACCCGCTCTTCGGCACCCTGGCCGACTTCGACACCATGCTCGAGGCGGCCCATGCCCGCGGCATCCGCGTGATCGTCGACCTCGTGCCGAACCACTCCTCCGACCAGCACGTCTGGTTCCAGGAAGCGCTCCAGGCCGCTCCCGGCAGCCCCGAGCGCGCGCGCTACATCTTCCGCGACGGCAAGGGCGAGAACGGCGAACTGCCGCCGAACAACTGGGAGTCCGTCTTCGGCGGCGGCATGTGGCAGCGCGTCACCGAGGCCGACGGCACGCTCGGCCAGTGGTACCTGCACATCTTCGACGCCACCCAGCCCGACTTCGACTGGACCAACGAAGTGGTGCGCGAGGAGTTCCGCTCGATCCTGCGCTTCTGGCTCGACCGGGGCGTCGACGGATTCCGCGTCGACGTGGCCCACGGCATGATCAAAGCCGACGGTCTGCCCGACTACACCCCGCCGACGGATGCCGACTCGATGGGCGGCGGCGAGGCGAACGTGCCGTACTGGGGGCAGGACGGCGTGCACGACATCTACCGCGACTGGCACCGGCTGCTCGCCGAGTACGACGGCGACCGCGCCCTCTGCGGCGAGGCCTGGCTGCCGACGATCGAGAAGACCGCGCTCTGGGTGCGGCCCGACGAGATGCACCAGACCTTCAACTTCGGGTACCTGATGACCCCGTGGGACGCGCAGGAGCTCGGCGACGTCATCCGTAAGTCGCTCGATGCCTTCGGCGCGGTCGGCGCCCCCAGCACCTGGGTGCTGTCGAACCACGACGTCGTGCGCCACGCCTCGCGCCTCGCGCTCACCGTCGACAACCCGCAGGGCGAGGGCATCGGCCCGAACACCCCGAACAAGCCCGACGCCGTGATCGGTCTCGCCCGTGCCCGCGCGGCGACGACCCTCATGCTCGCGCTGCCCGGATCGTCGTACCTCTACCAGGGCGAGGAACTCGGCCTGCCGGAGGCCATGGAGATCCCCGACGAGTACCGCCAGGACCCGACCTGGTTCCGCACCCAGCACGAGCGCTACGGTCGCGACGGATGCCGCGTGCCGCTGCCCTGGGAGGCGGATGCTCCCGCCTTCGGCTTCAACGACACCGGACTCTCGTGGCTGCCGCAGCCCGACGAATGGGCGACGTATGCGCGCGACGTCGAGCTCGCCAACCCGAACTCCACGCTCTCGCTCTACACCGAGCTGCTCGCACTGCGCCGTGCGCACGGCTTCGGCTCAGGATCGCTGGTCTGGGAGGACCTCGGCGCGGATGCCGTCGCCTTCCGCCGTGGCGACGTGCACGTGGTCGCGAACCTCGGCACCGCGCCGCTTGCGCTGCCCGACGACGCGACGTCCCTCGTGAAGAGCCAGCCCTTCGCGGGGTCGGAGCTTCCCGTCGACACGACCGTCTGGTTCACGCGGGGCTGATCGCCTCGGCCGGGGCCGCGCGTGCGTGCGGCCCCGGCATCCGCTCACCCACCAGATCACTCGATTCGAAAGGCGGCGAGATGGCGAGCATCGACGACGTGGCACGACTGGCCGGCGTCTCGACGGCGACCGTCTCGCGCGCCCTGAGCGGGCGCGGCAAGGTCTCGGACGCGACGCGCGAGCGAGTTCTGAGTGCCGCCGACAGCCTCGGGTACGTGGTGTCGTCGCGTGCGTCGAGCCTCGCCTCCGGGCGCACCCGCACGGTCGGCGTGATCGTTCCCTACCTCGACCGTTGGTTCTTCAGCACCGTGCTGTCGGGGGTGTCGTCGGCGCTCATGCGCGCCGGCTTCGACATCACGCTGTACAACATCACGACCGACCGCGAGACGCGGAAGCACGTCTTCGACACCTTCCTGCGACGCCAGGGGGTGGATGCCGTCATCGCCGTCTCGATCCGGTTCGAGGACGATGAGATCCGGCAGCTGAGCGGGTTGGGATTGCCGATCATCGCGATTGGCGGGCCGCATCCGTCGCTCGACACGCTCACCGTCGACGAGCTCGGGATCGCCCGCCTCGCGACCGAGCACCTGATCGGGCTCGGGCACCGGCACATCGCCTATATCGGGGCGGGACCCGAGTTCGACGAGGGCTTCCACGTGCCCACGAACCGGCGTCTGGGGTTCGAGAAGGCGCTGAGCGATGCGGGCATTCCGGTCGACCCGTCGCTCGTCGTGGCGGCGGACTTCACGATCGCGGGCGGCGTGCGCGCGGCGACGCAGTTGCTCACCGGCTCGGGCGCTCGACCAACCGCGGTGTTCGCGGCATCCGACGAGATGGCGATCGGGGCGATCCTCGCCGCGCGGGAGCAGGGGCTGCGCGTGCCGGACGATCTTTCGGTCATCGGCATCGACGGGCACGAGCTCGGTGCGATCTTCGATCTCACGACGGTCGATCAGTTCCCGCTGCAGCAGGGCGAGAGGGCGGCCGCTGCCGTGCTCGCGCGGCTGGGCGAGGGCGAGGTTCCGGCCGCCGAGCTGCCGTTCGTGCTCACGGAGCGGGGTTCGACCGCCGCGGTGTGACGCAGCATCCGCCTTCCGGCCTTCGATCCGAGGTCCGGTTCGTCGGCGTCGTTCATAACTCCGGAGAGAACGAGCGTTCCGGGAGTTTCGGCCCGGAATCGTGGCCGCGGGCGCCCGAGTTTGAGGAGTTATGCACGCGGGAGCTCGCCCGCCCGTCTCGTTTTACAGCGGTTCGACGCGCACATCAGTGAGATCGAAGCTTCGGAGAACCGCCAGGGCGCCCGGCGAGACGACAAGCCCCGAGCGTCCTTCGAGGTGAGCGAAGTCGTCGGTTGCAGCGTCTCCCCACACCTCCACGCACCGGAGGTCCGGCAGCTCTCGTCCATCGAACTCGCCGAGACCGGCCATCTGGGGGTCGAAGGACATCGTGAACTCTCTTTCGCTGAGACCGCTCAGGCCATTCACTTGCACGGCATCCAGAAGCCTTGGTGTCACGAAGTAGACGCCGGACAGGCGAGAGATGCTCGACCGCGGCATGGCCAAGAGGACGACGTCGATCACCGTCACACGGGGACGCCCATTGATCCAGCGATCCGGATCCTGATCGATCTCGGCGCGTTCACCCAGCGCCATGTCCACCGGTGCCTTCACGAGGAGTCGGGTGCTCATGGCGTCAACCGTAGGCGATGCGGGCACGAGAGAGGGTTCGCCCGCGCATCCCGGAGGCATCGCCTCCTAACCTTCGCGCGCGGGGCGCGGCACCACCTCAGGACAAACCTCGCCGAAGCAACCGATCCGCGCACGATTCGGCTTCTCGCGCACCGTTTGTCCTGAGTTGAGGACGCGCAGGTCGTGGGCCGTTCATAACTCCGGAGAGAACGAGCGTTCCGGGGAGATTCGGGCCGGATTCGGGGCCGCGGCGCCCGACGCTGAGGAGTATGCGCGCTAGCGGCGTACCCAACTCAGGAACAACGCGGCGGTAGCACCGTTTCGGTGTCGGAAATTGCCGCCCGGCGGCCGATCTTCCTGAGTTGGGTACGGGGCGCGGCCGGGTCAGGAGGGGTGCGGGAGGGCGTGGAACTTCCGGTCGACGTAGACGAGGGGGCGGCCCTGGGGGCCCGAGAACACCTCGAGCACCTCGGCGATCACCACGCTCGACGTTCCGACGGGCACGGTCTGGATCGCGCGGCACCGCAGGGCGAAGCGCGCGGCGGGGAGGTACGGCTCGCCGGTCGGGAGGGTGCTCCACTGCTGCTCGGGGGTGAAGCGCTCCGATCCGCTGACGGCGAAGCTCTGCGCGAGGGCCGAATGGTCGTGGTCGATCAGGTGCACGACGAACGTGTCGGCCGAGAGGAGTCCGCCCGCGCTGCCGGTCGCGCGGGTGACGGAGAAGACGATCGCGGCGGGGTCGACGGCGACGGATGCCACGCTCGATGCCGTGAGCCCGACGGGGCCCTCGGGGGTCGCCGCCGTGATGATCGCGACGCCCGCGGGGTGGGTGCGGAACGCCGCCTTGAGCCCTTCGCCGACGGCGCTGGGAACAGGGATGCCGGATGCTGCGGTGCTCACTCGGCACCCTCCTGCGGGGGAAGAGCGGCGATGAGGGGGTGGTCGTGGGCGATCATTCCCACCTTCGCGGCGCCGCCGGGCGAGCCCACCTCGTCGAAGAACTCGACGTTCGCCTTGTAGTAGTCGGTCCACTCATCGGGCAGGTCGTCCTCATAGAAGATGGCCTCGACGGGGCACACCGGCTCGCACGCCCCGCAGTCGACGCACTCGTCGGGGTGGATGTAGAGCGAGCGTTCACCCTCGTAGATGCAGTCGACGGGACACTCGTCGATGCACGCGCGGTCCTTGACATCGACGCACGGCAGGGCGATCACATAGGTCATCGGGGCTTCCTTCGGGTCAGCGTTCCACGCTAGAACCTCAAGTACACTTTAGGTCAAATCCGCGGGCCAGGATCCGCGGACATGAGCCAGAGTATTCCGGAGGCAGGGATGACCTCGCACGCCGATACCGCGCACACCGCCGAGGACGCCCTCTCGATCGGCGAGATGACGCGGCGCACGGGGGTCGCGGCATCCGCACTGCACTTCTACGAGTCGATCGGCCTCATCGCCTCGTTCCGCACGCCCGGCAATCAGCGTCGCTACCCGCGCCACATGATCCGGCGGGTGTCGCTGATCGCGGTGGCGAAGCGCCTCGGCATCCCGCTCGCCGACGTGCAGACCGCGTTCGCCGACGTGCCGCTCACCGAGACCCCGAGCCACGACGACTGGCAGCGCGCCTCGCGTCGCTGGAAGCGCGCGCTCGAGAAGCGTCGCGAGGGCATCGAACGCCTCGAACGCGAACTGACCGGATGCATCGGCTGCGGTTGCCTGTCGATGAAGGCGTGCGGTCTGCTGAACCCCGACGACGAGCTCGGCAGTCTGGGCGCGGGGCCCCAGCGCCTGCAGGAGGATCCTCCCGCCGGATGACCTCGTGTTGCACTCGAACGTGCGGGCGGATGCCGGGGAGCCATAGCGTCACGGTAGTCCCACCCGTCAGCAGAGAGCAGAGCATGAGCGCCTACTTCGACAGCGAAGCCGACAAGACCTACACGAAGGTCTACAAGGAGCACACCCCCGACATCCTCGCGGCGTTCGCGGCCTTCGACAGCGCCGTGTTCGCGCCCGACGAATCGCGGGCGATCCCGCTGAAGTACCGCGAGCTGATCGCACTGGCCGTGGGCATCACCACGCAGTGCGTGTACTGCATCGACGCGCACTCGCAGAAGGCCGTCGCGGCCGGCGCCGACGAGGCCGAGCTGGCCGAGGCCGCCTGGGTCGCGACCGCCATCCGCGCGGGCGGCGGCTTCGCGCACGGACGCCTGGCGTTCAAGCTCGCCGAACCCGCGCACGAGCACCAGCACTGAGAGCAGGATCATGCCCGACTTCGCCCCCGAGAAGCAGTGGATCGTCGTCGACACCGACACCGGGATCGACGACGCCCACTCCCTGCTCTACCTGCTGGCGCAGCCCGACGTCGAGATCGTCGGCATCACGACGATCTACGGCAACTGCGCGGTCGAGGACTCGGCCCGCAACGTCGCGTACGTGCTCGACGTGGCGGATGCCCCGCGCATCCCGATCTACCTGGGCGCGAGCGGCCCCCTCGACGGCGACCCGTCGATCGCGTGGTTCGTGCACGGCCACGACGGCCTCGGCGACCGCGGCTTCGAACGCCCCGAGCCTACGCTCGAAGCGGAGTCCGCAGCCGACTACCTCGTGCGCATCGCGAACGAGCACCCGGGTCAGATCGACCTGCACCCGCTCGGACCGCTCACGAACATCGCACTGGCGCTGGAGAAGGACCCGGAGCTGTTCCTGAAGTTCCGCTCCGTGGTCATCATGGGCGGCGCGGGGCCGTACCCCGCACCCGGCACCCCGACCGTGACCGATGCGAACACGAACAACGACCGCGCGGCCGCCGAGGCGGTGTTCGGTGCCGTGAACGACGGCAACGTGATCATGGTGGGCGTCAACGTGACCTCGCAGGCGCTGCTCGAGGAGGACGTCACGGCACTCCTGCTGGGCTCCGACCTGCCGGCGGCGCACTTCGCGGGCACGATCCTCGACGCGTACAACGACTTCTACCAGTACAAGTGGGGGCGCCGGATCTCGGCCGCCCACGACGGCCTGTCGTCGGTGATCCTGCACCGCCCCGAGATCGTGACGGGCTGGATCGAAGGCCCGGTCGATTTCACCCCGGCCGCGGGTTCGCTCGCGACCCGGGTCGCACTCACGAGCGATGGCCTGCCGCTGGTGTGGGGCACGCCCGAGGGTGCCTCGACCCGCGCGGTCACCTCGTTCGACCTGACCGAGTTCCGCCGCCGCTTCGTGCACGCGCTCGCCTACGGCCGCACCCGTCCGGCCCTCGACCCGGCCGGGCGCACGGCCCCCGCCGGCTGGCCGAACTCCGCCCCGTCCGGCGTGGTCGGGACGGTCTGACGGATGCCGGAGGATCTGCTCGCATTCACCTCGGTCGCCGATGCGGGGTACGCCCTGCCGAACGTCGCCGAGATCGATGAGGTCATCGGCCGCATCGCCGCCGAATCGCCGGCGCGCGACCATGACCGCGACCCCGGACGGGGACTCCGCGCCGACGTGCGCGAGCTCGCCCGCCTCGGGCTGGCGGCCGCGCGCCTGTCGGTCGCGGCCGGGGGCGCGGGGCTCACGTACCCGCAGCTCGTCGACCTGCAGATCCTCCTGGCCCGCGCCGACGCGAACGTCACGCAGAGCCTGCGCACGCACTTCACCACCAGCGACCGTGCCGCCCGTGCCATCGCCCGCGGCGAGACGGATGCCGCGACCGCCGACATCGCAGCCGGTCTGCTCTTCGCCGGCGCGACCACCGAGGGCGCCGGAGAGATCGGCACGGTGGGCACGACGCTGCGCACCGATGCCGACGGCATCCCGCGTCTGAACGGCCGCAAGGCCTATGCGACCGGCACGGGCTACGCCGACCGGATCTCGGTGCTCGCTTCCGACGAGGAAGGCCGCCATCTGGTCGCGGTCGTGGCGGCGGATGCCGAGGGCGTCGTGCTGCACGACGACTGGGACGGCGTGGGCCAGCGGCTCACCACGTCGGGCACGGTCGAGTTCACCGACGTCGTCGTCGACCCGGAGCGCGTGCGGGTGGGCGAGGGCTCGCGCACCGACCGGCTCGGCAACCTCGACGCCGTGCTGCAGCTCACGCATCTCGCCACGCTGGCCGGGATCGCGCTGCGCACCCGCGACGACGCGATCGCCTGGTTGCGCTCGCGCACCCGCAACTTCAGCCACGCCTCGACCGCCGTGCCCGCCGACGACCCGCAGTTGCAGGAGCGCATCGGCACGCTCGACGGTCTCGCGCAGGCCGTCGTGGCATCGGTGCGAACGGCCGCCTCGCTGCTCGGAGCAGACCTGGAACGCCCGCTCGACGCGCAGACCGGTGACGGCCACCTCGCCGTCACGCGCGCGCAGATCACGGTGCCGGCGCTCGTGCAGCGGGCCGCGCAGAGCGTGTTCGACCTGGGCGGCGGCTCGCTCGTCGACGGACGCCTCGCGCTCGATCGGCACTGGCGCAACGCCCGTACGCTCAGCAACCACAACCCCGTGCATCTCAAGGCCCGGGCGCTCGGCGAACGAGCGCTGGTCGGCAGCGACCTGCCCGAGATCTGGTACGTCGGCACGGGCCGGCTCGCGAGTGGGGCGGACTCAGAACTTCGCAGTTCTGCAGAACCTCGGATGCCTCGCCCCGAGAACCTGCGGGATTCTGCAGAACTGCGAGATTCAGACACGAAGGAGCCCGCCCGATGACCCGTCCCCTCGTGATCGGCGCGAACGTCTACGACTACGGAACGGATGCGGGTGCCTGGCGCGCCCCGGGCGAAGACCCGTTGCGCGTGTTCGGTGCCGACTTCTGGCGCGACGCCGCCCGCACGGCGGAGGACGCCGGCATCCACGCGATCTTCCTCGCCGACACCCCGGGGCTCGCGTCGAACCCCGCGATCCGTCCGAGCCGGCTCCTCGAGCCCCTCGCGGCGCTGGCCACGGTCGCCGCCGAGACCGAGCACCTCGGCATCATCTCGACCGTCTCGTCGAGCACGAACGATCCGGTCGAGCTCGCCCGCCGTCTGCTCAGCGTCAGCGCGTTCAGCGGCTCGCGGTTCGGGTGGAACGTCGTCACGGGTGTCACCGGTCCCGCCGTCACCGACTTCGGCTACACCTCCGACCCCGGACGCGAGGAGCGCTACGCCCGCGCCGAGGAGTTCGTCGACGCGTACACGGCGTACCTCGCCGCCGTGCAGGGCGACACCGACTACGTGCACGAGGGCGAGTACTTCGGCGACAGCATCCGTCGGGCCGACCTGGGCGTCGATCCCGCGATCCGGGCCCTGCTGCCCGACGTCGCACCCCTCGTGGTGCAGGCCGGTGGCTCACCGCGCGGGCGACAGCTCGCCGCCGCGAGCGCGGAGGCCGTGTTCGCGGCCGAGACAGTGAAGGAGACGGCGGCCGAGAACCGCCTCGACCTGCGCCGCCGATCGGCGGAGCTCGGGCGGCCCGCGCCGCTCGTGCTGCCCGGCATCCATCTCGTCGTCGGCTCGACCGAGGAGGAGGCCGAGCGCCGATTCCTGACCGTCCACGAACGCGGTCCCGACGGCTACGTGCTCAAGCGCTTCACCGCGATGTTCGGGATCGACGGCTCGCGACTCGACCTCGACGCACCGGCCGAGGGCGAGATCCAGCGGCTGTCGGGCGATCCCTCCGCCGCGCCGATCGGATTCCGCAAGGCGATCGCCGCCTACGGCGCCGCCGGTAACCTCACGGTGCGCGAGCTGCTGCGGTACTTCGCCGGCTTCGGGCACCAGCTCTTCATCGGCACGCCCGAGCGGCTCGTCGACATCATGACCGACTGGGTGGATGCCGGAGCCGCCGACGGGTTCAACCTGCTGTTCGACACCAACCCGTGGGGACTGCGCGAGTTCGCCGAGCACGTGACGCCGGTGCTGAAGTCGCGCGGGCTGCTCGCCTCGCCGGGCGATCAACCGTTCACCCGCTGGATGAGAGAGGCCCGCCGATGACCCGTCTGCTGCGCGTCGACGACGCCACCCTCGCCGCCTTCGCCGTGCGCTCCGGCTCCGGGCGCGATGCCCGTGCCGCGCTCGGGGCCGAGTTGGATGCCGGAGCCGACGTGCTGCTGCTGGGCGACCTCACCGGTCCCGGACCCGACCGCACGGCTGCGGCGGGAGCCCTGCTCGCGATCACACAGCGGGTCGTCGTGGTGCCGATCATCGCTGCGCGACAGCATCCGATCAACCTGGGCCGGAACATCGCGACCCTCTCGAACCTGCACGGACGGCGGATCGGGCTGGCCGGGACCTCCGCGTCGGTGCTGGCGCTGATCTCACGGCTGTTCGAGTCGTGGCCGCTCGATGCGATCATCGGCGACACCGAGGCCGGGGCGTACGTCGACGATTCGCGCATCGTGCGGATCAGCGACCCGGGCTTCCCGTCGATCGGCGGGCCGCTGACGGTGCCCGTCGACGTGACGGACAAGCCCGTGACGGTGCTGCTGGGCTCTGGTGGGGCCATTCCGGGCGTCGATGTGGTGCTCGCGGTCGACGAGGTGCCGGTGTGGGGTGCCGTGCCAGTGCTCGGCGACGACGGTGATGCGGATGCCGTGGGCGCTCGCGCCGCCTTCGGTCTCGGTGCTTCTGAGGCGATCGCCGTGGGCACCCCGGCGTTCGCGGGCTCGGGGCGCTTCGACCAGGTCTGAGGTCTCTCCGGGCGGGACGCTTCGACAGGCTCAGCGACCCAGCTTCGGCTCAGCGACCCAGCCTCTTGCACCCGACTGGGCCCCTGAGCCTGTCGAAGGGCCCGCCCCGCAGCGTCCGCCCATCAGTGGTACTCGATCTCGCTCACCGGGACGAACTCGTCGAACACGTCGTCACTCGCGCTGTACTGCTCGAGGTACGTCGGCACGCCGTTGTCGACGAAGAGGAGCAGGCCCTCCGTCCCCCGCCACCCGTCGAGCACGACGCGCGGGCCGGTGCTGGGGTACTCGCCGGAAGTATCACCGAGGTCGATCGAGGGGCAGCGACCGCACCCGCATCTCCCCCACACGCGCACGTCGTCGACGGTCTCGAGCAGTGCCGCACGCTCGCTCGCCCCGAACGCGCCGTGGGAGGGTTTCGCGTGCGTGATCATCGCGACCAGCACCTCGCGTTCGCGCGACGTGAGTGCGCGGCCGTCTGGTGTGTCCATGGTTGTCGAGGGTAGCGCGCCACGCGGGCGGGGCGCTTCGACCAGGTCTGAGGTCGCGCGGCACCGCGTGGGGCGGAGTTCTCCGTGATGGGCGGAGGAACGCGCCGAGAATCTCCGCCCGACAGCGAGATCTCCGCCCGCACCACTCGGTGGCCGCCCCGCATTGCAGGAGATCTCGCGCTCCGCAGGATCAGAACAGCGGATGCCCCCTGCACAAGGCGAGATGTCCTCCCCTGCGCGCGTTCGGGGCGCCTCGCGCCCACCCGGCTACGGCCGACGGAAGCGCTCCAGCACCCCACCCTGGCCGTACTCTCGCCGGAAGATCCCGCGGCGCTGCAGCTCGGGCACGACCTGGTCGACGAAGTCCTCCAACCCGGAGGGGAACAGGTCGAGCATGATGTTGAAGCCGTCGGCCGAGCCCGCCCGGAACCACTCCTCCATCGTGTCGGCGATCTGCTCGGGCGTTCCGGCGAGGAACCGCTGCCCGTAGCCGCCGAAGTCGCGCAACAGGCGGCGGATCGTGGGCTGCTCCGTCCGGATCCGCTCGATCAGCACCCGACGGTACGCCGCCGACCATCCGGCATCCTGAGCCTCGGCATCCGCCAGCACCTGCTGCGGGACCTGTGCGTCGAGGTCGAGCCCCGAGAAGTCGGCACCGAGCGCCTTCGACAGCTCGTTGAGGCTGTAGGTCGCGGGGGCGAGGTGCTCCCAGTGATCGAAGCGGTCCCAGGCTTCCTGCTCGGTGCTGCCGATCACCACCGCGAGCCCCGGGAAGACGCGCACGTCATCGGCCGAGCGACCGGCGTCGACGGCGTACGAGCGGATCTTCTGGCGGTGCTCCGCCGCGGATGCCGGGTCGTGGTCGACCGAGTACACCCCGTCGGCGACGAGCCCTGCGAGGCGCCAGCCCGGCTCCGACCCGCCGGCCTGCACGATGGCCGGCCGCTCGGGCACGAGGGCGTCCATCTCGAGCCCGGCGTGCACCGAGAACGAGCCGTCGTGGTCGACCACGTCGGAGGTGCCAGCGGTCGCCCACAGCCTCTTGATGACGGTCACGAACTCCTCGGCGCGGGCGTAGCGCACGGCGCGCTCGGGCACCTCGGTGATGCCGAAGTTGCGCACCGCCTCGACGTCCCAGCTGGTGACGGCGTTCCACGCGAAGCGGCCCTGCGTCGCGGTGTGCAGCGCCCACAGGCGGCGCGCGAGTTCGACCGGCTCGTTCAGGGTGGTGGATGCCGTCGCCACGAAGCCCAGATGCTCGGTGGCCGCGGCCATCGCGGGCACGAGAACGCCGGGGTCGAGGTACTGCACCGGTCGGCTGCGCGGGTCGGTGATCGCGGGGCGGTCGGCGAGGAAGATCGCGTCGACCAGCCCGCGCTCGGCGATGCGGGCGACCTCCTGCCAGTGTGCGAGGTCGACGATCGCGTCGGGGTGGATGTCGGGGGCGCGCCACGCGGCGGGTCGCTGGCCGACACCGAGCACGTTGATGTTGACGGTGAGCAGGCGGTCGTCGTGGCTCATGATGCCTCCGTCTCGCTGCCGCGCTCGAAGCGGGCGGATGCTCCGGGGAGCTCGTACAGCGCGGGTGCCGGCAGCCGCAGCCGGGCGCGCAGGGTCTGGGGCACAGCATCCGCTGCGGCATCCGCGATCTGCGGCAGGGCACCGGCGATCAAGAGCAGTCCGTCGATGTCCGACACCTCGTGGATGGTCGCGAGCGGGTGGCCCGCGGCATCGGCGTAGGGCAGCACCCAGGCGTCGTCGCGTACGAGCAGATCGACATAGCGATGCACGTCGTCGAACCGGCGCGACGACACGAACACCGGCAGGTGCTGCGGGCTGCTCGGCACGTTCAGCGGGCCGGCCGTCGGGTAGGCGCCGTCGGCGTTGATGCGACGGATCTGCTCGGTCTGCGCGAAGTGCCGGGCACCGGCATCCGCGGCGATCGACTCGCGTGGCCAGGTGCGCAGCAGCTGCTGCACCACGCGGATGCGGTCGCGCTGCTCGTCGGTCTCGGCGGTGCCGTCGTCGAGCACCCAGGCGGTGCGTCCGCCCGAGAGCTGCTCGAGCGAGGCGATGCGCCGCGCGAGGTTGTAGGGGTGGCCGGTGTCGCCGAGGTCGGCGGTGCCGATCGCGAACCACGCCGACGGCAGACGGTGCAGCAGGGTAGCGATCGCGACCGCTGCGTCGAAGTGCGCGCCCGGGCGCTCGTCGAACTGGAAGAGCACCGGCTCGCGCCCGCCGAAAGCTGCGGCGACCGCGTCGAGCGAGCGCGGGTCGGCGGTGAGTCCGGCGGCCAGCGCGGCGTCGACGCGCACCACGGTGAGCGGGCGAATGCCGTCGGTGATCGACTGCGCGACGGCGACCTCGCGCTCGGCGGGATCGGCGATGCGGTCGATCGCGTAGATCTCGCGGTCGGCGATCGCGCGCAGTCGGTGCAGCACGGGGTTGTGCGTCGACAGCGTCTGGGCGTTGCGCCAGAAGCGGTCGAGACGAAGTGACTGGCGGAGGTTCTGCGCCTCGGCGACGTCATCGAGCAGCGCGGGCAGGGTCATGAGTTTGTCGGCGGCCTCGATGACCTGGGGCACGATCGTGGCCTGCGCCTGGAAGACGGCGTTCACCGCATCGTCGGCGAGGGTCTCGGCATCCGCATCTCCGGCGATGATCGCCTGGTGCGCGATCTCGCTCAGCCGGCCGATCTCACCGAGCGAGGCGCGGGCCGACGCGACGAGCGCGCTGATGCGGCCGTACCCCTCGAGCACGAGGATCGGGGAGCCACCGTGCGCGCGGTCGATCTGATCGATGAGATCGGATGCCGCGGCCCGAGCACCCTCGCCGATGCCGACGAGCACGGCGAGCAGGATCATCTGCTGCCACCCCGGCGTGCCGAGGTGCTGCGTCTGCCAGGGGGCGACGTCGTCGGGATCGACCGGGGCGCCGTCGAGCACGGTCGTTCCGCTCGCGGTGGCACGCTGGCCGAAGCCGGTCCAGTCGTCGAGGAGCGTGACGCCGGGGGCATCCGTCTTCAGGGCCGCGATCACGAGCTCGCCCGCATCGTCGACCGCGCTGTACTCGAGCCAGTCGGCGTAGCGGCTGCCCGTCGAGTAGAACTTGCGACCGGTGAGGCGCGGGATGCCGGTCTCGGTCGACAGGCGGGTGGTGAAGACGCTCGGGCCGGAGCCGTCGGCCTCGGTCCAACCGCCGCCGATGATGGAGCCTGTGGCGACGCGGGAGATCCAACGGTCGCGGAGAGCGCCGGCGGGCGACTTCACGTGGCGCTCGGTGGCGAGCACGTGCGTGCGCCAGGCCTGCGCGAGGTTCGAGTCGGCCGCGGCGATCGCGACCAGCGCGTCGAGCAGATCGAGCACGTCGCCGCCCAGACCGCCCTCGGCGACGGGTACGCGGATGCGGCCGAAGCCGGCGGCGGCGAGACGGGTGAAGAAGCTCTGCGGGAGCTCGGGGGCATCGGCGATGCTCGCCTGGCGGATCTCGTCGAGGAGCGCCGGGATTCCCGGGGTTCTCCGCGCCCAATCCAGGGAGCCGAACGGACGGGAGGTCATGGCTTCAGCGTATCCAGCGGGCCGCCTTCGAGTCGCTCACGTTAACGCGCATGACGTTCGGGACGGATGCCGTTCGCTACAGTCGGAGCATCCCGCCGCCGTCTTCTCCGAGGAGCACCATGCCCGCCTCCGCTCTGCCGTCCGACCGTGCCACCGGGCTGGTGCGCGACCTCGCCGACCTGATCGCCGAGGTCACCGAGACGGGCGCCGCGCAGACCGCCGCACGCACTCGCCGCCAGCAGCACGGCAACACCGAGCGCGCGGCCGACGACCCCCAGTTCTTGCGGGTGCTCGCTGATTCTGCAGCCCGCTCGGCCGTGGCGTCGGCCGCCGCGGAGTCGGTGCTGCGTCGCGCGGAGGAGGGCACGGCATCCGTCGCCGATGTCGAACTCGTGGCCGCAGGTCTCGTACCCCTGGCCGGCGATGCCGTGCGAGCACTGTTCGAGACGCTCGGCGCCTCGGCCACCCTCTCGGAGCATGGCCTCCACCACTTCTGGACGCGC
The DNA here is from genome assembly GCF_044748385.1 of Microbacterium sp. NPDC090003. Classification (NCBI taxonomy): domain Bacteria; kingdom Bacillati; phylum Actinomycetota; class Actinomycetes; order Micrococcales; family Microbacteriaceae; genus Microbacterium; species Microbacterium sp. NPDC090003. The sequence goes on from NZ_JBIVFW010000001.1 coordinate 1,718,626, forward strand.
CTGCACGACCTCGAGGCCCGTTAGGCGGGCGCGCGGGTTCGCACAATTTCGCAGATCTGCTCTATTTCGCAGACATAGAGGCGGATGCCTACGAGATTCTGCAGATCTGCGAACCCCTGCTTACCGGCATGGGTTAGCGAGCCTGTCCGCCCTGGGTTGCTGAGCCTGTCGAAGCATCCCGGGCGGGACCCTTCGACAAGCTCAGGGACCCAGTTGCACCGCGACCCTCCCAGGTGCAGGTGCGCGCGGTCTCCTCGCGAGTCGCGACCCCGGTCCACTGGCTGCGGGCGGTCACGGGGCGACCGCCGCGGCATCCGAAACGCCGGAAAGATACGCGCTCACCGCGGCGAGCGCCGCGTCGAGGTCGGCGATGAGGTCGGCCACGGTCTCGATGCCGACCGACAGCCGTACGAGTCCCTCGTCGATGCCGAGCTGCGCGCGCAGTTCGGGCGTGAACGACAGATGCGTGGTGGTCGCCGGGTGCAGCACCATCGAGCGCACATCGCCGATGTTGGTCATGCGGCTGAACACCCGCAGGCTGTCGATGAAGATCTCGGCTCCGGCCCGCCCGCCGCGCACGGTGACGGCGAACACCGATCCGCTGCGGCCGCCGAGGGTGCGCTGGGCGATCTCGTGCTGCGGATGCCCCGGGAGCCCTGCGTAATCGACGTACTCGACCGCCGGGTGCTGGGCGAGGAACTCGGCGATGGCGCGGGAGTTCGACACGTGCCGTTCCATGCGCAGCGACAGGGTCTCGATGCCCTGCTGCAGCAGGAATGCGTGGAACGGCGAGAGCGCCGGGCCGAGGTCGTTCACGATGCCGCCGCGCACGAAATACTCGTAGGCCCGGCGACCGTAGGTCTCGAGTGCACTCGGCACGCCGGGAGCCGGCGATTCGGTGATGCCGGGGTAGTCGCGCGGGCTCCCGGCCCAGTCGAAGGTGCCGCCGTCGACGACGACGCCCGAGATCGCGGCGCCGTGGCCGGTGAGGAACTTGGTTCCCGAGTGCACGACGATGTGCGCGCCGTGCTCGAACGGGCGCACGAGGTAGGGGGTGCCGATCGTGTTGTCGACGATGAGCGGGATGCCGTGGCGCTCGGCGATGCGGGCGACCGCCGCGATATCGACGACGTCGTTCTTGGGGTTCGGGATGGTCTCGGTGAAGATCGCCTTGGTGTCGGGGCCGATCGCGGCCTCCCACTCGACCTCGTCGGTCGGGTCGTGCACGTAATCGACGCCGACGCCGAAGCGGGCGAACGAGCGGCCGAAGAGGATGCGGGTGCCGCTGTAGATGCTCGCGGTCGAGACGAACCGGTCGCCGTTGCCGACGATCGAGAGGATCGCCGCGCTGATCGCCGCCTGACCCGACGAGACGACGATCGCGCCGACGCCGCCCTCGAGCGCGGCGATGCGACGCTCGGCGACCTCGTTGGTGGGGTTGAGGTTGCGGGAGTAGATCTGCCCGTCCTCGCCGCCGAAGCGACGCGTGCTCTCGTCGAACGAGTCGAAGCGGAACGCGGCGCTCAGGTAGATCGGCGCGATGCGCGACCCGTGGGCGGGTTCTTCGAACTCCCCCGCATGGATCTGGCGGGTGTCGAAGCCGAAGCCCGTCCAGTCGTACACCGGTTCGAGCACTTCGTGCGGGACGGATTCGGGACGGATGCCTTCGCTCATTGCCCCGACGCTAGACAACGCGCGCCCGCCGCGCTCGCCCGCGCGTCATGAGAGGTCACAGACGGGCGGTGCTCGCGGGCGAACGGATAGCGTCGCGACCGTGACCGCTGCCCCCTCCCGCACCCTGCCGACGGATGCCGTGACGCCCCCGGGATTCCGGCTCGCGGCGGCCGCGGCATCCGCTTTCCCGACCCTCGACGGCGTGGCCGCCGTCGTCTCGTGGCGGTTCCCGGCGCTGCCGGATGGGGTGGAGGATGCCGCGCGCGCGGCGTTCGGCGTGACGATCACCGTCGCTGACTCGGCGCCGGACCCGCGCGAACTCCCTGCGTTCACGGCGATCTTCGCCCACGCGCGCGCCGAGCAGATCGTACGCGCGCTGGCCCGCCGCACGAACCTCGTGCTGCCCGCGGCATCCGCGCTCGTGATCGGCGACGGCCCGGTCGCCGATCGTCTCGCCGCCACGCTCACCGTCGGCGGCACCCGGGTGATCCGCGGGATCGCCGATCCGGTCGTGCGCCTCCGCGCGCACCTCGTCGGCGCTCCCACGGTAGACGAGCCGTGGCCCGCGGCCGACCTCGTGCTGACGACCGGCGAGGGCCATGCGGCCGTCGACCCGGCATCCGTCCGCGGTGTGCTGATCGATGCCTCCGTGGATGTGAACGGCCTCGTGCCGTCGGCGGGCGACACGGTTCGCCCGTTCGTCACCCGCGTCGGAGACGGCACCTGGGTCGCCGAGGCCCCGGGGGTGTTCGAGACGCTCGGGCAACCGAGTCCGCTCGCCGACGCGCTCGTCGCCCTGTCCATCCTCACGGCCCGGGCCCCGGCATCCGCCGCTCGGGAGGAGAGGGGACGCTTCGACAGGTTCGGCGACCCGGTTGTGGCCGACGCCCACCTCGCCCGTCTGGTGCTCGCCGGATCGGCCCGCGCATGACCGGCCGCATCGCCGACCCGAGGCTCTGGCGCGAGGGCACCGAGCGCATCGCCTGGGCCCGCCAGTTCATGCCCGCCACGACGGCGCTCGCGGCCGAGCTGCGCGAGAGCGGGAGGGTGCGCGGCATCCGCATCGCCGTCTCCGACGTGCTCGAGCCGAAGACCGCGACCGTCGCCCTGCTGCTCGCCGAGGCGGGCGCCGACGTCGCCGTGTCGTGCGTCGGGCGTGACACCGACGACGCGGTGGCCGCGGCTCTCGTGCACGCCGGCATCCCGACCTACGCGCACCGCGGCGCGACCGACGCCGAAGACCGCGACAACGTCCTCGCCCTGCTCGACCACCACCCCGAGGTGATCGTCGACGACGGTGCCGCGACCATCCGTCTCGCGCACACCGAGCGTCCCGGCATCCTGGGTTCGATGGCCGGGGCGACCGAGCAGACCACGAGCGGTGTGCGCCCGCTGCGCACGATGGAGCACGAGGGAGCCCTGCGCATCCCGATCGTCGCGGCGAACGACGCCCGCACCAAATCGCTGTTCGACAACGCCCACGGCACCGGCCAGTCCGTCGTGCTCGCCGTCGCCGACCTGCTCGACCGGTCGTGGGCCGGAACCGACGTCGTGGTCGTCGGGTTCGGACGCGTCGGCAGCGGCGTCGCCCGCCACGCCGCAGCCCTCGGCGCGCGCGTGACGGTGGCCGAGGTCGATCCGGTGGCGGCGCTGCAGGCGGCGTTCGCCGGGTACGCCGTCGAGCCGTTGGCGGATGCCGCGGCCCACGCCGACGTGCTCCTCTCGACGACCGGCATCGCCCACACCGTCGCGGTCGAGCACCTCGAGCGCCTGCCCGACGGCGCCGCGGTCGCGGTCGGCGGCGGAGCGTTCCAGGAGATCTCGCTGCTCGCGGCACTCGATGCGGGCGCGGTCGAGACGTCGCGGCGGGGCGCGGTGTCGGTGCTGCGGCTCGCGAACGGGCGCCGCATCCGCGTGCTCGACGACGGCCACTGCATCAACGTGAGCGCTGCCGAGGGCAACCCGATCCAGGTCATGGATCTGTCGTTCGGGGTGCAGCTCTCGGCGGTCGACCACCTGCTCGCGGGGCGCGGCACCCTCACGCCCGCCGTGCACATCCTGCCCCGCAGTGCCGACGACCGCGTGGCCGCGCTGGCGCTCGGCGCTTTCGGCGGCGGACTGGACGCCGTCTCGTCTGCGCAGAGCGACTATCTGACCTCGTGGCGTCCCCGAGACGTCACCCCGTGAACCCGACCCGCACACCCGAGAGACGACCATGAGCGACATCACCCTCCACCGCGCGCGCACCGTGCTGCCCGTCGTCACGCCCCCGATCGCCGATGGCGCGGTCGCCGTGCGCGACGGACGCATCGTCGCGGTCGGCGCGCACGATGCCCTCACCTCCGAGCTCGGCGACGCGATCGGCGAGCGCCGCGAATGGGACGGCGCCCTCACTCCCGGACTCGTCAACGCCCATACGCATCTGCAGTACACCGACATGGCTGCGGTGGGGCGCGGGCAATACCCCAGCTTCGAGACCTGGGCGCTCGCCTTCGAGAAGGGCTACCGCGTCGAGCACGACTGGGCGGCGTCGGCCGCCGAGGGCGTGCGCCTGTCGATCGAGTCGGGCACGACCGCGGTCGCCGAGATCGTCACCGACCCCGAGGCGGGGCGCGCCGTGCACGACGGCGGACTCCACGGTGTCGTGTTCTGGGAGGTGTTCGGCTGGAAGCGCGCCGCCTGGCAGCACGATGGCCCCGAGCGGGTGCTCGCTCAGCTCGACGCCCTCCCCTCCCCTCCCGCCACCGGCCTCTCGCCGCACGCGATCTACTCGCTCGACACCGACGTGTTCCGCGAGCTGCAGCGGCTCGCCGAGGCGCACGGGGTGCGCCTGCACATCCACGCGGCGGAGTCGGCATCCGAAGACGAGTTCGCCCGCTTCGGCACCGGACCACTCGCCGAGCGCTGGCGCGGCCTCGGGCACTCCGACATGCAGCTGCTCTCGACAGGCGGCTCGGGCAGCGGTGTCGTGCACTACCTCGATACGGTCGGCGTGCTCACGCCGCACTCGCACCTCGCACACGGCATCTACGTCGACACCGCCGATCGCGCACTGCTGCGCGAACGCGGGGTGTCGGTCGCGCTGTGTCCGCGGTCGAACGCCGTCATCGGATTGGATGCCCCGCCCATCGCCGCGTACCTGACCGAGGGCAATCCCATCGGGGTGGGCACCGACTCGCTCTCGTCGTCGCCCTCGCTGCGGGTGCTCGACGACGTCGCCGAGCTGCACCGGCTCGCCCGGGCGCAGGGGTACTCGGCCGACGACCTGCACGCCCGGCTGCTGCACGCGGCAACGGCCGGTGGTGCCCGCGCCCTCGGACTCGCTGACGGACCGGCACCGGCCGGCACCCTGGTCGACGGCGCACGGGCCGACCTCGCGGTGTTCGCGACGGCATCCGCCGACCCGCGCGACGCGCTCGCGGAGATCGTCGAGAGCGCACCGGCGGCGCTCGCCACGATCGTCGACGGGCGGATGCTGTGGGACGCGGGTTCCGTGGCGCGGGGCCCTTCGACAGGCTCAGGGACCGTCGCTCGCGGCTCAGAGACCCGACGACGGAAACTGGGTCGCTGAGCCTCTCGAAGCGCCCGAACCCTCCCTGCGTAACGCGCAGATTTCGGCCGAATGACGATCTGCGTCACATCATTTCGCCGTGTTTCCGAACCCGTGACCGCACGCCCCCGCGTCCGAGAGACTCATGCCACGGGCATCCGCCCGACCTTCTCCCGACGATCGGTCACAGCCCGGTCGAGCTAAGGATCCCGCACCCTCATGAGCACCTCTCGCACGCGCGCCACCCGGGTCGCGCTGTCTGCCGCCGCCGGAGTCGCGTCCGTCGTCCTCCTCGCCGGCTGCACCGGTTCCGCCGCCCCGTCGAGCACCTCCGGCGACGCCGACGACTTCGAGGGCGTCGAGCTGACGTCCTGGAGCAGCATCGACTTCGACCCGTACCAGACGCTGCAGAAGGAGTACTTCGAGAAGTGCGCCGCTGACCTCGGCATCACGATCGACGCCCAGACCCTCTCGGGCGACTACACGACCAGCCTGCTGCAGGCGGCGGGGTCGAAGTCGCTGCCCGACATCGCCCTCGTCAACACCGACACCCAGCTGCCGACGCTCGCCGCCCAGGGTGTGCTCTCCGACCTCGACACCCTCGGCCTCACGACCGACGGTCTCGCCGAGCCGGTCGCCGCCCTCGGCCAGTACGAGGACACCCTCTACGGTCTGCCCACGCAGGTCGAGGACTACTCGGTCTTCTACAACAAGGCGTACTTCGAAGAGGCGGGTATCACCGAACTGCCCACCACGTTCGACGAGCTCATCGCAGCCGCCAAGGCCACCACCACCGCCGACCACTACGGCATCGCGCTGCCCGGCATCGCGGGCGACGGCTCGACCTCGTCGTACTTCCTGCCGTTCCTGCTGAGCGCGGGCGGCGACCCGGCCGATCTCACCGGTGACGGCGCGGTCGCGGCGGTCGATCTCTACAAGACCCTCGTCGACGACGGCAGTCTCTCCAAGGAGTTCGTGAACTGGGGCTGGGACGGCATCGACCAGTGGAAGTCCGGCAAGGCCGCGATCACGGTGTCGGGCCCCTGGAACCTCGTCGACACGAGCCTCGACTTCGAGTACGGCACATTCTCGGTTCCGGCCGGCACCAGCGCCGACGAGAGCAGCGTCGGACTCCTCGGCTACGCCTACACCGTGCCGGTGCAGGGCGACGAGAAGCGCGAGAAGGCGGCGGCCGCTCTGATCGAGTGCCGTGCGTCGGAGGAGAACCAGGTCGACACCGCGGTGCAGGGCGGGTACGTCCCGGCGCTGACGTCGGCTCAGGATGCCTTCGTCGCCGAGGTCCCGGCCGCCGAGGCCTTCGTCACCCCCGTCGCGAACGCCTTCAACCCGGCGACGCTCGGAACCGAGTGGAGCGCCCTGCAGGCGAAGTACGTCGACGCCCTGCAGAACGCGACCGTCAACGGCGTGAGCGCCGAGGAAGCGCTGAGCAAGGCCGACCAGGGTTGATGACGACCGCTGCCACAGCGCCGAAGCGGCCGGGGACTCGCGCCTCCGGCCGCTTCGGCCTGACCCTGGTGCGGCGACGGAACCTCGAGCTGTGGGCCTTCCTGGTGCCCGCGATCGTGTTCTTCACCGCGTTCTTCCTGTTCCCGCTCGGGTACGGCGTGTTCATGAGCACGACCGACTTCACGACCGGGACCTTCATCACGGGTGAGGCGCCGTTCGTCGGGTTCCAGAACTTCATCGACATCTTCCGCGCGGATGCCACCGGTATCGCGATCGTGAACACCCTCACCATCACGGTCGTCGCCGTGGTCTCGGAGCTCGTGATCGGCCTCGCGCTCGCGCTGTTGTTCACACGGCGCTTCCCGGGCAGCCGCTGGCTGCCCGCCCTCATCCTCATCCCCTGGCTACTGCCGGCCGTCGTCGTCGCGACGATCTGGAAGTCACTGCTCGCGGGAGACGGGGCGTTCAACGACATCCTGCGCACGCTCGGACTGCCGACCAACGCCTGGCTCGCCGATCCCACCACCGCCCTCGCCGCCGTGATCATCGTGACCGTGTGGGCGAGCCTGCCGTACTGGTCGACCATCCTCGCCGCGGCCCTCAAGCAGGTGCCGGTCGAGCACCTCGAGGCGGCATCCCTCGACGGGGCCGGGGCGTTCAAGCGCCTGTGGCACATCATCATCCCCAGCATCTGGCCCGTGATCTCGGTTCTCGTCGTGATGAGTGTCGTCTTCAACCTGCTGATCGTCGACCTCGTGCTCGCGCTCACGCAGGGCGGCCCCGCCAACAGCACCATGACCCTCGGCGTGCTCTCGTACCGCTCGGCGTTCAGCCTGTTCGAGTTCGGGCACGCGGGCGCCTACGGCATGCTGCTGCTCGTCATCAGCCTCGCCTTCGCCGCCGTCTACACGTGGCTCTCCGCCCGACAGGAGCGTGCCGAGCGATGAGCACACGCACTCCCCGCCGCCGCGGCTGGTTCTGGACCGTGCTCACGGTCTCGATCCTCATCGTCTACCTGTTCCCGATCTACTGGATGATCTCGGCATCCCTCCAACCCGACGCGAACTCCACCGACACCGCCTGGTTCCCGACCGCCCCGGGCTTCGACGGGTACGTGACGGCATTCGAGGACGGCGGTCTCGACGGCCTGCGCGTCAGCCTGATCACCGCGATCGGATCGGTACTGCTGACCCTCGTCGTCGCGGTGCCCGCCGCCTATTCGCTCAGCCGGCTGCGGTCACGCGCGGTGAGCCTGGGACTCGTGATCCTGTTGCTCGCGCAGATGATCCCGAGCATCGTGCTCGCGAACTCGTTCTACGCCATGTTCAACACCTGGGGTGCGCTGAACAGCTACATCGGCCTGATCCTCGCGAATGCGACCGCCGGCATCCCGTTCGCGATCATCCTGCTGCGCTCGTTCATGCTGCGCCTCGACACGGAGGTCATCGAGGCCTCCACCCTCGACGGACTCGGACCGGTCGGCTCACTGTGGCGCGTGGTCGTGCCCCTGTCGCGAAACGCGATCATCACGGCCGGGGTGTTCACGTTCCTCTTCGCCTGGGGCGACCTGTTGTTCGGCCTCACCCTCGTCACGAAGACCGAGATGTACCCCGTGACCGTGTTCATCTACGCGCTCGCGAACTCGAACATGAACACGTGGGCGGCGACGATGGGAGCATCCCTCATCGCGAGCCTCCCGGCACTGGTGCTGGTTCTCGCCGCGCAACGCTACGTCAAGGAGGGCGTGATCGCGGGCAGCGGGCGGTGAGCATCCGTTGAGACGGTTCCCGGTGCACAACTCCGGAAGAAAGCCCCCGGAACGCCGGTTCCGGGGGCTTCGCGGGCTCGACGGCTCGCTTCTCAGGAGTTATGAACGCCCGCCGGGTCAGACCGCGACAGGTGCGGCATCGCGGGCGAGCAGTCCGCCGAGGAAACTCGCGATCGTGCGCGGACCCGAGACGGTGGCCGTGGCCTCGACGTCGGGGTTGTAGTTCGTGTTCGTGTTCACGTCGTAGGTGACGAAGCGGCCGTCGACGGTCTCGATGAACTCGATGCCCGCGACCGTGATGCCGGCGTCCTTCAAGAAGGCGAGGTACTGCTGAACGAGCGGATGCTGCGCCGTGATCTCCTCGCGGATGCGGAACAGCGGCTCGGGCTCGACACCGTCGGCACCGGGCAGCGCGCACGCCTCGGCGGGGCACAGCTCGAAACTGCCGGCACTGGTGTCGACGCGCACGGCGTAGACGAACTCCCCGCCGGCGAACTCGACGCGTGTGACGAAGGGCGCGGTCGCGAAGAGGTTTTCCTGCAGCAGCGTGATGCCGTCGGGCGAGGGTTCGAACTCGGGGCCGTCGACCCAGGCGTCGAACTCGTCGTGGCTGTCGTGACGGCGAACACCGAGCCCCTTGCCGCCCTGATTGTGCTTGCTGATGAAGGGGGCGGCGAACTCACGGGCGCGCTCCTTGAGCGCGGCCGTGCCGAAGACGGCGACGGTGCGCGGCACCTCGATGCCGGCGCGCTGCAGCGCGGCGTGCTGAGCGGCCTTGCTGACCTCGAGCTCGAGCACGGGGCTGCCGTTCACGACGGTGCGACCGGATGCTTCGAGCCACCGCAGCACCGCACGACCGAACTCCTTCGAGTCGCCGTGGTCGCGCGTGTGCGCCGAGGCGCTCAGCCGAGACCAGAACACACCCGCGGGCGGTTCGGCGTTGAGGTCGATCGATCCGTCGGTGAGCAGCCATTCCTGCGCGGGCACGCCCTCGGCCTCGAAGGCCGCGGCGAACGGCGGGAACCATTCGGCGTTCTCGTGGATCACGTACACGCGGGGCTCTGCAGTCATACCCTCACGCTAAATCACCCTCGGGGGTCGAGGGCCGGTCGTCGTGATGCAGCGTAATGCGGGCGCTACCCCTCGCCGCCGAGCTGCCCCGTCAGCCGTCCGTGGAAGGCGCCCGACGCCTCGTTCAGCCCGACGAGCTCGACGGTCGTGCCGTGCCGGGCGTACTTCGTCTCGATCGCGTCGAGGGCGGCGACGGTGGAGGCATCCCACACGTGTGATCTCGACAGGTCGATGACTACCCGCGCGGGGTCGGCCGCGTACTCGAACAGCGTCGTGAGGTCGTTGCTCGACGCGAAGAACAGCGCCCCGTCGACCACATAGGTCGCGACCTGGCCATCGTCCGAAACGGTGCGGCTCACCGACACCACGTGCGCCACCCGGCGCACGAACAGGACGGATGCCGTGATCACACCCGCCACGACCCCGACCGCCAGGTTGTGGGTGAGCACCACGGCGACGACGGTGACGATCATCACGAACGTCTCGCTCTTCGGCATCCGCTTGAGGGTGGACGGACGGATGCTGTGCCAGTCGAACGCGCTGATCGAGATCATGATCATGACGGCGACGAGTGCGGCCATCGGGATGGTCGCGACGAAGTCGCCGAACACGACGACGAGCAGGAAGAGGAAGACACCGGCGAAGAACGTCGAGATGCGCGTGCGAGCGCCGGAGCGCACGTTGATCATGGTCTGGCCGATGACCGCGCATCCGCCCATGCCGCCGAAGACACCCGACAGCATGTTCGCCGCACCCTGCGCCCACGCCTCGCGGGTCTTGCGGGAGTGCGTGTCGGTGATCTCGTCGACGAGCTTCGCGGTCATCAGTGATTCCATGAGTCCGACGAGCGCGACTCCGAGGGCGTACGGCGCGATGATCGTGAAGGTCTCCCACGTGAACGGCACGTTCGGGATGAAGAGCTCGGGCAGGCTGCGCGGCAGGTCGCCTTGGTCGCCGACGGTGGGAACGTTGATCGCGAACACCAGGACGACGGCGGTCACGATGACGACCGAGACGAGGGGTGCGGGTACGAGCTTGGTGATCCTGGGCATGAAGATCATGACGAGGATGCCGAGGGCCACCAGTGGATACACCAGCCAGGGAACCCCGATCAGCTGCGGCACCTGCGCGCTGAACACGAAGATCGCGAGCGCGTTGACGAACCCGGTCATGACGCTGCGCGGGATGAACCGCATGAGCTTGGCGACGCCGAGCACGGCCATCAGCACCTGGAAGACGCCGGCGAGGATGACGGTGGCGATGAAGTAGTCCATGCCGTACGTCGGGGCGACGGGCGCGATCACGAGGGCGACGGCGCCGGTCGCGGCGGTGATCATGGCGGGGCGTCCACCCAGGAACGAGATCGCGATCGCCATGATGAACGACGAGAACAGGCCCACCGCAGGATCGACGCCGGCGATCACCGAGAACGAGATCGCCTCGGGGATCAGCGCGAGGCCGACGACGAGACCGGCGAGTACCTCGCGCGTCAGCAGGCGCGGGCTCTTCAGCGCGGTGAGCACGGAGGGGTTCGGGCGATAGCGCGCGCGGTCGTCGACGGAGGTCACGGATGCTCCAGAGGGGGGTGAGGGGCCCGAGGGGGCCGATCCACTCTATGCCTCGAGAGGGTTTCGGCGTGTCGGTCGTCGACGACCCGACGCGCCGCGGTCTCAGAGGCCGGGGGCGTCGTTCCAGGCGTCGATGAACCCCTGCACGTCGCCGTCCGGTGTGCCGGCCGACACCTTCACCACGTTCTGGTGGAGCTTCCCGAGCACAGTGAACGAGAACAGCGTCCGGTCGGTGACCGGACCCCAGCTCGTCGAGCCGAAGATCTCCGCCTCCTGGTCGCGAAGCGCCGCTGCTTTGACCGCCGGGGCGACCTTCGCCGCATCAGCACCGTGGTCGAGCACGACATCCAGTTCGAGCGGACCGAGCGCGACCGACCGCACCCCGTCTGTCTCCGCAAGCCCGAGCGCACGGTCGAAGTTGCTGACATAGCCCTCGTCGCTCATGGTCTTCGCGGTGATGAGCGTGCCGGGCTCGTCCTGTTGCAGCACGAAGAGCTGCAGGGAGTTGAACGCCTGCAGATCCGCTGAAGCGAGGAGCGCCTGCTGCGCGGTCGCGGCCGTCTCGGCATCCGTCGTCGTGACCGACAGGTGCAGAGCCTTCGGACCGTGCGTGTCGATCGATGCCCCGACCACGCCCTCGATCGGCGTGAGGATCGCGCTGAGCCGCGCGGCCAGATCGTCCTGCAGCTGTGGCGCGGTCATGATGCCGCTGCTCAGGTCGACGTCGAGCGGCAGCTCGGCGGCCAGTGCGTCGACTTCAGGTGCCACTGCCTGCGCGCCTTCGGCCGTGCGCATCCGCAGCGTCAACGAGTCGTCCTCCAGCGTGTACTTCTGGATCGCTCCGGCGGCGGCCGCGACGGCGATCGTCTCGAGTGCCGGCTTCAGCTCCGCCGGATCCTGCGTCTCGACCGACGATCGCTCATGCACGTCGGAGACCTTCAGCCGCACCCCGTCGTCGATCGGACCCGCCGCCGCCGCCGCAGCCAGCGGCGTGATCACCGCAGCCGGATCGACCCCCGCCTCCGCAACGGCCTCGATGCCGAGGGCGCCGCCATCGGACCAGACCTTCCCCTGCAGGATGCCGTCGACACCTGCCAGCTCCCCGACCGCCTGCGCGAGGTCTGTCACGTCATCGTCGTCTCCCGCGAGCGTCCACTGCCAGGCGGCGGCGCGCAATCTCAGGACCACGTCGTCGTCGGTGACCGACTCGGCGAGGTCCCCCAACCGCCCGGCGACCTCGGCGAGATCTGCGGGAGCGATCGAGTCGTCGAGCGTGATCTCGTATCCGCCGTCCGCTGCTTCCTCGACCGAGGAGACGGCCGGATCCTCGGCGACCTGCGCTTCGAGGTTCTCCGGCTTCCGCGCCGTGCACCCCGCGAGCGCCGTCACGGCGATCACCCCTCCGAGCAGCAGAGCAGCACCACGAACGATCCCCCGGTTCTCACGCATTCTTCAAAGGTAGGGGACAACCTGTCTGGGCCTGTGGGGGAGAACTGCCCATTGCGTTCGTGCAGGAGTCGTCCGACACCGCACAGTCCTGCCGCCGACGATCGCGAAGATCCGCGCGATCACGTCGAGACCCGTGAGCGGCCACACCCATCCGTACTTCGCGCGCGGCAGGGCCTGTCCAAGAGGCCGAGGAGCCGCGATGATGGCGGCATGACGACAGATCCCGACATGATCGACGTGACGGTGCCTCCCAGCGGTACGGGGTGCGTGGAATGCGATGAGACCGGCTCATGGTGGGTTCACCTGCGGCGGTGCGCCGCATGCGGACACATCGGATGCTGCGACGACTCCCCGAACATGCACGCGACGAAGCACTGGCAGCAGACCGGCCACTCCGTGATGCAGAGTTTCGAACCCGGGGAGGACTGGTTCTGGGACTTCCGAGACGAGACCGCGTTCGATGGTCCGCCGCTCGCCGCGCCGACGAGCCATCCTGAGTCACAGGCCGTTCCCGGCCCGAGCGACCGTCTTCCCGCCGACTGGATGGACGTTCTCAACGGCGGAGGCCGCTGAGAATTCGTCCCGCAGGACGATCCTCGACTACTGCATCCGTCCGAACGTCGCATCGATGTCGGCCATCTCCATCGCCGCGGTCGCCTCGATGAGCTCGCGCAGCTCGTCGTCGGCACCCGGGGAGAACTCCTCGGGACGCTCCGGCGAGATGGTCATCGGGAAGCCCTCGGGCGCCTGCTCGCTCGCGTCGAGGTCGGTGCCGTCGTTCGACGGCGACGCGCCCTGGAAGATCTTGCCCGCCTCGGATTGCGCCGTGAGGTCGAACGAGTAGTTCTTGCTCTGCAGGCCGAGGTCGAGGAGTCTCTTCACCTCGGGGAACTGCTCGGCGTTGGTCTTCGGGATCGGCAGCGATGTGCGCCAGTTCACGCCGAGGGTCTCGAGCGCCTTCGCGTAGGCGTTCTCGTGCGCCTGGTCACGCACGATGAGGTACGAGATCGTGCTGCGCGCGGTCTTGTTGTCGGTCATCTCGTACAGTCGGCACTTCTGCAGCCGCCCGGTGGATTCGAGCATGAGGTTGTAGAGCAGGTCGAGCACGAGATTGCCCGAGTTGTACACGTAGCTCCCCGACCACGGGTTGCCCACCGCATCCACCGGCAGTGCGCCCTGCGCGCCGACGAGGTAGTGGTGGATGTTGCTGGTGTCGACGGCGATGCTCAGCGGCGTCGCGCCACCGGCACCGGGCTGGTCCACCGGGTCGGTCGGCTTGCCCTGGTACCTCGGCGAGCCGTCGAGGAGCCGGGAGATCGTGGTGCCGATCAGTTCGACGTGGCTGATCTCCTCGGTGCCGATCCCCTGGATGAGGTCCTTGTACGGCTTGCCGTCGGGACCGCGGAAGTTGATGCTCTGGAAGAGGTACTGCATCATCGTGCGCATCTCGCCGAACTGACCGCCCAACCCCTCTTGCAGCGCATTCGCCGCCGCGGGATCCGGCTCGTCCACAGCGATCTCGTTGATGAATTCCTGTACGTGGAAATACATGGTGCGCCTCCGTCGGCTCTGTGGGGTGTGCGCTCACCATGCGCGCTCATCGCGACTTCACCGCGCCCCTCGACGGATACCCCGGCACGACGTACCATGCCCCCTCGGCTCCCCTGCCCGCCCGCACCATCGGTGAGCGATCCGCAGCGCCCCCGGTCAGCCGAGCGGTTCGGGATCGAAGTCGTACAGGCCCCCGAAGGGAAATGCTTCGTTCCCCGTGTCGCGGGGGTCGTGCCGCACCGTCTCGGTGGAGATGACGACCTGGGACCTCGGGGTGACGAGAACCTTGACCCGCCGATTCCCGACGACGACGAACTCGACGAACGCTGCAGGTCCGTTCGCCGCCGTCTCGATCTGTTGCAGGAGCTCCCCGACGTCTTGTTCCTGCGCGAGGTGCGCACTGACGCCGTCGATCAGGATCTCTGTTCTCTCCATCGTTCGCATGCGGTCCATCCCGGCACCGTACGCCCCACTCGACCCGAACGAGACCGGGGTTGCACGGGCACGGATGCCCTGCAAGAGACGACCGGCGAGGACGTATGGTTGCTCCATGGGAACCCTGGAGTACAACAGCGCTCGTCCTCCGATCGAAATCGATGATCGGACGCTGGCGCACCTGAAGATCGTGATCGGCACGAAGCTGCGTCGCCAGGAGAGTTTCATGATGACCTGGCTTCCCGAGGCGCGGAACCCCGCCGCGCGGATGACCATCTGGATGCATCCGAGCATCCCGCTGATCCTGTCGTTCGACGAAAGCGCCCTGCCACCGATCGACGGAGGTCGCATCGAGCGTCTGATGGAGTCGCTCAACTCGCGGGGAGAACTGGTTCTCGACCAGCTCGAAGCGTGACCCCCCCGATCGCTTCGGACACTCGCCTCTCTCGCAGCCGTGGCCGCCCCGGGCACTTGCCCGGGGCGGCCACGGCTGCGACTGTCGTCGACTACTGCTGACGCAACCGACGGCGCACCGTCAGCCCCGCGCCGACGATCAGCGCGAGAACCGCCGCCCACACGACCGGCATCGGGATCTCCCCACCGGTCTGCGCGAGCGCCTCGCCATCGGCATCCGCACTCGGCGCTGCGGTCACGGTGACGGCGGCGGTCACCTCGGTGCCGTCCGGCAGGATCACGACGAGCGTGTGCGCACCGGGCGTGACGGATGCCGGGATCGTGACGGTCGTCGAGAAGGCTCCCGCATCCGAGGCCGTCACCGTTCCGAGCGCGACGGGCGTGGAGCGCAGTTCGAGCGTCAGCGGAGCACCGGCGGCGAAGCCGGCGCCGGTGACCCTCAGGCTTCCGCCCGCGACCACGCTGGACGCTCCGAGAACCACAGCCGGGGCATCCGAACCCGGCTCCTCCGCAGCGGCCACCGTCACGGCAGCGCTGGTCGCCTCGGCCGGCGCGTATCCGTCGAGCGTCCCGCCGACGCGCACGGAGAGCGAACGACCTGCGAAGTCGGCCGGGATCGGGAACGTGGCCGAGGTCGCGCCCTCGATCGCGTCGCCATCCGCCAGCCACTGGAAGGTGAACGCGGTGCCCGCCGTCCACTCGCCCGGAACCGCGGTGACCTCGGTCGCGACGACCGCCGAGCCGGTGATCGTCGGCGTGCCGACGACGAGGTCGCCGAGCTCGGGCTCGGCCTGGCAGGCGTCGCCGCAGATGACGAAGTCGGACTGGAGGCCCTTGTGGTCGCTGGTCCACAGCGTCTGCGGGGTGAAGATCTCCTCGTCCGAGACCGGCAGGGCACGGGCGCCGCGCACGATGTCGCCCTTCGGTCCGACGATGCGCGTGCCCGTCAGGCTGAGGCGGTCATCCGGCGCGAAGAAGATGTAGTCGATGCGGTCGCGCTCGTCGGCCTCGGGCGCCCAGGCGAGCTGCGAGACGTCGACGTTCGGGGTGTCGGCCGGCCACGTGAATCCGGGGTGGGTCACGGGGTCGGGGTACACGGCCCGGTAGGCGTCGACGAGGCCGCCGTCGCGGAGGATGCGAGAGGTCTGCCAGGGAGCGACGACCCCGTTGTGGTCGTAGAGATCCGCCGTGGTCTCGGTCCAGTCGAGCACCGACGGCTCGTTCATGTCGGCGCCCATGATCGTGAGACGTCCGGCGGTGCGCTCGTTCGCCATGTCGGCGGTCAGCGCGGCGGCGGCGGCCGGTCGTCCCGACGCCTCGTTGGCCGCGAGGATCTGCGGCACGTCCGTCACGGGGGCTGCGAGCTTGTTCCACCCGCGCCACTCGGCCGGGAACCCGGGGGCGAGCACGTCTCCGGCGTACCCACGGGGCAGGTAGGTGGCGTAGTAGCGGTACTCGAGGTGCCCTCCGTACGCGGCGATCTGGGTGTCGCCGACCTGCACGATCGCCTTCGTCCATCCGCCCTGCGTACCGGGCACCGCGACGACTCCCGCGTCGACGATCGGGTAGCGCGAGATGACTCCCGCGCTGCCGCCGGTGGAGTGATAGTCGAAGCCGAGATCGCGGGCTACGGCCGCCGTCGCGGACTGCGCCTCCTCGACGAAGATCAGGTCTGCGCCGATCTCGGTGAGCATCGTCGCGTCGGTGGTCTTGCCCCAGACGTTGAGCTGCACGACCGACAGGTCGATCGGCTTGGTCGGGTCGACCTCCGGGCCCTCGCCGGGCTCCTCGACGACCGGCCCGCCGGCGATGGTGAACGGCACCGGCTCGCTGACACGGGAGTAGCCGTCGTTGTAGAGGTACTCGACGCGGTAGTCGCCCGCGGGAAGCGGGTTGCCGGTGCGGTCCATCGTGGGCAGCTGCACCGTGCCGGTCGCGCCGGGTGCATACGCCCAGGCCATGCCGCAGGCGTCGCAGGGCTCGGGCGTGGACTCCGGGTAGATCGCCACCCAGTTCGTGGACGTCGGGCGATCCGTCGAGTATGCGACCGACAGGGTTCCCCCGACCGCGACGTCGGAGCTTGAGAGAGTGACGCCGGATGCCGCGGCGACGGCGGGCGACGCGGCCAGCAGCGGCGACACGAGCAGTGCTCCGGCTGCGGCGAGCGCGGCGAGCAGGTGCGCACTCCGACGGGGGCGCACCGCGCGGGGAGGTGACGAGGACATGTCTGACGAGATCCTTCCGGGAACGATGTCGGCGTCCCCGACGGGACGCCCCTCGGAGGTCGTGATCGCCTCCTGCAGCGACAGAACAGCCGCAAGGTGACCGGCTGATGAACGCGACTCGTCCGAGCGGCGACGGCGACGGCATCCGCTCCGGATCCGGGAGCCCACGATGCACAGTTGTACAGCCCCCGCGCCCGGCTCACCCCGGATGGCGTGTGAGCGAGGAGCCCTGCAACGACACCTGCATCTGGAACGACATAGCATCGGGAGGGTAGTGGTCGTCGCCGGCTTCGATCGCACGCCCATCGCCGGAGTAGCTGACGCGTTGCACGCGCAGCAGCGGACTCGACCGTCGGATGCCGAGAAGACGTGCATCCTCACTGGACGCCGCGATCGCGTCGATCGTCTGCTCTCCGGAGACCATCCGCACGCCGCGCGATTCCAGCGCCCCGACGACCGAGGGCTCGTCGGGCGAGAGCTCTTCGACGATCGGCGCGATCCACGACGGGTAGACCGTGCGCTCGAGCATCACGACGCGACCGTTCAACGAGCGCAGTCGCACGACCTCGAGCACCTCGCCGATGCCACGACCGCCCCGGAATCGACGCACTTCGGTCGCGGTCGCCGGACGGCGTTGCTGCGAGAGCACGTGCCCGCCGGGTTCCATGCCGCGGCTCGACGCCCACTGCGCGAACGACCGCATCTCCGAGAAGCGCTGGCTCTGGGCTGCCGTGCGCACCAACCAGCCCGACCCGCGGCGAGGAGCGATCGCCCCCTGCCGCGCCATGAGCACGAGCGCATTGCGCACGGTGCCGCGCGAGACCTCGTAGGTCGCCGCGAGCTGCGCTTCGGACGGCAACATCCCCGAGGCGTCGAACCCACCCTCGGCGATCTGGATCGTGAGGTCGCGGGCGATCTCGCGATATCGATGCACGACGCCAGGTTATCCGCCGACGTCGTGTCGCCGTCACTCCACCGTGAACTCCGCCCCGAGCAGCACCTCCTCGCGCGACGACGGGCCCACCAGCAGGGCGAACTCGCCCGGCTCGACGACCCGCACACCCGCGGCATCCACGATCGTGCAGTCGGCGACGGGCACCTCGACCCGCACCCGCGCCGACTCCCCCGGCGCGAGCTCGACCTGGCGGTACGACTTGAGTTCGCGGTCGGTCCAGCTGACGCTCGTCACGGCATCCCGCACATACACCTGCACGGTTTCGCGCACCGGTCGCGGCCCCGTGTTCGTCACCGTCACGTGCCCGACGACGACGTCGTCGCGGCCCAGCGCCGAACGCTCCAGCGACAGGTCGGAGTACTCGACCGTCGAGTACGACAGCCCCTCGCCGAAGCCCCAGGCGGGCGCCTGCGTGAGGTCGGCATAGCGATCGCCATGCTGCCCGCGGATCTGGTTGTAGTACGTCGGCTGCTGGCCGACGTGGCGCGCGAACGAGATCGGCAGACGCCCCGAGGGCTCGACCTCGCCCGCGATGATCTCGGCGATCGCACGCCCACCCTGCATGCCCGGGCTCGCGGCCCAGATCACGGCGGCGGCCTGCGAGACGGATGCCGGCAGCACGAGCGGCTTCGAGGCCATCAGCACCACGACGACGGGTGTGCCGGTCGCGATCACCGCGTCGAGCAGGGCGTTCTGCCCGCCGACGAGTTCGAGGGTCGCGGTCGAGCGGCCCTCGCCGACGAGCTCGATGCGGTCTCCGACGACGGCGACCACGACATCGGCGGCCTCGGCGGCGGCGACGGCTTCGGCGATCAGCGCCTCATCCGGGGCGCACGGCTTCACGATGCGCGGACGCGGCTGCCCGTCGGGGAACAGCGCTCCCTGCGGGTCGTCCTCGAGGGAGAGGATGTCGGCGCCGCGCGCGTGCGAGACCTCCCAGCCCCCGACGCCCGACAGCCCGTCGAGCACGGTCGTGATCATCTCGCGCGGCTGCCCGTCGAGCCATCCGGCCTGGCCCGACCCGCCGGCCCAGTCGCCGAGCTGCGTCTGCGCGTCGTCGGCGAGCGGGCCCACGACGGCGACCTTCGTCCGCGCCGAAGCATCCAACGGCAGCACGCCGTCGTTCTCGAGCAGCACGATCGACCGGCGCGTGATCTCGAGATTCAACTCGGCGTGTGCGGCGCTGCCGACGATCCCATCGAGGTCGTCGCGCGGCAGGCGCGGGTCTTCGAACAGCCCCAGTTCGAACTTGAGGGTGAGGATGCGCGCGGCCGCGGCGTCGAAGGCATCCGCCGGCAGCAGTCCGCGCTCGACGGCCTCGAGCGCTCCCTCGAAGAAGCGCGGCGTCGTCATGATCATGTCGTTGCCGGCGCGCGTCGCGGCGGCCGAGGCGTGCGCGTAATCGGGCTGCACGTGCTGCTCCCAGACCATCCGGCCGACGTTGTCCCAGTCGGTGACGAGCGTGCCGGTGTAGCCCCACTCGCCGCGCAGCACGTCGGTGAGCAGCCAGTCGTTGGTGGTGATCGGGATGCCGTCCATCGTCTGGTAGCCGAGCATGAACACCCGGCATCCCTCGCGGGCGACCCGCTCGAACGGCGGCAGGAACCACGAACGCAGCTTGCGGCGCGAGATGTCGGCCTCGCTGGCGTCGCGCCCGCCCTGGGTCTCGGAGTACCCGGCGAAGTGCTTGGCGGTCGCGAGGATCGCGGTCGGGTCGTCGAGGCCGTCACCCTGGTAGCCGCGCACCATGGCCGAGGCGAGCTCGCCGATGAGGAACGGGTCTTCGCCGAAAGACTCGTCGATGCGGCCCCAGCGCAGGTCGCGGGCGATGCAGAGCACCGGCGAGAAGGTCCAGTGGATGCCGGTAGCCGCGACCTCCACGGCGGTGGCGCGGGCCACCCGTTCGACGAGACCGGCATCCCACGAGGCGGCCATGCCGAGCTGGGTCGGGTAGATGGTCGCGCCGGGCCAGAAGGAGTGGCCATGGATGCAGTCCTCGGCGACCAGCAGCGGGATGCGCAGGCGCGTCTCGGCGGTCAGCGCGTTCGCGCGCAGGATCCGCTCGGGCGACGTGTGCAGGATCGACCCGGCGTGACGGCGCAGGACGTGGTCGTCGAGGTCGTCGCGCGCGTCGAGCTGCAGCATCTGCCCGACCTTCTCCTCGAGCGTCATGCGTCCGAGGAGGTCGGCGACGCGCTCGTCGATCGAGAGGGTGGGGTCCTGGTACGGCAGAGCCGTGGTGAGGGTGGGAGAGGTCATCACTTCGCGTTCCGGGTCGAGATGTTCGAGGAGTTCTGCGTGGTCGTATCGTGTCGGGTCGAGCTGGGCGGAGCATCCGTGTTCGCCATCGGGATGCTGCGCACCGCCGTGACGGCGTCGTTCACGTCGAGCCCCTTCTTCTTCATCGCTCGCGCCCGTTCGCCCGCCGAGCGCAGGCGCGGGTTGACGTACTCGTCGATGCCGAAGTTGATGAGCGAGAGCGCGACGCCGATGATCGCGATGCAGAGTCCGGCGGGCACGTACCACCACCAGAGCCGCGGGAACGCGCCGTTCTGCTGGGCCCAGAAGAGGATGGTGCCCCAGTTGAGGTTGTTCACCGGGATCACCCCGATGAACGCCAGCGTGGTGAGTCCCAGGATCGCGGCGGTCACGGTGCCGACGAAGCTCGACGCGATGAGCGCCATGAGGTTCGGCAGCATCTCGACCGTGATGATGCGGCGCAGGGGCTCGCCGTTCGCGCGCGCGGCCTGGATGAAGTCGCGGTTGCGCAGCGACATGGTCTGCGCGCGCAGTACGCGCGCACCCCACGCCCACCCGGTGAGACCGAGCACCGCGGCGATGAGGATGAGCGGCGGGTTGTCGAACTGCGAGGCGATGATGATGATCAGCGGGATGCCGGGGATCACGAGGAACACGTTCGTCAGCGCCGACAGCGACTCGCTCTTCCAACCGCGCACGTAGCCGGCGATGACGCCGATCGTGATCGCGATGACCGTCGCGATCGCCGCCGAGAGGAAGCCGACCACGATGACGCCGCGGGTGCCGAAGATGATCTGGCTGAGCACGTCCTCGCCCATGTGCGTCGTGCCGAGCCAGTGCTCGAACGAGGGCGGCTGGCGCAGCGCCGAGCGGTCTTTCTGGGTCGGGCCGTAGGGCGCGATCCACTCCGCGAAGATCGCGATGAGCACGAAGACACCGAGGATGATGAGCCCCGCGATCGACTTGCGGTTGCGGAACATCGCGAACGCCTGCGCGAGCTGCGACCAGAAGGTCTTGCGCTCGGGAGGGACGGATGCCGGCGTGCGCAGCGTCGCGGTCTCGGGCATGCCCGAGGCGACCGGCGAGCCGTCCGGTGCGGCCCCTGCGGCGGTGGTGGGAACGGTCATCTCAGGCCTCCGTCTGGCGGGTGCGCGGGTCGAGGTACGCGTAGACCACATCGGCGAGGATGTTGGCCGCGAGCACCGAGAGTGTGATCACCAGGAAGACGCCCTGCATGAGCGCGAAGTCCTTGGCGTTGGTGGCGTCGAGCAGCAGCTTGCCGAGGCCGGGGTAGCTGAAGACCATCTCCATGACGATCGTGCCGCCGACGATGAAGCCGATCGAGAGCGCGAAGCTCTGGATCTGCGGCAGCACCGCGTTGCGCGCGGCGTACGCCCAGAGCACGCGCCGGTTGGGCATGCCCTTCGCCTGCGCGACGGTGATGTAGTCCTCGTCGAGCACGGTCAGCATCATGTTGCGCATTCCGAGCATCCACCCGCCCAGCGACGCGATGATGATCGTCAGCGCGGGCAGGGTGCCGTGCATGATGACCTGCCCGATGAAGTCGAGGCTCCACTCGGGCGACTGCCCCTTGTCGTAGGCGTGCGACGACGGGAACCACTTCAGCGTCGACGAGAAGATCGCGATCGCGATGAGACCCAGCCAGAAGTACGGGATCGTGTTGAAGAAGGTCGTGATCGGGATGAGCGCGTCGAGCCTGCTCCCCCGCTTCCAGCCGACGATCGCGCCGCCGACGGTGCCGATGAGGAAGGAGATGACGGTCGCGAGGCCGACCAGCCCCAACGTCCACGGCAGGGCGGCGGCGAGCACCTCGCCCACCGGCCGCAGCCCGTGCAGCGTCGAGATGCCGAGGTCGCCGCGGAACAGCATCCCCCAGTACTCCAGGTACTGCTGCCAGATGGACTTGTCGCTGTCGATGCCGAGGAGGATGCGCAGCGATTCCGCCGCCTCCGGACTCACGTTGCGGTTGCGCGCCAGATACGAGCTGACCGCGTCGCCCTTCATGAAGCGGGGCAGGAAGAAGTTGATCGTGATCGCGGCCCACAGCGTGAAAAGGTAGAAGCCCGTGCGCCCGAGGAAGAACCGCCAGGCGACCGGGCGTTGCCCGCGCTCCGCCGTCGTCGCGGTCGTGCCGACCTCGAGAGCGTCCTGCTGGACGAGGTCGTTGTCGTCGAGTTGGGGGAATGCGGTGCTCACAGCGCGCCTCCGTTCGCGGATGCCGAGGCGAAGTGCTTCTCGGGATCGGGGGATGCCGCGCGCAGCTCGCGCGTGTACGGGTCCTGCGGGTTCAGGATGACGTCGTCGGCGGTGCCGTACTCGACCACCCGCCCCTGGTTGAGCACCATGATCTCGTCGCTGAAGTGACGCGCGGTGGCGAGGTCGTGGGTGATGTAGAGCACGCCGAGCCCCTCTTCGCGTTGGAGATCGGCGAGCAGCGTCAGCACGCCCAGACGGATCGAGACGTCGAGCATCGAGACCGGCTCGTCTGCCACGAGGATCGAGGGCCGAGAGGCCAGGGCGCGGGCGATCGCGACGCGCTGGCGCTGGCCGCCCGACAGTTCGTGCGGGCGGCGATCGATCACGGCATCCGCATCGAGACGCACCCGGGCGAGCAGACGCCGCACCTCATCCTCCGTCTCCTTCTTCGGCACGACGGCGTCGAGGCGGATCGGCCGCTCGAGGTGATAGCGGATCGAGTGGTAGGGATTGAGCGAGGCGAACGGATCCTGGAAGACCATCCGCAGCTGCTGACGGTAGCGCCGCAGGCCCTTCCCCCGGCGGGGCACGGGTGCACCGTCGAGCAGCACCCGCCCGCTCGTGGGGGTCTCGAGCTGGGTGAGGATCTTCGCGATCGTCGACTTGCCGCTGCCCGACTGGCCGACGAGCCCGAGCGTGCGCCCCGAGTCGAGGGTGAAGCTCACGTCGTCGAGCGCCGTGATCTGCCCGGCGCCGCGCACCGTGTAGGTCTTGGTGATGTTCTGGAACTCGAGGGTGGTCATCGCACCAGCACCCCTCTCTCCCCGGTGAGCCGGGGGAACGACGACAGCAGCGTGCGCGTGTACTCCTGCTGCGGCTGCCGCCAGATCTGCTCGGCGGTGGCGAGCTCGATGATCTCGCCCTCGCGCATGATCGCGATCCGGTCGCTGATCTCGAGCAGCAACGGCAGATCGTGTGTGATGAAGATCACCGAGAAACCGAACTCGTGCCGCAGCTGCGAGATCTGCTTCAGGATCTCGCGCTGCACCAGCACGTCGAGGGCGGTGGTCGGCTCGTCCATCACCATCAGCTGCGGGCGCAGCGCGAGCGCCATCGCGATCATGACGCGCTGACGCATGCCGCCCGAGAGCTCGTGCGGGAACGACCGCACCCGCTGCCGCCCCACCTTGACGATCTCGAGCAGTTCCTCGGCCTCGGCTCGCCGCTGACGACGATTCATGTCGGGGCGGTGGATCTCGAACACGTCCTCGAGCTGCGAGCCGATCGTCGCCACCGGGTTGAGGGCGTTCATGGCGCCCTGGAACACCATCGAGATCTTGTCCCAGCGGAAGCGCTGCATCGCATCGACGTCGAGGGAGTTGATGTCGACGTCGACACCGGAGACGTCGTGGAAGGTCACATCGCCCCCGGTGATCACGGCGGGCGCACGCAGCAGGCGCTGCACACCGTACGCGAGCGTGGTCTTGCCGCATCCGCTCTCGCCGGCGAGACCGAGGATCTCGCCGCGCTGAAGTTCGAGGGTGACGTTCTTGACCGCCGCGACGGGTGGGTCGACGTCGTACACGACCGAGAAGTCGCGCACGGTGAGGAGGGGGTCTGGCATGGGGTGTCCTTCGTGTGGACGAGGAGGCCGGGGCGTACCCGGCCTCCTCGTCGCGGGTTACTCGGCCGGCTTGAGCTTCGTGAGGATCATCACGATGTTCTGCTGCGTCGGATCTCCGGTGGCGTAGGGGTCGTCCTCCGACGGCCAGCCGACGTAGTTGCGAGTGTTGAACTGGCCGAGCAGCGGGTGGGCACCGAGCGGGATCGCCGGCACCTGCTCGACGAAGATCTTCTGCAGGGTGTCGAGCGATGCGGTGCGCTCCTCGTCGGACGACGCGTTCGCGTAGGTGTTCAGCGCCTCGGTCGCGGCGGGGTCCTCGAAGCGGCCGAAGTTGAAGCCGGCGACGCCCTCCGGCGAGATCCAGCGCGGATCCATGGTCGAGGTGTACAGGCCGTAGGCCGTGCCGCTGTCCTCGAGCCAGTGGATGATCGCCGAGAACGAACCGTCATCGCGGGGGCCGGCCCAGCCGCCCCAGTCGGGCATGTCGATCTTGACCTCGGCGCCGATGGACTCCTTGACGTCTTCGGCGATGAGCTCCTGCGCGGTGTTCCAGTCGCTCCAGCCCGAGGGCACCGAGAGCGTGAACGAGACGGGCGTGCCGTCGGGGTCGACGAGCGCGTCGCCCTTCCAGGTGTAGCCCGCGCCTTCCAGAAGGTCGCGTGCCTTCTCG
Organism: Microbacterium sp. NPDC090003; assembly: GCF_044748385.1. Lineage (NCBI taxonomy): Bacteria > Bacillati > Actinomycetota > Actinomycetes > Micrococcales > Microbacteriaceae > Microbacterium > Microbacterium sp. NPDC090003. The sequence goes on from NZ_JBIVFW010000001.1 coordinate 1,743,523, forward strand.
GCATCCACCTCGTAGTTCTGGCCGGCGAACTCGGGCTGGATCTCGTCTTCGAGGATCGACGACAGACCCGTCACCGACCACACCGCCTCGCTTGCACCCTCGCGGGCGATGTCGACGTAGGCGTCGCGATCGATCACCCAGGCGAGCGCCTGGCGGAAGGCCGGGTCGTCGAAGGGCTTCTCGTGCAGGTTCATGAAGAGCGTCGCCGAGCCGGTGGTCGGAGCGACGAAGTACTCGTTGTGCTCGGGGTCGACGTCGAGGAACTGCTGCCGGATCTGCGGGATGAACGCCTGCGCCCAGTCAGCCTCTCCCTGTGCGAGAGCGGTGGTCAGAGCCGTGTTGTCGCCGTAGGAGACGTAGTGCAGCTCGGGCACGGCGAGGTCGCCACCCCAGTAGTCGTCGCGCGCCTCGAGCGTGACCGACTCGGTCGACCAGTTCGACATCGTGTACGGGCCGGTGCCGACGAGGTCGTCGCCGAGCACCGGATCGGTGGCGGGCTCGTCGAGGTTCTCCCAGATGTGCTTCGGCACGATCGGCACGTGCAGCACGCGTGCCTGGTTGACGTACTTCGACTCGCCGAAGGTCAGGGTGACGGCGTCGCCGTCGACGGTCGCGCCCTCGAACTTCAGTCCGGCGGTGTCGAGCGCGGGCGTCGAGACGAGCTCGTAGGTGAAGACGATGTCGTCGGCGGTGAAGGGCTCGCCGTCGCTCCAGGTGACGCCCTCGCGGGGCACGACGGTGAGCTGCGTGTAGTCGTCGTTCCACTCGATGCTCTCGGCGAGCCACGGGGTGACGCCGCGGTCACCGGTCTGGTTCACGAGCCCGAGGGTCTCGAAGATGACCTTGCCGTACCCGTACTTCGAGGCGGCGGAGTCGCCGACGTAGGGGTTGTTCGACTCGGTGGTGATCGCACCGTCCGGCTTGGCGATCGTGAGGGCGGCGGAGCCGGTGCCCTCACCGGCATCCGACGATCCACCGGACGAGCATCCGGCGAGCGCGGTGGTGCCGAGCGCGGTGACCGCCGCGAGGGCGATCAAGGACCTTCTGAGCTTCATTGCTTCTCCTTGGGGGCACGGGTCATTGTGCTGCGTCGCCGTCGAGCGGTCGGTCGATCGACGGCCTCGTGATTTGCTTACTGGCGAGAAAGTAAGCTTTCGTGAGGTTACCTACTGGTGAGTAAGATGGCAAGTCTCAGACCGGACGACGAGCGGGGCGACATGAGCGGCACCAGTGCGAAGTCGGCGCGCCCGGCGACCCGCGCCAAGCGCGAGCAGATCCTGCAGGCGGCGGTCGAGATCTTCGGCAACAAGGGATCGACCAACGGCACCCTCGCCGACGTCGCCGAACAGGTGGGCATGACCCACGCCGGTGTGCTGCACCACTTCGGCTCGAAGCAGAAGCTGCTGCTCGAAGTGCTCGCCTACCGCGATCAGGCCGACGTGGCCGACCTCGCCGAGAAGCACATCCCCGACGGACCCGAGCTGTTCCTGCACCTGGTGCGCACCGCGTTCGCCAACGAGCTGCGCCCCGGCATCGTGCAGGCGTACACCGTGCTCTCGTCGGAGTCGGTCACCGACCACCACCCCGGACGCGAGTACTTCGAGGAGCGCTACACGACTCTCCGTCGCGAGGTGACCGCCGCGTTCCACGAGCTCTGCACGCAGGAGGGCGTCACCGCGCCCGACACGATCGCCGCGGCATCCGCCAGCATCCTCGCCGTCATGGACGGCCTCCAGCTGCAATGGTTGCTGCACCCCGACCTCATCGAGCTCGGCGAGACCAGCGCCTTCGCGATCCAGGCGATCGTCACGGCCGTGCTGCACCCCGGCCCCACCCTCGAGACCTACGTCGCCGGCGCCTGACCCGTGCACCGATCGGTGCGAAACGCCGGTTCTCGACGCTCATTCCCGACATTGTGCACCGATCGGTGCACAAGGCGCGACCCGCTCGCCGCCGGATAGGCTCGGGCCATGACGATCGATCTCGAAGCGCTCTACGTCGACCTCCACCAGCACCCCGAGCTCTCCTTCCAGGAGACGCGCACCGCCGGCATCGCCGCCGGCCATCTGCGCGACCTCGGCCTCGAGGTGCACGAGGGTGTCGGAGTGACAGGTGTGGTCGGCATCCTGACCAACGGCGACGGGCCCGTCGTGTGGGTGCGCGCCGACATGGACGCCCTGCCCGTCGGTGAGCAGACCGGCCTCGCGTACGCCAGCACCGCCACGGGCATCGACCCCGCCGGCAACACGGTGCCGGTCATGCACGCCTGCGGACACGACATGCACGTGACCGCGATGATCGGTGCCGTCGAGAAGCTCGTGGCCGATCGTGCCGAGTGGTCGGGCACGCTCGTCGTGCTCATCCAGCCGGCCGAGGAGTACGGCGCCGGATCCCGCGCGATGCTCGACGGCGGCCTGCTCGACATCGCCCCGAAACCCGACATCGTGCTCGGCCAGCACGTCACCCCGCTCCCCGCCGGCACGATCGGCGTGCGCCCCGGAACCCAGATGGCGGCATCCGACGGCCTCACCGTCACCCTGCACGGCCGCGGTGGTCACGGCTCGCGCCCGCACTCGACGATCGACCCGATCGTGATGGCCGCCGCGACCGTCATGCGTCTGCAGACCATCGCTTCCCGCGAGGTCGACCCGCGCGACGTCGCCGTCGTGACCGTGGGCTCCATCCACGCCGGACTCAAGAACAACATCATCCCCGCCGAGGCGAAGCTCGAGCTCAGCCTGCGCTACCCGAACGACGAGATGCGCGACCGGGTGCTCGCCAGCGTCGAGCGGATCGTGCGCGCCGAGGCCGCGGCATCCGGAGCCGAGCGCGAGCCCGAGATCCGCACCGATCACACCCTGCCGCCCACGATCAACGATGCGGATGCCACGGCCCGCGTCACCCGGGCGATCCAGGGCGCACTGGGCGAGGCATCCGTCGTCGACCCCGGCATGTTCACCGGCAGCGAGGACGTCTCGTGGTTCGCCCGCGACACCGGCGCGCCCCTCGTGTTCTGGTTCTGGGGCGGCGTCGACCCGGCGACGTTCGCGGCCGCGATGGCGGGTGGCACGCTCGACAAGGACATCCCCACCAACCACTCGCCGTACTTCGCACCGGTCATCCACCCGACCATCGAGGTCGGGGTCACGGCGATGTCGGCCGCCGCGCGCGAGTTCCTCGACTGACGCCGGGGCGGGGCGTGCACTAACTCAGGAAGAACGGGACGGATCACCCTTTGCGGCCACCGTTTCGGCACGATTCAGCCCGTTTGTCCTGAGTTAGTGCCACCCATCCCGCGCACAACTCCGGAGAAATCGTCGGCGCACGGCCACTCCGGCCCCGAAACCGCTCGGAACGCCCGTTCATTGAGGAGTTATGAACCGCGCGCTCCTTATCCACAGGGCTCGAGCGGGCAACGGTCGACCCTGCGCATAATCGCTCGGTGTACGAACTGTTCGGACAGGCGATGCTGTTCTTCTGATCCCGGGTCAGGGAACCCACGGCGTCGACCAGTAGTCGACGACGAGGTTGAGGGTCGCTCCTGCCGGTCGCGCTGAGACCCAGACGGTGCGCGGGTCGAAGAAGTTCCCGGGGATCGCCAGTTGCGGGGTCGCCCCCATCTCCTCGGCGAGCGCCTCGGGTGTCTGGTCGGCCGGCGGACGAACCGTGAACGTGATCGAGCATCCGCCGCTGCCACAGCCGATGTTCTCGCCGAGAATCTCCGCGTCGTCCGGGAGCGGAAGCGCGGATGCCGGAGGCACATCGCCCTCGGTCGCCATCATCGAGAGCCACGCCACCCGCCCCGCGTAGATCAGCGCCGCAATGACCAGCACGCCGATGCCCACCGTCCACAGCATCCGCCGCCTCCTTCGCGCGGATTCCGCCGCCGCCCACTCGCGACCGGGCGCGGAGTCGACCCACTGCTGCACGCTCAGCCGCCGATCGCGTTCATCCCACGCGCGGGCTGCAGGAACGACGGGTCGTCGATCGCATGACCGGGCAGCTTTCCGAGGATGCAGGACCGGAGCAGGTCGGCGATCTCGTCGTCGCGCTGACCGGGAACGGATGCTTCGCCCCGCAGCAGCGTCGTGAGGTCGTACTCGTCGTTCGAGAAGAGGCAGTTGCGCAGCTGCCCGTCGGCCGTGAGCCGCAGGCGGTCGCACGCACCGCAGAACGGGGCGGTGACCGAGGCGATCACACCGACCTCGTGCGGTCCGCCGTCGATACGCCACTTCTCGGCGGGCGCTCCCCCGCGGCCGGGCACGGGCTCCAGCGACCACCGCTCGCCGAGGGCTTCGAGGATCTCCTCGCGCGTGACCATCGTCGCGCGATCCCAGGTGTGCCCCGCATCGAGCGGCATCTGCTCGATGAAGCGCAGTTGCGCGCCGACCTCCATCGCGAAGGCCACGAGATCGGCGAGTTCGTCGTCGTTCACCCCGCGCATGGCGACGGCGTTGAGCTTGAGAGGACGCAGGCCGGATGCCGCAGCGGCAGCGATCCCCTCGAACACGTCGTCGAGCCGGTCGCGCCGGGTGAGATCGGCGAACTTCTGCCGGTCGATCGTGTCGATGCTGATGTTCAGGCGCGTGAGACCCGCGTCGATGAGTGCGGGGAGCTTCTGGGCCAGGCTGATGCCGTTGGTCGTCATCGCGACCTCGACCGGCCCGTCCTCGCCCTGGATGCGCGAGATGCGTCGCACGACGTCGACGATGTCGGGCCGGAGGAGCGGTTCGCCCCCGGTGAGACGGAAGGTGCGGATGCCGAGGGCCGCGGCGACCTCGCCGACTTCGACGATCTCGTCGGTCGAGAGGATGCTGGTGCGCGCCAGCCACTCGTTGCCCTGCTCGGGCATGCAGTAGGTGCAGCGCAGCGAGCAGCGGTCGGTGAGCGAGATGCGCAGGTCGCGGTGCACGCGGCCGTGGGTGTCGACGAGTCCGCGCGGGTCGATCTCCGCGCGTTCGCGGGGCAGGGCATCGGGCGCTCGTCGGCCGATCACGACCGGTACGGCCGTCATCGCTCCCCCTCGATCCCCGTCATCCTCCGAGAATAGCCGCTGGAATACCGGTCGGGGCGGGCGCGCGGGGGATCGGCGGGTGATTGCCAGGCCGCACGGAGGACAGGGGACGATGCCGCAGGACGGATGCCGTGACCGACTCAGTCGACGGTCACGAATCGCACGGCGGCCGGGTCGATCCGCACCCGCATCGTGCTCCCGACGACGAGCCCGCCGGCCTCCGCGAGCGGCACGTCGACGACCCCGAGACCGGTTCGCACGCGCACTCCGGTGAGCGTCTGCTCGAGATCGGTGATCGCCAGCGCCCAGGCATCAGCATTCGACGCCCCGACCACCCGCACATCCTCCGGGCGGAACACCGCGGCCAACGGCACGCCGTCGACCGCGGCGAGCGCCCGCGACGCGGCATCCGCACTCGTCAGCCGCAGATCGCCACGCACCCACGCACCGCCCGAAGCCACACCGACGAGACGGTTCACCCCGCCGATGCTGGCGACGAAGTCCGACGCAGGCTCGCCCAGCACCTCCCGCACCGGTCCGCTCTGCGTGACCCGCCCCGCCTCGATGACGAGCAGGCGATCGGCGAGCGCCACCGCATCGGCGGCATCGTGTGTGACGGCGACGGTCGTGACGTCGGCGAGTTGCTCGCGCAGCATGCGACGGATGCCGCCCGCCGTGTCGGGATCGAGGGCGACGAGTGGTTCGTCGAGCAGCACCGCCTGGGGCGAGGCGGCGAGCGCGCGAGCGACCGCGACGCGCTGGCTCTCGCCGCCCGACAGCTCGTGCGGCATCCGATCGCCGGCGCCGGGGAGGCCGACTCGTTCCAGCCAGGCATCGGCGGATGCCCGGGCCCTGCGCGCCGGGACGCCGGCCGACCGCGGGCCGAAGGCGACGTTCTCGCGCACGGAGAGGTGCGGGAAGAGGCGGGCGTCCTGTCCGAGCAGCACGATTCCGCGGTGCATGGGGGCGACCTGCACCCGGGGTGCGACCGCGCGGTCGACGACCCGCTCACCGACGGAGATCTCGCCGCCGCCGAGCGGCACGAGCCCGGCGAGTGCCTGCAGCAGCGTCGACTTGCCCGCACCGCTCGGCCCCATCACCGCGACGGTCTCGCCAGCGGCGACCTCGACGGAGACGTCGACCGCGAAGTGCTCGCGTTCGACGACCACCCGGGCCCGCAGCGCCGTCATCGCGCTGCCCCCGGCCGCCAGCCCCGCACGAGCAGAAGCACCGCGATCGCGGTGGCGAGCAGCAGCAGTGCGAGGGCGACCGCCGCTCCCTGCGAGACGCCCGCACCGTTGAACGCGGTGTAGATCGCCAGAGGCATGGTCTGCGTGACCCCCGGCCGGTTGCCCGCGAACAGCGCGGTCGCCCCGAACTCACCGATCGCCCGGGCGAAGCACAGCACGACGCCGGCGACGATCCCGGGTGCCGCGAGGGGAAGGGTGATGCGACGCAGGATCGTCCAGCGTCCGGCTCCCAGCGCGGCGGCGGTGCGCTCGTGATCGACGCCTGCGGCGCGGACGGCCCCCTCGACGGCGAGCACGAGGAACGGCAGGGCGACGAACGACTGCGCCAGCACGACCGCGGGGGTGCTGAACGACAGCCCGAGACCGCCGAGCCATCCCGCGCGCCCGAAGAGATAGAGCAGGGCGACACCGCCCACCATCGGCGGGAGTACCAGCGGCACGGTCACGACGGCGCGCAGCACCGCCGCGACGCGGGGGCCCGAGCGTGCGATGAGCAGGGCGAGCGGCACCCCGACGACGATGCAGAGCAGCGTCGCGACGAGTCCGGTGCCGAGCGAGAGACCGAGCGCGGAGCGCGCGGCATCCGACGTCACGTCGTCGAGGAACGTCGCCCACTCGACCCGCGAGATCAGAGCGATCAGCGGCAGCAGCAGGAAGACGAGCCCGATCGTCGCGGGGATCGCGAGCGCGCGCGGAGCGTACCCCGGCACGCGGCTCGTGCTCACGGCTTCCCGAATCCGAAGTCCGCGAGGATGGCCTGTCCGGCATCCGACAGCACGAAGGCGACGAAGGCCTGCGCGGCATCCGGGTTCGGCGCATCGGCGAGAGCGCCGATCGGATAGTGGTTGACGACGTCGTCGGCGTTCTCGGGCACGACGCCCTCGACGTCGTCGCGGCCGATCACGTCGGTGGCGTAGACGAGCCCGGCGTCGGCTTCACCGGTCTCGACCTTCGTGAGCACCGCCGTCACGTTCTGCTCGAGGCTCGCGGCCTCGATCGAGACTCCGGCGGCGTCGAGGAGCTTCGCGGATGCCGCGCCGCACGGCACCTCGGCGGCGCACAGCACCGTCGTGACGTCGGCGAGATCGGCGAGATCGGCGATGCTCTTCGGGTTGCCGGCGGGAACGGCGATCACGAGGGTGTTCGAGGCGAACAGCTCCGGGTCGACGGCGGCGTCTCCCGCTTTGTCCATGTTGGCCTCGTCGGCCGAGGCGAAGACGTCGGCCGGGGCGCCTTCGAGGATCTGGGTCACGAGGGTCGAGGAGCCGTCGTACACCGGGACGACGGTCACGCCGGGGTGCTCGGCCGTGAACGCCGCGGCGATCTCGTCGAAAGCGCCCGCCAGTGAGGCTGCGGCGTAGACGGAGACCTCGCCGTCGAGGGTGTCGGCGGCGTTCGTCGCGGACGGCGTGGATGCCGACGGAGACGCGCTCGCGCACCCGGCGAGCGCCAGCGCGAGCGCGGCGATGCCGACGGTGGTGGCGCGGCGCAGGAAGAGGCGCATGGTCACCCCTTCGGGACCTCGATGACGACCTGGGTCGCCTTGACGGAAGCGGTGGCGAGTGAGCCGACCTCGAGCCGCAGGTCGCGCGCGGCCTCGGCCGACATGAGCGACACGACCCGGTGAGGACCGGCCTGGATGTCGACCTGTGCCATCAGCCCCTCGATCTGCACGCGCGTGACGATGCCGACGAAGCGATTGCGGGCGCTCGAGAGGGAGTCGCCCTGCGCGGTCGCCTCGTCGGCGAGCTCGACGGCGCGAGCGGCGAGGGCGTCGCCCGGGATCTCGGCGGGCGTGGAGTCGGTCACGGGCAGCATCCCCTGGTCGATCCAGCGGCGCACCGTGTCGTCACTGACCCCGAGAAGCTGGGCGGCTCGTGCGATCCGATACGTCTGCATGCGCTCGAATCTACCGCAGATGCGGAGCTTCAGGGCGTAAAAATCCGTAACGACGGACCCCCGTCCTCTCTCGCTCGACCGATCTGGTCGTGAGGGGTCAGAACACGCCCCATGCGGGCGGTCGGTCGCGGCGTGTTTCGACCCCTCACGGCCCTCCGGAACGTCGGGCGCACGGCATACCCTGAACCCATGAACCCGCTCGTCGCCCCCGCACCGACCCTCGACCCGACCGAGCTCGTGCGCACCGCGCGTCACGCCGTGCTCGCCGGCATCGGCGAAGAGGGTCAGCGTCGCCTCAACGCCGCGCACGTCGCGGTCGTCGGCGCCGGCGGCCTCGGCTCGCCCGCCCTGCTCGCGCTGGCTGCGGCCGGCATCGGCACCCTCACAGTGATCGACGACGACGTGGTCGAGCTCACCAATCTGCAACGTCAGCTCGCGCACCGCGTCGACGACATCGGCACACCGAAGACGGCATCCGCCGCGCGCGCGATCTGGGCGCTCGCGCCGCAGACCGTCGTCACCGAGGCGGCGGAGCGCCTCGACCCCGGCAACGCCGCGCGGCTGCTCGCCGATGCCGACATCGTCGTCGACACGAGCGACTCCTTCGAGACGCGGCGGGCGGTCGCCGCGGCATCCGAGGCCCTCGGCGTTCCCCTCGTCTGGGGAGCCGTGCAGGAGTGGCACGCGCAGGTGACGGTGTTCTGGTCGGATCCGCCCACGTCGGATGCCGTCGTGCTGGCCGACCTGTTCCCGATCGGCACCGAGGGCGAACCGCCCAGCTGCGCGCAGGTCGGCGTGCTCGGCGCGCTGTGCGTGCAGGTCGGCGGGATGCTGGCGGGCGAGGTCGTGAAGCTCGTCACGGGTGCCGGAGACCCCCTGCTCGGTCGCCTGGCCGTGATCGACGCCCTGTCGGCCCGGCAGCACGAGGTCGCTATCCGTCCCGCGGGGCCGGTCCGCGTCGCGACGGAGGCCACGGCATGAGCGCCGCGCCCGGGGGCCGTCGCACGGTCGAGGAGCAGCTCGCCCGCGTGCTCGACGCGGTGCGTCGGCTGCCGTCCGAGACCCGCGCGATCCGCGACGCCTCCGCCCGCACCCTCGCCGCCGATGCCACCGCCACGCACGACATCCCCCTCTTCGACAATTCCGCGATGGACGGCTTCGCCGTGCGGTACGCGGATGTCGCGACGGCATCCGCCGATGCCCCCGTCACCCTGCGCGTCGTCGCCGATCTGCCGGCCGGAGTCTCGGATGACCCGACACTCGGCCCCGGCGAGACGGCCCGCATCATGACCGGTTCGCCGGCGCCGACCGACGCCGACGCGATCGTCCCCTTCGAAGACACCGCGGGGGGTCTCGCCGACTCGCTCGGCGAGGTGCAGGTGCTGCGCGCGCCGGCGCAACCGGGCGCGTTCATCCGACGCCGGGGCGCCGACCTCGTCACCGGCGATCCTGTCGTGCGCGCCGGCGAGCGACTCGGCGCATTCCAGATCGCCGCGGCCGTCGCCGCCGGGATCGCCGAGGCCGCCGTGACCCGAGCGCCGCGCGTGGCCGTGGTGTCGACCGGCAGCGAGCTGCTCGCCCCCGGCGACGCCGTCGTGCGGGGACGGATCCCCGACTCGAACGGCCCGCTCCTCGAACAGCTGGTCGCCGGAGCGGATGCCGAGGTCGTGCTGGTCGCCCGCGTGCCCGACGAGGCGGATGCCGTCCGCGCGGTCACGGCCGAAGCGGTCGCGCTCGACGCCGACGTGATCGTCTTCACGGGCGGTGTGAGTGCCGGAGCCTACGAACCCGTGCGCGGGGCGTTCGACGGCGGCGGCGAGATCGAGTTCGCGAGCGTCGCGATGCAGCCCGGCAAGCCTCAGGCGTTCGGCGTGCTCGACTCGGGAACGCTCGTCTTCGGCCTACCCGGCAACCCGGTGAGCGTGGCCGTGTCGTTCGAGACATTCGTGCGGCCCGCGCTGCTGGCGATGCAGGGTCGGGCGGCGATCCACCGCCCGCTCGCAGCCCTGACCGCGGATGCCGCCTGGACCACCCCGCCGGGGCGACGCCAGTATCTGCCGGCCGTCGTCGACCTCGCCACCGGTACCGTGCGTCCCGCGACGGCGGGAGGCTCCGGATCGCACCTGGCCGGCGGGCTCGCACGAGCGCAGGCGTTCGCGATCGTGCCCGCCGACGTCGAGGCCGTCGCCGTCGGCGATCGGATCGATGTCATGCTGGTGGGATGAGCTTCACCCACCTGGATGCCGCCGGCCACGCGCACATGGTCGACGTCACCCTCAAGCAGCCGACCGTCCGCACCGCCACCGCCCGGGGGTTCGTGCGCTGCAGCGCCGACGTGGTCGCCGCGCTGCGTGACGGCTCCGCCCCCAAGGGTGACGTCATCGCCGTCGCCCGCATCGCCGGTATCCAGGCCGCGAAGTCGACGGCATCCCTGCTGCCCCTCGCCCACGTGATCGGCGTGCACCGGGCGAGCGTCGACCTCGAGATCGTCGACGACGGCGTGCAGATCGAGGCCACCGTCGGCACCGCCGACCGCACCGGCGTCGAGATGGAGGCGCTCACCGCCGTCTCGGTCACGGCACTCGCGATCGTCGACATGGTCAAGGGACTCGACCGCTCGGTCGTGATCGAAGACGTGCGCATCACCGCCAAGTCTGGCGGCCGCTCGGGTGACTGGGTGCGTCCGGGCGAGGCATCCGCATGACCCGCGTGCGCTACTTCGCCGCCGCTGCCGAAGCCGCGGAAACGGATGCCGAGGAGCGCCGCGAGCCCACGTTGGCCGAGCTGCGGGTAGCGGTCGTCGCCGACCACCCGGCACTCGCCGACATCCTGCCGCGCTGCGCCGTAATGGTCGACGGCGTGCGCACCGACGACGACCGTCCGCTCGACGGGGTCGAACTCATCGACGTTCTACCGCCCTTCGCGGGCGGCTGATCCCGCCTCTACCGTGGCGGGGCCCTTCGACAAGCTCAGGGACCCGTTCGATGCGCAGACGCCAGGGTCAGCCCCCGATGCCCTTCCACGACGAGGTGCCGTCCGACTCGTGCTGGCGCTTCCACACGGGCAGGTCGCGCTTGATCGCCTCGATGAGCTCGCGGCAGACGGCGAAGGCCTCGGCCCGATGCGCGGAGGCCACCGCGATGACGACGGCGGCGTCTCCCACGGCCAGCTGACCGATGCGGTGGCTGACCGCGACGAGCGCGCCGCTCTCGCCCTCGGCCTCCGTGGCGATGCGGCGCAGCGTGGCCTCGACGTCGGGGTGTGCGCTGTACTCCAGACCCACCACCGGCGTGTCGGCATCCGGGTCGTTGTCGCGCACGCGCCCGATGAACGTGGTGACCGCACCGAGCGTGGGATCGTCGACCGCGGCGAGGTGCGCCTCGAGATCGAGGGGCGCGTCGATCACGCGCGCGATGCGAACGTCGTTCATCCGTGGTCCCCGCCGGCGAGCTGGTCGACGATGTGCGCGGCGACCGTGAGCACGATCGGGACGCCGGCGGAGACCGCATTCGTGGAGCCGGGCAGGTTCACGACGAGGGCGCCGAACGGGTCGACGACGCCGGCGAGGCCGCGCGACAGCACCGACTTCGGGGTGTCGGCGAGACCCTGACGACGCAGCTCCTCGGCGATCCCCGGAAGCTCGCGCGTGATCACCGGACGGGTGCCTTCGGGCGTCTCGTCGCGCGGTGCGATCCCCGTGCCGCCGGTCGTGACGATCAGCTTCACGCCGCGGGCCAGCGCGCGTCGCAGAGCGTCGGAGACGGAGTCGGCGCCGTCGGCGATGATCTCGGCATCCGGGCAGTGCCATCCCGCCTCACGCAGCAGCCCGACGGCGATGGGGCCGCCGCGATCCTCGCGCTCCCCCGCGAACGATCGGTCGGACACGGTGATCACACAGGCGGAGGGCGAGGTCATGCGTCCACCCTAGGACGCGCCGGGTCGACCCGCACAGGTCAGTTGACCCGTACGAGCGAGCGCTGCCAGCCCGACGAGCCGTTCGGCGCGATCGGGGCGCGCTCCTCGATCTGCGTGTCGCCGTTCTTGTTGATCGCCCGCACCGCCACGTAGTGGGTGCCCGGCGTCGCATCCCATTCCATGAACCACTGCACCCAGGTGTCGTCGTTGATGGCCTTCGACAGCGTCACCGGCGTCCATTCGCCGTTGTCGATGCTGACCTCGACCCGGTCGATGCCCACCGACTGCGCCCAGGCGACCCCGGCGATCGGGATGCGTCCGGCCTCGACCGCCTCGCCGAGCTTCGGGGTGTCGACGCGCGACGAGAACTTGATCGGGGCCTCGGCGCTGTAGCCGCGCGGGGTCCAGTACGCCTCGTCGTCAGCGAAGGTCGTGACCTTCAGCTCGGTCAGCCACTTGGTCGCCGAGACGTATCCGTAGAGGCCCGGCACGACCATGCGCACGGGGAAGCCGTGCTCGAGCGGCAGCGGCTCGCCGTTCATCGCCACGGCGAGGATCGCGTCGAGGTTGTCGTCGGTCAGCGACGCCAACGGCGTGCTGGCGGTGTAACCGTCGACGCTGCGCGAGAGCACCATGTCGGCACCGGACTTCACGCCGGCCTTCGCGAGCACGTCGCGGATCGGTACGCCGAGCCACTTCGCGTTCCCGACCAGTTCGCCGCCGACCTCGTTCGACACGCAGGTCAGGGTGATGACGTACTCGTCGAGCCCCATGCCGAGCAGATCCTGGAAGCTCAGCTCGACCCGCTCGTCGACCATGCCGTCGATCACGAGGCGCCAGGTGTCGGGGTCGATCGTCGGAACGGTGAGCGCCGTGTCGACCCGGTAGAAGTCCTTGTTCGGGGTGAAGAGCGGGCTGATCCCCGGCACGTCGAGCTCGGCGCCGTCGGGGATGGTGACGGTGCTGGCCGGAGCGGGGATCTTGAGGGCCTTGCGGATGCTCTCGACCGACGAGACCGTCATGCTCACCGCGCGCGATGCCACCCCGACGACGACGGCCGAGATGCCGGCGATCGCGGCGAGGCCGAAGAACCCGCGGCGGCTGACGCCGACCTTCGAGTCGGCGGTGGCGAGGTCGGTGGGCGACGGCTTGGTGAGCGGGGGCGTCGACGGGTCGACGGGGGGCTTCTTCGCCGCGGCCGGGGCCAGGGCGGCCTCGCGCCAGCGGCGCAGTCGGCGGATCAGCAGGACGAGGATGAACGCACCCGCGACCGTGCCGAGCACGGGAGGCAGGAAGGCGAGGGGCGTCACGCCGGCGCGCGTCACGATCGCCGCGGTCGACAGCACGCCGGCGATGCCGAGCGCGATCACGCCGAGCGGCGCCCGAACGAGCTGCAGGATGCCGGCGATGGCCGAGGCGATGACCACCGCGAGGCCGAGTCCGGCGAGCAGGGCGATCTTGTCGTACTCGCCGAAGGTCGCGATCGCGAACTCCTTGAACGGCTGCGGCACGATGTCGATCACGAACCCGCCGACCGCGAGAACGGGACTCGCGTTGCGTGCGACGAGGAGCGCGAACAGCTCGGCGACGGCGAGGAACACCGCCCCGCTGATCAGGCCGGCGAGCGCCGCCCACGCGATGAACCGCTTTCCACTAGGCCGATCGGCCATGATGCCCTCCTCGTCCACCGGTGACGGTGCTCCCCGGTTCTTCGGAGCGGACGACCGATCGGATGGCGCCGAGGCTACACCTCGACGATGCGCGGCGGGGGCGGGGGCGCGAGCTGGCGCTTCGGCACCCCGTGCGCCTCGCGGTGCAGCCGCTCCATGCGGGTGTCGAGTTCGGCGGCGGCCTCGGCGGCATCGCTCAGGCTGTCGACGAGATGCGAGGGCACCTGATTCGAGAACTTGTAGTAGATCTTGTGCTCGAGGCTGGCCCAGAAGTCCATCGCGATCGTGCGGAACTGCACCTCGACCGGCACCGACAGCGCACCGGTCGACAGGAACACCGGCACCTCGATGATCGCGTGCAGGCTCTTGTAGCCGTTGGACTTGGGCGTGGCGATGTAGTCCTTCACGACGCGCACCGTGATGTCGTCCTGCGCGGTGAGCAGGTCGAACAGCCGGTAGACGTCGGCGACGAAGCTGCACGTGACCCGCACGCCTGCGATGTCGGTGATCTCGGAGCGGATGAGCTCGAAGTCGGGCTCGTCGATGCCCTTGCGCGCGAGCTTCTCGACGATGCTGTCGGGCGACTTCAGCCGGCTCTTGACGTGCTCGATCGGGTTGTACGCGTGGTCGTGGGTGAACTCGTCGCGCAGGATCGAGATCTTCGTCTCGACCTCGCGCATGCCGAATTCGTACTCGCGCAGGAACCGCTGGAACTGGTCCCGCAGGGCCTTGGTCTCCTGGATCGAGATCTCATCGACGGGGAGGGTGGTCATGATCTCGACGTTATCCACCCGTGATCGGAAACGGCTGTGCATCTGCGGGTTCGACCCCGCGCGTCGGGCGGAGAACTCCCCGATGGGCGGAGACCTGAGGCCGAAGCATCCGCCCGACACGGAGAACTCCGCCCGCGGCGATGGGCGCCCGCGCGCACTCGGGAGGAGATCTCGCGTTCCGCAGGAGCATCCGCCAGCATTCCTCCTGCGTTGCGAGAGATCTCCTCCTTTGCGGATGCCGCCACCCGAGCCCGCCCCCAGACTCACCGCATCGGGCGGAGAACTCCCCGATGGGCGGAGACCTGAGGCCGAAGCATCCGCCCGACACGGAGATCTCCGCCCACCGGCACGCCCCGGGCACGTCCCCTCGGGCACACCCGCTCCGGAGGAGATCTCGCGTTCCGCAGGAGCATCCGCCAGCATTCCTCCTGCGTTGCAAGAGATCTCCTCCTTTGCGGATGCCGCCGCCCGGCAGCGCGTAAGGATTCCGTCAGGGCGCCCCGGCGGCCCGTAGGGATTCCGTGAGGATGCCGTCAGGATGCCGTTCGGCAGGAGTAGTGTCGCCCGACGTGTCGGAAGAATTCAGAGAGGGCGGCGATGCGCCGGCGGTCAAGCGCATCCTCATCGGCGAACCCCTGACGAGCGCCCAGGTCGACGACCAGTTGCTGCCGAAGCGCATGGCCCTGCCGATCTTCGCGTCGGATGCCCTCAGCTCGGTCGCGTACGCCCCGCAGGAGCTCGTGATGATCCTGCTGATCGGCGGGCTCACGTTCCTCTCGTTCACTCCGCTCGTCGCGGTGGCCGTCGTCGTGCTGCTGATCGTGGTCGTGCTCAGCTACCGCCAGCTCATCAAGGCCTACCCCTCGGGCGGCGGAGACTACGAGGTCGCCTCGAAGAACCTGGGCGAGATCCCCGGCGTGATCGTCGCGGCCGCCCTGCTCGTCGACTACGTACTGACGGTCGCGGTGTCGGTCGCCTCCGGTGTCGACAACATCATCTCGGCGCTGCCCGGCCTCGACCCGTTCCGCGTGGAGCTGGCGGTCGGGTTCGTGATCCTCATCATCATCGTGAACCTGCGCGGAGTGCGCGAGGCATCGCTCGTCTTCGCGATCCCCACCTACGTGTTCATCGGCTCGGTCGCGTTGATGATCGTGACCGGTCTCGTGCGCACGTTCCTCGGCGATGCGCCGGTCGCCTCCAGCGCGGACTTCTCGGTGCAGGCCGAGAGCCTCAGCCAGGCGGCCGTGATCCTGCTGATCCTGCGCGCCTTCTCGAGCGGATGCTCCGCCCTCACCGGCGTCGAGGCCGTGTCGAACGGAGTGCCCGCCTTCCGCGCCCCGAAGGTGCGCAACGCCCAGTCGACCCTGGTACTCATGGGCACGATCGCGATCTGTCTCTTCTCCGGCCTCACCGCGCTCGCGCTCATCACCGGCGTGCACTACGCCGAGAACCCGTGCGACCTGATCGGCTTCGACTGCACGAATCCGCAACCCAGCCTCATGGCGCAGATCGCCTCCGCGACCTTCGGCGGCGGCAGCATCCTGTTCTTCGTCGTACAGGCCGCGACCGCGTGCGTGCTGCTGCTGGCGGCGAACACCGCCTTCAACGGGTTCCCGCTGCTGGGCGCGGTGCTGGCCCGCGACGGCTACGCCCCGAAGTCGCTCAACACCCGCGGCGACCGCCTCGTCTTCTCGAACGGCATGATCCTGCTGGGCATCGCCGCGATCGCCGTGCTGGTGATCTTCCAGGCGAAGCTGACGACGCTGATCCAGCTGTACATCATCGGCGTGTTCGTGTCGTTCTCGCTCGGGCAGATCGGCATGGTGCGGCACTGGCGGCGCGTGCTGCGCGGACACGATGCGGCGTCTCGCGACGGCGCAGCGGCATCCGATCGCCGATCCGCCCGCGTGGGCCTCGTGATCAACTCGGCCGGTGCGACGCTCACCGTGCTGGTGCTCCTGATCGTCACGATCACGAAGTTCACGCACGGCGCCTACCTGGTGTTCTTCGCGATCCCGATCCTGGCGTTCCTCATGCTCGGCGTGAAGCGCTACTACCGCGACGTCGAGCACGAGATCGCGATCGACGACACGACTCGGTTCGGGGCATCCGGCGACGTCGCCATCGTGCTCGTCAGCCACCTGCAGAAGCCGGTCATGAAGGCCATCGACTACGCGATCGCGGCGAAGCACGACAAGACCCTGGCCGTGCACGTGGCGGTCTCGGCAGATGAGGCGGCGACCCTGCAGAAGGAGTGGGCCGACCACCTCGTGCCGGTCCCTCTCGTGATCGTCGAGTCGCCGTACCGCTCGTTCGCGCAGCCCGTGACGCAGTTCATCACGCAGTACCGCGAGAAGCACGGCTCGTCGGTCGTGACCGTGTACCTGCCGCAGTACATCGTGGGGCACTGGTGGGAGTCGTTCCTGCACAACCGCCGCGCGCGCCGCCTCGCCAGCCAGCTCATGCTCGTGCACGGAGTCTCGATCACGCTCGTGCCCTGGCTGCTCGATTCGTCGGAACTCATCTACGGCCGTCGCTCCCGCCCGCTGCCCGGGCAGGAGCGCGCCGGGCGCCCGGTCGCTCCGGTGGTCGTCTCGGGCCGTCGGGCCCACCGCCCGGAGGGCCCGCCCCAGCAGTGACGTTCTGACACGCGCGTGCGACCGGCCGCTATCGTGAAACGCATGACCCGTCGGCGCCGCGTTCGTAAACGCCCGTACCGCACACCCGGACTCTGGTTGATCGGGATCGGTTCGCTGCTGATTCTCGCCTCGATCCCGCAGTTCTTCTTCGGCATCCCGGTGTCGGACGGTTTCGCGCCCGCCGGGCTGAGCCTCGGTCCACTGACTCTCATCGCCGGCGTCATCCTCTACTTCTCTCAGCGGCCCGGTCGCGGCGATGGAACCTTCGACGACAGCGCGACCTTCCGGTGGACCGACATCTCGCAACCATGAGCGGCGCCGATTCGGACATCACCGACGGTCGGGGCCAGGCCCTCGGCGCCGTCGCCCGCAACAGCGCCGACCTCCCGATCGAGGCCTTCATCGATCGGGAGGTGGTGTCGTGGCATCCGCCCTATGCGCGGAGGGTCGCGGCTCTACGCGCCGCGATGGAACCCGAGGCACGCGCGCGATGGGAGTCCACCGTGGCCGAGAAGATCCGAGCGAACCCCGGGGCGCGCGACGAACTCGCCCCTGCCCCGTGGCGAAACGCCCTGCGCGTGATCGGCGTCGTCGCGGCGGCGGCGACCCCGGCGGGCATCCTGGCAGGGCTCGGGCTGGGCCGCGGCAGCACGGTGCTCGATCCGGCGACAGGCGCCGTGGTGATCGCCGCGGCCGGAATCATCGCCGTCGGCGCACTCGGCGGCTCTCTGGTCCGCCCCGCCCGGATGGGCGTACCGAGTCGATTCGCGGCCGGGGCACTCTGGATCGCGACGGTCGGCACCCTCGGCTCCGTCGTCGCACTGCCGCTGCGCCGCAGCCAGTGGGCGGACGACACGTTCGCCTGGTGGTGCGCCGCGCTCGCCGCAGGCGTCCTCGCCCTCGCCCTCGCCCTCACCGTGGCCGTCTCGCGAAGGCGCACGGCTGCCGGTAATCGCTTCACCGACCGAGACGCCGATCACCTCCGCCGTGGCGTCCTGCAGTCCGTCCTCGACGAAACGGAAGGGGCCATCGTCGATGCGTGGGGGAGGGTGGACGCGGCTACCCGCGCCTCGATCGAGCGCGAGCGCGATACCGCACTGGACTCCGTGCTCGAGCGCGACCCGCGCGCGATCGACGCGGCGTGGATGCGTGCGGTGCCCCCGGGCATCCGCGGACTCCCCCACGCGGTCGACGAGATCCACAGCTCGATGCACCTCGGGGCGGCACAGCTCGCGGATCGCGAAGCCGGCGGACGATACGGGCATTTCGTCACCATGGCGCGCCGCGAGCACTGACGGTTTCAGGCGACGAGGACCAGCGCCAGCACCGCGACCGCGACCGTCGGGATCGCCGCGATTGCACCCCAGAGCATGAACCGGCCCCAGCGGATCTCGACGCCGAGCGCCGTGATCCGGTGGTGCCACAGCAGGGTCGCGAGCGATGCCCACGGCGTGATGAGCGGGCCGAGGTTCACGCCGATCAGCAACGCGAGGAGAGCGACGGGGTCGCCCGCCGCGGGCTCGAGCACGAGGTAGGCGGGCAGGTTGTTGATCGCGTTGGCGCTGACCGCGCCGAGAGCCGCGAGGCGGAACAGGTCGCCCGGTCCGTCGCCGGCGACCGGGCTGGTGAGGAAGTCCAGGATGCCGCGGGCGTGCAGCGTCTCGACGATCACGAACAGGGCCGCCGCCAACGCGAGCGCCTGCCAGGGCACGAGACCGAGCCGCAGGGCGCGGCGGCGGCGCACGGCGAACAGCACGATCAGGGCCAGGGCGGCGACGGATGCCGGGACCCACACGTCGTGGGTGAGGGCGAGCAGCGGCATGAGGACGACCAGGATGCCGGTGGCCGACCAGAACAGCACGGGATCGCCCGAGCGCCGAGGAGGCGGCACGTCGTAGGCCGAGAACAGGGTGCGCCGGTGCACGAGGGTGAGGATCGCCACGGGGATCAGGATGCCGACGAGTGTCGATGCCCAGCTCAGCGCGAAGTACGCTCCGGGACCACCGATCTGTCCTGCCGCGAGCAGGTTGGTGAGATTCGACACGGGCAACGCGAGCGATGCGGTGTTCGCGAGCCACACCGTCGCCAGCGCGAAGGGGATCGGCGGCACGCCGATGCTCTGCGCCAGCACCACGACCACGGGCGTGACGATCACGGCGGTCGTGTCGAGCGAGAGGAACACGGTGCTCACCACGGCGAGCGCGATCACGAGCGCCCAGAGCAGCAGCACCCGGCCATGACCCCAGCGGGCGAGGCGCTGCGCGACCACGTCGAACACGGCCGCATCGCGGGCGAGCTCGGCGACGATCGTGATCGCGACCACGAACCCGAGCACGGGCGCGATCCGCTCGCCGAGGGCCCCGGCATCCGTCCCCGGCAGCAGGCCGGTGAGCACGCACACGACGGCGGCCACGACGAGCCCGATCACGACCCACGTGCCGGTAGCCACCCGGCCGGCGATGTTTCCCACCTCGTGAGCATAGGCCCGTTCGCCCCGGCCGAATGCGGCGGGGCGAGACCGGGCTCTCCTCGACGCGGGCCGTCAGGCGACGGGGACGGGTGAGGTCGCGAAGCCGAAGAGGTCTTTCGGGTCCTCGGGGGCGGCGACGAGGTCGATCTCGGTGTCGAGACCCGTGCCCGCGAGGTCGGCGCGCAGGTGCCGCAGCGCCGAGAAGTCCTCGATCGCGAAACCGACCGAATCGAAGATCGTCACCTGCTCGGGCGAGGTGCGCCCCACCGCCGTGCCGTTCAGCACCTGCCAGAACTCCGTCACCGGGAAGTCCGCCGCGACGTTCTGGATCTCCCCCTCGACGCGCGTCTGCGGCGTGTACTCCACGAACACCGGACCCCGATCGAGGATCCGCGGGTCGAGCTCGGTCTTACCCGGGCAATCCCCGCCGATCGTGTTGATATGCATACCCGGGGCGACATCGGCATCCGCCAGCACCTGCGCGACCGCCTTATCGGCCGTGCACGTCGTGACGATGTCAGCACCGGCGGCCGCCTCCGACGCCGACGCGCACACCGTGATATCGAACCCGCGCGGCGCGAGATTACGCACGAACTTCGCCGACGCCGCAGGGTCGACGTCATAGATCCGCAGCCGCGAGACACCCAACACCCCCCGGAACGCGAGCGCCTGGAACTCCGCCTGACTACCCGCCCCGATCATCGCCATCGTCGACGAATCCGGCCGCGCGAGACGACGGGCGACCATCGCCGACGTCGCCGCCGTCCGCAACGCCGTGAGCATCGTCATCTCCGCGAGGAACACCGGATAACCGTTGTGCACATCCGCGAGCACACCGAACGCCGTCACCGTCTGATACCCGCGACCCGGATTGAACGGATGACCGTTCACGTACTTGAACGCGTACACGTCGGGATCGCTGATCGGCATGAGCTCGATCACCCCGAACGGCGTATGGTTCGCGACCCGCTCACTCTTGTCGAACGACTCCCACCGGCGGAAGTCCGCCTCGATCGTGTCCGCCATCTCGGTCATGATCGACTCCGCACCACGGCGCGAAATCCACTCCACCATGTCCTGCACACCCACGAACGCGGTCATGCGGTCACCTCGGAATCGTCGGCCAGCACACGGGCGACCTCGACGAGGGTCCGCACCGGCACCCCGGTGCCGCCCAGTGGCGTGTACCCGTAGGCCGAATCTGAGTTGTAGGCGGGCCCGGCGATGTCGAGATGCGCCCACGAGACTCCTTCCTCGACGAATTCGCGGAGGAAGGCCGCCGCGCCGAGCATCCCGGCCGCAGGCTTTCCGACGTTCTTGAGGTCGGCGGTGCCCGACTCGTAGGCGGCGAGCACCTCTTCCGGGATGGGCATCGCCCACATCGGCTCGCCCATCGCATCGGCTGCGCGAACCACGGCGTCGCGTGCACTCGGCACACCCATGACGCCCGAGGTCCGATAGCCGAGCGCCGTCACCTGGGCGCCGGTGAGGGTCGCGAGGTCGAGGAGCAGGTCCGGCTTCTCCTCCTGCGCGGCCACCAGAGCATCCGCGAGCACGAGACGCCCCTCGGCGTCGGTGTTGATGACCTCGACGGTCTTGCCGCCGTAGATGCTCACCACGTCGCTCGGGCGCAGCGCCGACCCCGAGGGCATGTTCTCGGCCAGCGCCAGCCAGGCGGTCACCCGCACGGGCAGAGCGAGCTCCGCGATGGCGAACAGTGCCTGTGCCGCCGCCGCAGCTCCGGCCATGTCGGACTTCATCTTCTCCATGTTCGCCGCAGGCTTGATGGAGATGCCGCCGGAGTCGAACGTGATCCCCTTGCCGACGAGCGCGAGATGGCGGGACGCGCCAGCCGGAGCGTACGAGACCCTCACCAACCGCGGTCCGCGGACGGAGCCCGATCCCACGCCGATCAAGCCCCCGAATCCTCGCTGACGCAACTCGTCGTCGTCGATGATGTCCACGTCGACGGAACGGTCAGCACGCTCCCCGGCCTGGACGATCATCGCATCGGCGAAGGATGCCGGGTACAGATGAGACGGGGGCGCGTTCACCAGATCGCGGGTCGCCGCGACGGCGCGCGCGAGAGTCGCGGCACGGTCGAGGGCAGGGCGCGCGTCGTCTCCCCCGGCGACCGCGATGGTGCGCTCGGTGGTCGTCGTCGACCTCGGGGTCCGGTGCGCCGTATGACGGTACGCCCCCAGCAGCGCACCCACCGCCACGGCTTCCACGCTCGCGAGATCGGTCACGGGGAAGGCGATCCCGACCCGCTGCACGGAGTCGAGGGAGCGCAGGGCCGAGCCGGCGGCCCGGCGCAGCACCTCGGCGGCGGCCGGGGCCTCGTCCGTCCCGGGTCCGGCGACGTCTCCGAGGCCCACGAGTACGACGGATGCCGCACCGATCGCTGCCGGCGACGGCATGCGCGCGACCGTCCCGGCGGCACCCGTATGCCCGACCGCCACGGCCGCGGCGGTCAGCGCCGAGCAGACCTCGTTCGGCAGGGCGGGGGCGGCGACGTCCGGCGCGCCGTCGCGCATCCCGACGCCGACCACGAGGACGTCGACGTCGGCCGACGCGGCGTCATCGGGCAGCGCCTCCAGCGTGGGCAGCGTCGTAGCGATGAGGCTCATGATCCTTCTTCCAGACGAGTGCGGATTCGACGCGACTGAAGCGCCACCAGGCCGAGAACGGCTCCGTACTGCACCCCGACCACGTCGCTGACGGGGATGCCCTCCGGGCGCTCGTCGGCGTCACGGCGTGCCAACCAGCCGTTCCACGATCGAGCGAGCTCATCGGCCGCTCTCCGGACGGCGACGGGGGCGAACCCCGCTGCGACCTCCGCCCGCAGAGCGCGCAGAAGAGCCCCGCCGAAGCGCAGACGGTACATCCACACGACCGACATCGGCCGCTCGGCCACGGCCGCGATCCGATCGTTCGCCGGATCGCTCGCGCGATCGACCATGTGCTGCCCCGCACGCGTCATTCCGGGCACGAACGCCGTCGCGCTCCGGAGGAAGGGCGAGTCGAGGGTGAGCGACGGGCGGACCTGCTCGAGCAGTGCGGTCAGGCGCGTACCGGTCTCGATGAGCGCCTCCCCCGCCGATCGGAGCAGGGCGGCGTAGTTCTCTCCCGAAGGCCGGGTGTCGTCGGCGCCGAATGTCCGCCAGATGGGGAGCTCGGCGATCAGCGAGAGTGTGCCGTAGCGGCTCGCATAGCTGGTCGAGGACTGGCCGGCTCCTCCGGGCGGCGCGGGGTCGAGGTCGTTCTGAACGCGCCACTCGTAGACGTCCTCCGAGGTCCCGGCGGCGAAGACGGCCGGGGCCAGTTCGGTGAAATGCGAGGCCTCGGGCTCGCCGAGGTGCAGGGGGATACCGAGTTCAGCGGGAAGGCGATGCAGCAGTGGCGCCAGGTCGCGTGCGTCCGGAGACAAGTAGTAGTAGGCGCCGCCCGTCTCGGAATTGTGCAGCGGAATGTACAGGTCGGGCCGAATCTCGTCGATGGCACGCTGTAGAGCCCGGGTCTCGGGGAGCGTGGCGTCGAAGTATTTCTGTTTGTAATCGATCGGGAACGTCCACTCCACCTGCTCGTGCCCCGGCGGACGATAGAAGTGGCGGAAGTAGGTCTCGCCGTCGAAGGGCTCGTCGAACCACCCTTCGTTCAACCGCATGCCGTCGGGATCGATGCAGGGGATGACGTGCCACACGGCGCGCAGGCGTTGCCGCAGCGACGCGTCGTACAGAAGATCGTCGAGCAGCCGGATGACCGTGTGCGAGCCGATCGGTTCGTTCGGATGGATCCCGCCGACGACCAGACACCGCGTGCGCCGATCGTCGGCATCCGACCCGCCGTCGACGATGTACTGCATGATGGGCTCCCCCAGACGGGAGGTGCCCACGCGGCGCTTCGTGACCAGGTCGGGGAACTCCTCCCGCAGCGCTTCGACGCGCTCGAGCAGTTCGTCGACCGTGGGGTACCCGTCGAGCTCCGGCAGGGAGGATGCCCGCACCACGATCTCGTCGTCCGAGACCATCGCGGTTATCGCTTCCGTCGTCATACCCTTCCTCTCTCTCTTCGTCGTCTCTGCTGGTGTTCCGGGTCCGGCACGGGCGCTGCATCGAGAAGCCGGCGAGTGTAGTCCTCCCGCGGATTCGACAGGACCTCACGCCGTTCCCCCTGCTCGACGATGCGGGCATTGCTCATCACCACGATCCGGTCCGCGAGGCTGTCGACCACGGCGAGATCGTGGCTGACGAACAGGCAGGCGAAACGAAGCTCCTGCTGCAATCGGCGGAAGAGGTCGAGAACGGTGGACTGCACCGAGACGTCGAGCGCCGAGGTCGGCTCGTCGGCGATCAGCAGGAGCGGATCGAGGGCGAGGGCGCGGGCGATCGCGACGCGCTGGCGCTGCCCGCCCGACAGTTCGTGCGGGTACCTCGTGGCCCATGACCGGGAGAGGCCCACCGCATCGAGGAGTTCGTCGGTGCGGGCCTTCAACGCCTGACCCCGCATCCGCCCGTGCACACGGAGCGGCTCACCGATCGACTCCGCCATGGTCCACCGGGGGTCCAGAGCGCCCTGCGGATTCTGGAAGACGATGCCGATCTTCTTCTTCAACGCGATCGCCTCGCGGCGGGGAGCGCGCACCGCGTCGACGCCGTCGATCACGATGCGCCCCTCCGTCACCGGCGCGAGACCGGTGATGGCCTTGCCGATGGTCGACTTGCCCGACCCCGACTCTCCGACCAGGGCCACGATCTCGCCGCGCGCGATGCTCAGCGACGCGTGCTCAACGGCGGTCACGGATCGGATCCCCCGTCGATACTCGACGCTCAGATCATCGACCTCGAGGATGGGCACCTCGTCGGCGATGGACTCGCGCTCCGCCACGTCCAGTCGAGGCACCGCCTGAAGGAGCTGCCGCGTGTACGCCGCCTCCGGGCGCTCGAAGATCCGGGCGACCGTCTGCGTCTCCTCGACCTGGCCGTGTCGCATCACGACGACGCGGTCGGCCACGTCGGCCACGACACCCATGTCGTGCGTGATGAGCAGCACAGCCGTTCCTTCACGTTCTCGGATGCGTAGGAGGAGGTCGAGGATCTCGCGCTGCACCGTCACGTCGAGTGCCGTCGTCGGCTCGTCGGCGATCAGCAGCTCGGGATCGCACGCCAACGCCATGGCGATGACCACGCGCTGCGCCTGCCCGCCGGAGAGCTGGTGCGGGTACGACCGTGCCCGCCGCTCCGGATCGCGCACCTCGACCGACGCGAGCAGCTCGATCGTGCGAGTCCTGCGCTCGCGGGCGGAGAGATCGGGAAAATGTCGGCGCAGCGTCTCGCGGATCTGGAATCCGACCGTGAAGACCGGATCGAGGGCGCTGAACGGGTCCTGGAAGATCATGGCGATCCTTCGTCCGCGGATCCTCTGCAGCGCTCGTTCGTCCAGCTGGAGAAGGTCTTTCCCGTCGAAGGTGATCCGGCCCGCCACTTCTGCCGTCCCGGGCAGCAACCCCAGCACGCTCATCGCGGTCACGGACTTCCCCGAGCCGGACTCCCCCACGACCGCGACGATCTCGCGTCGCCCGAGATCGAACGACACTCCGTTGACGGCTCGCACCGAGCCGTCACGACGCGTGCCGAAGTCGACGGTGAGATCGGAGATGCTCAGGAGGGGGTCACTCACGGTCTCTCCGTTCGCTGTCGCGTTTGATCGCGGCGATCATCTCGGCGGGCAACTCGGACGGCGGCGGCGTGTCCTCGTCCTGGTCGCGGTACGCGCGCCATTGGTCCAGCAGGTTGTGGTGGAACTGATCGACCCAGGCCATGTAGCGACTACCGTTGCGCAGCCTGCGAGCAGGGGCCGGCTCAGATCCGACGGAGGTCGACATCGCTGTGCGCAGCACCTCGCCCATCCGCTGCAGACCGACCTTCTCCCGGCTGAGGAACGCGCCCCAGACATCCTCTTCCGCCCGGAAGTGCGCGACGCGGCTGTGCGACACCGACAGCCGGGTGATGTATCCGGAATCGATGAGCGCACGTGTCGACGTCGAGATGCTTCCGGGGCTGGCATCCAGGAGCCGCACCAGGTCCGCCGACGTCAGCGAGGGCTCGTCCGTGATGATCAGCAGACCGAGAACGCGTCCGCTCATCCTCTTGCCTCTCATCAGCTCCCACGCATCGGTGAACCGATCGATGAAGTCGATCATCTCGTCGCTCAGTGCATTCAGCGCCATCTCGAGACGCCCCTTTCGTCTTCATTGGTCCGTGACTGCGGCGACGTCCGGCGTCGTCCGCGTGATTCCCACAGGCTAGCGACGCGACACATCGGTTCTCGCCGAGCGCCTCTCATGATCGACCCCGCGGGTCGAGGGCGTCCCTGAGGGCGTCACCGAGCATGATGAGGCTGATCACCGTGACGGTCAGGAAGATGCTGGGGAAGAGAACGGTGTGCGGAGCGAGCTGGAAGTACGACTGCGCGGTCGACAGCTGCACCCCCCAGGAGATCGAAGGCGGCACCAGACCGACGCCGAGGAACGTCAGCGTCGCCTCCGCGCCGATGACTCCACCCACCATCGTCGCAGCGATCGCCAGGGTGGGCGCGAGAGAGTTGGGCAACACGTGCGACATCACCACCCGCAGCTGCGAGAAGCCCAGCGCGTGCGCCGCCTGTACGAACTCCCGCTCGCGCACCTCCTTGACCGAACTGCGGATCAGTCGGGCGAACGTCGGCCACGAGAAGAAGGCCAGCACTGCCGACAGCAGCAGCGGAGTGCGGTCGGGAGCCGTGTTGAGCACGATGATCGCCCCGAGGAGGAACGGGAAACCCAGAACGACATCGGCGCCGCGCGCGATGAGCGAGTCGACCCACCCTCCGCGGTAACCGGCGAGGGTGCCGAGGACGACGGCGACGACGAGGCAGATCGCCGTCGTGGTCAGCCCGATGAACAGGGACGTCCGCGTGCCGAAGAGGACGTTCGCCATGACGTCACAACCCTGCACATCCGTCCCGAACGGGTGACCGGGCCCGGGTGGGCGGTTCGATGCGAGCAGATCGCACGCGCGGGGATCGCTCTGACCGAACAGTCCCGAGAGGAGACCCGGTATGACGGCGATGATCGCGAGGCAGCCGAGGAGAGCCACACTCACCCAGAACTGCAGGCGCCCACGGAGCGTCGCCCAGAGCCCGCGCGTGGTCGCGCGGTCGAAGTTGCCGTCGATGGCTACGGTCGCGGGCTCAGTCATTGCGGATCCTGGGGTCGAGGAGCGAGGAGATGACGTCGACGACGACATTGGTGATCAGGAAGATGAGAACGAGCGTGGTGGCGACGCCGACGACGACCGTGCCCTGCTGATCCTGAATGGCCTTGTAAAGCAACTGACCGACCCCGTTGATGTTGAAGATCGCCTCGATCACCACCGTGCCGCCCAGCAGGGAACCCAGCTGGATCGCCAGCACGTTGACCACGGGAGCTGCCGCGTTGCGCGTGACGTGCAGCCCGACGATGCCCCGGCGCGACAGCCCCTTCGCGCGGAGGGTCCGGACGAAGTCCGATTGCATCGTGTCGATCACGCTGCCCCGCATAAGACGCGACACCCCGGCCAATCCGTAGATGGCGATGATCAGCGCCGGCAGGATGAATGCCCGTGGCCACCCATCGCCGACTCCGGCGATGGGTGTCCACTTGAGCATGATGCCGAACACGTACTGGGCGGTGATACCCATCACGAACACCGGAACCGATTCGGCGATGATGGTTCCCAGAAGTACCGACCTGTCGACCGCCGATCCCTGACGCAGCCCCGCGACCAACCCCAGGACGACGCTGATCAGCACCGTCAGCGTCCACGCGGTGAGCGCGAGGGTGATGGTCGTCGGCCACCGGCTGGCCATCTGCTCGCTCACCGACTGACCGGTGAAGGTCGTACCGAGATCTCCCTGGAACAGTCCTCCGAGATAGTTGAGATACTGCTGCCAGATCGGCTGATCCAGCCCGTACTGCTCGCGCAGCTGCTGCTGCACGCTCTCGGGGAGTGGACGGTCGCCGCCCAGCGCCTCGATCGGATCACCGGGCAGCAGGAACACCGCGCAGTAGATGACGAACGTGACGCCGAAGAAGACGATGACGAGTTCGAGCAGTCGTTGGCTGAGGAATCTCCACATATGCGAGGGCGGCGGTTCAGTCGTCGGAGAGGACGATCTCGGTGAGGATGGGTTCGCCGACGCCTGAGGCGGTCACCTTCTCGACACGATCGGACGTGACGTAGTTGTAGGACTCGTCGAACAACGGCACGATCGGGAAGTCCTCGGCAAGGATCTCCTGCACCTGCGCATACGCCGTGCCGTCCTCACCGCCGGTCAGATCCGCCTGCTTCAGCGCGGCATCCACCTTCGGGTCGAGAGCTCCACCGCAGTTCTTGCACACGGGTGCACTCGAGAACATCGCTCGCAGAGTCGACTGCTGGCTCGGGTAGAGAGCGCCCCAGCGCGAGAAGAACGGGCCGTCTAGCGTCTGGGTGTTCCTGGCCTCACCGAACTCCGCCCACCCGACGGACGGTCGTGCGACGGCTTCGATACCGAGGTTCTGTCGCAGGGAGTTCGCAACCGCGTTGAAGAGATCCTCATGACCTGCTCCACCGGGGAAGTGGATCGTGAGTTCTCCATCGAATCCGCCGGCCTCTTCGAGCAGTGCCGCGGCGGCATCCGGGTCGTACTCGCAGAACTCACCGCACACGCCGTCGGGGTTACCCGGCATGACGGCGGGGGTCCAGGCGGTGGCGGGCTTGTTGAGTCCGCCGTAGATCGCCTCGTTGATGGCGTCTCGATCGATCGCCATCGAGATCGCCTGGCGCACCCGGACGTCCGAGAACCGCTCATCCCAGTACGGGATGCCGAGATAGTTCATTCCGGGGGCCGAGAAGCTGTAGATGTTCTCCTCATCGAAGTCGCCGGATACCTGCAACGACCTCGTGGCGGGGAGCGCCGTCAGGTCGAGGTTTCCCGCCAGCGCATCGGTGTACGCCGTCAGCCGATCGCTGTAGGGCACCCAGGTGATCTTGTCGACTGTGGGTTCCGTGCCCTTGTAGGCGTCGAAGCGCTCGGCGACGAGAGGCTCGCCCTCGACCCACTCTGCCGTGAGTGCGAGCGGCCCATTGCCCACCGGCTTCTTCCCGTACGCCACCAGATCGTCGAAGGCGCTCTGGGGCATCGGGTAGAAGGCGGTCTGGGCCTGGGACAGCTGCACGGGGAACTGGCTGTCGGGCTGGCTCAGCGCCACGGTGAAGACGCGATCGTCCACGACCTTCAGTCCGGACATCTGATCGGCGGTCGGTTCGCCCTCCGCAGGGTTGAGGTCGGCATAGCCCTCGATGGACGCGAGCTGACCGGAGTTCGCGAACGCGTTCGTCCCGAGCGCGACCGCGTTCCAGCTGTCGACGTAGTCCTGGGCGGTGACCGGTGTGCCGTCATGGAAGGTCCAGCCGTCGCGCAGCGTGATCGTCCACGTCGTCTTGTCGTCGCTCTCGACCGATTCGGCGGCGACGTAGCTGAGCTCGCCGTCTGCATCGATGAAGGTGAGCGGGCTGAAGATCGACATCATGAGCCCGTAGACGTTGCTCTGGCGGCCGGGCGTGAGGTCGGGCACCGGATCGGCTGATCCGATGACGAGTTCGCGCGGGGAGTCGGAGGCGTCATCCGACCCGCCGCCCGAGCATCCGGTGAGGGCGACGGCGAGCACCGCCGTCGTCGCGATTGCGGCTTTCCACAGACCTTTCATAAAACTCCTCCTCGAGTAGTGGGGGTCCGTTCACCTTACGTTTACGATTTTCTAAACGTACAGTATGTTCGAAAGACGGAACAGAAGCGATACGTCCACGAAACATAGGGAGCGCTCGTGACCTCGCACGTCGCGTACGAGTCGGAACTGACCTGGTTGAGCACCCGGGAGCTCGCTGCCCGTATCGCTTCGGGGGAGATATCCGCGCGCGAAGCGCTGGCCGACCACCTCGCGCGAATCGATGCCGTGAATCCCGCCATCAACGCGATCGTCACCCGCGACGACGATCGCGCCTTCGATCGCGCCGATCAGGCGGACGCACGACGATCCGCGGGCGCGCAACTGGGAACCCTGCACGGCGTGCCGATGACCCACAAGGAATCCACGGATGTCGCGGGGCTCCCCACCACGCGCGGCTCGGCCCTGCTCCTCGACAACGTCCCCGCCGCAGACGCCCTGATCATCGCGCGGCTTCGAGCGGCCGGCGTCGTCACGAGCGGCAAGTCCAACGTGCCGGAGTTCACCGCGGGCTCGCACACCTTCAACAAGGTCTTCGGGACGACCGTGAACCCCTTCGACACCGGTCGGTCGGCCGGAGGGTCGTCGGGCGGAGCGGCCGCAGCCATCGCCGCCGGAATCCAGGCATCCGGAGACGGCTCCGACATGGGCGGGTCTCTGCGCACGCCGGGGTCCTTCAACAACATCGTCGGAATGCGCCCCAGCAACGGGCGCATCCCGCATGCGCTGCCGGCGAACCCGTGGGAATGGCTCGCGCAGCCCGGGTTCATGGCGCGAACGGTGAGCGATGTCGCGCTGATGATGTCGGTCGCCTGCGGCCCTGCGCCGGGCGCCCCGCTATCGATACCCCAACCCGGCTCGGTCTTCGAACGGTCCGAGTTCGCACACCCCGACCGCCACGCCGAGGGTGCCGGTCTCCGAGGGCTCCGCATCGGCTTCTCGAGCGACCTCGATGGCCTGATCGCCGTCGAGTCCGACGTCGACGAGATCGTCTGCACCGCCGCCGGCGTGTTCGCGGACGCCGGCGCGCATGTCGACGACCGTATCCCCGACCTGCACGACGCGGATGAGGTCTTCCGTGTGACGAGGGCCTACGACTTCGCCGCCGACTACCGCGAACTGATGCGTGAGCATCGCGAAGAGATCAAAGACACGGTCGTGTGGAACACCGAACTCGGGCTCTCGCTCACCGCCGAAGATCTCCTCTCGGCCGATGACGCGCGCCGTCGCCTCGCCGCGTCCGTCGAAGCGTATTTCTCCGCGCACGATCTTCTCGTGCTGACCGCCGTGCAGGTCGCGCCGTTCGACGCCCGGTGGGAGTTCCCGCGCGAGGTCGGGGGCGCACGACTGGAGAACTACCTCGATTGGATGCGGGCATCGACGATCATCTCCGCGACCGGCTGCCCGGCCATCTCCGTCCCCGCGGGTTTCACTCCCGAAGGGCTCCCCGTCGGCATTCAGCTGGTGGCGGCTCCCGGCCGCGACGTCGAGCTTCTGCTCGCTGCGCAAGCTTTCGAGGAACTCACGGGTCACTATCGGCGGCATCCCGCCCTCTGAGCAGCGCGGCGTGAGCAAGGCGCATGCATCCGGCGAACCACCGTAGGGGAACCGTGAGGATCGTCGAGCGCCCGCCGCCCGCGGAGTTGTATCGGTGACGTGCTCGACATCCTCTACCTCGCGCTGACTCTCGCGCTGTTCGCCCTCGTCTCGTTCGCCGCGAAGGGGGTGGAGAAGCTGTGATCGTGTTCGAGATCATCGCCGCGGCCCTCGCCGCTGCGGCCGTCGTCTACCTCGTGATCGCCCTCGTCGCGGCGGAGCGCATCTGATGGGCGCCGAGATCTGGTTCGGCGTGCTGCAGGCCGCCGTCCTCATCGTCGCCCTCGTGCTGCTCTATCGCCCGCTCGGCGACTACATCGCCCACGTCTTCACGAGCCCGCGGGACGCGCGCATCGAGCGCGGCGTCTACCGCGTGATCGGCGTCGACCCGGCATCCGAGCAGACCTGGCGGGCCTACGCCCGCAGTGTGCTGGCGTTCTCGGTCGTGGGCCTGCTGCTCGTCTACGGTCTCCAGCGTCTGCAGGCGTTCCTGCCCGAGTCGCTCGGCCTGCCCGAGGTGCCCGAGGGCCTCGCCTTCAACACGGCGGCCTCGTTCGTCGCCAACACCAACTGGCAGTCGTACTCGCCCGAGCAGACCATGGGCTACACCGTGCAGCTCGCGGGCCTCACGGTGCAGAACTTCGTGTCGGCGGCCGTGGGCCTCGCCGTCGCGGTGGCCCTCATCCGGGGCATCGCCCGCCGTGGGTCGACCACGATCGGCAACTTCTGGGTCGACCTCATCCGCGGCCTCGGTCGCCTGCTGCTGCCGATCTCGATCCTCGCCGCGCTCGCCCTGCTCGCGGGCGGCGTCGTGCAGAACTTCGCCGGGTTCACCGACATCACCACGGTCGCGGGAAACCCGCAGACGATTCCGGGCGGACCGGTCGCCTCGCAGGAGGCCATCAAGCTGCTCGGAACGAACGGCGGCGGCTTCTTCAACGCCAACTCGGCGCACCCCTTCGAGAACCCGACGGGATTCACCAACCTGCTGCAGATCCTGCTGATCCTCGCGATCCCGTTCGCGCTCCCCCGCGCGTTCGGCCGCATGGTGGGCGACCACCGTCAGGGCTACGCGATTGCGGCCGTGATGGGCACGATCTTCCTGGTCTCGACTTTCGCGCTCTCGGCGCTCGAACTCGCCGGCCGCGGCACCGCCCCCGAGCTCGCGGGAGCCGCGATGGAGGGCAAGGAGGTGCGCTTCGGCATCTTGGGCTCGACCCTGTTCGGCAGCGCGAGCACCCTCACCTCCACCGGTGCGGTCAACTCGATGCACGACTCGTACACAGCGCTCGGCGGCATGATGCCGATGCTCAACATGATGCTCGGGGAGGTCGCCCCCGGCGGCGTCGGGTCGGGTCTCTACGGGATGCTCGTGCTGGCGATCCTCGCGGTGTTCGTCGGCGGGCTGCTCGTGGGCCGCACCCCCGAGTACCTCGGCAAGCGCATCGGTCCGAAGGAGATCAAGCTCGCGAGCCTCTACATCCTCGTCACGCCGACCCTCGTGCTCCTCGGCACGGCGCTGAGCTTCGCGATCCCCGGCATCCGTGCGGACGTCGAGGCCACCAGCATCCTGAACCCCGGCGTGCACGGTATGAGCGAGGTGCTCTACGCGTTCACCTCGGCGGCCAACAACAACGGCTCGGCGTTCGCCGGCCTCACCGCCAACACCCCGTGGTTCAACACCGCGCTGGGCGTGGCGATGCTGCTCGGTCGATTCCTGCCGATCGTGCTGGTGCTCGGGCTGGCAGGTTCCTTCGCGGCGCAGGAGAAGGTGCCCGAGACCGTCGGCACCCTGCCCACCCATCGGCCGCAGTTCGTCGGCCTGCTCCTCGCCGTGACGGTCATCGTCACCGCGCTCACCTACTTCCCGGTGCTCACCCTGGGCCCGCTCGCCGAAGGACTCGTCTGACCATGACACTCATCACCACTCCAGAAGCGGATGCCGAGGCATCCGCCCCGTCCGCCGAGAAGGCACCGCGCACCTTCGGCTGGCCGCAGCTCACCGCCGCCCTTCCCGGGGCGCTGCGCAAGCTCAACCCCGCCGCCCTCGTGCGCAACCCCGTGATGCTGATCGTCTGGGTCGGCGCCGCGTTCACCACGGTGCTCGCGATCGCGGAGCCCTTCCTCGGCGGCCCCGGAGAGTCGGGCGGCACCCCCGTGCCCGCACCGTTCACGGCCGGGATCGCCGTGTGGCTGTGGCTCACGGTGCTCTTCGCGAACGTCGCCGAGTCGGTCGCCGAGGGCCGCGGCAAGGCGCAGGCCGCGAGCCTGCGCAAGACCCGCACGAGCACGATGGCGCGGCGGGTTGTTGCGGGGTGGGACCCTTCGACAAGCTCAGGGACCCACTTGTTCGACGTGAAGACCGTCGAGATCTCGTCGGTCGAGCTGCAGCGCGACGACCTCGTGATCGTCGAGGCGGGCGAGCTCATCCCCGGCGACGGCGACATCGTCGCGGGCATCGCGACCGTCGACGAGTCGGCGATCACGGGCGAGAGCGCCCCGGTGATCCGCGAGTCGGGCGGCGACCGCAGCGCCGTCACCGGTGGCACGCGTGTGCTCTCCGACCGCATCGTCGTGCGCATCACCTCGAAGCCGGGCGAGACGTTCGTCGACCGCATGATCGCGCTCGTCGAGGGGGCGAGCCGCCAGCGCACTCCGAACGAGATCGCGCTGAACATCCTGCTCGCGAGCCTGTCGATCGTGTTCGTGATCGTCGTGCTCGCGCTCAACCCGATCGCGTCGTACGCGGCGTCGCCGGTCAGCATCCCGGTGCTCATCGCCCTGCTCGTGTGCCTCATCCCGACGACGATCGGCGCCCTGCTCTCGGCCATCGGCATCGCCGGGATGGACCGCCTCGTGCAGCGCAACGTGCTCGCGATGTCGGGCCGCGCGGTCGAAGCGGCCGGAGACGTCACCACGCTCCTGCTCGACAAGACCGGAACGATCACGTACGGCAACCGCCGCGCCCACGAGGTGCTGCCGCTGCCGGGTGTCGACGCCGACGAGCTGCTGCGCACCGCCGCGCTCGCCTCGCTCGCCGACCCCACGCCCGAGGGCGCATCGATCGTCGCGCTGGCGGCGAGCCGCGGCATCCGCCTCGACGAGCAGACGGACGCCGTCGTGGTGCCGTTCACAGCGCAGACGCGCATGAGCGGCCTCGACCTCGCCGACGGCACGCAGGTCCGCAAGGGAGCAGGTTCGGCGGTGCGGGCGTGGCTCGCCGGCGGGTCGGCGCAGACGGATGCCGAGCTGATGAGCCGCACGGATGCCGTCGCCGAGAGCGGCGGAACTCCCCTCGTCGTCGCGGTGAAGAGCCCGTCGACAGGCTCAGGGACCTCAGGGGACCGCATCCTCGGCGTCGTGCACCTGAAGGACATCGTGAAGGACGGACTGCGCGAGCGGTTCGACGAGCTGCGCAGCATGGGCATCCGCACCGTCATGATCACGGGCGACAACCCGCTCACGGCGAAGGCGATCGCCGCCGAGGCCGGGGTCGACGACTTCCTCGCCGAGGCGACCCCCGAAGACAAACTGGCCCTCATCCGGCGCGAGCAGGAGGGCGGACGCCTCGTCGCCATGACCGGCGACGGCACGAACGACGCACCGGCGCTCGCGCAGGCCGATGTCGGCGTGGCGATGAACACCGGCACGTCGGCGGCGAAGGAAGCCGGCAACATGGTCGACCTCGACTCCGACCCGACCAAGCTGATCGACATCGTGCGCATCGGCAAGCAACTGCTCATCACCCGCGGCGCGCTCACCACGTTCTCGCTCGCGAACGACATCGCCAAGTACTTCGCCATCATCCCGGCGATGTTCATGGGCGTCTTCCCGGGGCTGGCGGTGCTCAACATCATGCAGCTGCACTCCCCGGCATCCGCCGTGACCAGCGCGATCATCTTCAACGCGATCGTGATCGTGTTCCTGATCCCGCTGGCGCTGCGCGGGGTGAAGTACCGCCCGGCGAGCGCCTCGCAGATCCTGCAGCGCAACCTGCTGATCTACGGACTCGGCGGCGTGATCGCGCCGTTCATCGGCATCAAGCTGATCGACCTCGTCGTCAGCCTCCTCCCCGGCTTCTGAAAGGCCCCTCATGTCGTCCACCCGCACCACCGTCCGCACCGCGGGCGTCGCCGTCCGCGCGATGCTCGTCCTCACCCTCGTGCTCGGCGTCGGCTACACGCTCGTCGTCACCGGCATCGGCCAGTTGCTCCTGCCGTGGCAGGCGAACGGCTCACCTCTCGCCGACGACAGGGGCAGCGCTCTGATCGGCCAGCCGGCGACGGATGCCGACGGCGACGCGCTCCCCGAGTACTTCCAGTCCCGTCCCTCGGCCGCCGGCGACGGCTACGACGGCGCGGCCTCGAGCGGCAGCAACCTCGGCCCGGAGAACGCCGACCTGATCGCCGCGATCGAGGAGCGCAGGGCGACCATCGCCGAGCGAGAGGGCGTGAGCCCCGCCGAGGTGCCGGCCGATGCGGTGACGGCATCCGGATCGGGACTCGACCCGCACATCAGCGTCGCGTACGCCCTGCTGCAGGTGCCGCGCGTGGCGGCCGCGCGCGGCCTCGCCGAAGGCACGGTGCGCCAGCTCGTGGAGTCTAGGATTCAAGGGCGGGATCTGGGATTCCTCGGCGAAGAGCGCATCAACGCCGCCGAACTCAATCTCGCGCTCGATGAGCGGGAGGGCGAATGACACGAGAGCGGCGGGGCCGGCTCCGCGTTCTCCTCGGCGCGGCCCCCGGCGTCGGCAAGACCTTCGAGATGCTCGCCGAGGGGCGACGCCTGCTCGACGACGGCCGCGATGTCGTGATCGCGGTCGTCGAGACCCACGGCCGTGCCGCGACACTCGCCCAGACGATCGGCCTGCCCGAGGTGCCGCGGCGCACCACCGAGCACCGAGGCGTCGCGCTCACCGAGCTCGACGTCGACGCCGTGATCGCCCGCCGTCCCGAGATCGCCCTGGTCGACGAGCTCGCGCACACGAACGTTCCGGGCTCGCGGCATCCGAAGCGGTGGCAGGACGTCGAGGCGATCCGGGACGCCGGCATCGACGTGGTGACGACCGTGAACGTGCAGCACATCGAGTCGCTCAACGCGGTGGTCGAGAAGATCACCGGCATCGCGCAGCAGGAGACGATCCCGGATGCCGTGGTGCGGGCCGCGGACGAGATCGAGGTCGTCGACCTGGCTCCGCAGACCCTTCGCGACCGCCTCTCGGCCGGTCTGGTCTACCCGGCTGAGCGCATCGACGCCGCGCTGTCGAACTACTTCCGACTGGGCAACCTCACGGCGCTGCGCGAACTGGCCCTGCTGTGGCTCGCCGACGAGGTCGACAGCGCGCTACGCAGCTACCGCGCAGAGCAGGGCATCGAGGGCACCTGGCAGGCGCGCGAGCGCGTGGTCGTCGCGTTGACCGGCGGACCGGAGGGCGAGACGCTGCTGCGCCGCGGCGCCCGCATCGCCGCCCGTTCGGCGGGCGGCGAACTGCTCGCGGTGCACATCTCCACGCAGGACGGCCTGCGAGACGAGACCCCCGGTGCGCTCGCGGCGCAGCGTGCGCTGGTCGAATCGCTCGGCGGAAGCTTCCACCAGATCATCGGCGACGACATCCCCGGCGCGCTCGTCGAGTTCGCACAGGGCGCGGATGCCACGCAGCTCGTCATCGGCGTGAGCCGGCGCGGGCGGCTCATGGCGGCACTCACCGGACCGGGGATCGGCTCCGAGGTCATCCGCCGCTCGGGCGACATCGACGTGCACATCGTCACGCACGCCGCCGCGGGCGGACGCATCGCCCTCCCCCGCATCACCGGCGGGGCGCTCGGCTGGCGACGGCAGCTGCTCGGATTCGCGGTCGCACTCGCCTTCGGGCCGCTGCTGTCCTGGATCATGTTCGCGTTCCGCAGCCCCGAGTCGATCACCTCCGAGGTGCTCGCGTATCAGCTGCTCGTGGTCGTGGTGGCGCTGATCGGCGGCATCCGCCCCGCCGTGTTCGCGGCCGTGCTGTCGGGCATCACCCTCGACTTCCTCTTCGTCGCGCCGCTGTTCACGATCACCGTCGCGCACCCCCTGCACGTGCTCGCGCTCGCGCTCTACGTGGTAATCGCGATCCTCGTGAGCATCATCGTCGACCAGGCCGCACGCCGTGCCCGCACCGCCAAGCGCGCGACCGCCGAGGCCGAGCTGCTCGCCGCCGTCGCCGGCAACGTTCTGCGCGGCGACAACGCCGTGCTGGCGCTGGTCAGCCGCACGCGCGAGGCGTTCGGGCTCAGCGGCGTGCGGCTGCTCACCGCCGAGGGCGAGGTGCTGGCCAGCGACGGCGAGCCGCTCGCCGACGGTCGCACCACCTCGGTCGAGGTCGGCGGCTCGCACGCCGTGCTCGAGCTCAGCGGCGATGCGCTGGATGC
This sequence comes from Microbacterium sp. NPDC090003, assembly GCF_044748385.1. Taxonomy (NCBI): domain Bacteria; kingdom Bacillati; phylum Actinomycetota; class Actinomycetes; order Micrococcales; family Microbacteriaceae; genus Microbacterium; species Microbacterium sp. NPDC090003. The sequence goes on from NZ_JBIVFW010000001.1 coordinate 1,780,943, forward strand.
CCCGGCCCGGCGCCTGCTCGATGCGATCGTCGCGCAGCTCGCGGCCGCGATCGAGCACACGGGTCTGCGTGAGACGGCGAAGGAGGCCGCCGCGCTGGCCGAGACCGACCAGGTGCGCAGCGCCCTGCTCTCCGCACTCAGCCACGATCTGCGCCGCCCGCTCGCCTCCGCGGTCGCGGCGATCGGCGGGCTCCGCGGAGCCCACGACCTCTCGCCCGACGACCGCGCCGAACTGCTCGCCACGGCAGACGAGAGCCTCGCGACCCTCTCGACCCTCGTCACCGACCTGCTCGATGTCAGCCGTGTCGAAGCGGGCGTGCTCGCCGTGTCGTCGACGCGCCTCGACGCGACCGGGCCCGTGCTGGCCGCCGTCGACGAACTCGGCCTCGGGCCCGCCGACGTCGAGCTCGCCCTCGACCCCTCCCTGCCCGCCCTGCAGGCCGACCCGGTGCTTCTGCAGCGCGTGATCGTGAACGTGCTCGCGAACGCGCATCGCCACTCGCCGGCGGGAACCCGTGTCCTCGTGTCGACGAGCACCCTGGGCGACCGCGCCGAGATCCGCATCGTCGACCGCGGAGAGGGGGTTCCGCTTGAGCGGCACGACAGCATCTTCCAGCCGTTCCAGCGCTTCGGCGACACCGACAACACGACCGGCCTGGGTCTCGGACTCGCCCTGTCGCGCGGTTTCGCCGAGGGCATGGGCGGTAGCCTGACTCCCGAGGACACCCCCGGGGGCGGCCTCACGATGGTCATCTCACTGCCGCTGGCCGGCGCCGACACGGAGGACACGGAGTGAAGCTCCTCATCGCCGACGACGATCCGCAGATGGTGCGCGCCCTGCGCATCACACTCGCCGCGCACGGATACGAGGTGGTCGTCGCGCCCGACGGCGCCGCCGCGGTCGCCGCCGCCGCCCAGACCCACCCCGACCTCATCATGCTCGACCTCGGCATGCCGCGGCTCGACGGCATCGAGGTGATCCAGGCCCTGCGCGGCTGGACGAACGTGCCCATCATCGTCGTCTCGGGACGCACGGGCTCGGCCGACAAGGTCGAGGCGCTGGATGCCGGAGCAGACGACTTCGTGACCAAGCCGTTCCAGGTCGACGAGCTCCTCGCCCGCCTGCGGGCGCTGTCGCGGCGCGCGGTCCCGGCCGGCGGCGAGTCGACCGTGACGTTCGGCGACGTGGTCGTCGACCTCGCGACGAAGACCGTCACGCGCGGTGGTTCACGGGTGCACCTGACCCCGACGGAGTGGCGGATGCTCGAGCACCTGTCACGGCATCCGGGGGCCCTCGTCACCCGCCAGGACCTGCTGAAGGAGATCTGGGGCAGCGAGCAGGTCTCCGACTCCGGCTACCTGCGGCTCTACATGTCGCAGCTGCGCAAGAAACTCGAGCCGGAGCCCAGCGCCCCCGTGCACCTGCTGACCGAGTCGGGGATGGGTTACCGCCTCGTCGTGTGACGGGAGACTACCGAGGCGTGACGGTCACCTGAACCTGGTCTCCGATGTCCTTACCGAGCGTCTTGCGAACCTTCGCGTTCAGCGACACCATGTGGCCGCCGGTGCCGGTGACCATCGCCCCCACGTTCTCCAGAACGACGTCGTCGACCTGAGCGTCGACGCGCACGGTCTTGCCGGTCCCGAAGAAGTCCACGGATTCGGGGATCTCGACGCAACTCCACGTCTCGCCCTTGACCTCGACGCCGATCGTCGCGGTGAATGTCTTCGTCGCAGTGGTCATGCGCACACCATACCGAAGTGATGTCTCAGCGAGCCGCCCGCCCTCGCACGACTCCGATCACGCCCGCCAACACGAGCACGACGGCGACCACCAGTGCGGCGATGCCCGTCGGCACGCTCTCCGGGGCGTCGGTGAAGCGTCCGACGGCGAGCCAGACGAGACCCCATGCCGTCGCGAGCGCGGGGGCGATGCGTCCGGTCACGAAAGCCGCGGCGACACCGATGACCGCCACGACGACGAGCACGGCCACGGCCCAGATGTCGGCCTGCTCGGCCCAGCTCTCGGGCGCCATCTGCGTGAACCACGCGGCGGTGTTGGCGACGGTCGCGATCGTCACCCAGCCGAAGTGCAGACCGTTCGCCCCGTCGGTGAGGATGCGGTCGGCGAGGTTCTTCGCGGGGAACCGCCCGAGCAGCACGATGATGCGGGCGAGCGTCGCGAGCAGCAGCGCGATCACCAGCACCGTCAGCCACAGCGTCAGGAAGCGCGCGGTCACCAACCAGAGACCGTTCAGCACCATCGAGAGGGCGATCCATCCGCCGACGGCCTGCTGCCGAGCATCCGTCCGCTGGGCCGGCAGGGCCTGCCAGACGGTGTACGCGAGCAGGCCGAGGTAGATCAGCGACCAGATCGAGAACGCGGGGCCGGCCGGAGCGAGGTACGAGCCCTGCGCCGAGAGCGCGCCGTCCTGCAGGTCATCGACGGATGCTCCGCCGAATGCGCCGGCGCCGACGGCGGCAGCGATCAGCATGAACGCGGCCGCTGCGATGATGAGGCTCTGGCGGGCGATGCCCGTCGTCGGGGTCTTCGTCTGCGTCTCCATGCGGGGCACGCTACCTACCTCGCCACTGCTGCGCAGGACCCTTGACTCTCGCCTGGCAATTGTCTAGCCTGGCTAGCGAATGGGCGTGGAGATCAGCGAGCGACCGCCGCGTCGATCAGCACCTCGGCAGCGCTGCGCGCCTGCACCGCGACAGCCGCGTCGCCCGAGATCGCGGCCGTGCTCTGAGCGCCCTCCGCGAGGATCGACAGTTGCGCGGCGAGGAGCGGCGAGGCCCCGGTGCCCGCGACGAGCGACGTCATGTACTCCTGGAACGAGGCCTTGTGCGCGCGCACGATCTCGGCGACCTCGGGGTTGGTGCCGCCGAGCTCTCCGAAGGCGTTGATGAATGCGCAGCCGCGGAAGTCGTCGGTGCAGAACCAGTTCTCGAGGTATCCGTAGACGGCGAGCAGCCGCGTGCGCGCGTCGCCACCGGCATCCGCCACCGCGGCTGTCAGGCCGGATTCCCACTCGCCGTGCTTGCGCGCGAGCACGGCCGCGACGATGTCGTTCTTCGCGGGGAAGAGGCCGTAGAGGCGGCGCAGCGACACGCCGGCGGACTGGCGCAGCTCATCCATGCCGACGGCAGCGTATCCCCTGCGGTAGTAGAGCTCCTCGGCGGCGGAGAGGATGCGTTCGCGTGCCTCGTCGTCGGTCATGTCAGAAGTCTACTTGACATGAGAACGATCGTTCTCTAGATTGATCACATCAAGCGAGAACGATCGTTCTCGCGGCACCGAAAGGATCAGGATCATGGGTTACATCACCGTCGGAAACGAGAACAGCGCCCCGATCGAGCTCTACTACGAAGACCAGGGATCGGGCCAGCCCGTCGTCCTGATCCACGGCTACCCGCTCGACGGCCACAGCTGGGAGCGCCAGACCCGCGAACTCCTCGCCCAGGGCTACCGCGTCATCACCTACGACCGCCGCGGCTTCGGCGGATCGTCGAAGGTGAACGTCGGCTACGACTACGACACCTTCGCCGCCGACCTCAACGCCGTGCTCGAGACGCTCGACCTGCGCGATGTCGTGCTCGTCGGCTTCTCGATGGGCACCGGAGAGCTCGCCCGGTACGTCAGCCGCTACGGCGCCGACCGCGTCTCCAAGCTCGCCTTCCTCGCCTCGCTCGAGCCGTTCCTCGTTCAGCGCGACGACAACCCCGAGGGCGTGCCGCAGGACGTCTTCGACGGCATCGAGGCCGCAGCCAAGGGCGACCGCTTCGCCTGGTTCACGCAGTTCTACAACGACTTCTACAACCTCGACGAGAACCTCGGATCGCGCATCAGCCAGGAGGCCGTCACCGGCAGCTGGAACGTCGCGATCGGCAGCGCCCCCGTCGCCGCCTACGCCGTCGTCTCGTCGTGGATCGAGGACTTCCGCGCCGACGTCGAGGCCGTCGCCGCCGCCGCGAAGCCCACGCTGATCCTGCACGGCACGAAGGACAACATCCTCCCGATCGACGCCACCGCCCGCCGCTTCCACCAGGCGGTTCCCGCGGCCGAGTACGTCGAGGTCGAGGGCGCCCCGCACGGCCTGCTCTGGACCCACGCCGACGAGGTCAACGCAGCGCTGAAGGACTTCCTCGCGAAGTAAGGCCGGCTCGCCGGCATCCGCTGCGGGATCGATATGTCACGCCTCAGAGGCATTTGACGTGACATATCGATCCCGCACCGTGCGTGACGGGCGGCCTACCGGAATACTCAGCCGCGCATGGCGACGCCGCGACGCCAGTAGCCCATGAAGGCGACCTGCCCGCGGTCGATGCCGAGGTCCTTCACAAGATGGCGGCGGAGGGTCGTGACCACACCGCTCTCGCCTGCGATCCAGAAGTAACGGTCGCCGGGGGCATCGGATGCCGCGATCTCCTCGCCGAGACCCGAATACGCCGGCGTCTCCCACAGCAGGTCGTCGCTCTCGATGTCCTTGACGGCGATCTCGTCCGAGGCATCCGCGTCTCCGAGGTGCGCGAGCACCGCCGGGATGACTCTGAGCCCGTGCGCCTGGTCGGCGTCGCGCGCCAGCCACCGCACGTCGACCCCGGCGGGGGCGTCGATCGTGAGCTCGTCGGCGGCCGACGGCACCTCGATGAACGCCGTGCCGCGCAGATCGCGCGGAGCGTCTTCGAGGATGCGCGCGATCGCGGGGGCCGCCGTCTCATCTCCCACCAGCACGACCGACGGCGCATCGCCGGGCCGGTATTCGGTGCCGCCCGCGACCACGCCGCGACGCGGTCCGATGATGATGAGCTCCTGGCCGGTCTCGGCCGCGCTCGCCCAGCGCGACGCGGGACCGGTGAGACCGGGCGCGAGATGCAGCACGAAATCTATGTCGACCTCGGTGCCGCCCGAGGCGGGGTCCACCCGCAGATCCCGGATCGAATACGTGCGCATGGTGCCGCGCTCGTTCTCGGGCACGGCGAGGAACGACGCCCACCAGTCGGGGGTGTCGCGTTCGAGCGGCGGAAGGATGCCGGATGCCGGCGGGAAGATCAGCTTGATGCGGGCGTCGAACACCCCGCCCGGGGTCCCGAAGTCGTCGAGGTCGGCGCCGCCGAAGGTCACCCGCACGAAGTTGGGCGAGACGCGTTCGACCCGGCGCACCTCGGCACGGGCGAGGATGTACGCCGGCTTCTCGGTGGTCGTGGTGGTCTCAGCGGACATGGTGCCTCCCGATGGGTGTGACCATCGGCTTGCCGGAGACCGGGTCGATGGTGATCTGATTGGGGAGGCCGAAGACCTCCTCGACGAGCTCGGCGGTGACGACGTCGGCCGGGGCGCCGATGGCATGCACGCGCCCCTCCTTCATCGCGACGAGCTCGTCGGCGTAGCGTGCGGCGAGATTCAGGTCGTGCAGCACCATCACGATCGTGGTGCCGCGGGCGACGCTGAGGTCGGTGAGCAGGTCGAGCACCTCGACCTGGTGGGCGACGTCGAGGAACGTGGTCGGCTCGTCGAGCAGCAGGATGTCGGTCTCCTGCGCGAGCGCCATCGCGATCCACACGCGCTGACGCTGGCCACCCGACAGTTCGTCGACGCTGCGGTCGGCGAGCTCGGTCACCCCGGTGGCATCGAGCGCGTCGGCGACGACCTCGTAGTCGTGGGCGCTCCAGCGCGCGAGCGTCTTCTGGTGCGGATGCCGCCCGCGGCCCACGAGGTCGGCGACGGCGATCCCCTCGGGGGCGACCGGCGACTGCGGAAGCAACCCGAGGATGCGGGCGACCTCCTTGGTGGGCCGCGCGTGCACGGACTTTCCGTCGAGCACGATCTGTCCGGCCGCCGGCGAGAGCAGGCGCGCCAGCGAGCGCAGCAGCGTCGACTTGCCGCATCCGTTCGCGCCGACGATCGTCGTGATCTTGCCGGGCGCGACCGTGAGGTCGAGGCCGTCGATGATGGTGCGGTCGCCGTAGGAGAGGGTGACCCCTTCGGCCGACAGGCTGTGCGAGACGGTCACAGCGATCCTCCCGAGCGGTTGGTGCGGATGAGCAGGTAGATCAGGTACGGGGCGCCGAGCACACCGGTGACGACGCCGACGGGGTAGCGGGTGCCGAGCAGGAACTGTGCGATCAGGTCGCTGCCGAGCACGAGCACCGCGCCGACGAAGGCGCTGGGCACGAGCAGGTTGGCTCCGGGGCCGGTGATGCGCGCCGCGATCGGTCCGGCCATGAACGCCACGAACGCGATCGGGCCGGTCGCTGCGGTCGCGAAGGCGAGCAGGGTCACGGCGCCGAGGATGAACAGCAGCCGGGTGAGGTTCACGCGGATGCCGAGGCCGGAGGCCGAGTCGTCGCCGAGCTGCAGGGCGCCCAGCGCCCTGCCCTGCGACAGCATCAGCGGCATGATGACGGCCGCGGCGATCGCCATCGGCAGCACTCGCTCCCACGAGGCGTTGTTGAGACTGCCGGTGAGCCACTGCATCGCGGCCTGGATGTCCCAGTTGGCGGCGCGCGACAGCATGTACGAGATGAGGCTCTGCAGCATGGCGGCGACGCCGATGCCGATCAGGATGAGCCGCGTGCCGGCGAAGCCGCCCTTCATCGACAGAAGGTAGATCGCGAGCGCGGTGAGCACGGCACCGGCCAGCGCGAAGACCGAGACCACGGGCCCGTTGAGCGACAACACGATGATGCCGAACACGGCCGCCGCGCCCGCGCCCGCCGAGATGCCGATGATGTCGGGCGAGGCGAGCGGGTTGCGCAGCAGGGTCTGGAAGCTCACACCCGCGATGCCGAAACCGAAGCCGGTGAGGATCGCCAGCACCGCGCGCGGCAGACGCAGGTCGCCGACCGTGAACGAGGCTCCGGGAACGGTCTCGCCGAAGATCACGCGGATGACCTCGACGGGCGTGTAGAAGGTGTTGCCGACCATGAGCGCGACGGCGAACAGCACGAAGACGAGGATGCCGAGCACGATCGTCGCGGTCGCGTGGCGGCGGTGGCGCGCACGGCGCCCGGCGACGATCGCGGCGACGCGGGCGGATGCCGTCTGCTCCGGGCGGTCGAGCGTATGGTCGGGGACGCCGGCGGGGCCGGTGCCTCCGGCGGGGTTCGTGCGGTCGGTCGTGGTCACAGCTCACGCACCTTCTGACGGCGGACGATCCAGATGAAGAACGGGGCGCCGATGATCGCGGTGATGATGCCGACCTGGATCTCTTCGGACGACGGCGAGATCACACGGCCGACGATGTCGCTCGCGGTCAGCAGCGCGGCGCCGGCGACCGCCGAGAACGGCAGCAGCCAGCGGTGATCGGTGCCGATCAGCATGCGGCAGACGTGGGGGATGACGAGGCCGACGAACCCGATCGGTCCGGCGATGGCCGTCGCGGCCCCGGCGAGGATGACCGCGCCCAGGGCCGACAGCATCCGGGTGCGGAAGACGTGCTCGCCCAGGCCCTTGGCCATGTCGTCGCCCAGCGCGAGCGAGTTCATGCCCCGCGAGCTGGCGAAACAGATGAGCGCCCCCACGAGGAGCACCGGGGCGGTGAGGGCGATGCGGGGCCACTCGGCGCCGCCGACGCCACCGACCTGCCACGACTGGAACGTCTGCAGCAGATCGACGCGCGGCAGCATGATGGCGCTGATGAGCGAGGCGAACGCGGCCGAGGTGGCGGCGCCCGCCAGTGCGAGTTTGAGGGGGGTCGCGCCGCCGCGTCCGAGCGACCCGACGGTGTAGACGAAAGTCGCCGCGACGGCGGCGCCGACGATCGCGAACACCATCTGCCCGTACGGGTTGGCCAGCCCGAAGAAGGCGAGGCCGATGACCACGGCGAGCGACGCGCCGTTCGAGACGCCCAGGATTCCCGGGTCGGCGATCGGGTTGCGGGTGACGGCCTGCATCGTGGCGCCCGAGAGGGCGAGCGCGGCGCCGACGAGCAGAGCGAGCACCGTACGCGGGATGCGCTTCACGATCGCGGCCTGTTCGATCGTGTCGCTGTGGCCGCTGAACGCCGCGGCGATGTCGTCGAACGACACCGCGCGCACGCCGAACGACACCGACAGGATGCTGAGGACGAGCAGGAGCGCGACTCCGGCGAGAAGCCAGAGCGTGCGCACCAGCACCGGGCGCCGCAGGTCTGCGGCGCCCGGTGCGATGGTGGTCGTAGCGGTCACTGAGAGGTCACTCCGCGCGAGCGGACCGATCGATTACTGAGCGAGCGGTGCGGCCAGCAGGGCGAGGTAGTCGCTGAGACCCCACGGGATCGACAGCGGCGAGGGGTTGGCGGATGCCGCGATCGGGGTAGCATCCGGGAGGATCGCGATGCGCCCCTCGGCGATGGCCGGGATCTTCGACAGCAGCGGGTCGGCCTGCAGGGTCGCGATGAGCGACTCGTCGCCGTAGGTCGCGATCACATCGACGTCGTCGAACTTCGCCGCATCCTCGGCGCTCACCGACAGGTAGAACTCCTGGGAGTCGGCCGAGTCCTCGACGATCGACGGGAACGGCAGGCCAAGATCGTCGTGCAGGTAACCGGGGCGCGTGTCGACGGCCGTGTAGTAACCGATCTGGCTCAGGTCGGTCGGGTCGAAGAACGCGAAGAGCACCTTCTTGTCCTTGAGGACGCTGTTCTCTTCGAGCGCTGCCTCGGCGTCGGCGTGGAGGTCTTCGATGAGGGCCTCGCCCTCCTCCTCGAGGCCGAGGGCCTTCGAGTTCATCTCGATCATCTCGTCGACCGGAGTGCCCCAGGCGATCTCGGGGTAGGCGACGACCGGCGCGATCTTGGAGAGGGTGTCGTACTCCTCTTGCGTCAGGCCGGAGTACGAGGCGAGGATGACGTCGGGGTTCGTGTCGGCGACGGCTTCGTAGTCGATGCCGTCGGCCTCGTCGAAGAGCACCGGCTCCTCGCCGCCCAGCTCGTCGAGCTTCTCCTCGACCCAGGGCAGAATGCCGTTGTCGTCGTCGTCGCCCCAGCTGGCCTTGCTGAAGCCGACCGGCACGATGCCGAGGGCGAGCGGCACTTCGTGGTTCGCCCACGCCACGGTCGCGACGCGCTCGGGCTTGGTCTCGATGGTGGTCTCACCGTAGACGTGCTCGATCGTGACGGGGAAGGCGTCGTCGGCGGCCGGGTTGGCGCCGCCATCCGAACCGCTCTCGGAGGCGGACGTCGCACAGGCCGTGAGGCTCAGCGCGAGTGCCGCGGCGGCACCGACGGCGAGGAGACGAGAAGTGCGCACAGCAGATCCCTTCGGGTTGAGGAGGGGTGAGGCGCAGAGTCGCGCCGGTTTGGTAAGGCTGACCTAATGTAACCCGAAGTAAGGCGAACCTCAATTCGAACGGTCGCTTCGTTACCCGTATTCCGGTGACCCTCACCCGTCGGCTGCGCACCCTCGCCCGAAACGAAGAAGCCGGCCGGCTCCCGAAGGAGCCGACCGGCTTCGTACGATCACGAGGGATCAGAGGGCGCGGATGTTCGCAGCCTGCATGCCCTTGGGGCCGCGCTCGGCGTCGAATTCGACCTTCTGGTTCTCGCGCAGCTCCTTGAAGCCGCTTCCGGTGATCGCCGAGTAGTGGGCGAACAGGTCGTCGGTGCCGTCATCGGGAGCGATGAAGCCGAAGCCCTTTTCCGCGTTGAACCATTTCACAGTGCCAGTGGCCATGTGTTTTCTTCTTTCTTTTTTGATGTGGCCGCTGTTGTACACGGCCGCAGCACCGCATCGGAGCATCCGATGGGTACAGGGTGACGCTCTCCGGAGGGAGGCGTGAGCTGAGAGTTTTTCGGAATCCGTGCCGAACCGATCGGCGCAGAAGTCGGATCCGTGTAGAGGGCCGCACACGTCTCGTGGAGATTCGCGGGCCGGTGATGAACGTTCCCCCGGAAGGAGGAGCAAGGTCACCGTATCACGCCCACTCGGGAGTTCACCTGGGCGGGCGTGCGCGCGCCCAGGGCGACGGCCGCTTCGGTGCGCGTGCTGACGCCGAGCTTGCGCAGCACGGCCGAGACGTGCACGCTCACCGTCTTGACACTGATGAAGAGCTGCTCGCCGATCTGGCGGTTGCTCAGGCCCTCGGCCAGGAGGTCGAGCACCTGCCGTTCGCGGGCGGTGAGGGCGTCGGGACCGGAAGCGGATGCCCTCGACGGCGCGTCTCCGTTCACCGCATCGAGCGAGAGCCCCGCCGCGTGCGCGAACGTCGTGACCGTCGTCGTGAGGCGGGCGTGGCCGAGCGTCTGCGCGATCGCCGCGGCTTCGGCCAGCAGCGTCGCCACCGCCACGCGGTCAGCCGCGCGCAGCAGCAGTCGGGCTCGCTCGAGACGGGTGATCACGCGGAACACCACGGGCACGTCGTCTCCCTCGGCCAGGTCGATCGCCCGCTGCAGCGCAGGGTCGGACGGCGAGAGCAGCGCCGCGACGATCGGCGACCACGAGTCGGCGAGCAGTTGGGTGGGCTGTGCCGCCCAGGCGTCCGCCACCCGTTCCGTCACCGCGGCGGTGTCGTCGCCTCCGGCGCGCAGCTCGGCGATGATCGCCGCCGCCTGCAGCAGCAGCCGCCTCTGGTGCAGCAGCACGGGCCCGTCGTCGTCGAGCATCGCGACGATCTCGGCGAGCGCACCGTCGAGATCTCCCGCGCTCTCGGCCACGGCGACGGTCATCGTGATGAGGTCGTACCAGATCTGCCGCTCGGTCTGCCCGGTCTCGAGAAAGGCCGGGCGCCACTCGCGCAGCATGTCGGCGGCCTCGATCGACCGCCCGCGCCAGGCGAGAGCGCGCACCCGCGTCATGCTCGAGTACATGCGGAAGACCCGCAGCGCTCCCTGCCGATGATCGCGCGACATCATCTCGTCGACCCGCTCGATCTCGCCGCGCTCGAACAGCGCGACCGACATGTTCTGCATCATGATCGAGCCCGAGCTGCGACCGACGCCGAGCGATCGCGCGAGGGCGAGGCCCTCTTCGGCGATGAGCACGGCCTCGCCGTAACGACCGAGCAGGGTGAGGGCGTCGGAATAGTTGACGCGGTAGCGCAGGTCGGCGTTGGAACTGAGGGCGAGGTCGCGCGCGCGATCGAATTCCACGATGCTGCTCGCGAGGTCACCCAGGTGCGCGAGTGAGACGCCGTGCACGTTCGCGGCGATCGACATCTGATCGCGGTCACCCGCCCGGCTCGCGATCTGCTCGGCCTCGTCGGCGACGCGGAGCGCGTCGTGCAGTCGCCCGGCGACCATGTAGCGGCTGGCGAGCTGGTTGAGAACGGTGGCGTGCAGGGCATCGTCGCCGACCCGCGCCGCCAGGTCGAGTGCCTGCTCGGTGAGCGGGATCGCCCCGGAGCGGCCGAGGTTGGCGAGGTACTGGGCCCTGTCGCGCAGCAGGCGGGCATGGAGCCGCGGCGCGACCGTCGCGGGGTCGATCTCATCGAGCGCCGCGCTGATCACGGCGAGCGCGCGCTCACCGTCGCCGGCGTTGCGGAGCACCGACCCGAGCGTTTGCAGCAGATCGACGTGCGAGAGGCCGGCGACCGCCGCGGCGTCGGGCACACTCGGCCAGATCTCGAGCGCGAGCTCGCCGAAGCGCGCGGCGGCGGCGAACGCGAAGCGCCCCTTCGCGTCGCGCATCGCGTCGATCGAGGCGACGAGAGCCCGCGGTTCGTCCTGCGCGAGGTGCCAGTGGTGCGCGAGCGACGCCGTGTCGACCCCGTCGGTGCCGTCGCGCTGCGCCTCGAGCGCCTCGGCGTAGGCCCGGTGCAGACGAGACCGCTCACCGGGCAGGAGGTCGTCGTGCACGGCCTCGCGCAGCAGCGCATGCCGGAACCGGTAGAGGTCGGAATCGATCACCAGGATGCCGCCGCGCGCCGCCTCGCGGATCGCCTCGTCGAGCCGGTCTTCGGGCAGCCCCGCCAGCGTCGACAGCAGCGGGTGCGAGAGGGGGCGCTCGGCTCCCGAAGCGACCTGAACAACCCGCTGCGCGTCGTCGCCGAGGCGGTCGAAACGGGTGAGGAGCACATCGCGCAGACCGTCGGGCAGCGGGCCCGCCGTGGAGTCGGCGATCTCTTCGACGAAGAACGGCACCCCCTCGGCACGCTCCTGCATGCGGGCGAGAGCACCGTCGGAGACCGAGCGGCCGGTGAGCTGCTCGGCCAGGGCGCGCACGGCGTCGCCGTCGAGCCGCGGAAGGGTGACGCGCTCGATCAGACGGGAGCGCGTCGCCTCGACGATGAACCGGCTCACGGCGTCACCCCGACGCACATCGTCGCTGCGGCAACTGAGCAGCAGGAGTACCCGGCCCCGCGCGAGAGTGCGCAGCAGGAAGGAGAGGAGCGCGAGCGTAGACTCGTCGGCCCAGTGCAGGTCTTCGATCACGAGCACCTGCGGGGCCGCCTCGGCCGCGGTCTCGATGAGCGTGGCGATCGCGTCGCGCAGGCGGTCGGGGCTGGTGCGTGCCCGGTCGGCCGGTTCGTCGACGAGCTCGGGCAGCAGCATGCCGAGCGCCTCGGCGCCGACGCCGACGGCCTCGCGCACGCGCTCGGCGCCCAGATGCCCCACGATCGAGCGCAGGATCGCCGTGAGGGGCCCGTAGGCGGTGCGGGCCGCGCCGAGATCGAGGCACCAGCCCACGTGCACGTCGGCGCGCGCCGAGACCTCGGTCGCGAACTCGCGCAGCAGCCGTGACTTGCCGATGCCCGCCTCGCCGTCGATCAGCACACCGACCGGGACGCCCTCGGCCGCACCGTCGAAGAGCCGGCGCACGAGGCCGATCTCGGCGTCGCGCCCGACCATCGCAGGACTCGGCGCGAAGGAGGACATGCCTTCATCGTGCCACTCCCCTCCGACATCCGCCGGGCTCGCCCGATCGCCGGCATGGGCTCGGTCTCGGCGCAGCGCGACGACCGGGTTCACCGGGCCGCGACCGGCTCGCTCGGCGCACCGGCGGCGCGGCTGCGTGCCGGGGCGGCATCCGTCACCGGCCCCTGCGGCGCGCGCGCCCCGCGGCGATCACCCGGCACAGGGAGTGCGCTCGCCCGCCGCGCCAGCATCCGCCCGATCACGCCCATCGGACGCGGCACGATCTGGTCGGCGTGCTCGCGGACCGACCGCCGCCGCTCGATCTCCTGCGCGAGCCGCTGCTGCTCGAATGCGGTGACCACCTGGTGGGAATAGGTCTGCTCGTACATGACGCCTCCTCGTTGTCGTATCCCTAGACAACGCTCTGAGGCACCCTCCCGGCATCGGGCGGATTCCCTATCTTCGGCCGACGCACCCCCTCACACGCGAGCCACCCCCTCCTGCGCGAGGCGGAAGGGGGTGGCTGGACTGCAGGGGGTGGCTCGGCGATCGAGCTCGCGCCGGTTACGCGTCGACGTCGCCCCGCCATTCGCCGGTCTCGGCGCCGCGCGTCTCGATGAACTCCTTGAAGTTCTCGAGGTCCTTCTTCACGGCGTGCGACCCCGCACCCACGAGAGAGCCGACCTTCTCGACGAAGCCCTCGGGCTCCCAGTCGATCTGAACGGTGACCCGCGTCTGGATGTCGGAGAGCTTGTGGAAGGTCACGACACCCGCGTGCTCGGTGTCGCCGCCGATGCTGTTCCACGCGACGCGCTCGTCGGGGTGCTGCTCGGTGATCTCGGCGTCGAACTCGCGCTCGACACCGCCGACCTTGACCTTCCAGCGGTTGTGGGTGTCGTCGATCTGCGTGATCGACTCGACCTCCGACAGGAACTGCGGGAAGCTCTCGAACTGCGTCCACTGGTTGTAGGCGGTGGTGACGGGGACGTCCACGTCGATGGTCTCGATGATCTGCGCCATGGTGATTCCTCCTTGTAAGTCGGAGTCCTATTCAGCACGGCATCGCCGATCGAGACGACGGGGTTGACAGCACCCGTTCGAAGGCGGATGCTCGGCGCCCGGGTCAGGCGTGCAGGAGGTACGCACGCCCCGACGCACGCGGCACGTCGGGAGAGAGGATCGCGAGCACACGCACGAGGGTCGTCATCCAGAGCAGCCCGAGGCCGACCGCCATCGCCTCGAGGGCGGTCATCGTGATGAGTCCGAACACCGCGAACAGCACGAACGCGACGATCACCAGTGCACCCACCCCGATCGTGGTGATGCTCAGCGCGCGCGGCGCCCCGGGCACGACGACCGCAGTCACGGTCATCGATGCCGCGAAGAACAAGAGCGTGATGGGCGCCACGATGTTGTGCGCGTCGGGGAAGCGGTGCAGCGGCAGCAGCCCCACCCCGGCGAGCGCGAACCCGGTGACGATCCACAGCCCCGACGTGACCGCGATCCGCCCGAGCGCCGGGTCGCCGAGGATCCGGTGCAGGTCGCGGCCGATGTACGCGCCGACCGTACCGACCAGCGCACCGGCGACGACCAGGGTGCCGTTGAACGCCCAGGCGTCGTCGCCCATGCCGAGCTGCGAGAAGTTGATCTCCCACCATCGGGGGTCTGCGGCGGTGACCATCGCGAAGAGGGTGCCGATCACCAGATAGCCGAACAGGATGCTCGACAGGTCGGCCGTGCGCAGCCCGATGCCCGCGGCGAAGGCGAAGCGTCCGCCGACCGCCGCGGCGAATCCGGTGACGAGGGCGCCACCGACGAGGGTCAGTTCGAGACCCTGCAGCCCGATCGCCAGCACCTGGGTGCCGAGGAGCACGCCCATGCCCGCGACACCGGCGAAGGCGACGGTGAGGGCGATCGCCGAGATATCGGTGATGATGCGCTGCCAGCGCGGCATGGGCGCGGTCTCGTTCCGGCGATGCCGGAGCGTGCTCACGACGAACGCGCCACCGGCGATGACTCCGGCGGCGGAGGCGGCGGGAAGCGCCAGGGAGCCGCTGCCGATGAGCATCCGCGGCTCGGGCCCCAGCAGCAGGAAGCCGGCAGCGGTACCGAGCACGAAGCAGACGACCGTGGCCCAGACCGCGACGGTTTCACCGCGCAGCCGTTGTCCCTGGTCCATGGGTACATCGAACCACTAACTGGTTACGCCGGTATATCAGCAATCTTCGAAACCATCCACCCCTTCCCGATCAGCAGATGCGGGAGCGGCGCGCGGGTCTACCGTGGACTCATGCGCATTCCCGCCGCGATCCGCGCCAGCCAGCGATCCCCGCTGCTGCAGGTCGTGAAGTCCGCGGCGGCGACCATCGCGGCCTGGCTCATCGCCGGGTGGGTCTTCCCCTCGCAGCTTCCCGTGTTCGCTGCGATCGCCGCCCTCCTCGTCGTGCAGCCGAGCGTCAACCAGTCGCTCTCGAAGGCCCTCGAACGCAGCATCGGCGTGATCGCGGGCGTCGTGATCGCGATGGGCCTGGGGCTGCTCCTCGGCTCGCCGAGTTGGATCGTGCTGCTCGCGATCGTCGTCGCGATGCTCGTGGCCTGGATCTTCCGAGCGTCCCCCGGCACCGGCAACCAGGTCGCGATCTCGGCCATGCTCGTGCTCGCCCTGGGCTCGTCGAGCCCCGAGTACGCGTTCGCCCGCATCATCGAGACTCTCATCGGCGTCGCGATCGGCATCGTGGTGAACGCCCTGATCGTGCCGCCCGTGCTCGTGGCCCCCGCTCGTCACCACCTCGGCCTGCTCGGAGCCGAACTCGCGGCGAGCCTCGACCGACTGGCCGACGCCCTCCCGAACCCGCAGCCCCCGGCACGGATGCAGGAGCTGATGCTCGAGGCCCGCCTGCTGCGCCCGATGAAGGATGCCGCGGATGCCGCCATCGCCGCGGGAGAGGAATCGCTCACCCTCAATCCCCGCAGATCCACGCACCGTGCTGACCTGCGCGAGATGCGCGCGCTGCTCGAGCGGCTGTCGCCGATCGTCACGCAGGTGATCGGCATGACCCGCGCCTACGCCGACCACTACGACGACTCGATCGGCGAGGAACCCGCAGTGATCGCGATCGCCGAGCAGCTGCGGCGCGCCGGGCACGACGTGCGCCTCGCCGTACAGATCGCCGACGTCGCCCCCGAACCCGAGACGCTGACCTCGGCCATCCCCGCCCTCACCGCTCCGCTCGTGATCCGGCCGCCGTCGAGCCAGCACTGGATCCTCATCGGATCACTCATGGAGGACCTCCGTCGCATCCGCGGCGAGCTCCTCGACGAGGACTGATCCGCCGGCATCCGCACGTCGCAATGTGGGCGAGGCGGCCTACTCTGGTCCCATGAGCGATGTGACCCTCGACCAGGCGCTCGCCGAGCTCGCCGCCCTGGAGGATCCGAAGATGCGCGCGGCCAACGAGAAGCGCGGCGACGACCACGGCATCCACCTCAGCCGCCTGCGCGCGTTGGCGAAGACCGTCAAGGTCGACCAGCCGCTCGCGCAGGAGCTGTGGGCAACCGGCGAGACGCCCGCCCGCCTGCTCGCCCTCCTCGTCTGCCGCCCGAAGGACTTCACCGCCGACGAGCTCGACGCCATGCTGCGCGAAACCGATGCGCCGAAGGTCAACGACTGGTTCGTGAACTACGTCGCCAAGAAGACCCCGCTCGCCGAAGAGATGCGCCTGCGCTGGTTCGACGACGCCGATCCGACGGTCGCCGCGGCGGCCTGGTCGCTCACGTCGGTGCGGGTCGTCACAGACCCCGACGGCCTCGACCTCGACCATCTGCTCGACCTGATCGAGGCGCACATGAAGGATGCCCCGGCACGGCCGCAGTGGGCGATGAACGAGACGCTCGCGCAGATCGGCATCCATCATCCGCACCTGCGCGAGCGGGCCCTCGCGATCGGCGACCGCCTGCAGGTCCTCGCCGACTACCCGACGGCTCCCGGCTGCACCTCGCCCTTCGCCCCGATCTGGATCGGCGAGATGGTGAGGCGGGCGGGGGGCTGACCTACTTCGCCGCCACCATCGCCCCGGCCTCGGCGAACTCCTCGTCGATCTCGGGGTTCGAGCGATACGTGAGCAGACTCACCACCACAGCGGCGATCAGCGCGAAGACGAACGCCGGAAGCAACTCGTAGAGCCCCGTGTTCAACGGTTTCCAGAGGAACACGGTCGCCGCGCCGACGACCATGCCGGCGAGCGCACCCCAGTTCGTGAGCCGTCGCCAGAAGAGGCTGAGCAGGATGATGGGGCCGAATGCCGCCCCGAAGCCGGCCCAGGCGAACGAGACGAGGCCGAGGATCGTGTCGTTCGGCGTGAGTGCGAGCACGGCCGCGATGACGGTCACACCCAGCACCCCTATCCGTCCCAGCCGCACCAGTGTCTTGCTCGACGGAGGGGTCTTGCGGAAGACCTTGTAGATGTCTTCGACCAGAGCCGACGAGCTCACGATCAGCTGACTCGAGACGGTGCTCATGATGGCCGCGAGCACGGCCGCGAGCACGAGACCGGCGACGAACGGATGCAGCAGGGTCTGCGACATGAGCAGGACGACGGTCTCGGGGTTGGCGAGATCGATCCCGCGCTGAGCGATGAACGCGATGCCGACCAGGCCGGAGAACACGGCGCCTCCGAGCGAGAGCACCATCCACGAGATGCCGATGCGACGGGCGCTCTTGGCCTCCTGCGGCGAGCGCAGCGCCATGAACCGCACGATGATGTGCGGCTGGCCGAAGTAGCCGAGGCCCCAGGCCAGTGCCGAGACGATCGCCAACACGGTGCCGCCGGTGAGGGCGGTGCCCGACAACAGCGAGAGGTGGTCGGGGGCGGCCTCGGCGATGAGCGCGCCGGTCTCGCCGAAACCGCCGATCGCCACGATGGCCGCGACCGGCACCACGATCAAAGCGATGACCATCATCAGTCCCTGGACGACGTCGGTCAGAGAGGCGCCGAGGAAGCCGCCGAACAGCGTGTAGGCGAGGGTGACTCCGGTGACCAGGAGCATGCCTACCAGGTAGTCGCCCTGGAAGGAGCTCTCGAAGAACACACCTCCGGCCACCATTCCCGACGAGATGTAGAGCGTGAAGAACACGAGGATGACGACGCCGGAGATGATGCGCAGCAGGCGGGTGCCATCGCGGAGTCGGTTCTCGAAGAAGCTCGGCACGGTGATCGAATTGCGCGAGACCTCGGTGTAGGCGCGGAGGCGCGGGGCGACGAGCAGCCAGTTCAGGTATGCGCCGATCGTGAGTCCGACGGCGATCCACGCTTCGATGAGTCCCGAGACGTAGATCGCGCCGGGCAGACCCATCACGAGCCACCCCGACATGTCGGATGCTCCGGCGCTGAGAGCCGCGACCCACGGCGGCAGGTTGCGACCGCCGAGCATGTAGTCCTCGTGGTCAGAGGTGCGGCGGAACGCGAACCACCCGATGAGCAGCATCCCGGCGAAGTACAGCGCGAGGGCGGCGAACGTGAAGATCTGGTCTGGCATGGTCTTCCTTTCGGCGGCGTCGTATGCCGCATCGCGGCGCGGCATCGTCGCCGCGTCGCGGTCCGATGATGTCAAACGAGGACGCGATACGCCAGATCTGCAAACAAAGAGCATCGGTACATTGGAATGATGAGCACCCACATCGCGGCGGAGCCCGGCCGGATCGCCCCCATCGTCCTCTTCCCCGGCGACCCGCTGCGAGCGAAGTGGATCGCCGAGACGTTCCTCGACGACGCCGAGCTGTACTCCGAGACCCGCGGGATGCTCGGCTTCACCGGCACCTGGCAGGGCCACCGCGTCTCGGTGCAGGGTTCGGGCATGGGCCAGCCCTCGATGGCGATCTACGCGAACGAAC
Source organism: Microbacterium sp. NPDC090003 (assembly GCF_044748385.1). Lineage (NCBI taxonomy): Bacteria > Bacillati > Actinomycetota > Actinomycetes > Micrococcales > Microbacteriaceae > Microbacterium > Microbacterium sp. NPDC090003. The sequence goes on from NZ_JBIVFW010000001.1 coordinate 1,799,609, forward strand.
TGTTCCAGGACTACGACGTGCAGACGATCGTGCGCGTGGGCTCGTGCGGTGCGCTGACCGAGAAGCTGAAGGTGCGCGACATCATCATCGCGAACGCCGCGAGCACCGACTCCGGCATCAACCGGGTGCGCTTCCACGGGCTCGACTACGCCCCCGTCGCCGACTTCTCTCTGCTGCGCGCAGCGGTCGAGGCGAGCGAGACGGAGGATCTCGACTCGGCCGTGCACGTGGGGCAGCTTTTCTCGAGCGACCAGTTCTACAGCACGCGCCCCGAGCTCACCGACCCGTTCGTGAAGCACGGCATCCTCGGCGTCGAGATGGAGGCCGCGGGCCTCTACACGCTCGCGGCGTTCCACGGCCGCCGCGCACTCGCGATCTGCACCGTCTCCGACCACATCGTCACCGGCGAGGAGACCACGGCGCAGGAGCGCGAGCAGACCTTCGGCGACATGATCCGCATCGCGCTGCGCGCCGCGACCTCGGTCTGAGGCATCCGCCGCCCCAGACGGATGGGATGATCGAAGCACCATGGCATCCCTCCTCGACCCGGCCACCCTTCCCGACGGATCCGATGCGGATGCCGTCTACACGGCGTTCGTCGAGTGGGCCGAGTCGACCGGCCTCACGCTCTACCTCGCGCAGGACGAGGCGATCATCGAGATCGTGTCGGGCAACAATCTGATCCTGTCGACCCCCACCGGCACCGGAAAGTCGCTCGTCGCGATCGGCGCTCACTTCGCCGCCCTGCTCGACGGACGCCGCAGCTACTACACCGCACCGATCAAAGCCCTGGTGAGCGAAAAGTTCTTCGCACTCGTCGAAGTGTTCGGCGCCGAGAACGTCGGCATGGTCACCGGTGACTCGTCGGTCAACACGGATGCCCCGATCATCTGCTGCACGGCCGAGATCCTCGCGAACCTGTCGCTACGCCAGGGGACGGATGCCGAGGTCGGCCAGGTCGTGATGGACGAGTTCCACTTCTACGGCGACCCCGATCGTGGGTGGGCGTGGCAGGTGCCGCTGCTCGAACTGCCGCAGGCGCAGTTCATCCTGATGTCGGCCACGCTCGGCGACGTGACCGAACTCGCGTCCGACCTGACTCGCCGCACGGGCCGCGACACGGCCACGGTGACCGGTGTCGAGCGCCCGGTTCCCCTGCACTTCTTCTACGAGCAGACCCCGATCCACGAGACGATCGAGGAACTGCTGAACACCCACCAGGCGCCGGTCTACATCGTGCACTTCTCGCAGGCTGCGGCGATGGAGAGGGCGCAGGCGCTGTCGAGCACGAAGGTCGCGACGCGCGAGCAGCGCGACGCGATCGCTGATCTGATCGGCGCGTTCCGGTTCACGACGGCGTTCGGCAAGACGCTCTCGCGCTTCCTGCGGGCGGGGATCGGCGTGCACCACGCCGGCATGCTGCCGAAGTACCGGCGCCTCGTCGAGCAGCTCGCGCAGCGCGGTCTGCTGCGCGTGATCTGCGGCACCGACACGCTCGGCGTCGGCATCAACGTGCCGATCCGCACGGTGCTGCTCACCGCACTGACGAAGTTCGACGGCACGAGGATGCGACAGCTCAACGCCCGCGAGTTCCATCAGATCGCCGGCCGTGCGGGTCGTGCGGGGTACGACACCGCCGGAACCGTGGTCGCGCAGGCACCCGAGCACGAGAGCGAGAACCTCGCCGCCATCCGCAAGGCCGGTGACGACCCGAAGAAGAAGCGCAAGATCATCCGCAAGAAGGCACCCGACGGCTTCGTGTCGTGGGGCGAGCCCTCGTTCCGCAAGCTCATCGACGCGACGCCCGAGACGCTCACCTCGCACATGCAGATCACCAGCGCCATGATGCTCAACGTCATCGGACGCGGGGGCGACGTGTTCGGCAATATGCGCGCGCTGGTATACGACAACCACGAGCCGCGCGCACGCCAGCGCGAACTCGCCCTGCGTGCGATCGGCATCTACCGCACACTGCTCGAATCGGGCGTGGTGGAGCAGACGGATGACGAGGATATCCGGCTCACGGTCGACCTGCAGCCGAACTTCGCCCTCAACCAGCCCCTGTCGCCATTTGCCCTCGCGGCATTCGAGCTCGTGGGCGAGGAGTCGCCCAGCTACGCCCTCGACATGATCTCGATCGTCGAGGCCACGCTCGACGATCCGCGCGCGGTGCTGAGCCAGCAGGAGTTCCAGGCCCGCGGCGAGGCGGTCGCGGCGATGAAGTCCGAGGGCATCGAGTACGACGAGCGCATGGAGCTGCTCGAGCAGGTCACCTATCCGAAGCCGCTCGAGGAGCTGTTGACCGCCGCGTTCGAGACGTTCAGCGCCGCGCAGCCGTGGATCCGCGACTTCGAGCTGCACCCCAAGTCGGTCGTGCGCGACATGTACGAGCGGGCCATGTCGTTCGGGGAATACGTCGCCTTCTACAAGATCGCTCGCTCGGAGGGAGTGGTGCTGCGCTACCTGTCGGATGCCTATCGCGCCGCATCCCAGACCATCCCCGAAGAGCTCAAGACCGAGGATCTGCGCGATCTGATCGAGTGGCTCGGCGAGCTCGTGCGCCAGGTCGACTCGAGCCTGCTCGACGAGTGGGAGGAGTTGCGGGCCGGAACCGACAACGGGCGCGTCGATTCGCCGGACGAGATCGTGCCGCCGGCACCGAAGCGTCTGACGAGCAATGTGCGGGCGTTCCGCACCCTCGTTCGCAACGAGCTGTTCCGCCGGGTGCAACTCGCCGCGCGCGAAGACGTCGACGCCCTAGCCGAGCTCGATCCCGCCTTCGGAGCGGATGCGTGGAACGACGCCCTCGACGACTACTTCGCCGAGCACGACGAGATCCTCACCGGGGCGGATGCCCGCAGCTCCGCGCTGCTCATCCTGACCCCCGGCGAGACGGCGTGGACGGTGCGCCAGATCTTCGATGATCCCGCCGGCGACCATGACTGGGGCATCTCGGCGACCGTCGACCTCGCGGCATCCGACGAGGCCGGGGAAGCGGTCGTGACGATCACGGCGGTCGACCGGCTCTAGCCGTTCACGCGGCGGGGCCCTTCCACAGGCTCAGGGGCCCAGAGCCCCGGGTACCTTCGCTCCCTTCACGAGCCGAGCCACCAGGTCGGGATACGCCACCCCGGCCGCGGCGAACATGCGCGGTGCCTGCGACGCGGCCGTGAGCCCGGGCATGGTGTTGACCTCGTTGAGCACCGGCCCCTCGTCGGTGAGGAAGAAGTCCATACGGGCGAGGCCCCCGCACCCGAGGGCATCGAACATCGCCAGCGCCGCTCGCGTGAGCCCGGTCAGCTCATCGGCCGCGAGCTGCGCCGGCACCGTGAAGCGCGCCGTCCCGTCGTATTTCGTCGCCGTGTCGAACAGCCCCTCGGCATGGATCTCGAGCGGCGGTGCCGCCCAGCGGATGCCGCCCGCCTCGCACAGGACGGCGACGTCGATCTCGCGTCCGCGCACGACCTCCTCCACGAGGATGCGCCGGTCGAGTCGCGCCGCCGCACGCAGCGCGGGAAGGAGTTCGGCCTCCTCGCGCACGAGGGCCACCCCGTGACTCGATCCGGCCGAGACCGGCTTGACGACCACGGCACCACCCGACCGGGAACCGTCGAGGAGCACGTCGTCGAACTCGAGGTCGCCGATGTCATCGGCCGAGATCACGCGCCCCCGGGCGGTGCGGATGCCGACGGCATCCGCCACCAGCTTCGTCGCCCACTTGTCCATTCCGAGCGCTCCGGCGCGCAGCCCCGATCCGACCACGCGCACTCCGGCGAGTGCGCAGAGCGCCGCGAGCGCGCCGTCCTCGCCCGGGGCCCCGTGCACCGCGGGGAAGACGACATCGGCCTGCGCGATCAGGGGCATCACCAGCGCCAGCGATTCCGCCGCCGAGACACCCGCCCGGATGCCGTCGGCCCGCCAGATCCCCTCTCGGTCGATCGTGACGCAGGTCACCGTGTGATCCCCCATCCGCAGGGCCGCCGCGACTGCGGCCGCCGAGGCGAGCGACACGTCGTGCTCGGCGTTCTGCCCTCCCCCGATCACCAGCACGTGCACGGTCATGCGATGCTCCTCTGCACACGCGGGCCGATGCCCGTGATGATGGTGTGCGGGATCGTTCCGGCCCACCGTGCCCAGTCCCGCAGAGACGGCACCGCACCCCCCTCCGGTCCGAGCAGCACCGCCTCCGTGCCGCGCGGCACCGCGGCATCGCCCGTGTCGACGACGATCTGATCCATCGACACCCGCCCGACGATCGGATGCCGAGCACCGTCGATCGCGACACCCGCCGCCGGCGACAGCTCGCGGGGGATCCCGTCGGCGTACCCGACGCCGATCACGCTCAGGTGGGTCGACCTCCCCGTGACGTGGTCGCCCCCGTAGCCGACGGCCGTCCCCGAGGGCACGCGAACGCTGTGCACGACGGATGCCGTCCACCGTGCGGCCCCCGCGAGCGCGACGGTCTCGGAGGGGTCGATGCCGACCAGCCCCGCGCCGATGCGCACGAGGTCGAAATGGGTGGCGGGGTCGGTGAGCGCCCCCGCGGTCGCGGCGAGGTGCACGGTCAGCGGGCCGAACCCGGCACGCAGCACGGTGTCCCTCCCCTGCCGCAGCCACCGCACCGCCGCCGCGTTCGCGGACGGATCACCCGCGTCGGCGGACGGCAGGTGCCCCATCACGCCCACGACCTCGATGCCCCCGCGGGCGCCCCGCGCGACCCGCAGCAGTTCGGCCCAGTCCTCGACCGGGCATCCGCCCCGGGCCATCCCGGTGTCGAGGTGCAGATGCACGCGCACGGGCGGTCCGGCATGCTCGGCCACATGTCGCAGCTCCTCGACCGATCCCACCGCGATGTCGACGCGGTGCTCGTGGGCGAGGCGCGCATCGACACCCGTGGGATTGAGCCACGCGAGGATCGGCTCCATGAGCCCGGCTTCGCGCAGCTCGACGGCGTCGGCGGCATCCGTCACCCCCAGCCAGGTCGCGCCGGCGGCGACCGCGGCGCGCGCGACCGGCACGGCCCCGAGGCCGTAGCCGTCGGCCTTCACGACTGCCATGATCGCGGCGCCCGTCGCCGCGCGCATCCGCGCGACGTTCGCCGAGACGGCTGTCTGCAGAGTGGTGAGCGTCGGTGCGTGCAGCCGCGAGAGCGCGACTGTCTCGACGACGGCGCTCACCGCTGCATCCGCGGGTCGGTGGTCGGGTCGTCGAACATCTCGGGGCAGCCCTCAGAGACGGCATCCGGTCGGAGTTCGTAGTGCCAGGGCTCGTTCGCGTAGATCTGGCACAGCCCGTACCCGGCACCGTGCCGGGCGAGCCAGTCGAGGGTCGGCAGACCGCCGAGGTCGACCGCCTCGCCCGATACGTGCAGCGAGGTCTCGGGCGTCGCGACCCACCGCGCCGCCTCCTCGGCCGAGCCGTAGCTGATCACGGCCTGGTCGAGCATGTGCTGCTGCAGGGCCACCGAGCGCCAGCCGCTGTTGACGAGGAAGGTGACGTCGGCGTCGGATGCCGCGCGCTGCAGTGCGTCGAGCAGCGCCGGGTCGAGGTTGCCGACCGCGACCCGGCCGGTGTCGAACACCGTCGGCTGGTCGCCGTCGCGGATCACTCCGTCGGCCTCGCTCGGGGCGAGCACCGATCCTCCCGGCGGGATCGAGGGGGTGCCCGCCGAAGTCTCGGCGGCGCTGTCGTCGGTGGCGGCCTCCTGCCCGGCGCCGGCCGTGAAGCTGTGCGAGAGCACGGCATCCGCTGCGGCGAGCGACTGCTGCACGGCGAAGGCGGCGATGACGGCGACGATCAGTGCGATCGCCGTCCAGACGATCCGCCGCACGCGACGGGTGGTGGGGGTGATGCTGTTCATACCCCCAGTGCAGTCGGCGGGCTGTTGCCGGGGCGTATGCGGTTCTGCATATGCTCCCGATATGCGCGGGTGCGTAGGATCGCAGCCATGCGTGTGCTGATCGTCGAGGACGAGCCCTACCTCGCCGAGGCCGTCCGCGACGGGCTGCGGCTCGAGGCGATCGCCGCCGATATCGCGGGCGACGGCGACACGGCCCTCGAACTGCTGAGCATCAACTCCTACGACATCGCCGTGCTCGACCGCGACATCCCCGGCCCCTCCGGCGACGAGGTCGCCCGCTCGATCGTCGACTCCGGCAGCGGCATCCCGATCATCATGCTCACGGCCGCCGACCGCCTCGACGACAAGGCCTCGGGGTTCGAGCTCGGCGCCGACGACTACCTCACCAAGCCCTTCGAGCTGCGCGAACTCGTGCTGCGTCTGCGGGCTCTCGGTCGGCGGCGCGAGCGCGCCCGCCCGCCGGTGCTCGAGGTCTCGGGGTTGCGGCTCGATCCGTTCCGCCGCGAGGTCTTCCGCGGTGAACGGTACGTCGCGCTCACCCGCAAGCAGTTCGCGGTGCTCGAGGTGCTGGTCGACGCGGCGGGCGGAGTCGTGAGCGCCGAAGAACTGCTGGAGCGCGCATGGGACGAGAACGCCGATCCCTTCACGAACGCCGTGCGCATCACCGTGTCGTCGCTGCGCAAGCGGCTCGGGGAACCCCGGGTGATCGAGACGGTGCCGGGCGTCGGATATCGGATCGCAACGGATGCCGGGGGCGCTCTCGCCGGAGGGGCGGATGCCGATGCCTAGGCGTCGCGGGCCGAGCGCCCGGCTGCGACTCGCCGTGAGCTACGCCGGGGTCGTCGCGCTGGCGGGTTTCGTGCTGCTGGCGGTCGTGTGGTTGTGGCTGCTGCGATACGTGCCGGATCAGAACATCGATCCCGGCAACGGCATGTTCGTGCCCAACCGGTCCGACCTGGTGCGGGCGTTCACCCCCTTCGCGACCTGGGCGATGATCGGGCTGATCGCGGTGGGGCTCGTCGGCGGGTGGCTGCTGGCCGGACGCATGCTCGCGCCGCTGTCGCGCATCGGCGCCGTGGCTCAGCTCACCGCCCAGGGGTCGCTGTCGCACCGGGTGCGGTTGGAGGGGCCGGGCGACGAGTTCCGCGATCTCGCCGACGTGTTCGACGCGATGCTCGAGCAGATCGAGGCGCACGTCGAGGAGCAGCGCAGGTTCGCCGCGAATGCCTCGCACGAGCTGCGCACCCCGCTCGCGATCTCGCAGACGCTGCTGGAGGTCGCCCGAACCGATCCCGATCGCGACGTCGACGCCCTGATCTCGCGGTTGGACGAGGTCAACGCCCGGGCGATCGAGTTGACCGAGGCGCTGCTGCTGCTGAGCCGTGCCGACCGGCGGTCGTTCGCACGGCAAGACGTCGATCTGTCGCTCGCCGCGGAGGAGTCGGTCGAAACCCTGCTGCCGCTGGCCGATCGCCGCGGTGTCACGGTCGAGGTCGGCGGGGTTCCCGCGGTCGTCGCGGGGTCGGCGGCGCTGCTGCAGCAGTTGGTGACGAACCTCGTGCACAACGCGATCGTGCACAACCTCGATTTCGGCGGACGCGTCGCCGTGCGCACGCACGACCTCCCCGACGGTCTCGCGGTCGTGGTCGAGAACACCGGCCCGGCCGTCGATGCCGAGCGCGTCGGGATGCTGGTCGAGCCGTTCCAGCGGGGCGCCGAGCGCGCCCGCGGCGACGACCACGTCGGCGTCGGTCTCGGACTCGCGATCGCCGAGCGGATCGCGCAGGCCCACGACGGGAGTCTCGTGCTCACGCCGCGTGCCGATGGCGGCCTCATCGTGACGGTGTGGCTGCCTCGGCCCGCCTGAACTGGGTCCCTGAGCGAGCGCAGCGAGCCGAAGGACCCGCGCCCCGCGGAACTGGGTCCCTGAGCCTGTGCAGCGAGACGAAAAACCCGCGCCCCGCGGAACTGGGTCCCTGATCGAGCGCAGCGAGACGAAAGACCCGCGCCCTGCGGAACTGGGTCCCTGAGCCTGTCGAAGGGTCCCGCCCCGTGATGCCCGATGATGGCCTGTGGATAACTCCCGCGGGTGCGCTCAGATCCGGGCTACTTTGTGGCGGTGATGTCGACTCGATACCCCACTGCCACGCTCGCCCTAGCCGTAGTCGCCGCCGCCCTCAGCGGCTGCGCTCTCGTGCCGGAACCCTCACCTACGCCGACCGCGGTCTTCGCCAGCGAGGAGGAGGCGTTCGCCGCCGCGGAGGAGGTGTACCGGTCGTACAACGAAGCCGGGAATCAAGGGAGAGACGTGACAACCTTCCTAGTGGGGCGTGCGCTCGAAGGAGAACTCGACACCATCCGATATCTCAACCAGAACAAGCTCACGTTGGATGGGCCGAGTGAGATCACGTCGTTTAAGGGAACGAAGGTCTCCGGGGACGATGCGACGCAGACAATCCACTCCTCGCTTTGCCTCGATGTGTCGGCAACGCGTGTTCTGGACGTCGATGGCGCGGATGTCACCCCCTCGGACCGCGCGGAGAAGATGAAGCTCGAGGTTACGTTCTCGTTCGTGGACGACGAGCTACTCATCTCCGACTCAGTGACCTCTGAGGATCAATCGTGCTGAAATCAACTGCATTCATCAGCCTCATCGCTGTCCTGGTTCCGCTCGGTCTGGCGACGCCTGCCGGAGTCTGCACACCCGCTTCGACGAAGGCGGGAGTCTGCGGCTCCACCAACGGCACCTCAGTAACCGTCACCGGAACGCAGCCCGCCACCCAGTCCTCCGGCTCACCGTCCTCGTCCTGGTCTCCCCCGGGCTCCAGCACCCCCGGTACCTCCGGCACCCCGGTCGACACCGGCCCGAGCGAACTGGAACGCTGCCGCGCAGACGCCGGCCGCGCACGCGTCTGCCTCGAGCCCCGGCGCCGCACCGAACCGTCAACCCCAGCCCCGGCATCCGCCCCCGCCGCCCCGACGATCTCCATCACCGACCTCGTCACCCTCACCCCGGCGACCGCGACCCCCACCGCCGACCCCTCCAACGTCGGCATCGCCGGACTCCCCACCAACGTCGTCACCACCGCATCGGTGCACACCCGCACCGGCACCCTCTTCGGCGCACCCCTCACCGCCCGCTTCACCCCCGTCGCGTACGACTTCACCTACGGAGACGGCACCACCGCCCGCACCACCACCCCGGGCGCCGCCTGGGAACACCTCGGACAGCCCCAGTTCACCCCCACCGCCACCAGCCACACCTACCGCGACCGCGGTACCTACGACACGACCGTCACCATCCACTACACCGCCGAGATCGACCTCGGCACCGGCTGGATCCCCCTCGACGGCACCCTCACCATCCCCGGACCCATCCAACCGATCCGCATCTACGAAGCCCACACCGCCCTCGTCGCCCACACCTGCACCGAACAACCCACCGCCCCCGGCTGCTGAACGATCGCATGCAGAACAACTACACCTGCAGGTGCGATGCACACGTGCAGGGAGAATCCCCCCGGTCCTCCCTGCACGTGCGCATCCTCCCTGCCGGTGCACAAGAGGTGGGGCCCTTCGACAAGCTCAGGGACCCACCTCGTGCAGGACCGACGAGCTCACGACACAGGTTCCGCGCCCCCTCGCCTCAGGCGACGTTGCCGCGCAGCGCCGCGATCTCGCGCCCGTAGGTGCGGGCATCCGTCTCGGCGTTCTCCTTGAGTTCGCGCGCGGTGTCGGCGAAGGCGTCGAGCGCGGGGTTCACACCGACGAGCGTGAACGGACGCTCCACGACCCGCAGGTCGAGGCCCCACACGTCTGCGAGCACGCGGCGCAGCCAGCCGGTCGAGTGGTCCCAGCCTTCCTTGGGGGTGCCGGGTGCGTAGTTGCCGCCGAGCACCGTGACGAGGGTCGCGGGCTTGCCGCGCAGCGCCGTGCCGGTCGGGTCGATGCGCGGGTCGGTGTAGGCCACGTCGAACCAGGTCTTGAAGTGCTGCGAGACGCCGTAGTTGTAGAGCGGAACGGCGAAGAGCAGCGCGTCGGCGCCGATCAGCTCGTCGGCGAACGAGGTCGCGAGGGCGCGGGCCTCGACCTGTCCGGGAGTGCGCTGCGCCTCGTCGACGAAGCCTCCGGTGACGGCATCCGCCCACACCGTCGCGGGCACGGGGTCGGCGGCGAGGTCGCGGCGGGTGACGGTGGAGTCGGGGTGCGACGCGGTCCACTCGGCTTCGACGAGGTCGGCGAGCGACCGGCTGGCGGACGACGCGGGAAGGATGCTCGCATCGAGGCGGAACAGGGACATGGATGACACCTCTCGTTTTCGTAGTCGCTCGGTTTTTCTTAGCGACATCGGTTAACGTAGCACGCTAGAATGGGGGCATGGCCGAGATCGAGCACGATCTGCACCGGTGCGACGCCGCCGTCACACTGGCCTTCAGCGTGCTCGGCAAACGCTGGAACGGCATGATCGTGTCGTCGCTCGGCGGCGGCCCCTCGACGTTCGTCGCCCTGCGCCGCGCGGTCGCCGGCATCAGTGACACCGTGCTCTCCGACCGCCTCGCCGAACTCGCCGACGCGGGTCTCGTCGCGCGCACCGTCGACGCCGGCCCGCCGGTCACCGTCTCCTATGCGCTCACACCCGGCGGCGCGGGACTGCTGCCGATCCTCGACGACCTCGGCACCTGGGCCTCCGCCAACCTCGCACGTCGCTGACGGCATCCGCTATCGAGTGGGTCACTGAGCCTGTCGACGGGCCCGGCCGCGGGGCGGGGCGCTTCGACAGGCTCAGAGACCCAGGACAAGAGCCTCCGACTCACCAGGGGCTGGGCTCGTAGTCCTTCAGGAAGACGCCGTGGATGTCGTCGCCGGCCTCGCCGCGCACGATCGGGTCGTACACGCGAGCCGCGCCGTCGACCAGGTCGAGCGGGGCGTGGAAGCCCTCCTCCGCCAGGCGGACCTTCGTGTAGTGGGGGCGCTCGTCCGTGATCCAGCCGGTGTCGACGGCGGTCATCAGGATGCCGTCCTTCTCGAGCATCTCGCCCGCACTCGTGCGCGTGAGCATGTTGAGTGCGGCCTTCGCCATGTTGGTGTGCGGATGCCCCGGCCCCTTGTACCGGCGCGAGAACTGCCCCTCCATCGCCGACACGTTCACCACGTACTTGCGGTGCGCCGGCGACGCCGCCATCGACGCGCGCAGACGGCTGATGAGCAGGAACGGCGCGGTCGTATTGGCGAGCTGCACCTCGAGCATCTCGAGCGGATCGACCTGATCGACCGACTGCACCCAGCTGTTGACGCGGTTGACGTCGGGCACGAGTCCACCGGCGTCGATCGCGGTGCCGTCGGCGTGCTTCTCGAGCGACGACGACCCGGGCGCCATCGCGACGCGGGCGAGGTCTTCGGCGGTGAGTGCCTGGCCGCCCTGCTCGGCGACGGTTCCGCCGAGGGCCGCGACCGACAGCAGCGGGTGCGCATCGACGGATGCCTGCAGCGCCTGCGGGTGCGGATCGGCGGTGTGCCCGAAGGTCTCCATCTCGGGAAGGGGACCGTCGGGGAGCGGCTGCAGCTCGGCATCCGCCAGCAGTGAATAGGCACCCGGCGAGCGCCGAACCGTCTGCGCGGCGTTGTTGATGAGAATGTCGAGCGGGCCCTGAGCGGCGACCGAGTCGGCGAGGCCGATCACCTGGGCGGGGTCGCGCAGGTCGATGCCGACCACGCGCAGGCGGTGCAGCCAGTCGGCCGAGTCGGGGAGCGCGGTGAACCGGCGCACCGCGTCGCGCGGGAAGCGCGTGGTGATCGTGGTGTGCGCGCCGTCGCGCAGCAACCGCAGTGCGATGTGCATACCGATCTTCGCGCGACCGCCCGTGAGCAGAGCGCGCTTGCCGGTGAGGTCGGTGCGGGCGTTGCGCTTGCCGTGGCTGAAGCGAGCGCAGTCCGGGCACAGCTGGTGGTAGAACGCGTCGACCAGCGTGTACGGCTGCTTGCAGATGTAGCAGTTGCGAGGCTTGAGCAGCTCGCCCGCGATGGGGGCGTCGACGACGCTGGTGGCGAGGTCGTTGCCACGCGTCTCGTCGTCGATGCGGTCGGGGGCACCGGTCGCCGTGCGGGCGACGACGGCCTTGTCGGCCTCGGCGATGGCGTCGCGGATCTCCTTGCGGCGCACGCGCTTGACGGCCTTGAACATCGCGGCCGTCGCGTGACGCACGGCCACGAAGTCGGGGTGCTCGTTGTCGATCGCGTGCAGCTCGCTCAGCACGCGCAGGGTCGTAGCGAGATCGTCGGGATCGATGCCGGGGCCGAGGTCGCCGGAATCGCTGAGGTCGTCGCGGGGCGCATCGGTCATTGTGCCGATTTTACGCGAGAAACCCGGGCGCGCCCTGCGGGTGGGAGCGGGTCGGGGCGGCGCGCTGTACCCAACTCAGGAAGAAACGTGATCTTGGGCGCGAAAGTGGGCCGAAACGGCATTCGGGCGCGCGTTCTTCCTGAGTTGGGTACACCCTCGACCCGAGCCGTCCGACGGGGGCACAATGTCTGCATGCCCACTGATGCGCATGTCCTCGGCCCCGGCCTGCTGCCGACGCCGTTCACGGCTGACGAGATCCGCGAGGCGACCGGCGCCGGCAAGACGATCCGCCTGTTCGTCGAGTCGCCCGACGGATCGCAGCACGAGCGGTTCCACCGGTTCGAGCAGACGGATGCCGAGGGCGCCACGCTCCGCGCCTGGTTCGCCGAGAACCCCGACGACGTCGTGACGAGCCGGGTCACCTGGATCGATCTGCAGCACCACGCGGCGTTCCCCGCCGACCACACCACCGTCGCGGCCGAGGCGCTCGACATCCCCCTCGGCCGTGTCGAGTGCACGCGCTACGACACCTCCGACGGGCCGGATGCCCCGGTGGAGACGTACTGGTTCTCGCCCGCCCACCCCGGCATGCCGGTGCGTTACGAGGTGCCGCTCGACGGCGGGATGCTGCGCACGACGGTGATGAGCATCGAGTCCGCGTGAGGCGAGTGGGTCGCGCAATCGCGCAGATCTGCACAATCTCGCAAGCTGCGGTCTGATCGGGTGCGAGATCGTGCAGATCTGCGAAATACGGCGAACGGATGCCACGGGCCGGACCCCAGAGCCCGCCCGAGTGTCGGAGACCCGGCGTAGGGTCGCTGCATGAGCGCACAGATCGAACGTCACGGAGTGGTCCCGTCCTATCTGCTCGCCCGGCTGGCTGCATCCGGGCGGTTCCCGCGTGCGGCCGCCGCCGCGCGGCAGACCCTCACCGCAGGTCGGCCGCCGTTCCGCGCTCGCATCGACCTCTCGATCGACGAGAACGGCGACCTGGTCGCGCAGCTGTCGGATGCCCCGAACCGCACGATCAGCGACGCGGCGAACTCGCAAGACCTTCCGGGTGCGGTCGTGCGCTCCGAAGACGATCCGCCCGTGGCCGATGACGCAGTCAACGAGGCCTACGACGGGCTGGGGGCGACGTTCGAACTGCTGCTCTCGGCGTTCGGCCGCAACTCTCTCGACGATGCCGGTGCACCCCTCGACGCGACGGTGCACTACGGCGTCGACTACGACAACGCCTTCTGGGACGGCGAGCGCATGGTGTTCGGCGACGGCGACGGCGAGGTGTTCCGCGGATTCACCGGATCACTCACGGTGATCGGCCACGAACTCGCCCACGGGGTCGTGCAGCACACTGCCAACCTCGAGTACCAGGGGCAGCCCGGGGCACTCAACGAATCCATCGCCGATGTCTTCGGGGCGCTCACCGAGCAGTACGCACAGGGTCAGAGCGCCGCCGACGCCACCTGGCTCATCGGGGCCGAGATCTTCACCGAGGCGGTGGAAGGAGTCGCGCTGCGCTCGATGATCGCACCCGGAACGGCCTACGACGACGACGAACTCGGCAAGGACCCGCAGCCCGACCACATGAGCGGTTTCGTGCGCACGACCGAAGACAACGGCGGCGTGCACATCAACTCCGGCATCCCCAACCGCGCCTTCGCCCTTTTCGCGATCGAGCTCGGGGGCAACGCGTGGGAGACCGCCGGCACCGTCTGGTACCGCGCGCTCACCGGAGGGCTGTCGAGCACGGCGACCTTCACGGCCTTCGCCGACGCGACGGTCGCCGCGGCGTCCGAGGTCGATGAGGCCACTGCGACAGCCGCTCGACGCGCCTGGACGACCGTGGGAGTCTATGAGGATGAGCGAGTCCCCGCAGCCGACTGATCCGGCGTCGGCGGGCGCCGAGACCGAACGCGACGCGACACCGGTGATCATCGTCGTCGTGCGCACGGGAGGCATCGCCGGAATTCCCCGGCGGTGGACCGTCGAAGCCGCCCCCGATCAGGCCGGCGAATGGATCGATCGCCTCGACCGCTGCCCGTGGGATGCCGACCTCGAGAGCGGTTCGGGCGCCGACCGCTTCGTGTGGAGCATCCGGGCGCGCACGCCCCGCGAAGAGCGCGAACGAGAGCTCCCCGACACCGCACTGTCCGGTCCGTGGCGCGACCTCGTCGACGCGGTCCGCGCCGCGGCGCGCTGACCTCGGGTACTCGGGCAGCGCAGAGACCTACCGGGGCTGCTCCATCGCCACCCGGGTGAGCGGCAGGGCCTCGGGGTGCGACTGCTGCAACCAGGTCATCATCTGCTCCCGCACTTCGCACCGCAGATCCCACTGATCCGACGAGTCCTTCGCCGACATCACGAAGCGCACCGTCACGAATCCGCCCTGCGAGTCGGTGACGAGAGCGCTCGACGATCGCCGGTCCCAGAACGGCGACGCCTCGATGATCCGCTGGAACTGGGCCCGCACCTCGGCCATCGGCACCCGCCAGTCCAGATCCATGAAGACCACCCCCAGGATCGCATCGGACTTTCGCGTCCAGGTCTCGATCGGGTTCGTCGTGAAGTAGTTGCAGGGAACCACGAGCCGGCGTTCGTCCCAGATGTAGACGACGACGTACGAGAGATTGATCTCGCCGATCCGCCCCCATTCCCCCTCGACGACGACGACGTCGCCCACACGGATCGCGTCGGTGAACGCGATCTGGACGCCCGCGATGAGGTTGCCGAGGATCGACTGGGCGGCGAGGCCCGCGATGATGCTCACGATTCCCGCGGAGGCGAGGAGGCTGGCCCCGACCGCTCGCATCTCGGGGAAGGTGAACAGCACCGTGCCGAGGGCGAGGATGGCGATCGTGACGAGCACGAGCCGGTGGATGACGAGCAGCTGGGTGCGGCGACGACGCGCGTCGGGGCCCATCCGCTCTCTCTCCTCACGCTCCATGAGCCTCTCGAACCCGAACGAGGCGAGCGCCCCGAGCAGCCAGGCGCCCGTGAGGATCGTCGCGATGAGGAAGAGACGCGAGAGCGCCGGCCACCAGTCAAGGTTCGCCGGCTCCGACACCGAGCAGGAGATCCACAGGGCGACCACGGCGACGACCACGAACACGGCGTTCCGGGCGCGACGAGCCAACTCTCCCACCCACTCGACCCGGCGACGGACGAGCGCGACGATCAGGCTGAGAAGGATGAGGGCGGCGGCGGCGCAGAGCAGGGCGATCCCGATGGCGACGACCGTTGCGAGCCAGGGGTTCCACGAGATGTCTTCGGCCATGTCTCCCACCGTAGAAGACGCCACGGCGCCGGGTCTGACCGCGACCTGACCGGCCGGCCGGCCGCAATCGACCAATCCGGTGTGAATCCGGCCTCGTCCGGGCGCGACGGAGAGACAATGGGCGGATGGGACTGTTCCAGCACCGCCCGGAAGAAGAAGAGAACCAGTGGGCCGGGCTTCCGTCCGAGCCTCTCGAACGTGACGGCGTCGACGCGCTCGCCACGACGCCCGCCGTCGACCCGCTGTCGATCGGCCTCGGCGCCGAGCTCGGGTCGATCGCGTTCCCCGTCGCACCACCGGCGCCGTCTGCGGTGTCGACCGAGAACCGTGAACCGGACGAGGACTGACATGGCCTCCCCCTCATCCGACGGCATCGAGGTCCGCCCCGTGGCGGCCGACGAATGGATGCTGTGGCGCGCCGCGCGGCTCGAAGCCCTGCGCGAGTCACCCGCCGCCTTCGGCTCGCAACTCACCGACTGGATCGAGGCGCCCGAGTCGCGGTGGCGCGAGCGGCTGTCGATTCCCGGCGCGCACGACCTGCTCGCGATCGACGGAGAGCACGTCGTCGGGATGATCACCGGCATGCCCGTGGCCGACGACCCCTCCCGCACCGAACTGATCTCGATGTGGGTCGCTCCGTCAGCGCGCGGGACGGGGCTGGCCGCCGATCTGATCGATCGCATCGTCGATTGGGCGACGGATTCCGGGGCAGCCTTCCTCGATCTCTCGGTCATGCCCGACAACCCGTCGGCCCGCCGCGCCTACGAGCGCGCCGGCTTCACGCCCCTCGACGAACCCGGCGAACTCCTGCCCGACGGACGCCGCGAGATCCGAATGCGCCGCGCCCTACGCTGAGCTGCCGCCCACGCCTCTCTTCGTGAGGGGTCAAGACACGCCGCGCCCCCGGCATCCGCTGCGGCGTGTTCTGACCCCTCACGTTGACTCGTCGCGCCCGCCCGACGACGTCGGCGGCCCGAGCTACGGTGGAGGGATGACGATCACCGCCGCCGCAGACGGCTCGGCCCTGGGCAACCCCGGCCCCAACGGCTGGGCCTGGTACATCGACGACGACAACTGGGCGGCGGGCGGGTCCCCCCACGGCACCAACAACCAGGGCGAGTTGCAGGCAGTGCTCGAACTCCTGCGCGCGACGGCCGGCACCGACGAGAAGCTGCTCATCCGCTGCGACAGCCGGTATGTGATCGACTCGGTGACGAAGTGGATGCCGGGGTGGAAGCGCAAGGGCTGGCGCAAATCCGACGGCGGTCCCGTGCTCAACCGCGACATCCTCGAGGGGATCGACGAGGCGATCCGCGGGCGCGACGTCGAGTTCTCCTGGGTCAAGGGGCACGCCGGCGACCGCCTGAACGAGGCCGCCGACGAGCGGGCGAACGCCGCGGCGAAGGCCTATCAGGCGAAGCAGGAGCCCCGCCGCGGCCCCGGATTCACGCTCGCCTCCGGCGCGGGCGCGGCGGTCTCGGCCTCCGCCCCGGTCGCGGCATCCGCTCCGCACGCCCGCCCGCAAGCACGGACTTCCGCGACCGCAGAGCGCGCGGCGACCGCAGCGCCCACAGCATCGGATGCCCCGCTCTGGGCCGAGACCTCGTCGCTGTTCGACGACTTCGACACCCCGTCGGCCGACCCGATCGAGCTGCGCCTGACCCTCACGGGCGACGAGCACGCCCGCCTGCGCGACCGCGCCGAGGCGCAGGGCATCTCGCTCGAAGCGGCCCTCCGCCGTCTGATCTGACGCGTACACTCGCCTCATGTCGACAACCGCGCGCACGATCGGCCGCCTCTTCCTCGGATCCTCCCTCGTCTTCGCGGGCATCTCGCACCTGACGTTCGCCCGACGGGAGTTCCAGGCGCAGGTTCCCGAATCGCTGCCGCTCGACCCCGACGTCACCGTGCTCGCTTCCGGCGTCGTCGAGGTCGGTCTCGGCTCCGCGCTGCTCCTCGCCCGCAAGCGTCGCCGGACGGTCGGCACGATCGCCGCGCTGTTCTTCGTCGCGGTTTTCCCCGGCAACGTCTCGCAGTGGATGCATCAGCGCGACGGTTTCGGTCTCGACACCGACATGAAGCGCTTCGTGCGGCTGTTCTTCCAGCCGGCGCTGGTCGCGCTGGCACTCTGGTCAACCCGCACGCGTCGCTGAGGCGCGTTCCCACGACCCACGGAGCCGACCAAAAGTAGACTCGGCGGATGAGTGGACGGCCGGTGACGCAGCGGTGAAGACCCGTACCGTCTTCGGCCTGCTCCGACTCGGCGCCGCCGCACTCTGCCTCGTCGCCCTCATCCACCGCCTCGCGTGGGGGCTGGCCTCGCACACCATCGCCAGCCAGAATTTCTTCGCCTACCTCACCAATCAGTCGAACGTCGCGTTCGTGGTGCTGCTGACGATCGCCGGAATCATCGCCCTCCGCAACGCCCGCGATCCGCGCTGGCTCACCGTCACCCTCGCCCTCGTGCTCACGTGGACGGTCACGGCCGGCATCGTGTTCGCGATCCTCGTGTGGCAGGCGGGGCTGCGCGGCATCCGCATCGACGTCCCGTGGTCGGATCAGGTGCTGCACTTCTACCTGCCGGCCTGCGCCGCACTCGCCTGGGCGCTCGCGCCCGGCCATCGCGCGGTGCCGTGGCGGGTCATCCCGGCGACGCTGATCTACCCGCTCGTGTGGGGCGGGTTCACGATGATCCGCGGCCCGATCATCGGCTGGTATCCGTACTACTTCCTCGACCCGCGGCAGATCAGCGGACCGGCCGAGTTCCTGGTGTCGTCGGGCATCGCCCTCGCGACGTTCGCGGTCGTCGCGACCGCGCTCGTGCTCATCAGTCGGATGCCGTTGCCCCGACGGCTCCGGCGGGATCAGGCGGAGTAGACCGCGCCTCGCGTCAGGCGACGTACGGCGCGAGCGCCTCCAGCGCCAGGGCGATCGCGTCGTCGGTGCCGAGTTCCGAGAACCTCGCCGCGGCGTCCCCACCGACGATGCCCACCAGCACGTTCTCGCCGGTGGCGGGCAGCAGGTTGATCCAGGTGCGGATGCCGGCCTCTCCGCCGACCGTGTGCCACACCGCCTCCTCGGCATCCCAGAACGGCTCGTCCCAGCGCAACCACACGGTCTCGATCGACCCCATCGCGAGGGCCGAGATCGCGCCGCGGTTGGCGAAGGGCAGGGGCGGATCGAACTCGATGCCCTGCTCCTGCAGCACTCCGAGCGGCACCGTCACGACGACGCGGTCGAACGACAGCGCCTCGCCGGTGCCCATCCGCACGCTCACGCCGGTGTCGTCGTAGGCGAGGCGGGTGACCGGCTGGTTGAGCCCGACCTGCACTCCGTCGAGGGTGTGCTCGATGAACGGCAGCAGGCTGTCGCGAGCGGCACGGGGCTCGGCCGGGGGGAGCGCCGGCGCGAGCCAGCTCGACAGCTTCGCCGCCTCGGCGCCCGAGGTGGTGGCGAGAAGCGCCAGCAGGGCGAGGATGGTGGGGTCGGCGGTGTCGACGCCGGCCGCGACGAGGGCATCCGCGACCGAGCTGTCGACCGGGGCGGCCTGTGCCGCCGCGATCGCTGCCGTGAGGGGCTCGGTGGCGACGGCATCCGTGTCTCCGTCGGGCGAACGCCAGAGCGAGCCCGCGAGATCGACGACCGCGATGTCCTCGGCCTCGATGGTCTGCACGAGCTCGGCATCCGCCTCGCCGAACAGCCACGCACCGAGCTGCGGAGGAATCGACCAGGCGTCGTCGACCCGAGAGTACACACGTCCGCCGACGCGGTCACGCGCCTCGAGGACGGTGACCTCGAAGCCCGCGTCGTTCAGTCGTGCGGCCGCCGTGGCGCCGGCCAAGCCCGCACCGATCACGGCGATGCGCTCACCGTCGCCGGCGGCATCGCGCACTTCGTCGGCGGCGCGCTCACCCGAGGCGATCGCTCCGCGCATCGTGGCCGGCGCCTCTTCATCGGTGGCCTCGCCGGCGAAGAACAGGCGGTCGTCGACCGGACGCGCGAGGGCGCTGCGGGTCTCGGCCCCGACGCCGGCGGGCACGAAGCTGACAGCGCCGAACGCGTACTGGTCGCTCGTCCACGTCGAGCGGATGCTTCCGGCCGGAATCGGCACCCCGTTCGTGGGCTGCGGCTCGGGCGAACGCGTCGGGGTGCGCGTGGGCGTGGGCTCGGGTTCGGGCGTGCACGAGGCGAGCAGCACCGAAAGGGCTCCGGCCCCGGCGCCCAGAAGCAGAGTACGGCGCGTGATCCTCATCGTGTCGCCACTTTATCCCGCCCGGGTGGACGGTGGCTGCCCGGGCGGGTGTACGCAACTCAGGAAGAAGGGGCCAGTGGCGGCTCAGAACGGCCGGATTCGGGCCGGAATGGCCGATTCTTCCTGAGTTGGTGCTCGGCGGCGGCGACACAGCTCCGGAGAATCAGCGCCGAACACACCGAAACCGGCCGATCCGTGCGGGATCGGCCGGTTTCTCCGGAGTTGTGAACGTCAGACCGCCAGCAGTTCCCGCTCGAGGCGGGCGTACGAGGTCTCCATGCCGTCGGCCATGCCTGTGGCGAGGATCATGTCGCGCGTCTCCTTGTCGGGGTACTCGATGTACTGCGTGATGAGGGTCGCCCCGTCCTCCTCGTAGAGGTTGAGGTCGTTGAGCGTCTCGACCGGCATCCCGATCATCCGCTCGGTCTGCACCGACCGCTTCGGGGCGTCGATCAGCAGCGCCTCGCCCTCGAAGCCGAACGGTTCGCCCTCGGTGTCGCCGACCGGCGCCCACGAGTTGCGGTACGTCTGGCCGACCTCGGTCGCGACGATGCACTCCGTCATCTCCCAGCCGTCGGGTCCGAGCAGCCACTGCTTCATGAGCTCGGGCTCGTTGTGCGCCCGCCACACCAGCTCCCGCGGACCCTCGACGAGCCGCGTGATACGCACGTGCACGTCGTCGAGCAGCTCGACCTGCGTGCCCTTGCCCTGCGCGTAGTCGCGGAGGTCCTGCAGCACGGCGTCGAGCTGGCTCATCGCGAGCGTCGTGCCCTCGACGGCGCCCATCGCGACGACCTGTTCGAGAGCCTCGGCCGACGAGAAGTAGCTCGTGTTGACCATGCGCGTGCCCTCGGCGGTCGGCGCGAACGTGAACGTCATGCGCATCGAGGGCAGGTTCGGGTCGGGGGTGCCGTCTTCATCGGCGAAGGCATCGATGACCTCGAAGCCGTTCGGCCCGTCGATCTTCAAGAACTCCCAGGTGCCGGATGCCTTCTCGCCGCGCGGGCCGTTCATCGTGTAGTTCGCCTTGCCGCCCACCGTCTGATCCCAGTGGGTGAAGGTGGCGGGCCATCCGGGAGGGCCCCAGAAGCGCTCGAGCTGCCGCGGATCGCTGTAGGCGTCCCACACCCGCTCGACGGGGGCCGCCAGATCGGCGACGACCGTCATGGTGAGGTTCTCGGCATCCGTTGTGACTTCGGTGACAGGCATTGTCAGTCTCCTTGTTCGTGTTCGGTCGGTTCGGTGTTCTTCGTGGTGCTGCTCTTCTGGGTCGCTGAGCCTGTCGAAGCGTCGGCCAGCAGGTCGTCGAGGCGGGCGATGCGCGATCGCCAGAGCTCTTCGTACCGGGCTAGCAGCGCTTTGGCGCGGGCGATCATCTCGGGATTCGCGCGCACGAGGCGCTCGCGTCCCTCGGCGCGCTTGACGATGAGGTTCGCGGCCTCCAGCACGGCGACGTGCTTCTGCACCGCGGCGAACGACATCTCGTACTCGGCGGCGAGGGTCGAGACCGACTGCTCGTTCTCGATCGTCCGGCGCAGGATGTCGCGCCGGGTCGACGTGGCCAGTGCGTGGAAGACACGGTCGACCTCCGCTTCGCTCAGTTCTCGTTGTGCAACCATTTGGTTGTACGTTAGACCGGGGCGGATGCCGTGTCAAGAGGTTCATCGCATGCTCACCTGCAGGGAGAGGACACACCTGCAGGGAGCATCCACCCGTTTCTCACTGCACGTGTCTGAACTCCCTGCAGGCGATCGGGAGGCGCGCCCGCACAGCACCGCCGCGACCGCGAACCTCGGCCTAGGGTCGAGCGCATGGAATACAACTCCCTGTTCCCCCTGGTCTCCGCGATGTGGACCTCCGTCGCGCTGCTCGCAGGCGGCTATGCCCGCACGCGCAATCGATCGGCGTGGACGTGGTTCTTTCTCACGCTGTTCTTCGGGCCGATCGCGGCATTCCTGCTGGTCGTGTGGGAGCCGGCGCCACGGAAGCCGTCGGCACCGGCCCCGACCGAGAGCTGAGGGGGCGGGGCCTTTCGACAAACTCCGGGGGCCCAGCAGTGCGCCGCAAGACGAGGGGGCGCGGCCGCCCGGTCGAGGAGAGCTCAACGGATCGGCGCGAGAAGGCTCTTCTCGGTGCGCTCGACGATTCCGAGGAAGGTCTGATCGTCACCGTAGGCGCGAGCCAGGATCAGCCCGCCCTGGATGGCGGCGACCGCGTCCAGCGCACGGTCCGCCGATTCCTGAGAGGAGAGCCCAGCTGCACGGAGCACACCGGCGAGGGCGGCGACCCAGTCGGTGAAGTAGGTCTTCACCGACGCGGCGAAGGTCTCCTGCTCTTCTCCCAACGTCATCGCGGCGAACAGGCATACGCGCTCTCGCGAGATGAAGTACTCGGCGACCTCCCGCGACATGTCCGCGATCGCCCGCTCGGGATCGGTCGCGGTGCGCAGTGGTTCGAAGATCTTCTCTTCGAACCAGTCGCTGACCTGGTCGAGCACGGCGCGGGCCATGTCCGTCTTCCCTTCGGGGAAGAAGTGGTACAGGCTTCCGCGGCCGACGCCGGTCTCCTGCTGGATGAACGAGAGGGAACCACCCTCGAAGCCTCGCTTGCGGAACACGCCCGCGAGGGCGAGGACCACGTCGGACCGGTCGAGGACGGTTCTGGCCATCAGAGACCGAGCTCGCTCAGGCCGGGGTGGTCGGCGGGGCGGGGGCCGGAGTTGTCCCAGAAGAACTTGCGGTCGGCCTCGTCGATCTCGACGTCGTTGATGCTCGCGTGGCGGTGCGTCATGAGGCCGTCCTTGTCGAAGCGCCAGTTCTCGTTGCCGTAGGCGCGGAACCACTGGCCCTCGGCGTTGCGGTACTCGTAGGCGAAGCGCACCGCGATCACATCGCCAGTGTAGGCCCACAGCTCCTTGATGAGCCGGTAGTCCGACTCGCGGTCCCACTTGCCGGCCAGGAACTCGATGATGGCTTCGCGACCCTGCACGAAGGTGGAGCGGTTGCGCCACCAGCTGTCCTCGCTATATGCGAGCGCGATGCGCTCCGGGTCACGGGTGTTCCAGCCGTCTTCGGCGGCGCGGACCTTCTGGACGGCGGTCTCTTCGGTGAACGGGGGAAGGGGCGGACGGGACATGGCGACTCCTTGTGTGCGATCTCATCTGTACCGATTGGTTCAGTGTGTACTAAACGGTACAGAGAGCGGATGCGCGTGTCAACTCCCATGTCCGAGAAGAAGTCGAGATCGCCGAGGAGCGGCGGGCGCGGAAGCACCCGCCGCTGACCTCACTTGCCTTCGGCCTCGCGCGAGACGTCGGCCCAGGCCGCCCATTCGTCGAGCCGCTTCTGATAGATGCGCGGAGCGATCTGCGTGGGCTGCTCCCCGAAGAACACGCGCAGTGGCGGCTGCTCGGCGTCGACGACCTTCAGGATCGCCGTGCCGAAGCCCACGGGCTTCGGGCTCGCTCCTCCGGACATCTGCTTTGCCATGGCTTCGTGCAGCGGCGCGTACTGCGGCTGCGATTCGGCGAACGTGGCGGAAGCCCCGCTCCAGTCGGTGGCGAAGCCGCCCGGCTCGACGAGGGTGACCTTGATGCCGAAACCGGCCACCTCCTGAGCGAGCGATTCGGTGAGCCCTTCGAGTGCCCACTTCGAGGCGTGGTAGCCGCCGAGGCTCGGGAAGGCTGCCACTCCGCCGATGGTCGAGATCTGGATGATGTGCCCCGAGCCCTGCGCACGCAGGATCGGCAGAACGGCCTGGGTGACGTGGAAGACGCCGAAGAGGTTGGTCTCGAGCTGATCGCGCAGCTGCTGCTCGGTGATCTCCTCGACGGTGCCGAAGAGGCCGTACCCCGCGTTGTTGATCACGACGTCGATGGCGCCGAACGCTTCGTGCGCCTGCTCCACGACGGCGAACACTCGATCTCGGTCGGTGACGTCGAGCTGCAGGGGGAGCACGGCATCCCCGTACTTCTCGACGAGATCGCTCAGGGTGCCGGTGTCGCGCGCGGTCGCCGCGACACGGTCGCCGCGATCCAGCGCCGCGATCGCGAACTCGCGTCCGAAGCCTTTCGAGGCGCCGGTGATGAACCAGATTCTGCTCATGATGATCCTCACTTTCGAGATGCCCGGCGGCATCCGTAGGTACTCTACGCCATTTCTGTCACTCGGTGTCATTTTCGCAACCGTCGTACACTGGGGGGCGTGAGCACTCCCGCACCCACTCCCATCCGCGAACGCACGCGCCGTCTCGCACAGCTCGAGCTGACGAACGTGGCTCAAGACCTCTTCCTCGAGCGCGGGTACGAGAACACGACCGTCGACCAGATCGCCGCCGCCGCCGGCATGTCGAAGCGCACGTTCTTCCGCTATTTCCCGTCGAAGGACGACCTCGTCATCGGCAAGTACGACCTGTTCGGCGACCGCATGGCCGAGGCACTCGACGAGCGTCCCGCCGACGAACCGGTGTGGACGTCGATGCGCCGTGTGTTCGACATGACGCTCGGCTACGTCGACGACGACCACCAGCGGGCGCGCAACGACGCGATGGAGAGCATCGTCCACAGCACTCCGCAGCTGCAGGCGGGCTACCTCGAGAAGATGCAGCGCGTGCAGGAGCTGCTGATCGGCCGGGTGGCGGATCGGCTGACGGATGCTTCGGAGATGCCGCACGAGCGGGGCACCGACCCGCGGCCGGCCGCGATCGTCGGCGCCGCCTTCGCCTGCATGCAGGCCGCACGCACCACCTGGTTCGCCTCGGACCAGAAGCGGCCGTTCGCCGAGGTGCTCGACGAGGCGATGGGCATCATCGACGTGCGCAGCCCCGACGCGTGACGCGCTCCCGCGACTCGGGTGGCCCGTCGTCTGGTCGCTCCGCTCCTCTCTAAGAACCGGAGTACGGCAGCCCGGTTCCTGAGCCGAGGGCAACGACCCGACCCGCCTCCAGCCGCACCACTCGATCCGCCTCCCCGAGCAGCGCCCCATCGTGCGAGACGCACACCACGGCCACACCCCGATCGGCCTCCTCGCGCAGCACCGATCGGATGCGCAGACTGCTCTCGGCGTCCAGCCCCGTGGTGGGTTCGTCGAGCAGGAGCAGGTCGGCCTGACGCGCGAGCCCCTGGGCGAGAAGCGTGCGCTGCTGCTGCCCGCCCGACAGCGACGCGTACGGACTCGATGCGAGATCGGCGATCTCCATCCGCGACAGCGAGCGCGCCACCGCAGCTCGCGCCTCGCCGTCCACCCGCCGCCACGGCCCGAGCCGGCCCCAGACGCCGACGGCGACGACGTCGCGCACCGTGACCGGCAACCGGGGCGGGATCGCCGCCCGCTGCGGCACGAAGGCCACGGCGCCGGACACCGACCGCTGACCTCGACGCGGTGAGCGCGTGCCGGCGAGCACTTCGAGCAGTGTCGACTTCCCCGCCCCGTTGGGCCCGGCGATCGCTGCGAGTTCTTCCGGCGCGACGCGCAGATCGACGCCGCACACCACATCCACGCCATCGAATGCCACGTGCACGTCGGACAGGCGGGCGGCGGGTGCGAGCGAGGTCGGGGAAATCATGGCTTCATCTTATGAGTTTGATAATCATTCTCAAAAAGCCCTAGGCTCGCTCAACGTGACCCTTCCTCTCCTCGCCCCCTTCGCGCTCGAGTTCGTGCAGCGCGGCATGCTCGGCGGCGCACTCGTGGCGATCCTCTGCGGCGTCGTCGGCACCTGGGTCGTGATCCGCGGCATGGCGTTCCTCGGCGAGGCGCTTGCGCACGGGATGCTGCCGGGAGTCGCCCTCGCCACGGTGCTGGGGCTGCCCGTGCTCGCCGGCGGAGCACTGAGCGCGGTCGCCATGAGCGTCGGGATCGGAGCCCTCCAGCGGCGCGCCAAGCTCTCGTACGACACGAGCATCGGCCTGCTGTTCGTCTCGATGCTGGCCCTCGGGGTCATCATCATCTCCCACTCCGGCAGCTTCGCCACCGACGCGACCGCGATCCTCTTCGGCGACATCCTCGCCATCACGCAGGCCGATCTGATCCTCCTCGGCGCCGCTGCCGCGCTCGGCATCGCGGTGGCGATCGGCTTCCACCGTTCGTTCGTCGCCCTCGCACTCGACACCCGTATCGCGACGGTGCTCGGTCTGCGCCCGCGGCTCGCGCAGGCCGTGCTCGTGGGCCTCGTCACCCTCGCCGTCGTCGCCTCGTACCAGGCCGTCGGGTCGATGCTCGTGGTCGGGTTGCTGCTCGCCCCCGCGGTCGCCGCCGGCCACTGGACCACCCGCATCCCCACCCGGATGCTGCTCGCCTGCCTGTTCGGCATCGCCGCGGTGTTCCTCGGCCTGGTCACCTCGTGGTTCGCGGCGACGGCGGCCGGAGCATCCGTCGCCGCCGCCGCGATCGCCCTGGCCCTCTTCTCCTGGGTGGCCCGCGCCGCGGTCGCCACCCGGCTCTCGAATCGCTCGATCTCCGCTTTTCACCCGATGGAGACGACGAGATGAGCGATTCGACAGCCCGACCGACCACCGAAAGAAAGGATGCCGTGCGTTTCCGCTCGACCTCCCTCGCCCTCGTGGGCGTGCTCACCATCGGCCTCGCCGCCTGCACGGGCGCGCCCGCCGACACGTCAGCCGATACGGCGACCGACACCCCCTCGCCCGGCGACGGTCACGGCGCGATCGCCGGAGCCGAGGAGGTCGCCGAACCTCCGCTCGGGCTCACGGCGATCGACCCGACCGGCACGGTCACACACCTCGACCTGCTCGACGAATCCGTGACCGGGATCGGCGAGATCGCCGCACCACGGGCGATGACCACCGACGGTCGCTACCTGTTCGCCGATGTCGGCGACGGCGTCGAGATCGTCGACAGCGGCGTGTGGACGTGGGACCACGTCGACCACTTCCACTACTACCGCGCCGCCCCGGCCCTGCTCGGGGCGGTCGACGGCGACGGGTCGCCGACGATCGCCACGACGAACAGCTCGACCTCCGGCGGCATCGGCATCTCGTTCGCCGGTTCGGGGGATGCCGTGCTGCTCGACACCGAGGCGCTCTCGAAGGGCGAGATCCGCGAGCAGTTCCGCCTGCAGCGCGACCCGCACACCGGACTCGTCGTACCCGTGGGATCTTTCGCCCTCATCACCGAGGCGGTCGACGGAGTCGGCGCACGCGTCGTCGGCTACACCGCCGAGGGCGAACCGACCGGCCTCGAGGAGACCTGCGCCGCCCCGGCGGGAACCCGCACGACCCGGGTCGGCGCCGTGATCGGCTGCGCCGACGGCGCCCTGCTCGCGCACGTCGACGATGGCGAGCTCACGGTCGAGCGCATCCCGTACCCCGCGGATACCCCCGCCGGGGCCGTCGCCTCCTTCGACAACCGCGAGGGTCGCCCGACCGTCGCCGGCCTCGCGAGCCCGACCGACATCCGTCTCCTCGACACCCGCGCCCGCACCTGGACGCTGCTGACGGCGCCGGCGCCGCTCGTGCACGTGACGGCGGTCGACGACGAGGACGGCCACCTTCTCGCCCTGGCCGAGGACGGACGGATGCTCGTGCTCAGCGCCGCCGACGGCTCGCTGATCGCCGAGACCGCCCCCCTCGTCGCCGCCTCGCTCAGCGAGGGCGCGGCTCCGGTGCTCGTCGCCGACCAGCAGCGCGCGTACCTCAGCGCCCCGAGCGAGAAGCGGCTGTTCGAGATCGACTACGCCGACGCCGCCCGCATCGCCCGCACCTTCGACACCCCCACCGACCCGGCTTTCGTCGCCGAGACAGGACGCTGACATGCGGATGCTCCGCCCCCTCGCCGCGGCGACCGCACTCGCCATCGCCGGCGCACTCGCCGGCACGCTCACCGCCTGCGCCGCACCCGCCGACGCGCGCCCCCTCGTCGTCGTCTCGACGAACATCCTCGGCGATGTCGTCGGGGAGCTCGTCGGCGACCAGGCACGCGTGGTCACGCTCATGAAGCCGAACGCCGACCCGCACTCCTTCGAGATCTCGGCGCAGGAGGCGGCCACCCTGCGCGACGCGGACCTGGTCGTCTCGAACGGCCTGGGTCTCGAGGAGGGGTTGCAGCAGCACCTCGACGCGGCATCCGCCGCCGACGTGCCGACCTTCGTCGCGGGCGATGCGATCGATGTGCTCGACTACAGCGAGGGCGATGCCGCGGGCATGCCCGACTCGCACTTCTGGACCGACCCCGTGCAGATGCTCGCGGTCGTCGACGCTCTCGAACCCGCCCTGGCCGAGATCGAGGGGATCGATCCCGATGCCCTGCGGGAGAGCGTCGCCGATTATCGCGCCGAGCTCGACGACCTGGATGCCGAGATGACGGACGCCTTCGCGCGCATCCCCGCCGACCGTCGGGCGCTGGTCACCAACCATCACGTGTTCGGTTACCTCGCCGAGCGATTCGACTTCGAGGTGGTCGGGGCCGTGATCCCCGGGGGCACGACGCTCGCCGCCCCCTCGGCATCCGATCTCGCCGACCTCGTCGACGCGGTCGAGGAGACCGGCGTCTCGGCGATCTTCGCCGAGTCATCGTCGCCCGACCGTCTCGCGCGGGCGCTCGCCGACGAGGCCGACATCGATGTCGAGGTGATCGAGCTCTTCACCGAGTCGCTCACCGACCCCGACGGCGGCGCCCCCGACTACCTGAC
The DNA here is from genome assembly GCF_044748385.1 of Microbacterium sp. NPDC090003. Classification (NCBI taxonomy): domain Bacteria; kingdom Bacillati; phylum Actinomycetota; class Actinomycetes; order Micrococcales; family Microbacteriaceae; genus Microbacterium; species Microbacterium sp. NPDC090003. The sequence goes on from NZ_JBIVFW010000001.1 coordinate 1,827,984, forward strand.
CATGATGCGCGTCAACACCGAGCGCATCGTTTCCGGTCTCACCCGGTGAGACCACCCCTCAGAGAGAAAGAAGCACCTGCATGAAGAAACTCCCCCTGCGCAGAGCGCTGGTCGGTGCCGTCGCCCTCGGCGCGGTCGTGACCCTCGCGTCCTGCTCGACGACCCCGAGCGCCGACGCCCCGGCGAGGGAGAGCTCGGCAACGGATGCCGGCGCCCGCGTCGCGATCTCGTACGACGGCGGCATCCTGGTGCTCGACGGCGAGACCCTCGAGACCGTCGCCGACTTCGACTCCGAGCCCTTCACCCGGCTGAACCCCGCCGGCGACGACCGGCACGTCATGGTGACGATGAGCGAAGGCTTCCAGGTGCTCGACACCGGCGCCGGCTCGTCGGACGACGCGGCCCTCACCGACACGGTCTTCGAGGCCGACACCCCCGGCCACGTCGTGCGTCACGGCGGCAAGACGATCCTCTACGCCGACGGCACGAGCGACACGACCATCTTCGACACGGCCGATCTGACGGACGCCGAGGGTCTCCCCGAGGTCGAGACCATCGCGGGCGTGGAGGCGCACCACGGCGTCTCGATCGTGCTCGAGGACGGCACGTTCCTCACCACGGTCGGCAACGCCGACGGGCGCAACGGCATCGTGGTGCGCGACGCCGACGGCACCGAGATCGCCGCGTCGGACCAGTGCCCCGGCGTGCACGGCGAGGGCACGGCCGAGAACGAGGTCGTCGTGTTCGGCTGCGAGGACGGCTCTCTGGTCTACGCCGACGGCGAGATCACGAAGCTGTCGGCTCCCGACCAGCCCTACGGCCGCATGGGCAACGCCTACGTGAGCGAGTCCAGCCCGATCATCGTCGGCGACTACAAGAACGACCCGGATGCCGAGGGCTACCTGCTCGGCGCCGTCACCCTCATCGACACCGAGGCGCTGACGTACGAGGTCGTCGACCTGCCCGAGGGCGCGGAGTACACGTTCCGCGACGTCGCCCGCGGTCCGGGTGAACTCGCGTACATCCTCGGTTCCGACGGAGCGATCCACGTGCTCGACCCCGAGTCCGGCGAGATCACCGACGCCTACCCGGTGATCGACGCGTGGGAGGGACCCGCCGAGTGGCAGGACGCCCACCCCGCGATCGTCGTCGCCGGTGACATCGCCTACGTGACCGAGCCCGCCGCGAACAGCGTGCACGCCGTCGACCTCACCACGGGCGAGGTGCTCGCGAGCACCGAGCTCGACGTGACGCCGAACGAGATCGCGCCGGCCGCCGGCTGATCCCGGGCGCTCTTCCCGCCCTCGGTTCGGGAGGAGAACACCGCGATGGGAGGACGAATTCTCAGAATCCGTCCTCCCATCCGTGTGATCTCCTCGCGAACGGGTGTTGGCCCCGCTCACAACCGCGGAAGCAGACCCTCCAGGAACTCCGCCGTCGACTCCCACCCGGTCACCGCATGGCACGCGACCCCCATCGCGAGCACGGGGTAGTCGTTGCCGGCGGGATCGAGCCGGTCTCCGACGAACAGCATGTCGTCGAGGGGGATGCCGGTCTGCTCGACGAGCCGTCGCATGCCGTACGCCTTGTCGATGCCCCGCTCGGTGATGTCGATCGATGTCGATCCTCCCGAGCGCACCTCGAGATCGGGCAGTCGGGCGGCCACGGCCGCGCTGAGGGAGTTGCGCTTCTCGCCCGTCGGATCCCAGGCCGCCTTGGCCTCGAGCGGAGCCTGCTGACCCAGTGCCGAGAAAGTGATCTGCGAGCCGCGGTCCTCGATGACGTCGCCCCAGGTCGTCTCCTCCCACAGGCCGAGCCGGCGCGCCTCCTCTTCCAGCACGGCGGCCGCCTCGGCACGGCGCCCCGCGTCGAGATCGAGGGCGTACACGGTCTCGATCCCGTTCGGACCGATGCGGTAGTACTGGGTGCCGCACGCCGGGAGCAGATGGAAGTTCGCCAACGTCTCCGGGCCGGCGGCGGGGAGCCGGTCGACGACCTGCGCCGTGAACTGCTCGAGGCGTCCGCCGGAGATGATGGCGACGGTCACGCGCTGGGCGAGCGCCACGAGGAGCGCCCCCATCCGGGGGCCGATCGCGCTCTTCGACGGCGCCAGGGTGTCGTCGAGATCGAAGGCCACGAGGCGCGGCGCGGGCGCGGTCATCCCATCGCCTCGGCGATCGCTTCGCCCGGCCCCCGCACGGGCCCCGTGCTGCCCCGCACGATGAACTCGACCGGAGGCAGCTCGATCGTTCCCGGTTCGCTCCCCTCGACGATCGAGACGAGGGCGCGCGCGCAGGCATTGCCCCACTGGAAGACGTCCTGACGCACGGTCGTCAGCGGCGGGATGATGTACGGCGCGAGCGGGATGTCGTCGAAGCCGATGATCGAGAGATCGTGGGGCACGCGCACGCCGCGGTCGATCGCGGCCGAGATGCCGGCGATGGCCATGATGTCGTTCGCGTAGATGATGGCCGTCGGCGGTTCGGGGTCGTCGAGCAGTTCGTGGGTCGCGCGCGCCCCCGCCGCACCGGTGAAGTCGGCTTCGACGACGGCGCCGGGACGCAGTCCCAGCTGGGCGAGCTCGGAGGCCCAGGCCTCGCGACGCACGCGCGAGTGCACGTAACGATCGGAACCCGAGACGTGCGCGATGCGCTCATGCCCCAGGGCGTGCAGATGGCGGACGGCCCGACGGATGCCGGCGGCGTCGTCGAGCCCGATCGGGGCCGTGCCCTCGCCGGCACCCGAACCGAGCAGCACGCAGGGCATGCCGAGTCCGGCGAGCTCGGCCGGACGCTCGTCCTCGACGCGGAGGTCGGTGAGGAAGACGCCGTCGACCCGGGCTTCGTGGGCGAAACGCGAGTATGCCTCTCGTTCGGCGTCCTCGCCGTCGACGACCTGCAGCACGAGGGCGTAGCCGACGGTCGACAGGAAGCTCTCGACACCCGCGACGAACTGGGGGAAGAACGGGTCGGTGCTCAGCAGCTCGGGGGCGCGGCGGATCACGAGGCCGAGCGCCTGGGCCCGGCTGCGCGACAGAGCGCGCGCCCGGGCATCCGGACGCCATTCGAGAGCGCGAGCGGCTTCGAGGATGCGCTCGCGCGCCTCTTCGCCCACCCCGGAACGGCCGTTGAAGACGAACGACACGGCGCTCTTCGAGACGCCGGCCCTGGCCGCGACGTCGCCGATGGTGATCTTGCGCTGCAGCACGGGCGAGGCGGGCCGATCGGCGCCGACGCCGTCGGGGGGAGTCGCGTTCATGGTTGTAGTGTAACCGACCGTTTAGCGGGATTTAGCGGCGTCTTGCGCCGGAAGTCCGGCAGGTTGACCTCACACAACAAAACCGGTTTACTAAAGGAGTTGTCACCGTCGCGCAGCACCGGACCACGGTCGGATGCGACGACGGAACGGTCGTATCAGTGAGGAACAATCGCCATGGGCAGTGCCGCACCAGCGCAGAGATCGAAGGCCGACCCGCCGCGTCGTCGCGGCGGCGCGCTGCACCGATGGCTCGGCGACAATCCCCTCGGACTCCTGCTGAGCTCGCCGTACGTCCTCTTCGTCGTCGTCGTCTTCCTCATCCCGTTCGGGTTCGGGATCTGGATGTCGGTGCACGACTTCTACTTCACCGCCCCGGGCGTCGCCGTCGAGCATCCGTTCGTCGGCTTCGAGAACTTCGCCGCCGTGCTGGCCGACCCGGTCGTGCGCCAGGCGTTCGGCAACCTGCTGATCTTCCTCGTCATCAACGTGCCCCTCACCGTCGTGCTGGGCCTGCTGCTCTCCTCCGGCCTCGACGCCGCCGTGCACTGGAAGGGCTTCTTCCGCATCTCGTACTACGTGCCGTACGTGACGGCATCCGTCGCGACGCTCGCCGTCTGGATCTTCCTGTTCAACGGCAACGGCGTCGTGAACTCCCTGCTCGGCTCGCTCGCCCCCGAACCGTCGTGGCTCGCGAACTCGGGCCTGATCATGCCGCTCATCGCGGTGTACGTCACCTGGAAGAACCTCGGGTTCTACATCCTGCTGTATCTCGCCGCTCTCCAGAACGTGCCCAAGGAGCTGCACGAGGCGGCCCAGCTCGACGGCGCCGGCCGCTGGCAGCGATTCCGCTCGGTGACGCTGCCCGCCGTGCGCCCGGTCACCTCGCTCGTCGTGCTGCTGTCGATCATCACCACCGGTCAGATCTTCACCGAGCCGTACCTGCTCACCGGTGGCGGGCCCAACAACGCCTCGATGACCCCGGCCCTGCTGATGTACCAGCAGGGCATCCAGCAGGGGAAGCCCGACATCGCGGCCGCGATCGGCATGATCCTCGTCATCGCCGTGATGATCGTCTCGCTCGTCTCGCGCCGCATCACGGAAGGCAAGAACCGATGACCACGTCGACGACCCGCACCGTTCCCGATCGGGCCGCCCGCCCCGCGCGCACCGGGCGGGTGCTCGGCGCGGTGCGCTTCGCGCTGCTGCTCATCGGGGCGCTCGCGGCGCTCGTGCCGTTCTACTACATGGTCATCGGCGCCCTCCAGCGCACCCGCGAGACCAGCCTGTTCGGCCTGCTGCCGCTGCCGCAGAACCTCACCTTCGACAACTTCGTCGCGATCAACCAGTCGGTGAACCTGCTCGGATCACTGCTCAACTCCCTGATCTTCACCGCCGGTGTGGTGGGCTGCACGCTCGTGTTCGGCCTGCTCGTGGGCTACGCGCTCGCTGTGCTGTCGTTCCGCGGACGCGGCATGGTGTTCGCGCTCGTTCTGCTCGTGCAGGCGATCCCGTTCCAACTGCTCATGATCCCGCTGTACGTGATGGTCGTGCGCTACTTCGGTCTCGCCGACAACTTCATCGGCATGATCCTGCCCTTCGCGATCAACTCGGTCGCCGTGCTCATCTTCCGCCAGTACTTCCTGCAGATCCCCCGCGACGTGTTCGACGCCGCCCGCATCGACGGCGCGAGCGAGGTGCGCATCCTGCTCTTCATCGCCGTGCCGCTCGTGCGCCCCGCCGTGCTCACCGCGATGCTCGTGACCTTCATCGGACCCTGGAACGAATTCCTGTGGCCGTTCCTCGTCACGAAGGACGCGACGAAGCAGACCCTGGCCGTGAGCCTGGCGAATTTCTCGCAGACGAACGGCTCGTTCCTCGACAACCCGATGGGTGCCGTGCTCGCCGGAGCCTGCGTGCTCGCCGTGCCGGTGGTCGTGCTCTTCCTCCTGTTCCAGCGGCACTTCACGTCCGCGAACCTCGGCTCGGCCATCAAGGGCTGAGCACTCGACACCGAAAGACCCCGAAGGCATCGCCATGACTCCATCCTCCCCACCCGCCGCCGACCTCACGACGCGGATCCCCTACGCGCTGACCCGCCTCGGCACGATCATGACGGCGAGCGCCGACGACCCGCTCGAGGCCGAGGGAGTGCTCAACCCGGGCACCGCCTGGGGGCCCGACGGCGAGCTCTACCTCTTCCCGCGGGTCGTGGCCGACGGCAACGTCTCGCGCATCGCGCGCGCTCGTGTCGTCGTCGACGGCGGCGTGCCGGTCGGTGTTGAGCGGCTCGGCGTCGTGCTCTCGCCCGATGAGCAGTGGGAGCACGGTCGCCAGAACGCCGGCGTCGAGGATCCGCGCATCACCTTCCTCGAGCCTCTGGGCTTCCACGTGATGACGTACATCGCCTACGGACCGCTCGGGCCGCGTCCCGCTCTCGCGGTCTCGCGCGACACCGTCTCGTGGGAACGGCTCGGGCCGATCCAGTTCGCCTACCAGCCCGAGCTCGCGACCGACCTGAACCTGTTCGCCAACAAGGACATCGTGTTCTTCCCCGAGCTGGCGCCCGGCCCCGACGGATCGCCGTCGATCGCGCTGCTGCACCGTCCGATGTGGGATCTCGACTGGCTGCGTCCCGGCGAAGGCGCCCGCCCGCCCGCGGGTATCGACGAGGATCGCCCGTCGATCTGGATCGGGTACGTGGATCTCGAAGAAGCCCGTGCGGATGTGCGCGCCCTCACCCGCGTGCGCGACTCCGCGATGATCGCCGCCCCCGAGATGGCCTACGAGAGCGCGAAGATCGGCGCGGGACCCTCGCCGCTGCGCGTGCCCGAGGGCTGGCTCCTGCTGCATCACGGCGTCTCCGGCGCGACGCCCAAGGGCTTCGAGCTGGCCCACGGCTCGGTGTACTCCGCCGGGGCGATCCTGCTCGACGCCGACGACCCGCGGCGGATCCTCGCCCGCTCGCCCGAACCGCTCCTCGCCCCCGAGACCGCGGAGGAGACGCAGGGCACGCTCGCGAATGTCGTCTTCCCCACCGCGGTCGAGAAGATCGGGGAGCGCACGTTCGTCTTCTACGGCATGGCCGATTCATCGATCGGTGTGGCGGAGCTCACGCACCTCTGAACCGCAGACCTCGAAGGCCGTCTCCCCGGGGAGGCGGCCTTCGTCGTGCCCGGATCAGCGGCGCGGGGCCCTTCGACGGGCTCAGGGACCCAGGCCCCTCCCCCGATCAGCCGCGCGGGGCCCTTCGACAGGCTCAGGGACCCAGTGGACCCTCTCCTCCTGGGTTGCTGAGCCTGTCGAAGCATCCCCCACGCGCGACACGGACACGACGACGGGGCCGCCCCCGGAAGGGAGCGGCCCCGTCGTCGGAGAGGCGTCAGTCGACCCGGCCGCGCCGCACGGCGACCGTCGCAGCTCCCGAGACGAGCAGCAGCAGTGCGATCCCCAGGGTCCACGGCAACCAGGCGAGGTCGCCACCCGTGCCCGGCAGTGACCCGGAGCCGTCCGAGCCGCCGTCGGAGCCGCCACCCGGGGTCCCGGGCGTACCGGGGGTGCCCGGCCCACCGGGGACACCCGGCTCGTCGGCGGCGAGGATCGTCACCGGGGTCGAGGCGATGTCGGCATCCGCCTGCATCACGACGACCGTGTGCTCGCCCGGGTCGACGTCTGCCGGCACCGTGCCGCGGAACACGATCGTGCCGTCGTCGGCGGCCGTCACGCCGCCGAGGTCGACGGGCGCCGATCGCAGCTGGATGACGTACTCGACGCCCGCTGCGAAGCCGCTGCCCGTCACGTCGATGCGGCCGCCGACCTTCGGGGTGCCGTCGACCGTCACCACGGGAGCGACGACGTCGGGATCGACCGTGACGGTCACCGGTGCCGAGGGCTCCGACCATCCGCCGGCGTTCTGCGCGCGCACGGTGACGCCGTAGTCGCCGGGGCCGAGATCGGTGACGGATGCCGAGAGCACAGCGCCCTCCGTCTGCACCACGCGATCGCCGACCGTGACCTCGTAGGCGGTGACTGGCGATCCGCCCACGCGCTCGGGAGCCGACCACTGCACGGTCACGGCATCCCGCGAGGCCGTCGCCACGACATCGCGCGGGGCGCTCGACACGGCGTCGACCCGCACGAGGCCGGCGAGCGCCGCCTCGAGAGCGGCGGCCGCGGCATCCACGTCGCTCTGCGGAGCACCGGGCGTGCTCCGCACCTGCTTCGCCGCCTCGAGCGCCGGCAGCAACGGCGCCCAGCTCTCGGGAGTGTGGGCGGTGCTGTCGAGGGCGTTCGCCGCATCGATCTGCGCCTGCAGCCGCGAGGTGTCGGCGTCGACCGTCACCCCGCACCACGCGATCTCGGTGCCGCCCTGATGGCGGATGCCGATGGTGGTGCGTCCGGGTTCGCGGGCCTGGAGATCGACCTCGACCCGTCCGTCCTCCGATACCCGCGCCTCGCCCGCGACGGCGACGACCGACTCGTCCATCGAGATCGCGGTGAACACATCGTCCGGGTTCACCGGCGAGACCGTGGCGGCGGCGACCGCGTTCGAATCACGGACGACGGTCACGGGGCCGGTGCACTCGAAGGTGTATCCGCCGTAGAGCTCGAACTCCCAGACGTTGAGCCCGTACTGCGTCGAGGGAAGACCCGCGAGCCGCACGTACCGCACCTCGGCGGGCGCGAAGTCGTGCGTGTGGGTGAGCGTGGGCTGTGCCGTCTGCACGCGGGCCAACGGCATCCACGTCGCACCGTCGACCGACCCCTCGATCCGGTAGTCGTTCGACGTGCCGGCCTCCCAGGCCACGATGGCTCGTGACACCGAGCGCACGCTCCCGAGATCCACCTGCAGCCAGTGCTCGGCGACCGCGCGCGCCGACGACCACTTGGTCGACCTCGAGCCGTCGGTGGCCTTGGGGCCGGTGATCGTGGCGTTGTTCTGGTGCACGCTGTCGGCGGTGGTCGGGCGGCCCAGGGCGAGGTTCGCGTTGGCGGCGGGTACGGCCGGCGCCTCGGCGACGAGCCGGTCGGAGAAGACCTCGAACTCCCAGAGCGAGGGACCGTAGTTGAGCGCGCGGGTGAGCGTCTGCATGCGCACGTAGCGCGCGGTCTGGCCGTCGAGCGTGATGACGTCGATCCCGCCGTCGCTGCCGCCGGACGGCGTCGTGTACGCGTCGCGCCAGGCCCTGCCGTCGTCGGACAGCTGGATCTTGTACGTCTTCGCGAACGCCGCCTCCCACGACAACCGCACCGTCGAGACCGGCTTCGACGAACCGAGGTCGATCTGCGCCCAGGCGCTGTCGGCGTTGTTGCCCCGCCAGCGCGTGTCGGGGTCGCCGTCTGCGAGCGAGAACACGAGGTTGTACCCGGCGTAGCCGGACGCCCGCGTGGCACTGTCGATCGCGAGGTTCACGCTCGACGCCACGGTCAGTTCGCGGATGCCGTAGCCCGCACCCTCCCCGTCGAGGACGAGCACGCGGACGTGCTCGGCAGCGGTCGGGTCGATCGCCACCTCGTCGACGCCGCCGTCGCCGCCGGCGATGTTCGCGCGGTCGGTCCAGTCGATGCCGTTCGGCGAGGTCTGCACGACGTAGTCGGAGGCGAAGGCATCCGCCCAGTCGATCGTGACCTTCGTCACCCACGATCCGCGAGGCAGGGTGGCCGAGGCCCACTGCGTCCCGCCGGCGGCCGAGCGCCACACCGACGCGGTGTCCCGGTCGCCGAGGGCGTCGACGGACGAGCCGTCGGCGGTGCTGCTCGCGGCGAACGGCGAGGCCGCGGGGAGCGCACCGTCGACGAGCGGCGCGGACACCGTCTTGCCCAGGTTCTCGCCCGAGCCGAGTCGGAACACCGCGTGCTTCTCGGCCCCGCCCCCGGTCAGGGTCACGCCGACCGAGAGTCCGGCACGGTCGGGGTTCGAGAGGCTCACGACAGGGGTTCCACCCCGCTCGTCGAGCAGCACGATCGCGGGCTGGTCGACCGCCAGGGTGCGGCCGTCATCGAGGTCGAGCGAACCCGGTGCGAAGAAGGTGGCCATCGTGATGCCCGCGTCACTGCTGCGCACGGCCTGCACCTCGGTGTCGTTGCGCAGGGTGCGGACCGCGGGCTTCGCCGCGTACGCCTCGACCTCCGCGGGAGTCGCGGCGGGCAGCACCGTGTAGTCGTAGGTGCCGGCCGTGGGCTTCGCGCCATGGTCGACATACAGCGAGAACGCGTCGCGGCTGAGGGTCTCCTCTCCCTCCCAGCTGCCGGACTGCGCCTTGTTCGAGACCTTCACGTCCTGCCCTGCGGCGAACACGTACCCGACCTCGTCGTTGTACGCCCACGACGCCGAACCGACACCCTGCTGGTCGGTGCCGGCGGCCACGGGTCGGCCGCCGACGCTCGCGTTGGGCTTCGCGGATGCCTGGTTGATGGTCGTGTGCACGGCCGCGTCACTGGTCGAGGCGATGCCGGCGCCGAGCGCCACCATGCCCTCGTCGAACGAGAAGTAGCTCTTCTGCGCCGTGGTCCCCGCGGTGTCGAGGGTGAGCACGCTCACCCCGAACTCACCGTTCGAGGTGCCGCCGGTGAAGCTTCCGCCGTCGCCGTTGCGGCCGCGGTTCTCGAAGCCGCGCTCGGTGCGCTTGACGTTCGGGGCGGTCACCCCGGGGTAGTGCCACCAGTCGAAGGCGGGGCCGAGGTCGAGGTACTCGCGGTTGTTCACCTGGATCGCCGTCGAGCCCATTGCGTTCCAGTAGACGGGGTTGCCGAGCTCGTCGCGGTACGAGGTGCGCAGCTCGGCGCCGAAGGTGCGCGACGAGTTGAGGCGCGTGAAGATGCCGTATCCGTCACGCAGGTGCGACGAGAACTCGGAACGCCAGAAGTACTTGTTGCCGGTGACGCCGTTGGTCTCGGTCTTGCCGAGCACGCCGTCGAGCACGGCCTGGTACGCGGTGGCGTACAGGGCGTCGGTGCGCGCCATCCGCTGCAGCGGCTCGATGAACTCGGAGGCATGGCTGGTGACGTCGTTCACCGTCTTCGGCGGACGGTAGTTGAGGTAGAGCATGCCGATCTCACCGCGGATCAGCCAGCGCGTGCCGCTGATGAAGTAGAACGCGATCGAGTCGAGCTGGTCGCGCGTGAAGGCGAGACCGGTGCCGCGGGCGACATCCGACCAGAGGGCGGCGTAGGTGAAGAGCACCATGCCGTAGCCCTCGCTGTAGAGCTGCGCGCCGTGCGCCCAGAAGCTGCCGTCGGGCTGCACGGCTTCCTGCACGGTGCCGGAGTGATCGACCGCGATCGTGGCGACGATCGTGGCGAAGCCCTCCTTCACCTTCGCGATGTCGCGGGTCGACAGCGCCTCGAAGATGTAGTTCGACGTGCGCCACGCGCCGTTCGCGCCGACGGGGTCGAGCTTGCCCGTGTTGTGCTTCAGCGCGACGTCGAACGCTTCGGGGGTGAGCGCCGAACCGAGGAACATCGAGATGCGCCCCATGGCGATCGACTCGCCGATCTCGGTCTCCCACCAGTTGGTGTTGCCCGGATTCACGCGATCCCAGTGCAGCAGCGCCCGACCGACCGCGTCGACGAGGCGAGGATCCCCGAAACCCTCGGCGTTCGGGTCCTTGAAGGCCTGCGTCATCGCCAGCATCCGATACAGCGCGGTGTACGCCGACCACACGCTGCCGTTCGCCGAGCTGGTGCGATCGGCGTAGTTCACATCCGACCACGAGCCGTCGGCGTTCTGCGACGCGACGTAGTCGAGCGCCTCCGACGTGCGGGCGAGGTAGATGCCGTTGGCGATGATGATCTCGTCACCCTGACCGAGGTAGTACTCCTCGAGGCGATCGATGACGGTCGCGACGTCGTCGTCCGCAGCGGCGGATGCCGGAGCCGCGAGCGCGGACGATCCGAGGACGAGGGCGAGGGTGAAGGCGATGAACGCGGCGATGCGCTTCATGGCGGGGCTCCTTTGCCGGGTCTTGCCGGGTTTCTGCGTTGCCGGGCACGGCGAGGGTGCGACGGCGGCTCCGGCTCGACGGCGGAGCGAGGATTCCCGGGGTGCGCGCCATGACACGCGCACCCCGGGAGCGACCGGCCGAGGGCCGGTCGAGATCGATCAGCCCTGGGCGATCAGAGCATCGATCTTGTCTGCGGCGGTCGAGAAGGTCTCTTCGAGGTCGCCCTCGCCGGCCTGCACGGCCTGACCCCACGCGTCGCGGAAGGTCTGCCACATCTCGGTCGCGTCGGCGACGTTGGGCACGTCGACCGTCAACGGGACGGATGCCGCGAACGTCGCGAGAACCGGGTTGCTCGCGAGGTAGTCGCCGGCGATCGCATCGACATCGGTGCGGGTCGGGAACTGCCCCGTGGTCTCGAGGAGAGCCAGGTCGTTCTCGGCATCCATCGAGAACTTCACGAAGTCCCAGGCGGTCTGCTTGTTCTCGCACGACGTGTAGAGCCCGACGTTCTTCGAGTCGCCGAAGGTGTAGGTGTCTTCCGGAGCCGTGCCCGCGGCGGTCGGCAGCGGTACGACGCCGTACTCGACCTTGCCGTCGAACGCGCTCGCGCCCCACGGACCGGCGATGCCCATGGCCGATACCCCATCGGCGAAGGGGCCAGCCCAGGCGTCACCGCTGTACGCCTCGGCCGAGGAGTAGCCCTCGGAGTACATGGTCTTCCAGAACTCGAGGGTCTCGAGGCCGGCGTCGCTGGTGAACGCGGCGGCGCCGTCGCTCACGAGCTGCGTGCCACCCGAGTTCGCGAGGAAGAACGGGTAGAAGTCGAAGAGCGAGTTCGTGTAGTCGCCGGATGCCGGCGGGTACAGCGAGAAGTCGGCGGCACCGCTCTCCTTGATCGCCGCGGCGGCGGCGAGCACGTCGTCGTAGGTCGCGAGCTCGGGGTTCTCGGGATCGAGACCGGCTGCGGCGAAGGCACCCTTGTTGTAGTAGAGCATGAAGGGGTTGGCCTTCCACGGCACCTGGTACAGATCGCCGTCGGGCGAACGGAAGCCGTCGGCCGCATCGCCGGAGCGCTCGGTGATGAAGGACTCTCCGTCGTCGAACGTCTTCGAGATGTTGACCAGGCCACCCTGCTTCTGGAAGGCCGGCACCGCAGCCGGAGCCGTGTTGTAGACGAGGCACGGCGTGTTGCCGGCCGTGATGGCGGCGCCGATCGCGTCTTCCGACGACTTGCCCGAGGGGATGGCCGCCGCGGTGACCTGCTCGTCGGGGTGGTCGGCGTTCCACGCCTCGACCACGGCCTCGGCCCACTCGATCTCCTGCTCGTTCGTCGAGTACCAGATCGAGATCGGGCCGGAGGTCAGTTCGCCCCCGTCGGGGGCTGCATCGCCGCCGGTCGAGCCGCAGGCCGCGAGGGGCAGGGCGAGGGCGGCGAGTGCGAGAACACCTGCATAACGCTTCATTGCGAAAACTCCTTCGTTCGGTCGCCTCGGGTCGGCTACCTGCTGTGTAGGGCGATCACGGGGATCGCTCGACACAAGTAAACCGGTTTTGTAAGCACACGTCAAGAGTGTGCTCGACGCACACAAAGTCCCCGAATAGTCGCGCGAAAATGACATTGCCGGTGATGGCAAAGCACTAAACAGAACTAAACCGAGGCGATGCGATCTCCCCGGAACGCTTCGTCAGCGCCCCAGCGGGATCACCTCGCGGTGTTCCGCACCGTTCGAATACGAGACGAGCTCGACCTGAGTGGACGTCTCGCTCACGGGGCGTGCGAACTCCGAGACCCGAGCGGCCTCGATCGCCGCCCAATCCGCGCCCGACAGCGTCTTGCCGTAGACGACGGACATATGGAACGTCCACTCGTCGAGGGGGAGTTCGCCGAGGCGGCGGAAGTCCGTCGCCTCGAGCCTGTCGGTCAGAGTCGCATAGGCGGAGAGGAGGGAGTCGGTGCGAGCCAGGCGGAGGATGAGGACCTGCCAGGGTTCCGGAAAGGCGTCGATGGCTTCGCCCGTGATCTCGATCGGATCCTGCTCGATCGCCCAGGCGCGCACGAAGGCGGTCAGCTCTGCACGACGCTCCGGCTCGTAGAAGCCTCGTAGTGTCACGTGGCCCGTGTGCGGATGCGGGAGTCGGTGCAGAGCAAGGGCCTCGTGCTGTTCGACGCTGTAGCGATCCGCCAGTTCCCCCGTCGGACGCAGCACGAGATACTGCTGCCCTTCCAGGGATTCGAGCTGCTCCGGTGTGTTCATGAACGGTCGACGCATACGACGACGCTAGTAAACATCGGCAGTCGGGATCACCCCGTGGGCGGCGCGCCGCCGCAACGCGGGACGGGATCTATCGGGAGTCTTCCGCCTCTCGCCGGCGCCCCTCGCGCTCCGACGATCGACCGGCCGTCGCCCCACCCAGCGACACCGTCGAGAGGAGACCGAGCGCGAGGAAGCCCGCGGCCGTCCAGGCCGCGTAGCGCGTGCCGTCGGAGAAGGCTTCGCGCGCGGCATCCGCGGTGTCCGCCGTCTCGGGGTTTGCCGCCAGTCCGCTGATCGCCGCACCCGCGCTGTCGACCACCGACGAGACCACCTGGTCGCGCTGCGCGGCCGGCAGGCCCTGATCGTCGAGCGAGGGCGACAGGATGCCGGCCGTGCTGGTGAAGAGCACGGTCCCCAGGATCGCTACACCGAGTGCCGCGCCGAGCTGCCGCGAGGTCGACTGCGTGCCCGAAGCCGCGCCACTGTCGGCCACCGGCACATCGGCCAGCACGACGCCCGTGAGCTGGGCGGTCGCGAGCCCCACACCCACGCCGTAGACGAACAGCAGCGGGATGAGCGGAATCCACGAGGCATCCGGACCGATCGCGAGGCCGACGCCGGCGACACCGACGACCTCGGCGAGGAGCCCGATCCGCACGATCCATACAGGTGCGATCCGGCCGCTCGTCGCCCCGGCGATGCCGCTCGCCAGGAACGAGCCGCCGGCGAGTGAGAGGAGGAGCAGGCCCGTCTGCAGCGCGTCGAAGCCGATCACGAACTGCAGCCACAGCGGGAGGGCGAGGATGATCCCGAACTCGCCGAGCGAGACGACCGCCGCGGCGATGTTGCCGTTGCGGAACGAGGTGATCGAGAAGAGCCGCAGGGCGAGGAGGGTCGAGCGGCCGGCGCGCTCGCGGTGCACGCCCCACGCGATGAAGGCGATGAGCCCGACCACCGCCAGGGCGAACGCGAACGGGATGGGCGAGATCTCGAAGGGCCAGGTCCAGTCGCCAACCTCGGGGCGCTGCTCGACACCCCACCAGCCGTAGGTGCGCCCCTCGATCAGACCGAACACGAGGCTGCCCATCGTCACCACCGACAGCAGGGCCCCCACCCCGTCGATGCGCTCGGTGCGATCGCTGCGCGTCTCGGCGACGGTGAGCGCGACGCCGATGATGATCAGCACGCCGAGCGGGATGTTGATGCCGAACGCCCATCGCCACGAGAACGCGGTCGTCAGCCATCCGCCGAGCAGCGGCCCCACGGCGGCCATGCCTCCGATGGTCGACCCCCACACCGCGAAGGCGATGCCGCGTTCACGGCCGCGGAAGGTGGCGTTGATGATCGATAGCGTGGTCGGCAGGATCATCGCTCCGCCGACGCCCTGGGCGAGTCGGGCGAGGATGAGCGCGCCACCGTCGGAGGCGAGCGACGCCAGCACCGACGACGCTGCGAACACCACGACGCCGATCAGCAGCATCCGTCGTCGCCCGAACCGGTCGGCGAGGCTGCCGAACACCAGCAGCAGAGCGGCGAAGACGAGGGTGTACGACTCCTGCACCCACTGCACCTCGGTGGAGGTGATGCCGAGGTCGTCGACGATCGCGGGGATCGCGACGTTCACGATCGTCGAGTCGACGAGTCGACGATGATCAGCGACACCGCGATGCTGATGAAGACCAGGCCGACCCACCGCAGCCTTACGTGCTTTTCCATAATGTCTAGCTTAGCTAGCATTCTCGATCTGCAACAGTCTGCGTGAAGCTCGTCGCCAGCATCAGAACCGGGGCGGGGCCATCGCGAAACTGGGTCGCTGCACAGAGCATTCGCCGGATCCCCGAACGTGCCGCACCCGTTCGGGAGGAGATCTCCGCGTTGGGAGGACGGATTCTCAGCATCCGTCCTCCCAACCGTGTGTTCTCCTCCCGAACGGGCGGGCCGATCCACGCAGAGGGCCTTCGACAGGCTCAGAGTCGCTGAGCCGAAAACCGAGTCGCTGAGCCGGAAACTGAGTCGCTGAGCCGAAAACTGGGCCACTGAGCCCGTCGAAGCGCCCCCGCACACGAAAACAGGGGCGGGGCCGTCGAATGGCCCCGCCCCCTCCTACTGTCCCCAGCAGGTCTCACCCAGCGCACGGCTGGGAATCATGTCAGTTCTTGAACGCGTCCTTGACGTTCTCGCCGGCCTTCTTCGCGTCGGCCTTGACCTGGTCGGCCTTGCCCTCGGCCTCGAGCTTCTCGTTGCCGGTGACCTTGCCCGTGGCCTCCTTCGCCTTACCGGCGATGTCCTCCGCGGCGTTCTTGATCTTGTCGTCGAGTCCCATGGTGTTTCCCTTCGTGATGGTGGTTCTGGCGGCGGGGTCCTGCCCCCGCCGTCCTCCCGCCGGCCGATGCGCGACCGACGGTGAGTCTGTGCAGCCCGGTCAGCGGGCGGATGCCGTCACGACAACCGCCGCTGATCGTGGGCGAGCCGTGCCCGCAGGCCGGTGTGGATCGACACGTAGGCGGCGGTCTCGCGCCCGGTGAGCGTGGCGAGGTTGGTCAGCAGCCGGTCGAGGTGGTCGACCAGCTCGCGCGGATCGGTGTTCTGCCGTGGGGTGACCGACACGTGCAGCACCGGCTCCCGGCGCACGTCGTTGGCGGTCACATTGGCCGAGAGGATCTCGTCGCGGCCCGCGAGCGACTTCTTCACGACATCCGACACGAACGACTCCGTGACGGTGACGCGTCCGAGCGGGTTCTGGGCCCCGGACGAGCGCAGCGCCGTCTTCGACCGACGGCCCGAGACGCTCGTGAGCGCGAGGATCAGCAGTGCGATCACGACGACGATCGCGACGACCGCTCCGACTCCGATCCACGAGGCGGCGCCGCCGGCGATGCGCGTCGCGGCACCCGCCTGATCGAGCCAGGTCTCGGCGTTCTTGCCGGCCGCCGTCCAGACGTCGGCCGCGGTGGGCCAGCTCAGGAGGGCGATGCCGACGGCACCGAGGCCCAGGAAGATCAGGCCGATGATGAGCAGCAGAGTGCGGTTCAGCGCACGGTTCGTGGCGTTCACAGGTCGGCGTCCTTCTCGTTCGCGCGCTCGATGCGAACGCGGGTGCGGATGCTGCGGGTCAGCCGGTAGGTCTGCAGCTCGGACTCGGCGAGGGAAAGGACCTCGCTCTGCTCGAGAGGGACCCCGGCGCCGGGACGCACGGTCACGTCGACGCTGCGGTGGCCGACACCCACGGTGATGGCGTCGCGCGCGATCCCGGTCTCCTCGGAGAGATGCTGGGCGAGAGCGCTGGCGATCACGCCGTTGTCGACGACGACCGCGCGGTCGCCCGCCTCGAGGGTGTGCTTCGACAGCCGGCCCGGCGTGATCGCGAGGAAGACGAAGACCAGGCCGATGAGCGCGAGCACGACGCTGCCGGCGATGACGAGGCCGGCGGGCTGCGCCGTGGGCAGGCCGACCAGCCACCCTGCGGCGGCCGCCGGACCGACCAGGAGCGCGGGCTGGGCGGCGAGGCTCAGCACGATCTCGAGGGCGACGTAGGCGAGAGCGAGGATGAGGAGGACGACCGCGACGAACATCGCGACGGTGCGCGGTGAGTGTGTCTCGCGTCGGACGACGCGGCGGAGTGCGGGGGTGCTCATCGCACTCGTCTCCTTTCGGGGATGATGGCGCCGGTGATGGTGAGGGCGATGCGGCTGACCTCGTGGCCGAAGAGGCCGGTCAACTCGCGCTGCAGGTGTTCCTGCAGCTCGCGGGCCCGGTCGAGCACCGGTGTGGTCTGGGCGATCGCGGCGGTGTCGTCGAGATCGGGAACGGGCAGCGGTGACGAGATGCGCAGGGCGAAGCCTGCCCCTCGCGCGACGACGTCGGCCTTCACGTCACTGCGGGAGACGCCGATCACCGATGCGGACGCCTGTTCCGCGACCGTGCGATAGACGCGTTCCTTCACCTCGACGCGACCCGGGACGGACTCCCCGCCGGTGGCCTGCCCCGCGGGGCGGCCACCGGCGATGACGTTCTGGTCGACGCGCATCAGGAGGTTCGCCGCCCCGTGATGACGTCGGCGAGACCGCGGACGTCGAGCTTGCCGGAGGCGATGCGTCCGACGAGCGCTCCCACCCCTGCGAAGACGGCCATGAGGAGGAATCCCCAGAAGCCGAAGAGCAGGGCGGCGAGGGCGAGAAGTGCGCCGATCAGGGCGCCGGTGGTGGTGGGGCTCATGAGACGCGCGACTCCTCGTTCTCGTGGGTGTTGTCGTCGCCGGGCACGTGCACGTCGTTCACCTCGACGTTGACCTCGACGACCTCGAGGCCGACGAGACGGGTGATCGCTCCGGCGACGGCGGCGCGGACGTTGTTCGCGACGGTCTGGATGGGTGCCGGGTACTCGACGACGATGGTGAGGTCGGCCGCGGCCTGGGTCTCTCCGACCTCGACCTTGACGCCCTGCGCGAGGTCGGTGGCGTTGATCACGTCGCGGATCGCGCCGAAGGCGCGTGCTCCGCCGCCACCCAGCGCGTAGACGCCCGGCACCTCGCGCGCGGCGATACCGGCGACCTTGGCCACGACGCCCTCGGCGATCGTGGTGGTACCGGCGGCGTCGACGTCGGCGGGGATGCGCGAGGTCGAGAACCCGGCGGAACGGTCCACGCGGGGAGCGACGACGGCGGGCGTCGGAGCGCCGGTGGTGTCGGGCAGCTCCTTCTCGGCGGGGCTGGTCGACGTGCTCTTCTGGTCCTGGGTTGCCATGACGTGTCCTATCTCTTTCGATGGCCGATCACAACCCCTGGGGGATCCGGATCGGGAGCGATAACGTCGCTCACAAGTAAGAGGCGCGGATCACACGATTCGTCACAAAAAAGTTTCAGGAATTCTCGGTGGAGGTCCGATGGCCCGCTCGACGGATCCGCGCAGGGGCGATCTGACGATCGTCTCGGATCGCGTCCTGGTGCATCGCTCCATCGACGGTGACGCCTCCGCGTTCCGTGAGATCGTGCGGCGATACGCGGGTTCCATGCGGGCGTACGTATCGCGCATCGTCGGGTCGCTGAGCGAGGCCGACGACGTGGTGCAGAACGCCCTGGTGACGGCGTGGAGGCAGCTCGACTCGCTGCGGGATCCGGATGCCGTGAAGTCCTGGCTCATGCGCATCGCCAGCCGCGAGGCCTTCGCCTTCATCCGCAGGCGCCCCACGGATGCGACGCTCACCGGTTACGATGCCCCTCATACCGAGAGCACCCAACCCGAGCAGATCGCGATCCGCAACGCCCAGCTCGCGGCCCTGTCGAAGGCTCTCGATACGCTGCCCGAAGATCAACGACGGTGCTGGCTGCTGCGCCAGGTCGCAGAGCTCAGCTACACCGAGATTGCAGAGGAAATGGACACCTCACCCAGCACGGTCAGAGGACTCCTCTCCCGTGCCCGTTCGAGCATCACGATCCAGATGGGAGGCTGGCGATGACCGTGCACGACCACGATGACGCGCTCGACTGCGGCACGACCATCGATCAGCTCTCGGACTACCTCGACCGCGACCGTACGCCGCGCGACCCGCACATCGAGACCTGCCCCGACTGCCTCAATGCGCTCGAGGCGCTCGAACGCGTCGGTCGCCTGTCGCGCGACCTCATCGATGCGGATGCCGCCGAGCTGCCCGCTCCCCCGGAGTCCTGGTTCGAGCGGATCTTCACCTCCATCCAGGAGGAACTGCGCGCCGGGCGCAGCCTGCCGATCAGCCACCCCGATCCACGCGTGCAGATCACGGTCACCGAGGGGGCCGTGCGCGCCCTCCTCCGCGACAGCGGAGACGCGATCGACGGCGTCTTCATCAGCCGCACCGAGATCGTCGGCGACGCCGAGACGCTCGGCGCACCGGTCGAGATCAACCTGACGGCATCCGTCCGGTTCGGCACCTCGATCCAGCACCTGACCGACGAGCTTCGCGAGGTCGCCTACGCCGCCCTGGCGACGCACACCGATCTGAACGTCGCCGCCGTCAACATCTCCGTCGAAGACATCCACACCGACATCAAGGATGTGTCATGAGCATCGTCACCCCCGAAGAACCCGCCGACCTCGCCCGCCACGTGCGCACCGTTCCCGGGGTCACGAACATCTTCACGGCGCGCCCGCTGCTCGCCCGTCTGCCGGAGGTCGTCGCGGCGGCATCCGCGAAGGACTCCGACGGCCCGGTGGCCGACATCCTCGTCTCGACCGAACCCGACGGGACCTCGGTCGTCTCGACGCGCATCGCCACCTCGACCGACGACAGCAGCGTCGCCACTGCGCGCCGCGTCGCCGACACGCTCCTCGCGCACACCCCCGACACCGCCCGCATCCAGCTGCAGATCGCCCGCATCCGCTGAGCGCTTCATCGGTTCCTGAGCGAACGAAGCGAGACGACGGGCCCGCCCCGCCCCCCCCCGTTCGGGAGGAGATCTCCGCGTGGGGAGGACGGATGCCGGAGATTCCTCCTCCCATCCGTGAGAACTCCTCCCGAACGGATGCCGAACACCCCGAAAACTCCATTCACGCGAATCCATCCACCCCGAACGGGCGTAGGCTGGACGGAAGGACGGACCGTCCGAGAAGATCTCCCGGAGCAGTGCCCGCCCGGGAAGAAGCCCACCCATGGCTCAGTACGACGTTTCGGACCGCTCGGCGATCGTCACGGGAGCAGGCAGCGGAATCGGCAAGGCCACCGCTCTCCTCCTCGCGAAGAACGGCGCCGCGGTCGTCGTCAACGACCTGAACGCCGAGCACGCGAACGCGGTCGTCGAAGAGATCCGTGCTGCGGGCGGCGTCGCCGAGGCCTCCGTCGGCGATGCGACCGACCCGGCCTGGATCGCCTCCTCGGTCGAGCTCGCGAACTCCCTCGCCCCGCTGCGCATCGGCGTGAACAACGCGGGTATCGGCGGAGCATCCGCCCCCACCGCCGAGTACACCGATGAGGCCTGGGACAAGGTCATCTCGATCAACCTCAACGCCGTCTTCCGCAACATGAAGGCGCAGCTGCCC
The DNA here is from genome assembly GCF_044748385.1 of Microbacterium sp. NPDC090003. Lineage (NCBI taxonomy): Bacteria > Bacillati > Actinomycetota > Actinomycetes > Micrococcales > Microbacteriaceae > Microbacterium > Microbacterium sp. NPDC090003. The sequence continues at coordinate 1,848,447 of NZ_JBIVFW010000001.1, forward strand.
GCGATCCTCGCCAACGGCGGCGGCTCGGTCGTCAACGTCGCGTCGATCCTCGGCAGCGTCGGCTTCGCCAACTCTCCGGCCTACGTCGCCGCCAAGCACGCGGTCGTCGGCATGACGAAGTCGGCCGCTCTCGAGTACTCGGCGCAGGGCGTGCGCGTGAACTCGGTCGGCCCCGGCTTCATCGACACCCCGTTGCTGGCGACCATGGGCGAAGAGGCGAAGGCCTACCTCGTGAGCAAGCACCCGATCGGCCGCCTCGGCCAGGCCGATGAGGTCGCGAACCTCATCGCCTTCCTCGCGAGCGATGCGGCCAGCTTCGTCACGGGCAGCTACCACCTCGTCGACGGCGGCTACACCGCCCAGTAAGCGGATGTCGCGGGGCGGGATGCTTCGACAGGCTCAGCAACCCGGTTTCTGAGGCTCAGCAACCCGGTGTCGCAACTGGGTCCCTGAGCCTGTCGAAGGGCCCGCCCCGTACCACCGCCCCAAACGTTCATCTCTTGTTGGACATCGCGTCCACAAACCTCCATAGTGTTCCTGACAGCGTTGTCAGAATGCGGGCAGCGCATCCACCCACCACCTGGAGGTAATCGCATGCCCCCCATGCGTTCGGCATCCCCCCGCCGACACATGAGAAGACGCCGCGCGGCCCTCGCCGCCGGAGTCATCACCGCTCTCACGGCGTCGTCCGTCCTCGTGACGCCCGCCGCCTACGCCGAAGAGATCTCGACCCTCACACCGTTCGAGGCCGTCGACCCGTTCATCGGCACCCAGATGAACGACGCCAACAACGCGCGCGGCAACGACCACTACGGCAACACCTTCCCCGGAGCGACCGTGCCGTTCGGCATGGTGCAGTCCAGCCCGACCACCTTCGAGACCGGCAACGGCCAGCAGTTCGGCGGTTACGAGTACGACGCCGACCAGATCCGCGGCTTCGGCATGACCCGCCTCTCGGGCACCGGATGCCGGTCGAACTTCGGCGGCTTCGACTTCCCGGTGATCCCCTTCACCGGAGCCCTCACCGACGGCACCCTGCCGACCAACCCGGCGAGCGCGATCGGCGACTACTTCCTCGACTTCTCGCACGACGACGAGACCGCCGAGCCCGGCTACTACGCCGTCGGACTCGAGAACGTGCAGGCCGAGCTCACCAGCACGACCCGCACCGCGGTCAGCCGCTACTCGTTCGACGAGACCGCTGCGACCTCGACGCTCCTCTTCGAGGCGGGCGGCTCGAACAACCAGGTGCACGCCTCCGACATCGCCTTCGACCCTGCGACCGGTGAACTCACCGGCTCGGTCAAGGCCAACATCGTCTGCAACGGCGGCTCGCAGTACACCGCCTACTTCTCGGCGACCTTCGACCAGCCGGTCGAGTCGTTCGGCACGTGGACCCCGGCCGGCGTGCAGGCGGGCGGCACCGAGGCATCCGCCGCCACCAAACACGGCGCCGGTGCGTACCTGACCTTCGCCGACGGCGCCGATGTCACGGCCAAGATCGGCCTGAGCTACGTCTCGGTCGACGGCGCCCGCGCGAACGCACAGGCCGAGACCGCCGCCCTCGACTTCGACCAGACCCGCGCCCAGGCGCGCGCGACCTGGGAAGAGGGACTCGGCTCGATCGATGCGACCGGCGGCACCGACCGCGACCGCATCACCTTCTACACCTCGCTGTACCACTCGCTGCTGCACCCCAACACGTTCCAGGACGTCGACGGTCGCTACACGGGTTACGACGGAACGATCCACAGCGTCGAGGAGGGCCACGACTTCTACGTGAACTTCTCGGGCTGGGACACCTACCGCGGGCAGTCGCAACTCGTGGCTCTGCTCTACCCGAAGCGCGCGAGCGACATCAACCAGTCGATCGTCGACATGGTCTCGCAGTCGGGCAAGTGGACGAGTTGGCCCACCTACAACCAGATCCAGACGAAGATGAGCGGCGACTCGCTGCAGAACATCGTCGCGGCGACGGATGACTTCGGCTCGACCGACTACGACCGCGCCAAGGCGCTCGAGAGCATGCTCGCGACGCAGACGCTGCCGATGACGAACACCGGGCGGTCGGATGCCGTCATGTACGGCATCCACGGATGGATCGACGGAGACAAGCAGGGCGCCGCGACCTCGCGCACGATCGAGTACACCACGAACGACTTCGCGATCGCGCAGCTGGCGAAGCGCCTCGGGAACGAGGCCGCGTACGAGAAGTTCTCGACCCGTTCGCAGAACTGGAAGAACATCTTCAACACGGCCACCGGGCACATCGACGCCCGCAACCGCAACGGCTTCCTGAACACCTCGCTCACCACGCAGGGTGCGCAGTTCGAGCAGTCGACCGGCTACCAGTACGGCTTCAACGTGTCGCACAACATGGCCGATCTCATCGAGGCCCGCGGCGGCACCGAGAAGGCCACCGAGCAGCTCGACCGCATCCTGCGCGACCTCGACGCCGGCGCCTTCAGCGACGCTGCGTACATCGCCAACCAGCCCAGCTTCGGCCTGCCGTGGGTCTACAACTGGCTGCAGGCTCCGCACAAGACGACCGAGACGCTGTACCGTGCGGCCGACGAGCTGTTCACGACGGCTCCCGACGGACTCGCCGGCAACGACGACCTCGGATCGTTCAGCGCCTGGTACGTGTGGGCGAACATCGGGCTGATGCCCGCGATCTGGGGCACCGCCGACCTTCTGGTCTCGGCACCCATGTTCGAGCACATCGAGATCACCTCGATCGGCTCGGACCGCACGATCTCGATCGACGCACCCGGCGCCGGCGACGACCGTCGCTACACGACGGGCCTGTCGGTGAACGGCCAGGCGCAGACCGCGTCGTGGCTGCCCGCCGACTTCGCTCGCTCGGGCGGCACACTCGACTTCACGATGGGCGCGACGGCCTCGACGTGGGGCACCGGCGAGGGCGACGTGCCCCCGTCGTTCCGCGACGGCAAGGACGACCGCAACTCGGTCGGCATCACCTCCGACGGAGCGGTCAACATGGGCGGGCTGGATGCCGGCGGCATCGGCCTCTCGCGTGAAGACCTCGCGAAGGCGGGCGTCACCGGCGGCGCGAAGCTCCCCCTCGGTGACACCGGCGTCGAGTTCACGTGGCCCGACACGCAGGCCGGCGAGGCCGACCACTGGATCCCGAACGGCCAGGTCCTCGACTTCGGCGACGTCGCGGCATCCGGGATCTCCTTCCTCGGTCTCGCCACCAACGGCCCCTCGCGGGGCACCGCACTGGTGACGTACACCGACGGCTCCACGAAGAAGGTCGACGTGCGCCTCACCGACTGGACGAACTCGGGCGCCGAGCCCGGCAACATCCGCCTGGTGCCGCTCACGAAGCGCAACACGCTCAGCGGCGGCTCCGACACCGCGAAGCCGACCCTCTTCGCGACGGCGGTCGTGCCGCTCGACACGAAGAAGAAGGTGGCGAGCGTCACCCTGCCGAACGACGTCAGCAAGGGCATCATGCACGTCTTCGACGTCGCCCTGCGCCCGCTGGACACGACCCAGCCCGGTGAGCCGGCGCTGCCTGCGCGTCCCGACGCGCAGGAGCCGACAGCGCCGACCACCCCCGCACCCGTCGAGATCGACGGCACCGCGGTCACGAACGCCGACACCGTCTGGCGCTTCCACGACACGGCCGACGACCCCGCCGCGGGCCTCGCCACGAAGACCGGCTGGACGGCCGCCGACTACGACGACGCGTCGTGGAAGACCGGCACCGGCAGCTTCGGAGCGAAGAACGGCGTGATCGCCGACCTGGGCGGCGGCTACACGCCGACGAACCTCGTCACCCAGTACAAGGAGGGCACCACCAACACGGAGGCGTTCTTCTTCCGCACGACGTTCGACATCGACGCGGCCGATCTCGCGCAGATCACCCAGCTGAACGGTGAACTGGCCTACGACGACGCCGCCCGCGTCTACGTCAACGGACAGCTCGTCGGCGGCTTCGCGGATGCCCGCATCGGCGACGGCCCGAGCAACATGGTCTACGCCGGCGACAACGGCACGGCCCCCCTGACGGGTGCGTTCACGGTTCCGGCATCCGCTCTGCAGGCGGGTGAGAACACGATCGCGGTGCAGGTGCACAACACCAACGCCACGAGTTCCGATGTGTTCATGCAGCTGACGTCGCTCACCATCGCCGCGAAGGGTGCTCCCGCCGCGATCTCCGACGTGCTCCTGCACGTGGGATCCGACGAGACGCAGCGCAACCTGACGTTCTACACCGATCGTGAGATCGCGGCGAAGGTTCAGGTCGCACCGGCATCCGCCCGCACCGGCGCCGGGTTCCCGGTCACCGAGGCGCGCACGATCGACGCCACCACGGCGCAGGCTCGCGACGGACGCTACTCGAATCAGGTCGTCATCGACGGCCTGGCCGCGGAGACGTCGTACCTGTACCGCGTCGGTGACGATGAGACGGGATGGTCGCGTTCGTACGAGCTGTGGACCGGCACCTTCGACGAGTCGTACAGCTTCGTCTACCTGACGGACGCGCAGATCGGAGCATCGGGCAGCTGGCAGAACGACCGCGACCGCTGGGCCGCATCGCTCGGGCAGATCGACCAGTTCGAGAAGGATGCCTCGATGATCGTGAGCGGCGGTGACCAGATCGAGACCCACCGTTCCGAAGACGAGTACGCCTCGCTGATCGCCCCCGAGCTGCTGAAGCAGCTGCCGTTCCAGGCGACGATCGGAAACCACGACAACCAGTCCGACCAGTTCAATTCGCACTTCTTCACTCCGAACCGCTCCGAGACCCACGGGTACGAGGGCATCGACGGGCGAGCCGGGGGCGACTACTGGTACACCTACAACGGCGTGCTCTACCTCAACATCAACACCAACGCGCGCAGCACGAACGAGGAGGACCACGCGGCCTTCTTGCGCGAGGTCGTCGAGGAGCAGGGCGCCGACGCCAACTGGATCGTCGTCGTCATGCACCACTCGCTGTACTCCGCCGCATTCCACTCCGTGGAGCAGGATGTGAAGGAGCGCCGTGCGGCCCTCGCACCGGTGTTCAGCGAACTGGGCATCGACCTGGTGCTCGCCGGTCACGACCACATCTACACGCGCAGCTACCTCATGGACGGCACGACGCCGGCCGGAGACCTGGACGCGCAGGAGAAGTCGGGTGTGACGCTCGCGGCCGAGGAGGGGCAGGTGCTGTACGTGACCGGCAACTCCTCGAGCGGCAGCAAGTTCTACGGTCTCGACGCGTCGTCTCCCGAGGCGGCGATCAAGGATCAGTCGAACCAGCCGCAGTACACCGATGTCGACGTGACACCGGAGGCGATCACCCTCACGACCTATCAGACGATGGATCGGAAGGTGATCGACGAGGTGACGCTCACCCGCACGGCCGACGACGAGAAGGGCCCGGAGTTCGCGGGTCTTCCCGCCGAGTCCGAGGTGGCGCAGGGCCAGCCGTTCGAGCCGCTCGCCGGAGTTTCGGCGACCGACGAGATCGACGGCGACGTGACCGCGGCGATCACGGTCGAGGGCACGGTCGATACGGCGAAGCCCGGCGTCTACACGCTCACCTACCGGGTCACCGACCTGGCCGGCAACGAGACGGTGGCCCTGCGCACGGTGACCGTGACCGCGGTCGAGCCGACGTTCGGCGGCGTGCCGCCGACCCGCACCGTCGTCGAGGGCGAGGAGTTCGACGAGCTCGCCGGGGTCTCGGCGACCGACGCGAACGGTGTCAACCTCACCGACCGGATCGAGGTCGAGCTGGTGCAGGCGGGCGCGATGGCACGCATGGTCGCGCCCGAACCGGGCGCGTTCGTTCTCGTCTACACCGTCACCGACGACTACGGCACGACCGCGGCGGCGCAGAGCGTGATCACGGTGGTTCCGCAGGCCGACCCGACCGACCCGGGCACGGGCGCCCCCGGCACCCCGGGCGACGGTTCGGGCGGCGGTTCGGGCGACGGCGACGCGGTCGCTCCCGGTGATGGGACGGATGCCGGTGACGGCACTCTGCCCGCGACGGGCGGCGAGGCGTCGCTGCTGTGGATGCTCGGCATCCTGGCCCTGCTCGCCGGCGCGGGTCTGATGATCCGCCGCCGAGGCGCGCAGGTCTGAGCGACGGCGAGGGGCCCGCAGGTTCGCCTGCGGGCCCCTCTTCCGTGCCTCGTGGGGGGTGCTTCGACAGGCTCAGCAACCCAGGTGCGGGCACGGGGTCCCTGAGCCTGTCGAAGGGCTCTGAACCGAGAGATCTCAGTGGGTCAGTTCACCCGACGCGGAGACGGCGGATGCCGCGACCACGGCGGCCTTGGCCTCGACGAGTCCGTCGAACCAGCCGATGTGCTCGGAGGTCGACCCGAAGGCATGGAATCCGGGCTCGGGGTCGGCGGCCTTCACCGAGCCGAGGAACACTCCGCGCTCGTTGCCGACGTGGAACCCGCGCTCCACCTCGACCCACAGGCCGCGGGGCGGACGGACGAGCGTGAGGCGGCGCCGCGGGCTCGCGAGAGACGCGCGCGACGCCTTGCGATCTCGACCGGGCATGTCAGGCGCTCACCGCGTGCAGCTCGCGGGCGTGCTCGAGCGATGCGCGGTACTCCGCACGCGTGATGTCGAGACCGTTCGCCGAGTTGGCGGCCTCCATCATCGACGCGAGGAGGGGGCGGTGCAGTGCGGGGTCGCCGTCGAACGAGAAGCGCAGGGGGATCGAAGCGTGGATCCAGAGCGTCTGGTTGGCGCCGTTGCCGGCGGGGACGGTGAGCGCGAACGACTCGTTCCGCCGAAGCTTCGTGACGGTGACGGCACGGAGGTGGACGAGCAGGGCGTCGTCCACCTCGATCGATGCGTCGGTGTTTCCGTAGGTCAGGTGTCCCATGCTGCTCTCCTCGTGGTCGAGACTGCGTGAGATTTATATTACTAGGTAACCTAGTTAAATTTCCAACCGGACGATCGACAAACGCAGAAGCGCTCGATCACGCCTTACGGAAGATCCGCGATCTCCTCGGTGAGACGGCGCAGGAATCGGGAGACGACGTCGGTCTGCTCGGGAGTGAACTCGTCGGCGATCGCCTCGATCCGACGCGTCAGTTCATCGGCAGGAGAATTGATGTCGCGCAGCGAAGGGCGCAGGACCTTCGAACGCGCGTCGGCCGGATGCGGGGCGACCACGATCTGCCCCCGCTCCTGCAGGCGGCGGATGACGCTGGTGATCGCCGCCGTGCTCACACTGAGGTGCCCGGCGAGGTCTCCGGGAGTAGCCGGCGCATCGGCCGGAGCATCCGCGATGAAGCGCATGGCGACGCGGTCGGTGTCGTTCGGCGCGCGCACGGCGGCGAGGCGTCGCGCGAACTGCGCGTCGGCTCGACGGAACTCGTCGACGCTGTGCACGAGATCGGATGTGATCGTCGTCGTATCGTTCACCATGTGTCACCCCCTGACCCCTCCATGCTACAAGATGATCTCGTAACGAGGCTGCCTAGCGTTTTCCAATGGCGACCAGGGGCTCTTTCGGATGAGAGGATGGAATACCGCCCCGCCGGAAAGGATGATATGGCTGAGCGACTCACTCTCGACGACGCGGGATACATTCTGTATTCCGACATGGTCGAGCGCTTGCGTGCGCGCTTCCCCTCCGTTCCGGTCTGGCGGCTGGAGCAGGTCGTGGCCGCCGAGCACGACGCGATCACCGGAGGCGAGCTCCAGATCGTCCCCGCAGAGGTCGAGGACGGCACGATCGAGATGCTCGAGCGCGAAGCCACGCGGCTCGGCGATGATGGCGAGGTGGTGGCGTGATGGAGAGTTCCGAGGAGTTCACCCGTTCCGGGTACTGGTACCCCGAGGCCGATTCGGCGAGCACGGTCGATGTGCTCAACCTGCTGCGGCGCTACCGCTCGGCCGAGACCGCCATGCGCGCCCGCACGCGCGTGTCGATGCGCATGAACGAGACCGACCTCGTCGCCCTGCGCTTCCTGCTGCGCGAGCAGCGCGCCGGGCGCATCGTGCGCTCGATCGACATCGCCCGCATGCTCGACATCTCGACGGCATCCACCACGACGCTCATCGACCGCCTCGAGAAGGGCGGCCATGTCCGCCGCGAGGCGCACCCGACCGACCGTCGCGCCGGCATCGTGGTTCCGACCGTCAGCAGTGACGAGGAAGTGCGCGACACCCTCGGCGCGATGCACCGGCGGATGCTGTCGCTCGTCGACGAGATGACCGACAAGGAGCGCGCGGTGGTCACCCGCTTCCTCGCAGGCATGACCTCGGCGATCGAAGAGGCATCCGACCTCGATCAGGAACTGCGCGACGTCATCCGCGACCACGAAGAGGCCCAGGGAGAGGGAGCGGCGGGCGAGTAGCCCGACCGCACGACTCAGACCTTCTCGGGCTCGGCCGGTTCCGCGGGATCCGCGCCGCCGGCGCCGTCTGCGGCATCTGCCGCCTGATCGACGCGCTCGGGGAACAACTCGTCGAGATCGAGGTCGGGGTTGTCGTCCTGCCCCTCGACGAGCTCGATGGCCTCCTGCTCGGTCTGCACGCTCGGCATGGCACCGGGCAGGGGTCGGCGCGCCGACTCCTTGAGAACGACGACCGCGACGAACCCGGCGATCGACGTGCCGATCACGTAGAACGCCGGCGCGAGCGACGAGCCCGTCATCTGCACGAGCGCCTCCATCACCACCGGGGCGGTACCCGCGAAGAGCGCGACGGCGAGGTTGTACGAGATGCCCATACCGCCGTAGCGCGACGACGTCGGGAAGAGCGCCGGCAGCGAGGAGGCGAGGTTGGCGACGTAGAACGTCACCGGGAATGCGAGCAGCACGAGTCCCAGCACGGTCGACCAGATCTCGCCGTGCATCATGAACAGGAAAGCGGGTACCGCGAGCACGATCGCCGAGATCGAGCCGATGAACAGCACCCTCTTGCGGCCGATGCGGTCGGAGAGACGGCCGGTGAGCGGGATGCAGAGGGCCATGGCCACGAGCACCGGAAGCGTGAGCAGTGTGCCGTGCACCTCGTCGTATCCGAGCGTTCCGGTGAGGTACGTGGGCATGTACGAGGTGAGGGCGTAACCGACCGTGTTCGCCGCGGCGACGAGCACGAACGCCGTCAGCAGCTCGCGCCAGTACGCCCGGATGAGCGCGATCACGCCCTTGGGGGCATCGGCCGAGTCCTGCGCCTCGTCGGCGGCGCGCGCCGCGGCATCCTGCGCCTCCTGGAAGGCGGGGGTGTCTTCGATCTTGAGCCGGAAGTAGATGGCGATGAGGCCGAGCGGCAGTGCGACCAGGAAGGGGATGCGCCACGCGAAGCCCTGCATGACCTCGGCCGACAGGGTCAGCTGGAGAATCGAGACGAACGCGGCGCCGATCGCGAAGCCCATGTACGAGCCGAGGTCGAGCAGCGACGCGTAGAACCCGCGCCGCTTGTCGGGCGCGTACTCGGTGATGAAGGTCGTCGCGCCGGCGTACTCGCCGCCGGTCGAGAAGCCCTGCGCGAGCTTGAGCACGATGAGCAGGATGGGCGCCCAGACGCCGATGACCGAGAAGTCGGGCAGCACGCCGATGAGGAAGGTCGCCGCCGCCATCATGATGAGCGTGAAGGCGAGCACGCGCTGGCGCCCCAGTCGATCGCCCAACTGGCCGAGCACGATGCCGCCGAGCGGGCGTGCGACGAAGGTCACGGCGAAGACACCGAGCGAGAAGAGCGACTGCGCTCCGGCCGAGGCGTCCGGCAGGAACGCCCGACCGATGATCACCGCCAGGTAGCCGTAGACGCCGATGTCGTACCACTCCATGAGGTTGCCGACCACGGTTCCGGCGACCGCACGGCGGAGCATCGGGCGATCGACCACCGTCACGTCCTCGACCGTGAGGCGCCGGGGTTCGGTCGGCGCGGGACGGAAACGGCGGAGCAGCCGCTGCCAGAGGGACTCGCTCTTCACGGGATCGGACATGTCGTTCTCACTTTCTTCCGTCGCGGGGCGGATGCCCCGGGACAGAGTTCGGGGAGACGGTACACCCACCGTCTCCCCGAAGTTCCTGCGTTCGCTCAGTTCTTGAACGCGTCCTTGACGTTCTCGCCGGCCTTCTTCGCGTCGGCCTTGACCTGGTCGGCCTTGCCCTCGGCCTCGAGCTTCTCGTTGCCGGTGACCTTGCCCGTGGCCTCCTTCGCCTTACCGGCGATGTCCTCCGCGGCGTTCTTGATCTTGTCGTCGAGTCCCATGGGGGGCTCCTTTCTTCTCGATGGTCGTGCGTGGTCCAGTGGGGGCGTTCCGTATTCCGTATCAACCGGCGAGCAGCAGTCCGGCCATCAGAGGGGCGGATGCCGCGGCGACGAGCGAGACGCCGCCGACGATCCCGGCCGACCGCAGGAACGAGCGGCGCTCGACGCGGGTGGGAATGCCGGAGATGCGGCCCACGGCCCGTCGGGCGGAGAGAGGCGTGAGGTCGAGGTCTTCGACGGGCGCCACCGCCGTCGCGCGGCGCAGGGCACGACGCGTGCCGATCGTGCGGGTTGCTTCCATCACCTGGGACATCGAATCACCTTCCTCGTCCGAAAGATTACTAGGTTGACTAGTGAAATGCCAGCCTAGTGATATTCCATCGACTTCGACCTACGCTCAGGACATGACCGAGCTCACCCAGCCCACCGGACGCGAAGACGACCTGCGCGCGATCCCCCGAGACGACGGCAGCGCCCCTGTGGCCCTCGTCCTCGGGGCGACCGGGTACATCGGCGGACGCCTCACGCCCCGCCTCCTCAACGCCGGGTACCGGGTGCGAGTCCTCGCGCGCGACGCGGCACGCGCGGCGTCCTTCCCCTGGGGCCCGGACTGCGAGATCGTCGAGGGATCGGCCGACGACGCGGATGCCGTGGCCGAGGCCATGCGCGACGTCGACGTCGTCTACTACCTGATCCACTCGATGGGCGCCGGTAAGGACTTCGAGGAGGCCGACGAGCGCGCGGCGCAGACCGTGGCGGATGCTGCGGCGAAGGCCGGCGCATCCCGCATCGTGTACCTCGGCGGCCTGCATCCCGACGACGTGAAGCTGTCGCCGCACCTGCGCTCGCGCGTGCGGGTGGGCGAGGTGTTCCTCGAGTCGGGGGTGCCGACGCTCGTACTGCAGGCCGGGGTCGTGATCGGGTCGGGCTCGGCGTCGTTCGAGATGATCCGCCACCTCACCGAGGTGCTGCCCTACATGCCCGCCCCGAAGTGGGTGCGCAATCACATCCAGCCGATCGCGATCCGCGACGTACTGCACTACCTGCTCGGCGCCGCCCGCGTCGAGGCGAGCGTGAACCGCGCGGTCGACATCGGCGGCCCCGACGTGCTGCGCTACGGGCAGATGATGAACGGCTACGCGGTCGAGGCCGGGCTCCCCCAGCGCGCGATCGCGGCCCTGCCCGTACTCACCCCGGGGCTCGCCTCGCACTGGGTGAACCTGGTGACGCCGGTGCCGCGATCGATCGCCCGACCGCTCGTCGCATCGCTGCAGAACGAGTGCGTGGTGAAGAACCGCGACGTCGACGATCTGATCCCTCGGCCGACGGGCGGCCTCACCCCCTACCGCAGCGCCGTCGCGATGGCGATCGGGCGGTCGAACGCCGACACCATCGAGACCAGCTGGCAGGACTCCGAGGTCTCGGGCGCGCCGAGCGACCCGCTGCCGAGCGACCCCGACTGGGCCGGGCGCACGGTGTTCACGGATGCGCGGACGCTCGAGACGAAGGCATCCGTCGACCAGCTCTGGCGCGTGATCGAGGGCATCGGCGGCACGAACGGGTGGTACTCCTCGCCGTTCCTCTGGGCCGTGCGCGGATGGATGGACCGCCTCGTCGGTGGCGTCGGACTGCGCCGCGGACGCCGCAGCCGCACCGAGGCGCGCGTCGGCGACGCGATCGACTTCTGGCGGGTCGAGGCGGTCGAAGAGCCCGGCGTGCAGACCGACGCGTCCGACGCGAGCGGCGGACTGCTGCGTCTGCGCGCCGAGATGAAGGTGCCCGGCTCTGCGTGGCTCGAGCTGCGGGCCCTGCCGCACGGGGCCGGCGCGACCTACGAGCAGCGGGCGGTGTTCTTCCCCCGCGGGCTCGGCGGTCGGCTCTACTGGTTCGCCGTGCTGCCGTTCCACGGCGCGATCTTCGCCGGCATGGCCGCCCGCATCACCGGGGCCGCCGAGGGCGCGAAGTAGCCCCGGGCCGGGCCCGTCGTCTGGATAGGCTCGGGGGATGACCGAGGCCGAGCCGAATCCGTACCGCCACCTCATCGCGCTGGCCGCGGGGATCGCCGCGCTGATCGTCCTCCTCACGTTCACGAGCGGAGTCGTCGGCTATCTGCTGTCGATCGTGGTCGCGGGGGCGGCGGTGTTCGTCGGGCACAGCGCGGCGCGCCACCGCGGCCGGATGCTCCTGGCCGCCATCCTCGGTCTCGTGCTGAGCTACTTCGTGCTGCTGACCTCGGTCGGTCTGCTCGTCGTGCGCCTCACCCGCCTCGCCGGCTGACGGGCTCGCCGGTACTGGGACCCTTCGACAGGCTCAGGGACCCAGGACCGGGGCCCTTCGACAGGCTCAGGGACCCAGTGCCGGGTTGCTGACCCTGCACCGAAACCGGGTTGCTGAGCCTGTCGAAGCACCCGCCCCGCGCACACCCGATCAGTCGGCGCGCGGGCGCTCCGGGGCATCCGACTGCGCGGGGTCGACCGCGGCATCCACCGCGGCGTCGACGTCTTCCTGCGGAATGATGTCGATCGCCTCGGTCGCCGCCTCGTAGACCTCGGAGAGCGTCTCGTCGACGGTCTCCTCGTCGATCCACGCCAGATCGTCGCCGGAGTGGTCGTACTCGACGGGCACGAGGGCGAAGTCGTCGCCGTACTCCTCGAGTCCGGCCATGACGCTGTGGCGTACCGCCGCACGGGCATACCGCTCGCGCAGGATCATGGGGTCGCGGCGCAGATCGATCATGAAGGCGACCATCATGAACGCCATGATCACCGCGAACGGCAGCGCCGCGATGATGGTCACGTTCTGCAGCGACTGGAGCCCGCTCCCCTCCTCGCCCGACACGAGCACGACGGCGGCGATCGCTCCGACCAGCGCGCCCCAGATCACCGTGACCCAGCGCGAGGGCTCCGGGCGACCCTGCTGCGACAGCGTGCCCATGACGAGCGACGCCGAGTCGGCACCGGTGATGAAGAAGATCGAGATCAGCAGAATGAGCAGGATGCTGGTGATCAGCGGGAACGGCAGGTTCTCGAGCACGCCGAAGAGCACCTCTTCGGGCGGGTCGACCACGAGGCCGGCGCCGTCCATCTGCTGGCTGATCGCCGTGGTGCCGAAGATCGCGAACCAGACGAGCGAGATCGCCGACGGCACCACGATAACGACCGACACGAACTGCCGCAGCGTGCGTCCGCGCGAGATCTTGGCGATGAACATGCCGACGAAGGGCGACCACGAGATCCACCACGCCCAGTAGAAGATCGTCCAGCCGGAGAGGAACACTTCGGCCTCGGCGCCCTGCGATGCCGAGCGGGCGATCATCATCGGCAGGTCGCCGAGGAACTGTACGGCTACCGACGGGATGACATTGAGGATGAGCATCGTCGGACCCACGAAGAACACGAAGAACGCGAGCACGAGGGCCATCACGGCGTTCGTGTTCGACAGCGCCCGGATGCCCTTCGAGACGCCCGACACCGCCGACGCGATGAAGCAGGCGGTGAGCACGGCGATGACCGCGATCAGGATGCCGTTGCCGACCTCGCCGAGGCCGGTGACGATCTCGACACCGTGCCCGATCTGCAGGGCTCCGAGGCCGAGCGACGCGGCCGTGCCGAAGAGGGTGACGATGATCGAGAAGATGTCGATCGTGCGGCCGACGGGTCCGGTCGTGCGGCCCTCGCCGAGCAGGGGCGCGAAGATCGAGGAGATCAGCGGGGTGCGGCCGCGGCGGAACGCGCCGTAAGCGATCGCTCCTCCGACGAGCGCGTAGAACGCCCAGGCCTGCGGACCCCAGTGGTAGAGCACCTGGGCCTGTGCGGTGTGCATGGCCTCGAGGGTGTTGGCCTCGACCGTGCCGGGCGGCGGCGACTCGAAGAACGTGAGCGGCTCGGCGGCGCCCCAGAACACCAGGCCGATGCCCATACCGGCGGCGAAGAGCATCGAGATCCACGAGAACATCGAGAACTCGGGCTCTTCGTCGTCACGGCCGAGCGGGATGCGCCCGTACCGGCTGAAGCCGACGAACAGCATGAAGACGAGGATCACGGTCGCGATCGTCGTGAAGAAGAAGCCGAAGTACTCGGTCACCCAGGCGAGCACCGTGCTGGCGGTGCCCGAGAGGTTGTCGCCCGCGAACACCCCCCACGCGATGAACGCGACGGTCGCGGCGAGCGCGACGCCGAACACCAGGTGGTCGGTGCGGTAGGTGCGCCCGGTCTCTTCGACCGAGACACCGGGGATCAGCGCCGGGTGCAGTCCACGCGGCGGGACGGCCGACATGTCACGCACGATCTTGCGGCCGGTCTCGGTGGCCTTGGGAACGATGTTGGTGGCGGTGGTGCGGGGAGGCTTCTCTTCGGGGGTCTCCATGAGAAGCCATTCTCCCATGGCCGGTTCACAGGCGCGGGGTCGAGGCAGCCGGTGGGCACACGGCGGGGCCCTTCGACAGGCTCAGGGACCCAGTTCCATCGCCCCCAGACACCCCCTGGGTCGCGCGCGGCGGGGCCCTTCGACAGGCTCAGGGACCCAGTTCCGTCAACCTCACCCAGCCCTGGGTCGCTGAGCCTGTCGAAGCACCGCAGGACGGCCCCGGCATCCGCTCGTTCGGGAGGAGAACCCGCGCTGGGCAGGACCAAATGGGGCGGATGCTCCTGCCGAACGCGAGATCTCCTCCGGTCGCGCGCGGCGGGGCCCTTCGACAGGCTCAGGGACCCAGTTCCGTCAACCTCACCCAGCCCTGGGTCGCTGAGCCTGTCGAAGCGCCGCCGGGCGGCCCCGCGGCTACCGCCGGAAGAAGCCCCCGAAGACCGCGTGCAGCAGGGGCAGAGCGGATGCCCAGAGCAGCGTGAAGCCGAGGCCGGGAACCGGGTCGACGAGCAGCGCGCCGCCGACGAGCATGGCGGCGAAGAGCACGCCCGACCCGATACGGCGGGCGATACCCTCGAGGCGGTCGAGACGACGCTCCAACCGCGAGGTGTCGAAGGTGACGTTGCCGTCGTCGACGCGGGTGATGATCGCGTCGATGCGGTCGGGCAGGCGCATCGTGATGCCGGCGGTCTTCATGGCGCGCTGCGCGACGTCCTGCATCAGGTTGCCGCTCTCGTCACGCAGCAGCCGGTTGGCGTAGGGCTCGGCGGCATCCCACACGTTGAAGGTCGGGTCGAGCGCGCTGCACATGCCCGAGGTGAGCGAGACCGCACGGATCAGCAGCAGCAGGTGCTCGGGCAGCTGCAGCGGAAGCCGGCGCACCATGTCGCCGAACTCGTCGGCGAAGGCGGTGAACTCGCGCGGGTCGACCTTCGACAGCTCCGCGAAGCCCATGCCGCCGAAGCGCGCGAAGAGAGCGGTGAGCGCCTGTTCGAGCTCGCGCGTGTCGGCCGTGGGCAGCAGGACCCCGATCTCTTTCGCGGCGTCGACGAGTCCGCGGCTGTCGCGCGCGGTCACCGCGATCAGGAGGGTGCGCAGGCCGGCGCGCAGGTTCGCGGGAACCTCGGCCATCATGCCGAAGTCGATGAAGGTGAGGCGCCACGGCGGGTCACCCGCATCCGCTCCCTCCGCCCGCGGAGTCACGAACATGTTGCCGGGGTGCGGATCGGCGTGCACGAAGCCGTGCGTGAACACCTGATCGAACATGACCTCGGCGAACACCTCGGCCACCCGCGCGGGGTCGATGCCGGCGGCACGCAGTGCGGCGGTGTCGTTGATCTTGATGGCCGTGACGTCCGACAGCGTGAGCACGCGACGGGTCGAGCGCTCCCACACGATCTCGGGAGCGTCGACGCGGGGGTCGTCGGCGAAGGCCTCCCGGAAACGCTCGGCGGATGCCGCTTCGTGCAGGTAGTCGATCTCCTCGAGGCTCGTGGCCGCGAACTCCTCGACGAGGGCGGGAGCATCCACCCGGTCCGACACGATGCGCACCCGCGTCAGCCACTTCCCCACCCGGCGGAGGGCGGCGAGGTCGGTCGCGACGATGCCGTCGATTCCCGGGCGCTGCACTTTCAGCACCACGGTGTCGAGCCCGGTGTCGGCGGCATCCTGCGCCGACAGCTTCGCCCGGTGGGCTTGGCCGAGGGATGCCGCGGCGAGCGGCGTCTCGTCGACCCACGCGAATGCGCTGTCGAGCGGGGTGCCGAGCTCGGCCTCGGCGAGTACCCGGATGTCAGCGAACGGCACGGCGGGCACCTCGTCCTGCAGCCCGGCGAGCTCGGCGGTGATCTCGGGCGGAAGCACATCGAGGCGCGACGACATGAACTGACCGACCTTGATCATGAGGCCGCCGAGCTCGACCGCGAGGCCGTGGAACCGCCGTGCGAACTTCTGCATGCGCGGGGCGCGCGTGCGCTCCGCGATGCCGCTCATGCCGAACTTCGGCAGGACCAGTTCGAACCACCAGATCTTGACGAACTCCCGAGCGGCGAAGGAGATGATGCGACGGTAGCGAGCGCGATGGGCGCTCTGCGCCGGGGCATCCGTCATCGATCGATTCCTTCGCCGTCGTCGAGTCCGCCCGCCCGCGAGGCGAGCGAGGCGAAGCGGGTCATGCTCGCGAGATCAGTCCTGCGCGAGGATGGTGTACAGCTTACGGCGGGCTTCGTCGAGGATGTCGATCGCGGCCTGCACCTGCTCGGGCGATCCGCTGCGACCCACCTGTGCGGCGGCGGCGGCGAGGTCGACCCCGGCCTTGGGGAGGGCGTGGAATCGGGGATCGTTGCGGTGGCCGTCCTTCGAGGACGACTCCCACGGAGCCTTCGTCTCGGTCGTCTCGGTGGCGACGGCGCGACCGGCCTCGGTGAGCGAGTAGGTCTTGCGACCGTTCTGCTCCTCGGCCTCGATCAGGCCCTCGTCGGCGAGCAGCTGGAGCGTCGGGTAGACCGAGCCGGCGCTCGGCTTCCACGAGCCGCCGCTGCGCTCGGAGATCTCGTTGATGATCTGGTAGCCGTGCATCGGGCGCTCGGCGAGCAGCGAGAGCACCGCCGCGCGCACGTCGCCGCGGGCCATACGGCTGCCGCCGGAGGGGCGCTGCTGGTCGAACGACTTGCGCAGCTGGTCGAAGGCGTCGAAGAGAGCGCCGGCCGGACCATTGGGGCCGCCGAGGCCGCCGGTGCCGAAGATGTTGCCGAGCGGATTCTCGGCGTTGCCGCTGTTGCTGCCGGTTCCGCCGAAGGGGAATGCGTTGTTCATGATGACCTCCAGATGGGGTGGTGAACGATACTCAACGATATATCGTTCACCTGGGCGCGAGGTGGGAGTTCCGACGACGCCCGGAGGACCGAGCCTGTCGCGGAATCCCCCGTGCGGGGCATGCGCGCTCTCGACGGCTTCCGTACCGTCGTAGGCATGACAGATCCCGGAGAGAAGTCAGAGAAGTCGCACGAGTCCGAGAAGGAGACTCAGACCGGCCTCGCCCTGGGCATCGCCCTCGGCATCTCGTTCGGGATGCTGGCCGGCCTGCTGTTCTTCGACAACATCGGCCTCGGCATGGGCGTGGGGCTTTCGCTCGGCATCGCGCTCGGGGTCGCGATCGATGCGCAGAACAAGAAGAAGGCGGACGCCGCGGCCGACGGCGGCAGCGACCCGGAGCATCCGGTCACCTGAACCGGCGCCCACCACACGCCCGGGGGAAATGCAATCCCGGTGCGCGTCACAGCGACGACTGCTCTACTGGCATCAATGTCGTCGCATATCGGTAGTCAGAAATCGTCCATCCGGGTCAGCGTGATCGTGCCCGTCTTCAACCCCGGCCCGAGCTTCAGCGATCTGATCGCCTCGCTCGACCGCCAGAGCCTGCGTCCGGATCAGTTCGAGATCCTGCTCTGCGACGACGGCTCGGACGAGGCGACACAGCAGCGTCTCGAGCGCATCGCCCAGGATCGTCCGCATATCCGGATCCTGAACCTGCCGCACTCCGGCTGGCCCGGCACACCCCGCAACGCGGGAGTCGAGGCTGCGCAGGGCACCTACGTGCAGTTCGTCGACCAGGACGACTACCTCTTCGACGACGCGCTCCAGGCACTCTGCGACTACGCAGACGCGAACGGCTCCGACGTCGTGGTCGGCAAGGAGGTGGGCATCGGGCGCCCCCTGCCGAGGCGCATCTTCCGGCGCGATATTCCGGATGCGAAGCTCGGTGAGGATCCTCTCCTCGAAATGCTCACGCCGCACAAGCTCTTCCGCACGGAGTTCTTGCGTGACAACGGCATCCGCTTCCCGGACGGCCGCGTGCGCCTCGAGGACCACCTGTACGTGATGCAGGCCTACTTCGCGGCATCGACCATCTCGATCCTGGCGAGCACTCCCTGTTACGCGTGGGTCAAGCATCCGGGCAGCGCGAGCTCGTCGCGCATCGATCCCGAGACGTACTTCCCGCACCTCGAGAACGTGCTCGACGTCGTCGAAGCCCACACCGAGCCGGGCACCCTGCGCGACCAGCTGCTGCGGCACTGGTTCCGCGGCAAGATCCTCAAGCGCCTGAGCGGCAAGCAGATGCTGCGCTACCCCGCCGAATACCGCAACCGCCTGATCGACGTGGTCACCCCGATCGTCGAGAGGCGGTTCGGCCCCGGCGTCGATGCCGGGCTCGCGTTCCCCCACCGCATCCGCGCGGCCCTGCTACGTGCCGGACTGCGCGACGATCTCGTGCGCTTCGCGGAGTTCGAGACGGAGCTGTCGTGCGAAGCCACCGTCACCTCGGCGAACTGGTCGCGCGGCGGCGGGCTGCACCTGTCGATCGACGTGGGCATCCTGCGTGATGGCCGCGAGGCGCTCGTGTTCGACACCGAGACCGACCGTCTGTCGTCGCTGCCGCTGGAGTCGCTCACCGACCTGCCGCCCGAGGCGCTCGTCGCCGGGCGCGAGCGCACCAACGACCGCATCGAGCTGTTCCTCGTGGGCGACGAGCCGGGTGACGAACGCCGCATCGCCAGCGAGCGGCCCCGCGCCAGGAACGGGATCACCGTCGCGATCGACCCGCTGAAGGTCTTCGCCGACCACGGCCCCTCCTCGACCCTGCGGCTGATGGCGAAGGTACGCCGGGCCGGGTGGACATTCGACGTGCCCGTCACATCGGATGCAGGTTCTCTCATGCGCGCGGGCTCGTCACCGCTGCTGGCCGGCAGCGCCGTGCAGATCACCACGGGATCGAGCGGCGGCGTCGAACTGCAGCGCGAGGGGTCGGGCACCGGGCTGCGCGACCTCGCCGGCCGAACGGCGCGACGCGCGCGGCAGCTGGTTCGGCGCACGTAGGGGGCTCCGCCCCGCGGCATCTCGCAACGGAGGAGATCTCTCGCAACCCAGGAGCGGATGCCGAGAACAGTCCTCCGTATCGCGAGAACTCCTCCGATACAGGTGTCCCGCCTCGCGGAACAGGGTCCTTGAGCCCGTCGCAGGGTCCCGCCCCGCGGAACTGGGTCCCTGAGCCTGTCGAAGGGCCCCGCCCCGCGGCATCCCTTACCGCGTCGGCAGCGTCAGGATCTCCGCGCCATCCTCGGTGATCGCGACCGTGTGCTCGGTGTGGGCGGTGCGGGCACCTGTCGCACTGCGGAGGGTCCAGCCGTCGGCATCCGTCACCAGCTGATCGGTGTCGGCCATGATCCACGGCTCGAGTGCGAGCAGCAGGCCCGGGCGCAGAACGTAGCCGCGGCCGGGGCGACCGTTGTTGGCGACGTGCGGGTCCTGATGCATCGTCGAGCCGATGCCGTGGCCCCCGAACTCCATGTTGATGGGGTACCCCTCGGACTTGAGCACCGTGCCGATCGCGCGCGAGATGTCGCCGATACGCGCCCCGGGGCGGGCGGCGGCGATGCCTGCTGCGAGCGCGCGCCGGGTCGTCTCGATCAGGCGCTCGTCCTCGGGGTCGCGGGCGGTGCCGACGATGAAGCTGATCGCCGCGTCGGCCGCGACCCCGCGCAGCGAGACGGCGAGGTCGAGGGTGAGCAGGTCGCCGTCGACGAGCGTGTAGTCGCGGGGCTTGCCGTGCAGCACGGCGTCGTTCACGGCGGTGCAGATGTAGTGGCCGAAGGGGCCGTCACCGAAGGACGGCGCGTAGTCGACGTAGCAGGATTCGGCGCCGGCATCCTCGATCATCTGCTTCGCCCAGCGGTCGATGTCGAGCAGGTTCGTGCCCACGGATGCCTTCGCCTCGAGCGCGTGCAGGATGTCGCCGACGAGCGCGCCGGTGGCGCGGGCCCGGTCGACCTGGTCGGGCGTGAGGATTTCGATCATGGGGTGCCTTCCGGTGGCGACCAATAACTATCCCGGCAATCCTATCCCGGGATTAGTATTGGCATCATGATGGTCCGGATGCCCCTCACCCCCGCCGAGGTCGAACGAGGTGAGCGCCTCGGCGCCCTCCTGCGCGCCGCGCGGGGCGAGCGATCCATGCTGGGCGTGGCGCTCGACGCCGGAGTGTCGCCCGAGACGCTGCGCAAGATCGAGTCCGGGCGGGTCGCAACGCCCGCCTTCTCGACGATCGCCGCGATCGCCGGAGTGCTGGGCCTGTCGCTCGACGCCGTGTGGGCCGAGATCGGGACGGATGCCGCGGCCACCCGGCCGGTCGCGTCATGACCGATCAGCCCGAGGAACCGCGCGAGCCGTCCGCCCCGCGCCGGGCGACGCCGATGGGCACCACCCTGGGTGGACTGCTCGGCGCAGCCCTGGGCGCACTGCCCGGTGGGCTGCTGTTCGACGACAACGCGTGGCTGGGACTCGGCATCGGAGGGGCGATCGGCGCGTGCATCGGCGCGACGATCATGGGCCCATTCCTCAGCGGGAAACTCGGCGACGACTAGCACGAGCGCGGGCCGCGGCATCCGCTCTTCGCCTGAGGGCGCGCACAACTCCGGAGATCCGTCGCGATCCTCCCCGAAACTGCGCACCCACCCACCCTCGACTGCCGATTCTCCGGAGTGATGAACCGCGCGCCACTCAGCCCGGCAGCTCGACCCCGCGCTCCGCGGCGAGTGTCTGCAGCTTCTCGGCGGCATCCGTCTCGATGCACACCGTCGCTTGCAGACCGAAGCCGTTGTCGCGCAGCAGGTAGTAGCTGGTGATATCGCTGAGCGCGTCGCCATCGGCGTCGACGAAGTCGAAGCGCACGTGAACGAGGGCGAGCTTCTCGGAGACGGCGGTACTGTCGCACACCTCGTGACGCACCGAGGCGAGTCCGAGCTTCTTGTAGAGCGGGAACGACATCGACAGGCCCTGCACCATGGCCTCGCGCGACTCCGCCACCATCGACGCCCGATCGTCGACGATCACCCCCGGTTCTCCCCACAGCTTCGCCCACGCGCCGGCGTCGAGGTTCGTGAGGGTCGCGGCGTAGCGGGTGAAGTAGTCGTCGATCCGATTCGCGCTGATGGCCATGGTTCGAGCCTCGCCGAGGTCGCCGTCGGATGCAATGGGCGGGACTAGGTCGCGAGCACCGAGTCGAGCAGCCCCGGGAACAGCGCATCGAGGTCGTCGCGTCGCAGGGTGAGGCGTCGACGCCGGCCGTCGGGCTCGTTGCGGATGACGCCGGCCTCGCGCAGCACCTTCATGAAGTGCGACTTGGTCGACTTCGGCAGGTTCGGGTCGGTGGCGTGGCAGGCGGCCATGTCGAGCGGGCCGTCGGCGAGTTGGCGCGTGATGGCGAGACGCTCGGGGTCGCTGAGCGCGAAGAGCACGTCGGTCAGCTGGATCTCGGAGCGCTCCGGGTGCGGAAGATCGCCAGGCATGGTTCGAGAATAGTTGAACAATCGGCGGATGGCGAGTACGGTCGGATGGTTCGACAAATCTCGAACGATTGAGGAGAAGCGGATGACCAGCACCGAGTCGATCACCGTGCCGCGGGGTGGGGCCCTTCGACGGACTCAGGGACCCAGCGCGGATCAGGGCGCCGTCGGCATCCGCTCCCGCCTCGGTTTCGCGCTCGCGGTCGTCGCGCAGATCCTGATGATGGCGGGCGCGAGCGCGCCGTCGCCGTTCTACCCGGTGCTCGCGCAGCAGATCGGTTTCGACGCGATCGTGATCAGCGCGGTGTTCGCCGTGTACGCGGTGGCGCTGCTGCTCACGCTTCTCACGGCCGGCTCGCTCTCCGACCACGTCGGTCGGCGGCCGGTGGCGATCGGCGGATTCCTACTGCTCGCCGCCAGCATGGTGCTGTTCTGGCACGCGGATGCCGTCGCCACCCTGTTCCTCGCCCGCATCCTGCAGGGTGCGGCGAGCGGTCTGCTCATCTCCGCACTCTCGGCCACGGTGCTCGACTTCGCCCCCGCCGGGCGCCCGAAGGCCGCGGCCCTCTGGAACTCCCTCAGCCCCGGTATCGGTCTCGCCACCGGCGCCCTCGTCTCGGGGGTGCTGCTCGACGTCACCGGGCAGGCGCTGCTCGACGTGTTCGCCCCGCTCACGGCGGCGTACGTGGTGCTCGCGGCGCTGTTCCTCGCCATCCCCGAGACCGCTCCTCGTCGACCCGGGGTCTGGGCGTCGCTGAGCTTCCGGTTGTCGGTGCCCACCGGCATCCGTTCGGATCTCTGGCGCGGCGCACCCGCGATCATCGCGGGCTGGGCGACCGGTGGCCTGTTCCTGTCGCTCGGCGCGAACATCGTGCGCGGCGAGCTCGGCGGCGAGGCGCACGTCTGGCAGGGGCTCGGGGTCGTGCTGCTGGCGGGGGTCGGGGCCGTGACGGCCTTCGCCCTGCGACGGATGCCGGCGCGCACCACCGTCCTGTTCGGCACGGCGGCCCTGTCCGTCGGCACCGCGCTGTCGCTCGCGGCGCTGTCGGTGGAGTCGTTGGCGTTCTATCTCGTCGCCGCGGGCGTGACGGGCATGGGCTTCGGCACGGCGTTCTCAGGGGTGGTCGCGTCGCTGGCACCGAAGATCCCCGCGACCGAGCGCGCCGACACGTTCGCCGTGATCTACGTGCTGGCGTATCTCGCGTTCGGGGTGCCGGCCGTGGCGGCGGGGCTGCTCGTGGGCGTCGTCGGGCTCGAGGCGGTGTGCTTCGGATACGGGGTCGTGGTGATCGCGCTCGCGGCGGTGGCGTTCGGGTTGCGGGTGCGGCGGAGGTAGGTGGGGGCCCAGGTGCACTGATCGGTGGAAAATGCCGGCTCTGAGGCGTCATAACCGGCATTTCGCATCGATCAGTGCGCGCGAAGGCGGCCAACGCTGGCACCCACTTCCACAATCGAACGATTAACGATAGATTTCTCTTGACATTCGACAAGAGGAGCCGCCGTGAATCGAGCATCCATCCTGACCTTGCAGATCGTGATCGCGGTCGCGCTCGTCGGATCGGTAGTCGTGCAGACGGTCGTCGTGCCGTTGGTGTGGAACGACCTCGAGGGCGCCGAGTCCTGGGGGCGCATCGCGTTGGTCGTGATCGCCGTTCTCGGCGTCGCGACGCTGCAGGTATTCGGGGTGTGCGTGTGGATGCTGCTGACGAAGGTGCGCCAAGGGCTGATCTTCTCGGAGTCATCGTTCCGCTACGTCGACGTGATCATCGGGGCGATCGTCGCCGCAGCCGCGCTTGCCTGGATTCTCGCTGCATTGCTGGCTCCGGGCGAGGTGGCGCCCGGCGTCGTCGCGCTGATCGGAGGGGCGGGGCTCGTCCTGGCCGGCGTGGCTTTGCTCGTCGTCGTGATGAAGGCGCTGCTGCGGCAGGCGATCGCGCGGGATGCCGAGGCGCAGGCGCTGCGTTCGGAACTCGATGACGAGGTGATCTGATGCCCATCGTCGTCGATATCGACGTGATGATGGCCCGTCGCAAGATGGGGGTCGGCGAACTCGCCGAGCGCATCGGGATCACCCCCACGAACCTCGCCGTGCTCAAGAACGGGCGGGCGAAGGCGGTGCGGTTCACCACTCTCGACGCGCTCTGCGAGGTGCTCGAATGCCAGCCGGGTGATCTGCTGCGTTGGGTGCCGGACGAGTGACCGCCGGGCGTGCGCGGATCGGTGCGAAACGCCGGTTCTGAGGCACCATTACCGACATTCGGCACCGATCAGTGCACGCGGCGGCGCTTCTCGCCCTGCGGCACCCATTTCCACCGCAGCGCGGGACCGTCGATCTGCGTGACCGTGAAGCGGCGCGCGCAGGTCGTGCACTCGACGCGGTAGGTCATCGACCAGCCGGGGTCGGACGTCTCGACGATCCGCACCCGCCCCGCGCGCTGCTCGTCGTTCGGGTCGGTGCGCTCGTCGTCGCGGTACGGATCGCAGCACGGATGCCGGTCAGCCATCGGCATCCTCCGGCCAGGTCCAGTCGAGGTCGGCGGCATCCATCTGCTTCGCCATCGTGCGGCGCCTCGAGGCAGCCCGCTTCGTCTCGGAATTGGTCGGCACGGCGAAGCGCCACGCGGCGGGGAAGACGTGCAGGGCGAGGGTCGAGGCATCCGCTGCCTGCGGATCGACCTCGCGCACGATCGTGACGGCGTAGTCGCGCACGCGCCAGACGTAGCGCGGGAACGAGACCAAGTTCTGACGGCCGAGCCGCCGCCCGTACCCGTCGTCGGGGTCGAGCGGCGACTCGGCGTGGAAGTCGTCGCCGCCGAAGAAGTGCACGAAGTCACGCAGCAGGCTCTGCGCGAGCGCGCCCAACTGCGCGTCGGCGTCAGCCGACCCATCGGACCGCGCGAGCGGCACGATCGTGACGTGCTGCTTCTCGATCGCCCACGGCGTCAGCTCGCGCCAGTGCACCTCGACGTCGATGCGGCCGTTCGATCCGCGACGCTCACCCCGCTGGATGCGCTCGACCTCCTGCATGATCGCGAGGCCGTCGGCGACCTGCACGAAGGAGGGCACAGCGGATGCCGTCAGCCGAGGTTCGCCTGGATCTGACCGGCGAGCTTCTCGACGGCCTTCTTGTTCTTCATGCCGTCCATCGCCGCCGGCGGACGGTTGTGGTGCACGTTGAGCCACAGGTGCACGTCGGATCCGGATGCCGCGGGCGTCACCGTCGCGCGGCCGATGAGCTCCCAGTTGAGTAGCGTCTTGCGAGTCTGGAAGTCGATCTGCGTGCCGTCGGGGCTCTGCCCGAGCACCTTCGCCTTGGTGTCGGCGAGGGTCTTCTGCACGGCTGCCGCGGTGATCGCGGCGTCGGCGTTCGAGTGGAACGTGGTGGTGGCTTCGGATGACATTGCTGGTCCCCTCCGGTCGGGATCGTTGGTGTCGGTGGGGCCAGGTTAGCGAAGCACCCGGGGTCGGGCGCAACCGCACCGACCGTTCACGCTCACGGCCCCGTCTGTTCACGAAGTCCACCTATCTTGAGTGCGGACGCGCGACCGCGCTCACGAAAATCCACAATCTTTGTGCGATCACCACAAGAACCAGTAATGTCGAGTCGACACACTCGACGGCGAGAAAGGGACGAACATGGTCGACAGGCAGAAGAGGCGCTGGGCTCTCATCGGAATCACCGCGGCGGCGGCGATCGCCCTCACCGGATGCACGGCCGGGGGAGACGGTTCGTCCGACGGCGGAGAGGGTGGCGGCTCGGGCGACACGCTCATCGTCTACACCAACTCGAACAGCGACGGCCGTGGCGAGTGGATCACCGAGAAGGCCGCCGACGCGGGCATCGACATCGAGATCGTCGGCCTCGGCGGCGCCGACCTCACCAACCGCATCATCGCCGAGAAGAACAACCCCGTCGGCGACGTCGTGTTCGGTCTCAACAACATGTTCTTCGAGCAGCTCAAGGCCGAGGAGGCCATCACGGCCTACGAGCCCTCCTGGGCGGGCGAGGTGCCGGCCGACGCGGGCGACCCCGCCGACGGCGCCTTCTGGCCGCTCGTCGAGCAGGCCATCGTCACCGTGTACGACGAGAATCGCATCTCGGATGCCCCCGCCGACGAAGAGGACCTCTGGAGCGAGGAGTACGCCGGCCGCTACGAGGTCAACCCCGCGCTCGGCCAGGCGACGCCGCAGCTCGTGCTCGCCGGCATCCTGAGCCGCTACCTCGACGAGGACGGCGACCTCGGCGTGAGCGACGAGGGTTGGGAGAAGGTCGAGGCCTACTACGCCAACGGCTCGCCCGCCGTCGAGGGCACCGACCTCTACGCCCGCATCTCGCGCGACGAGATCGACTACGGCGTCATCCCGTCGAGTGGCATCGCCGCGCGCGACGAGGAGTACGGCACGGCCACCGGCATGATCGTGCCCGAGTACGGCGTGCCCTACGTGACCGAGCAGATCGCGCAGATCACCGGGACCGGCAACGAGGAGAAGGCGCAGGAGTTCATCGACTGGTTCGGCAGCGCCGAGGTGCAGGGCGAGTTCGCGGCCGAGTTCAACTCGATGCCCGTGAACGAGGGCGCCGTCGACAAGGCCAACCCCGAGGTGGTCGACCTGATGGACACCCTGCCGCGTCAGGACATCGACTTCGGCTTCGTGAGCGAGAACCTCGGCGCCTGGGTCGAGAAGGTCACGCTCGAGTACATCGGCTGATCCGGCCCGCCCACCGCCGTCCGGCAGAGAGAGAAGACGATGATCCGTTTCGAAGACGTCGAGGTCGCGTTCGGCGACCACCGTGCGGTCTCGCACCTCGATCTGGAGATCCAGGAGGGTGAGTTCTTCACCCTCCTGGGTCCGTCCGGCTGCGGCAAGACCACCGCACTGCGCACCCTCGCCGGGTTCGTCGAGCCGACCGGCGGGCGCATCCACATCGCCGGCCGCGACGTGACGCGCGTTCCCAGCGAGAAGCGCGGGGTGGGCATGGTCTTCCAGAACTACGCCCTCTTCCCCAGCATGAACGTCCGCGAGAACATCGCGTTCGGCCTGTCGGTGCAGAAGGTCTCGAAGGCCGAGCAGAAGCGCCGGGTCGACGAGGTCGCCGATCGCACCGGTCTCGCCTCGTCGCAGCTCGACCGCAACGTGTCGGAGCTCTCTGGCGGCCAGCAGCAGCGCGTGGCGATCGCCCGCGCCCTCGCGCTGACCCCGAGCATCCTGCTGCTCGACGAGCCGCTGTCGAACCTCGACGCCAAGCTGCGCGTGCAGCTGCGCGAACAGCTCAAAGAGCTGCAGCACGAGGTCGGCGTCACGACCGTCTACGTCACGCACGACCAGGAGGAGGCGCTCACCCTCAGCGACCGCATCGCCGTGCTCGACGCGGGCACGCTGCAGCAGGTGGGCACGCCCGAGGAGATCTACGACCGCAGCGCGACGCCGTTCGTGTGCCGGTTCATCGGCGAGAACAACCGGCTCACGCCCGCACAGATCACCGGTCTCGGCGCGGGGCTGGACGCCACGGCAGAGAGCTACGTGCGACCCGAGAAGCTGCACCTCGCGGCGGCGTCGGATGCGGCATCCGCTCCGGCCTCGCTCGACGGCACGGTCGTCGACCGCACGTATCACGGCAGCCACAGCGTCTACACGGTCACCGTGGCGGATGCCGCGCTGCGGGTGAGCGTGCCGGCCGCGGCGAGCGCCCACCGCTGGAACCCCGGAGACGCGGTCCGCGTCGACGCGGACCCGCGCTGGATCCTGCAGTACCCGGCGGCGTGACATGTCGGATCCGCAGAACACCTCCCAGCCGGTGCCGCCGCCGTCCGCGGCGATGACCGGCGAGGCGGGCGCGCTCACCGCGACCGCGACCGCCGAGAACGACGAGCGACGACCGCGACGGAGGGGCCGGCCCGGCAGCATCCGTGCGATGCTGCGCTCGCCTCTCGCGTGGATCACCGGCCTCGTCGTCGTCTGGTTCGCCGCCGCCTTCCTCGTCATGCCGAACGCGGCCCTGCTGGGCATCACGTTCTTCCCCGACGGCCAGTTCAGCTTCCGCGCCGTCGAGAAGCTGCTCGGCAGCGAGCGCGCGCTGAAGACACTCGGCAACAGCTTCCTGCTGGCGATCACGCTCTCGATCACCGTCAACGTGGTGGGCGTGTTCATCGTGCTCGTCACGAAGTACTTCCAGGTGCGCGGCGCGAAGCTGCTGTGGCTCGGGTACGCGACGACACTGATCTACGGCGGCATCGTGCTCGCCGCCGGGTACAACTTCATCTACGGCCGCTTCGGATTCTTCACGAACATGGCGGTCAACATCTGGCCCGACATGGACCGCGACTGGTTCTCGGGGTACTTCGCCGTGGTGTTCGTGATGACGTTCGCGACCACGACGAACCACATGCTGTTCCTGTCGTCGTCGCTCGGCAAGGTCGACTACGCGTCGATCGAGGCCGCCAAGCTCATGGGAGCGTCGACCTGGACGATCCTGCGCCGCATCGTGCTGCCGGTCATGAAGCCAATGCTGTTCGCCGTCACGGTGCTCACCTTCCTCATCGGGCTCGGCGCGCTGACGGCACCGCTCGTGCTCGGCGGGCCCGACTTCCAGACCGTCGCGCCGCTCATCATCGACCTGTCGCGCAGCCCCATCACGCGCGACATCGCGGCGCTGCTGGCGATCGTGCTCGGCATCGCCACGATCATCCTGCTCGCGATCATGAACCGCTTCGAGAAGTCGGGCGTCTACTTCTCGGTCGCGAAGGTCGCGACCCCGATCCAGAAGCAGCGCATCCGCAACCCGTTCGCGAACGCCGCGGTGCACGTCGTCGCGTATCTGCTCTGGGTGATCTACCTGATCCCGGTCGTGCTCATCGTCGTCTTCTCGTTCGTCGACGCCCGCAGCATCCTGGCCGGATCCATCACCCTCGACAGCTTCACGCTCGACAACTACGTCACCGTGTTCTCGAGCGCCGCCGCCATCCGTCCGTTCATCGTGAGCGTGGTCTACAGCGCGCTCGCCTCGGTGATCGTGGTCGGCGGCCTGCTGTTCGTCGCACGGATGCTGCAGAAGCACCGCAACCTGCTCACCACGGCCATCGAGTACGTGCTGCACATTCCCTGGATCCTGCCGATCGTGCTGATCGCGCTCGCCCTGGTGATGGCCTTCGACAAGCCGCATGCGATCGTCGGCGGCATCGTGCTGACCGGTACGCCCATCCTGCTGCTGATCGCCTACATCAGCGTGAAGATCCCGTTCACGCTGCGCCTGCTGAAGGCCGGGTTCGCCTCGGTGCCCGACTCGCTCGAAGACGCCTCGCGCATCCTCGGCGCCAAGTCGCTCACCACGTTCCGCCGGGTGCTCATCCCGCTGGTGCTGCCGACCGCCGCGGCCATCACGGCGCTCAACTTCAACAGCCTGCTCGATGACTACGACGCGGCGATCTTCCTCTACCACCCGCTGTACAAGCCGTTGGGTGTGGCAATCCAGGAGAGCACGCGCGGCGAGAACAACCTCGACGCGATGCCCATCACGTTCGTCTACACCGTGCTGCTCATGATCATCATGGGTGTCACCATGTATCTCGTGTACGGACGAGGATCGCGGGCCGGAGCGCCCCGCACGCGGAAGAAGCAGCGGGCATGACGGGGGCGGAGACAAGCGGGACGGATGCCGAGGAGAAGGGTCCTCGGCGGACGGACGCGGTGCAGGAGGGTGCACATCGCGTCGAGGCCGGTCGCACGGAGGATGCCGCGGGGGCCACGGGTTCGTCCCGTGACGCGTCGACTCCGGCGCTGCGCGTCACGATCAGTGACGTCGCAGCCGCGGCCGGCGTCTCCCGCGCCACCGCCACTCGGGCGCTGAAGGGCGAGGGTCGCTTCGCGCCCGAGACGCAGGAGCGGATCCTGCAGACGGCCGAGCAGTTGGGCTACGTGCGCAACACGATGGCCGCCGAGCTCGCCGCCGGACGCACCGAAACCGTGGGGTTGATGCTGCGCGATGCCAGCAACCCCGCATACGGCCTGCTCTTCTCCCGGTTGCAGGACGAGGCACACCGCCGCGGGCTCGACCTCGTGACCGTCACCATCGGCGCCGACGAGCAGGGAGCCAAGCAGGTGAACGCTCTGCACCGGCTGCTGGGCATGCGCGTCGCCGGGCTCATCGTCGCGACCGGCGGCATCACGGCCGCGCAGCTCGAACCCTTCGCCGACCAGGTGCCGATCCTGCGCGCCGGACGCGTCGAGTCGGTCGGGCGCATCCACACCGCGCACTACGACGACCCCGCGCACGGGCGGATGCTGGCCTCGCACGTCGTCGCGCTGGGACACCGGTCGGTCGTCGTGCTCGCCGGTAGCGCGGAGGCGTCGTACCCCGAGCATCTGCGCGCGCTCGCGATGCGGTCGACGCTGGTCGACGCCGGGGTCGCGGTGACGATGATCTCGACCGGAGCGCGCCCCGAGGAAGGCGTCGACGAGGCGATCCGGGCCGTGCACGCCGGGGCGACGGCGGTCATGTGCGCCTCGGACTATCGGCAGCTGGCCGTGATGCGCGCCCTGTCGGCCGTCGGCCTCTCCGTCCCGGAGGACGTGAGCGTGACGGGGTGCGACGGCATCCTCCCCGGTGCCGACCTGCTGGGCCTCACGACCGTGCGCATCCCCGTGGAGTCGGTCGCCGCGGCGGCCGTCGAGACCATGCAGGGCCTGATCCTCGGCGGCGATGCGGATGCCGTCGTGCGCCGATCCTTCGCGGGATCGCTCGTCGTGGGGAAGACCGCCGCCGCCGTGTGACCTCGCTCGTATTCGTTTGACCGTTGTGCCCGTTCGCCGATCTGGAAGTGACATGATCCTCACCGAACACCCCCGCCCGTCGCACACCTTCGTGCACATCTCCGACACGCATCTGCCCGGTGAACGCTCGCCGCTGTACGGCAGCGGGACGGATGCGGATGCCAACCTGGCTCTCATGCTGTCGCGGTTGGTGTCGTCGGGGCTGCGTCCCGACGCCCTGTTGATGACGGGAGACATGGCCGATCGCGGCGACGCATCGGCGTATCGGCGGTTGCGCGCGCTGGTGGCGCCGGCGGCGGAGGCTCTGGGGTGCGAGGTCGTGTGGGCGGCGGGCAACCACGATTCGCGGGCCGAGATGCGGGCCGAGCTGGGGCTGGGGCCGGCGGTTTCGGGTACCGCCGGTGAGACGGTGGCGGAGGACGCCGCGGATGCTCCGATCACCGAGGTGCGGTGGTTCGGAGGGCTACGAGTCATCGTGGTCGATTCGAACGTTCCGGGGGCGCACTGGGGCGAGGTGTCGTCCGCGCAGCTCGCGTGGCTGCAGGCGGAGCTGGAGGTGGCGGCGCCCGCGGGGACGCTGTTGCTGATGCACCACCCGCCGCTGCCGACCGTGCTCGACCTGGCGGTGACGGTCGAGCTGCGTTCGCAGGCTGATCTCGCTGCGGTTCTGCGCGGGACGGACGTGCGGTCGATTCTGTCGGGGCACGTGCACCACCCGTCGTTCGGCACGTTCGCGGGGATTCCTGTGGCGGTCGCGTCGTCGAGCGCCTACGGGCAGGATCTGGCGCAGCCGCTCGGGGCGACGCGGGGCCAGGATGCCGCGCAGGGGTACAACCTCGTGCACGTGTACGCGGATTCGGTCGTGCACTCGGTGGTGTCGCTCGAGCGCGGGTCGGATGTCGGGGAGCCGGTGGGGGCGGCGGATGCCGCAGAGCGGATCGCCGGGCGCGGGATCGGGTGGCGGGAGTAGGAGTGAGGGTGGGGTCGCTGAACCTGCTGGTCCCTGAGCTTGTCGAAGGGCCCACCACACACTTGGGTCCCTGAGCCTGTCGAAGGGTTCGGCCACGCACCTGGGGCACTGAGCCTGTCGAAGGGCCACTACTCGGCTCCGGAGCTCGATCGAAGCGGGGGCGCTCAGAAGGCGCTTATGGTGACTTCGTGGCGGGCGATGTCGGTGCCCGCGACTACGCATAGGGCCATGACATCATCTTCGACGCGACACGAGTCCACGCGCCCTACGAACCAACTCGGTCGGCGGACCGCTGCCTGGCTTTTTCTCGCTGGCGTCGGCAACCTCATCGTCCTCGCCGTCCCGTTCACCCTCACGCTCTCGCCGATCGGCGTCCGATGGGACGACTTCGTCTCAGCAGTCAGTCCGTTCGTTCTCCCCGTCTACTCGCCTGCCCTACTCTTCTTCGGTCTCATACTCACCATCCTTGAACGAACCGAGCGCTCGGATTCTGCTGATCCAGGCGAGGAGGCGGAGGCCAGGTACCTAATCGGCAACAGCATCCGGATCTCTCTGGTCGTCGCGCTCAGCTTTGGTTCGCTGATGGTTCTGCTCGAGCCGACTGCGGTTGCGTTGGTGCTTTCGGCCGCGCTGGTGAGCTTTATCGCGATCGTGCGAGCAGAGCTCATCGCCCCGCCCCGAACTCGGACCCGCGAAGAGATCTACCGCCGCGCCCTGGCAACGCAGCACACCGCCGAGCGTTCGGCTGCGCTTGCCCTCGGTAATGAATGGGCGCAGCAACCAGTGGCTGCGCGACCCCGGCTGAGCGTTGTACTGCTGTTCGCGATTCCCATCGTGCTTCCGACCGCGGTGATCGTCGTCGCCGCCGCGATCGTGTGGGATCCAGCGCTCGCCCTCACAGCCAAGTTCATTGTCATGAGTGTCGTGCTGATGTTCGGCCCAGCCATGCTCGTGCTCGCTTGGCTGTCAGCCGCTGACAAGAGCGATTCGCGTCGTGGTCGCGCCTGGCGGGTGGGATTCCTCGTGGCTATGAGTATTGCCGCAACGCTCTCGCTCTCGAGCGCTTTCCTCGCCTCGGGTCCCGATTGGGCATGGGTCGGGGTCGTCGTGCTGACGAGCGCACTGATGACGGCACTCGCCCTCTGGTCACCGCGCCCGTCATGGATGCGCGAGCGGCGTCGGCGACTGGAGCGAAAGTGGACATCGGCGCGCATCGCGCGGCTCACAAAATGGACCACGACCGCTAAGACCGAGTGGGACAAGGAACGAGTGCCGCTACCCCTGGGCGTCAGAATTCTCGCACGAACTATTCGTCCGTTCCGCCAGGCGTATCGGCTGTCTGGGCAGGAAGGATAAAGGCGCTCCGGCGGACTCCAGATCATCTGTCGGAGACACGGCGTGGCCGCAATCCGACCTTGCGGCTACCCTCTCATCATCGCTTCGTCGACCGGAAGGCCCTACCTCCTATGCCCCTCACCGCCCCTCAGCTCGACCGCGCGATCGGCGCCGTGCTCGCCTCGGCCGCGGGCGATGCGCTCGGGTCGCAGTACGAGTTTGGTCCGGCGCTCGACGACGCGGTGACGCCCGAGTTCGGCGTCGGGCAGTTCGGGCACGGGGTCGGTGAGTGGACCGATGACACGAGCATGGCCGTGCCGATCCTCGACGTGCTCGCGCGTGGAGATCGCCTGGAAGATGCCTCGTCGCGCGAGGAGATCGTCGGACGCTGGATCGGATGGGCGCAGAGCGCGAAGGACGTCGGAGCGCAGACCCGCGCCGTGCTCGCGCGCATCCCGCAGCCGTTCACCGAGGCCGATGTGCTCGCGGCATCCCGCGCCGAGCACGAACGCGCTGGACGCAGCGGAGGAAACGGGGCGCTCATGCGCACGGGTCCGCTCGCGCTCGGGTATCTCGACCGACCAGCCACGGAACTCGCGTCCGCCGCCGAGGCCATCTCGAAGCTGACGCACTGGGAGCAGGACAGCGCCTCGGCCTGCATACTCTGGTCGGCGGCGATCCGGCACGCGATCCTCACCGGCGAGCTCGACGTGCGGGGTCAGTTGTCATCGCTACCGGCGGCGGATGCTGCGCGCTGGGGTGCGTTGATCGACGAGGCGCTGGTGCCCGGGGCGCATCCGCGGGACTTCATGGCGCAGAACGGGTGGGTCGTGCGGGCGTTCCAGGGGGCGTTGGCGGCTGTTGCTGGGGCGTCGACGCTTGTCGATGCGTTGGAGCGGGCCGTGAGGGGTGGGGCGGATACGGATACCGTTGCCGCGATCGCCGGGGCGTTGGGTGGGGCGGTGTGGGGCGCGGGCGCGTTGCCAGCGGAGTGGGTCGCGGTGCTGCACGGGTGGCCGGGGTATTCGGCGGGGGATTTGCGGGGGCAGGTGGAGCGGGCAGTGGCGATGTACGGGTAAGCCCGTACAGACATCAACTTTCGAGGTACGTATCGTCGCCGGTGCCCAATCCAATCCCTTAGCGAAAGGACTAAGCATGAAGATTCGACCTCACACCCCGCTGGTCGCAAGCGCAGTACTCCTCGGCCTTATGGCGAGCGGAACCGCGCCGGCGTATGCGTCGCTTGACACCGACCCTGACCAGGTCGCTCAGACAGTGGCGGCTGTAGCGCCCACCGAGCTCAGCGCGGTCGACATTCACGAGAACGAGGATCACCTCAGCGCCCCGCTCACTCAAGGGGGTGAAGCGGTCATAAGCCGCGCTGCAAGCGACGGCCTCACCTTCTCATCCGATCCCGGAGAGCAGGGCACCACGATATCTCTACCGGGAGCATCCGCTCTCAGCGATGCTGCGGTGAGCGCCGATGGATCCGTGACTTACGCCGGGAACCAGCAAGTCCCGGCCGTGAATGTCGTGGCTTCCGAGGACGCAGTGAGAATCAGCACCGTGATCACTTCGCCGTCACAGCCACAGGAGTTCGCCTACGACTTCGGCGCGGGAAACTCCGTTGAGATTCAGGAGGACGGGAGCGTCGTCGTCGTGAGCGACCAGCCTGCCGCTGGATCCCCGGAGACCGAAGTGATCGTTGCCAGCATTGATGCACCCTGGGCGACTGACGCCTCGGGAGTGCCTGTCGCCACGCACTACGTGGCCGAAGGATCGGTCCTGACCCAGGTCGTGGAGCACCGGAGCGGTGACACGACATATCCCGTCGTGGCCGACCCGACCGTCGATCAACCGAATATCTTCCAGTACCGCGTCAGATTCGACCGCGCTGAGACCGCTGCGATCGCCTCAGGTGGCTGGGGCGGCGTCGTCGGGTCGTTCAGCTGCGGCGTCATGGCTCCGGTGTGCGCACTTGCGACGG
The DNA here is from genome assembly GCF_044748385.1 of Microbacterium sp. NPDC090003. Classification (NCBI taxonomy): domain Bacteria; kingdom Bacillati; phylum Actinomycetota; class Actinomycetes; order Micrococcales; family Microbacteriaceae; genus Microbacterium; species Microbacterium sp. NPDC090003. The sequence continues at coordinate 1,883,422 of NZ_JBIVFW010000001.1, forward strand.
GTTCGCTCGCTTACAACGCCGGCGTCGCGCAGAACTCGAGCCCGAAGAAGTGCGTGCAGGTCACCGCCACCCAGCCCATGGTGGTTCCTGGCATGGTGTGGTGGGTGGACACCTATGCAGGAGGGCCGTGCACATGAGAGATCCGTGGCTTGAGACCATCACTCGTCCTGCGAGTCATCTCGTCGCGACGTGCGCCGTCTTCACCGTCCTCATCGCCTGCGTGGTGTTGTCGGTTCTGACCCCCTCGTGGATGGGGTTGTTCGGCATCGTGGGCGCCGCCCCTGTCGTGGGCTGGTACATCTTCATGATGAAGGTCTACAAGGAGAATCGCGCGCGCTGGTCAGCCCAGCGAGACTCTCGCGAGTGACGGCCGCGGTGGGTGGATGCCATTTCGGCGTCCACCCACTGCAGATACCGTTCAGTCCTTGTACCGCTGGACCGCTTCGCGGATGCCGTCGGCAAACGAGTAGATCTCGTCAAGGTCCTCAATGGGGTGCCGCGTCTCTGCCTTGTCTGCGTCGAGAAGCCCGAGATACTTCTGCTTACCGTTGAAGTGCAGGCGTGCGATCGGCTTGCGGTTGTTGTCATCGAGGAGCACGGCGAAGTAGCTCTTGGCGTCACGGTGCGTCACCCGCTGCGGTTTGACCTCGCCACAAGCGATCGCCTTGACGATCTGGTACCCCTCGAGCTCCTCCAACGTCGTCTCGATCTCGGTGTCGCGATCGAGGTCGGCCTCCACCACCGGGGCGCTTGTAGCGGGCGGCGTGTCCGCGGTGGGCGTGATTCCACTCACTCCGAGTGCCGTCTTAAGGCGATCGTTGACGCGTTCGTTCAAGAACTGTTGCGCGGCTTTGCCGACAAGCGTGGTGAACTGCTGGCGAACCTTCTGCGTGTACGAGCCCTCATAGACGCGAGTGGCGAAGAACTTGATCCACTCGTCCGTCGGATCGCGGAACTGACCTGCGATCTCGCGCTTCAGCGCCCCGATGTACTTCAGCTCCTCCGCGGCGCTGATGATCGAGTCGAGGTCGAAGCTCTCTTTGCTCAGCTTCTGGATCTCGGGGATGAGCGTCTCGTCGATGTCGAGCAGGTCAAGCACCAGGAACGGCTTGGCATCCATGCGGTTCGGAGCATCGAGGTCGGTGTAGAAGTGCCAGACGACGCCGTTGGTGAGCACGGCGATACGCGCGTTCGTGACCGCGAAGTAGCGGAAGAGTTGAGACGCGTGCTCGATCTTGAGCGATCCCATGGACGGCTTGCACTCGATAAGGATCTGCACTTCACCCTCACGCATGATGGCGTAGTCGATCTTCTCGCCCTTCTTGGTGCCCACGTCGGCGGTGAACTCCGGGACGACCTCAAGCGGATCGAAAACGTCGTAGCCGAGAATTGTCGAGATAAACGGCATGACGAAGGCGTTCTTCGTCGCCTCCTCGGTTCCGATCGCCGTCGCCTGGTTCCTCACCTTGGTCGCCAGCGAATCAAGACGCTCTGAAAACTCCACCGCTACTCCGATCGACGTTGAACACGCATTCATCCAGACGATAGCGGAAGTATGCAGGTGGATGGTTACACACTGTCGCGGCAAGGGTGTAATGAGACTGTGACTGGGGTACATCGGGTGCCGTACTTGCATCACTGCCGGACCAGGATGATTTCCGGGCCACCCGGCGACATCGCTCCCCTCACCTCCGAGCTGGCGCGACGAAGCCTTTTGGTTGCACCAGCTGGAGGCTAAATGTCAACGGTGGTCGATGTCGTCGCGTCCGTGATCGTTCGGAACGGTCACGTTCTAGCAGCCAAGCGCGGCCCTCAGATGTCCCTGGCCTCGCTTGGGGAGTTCCCCGGAGGCAAGCCCGAGTCGAGCGATACCCTCAAGCGGCTCTGCGGCGAGAGATTTATGGAGAACTCGGCTGCGTAATCCGCGTCGGAAGGCACATACACACGACGCGTCACCACTACGATTTCGGGACCGTTGTTCTTTCGGCTTTCTACGCGGAGATCGAGTCCGGGGAGCCAAAGCCGTTGGAGCACTCTGAGCTGATGTGTGCACTCCCGGAGTGCTGTCGACATTGGATTGGGCCCCAGCTGATGTCCCCGTAGCCGAGGCGGTGGCCACTTCACTCCCCGCTATGGGACCGCAGCTCCAGCAAAGGAGAACCGACCTCCCTCCTTGAAGGCCAGACCTAGAGCCGCCGAAGCAACGTAGTCGCGCAGGTCGGCGCTAGGCTGCGACGGCAAGAGCAATGAACATTCGAGACTGTCCACGTCGAGATGGCGCCGATAGTCGTATAGCTGCCCCACCGCCATCCTCAGACTTGCCCGACCCGCGTTCGCCTTCGCTTCGTAGAGCACCCGATCAGTCTGGTCGTAGAGACTTTAGTGCGCTCACCGCGAGATATCTCTGTCCCAGTGACGGGCTCCATATCGATCCACTGCTAACGTCGCAACATGCTGTCCGAGACAACACTTGGCGCCCTCCGCGTCTTCGTAGCTGAGCGCGACTGGGACCAGTTTCACTCCCCCGAGAACCTTGCGAAGAGCATCTCGATCGAGGCTGGCGAGCTTCTCGAATGCTTCCAATGGTCGCCCGATTTCGATCAGGAACAGGTCGAGGCCGAACTCGCCGATGTCGTTACCTATTGCATCCACCTCGCGAACAAGATCGGTGTCGATCTCGATGAGATTGTGCTCCGCAAGCTCGAATCGACGAAGGCGAAGTACCCCGTCGACCTGGCGAAGGGGCGCATGACGAAGTACACCAAGCTCGAGGAGGAGCAGGGGGAGTGACCGGGTTCAGCATCCAGCGTCTTCCGTTTCACCGCCAGGCCGTCGATTCCTGGGCTCACGATGACACCCGCCATACGAACTGGCCTGTCGTCTACGTGATCGACGGCGCCACGGGCCGCAAAGTTCCCGGCCTCTACGTCGGCGAGACGGTGAGCACGGCGACGCGTATGCGACAGCATCTCGCCGGGTCGAAGAAAAATGAGGGCCTCGAATCGATCCGCGTGGTCATCGATCACACCTTCAACAAGTCAGTCTGTCTCGATCTCGAATCACACCTGATCCGATGGTTTCACGGAGATGGGCAGTACGAGGTTCTCAACGGCAACGACGGCCTCACCGACGCCCAGTATTACGACCGCGAGCTCTACCGTGAATCGTTCCGAGACGTGTTCGAGGCTCTGCGCGATCAAGGGTTGTTCTCACGAACCATCCCTCAGATCGAGAACTCCGACCTCTTCAAGCTCTCGCCATTTAAAGCGCTCACTGACGACCAGGCGATCGCAATCATGGACATCGTCGAAGGCCTGCTCGAAGACCTCAAGCGTCCCGAAGCGCGCTCGAGTCTTGTGGTCCAGGGCAATCCCGGTACCGGCAAGACGATCATCGCGATCTTCTTGATGAAGCTGCTCGCTGATATCCGCGACTACCAAGATCATGACGACATCGAGCCAGATTCAATGTTCTCGGAGTTCTTCGTGCCAGAGAATCGTGAGTTGTTGAAGACGCTGCGTATGGCACTCGTCATCCCTCAGCAGTCATTGCGCGAATCGGTCAAGAAGGTCTTCAAGAAGACGCCGAAACTGGAAGCGGGCATGGTGATGTCGCCCTTCCAGCTCGGTGAATCGGATGCCGAGTTTGACCTCGTACTCATCGATGAGACCCATCGATTGGGCCAACGTGCCAACCAGGCGTCAGGAATTCAGAACAAGAAGTTCCGCGACATCAACGCCGCGCTCTTCGGCGCAGATGACCCGAACTACACCCAACTCGACTGGATCAAGTCGCAAAGCAAACACCAGCTCCTCCTCGTCGATGGCGAACAGAGCGTCCGCCCCCACGATCTATCGCCTGCCGCGCTTGGCGACGAAGTGAAGGCCGCAAAGGAGGCTCATCGATTCTTCCGCCTTACGACTCAGATGCGCGTGCAGGCTGGCGCTGACTACGTGGAGTTCGTCCGTGCGATATTGCGGGGCGAAAACCCCAATCTGCCGGACTTCGGCGAGTACGATCTGCGCTTCTTCGATGATCTCGGCGACATGCGAGCAGCGATTCGTCAGAGGGATGCAGAGGTTGGACTATCTCGTCTCGTTGCTGGGTACGCGTGGGATTGGGTATCGAAGCGGAACCCTGACGCCGTTGACATCGAGCTCGATGGTGAACGGATGCGCTGGAACGGTACCGATAAAGACTGGATCAACTCACCCGGATCGCTCGAAGAGGTGGGGTCGATCCACACCGTGCAGGGATACGACCTCAACTATGCCGGCGTGATTATCGGGCCAGATCTGCGTCTCGACCCCGAGACCGGCTTGATCGTTGCTGACCGCGAAAGCTACCGGGACAAGAAGGGGAAAGAGAACACCGGTCACCTGAAGGACGCGTTCTCTAATGACGATCTGCTGGTGTTCATCAGGAACATCTATGGGGTGCTGCTCACTCGCGGGATGCGCGGGACCTACGTCTACGTGTGCGACCCAGCGCTGCGAGCCGCATTCCGTCGGGCACTCATGACCCGCTGACCTAGTGGCGACCGCATGATCAATGCTCCGCAGCGCGCCCGCACCTGGGTCTTCGACGTCGACGGCACCCTCGCCCTCATCGGCGACCGCTCTCCGTACGACATGCGGAGCGTCTCGATCGACACCCCGCACCGCCCGGTTGTGATGGCGGCGCAGGCGCTCGCGGCGCACCCGGATGTCGATGCGCTGCTCGTCGTGTCGGGCCGGGATGAGACTGCGCGCCGGGCGACTGAGGCGTGGCTGACGTTCAACGGCATCCCGTTCGATCGTCTGCTGCTGCGCCGCACCGGCGACCAGCGCGCCGACAACATCGTGAAGGGTGAGATCTACGACTCGTACATCGCGCCGCACTACGAGGTGATCGGCGTCGTCGATGATCGACGCAGCGTCGTAGAGATGTGGCGGTCGCGCGGGTTGGTGTGCTTTCAAGTCGCCGAGGGTGACTTCTGAACCTGGAGCACCCCACCCGCTACCGTGGAGCCACAGGTTCGCGCGGGGGAAGCTGCGCGTCCGACCGACCGGAGCCCTCATGCCCTCACCACGCCGACACCTCGCCGCCGCGCTCGCTTTCGCCGCAGCATCCGTCCTCGCCCTCGCCGGCTGCACCGCCAACGCTGACGTCGACTCCCCGGGAGAGGTCGCGGCGAGCACCGCGGTGATCGAGGAGTTCTTCGCCCACCTCGAAGCGGGCGAGACGACCGAGGCCGCGGCGATGACCGAGATCGACTTCCCCCGGGAGTCGCTCGACGAGGATTTCTACACGGCATCCGGTGTCACTCCGTCCGACCTGAAGGTCGTCGAGACCACCGGCGACGACAGCTACGCCGTCACCGCCACCGTCGAGTTCGTGCTCGACGACCCCGACCGCCCGGCGACCGCGAAGCTCAAGGTCACCAACACCGACGGCGAGCGCACGATCGGCTGGGAGTACTCCACGTACTCGGTGATCATGCCCGGCTCGCCCGGACGCATCGTGGTCAATGACGAGCTCGAGTTCGCGCAGAGCGACGATGCGCAGGAGCTCATCCTGCTCCCGGGCCTGTACGACTTCGAGTACGTCGACCGCACCGGCACCACCCATCTCGACCCCGATGGCACGAACGAGTTCCGCCTCGCCTTCCCGGTGCCCGGCCCGATCCTCGACCTTCCCTACGACGTGAACGTGACCGCGGCGAGCCTGTCGAGCACAAGTTCTCTGCCGTCGGGGACGAGCAAGGCCGTCGAAGCCGAGATCGACCTTCTCACCGAAGCCTGTGTGGCCGAATCGATGGCCGGTCCGTCGTGCCCGCCCGAGGTGCTCGCGTACGACGGGTCCCTCGTCGCCACATCCACCATCCATTGGTTCCCGGGCATCGGGCAGCTCGACATCAGCGACGGCGTCGTCGAATACACGCTCCCGTTCACCGTGCAAGCAGACGGCGAAGGCTTCCCCCTCACCGCCGCGTACGCGGGCACCGTCACCGCGGATGCCGACGGGAACGTCGTCTTCACGCGGACGAAGTGACCTGCCGCGGGGTTGCGGAGCCCGAACTAGTGGGGTGCTGAGCCTGTCGAAGCATCCCGCCCCGCCGCACCCCACTCGCCCAGCGCGTCGATCGCGCCGCGCAGCGCCTCCCCGCGCTCGGTCAGCGCGTACGCGCGAGTGTTGTGCTTCAGCGGCAACCGCCTCAGCACCCCCGCGGCCTCGAGCTCGCGCAGCCGGGTCGCGAGAATGTTCGTCGGCACCCCGAGCTCGCGCTGCAGGTCGCCGTACCGTTGCGGGCCGGCGAGCAGCTGCCCCACGATGAGCAGCGCCCAGCGCGCTCCGACGATGTCGAGGGCGGCGGAGAGGTCGCTCACGTGGTCTGGTCGGCGTCCGGCTTCATCCAGAACGGCGAGTAGTGGTAGCCGTCGGGATCATCGAACTGGCGCTGGTACATGAAGGGGTAGTCGTCGGTGTCGCCGACGCGTCCGCCCGCGGCTTCGGCGCGCGCGACGAGGTCGTCCACGGCTTCGCGGCTGTCGAGGTCGAACGAGACCGTGACCTTTGACGGGGTGTCGGGGCCGCCGATCAGGTCGTCGGTGCCGCCGACGCTCGCGTACATCTCGCGACTGCCGAGCATCACGTACTGCTCGCGCGCGATCTGGAAGCACGACACGTTGTGGTCTGACATCTCGGCGTTGAGGGTCCACCCGAGGGCGGTGTAGAAGGCGGTCGCGCGCTCGACGTCCGCCACGGGACAGGTGAGGAAGAGGCTCATGCGGACATACTTGCAAAATGCAAGTGCGGGGTCAAGGGGTGCTCGGCATCCGCTCATCTGCAGGGACGAATCGCACGTGCAGGAAGAAATGCACGGATGCTCCCTGCAGGTGTGCACGGGGCGGGCCCTTCGACAGGCTCAGGGACCCAGCTTCGCGGAGCGGGCCCTTCGACAGGCTCAGGGACCCAGTGCCTGGGTTGCTGAGCCTGTCGAAGCACCCACCGCGAGAAACTCAGACCGCCGCGATCCCCCGCAACAAGACCCGCACCGTCGCCTCGACCCGCTCATCCCCGAGCGGCCGACCCAACAACGCGGCGTAGCTCGACATCGCGACGAACTGATCCGCGATGACCTCGGCATCGGCATCCGATCGCACCTCGCCGTCGGCGACCGCGAGCGCCAACCGCTCCCGCACCCACGACCGGATCGGCGCGGCCAGCCTCTCGTTCAACGACAACCCCAGAGCCGGGTCCGATGCCGTCACCACGATCAGCGCCCGCGCGAGCGCGACACCTTCGGAGTCCCCCAACGCCAGGCTCATCGCCGAGAACCAGGCGCGCAGATCCGCCCCCAGGTCGGAAGTGAACGGCACCGAGACATCAGCCCCGGGCACCGCCCCCTCGAGCAGCGCCTCGCCGAGGATCGCGGCCTTCGACGGCCACCAGCGGTAGATGGTCTGCTTCGACACCTCTGCAGCCTCGGCGAGCCCCTCGATCGTCACCGACTCGTAGGCGCCCGACGACACCGCGGCGCGCATCGCATCCAGAACGGACCGGCGGGCTTTCTCACTGCGAGGACGAGGCACCATCCGAGGCTACTCGGGCGTACACTGATCCATAAGTAGACGCACCGTTGCGAAACTCGCAGGAACCCGAACAAGGAGCACGACATGGCCCTCACCGCCCACTCCACCATCGGCGAATGGCTCGACGACCCGACCGGCGGCCCGCTCATCCGCGGACTCTTCGAGCAGACCGGCGCCGACCCGTCGCTCCTCACCCCCGTGCTGGGCCTGCCGCTGCAGCAGCTGGTCGCGATGAGCCAGGGAGCCATGCCGCAGTCGGTCGTCGACGACCTCGTGCGCGCGGCCAACGGCGGCGTCGTGCCGGTCGAAGAGGCCGAGCCGGTCGTCGAGGCCGGCTCCCGGTTCGCCGGCAAGACGGTGATCGTCACGGGCGCGGCATCCGGCATCGGGCGCGCGACCGCCGAGCGCATCGCCCGCGAAGGCGGCCGCGTGATCGCCAGCGACATCGCCGCCGAGAAGCTCGACGCCCTCAAGGCCGACAACCCGGATGCCGACATCGTCACCGTCGCCGGCGACCTCACGAAGCAGGACGCGATCGACGCCGTCATCGCCGCCGCGGGCGACACGATCGACGGACTCGCGAACATCGCCGGCATCAACGACGACTTCTCGCCCGCAGGGGAAACAACGGATGCCGTGTGGGACCGCGTCATCGCGATCAACCTCACCGCCCCCTTCAAGCTCATGCGCGCGGTGCTGCCGATCATGGAGAAGGCCGGACGCGGGTCGATCCTCAACGTCTCGAGCGAGGCGAGTCTGCGCGGCAACGCCTCGGGCAACGCCTACACCGCCAGCAAGCACGGCATCATCGGCGTCACGAAGTCGGCGGCGTTCATGTACGGCCCGAAGGGCATCCGCGTGAACTCGGTCGCGCCCGGCGGGGTGGCCACCGGCATCCCGATGCCCCCGCACATGTCGGAGTACGGCTCGGCTCGCCTCGCCCCCTTCCAGCAGGCGATCCCGACCGTCGCGACCGCCGAGCAGCTCGCGGCCTCGATCACGTTCCTGCTGTCGGACGACGGCGTGAACATCAACGGCGCGATCCTCGCCTCGGACGGCGGATGGTCGGTGCAGTAGGTCACGTCGGGATGCACTGATCGGTCGGAAATGTCGGTTCTCAGCGCCGGGAGCCGACATTTCTGACCGATCGGTGCAGGTGTCGACGAGCGACGTCAGCCCACGGCATCCGCCAGCACCCGGTCGATCCACGGCTCGCGATCGAGGTCCGGGATCTCGGAAGCCGTGAACCATCCGATCTCGACGATCTCCTCGCCGTCGGGCACGATCGGGTCGAGGAGTTCGCACGTGTAGGCCGTCGTGACATACGCCACGCGATCGCCGTTCGGATACTCGACCATCAGCGGCTCACCCCCGTAGACACCTACGATGCCGACGATGCGGATGCCGGCGCCGAGCTCTTCGCGCACCTCCCGGGCAACGGCATCCGCGGGTTCCTCACCGGGTTCGACTCCGCCGCCGATCAGGCTCCATACATCCGATCCGGCGCTGCGCGCGAGCAGGAAGCGCTCGCCGTCACGGATCACGGCGGTGACGCCCGGGAGCATCAGCAGGTCGTGCCCGATGCGGTCGCGCATCGCACGGACGTAGTCGGAGATCACGAGCGCCCGAGTCGCTCCTCCGCAAGCGCCTGACGGTGCGAGGTCAGCGCCGCGCGCACGGCCGTGTAGATCACGAACCACAGCACGAGCAACCCGATCAGCACGATCGCGACGTAGATGAGCAGGCCGATGAAGAAGGTCGGAGCGAACATGCCCCCACGCTAGGGCCGCGGGCCAGAGTGGGGCGGTGTGCCGCACCCGATCGGTGCGAAATGCTGACTATCGACGCTCAGCACCGTCATTTCCGACCGGTCGGTGGCCACTGCGACGCCGAGGCCCCACCCCGCACACACGAGAGCGCACCGCCCAGGGGTGGTGACGGTGCGCTCTCGATCCCTCACCGGCCCGCTGCTGCGGCCCGGAAGTCAGTCCTGCATCGACACCCCGACGCGATCGCGCGGATGCCGCGCGTACGGGTCGAACTCGTCTGCGGGAGGCTCGTCCTCGTGGATGAGGTGCTCGACCTGGCGGGCGGCGGCGGATCCGCGGCCTGCGACGATGGCATCCGCTTCGGTGAGGTACCCCGACCCGATCACCCCCGCTTCTCCTTCGATGCGGTTGAACCAGATCCCGTTGCGGTGGAACGTCACTATGTCGCCGGCGGCCATGCGTATCTCTCCTTCGAACTGCCTCCTTTCTACGTGGCGCGGCGAGCCCGCAGAACCCCCTTGCCGGATCCGTCGACGGCAGGTAACGGGACAGGAAAAATTCCTGCAATGCGACCGACATAATGTCGATATATTGCCGACATAGGACTTCCCTAGGTTGCGATCAACCCGCATTCGCGACCCGGCCACAAGCCACCCTTGCACCACGACGACGTGATCGGTCGCCTTTCGCTCCTGCCTACCCGAAAGCACTCATGACCCGACTGACTTCCCCCCGACGTCGGCGACTGCTCGCGACCACCATGGTCACGGCGCTGTTCGCCGGCTCCCTCCTCGCCACCGCCGTTCCGGCATCCGCCGCCGATGACCCGATCGACGGAGCCCGCACCTCGGGTGACGCCATGTTCCCGAACGTAGGCAACGGCGGGTACGACGCCCTCGACTACGACATCGACATCGCCTGGTCGCCGACCGGTGTCGCGAACAACGTCGTCACCGGCCAGTTCGACTCGGCATCCACGACCATGACGGCCCGCGCCCTCGCGCCGCTGCGCTCGTTCTCGCTCGACTTCGAGGGCCTGACCGTCGACAGCGTGCTCGTGAACGGCCAGCCCGCCACCTGGACCCGCGACATCGACGCGGATGCCATCAAGTACAAGCTCATCGTCACGCCGGCGACCCCCGTCACCGGCGAGTTCACCGTCACCGTGAACTACAGCGGAGTTCCGGTGTTCCACACCGACGCCGACGACAGCCAGGAGGGCTGGAGCGGCACGAACGACGGCGCGATGCTGCTGGGCCAGCCCATCGGCATGATGACCGGCTTCCCGCACAACAACACCCCCAGCGACAAGGCCACCTACACGATCACCGTGGATGCCCCGTCGACCCTGACCAGCACCACCGGCGTGAGCGCCCCCGGCGCTGTCGCGAGCAACGGCGAGCTGCAGTCGAAGGTCGTCAGCCAGTCGGGCGAGCGCACCACGTGGACCTGGCGCCAGCAGAAGCAGATGGCGTCGGAACTCGTCGTCATCGGAATCGGCCGCTACGAGGTCGTCGAGGGCACCATCACCCTGCTCGACGGCCGCACGATCCCGTCGTGGTCGTTCATCGACTTCGGTCTCAGCGACGCGAACAAGACCACGGTGCGCAACCGCATCACGCAGCTGCAGACCATCACCCAGAACCTCGAGCGCATCTACGGCCCCTACCCGGGCAACAGCACCGGCGTGATCGTCAAGACCGTTCCGAGCGCGATCAACTACGCGCTCGAGACGCAGGACCGATCGTTCTTCCCGAGTGCGGGCTCCGTGGGCGGCAACACGCTCATCCACGAGCTCGTGCACCAGTGGTACGGCAACAACGTCGCCCCGTCGACGTGGACCGACATCTGGATGGGCGAGGGCATGGCGACCTGGGGTCCGACGTACTACAACTCCTCGGAGGGACCGGCCGCTGGAACGACCCTCTCGGAGCAGACGTACTTCACCTCCTGGAACAACACCGCCTCGACCAGCGCCAACTGGAACATCGCCCCGGGCGCCCAGACCGACTCCGCGAACCTCTACGGCTACCAGACGTACACGCGCAGCGCGCAGTTCTGGGCGGCGCTGCGGGTCGCGATCGGTGACGAGCCGTACTTCACCCTCATCAAGCAGTGGCAGGTCGACAACGCGGGCAAGAGCCTCGCGGGCGCCGACCTCAAGGCCCTCGCCGAGGAGCTCTCGGGCTTCGACCTCTCCGCCTTCTGGACCGACTGGATCCTCGAGCCCGGCAAGCCCGCCTGGCCCGACAAGTACTCGGTCGCCGTCAGCGGCGGCAGCCCCGAGGTCGCGCTGTACCCGGGCGAGACCGTGTCGTACACCGTCACGGCCCTCAACACCGGCCGCGTGCCGCTGGCCTCGTCGGTCGTCTCGGTCGACGTGAGCGCCCTGCTCGCGCACGCCGACCTGGTCGTGCCCGAGGGCGCGACGCTCGACGGCACCACGCTCAGCTGGCCGATCCCGGCCGGCACGGCGGTGGGCGCGAGCGCGTCGCTCACCATCGACGCGACGATCAGCGAGGAATCCGCCGGTGGCTCGTTCGCCCTGGCTGCGAAGCCCCTCACCCTCGGCGGAAGCTGCACCGAGGCCTGCGCGGTCGACACGTCGGTCGCCGAGATCGTCACGCCGACCGAGCTGCCCACCATCACGGGCGAGGCCGCCGTCGGCGAGACGCTGACAGCGACCTCCGAGGGATGGCCCGAGGGCACGGAGCTCACCTACGAGTGGGCGATCGACGGTGTTCCGGCCGAGGTGCCCGCGGATGACGAAGAGGAGCCGACCCTGTTCGCCGCTCGCGCGGCCGACGCCGGACCGACCTTCGTGATCCCGGCATCCGCCGTGGGCGCCCGCATCACCGTCACGGTCACCGGAACCCTCGAGGGCTTCCGCAGCGGATCGGTCACGTCGGAGGCGACAGCCGCGGTCGCCGCGGCCGAGGTTCCCGGCGGAGGCGAAGACCCCGACAACGGCGGAGGCACCGGTGGTGGCACCGGCGGTGGCGGAGCCGTCACCCCCGGCGACCCCGACGGCTCGGGTGAGCTCAGCCAGACCGGGGGAGAACTGCCCACGGCACTCGGCCTGCTGGCCCTCGTGCTGCTCGTCGGCGGAGGCATGTTCGTCGCCGCTCGACGCCGCAAGCTCGAGGTCTGATCGAGGTCTGATCGGCTGACACGCGAGCGCCCGTCCCCGGGATTCCGGGGGCGGGCGCTCTCGCGTGCGGGCCCTTCGACAGGCTCAGGGACCCAGCCGCGGGTGCCGAGAGACTTGGTCGCTGAGCCGAGAGACTGGGTCGCTGAGCCGAGAGACCGGGTCGCTGCGCCGAGAGACCGGGTCGCTGAGCCGAGAAGCTGGGTCGCTGAGCCTGTCGAAGCGTCCTGTCGCACACGCGAGGGGTCAAGACACGCCGCAGACGGATGCCGCAGCACGGCGTGTTCCGACCCCTCAGCGCCTCGGGTTCAGGCGCCGGCGCCGGCGGCCGAGCGGATGCCGGAGACGATGAGCGCGAGGCCCGCGGCGAAGTCGTCGGCCTCGCCGCCGACAGGGGCGGCGAGGCGCGCGGGCGAGAGGTCGACTGTCGGGTCGGCGGCTCCGACGACCGCGGCGTGCACCCGCTGCTGTTCGTGGAACGTGAATCCGATGACGTAGTGCACGAGGGTGTCGGCGGCGACCCCGGCCGCGGCATCCACGAGCCCTGCGGCGAGCGCCGACTCGACGAGACGCCGTCGAGCGGGGAGGTCGAGCAGCCCGAGCGCGAGCGAGCTCGACACGACCTCGGCGCCGTCTTGGTGGGCGAGCAGGCGGTCGCGCAGCGCGGTGGCGATGCCGGCGAGGTCGGCGGCATCCGGTTCGGCATCCGGCTCGCCCGAGACGATGCGCGCGCTGACCGCGGCGAGCAGCGCCTGCTTGTTCGGGAAGTGCCAGTACAGCGCACTCACCTGCACGTCGAGCTCGTCGGCGATGCGGCGCATCGAGAGCCCGGCGATCCCGTTCTCGGCGAGCACGCTCATGGCCGCGTCGACGACGTCGGGCTTGCTGCGCCTCGGGGCGGGCTGATCTGCGGATGCCGCGTTCATGCTGCTACTGTACCGAACAGTGTTCAGGTGAACAGCGTTCAGGAGGAACTTCCCATGTCAGCATCCGCCGTCTCCCCCCGCTCCGCTCTGGTGCTCGCCGACCTCGTGCCCGGTGCACGGGTTCGGGATATCGCCCTCACGCTCGCCGGCACCGCGTTCATCACGGTCGCCGGATACATCGCCATCCCCCTCCCGTTCACGCCCGTGCCGCTCTCGCTCGCGACCTTCGCCGTGCTGTTGACGGGCGCCTCGCTCGGACCCCTGCGCGGCAGCGCGAGCGCCCTTCTCTACCTGGCCCTCGGCGCGATCGGCGTGCCCCTGTTCGCCGGTGGCAACGCGGGCTGGGCGTTCTCGTCGTTCGGGTACATCCTCGGCTACGTGGTCGCCGCTCTTCTGGTCGGCACCCTGGCACGCCGCCGAGCCGACCGTTCCGTGCTGTCGACGCTCGCGCTCGCCGGCCTCGGCTCGCTGGCGATCTACGCGTGCGGTGTGCCGTGGCTCGCGGCCTTCGCCGGGGTCGACATCCCCACCGCGATCGGTCTCGGCGTCGTGCCGTTCCTCATCGGTGACGCGATCAAGATCGTGGCGATGGCCGGACTCCTCCCCGCCACCTGGCGCCTGATCGATCGCACCCGCCGCGACTGACTCGCCCTGCGCCGATCGGTGACGTCGGTTCTGCGGCCGTATAACCGACAAATCGCACCGATCGGTGCAGTCGGGACTCCTAGACTCGGCGGCATGACGAACTCCCCCGCCTCGCCGTCACCCCACGTGCGTCCGAACCGGATCTCCCTGCCCGCACTCGCCCCGACGCTCTTCGTCGTCGCCGCGCTGTTCCTGCCGATCGGTGCGTTCCTCGGCACGATCAACGCGGATCGCGACTTCGACTGGGCGATCTTCCAGACGCAGCTCGGCACCGTCATCTTCTGGTTCGGAGCGGTGTCGCTGTTCATCGGGCTGTTGCTCGTCGGCATCCGCTCGATCGCACAGCAGCACCTCGACTTCGCCCTGCGCGCGCAGCGCCTGCAGCGGCCCGAATGACGCGCGCCGGCCGTTCATAACTCCGGAAGAACGTGCACGAAGGGCCCCGAATCCACCGATTCGGGGCCCTTCGGCGCCGGAAGTCCGGAGTTACGCACGCCGACTCGCCCGCACCCCGTACCCACGCACGCCGACTCGCCCGCACCCCGTACCCAACTCAGGAAAAGTCGGCCGAAGCGGCCCACGAACCCCCATTCCGGCCCGATTCGGCCAGTTCTTCCTGAGTTGGGTACAGCGCCGACCGGCCTCACGCCACGTCGAGCACCCAGGTCACTCCGAACCGGTCGGTGAGCATGCCGAATCCGGCCGACCAGGCCGAGGCGGCGAGGGGTTCGACGACGGTCGCGCCCACGGCGAGCGCATCCCAATACCCGGTGAGCTCGTCGAGCGACGAGGCCCGCAGCGACTGGAAGAACGGACGGTCGGTGATCGTGACCCCGTTCTCGCGGCGGGTGACACCGGCCGGGGCTTCCGTCGCTCCGGGGATGTCGTAGGCCATCAGCGTGATCGCTCCCGCCATGATCTGCCCGAACACGACCTTGTCGGCACCGGGCACGTCGGCCGGCATGCCGAAGTCCCCGTAGGTCGCGGCCCTGACGCTGCCTCCGAAGACCTCGGCGTAGAACTCGAGCGCCTCGCGTGCGGTGCCGGCGAAGTTGAGGTGGGTCGTGGTGGTGACGGTCATGATTCCTCCTGTGAGAGATGAGTCGAGCGGATGCCCGCACGACCACGATCGCAACAGAAGAGGTCAGTTTCGGTCCGCTTCTCGCGGCACAATGAAGACATGGCCGGAAGCTCGTCACGGATGCTCGCACTGCTCTCGCTCCTGCAGACGCAGCGCGATTGGCCCGGTGCCGTGCTCGCCGAGCGTCTCGAGGTGAGCCCGCGCACGGTGCGCCGCGACGTCGACCGGCTCCGCGAGCTCGGCTATCGGATCGGCGCGATCAAGGGCCCCGACGGTGGGTATCGGCTCGCCGCGGGGTCGGAGCTCCCTCCCCTCCTCTTCGACGACGAGCAGGCGGTGGCCGTGGCGGTCGCCCTGCAGAGCATCCCGGCGAGCGGGATCGACATCGAGGAGGGCGCCGAGCGCGCCCTCGCAACGGTGCGCCAGGTCATGCCGTCGCGATTGCGGCATCGGATCGACGGCATCCGCTTCCAGGGATCGACGGCCGCCGAGCGCGTCGATCCGGCGGTGCTCGAAGCCGTGAGTGCGGCCGTGCGCGACCGGCATGTGCTGCGGTTCGACTACGACACGACCGGATCGGATGCCGGGCGCCGCCGCGTCGAACCCCATGACGTCGTCTCGCGCCAGGGGCGCTGGTACCTGATCGCGTGGGACCTCGAACGTGAGGACTGGCGGATCTTCCGCCTCGACCGGATGTATCCGCGCGTTCCGCTCGGTCCGACGTTCACGCCGCGCGCGCTGCCGGGTGGCGCCGACGTGCGCACCTTCCTCGCGGCGCGATCGAAGGGATCGGATGCCGTCGACCGCTGGCCCTGCACCGGCACTGTCGTGATCGACCTGCCCGCCCGTGAGATAGCGCCCTACCTCGAAGATGCGACCCTCGAGGAGCTCGACGTCGGGCGCTGCCGCCTCACCATCGGCTCGTGGTCGTGGACCGGCATCCTCGCCTTCGTCGCCCGCTTCGACGCCCCCTTCACGATCGAGGGCCCCGCAGCCCTGGCCGAAGCATCCGCCGCCCTCTCGGCCCGCCTCGCCGCCGCCCCGCCGTCCCCCTAGCCCCAGCCCCGGCCCCTCCCCGTCCCGCCCCGCCCCCGCCCCGGCCTTGCGGGATCAATATGTCACGCCAAGAGCCCCGGGAACGTGACATATCGACCCCGCAGCCCCCGGCAGGGCCCCGGCTGCGCCCCCGGCAGCCCCCCAGCAGCGGCCGGGGGGCGGCGGGGCGGGCGAGAAGGCGCCACGGGGGCCGACGGCCGCGGGTTCCGGGCCGACCGCGCCCCGGTAGACTGAGACCGCCCCGCCGGCCCCTTCCTCTTGGAGTGTGCGTGACCACCGCCCCTGCACCTGCCCGCAAGCACGTCCCCGACTCCGTCTCGAACGCGATCGCGACGCCCGAGAAGGAGCAGCCCTACGCGGCGCTCGGGCTCAAGGACGACGAGTACGCGAAGATCCGCGAGATCCTCGGACGCCGCCCCACCTCGGGCGAACTCGCGATGTACTCGGTCATGTGGTCGGAGCACTGCTCGTACAAGAGCAGCAAGAACTACCTGCGCCGCTTCGGCCAGAAGGTCTCCGACGAGATGAAGGAACGCCTCATGGTGGGCATGGGCCAGAACGCGGGCGTCATCGACGTCGGCGAGGGCTGGGCCGTCACCTTCAAGGCCGAGTCGCACAACCACCCGAGCTTCATCGAGCCCTTCCAGGGTGCGGCGACCGGCGTCGGCGGCATCGTGCGCGACATCATCTCGATGGGCGCCCGCCCCGTCGCGGTCATGGACGCCCTGCGCTTCGGTGCGATCGACCACCCCGACACCGCCCGCGTCGTGCACGGCGTGACCAGCGGCATCAGCTTCTACGGCAACTGCCTCGGCCTGCCGAACATCGGCGGCGAGACGGTCTTCGACTCGGTTTACCAGGCCAACCCGCTCGTCAACGCGCTCGCGGTGGGCGTGCTCCGCCACGAGGACCTCAAGCTCGCGAACGCGACCGGCGTCGGCAACAAGGTCGTGCTGTTCGGTGCCCGCACGGGTGGCGACGGCATCGGCGGGGCGAGCATCCTCGCCTCCGACACCTTCGCCGACGGCGGCCCGACCAAGCGCCCCGCGGTGCAGGTCGGCGACCCCTTCGCCGAGAAGGTGCTCATCGAGTGCTGCCTCGAGCTGTACCGTGACGAACTCGTCGAGGCGATTCAAGACCTGGGCGCCGCGGGCATCTCGTGCGCGACCAGCGAGCTCGCCGCCAACGGCAACAGCGGCATGAAGGTGTCGCTCGACAACGTGCTGCTGCGCGACCCCTCGCTGACCGCCGAAGAGATCCTCATGTCGGAGTCGCAGGAGCGCATGATGGCGATCGTCGCGCCCGAGAAGCTCGACGCCTTCATGGCCGTGGTCGACAAGTGGGAGGTCGAGACCTCGGTGCTCGGCGAGGTCACCGGCGACGGGCGCCTCATCATCGACTGGCAGGGCGAGCGCATCGTCGACGTCGACCCCTCGACGGTCGCGGTCGACGGCCCGGTCTACGACCGCCCGGTCGCCTACCCGACGTGGATCGACGCACTGCAGGCGGATGCCGCCGAGCTGCTGCCCCGCGCGAACGACGCCGACACCCTGCGCGAGCAGTTCCTCGCACTGGTCGGCTCGCCGAACCTGGCCGACACGAGCTGGATCACCAACCAGTACGACTACTACGTGCTCGGCAACACGGCCCTGAGCTTCCCCGACGACGCCGGCATGATCCGCGTCGACGAGGAGTCGGGCCTCGGCTTCTCGATCTCGACCGATGCGAACGGCCGCTACTGCCAGCTCGACCCCTACGCGGGTGCGCAGCTCGCGCTGGCCGAGGCGTACCGCAACGTCGCCGTGACCGGCGCCGTGCCGACCGCGATCACCGATTGCCTCAACTTCGGCTCTCCCGAGAACCCCGAGGTCATGTGGCAGTTCGGGCAGACGGTCGACGGCCTCGCCGACGGATGCTTCGAACTGGGCACCCCGGTCACCGGCGGCAACGTCTCGTTCTACAACCAGACCGGCGACGTGCCGATCCACCCCACCCCGCTCGTGGGCGTGCTCGGCATCATCGACGACGTGTCGCGCCGCATCCCCTCGGGATGGCAGGACGAGGGTCAGAACATCTACCTGCTCGGCACCACCTCGACCGAGCTCTCGGGTTCGGCGTGGGCCGAGGTCGTGCACCAGCACCTCGGCGGTCTGCCCCCGAAGGTCGACCTCGCGGGCGAGAAGCGCCTCGCGGGCCTGCTCGCCGCCGCGCGCGACGAGTGGCTGATCTCGTCGGCGCACGACGTCTCCGAGGGTGGCCTCGGCCAGGCCCTCGCCGAGGGTGTCATGCGCTTCGGCGTCGGCGCCCGCGTGTGGCTCACCGAGATCATCGACCGCGACGGTGTGGATGCGGCATCCGCCCTGTTCTCCGAGTCGACCGGTCGGGTCATCGTGACCGTGCCGCGCGAGGACGACGTGAAGTTCCGCGGACTCTGCGAGGGCCGCGGCTACCCCGTCATGCGCATCGGCGTGACCGACAGCGAGCCGCAGCTCGAGGTGCAGGACGTCTTCACGATCCCCGTCGCCGAGCTGCGCGAGCGCTCGGCCGCCACGCTGCCGTCGTACTTCGGCCCGACCGTCACCGAAACGGCGTCGTGATGAGCGACCTCAGCCGGCGCGAGCCGAACGAGCCGGCCCGGCGCGAGAGCGTCCGGCCCGAGCTCAGCGAGGACTACGGCGACCTCGGCGAGCGCCGCAACCGGCGCATCCGGGTGATCTCGTGGGTGGTCATCATCGCGCTGATCCTCGGCGGCGGTGGCGCGACGCTGTTCACCCTGCTCCCCGGCTTCTGAGGCATCCGCCTGCGACGCGTCGACAGGCGCAGCGGGACGAACGGTCCTCAGCGCGAGAACAGGAACCGCGCCAACCGCACGACGCCCTCGGAATCGCGCTTCTCGCGGCCGAGCGACTCGACGATGATGGCACCGAGGATCGCCCGGCCGATCTGCGCGACCGGGGCGTCCTCGGCCAATTGACCGTCGCGGATGCCGGCGCGCAGCCGCGAGCCGAGGTGCTCCTCGACGCCCAGACTCTCGCCGAGGTGCTGGCCGACACCGGCATCCTCGGTCGCCGCCGCGACCAGCGACCGCAGCAGCGCGCCGCCCTGCGGTTCGTTGAGGATCGCGAGCACGCTGCGCAGCCACGCTTCGACGTCGGCGGAGAGGTCTCCCGTGTACGGCACGACGAAGTCGACGGGCACGAGCCGGCCCTCGGCGAGACACTCACCGATCAGGGCTCCGCGCGACGGCCACCACCGATAGATGGTCTGCTTGCCGACCCCGGCTTCTTTCGCGATGCCCTCGATCGTGAGCCGGTCGTAGCCCTGGTTGTGGAACAGCCGGGCGGTGGCGTCGAGGATCGCTTCGCGCGCCGCCGTGCTGCGCACGGGTCCGCTTCGATGCTCGTTCACCACCCATTCAGGATAGCCACAGATCTCTAGACGAGACGTGCCGTATGCTCAACGGGTCTGAAGGAGATCGTCTTGGCATCACTGCTTTTCCGTCTGGGTTCTTTTGCTGCGCGCAAGGCGTGGACGGTGGTCGTCTCCTGGGTCGTGATCCTCGGCCTGGGGGTCGGCGCGTTCCTCACACTCGGCGGCACGCTGAGCAACAGCTTCGACATCCCCGGCACCGCCTCGGGCGAGGTCATCGACGAGCTCGCCGACAAGCTGCCCGACACCGCCGGCGGCACGGGCACCGTGGTCTACCGGACCGAGAACGGCGAGCCCTTCACCGATGAGCAGAAGAAGCAGATCTCCGAGCTCGCGGCGAGCGCCGAAGACCTCGACGGTGTCGCCCGGGTCATCGACCCCTTCGACGCCCAGCAGCAGCAGGCCGATCAGGAACAGGAGCTCGCCGACGGCCAGGCGCAGATCGCCGACGGTCGCACCCAGCTGGATGCCGGTCAGACCCAGCTCGACAGCGGACGCACGCAGCTCGAAGACGGCATCGCGCAGATCGATGCGGGCATCGCGCAGGCCCAGGCGGCCGGTGCGCCCGCGCAGCAGATCACCGTTCTCGAGGGGCAGAAGGCCGCGCTCACCTCGCAGCTCGCCGCCCTCGACGCCCAGCAGCAGACGCTCGACCAGAACCGCGACGAGCTCGAGGCCAACGCCGAGCAGGCCGATCTCGGCTCGACGCTCCTCGACCTCGCGAACGGCATCGGCGTCGTGTCGGACGACGGCTCGACCGCCATCGTCAACGTGTCGTTCACCGACCCGCGCCTCGAACTCTCCGAGGAGGTCAAGCAGGGCACGATCGCGCACTTCGACGACACCGCCGTCGAGGGAACCATGGTCGACTTCGGCACCGACATCGCCCAGGGCGTTCCCGAGATCTTCGGAGTCGGTGAGGCGATCGGACTCGCCTTCGCGGCGGTCGTGCTCATCGTCATGCTCGGCTCGCTGATCGGCGCGGCGCTCCCCATCATCACCGCGGTCGTGGGCGTGGGCGTGGGCGTGACCTCGTCGCTGGCCTTCTCGGGCGTCGTCGACATGGCATCCGTCACACCCGTGCTCGGCGTGATGCTGGGTCTCGCGGTCGGTATCGACTACTCGCTCTTCATCGTCAACCGCCACCGCAAGCAGTTGCTCGCCGGCTCCCCGGTGCGCGAGTCGATCGGGCTCGCGACCGGAACCTCGGGCACCGCGGTCGTCTTCGCCGGTGCGACCGTGATCGTCGCGCTGCTCGCCCTCAACGTCACGGGCGTGCCGTTCCTCGGCCTCATGGGCACCGTCGGCGCGGTGTGCGTCGCGGTCGCGGTTCTCGTCGCAATCACCCTCGCCCCCGCGATCCTCGGCCTCGTCGGTGACCGACTGCTCGGCAAGAAGGCCCGCGCGACCGTCGGTCAGCCCCATGCCGCCGGCAAGCCCGTGAAGCGGATGTCGACCCTGCGCGCCGTCGTCACCGTGCTCGTCAGCATCGTGGGTCTGCTCATCATCGCGATCCCCTCGATGTCGATGCGCCTCGGCCTGCCCGACGGCGGCAGCGAGCCCAGCGACTCCACCAGCTACCGCGCCTTCCACACTGTGAACGAGCAGTTCGGCGAGGGCGCCAACGGTCCGTTGCTCGTCACGGCCACCCTCGACGACGCGGTCAGCGATGACGACCTGCTCGCCACGCAGGTCGAGGTCGCGCAGAAGCTCGCCGACCAGGACGACGTGGTCGCCGTCGCGCCCGTCGCGACCTCCGACGACAACACGCTCCTCGCCTTCCAGGTGCTGCCGGCCGAAGGCCCCAACAGCTCGTCGACCGAACAGCTCGTGCAGAGCATCCGTTCGCTGCCCGAACTCGACGGCGGCATCACGCTGGGCGTCGCGGGTCAGGCGGCCGTCAACATCGACATCTCCGAGGCCCTCGCCGGAGTCCTGCCGCTGTATCTCGTGGTCGTCGTCGGACTGTCGCTGCTGATCATGATCGTCGTGTTCCGCTCGCTGCTCGTGCCGGTCATCGCCACCGGAGGCTTCGTGCTGTCACTCTTCGCGACGTACGGTCTGATCGTGGCGGTGTTCCAGTTCGGCTGGGGCGCCGAGATCATCGGGCTGCACAGCACCGGACCGATCCTCAGCTTCCTGCCGGTGATCCTCGTCGGCATCCTGTTCGGACTCGCGATGGACTATCAACTCTTCCTCGCTTCCGGCATGCGAGAGGCGTACGTGCACGGGGCGTCGGCCCGGGATGCCGTGGCCCAGGGCTTCCGCGCCGGCCGCTCGGTCGTGATCGCCGCTGCCCTCATCATGGTGTCGGTGTTCGGCGGGTTCGTCTTCTCGGAGTCGACGATCATCCGCTCGATCGGCTTCGGCCTCGCGTTCGGGGTGCTGCTCGACGCCTTCGTCGTGCGGATGCTGCTCATGCCCGCGCTCATGCACCTGCTCGGCCGCTCGGCCTGGTGGCTGCCGCGCTGGCTCGACCGCCTGCTGCCGAACGTCGACATGGAGGGTGCGGCGCTCGAGCGCGACCACCCCGCCGTGCACACCGACAGCATCCCGACGGTCGAGACGCCCGCGCCGAAGACGCGCGCCGAGCGCAAGCGCCAGCGGGGCTGAGCCCTTCCCCCTTCCCGCGAGGGGTCAAGACACGCCGCACGCAGGCACAGGGCTAGGGCGTGTCTTGACCCCTCACCCCCCACCCCATCCGCGTACGCCAGTAGGGTGGCCGCATGGAGGAGGACGACGGTCGGCTGCGCGCACTGCTCACGGCCATGCGCGCACAGGCGGATGCCCGTGTCCGGGCGACCGCAGCGATCCTCTCCGAGCTCACCCACGACCGCGAAGGGTCGAACGATGACGACGAGCACGACCCCGAGGGCGTCACGCTCTCGTCGGAGTGGTCGCGTCTGACCGGGCTCGCGGAGGCCGCGGCATCCGAACTCCAGCAGGTCGACGATGCCCTCGCCCGCATGGATGCCGGCACCTACGGGGTGTGCCTGAACTGCGGCCGACCGATCCCGGCCGCCCGACTCAAGGTGCGTCCGTTCGCCGAGTACTGCGTCGCGTGCGCCGAGAAGCTCGGGCGTTGACTTCCGGCGCACCCGGGAGGAGCATGCGAAACATGCCCATCAGACTCGAGAACGTCGGCATCGCCGTGCGCGACATCGACGCCACCATCGCCTTCTTCACCGACCTCGGCCTGGAGGTCACGGGGCGCGACACCATCAGCGGCGACTGGGCCGATACCGCGGTCGGACTCGACGGCAATCACGCGCGCATCGCGGTGCTGCAGACTCCCGACGGCCGCGGGCAGCTGGAGCTCTTCGAGTACATCCACCCCGACGCGATCGAGACCGAGCCGACCCTGCCGAACGAGATCGGGATGCACCGCGTCGCCTTCTCGGTCGACGACATCGACGCGTCGCTCGAGATCGCCGCACGCCACGGCTGCCACCCTCTGCGCGGCGTCGCGAACTACCAGGACGTCTACCGGCTCGCCTACGTGCGCGGCCCCAGCGGCATCATCGTGATGCTCGCGCAGGACCTCACGCGGGGCTGACGGCATCCGTCTTTCCGCCGATCCCGGCACAACTTCGGAGATCCGCCATGACACGCCGACGTACGGATGCCACAGCACGGCGTGTCTCGCCAGAACTCCGAAGTTGTGCGGGGTGGGGGTGTTCGGCGGACTCGGGCACCGGCGCGGGGACCCGGTTGAGGGCCGGTCGGGTCAGTCGCGGCGGGATGCCAGACGGATGCCGTCCCACAGCCGCGAGAGCCGCTCGACCATATCGACCTCGGGGTCGAGGAGCCACTGCAGTTGGAGTCCGTCGGCGGCGGCGAGCACGAGGTCGACGGCGATCTTCGGACGCAGCGTGGGTCCCAACTCGCCCGACTTCTGGGCCCGCTCGATCACACCGGTGAGTACGCCCCGCGCCCAGGCGTAGCGCTCGATGAAATACTCGTGCGCGGGATGGCCGACCATCGTCGCCTCCGCCGAGAACTCGACGAAGAGCCGCACGAGTCCGGGCACCGACATGTTGTGGGCGATGATCGCGAGGAATCCCTGGAAGGTCGGGTCGGGGTCCATGAACTCCCCGAGATCGCGGTTGTCGCGGGCGCGCAGCACTTCCATGTACAGCTCTTCGCGCGAGCCGAAGTAGTGCATGAGCCCCGGCTGCGTGAGTCCGACGCGCTCGGCGATCTCACGATTCGATGCCTTGCGGTAGCCCACCTCCGCCACCACATCGAGCGCGACCTGCAGGATCTCCTCCCGCTTCGCCACACCCTTCGCGTATCGCCCCCGCGCCACCATGCGCATATTCTAGGTTCGATCGCGGCCGAGAAACCGATTTCCTGCGTATCCGGTCATCGAATTCGACACATCGCGGCTATCCGGCGCCGATCACGCTGAGGATTGCGATCGCGGCGCGCATCTGCGTCGGCGGAACCGGGAGCACGCGGGTCTCGAGCATCCGCACGAACGCCTCCACCCCCGGACGCACGTAGTCGGCGCCGAGCACGATGTCGCGGCTCTCGGTCGCACGGGTTCCCACGGCGGTGACATGGAACGGCACCGACACCTCGCCCACCGGCCGGACGAAGTCGAGAGTCACCGCGACTCCGCCGACGACGTAGCGGGCGCGGACCCCCTCCGACGAGCGCTCGACATCGATCTCGGTCGGCATGCCCGGCACCAGTCGCTGGGCGACGTCGACGAGGTGGATGCCGTAGAAGAAGAGTCCCCCGTACGGGCCCTCGGGGTCGGCCGGACCGGTGAGGGTGAGGCTCTGCAACTCGCCGATGCTCGCGAGCGCGGCGGCTGCGGCATCCGTGTCGGGCAGCCAGCGCAACGTCGACGACGAGGTGACGGGCGTCGACCCGGCGGCGGCGAGGATCGCCTCGGCGTCGGCGACCGACAGCGCGAGCGGCTTGTCGACCCACACCGGTACGCCCTCCTCGAGGAAGGGCACGGCGAGCGCGCGATGCGTCGCCCCGTCGCGGGTCGTCACGATGAGGGCGTCGACCTCGCCGATCAGCTCGGTGGATTCCGACGCGACCCGTTCGATCCCGCCGAGCTCGGCGAGCGCAGCCGTGCGGTCGGGATCGCCGGCGACGAGGGCCGTCACCCGGGCATCGCCGACCCCGTCGACGTTGAGCGCGCGCACGATGCCGTCGGCGTGGGTGTTCTCGATGCCGACGATCCCGATGCGGTGCGCTGCCATGCCCCCATCCTCTCGAAGACGGGACTCTCGGGTGTCGGCACGCGCCAGTAGGCTGGGCACATCATGCAACCGTTGCTGGACTTCGCGGGCGACTTCTGGTGGCTCATCTTCCCGATCATGGGCATGGCCGGAGGCGCGGCGAAAGCGTGGGAACGGTCGGCCAAGAACCGCCACGAGCGTCGGATCGAGACGCTCCGCATGAAGGCGCAGCTCAAGACCGCGCAGATCGAGGCGCGGGCGCTGACCCACCCGACGAAGAACCGCGGTGCGACGATCGTCGACACCACGGCATCCCCGGTTCCGAACGACCTGCTCGCGCGGCTGCTCGCCGAGCACGACGAGATCACCGCGCGCTGGCTCGACTACGAACTCGACGTCGCGAAGCTCATCGCGTTCCCCGCCATGAGCGATGGCCGCCAGCCGCTCACGGCCGCGTTCCTGCGCGCGAAGCGCACCGCCGACGCGCTGCGCCCGGCATCGGCCGACGCCAAGGTCACCGAGCAGCAGGTGTCGGAGTACCTCGACGCGGTGGGCGCATACGCCGTCGCGTTCGAGATCGCCGAGAAGGACGCCCGGCGCCTGCGCGACTCGACGTTCACCGACGCAGAGCGCAAGCGCCTCGACCGCGCGCAGCAGCTGCTCAAGGTCGCCGTCGACGAGTCGGCCACGCAGGCCGAGCGCAACGTGGCTTACAAGCGCGTGCGCGAAGAGCTCGACGGCCTCATCCTGCTCTCCGACGACGCCGTGCAGGTGCTCGAGAAGCAGGTGGCGCGCGAGATCGCGGCGCCCACGACGTCTGGATCGGCCCCGGTGGCGACTCCGGCGCCCGACGCCGCATCCACGTCCGAACCCGAGCGGATGCCGCTGCGCCGCCCCGAGGAGCAGTCATGAGGGCCGAGAACCTCACCGGCCCGATCTGCGTGCACGCCGAGGCCCCGGTCTGGTCATCGTCGTGGGGCGGCATCCGCTGGGTCGACGGCGACGCCGCCGACCTCGTGACGCTGCGCGACGACGGCATCCATCGCCTGCATCTCGACGACACCTACGCCGCCTTCGCACGGCCGCGCACGAAGGGCGGTTTCGTCGCCCTCGGTGCGCGCTCGCTGCACCTGTCGGATTCGGCCGACGGACCGGCGCGCATCGCGGCGACGTTCGACCTGGGCGAGGCTCGGTTCAACGACGGGACGGTCGACCCGCACGGACGCTTGCTCGCCGGGTCGATGGCCCTGGGCGATGCCGGAGCCGTCGGGCGGATGCTGCGGATCGGCGGCGACCTCGCCGCCACCACGGTGCTGTCGAGCGTGACCATCTCGAACGGCGTGGCCTTCGCCCCCGGCGGCTCGCGCGCCTACTACGTCGACACGGTCACACAGCGCGTCGACGTGTTCGACGTGGTGGAGGGCGAGCTGCGTGGACGCCGCGGATTCGCGACCGTCCTCGAGGGTCACGGTGCGCCCGACGGGTTGACCGTCGCAGCCGATGGATCGGTATGGGTCGCGCTCTGGGGCGGATCGGCGGTGCACGGGTATGCGCCCGACGGCTCGCTGATCGAGCGGATCGAGCTGCCCGTGCCCCAGGTCTCGGCGTGCACGTTCGGCGGCGACGACCTCGGCACCCTCTTCATCACGACCTCGGCGCAGGGGCTCGGGTCAGACCATGGCACCGAGGCCGGGTCGTTGTTCGCCGTGCAGCCCGGCGTACGCGGTATGCCGGTCGCCGCGTTCCCCGGTTGACGGGGTTCCCGCGGGGCGGGGCGCTTCGACAGGCTCAGCGACCCACTCAGAAGCTGGTCCCTGAGCCCGTCGAAGGGTCCCCCCACCAGACTCCGGGTCCCTGAGCCCGTCGAAGGGTCCCCCCACCAGACACTGGGCCCCTGAGCCCGTCGAAGGGTCCCCCCACCAGACTCCGGGTCCCTGAGCCCGTCGAAGAGTCCCGGCCCGAGACGGCTCAGCCGGCGTAGGTCGGATTGACGATCGGCACCGACTCTCCGGCGAGGAAGCGCATCACGTTCTCTGCCGCGTGCACGGGCAGGTCGGCGAGCGCCTCGGGCGAGAACCACGCCGCGTGCGGGCTGAGCAGAACCTGATCGAGATCGCGCAACGGAGAGTCCTCGGCCAGCGGTTCCCCGTCGAACACGTCGAGGGCAGCTGCTCCCAGGTGCGCCGAACGCAGCGCGTCGGCCAGCGCCCGCTCGTCGATGAGGGGACCGCGGCACGTGTTCACGACCACGGCGCCGGGCTTCATCGTCGCGATCGAACTCGCATCGATCAGGTGTCGGGTCGCCTCGGTGAGCGGTACGTGCAGCGTGAGGATGTCGGCCTGCGCCACGGCATCCGGGATCTCGACGGGCTCGCAGCCGGCCGAGCGGATGCCGTCGTCGGAGGCGTACGGATCGGCGACGAGCACCCGGAACCCGAGAGCACGGCATCCGCGAGCCACGATCGACCCGATGCGGCCGAAGCCGAGCACCGATACCGTCGTCGACGACGGACGCACGGCGAGGGGGCGCGCATCCACCGCCTTCCAGGTGCCGGCGCGCACGGCGCGGTCGTAGGCCGGCAGCCCCCGCGCCTGGGTCATGATCATCGCGATCGTGTGCGCGGTGACCTCCTCGATGCAGTAGCTCGGGGTGTTGGCGACCGCGATGCCGCGGGCCGTCGCCGCCTCGACGTCGATCATGTCGTAGCCGATGCCGACACGACTGATGATGCGCAGGTGCGGCATCCGATCGAGCACCTCGGCCGTGATCGGCGCCCACTGCACGACGAGACCGACGGCATCCGCCCCGACCCCGGCCAGGTCGTCGGGCGCCGGAGAGGGGGCACGGTCGGCGCGGAGGTCGGCTGCGCGGAGGGTGTCTTCGATGACGGTTCCGGGGAGGTCGCAGTCGCTGACGAGGATGAACGGCGTTGTCATGTAGGCGATGCTATAGCATCTAGCAGGTGGAGTGCGGGGGGTCTTCGACAGGCTCAGGGACCCAGTTCCGGCCGGCGCTCAGTCCACCGCGTCGTACAGCGACAGCACGTGGTCGGCAGCGAAGGCGGTGAGCTGCTCGGCCACACCGCGAATGTCGTCGCGGGCGTAGTGCGTGCGCTCCCAACTCGCGTACAGCGCGCACTGCATCGGGATGCCGCGGTGGTGCAGGGGCTTCGAGATCAGCCCGAATCGCGGCGGCTCGACGACCACGCAGGGGCCGTGACCGGCGGCCGAGCGGGCCTGGATGATCGGGGCATCCGCACCGAAGCTCGCCATCTCGACAGACCATGCTTCACTCTCGGCCGCCCGTTGGATCTGCGTCCACGCGGCAGACCCGGTGCCCGAGGTGAGGAAAGGGCCGGCCAGCAGGTCCTCCAGCTCGAGACGATCAGCCGCCGCGAGCGGATGCGACGCCGGCAACTGGCAGTAGAGGGGCAGGTTCATGATGCGGATGCTGCTGAGCCGCGAATCCGGCGGGCTCGTCGTCACGGCCAGATCGGCTCCGGAGCGCAGTCGGTCGTAGGTCTCGACCGGCGTCGCGACCACGACGTCGGAGATGGGTCCGCCACCCGCGATGAACGGCGCCAGCACGAGGACGCTCGTCATCTCGGGGGCCGCCGCGACGAACGAGCGCTCCTTGAGCACGATGCCGCTCATCACCTCGCGCGCGCGTCGTCCGCGGCGCACGAGGTCGCGCGCCATCGGCTCGAGGCGGTCGCCGGCGTATGTCGCGACCATGCCCTGCGGCATCCGCCGGAACAGGGATGCTCCCACCTGGCGCTCGAGAGAAGCGATCTGTCGCGATACCGTCGGTTGCGTCCTGATCAGGCGTTCTGCCGCAAGACTGACCGACCCGCAGTCCAGAACCGCGACGAATGCCTCCAGCTCCCGCTCCCCGTACATACGTTAAGCGTATATCGCGCCCCGCTTTCTTCATTGGACGAGCATGGGGTGATCACCGCAGGATGGGCAGCACCCGCACTTCCCGCCCTCCCCCCCGAGACAGAGAGCCCTTCGCGATGGCTGCTTCCCGCACTGATATCAGTTCTGCCCGGCAACGACGCTCGATGGTGGGTGCCTTCGTCGGCACCGCGATCGAGTGGTACGACTTCTACATCTTCGGCACCGCCGCCGCCCTCGTCTTCGGCCGCGTCTTCTACCCCGACGTCGCTCCCGGCGCCGCCCTGCTCGCCTCGTTCGCGACCTTCTGGGTCGGCTTCCTGATGCGCCCGGTCGGCGGGCTCGTCTTCGGGCACTTCGGCGACAAGTTCGGGCGCAAGAACGTGCTCGTGCTCACGCTCATCCTGATGGGCACCGCCACCACGCTGATCGGCCTTCTGCCGACCTACGCGCAGATCGGCATCCTCGCGCCGATCCTGCTCGTCGTGCTGCGCGGCCTGCAGGGCTTCGCGGTCGGCGGCGAGTGGGGCGGCGCCGTGCTGCTCTCGACCGAGAACGCCACGGCCAAGAAGAAGGGCCTCGCCGGGGCCTGGGTGCAGCAGGGCTCTCCTGCCGGATCCATCCTCGCGACCGTGATGTTCCTCATCGTGGGCCTGCTGCCCGATGAGCAGTTCATCACCTGGGGCTGGCGCATCCCGTTCCTCGTGTCGGCGATCCTCGTGATCGTGGGCCTCGTCATCCGCGTCAAGGTCGAGGAATCGCCCGACTTCGAGGCGGCGAAGCAGTCGAAGGAGGTCGTGAGCGCCCCGGTGCTCGTCGCGATCCGCACCGCGCCCCTGCTGATCGGCCTCGGCGTGCTCGCCTCGGTCATGGGCATCTCGAACGCCTACTTCTCGAACACCTTCCTGCTCGCTTGGACCACGGGATCCCTGGGCATCGAGCGCCAGCTCATGCTCAACATCCTGCTCGGCATGGCGATCCTGCAGTTCGTCTGGCAGCCCATCGCCGCCAAGATCGCCGAGCGCTTCGGCATCGCCCGGGTCATGCTCGCGGGCCTCATCCTCAGCGTGGTGCTGACGGTGCCGTACTTCCTCGCCATCCAGGCCGCCTCTCCCCTGTGGATCACGGTCACCCTCTACGCCACCATCATCGGCAGCACCGCGTACTACGCACTGCTCGCGACCCTGCTCGCCTCGGCGTTCCCGGCCCGCATCCGTTACTCGGGCGTCTCGCTCGCCTATCAGCTGTGCGCGACCGTGTTCGGCGGGTCGACCCCGCTGGTGGCGCAGTGGATCCTCAACTCGACCGGCGGCAGCGTGTGGGGCGTGGCCGTGTTCTACGCGGTGATGATCCTCATCACCATCGCCGGCGTCTGGGGACTCCAGCGACGCATCGCCCGCTCGGTCGAGGCCGAGGTCGCGACCGCGGCATCCGCCCGCTGACCGGCACCCACCGAGAACCGCCACAGGACCCCCGAGAGAGACCATGCGCGTCGACACCATCTTCACCCACGCCCGCATCCGCACGCTCGATGCCGACCGCCCGACGGCGCACAGCATCGGCGTGCTGGGCGGCCGCATCGTCGGCTTCGACGACGACCTGCACGGCGTCGAGGCGGAGCAGGTCGTCGACCTCGGCGGGCAGCCGGTGCTGCCCGGGTTCCACGACGCGCACCACCACCTCTCGTTGACGGGCTTCCGTCTGGCGTCGCTGAACCTGCGCCCCGGCGCGGTGAACTCGCTCGACGAGCTGTACGAGGCGGTGCGCGTGCACGCCGAGGGGCTGGCGCCGGATGCCTGGGTGCGGGGTTCCGGCTACGACCAGAACTTCCTCGAGGCGCATCCGACGGCCGAGGGACTCGACCGGGTCGCGGGCGGGCGGCCCGTGATCCTCGAGCACGTGTCGGGGCACATGATGGTCGCGAACACGAAGGCGTTCGAGCTCGCCGGTTACACGGGGCGCGAGGGCTTCCCGGAGATCGCGGGAGGCGGCATCCCCCGCGACGCCGCCGGCCGGCCCGAGGGCCTGCTGCAGGAGTCGGCGATGGCCCCGATCTTCGCGCTCGTGCGTCCGATGAGTCTCGACGAGGTGCAGCGCAACCTCGGGCTCGCGAGCGATCAGGCCCTGAGCTACGGGCTCACCTCGGTGACCGAGCCGGGCATCGGCGAGATCCGGATGGTGGGCAACAGCCCGCTCGACTACCACGCCTACCAGACGGCGGTCGAGCAGCGGCAGCTGCGGGTGCGCACCACCCTCATGCCGTACATCACGGTGCTGCACCCCTTCACCGACCTCCCCGATAAGGACGTGCTCGGTCTCGACCTCGGCATCCGCACCGGCCTCGGCGACGACATGCTGCGCGTCGGACCGGTGAAGATCGTCGCCGACGGATCGTTCATCGGGCGCTCGGCCGCCATGCACGCGTGCTTCCACGGCGAGGCCGACAACTTCGGCGTGCTGCTGCACGAGCCCGAGGCGCTGCGGGACTACATCGTGGGCGCGCACCGGGCCGGGTGGACGGTCGCGACCCACGCGATCGGCGACCGGGCGATCACGCACGTGCTCGACGCGATCGAGCACGCGCAGAGCATCGCGCCGCGCCCCGATGTGCGGCACCGCATCGAGCACTTCGCCCTCGCGAGCGACGACGACATCGCGCGCGCCGCGCGACTCGGGGTCATCCCCGTTCCGCAGGGCGTCTTCGTGTCGGACTTCGGCGACGGTATGGCCGCGGCGGTGGCCGCCGACCGGCGCGACGACATCTACCGGGTGAAGTCGCTGGCGGAAGCCGGGATCGTGCTGAACGGCTCGACCGACTCGCCCATCTCCGACGCGAACCCGCTCGTGTCGATCCGCGACATGGTGCTGCGGCGCACGAGCGGCGGCGAGGTGCTCGGCGATCGCGAGCGCATCTCGGTCGACGAGGCCGTGCGGGCGTACACCTTCGGGTCGGCGTACGCGGTGGGGCAGGAGCACGCCACCGGCACCCTGAAGGTCGGGATGCTGGCCGACTTCATCGCCCTCAGCGACGACCTGTCCGCGATCGAGCCCGAACGGATCGCCGACCAGCACGTGACGACGACGGTCGTCGGCGGCGAGGTCGTGTTCGAGCGCTGAGGTTTCGGCATCCGTCGGGCGCGCTCCCGTCGCAGTTTCCGTCGGAATGATCCCCTCAGACCGACAGAAAGTGCGACGGGAACGAGCGGGCATGGATGCTTTTGCTATAGCGTTTAGAGATGGACACTCGCCGCGCACTCATCACCGGGGCCAGCTCCGGTATCGGAACGGCCGCCGCCCTCGAACTCGCCCGCGAGGGTCTCGACGTCTGGCTCACCTACACCGGGCGTGAGGCCGAGGCCGCTCGCGTCGCCGAGGAGTGCCGGGCCGCCGGGGCATCCGATGTGCGGGTCTCGCGACTCGACCTGCGCGATCCCGCCTCGATCGACGCGCTCGTCGCCGAAGTGACGGATGCCTGGGGCGAGCTGCACGTGCTCGTGAACAACGGCGGTGTGTGCCCGTACACCCCGTACGACGAGATCGACATCGAGGAGTGGGACGGCGTGCTCGAGACGAACGTGCGCGGCACGTTCCTGCTGACGCGCGGGTCGCTTCCGCTGCTGCGCGCCGCCTCGGGGGACCGCAGCGTCATCAACCTCTCGTCGATCGCCGGACAGGTGGGCGCACTGCAGACCGGGCTGCATTACGCCGCGAGCAAGGGCGCGATCCTGGCGTTGACGCGCAGCTTCGCCCGCCACCTCGCGGCGGAGGGCATCCGCGTCAACGCCGTCACGCCCGGACCTGTCGCCAGCGCGATCACCGACCAGCTGCAGGGTGAGGGGCGCGCGAAGCTCGAGGCGTCCATCCCGCTCGGGGCCTTCGGCCAGCCCGCCGACGTCGCCTGGATCATCGCCTCGCTCGCCTCACCGCGGGCGGGATTCATCACCGGCGCCACGTACGACGTCAACGGAGGAGTTCGCATTGACTGACGGCATCCGCACCCCCGGCGCGCGATCCGCAGCGCAGACCGTGCAGGACCAGCTCGACGCGTTCAACGCGCACGACCTCGACGCCTTCGTCGCGACGTACGCAGCGGATGCCGTCATCACCGGCGTCGCTCCCGAGCCGATCGTCGGCGCCGCCGCGATCCGTGCCTTCTACGAGCCGCGGCTGCGCAACCCCGAGCTGTCGTGCGTCGTTGAGCAGACCGTGCTCTTCGGCGACCGCTGGGTGGTCGCGCAGGAGCAGGTCGTCAATGCCGGCGTCGCGACCGAGACCATCGCCACCTTCGACGTGGTCGACGGGCTGATCTCGCGCGCCTCGATGCTCAAGGCGTGACTCTCGCCCCGCGAGGGGTCAAGACACGCCGCATGAGAACCGTGGCCTGCGGCGTGTCTTGACCTCTCAGGGAGGGAGACGGTGTCAGCCGTCGAAGCGGGCGCGCAGGGCGGGGTCGACCGAGATCTCTCCGAAGGATGCCGTCCACGCGCCGTCGACCGCGATCGACTGCCCCGAGAGGTACGGCGCCTCGTCCGACAGCAGGAACGCCGTGACGGCGGCGACCTCCTCGGCGCGGGCGATGCGCCCCATCGGCGGGCCCTCGGCCAACGCTCGCTCGGCGGCGCCCGGATCATCGGATGCCGCGATCTGCGCCTCGAGATGCGGTGTGCGCACTCCGCCCGGCGCGACGGTGTTGGCGCGTATGCCGAGGCCGCCATACGTCACCGCGACACTGCGGCTGAGCGCATCGATCCCGCCCTTGGTGAACTCGTACGCCGCGTGATCGACGAACGACGACCGTCCGTGGATCGACCCGATGTTCACGATCGCGCCCGCGATGCCCTGATCGACGAACGCCGACACGGCGACCGAACATCCCCAGAGGTACCCGAACCCGTTGATGCCCATCACCTCGCGCACCACGGCTTCGTCGAGCTCGTGCAGGGACGTGCGCTTCGTGATTCCGGCGTTGTTGACCCATCCCGCGAGGGGCGCCAGGCTCCGGGCGACGGATGCCGCGCGCTCGTGCACCGCACGATCCGCCGCGTCACCGAGCACCACCTCGTCCACGACGCCCGCCTCGAGCGTCCCCGAGCCGGGCGACCGCTCGAGCCCGACCACGATCCAACCGTCGGCCGTCAGCCGCTCGGCGACCGCACGACCGATGCCCTTGCCGCTCCCGGTCACCACGACACTGCGCGTCGTCATGACCGCCCCTTCCCCGCGAACGTGAACACACCCGGGTCGAGCGTGAATCCCGACCCCGCGGCATCCGTCGGTCGCACCGCCCCGTCGAACACGGGTCCGCCGACGATGAACGACGGCGCCGGGTCGTAGGGGTTCGCGCCTCGCGCGAAGGTCTCGACACCGATGCCGAGATGCGCCGTGACCTCGGGATACACGTGACCCGACACCGGAACGCCACGATCCGACGCCCACGAGACGAGTTCGCGCGCCGGCGTCACTCCTCCGATCGCCACCACGTCGAGGCGCAGCACGTCGACCGCCCCCGCTTCGACCAGCGCCCGCAGCACCGCGGGGTCGGTCACCTCGTCACCGACGGCCAGGCGCAGCCCGCTCTCGCGGCGGATGCGCGCACACCCCCGGGCGTCCTCCGGCAGCAGCGGGTCCTCGAGCCAGGCGAGTCGCGGGTCTCCCCACTGCGCGATCTCGGCCAGCGCCTCGTCGGCATCGCGCCAGCCGAAGCCGACATCGACCACGAGACCGGTGGACGCCGGCAGCTCCGCGCCGAGCAGCGCGAGCAGTTCACGCATGTATGCCGGATCGGGCATGCGCGAGATCTTCACCTGCGACCACCCGTTCGCCTGGGCGAGCACCTCGTCGGCGACGTCACGCGGCGTACGCTCGGCCGACGGGTACGCGGCCACGAGCATCGCCTCCCGCGGAGCGTCGCCGGCGCCGAGCATCCGCCACAGCGGCACACCGGCCCGCCGCGCCGCGATGTCCCACAGCGCGATGTCGACCAGTCCGATCGCCCGTCGCACGAGGCCGACGCGACCGACGATCGCACTGCCGCGCAGCATCCGCTCCCAGGTCGCACTGGGGTCGTCGGCATCCGCTCCGAGCGCATGCCCCGCCACGAGCCGCTCGACGATCTCGGCCATCGGCGCCTCGCGCGACAGGCAATAGGCGACCCCCGAGATGCCGTCGGTGTCGGATGCCCGCACCGCGCTGTACTCGCGCCGGGTCACCGTCATCGCGCCGAGGTGCAGGGGCGCGGGCAGCGGCAGCACGGCCGTCGCCGTCTCGATGCGCTCGATCGTGCTCATGCGGGCTTCTTCGCGAGGGGCACGCCGTAGTCGACGAGGAACCCGCCGTCGACGTACAACGTCTGGCCGTTCATGTAGCGCGACTCGTCGGACACGAGAAAGCTCACGGCCGCCGCGATCTCGCTCGCCTCGGCCAACCGCTGGGCAGGGATGCGCGACAGGATCGTGTCGAGGCTGAGCGTGCCCGCCTCCACACCCTGCCGGAACACCCCGGTGTCGACGTAGCCGGGGGCGACCGCGTTGACCCGCACGCCCCGCGCGGCCCACTCGGCCCCGGCGGTCGCGGTGAGACCGATGACCGCCGCCTTCGTCGTGGCATAGGGCGCGCGTCCCGCCGACCCACGCGACGAGATCGACGAGATGTTGACGATCCGCCCGTCGCCGCGCTCGAGCATCCGTCGCCCGGCCGCCTGCAGCGCCGAGAAGACGCCGTGCAGGTTCACGTCGACCACGGCTTCCCACTCGCTCCACGTGAGGTCTTCGATTCCGCGATGCCTCTGGATCCCGGCGTTGTTGACGAGCACGTCGATGGGCCCGAGCTCGGCTTCGATCTCGCCGAACACGCGATCGACGCCGTCGTGATCGGTGACGTCGAGCTCGCGCCAGAGGATGCCGGCGGGATTGTCTCCCGCGGTCAGCCCGGGCACGCGGTCGACGGCGACGACGAGGTAGCCGTCGGCGGCGAGGCGTTGGCCGATCTCCCAGCCGATGCCGGCGGATCCTCCGGTGACGATGGCGACGTTCATTTCTCTCCTGGGGTGGGTGTGGGAAGCAGGGCGGCGATCAGGTCGGCCGCGTGGGACTCGAGAAGGTCGAGGGCGCCGGGCGCGAGCGGCGTCTGCCACGCCTGGTAGGCACCCCTGTCGTAGGCGTCGCGCGTCGGCAGGTAGACGAAGCCCGGGCCGTTCGTGAGGTTCATCACCACGATCGGGATGCCGGGGAACCGCGCGCGAAGTCTCGTCTGCAACGACGAGTACGCCTCGCCGGGATGCCCGACGATCACGGCATCACCCAGACGCCAGGCCCAGACCGGATGCTGCACGGTGGGTCCGTCGATGTACCCCTCGCGCAGATTGCGCGCCCGCCCGAGGCGTTCGTCGCGTGCCCGCAGGTCGATGTCGGCCCACTCGGCGGCCAGGTCGTCGAGCGTCGGCAGGTCGCGCAGGGGAAGCGTGACGGATGCCGTGACGCCGGCGGTGCTCCCGTCGCCTCGCTGCGCTCGCTCGGAAACCGAATCCCGGTCCCCGAGCGAGGAGCGCAGCGACGAGACGAAGGGCCGCCCCGCCCACACCGCCAACGGGGCGCCGGACTCGACGATCCCCGTGAGCGCGAGCTCCTCAGCGGGCACGGGCAGCCCGTCGAGCGCCGCGAGCACCGCGTGGCCCAACGAGCGGCCGTGCCGATCGGCCACGGTCACATCGCCGGTGTACTGCTCACGCGGAGCCAATTCACCCGACGCCCCCTGCACGAACAGGCAGGGGGCATCCGTGGCCGCCTCGACGATCTCGCGCATCGCCCCCACGTAGTCGGGCGAGACGTCGCGGTTCTGCCAGGCGAGGGTCGTCGGGTGGCACGCGTAGTTGACGAGTGTCGCGCGCACGCGGCCGGCGACGCTCACCCGGCCGATCACCACGGTATCGTCGGCGACGGCATCGGGGTTGAACCCCACGAGTGCGCGCCCGTCGAGGTCGAGCTCGCGATCGGCGGCGAGGGTGCAGCGACCGGTCGTCCACTCGATCAGACCGGATTCGACGGTGGTCAGCGCCTCGCGTGACGCCTCGACACCCGCTGCGGCGAGCGCTTTGAGGTACCCCGGGATCAACTCGCCCCCGGGCAGATGCGCGTCGGCGGCACAGAGCACCGCGCCCGCATGCGTGTGGGAGAGCGAGAGCATGAGCTGGTCGGGGTCGAGTCCCAGACCCTCGAGGATCGCCCCGCGCACGCCCTGCTCGTCGGCGACCCGACGCCACCAGGTGCCGTCGACCGCGAGCAGCACACGCGGCCGGTCGTCGTCGCCGATCATCGCGAGGGCGGTCAGTTCGAAGGGCCGGTGCGCGCCCTCGGAGCGTTCCCAGTCGGCGGGCCCCCAGTTCTTCGCGCGGATGCCGGTGGGCGGCGTGATGTCGCGACGGGCCACCCCGACGCGCAGCGCGCTACGCGGGATGCGGATGCGGTCGCCCAGAACGGTGGTCATCGACGATGCTCCCGTCGTTCGGCCGGCGCACCGGCAGATGCCATAGCATCGGTGCGAGCGTGCGATCTCGGAGACCCGGCCTCCGCCGACCGCCGCCCGTTCGGAAGGACTCCCCCGATGCGCACCGTGTCAGACCAGAACATCGCCGAGCAGGTCGCCGACGAGCTGCGCGCCGCGATCCACTCCGGCGAGCTCGCCCCCGGAGAGCGCCTGGTCGAGCGCAGGCTCGCCGACCGCCTCGGCGTCAGCCACATCCCCGTGCGCGAAGCCCTCACGCGGCTCGCCGAGGAGCGGCTCATCGTGCGCGAACCCCGCCGGGGTGCACGGGTCGCGGAGTTGACGGCATCCGATCTCGACGACATCTCGAGCCTGCGCATCGTGCTCGAGCAGTTCATGGCGATCCGAGTGCAGGAACGGTGGACCGCGGATGCCGCGGCCCGCCTCGAGGCGATCGTCGCCGCGATGGGCGCTGCGGCCCCGGGCGATGTCGATGAAGTGCTGCGGCAGGACCGACTGTTCCACGAGACGCTCGCTGATCTGGCGGAGCACCGCTTCCTCGACGAGGTGAGCGCGCAGCTGCGCGGACGCATCGCCGGGTTCATCCGCGCCGCGAACGCCGCCCTCGACGTCGACGAGAAGGAGCAGCACGTGCGCAGCCACCAGGAGATCGTCGACGCGCTCGCGAGCGGCGACCCCGAACGGGTGCGCACGGTCGTCGCCGGGCACATCACCCGCGCGGTCGAGCGCATCACACCCACGACAGGAGCAGACGCATGACCGGCAGAACGATCGTCCTCACCGGGGCATCCGACGGCATCGGCGCGGCCGCCGCTCGCCAGTTGGCCGCGACCGACCACCGGCTGATCCTCGTCGGACGCTCCCCCGAGAAGACGAAGGCCGTCGCCGACGACACCGGCGCCGAGTACTTCTTCGCCGACTTCGCCCGCCTCGACGACGTGCGCGAACTGGCCGGGAAGCTGACGGATGCCGTGGGCGCCGACGGCATCCACGTGCTGGCGAACAACGCCGGCGGCATCTTCGGCGACCGCACTCCCACCGTCGACGGCTTCGAGAAGACCATCCAGGTCAACCATCTCGCGCCGTTCCTGCTGACGAACCTGCTGCTGCCCACGCTGCTGGCGTCGAAGGCGGCGGTGATCAACACGTCGAGCGTGGGGCACCGCCTCTTCGGACACATCGACGTGGACGATCTCGACAACTCGAAGAAGTTCAGCGCCAACAAGGCCTACGGCGACGCCAAGCTCGCGAACGTGCTCTTCACGAAGAGCCTGCACACGAAGTTCCACCCCGACGGACTGAGCTCGGTCGCCTTCCACCCCGGCACCGTGCAGACGAACTTCGCCTCGGACTCGTCGAGCATCATGCGGCTGATCTACCGGAGCTTCCTCGGAAAGCTGATGCTCACGAGCACCGAGGAGGGCGGCGCGATCCTGCGCTGGTTCATCGAGGGCACCCCCGACGAGACCTGGTTCTCGGGTGCGTACTACGACGAGCGCACACTGTCGTCGAAGACGAACCCGCAGGTCGACGACGCCGCCCTCGCCGAGGCCCTCTGGCAGCGCAGCGCCGAGCTCGTCGGACTGTAGGGGTCGCGCAGGCCAGAGCCCTTCGACGAGCTCAGGGACCCCGTGGCTGGACCCGCCGACGAGCTCAGGTACCCCGTGGCTGTGCCGAGAAACTGGGTCGCTGAGCCGAGAAACTGGGTCGCTGAGCCTGTCGAAGCGCCCCCCACACGCGGCAGGAGGAGAACTCCGCGTTGGGCGGAAGCATCCGCCCAAAATCTCCGCCCCACGACGAGAACTCCGCCCGACACGGTGCCCGGGATCGGACCCTTCGACAAGCTCAGGGACCCAGTGGCTGAGCCGAGAAACCGGGCCGCTGAGCCGAGAAACTGGGTCGCTGAGCCTGTCGAAGCGCCCCTCGCCCGCACGCTCCGCTAACCTTCCGGAATGCCTCTCGCACTCGTCACCGGAGCCGCACGGTCGAACAGCATCGCCGCGGGGATCGTGCCGCGCCTCCGCGCCGACGGCTGGACCGTCGTCACCAGCGACCTCGACAGCGGCGACCACCCCGCCGACCTCTCCGATCCGACCGCGCCCGATGCCCTGATCGAGCGCGTGCGTCGCGAACACGGCGAGCTCTCGGCGCTCGTCCTGAGCCATGCCCACGACGTGGAGTCGGGCATCCTCGACACGACCGCCGAGAGTTTCGACCGGCACGTCGCGGTCAACGCGCGCGCGAGCCTGCTGCTCATCGCGGCCTTCGCGCGTCAGATCGGTGCCGACGGCGGTGCGGTCGTGGCGTTCACCAGCGACCACACCACCGGCAACCTCCCCTACGGCGCGTCGAAGGGGGCGCTCGACCGCATCGTGATCTCGGCGGCGCGCGAGCTCGGCCCGCGGGGCATCTCGGCGAACGTCGTCAACCCGGGGCCGATCGACACCGGATGGATGGACGACGAGATCCGCGATGCGCTGACCCCGATGCATCCGCTCGGCCGTGCGGGCACGCCGCGAGACATCGCCGGCATCACCGCCTTCCTGCTCTCGCCCGAGGGCCGCTGGATCACCGGGCAGCTCCTGCACACCGACGGCGGCTTCTCGGCCCGCTACTGACGCGGATGCCACGGGGCGGGGCCCCTCGACAAGCTCAGGGACCCAGTCGCGAGAAACTGGGCCGCTGAGCCAAGAATCTGGGTCGCTGAGCCAAGAAACTGGGTCGCTGAGCCTGTCGAAGCGCCCCCCACGCACGACGGGAGGAGAACTCCGCGTGGGGCGGAAGCATCCGCTCGAAATCTCCGCCCAACGAGGAGAACTCCGCCCGACACGGTGAGCGGGGCGGGGCCCTTCGACAAGCTCAGGGACCCAGTGACAAGAAACTGGGTCGCTGAGGCTGTCGAAGCGTCCCCCGCGCACACGCTCCGCAGGAGAACACGCCCTCTGCAGGAGCGGATGCTGCATCCGCTCCTCCGCAGCGAGAGATCTCCTTCGCACCGTGCGCCCCTCAGACCGCGACGTTCGCGGTGTCGACGACGCGAGCGCCCGCCGCCGGGAACGCCGTGCGGGTCACGCCCGTCTCGACGTTGGCGGTGTGCACGAGTGTGGAACTCGACCCGAAGGCGCCGTCACCCAGCTCGATCGACCCGCCCTCGAACCGGTTGCCCACCGCGCGGTAGTGCGTGGCGCCGGTCGTGATCGACACGTGCGTCGCCGCCCCCTCGGCGCGGAACGTGCTGTCGGACAGCGCCACGTGCAGCTCGCCGGCCCCGGTACGGGCGAGGCCCGTGCCGCCGACGTTCACGACCTCCGACCCCGACACCTCGACGGTCTGCCGCTCGCCCCGCGCCGCCGCGATCCGGGCGTTGCGCAGGGTCGACCCCTCGAACCGCAGCCGCTGCGACTGCGACACGATCGGCGCGGCATCATCGGCCCCGATCAGCGTCGACCCGCGGAACGTGACCGCCCCCGGACCCGTGATCTTCAGCCCACCGACCCCGTTCAGCACGGTGTCGACGAAGGTGACCGGGGTGGTGACGGCCGCACTCGTGAGCTCCCCGCCGGCCGCGACGAACGTGAAGTGCGAGCCCTCGATGAGATTCGGCCGCGACGAGGCATCCGACTGCTGGGTGATGATGAGCGTGTCGGATGCCGTGCACCCGCGCAGCTGCGCCCCGTCGGCGTTGATCCACAGCATTCCGGAGCCGGCGAGCGAGGGCTTGCCGATCACCTGCACGTCCTCGAGCGTGAGGTCGGTGATGCGCACCCGTGCCACGAACCACGAGCACACGTGCTTGCGCACCGTGATGCGCTTGGCCGCCGATCCCCAGGCCGCCCCCGAGTTCGCGAACGTCATCAGCCCCGAGTTGCCCGTGTAGGTGAGGTCGTGCTCGTACTGGCCGTGGGTCACGAACGGGCCCTGGTCGTCGCCGTCGCCGTGGCAGTTCTCGACCAGGCAGTAGGCGCTCGCGGTGAAGTCGTTGAGATGCCGCGCATTGGCGGTGTGGCAGTTGGCGACGTAGCCGTAGAGGCAGTAGATCTGCTGCGTGAGGTAGCCGGCGCCGCCCCACGTCACCGAGGTCGGGTTCTTGAGCGTGCAGCTCACCGTCGAGTAGTAGGTGTTCCAGCGCCTCTGGATCAGCGGCCAGAACGTGCCGGTGCCGTCGATGTGGTCGACGTCGCAGCGCACCGCGTACTCGAAGGCGAGGGGGTGCGACCCGGTGTACTCGTCGGTCCCCGTGCCGAGGAATTTCAGATTCGACACCGTGACGTCCTGCACCGGCAGCACGTGACGCCACGTCATCGTGCGATCGGCGCCGAGCGGCCAGCCGTTCTTGTAGTTGATGCGGATGTGCGTGCCGTCGACGATCTGCGTCACCTGCACCAATCGCTGCAGCTCGCGCTCCCAGCGGCCAGCGAGCGCGTTCACCTCGGCCGCGTACCAGTCGCCCACCGTGAAGAACGACGAATCGGCGACCGGGAAGACGTCGCCGAGGTCGGGCACCGGCTCGTTCAGGCGCGCCTCCTGCACGGCATCCGTCACCTCGCCCTGGAAGAACATCACGGCGGCGAACGGGTCGTCCTTGCCGGCGTTCTCGATGCCCACGGTCGTCATCAGGTGGCTGCCGAAGTCGAAGGCGATGCCCGAACGGCGGAAGATGTGCCGACGCACGAAGTTGAGGTCGCTGTGCGCCTCGATCCGGCGGATGCTCGGATCGTTCACCATCGCATCGAGCGCGTCGTCGGCGTTCACGCTCGCGTCCATGATCCCGAACGCGCGGAAGTCGACGACGCCGTGGTGCACGAGCACCCAGACCCCTTCCTTGCGCGCGGCGAGGACGGTGCCGCCGTTCACGGCCGGGGCGTCCTTCTTCACGTAGCGGTAGAGCCCGTGTCCGCCGTCACCCGGCGCCGCATACCCGCTCGTGCGCACGAGGTCGCCCGTCTTGCCCTTGAGCGAGGGCAGGTCGGTCCCGAGACCGGCGTTGCCGACGTCCTTCGAACCCGCCGAGGCCATCGGCGCCACCGGCCCGGCGGCCTGCGCGGGTGTCTGCACCGCGACCGCCGCCACAC
The DNA here is from genome assembly GCF_044748385.1 of Microbacterium sp. NPDC090003. Taxonomy (NCBI): domain Bacteria; kingdom Bacillati; phylum Actinomycetota; class Actinomycetes; order Micrococcales; family Microbacteriaceae; genus Microbacterium; species Microbacterium sp. NPDC090003. The sequence continues at coordinate 1,925,719 of NZ_JBIVFW010000001.1, forward strand.
CGCCGAGGGCGGCGGCGCCGAACCCGGCGAGCAGCATGCGCCTGCTGCGCAGCGCGGCGGTCGAGGTGGTGCTGTCGGTGTCGTGCGTGATCGTCATGTCGTACCTCCTTGCGGCAGCGTGGCCGCGGTCGGGCGTGCGGCCTGATGGTCGTCACGCAACATCCGGTTCAGTCCCCAGATCCCCCAGAGGTCTTCGGTGTCATGCCATCGACGCCAGGTGCGCGCGGTCGATGGCGTGTGCGAGCGGTCGGCCTGCGGCGAACTCGTCGAGTTCGTCGGCCACGATGCGCCCCTGACGCAACCGGCCCTCGGTCGTGCCGGCCGCGCGGTGCGGCGTGAGCAGCACTCCGGGCAGGGAACGCAGGGGATGCTCGGCCCCGAACGGCTCTTCGTCGAACACGTCGACCGCCGCGCTGAGCCGCCCCGCACGCACCTCGTCGATGAGCGCCCGCTCGTCGACGAGCCACGAGCGCGCGGTGTTGACGAGCCCCGCGCCGTCGGGCATCCGGGCGAGTTCGCGACGACCGATCAGGTGGTGGGTCTCGGGCAGCGTCGGCGCGTGCACGGCGACGATCCGCGCACGCGCGAGCGCATCGTCGAGCGCGACGAGTTCGGCGCCCAGAGCGGATGCCGCGGCCCGATCGAGCGTGGGGTCGACGAGCAGTGGACGAGCCCCGAGCACCCGGATCAGTTCGAGGTAGGCGCGGCCCGTGCGCGAGGCCCCGATCACGGCGATCGGTGCATCGAGGATCTCGTGCTGCGCGCCCACCGCCGGGGCGTACCACCCGCCGTCGCGCAGACCGTTGTGCAGCTCGGGCACGCGGTGCAGCAGCGCGAGCGTGAAGGCCAGCGACACCTCCGCGACGGATCGCGCCATGCCCGCCCCCGCCTGCGTGACGGCGACGCCCCGGTCGAACAGCTCCGCGGTCGCGAACGCCTTGATCGAGGCACCCGTGTGCGCGACGAGCTCGAGCCGCGGCATCCGTTCGAGCACGGCGGCGTCGAAAGGCTCGATGCCCCAGCTCGTGATCACGACGCGCACATCGTCGAGCGGAGCGTCCGTCAGACGGTCCACCCGCGCGAACGAGCCGCCGAGCCGCTCGGCCGCCGCCGCGAGGCGTCCCGCGTCGGCGGGCGAGAAGAACTCCGCGAACAGCGCCTCGGGCACCACCGCGATCACGACCGGACGCACGCTCATCGCAACCAGTCCTCCCGGTGGTCGGCGATGAAGGCGTCGTCGTTCAGTGCCGGATACGCCCGGCGCACCCGCTCGATCTCCTCGGCCTGCCCCGGCGAGAGCCCCTCGGCGGGGTCGAGGCACCAGGTGCCCTCGAGCAGACCCTGCTGGCGCAGCATCTCGTGCACTCCCGCGATCACACCGTGGAAGTCGTTGCCCGGGTCGAACACCGCCTGGTTGACGTCGACCATGTCGGAGGCGAGCAGGCTCAGCTCGCGGTAGGCCGCGGCATCGCCCGCCATCGCCCGGTGCGCCTTCTCGAGGAGCGCCACCGCGGCGCGCGTGCCGACCGCCCACTGCCCCAGCAGTCCGCCGACGAAGCGCAGCGTGCGCGGGCCGTCGGGCGACTCGACGTGGAACTCCGCGAGCAGGTCGGCGACGATCGCATCGTCGTTGCCGGTGTACAGCGCGATCTCGTCGGCACGACCGGATGCCGCGACCCCGCGCACCAGTTCGAGCGTGCGATAGCGATCGAAGGGCGCCGCCTTCACGGCCACGACCGCGGGGATCGCCGCGAATTCGCGCCAGAAGTCGCGGTCGAGCACCGGACCGCCGATCGCGGTCTGCAGGTAGAAGCCCACGAGCGGCAGCACCTCGCCCACGGCGCGTGCACGGTCGAGCAGTGCGCGCTCGTCGGCACCCGCCACGCGCGGGCTGATGAGCACGGCGTCGTAGCCGAGCGAGCGGGCGAGCTCGGCCTCGGCCACCGCCTGCGCGGTGTCGCCGGCCACGCCCGCGATGCGCACGAGACTCGGGTCGTTCCGGGCATCCATCTCCTCGGCCGCGAGCGCGAGCACCGGCTCGAAAAGGGCGTGCTCGGGGTCGCGGATCTCGAACTGCGTCGTGTGCACTCCGACGGCGAGGCCCCCGGCCCCGGCGTCGAGGTAGTAGCGCGAGAGGGCGCGCTGGCGGCGCTCGTCGAGCGCGCGATCCGCAGTCAGGGCGAGCGGATGCGCGGGGATCACCGCGCCGCGGGCGAGAGTGGCCGCGGCTTCGGGACGCAGCGACGGCACGGTCGCGGTGCGCGCAGAGGACGACACCATCAGAACTTCCCGTCCCGCACGGCCCACTTGGTGGGCTTGGCGATCATCGGCAGTCCGCCCGCGATCCAGTCGGCCTGCATGCCGATGAGCGTCTCGGCCGAGACGCTCGGGTAGCCGAACAGCGCCATGCAGCGACGTGCATCGCTGAGCAGCGCGGTCGGCTGGGGCTCGTCGACGAGGTCGACCTCGCGGTCGAACAGCGCTCCGAAGCGGCGGGCGATCGACTCGACGCTCAGCAGCTCGGGGCCGGTGAGGTTGATCGTGAACGGGTCGGTGGAGGCGTGGTTCAGACTGCGCAGCACCACCTCGTTCGCGTACCCCTGCCAGATCACGTTGACGTTGGCGGTGGCGACCGACACCGGCTCGCCCGCGTTCACCGCGCTGCCGATGTCGGCGAGCACGCCGTAGCGCAGATCGACGGCGTAGTTGAGGCGGATGATCGCGACCTTCGTCCCGCGCTCCTGCGCACCGAACTCGAACACCCGCTCGCGTCCGAGGCACGACTGCGCGTACTCGCCGATCGGTGCGGGAGCGAGCTCTTCCGATGCTCCGCCCGACGACGCCGGCACGAACGGGTAGACGTTACCCGTCGACAGCACCGAGATCGCGCTGTCGCGGTAACGGCGGGCGACCCGATCGGGGAGCGCCGCGTTGACCTCCCAGGCCCACGAGGCGTTGGTCGCGGCGCCGAACTTCGCGCCCACCATGAACACCACGTTCGGGGCATCCGGGAGCGACGAGAAGTCGTCCTCCTCGATGAGGTCGAAGGGCACGACCTTCACGCCTGCGCTCTCGAGACGCTCACGGATCGCGGCGTCTCCGAAGCGCGAGACGGCGTAGACGGCATCCGCCTGGCGACCCGCGGCGTCCATCCCCCGCCGGGCGAGCATCGCGAGCGTCGGACCCATCTTGCCGCCGGCTCCGAGGATGACGAGGTCGCCCGAGCCGCTCGCGAGGTCGTCGACGAGCGCGTCGCTCGGTGTCGCGAGGGCCTCCTCGAGGTCGGCCTCGGAGGTGAAGTGACGCTGAGGCATGTGGTGCTTTCCCTTCTTCTCAGCTGGTTTTCGTCTCGGCGGGCTCTAGCCCTTGATGCCGGTGCCCGTCACGCCCTCCTGCACGTAGCGCTGAGCGATCAGGTACGCGAGGAAGATGGGCAGCAGCGCGACGACCGACCCCGCGAGCATGGTGCTCAGCGGAACGTTCTGCTGCTGCAGCGACGAGATGCCGACGGTGAGGGTGAACATCGAGTTCGATTTGGCGATGATGAGCGGCCACAGGAAGTCGTTCCAGTGCCACAGGAACACGAAGATGCCGAGGGTCGCGAGGATCGGCTTGCACAGCGGCAGCACGATGCGCAGGAAGATACGGAACTCGCCCGCGCCGTCGATGCGCGCGGCCTCGAACAGCTCATCGGGCAGTCCCTGGATGAACTGGCGCATGAGGAAAACGGCCTGCGCGTTCGCGAGCGTCGGCAGGATGAGGCCCCAGTAGGTGTCGATGCCGCCGAGGTTCGCCATCAGGATGAACGTCGGGATGAGGGTGACGTGGAACGGCACCATCACCATCGCCAGGAACGACCAGAACATCACCTCCTTACCGCGGAAGCGCTTCTTGGCGAACGCGTACCCGGCGAGCGCCGACAGGAACAGCACCGCGACGACCGACACGAGCGAGTAGACGAGCGTGTTGAACAGCCAGCCGAGGATGTTCTGCCCGCCGAGCACCTGCTCGTACGACTCGAACGAGATGTCGGTCCAGGGGATCAGCGAGCCGGGCAGATCGACCACCATGCCGGGCTTGAGGCTCAGCACGACCATCGCGTAGAAGGGGAAGAAGCTCAGGATGCCGGCGAGGCTCAGCCAGATCCACCGCACGACCACGCCCATGCGGGTGGGTTCGAGGGCGCGGAACGAGCGGTGGCGACGCGGGGCGGCCGGCTTCTGCGGCGGCGCCGACACCGGCGTCTGCGTGGGCGGCTGGATCAGGGCGGTCATTTCTGCTTTCCGATCACGAGGCGCTGGATGAGGGCGACCACGAGGGTCATGACGAAGAGGGCGACGCCGACCGCGGCCGCGTAGCCGTAGTCGAAGTACCGGAAGCCCTGGTCGTAGAGCAGGTAGACGAGCGAATAGCTGGCGTTCGCCGGCCCGCCCTGGGTCATCACGTAGATGACGTCGAACACCTGGAAGGCGGCGGTCGTCTCGATCACCGCGAGGAAGAAGAACGTCGGGCGCAGGTACGGCAGCACGATGTAGCGGAAGCGTTTCCATGCCCCGGCCCCGTCGACCAGCGCCGCCTCCTCGAGCTCGCGGGGGACGTCCTGCAGGGCCGCGATGATGATCATCATCCCGTAGCCGAACCGCGACCAGACGCCCACGACGACGATCGCCGGGATGACGAGCACGGTGCTGCCGAGCCACGAGCCGCCGAGCCCGAGCGGGGCCATGAGCTGCGACCAGGGCCCGTTGCTCGAGAAGATCCAGACGAAGATGCTGCCCGCGAGCACGAGCGAGGTGATGACGGGGAGGAAGAAGATCGACCGGAAGAACCGCGCCCCGCGGAACGCGCGTCGCACCCCCAGCGCCATGATCGTCGACAGCGCCAGCGAGATCGGCACGGCGAAGACCGTGTAGATGAGCGTCGTGCCCATCGCCCGCCAGAAGAGCGGATCGGCGACGAGCCGCTGGAAATGGTCGAGACCCCGCCACGCGATCTCGCCCGAGATGTCGTAGTCGAAGAAGCTTAGCGCGACGCCGGCGATGCTGGGGCCGAAGCGGAACGCGATGAAGAGCAGGAAGGCGGGGAGCACGAAGAGGAACGCCACCCGCGCTTCGCGCCGGGCGAGCAGGCGGGTCACCGTGCCCTGCGGCTTCTTCGGCATGGTTGCCGTCGTCATGAGAACCTCACGTCGGGTCGGGAAGCGGCGGGGGTGCGCAGCGGATGCCGCGGCGCACCCCCGTGGTCACTACTTGATGAGCGGGGCCGCAGCGGTCGCGGCATCCTTCAGCGCGTCGGCCGGGGACTTCTGCCCCAGCAGCGCCGCCTGGATCTCGGGCGCGAGCACGCCCATGAGCGCGCGCGAGCTCTCGTTCAGCTCGCCCACCGTCGTGTCGGGCACGTACTTCTCGACCTCGCCGAGGAGCGGGTCGTCGGCGTACAGCGGCTCGGTGGTGCTGAGCGCCGAGAAGTAGCCGGCGGCGGTGAGGTAGGGCTCGACGACCTCGGCACTGGTGGCGTACTCGGCGAACTTCGCCGCGGCATCCTGCGCCTTCGATCCCTTGAGCACCGACAGCGACCCGACCGTGCCGTAGGCCACCGACTCCTCGTCGGTGAGGGGAGCGAGCACGGTGACGTTCTCCTCGCCCCAGAACGGAGCGACCTCGGTCACGCCGTTGTTCCAGGTGCAGGCGACCTTGCCCTGCGCGATCGCGGTCTGCTCGAGCGGCACGTTGGTGGTGAGTGCCTCGGGGTCGAGCGCCCCCGCCTCGGCCAGATCGGTGATGAAGGTGAGCGCCTCTTCGCCGGCCTTGCTGTCGAAGCCGACCTCGCCGTCGTCGTAGACCTGTCCACCGGCCTGCCAGAGCAGCGGGTAGAAGGTGAGGTTGAGGGTGTTCTCGGCCGATGCCGGGTAGTTCAGCACGTACATGTCGGCCGCCGTGAACTTCGGCGCGATGTCGATGATGTCGTCCCACGTCTCGGGGTACTCGGTCACGCCCGCGGCCTCGAAGGCGGCGGCGTTGCAGATGAGCGGCTGGGCGCTGGTGAGGATCGGAGCACCGAGGATGTCGCCGTCGATGGTGACGGATTCCTTGACGTTGGGGAGCAGGTCGTCCTGACGCTGCTCGCTGAGCAGGTCGTTGAGCGGGGCGATCGACGACTGGTACGCCGAGAGCTGGTCGGGGATGAGGTACACGACGTCCGGACCCTTGCCCGCGGCGATCGCCGTCTGCAGGGACTCGTCGCGGTTGGCCCACGGGAAGATCTCGTAGTTCACGTCGATGCCGTCGTTCTCGGCTTCGAAGGCCTCGATCGTCGAATCCCAGAAGTCCTTGTGCACCGCCTCGTCGGCGATGACCGGGTAGAGCCAGACCGTGATGCTCTGGTCTCCTTCAGCGGTGCTTGCTCCGCCGGCCGAACATCCGGCCAACAGGGTGGCGGTCGCGACTCCCGCGACGACGCCGATGGTCTTGCTGACGCGCATGGTGCTCCTTTGCTTGAACCGTGCTGAGTACGGTTCATTATGACACTGGGCTGGGATAATTCGTCAAGGACAAGTTCTCAGACAGTTGTTTCCGCCGTGTTTCCGGCTCGATAACGTCCGAGCCTGATCTGCGAATCGGGTGTGCTAACTTGTTCGCACACCGACGCCGTCGATGAGAGAGGACCGCACATGGGCGTGTCAGGCCAGCTGTCGATCGTCGCGCGATCCGCGCTGCAGCTCCGCGACGGAGGCCCCTCGACGGTCAACGACCTCTCGCGGTCGCTCGAGATCTCGCGCACCTCGGTCGAGAACGCCGTGGCCGTGCTGAGCGATTCCGGTCTGATCGTGGATGCTCCCGTCGCGAGCGTCGGCGGAGCCGGCCGCCCCGCACGGCACTACTCCTTCCACGCCGAGGCGGGCGCCGTCGTCGGCGTCGACATCGGTGTCGCGAGCGTGCGCGTCCTCCTCTCCGACCTCGCCGGCCGGGTGATCGCCCAGCGCACCTTCCCCGGTGTCGAGGCGCACTCCGACGGGGCCGCCAAGCTCACGGCCGTGATCGACGACGTGCGGCAGACGCTGGGCGGAGCATCCGTCGCCCCCTCCCGCGTGCGGGCCATCGGCGTCTCGCTGCCCGGCCTCGTCGACGACGCCGGACGCGTCGTGCTCTCGGTCGTGATCCCGGAATGGTCGGGAGCCGACATCGGCGCGCAGCTGCGTCAGGCGTTCGGCTGCCCCGTCTCGGTCGACAACGGCGTGCGGCTCGCCGCGGTCGCCGAGCACCACCTCGGAGTCGCGCAACTCGTCGACGACGTCATCTACCTCTCGGTCGGCAACCGCATCTCGATGGGCCTCATCCTCGGCGGGCGCCCACGGCGCGGGATCCACAACGCGGCCGGCGACATCGGCCGCCTCGCCTTCCGCGGTCTCAACACCGAGACCGGGCAGATCTCGTGGCGCACCGCCCCGACGGCCGCGGAGGTGTTCGCCGCCGCGCGGACCGGGGACCGCGCGGCGCAGGACGAGCTGGATGCCTTCATCGACGAACTCGCGCACGGCATCGCGACCCTCACGATGACCGTCGACCCCGCCATGATCGTGATCGGCGGCGGCCTCTCGGCGGCGCACGAACAGCTGCTCGATCCGCTGCGCCAGGCGCTCCCCCGCCATCTCGGGTTGCCGTTCCAAGTGCCCCTCGCCGAAGCACGCCTGGGTGGCGAGGCCGCAGCTCACGGCGCGGTCGTGCACGCCTTCCAACGGCACGCCGCCGACATCTACGGCATCGACGACATGCCTGTCCCGCCCATCACCCCGCTGCCGCACGATACGGCCATCCCCGAGGAGACGAAGTGAGCACCCTGAAGGTCGGACTCATCGGAGCCGGCGGCATCTCGCGCGTGCACGCCGACGCCTGGCGGGCGCTGGGTGTGCGGGGTCACGTGACCTCGCTGGCGGGTGCCGAGGAGATCGCCGAGGAGTACGGGTTCGAACTCATCTCCGATGTCGACGAGCTGATCGGCCGAGTCGATCTCGTCGACATCGTGACCCCCAGCAGCACGCACGCCGACTTCGCGCTCCGCGCCATCGCCGCCGGCCGCGACGTCGTCTGCGAGAAGCCCCTGGCGGCGACGTCGATCGACGCCGCCCGGGTGGCGGATGCCGCGGCCGCCGCGGGCGTGCGCCTCTTCCCCGCGCACGTCGTGAGGTACATGGGCGAGTACGCGCAGATCAAGGCCGCCATCGACGCCGGGCGCATCGGAACGGTCGCCGTGCAGCGGTTCAGCCGGGCCGGTGCCGCACCGCAGTCGCCGTGGTTCTTCTCCGAGAGCGCGGGAGGCGGGCTGATCCGCGACCTCATGATCCACGACATCGACCAGGCCCTGTGGTTCGCCGGCGACGTCTCGCAGGTGTTCGCGGTGCAGAACCCGCCGACGGTCGACGACCGCGTGCCCGCTCCCGTCACCTCGCACATCGTGCTCACCCACGCGAACGGGGTCATCAGCCATATCCACGGCAGCTGGGTCGCCCCCGGCATCCCGTTCCGGACGAGCGTCGAGGTCGCGGGGTCGGACGGACGCCTGCGCTACGACAGCGCCGAGGACCGCACGCTGCGCACGGATGCCGTCGCCGACCCCGGTGCCACCGATTACCTGCCGCCGATGTCGCCGCAGGACAGCCCCTACTACGCCGAGATCGCCGACTTCGTGGCTGCGCTGAGCGAAGGGCGCGAGGCGCGGGTCACGCCGGGAGACGGCATCCGCGCGGTCGCCGTCGCCGAGGCCGCGATGGCGTCGATCACCGCCGGGACGCCCGTCTCCCCCGTTCCCTCGCATGCCCAGGAGGTCGCCCGATGACTACTCCCCTGCGGATCGCCGTGCTGTCTTTTGCGCACACGCACGCCCTCAGCTACGTGCACGCGCTGTCGGCCATGCCCGATGTCGAGCTGATCGCGACCGACCCCGACGGGGCGGCGGCGACGGATGACGCCCCGCGCGGGGCCGCGCTGGCCGCCGAGCTGGGCGTCGCGTACGTCGAGACCTACGACGAGGCGTTCGCCTGGAAGCCGGATGCCGTCGTCGTCGCGGCCGAGAACTCCCGGCACCGGGCCCTGGTCGAGCGCGCCGCCACCGAGGGGGTGCACGTGCTGTGCGAGAAGCCGCTCGCGACGACGGTCGAGGATGCCGTGGCGATGCGCGATGCGTGCGATGCAGCCGGAGTGATCCTCATGGTCGCCTACCCGGTGCGCTTCGCGCCCGCCGTGCGCGATGCGATCGCCGAGCTGCGCAGCGGGCGCCTCGGCCGGGTGCTCGGTGTCACCGGCATCAACAACGGCAAGCTGCCGCAGGATCGCGCATGGTTCACCGACCCGTCGTCGGCCGGCGGCGGGGCTCTCGTCGACCACGTCGTGCACTGCGCCGACCTGCTCGACGACCTCTTGGGCGAGCGCGCCGCGTCGGTGCGGGCCGTGTCGAACGGCATCCTGCACGGCCAGCGCGACCTCGCCGTCGAGACCGGAGGTCTCGTGACGCTGCAGTACCCGAGCGGCGTGATCGCGACGATCGACTGCTCATGGAGCTGGCCGATGAGTTCGGCGACCTGGGGCGGACTCACCCTGCAGGTCGTCGCCGAGCGCGGCACCGTCACCGTCAGCCCTTTCGCGAAGGGGGTGGCCGGTCACGACGCGGCGGGCGAGACCTGGGACCCCATCGGCGCCGACCTCGACGCCCTTCTGCTCGAGGAGTTCGTCGCGGCCGTGCGCGCGGGGCGCCAGCCGCAGCCCGACGCCGGTGTCGGCATCCGCACCGTCGAGATCGTGAAGGCCGCCCAGGCGTCGGCTCTGCGCGGTGGCGAGGTCGTCGCGCTGTAGTCACTGGCGGCTGGGATGCTTCGACAAGCTCAGCAACCCAGACTTCCTTAGCCCCCGCACTGGGTCCCTGAGCCTGTCGAAGGGCCCCACCCCGAGACACCCCAACGGAGGAGATCTCACACAACACAGCAGCCCAGAGTTGCGCTGGCCCCCTGAGCCTGTCGACGGGTCCCATCCCCGCAGAAACCTGCCAGATCCGAGGAGTAAGCTCTCTCCGTGGGTCGAGTGACCCGAAGAGTCCCGAAAGGCGGTGATGGCGATGTCCGACGATAGTAACGACGCCGCCCTCGCTGCGTCGCGACTCCCTGCGCTCGCGCGTTGAGCATCCGCTCCGCGTCCGCACGTCGGTCTCCGCAGTCCAGGGTGGCGTCCTCCGCATCCTGACGAACCCGCGCACCCGGCCCCGGTCGGTGTGCGCCTGCGAGAGAAGAAGCACTCCCATGGCCCTGATCGACAACGGCGTGTACGTCCACGGACGTCGCGTGGAGACCCCCCAGAACCTCGACGAGACCTACCGCATCCTCGACTCCGTCGGCGGCATCGCGTGGATCGGCCTCTACCGACCGAGCCCGGAAGAGGTCGCCTCGGTCGCGCGCGAGTTCGACCTGCATCCGCTCGCCGTCGAAGACGCGCTCTCGGGCCACCAGCGCTCCAAGGTCGAGCGCTACGGCGACACGCTCTTCGCCGTGCTGCGGCCGGCGCGCTACCGCGACGAGCAGGAGTCGGTGGAGTTCGGCGAGCTGCACCTGTTCGTCGGACCCGACTTCGTCGTGACGATCCGGCACGCCGAGTCGCCCAACCTCGCGGCGGTGCGGCGGCGGATGGAGGCGAACCCAGAGCTGCTCGCGATGGGGCCCGAGGCGGTGCTCTACGCGATCCTCGACGAGGTCGTCGACGAGTACGAGCCGATCGTCGCCGGGCTCGAGAACGACATCGACGAGATCGAGGACCAGCTCTTCGGCGACAGCGACGACGACGCGCTCTCCCGGCGCATCTACGAGCTCTCGCGCGAGGTGATCAACTTCCAGCGAGCGGTGCACCCGCTGACCGGCATGCTCGAGTGGCTGCGCCGTGGGTCCGACAAGTACCGCATCGACGAGGAGCTGCAGCGGTCGCTGCGCGACGTGCTCGACCACACGATCCGTGTGAACGAGCGGGTCGACTCGTTCCGCGCGATCCTCGAGAACGCCCTGCGCGTGCACTCCGCCCTCGTCGCCCGCCGTCAGACCGACACGAGCATCGCGCAGAACGACGAGATCAAGAAGATCTCCTCGTGGGCGGCGATCATCTTCGCCCCCACCCTCGTCGGCACCGTCTACGGCATGAACTTCGACGTCATGCCCGAGCTGCACTGGGCGTTCGGCTACCCGCTCGCTCTCGGCGCGATGGCCGCGTTCGCGGTCGGTCTCTTCGGGGTCTTCAAGTACAAGCGCTGGCTCTGAGCGCGGCGGGACTGGCTACGGGCCGGACGAGGGACCCGGCGATAGGGTCGGAGGCGTGTCCGACACCACCACCCCCAGCGCCGCATCCGATCTCGCCCGTCTCGCCGACCTGCTCGCGGGAGCCGACCCGCTCAACTGGGTGATCACCGGAGACTCGATCACCCACGGCCTCGTCTTCACGCAGGGCGGCCGCAGCTACGCCGAGCACCTGCACGAGCTGATCCGCGGCGAACTCGAGCGGGTGCGCGACATCGTCGTGAACTCGGCGATCAGCGGACACCGGATCGTCGACATCCTCGGAGACTTCGACCGCCGGGTGTCGTCCTGGCGCCCCCACGTCGTGACCCTCATGATCGGCACGAACGACCTGTCGACGGGTGGGCCGCAGCCGGTCATCACGCCCGCGGAGTACGCCGCATCGCTGCGCGAGTTCGTCACCCGCGTGCGGGCGCTCGGCGCGATCGCGGTACTGCAGACCCCGCCGCCGATCGACGTCGCCAACGCTCCGGAGCGTGCGCGGGTCGCGGAGTTCGCGGATGCCGTGCGACAGGTCGCCGCGAGCGAAGACGTCATCCTCGTGGATCAGTACACCCGGCTCATCGAGCTCGGCGCGGGCGGCGTCCCGTGGGGGCTCATGGGCGATCCGTTCCACCCGAACGCGGCCGGGCACGCCGCCCTCGCGCTGGAGCTCGCGACGGTGCTCGGCCTCCGCCCGCGCCCCGAGCGGTCGCGCACTCTGCCCCTGCTCGAGGCTCAGGTCGGCGCGGCGCGCATCTACAGCTGACCGGTCGCGCGAGGCGGGACCCTTCGACAAGCTCAGGGACCCAGCAGGCACGACGGGGGACCCTTCGACGAGCTCAGGGACCCGGTCACTGGGTCGCTGAGCCTGTCGAAGCGCCCCCGGACCGGGCTCAGGCGTCGTCGCGGCTGATGTGGTCGAGCAGTGCGTCGGCCGAGGCGAAGGACTTCGTCTCGACCCCGTCGTCTTCGGCGACCTCGACGCCGTCGACCTCGAGGTCTTCGTCGAGCTGCACGAGGATGCGCGAGTCGGGGAACTGCCGCGGCGCATCGAACGACACCAGCACGGCATCCTCGAAGACCACGACCGACGCGGCCTCCATGTCGTCGCGCAGATCGATGCGCTCACTGACCTCGGACTCGCCGACCGCCTCCTCGATGTCGGTCGCGGCCTCGTCGACGATCGCGCGCCAGCGCTTCTCGGTGATCGTGAGGATGCGGGCGACGCCCGCGATCAGCTCCTCGACGTCGGCCTCGGCATCCGCATCGCCGTCTTCGATCTCGGGGTCGATGTTGACGGTCACGTCGGTGCCGGCGGCTTCGAGGTGGGCGCGGCCGTGCACGATGCCGTCCTCGGCGACCGGTTCGTCGAGGTGGCCACTCTCGATGACGGCGGCCAGGAGTTCGTCGAGTGCAGTGGTCATGTTCCCATCCTCGCCGACAACTCCTCGCTGCGGTCTGGCTATGATTAATTCATGTCGTCAAGTAACCCCGTTCCGGACAGCGTCGTTCCGGAAGCCACGCACCTGCGCAACGGAGGCGTGAGCCTCGTCGTCACGACCGACCTGTTCGGCGCCCCGACCATCGCGCACTGGGGTGCACCGCTGACGGATGCCGACATGCCCGGCCTCCTCGCGACCGCCACCCCGGCCGTGATGAACAGCTCGCTCGACATCGCCCGCTCGTTCTCGATCGCGCCCGGCCGCGCGCACGGATGGTCGGGCACCCCGGCGATCGAGGCGACAGCGGCGGATGCCGTGATCGACGGGTTCACGCTGACGCGGACGGTGCAGACGGATGCCGCGAGCGCGAGCTTCGTGCTGGTGGACGCCCGCGCCACCGTCGAGGCGACGTTCACATTCTCGATCGACGAGGCCGGCGTGCTGCACTCCTCGGTGATCCTCGAGAACATCGGCGCCGAGCATCCGGTCGACGTCGCCGCCGTGCGCTCGCTGCTGCCGCTGCCCGCCCGCGCCGCCGAGGTCGTCGACTTCACGGGCCGCTGGACGAACGAGAAGGTGTCGCAGCGCGCCGCGATCCACGACGGCACGTGGCTGCGGTCGTCGCGCCGAGGACGACCCGGCCACGACTCCTCGTTCCTGACCCTCACCGGCACCGAGGGCTTCCGCTTCCGTTCGGGGGAGGTCTGGGCCGCGCACCTCGCGTGGGGCGGCAACCAGGAGATGCTGGTCGAGCGGCTGCCCGAGGGTGCCGGCGCCCACCGCTCGGTGCTCGGAGGCGGCGAGCTCGTCGATGCGGGCGAGGTGCGTCTGCAGCCCGGCGAGACGTACGGCTCGCCCGAGCTGCTCTCGGCCTGGAGCGACGAGGGGATCGACGGCGTGACCGCCCGCTTCCACGCGTCGATCCGGTCGCGCCCGAGCCACCCGACGACTCCGCGGCCGCTCCTGCTCAACACGTGGGAGGCGGTGTACTTCGACCACGACCTCGACACCCTCACCGCGCTCGCGACGACCGCCGCCGAGCTGGGCGTGGAGCGCTTCGTGCTCGACGACGGCTGGTTCCGCGGACGACGCGACGACCACGCGGGCCTCGGCGACTGGTTCATCGACGACGACGTGTGGCCCGACGGGCTCGCACCGCTGTCGGCGCGCGTGCACGATCTCGGCCTCGAGTTCGGCCTGTGGTTCGAGCCCGAGATGGTGAACCCCGACTCCGACCTGGCGCGACAGCATCCGGACTGGTTGCTCGGCGAGAACCCGCTGCTCGCCTCGCGTCATCAGTTCGTGCTCGACTTCTCGCGCGACGACGTCGTCGACCACATCATCGAGCGGCTCGACGACGTGATCACCCGCGCCCGCGTCGACTTCGTCAAGTGGGACCACAACCGCGACCTGCACGCCTCGCTCGACGCCCGCGGCCGCCGCCGGGTGCACGCCCACACGCTCGGCGTGTACCGGGTGCTCGACGAGATCCGCCGTCGGCATCCGCGCCTCGAGATCGAATCGTGCGCCTCTGGCGGAGGCCGCACCGACCTCGGCACCCTCGCCCGCACCGACCGCGTCTGGGCGTCGGACTGCAACGATCCGATCGAGCGCCAGAGCATCCAGCGCGGCACGCAGACGCTTCTGCCGCCCGAACTCATCGGCGCGCACGTCGGCCCGACCGTCTCGCACACGACCGGGCGGCACGCGTCATTCGCGTTCCGCGCCGCGACCGCGCTGTTCGGCCACGCCGGCCTCGAGTGGGACCTGACGACGGCATCCGACGACGACCGTTCGGCGATCGCCGCCTGGACCGCTCTGTATCGCGAGCTGCGCGGACTGTTGCACTCGGGCGTCACGGTGCGCGGCGACGACGTCGACCCGGGCACCCTGCTGCACGGCGCGGTGAGCCATGACCGCAGCGAAGCCGTGTTCGCGTGGGTGCGCACCGAGACCAGCGCCACCGCGCAGTCGCCGCGCGTGCCGATCCCGGGCCTCGACCCCGCGGCGACCTACCGCGTGCGGGTGCGCGACGAGATCGGCGGCGCCCACCGCCATCAGGTCGCCGACCCGGCCTGGGCGGCCGCCGGCGACCTCATCGTCACGGGCGCGGTGCTCGCGCAGGGCCTCCCCCTGCCGGTGCTGAACCCCGGCAACGCCCTGCTCCTGCACCTCACGCGCGTGTAGTCCGCGGCATCCGCCTGCGCCATCCGACCCGTCACGCCCCGGCCCGGCACAACTTCGGAGATCGCACCACGACACCCCGCGACGGATGCCGTCACTGCGGCGTGCCTCCTCCGATCTCCGAAGTTGTGCCGACGTGCCTCGGCACACACCCACCCGGTGCGAAGAGGGGCTGGCGCTCCCCCCGCCGCACCGATAGCTTGGCCGCATCTGCAGTCGAGAGCGGGGTGGCTCATGTCTCATGTGGTGGCGACCGGAGCGGGCAAGGCGATGATGGAGCGCCGGAATGATCCGACGCACGACTACATCCTCGGCCTCACGCGCAAGAAGAGACCGAGGGTTCTCTTCGTGGGCACGGCGACCGGAGACGACGCCGCCTACATCCTGAGCTTCTACTCGACCTACGACTCCGATCGCTGCGCGCCGCACCACCTTCCGCTGTTCCACCGAGCGGTCGACGATCTCGCCGGCTTCGTGAAGGGCTTCGACGTGATCCACGTCGGCGGCGGCAACACCGCCAACATGCTCGACGTGTGGAAGCGGCAGGGTCTCGACGAGATCCTGCGCGAGATGTGGGAGGACCCCGGCTCGAACGTCGTGTTCACGGGCGGCAGCGCCGGCGGCATCTGCTGGTTCGAGGGCGGAACCACCGACAGCTACGGCCCGACGCTCCAGGCGCTCCCCGAAGGACTCGGGTTCTTACACGGCAGCTTCTGTCCGCACTACGACGCCGAGGACCAGCGGCGCCCGCTCTTCCACGAATCGCTGCTGAGCGGCGAACTCGCGACGGGCTACGCGGTCGGCAACCTGCAGTCGCTGCACTTCGAGAACGCCGACTTCGTCACCGCGATCAGCCCGGTCGAGAACCCCCTCGCCCTGCGGGTCGAGGCCGTCGACGGACGCATCGTCGAGACCGAGCTCGCGACCGAGATCCTCACGGGGTCCGGCCCCCTCACGCGCGGGCCGTCGTCGTGAACGACAGCGTGTGGATCCTCGTCGCGCAGCTGATCGTCGTCATCCTCGCGATCTACATGGGCACCCGCACGAGCGGGATCGGCCTGGGCGTCTGGGGACTCGTCGGCGTCGCCGTGCTGATCTTCGTCTTCGGCGAAGCGCCCGGCAATGCCCCGGTGGATGCCGTCTTCATCGTCATCACGGTCATCACCGCGGCATCCACCATGCAGGCAGCCGGAGGCATCGACTGGATGGTGTCGATCGCAGCGAAGGTGATCCGGCGCAAGCCGAAGTCGGTGGTGTTCCTCGCCCCTGCCATGTCGTTCCTGTTCACGGTCGGCGCGGGCACCGGCAACATCTTCTACCCGCTGCTCCCCGTCATCTACGACGTGTCGTATCAGCAGAAGATCCGCCCCGAACGGGCGCTGTCGGTCTCGGCGGTGGCCTCGCAGGTCGGCATCCTCTGCTCTCCCGTCTCGGCCGCGACCGCGTCGATGGTCGTGCTGCTCGCACCGCAGGGCGTCGACCTCGGTGGACTGCTGCTCATCATGTGGCCGGCCTCCATCGCCGGCCTGTTCGTCGCCGCGCTCGTCATGCTGCGCCACGGCAAGGACCTGGACGACGATCCCGAGTTCCAGCGCCGTCTCGCCGAGAAGCAGATCAAGCCGCCGACGGTGGATGCCCACGAGGAGAAACTCCCACCGACAGCGGTGCTCTCGGCCGCGCTGTTCCTCCTCGGGGTCGGCGTGATCGTGTTCTTCGGACTCTTCGAGGGGCTGCGCCCGGTGATCGGCACCGACGACGCCGGCGACCCGGTGCGGCTCAGCGTCACCGTCATCATCGAGGTCGTGATGGGTGTGATCGCGGCCCTGATCTTCGTGTTCTGCAAGGTCACGGCATCCGACGTGCCGAAGCAGCCGACGTTCCCCGCCGGTCTCGTCGGTGCGATCGCCCTCTTCGGTATCGCCTGGCTCGCCAACACCTTCGTCGCCGCGAACCAGACCCTCATCGTCGACGGCCTCGGCTCGGTGGTCTCGGGATCGTCGGCGTTCCTCGGGGCGCTGCTGTTCGCGCTCGCGCTGTTCGCAGTCGCCATGCTCACGACCAGCCAATCGAGCGCGACCAATGCGATCGTCCCGATCGGCATCACTATCGGACTCCCCGCACCTCTGCTGGTCGGGCTCTGGCCGTCGACCATGGGAATCTACACGCTGCCCGCCAACGGCAGCCAGGTCGCGACCGTCGCCTTCGACCAGACCGGCACGACGAAGATGGGCAAGTTCGTGTTCGACCACTCGTTCCAACTGCCGAACCTCGTGTACGTCGGGGTCGCGATCGTCGTCGGTGTGACGCTGTCGTTCCTGTTCGCGTGAGCTGACCGCGCACGCGCAGGGCGGACCGCCGGCACGGCGTGCCCTGGCGGAGGCCCTGGCGGCTCAGCCCGAGCGTGGTCGTGCGGCCGCACGCCAACTCAGGACCGACTGCGCCCGAGCCGACCGAATCGGCCAGATTCGGTCCTCATTGCGGGATCCGTCTTGAGTTAGTGCCGGACGTCGCGTTCGTCACTCCGGAGGAACGGCCGCCGAACGGCGCGAGACCTCGGGTTCTGGGCCCTCGGCGCCCTTTTCTCCGGAGTTGTGAACCCCCCTCCTCCGCGTAGCCGCACGTCGCATCGACGGGTACCGCGGTCGCCGTCTGATCTCGCTCCCGGTATTCGGTGTTGCTAAGTACCGGTACCTAGTGTTACTTTGTACCGGTACCCAGCATCACTGAGTACCGAAGGACGAGAAGGAGGCGAACCCGATGGGCAAGCAGATGACCGAGATGCTCAAGGGCACCCTGGAGGGCATCGTGCTGGCGCTCCTCGCCGAGCAGCCGGCCTACGGATACGACATCACCGCACGCCTGCGCGAGCACGGCTTCACCGACACCGCCGAGGGCACCGTCTACGCCCTGCTGGTGCGGATCGAGCAGCGCGGGCTCGTCGACGTCGAGAAGGTGCCGAGCGAGAAGGGGCCGCCCCGCAAGGTCTACACGCTCAACGCGCAGGGCACCCACGAGCTGGCGGAGTTCTGGAAGACCTGGAACCTGCTCGCCCGACGGATCGAAGAACTGAACGACACGAATGAGGAGAACTGACATGGCCGCGAAGTGGATCGAAGCGCTCACCGGATCGCTCGAGCAGAAGAAGCAGTACCGCGACGCCAAGAAGCGGATCGACGCCCTCCCCGAGCCCTACCGCTCGGTGGCGAACGCCCAGCACCGCTACTCGATGTACTACGGCGGCATCACCGACGGCGACACCCTGGTGCAGATCTTCCTGGGCCTCGCCGACCTGTGGGAGCGGGCCGCGATCGACGGCACCCCGGTCGCCGCGATCGTCGGTGACGACCCCGTCGAGTTCGCCGAGAGCTACGCCGAGTCGTACGGCGGTGTGCAGTGGATCGACAAGGAGCGGGCACGCCTGGTCAAGGCCGTCGATGAAGCGAAGGACCAGGAGAAGGAGTCATGACCGCAGCCATCACCGTCACCGGGATCGAGAAGTCCTACAGGGACCTCCACGTTCTGCGCGGCGTCGACTTCGAGGTCGAGGCGGGCAGCATCTTCGCCCTGCTCGGCTCGAACGGCGCAGGCAAGACCACCATGGTGCGGATCCTCTCGACGCTGCTGACGGCGGATGCCGGCACGGCGACCGTGCGCGGACACGATGTCGCGAGCGAGCCGCTGAAGGTGCGCGAGACGATCAGTCTGACCGGCCAGTTCGCCGCCGTCGACGAGTTCCTCACGGGGCGCGAGAACCTCGTGCTCGTCGCGAAGTTGCGGCATCTGTCCGGCGCAGCACGGATCGCCGACGATCTGCTCGCCCGGTTCCGGTTGACGGATGCCGGGGGCCGAAAGGTCGGCACCTACTCCGGCGGCATGCGCCGCCGCCTCGACATCGCGATGAGCCTCATCGGCGACCCCGCGGTCATCTACCTCGACGAGCCCACCACGGGCCTCGACCCCGAGGCCCGTCTCGAGGTGTGGCAGGTCGTGAAGGACCTCGCCCACACCGGCACCACCGTGCTGCTCACCACCCAGTACCTCGACGAGGCCGAGCATCTCGCCGACCGCATCGCGATCCTGCACGAGGGGCGCATCATCGCGAACGGCACGCTCGCCGAGCTGAAGGCACTGCTGCCTCCGGCGAAGGTCGAGTACGTCGAGAAGCAGCCGACGCTCGAGGAGATCTTCCTCTCGCTGGTCGGACCGAGCGCCCCGAAGGAGGACGCAGCATGAGCACGCACATCGTCGCCGACACGGCGACCCTCACCGGCCGGTCGATGCGGCACATCTTCCGCAGCGCCGACACCATCATCACTACGGCGGTCACCCCGATCGCCCTGATGCTCCTGTTCGTGTACGTCTTCGGTGGCGCTCTGCGTCAGAGCACCGGGCAGGAGAACTATGTGAACTATCTGCTCCCCGGCATCCTGCTCATCGCGATCGCGTCGGGCATCGCCTACACGGCGTTCCGCCTCTTCACCGACCTGCAGAGCGGCATCTTCGAGCGCTTCCACTCCATGCCGATCGCCCGATCGAGCGTGCTGTGGGCGCACGTGATCACCTCTCTCGTCGCGAACGGCATCACTCTGGCGATCATCTTCGGCGTCGGATTCGTGATGGGCTTCCGCACCGGGGCGAGCGTGGGGGCGTGGTTCGCCGTCATCGGCATCCTGCTGCTGTTCACCCTCGCGCTCACGTGGCTGGCGATCATCGCCGGACTCAGCGCCAAGACGGTCGACGGGGCGAGCGCGTTCTCGTACCCGCTGATCTTCCTGCCGTTCATCAGCTCGGCGTTCGTTCCGACCGACACGATGCCGGGTCCCGTGCGCTGGTTCGCCGAGAACCAGCCGGTCACGTCGATCGTCAACACGATCCAGGCGCTCTTCGCCGGCGAGCCCGTGGGGTCGGAGATCTGGGTCGCCCTCGCCTGGTGCGTCGGCATCCTCGTGGTCGCCTACGTCTTCGCGATGCTCGCCTACCGCCGCAAGGTGCGGTGAGCGGGTCTCGGCCCCGGCCCCGTACCCAACTCAGGAACATTCGACCGAAACCGCCCCGGAACACCCCTCCGGGGCGGTTTCGCGTGCGGTCTTCCTGAGTTGGGTACGCGTCGCCGCGGAGACCGGGGCATAACTCCTCAGAAACGCGCCGAA
The DNA here is from genome assembly GCF_044748385.1 of Microbacterium sp. NPDC090003. Lineage (NCBI taxonomy): Bacteria > Bacillati > Actinomycetota > Actinomycetes > Micrococcales > Microbacteriaceae > Microbacterium > Microbacterium sp. NPDC090003. The sequence continues at coordinate 1,945,800 of NZ_JBIVFW010000001.1, forward strand.
TCCGGCCGTTTCGGCAGATTCAGCCCGGTTGCGGACCGAATCTCCGGAGTTATGCACATCCGGCAGGACAGACGGCGGATGCCGGCGGATAGACTCCGCGCATCATGACTGCTTCCCCGGACTACGCCTACCTCGGGCGTTGGAACTACAGCCTGCAAGAGCCAGTACCCGACGAGTCCTGGATCCCCGAGGCCGAGGCGAAGGCCGACTACGACTCTTGCACGGTCGCTTTCGACATCGTCGACGGCGACGTGAACAGGTTTCGCGAGGAAACCCGACTGATCCCTCCGTGGGTGATCACGAGCTTCGGAGGCGTATTGAGCGGCTTCCGCGTGAACCATCTCACTGCCCAGGGCTCGGTGCGCCTGGACATCCACTTCGAGCATGTCCAGGGCCGGCTCTTTCTCGGCACCCTCCTCGACTACACCTACCCCGACGACGATCGCTACTACCGGCGGTCCGACAGCACCCAGATCCTCTACGGGATCATGAACCCCGACGGCACCGGCTTCCTCACGATCGACGACAAGTCGCGCCCCACGGTCGAGCGGCTCTCGATGGATCAGGTCGACGTCTCAAATAACTGGCTCGACCGCCCCGGCTTCGGCGACTGGCACGTGCTCCTCGGCCCCGACGCCGGCACCCGACTCACCTCGCCCTCCCCAGCCGCCGCCCCCACCGCACGCAGGTCGCTCGTCTCGCGCCTGCTGCGCCGTGCATAACTCCTCAGAAACGCACCAATTCCGGCCCGATCAATCGTTTCGGCCCGGTTCCGGCGCGAATCTCCGGAGTTGTGCACACGCGCCCCGTCACCGCAGCGCAATCGGACCGAGCACGACCCGCTGCCGCTCGCGCACCCACACCGCACCGCCCGTCCGCTTCTCGGCCCGGGGCGCGAAGCGGTACCGGTACGTCACCGCCCGCACCCACCGCGGCGGCTCCCCGTCGAACGGGTCGACGCGCAGCAACGCGAGGGTCGCGGCATCCGCCTCCAACAGCCGGAGCAGGAACACCGTGAACCAGTCATCGAGCGAGCGCCCGAGCGGCAGGAACCACATCAGCCAGTCGAGCCGCAGGTGGTACGGGGCGAACTGCCGCGGTATCCGTCGCACGTCTCCCGGCTTGCCTCGGAACTCGTACTCCATCCAGCCGCTCTCGCCCTCGGCATCTGCGGTGCCCTCGACGACGATCTCGATGCGCTCCTTCGTGACCGTGCCGAAGGCGCCGTACGCGTTGGCGAGCTGGAACCGGTTGAAGCTCGCGTTCATCAGCTGTCGCCGTGCGAAGAGATTGCGCAGAGCCGGCCAGCTCAGCACGACATACAGCGCGCCCACCACCGCGGTGATCACGAACCAGTACAGGGGGATGCCGGGCCACGCCCCCGCGTCGACCGTCGCGCTGCCGACCCCCGGAAGCCCGATCGCCGAGAACGCGATGACGATGGTCGCCCAGTTCAGCCACGCGAAGTTCCCGGTGGCGACGAGCCACGCCTGCGTCGCGACCACGATCAGGGCGGCGACCGTGCCGACGATCTGCGGCACCGGACCATCGACCGCGAGGGAGAGAAGCGGGACGAACAGGAGGAAGGGCACCACGAGCTGCGCGACGTGGTTGCCCACGACCTCCCCGCGATGGAACCACGCGGGCAGCAGGTGCGCCTGCCGGCTGAGCGGACCGGGCATCGGTTGCGTCTCGTGGTGGTACATCAGCGCGGTGAGGTCGCGCCACTCGCGTCCGCCGCGGATCTTGATCATGCCCGCACCGAACTCGAGCCGGAACACCAGCCACCAGAACAGCACGATCACGACCGTCGGCGGCGGCTGATCGTTCGACCCGAGGAACGCGGCGAGGAAGCCCGCTTCGAGCAGCAGCATCTCCCATCCGAAGGAGTAGAAGGTCTGCCCGATGCTCACGACCGACATGTACCCGAGCCACAGCGCGAGGAAGCACAGCATCGGCACCCACGGCGGACCGAGCTGCGGGATGCCGACGACGAGCGTCGCGGCGACGACGATGCCCGCGATACAGAGGATGGCGAGGCGGCGATCGGTGTAGCGCAGGTGCAGGAACAGCGTCGGATGCAGCATCCGTCGCCGTTCCTTCTTCTCGCCGACCCAGTCGAGCAGCGCCGGAGCGGGGAGCAGTCCACGTGCGCCCGCAAGTGGGCGGAACTGGTTCAGCGTCGAGACGAAGGCGACGAGGTAGAGCGCCGCGATGCCCCGCTGCAGGACCTCGCGGGCGAACCCGTAGTCGACCGCCGCGAACCCGTCCACCCCGCCAGGGTACGCCCGGGGCTCGGTGGGCCCGGGAGGGGGTTGCGCGGGGTCCCGCTGACACCCCGTCCGGCGGAGAGAACACCGATGGGCGGAGGATTCGAGAGGAATCCTCCGCCCATCGGCGAGAAGTCCGCCCCTCGCGGGGCGAAGAGAAAGCGTCAGATCAGCTGACGACCCAGTCGAAGTCCGAGCCGTGCTCCTCGAGCCAGGCGTCGACGGCCTCGGCTTCCTTGCCCTCGCCGTACTCGTTCACGACGAGGTCCTCGAGCGAACCGTACTGGGCGTCGTCGAGCTTGATCTGCTCGATCAGCTCTGCGGCCTCCGGAAACTCCTCGGCGAAGCCCTTCGTGCCGAGGAAGTGCAGCGCCTCGGGGTCGCCCATGGCACCCTGGGGGTCTTCGAGGTCCTTCACGGGGAAGGCGTCGTTGGCCCAGAACGGACGCCACAGCGTCACGACGATGTCCTCCTGCTTGTCGGTCGCCGACTTCAGCTCGGTGAGCATCGCGGCGGTCGACGAGGTGACGAGCTCGTACTCGCCGTCGAGGCCGTACTCGGGCAGCATCGACTGGGTCTGCGCGGTGAGGCCGGCACCCGGCTCGATGCCGTAGATCTTGCCGTCGAGCTCTGCGCCCTTGCCCGCGAGATCCTCGATCGAGTTCAGCTCGGAGTACTCCGGAACCGCGATCGTGAGCTTGGCGTTGTCGTAGTAGGCGCCGAGGTCTTCGATCTTGTCGCCGTACTCGTCCATGTAGGACTTGTGGGTGAGCTCGGGCCAGGCCGACGGGTAGATGTCGACGTCACCCTGCGCGAGGCCGGTGTAGAGCGGGCCCGCCTCGGTGAGCGTCTTCATCTCGACGTTGTAGCCGATCTTCTCGAGCTGGTCCTGCAGCAGGTACGCGGTGCTGAGACCGTCGGTCCACGAGGGCAGGAATCCGAGCGTGATCGTTCCCTTGTCGCCCGAACCGGCGTCGCCGCTGTCGGAGCCGCCTCCGGTGCCTCCCATGCCGTCGCCGCTGCAACCGGCGAGGGTCAGGGATGCTGCGGCGCCGATCGCCGCGATGGTCAGGAGCTTCTTCTTCATGTGTATCTCTCTCGTCACGTATGGATGTGTGCTGTGTTGCGGGTACTGCGGTGGTGCTGCGGAAGGGAGGTCAGGCGGTGGTGATCGGGGCGCGGTGGGGCGAGGCGACGTGGCGCTCGGCCTCGTCGGCGGCATCCGTCGCGTCCGATGAGCCGGTGGGCGCGGAAGCGGATGCCGCGACACCCCGCTGCGTCGCCTTGCGCCGTGCGAGCATGCCGATCAGCGACGACGGGTTCTCACCGAGCGTGCCCAGCGCCGCCGTCACGCGGTCGAGGAACACGGCGATGAGCACGACGCCCAGACCCGCCTCGACGCCCTTGGCGATGTTGATGGTCGAGATCGCTTCGACGACGAGCTTTCCGAGGCCGTCGGCGCCCGCCATACCGGCGATGACCGCCATCGACAGGGCGAGCATGATGACCTGGTTGACACCGGCGAGGATGGTCGGCATCGCGAGCGGCAGCTGGATGCCGCGCAGGATCTGCCCCGGCTTGGCGCCGAAGGCCTGTCCGGCCTCGACCGTCTCGGAGTCGACGCCGCGGATGCCGAGCTCGGTCAGTCGCACGCCCGGGGGCAGCGCGAAGATGACCGTCGCGACGAGGCCCGGCACGACACCGATGCTGAAGAACACGATCGCGGGGATCAGGTAGACGAAGGCGGGCATCGTCTGCATGAAGTCGAGCACCGGCTTGAGGATCGCGCGCACGGTGGCGTTGCGTGCCGACCAGATGCCCAACGGGATCGCGATGACGACGGCGATCACGGCGGCGACGAGCACCAGCGCGAGCGTCTGCATCGCCGGAACCCAGAGGTTCATGGCGACGATCAGACCGAACGACACGACCGTGCCGATCGCGAGCTGCCACGAGCGCACCAGCCACGCGATGAGCGCGGCGATCACGATGATGACGATGAAGTGCGGGCTGAGCAGGGTGCGCGTCAGACCGTCGACGAGGAACGACACGACGAACGAGATCGCGCCGAGGAGACCGTCGAGGTTGTCCTTGATCCAGTCGACGCCGGCAGCGACCCACGTGCCGAGAGGAATGCGGAAGCCGTCCATCAGCGCACCTCCTCACTCGTGGGGGCGTCTCCGTAGACCTGGGTCCCTGAGCCTGTCGAAGGGTCCGCCGTCCACCCGTCGTTGAGCACCGCGTCGACCTCGGCCTGCGGCATGGGCTGCAGCGGCAGCGTGAGCTCGCCGGTGGCGTTCGGCCCGGGGCCGAGCGCTGCGAGCAGGGTGATCCGCGGGATGACGCCGACCAGGCGGCCCTCGGCATCCGTCACGGCGAGGGGGAGCGGCGACTCGACAGCGGGGACGAAGAGGTTCATCAGCACCTCGTCCTCGCTCACGCTCTGCGGCACCGGCTTGATGATGTCGCGCAGGCTGGCGGTGCCCTTGCGCACCAGCTTCACGGCATCCCGGTCGGTGACGATCCCGACGAGTTTGCGGTCGCGGCCGACGACGTAGGTCGCCGACATGAACGCGTCGCGCATCTGGCGGAGCGCGGTACGCGGGCCTGCGCCCTCGGCGACGACGGGGCGCGGGCGCTCCATCACGTTGCCGGCGGTGAGCACGCGTGCGCGGTCGACGTCCTGCACGAACTGCTCGACGTAGTCGTTGGCGGGGTCGGTGAGGATGTCTTCCGGCGTGCCGATCTGCACGATGCGGCCGTCGCGCATGACCGCGATCCGGTCGCCCAGGAACATCGCCTCGTTGAGGTCGTGCGTGATGAACACGATCGTCTTGTGCAGCTTCTGCTGCAGTTCGAGCAGCTGCTCCTGCATCTCGCGGCGGATGAGCGGGTCGAGCGCGCTGAACGCCTCGTCCATGAGCAGGATGTCGCTGTCGGCCGCGAGCGCGCGGGCGATGCCGACGCGCTGCTGCATGCCGCCCGAGAGTTCGGACGGCATCTTCTCGCCCTGGCCCTCGAGACCCACGAGCGACAGGATCTCGTCGGCCTTGGCCAGGCGCTCGGCCTTCGCGACGCCCTTGAGTTCGAGCGGGTAGGCGACGTTCGCAGCGACCGTGCGGTGCGGCAGCAGGGCGAAGTGCTGGAAGACCATCGATACGCGGTCGCGGCGGATCTCGCGCAACTGCTGGGCCGGGATGCCGGTGATCGGGTCGCCGTTCACCGTGACGGATCCGTCGGTGGCGGGGTGCAGGCCGTTGAGCATGCGGATGATGGTGGACTTGCCGGAGCCGGAGAGCCCCATGATGACGAAGATCTCACCGCGGTTGACGGTGAAGCTCGCGTCGATGACGGCGGCGGTTCCCGCCTCGGCGACCTGGGTTCGGCTCTCGCCCGCCTTCAGACGACGGACGGCCTGGTTCGGATTCTTCCCGAACACCTTGAAAAGATTGCGCGCTTCTAGAACGGTTTCGGACACGTTTCCCCTGCGGCTCGCCTTCGGGTGGCTGAGCCTGCTTCGGTTACGCCCGGGTGATGCTCTCGAGGCCGTTCGACATGTCTGCTGTGGCGGCACGGACGGCGGATTTCGGATCCACCGCGATAGAGCAACGACCGTACGTCCACGCCTCTTCGCAGCACAGCTCATCGAAAGAAGGACGTGGTCGCGGACTGGTCTTCGGGCCGTCAGGCCCACAGACCAACGTAACGAAATGGCCGGTCAGGGGCAAATCCGGTCTATCGGCATACTCATAGAATGGCGTGCTGACCGGGGAATTGCTCGGGCACCTAGCGAATCCTGGGCGGGCGTGCCGCGAACGATTCTCGAGTCCGCTGAGGGGTCAAGACACGCCGCGCACCGGCATCCGATCGCGGCGTGTCCTGACCCCTCGCGGGGTCCATTTCAGGTTCGACGGATGCTGCGCGTCACCGTGAACTTCGGCGTGCGGTGCACCTGCTCGGTCGGCCCGATCAGCCGGGTGAGTTCGGCCCGGTAGCCGAGGGATGAGTTGAACACCGTGAAGAGCTCGCCGCCGGGGCGGAGCACACGAGCGGATGCCTCGAACAGGCGTGTCGCGGCACCGGCGTGGACGCTCGTGCCGAGGTGGAACGGAGGGTTGAGCAGCACCACGTCGATCGAAGCATCCGGCACCGCGGAGGCCGCGTCGTCGTGGGTCACCGTGACCCGGTCGTCGACCCCGTTCGCGACGACGGTCGCGCGCGCGGAGGCGACGGCTGCAGCCGAGCGATCGGTGGCGACGATACGGGCCTCGGGGTGGGCGAGAGCGTACGAGACGGCGAGGGCGCCGGTGCCGCACCCGAGGTCGAGGACGGTCGGTCTCATGGGGGACGCTTCGACAGGCCCAGCAACCCCGCGGTTGGGTCCCTGGCCGGAGCCGGGCCCCCGACCGGAACTGGACCCCAGGCCGGAACGGGGTCCCGGACCGGAACTGGGTCCCTGAGCCTGTCGAAGGGCCCCACCCCGCGCCACCCCGAGCACGTCGAGCAGCACCCGCGTCCCGATGTCGAGCTTCGACCCGGCGAATGCTCCGCCGTGTGCGACGAGCGTCACGTCATCGTGCGTCGCGCTCACCGGGAAAGGCGGTGCGACCGGCACGTCCTTCGCCTCTGAGGCGACGATGAGCCGCGACTTCCGTTCGGCCCGCTGCGGCTGCACGACCCCGAAGCTGCGACCGAGCACCTCGTTCTGCGCGAGGGTCATGTGCTTCACGCGCCCGCCGGCGACGAGCACCGCGTCGGGCGCCGCCCAGCGGGCGACGGCATCCGCGATCTCCTCGAGCTCGGCGAGCGCCTTCGGCAGCTGCAGCAGCACGATCCGCGCGCCGTCGAGCAGTTCGTGATCGAGCTCGTGCGCGAAGAAGCCGTCGATCCCCAGCTCGGCGGCGTTGCGGTCGAGCGCTCGGCGCCCCGTCGCCAGGTCCTGGTGCACGCGGATGCCGCGCAGCCCGGCATCCGTCAGGGCGAGCGTGATCGCTCCGTACTCGTCGCCGATGACCGCGATCTCCGAGCCGTCGACTCCGCGCTCCGCGACGAGGGCGAGCGCCCGCTCGACGAGGAGCAGATCGGTCGCGTCGTGCGCCTGCAGGTTCGCGGCCTCGACGTCGGGCCACCGACGCAGGCGGCTATAGGGGAACTCCGGCACCCGTTCACTGTACGCGGGGCGGGCCTCTCCTCCGGGTCCCTGAGCACGTCGAAGGGCCCCGCCGCGCGCACGCCCCTAGGGTGAGGTCATGGCCGAGTCGAACGAGTTGATCATCATCTCGCTCGCGGTCGTGTTCGCCCTCGCTCTCCCGCTCGTCACGCTCTGGCGGCTCCGCACCCCTGGGCGACGCCGTGACGAGTGGCTGGGAGCGAACGCGCAGCCCCGATTCGCGCGGATGTCGTTCGCGATCGGACTCGCTCTGACGCTCGTGGGCGCCCTGGCCTCCGCTTTGATCGCCATGGCCGGCTACCGACTGGCCTGGGCAATCGTCGCGCTCTCGCTCGGACTTCTGGCCACGACGATCATCTCGGCCGTCGCCGCATTCACGGCTCCCCGCGATCTCGAGTGAGTCGGGGCCTGCGACACGTCGACAGGCTCAGCGACCCAGGGTCCTCGACGACTCCCTGAGCTCATCGAAGGGCCCCCGCGGGGCCTCAGAAGAACGTGCGCACGAGCTCCACGACGCGGTCCGAGTCCGCCGATTCGACCACCGGCAGGAAGTGCCACTTGTCGAATGCGGTGCACGGGTGCGAGAGTCCGAGGGCGACGACGTCGCCGATCGCGACGTCCGCCCCGCGCAGGAAGGTGTGCTGGTCGTTCATCGCCGTGACGGATGCCCCGGCGAGCGCTTCGAGCGGCTCACCGAGGTCGCGGGCGACCCCGTGTACCACGGGCAGACCCTCGTCGAAGGGGAAGTCGCGCTTGCCGCCGTCGAGCAGGGCGAGCGCAGGCTCGGGGTGCGAGACCACGCGCGCGTATCCCCGCATCGCCGAGCGGAACGCCCCGGCCGCCTCCGCGCCGGGGAACGTCTCGTCGAGCGGGGAGATGCCGCGGTAGAACCCGTCGTCGTGCACGATGTACGCGCCCGAGCGCAGCGTGAAGCGCGTGCGGGAGTCGCGGGCGATCGCGGGCGCGTAGACCTCGGCGACCAGATCGAAGTAGGCGCTGCCGCCGGCGGTGACGAACACGTCGCCCTCGTCGTACAGGTCGCCGAGCGCCTCGTGCACGACGAGCTGGTCGACGAGGTAAGCGCGCACGGCGGCGAGCGCGGCATCCGATCGGTCGTGGCCCAGGGCGCCTTCATACCCGCCGACGCCGGCGAGCCGGAGCACATCGGATGCCGCGATCCGACGCCCGATCTCGATCGCCGCCTCGACGCTCCGGGCGCCCGTGCGCCCGCCCTCGGCACCCAGCTCGACGCAGACGTCGACCCGACGCGGCAGGTCGGTCTCGCGCAGGGTGCGCTCCATCGCGTCGACGGTCTCGAGGGAGTCGGCCCAGCTCACGAAGCGGAAGTCGGGATCGGCGAGCTCTCCGGCGAGCCACTGCAGCGAGCGCGCGTCGACCACGGCGTTCGCGAGCATGACGCTGTCGAGCCCGAAGGTGCGCGCGGTGCGCACCTGGCCCATGGTCGCGAGGGTGATGCCGTGGCATCCGATGTCGAGCTGGCGCTGCCAGAGCGCCGGGGCCATGGTCGTCTTGCCGTGGGGCATGAGCTGCAGGCCCCGGGCCTCGGTCCACGCCGCCATGACGGCGAGGTTGTGGCGCATCGCGGCGTCGTCGAGCGCGATGATCGGCGTCCAGAACTCCGACAGCCGCGGACCGGTCGCGAGGAACTCGTCGACGGTCAGCCCGATCGCTCGCTCGGGGAGCCCCTTGTCGCGTGCGGTGAGGGGCTCGTCGCCCCATCCGTCCTGAAGCCGTGCCATGGGGTGTCCTTCGCGTGGGTTCGTCGGGGGTCCTTACGAATCTACGCGACCGAGGGGTTGACAGCGTTCGTGGTTATGGGGTTAGTTAGTCATGTAAGTAACCCCATAACCCACGGAGGACGCGTGATCGAAGAAGGCAAACCCCTCTTCCTCCAGATCGCCGAACAGATCGAGGACTCGATCGTCGACGGCTCACTGGCCGAGGAGGCCCAGGCGCCCTCGACCAACGAGCTCGCCGCGTTCTACCGCATCAACCCCGCCACCGCCGCGAAAGGAGTCGCGATGCTCACCGACAAGGGCGTCATCTACAAGCGCCGCGGGATCGGCATGTTCGTCGCCGAAGGCGCCCGCGAACGCCTCCTCGGCGAGCGCCGCGCCGCGTTCGCGGACAGGTACATCGATCCGCTGATCGTCGAGGCCCGCACGCTGGGACTCGACGCCGCCGACCTCGCCGCGCTGCTCGCCGAGCGCGCGGCCCGCACCCCCACCGCACGAGAAGGGAAGACCCCCGCATGACCACCGTCATCGAGGTGCAGAACCTCACCAAGCGTTATAAGGACACTCGGGCGCTCGACGACGTGTCGCTCTCGCTCGAGGGCGGGCACATCTACGGGCTCCTCGGCCGCAACGGTGCCGGCAAGACGACGCTCATGTCGCTCCTCACCGCCCAGAACTTCGAGACCTCGGGCTCGGTGCGCGTGTTCGGCGAGCATCCCTACGAGAACTCCCGCGTACTGAGCCGCATCTGCTTCGTGCGCGAAAGCCAGAAGTACCCGGACGACGCCTCCCCGCGGCACGCCTTCACGGCCGCCCGCCTGTTCTTCCCGAACTGGGACCAGGCCCTCGCCGACGACCTCATCGCCGAGTTCGAGTTGCCGATGAAGCAGACGATCAAGAAGCTCTCGCGCGGCCAGCTCTCGGCGGTCGGAGTCATCATCGGGCTCGCCGCACGCGCCGAACTGACGTTCTTCGACGAGCCGTACCTCGGTCTCGATGCCGTCGCCCGGCAGATCTTCTACGACCGCCTCATCGAGGACTACGCCGAGCATCCCCGCACCATCATCCTGTCGTCGCACCTGATCGACGAGGTCTCGAACCTCATCGAGAAGGTCATCGTGATCGACCAGGGACGCATCCTCCTGAACGACGACACGGATGCCGTGCGCGACCGTGCCGTGACCGTCGTGGGCGACGCCGCTGCGGTCGACTCCTGGGTCGGCGACCGGGAAGTCCTCCACCGCGAAGCTCTCGGACGCGTGGCATCCGTCACCGTGCTCGGCGCCCTCTCGCCGGCCGAGCGAGCCGAGGTCACCGGACTCGGGCTCGACCTCGCGCCCGTCTCTCTCCAGCAGTTGATCGTCCGACTCACCCAGAAGGCCGAGCACCCCTCGGCCGTGAAGGAAGGGGCACTCTGATGCGACGCACGCTCAACGTCGTCCGCCTGCAGCTCATCAACCGACAGACCTTCGTCTGGGTGCCGCTGATCATCCTCGGATCCGCCGTGGTGATCTCTGTGCTGATCTACACGATGATCCCCGGCGACGAACCGAAGTACGGCGGCGGCGGCCAGGCCCCGCTGTGGTATTTCTTCGCGATCGGGATCTCGGCGATGACCATGACCTTCCCGTTCTCGCAAGCCATGAGCGTGACCCGCCGGGAGTTCTTCACGGGCACGATCCTCACCGCGATCCTCGGCAGCGCGTTCCTCGGCGCGATCTTCCTGCTCGGCGGCGCGATCGAGACCCTCACGAACGGGTACGGAATCAACGGCTACGTCTTCTACCTGCCGTGGCTGTGGCACGCGGGACCGTTCGGCGCGTTCATCGTGTACTTCACGTTGGCACTGCTCCTCTTCGTGCTCGGCTTCACCGGCGCGACGATCTACAAGAGCTGGGGACCGACGGTGCTCACGATCGTGGGCGTGGGGCTGTCGCTCGTGCTGATCGGCCTGGTCTTCCTCACCACGCGACTCGAGCTGTGGGAGCGCGTGTGGGTGGCGATCCTCGAGGCCGGCGCCCTCGGTCTCGCGCTCTGGGGTCTACTCGGGGTCGCGGTGCTGTCGGCGGTCTCGTTCCTCGCCTTCCGACGCGCGAAGCCGTAGCCACTCACACGCGGGGGATGCTTCGACAGGCTCAGCAGCCCAGAACTGGGTCGGACCCGGAACCGGGGTCGGACCCGGAACTGCGGTCGGACCCGGAACCGGGGTCGGACCCGGAACTGGGGTCGGACCCGGAACTGGGGTCGGACCCGGAACTGGGTCCCTGAGCCTGTCGAAGGGCCCCACCCCGCGGTACCGATCAGATGGTGTCGTCGGCGCCGATCACGTCGATCTGCCAGTGGCGGCCGGCGGGGTCGGCGTCGTCGTGCGCGTTCTGCGCCTCGTCGAGCACGCCGTTCACGCGGAGCATGGCCGTCTCGAACTCGGCTTCCGTGAGCCGGATCGTGCGCTGCGAGAAGGTCGCGTGCACCTCGGCCGTGCGACCGGCGACGTACTCGGGCGTCCACGCGATCACCCGGCGGAACAGGTCCTGATGCTCCTCGGCGATGGCCGAGATCACGGCGGTTCCGAGCGCCTCGTCCACGACGGGGTTCTCGGGGCCACCGACGTTGAGCGCACCCTTGCGACTCGTCCACACGCGGTCGCGGCGGTCGCGTGCGTGCTCGGGCGCTTCGACGATGAGCCCGGCATCCGCCAGCGCCCGCAGGTGGAAGCTGACGCTGTTGGCCGGCACCTCGAGCTCGGCGGCGATGTCCGCGGCTCGCAGGTGCTCGTGGCGTGAGAACAGGCGCAGGATGCGTCGGCGCAGCGGGTTCGCGAACGCCTTGAGCATCGCCGAGGTCATCCACTCGGCATCCGCCGGGGTCTCGTCGTCAGCCATGCGCCGAGTCTATCCGCACGCCAAGTTGCGCAATATTAGTTGCGCAACTGTTCTTGCGGATCTACCATCGAGCCATGACCACCGCGATCGCCCCGCACCGCCTCTGGCGGAACACCCGCTATCTCACCTGGCTCGTGAGCGACACGAGCAAGGGCCTCGCCGCCGCACTGTCGGGCTTCGCGATCCCTCTTCTCGCCCTGATCGTCACCGACGATCCCGCACAGGCCGGCATCATCGCCGGGGCCGGCCTCGTCGCGCGACTGCTCACGACCCTGATCGGCGGGGTGCTCGCCGACCGCCACCGCCGCGTCGTGCTGATGCTCGTCGGCGCACTGCTCGGCATCGCGCTCGCCGCGGCGTTCACCCTGCTCGCGGCGAGCGATGCGCTGACCTTCACCGCACTGTTCGCGATCAACCTGCTGCTCGCGGCACGCAGCGGGCTCTTCGACGTGGCCGGCGAGAGCGCGCTCAAAGAGATCGTCCCCGACGACGCGATGGGACGCGCGCAGGCCGCCAACCAGGGGCGGGATGCCGCGCTGCAGCTCGCGGGCGGGCCTCTCGGCGGCGTGCTGCTCGGCGTCGGAGGGTGGCTGGTCGGCCTCGTCATGACGCTGTGCCACCTGATCTCCGCAGGTACCGCGTGGGTGCTCGCGCGGGGCGGGTCGCGCACGACGCGCGAAAACGGAGACGAACAGACGGATGCTCGGCGCGTCGGGCCCGAACACGCCGAGGATGCCGCGGGCGATCCGGGTTTTCCCACCCGCCCGACCCGCACCCGCCCGACCGGCGCCCGCCCGACCGGCGCCCGCCCGAACGCCCTCGCCGAGCTGGGCGAGGCGTTCCGCTGGTTGTTCTCCCGTCCGGACCTCGGCGGCGTGCTCGCGATCACCACGATCGTGAACCTCGGCTTCAACGCCGCGATCACCACGACCATCTACGCGCTGCAGCAGGCGGGGCACTCCGAACTGCTGATCGGAGCACTGAGCGCCGGAGTCGGGGCCGTGATGCTGGTCGGCGCCGTGATCGCACCGCTGCTGGTTCCGCGCATCGGCGCCGGCATCCTGACCATCACCACCCTGTCGGTGGTCGCGGTCGCCACCGTCGCGCTGTCGTGGATGGTCGAACCGTGGGCGATCATCGCCGTGCTCGGCGCGGCAGTGCTGCTCGTGCCCGCCCTCAACGCCGGGATGATGGGCTACTTCATGGTCGCGACTCCGAGTCGCCTGCTGGGGCGCGCGAACAGCGCCGCCGGAGTGCTGGGCATGGGGGCGATGCCGCTCGGACCGCTGATCGCCGGGTTCGGGCTGGCCTGGGTCGGCCGCCAGAACACGATCCTGGTGTGCGCGGCGCTCTGCGCAGTGGCGGCGATACTGGCGATCGGCAACCGCGCACTGCGCGCCCTGCCCGTCGAGGCGCGGTGGGCCGGTCACGCCCGCCGGTACGAGGCCTGACCCGTCGGCATCCGCCCCCGACCTCCGCGACTGCGCACCTGACCCTGCCGAACAACCCCGGCCCGCACAACCTCGGAGATTCGAGCACGGCACCCCGGTAACGGATGCCGTCGCCCGGCAAGTCGCCGCGGATCTCCGAAGTTGTGCCGGGTGAGCGGTGCCGGGTGAGCGTCCCGAGTGGGCGGCGCCGAGGCACCGGGTCGGTCGAGCCCTGAGCTACAGCGCGCCCGTGAGCGCGGCGATGCCGGCGAGGAGCGAGAGCAGCGCGAGGGTCAGCGCGATCGAGATCAGCACGATGTGCACGATCAGGAACTTCGTGGCCTTGCCGTTCGCATCCTTGGCACGCGGATCCTTCGCGACGCGGCGGAGGAACTGCGGCCACGCGATCGCATTGAAGGCGGCATTGAGGAAGAGGATGACGGCGAGAAGAGTCACCCCTCCACCGTATCGGCCCGGCATGACGGCATCCGCTCCCCGAATTCCTGGACTCCGACCAATCACGTCATGTATCAGAAACCTCTTGCCGTGCTCCTGGTAGGTGTGCTCACAATGTCTTTCATGATCGACGGTGCTCCCGGCACCGCGCTCGATCCTGCGTCGGACGACGGTCCCCCTCGCTGGCAGCATGCGGCGAATCTGTTCGACGCATGGCGCGAGGGCGACGGTCGCGCGATGGACGGGCTCGTCCGCTTGATGACGCCCGTGCTGTGGCATGTCGTCCGGGCCTATGGACTCGAGCGCACACTCGCCGAAGACGTGGTGCAGACCACCTGGATGCGTTTGGTGCGCGGTCACGCCACGATCTCCGATGCGCAGGCGGTCTCGGCCTGGCTCACCACGACCGCCCGGCGCGAGGCCTGGCGGGTGGGCAAGGCCCAGGCAAGGGTCGACACGACGGATGCCGACGACCTCGACGCCCTTCTGCCGGTGCAGGACTCCGCCGAAGCGCGGGCGGCGATCGCGGATGAGCGGCGGCAGCTCTGGGACGCCGTTCGACGACTGGCCGAACGCTGTCAGCGCCTGCTGCGGGTGGTCGCGTTCGAGGACCGCCCGGACTACGCCCGCCTCGCCCAGGATCTCGCGATGCCGGTGGGAAGTATCGGCCCGACCCGGCAGCGGTGCCTGGCGAAGCTGCGCTCGCTGCTCGACACCGCCCCGCGGACGGAGGGGATCGCATGAGTGCCCACGACGACGCCCTGTTCGCCGAGCTGCGGGCGATGTGGATCGATGCCGACCCCGTACCCGACACGCTCGTCGATCGGATGATCGCAGCGGTCGCCGCCGACGGGCTGAACCAGGAGTACGCGCTGCTGACGCTGATCGAGCACCAGCTCGGCGCGGTACGCGGAGACGCGGACGCCCTGACGTTGCAGTTCAGCGACGGCACGACGAGCATCCTCCTGCACGTCACGACGAGCGCGGGTGGCCTGCGCCGCGTCGACGGGTGGGTCGACTCGGCGGCCGCCGAGATCGTGCTCGCGCAGGGCGAGGAGGGCTCGGCGGGCGAGACGATCCGAGCGACCGCACCCGCCGAGACCGGACGCTTCGTGTTCGACGATGTGCCCGCGGGCATGACCACGGTGCGCCTGACCACCACGGTCGGCGGCGAGGCGCGCACGCTCGCGACGCCGCGGTTCGAACTCTGACCGCCGTTGCGCCGTGACCGCCGTATCGCCGCGACCGCTGTACCGCAGTGACCGCTGTACCGCAGTGACCGCTGTACCGCTGTAGATCGATGTGACCGCTGTGAGCTGTGGCGGTGCCCGCCGACCCGACGGGCACCGGGGATGGAACGCGGGGAAGGACCCGCGCAGGAAGGGATGACGCATGGAGCAGCCGAGAGGGTGGAGTTGGCAGGACCGGGCGGAGGGATCGATCAGGCGCGGCACAGCCCTGGATCCGAGCGTGGAGCCGGTCGACGGCATCCGCGCGTTCCCCACCGCGTACCTGCCCACGCGCCTGTTGATCACGCAGGACTTCGAGAACGGGGAGGAGTACGACCGCGAGCTGCGCACACTGCGCGATGCGGCCGACTCGTTCGGATGGACGCTCGAGATCGAGGCATCCGATCGTGAGAACGCGGGCGAGCTGCTGCCCGGCGTCCCCGGCTTCCTCCGCGCGCGCCTGACCACCCCCGAAGAACCGACGGGCGGCGAATCCCCGGTCGCTCCGGATGCCTGGCGCGTGCTGCAGCGCGCCCGCCGCATGTCGCGCTCGACCATGCCGCGCACGAGTCTCGAACACGTGCTGTCGATCGACCCGGTGGGTCTCAACCCGTTCAGCCGCACGAATCCCTTCAGCCGCACCAACCCGTTCAGCCGCACGAACCCCGTGCGCGGGGCAGCCGGCGGCAGCGACGACTACCTCGAGCCGGGTCGCGGCGCGCGCCAGCCGGTGAGCTGGCTGGGTCCGGGGCCGCGGCGCGGACCCGACCCGACGACGGGGCGGCGCCCCGTGGTGGCGGTGCTCGACACCGGCTGCGGGGTGCACGACTGGCTTCCCGACGACATCGTCACCCGGCACGTCGAGCTCGACGGCGTGCCGATCGGCCTGACCGACGACGCGGATCCCGAGCGCTACCCCGACCTCTACGGACAGCTCGACGGCGAGATCGACGCGGTCGCGGGGCACGGCACGTTCATCGCGGGCATCGTGCGCCAGGTCGCGCCGGATGCCGACATCCTCTCGGTGCGCGTCGCCGGGGCGCTCGGGGTGGTCGACGAGAGCGACCTGCTGACGACGCTCGCGCAGGTGATCGAGTTGCTGCGGCGGTATCGCGAGAACCCGGAGACGGGGCATCCGATCGACGTGCTCAACCTGTCGCTCGGGTACTACCACGAGACCCCGGAGGACGGCCTCTACAGCCGCACCCTCTACGCGCTGCTCGCCAAGGCGCGGGAGCTCGGCTGCGTGGTGGTGTGCTCGGCCGGCAACGATGCGATCGACCGCCCGTCGTTCCCGGCGTCGCTGTGGGCGTGGCCGGGCGCCGACAACGGCATCACCCGCGACCGTTGGGCACCGCTCGTCTCGGTCGGGGCGCTCAATCCCTCCGCGCGTTCGGTCGCGCTGTTCTCGAACGTCGGGCCGTGGGTGCGGCTGTATGCCCCGGGGGCGGCGGTCGTGAGCACGTCGCCGGCGTTCGTGGGCGGTCAGCAGGCGATGACGCGGGCCGACATCGACGGGCTGCGGCGCGAGACCATCGACCCCGACGACTATCGCGGGGGTTTCGCGGTGTGGAGCGGAACGTCGTTCGCGGCGCCGTACGTCGCCGGCCGGATCGCGGCACTCCTGGGCGAGATCTCGGAGGCGGATGCGGATGCCGTCGATGCCGCCGTGACGTCGGTGGTCGCCGACCTGCCCTCCCCGGTCGACTGACCCGCCCGTGGCGCATCGGCTGGGTCCCTGAGCCTGTCGAAGGGACCCGGCCCACCGCCGGCGACATCGCGGATGGTGGGTCTGGACGGGACCGACGGGTTTCGGCGGGCCCTGCGCCGGGCCTTCCCCCGGGGTGCCGCGAACCGGCATTCTGGGGGGATGCCCCTGTCCGCGAGCGAACTGCACCGGCGCGGGGTCGAAGCGGCCAACGCCCGACGGTTCGCGGCGGCCCGTCGCGCCCTCGACGACGCAGCGTCCCGCGCCGACGACGTCGACCTGCGGGCGCGGATCGACGGCACCCGGGCCTACGTGCAGGCGCAGACCGGGCATCCGTCCGAGGCCGAGCAGCTGTGCCGCGAGGCGCTCGATCGCGCGGGCCTGAGCGCGGCGACCGTCGCGCTGCTCAGCGGGCAGCTCGGCACGCTGCTCATGCACGGCGGCGCCCTCGCCGAGGCCGAGGTCATGCTCAGCCGCGCGATCGACGCGCTGGGGGCGACCGGCGACGAGAGCACCGAGCTCGCGAACTGCCTCATGAACCGTTCGATGGTGCGGATGCAGCGGCACGAACTCGCGGCATCGACCGACGATCTGCACCGGGCCGTCGCGGTCTACGAGGCGAACGGCGACGAGGAGCCCCTCGCCGAGGCCCGCCACAACCTCGGCTACGCAGCGCTGCTCGGCGGAGACCTGGTGACCGCGCTGTCGCTCATGACCGCCTCGCGCCCGGTGTTCGCGGCGACCAGCGACCTCGCGACGGCGATCAGCGACCTCGACCGCGCCGAGGTGCTCCGCGATGCCGGGCTCACGACCGAGGCCGAGGCCCTGCTCGCCCGGGTGGCCGCGCAGTTCGGAGCGCAGCGGATGCCGCAGGCCCGGGGAGAGGCGGAGTTCCACCTGTCGCGTTCCCTGATGCGGCACGATCCGGTGGCGGCCGAGCGCATGGCACGCACCGCGGCCCGCCGCTTCGCCGCCCTCGGCAGTGCGGGCTGGGCGGCGCGCGCCGACGCCGTGCGCCTCGAGTCGCGGTTGCGCACCCGCCCCTCGGGCCGCAGTGCGCGCATCGACGACGACATCGAGCGCACGGCATCCGCTCTCGCGCACGGCGGCTTCCGCACCGAGGCGACCGCCCTGCGCCTCGACGCGCGCCGCGACGGCAGCGGACGGATGCCGCGCGTCGATGCGAGCGCCCCCACACCGCTGCGGCTGAGGGCGCACGAGGTGCGCGCAGCCCGGGCGGCGGCGGGCGGTCGCCATACGGCGGCCCTGCGCGCGGCGACCGAGGGACTCGACCTGCTCACCTCGTGGCAGCAGTCGTTCGGCGCGCTCGACCTGCAGGCGTCCGTCGCGATGCACGGCACGGATCTGATGTTCGCGGGGCTTCGGGCGGCGGCGAGGACGCGCGACCCCGCCGTGCTGTTCGAGTGGGCGGAGCGCGCCCGTCACCTCAGCCACCAGGTCGCGCCGGTGCGTCCGCCGGTCGACGACGCACAGGCATCCGATCTCGCCGAGCTGCGGATGCTGCGCGCCGACCTCGCCGGTGCCGACTGGACGACCGACGCCCGCGTGCGCGTGCTGCGCGACCGGGTGCGCGAGCGGCAGTGGGCGGCGACCGGCGCCGGTGAGACCCGCGGGCGTCTCGATCTCACCGGCGCCCGCGCGCACCTCGACTCCGGCACGGCGCTTCTCGCGTACCTCTACACGGGCGACGAGCTGCTGTGCGTCGCGACGACGGCATCCGGAGCGTCGGTCGTCGAACTGTCGTGGCCGCGGGTGCGCGCCGCGATGGACGGGCTCCGCGCCGACCTCGACGTCGCCGCCCTCACCCGAGGCGGCCCCCTCGCCGCGCTGATCGAGCGCTCGCTCGCCGCGCGCCTGCAGACCCTCGACGACGAACTCCTCACCCCCGTGCGCGCCGCCGTGGCCCCGGCGGATTCCCACCGCATCGTTCTCACCCTGCCCGGCGTGCTCGCCGGTGTGCCGTGGGCGATGCTGCCCGGCATGCACGGCGTGCCCTTCACGGTCGCGACCTCGGCGTCGCGCTGGGCCGAAGTGCGCACCCGCCGCCCCACGGGTCGTCACCCGCAACGCATCGGCTTCGCCACCGGCCCGCGCGTGCCCCGCGCCGTCGAAGAGGTGCAGCGAGCGCGCGAAGCCTGGGCGCCGACGGATGCCGCGACCCCCGCCCTCCTCGGAGGCGAGGCGACGGTGTCGGCCGTGACCGAGCTGGCCGGGGCATCCGATCTGCTGCACATCGCCGCGCACGGGCGGCACTCCGCCGACAACCCCCTGTTCTCGGGCTTCGAGCTCGCCGACGGCACGCTGTTCGGCTACGACGTCGACCTGATCCCCACGGCCCCCGAGACGGTCGTCCTCTCGGCGTGCGAGCTCGGGCGATCGGCGGTGCGCTGGGGCGAGGAGGCGCTCGGCATGACGCGGGTATGGCTGCACGCCGGCACCCGCTGCGTGATCGCCGCCCCTGTCACCGTGCCCGACGACGTCGCGTGCGAGCTGCTCGCCGCGGTGCACGGGTACCTCGCCGACGGCATGGAGCCCGCGCCCGCCCTCGCCGTCGCCGCGCAGGAGACCGGCCACCGCGCACCGTTCCAGTGCCACGGCGCCGGGTTCTGACCTCTCGACGAACTTTTTCTCGACACGATGTATCACGAGGGGCGCGAGGCGCTCCTGATCTTCGGAAGGTGTCGAACGCGGGAGGCTCCGAGCACCGGGGTCGGGAGGACGCGGTCGAGGGGGGGTTCATCCGTGCACTGGGGAGTGCGGGAGAGCGACGACCGGCACCGACTGCTCAGAGATCACCGCGGCTCGGCTCCGCGATGGCCTCGGAAGGGCCCGGCGGACGGGGAACGCCGGGCCCTTCGTCCGTCTGCGGTGGAAGACTGAGGTCATGAAGATCGTCGTCATCGGAGCATCCGGAAGCATCGGCCGCGTCGTCTCGGACACGCTGGAGTCCCGCGGGCACGAGGTGATCCGCGCGTCGCGCAGCGGCGAGGTGGGCGTCGACCTGTCGGATGCCGCGTCGATCGCCGCCCTGTTCGACGGGGTGAAAGACATCGACGCCGTGGTCGTGGCGGCGGGCTCCGTGCCGTTCAAGCACCTCACCGACCTCGATCGCGACGACTACACGGCGGCGTTCCTCGGCAAGACGCTGCCGCAGATCGAGGTCGTGCGTCAGGCGATCGCGCACGTGCGCGACGGCGGTTCGATCACGCTCACCACCGGCGTGCTGTCGCGCGACCCGATCGCCACCGGGGCTGCGGCGGCGATGGCGAACGGCGCGCTGGAGTCGTTCGTGATCACAGCGGCCGCCGAGGCGCCCCGCGGCATCCGCATCAACGCGGTCTCGCCCGACGTGCTCGAGAACTCCCCCGGCTACCACCCGCTGTTCGCCGGCCACCGCCCGGTCGGCGACGACGAGATCGGTCGCGCCTACACGCTCGCGGTCGAGGGCCTCGTGACCGGCCGGACGATCACGGTCTGACCCGCGACGCGTGAAAACCGAGACGGATGCCGGTGCGCGCGGCGTGTCCGTCGTCGGCACGCCACGCGGCGCACGATGCCTCTCCGTTTTCTCGCGCCCGCGGCGCCCCCGCAGGGGTCAGCGCGACTCGGCCGCCGCGGTGTGGTGGCGGATGACCTCGGCCACCACGAAGTTGAACCACTTCTCGGCGAACTCGGGGTCGAGGTGCGCTTCCTCGGCGAGCGCGCGCAGGCGGGCGACCTGCTGCTCCTCGCGGCCGGGGTCGGAGGCGGGCATCTCGTACTCGGCCTTGAGATGACCGACCTGCTGAGTCGCCCGGAAGCGCTCGGCGAGCATGAAGATCAGCGCGGCGTCGATGTTGTCGATGCTGGCGCGCAGGCGCAGCAGCTCGGCCTTCGGGTCCTGGGGCGCGGTCATGCCTCCACTCTAGAGCGCACGGCAGCGCCCGTGATCAGAGGCCGTGCACCGCTATCGTGAGCACATGAGCAACGAGAAGCCGCCGGCATCCGCGCCCTCCGACGACGCCGCATCGGCCGCCGAGCAGCAGCCGGCTTCGTCGACGGGATCGGCTTCCTCCTCTGCGCCGGAACCTGCTCCTCCGGCGTCGTCGGCTGCTTCCGGGGAGTCGCTCGCCTCGGGCCCGCCCCGCGCGGGGGTCACCGAGCCGATGACGCCGAGCCGCTCGTTCTGGACGCGGATCGACCGCCCCTTCGTCTTCGGCTTCCTCGTGACCCTCGGCGGTCTCGGCGCGATCGTGCTGGGTCTCGCGGTCACGAGCCTGTCGACCGTGCTCATCTACATCGCCCTTGCCCTGTTCGCGGCGCTCGGACTCGATCCGTCGGTGCGCTTCCTCGAGCGACGCGGGCTCTCGCGCGCGATCTCGGTGGTCATCGTGATCCTCTCGCTCATCGTGGTCGTGGCGCTGATCCTGTGGATGGTGCTGCCGATCGTGATCGAGCAGATCGCGAGCTTCGTGCGCTCGGTGCCCGGGATGATCGCCGACTTCCAACGCAGCGATCTCTACGCCACGCTCGACGATCAGTTCGGCGACCAGTTCCAGGGCCTCGTGGCCGACGTGCAGAAGTTCCTCACCGACCCCGGCAACATCGCCAGCATCGGCGGCGGGGCGCTGCAGGTCGGGGCATCCATCGCCACCGGGATCTCGGGCGTGATCGTCGTGCTCGTGCTGACCCTGTACTTCGTGGCGACGCTCCCCGGCATGAAGCAGAGCATGCTGCGTCTGATCCCCGCCCGCGACCGCGCTCGCGCCGGTGACATCACCGACCAGATCACCGACTCGGTCGGCGGGTACGTGATGGGCATGGTCGTGCTCGCTTTCTTCAACGCGATCCTCGCCCTGCTTCTCTACACGTTCCTGGGCCTGCCCTTCCCGCCGCTCATGGCCACGGTCGCGTTCTGCATCACCCTGATCCCCCTCGTCGGATCGGTGATGTTCTGGATCATCGGCACGGGCCTCGCGCTCTTCACCGATCCGATCGGTGCACTGATCTTCGCGGCGATCTACCTCGTCTACATGCAGATCGAGGCGTACGTCATCACCCCGCGCGTCATGAACAAGGCGATCGCGATCCCCGGCTCGCTCGTGGTGATCGGTGCTCTCGCGGGCGGCACGCTGCTCGGCCTGCTCGGGGCCCTCGTGGCGGTGCCGGTCGCAGCATCCATCCTCATCGTCATCAAGCAGGTCCTGGTTCCGAAGCAGGACGCGCGGGTGTAGTCCGCCTCCCCCCGTCCGTTCTTCTCGCGCCCTCACGCGTCGAGACCCACCAGTCGCGTCGAAGCCCACCGCCCGCGACGTCGGCGCTGATGGGCCTCGACGCGCGTGATGGGTTTCGATGCCTCCCGGCTTTCGGATGCCGACCGGACGCCGAGTGGAACGCCGAGCGGACGCCGGGTGGAACGCCGAGCCGACGCCGGGGCCGCACGCAGAAGTGCCCGGACCCCTGCGGGCCCGGGCACTTCTGGAGATGCGGTCAGGAGGTCAGATCAGGCCCTGGTCCTCGAGCCACTTCTTGGCGATGTCCTTCGACGACTGCTGGTCGACCGTGCTGAGCACGTTCAACGACACGAGCTCCTCGGCGGTGAGCTTGGCGCTGACCTCGTTGAGCACGTCGGAGACCTCGTCGGCGATGTCGCTCGACACGATCGGCACGACGTTCGACGAGATGATCAGGTTCTCGGGGTCTTCGAGCGCCACGATCTCCTCGGTCTCGAAGGCCGGGTCGGCGGTGTAGATGTCGGCGACCTGGATCTCGCCGGCGAGCAGCGACTCGAGCGTGCTCGGGCCGGTGGCCGAGAACTGCAGGTCGACGCCGTAGACCTCCTTGGCGGCGGCCGGGTTGTACGGACGCTGCTCGAACTCGGGGGCCGCACCGATGGTCACGGGCGCGGGAGCCTTCGACAGGTCGGCGATCGAGGTGATGCCGTTCTCCTCGGCGAAGCTCTTGAGCAC
The DNA here is from genome assembly GCF_044748385.1 of Microbacterium sp. NPDC090003. Lineage (NCBI taxonomy): Bacteria > Bacillati > Actinomycetota > Actinomycetes > Micrococcales > Microbacteriaceae > Microbacterium > Microbacterium sp. NPDC090003. The sequence goes on from NZ_JBIVFW010000001.1 coordinate 1,968,671, forward strand.
CGTGTAGGTGTCCTGATCGGACGCCTCGGCGAAGTCGAGAGCCGTCAGGCTGTCGGGCAGGGCGTCCTGAAGGGCGGCGTAGACGTCGTCCGGGCTGGTGACGTCGATCTCGTCGTCCGACAGGTACTCGAGCAGGCTGCCCGTGTACTCGGGGAACACGTTGATCGCGCCGGACTCGACCTCGGGCATGTACGCGTCGCGCTGGCCGATGTTGAGCTGCGTCTCGACGTCGAAGCCGGCGTTCGACAGGGCCTGGGCGTAGATCTCGGCGATGATCTCGTTCGAGTAGTACGCCTGCGAGCCGACGACGATCGTGTCGCCGCCGCCGGAGCCGCTGGAGTCGGACGGCTCGTCGAGCGGGTTGCTGCCGCCGCAGGCCGACAGGGTGAGCGCGGCCGCGGCGACAAGGCCGACGGCGAGGACGGAGCGCTTGCCTCGTGCTGTGAACATGGATTTCCTCTTCTCTGGGAAGTGCGGGGACTTCGGTGCTGTGGATTCAGGTGGACGACGCCGAGCGGACGCTCAGGCGGTGGCGGGTGCGGGTTCGGAGGCGGATGCCGTGGCCGAGCTGCGGCCTGAAGCCGCGGCTGCGGTTCGTCTCGGTCGCTTGCCGTCGGTGCGCGGCCCACCCCCGCGGAGTCCCGCGGGAACGGCGGCGCGCTGCGCGGTGGCGAGGAGCAGATCGACGATCAGGGCGAGCACCGCGACGATGATCGCGCCCGCGAGCACCTGGTCGAACCGGCGCAGCGGGATGCCCTGGATGATCGGCCAGCCGAGCCCGCCGAGGTTCACGTAGGCGGCGATCGTGACGGTCGCGATGACCTGCAGGAGCGCCGAGCGGATGCCGCCGACCAGCAGCGGCAGCCCCAGGGGAACTTCGACCTTCCAGAACACCTGCCACCCGGTCATGCCCATCGCCTTGGCGGCATCGAGCGTGCGGCGGTCGATGGCCTCGAGCCCTGTGTACGCACCGGCGAGCAGTGAGGGGATCGCGAGGAGAACGAAGGTGATGATCGCGGCCTCGGGGATGCGGAGCACCCCGAGGAGGAGCACGAGCAGCACCATGAGTCCGAACGAGGGGATGGCGCGGGCGGCGCCCGAGACGGCGACGGCGATCTCGCGGCCGCGGCCCGTGTGCCCGATCAACCAGCCGATCGGGATCGCGATGGCCGCGGCGATCAGCACCGAGATGGCGGTGAGGGCGAGGTGCTCGCCGAGGAGTTTGGGCAGCGCGTAGGTGCCGGTCCACTGCGCGGGCGCGAAGATCCAGGCGAAGGCTTCGACGAAGAGGTTCATGCGGGAGCCCCCACGGCGATCGCGCGGCTCGCGGTGGCCTTCGAGGCCGCCCGGGTCCACGGCATGAGCGCGCGGCCGATCAACAGCAGGATCAGATCGATCACGAGCGCGATGATCACCACCGCGATCACGCCGGCGAAGACCTCGGCGATGATGCGGCGCTCGAGACCGTTCGTGAAGAGGTAGCCGAGGTTCGTGACGCCGATCAGGATGCCGACGGTGGCGAGCGAGATCGTGCTGACCGCGGTCACCCGGAGGCCGGCGAGGATCACCGGGCCGGCGAGCGGGAACTCGACCGCCCAGAAGCGACGGAAGGGCGCGAACCCGGTGGCCGTCGCCGCCTGGCGTACATCGTCGTCGACCGAGTCGAGGCCGTCGGAGACGGCGCGCACGAGGATGGCGATCGCGTAGATCGTGAGGGCGATCACGAGGTTCGTCTCGCTGATCGCCGAGTAGCCGAGCGTCGCGGGCAGCAGGATCAGCAGCGCGAGAGAGGGGATCGTGTACAGCAGGCCGGTCAGCACGATGATCGGACCCCGCACCAGTCGGTACCGCCAGGCCACCCAGCCCAGCGGCAACGAGAGGATGAACCCGAGCACGATCGGCACGATGCTCTGCCGCAGGTGCACCGCGGTCAGCTCGAGGATCAGCCCGAAGTTGTTGACGACCCAGTTCACGGCTGGCCGCCCTGCACGGCATCGAGGGCAGCGGCATCCGGCCCCGCCAGCGGACCGTCGGAGTGCTCGGTCTCGGCGACCAGCGCCCCCTGAGTACGCCCCTCGGAGTCGACGACCACGGTGCCCTGCGGCGTCTGCTTGAGGTGCAGCGCGCGACGCCCGCGATCCGCCCCGATGAACGAGGCGACGAAGTCGTCGGCCGGACTCTCGATGATCTCGCTCGGCGAGCCCACCTGCACGACGCGCGCGCCCTTGTCGAGGATGACGACCTGATCGCCGAGCAGGAATGCCTCGTCGATGTCGTGCGTGACGAACACGACCGTCTTATCGAGCTCATGCTGCAGGCGCAGGGTCTCCTGCTGCAGATCGGCGCGCACGATCGGATCGACGGCACCGAACGGTTCGTCCATCAGCAGGATGTTCGGGTCGGCGGCGAGACCGCGGGCCACGCCCACGCGCTGCTGCTGACCGCCCGAGAGCTGGCTGGGGTAGCGCTCGGCGAGCTTCTGGTCGAGCCCGACGGTATCGAGCAGCTCACGGGAGCGCGCATACGCCTCGGACTTCTTCACGCCGTTCAGACGCAGCACGGTCGAGACGTTGTCGATCACCGTGAAGTGCGGCATCAGTCCCGAGTTCTGCATGACGTAGCCGATGCGGCGGCGCAGCTGCACGGGGTCGCCGCCGAGCACGCTCTCCCCGTCGATCTCGACGTCGCCCGAGGTCGGCTCGACCATCCGGTTGATCATGCGCAGCAGCGTCGTCTTGCCGCAGCCCGACGAGCCCACGAACACGGTCGTCTTGCGCGACGGCAGCACCAGGCTGAAGTCGTTCACGGCGACGGTGCCGTCGGGGAACTGCTTGGTGACGTTGCGGAATTCGATCATGGGTGGTCTCCCGTCGGGGGATCGATGCAGGGCGCGACGATGGCGGGCATGTGTGCGGCGGGTTTACGACGACGAGCGGATGCCGCCGGTCAGGCCGAGACCTCGACGCTCGGGTCGAACGCGACGTAGCCCGAGAAGTCGCCGCCGACGCGCTCGAAAGCGGTCGGGTACGGCGTCGGGTACGACCACGCGAGGTCTTTGTGCAGCTCTCCGTCGGCCTCGACCGAGAAGTACTGCGCCGCACCCTTCCACGGGCACGTGTACGGCGTCGGGCTCTCGACGAGCGCACCCGGCGTGATCGACGCCGGCGGGAAGTACCAGTTGCCCTCGATGCGGAAGAGGTCGGCTTCGTCGGCCTCGGCGATCACGGTTCCTGCGAGTACAGCCTTCATGGTTCTGCCTCCTGGGATGTGGGTTAGAGCGTATAAGAGGTCGCCGACATTGCGGCAGGGGTTGTGCGCGCGACCGTCAATGTGAGAAATAAAGCGCGCGCCGAAGCATCCGACGTCTCTCTCTGTTCGGAGCGTCGGCCGATTCGGATCGGATGCCGGCGCGCCGTCGTCGACGCCCCGGCCCGGTAGCTCACGCCGAGGCCCGCCCGTAGCCCTCCAGCAGGCGCAGCCAGACCTCGCTCACCGTGGGGTACGAGGGCACCGCGTGCCACAGCCGCTTGATCGGCACCTCGCCGACGACCGCGATCGTCGCGGCCTGCACCAGCTCCGCGACCTCCGGGCCGACGAACGTCGCACCGAGCACGACGTCGCGCGCGGTGTCGACGACGAGCCGGGCCTGCCCCTCGAAGCCGTCCTCGTAGAGGCTCGCTCCGGCCACCCAGCCCAGGTCGTAGTCGACGACCTCCACCTCGTGGCCCGCGTCGCGCGCGGCCTTCTCGGTGAGCCCGACCGATCCCACCTCGGGGATCGAGAACGTCACCTGCGGAACCGCGGCCTGGTCGGCGGTGGCGGCATGGCGCCCCCAATCGTCGGCATCCACCGGCTCGTCCTTCGCGCGTGCGGCGATCACGTCGCCCGCCGCGCGCGCCTGGTACTTGCCCTGGTGCGTGAGCAGCACCCGGCCGTTGACATCACCCACCGCGTACAGCCAGTCCGAACCGGGAACCCGCAGCGTGTCGTCGACCTCGATCCATTTCCCGGGCTCGAGGCCAGCCGTCTCGAGGCCGATGTCGCCGCTGCGCGGCGAACGACCGGTCGCGACGAGCACCTCGCTCGCGGTGATCTCGCTGTCGTCGTCGAGGGTGATCGTGACGCCGGAATCGTCGCGGCGCACCGCCGTGGTGCCCGTGTTCAGCCGCACGTCGACGCCGAGCTCGCGCAGCCCCGCCGCGACCCGCTCGCCCGCGAACGGCTCCATGCCGCCCAGCAGATCGCTGCGTGCGATCAGGGTGACAGTCGATCCGAGCGCGGCGTAGGCCGTCGCCATCTCGACCGCGACCACGCCGCCGCCGATCACGGCCAGCGACTCGGGAAGCTCCTCGGCGCTGGTCGCCTCGCGGCTCGTCCAGGGCGATGCCTCGCGCAGGCCGGGGATCGGCGGCACGACGGCATCCGAACCCGTGCTGATCGCGACCGCGTGGCGGGCGTGCAGCACGCGCGTGCCGCCGTCGGAGTCGGTCACCGTGACCTCGCGCTCGCCCGTCAGCCGCCCGTGCCCGCGCGCCAGATCGATGTGCGCCGATTCGAGCCACTTCACCTGGCCGTCGTCCGACCAGTTGCTCGTGAAGGAGTCGCGGCGTGCGAAGACCGCGCGCACGTCGAGAGCACCGGTCACCGCCTCCTTCGCGCCGGCCACGTGCTGGGCTGCGCGCAGCGCCTGAGCCGAGCGCAGCAGCGCCTTCGACGGCATGCACGCCCAGTACGAGCACTCCCCGCCGACCAGCTCGCTCTCGACGATGATCGCCGTGAGACCCTCTTGCACCGCGCGGTCCGCGACGTTCTCGCCGACCGGACCTCCGCCCAGCACGATCAGGTCGTATTCGTCCGTCTTGTCTGCAGTCATCGCTTCGCACCTCTCCGCGCAACAGTCTCGCTGAACAGCAACGTCGTGTCACGGGGTGGTTGTTCCCCGACGCGCCGGGTACGGTGTGCGCCGCCGTGGGTTCGTAACTCCGGAGATCGTGTGTCGAACGGCGATCGGCGGCGCTGCATCCACCCGATCGGCAGGAATCTCCGGAGTTCTGCGCAGGGGCTTCGGGCCGCGACCCGACCGGGTCAGCGCACGGGCAGGATGTGCGTCGGCGTGGCGGCCGGCGCCTGGTGACGGATGCCGAGGGGCGCTCCCGTGCGCTCGTCGAGGTCGATCAGGCTGATCGAGTCGGACCGCTGCCCGGCCACCACCAGCTTGCCCTCGAACACCAGGTGGTGGCGGGGCCAGACGACGCCGGAGTCGGCGAGCGCGATGGATTCGAGGCGCTCACCGCCGCCGAGCACGCGCAGCGCCGCGATCGTGTTGCTTCCGCGCAGAGCCGTATAGAGGAAGGCGCCGTCGCGGGTGCGGGCGAGCTCGGCGGGGAAGTCGACGCCGACCTCGGCGATGGGGCTCGACAGCGTCGACGACACGACGGCCCACGCCCCGCTCGGGGTCTCGGCGAGCGTGAACACCTCGCACGAATACTCGGTGACGATATGCAGGTGCCCGCTCGGGTGCACCACCATGTGCCGCGGCCCGACGCCGAGCGGCAGGATCACCTCATGGTCGAGACGCAGCCCGGTGCCCGACGGCCGCCAGAAGCGCACGAGGTCGAAGCCGAGGTCGCAGGTGACGATGCGCCCGTCGGGCAGGAACGCCGCCGAGTGGGCGTGCGAGGCACGGTCCGGCAGACCGTACGGATCGGATGCCGCGGCCCCCACCCCCGGTTCCTCGCGCACCGCGTCGGGGTCTTCGTCGTCGCCGAACAGAGCCGCGCGCAGCGCCGCCGCGGCATCCGCCTTCGCCGGCACGATGCGCCCGTCGGACGCGAGGCCGAATCGCACGACCCGACCGTCGCCGTAGCAGCTGGCGATCAGCGTCGACCCGTCACGCGACACGGCCAGGTGGCACACGGCCTCGCCCGCCGGCACCGGCCCGCCGAGCGGGGAGAGCGATCCCTCACCCGATCGCACGAAGGCCTGCACCGCGCCGTCGTGCTCGAGCGCCGCGTAGACGACGTCGAGAGACGGATGCTTCGCCAGCCACGACGGTGAGGATGCCGTCGCCGCCAGGTCTCGGTAGCCGAGCGTCGTGGCCTCGCGGCCGTCGTCGCCGGCGAGGTATCCGATCCCCTCGGCCGAGCCGTCCATCTCGGGGCCGTAGCCCCCGAGCCAGAAACGGGTCACGGGGTCAGTCGACGAGGTCGTGGCGCACGACGACCTGGTCGCGCTCCGGGCCCACGCCGATCACCGAGATGCGGGTGTTGCTCATCTTCTCGAGCGCGAGCACGTAGTCCTGCGCGTTCTTCGGCAGGTCTTCGAACGTACGGGCGACCGAGATGTCTTCGCTCCAGCCGGGGAAATACTCCAGGATCGGCGTCGCGTGGTGGAAGTCGGTCTGGTTGACCGGCACCTCGTCGAAGCGCTCACCGTCGACGTCGTAGGCCACGCACACGGGGATCTGATCGAGTCCGGTGAGGATGTCGAGCTTGGTGAGCACCAGGTCGGTGATGCCGTTCACGCGCGTGGCGTAGCGCGTGATCGGGGCGTCGTACCAACCGACGCGGCGAGGACGGCCGGTGGTGGTGCCGAACTCGAAGCCGCGCGAGCGCAGCCACTCGCCCTGCTCGTCGAAGAGCTCAGTGGGGAACGGACCCGATCCGACGCGGGTCGTGTACGCCTTGACGATGCCGACGATGCGGTCGAGCGCCCCGGGTCCGACGCCCGAACCGGTGGCCGCGCCGCCCGCGGTCGCCGACGACGACGTCACGAACGGGTACGTGCCGTGATCGACGTCGAGCATGGTGGCCTGGCCGCCCTCGAACACGACGACTTCGCCGCGGTCGAGCGCCTCGGCCAGCAGGTAGCCGGTGTCGGCGACCAGCGGGCGCAGCCGCTCGGCGTACGAGAGCAGGTCTTCGACGATCTCGTCGACCGTGATCGCACGGCGGTTGAAGATCTTGACCAGCAGGTGGTTCTTCTGGTCGAGGGCGCCCTCGACCTTCTGACGCAGGATGTTCTCGTCGAAGAGGTCTTGCACGCGGATGCCGACGCGATTGATCTTGTCGGCGTAGGCGGGGCCGATGCCGCGGCCGGTGGTGCCGATCATGCGCTTGCCGAGGAAGCGCTCGGTGACCTTGTCGAGCGTGCGGTGGTACTGCGTGATGATGTGCGCGTTGGCGCTCACCTTGAGGCGCGAGACGTCGATGCCGCGGGCGCCGAGCGCCTCGAGCTCGTGGAACAGCACCTCGAGGTCGACGACGACGCCGTTGCCGATGACCGGCGTGACGCCGGGGGAGAGGATGCCGGAGGGCAGCAGGTGCAGTGCGTACTTCTCGTTGCCCACCACGACGGTGTGCCCGGCGTTGTTGCCGCCGTTGAACTTCACGACCCAGTCGGTGCGGTCACCGAGCAGATCGGTGGCCTTGCCCTTTCCTTCGTCGCCCCACTGCACGCCGACGATAACGATTCCTGGCACGGGTGTCCCCCTTGCTTCCGCCGGGTTTGCACCGGCTGATGAGCTGGCCCGTCTCGGGCGCTCCCATCCTATCGAAGGGGCCGACACCGCCCTTCGTGCGCGGTTTCCGCGGGAAGGAGAGCCTCTTCTGCGGGAGGAGATCTCCTCTTGCGCAGGAGCGGATGCTGCATCCGCTCCTGCATTTCGAGAGTTCTCCTCCGAAACGTGCGCGACCTGGCGAGGGACCTGGCGGAATAGCGACGGATGCTGTCGCTCTCCCGCATCGCGGATGTCGGTGGCCCCTGACACCATCGGAGGATGTCGAAGACCGCTCCCCTCACCGGCGACCTGCCGGGCACGAGGCCCCGGCAGGGCCCGCTCGTGCTGATCGCCGCCCTGGTGACGGTCGTGCTGTGGGCGTCGGCGTTCATCGGTATCCGCGGTGCGGGCCCGCACTTCGACCCGGGCGCGCTCGCGCTGTTGCGCATGGCTGTCGGGAGCCTCGTTCTCGCGATCATCGCGGTGCGCCACGGCATCCGTCTTCCCGCGCGCCGGCACTGGTGGCTGGTCGCGGTGTGGGGCGTCGGCTGGTTCTGCGTCTACAACCTGGCGCTGAACGCCGCCGAACGCACTCTCGACGCCGGCACGGCGGCGATGGTGGTGAACCTCGCTCCACTCATGGTCGTGGTGTTCAGCGGACTGTTCCTGCGCGAGGGCTTCCCCAAGCCGCTGATCATCGGGGCGCCGATCGCTTTCCTCGGCGTCGTGCTGATCGGCATGAACTCGCAGGCGGCCGAGGGAGAGGGGCCCGATCTCACCGGCCTGCTGCTGGCCCTGCTCGCCGCCGTCATGTACGCGGGGTGCACGCTTCTGCAGAAGCACCTGCTAAGCGCCGGGTCCGATGCGACCACGCTCACCTGGCTCGGCGCGATGGCCGGCACCGTCGCTCTGCTGCCGTGGACGGGCAGCCTGATCGGTGCACTGCAGACGGCACCCCTCGGCTCCACCCTCTGGGTCGTCTACCTCGGCATCTTCCCGACGGCGATCGCCTTCACGACCTGGGCCTACGTCCTCCAGCGCAGCACCGCGGGCCAGACCTCCGCCACGACGTACGTCGTTCCGGCGGTCGCGATCCTGATGTCGTGGGCGATCCTCGGCGAGGTACCCACCCCGCTCATGTTCCTCGGCGGGGCGCTGTGCCTCTTGGGCGTGCTGGTGACGCGGTTGCGGTGGGGGCGGCAGGGTTGACCCAGGCGTATTGATATACCGATCGCCACAGCAGATCAGCCCGAATCTGACGCACTGCTGAACGATATTCCGAGAAGCCCGGCTCGAGAGTGGGAAACCACCCGGAGAAGCCCGGCATCCCCCCGATCACCGGCTACGGTGTCCGACGGTTCGACCGCCAGAGCGTCGAGCACGCAACGTCGGAGGAACGATGAAATCTGTGTGGCCCTATGTGCGGATCGTCGCCGCCCTGCTCGCGCTCGTGGCACTCGCGCGGCAACTCACTCGCGAGATCGCAACCGCGCAGGCGGCGACGACGGAGTGGGGTCGCGACATCCCCACAGCGGTGTCGAACTTCTTCAGCTTCTTCACCACGCTCTCGGGCCTCATCGCGGCGATCGTGCTGCTGATCGCCGCCGGGTGGATGTTGCGCACGAAGCGCACCGACAGCACCGAGCCCCGATGGCTCGCCGTGCTGCTCGCGTACGCCAGCACCTACATGATCACGACCGGCGTCGTCTACAACCTGCTGCTGCGCGGCATCCCCTCCCACAGCGCGACCGAGCAGTGGACGAGCGAGACGCTCCACGTCGTGCTCCCGATCGTGATGCTGCTCGACGTGCTGATCGCGCCCCGCCGTCGCGCGCTCGGATGGGGCACCGCGCTGCTGGCGGTGGTCTTCCCGCTCGCATGGGGCGCCTACACGCTGGTGCGCGGACCGTTCATCACCAACCCGTTCACCGCCACGCCCTACTGGTACCCGTACCCGTTCCTCAACCCGAACACCTCGAGCTGGGCCTCAGTGGGCCTCTACGTCGCCGCCATCGCGGCCGCGATCGTCGTCATCTCGCTCATCGTCGTCGGGGTCGGGCGTCTCCGCGGCGCCCAGCGACCATCCTGAGTACGGCGACTGCCCCGCGCGGAACGGCATCGATATACCAACTCCGTACATGCGGTTTTTTCGCCTGATGTCATCGGACTTCTCCCGATACATTGGCGGCGGAGGAAACATGACGACTTGGTGGCCCTACCTGCGGATCGCCGCAGCTCTTCTCGGCGCAGCAGCGCTCGTGCGGCAGATGACGGTGTCGATCACGAACGCGCAGGCGTCGACCACCGAGTGGGGTTCGCACGTGCCGACCGTCGTGGCGAACTTCTTCAGCTTCTTCACCGTGCTGTCGAACATCGGCGCCGTCGTCTCGCTGACGATCGCCGCGATCTGGATGCTGCGCACGCGCCGCGACGACACCCCCGAACCCCGCTGGTTGGCCACGCTGCTCGTCTGCACCAGCACCTACATGATCGTCACGGGTGTCGTCTACAACCTGCTCCTGCGGTACATCAACCTCGACGGCGTCTCGGAGGTGTGGACCAACGAGACGCTGCACGTGATCGTGCCGCTCGTCATGCTCCTCGACGTGCTCTTCGCGCCGCGACGGCGCGCACTGCCGTGGAGCGCGGCCCTCGTCGCCGTGATCTTCCCCCTGGTGTGGACCGTCTACACGATGGTGCGCGCGAACTTCATCACCGGCCCGATCACCGGCAACCCGTGGTGGTACCCCTATCCGTTCCTCGACCCGAACGGTCCCGGCGGGTGGGGCTCGGTCGTCGTCTACATCATCGGGATCGCGATCGGAATCGTCGCCGTCGCCGCCGGTGTGGTCTGGGTCGGTCGGCGCCGCGGCATCCGCGTTCCCTGATCACGACCTCGATGGGGACTCCTCCCCATCGGCTCCGAACCGGCGTGTCGGCGGATGCGGTTACCCTGGTGCGGGGGAAGGACGCGATGTTTCCCCGCGTGATCGAGGAGACTGCAGATGAACGAGCCCTACGCGCCGGACCCGTCGACGAACACGGCCCCTCCGCCCCCGCCCGCTCCTCCCGCGCCGGCGCCCGTGCTGCGCAGCGAGCTGCGCGATGCGCCGACGCCTCCGCCCCCTGCCGCCGCGCCTGCGGCCTCCGCGCCCGCTGCGGGATCGGCGCCCGCTCCGGCTCCGAAGACGGATGCCGCGCCCCGGACGGCCCCGTCCGACGCCGAGATCTCGCGGGCGAGCGACGTGCTGAAGGTCGTCTCCGGCGCCTACTCCGCGAAGATGGTGGGCCAGGAGCGCCTGCGCATGAGCCTGCTCATCTCGCTCATCGCGGGCGGTCACATCCTGCTCGAGAGCGTGCCCGGCCTCGCCAAGACGACCGCCGCGAGTACGCTCGCCGACACCGTCAAGGCGCAGTTCAAGCGCATCCAGTGCACGCCCGACCTGCTGCCGAGCGACATCACGGGCAACCAGATCTACGACGCGGCGACCGGTTCTTTCCGCACCGTTCTCGGGCCCGTGCACGCCAACTTCGTGCTGCTCGACGAGATCAACCGATCGAGCGCCAAGACCCAGAGCGCCATGCTCGAGGCGATGCAGGAGCACCAGACCACGATCGGCGGCGAGGTGCACCACCTGCCCAAGCCCTTCCTCGTGATCGCGACGCAGAACCCGATCGAGCAGGAGGGCACCTACGAGTTGCCCGAGGCGCAGATGGACCGCTTCCTGCTCAAGGAGATCGTCGAGTACCCGAGCCCCGCCGAGGAGTTCGAGATCCTCGGCCGCATCGACTCCGGTGTGCTCGATCCCGACCGTCACGTCTCGAGCGCGATCTCGCTCGACGACGTGCACATGCTGCAGGACGTGGCCAGCCGCATCTATGTCGACCCCGCGATCCGCAACTACATCGTGTCGATCGCGTACGTCACGCGTAACCCCGCGCCGTACATCGGCGACGACCGCGCCCGGTTCATCAAATACGGCGCGAGCCCCCGTGCGAGCATCGCGTTCCTGCAGGCGTCGCGCGCCCTCGCACTGCTCAAGGGCCGCTCGCACGTGCTGCCCGAAGACATCCGCGAGCTGCGCCACCTCGTTCTCCGCCACCGCGTGCTGCTGACCTTCGAGGCCGACGCCGAGGGCATCCGCAGCGAAGAGATCATCGACCAGATCTTCGCCGCCGTCCCCACTCCCTGACCCGGTCGCCGAGCCAGCAACCGTCGCCCCGCACCGGAACACGAGCCCATGCCCAGTCTGATCACGCAGGTGAAGAGCAAGCTCTTCCTGCACTCGTCGCGCAAGTCGATGCACGCGCTCGACGGTGCGCACGCGTCGCTGCTGCGCGGGCGGAGCCTGGACTTCGAAGACCTGCGCAAGTACGAGTACGGCGACCAGGTGCGCGACATCGACTGGCGCGCGACCGCCCGCCTGGGCACGCCTCTGGTCAAGCGATCGCGCGCGATGCGCATGCAGACGGTGCTGTTCGTCGTCGACACCGGGCGCTCGATGACGGCCCTCGCAGCCGACGAGCGGCCGAAGAAAGACCTCGCGATCATGGCGGCCGGCGCCCTCGGCATCCTCACCCTGCGCCACGGCGACGACTTCACCACGGTGCACGGCGACTCCTCAGGCGCGCGTCGACTGCCCCCCGGTCGCAGCGAGGGCGCGCTCGAGCATGCCCTGCGCACGATCAGTCGGGCGACCGACGAGAGCGCGGTTCCCAACGACCGCGACGGTCTGCTCTCGTACGTCACCCGCACGGTGTCGCGGCGCATGATCGTCGTCGTCATCACCGATGAGGCGCCGATCACCGACGAGACCGAGCGGATGCTGCGCCGGCTGCGCGTGCAGCACGACGTGCTGTGGCTCACCCTGCGCGACGCGGATCCGGTGCTCGACCACGCGACCGGGCGCATCCGCAGCGACGTCGACAGCAGCTGGGACGTACCGGACTTCGTGCAGGGCGACGCGGCGATCGTGCGCCAGCTCACCGCCCAGGCGCAGGCCGAGGAGGCGCACCTCGCCGAGACCCTGAAGCGGCTCGAGATCGGCCACGCCGTGCTCGAGGGCCAGGAATCGGCCGTCCCGCAGCTGCTGCGCCTGCTCCACGGGGCGCTCAGCCGATCCGGTGGGAGGTCGAATGCCCGGGTCTGATGAGCTCTATCCTCCGGCGCAGTACGGCTGGGGCTGGGTGCTGCTGGCGTTCGGCATCCTCGCCCTGCTGATCGTGGGCGCATGGCTCGTCATCGCGTTCACCAAGCAGCGCCGCCCCGCCGACCGGCTCGGCATCGAGCAGCCGCAGCTGATGACGGGTGACGTGCTCAGCCAACTGCGCGTGGAGTACCTCGACCGCGTGCAGCAGATCGAGACCGACTACCGCGAGAAGCGGCTCTCGCCCCGCAACGCCAACCTCGAGCTGAGCCGTGTGGTGCGCACCTTCGTCAACGAGTACAGCGGTCTCGAGGCCCCGGTGCTCGCCCTCGACGATCTCGTCTCCCGCGGAGTGCACCCCGCCCTGATCGACGCGATGCGCCGGCACTACTACCCGAGCATCTTCCGCCAGGGTCCGCCGATCGATCCTCTCGCCGGTGCCGAGGCGGCGCGGACGGTGGTGCGCTCATGGCACTAGCGAACGGCTGGCTCATCATCGTCGCGGCCGCGGTCGTGATCGCCGCCCTCGGCGTCGGACTCGCGCTCGGTCTGCGCAGCCGCGGGCAGTCCACGGGAGCCGACCGCGCCCGCATCGCCCGGGCCGAGCGCCTGCGCGCGCTGCCCGCCTTCCGCGAAGCGCTCTCCCGACGGATCGTCGCCCTGAGCGGCATCCTGCTCCTGGGTGCGCTCACGGTCGTCACGGCCGGTGTCGTGGCCGCCCGGCCGATGTCCTCGCAGACGATCCAGCCCGTCAACACGAGCCGCGACATCATGCTCTGCCTCGACGTCTCGGGATCGATGTCGGAGGTCGACGTCGAGGTGCTGACGGTGTTCGAAGAGCTGCTCGACGGCTTCGAGGGCGAGCGCATCGGGCTGACGATCTTCAACAGCTCGCCCGTGCAGATCTTCCCGCTCACCGACGACTACGACTTCATCCGCACGCATCTCGAGAGCATGCGCGAGAGCTTCGACTACGTCGATCAGATCCCCGAGCACTGGGTCGGCACGCTCAACGGGAACGGTGCCTCGCTGATCGGTGACGGGCTCGCCGCCTGCGCGATGGGTTTCGACCATCCCGACGATGAGCGCTCGCGCTCGGTGATCTTCGCGACCGACAACGAGATCAACGGCGCGTCGATCGTCACGCTCGAAGAGGCGGCGAACTACGCCGCGTCGAACGGCGTGCGCGTGTTCGCCCTCAACCCCGTCGAGGGCAAGGACGCCGATGTGAGCGCCGAGCTCGCTGCCGCGGCCGAAGCGACCGGCGGTCAGGCCTACGGATTGCGCGACACGACGACGGTCGGCGACATCGTCGAGCAGGTGCGCGAGCAGGACGCGACCGAGCTGCGCGGCGAGGCGCAGGTCGTGTGGACCGACGCCCCCGACCTGTGGATCGTGGTCGTCTCGATCGCCCTGTTGTCGTTCGTGGTGCTGCTGTGGAGGGTACGACTGTGATCTTCCAACCCGCCATCAACGTCTTCCTTCTCCTGCTGCTGTTCGCCCCGATCGCCGCACTCGTGGTGTGGGTGCTCGTGCGCGCGCCGAAGGACGCGGGGCGTTCGACCGTGCAGACGCGCAATCACCGCGTGCTCTGGGCGCTGCGGTTGGCCGCGGTGCTCGCCTGCTTCGTGATGCTGCTGCGCCCCGGCATCCCGGGCGGCGCCACGCAGACGCTGGCGACCGACACCGACATCGTGCTGGTAGTCGACACGACCGCGAGCATCGTCGCCGAGGACTGGGCAGACGGCGAGCCGCGCCTCGACGGCGTGCGCGCCGACGTGCGCTCGATCATCGCCGAGTACCCCGGCGCGCGCTTCGCCCTGCTCACCTTCGACGCCGCCGCCGAACTGCGGATGCCGTTGACCACCGACACCACGGCGCTGGTCGGGTCACTCGACGTGCTGCGCCCCGAGGTCACGAGCCAGTCCCGCGGAAGCTCGATCGGCATCGCCGCGACCCTGCTCGAGCAGACGCTCGCGTCGGCGGCCGAGTCGTCCCCCGACCGCTCGCGCATGGTGTTCTACTTCGGCGACGGCGAGCAGACCGTGTCGTCGGACCCCGAGTCGTTCGCGGCGAGCGCGCCCTACACCGACGCCGGTGCGGTGTTCGGTTACGGCACCGCCGAGGGCGGGCCGATGCGCATCACCAGCGGCGGCGTCGACGGCACGGATGCCGGATACATCCAGTACCAGGGCTCCGACGCGCTGTCGGTCGTCGACGAGCAGAATCTGCAGGCGCTGGCCGCCGAACTCGGCGTCGAGTATGCGCACCGCACGGCCGACACCGAGCCGCAGTTGCCCGAGGCGCCGACCACCACCACGAACTACGCCGACTCCGGCGAGGTCGGCAACGTCACCGAGCTCTACTGGATCGCGGCGCTCGTGCTCATCGTGCTGCTCGGTGTCGAACTGGCGCGCGCGGCCATGCTGATCGCCCGTCTGCGCGGCCTCCGCACCCCGACGGCTGGGGCTGGGTCGCCGAGCCCCAGAACCGCGTCGCCGAGCCCCGATACGGGGTCGCTGAGCCTGTCGAAGCGCCGCCGCCCCAAGAACGGAGGCGACTCATGACCGACCCGCAGACCGCGGCCGCCGATCTCCTCGCCGCGAACCGTCGGCGCCGCAGCATCCGGAAGTGGATCGCGATCGGCAGCATCCCGCTCGTGCTCGCATCGCTGTTCTTCGTGGGCAAGATCCTCAGCATGTACGCGTTCGCACACCAGGCGATCAGCGCCTACGTCGTCGACGACTACGCGGGGTCCGAGGCCGCGGCCGAGGGCCAGGAGTTCCTCAACTGGTTCGAGCCGTACAAAGCCCCCTTCAACATCGGCACCGCGCTCGCGGGCGCCGAGGAGCTGCCCGAGGCGCGCACCAAGCTCGAGGAGGCCCTCGACCTCGCGACGGGTCTGGAGGTCTGCGACGTGCGCATCAACCTCTCGCTCGTGATCGAGCGCATGGGCGACGCGGCACGGGAGGGCGGCGACGGAGCCGGGGCTGCCGCGCTCTACGCCGAAGCCCTCACGATCACGGTCGAGACGCCCGAGGAGTGCAACAGCGAAGAGGCCGAGAACCAGTCGTCCGACCCGGATCGCGATATGGGCGAGAGCCTCGACGATTCCGAGGAGCGGCTGAAGGAGAAGCAGCAGCAGGAGCAGGAGCAGCAGCCCGACCCGCAGGAGGGGGAGGACGAGCAGGAGCAACCGCAGCAGCCCGACGAGCAGAAGCTCGACGATCTCAAGGACAAGCTCGACCAGGGCACACAGGAGCGCGACCAGCAGCAGGGCGGCGACGAGCCCGGCTCGGGAACGGACAAGCCATGGTGATGGACCACGAGAGCCAGCGCGCCCGCTACCTCGCGGGCGCCGAGGGCGCGCCGCCTGTTCCGCCGCCCGGCGGCTACCGGGGCGCGCGCCGCGGCACCGGGCCGCAGGAGGCTCCGGCGTTTCCGACGTTCGTGTCGGTGGCCGACGGCGACGACGAGCGCCGGTCGGCGAACGCGATCGGATGGGTCGCCCTGCTCGCCAGCATCCTCTTCGCCATCGTGCTGCTGGGCACGATGCTCGCCGGCGGCACCGACCTGCTCTACGGCGTCACCCTGCTCGCCGTGCAACTCGTGCTCGTCGCGGTCATCATCGCGGCGATCGTCACGAAACGGGGGCGGATGCTCGGCGCGATCGCCCTCGTCATCGCGGTGCTGTTCAATGTCGCCACCGTGGGCGGGCTCAGCGCCCTGCAGTCGTCGGCCAGCGGCAACTACGACGGATCGAAGTCCGACGAGCAGAAGCACGCTGAGGCGTACCCCGGGATCAAGGGCACCGACAACCAGGACGTGCTGAACCAGCAGTCGCTCGAAGAGGTGCGCACCGAGGCCGACAGCCTCTTCGCGGACGTGCGCCAGCGCCTCAGCGACGAGTTCGGCTACACCTGGACGCAGTTCACCGACGAAGACCTGCGGCCCGAGCGCAACGGCTACGGCGGGGAGTCGATGCTCTACGAGTACGGGTCGGCGGGCTGGGCGACCAACGAGCCCATCCAGGACTACGCGCGCAAACAGCAGGTCATGGCCGTGATCGATCAGGTCGTGCAGGAGCACGGCATGTACGGGCTGTACGCCTTCAACGACCCGACCGGATCGGGCATCGACCCGACGATGATCGCGAAGCTCTACGGCAGCGACGACCCGCGCACCCAGCACACGTGGGAGTCGTACACCGAGAACTACCCCGATCCTCTGCGCTTCTATTCGACGATCTACGACCTGTCGAACGATTCGACGGGAGGATTCACGACCGAGCGCGAGGCGCAGAACGCCCGCACGGGCGAGCCGGTGGAGGGTCTGCAGCTGTTCGTCATCGCGAGCGCCGTGCTCAGCGACGACGACCGTGACGAGTTCGAGAAGAAGATCCAGGAGTACCCCGGGTTCTGACACTCCAGGGCGCTGAGCCCATCGAAGCACCCGCCCGAGGCGGTGTCCTCAGTCGCGCAGCCTCAGCAGCAGGCGGGCCGCGACGAAGCGGGCCTGCCCCAGAGGCGTGCGCGGGTCGTACCCGAGCACCTCGACCAGCGACGCCAGCCTCTCCTGAACGCTTGAGTGGTGCCGCCCCAGGCGCACGGCCGCCGCACGGACGCTCTGCCCGTCGACGACCGCATTGAGCAGCTCGCGACTGCGGTTGTCGAGGCTCGCCAGAGCGACGGCATCCGGATGCTGTGCACCGCCCGCGGTCTGAGCGATGAACAGCAGCGCGCCGAGGTCGTCGGCCACCAGCACCGGTTCGGACGGGGTCGTCAGACGGGCCGCGATGAGAGCGGACTCCCAGGAGTCGGCGAGGTGCTCGGTCAGGGCGGCACCCCCGACCCCCAGACGCACGCCCCCGGTCTCGGCCCAGGCATCTTCGGCCCGCTCGTCCGCTCCGATGAGGGTCGCCCGCACGAGACCCTGCCGTGTCGCGACGACGGCGGACGGATGCTCTTCCGCGGGCGCTGGGTCGGGCGGCGAGGCGACCACCCGCAGCCGCCCCGCGGGCAGACGTAGTCGGGCGGCCGCCGCAGCGCGCTCCTCGGCGGCCGAGAACGCGCTGATGACCAGTTCGACCGCGCTCTCGGCACCTCCCGCGCGACGCGCGCGGATGATTCCGAGCGCCAGGGCGAGCCGCTCGAGGATCATGCCGTCGTTCGCGTGCGCGGCTCCGTCGCGTTCGATCCAGACGACGGCATCCGGTGCGCTCTCGCGCAGGTTCCACGCATCCGATGGTTCCACCGGCTCGATGCGCACGCCGTCTGCCCGCACCCGCACGCACCGGCGGGAGTCGCGGTGCCCGACTGTCGCACCGCTCAGAACCGCGGCCCCGCGCAACATGCTCTCGACACCCACCGAACGCGCGACGAGCGCATCGAAGTAGGACACGACCTTGAGGGTCTCGCTCGCATCCGGGTCGAGGGCGGTGAGCCGCCCCAGCAGATCTTGCATCTCGGGCTCCATCGCGCGGGGATTCCACCCTAGGGGGTCGCGGGCTCGACCCCCTAGGAGCGGCATCACCCGAGCAGGCGGTTCACCCAGTCGTCGCGGGCCGCCAGCATGGCCTGCGAGACAGCAGCGTGCGGGGCGAACATCTCGAACCCGTGGAAACCTCCGGCCCAGACGTGGAGTTCGGCCTGAACGCCGGCCGCCCAGAGCGACGTCGCGTACGCGACGTCCTCGTCGCGGAAGACCTCGGCGCTGCCGCAGTCGATGAAGGCGGGCGGGAGGTCGGCCAGGTCGGTCGCGCGGGCGGGCGCCGCATAGATCGAGACGTCATCGGTGCCCACGCGGTCGCCGAGCAGAGCCGTCCAGCCGGTGATGTTCGAGCCGCGATCCCAGACCCCGACACCGTCGATCTGCCGGGTCGAGATCGATTCGTCGCGGTCGTCGAGCATCGGGTAGATCAGGAGCTGGCCGATGAGCGCGGGACCTTTGCGGTCGCGGGCGAGCAGTGTCGTCCCGGCCGCGAGACCGCCGCCGGCGCTCGCCCCTCCGATCAGCAGACGGCTCGGATCGATTCCGAGCTCTGCGGCGTGGTCGGCGGTCCAGACGAGGGCCGCGTAGCAGTCCTCCACGGGCGTCGGGTCGGGGAACTCGGGGGCGAGCCGGTACTCGACTGTCACGATCACCCCGTTGAAGCGATCGGCCCAGTCGAGGAAACCGACCACTCCGAGCCAGCGGTTGCCGATGATCATGCCCCCGCCGTGCGTGTGGAAGAACCCGGGACCGGTGCCGGTGCGCCCCTCCTTCTCGACGACGGAGACGATGATCTCGCCGCCCTCGTGCGCGGGGATGGTGACGTCGCGGTGCGTGAATCCGCGGTCGGACAGCGCGGCGAAGACCTCGTCCTCCCCGCCGATCGGCGATTGGCGCAGCAGCGGGATCATCTCGGCGGTGAGCGTGGGCGGCATCTGGTCGCCGACGAGCGCGAGCGCGGCCTCCAGCTCCGGGTCGAACGGCGGGCGGCGCAGGGTCGTCTCAGTCATCGGAACTCCTTCGTTCTCGGTCGCCACAGCGGCGTCCCGCCAGCATCCTGCAGTCTGCGATCTGCGGTAACCCGCCAGTCGGGGCCGATGGCCGGGCGGGATGCCGCCGGATGGCGGGTCCCGCGGCGAAGGGTCAGGACACGCCCCACGCGGCGACGAGCATGAGGCGTATCGTGACCCTTCACCGTCGTCGCGGGACCACTCAACTCGCGAGCGCGAGTCCTGCGGCGAGCGCGAACCCGAGCACGGTCGCGAGACCGGTGGACTCCTTGGCCTTGGACTGCGCCTCGGGCACCATCGAGTCGACGAGCATCACGAGCAGCGCGCCGGCCGCGAATCCACTGGCCGCCGTGCGGAACGCGTCGCCGGTGATGCTCGCGAGGCCGAAGCCCGCAACGGTCGCGGCGGCGCAGATCACGGCGACGCCGGCCCAGAGCAGCAGCACGCGCGAGCGCTTCATGCCGCCGTCGAGCAGGTCGGCGGCCGAGCCGATCGACTCGGGCAGGTTGGAGACGAGGATGGCGACGACGAGCGCGATGCTCACCGGTTCGCCCGACGCGAGCCCGATACCGAGCACGAGCTGTTCCGGGATGCCGTCGAGCAGGGCACCCACGGCGAGCTGACCCCCGCCCGCCTCGCCCTTCTTCTTCGCGGCACGCGCATCGAGGATGCGAGCCGCGACGTAGTAGCTGATCGCGCCGAGGGCGACGCCGATCACCAGGGGGAAGGGGCCTCCGCGATCGAGGCCTTCCTCCCACAGCTCGAAGGCGATCGAGGCCATGAGCGCGCCCGCACCGAAGCCGAGCACGATGCCCAGCCAGCGCGGCGGCCACTTCCGCAGCAGCGCGAGCACGGCGCCGACGAACAGCGGCGCCGCCGCCACCACACCCCACAGCACCGCTCCACCCATGAGCACACTCTCCCACCTCACTCCTCCTGCACAAAAGTGCGCGACGCGGCATCCGTTCGTCGGCACGGGCGGATGCCGTCACGCATTCGGGAGCGACACGCCGCCCGCCGTAGACTGGAGGGCATGTCCAAGGTCCTCCAGTCCCTGCCCGTCGGCGAGCGCGTCGGCATCGCCTTCTCCGGAGGACTCGACACCTCCGTCGCCGTCGCGTGGATGCGCGAGAAGGGCGCCGTCCCCTACACGTACACCGGCGACCTCGGGCAGTACGACGAAGACGACATCGAGTCGATCCCTGGCCGTGCGCTCGAGTACGGCGCCGAGGCCTCACGCCTGGTCGACGCCAAGACCGCGCTGGTCGAAGAGGGCTTCGTGGCGCTCTCGTGCGGAGCGTTCCACATCCGCTCGGGCGGCAAGACCTACTTCAACACCACTCCCCTCGGGCGTGCGGTGACCGGCACGATGCTGGTGCGCGCCATGAAGGAGGACGGCGTCGACATCTGGGGCGACGGCTCGACCTACAAGGGCAACGACATCGAGCGGTTCTACCGCTACGGTCTGCTCGCCAACCCGCGTCTGCGCGTCTACAAGCCGTGGCTCGACGCCGACTTCGTGACCGAGCTCGGCGGCCGCAAGGAGATGAGCGACTGGCTCGTCGCCCGCGACTTCCCGTACCGCGACTCGGCCGAGAAGGCCTACTCGACCGACGCCAACATCTGGGGCGCGACGCACGAGGCCAAGACCCTCGAGCACCTCGACGTCTCGCTCGAGACCGTCGACCCGATCATGGGTGTCAAGTTCTGGGACCCCTCGGTCGCGATCGACACCGAAGACGTCACCGTCACGTTCGAGGCCGGTCGCCCGGTCGCCCTCAACGGCGTCGAGTTCTCGGATCCGGTCGCTCTCGTGCGTGAGGCGAACACGATCGGCGGCCGCCACGGCCTCGGCATGAGCGACCAGATCGAGAACCGCATCATCGAGGCGAAGTCGCGCGGTATCTACGAGGCGCCCGGCATGGCGCTGCTGTTCATCGCGTACGAGCGCCTGGTCAACGGCATCCTCAACGAAGACACCCTCGCGACCTACCACGAGCAGGGGCGTCGCCTCGGTCGCCTCATGTACGAGGGGCGCTGGCTCGAGCCGCAGTCACTCATGCTGCGCGAGTCGATCCAGCGCTGGGTCGGCCTCACCATCTCCGGCTCGGTGACGATCCGCCTGCGCCGTGGCGACGACTGGACCATCCTCGACACCGTCTCGCCGAACCTGTCGTACGGCCCCGAGAAGCTGTCGATGGAGCGCGTCGGCGACGCGGCCTTCGGCCCGGTCGACCGCATCGGACAGCTCACCATGCGCAACCTCGACATCGCCGACTCGCGTGCCCGCCTCGAGCAGTACGCGGGCCTCGGCCTCGTCGGCGGCGCCACGGGCGAGCTCGTCGGTCGCGTCACCGCGGGTGAGTCGGGCGAGATCACCGGCGCGGTCGAAGAGGTCGACGAGAACCTCGCCGACGCGGTCGACACGGCCTCCGAGGGCGCGGCCTTCGACTCCGGCACCGACTGACCCTCACGGGTTCGATCGAGGGGGCGGATGCTGCGGCATCCGCCCCCTCTTTTCGTCCGCTCCGCGGATGCTGTGAGTCGGTCGAGTTATCTTGCACACAACTGTGCACATTAAGTACACTCGAATCCATGACCACCCGCGCACCCCGCCGCGATGCCGTCGAGAACCGCGCCGGCATCCTCGACGCCGCCCGCTCCGCGCTCTCCGTCGACCCCTACGCCTCGGTCGACGTGATCGCCCGCAGCGCCGGCCTCTCGCGCCGCACCCTCTACGGCCACTTCGACGACCGCGAAGCCCTCATCCGCGAGCTCATCTCGACCGGCGCACAGCGCTTCAACGCCATCGCCGAGTCGGTGACCGACGCCGACGCCCGCCTCGCCCTCGCCCGTCTCGCCGCACGCCTCTGGCACGAGGCGGCGCACGTGCAGGTCGCCGCCGCGCTCGCGCTCGACGAGGCGCACGTGCAGCACACGGCCGACGCGCTCGCCCCGTTGCGCCGCACGGTCGCGGCCCTGGTTCGGCGGGGCCAGGGCGACGGCAGCTTCCGCAGCGACCTCGCCGCCCCCACCCTCGCCCGCCTCATCGAGGAGATCGCACGTACGGTCATCTCTCGCACGGATGCCGCGAGCACGGGCGCCGCGAACCTCGCCGTGCGCGCGGTGCTCAGCATCGCCGGACTCTCGTGGCGCGAAGCCGACGAGCTGCTCGCCGCCCACCCCGACATCGTCACCGGCCCGACGGAGGCCCCCGCATGAGGATCACCCTGCACGACGTGAGCAAGGGCAAGAACGGCCAAGCCCTCCCTCCCACCACTCTCGAATTCCACACCGGCGAGGTGCGTTACGCCCTCGCCGAGACCGAGCAGCGCCCCACCGTTCTCGGCCTGATCGCGAGCGGACGCATGCGCCCCGAGACCGGTCGCGTCACGATCGACGACTCCGAGAGCGCCAAGGAGCTGCGCCGCCGGGTCGCCCTCGTCGACGCCCCGGATGTCAGCGACCCGCATCCCGACATCTCGCTCGCGGGCGTGGTCGGTGAGGAATTGATGTTCGCCGGGCTCGGCGCGACACCGCTGCACGCCAAGCGCTGGCTGTCGCAGCTCGGGTACGCCGAGCTCGCCTCGGTGCCGATCGGCAACATCGACCCCTCGGCGCGGGTGCGCATCCTCTGCGAGCTCGCCGTGCTGCGCGACGGAACGGATGCCGTCGTGCTCGTGTCGCCCGATCGGCACGGCGGCTCGCCCGACGGCTGGTGGCGCATCGCCGCCGAGTTCGCCGAGCGCGGGTTCGCGATGCTCGTGATCCTCGGCGGTTCGGCCGCCGTGGCGCTCGAACGGATGCAGGAGCTCGGCGCGGTCAACGCCTCGGGGCCGGTCGAACCGCTCGTGCTCGAGCCGGAAGCGGATGCGGAGCCGGACGCGGAGGCAGAGGCAGACGCGGATGCCGCGGCGAGCGCTGCGGACGAAGGTGAGGTCGAGCGCGGCGGGACCCTTCGACAGACTCAGGGACCCGGTGATAGCGACCTCGCACCCGAGACCGACGATGGAAGCTGGGTCGCTGAGCCTGTCGAAGCGCCCCCCGCCCCAGACTCCAGCCCCGAAGACGACACGAACGAAGACGACACGAACGGAGCCGCATCATGAAGGTTCCCGCGATGATCGCCGCCGAGCTGCGGCGGCTGACGGCGAGCAAGATGGGCATCATCGCGCTCATCGCGCTCGTGTGCGTGCCGATCCTCTACGGCGGCCTCTACCTCTGGGCGAACCAGGACCCGTACGCCAAGTTCCCCGAGGTGCCGGTGGCTCTCGTCGTCGACGATGCGGGCGCGCCGTCCACGGCATCCGACGCCGCCGACGGCGACACCGTCAACTACGGCGAAGACGTCGCCGACAACCTCATCGAGGGCAACGCCTTCGACTGGCAGCGGATGACGGCCGACGAAGCGGCAGACGCCCTGCGCCACGGCACCGTCGACTTCACCGTGACCATCCCCTCCGACTTCTCGACGGCGTTGACCTCCGCCGCGGGTGACGACCCGCACCAGGCCCGCATCGACCTCGAGACCAACGACGCGAACAACTACCTCGCGTCGTCGATGGGCACACAGGCGGTCGAGAAGATCCGCAGCTCGGTGGCCGAGATGGTCGGCAGCGAGGCGGCCGAGCGGCTGCTCACCGGGCTCAGCGACATCCGCGACAGCCTCGTCACCGCGACCGATGGCGCGACGCAGTTGACCGACGGCGCGAACACCGCGGCCACGGGCAGTGCGACACTCGCCGACGGCACGGCCCAGCTGGCCGACGGCACCGCGCAGCTCGCATCCGGGGCCCAGACCCTGGCGACCGGGGCGCAGTCCCTCGCCGACGGCGCCGCACAGGTGAGCGAAGGCAACCGCCAGCTCGCCGACATCGCCGACCGGGCGGGCTCCGTCGTGCAGCAGGCGACGGACGCCCTTCCCCAGGTGCGGACCGACATCACGACGATCCTCACCGATCAGGGCCTCACCTCCGAGGAGATCGACCAGGTGCTCGCGAAGCTCGACCCGCTCGCGACCCGGCTGCAGGACGGCAATGCGACCGTGCAGGCCGACGTCGGCAAGATCGATCAACTGGCGGATGGCGCCCAGCAGGTCGCCTCCGGAGCGGCGACGCTCTCGACCGGCGCCGCGAGTCTCGCCACCGGTGCGGGCACGGTCGCCGAGGGCGCGGCATCCGCCAACGACGGCGCGGCGCAACTGCGCGACGGGCTCAGCACCCTCGCCAGTGGCGCGGCCGAGCTGCGCGACGGACTGGCGGCGGGCGTCGATCAGATCCCGGCATCCACCCCCGAACTGCGCTCCCTGCAGGCCGACACGATCGCCGACCCGGTGAAGGTGTCGAGCGACAAGGTCGCCTCCGCCGAGGACTACGGCGCCGGGCTCGCCCCGTTCTTCGCCGCGCTCTCGGCGTGGATCGGCATCTACGCGCTCTTCCTGATCGTGAAGCCGATCTCGCGACGCGCGATCACCGCGCTCCACTCCCCGATCCGCATCACGCTCGCCGGGTGGCTGACACCCGCGGCACTCGGTGCGGTGCAGATGTTGGGACTCATGGGCATCCTCGCGCTCACCCTCGGGTTCACGTTCAACCATCCGGTCGGAACCCTCGGCGTGCTGATGTTCGCCTCGGCGACGTTCGCGGCGATCATCCTCGCGCTCAACGTGTGGTTGGGGTCGGTGGGGCAGTTCCTCGGGCTCGTGCTCATGGTGCTGCAGCTCGTGACCGCGGGCGGCACGTTCCCCTGGCAGACATTGCCCGCCCCGCTCGCGGCACTGCATCACGTGCTGCCCCTCGGGTACGTCGTCGATGCGATGCGCCAGCTGATGTACGGCGGTGACCTCGCCCGAGCGGGCGGCGATCTGATCATGCTCGGCATCTGGCTGGTGGGGGCGCTGCTGTTCGCGATGATCGGCGTGACGCGCATGACCCACCGGCGCACGCTGCGCGACCTGCAGCCCAGCCTCATCGGCTGAGGCCAGGCGCGGCGCGAGAGTCCGTCTCTCCTCGAGTTGTGAGGGGCGGGGCGGCCGCATAACTCTGGAGATTTCCGCGGTAGTCGCCTCTGAACCCCCGATCTAGGTTGCGCACCGCACTTCTTCCGGAGTTGTGAACGGCAACCGGCACCGACTCGCGGCGGGCGACCATCCTGCGAGGCCGCCCCGCCCGATCTCGGAGTGTTCACAACTCCGAAAGACCGCCCCACCCACGGCCTTCCCGAGCCGCATGTGCCCCTCTGCGCCTCAGATCTCCGGAACTATGAACGGTGACCGCGCTGGCCGCGCGCGCCGAGGGCACCCAATACCTCCATCACCGCGACCCGCACGACGTCCGGCCTGTCCATGAGGTCGGCCGCGAGCGGCCTGATCGTGACGAAGCCTTGTGCGGCGGCGGCCAGGTCGCGTCGCCTGTCCTCGACCTGAGCGTGCCAACCCTCGTGGAACGCCCGGCTGTCGCATTCGATGATCAACCACCCGTCGACGAGGAAGTCCACCCTCCCGACGCCGTGAATGCGAACTTGCGTCGTGAAGTCCGCACCTATCGCCTTCAGGATGAGGCGCATGAAGGTCTCCGGTCCCGACTCCGCGGTCGAATCGACGAGGGTGAGAAGGCGGGCGTAGCGCTGCGGCAAGCCGTCGAAGAGCATCGCGAGTTGCCCCCGATTCAGCAGGCCGTGGTGGAGCAGGCTGTCGAGTGTCGCCAGGGCGGCGCGGGGTGATTGACATCTGACGGCATGTCGGACGACATCCTCGAAAGCCGCCGCATGGAGGGGTGCCGGTACGCGCGACGGTGCGCTCCAGTGCAGACGGGTACCTGCCGAACCGGGCGGTCGCACGCGCGAAGCGTCGGGGGCAAGTTGCACGTGCAGGACCGAAGACTGATGCACGAAAACTCCGATCGCTACGAGAAGCGACAGGCAGGACAGCCGTCCGCCGATGCGCACGGCCTCTGCGACGTCCGTCGCGACATCCGGATACGCATAGCGATCTCGTCGCAACCGGAGCAGCGCTCCAGCCTCGACGGCCCGCGTGATCGAGCGCCCGTTCAGTCCCCTGGCGTGCAGCTCCGAACGAGTGAACACACACGGGGTGTACATGTCCACGGCTCGATCTCTGACTGTTCTTCGGACGTTTCTCACCAGAGCAGTGTGTGCGACGGGAACCCCGCGATGTACTCGTACCGCGGCCATCGGAATAAGCCGGGACCACAGACGCACCGTGCAGGAGTAGTGGCATCCTTCCGACCGTGTTCACAACTCCGGAAAAGCTTCCGGGATGGCGCGCGCAGCAGCAGGTTAAATCGGAAAGTAGGCAATCCTCCGGAGTTGTGGACCACCAGCGCCCCCCGACCCCCGCCCTACCCCGCGGCTGGCGGGGTCTGCTTGGCGTCGGCCAGCTCGTCGACGACGAGGTGGCGCTGATCGGCGGAGCCGTTGCGGTAGGCCTGACGGCCGACCATGTGCGCCGAGAGCGGGGCGGTCGCGAACTGCATGAGCACGATCGGGGCGACCAGCAGCATCCCCAGCAGGATGCCGCCGACACTGCGCTGCGCGAGGGCCACCGCGAGGCAGATGAACACGAGTCCGAGCACCTGCGGCTTGGTGGCGGCATGGAGACGCGACGGCACGTCGCGGAAGTGCAGCAGTCCGACCGCGGCCGAGAGGCAGAGCAGAGCGCCGAGCAGGATGAGCACGAGCACCGTGACGTCGATCACGGCGTCGGGGATGACGAGACCGAAGATGTTCATGGCGTCGTGTTGTCCCTTCGTGCGACGAAGCGGGCGACCGAGATCGACCCGAAAACACCGATCGCGGCGATGATGAGCAGCACCGGGATGCTGCGCGTATGGCCGTTGATCGCCATCTCGGCACCGAGCACGCACATGACCTCGGTGAGCAGCACGTCGGAGGCGACGGCGCGGTCGAGGATCGTCGGCCCGCGGAAGATGCGGATGACGGTGAGGATCGCCGCGATGCCGAACACCACCATGATCACGAGCAGCAGGATGTTCATCGTGCACCGCCCTTCGTCGCAGACCCGTCGGCGTTCGCGCGTGCCCGCACGTCGGCCTTGAGCGCACGATACTGCGCGGGATCGCCGAGCGCACGCACCACCCGCTGCTCCCAGCGCAGCACGATGCGGCGCTGCTTCTCGACGTCGTCCATCCCGTTCACGCCGATCACGTGCATGTACAGAACGCGGCGATCACGATCGGCCTCGACGACGAGCGAGCCCGGCACGAGCGATGACACGACCGCGACGTGCGTCATGACGAGGTCGTCGGCGTAGCGCAGCGGCACCGCGATGATGGCGGTGCCCGGCTGCTTGCGGAAGTCGAAGACCTGGATGGCGACGGTGACGGCTCCGCGCAGCAGCGCCCAGAGGAACTGCACCACGAACAGCGCGGCGTAGAACACGTTCACCCGCCCCGACAGCTCGACCGTCGGCAGGCGGAACACCCGGGTCACGAACACCGCGACGATGAGTCCGGAGACGAACGCCAGCAGCGTGAACTGACCCCACAGCAGCATCCACAGCACGACCAGCCAGGCGAGGAACGGCAGCTGGGCACGCAGGTCGCGCCAGAAGTGGCGCTTGCCCTCGGGACTCATCCGCCCACCTCCTCTTCGAGCTGCACGAGGTTGACGGGCTGCAGGAGACCTGCCCCGATCCGGTCGCAGAGCTCGTAGAGCGGGCCCGCGAACACGGTGAGCGCAACGGTGACGGCGACCATGCCGGCGGTCGCGAGCGTCATGATCCTGGGGATGCGGCGACGCTCCTGCTGCTCATCGGCGGCGGGCGCGTTGCCGAGGTACGAGATGCGCCCCTCGGTCTCGGTCGAGTCCTCCTCCTCGCGCCAGAACGCCAGGTTCCAGGCGCGCATCAGCGCGTAGAGGGTGAGGAGCGAGGTGAGGATACCGCCCATGATGAGCACGATCATGAGGGGGGTGCCGACGGATGCCGCGGCCTCGAAGAGCGCGAACTTGCCGATGAACCCGGAGAAGGGGGGCAACCCGCCGAGGTTGATGGCGGGGATGAAGTAGAGCACGGCGATGACCGGAGCGATCTTCAGCAGCCCCTTGACCCGCAGGATCGAGGTGCTGCCGGCTCTTCGCTCGATCAGCCCCACGGCGAGGAACAGAGTGGTCTGCACGACGATGTGGTGCACGATGTAGTACACCGTGGCGCCGATCGCCGCGGGCGTCGCGATCGCGAGACCGAAGATCATGTATCCGACGTGGCTCACGAGCGTGAACGACAGGATTCGTTTGAGCTCGGCCTGCGCGACGGCGCCGAGCACGCCGACGACCATGGTCGCCAGGGCGATGATCAACAGCAGCGTGTCGATGCTGTTCGAGGCGAACAGCTGCGTCTCGGTGCGGATGAGCGCATAGACGCCGACCTTGGTCAGCAAACCGGCGAAGACGGCGGTGACGGGGGCGGGCGCGGTCGGGTAGGAGTCGGGCAGCCAGAACGACACCGGGAAGATGGCGGCCTTGATGCCGAACGCCACGACGAGCATGAGATGCAGCACGAGCTGCGTCTCCTGCGGCAGCTCGGCCATGCGCTCGGCGATCTGCGCCATGTTGACCGTGCCGACGGCTCCGTAGATCATCGCGATCGACGCGAGGAACAGGATCGACGACACGAGCGATACGACGATGTACACGGCACCGGTGCGGATGCGCGACTCGGTACTGCCGAGCGTGATCAGCACGTACGAGGCCACGAGCAGGATCTCGAAGCCGACGTACAGATTGAACAGGTCGCCCGCGATGAAGGCGTTGAAGATGCCCGCCGCGAGGATCAGGTACGAGGGGTTGAAGATCGAGATCGGGGTCTCGTCGGTGCCGTCGGCGGCACCCTGGCCGATCGAGAAGAGAAGCACGGCGAGCAGCACGATGCTCGAGATCAGCACCAGGAGGGCTGCGAGCCGATCCACGTAGAGCACGATGCCGAACGGCACCGGCCAGCCGCCCACCGACACCGCCATCGGGGTGTCGCCGGCATCGACCGCGACGAGCAGCACGGCCGCGATCACCGAGACCGCGGCGAGCGTGACCACGGTGACGAGCACCTGCAGGCGCGCGTTGCGACCGAAGACGAGCGTGATCGCAGCACCCAGCAGCGGGAGCCCGACGAGGAGGGGGACCAGAACGCTCATCGGCGATCCTCCTCATCGGTGTGCTCGGGGGCGTTGTCGTCGGATGCCGGATCGAAGGCCGTGTCCCGGGCCGCGTCCGCGGCATCCGTTTCGTCGGCATCGGCGGCGTGGGTGTCGGCATCCGTCCGGAAGGAGGATCCCTCGGCATCCGCTTCGTCGACGGACTCGGTCTCCTCGTCGTCGTCGGGAGGCGCCGATTCCGCATCGAGGACGCCCGCGGAGGCATCCGTCCCGTACGAGCCGTAGGCACGATCGACGGGCGCGTCATCTTGGATCGACGCGTGGTCGCGCATGTGGAGCACCGTGATGGGCGCGGTCTGCACGCCGACGAAGTCGGTGGTGGCCTCGTCGTCGTCGGTCTCGGACTCGTCGTCCATGAGGTCTTCGTCGGCATCGGTGCGCGCGCGCAGGGCGATGTCGGCCTCGTCGTCCTCGACCGTGTCGGCCTGGCCCAGCTGCCAGGAGCGGTAGATGAGGGCGAGCAGGAACGCCGAGACCGCGAACGTGATGACGATGGCGGTGAGGGTGAGCGCCTGCGGGAGCGGGTCGCTGATGTCGCCGTCGACGCCGTAGAACGGCGCGCGTCCGGGCACGCCCATGACGATGAGCAGCAGGAGGTTCGTCGCATTGCCGAGCAGCAGGAAGCCGATGAGCACGCGGGTCAGGCTGCGCTCGAGCATCGCGTACACACCGCACGCGAAGAGCACGGCCATGATCACGATGAGGGTGAGCGAGACGTCCATCAGTTGGCACCCCGCCTCTCACGCGAGACCATCGGCGCATCGCGCAGCGCCTGGGTCTGACGGTCGACCTCGGCACCGAGGCTGCGCAGCACGTCGAGCACGAGGCCGATCACGACGAGGTAGACGCCGACGTCGAAGATCGTCGAGGTGACGAACTCCATGTGGCCGAAGCCCGGGATCTCCCACTCCCAGAACGTGCTGGTGAGCGGCGCCTGGCCGAAGAACAGGGGGATCAGCGCGCTGCCGACCGCGAGGATGAGGCCCGCGCCGAGCAGACGACCCGCGTCGGTGGGGGCGGCGGCGCCGAGTTCCCAACGGCCGCCCGCGATGTAGCGCATGACGAGCGCCATGCCCGCGACGAGACCGCCGGCGAATCCGCCGCCGGGGAGGTTGTGGCCGGAGAAGAGCAGGAAGATCGACACCACGATGATGGTGTGGAACAGCACGCGCACGATCACCTCGAGCAGGATCGACCGGTTCTCGGGCTTCATCTTCGTTCCGCCGACGAGCCAGGCCCGCGGGCTGCTCTCGTTCTCGGTCGTCTGGAAGCGGATGCCGTCGGTCGTCTCGACGAGCGGGCGGCTCTGCGTGCGGCGGCGCTTGGAGCGCGGCAGCTTGAGGGTGGCCGCGAGCATGTCGGCGCGATGGGTGACGAACACGAGCGAGGCCACGCCGGTCGCGGCGAGCACGAGCACCGACAGCTCACCCATCGTGTCCCACCCTCGCAGGTCGACCAGGGCGACGTTGACGACGTTCTTGCCGTGGCCGATCTCGTAGGCGAGCTGGGCGAACGAGGCGGAGATGGGCTCGTGGATGCGCGACTGCGTGGCGACCACGGCGACGAGCGCCATCGTGAGACCGACGCCGACCGCGAGCAGCGCGCGCGGGATGCGCCCGACCGAGGCGTTGTGCTCGCCCATCTTCGACGGCAGACGCCGCAGCACGAGCGCGAAGGTCACCATCGTGACGGTCTCGACGAGGATCTGCGTGAGCGCGAGGTCGGGGGCACCGCTGGTCGCGAAGAGCACCACCATGCCGAGGCCCGTGACCGACACGAGCACGACCCCGGTGTAGCGCTTCTGCGCCCGCACCGCGAACAGACCGGCGGCCGCCATGATCGGGGCCACGACGATCTGCACCGGTGTGTGCCAGGCCGACAGTTGGAAGCGGTCGATGTCGGTCGCGACGAGCGCCGTGACCTCGGCCGCGACGAACACCACGAAGATCGTGCCGACGTACACGGGCAGCGAACCGCGCTGCGTGAGGGTCGTGCTGAGCACCGACAGACGGTCGACGCCGCGCATGACGAAGTAGTAGACGTCGGCCGCGGTGAACGGCAGCAGACGGGCCTTGCGATCCCAGCCGGTGCGCCGGGAGAGCAGGAAGATCCCGACGCCCAGCACGATCGACAGGATCGAGATGCCGAGCGCCGGCTCGAAGCCGTGCCAGAGGGCGAGGTGCCCCGGGCCTTCGACGGCCAGTCCCTCGGCGTCGAGGCCGGGAGTCGCCGTTTTCGCGTACCCCTGCAGCGCGACGTCGAGCGCGGGGGCTCCGATGCCGGCGGCGAGAGTGACGCCCGCGAGGATGATCGGCGCCGAGAGGAAGCCGACGGGCGGGTCGGGCCAGGGGGTGTCCGGCATCCGATCGCCCTGCGCGTCGCGCTTGGTCCAGAAGGCTCCCCACAGGAAGCGCACGCCGTATGCCGCGGTGAGCATGGACCCGAGGATGACGCCGATCAGGGCGACGAGACCCCACGGCGATCCGCCGATCGCATCGTCGAGCAGAGCGCTGAGCGTCGACTCCTTCGCCACGAAACCGAGGGTCGGGGCGATGCCTGCCATCGAGGCGATGGAGATGAACGCCGCCGTCGTCATGACCGGAGCCTGCCGGCCCACGCCCGAGAGCTCGTTGATGTCACGCGTCGAGAGCTGGCGGTCGATCACACCCACGATGAGGAACAGCGCCGACTTGAACAGCGCGTGGCCGATGACCAGCGCGAGCCCCGCCAGCGCGGCGGCCTGCGTGCCGTAGCCGACGACCACGGCGAAGAACCCGAGCTGGCTGACGGTGCCGAAGGCCAGGATTCGCTTGAGGTCGGTCTCGCGCAGCGCCTGGACCCCGCCGATCAGCATGGTCAGGATGCCGAGGCTGATCACGATCGGACGCCAGGTGGCGCTCAGCGCGAAGATCGGCGCGAAGCGCGCGATGAGGTAGATGCCCGCCTTCACCATCGCGGCGGCGTGCAGGTAGGCGCTCACCGGAGTGGGAGCGGCCATCGCACCGGGCAGCCAGAAGTGGAACGGGAAGAGCGCCGACTTGCTGATCGCGCCGATCAGGAGCATGACGATCGCGGCATCGATCATGGGGCCGGTCGGCACCTCGGCGAGGATCTCGCGGATGCTCGACGTACCGGCGTCGACCACCAGCAGCACGACGCCGACGAACATCACGAGTCCGCCGAGAGTGGTGACCAGCAGCGCCTGCAGCGCGGCACGACGGCTGGCCGCACGACGGCGGTAGTGACCGATGAGGAGGTACGAGAGGATGCTCGTCACCTCCCAGAACATGACCAGCATGACCAGGTCGTCGGTGAGCACGAGGCCGTACATCGCTCCGGCGAAACCGAGGAGCACGCCCGCGAACTGGCCGATCCCGGCCGAGTCATCGTGGAAGTACCAGCGGCAGTAGAGGAGCACCAGCGAGCCGACACCCGTGACGATGAGCGTGAGCACCCAGCCGAGCACGTCCATGTTCATCGACAGGTTCAGCCCGAGCTGCGGGATCCACGACACCGAGACGAACGGGGAGTCGCCGTCGATCACCTGCGGCGTCATCACGAGCGCGTGGACGAATGCCGCCGCGGGAATGAGAGCGGCGACCGCGAATGCCTGAGACCCCAGCCAGCGCACCAGAACGGGCATCAGGAGAGACCCGAGGAGGAACACGGCGAGGAGCGTCAGCATATACGCGGCTCCTCAGGGCTCGTCGGCCGGGGGAAAACGGCACAGGCGGGCGGGTGTCTGGTTCTATTCTACCTGCCGTTAGGGAACCGTTAGGCCGCGAGGTCGGATGGCGCCCTTCGACAGGCTCAGGGACCCACCGGCCGCGGCACAGGAACTGGGTCGCTGAGTCTGTCGAAGCGTCCCGCCCCGCCGCTACTCCGCCGTGTCGTCCGAACGCGCCGCGAGCACCGGGCCGAGGCGGGCGTAGGAGTTCGTGATGTGGGTGAGCATGGCGGATGCCGCAGCATCCGCATCGCGGTCGCGCAGCGCGGAGAGGATCTTCTCGTGCTCGCTGACCGTGTCGTCTTCGAAGTCGTGGCGGAAGTTCAGCCGGTAGAGGTGCATGTGCGAGCGCAGCCGCACGATCGCCTCCGAGAGCAGCGGGCTCTGCGCGTGCTCGGCGATGAGGTGATGGAAGTGCAGGTCTTCGTCGATGAAGCGGCGGTAGTTCTCGAAGTGCTCGTCGTCGTCGGGAGCGGATGCCGTGCGCATCTGCGCCACGGACGCGGCGAGCTCGGCCTCGGTCTCCACGTCGATGTGCGCCGTGGCGCGGCGGGCCGCCTCGGGCTCGAGGAGTTCGCGCATGTCGTAGAGGTCGCGCAGGCCGCCGGCGTCGAGCAGCGGGGTGGCGACGTACCCCTTGAGCGCCCGCTTGATCACGAGCCCCTCGGACTCGAGACGGGTGAGTGCCTCGCGCACCGGGGTCGGCGAGACGTCGAGGTCGCGGGCGACCGCGTCGATGTTCACGCGGGCACCGGGTTCGATCACCCGGTCCATGAGCAGCCCGAGCACGGCGTCGTAGACGTCGTCGACGAGCGCGCGGCGGGCGGGCAGAGCCCGTGGTCCCCGGGCTTCGTCGTCGCTGAACATGAGTCTCATCGTACGGGTTGCTCTTCTCGCGCCCGCGGCTGCCGCGCGGAGGCAGCGGTTCCGAGCAGGCCCTGCTCCTGCAATTCCGCCCACACCTCCTCCGGCACCGGCCGGTCGGCGAGCGCGCTGTTCTGCGCGAGCTGGGCGGCGCTGGCCCCACCGAGCACGACGGCGGCGACGGCCGGATGCATGAGCGGGAACTGCACCGCGAGCTCGGGCAGGGTGCTCCCGTGTCGGTGCGCGACGTGGGCGATCGCCTGCGCACGCTCGATGACGGCTCGGTCGGCGGGCCCGTAGTCGAACAGGCTCCCCGCACCCGGGGCATCCGTCGCGAGGATCCCCGAGTTGAAGATCGCCGCGGCGAGCACCGACACGTCGCGCTCCGCGGCGAGGGGCAGCAAGTCGTCACCCGCCGACTGATCGAGCAGCGTCCAGCGCCCGGCGACCATCATGACGTCGGCATCCGTCTCGCGGACGAACCGGGCGAGCATCGCGCTCTGATTCATGCCCGCCCCGAACGACGTGATCACGCCCTGATCGCGCAGCTCGCTGAGCGCCGGGAAGGCGCCGTCGAGCGCCTCGGCCTCGAAGTCGTCGGGGTCGTGCACCAGCACCAGGTCGATCCGGTCGAGGCCGAGCCTCCTGAGCGAGTCCTCGATCGAGCGCAGCACCCCGTCGCGCGAGTAGTCGCGCACGCGCCGATGATCGGCGGGCACGGCGAACAGGTTCTCGATGTCGGTGCGGCCCGCGGCATCCTGCGGCACGAGCAGACGCCCGACCTTCGTCGAGACGATGAACTCCTCGCGCGGCAGCGCGCGCAGGCTCTCGCCCAACCGCCGCTCGGCCAGACCCAGACCGTAGTGCGGGGCGACGTCGAAGTAGCGGATGCCGCCGGCCCACGCCGCGGGCACCACCTCAGGCCAGTCGTCCTCGGCGAGCGCGCTGTAGAGGTTGCCGAGCGCGGCCGCGCCGTATCCGATCGGCGGGGCCGAGAGTCCGCCGCGACCGATGCGCACGGAAAGGGGAGCGGTCACGAGACGATCAGCCGTCCGAGCGCCTCGTCGTCCCACGCGATGCCGAGGCCCGCCGTGGTCGGCGCCCATCCCCGCCCGCCCTCGATGCGCAGCTCGTCGGTGGTGACGGCGCGGAGTTGCGGGATGTGCTCGAGGTAGAGCGCGTTCGGGATGGCGCATACGAGCGACACGTGCAGCTCCATGAGGAAGTGCGGCGCGACGGGCGCGTTGAACGACTCGGCCAGGTGCGCGATCTTGAGCCAGGGCGTGATGCCGCCGACCCGGGCGACGTCGGGCTGCACGATCGACGCGCCGCCGCGCTGCAGGTGCTCACGGAAGTGCCCGATCGAGTACATGCTCTCGCCGACCGCGATGGGCACCGACGTCGAGCGGGCGAGCTGCCGGTGCCCCTCGATGTCTTCGGCGGGCAGCGGCTCCTCGAACCAGAACACGTCGACCTGCTCGAACAGTCGCGCACGGCGCACGGCCTCCGAGACCGTGAACGACTGGTTCGCGTCGACCATGATGTCGAGGTCATCACCGACGGCATCGCGCACGGCGCGCAATCGCTCGAGGTCCTCGTGGCCGCGGGGCTTGCCGACCTTGATCTTCACCCCACCCATGCCGCGCTCCTTCGAGGCGACGGCGTGCGCGACCAGCTCGTCGGCGGTGAGGTGCAGCCATCCGCCCTCGGTGTCGTACATCGGGATCGACGGTGATGCCCCACCGCCCGCGACCCAGAGCGGCAGGCCCGCACGTCGCGTCTTGGCATCCCACACCGCCGTGTCGACCGCGGCGAGCGCGAGCGCGGTGATCGGCCCGACGGTGGTTGCGCGGGTGATGCCGAACAGCGCGAGCCACACCGCCTCGGGGCGCTCGGCCTCGAGACCGATCAGCGCGGGCAGCAGCGTCTCGCGCAGCAGACTCAGCACGGCGCCGCCTCCGGTGCCGATCGTGTAGCTGTAGCCTGTGCCCTCGGTGCCGTCGGCCGTGCGGATTCGCACGAAGATCGTCTCCTGCTTGACGAAGGTCTGCAGCGCGTCGGTGCGCACGGTCTCGACCGGCAGGTCGACGAGCTGCGCCTCGACGTACACGATCCGACTGCCGGCCGTCACGTCGGCGATGGCCGTGGTGGTGGCCGTGGTGGTGGCGTCGAGGATGCTCGAGCCGGTGTTCTGCGATGCGTTCATCATCGTCCTCCGAGTCCGCCCAGGGTGACCCCCTTGATGAGCTGCCGTTGCAGCAGCAGCACGAGGATCAACGAGGGGATGACGGCGAGCGTCGACGCCGCCATGAGTAGCGACCATTGCGTGCCGAACTGGCCGGTGAACATCCCCAGCCCGAGCGGCACGGTCGCCATGTCCTGTGTGTTGATGATGATCAGCGGCCACAGGTACGAGTTCCAGTAGCCGATGAATGAGAAGACCGCGAGCACGCTCAGCGGCGCGACCAGCTGCGGCAGCAGCACCGACCACAGGGTGCGCAGGCGCGAAGCGCCGTCGATGAGCGCCGCCTCCTCGTACTCGATCGGGATCGTGAGGAAGAACTGCCGCATGAGGAAGGTGCCGAACGCGGTGAACGCGAACGGAATGATGAGCGCGCCATAGGTGTCGTTCCAGCCCCAGCTGTTGATCATGATGAACAGCGGCACCACGAGCACCTCCTGCGGCAGCACGAGCGTGAGCACGAACAGCAGGAAGAGCTTGTCGCGGAATCTGAAGCGCAGCCGCGAGAAGGCGTAGGCCGAAAGCACGGCGACGACCACCGAGAGCGCGGCCCCGGCGATCGCGACGAAGAGCCCGTTGAGGATGAAGCGCCCGAACGGCACGACGGTCCACGCCTCGACGAAGTTCGCCCAGCGGATCTCGGAGCCGAAGATCTGCGGCGTCGCCGTGAACACCTCGTTCTCGGGCTTGAGCGCCGTGAGGAACATCCAGATGAAGGGGAAGGCGAAGATCAGCGCGACGAGCGCGATCGCCGCCGTGTTCAGCCACTCCTTGACGGATGCCCGGCGCTGATGGCGACGACGCGGAAGGATCAGCAGCGCGGTCGCCGAGAGGTTCTGGTCACTCATAGTTCACCCACTTGCGCTGGCCGACGAACTGCAGAGCCGTGATGAGCATCACCACGACGAACAGGATCCACGCGAGGGCGGAGGCGTAGCCGAGCCGGTCGAAGACGAAGCCGTTGCGGTAGAGGTACAGCACGAACGTGTTGGTGCTCTCGCCCGGGCCGCCCTGCGTGAGGAACAGCGGTTGGACGAAGACCTGGAAGGCGCCGATCATCGTCATGGTCGAGCAGAAGAAGAGCGAGGGCGAGAGCAGCGGAAGGATGATGTATCGCAGTCGCTGCCAGGCGCTGGTGCCGTCGATGCGGGATGCCTCGAGCAGCTCCTTCGGGATGGCGCTGAGTCCCGCCGACAGCACGATGACGTTGTAGCCGAACGACTGCCACACCGACATCGCGATCACCGAGGGCAGCGCCCAGGCCGAGTCGGAGAGCCAGTTGGGTCCGTCGATGCCGACGGTCGCGAGCATCGAGTTCACGAGCCCGTCCTGCGAGAGCATCAGGCGCCAGACGAGGGCGTTCGCCACCATCGGGGTGATGACCGGGAGGAAGAAGACCACGCGCCACGCGCCCGCGGCCTTCATGCGGGTGTTGAGCCACAGCGAGATGGTGAGAGCGACGAACAGGTTCAGCGCCGTGTAGACGACGGCGAAGATGACCGTGTTGCCCAGCACCGTGTAGAAGGTCGGGTCGCGGAACAGCTTGACGTAGTTCTCGAGACCGATGAAGTCCGGGTTCCCGAACAGCTTCCAGTCGAAGAGGCTGATGAAGGCCGACCCGAACAGCGGGGTGAGGATGAAGAGGACGAACCCGATCATCCCGGGGGCGAGGAACGCGAGCGCCACCCACCCGTTCCCGCGCCGGCGCGGCAGCCGCGGCCCCGGCGGGGCGGGGGCGCCGACCGGCACCCCCGCCACGCCGGGCATCGCGGAGGAGGCCGAGGCCTCGCTCCGGTCGCTCATGATCGCCATCGACTCAGCCGCCCACCGAGTTCGTGATCGTCTCCATGATCTCCTCGGCCGTCAGCTCACCCCGGTAGCCCTGCACGCCGTACTGCGTCATCAGGGTCTCGACCTGGTTCCAGGTCGGGGTGGTGCGCTGCGGGGTCGCGTTCGAGAGCAGCGCCTCGACGACCTCCGACGAGCCCTCGGTCTTGCCCTCGGCCCAGGCCGGGAGCGCCTCGATGCGGGCGGGCACGATACCGCGGGCCTCGGCCTGCTTCTCCTGCACCGACAGCGAGGTGAGCGCCTCGATGGCCGCGAAGGCCTCGTCGGGGCGGTCGCAGTTCGCGGCGATGCCGAAGCCGGATCCGGCCGTCATCGCCGCAGCGTCACCGCTGGTCGACGGAACGATCGAGACGCCGAGGGTGAAGTCCGCGGCCTCGGCGAAGCTGCCGTACATCCACGGACCCTCGATGAGCATCGGCACCTCCCCGCTGGTGAAGGCCTGCTGCGAGACCTCCGAGCCATCGGCGGCTTCGGGTGCCTTCGCGACGCCGTCGACGGCGACGAGGTCGAAGAAGCTCTGGATCTGCTCGACGAATTCGGGGTTGGTGAGGTCGAGCTCGCCGTCCTCGGTGACCGCCGGCACGCCGTCGGCCAGCGACCACGCGTTCGGGATGAAGATGCCGGGCGCGAGCGCGAGGCCCTTCTTGTCGCCGTCGGTCAGCGCCTTGGCATCCGACACGAACTGATCGCGCGTGTACGTCGCACCCGGCAGCTCGAGGCCGGCGGCCTGGAACGCCTCGACGTTGTAGAAGAGCACGATCGGCTCGGCGTCGTAGGGGATCGCACGGATCGTGCCGTCGACCGTCATACCGCTGAGCATCGACTCGTCGATGTTCTCGATGTCGAAGCCGCTCTTCTCGATCAGGTCGTCGAGGGGCATGAGCAGGTCGCCGAGCTCCTGTGCGCGGGCGGCCTGGGTGGTGAGCAGGCAGGGCGGGTTGGCGCCCGAGAGGCGGGTCTTCACCTTGGTCCAGTAGTCGGAGAAGCTCGGCCCCTCGACCGAGATGTCGAGGTCGGGATCCTCGGCCTTCGCACCGTCGATGAAGTCGGCCCACTGGGCCTGGTCGCCCTCGCTCGCGGCCCAGGTGTAGAGCACGAGCGGGCCGCCGGCCTCGCCGCCGCCTCCCCCACCGCCGCTCGCGCACCCCGCGAGGGCCAGGACGCTGAGACCGGCGACGCCGGTGAGGATGAGGCGCTTCGCGCGCCGGTTCGAGACTGCATTCATACTGACTGCCTCCTTCATTGGATGCTGCAACTGATGCGTTGTTGTTGAGGGGGTACTGCTCGGGTTACTCGGATTCTTCGGTGGAGAAGTCGATGGCGATGACGTCGATGAGGGCACCGCTGGGGGATGCCGGTGCGACGATGCGCAGCTCGCCGGAGTCGTCGCCGGCGGTGGATGCCTCGTGCACCTCGAAGCTGGCGTCGTGCTGCAGCTCGAGACCGTCGGCGAGCCGGTGCACGCGGGTGATCCGCCGCACGGGCAGGCCGCGCACGATGATCTCGTCGACCGGGATCGCGGTGAGGTGCAGGTAGAGGCGGCCCTCCCGTGCGGTGGTCGGTCCGTGGAAATCGATGCCCTGGGTGGGCTGCACGCCGATCACGGACTCGGCGTGCGAGTGCATCCAGTCGGCGAACTCCTGCAGGCGCTCGTTCTCGACGTCGGGCAGGGTGCCGTCGGGGCCGGGGCCGACGTTGAGCAACAGGTTGCCGCCGCGCTCGACGACGTCGATGAGGGTCACGAGCAGCGAGCGCGCCGACTTCTCGTTGTCGGGGTGCGTGCGCCAGGCCCAGTGGTCGCCGATCGTGAGGCACAGCTCCCACGGGCCGGTCGGCACCGTGAGCGGGAAGCCCTGCTCGGGCGTGCGGTAGTCGCCCTGGCCGGGCAGTCGGTCGTTGATCACGACGTCGGGCTGCAGTTCCTTGATCAGGCGGCGCAGGCCCGGGGCGGTCCACTCGGCGGCCGAGCGCTCCCAGTCGCCGTCGAACCAGAGCAGGTCGATCGTGCCGTAATTCGTCAATAGCTCGCGCAGTTGCGCGCGCACGTACTCGAGGTAGCGCGACCACTCCTCGGGGCTCGAGCGGCGGTGACGATCCGTGGCATCCGGGGTGTCGGCGAACTCGGGCATGCCGGCGGCGGGCCAATGCTCGAGCTTGTAGGGCAGATCCTCGTCGCGGAACGCCGGGTAGTCGGGGTGATTCCAGTCGGGGAGGCTGTAGTAGATGCCGACCTTCATGCCCTCGGCGCGCACGGCGTCGACGAACTCGCGAGTGA
Source organism: Microbacterium sp. NPDC090003 (assembly GCF_044748385.1). Taxonomy (NCBI): domain Bacteria; kingdom Bacillati; phylum Actinomycetota; class Actinomycetes; order Micrococcales; family Microbacteriaceae; genus Microbacterium; species Microbacterium sp. NPDC090003. Next base: position 2,008,959 of record NZ_JBIVFW010000001.1, read on the forward strand.
TGTCGCGACCGAACGGGCCGTGCTCGACCCCGAAGTCCGACTGCTCGGTGAAGAACATGTTGTACCCCGCGTGGTGGCGCGCGGTGAAGACGACGTAGGTCGCGCCGGCCGCCTTCGCGCGACGTGCGAGGTCGGCGGCATCCCAGTTCTGCGGGTCGAAGGTGGGCGCGGTGGCCTGGTATTCGGCGACGGTCACCCGGTCTTCGACGGCATCCTGGCCCGGGATGATCGAGCGGCCGACGAGCGGCCAGGAGATCTCGATGCCCTGCTGGGATGCCTGATCCCAGTGCACGAAGATGCCGAAGCCCGCGCCGCTGAACCACTCACCGCCGGGGATGCGTGTGGTGGGGCGTCGGAAGTCTGCCGTTGTCATTGAAGCTCCTCGTCGAGTTCCAGATTTCCTATAGGATAGGTGATAGTCGAAGCAGTTCACAAGGGTGTGACGAAAGGTGCCGATGATGGCCATGTTCAAGACCGATCCTGTTCGCCCCGCGGAGTACCGCGCCTTCGAGCGGCCGCTACCTGAGTGGTTCCGCGGTGCCGCACTGGGGATCTTCGTGCACTGGGGGCCGTACTCGGTGCCAGCGTGGGCCGAGCCGACCGGGGAGCTCGGCGCGGTGCCGCGCGACGAGTGGTACGCGCACAACCCCTATGCCGAGTGGTACGCGAACACGATCCGCATCGAGGGGTCGCCCGCGCAGCGGCACCAGCAGGAGGTGCACGGCGGAGCCCCCTATGACGACTTCCTCGACCAGTGGAAGGCCGAGCACTTCGACGCCGACGACGTGCTCGCGGTGGTGGCCGCCACCGGCGCCGGGTACTTCATCCCCACCACCAAGCACCACGATGGGGTCACGCTGTGGGATGCTCCGGCGACCGACGGTCGCAACACCGTCGCCCGCGGGCCGCAGCGCGACCTCATCGCCGAGTTCGCCGAGGCGACCCGCGCGAAGGGACTGCGCTTCGGCGTCTACTACTCCGGCGGTCTCGATTGGCATTTCTCCGACCTGCCGCCGATCGACCGCGATGACGCCCCGGCCGCCGACGACCTCGCCTACGCCGAGTACGCACACGACCACGTCGTCGACCTCATCGACCGGTATCGCCCCGACATACTCTGGGGCGACATCCGCTGGCCGCAGGCCGGGATCGAACCCGGTCCGAAGAGCCTCGCGCACGCCTTCCAGACGTTCTACGACGCCGTGCCCGAGGGCGTCGTCAACGACCGGTGGGGCGAATCGCACTGGGACTTCCGCACCAGCGAGTACGTGCACGGCACCGCGGTCGAAGTCGGCGAGGCGTGGGAGAACTGCCGCGGCATCGGACTCTCGTTCGGACACAACCGCAACGAGGGTCCGGAGCACCTGCTCACCGCCGACGAGGCCGTGCGCCTGCTCGTCGACGTCGTGTCGCGCGGCGGCAACCTGCTGCTGAACATCGGGCTCGAGGCATCCGGTCGCATCCCCGACGCGCAGCGGCAGACGCTCGAGGGGCTGGGCGAGTGGAACCAGCGGTTCGGGCATGCCGTCTTCGGTGCCCGGCCCGAGCCGCGCCTGCAGCCGTCCGACGAGCCGTGGGTGCGCTGGACCCGCACCGACGACGCGGTGCACGCCGTGACCGATCAGCGCGGGAGCATCCGCCTGCCCGATCCCGACGGCCTGCTCGACGAGACGAGCGCGCGCATCGGCGACGAGCCGGTCTCGGCGTCGCGCGATGGAGATGCCATCGTGGTGGAGGTGGCGGATGCCGCGACCCCCGTCGCGATCTCCTTCCGCCCGCGCGACTGACGAAAGGCCCTCACATGCGCATCGCCCTGCACTCCGAGATCCGCGACGGAGCGATCGACGACTACCGCACGCACCACGCCCGGATTCCGGATGGTCTCGCCGCGACGTTCGCGCGCATCGGCATCCACGACTGGACGATCTGGCGGTCGGGTCAGCGCCTGTTCCACCTGGTCGAGTGCGACGACTGGGATGCCGCGATCGCCACTCTCGATGAGGATCCGGCGAACGCCGAGTGGCAGAAGGACATCGGCCGCTTCGTCGAGCTCTTCCGCGGCTCCGACGGCACGGAGGGCTTCACCCCGATCGAGGAGGTCTGGGACCTGCGCACCCAGGTCTCGTAGTTCCGCGGGGCGGGCCCTTCGACAGGCTCAGGGACCCAGTCTCCGTTCACGCACCCGGGTCGCTAAGAGGAACTGGGTCGCTGAGCCTGTCGAAGCGTCCCCCACGCGCACGCTCCCTAATCCCAGGCGAACGATCCCCATCACGCCGAAAACGATCATGCACACCCCGAGCCCGACAAACCCTCAACCGATGACCCCATCATCGTCGGCGTCTGACGACCCGCTGACATCTACGCCAACCGACGCCCGAAGAACTCCGTCTGCTTGTCGAACACGAGCCTGTTGAGCGCCTTGCGATACCGCACGATGAGCACGCCGATGACGATGGTGAGCGACCCCACCACGAGGTTGTCGATGATGCCGGTCAGATCCATGATGCTCCTCAGGACAACCCGATGAACGCCGTCACCAACATCACGCTGCCGGCGACGATCATGAACGCGCCGACCAGGGCGATGCGCACGAGCGGGCGTCCGCGAATCGAGTCGTCAGCCACGGGCTCTCCATAGAACAGGCGGAGACCGCGATAGATGAGCTGCATGAAGCGCCGCCGCACGAGGATGGCGATGATCCCGACGGCGACGAGCACTCCCCCGATGATGAAGTCAGGATTCACGGTCGCGTCTTCACCCACCCGCCGATGCGCGCACGAACGCGACCACGCACGCGGCGATGAGCACGATTCCCATAACGGATGCTCCCACACCCACGACTGCGATCCAGAACGGACTCTGCAGACGCTCGAGGGCCCGGGAAGTTGGCCTGCCGACGAGCCTGCGCTGGACCTTTACGGTCTCCTCGAAGAACGACCTCCGATACCTGATGAGGAGCAGCCCTCCCGCCAATGCGACGATTCCCGCAACAAGCGGCACCAAAAGGCTCGGCTCGAAGTCACTCATCGTCGTTGTCCCCTTCATACTCAGGCTCATTCTGGCGTAGCAGCCGCATCTCACGTTTGAATCGCTTGAATTGCGGTTCTCGAGCCGCAAGAGCGACAAGGTGCGCGATTCGAAACGGGGTCGTGGCAGAGTTGGCCCGTGCAGCGGACGTGGGTGCGGGAACTCCTCGGGTGGATGCTCGCTGCCGCCGTCGCGCTCATCGTCGCGGCATCCGTCGCCTCCACCCCCCGGTCTGAACTGCTGTTCCGTGATGGGGACTCGCTCGTCGTCGCGATGTTCGCGCAGTCGGTGCTCGCCGGCACGCCGCTCGACTGGGCGATGTCGAGCGTGCTGTTCCTGCCCGAGAGCGCCCTGTTCACGGGGCTCGATGCGCTGCTGCCCGTCGGGATCAACGGTCTCTTTGCCGTGAGCGCGGTCGTGAACGTGCTCGCCCTCTACGGCGCGGTGCGCCTCGTCGCCGGCCGTCGTCAGGAGGGCCGGGCTCCCGTCGCCTGGTCGGTGATCGCGATCGGCGCGTTCGGTGCGCTGGCGATGACCGAGATGTCACCGTCGCGCGATGCGCTCGAGCTCGCCTCACTGCAGCTCACGACCACGTACTACTCCGCCACGGTCGTCGGGGCGGTGCTCGCGATCGGAATCATCCGACGGATGCTCGACGGAGCGCGTCTCGTACCGATGGTGTTCGCTCTCGCCGCGATCGCACTCGTGTCGACTCTCTCGAACCCGCTGTTCGCCGCATGGACGACCGTGCCGCTCGGCCTCATCACCGCGATCGGGGCGCTTCGGCGCGCGTCGCGGGGGCGGATGCTCGTCGCCCTCTCGGCACTGCTCACCGGCACGATTGTCGGTCTCCTCGCTCGCATTCCGTTCGCGGGATGGATCACCAACACGGGCGCGGGGTACGCGCAGCCGGACCTCTGGCAGGACTCGATCGGCTATTACGGCGAGATCTTCGGCGAGCGGCTCGCGAACCCGCTGGGCATCCTCGCTCTCGTGCTGACGGTCGCACTACTGGCTCTCGCCGTGTGGCGCACCTTCCGCAGCGATGACGACGGGGCGCGATTCATCGCCGTCGCCGCGTGGGTCGTGCCCCTGCTCGTCGTGATCGGCGCGATCGCGCTGGGCACGCACGCGGCGAGATACCTGCAGCCACTCGCCTTCGCGCCGATCCTCGCGCTCGTCGCTCTGCCCCGGGCGCTCCGGATTCCCGGAATTCTGCGTCGACAACTCGCGGCCGTCGTCGGTGTGGCCCTCCTCGTGGGCGGAGGCATCAGCATCCCTCGGCTGGCGAGCGCCGCGAACGCCCCCGATGCGGATGCCGCGTGCGTGACCGACTGGGTCGACGCATCCGCCCGCACCGGCGCCGGGCAGTTCTGGACCGTTCGCCTGCCCAAGCTCCACCTCGACGATCCGTCGCAGCTCGTGCAGGTCGACCATCAGCTCAACGGCTACGCCTGGCTCGTGAACCGCGCGGACTTCGACGCCGGCACCGTGTCATTCCTCGTCGAGGATGCGCAGACGGTCGAGTGGGACCTGCCGATCCAGGCGATCCCCGACGACATCATCGAGTGCGGCCGCTACCGGATCCTCGACTTCGGCGAGACGGAGCTGCCGCTGGGTCCGCAGCGCAGTTGAGGCGTTGCGGGGCGGGTGCTTCGACAGGCTCAGCAACCCAGCTTCCGGCTCAGAATCCAGCCTCCGCTACTTGGTCCCTGAGCCTGTCGAAGGGCCCCACCCCGAGAAGCCCCTCAGCGACTCGGAACCCCGGTCGTCGTTCCCGGACGGAACACGCACACGAGGTTCTGCGTCTCCCCGGCCTCGCCCCGAAGCATCCGCGCGACCTGCTCGCCCGCGGCACGCCCCTTCTCGACAGCCGGCTGCACGGTGGTGGTGAGCGACTGCCCGCCGAGCCCGTCGATCGCAATGCCGTCGAAGCCGGCGACCGAAACGTCCTCCGGCACCCGCAGTCCGAGTTCCTCCGCGGCGCGAATCACACCGACCGCGAGCAGGTCGCTCTGCGCGAGCACGGCGGTGGGCCGGGTCGCGGCATCGGCGAGCAGCATCCGTCCGACGACGATGCCCTCGTCGATGAAGCTGCCGGACGCCGAGATCGCGGGAGCACCGGGGAAGACCCGACGCATGCCCTCGAGACGGTCGACGGTCACCCCGACGGTCGCGGCGGCGAGGCGCTCGGCGGTGACCGGACCGCGCTCGCGATCGGGTCCGAGAGTGAGCGTCACGATCGCGACGTCGCGGTGGCCGAGATCGTGCACGTGCTGGGCTACGGCGGCCGCGGCATCCGCGTTGTCGAGCGCGATGCGGGGGATCGTGCCATCGCCCGGGTCGCCCTCGATCACGACGACCGGCAGCCCGCGTCCTCGCACCACCTCGACCGACTCGCGCGTGCGACCCGACCATCCGATCAGCACGTAGGCGTCGACCGGGGCGCTGGCGAGGCCGGGGCCGTCTTCGCCCGGCTCGTCGCGCATGAGAAGGATGCCGGCGCTGAGCTCGGCGAGACCGTCGGCGAGGCCGTCCATCATGGCGGTGGTGACGGGGTCGAGGAAGGCGTTGCGCAGGTGCCCCTCGAAGACGACGGCGACGATGCCGCTGCGGCCCAGCCGCAGGGAAGCGGCCCGGGGATCGGGGCCTGCGTAGCCGAGAGCGCCGGCGGCGGCGAGCACGCGTTCCCGTGTCGCGTCGGCGACCTTGGCCTTGCCGCTGAAGACGACGGATGCCGTTGATGTCGCGACCCCTGCCTCACGCGCGACGTCGGCGATGGTCGCACGCCGAGGCGGCTCCTGACTGCTCATGCTTCGAGAATAGCCCGCCCGCCTTTCCGCGTGTCGAATCGATTCGATACACTCTCGATCATGGAAACCGCCCTCACCCGCTCGCAGTTCGTCCGCTGGCGCGCTGCGATCTTCGCGATCTTCATGGCCAGCGGCCTCTCGATCGCGACGTGGGCGTCGCGCGTGCCGAGCATCAAGGCCGACCTCGATCTCGACAACGCGCAGGTCGGACTCATCCTCCTCGGCATGGGCATCGCCTCGATCATCGGCATCTCGACCAGCCCCGCCGTCATGGCCCGTACCGGGGCCCGCGTCGGCATGCTCGCCACCATGTTCATGTTCTCGGCCGGCATCGCCCTCGTCGGCTTCGGGTCGACCGTCTTCGCCTCGGTGCCGGTCGTGCTGATCGGCATGGTGCTGTTCGGGTACGGCAACGGATGCCTCGACGTCATGATGAACGTCGAAGCGACGGCGATCGAGCAGCAGATGGGCAAGACCGTGCTGCCGGTCTTCCACGCCTTCTTCAGCTTCGGCACCGTGATCGGCGCGGGCATCGGTGCCCTCGCCGCCTGGCTGCAGCTCACCGTCGCCACCCATGCCGGCATCATGGGGATGCTGCTGGCTCTGGTCGCGGTCGCGACGTTCCTGCAGGTTCCCGTGCGCGAAGCCGCGCTCGACCCGGAGCCCGCCGAGAAGCCGGCCTTCCGCGAGCGCCTGCACGCCTCGCTCGAAGCCTGGCGCGAACCGCGAACCTACCTGCTCGGCGTCGTGATGCTCGGCATGGCCTTCGCCGAGGGCGGAGCGAACGACTGGATCGCACTCGGCACCGAGCAGGGCCACGGCTTCACCACGGGCACCGGCGCCATCGCCCTCGCCGTCTTCTCGGTCGGCATGACCGTCGTCCGCCTGTTCGGCGGTCCCCTCGTCGATCGCTTCGGCCGGGTCGTCGTGCTGCGCGTGCTCTCGGTGTCGGCCGCGGCCGGCGTGCTCCTCTTCATCCTCGCGCCGAACCTGCCGCTCGTGCTCGTCGGCGCAGCCCTCTGGGGCATCGGCGCATCGCTCGGCTTCCCGATCGGCATGTCGGCCGCCGCCGACGACCCCGCCAAGGCCGCCGCCCGCGTCAGCGCCGCCGCGACCATCGGGTACGTCGCCTTCCTCGGCGGCCCTCCCGTGCTCGGCTTCATCAGCGAGCACATCGGGTTGCTCAACACGCTGTTCATCCTGGTCGTGCTGATCGTGGCATCCGGTCTGTTCTCCGGCGCCGCCCGCCCGCTCCGCGCCGATGAGAAGGTCTCGGCGGAGAAGTAGGCGCGTCGGTCGCGCGGCATCCGCCCGCATCCGCGCTTCGTTCGTCGAGACCCACCATCCGCGCCGAAACCCATCGTCCGCGACGTCGCTCGCGGTGGGTTTCGACGGTAGTGGTGGGTTTCGACGAGGGTGGCGAGAGCAGTCCGGCCCGACGAGACCCCCGCAACGAAGTAGGCTCGTCGGGTGCGTCTCGTCATCGCCCGCTGCTCGGTCGACTACACCGGTCGGCTCAATGCCCACCTTCCGCTTGCCACGCGTCTGCTCGTGCACAAGGGAGACGGGAGTCTGCTCGTGCACTCCGACGGCGGCAGCTACAAGCCGCTGAACTGGATGAGCCCGCCGTGCACCCTCACCACCGAGGAGCCCGGCGAAGAAGAAGCGAGCGCCGGCGTCGTCGAGGTGTGGCGGGTCACGCACAAGAAGACCGGCGACGCGCTGCGCGTGCAGATCTACGAAGTGATCAGCGACACCTCGCACGAACTCGGCATCGACCCCGGCCTGCAGAAGGACGGCGTCGAGGCCGACCTGCAGCGGCTCCTCGCCGAGCAGGTCGAGCGCATCTCCGAGGGCGCGACGCTCGTGCGCCGCGAGTACCCGACGGCGATCGGGCCCGTCGACCTTCTGGTGCGGGATGCCGACGGCGCCGCCATCGCGGTCGAGATCAAGCGCCGCGGCGACATCGACGGCGTCGAGCAGCTGACCCGCTACCTCGAGCTCCTCGGCCGCGACCCGCACCTCTCTCCCGTGCAGGGCGTGTTCGCCGCGCAGGAGATCAAGCCGCAGGCCCGCGTGCTCGCCGAGGACCGCGGCATCCGCTGCCTCGTGCTCGACTACGACGACATGAAGGGAATCGAGTCGGGCATCCCCCGCCTCTTCTGACGTCGTCCTCGCGCGCGAAAACGGAGACCATCGCGCCGACGCACGGAGTGTCGGATGCCGACGCGCCGGGCCTCGCGCGAATGGTCTCCGTTTCCTCCCCTGCACGTCCGTGCACGGCGCGCGATCACGCGCCCCGCGCCCCATAGGCTGGAGGGTATGGCCTCCTCCCCTTACTCCTGCGTGCTGTGGGATGTCGACGGCACGATCGTCGACGCCTCGGTCGGCATCCTGCGCCGTCTGAACGTCGCCCTCACCCACTTCGGGCACCCGGCGCCGACGCGCGAGCAGCTCGTGCACTGGATCGGGCCGCCCATGTTCCAGTCGTTCCAGGACCAGGCGGGCATGACACCCGAGCAGTCCGCCGAGGCCGTGTCGTTCTATCGCACGCTCGGCAAGGCCGACGGTTACACGACCGACGTCACCACGTACCCCGGGGTGACCGAGCTGATCCATGACGTGCACGCCGCGGGCATCCCGCAGGCCACCGCGAGCTCGAAACCCGAGAACCAGGTCGACGCCCTGATCGATCACTTCGATCTGCGCGCCGACTTCGTCACGACGGTCGGAGCGACGCCCGACGAGTCGACCCTCGCCTCGAAGACCGACATCGTGGCCGAGGCACTGCGCCGCCTCGAGGAGCGCGGCGCCGACGTATCGCGCCCGGTGCTGATCGGCGATCGTCACCACGACGTCGAGGGCGGCAACGCCAACGGGGTCCCGGTGATCTTCGTCGAGTGGGGTTTCAGTGACGCGCACGAGGGCGACGACGCGGCGTTCCGCGCGGCATCCGTCGACGAACTGCGCGCTCTGCTGCTGTCGAACTGACGCCCGTCGGCGCATACGTCCGGAGAATCGTGCGGGGGCGGGACCCTTCGACAGGCTCAGGGACCCAGTGTCGAAGCCCCAACCCTGGGTCGCTGAGCTTGTCGAAGCGTCCCAGCCACGCACGGTCTTCCGGATTTATGGACGCGGATGTCGGCGAGACGCAGCCGTGACCACCCGAAACGCACAAAGCTCCCCGCCGGATGTCACCGATGGCGACGGATCCGGTCGGGGAGCGATGCTCCTGCCCCGTTCAGAGGGGGCGGATGTTCTCTGCCTGCAGGCCCTTGGGGCCCTGCGCCACGTCGAACTCGACTCGCTGGTTCTCTTCGAGAGACCGGTAGCCGGAGGAATCGATTGCGGAGTAGTGCGCGAAGACGTCAGCGCCTCCGTCGTCGGGGGAGATGAAGCCGAAGCCCTTCTCCGAGTTGAACCACTTGACCGTGCCCTGGGTGCTCATGTACTGCCTGTTCTGCTGGAAAAGATAGCCGACGCAGGGATGCACCGACATCGCTAACGCTAGTGGAGGAGACCCCGCGGGCAATAGGCGCAATCAGAAGGTAACCCAAATGTTGCACGAGCGATGTTGCGGGGGCGCCGCCGCCCGACGCCCCCGAGGACGGACCCTCGCTCGGAAAATGGTGTGGCCCTCACCGCGGGGGGAGCGATGAGGGCCGAAGACGACCGGAGGGTGCGTCAGATTCCACTGTACCTCTTTTTTCGGACTCTTGTCCCCCATTTGGGGGACAAATCTCAAAAAGAGTGCAATCATGTCGATAGCGGCCCCCTCGAGTAGCCCATTGGGGACTGACCTACTCGAGAGGGCCCAATCGCATGCACGGATCGTCTTGCCTCTGGGGAAGGCTTCCCGTCTTCTGGGGAAAGACGGAGACGATCGATCCCCATGTGCATGCATCTTCACCATAGGGGAGGAAGCACGAACACGCCACGGGCGGGGGCCAGTGGCGGAAGCGGCAAGGGTGGGGAGATTTGATCCGCAAGGATCGCAGGTTTCGGGAAGAGGCGGGGCGAACAGCACGGGGGCATCTCCGGCGTTCCGCCTCTCCCGAATCCGCGAGGCGCTCGAAGCTGAGTAGCCTGAGCGGGTGACCATGCTGAACAAGGACATGACGCTGTGCATCTCGCTGTCTGCTCGACCGAGCAACAACGGCACGCGCTTCCACAACTTCCTCTACGAGGCGCTCGACCTCAACTGGATATACAAGGCCTTCGCTCCCACCGATCTCGCCCAGGCGATCGCGGGCGTGCGCGGCCTCGGCATCCGTGGATGCGCGATCTCAATGCCCTATAAAGAAGACGTCATCGCGCTGGTCGACCGCATGGACGCGTCCGCGTCGGCGATCGACTCGGTCAACACGATCGTGAACGACGACGGGGTGCTCACCGCGTACAACACCGACTACTCGGCCATCGCCCAGCTCATCGAGGAGAACGGGCTGGATGCCGCGGCATCCGTGCTGCTGAAGGGATCGGGCGGCATGGCCAAGGCGACCGCGGCCGCCTTCCGCGACGCCGGATTCGCGAACGTGACGATCATCGCGCGCAACGAGCGGGCCGGGCGCGGCCTCGCCGACCTGTACGGCTTCGGCTGGCAGGCGGATGCCGGCGACAGCACAGCCGACATCATCGTGAACATCACCCCGATCGGCATGGCCGGAGGGGCCGACGAGCACACGCTGTCGTTCTCGGAGGAGGCGGTGGCTGCGGCATCCGTCGTCTTCGATGTCGTCGCGCTGCCCGCCGAGACTCCGCTCGTGCGAGCCGGGCGCGCGGCCGGGAAGACGGTCATCAGCGGCGCCGAGGTCGCGACCCGGCAGGCGTTGGAGCAGTTCGTGCTGTACACGGGGATCCGCCCGTCGGCCGAGCAGGTGCGCCAGGCCGAGGAGTTCATGCGGGCGCAGTAGTCGCGCGGGGGGGCGCTTCGACAGGCTCAGCGACCCAGGAGACTGCTCCCTGTCGGGGACGCTTCGACACGCTCAGCGACCCGGGAGACCTGGGTCCCTGAGCCTGTCGAAGGGCCCCACCCCGAGATTCAGACCGCGACGGACTCGCGCACCTCGACCGGAGTCTGCGCCCGCCGCGCGGCGGTTGCGGCGAACACCATGATCACCAGGGCGGATGCCGTGATCGCCGCGCCGATCCAGATGGGGGAGGTGTAGCCGAGCCCGGCGGCGATCCCCACCCCGCCCGCCCAGGCGCCGAGCGCGTTGCCGACGTTGAACGCGCCGATGTTCGCGCCCGAGGCGAGCGTCGGTGCACCGCCGGCGAACTGCATGATGCGACTCTGCAGCGCGGGAACGGTGCCGAAGCCGAAGCCGCCCATCGCGACGAGGATCACCATCGTCGCGGGCTGCGACCACGCGAGCAGGGCGAACGCGACGAGCACGACGACGAGGGCCGCGATGAAGATCAGGAGCGTGCGGTCGATCGAGCGGTCGGCGAGTCGTCCGCCGATCGCGTTACCGGCCACGAGTCCCACGCCGAAGAGCACGAGCAGCCACGGCACGGCCGCGGTGTCGAAGCCGGAGACCCCGGTGAGCGTATACGCGACGTAGGTGAAGGCGCCGAACATGCCGCCGAAGGCGAGGATGGTGACGACGAGCGACAGCCACACCTGGCCGGAGCGGAAGGCGGAGAGCTCCTGCCGCAGGCTCACGGCGGCGCCGTCGGCACGCGGAGCCTTGACGACGGCGGCGATGCCGACCAGGGCGACGACACCGATGACGGTGATCACCCAGAATGTCGCTCGCCAACCGAACTGCTGGCCGATGAACGTGCCGAAGGGCACGCCCAGCACGTTCGCCGCGGTGAGGCCGGTGAACATGATTGAGATCGCGCCCGCCTTCTTGTCGGGGGCGACGAGCTCGGAGGCGACGACCGAGCCGATGCCGAAGAACGCTCCGTGGCAGAGGGCTGCGACGATGCGCCCGATCATGGCGCCGGTGTAGTCGGGGGCCATCGCCGTGAGGGCGTTGCCGGCGATGAACAGCACGAGCAGTCCGATCAGCACGGCCTTGCGCGGCAGCCGCACCGTCGCGGCGGTCACGACGAGCGCGCCGACGGCGACACTCAGCGCGTAACCGGAGATGAGCCAGCCCGCCGTCGCCTCGCTCACGGCGAAGTCGGCGGCGACCTCGGGCAGCAGGCCCATGATCACGAACTCCGTGAGTCCGATCCCGAAGGCGCCGAGGGCGAGTGCGATGAGTCCGAGTGGCATGGTGGTGCTCCGTGGTGCTCTGATAAGGTAGTTGCAGACGCGGGATATTGCGTCCGGAACACAATGATTGCACGCGCAAGTATTTTGCGCAAGCAACGACTTTCGGAGGTCACCATGGGCATCTCGGACGACGCCGTCGAGATCCGCGCACGAGGCTGGCGCACACTCGCCGCCCTGCACGGGATCATCGAAGCCGAGCTCGAACGCGCACTCGGGGCATCCGTAGGCCTGTCGGTCGTCGAGTACACCGTGCTCGACGCGCTCAGCCGCCAGGACGGCTGGCACATGCGGATGCAGCAGCTCGCGCGCGCGACCGCCCTCAGCCCGAGCGCCACCACCCGCCTCGTGACGCGCCTCGAAGACCGCGGGTTGCTGACCCGCATCCTCTGCGCCGACGACCGCCGCGGTATCTACACCGAGCTCACCGCCGCAGGGCGTGCGCTATACGACCAGGCGCATCCGATCCACGACGAGACCCTCGAGCGCACGCTCGGCGATGCCATGGACCAGCCCGAGCTCGCCCCGGTCGTGCACGCCCTGCAGGGGAGTTCCGCGCTGGCGTAGCTCTCGCGGCGGGGCGCTTCGACAGGCTCAGCGACCCAGTTTCCGAGACGGGGTCCCTGAGCCCGTCGAAGGGTCCCTACCGCGGATACGCTGAACGGATGAAGACCATCGGCGTTCTCGGCGGCATGAGCTGGGAGTCCTCCCTCGAGTGGTACCGCCTCGCGAACGAGCGGGTCGCCGCACGACTCGGCGGCTACCACTCGGCCCGCATCCTGCTCGACTCGCTCGACTTCGCCGAGATCGAGGCGCTGCAGGCGCAGGACGACTGGGAATCCGCGGGCACTCTCCTCGCCGATCGCGCCCGCGCCCTCGAATCGGCCGGCGCCGAGATCCTCGTGCTCGCGACCAACACCATGCACCTCGTCGCCGACCGGATCACCGATGCCGTCGGCATCCCCTTCCTGCACATCGCCGACGCCGCCGGCTCCGCGGTATCGGGCGCGGGGCTCGCCACCGTCGGCCTGCTCGGCACCGCCTTCACGATGGAGAAGCCGTTCTATGCCGAGAAGCTCGCGGCGCACGGCATCCGCACGATCGTTCCGGATGCCGACGACCGCCGCACCGTCCACGCCGTGATCTACGATGAGCTCGTGCACGGCGTCGTGCGCGACGCATCGCGGCAGGCGTACGTCGACGTCGTCGACCGGCTGATCGCGCACGGGGCGGAGGGCATCGTTCTCGGCTGCACCGAGATCGAGCTGCTGCTGTCGGCCGGCGACGTGCCGGTGCCGGTGTTCCCGACGACCTCGCTGCACGTGGATGCCGCGATCGCGGCGGCGCTGGCGGAGTAGGACCTCAGTCGCGAAGCCCGAGCCCCTCGACCACGGCGACCACCCGTGCGCGCTCGACGCCGTCGAGTCCGCGCAGGGGTCGGGGCAGCGAGGGCGCGGCGACGAGACCGAGATGCTCGGCGATCGTCGCGGTGACCCGCGCGCTTCCGTGCAGGGCGAAGAGATCCCAGAGAGGTTGCAGGCGGGCGGATTCCGCCAGCGCCGCCTCTTCCCCGGCGAGCGCGGGGCGAGCGATCGCGAGCATCGACTGCGGCAGCGTTCCCCCCACAGCGGTGAACCACGTGTCGCACCCGCCGAGCAGACCGGCAGCCCCGACGCCGTCGCCCGAGATCCCGAGGCGCACGTGCTCCGGCACCACCGCGCGGATCTCGGCGACGCGGGCACGCGACGCCTCGACCCCTCCGACGGGCGGGATCTTGATCGCGGCGACCTGCGGCAGCTCCGCGATCCGCGCGTAGAGGTCGAGCGAGAACGTGAACCGCGTCGTACCGGGGTTGTCGTAGACGACGAGCGGCACCGAGAGGCCCGCGGTGACATCGGCGTACAGCCCGAAGACGTCGTCGTCGGTGAGGGGCTGGTAGCTCACCGGGGCGAGGAGCACGGCGGATGCCCCGGCATCCTGCGCGTCGTCGGCGAGCGCCTGTACGTGTGAGGTGCGCGTCGCGCCGATCCCGACCACCACCGGGATCCCCCGGGCATGCGCCACGCTGACGCGGGCGACAGCACGACGCTCCTCCCGATCGAGATAGGCGTACGAACCGGTCGAACCGAGCGCGCCGATGGAGTCGACGCCCGCATCGACGAGGCGGTCGATCAGCCCCGCGTAGGCGTCGAGGTCGACCCGATCGCCGCGGATCGGGGTGAGCGGAAACGCACTGAGACCGGTGAGCATCCTTCCAGCGTATTGCGAGAGAACCCCCTGCGGATCCCGACCGAACGCCCGCCGGGCGGCCTGTCAACCCGGTAGGCGGATGCCGTGGCACCGACGACCGTGGAGTCACCACCACGACCATCGACACGGAGCGGAGACGACGATGAAGGCATTGACCTGGCAGAAGACGCACACGGTGACGGTCGAGGAGGTTCCGGATCCCGTCATCCAGGAACCGACAGACGCCATCATCCGCGTGACCTCGTCGGCGATCTGCGGTTCCGACCTGCACCTGTACGAGGTCTTCGGCCCGTTCATCGATCGGGGCGACATCCTCGGGCACGAGCCGATGGGCGTCGTCGTCGAGGTGGGAGCCGGCGTGACGACGCTGAAGGTCGGCGACCGCGTCGTGATCCCCTTCAACATCTCCTGCGGGGAGTGCTTCATGTGCCGCCGCGGACTCCAGTCGCAGTGCGAGACGACGCAGGTGCGGGAGTACGGCAGCGGCGCCGCGCTGTTCGGCTACACCAAGCTGTACGGCCAGGTGCCGGGCGGACAGGCCGAGTATCTGCGCGTCCCCCTCGCCGATTACAACCACATCGCGGTCGGATCGGACCTGCCCGACGAGCGATACCTCTTCCTGAGCGACATCCTGCCCACCGCCTGGCAGGGGGTGGAGTACGCCCAGGTCCCCGAGGACGGCACCCTCGCCGTGATGGGTCTGGGCCCGGTGGGGCAGTTCGTCGCACGGATCGGTCGCCACCGCGGATACCGTGTGCTCGCCGTGGATCCGGTGCCCGAGCGACGTGCGATGGCCGAGCGGCACGGCATCGAGACCTTCGACCTCACCGACACCGTCGTCGACGAACTGCGGGATCTCACGGACGGCCGGGGTGCCGATTCTGTGGTGGATGCCGTCGGCCTCGAGGCGCACGGCAGCGGCGGAGTCGAGTTCATCCAGAAGGCCGTCGGCCTGCTTCCCGACGTCGCCGCACGTCAATTGCTCGACAAGGCCGGAATCGACCGACTCGCGGCCGTCTACGCGTCCATAGACGCGGTGCGACGCGGCGGAACCGTATCGCTCAGCGGCGTCTACGCCGGCGACGCCGACATCCTGCCCATGAAGACGATGTTCGACAAGCAGCTCAGCCTGCGGATGGGACAGTGCAACGTGAAGCACTGGACCGACGAACTGCTCCCCCTCGTCGAAGACGCGGCCGACCCGCTCGGCGTGATGGATCTCACGACCCATCACGCCCCGCTCGACGACGCCCCCGAGCTCTACCGCACCTTCCAGAAGAAGGAGGACGGCTGCATCAAGGTCGTGCTGCATCCCTCGGCCGGGTGATCAGGCGGGCCGCTCCTGATCGCCCGATCAGGAGCGGCGGTTGCCCACACCGGGCTCGTCGTTGTGCTGCGAGTCGTACGACTTCGCCTCCGCGGAGGCCGCCTCGTCGGTCGCATCGTCGACGCCGACGGCTCCCGTGCCGCCCGAGTCCGCGCCCGCGCCACCCGCGGGCACGTCGTTCAGACCGGCATCCTCGCCCTGTCGCTGCTCGAGAAGCTCCGCGATGTTCTCCTCGGCGTCGGCGCCGGCCGGCATGCCGACGACCGAGGCGTCGTCCGCGGAGCGCTCGGCACCGCTCACTGCGCTTCTCCCGGATAGTCGGCGGCGGAGACATCCGACGGCGAACTCGCGAGTCCGAGGTCGGGATCGGTGTTGATGCCGCCGCCGATCGCGTCCTGACCGGCGATGCGTTCTTCCGCCGACACCTCGTCGTCGGACTCGGCGTGCGCTTCCTCGATCAGATCTTCCTCTTCGGGACGGATCGCCGATTCCTCGGCGCCGAAGGAGTTGATGAGACCCTCGGGATTCGACATGACGTGCTCCTCTCGTCGGTGATCCCTCCAGGGTGCCCGCAGCGGCGCCCGAGCGGATGCCCGTTGACAGGCATCCGTCCGGCACGTAGACGCCGGCGTGATCACGCAGATCTGCGGGATCTCGACGCCGCGCTCAGTCGATCGACGCGCGCACGGTCTGCGGATCGGCGCCGATCTGGCCCCAGGCGCTGCCGGTGAGGGTCTGGTCGCCGATGACGGCCGAGACCTCGAGGCGGTAGTCGCCGATCTGCGTGGTCCGCTCGTCGCTCAGCACGAACAGACCGTTCGGCTGCCCCTCGACCGTGCAGACGAGCGCGGCATCCGCCGGCCGGCACTCCCACCCGGTCGGCGCCGCGGTCACCGCGAGCCCCTCGGGCAGGGTGAGCGAGACGGTCGTCGACTCCTCGCGCCCGGTGAGCGAGACGCCGACGGTCGCCACCCCCTCCCCGGTGATGTCGGAGGTGACGACGAGTTCCGACACGACCGGCGCGGGGGCCGCGATCCGCTCGATGAGGGGCGGCACGACGACCACGCCCAGGATGCCGAGACCCGCGACGATCGCGAGCACCGGCCAGAGGTCGCCCAGCACCTGGCGGACGGATGCCGCAGCCCCATCCCCCGAGCCGGGCGCGCTCGATCCGGACGGCGGTGATCCGTCCGACGACGATCCGGCCGACGGGTCGGCGTCACTCGCCGGCTCCTCGGAAGCTTCGGCGCTGGAGGGGCCAAGCACGATGTTGCCGATGAGCAGCACGGTGGCGACGCCGAGCAGCGAGGCCGTGGTGCCGAATCGGCCCCACGCGGAGCGGCAACGGGGGCAGTCGCGGATGTGCTCCATGCCGACCGAGTCCGCCGCGTCGTCGACGTCTTCGGTCACCACCCGGGGAAGGCGCGTGGCCGCGTGACGGCACTCGGCGGGCGGATCGTCCTCGTCGAGGATCACCCGGAGCATGGCGCGGCGCAGTCCCTTGCGAGCGCGCAGGCTCAGCGCGTAGATCGATGCGGCCGATCGGTCGAGCTCGCCTTCGAGTTCGGCCGGCTTGCGTCCGTCGATGATCGTGGCCCGCAGCACCTGCTGCTGGTCGGCCGGGAGCAGGAGGAGCGCTGCGCGCACGCGGCGGTACTCGGCGTCGAGTTCGATGTGCCGCGTATCCTGCATCACCGTCGGCAGGTGATCTTCGGCATCGACGAGAGGCAGCACGCGAGACCGCGGCGAGCGGAACTCGTCGATCATCCGGTTGCGCATGGAGCGGATCACGTACGCCCCCGCCTTCTCCTTCGGTCCGTTGCCGCTCTTCCAGAGCGAGAGCAGACCGACGAGCGCATCGGCGAGCAGGTCGTCGGCGTCGATGCCGCGGCCGGCGAGGCGTCGGGCCGTGGCGAGAAGCATCCGCTGGTTGCGGAGCAGGAACACGCCGGCCGCCGCGCGATCGCCCGCGTTGGCGGCCGCGCTGAGCCGGTCGTCCTCCGCGTACTCGAGCAGGCGCTCCGGGTCGACCGCGCGCTGCCGTGCCCGTCCTGCCATCTGACGACCTCCCCGATCATCATCGCCCTGCACGTTTCGCCACTCCCCACGGCGGCCTCCCCCGGTGGGCACGACAGCGCGCCGCACGACGGATCCCCTCCCCTCGGTCGGCAGGGTGGGCCGACCAGGTCGGCCCGGGTAGCCGACACATCAGGAGCAACGGATGAGCGCAGGGAATCTGACGCACCGTCGTGTCGGAGGCTATCGGGATTCTGACGGTGTATGCAACTGAATACTTCATTTGCCACTGAAGGTAGGTGCAGTGGTACTGACAACCGAGAAAGAGAGCGCTACCAGACGAGCGGCAACCCCTGATCTCACGGCCGCCGCAGGTGCATCCGGCGCACCCGACGACGAAGCGAATGCCGAAACCCCGGTACGGTGAGTGCGATGGCCGCTCTCCCTCGTCGTCGCCTGACGACCCGCGTGCTCCTGATCTGCGGAGCGCTCGCCGCTGTGCACCTGCTGATCCACTTTGCGACCGCTCCCCTGCTCACCGCGCTCGCGCCGCTCGCCCCGCCGCTGTACGCGCTGGTGGCCGGAGTGCACAGTCTTCTGCCGTTCCTGGCTCGGCGTGTGACCGACGTTCCGGGCACGGCCGTACTCACCAGCGCGATCGCCGCCGTCTTCATCGCCGTCGCCAATACCGCGGGCGTGATCGTGATCGTCCCGCTGGTGCTGGCCGGAGCGATCATCGATCTCGTGGTCTGGCGCACGCGCGGCACGGCCGCACCGGCTCGCAGACGGTACCTGCTGGCTGCGGCGTGTGCCGGGACGGTGCTCTTCGGGGTCTCCGTCGTCGTGTTCTCCCCCGAACACCTCTCGCTGGGGATCCTGCTCGGGTCTTTCCTCGGACGCATCGCCGGTGAGGTGCTGGCGTCGGAGATCTCAGGAGCGCTGGCTTCCGCCCTCCATCGCGCCGGCGTCGGACGCGGCAGTGCCGAGACACCTCACAGCAGCCCCAGCTCATAGGCGCGGCCGACGACCTCGTCCCGGGTGGTCGACTCGAGGCGTCGATAGAGCGCACGCGCGTGCGACTTGACCGTGTTCGTCGACAGGTGCGATTCGAGCGCGATCTCTCGCACGGTGAGCCCCCGTTCGAGCCCGAGGAGCACGTGCTGCTGCTGGGGCGTCAGGCGCACACGATCGGCCGGCTCCCGCAGCGCCTGACGCGCACCGTGATCCGACGGCAGGAGCGCGTCGAGCGTTCCGCGCACATCGGCCGGCACCGCGAGTGCGGCGAACAGCAACCCGCGCTCACTGATCGCCGCACGGAGATCCGAGTAGCTCTCGGACGCACTCGCTTCGCGGGAACGGCGGTCGGAGGCGAGGGCGTGCACCGTCAAGGCCGACACACGTGCGCGAATCGTCTGCTTCTCCCCGAGAGCCGCCGCCGCACGACGTGCAGCTCCGATGACATCACCCTCGACAAGAGCCAGTTGCGCTCTCGCCACACGGCTCGTGGGGTGGTCGTCCTGCGCGTCGAGGACGACGCGGGCCTGTCGGGTCTGTCCCAGGGAGAGCAGGAGATCGACCTCTCCCTGAGCGAGCAACGGCCCCATCGTCGACCCCTCGTCCAGCCAATCCGCATACCGGACGCGGTCCGAGCGCAGCGATTCCAGGGCGCCGAGCCGATCCCCCCAGGCCAGCGCGTACCGCAGCCGAGCGTACGAGACCGTCGGACCCCAGCTCTGTTCCGCGTTGACGGGTTGCTCGAGCAGGCGCAGCGCGGCCCGGGCATCCGACGGACGAAGACTCTCGACCGCGATGATGCTGCGGGCGACCTCTGCGGTGAGCGCGATCGGAGAGCGGTACCAGCCGCGCGCGGGCGGCGCGTCGTCATGACGCGTGAGCCAGGAGCGCGCCTGTTCGATATCGCCCTCCAGGGCGTGGAAGAGAGCCGACTTCCCGGCCGCATCCCGCTCGACGTACGCCGCCCGGGACTGATGAGCGCGTTCATAGGCATCGCGCAGCCCGACGGTGGCTCCGGACAGGTCGTCGGCGAGTCCCCGGGTGATCCCCGCCTGCAGAAGCGCGGCGGGAAGACGGTCGTGAACGAGCGCGGGTTGATGCACCGCGGCGATGCGCCCGAACATCTCCACCAGTCGGGCGAGCTGGATCGCGCGCGACATCCGGCCCCGCACGCGGAGCGCGATCATGCGTGAGGAGGCCACGCTGAGCAGGCTGAGCGCGCGCTCCGATCGCGCGAGGGATTCCAGCTTCGCGGTGTCATCCGCATCGGGGAGGGACGCGGCGCCCAGCATCCGGTCGACGGCGTCCGCCGAGGAGTGCAGACGGATGTCGCGCACCGCCGCCGCGCGGGCGTCGTGTTCGAAGGCTCCGAGCGGCACCACCTTCAGGGCGAGGTCGAGCAGATCCCGGTGCTCGTCCATCAGCAGGGACCAGTGCGTGCCGAGCAGCTGCACGGCCGACGACCAGTCCTGTTCGCCGATCGCCCGCCGCAGGCCGCGCTCGACTTCGTCGAGAGGGGGCTGCAGGCGCTCGTCGTCCAGAGATTGAGTGCTCATGGGGGGAGGGGATCGCTCTCTTCGCTCCTATCCAATATACCGAGCCGTGCGCAGCGGCGGCCGACCTTCGGGTCGTCGGGCCGCCGCCGCGCACGCGGATACGACGCTAACCTCGCCGCACCCGCTGCCGTCGCGAGACCACGACCAGTCCCGCGCCGACGAGCATCACCAGGAGGGCGACGAGCGTCGCCGCGCCGGGGTCACCACCGGTCGTCGCCAACGGACCCTCGGGATCCGCCGACGCGGGAGGGGCGGGAGCGGGAGCGACGACCACCACGGTCGCCGTAGCCTCTGCGCCCGCCCGAGCGTCGCCCGCACCCGACGCGGTCGCCACCGCCACGTTGACGACTTCCCCCACCGCCGCCTGTGCGGCCGTGACCTGATACTCCTCCACCGCCGCGCACGCCACCGTCTCACCGGGGGCGAGCACGTCGGCCTCGCACTCGACGACGCCCGCCATCGGGTCCGACACCTCGAGACCGGAGAGCGTCGCCCCGCTCGGGTTGGTGACGGTGAAGGTCCAGCGGATGCGGTCGTTCACCGTCATCCTGTCGTCCCAGTCGACGTCTACCGGGGTACCGACCTTCTCGAGGGCGAGGGAGAGCACTCCCAGGAACGGTAGATCGCTGGTCGACGGATCGGCGTCCACCGTCGCATCGCCGAACACGCTCGCCGTCGCGGACGCCGTGTTGGTGATGCCACCGGCATCCACGTCGTCCTGCGTCACCTCGTACGCGGCGAAACAGTCGACGTGCTGACCGGGCAGCAGGCTCCCGGTCTCGCAACCGATCTCGGAGAGCTCGCCCGTTCCCGAGAACGCCCCCTCCTCGATCTCGACGCCCGAGACCGTCACGTTTCCGGTGTTCGTCACCCGGAAGCGGTACTCGATCTCCTGGCCCGCCCTCTCGATACCCGCGACGTCGGCGGTCTTGACGATCGCCAAGCCCGGGATGCGCTCGAACGAGAGGTCTTCGCGCGACGGGGCCGACGTGATCGGGCCGCCGGGTGCGGTGCCGGTCGCGGTGGCCGTGTTCGAAAGCTCACCGGCGTCCACGTCGTCCTGCGTGATGACGTACGTCGCCTCGCAGATCAGCTGGTCATCGGGGTCGAGCGTGCGCGAGGCATCGCCGCAATCGACGGCCGAGAGCTCGCCCGATCCCGTGAAGAGGCCCTCGACGACCGCGACCCCCTGCAGCGTGACGTTGCCGGTGTTGGTGACGACGAAGGAGTAGGTGACCTCCTCGTCGACGGCCAGGTCGGTCGGCGCCGCGGTCTTGACCACCGTGAGGCCGGGAGCCGCGTCGATGAGCACGGGTGCCGACGACGGGTCGCTCGACACGACGACGTCCGTCGGGCTCGTCGCATGGGCGACTGCGGTGTTGTCGATGCGTCCGGTGTTCACGTCGGCCTGCGTGACCTCGTAGGTCGCGGTGCAGTCCGTCGAATCGCCCGGTGCGAGCGGTGCGTCGCTGCAGGTCGGGATCACGTCGTCTCCCGTGCCGGTGAACGCGGTCTCCTCGATGTCGACCGCATCGACGGTGACGTTGCCCGTGTTGGTGACGGTGAAGGCGTAGTCGACGACGTCGCCGGCGGCGACGATGTTCTCCGACCTGACCTCCTTCACGAGGCTGATCGCGGGAGCGGCGGTCGCGGTCACCGTCGCCGACGACGGCTCGGACTCGGGGTCCTCGACGCCGTCGAGGGCGGATGCCGTTGCGACGGCGGTGTTCGTGATCGTGCCCGCGTCGAGATCGGCCTGGGTCACCACGTACGACGCCGTGCATGTGATCTCCGCTCCCGGTGCGAGGCTCGCGGCCTCGGCCGGGCAGGTGACGACGGGCGTCGTGCCCGTCCCCGAGAACGCCGTTTCGTCGATCTGCACGTCGGAGACGGTCACGTCACCGGAGTTCGTGACGGCGAAGGAGTACGCGACGGTGTCACCCACCGCGTCGACGGTCGTCGGCAGCGCGGTCTTCTCCAACGACAGCGCCGCGGTGCGGATCAGGTCGTCGGTGTCGGAGTCGTCAGCCGTGAGCGTGACACCGGGCAGTGCCGGGTCGCCGGCTGAAACCTGCGCCTCGTTGACGATCTCGCTCGCCGACTCGGCCGCCTGAACGACGCGCACGGTGACCGTGACCTGCTGGGTCGAGCCCTCAGCACCGGTCGCGGCATCGCCGTCACCGAGGCGACCGGCCGCCGCGAGCGACGCGATGTTCCACGTCACCGTCCCGCCGGGGCGGAGGCCGTCGGCATCCGCTTCTCCCTGGTCGGTCACCGCGCCGCCGGCGCTGGCCGACACGAATGCGAGCGTGGCGGGCAGCGTGTCGGTCACGACGACATCGGCGAGCGCCTCGCCCGTCAGCAGGTTGGCGACGTCGATCGTGTAGGTGAACTCCTCGCCCATCGCGACGCTGTCACGACCGTCGGTCTTGGTCAGGCCGATGAGCGATTCGCCCTGCGCCACGACGAAGCAGGCCTCGGTGGTGTTGTTCGCATCGACCGGGTCGGACATCAGGCCCGAGACCTCGGCGCCGAAGCACGCGTCCTCGCCGACGAGCTCGTCGTCAGGGATGACGGCGGGCAGATTCAGTGCGTTCGGCTCGTCGAGCGCGAGCATCCGCGATGCTCCGTCGGCGGTCACCGGGTCGCAGGTGAGCGTCACCGGCCCCAGCACCGAGCCGTCGGGGGCGACGTCGTCGGCCTCGCAGACCCAACCCTCAGGGGTGAGGCTGGTGATGCGGATGCCGGCGGGCACCGCGATGTCGACGCTGGCCGGAGCGTTGACCGAGCCGCCCAGGTTCGTCACCAGGAAGGGGACGAGGCCGGGACGACCGGCCTGCAGCGGCAGACGATCGGGAACCTCGACCGAGAGGTCGGCCTCCTGCGTCGTCGCGCAGACGGGCCGAGGCTCGGCCGGCAGGGTGCTGGCGCTGTCGATCGCGACGGAGTTGCAGGCGATCGCGTCGGCGGGGGCGCCCGGTACGACGTTGGCGGTGAAGATGAAGCTCGATGACGCTCCCGGAGCAAGGTTGCCGCTCACCTGTGCGCGGATCGCCGCAGCCCCGGACGCGCTGGCGGCCCACCCCGTCGTGCACCCGGGGTTCGTGGGAAGAACCTCGGCGCGGCACGGGTTCTGGGAGTTCGAGTAGCTCAGGCTCATGTTCGGCGACTGGATGACGACCGTGTTGAGCGTCTCGGCGAACGTGCTGCCGCGACCATCGCCGACGTGCGGCAGGATGTCGTAGCCGACGATGCCCGAGAGCACCGTGTTGCCCGAGTTCACGAGAGTGAGCCGGTAGGTGATATCGCTCGCATCAGGGTCGACACCGACCACGACATCGGGGTTCGAGACCCAGTCGCAACCGTCGTCCGTCACGACACAGATCTCCTTGACGACGTCGAGACGAGCGACGCCGCTGACGCTGACCGAGGTCGAGCTCGAGGCAAACGCCTCGGTCGTGTTGCCGTCACCGTCGATGTCGGTGGTGTCGACGACCTTGCCACCCCACGTCGTGGCGTTCGGGTCGAAGACGTTGCGGGAGTCACCGGCCCAGACGGAGGCCTGGCTGTTGGTGCCGGCGGCGACGGCAGACGTCGGGCTCGCGCTCACGCTCATGGTCGGCCAGGTCACGTTCGCTCCGAACGTGGCACCCGTCGGCCACGACGCGATGACGGCCTGGCGCGAGGCTCCACCGATCGTCACGTTCTTGTACGTGAAGCTCACGCCGGGCGGAACCGCACCGACGGGGAAGCTCGCGGAGTTGGGAAGTACGTTCCACCCGACGGGGGCGATGAACACGTACTGCGGCGACACCGTGCGGTCGGCGGGGATGTTGGCCGTGGACCCGGCCACACCGAAGGTGACCTTGCCGCCCGGGACGACGAGCCCGCCGCCTTCGACGACGGGGGTGCCGATGAATCCCGCGTTGAATGCGGGGGCCGCTGCCGCGACCTTCGGCCACTCGCGGAAGGTTGCTGTGCCCGTTGCCTCGGTGACGATCGGAGCGATCTCCGGATTGGCCGTGTACGTCATGGTCGAGGTCGCAGTGTTCGCCCAGCTTGTGAGCGGCGCACCGACAGGCACTTCGTAGCGGTAGAGCACACGGAACAGGGTGCCCGCGGTGCCCGAGGGGAGCAGATTGGGCCCCGCCAGCTGGCCGGAGGTGACGGTCGCGGCGACGATGCGCTGGCCCGTCGGTGCCGCGTAACTCGTGCCGGTCGCGGTGCCGGTCGTGCCGTTGCTCAGCGTGTAGGCGATCGTCGCGGCGGAGTTCGTCTCGATGCGGTAGACGCGCAACGTCGAATCGCCCAGGTCGTCGTCGACGATGGTGGCGACCGCCGGAACGTTGCCGCGGTTGTTGGCGTCTACGGTCCAGTACTGGTCCGTCCTCGTGGTGAACGGCGCGACCGCCTGGCCGGGGGTGCACACCCGGTTCCAGTCGTCGCGACCGGATGCCGGGCACACGAGCCCCGTGGTGTTCGGGGGCACGTTGACGAAGCGCTGTCCGCCGGCGACTTGATCGGCCGTCGAGGCTTTCGCGAGATCGGCGCGACCGAACGGCTGCACACGCACGACACTGTGGGTGAAACTGTTCGCCGCGGTCTTCACGGTCGCCGCGTCGTCGAGGTACGTGACGCTGACGTCGACGTTGTTGGTGACGGGCACGACGAAATCGGCACCATCGGCCGCCTCGGGGAACGCGCTCGCCGGGTAGCGCACGGTCACCGTGCGCGGGTTGTAGCCATACCCCTGGCTCCACCCGCTGAACGCGGTGACGCCGAAACCGCCGGCGGCCGTCGCTCCGGACTTCGTCCAGGTCACGGTATGGGCGGCCTCGTCGTAGACGCCGCCGTCGCCGGCGCTGACGAACTGCGCCTGTACCGGAAGATGATCGACGACCGTGTAACTCTCGCCGCAGAGCAGGTTGCCCGCTGCCGTCCAGCGTCCGGAACCTCGGTTGGTGAAGCATCCGTCCGACATGGCGATCGAGTAGGTCATGTCGGTGTCGGGGCGCACCGTGGTCGGCCCCGTCTTGGCGATCGTGGGGTTTGCCGGAAGGGCGATCTGCCAGGTGACCGGCGGCGCGGATGCCGTGACCGGCGCCACCGCGTTGGGCGACGTGATCGTCGCCGAGTTCTGTATCTGGTAGCCGTTGGGGAAGTAGGCGGGCGCCGTGACACCCGGAGCGCTGGTGTCGATGTCGCGCACGTACTGCACGAGGAAGGTCGACGACGTGCCGGCAGCGACGTCGCCCAGGCGCACGGTCACCCCGCCCGTGACGCTGTTGGTGATCGTCGCACCGCCACCCGCCGGCGGAGTCCAGGTCTCGTAACGGTGGATACGGAAGGTCCCGTATGTGGGGTCGAGCGCCACGGCCGGCAGCGTCACCACGGCGTCGGTGCACTCCGCCACCGAGCACGAATACGCGATGCGGTAGCCGAGCCGGTTGTTCTGCTGGTTGTATCCCGTCGTTGTGACCGTCTCGCCCGTGCCCGGGTTGATCGGCGTCAACTCGATCGACAGCTGTGCCGGACCCGCCGCGTAGGCCGCGGGCGCAGCGACGAACATCATCGTGACGGTGGCGAGTGTCGCCAGCATGGCGATGGCTGCTGTGCGCAGGCGCGACGGCATGCGAGATTGACCGGTCATCGAACTCCCCTTCAGAAAACCGCAGAGCGTACCGAGGCACGTCTCCTCTGCATGCTTTCGTTTGAAAGGTCGCAGAACGATCACGATGAAGAAACTTCACCCTCACTTCACCCTCCCGCGCACACTCGAGACACCTCATCCGGCGCGAGGCACCACGTCTCCCGTGGTGTCTCGCGCCGGAATCGGTGTCTCAGCGGATCAGGCTCAGCGGCTCAGGCGATCAGGCCGCGCGGCGACGACGAGCGACGAACGTGACCCCACCTCCCGCGACGAGCAGCAAAGCGATTCCGGCGAGCGCGAGCGGCAGGTCGCCACCCGTGGTCGCCAGTTCGTTGACACCGGGGGTGCCAGGGCGGGCTGGGTCGACCGGGGTCTTCTCCGGCTCCTCGGTACCGCCGCCCGGCGTACCAGGCGTCGGCGGAACCTCCGACTCGCGCACGATCACGCCGGCGTCCCACGTCGGGTCGATGCCCTCGGTGGCGCGCACCTCGTTCCACGGGTAGTCGCGGGTGAGGTGGACGTTGTCCGGGCCGAGAACGATCGTCTGCGTCATGCCGGTCGTGGTGTCGGCATCCGAGTCGATCGCGTCATCGTCACCGGCATCCGCCTTCGTGAAGACGTAGATCTTCTGCTGCTCGGGCGTCGGCGCGAACTTCACGCGGTACTCCCCGGCTGGCAGCTCGTCGAACAGGTAGCGGCCGCGATCGTCGGTCTTCGTGGTCTCGATGACCTCGCCGTCCTGGATCAGCTCGACGGTGACGCCGGGCAGAACCTGCTCGTCGTCGTCCTGTCGGCCGTCCTTGTTCGCATCGATCCACGTGACGTCGCCGACGGCGTACGACTTCGCGGGCTCGGGCGTCGCACCCGGAGTGTTGTAGAGCACCACGTCCTCCGAGCCGCCGTTCGCCGCGACAGCGATGCGGCTGAGCTCGGTCGCCAGCTGGTACCCGGCGGGCGCCACGTCTTCGCGCAGCCAGAACGTTCCGGCGCTCTTGACTGTCGGGGTCGTGCCCTCGGCGGTGACGATCTTGCCATCGACCACGCGCAGGTCGCTCAGCACGACCGTCTGTTGGTCGTCGGCGAGCACCGAGAAGCGTGCGCCCGCGTCGGTGATCAGCTTCGCGGCATCCGTGCTGTCGCGCTTGAGCAGGTTGAGCGGATAGTCGTTCGTCGGGGTGATGGTGGCCCCGGTCGCGCCGATCCTGTTGGTGATGCCGACGTTGGCCTGGTGGTCGGCGACACGCACCTTGAAGAACAGGGCCAGTGTCTCGCCGCTCACCAGGCGTCCGCGCTCGAGCGTGACCGTGTCGGTCGCGGCATCATACGCAGCCGTGATGTTCGTGCCGGGCACCGTGTAGGTGGCGCCGCCGACCGTCGTGCCCGAAGTCACGTCGCCCGGTGCGACCCAGCCCAGGAACTCCACGCCCGCGGGCAGCACATCGACGACGTCCTCGACCATGTTGGTGAAGGTGCCGTGCGGCATGAGCTCGACGCGGTAGATGAAGTCGGTCTGGGTCAGTGCGCCCTCAGCATCCATCTCGACCCGCAGGCTTCCGGTGAAGGCGTCGTTCGCGGCGTCGTAGACGCGCTTGCGCACCTCCATCTCGTTGCCGAAGCTGGTCGCGGTCGTGCGCGAGGTCGAGGTGTAGACGATCTCCTGACCATCTCCCTCGTAGCGTGCGGCGTTGTCGACCTCGATGGTCTGCTTGCCCTGCAGCACCTGCGTGGGCAGGTCGACGGTGATCGACCAGCTCTTGGTGAACGGGGCGGCGGCGGATGCTCCCCACGCGGCGTCCTTCGGGAACGCGGAGTTCGGGGCGATGACCAGCGTGCCGTCCTCGGCGATCGTCACGTCGAAGGTGTCGGCGTCGAGTGGGAAGTTGTGGTCGTACGTGCCGGTGATCGACTCCTTGATCGCGGGGAGCGTCGCCGCGGTCACATCGAAGATCGAGTGATCGATCTCATCGATGATGCGGGAAGTGGCCGCGTCTCCGACGTTCTCGCCGATACGGAACGTGTAGGGGATCGTGGTCGACGTGCCGCCGGTGACCGAGACGGTTCCGCCCGGGGCGGTCTTCGAGAACCGACCCGGGTCGTCGACGCCGCCCGAGGTGTCCTTCGGAACCGTGATCGTCGTCGACGCCGACTTGGACTCGTACCTGCCGTCGGCGTACACGAAGTACGCGTCGTTCGATACGCGGTACTGCGTCGCGTACGGGTTGTCGCTGCTGGCCTGCTGCGGCAGAGCGGTGATCGTGGCGGCCGCCGAGAGGCGGTACTCCTTGGTGACGTCCTTACCGATGTTCACGAAAAGGTTCTTGCCGTCGACGACGTAGGCGCCCCGGTACTCGTCGGCGGCGATCGTCTTCTCGATGTCACTCGTGATACCGGTGGCGGGGCGGAGCGCGACGGCGGTGCCGTCCTGGTCGATCGCGGTGAGGAATCCCGCGGCATCCGTCTTCCACGACGTCTGGGCCGGCAGCGTGTCACGGATGACGACGTTGCGCGTCAGCGCGAACGGGCCGTCGGCGAAGTCCGCGAAGACGCGCAGGTCGGCGCGCAGCGTGTAGGTCGCGTCGATCACGGTGTCGAGGGTCGCGCCGGCCGCGAGCTGCTTCTGCAGCTGGACGGCGGTCGGGTCGACGGTCTTGCCGAACGCGGCACCGGTGCCCGGGCGGTCCTGACCCTTGACCGAACCGCGGATGGCGGTGCCGGCGCTGTGCTTCGAGCCGTTCACCTCGACCTGGTTGGTGACGGTGACGGCGTACGAGCCGCCGTTGACCTTGTCGACGGCGTCGTACGCGCGCTGCAGCTCGGCGCGCACGGCCTCGAGGGCTGCGGCGTCGGCGATGGTCGCCTTGTAGGCGAACGTGTAGACGGAGTTCGCCTCGGCACGGAACGTATGGGTGAAGCTCGTACCCGAGATCGCGGGCAGGCCGGTGAGCGTGGTGGTGACGGGGTTCAGGTCGTTCGCGTCGCGCACGACCCGGGAGCCTGCGAGCGATCCCTCGACGAAGGCGAGGTGGGTTCCGAGGGTGTCGGTCAGCGTGACGTCGCGCGCCTCCCTGCTCGAAACGGTGACCGTGTACGGCAGGGCGATGTCGAGGACGCTCGAGTCCATCACGACGCGACCGTCGACGACGGTGTGCGGGATGTTGACGCCGGTGACCGACTTGTTCGACGAGGTTGCCGTCGACTGCGGCGACTCCCCGGGCTCGGTGACGATGACCCTCTGGGTCGTGGGGGTGCCGTCGACGTTCCAGACCAGGTCGCGGACCTCGGACTGCTGCACCTTCTCGAGGGTGAAGGAGAGGTCGAGAACGCCCTGGTTCACATCGGCCGGGAACGGATCGTTGAAGGTCACGACGAGCTCGCCGGCGGCGTTGACCGCCAGGGAGTGGACGGCGGTGTTGCCGTCGGGAACGACGAGCGCCGCATCGGGGATCGTGATTCCCGACGGCAGACCGATCGCGACGACCGCGCCGTCGTCCATGCTGCCGTAGCCGAGCTGGAAAGCGTACGTCCCGCCCTCCTGCAGCACGGGCATGCCGTTGTGCCCGCTTCCGGTATCGACCGGGAAGACGGTGACGCTGCCACCCGCGGCGAGCGCCGGAGCGCTCAGACCGCCGATGGACATGAGGGCGACGAGGAAGCCCGCCAGCCAGTGAACGAATGTGCGCGCGCGGGATCGCCGCGCGATGTGCTCAGACATCGATTACTCCAGAACAGATCAGGGGGCGCATCAATTGGGGGGACGCACCCCTGCGTCGGTACCGATTCCGGTACTCGTCGAACGCCGCGGTCTCGGGAACCGGGCGTTCACGCACGGGTCCGAAGACCCCTGCACTGGAGAGACGGGGAAGGAGGGCTCCGATTACGGAGTGTGGGGGGTGAACCGGGGGTGAAGTTCTCGGATGACGAAGGTCGTCGCGTCATTCGAAAAGGTTGTCTCCGTCCGAGCCTCAGCGACGGCGGGTGTTCCGCTGCGCCTCCTCCGGGCGTCGCCGATGCACGTCGAGCACGACTCCGCCGATCACGGCGAGTAGAAGGGCGGCGCTGAGGCCCCCGATCGCGAGGTGCTCCGGAGTCGGGGCCGGGTCGTCGCGCACTTCGACGCGGGGCGAGGGGGTCTCGCCCGTCAGCGTGCGATCGTGTGCGACAGGGGTGACGGCTGGTGCCGCGGCCGCGGGTTCTGCGGGCGCGACGAATACCGGTCCGGCGGCGAGCGCGGCCGCCAGGGTAAGGGTCGAAAGGGTGCGCGAAAGGCGCGCGCGAACGCGAGTGTTCCCCACCGGGGGTCTCCTTCATGGCTTCGGGTAAAGCCGGACGGATACCGGGCGTACATCCCCCATCACCTCGACTCCGCCCGAGGAGTGGAGAGGCAGCGATACTCTAGCCGATCCCGCGATGCGACCGGGTGGCGGCATCCGCTTGCGGCGGCCTCCGCCGCGGCTTACGCTCGCGACATGTCGAGCAGCGCGGTCGGGGTCGTCCAGGAGTTCATGCGGGCATTCCGCGAGCAGGATCGCGCGGCGGCCGAACGGATCATGGCCGACGACTTCGTCTTCACCAGCCCGCAGGACGACCACATCGACAAGGCGACCTGGCTGGAGCGCTGCTTCCCGACGGCCGGGCATTTCAGCTCACCGGCGCAGACCCTCCAGATCATCCCGATCGACGATCTCGTGCTGCACCGCTACGAGTATGCCGTCGACGGCATACTCTGGCGCAATGTCGAGTCGCTCGAGGTGCGCGACGGTCGCGTGCACGCCGTCGAGGTGTACTTCGGCGGGTCGATCGGTCGCGCCGGCTGACCGGCGACGGCGCCTACTCGGCCGCTGCCTCCGACTCGGCGATCTGGGCGCGCACGGCGTCCATATCGAGGGCGCGCACCTGGCCGATGAGGTTCTCGAGAGCCGGGGCGGGCAGCGCGCCGGCCTGCGAGAAGACGAGGATGTTGTCGCGGAAGGCCATCAGGGTCGGGATCGAGACGATTCCCGCAGCGCGCGAGAGATCCTGGTTCGCCTCGGTGTCGACCTTCGCGAAGGTGATGTCGGGGTGCTGCTCCGACGCACCCTCGAAGATCGGCCCGAACATCTTGCACGGGCCGCACCACTCGGCCCAGAAGTCGACGAGCACGATGCCGTCCTTCTCGACCGTCTGCGCGAAGTCCGCACTGCTGAGCTCTGTCGTTGCCATGGGGTGTCCTCTCCTCGGGGTCTCGACCAGCCTACGGATGCAGCGGCGGCCGAGGGCCGTCGTCCGCTTCTTCCCCGGATCCGCCTGCGACCTGCAACTCCGCCCGCGCGCGTCCGTTCTGCACGGCCAGTACCGTGCCTCCGACGACGGCGGCCAGGAACGAGCCGAGGAGAACCCCGATCTTGACGTGCTCGTCGGCGACCGACGACGACCCGTAGGCGAGCTCGCCCACGAGCAGTGAGACGGTGAAGCCGATGCCCGCCAGGAACGACATCCCGGCGAGGTCGGGCCAGCGCAGCGACTCCTCGAGCCGCAACGCGGGCACACGGCTCAACAGGAAGGTCGTGAAAAGGATGCCGACCGGCTTCCCGACGACGAGGCCGACGATGATGCCGATCGTGATCGGGTCGCGTAGTGCGGAGGTGAGCCCCGCCCAGCCGCCGATGTGCACGCCCGCCGCGAAGAAGGCGAAGACGGGCACCGCGAAGAGCGTCGCGACGACTCCCCATCGGTCGGCGAAGTGCGCGGCCATGCCGTTGTACTCCGGGTCGTCCGAGCGGTTCTCGGCGGAGTCCCCGGCGACGGGCACTCGGGCGCGCTCGGTCGGCAGCACCGGCACGACGAAGCCCAGCAGCACACCCGCCACGGTGGCGTGCACGCCGGCCGCATGCACGAGCGCCCAGACCGCGACGGCGAGGGGCAGCAGGATCCACCAGGCGCGGACGCCCCTCTGCACGGCGAACGCGAAGCCGGCGAGGGGAAGGATCGCGAGCACGAGCAGCGGCAGACTGATGCTCTCGGTGTAGAAGGTGGCGATGATCGTGATCGCGATGAGGTCGTCGACGATGGCCAGCGTGAGCAGGAAGACGCGAAGAGCCGGCGGCAGGAACTTTCCGACGACGGCGATCACGGCCACCGCGAACGCGATGTCGGTCGCGGTGGGGATCGCCCACCCCCGCAGTACCTCGGCTCCGCTCGACAGATTGACGATCACGAAGAAGAGCGCCGGCACCGCGACGCCTCCGACCGCGGCAGCGATCGGGAGAGCGGCCCGCCGCGGGTCGCGAAGCCGACCGGCGGCGAACTCTTCCTTCAGTTCGAGGCCGACGACGAAGAAGAAGATCGCCAGCAGTCCGTCGGCGGCCCAGGCGCCGACGCTCAGGTCGAGATGCAGCGCGGGGATGCCGAAGGTGAAGTCGCGGACGGCCTCGTACCAGGGGGCGGCAGGCGAGTTGGCGAGCACGACCGCGGCGACGGTGGCGGCCAGCAGCAGCGCACCGCCGAGCACGTCGCTGCGGGCGGTCGAGCGGATGCCGCGCCACAACTCGTGCGGCGCGAGACGGAGACGGGAAGAAGACATGGAGGTACCTCGAAGAGTAGGAGTGGTCGACGAAACGGTCGGCCGCCCCCGGTGAGGTGCGGCCTACGGTCGACGCGGCGGCGGGCAGCCGGCGATCTCACCGTGCGAGATCGTTCCCCAGACGCTGGTCCACCCGTTCGTGCCGGGGTGCATCACGACACGCATCCACTCCCCCATCGGGGTCGCCGACGAAAGCCGACGCGGAGCGCGCGTCGAACCGGCGGCGAGGATGGAGGGCATCGCCCCAGGGTATCGGTCGGGCCTGAACGGCACCCGTATCACCGGATCGAGTGGTTGCTTCATTCGAACATATGTACTACACT
The DNA here is from genome assembly GCF_044748385.1 of Microbacterium sp. NPDC090003. Lineage (NCBI taxonomy): Bacteria > Bacillati > Actinomycetota > Actinomycetes > Micrococcales > Microbacteriaceae > Microbacterium > Microbacterium sp. NPDC090003. The sequence continues at coordinate 2,041,717 of NZ_JBIVFW010000001.1, forward strand.
CGGAGCATGACAACGGATGCCGCGACACCCCTCGACAGGGTCGAGCGCGGTCGTCTGCTCGATGCGTGGGTCGGCGGTGGCGCTGCTGGGGCAGCGCATCGGTGAGCACGATGCGGAGGTCGCGGAGCACCCGTATCACCGTGATGCGATCTACCGGTCGATGATCGCGGAGTACTCCGCGGCGGGGCACCTCTCGCGGGGCGCGGTGGAGTTCGCGTTCGCCGACGCGCTGGCTCTGCGCAGCATGCCGACGATCGAGCAAGCGTTCACCGCAGGGCGGGTGACCGCCGCGCACGTTCGTGAGATGGTGCGAGCCGCGTCGGTCGTGCGTGAGGCGGTGCGCAACGGGCGAGCGGATGCCACAGTGATGGGTCTCTATGAAACCGCGGTGCTCGTGGTCGCCGAAGCAGACTCCCCCGCCCGCACGCGCGCGCACTCCCGGCAGGTCGCCGCTGCCCTCGCCGGTGAGACGCTGCTCGAACGACACCGCCGCGCCGCCTCCGAACGCGGTGTGACCGTGCGGTCGCTCGACGACGGACTCGCCCTGCTCACCGCCGTGCTGCCCGAGACGCTCGCGGTCGCGATCCAGGACCGCATCACCCGAATGGCGCGAGAGGTGATCCGGTCCCGCGGCGCGGTACCCACACCGGCGTTCTTCGACGGCGAAGACCCGGAAGACCTGATCCTGCCCGAACACATCGACCCCGACGACCCTCTCGCCGGCGTTATCTTCGGCGAGGACTCCACCTTCACCAGCGACCCGCTCCCCAGCCCGCTCCCCAGCGACCCGCTCGCCTCACCCGCGGGTCCCGAGAGCGTCAGCGTTCCCGGCAATGCCGTTCCTGATGATGAGCGGACGATGGATCAGATCCGGGCCGACCTGTTCAGCGACCTGCTGCTCGCAGCCTCCCCCAGCCCCGCACTCGGCAACGATCTCGACGGGGTTCAGGCGCGTATCCAGGTGACCGTCGCCGCGACCACGCTCGCCGGTCTCGACGACCACCCCGCCGCGCTCGACGGCCACGGTCCCCTCGACCCCGACGTCGCCCGCGCCCTCGCCGGCCGCAACAACGGCTGGAGCCGCCTCTTCCTCGACTCCGACGGCATGGTCACCGAAACCGACACCTACACCCCGACCGAGGGCATGCGACGATACCTCCGCGCGCGGGACCAGCACTGCCGCTTTCCCGGATGCCGGATGCCCGTCCACCGATGCGAGATCGACCACAATCACGACCATGCCACGGGCGGCAGAACCGCGATCGACAACCTCGCTCACTTCTGCACGAGTCACCATCAGCTCAAGCACCCCGACATCGACCCCGATCACCGCTGGACCGCCCGGTCCAGACCCGACGGCACCATCGAATGGACCAGCCCCCTCGGCCGCATCCACTCCGATCGTGCTCCGCGACGCGTCATGTTCGTCTGACGTGCGCTGCGCGCGCTTCATCGACGCCGTGCGTCCCGTCGGTCCCGGGCGACTCATCGACGCCACGCGACTCATCGATCCCGCGCGACTCATCCACGTCACGCGACTCATCGACGTCACTCCGGGCTGAACCATCGGGACCTTTGGGCCGATCCGCCGAGACCTTCGATCAGTCGCCGACGACGAGTCCCGCCCGGTGCGCCAGGATCACGGCATGGATGCGGTCGCGCGCACCGAGCTTGGTGAGCACACGGCCGACGTGCGTCTTGACCGTCGACTCCGTCACGAAGAGGCTGTCGCCGATCTCGGCGTTGCTGAGGCCTCGGGCGAGCGCGAGGAAGACGTCGCGCTCACGGTCGGTGAGCGACGCGACGAGAGACGCGGCCGCATCTGCCTGGTCGGCGACGCCCTCCACCGCTGCCGCTGAGGCGGGCGAAACGCCCAGCGTCGGGGTCACGTGCTGCAGCAGCATCCGCGTGACCCGCGGCGACAGGGCCGCGTCGCCGCGATGCACCGCGCGCAGTGCGGAGAGCAATTCGTGCCGCTGCACGTCTTTGAGCAGGAAACCGCTCGCCCCCGCGCGGATCGCGCCGAACGCGTACTCGTCGAGATCGAAGGTCGTCAGCACGAGAACGCGGGCCTGCGGATGCCGGTGCACGATCTGCTCGGTCGCGGCGATGCCGTCGAGCCCGGGCATCCGGATGTCCATGAGTACGAGATCGGGCTGCAGCGCCGCGGCCTGAGCGATCGCCACCTCGCCGTCGCCGGCCTCGCCGACCACCTCGATGTCGTCCTCGGCCTCCAGAACCATCCGGAACCCGAGACGGATGAGCTGCTGATCATCGACCAGCAGCACCCTGATCTTCTCGGTCATGCGTCCTCCTGTGCGAGAGGGGATTCGAGATCCGATCCGGGATCTACGAGCGGGAGTTCGGCCCGCAGCATCCATCGTCCGCCGTCGACCGGCCCGTGCGTGATCGTGCCCCGCACGTGCGCGACGCGCTCGTCGAGACCGCGCAGCCCGAAGCCGGGGGAATCGCCCGGCTCCGTCGCCCCGTCGTTCACGATCTCGACGTGCACGGCATCCGCCCGGTGCTCCACGCGCACCGTGATGGCGGTCGCCCTCGGCGCGTGACGCATGGCGTTCGTCACGCCCTCCTGCACGATCCGTGAAAGCGCGTGATCGATCGGTGCGGACAACGTCGTGGGCGTCCCCGACGCTGCCAGGCTGATCGGGTACCCGGCGCGCTGCGCGGCTGCCACCGTGTCTTCGGGCGACGGGGCGGTGAGCGGCGCCAGCGGCAGAGGACTCGTGTCGTCGCGCAGTACCCCGAGCATCGCCCGCATCTCGGTGAGGGCCGTGCGAGCGGTCTGGGCGGTCGCGGTCGAGGCGGCGCGGGCCTGCTCGCGATCGGCCGTCGCCGCCGCCCCCTCCGACAGCGCGACGATCACGGTGAGCGAGTGCGAGACGATGTCGTGCATCTCACGGGCGATACGCGCGCGCTCGGCGGCGGCGGCGAGCTGCGCCTGCTGATCGCGTTCGACCAGCAGTTGCCGCGACCGGTCGATGATCGCATCGAGGTAGCGCTTGCGCCCGCCGACGTTCACACCGATGAGGGTGCCGATCAGACCGAAGACCGCCGCGCCGATCACAGCGTTCGCGGCATCCATGATCTCCAGGCCGGCGAGCAGAACGAACCCTCCGCCCCACACGGCGAGCGCTGCCAGACCGATCCCGAAACCGATCCACGCCGCCCGCGACGAGCGGTACACCGCGAGCGCGTACGTCGTCACGAGGATCAGCGGGGTCCCGCCCGGAAGCAGCCCGATCACGAACAGACCCTGCAGCGAGAACGTGAGCACGAACGGCACGAACGGGTGGCGGCGACGCCAGAACAGGCTCGCGCAGGTGCCCACCACGGCGACGGTCGTCAGGATCGCGAGCACCATGCCCGCCGGGTCCGGCACGGAAGAGCGCAATCCGCTCGCCGGCGTGAGCGTGAAAATCAGGCAGATCGTCGCGACCAGCACGTCGGCGACGATCGGATGCCTCGCCCAGAAGCGCCGGAGAACCCCCGGCGGACGCGGCAGCCGCAGCTCCTCGTCCTCCCGGACCGAGGCCCGGGTCGAGGCGCTGCGGCTGCGCGTCGTGATCACTCGCCAGACTCTACGCGTCGCGGGTGCGCAGCACGGCCCACGCCGTGAGCAGCGTCGCGACGACCCAGCCGCCGAGCGTCAGGTACGCGACGGGCGTCTCGAGCGGTCCGCCCGAGAGGATGAGGCTTTGCGCGGCCGCGGAGGGCAGGTACATCCCGGCATCCGACACCCACTTCCATGCCTCGCCGGCGATCGAGAACATGCTCGCCACGATCGGCAGCACGAACAGCAGGCCGACGGTTGCGGCGATCGCGCCGGCGCCCGAGCGCAGGATGAATCCGAACGCGACACCGATGAGTGCGAACACGGCCATCGAGAGCGACGCCGTGAGGATCGGACCGAACGACAGGTCGAAGTCCGACCAGTCGATGCTCTGATCGCGACCCGCCACGACGGCCGACACGGCAGCCGCCGTGATGCCGAAGATCACGAGCGACGACACGAAGAGGAACACCGCGAGCACGACCGACTTGGCGGCCAGCACCGATCCACGCCCCGGGTTGGCGGTGAGCGTCGAGCGGATCATGCCCGTCGAGTACTCGCCGGTGACCGCGATGGCGCCGAGGATGCCGGCGAGCAGCATCGTGAACTGGATCGGCGAGACGACCGCCTGGATCGGCTCGAAGCCGGGCATGTCGACGGCCGAGGCGAAGAGCACGGCGATGCCGATGGTGAGGGCCGCGGCGATCGCGATCGACCACCAGGTGGAGCGCACGGTGGTGAGCTTGATCCACTCGCCGCCCAGCGCGCGCACGAAGGTCAAGCGATAGCGGGTGTCGACCTGGTGCGGTGCGGCGGCGCGGGGCTGGGTGAGGGCCGGGGCGGTCATGCGATCTCCTTCGTCCGGTACTCGACGGCCTCGCCGGTGAGCGCGAGGTACGCGTCCTCCAGCGATCCGGTGGTCGGGGTGAGCTCGTGCAGGGCGACGCCGCGCTCGGCGGCGAGGTCGCCGATGCGCGAGGCGGGCAGGCCCGTGATGTCGAACAGATCGGGTGCCGTGCTCACGATCTCGACGTCCGGCCCCGCGACGAGCTGGGCGAGTGCCGCACCGTGTGGGGTGCGCACGCGCACGCGGTTCGTGGTCCACGCCCGCACGAGGTCTTCGAGCGGAGCATCCGCCAGCACCTTGCCGCGCCCCATCACGATGACGTGGTCGGCGGTCTGCGCCATCTCGCTCATCAGGTGGCTCGAGAGCAGCACGGTGCGCCCCTCGGAAGCCGCATACCGCACGAACTGGCGCACCCAGCGCACGCCCTCCGGGTCGAGACCGTTGACCGGCTCGTCGAGGATGAGCGTGTGCGGGTCACCGAGCAGCGCCGATGCGATGCCGAGGCGCTGCCCCATGCCGAGCGAGAACTTGCCGGCGCGCTTGCGGGCGACCGATCCGATGCCGGCGAGCTCGATGACCTCATCCACGCGCGATGCGGGGATGCCGTGGGTCGCCGCCATCGCACGCAGGTGGTTGCGGGCGGTGCGGCCGGTGTGCACGGCCTTCGCGTCGAGCAGCACGCCCACCTCGGTGAGCGGTGCCCCGAGCTTGCGGTACTCACGGCCGCCGACGGTCGTGCGGCCCGACGTGGGGCGGTCGAGCCCGACGATCATCCGCATCGTGGTCGACTTGCCGGCACCGTTGGGCCCGAGGAAGCCGGTGACGGTTCCGGGCTTGATCGTGAACGACACGTCGTCGACGGCCGTCTTGTCTCCGAACCTCTTCGTGAGGCCTTCTGCTGTGATCATGTGCTCCACGCTACGAGCGGCTGCCACTCCACCGCATCCGCCGCAGGTACCGTCTTGCGGACGACCGGCGTACGACCTGCGGAGGATGCCCTCGGACAGGCGCGTCAGGAATCCCTCGCTCGCGCAAAGAGAGCGGCGCACGAGCGCGCGACCCGCGCTGTAGCGTCGCTCGCGGAGGGGGAGACCGTGCAACGACTCGTGTGGGTGATGCTGCTGGTGCTGGGACTCGGGGCGGTGGCGACCGCCGTGGTGGTGCGGCTGTGGACGCTCCGGCATCCGCTGATCGACACCGAACCGGTGCCGACCCTGCTCGTCGCCGTCTTCTTCCTCGGCCTCTCGATCGTCGTCGTCGCGACGATCGGCAACGTCGTGCTCACCGCGATCGATCGGCGCGCATGACCCGCAAGAGAAGTGTGTAAGGAATCGTCGGTTCGAGCCAAAGAGCGGATGCCGCGGCTCCGCGCCGCCGACCGATACTGAAGGTCGGGGGGCCGGCTCGTGCGCCCCGACGAGGGGCTGACGCGGGGCGCACGAGTACTCCTTCCCGGTACGGTGAGGGAGCAGCGAGAAGACGGAGCGGGGTGGCGATGCGTCTGCGATCGGACCCTCGCGCGCGCCTGCGCATCGTGCTCGCGGAGGTCGATGACCGGATCGCGCGCGAACAGGCTCACGCCACCCGTTCGGGAGCGACGGGCGCGTCGGGCGCACCGGCGGGGCCGAGCAAGGCCGTCGCCTTCCGCATCCTGTTCGACGAGCACCTGCCCCGGGTGCGGCGCCATCTCTCGTGCTTCCTCGACGACCGGAGCGAGGTCGAGGAGATCGCCGCCGAGGTCTTCGTCGTGGCGTGGAAGAAGCTCCAGCCCGAGAACCCGATGGGGATCACCTGGCTGATCCGCACGGCCGACAACAAGCTGCGCGACGCCGCCCGGCGCGATCGTTCGAAGCGCCGGGCGATCGACGCACTCACTCGTGGCCTACAGGAGACGTCCGGCGCACTGCATCCGCTCGAGGCCCTCGCCCTGCGCGAGGCGATCGTCACCCTGAGCGCGCGCGAACGCCAGGTGGTCGTGCTCACCTACTGGGACGAGCTGAGCGCCGGGGAGGTGGCGCAGGTGCTCCGGTGCAGCGCGTCGGCGGTCTGGACGACGCTCACGCGGGCGCGCGCCAAACTGCGTCGGCAACTCGAGGCGAAGGAGGTGGATGCATGACCTTCACCGACGATCGGCTCGACGAGCTCTTCGCACTCGCACACCCATCGCCCGCCCGCGACACCGCGCTGCGCGCCCAGGACATCGCCCTGCGGGAGCGGATCATCCGCGGCGACATCGCCCCGCGGCGAGCGCCGCACCGTCGCGGGATCTGGGCCGCCGGTCTGACCACCGCCGTCGCCGCCTGCGCGATCGTCGCGCTCATCGCCGTGAACGTGCTCGCCCCCGACCAGCGGGCGGTCGCCCTCACCCCGCCGCCCCTCGTCTACACCGACGCCGAGCCGCTCGACGCGGTGCTCGCCGATGCTCACGCGGCGCTCGCGGACGGCGACGGGCCGGCGCAGGCACCGCACGTCGAACTCGTGACGTGGGGGTGGAGCATCGACATGTCGGAGAAGAACATCGAGGTGATCCCGCAGGACGTCACGATCGACTGGACGCTCGACGAGGGCGGCGTCACGACGATCGTCGCCGGAGAACCCTACTGGGAAGACGGCGAACGGCCCGAAGGCCTCCGCGAGAGCCCCTACGAGCCCGGGGAGCTGATCGATCGCGTCACGATGACGCCCGAGCAGTTCAACATCCCGCCGGCGACGGCGGCCCTCGACGGGTCGAGTCGCGACGAGCTCGAGGCCGCGCTCGCCCCCTATCTGAGCGACGATCCAGCTCCGACGTCGGGAGAACTCGGGGCGGCCATCGTCTCGTTGATGTCGCAGTGGACCCTCACCGACGCGCAGCACGCGACGCTCCTCGACATGCTCGTCGACGCCGGCGGCGTGACCGTGCTCGGCCGGACGACCGATCGACTCGGGCGCGACGTGGTGGGCCTCGAGGTCGCCGAACCGTTCAACCCGCTCTACCGGCTCACCGTGCTCGTCTCGCGCGAGACCGGGCGGATCGTCGGCACCGAGGATGAGCTCACGGAGCCCCTCGACTTCATTCCGGCAGGCGTGACCGGCTACACGCTCTGGGACGTGCGGTAGCGCGCGGGGAGGGTGCGCATGCTCACCGATCCGCGCGTCAGAAACCCTCGGGTTCGCGGGGCGTGTAGGCGCTCTCGAGCGCGTCGATCTCGGCGGGCTCGAGACGGATGCCGGCGGCCGCGACCGCGTCGTCGATATGGGCCGCACGGGTGGCGCCCACGATCGGCGCGGTGACCGCAGACTGCTGCGCGACCCAGGCGAGTGCGATCTGCGCGCGGGAGACGCCGCGATCGGATGCCACGCGGGCGACGGCCTCGACGATCGCCCGGTTGGACTCCTCCTCGCGGTGGTAGAGCGTCGCGCCGAAGGCATCCTTGCCCGAGCGATTCGTCGTCTCGTCCCAGTCGCGGGTCAGGCGGCCGCGCGCGAGCGGCGACCACGGCAGCACCCCGACCCCGGAATCGAGGCAGAAGGGATGCATCTCCCGCTCCTCCTCGCGCTGCAGCAGGTTGTACTGGTCCTGCATCGACACGAACGGGGTCCATCCGTTCTGCACGGCGACGTGTTGCGCCTTCGCGAACTGCCACGCCCACATCGACGAGGCGCCGATGTACCGCGCCTTGCCTGAGCGCACGATGTCGTGCAGCGCCTCCATCGTCTCCTCGATCGGCACCTCGGGGTCCCACCGGTGGATCTGGTACAGGTCGACGTAGTCGGTGCCGAGACGCCGCAGGCTCGCGTCGATGCCCGAGAGGATGTGCGCGCGGCTGAGGCCGGCCTGATTCGCACCGGGTCCCATGCGTCCGTGCACCTTGGTGGCGAGCACGATCTCGTCACGGCGGGCGAAGTCGCCGAGCGCGCGGCCGACGAACTCCTCGCTCGTACCGTCGGAGTAGACGTCGGCGGTGTCGAAGGTCGTGATCCCCGCTTCGAGGGCCTGCCGGATGAGGGGGCGGCTCGACTCCTCGTCGAGCGACCAGCCGTGCGCGCCGCGATCCGGCGCGCCGAAGCTCATGCATCCGAGCACGACGGGCGAGATGCGCAGCCCCGATCGTCCGAGTCGTACGTGGTCACCGGGCTCGATCATGGGGTTCTTCCTTGTCGTGGGTGTGGGACGGATGCCGGGCGGCGCTACTCGATCTGCCCGATCGGCTCGCGCTTCTCCGCCTGGAACTGGTCCTCGGCGCGGCCGCGCGCCCAGTACGCCGAGATCGAGAGTGACTCGCGGGGCACCTCGCGCTGCTTGAGCACGGCGCGCACCTCCTTGATGGTGCCGCGCTCGCCGTGGGCGAAGACCCCGGGGGTTCCCTCTTCCCAGGGCAGATCCGCGAGCGCGCCGAGCAGTTCGTCGTCGGTCTCGGTCCAGCGCACGGTCACGCCGGACGGTGCCGCGGGCAGCACCCGGTCCGACGGGTCGGCCACGCTCAGGAGCACGTGGCCGACGGCATCCGAATCCATCGCTTCGATCGCCGACGAGATCGCCGGCAGCGCCGTGTGGTCGCCGACGAGAAGATGCCAGGGCGTCGACGGCTCGGGACGGTACCCGCCTCCGGCACCGCTGAGGACGAAGGTGTCGCCCGGCTGCGCCCGGCGCGCCCAGGGGCCCGCGACGCCCTCGTCGCCGTGCACGACGAAGTCGATCACGATCAGGCGCGCCTCGGGGTCGGCCGAACGGACCGTGTAGGTGCGGCGGGTCGGCAGCTTCTCGGGGCTGTCCTCGCGCAGCTGCGCCAGGTCGTACGGCGGCGTGAGTCCGTGCGCGGGATCCGCGAAGAGGATCTTCACGTACTTGTCGGTGTAGACGTTGTCGTTGAAGTCGTCGTATCCGTCGCCGCCGGCAGTGATCCGGATCAGATCGGGACTGACCTGTTCGACCTCCTGCACGGCGAGGACTGCTTGTGCGGGTGGCTTACGAGGCTGGTCGGTCATTACATCTCCCGGAGTGTCGAGCGTTCCCTCCAGTCTGCCCGGGATGCGAGGGGTGAGGGCGCAACATCACAGCATCGCGGTCAGCACTCCCCCGTCGGCGCGCAGGGCGGCGCCGTTGGTCGCCGAGGCCACCGGACTCGCGAGATACGTGACGAGGCTTGCGATCTCGGTCGGGTCGAGGAATCGCTCGAGCAGGGTCGTGGCGTTCTGGCCGATGATCGCCTGCTTCATCGCGTCGGTCGGCAACGACTGCGCTTCGGCCACCGCCGCCACGGTCGCGGCGACTCCGTCGGAGTACGTGGGTCCGCCGAGCACCGTGTTCACAGTCACCTCGGTGCCGCGAGTGAGCTTGGCGAGGCCGTTGTTCAGCGCGATCAACGCCGCCTTGGTCACGCCGTAGTGCACCATGTCGGCGGGAACGTTCACGCCGGACTCGCTGCTGATCGAGACGATGCGCCCCCACCCGCGCTCGAGCATGCCGCCGAGAACGTGTCGCGACAGGCGCACGGCGCTCATGACGTTGACGTCGAAGTAGCGCGACCACTCGTCGTCGGTGACGGCGGCGAACTCGGCGAGTCCGAACAGGCCGACGTTGTTGACGAGGATGTCGACGTCGCCGAGGCCGGCGAGCAGTCGCGCGACCTCGTCGGGCCGGGCGAAGTCGGCGACGAGTCCGGTCGGGTGGGATTGCGGATGCTCGGCCCGAAGCCGCTCGACGGCGCTGGCGAGGCGCTCGGCGTCGCGACCGTTGAGCGTCACCTGCACGCCCTCTGCCGCGAGCGCTGCGGCGACGGCGTAGCCGATCCCCTGGGTCGAGCCGCTGATGAATGCCTTCTTGCCGGCGAGTCGCAAATCCATGGTCGATGTCCTTTCACTTGCTTGAGCAAGTAACGGTATCGTGTTTGACTTGCCTGAGCAAGTCATATCGGTCTAAGGTGAGGGCATGCCGAAGACGCACCCCGACGACGGACTGAGCACCGACGAGCTCGCGATCTGGGCCTCGCTCGCCACCCTTTTGGAGCGCCTGCCCACCGCCCTCGACGCGCAGTTGCAGCGCGACAGCGGCCTCACCCACTTCGAGCACGGCATCCTCTTCGCCCTGCACCGCACACCCGAGCGCACCCTGCGGCTCAGCGTCCTCGCCGCTTACGCCAGCTGCACGCTGTCTCGGCTGTCGCGCGCGGTCTCCCGCCTCGAGAAGAAGGGCTGGGTGCGCCGCGAGGTCGATCCCGGCGACGGACGCTTCACGCTCGGCATCCTCACCGATGCGGGTGCGCAAGTGGTCATCGATTCGACACCCGCCCACCAGGCCCTCATCCGTCGCCTCGTGTTCGACACGCTCACCGCCGCCCAGGCGCGGCAGCTGGGGGTCATCAGTCGGAAGGTCGCGGAAGCCGCAGGGCCGGGCGGAGTGTGGAGTCCGGCATAGGAAGACGCGGAGCTCTCACATGACGCCGCCGGGAGCGACCCCCTGTTCGAAGACGCGCGGAACTCTCCGACACGCTCATGAACATGATGGGAGGATGCGCTCCGCAACAGCATGGTTCTTGATCGCGGCGATGGCGGTCGTCTCGTTGCTCTTCCTCGCGCTGGTGGCGACGTTCCGGTTCGCGATTGCCCTCATAGACCCCGCGCCGCCCGCTCCCGACTACGGCGTGCAGGCTGCGGTGGCTTTCGTCACCATGGGGACAGCACTCGCGGGTGGGATCGGGGCAGGCTTCCATGCCTCTCGGCACCCCCGAGAACGCGCCGTGATCGTCGGTTGGGCGGGCGTCGCCTTGCTGATCGGCACGATTCTGGGCACAGTTCTGGCATTCACGCTGAGCGCACGCTAGGCCCGCCGCCGAGGGCATCTCCGCCGTCTTGGACGACGCTCTTCGAGGGAGTTCGCACCCGACGAGAACGCCCCGCGGGAACGAAAAAGGCCCGGCTCCCCAAAGGGAACCGGGCCTTTCGACTCGCTGTGGGGGGGTTCATGAAATCCGCGATCCCAGTCGGGAGTAGGGCTCGCAGAAGGGGCTTCCAAGCGCTTTCCACGCTAAGGGCCTCGATTTTCCACGGGGCCCGGAAATCGTTGAGTTTCCGCGGATGTCGAGCGGCCTCGGGTCGGCGGCCCCGGACCCTCTCCGCGGGCCGTTCGGTGAGCCCCCGTCGAACTGCAAGGTCTATCCTCGCCTCCACCCAGGGAGACGTTGCCGGTTACAGTGTCGGGAAGATAATGGGCGAGAACGCATCCGGGTTTCGAGCGCCAACCGGTGCCGCCTGCGGCCGGTATATGTCTCGCACTTCCAGCGCGGACTGTCCTGGGTGGTCGCGAAGGTGCGTGGCCACGTCGCGGAACTCAGCCAAGCGGTAAGGCGTGATGGCGAGGTTCATCGGTAGATCGCTCATGTCAGGTCGGGGATCCACCACGGTTGCTGCAATGGCCGTCCAGTAGAGGCCCACGCCTTTGAACGCCCGCGCAGTCTCAAAGTCGTCGTAGTCGAGGAGGATCAGCGAACGGGAGGTATCTGCGCATGCGATGGCGAGCCTGAGCCCGAGACCCCCGTGCTCTTTCACTCCCTCAACCAGGTCAGCGTACGTTCGCCATCCCGCGTTCATCGACGCGTGCGTGATCTCGCGAGTCGCTTTCAGCGACTTTCGAATCGGAAGGTCCAGCGCGCTCGCTACTCGACGGTCGAGGGCAAGCGATTCACGGTTGTACTGCACGAAGCGTCGCAGCTCGGACTGGGACAGATCCATGCCGCGCGACGTTCCAGCAGGGAACACTGCGTCGCTGTCGATTTCCGTCCTGATGCTGTCCAGGTTGGTGTCGGCCTGCTCCAGGAGGGCGGCAGTCAGTGCGAAGCGTCGGTTGATCTCCGGGGAGAGCTTGTCCCGTCCGATCTTGAACCGAAAGTCGTGTTCGACCTCAGCCCATGCGTGTTCGACCATGGTGCGAAGCTGAACTTCGATCTTCGTACCCATCCTCGGTGCCATGGCTTCCAAGTCGCCGGGTTCGCTGTCCCAACCGCCCTGTTTTGTCCTACCTACGAACTGCACGCTGCGGTAGCCGAACGAGTCATCGGCGTGCCCTTCTGACTTGTCGACATAGCTGGACGGGTCGATGATGAGAAGCTTCTCGAACACTTCCTCGGCGAGCGGAAGGTCAGAACGGAAGAAGAGGAGGACTCGCACTCCGACGTGGTCCTCGATCTGCCGTCGCGGATCCCCGGCCAGTTTGGCTTTGAACGACTTCAGCTTCTTCGCGCGGGCCTCGATCCGAAAGTGCACAAGTCCATGTCTTTTCAGGCGCTTTTCGACGACCTTCGGAAGCTCTCTCGCGAGCTTGACGTACGCCGGTCGCTGCTGCTTGAACCGGCTTACGGCGTCCGCGTAGGGATCGACGTGGGTGACAGGCTTGCGGGGCATGTTCGAAGGCTACTTGGAGGTTGCGGACGGCTCTTTGTCCTTGGAGAAGAGCCCCAGGACGGTGGTCGGAAGCTCGGAGTGTCCCCCCTGCTGGAGGAAGCTCGCGTACACGAAGAGGAACCGAAGCAGGGTACCCAAACCGACGAAGAACAGCAGCGTGACCGCTACCGACGGCCACGGGTACCACCAGTCCCCGCCGAACGCCATCAGGAGTACCGGTGGCACGACACCGCAGAGTGCGAGCGTGCGAAGGACACGCAGTGCCAGACCGAACCCTTCAGGCTGCCGGGTGGCTTCGTACGCTTTCGATGCCAGGACCGCTCCGAGTTCCGCTTCTTCCGCATCCTTCTTCGCGCCAGCGATCCGAGATGTGAGCATGTCGCGCACCAGCTGATTGTCCACTCGAATCTGAGGAGGCTCTGTCGCGTACGGCTGCTGCGTAACGAACGCGATGTGAGTCAGCGGATCCCCGGCTTTCGCAGCCTGACTCTTCTTCCGCCCACTCACCTGGCCATACACCCACGCCCATGCCTTCGCATGATGGACGGGGAGCGCGGGATGCGTGCCACGGAAGTCGGCCCAGTCGTCCTGTTGGACGGTGTCGGGAATGAGCGGTACCAGCGTGCGGTATGCGGTTCTGATCTGCGCTGTGACGGCATCGAGTTGACCTTGCACCGCTTCTTCGACGTAGTCGACGGGGTCATCTCCCGTGACAGGAAAGACCCTCTCAACAGGGAGCGCAAGGTCAGCGTCGACAATGGCCGCGAACACTCGTTCATCGTTGACGAGGTCGGCCGCTTCAACTTCTTTCACCTCACGTAGGTCCGCATCCATCTGACGACGCGCGTTAGTGGAACGCGCGTTGAGATCGGTCAGACGACGGCTAGCTGCCTGCTGCTCCGCGTGTAGTCCGACGTAGCGTGTCACGAGCAGGCCACCGACGATGGCAATCATCGCCGCGGACGCTTGCGCGACCGAACTCAGCAACCAGTTGATGTCATACATCTGTCCAGTGTGGCAGCGACCCGGCATCACACCGCGGCTCAGCGCGGGAGAAGAGCCTCAGCCCGGATCACCTTCGGTGACATCGGTAACGCACCGAGGATCCTCGGAGCGCCATCGACCCACTCAACCTCCACACCCTCGCGCTGGAGCGCCTCAACATCGATGACGATGTCGAGTAGCGGCAGGGAGAGGTCGCCGTACCTCTTCGCCGCAGCCTCCGCAACGCCCTCGGCTGTGGTCGCGTGGATGAACCCGACGACGTCGAGGTGCTCTCCGCGCGTCGACACGACATACTCGCCGAACCCGCGGCTCATCTCCCCGCTGTTGTCACCCTGGTCGTCATCATCGGGGTCATCCCTGTGCTGATCTGGCCGGGACTCCTCGGCGCACTCGTCTCGGCCATCATCTTCGGAAGCGGGTTCATGGCCGGCCCAACAGCAGCGACAGTCGTTGCCAAACGCACGCTCCCGGCATCCGCATGGACCTCGGGGATCGCCGCTCTCACCGTCGCCTTCTCCATCGGTCAAGGGGTCGGCCCGGTCATCTCCGGCGCGATCTCCGACAGCACGTGGGGCATCGCCGGAGGGCTTTGGCTGTCGGTGGCACTTCTCCTCGCCGCCGGCATCGTGGTCCTCTTCCAGCGCCCACCGAAAGCCGTTGACTGACGGCACTGGACGCTACAAGCCGCCCGGCACGAAGCCAACGACGCCCTCGTACCGGGCTTTCTGGTGCACCTTCGCGTTCCCTCACCGGCCACGCGATGGCACGCGCGACACGCCGTTATGGTTGCCAATGACAACACAATTACTGGTTGTGGGTGTACTCTGGCCACGTGATAACCCGTGACGAGGTACTGCAGGCCCTCCACCGCACCGGCGCTGCCCCCGGCATCGCGTGGGCTTTCGACGCCGCCTGCGAGCAGATTCTTGAAGACTTCACTCGGGGTGCCGGTTATGGTGCGTTGACAGCGGGAGTCGGCCGGTACGAGGTCCTCGCCGACCGGATGGATCGCGTCTTCTCTTGCGGTGACTACGAGGTCGAACCCGGTATGGAGTTCGAAGGTCTGGACATCGTGTTCGACGGGCTGTCGGACCGTGTGCAAGCCTCGATGCCCGTCATCTCAGCCGGCACCGTCACTCGCTCCAACCTGAACGGCAGCAACGGGTGGAGTGTGGGCGGGTTCCGGTTCATCACGCATGCCTTCGACCTGGGTGAGCACGCCAAGATCGACTGGACCAGCGCGACCAAGACAGTGCAGGCAGTATCCCGACAGGCGCCGGGGGTTTTCACCCCCGTCACCCTCCTGGATCACATGCTGCCTGCCCAGGCGAGGGAAGATCTTGCCGCCCAGGACGCGCTTCCACTCATCACCATACCCACGCTCGTCCTCGGCCATGCCCTGAACCTGACCACATCCGAGCGCGAGCTCCTCCTCGGTCACTCCCGCTACAACGACGATGAAGGCAACCCCTGGTACTGGACCGAGAGCCTTCTGGACGGCAATGGCGGGGTGTCCGGCAGCCGCCCGATGCCCGGAGTCGTTCCGCCGCAGGTTGACGAACCCGATGTGGCCGTGCGCCTGCGCACGAACGCCGCGGAGAACGCCCAGTGACGCTGTTCGCTCCGGAACGGCTCACTCTCGCCCGCCAGCTCGAAGGCCTGCGTAAGACCGACCTCGCTGCCCGTCTCGGCAAGAGCTCAACCGCCGTCGCCGCCTGGGAGTCAGGGACGAAGCGCCCGACTCCGGCGAACGTCGCGGAGTTGGCGATGAGTCTGGGCGTCACCCCGGAGTTTTTCAGCCCCCGGGGCACATCCACCGGCCAGAACAGCGCTGTCCCCCACTTCCGGTCCCTGCGCTCCACCAGCCAGCGGGCCCGTGACCAAGCGTTCGCGTACGGGCTGCTGGCGGTCGACGTCGCGGAGGCGGTAGAGAAGCACGTGGAGTTCCCTGAGGTGACCATCCCGGCCCTGGAAGTGGCCGCGGACGATGACACCACCGCACCGGAGGAAGCTGCGCGCAGGCTCCGTCACGAGTGGGGCATCGAGGCGGGGCCGATGAAGCACATGGTGCGTCTGCTGGAGGCCCACGGGGTGCTCGTCGTGTTCAGCCCGCCGCAGACATCTGCGGTCGACGCATATTCTTTCGAGTCGTCTTCCCGCCCTATCGTCGTCCTCAACCCGACGAAGCGCGACTACTACCGGCAACGCTTCGACATCGCCCATGAGCTCGGGCACCTCGTGATGCACCGGGACGCAGAACCTGGGGGGCGGACCGTGGAGGACCAGGCCAACCGCTTCGCCGCCGAGCTGCTGATGCCGGCTGCGGAGCTGCGTGACCTTCTCCCGACGTCGATGAACGCGCGCGCATGGGACAGGTTGGGAGCATTGAAAGAACAGTGGGGTGTCAGCATCCAGGCTCTGCTGTTCCGGGCGCGCCGCCTGGGCACCATCGGGGATGTCACCTATCGGAATGCGGTCATCACTCTGACGCAACGAGGGTGGCGACGCCAAGAACCCGGTCTCGTCACCGCCCCCGAGCAACCGTCCATGCTTCCCACGTCCATCGACCTGCTCGCGTCGGCGGGCATCGTCCGTGATGCTCTCATCGACCAAGCCCGAGCACCCCGCGAGCTGTTCGATATCGCCACCTCGCGCACACCGCAGTCACCGGACGCCACTGCCCCCGACGACGCGCGACCAGCCAACGTCATACCGCTCTTGACCCGCTCGCGAGCCTAGGCGCGGCTGCGGTCAGATAGTCGCGACGTCCGCGGCCATGCCGGGGATCACACGGCCGGAGAACCAATCCGCACGGAGGGCAGCCTCGGCATCCGACATCGTGCAGATGTAGTCAGCGACGGCGCGGAGCTGCTCCTCCGAGAGCTTCTTGACAGGCTTCTTGGGGAGTTTGACTCCGCCTAGGACAAGGGTCTCCTGCAGCCCGTTGGGCAGCGAAGTGATGTCGGGGGCAGACTTGATCCAGCTTGTCAGCCCACGGAACAACCGCTCGATAGTCTTCGTCTGCGCCCGCTGAATCGTCCCCATCCGCGGGGTAGCGATGAGGTACCTGCGGGTGATCACCTTAAGAGCCTGCATGTTGTGCCAGTCAGTTTTCGCCAACCGCACCGCGGGACCATCGTCCGAGTCCAGCGTGTTCGAAACGACAAGGTTCTTGAAGAAACTCGTGATGCGCTCGCTCAACAACTCTTTCAACTGCGAGAGAACGACATGGTCGAGCTCTGACACATCGCTGAAAGCCTCGGTGAACAACGTCTGCGTGGAGATCAGGGCCTGAGAGTATGCCGAATCGTCGAAGACCCCTTCATGGCGTCGGAGGCTCGCCGCCTCGACCGTGAACGGGTCGGTTCCCTCCGATTCCTCGAAAGCTCGAGGGCCGGTGCCCATCTGGTTCAGCGCATCACGCAGGTCCGACAGCACTCGCGCCATGTCAATGGCGCCGGCGGCGGCGAAGTCTTCGAGATCGTGGATGGCGTACGCGATGTCGTCGGCAAGATCCATGATGGACGCCTCGAGGGACTGCTTCTTTGAGGAGGGGTTGTCCTCGAAGAGCGCCTTTCGCGCGCGCGTGAACGTCGCCAGGTCCGAGGTGTAGACACCGAACTTCTTCGTGGAGAGGTCGCTGGCCTTCTGGGCCGGGCGCTGGAACGGATACTTCAGAATCGCGTTCAGGGTCACATTCGTCAGGTCCATGCCGCGACGCCGAATACGTTCGTCGTCGAGAAGCGTGACGATGCGGAACGTCTGCGCGTTGCCCTCGAAACCGTCTTTCACCCCGCCGCTGCGAAGGAGGCGGTCCAACACCTGCTCGCCCGCGTGGCCAAAGGGTGGGTGTCCCAGATCATGGGCGAGCCCCGCGGCTTCGCATGCAGGAACATCCAAACCCCCGTGAGCGGCGATGACGCGGGCGACTTCTTCATCCTGCTGGGCGCGCCGGGAGATCGCTTCGGCAAGCTCGCGCGCGACGAGGGCGACCTTGTGCGTGTGCGAGGCGCGGCTGTGCATCCTCGCGGCTGTCAGGTCAGGGGAGATGACCTGAGTGACCCCGGCGAGACGGCGCAGGTATGGCGAGTACGCCACGCGACCGCGGTCACGTTCGGTTTCTGTCCGGCTGTCGCCTGCGCGCACCGTCCCCGGGATCTCCCGCCCATATCTTTGCGCGCGGCGGGCTTCGACAACGAGCGACCCGGACTGGTCAAGAGTCAAACCCAGATCGCTGAGGTGCCCCATCGAAACCGCAGGTCAGGCTGCGCCGAGACGGACCATAGCGCCCGCGTCGACGGTTACGCGGCCGGAAGACTTCGCGTAGGTCAGCCCATACTTCACCTGCGACATCGCCAGCCGGTAGGTCTGCGCGACCTTCTGTAGGAACTCATTCAGCGCCACGGGGGCGTTGTACGACTTCAGTAGTTCGACGATGCGCTCCGTGATCTGCTCGAGTCGTTCGATGCGCTTGTCGTAAGGCATGTACTCGATAGCGTCGGGCATGGCTCCTCTTTCTGTGCGTACGACTCGTTCCCCGTGGATGTACGCGGCAGCGCCGTTTCCCTGGTGGGCGGCCGCGGCGATGCGATTGTGGGGATCTTCGCCGTTTCTTGTTTCAGCGTACCGCTGACCGGAGACATTGGCTGTAGTGATAACCACAAACTTGATAGTACGTACGGGAGAACGTGAGCGACGACGTCAACAAAACCGTGTGCAAGAACAGCGACGGCGCTGCAGCCATCTTTTTCGTCGGCACCGCGCATGACCTTCATATGGAAGACATCGAAGACACGACGAGCTGCATGGCCGATGAGCTCGGCGACCCGAAGCCCTGCCGTAGCCTGGACGCTATGCCGTCAGCACCTGCCACCCCGTTCACATCCGACGGCATCCACGAGGACGGCGCCCTTCTGTGGTTGCCGCTGCGCGGCACGTGGGTCGATGCGACGAACCGACCAGAAGAGCGCGTCCGTCAGGAATGGCTGAGGAAGCTGCATATGGAGGGCGGCTACGCCCTCGAGCAGATGGGTCAGGAGCTGCGCACGGTCCATGGCCGCCGTGCTCCCCGCGCCGATATCGTCGTCTGGGCGTCCGTCCAAGACAAGGCGCAGAACGCGGAACCCGTCCTCGTCGTCGAGACAAAAGCGGGAACGGGCGCTGTGCAGACCGCCGACTTCTGGCAGGGCGATTCGTACGCGCGCGCCGCTGGGGCACGCTTTCTCATCCTGGCGAACGAGAGCACGTCCGTCGTCTACGAGGTGACCAAGGGCATGCCCGGCTCCTCCCGTGAGATCAACGACTGGCCGAAGCTCGCGGACCTCGACGATGCGCAACGGCTCAACGAGCTGGTCAACCAGCTCGAGGTTTTCGACCGAGAGCAGTTCCAGCGCGTCCTCTTCGAATGCCACACGCTGCTGCGTGACAACCACGCCATGACTCCGGACCGCGCGTTCGACACGATCTCCAAGGTCCTGTTCATCAAGCTGGACAAGGAGCGCACCGGCGCGCACCAGACGTTCACCACCGGCTACCTCGATGACTGGGTCCGCTTCAACGGCACGCACTCCATGTCGGCGCACGAGGCGATGTTCGCGCAGACCAAGGACCACTACTCCGCCGACGAGCTGTTCCCGCCGGACGACAAGCTGGACATCTCCGTGGCCACATTCCGAGAGATCGTCGCCAAGCTCGAGCGTTTCAATCTGTCCAAGACCGGAGAAGACATCAAGGGCATCGCCTTCGAGCGGTTCCTGGGTCGCACCTTCCGGGGAGAACTCGGACAGTTCTTCACGCCGCGTCCGGTCGTCGACTTCATCGTCCAGATGCTCGATCCACAGGAAGGCGAACTCATCTGCGACCCCGCCTCCGGTTCCGGCGGGTTCCTGATCCGCACCTTCGAGCACATTCGTGAAGCCATCACCGCGGACGTCACTCGGCAGCGAGAGGCGGCCATCGAAAGAATCTCCGCCGACTACGCCACCACCCCCGATGGCACCGTCGACACCACGGACGAGAAGGTCCTCGCCGAGTACGATGCCCGCGTCGCAGAGGCTGTCACCGCGCTGACGGCGCAACTCGCACCGACCGGGGAGCACGGTGAGCGCGTCGACACCCGCATGGGACGGCTTGCTTGGGAAGGCATCTTCGGCACCGACAAGGAGCCGCGTGCGGCGCGCACGGCGAAGATGAACATGATTATGCACGGCGACGGTCACGGCGGCATCCACTGGCATGACGGGCTCGTCGATACGCATGGCGTCTTCGAAGGGCGCTTCGACGTCGTCGTCACCAACCCGCCGTTCGGTGCAACGGTCACGACCGCTCAGTTGGTTGGCGCGACTCCGGAGACGCAAGTCCCCAGCGACAAGCGCGTGCTCGCAGACCTCGAAGAGCGTTACGGAGACGAGTGGGCAGCATCACACGCGCGCGTCAAAGCCGCCTACGGTGCCCCGATCCTTGAGCAGTACGAGATCGGCAGAGGCAACAAGTCCCGCAAGACCGAGCAGTTGTTCCTCGAACGGTGCCTCCGACTTCTCAAGCCCGGCGGCCGGGTGGGCATCGTCCTCCCGAACGGTAACCTCAACGCAGCCTCCCAGTCCTGGCTGCGCCGGTGGGCGGAGGGACGGGCGTTCCTGCGCGCTGTCGTCTCCCTCCCTGCGGCGACGTTCAAGTTCTCCGGGGCGTCGGTGACGGCTTCCATCCTTGTCCTCGAGAAGTTCACACAGGCCGATACCGAAGAGTGGGAGAGGGTGTGGACGGACGCCGAAAAGACGCTCGGACCTACCCACATCCAGACTCGCGACGCAGCCATCGCTGACGCTCTCCCTCACGTCCTCACCGGCGGCGACGCGCACCTGCAGCAGCTGGTCGACGACCTTGCCACCGTCGGCGCCACTCCCGTCCTCGAAGCCGCATCGGTACCGCAAACGGGCTTGGTCCGCAGCGGTCCGCGGACCGTCCTCCGCCCCTTGCGCTGGGCGAGAACACCCGGGAAGGCGACGACAGACCTGCTTCGCCGCTACACGTCCGAAGCGGCGAAGGCACCGGAGACGAAGGCCGCTTTGTCGTCGCTGCGGTCCCGGCTCCGGGAACTGGATGACGAGTATTCGCGCCAGCTGTGGAAGCAGGTGCGCGAAGCCTTCGACTATCCGGTGTTCATGGCGACGCCTGACTCTGTCGGTATCACGGCGACCGGTGACACCGGGGAGCACGTCCCCAACGACCTCCCCGAAGTCCTCGCCGCGTGGAACAGCTTCAAGGCTGCATCATGAGTGCGGTGGTCCAGCAGATCCGGTTCGCCGACATCGACCGGTGGGATCCACCGTCGACCATTGCCCCCACGATGTTCCGATATCCGACGGCAACACTCGGGGAGATCGCCGATGTCCGGCTCGGCCTACAGGTACCGAGGAAGGGCTCCCGACCGGTGGGCGTGAAGCGCCCCTACCTGCGCGCGATGAACGTCAGGCGGGGCCACGTCGACACCGCCGACGTTCGCACCATGTACCTGTCTGAATCGCAGGCGCGCGAGCTGACGCTGCACGACGGTGACCTGCTCTTCGTGGAAGGCTCCGGCTCTATCACGGAGGTCGGGCGTGCAGCGCGGTGGGACGGCAGCGTCGACGACTGCGTGCACCAGAACAGTGTGGTGCGCGCACGGGTGACGGCAGAAGACCTGGACTTGGACTACCTCGTCACCTGGTTCAACTCTCGCGCCGGCAACGCGTACATCAGGTCGATGGCGACGACGACGAGCGGCCTGTTCCACATCGGCGCGAACAAGCTCACCGGGATGACCGTGCCCCTCCCACCGACAGATGTGCAGCACACACTGGTCACGGGCGTGGCGGCGGCTCGTCAAGCGGCGCTCGACACCGAGATGGCCGCGCACGCGCACCGCAGAGCCGCTTGGGCACAGTTCGAGCAGGGCACGTCGCATGCCGCGGCAGCAGTCGCGGATACCGGGAAGGCCGCCATCGTGTCGTTCGCGGCGCTCGACCGCTGGGATGTCGCCACCTCCATCGAGACCCTCACGAGCCCCTATCCGCTTCATCCGCTCGCGGACCTCGGCGATATCCGGCTCGGCACGCAAATCCCCAGGAAAGGCTCCGACGCTCCGGGAACACACACACGGTATCTTCGCGCCGCGAACGTGCAGAAAGGTCGCGTGGACCTCTCTGACGTCCGCACCATGGCGGCGACGCCGGCAACGGTGGAGAGATTGCGTCTCCGGGACGGTGATCTGCTCGTCGTCGAAGGCAACTCCGAGGAGGAAGTCGGACGAGCAGCAGTGTGGCGCGGAGATGACGACCTGGTCATCATCCAGAACAGCATCATCCGCGTTCAGCTCGACCGGACGCTCGTCGACCCGGATTTCGTTGCCGCCTGGTTGAACAGCGACGCGGGCCGCGCATACGTGCGGCGGCGGGCAACGACAACGTCCGGGTCTCTCTGGCACATCGGCGCGGCGAAACTCGCCGGAGCGCCCATTCCGGTGCCTCCCCTTCCAGACCAACGCGCCTTCGTCGCAACCCTCAACGCCGCACTCGCGACAGCAGATGAATTACTCCGGCAGGCGGAGGAGCACCGCGAACGCGCGGAGACCCTGGTCGACGACCTCCTGGTGCTGTAGCGCGGGGGTCGGCGGTAGGTTGATGCCATGCTTCACACGCGCGTGGTCGCGGAGTTTGGTGACGCGCCCACCGAGCTCCGAGAGTTCTTGACGACAGCACTCGGCGCCCGGTGGTCCGATGGCGGCCAGGAGTTCGATGTCGCGTTTCGGTACGCGGAGACTGCATCCAATCACGTGAAGCTGGCGGGCAGGGTAGCCACCTTCCGCGCTCTGAGCCCTGCCGTTCCACTCGAGGCGCTGATTGCTGAGGCCGTTCGCGTGGCGAAAGAGCGGGAGAGCTGGGAGGTGACCGCGGTGGAGGTGCTCAGCGAGACAGTCGGGGGCACCATCGAGGAGGGGTTCGACCGCCTTGTCTTCCGCGCGAGCTGTGTGGCGCGTGTCACCCAGACCCCGACACCTGTTGCGTAGCCGCTAGAACCGGGCAGCAGCTCGCGAAGGCCTCAGAATCGTATTCCTTTCGGTTCGAGATTGCTGCCCGCATCGCGCTGTCACCGTCGTTAACCGCCGTGCCCTTTCGGCCTAGCACACAAGGCCTTATGCTTGCGCAGACGGAAGGACGACGTGAGAGCTTTAGAGAGCGCTACAGGCATCGAACTGACTGACGAGCGCGTGGCCGTGGTGGGCGACGTCCACGGAAACTTCCGTTGGCTGGACACCCTCGCCCGAGCAGTGCACGCGCTTGCCCCGGACGTCGCGACCCTCTTGCAACTGGGTGACTGGTGGATGAACCCAGACACCACGGACGAGGCCTTCGCCGGGACCAGTGTCGAGCGCATCTACGTGACGCTCGGCAATCACGAGCCCTGGGGCCAGATCACGCCGTTGCTCGACGCGCACCCTGGCGAAGCCGTTCGGGTCTCCGAGATCACTTGGATTCTGCCGAGGCCTGCTCGCCTCACCATCGGCGGCCGTAGCGTCCTCTCGCTTGGAGGCGCGGTATCCGTCGACAGGGCATGGCGCCAGGAGGGCTTCAGCTACTGGAAGGACGAAGAGATCACCAGTGAGCACGTGAAGGCGGCCGTCGCCGGCGGTGCTGCGGACCTCATGCTCACCCACGAGCCGCCGGCGGGAACGCCGGTGCGCGCGGTACAGCAGATTCTGCGCGCGAACCCGATGGGCTTCCCTGATGACGCACTTCGGGACTCGGCCACATCCCGCGCGCGAGTCGCCAAGGTGTGGAACATCGTGTACCCGGAGCTTCTCATTCACGGCCACATGCACGCACCCGGGGGCGGCCAGACCGACGATGGGCTACGTGTGGCAAGCCTCGGTCAGGACGGACAGCAGGGCAACCTCGGGTTTCTCGACATGCAGACCCTGCGCATCGAGACGCCGACGCTCCGCCAGATCCGGGAAGCCGCCGGGAGATGACCGACGAGGACCCTTGGGCCCGGATCGTCGGCCCCTGCTACACATCCGCCTCACTAGCCCGGGTTCTCAGGTGGACGGAGACCGACGTTACGGAGGCTGCGGCGTCGCTCCGGATCCTCGAGGTAGTGACGAATGACGGCGCTGTGCTCTACCCCGCCTTCCAAGTGGCCGATGGACGAGTGGTGGCGGGGCTGCCAGAGGTGCTCCAGGTCCTCAGCACAGGCACACGGTCGAGGTGGACCTGGGCACAGTGGCTGAACGGTCGACTGAAAGACGAGGACGGAAACAAGCTGCCCAGCGCTGTCGAACAACTCAGCGCCGGCGAGCTGGACGATGTCCTGCGTGAAGCCCACCATGACGCGTGGGCATGGAGCAGCTAGCAGCCGGGCAGAGACGAGCAGAGATAGGGTGACCGCATGGGCGCCGTCTACGTTCTCCACAACTGCTCGATGGCCGGCTTGGTGAAGATTGGCATGACAACTGGCACAGCGGAAGATCGCGCCAAGCAGCTCTACACCACGGGCGTTCCCGCCCCGTTCGTCGTCTTGTTCTCGCAACCATCGCGTGACCCGCTGAAGCTCGAACGAGCCGTTCATGAAGCACTCGCAGAGTTCCGAGACAACACGGGGCGTGAGTTCTTCCGCGTCACACCTCGCCGCGCGATTGAAACCATCATCGCGGAAGCGGCGGACGATGTGCCCCTCATGCACCCCACGGCTGAGCGCGACATCACCGTGCTGCTGCGTACCCGCTGGGGTAGCGCGCTCTCCCAAGACCTGACGCACGCCAGACTCAAGCACACGGCGTTCGGGACGACACTCATCGCTGACTTCAAGAACAGCCTCGGTTCCCGGCTCAGCAAGACCGACCTCGAGATCATCTGGGACGACGACGCACCGTTCTTCGCAGCCGACATGAGCGTCGACGAAGCGGCGGAACGTTTCACGGAACTAGATGCCGTCACTCTCTTGATGACAACAGACTTGCTCGACCCGGCTGTCGGTGAGGCCATCGATGACGCGCGCCGCAAGGGGATCCCGACCGAGCGGATAGACACGCTTCTCACCCGTCTGGCATCCAGCGACCCTCCGCTCCCCCGCCACAGCGTCATTGAGGAGATCCACCGCCTCGACGTGGATCAATGGGGTTCACTGACCCCCGTCGACCTGCCGGATTGACGTCGAGGACGAACCTCTTCGGGTGCTCGTGCGACATCGACGACACGCCGGACGCTCATTCCACAGGATGTCGATTGTCGGACAGCGATTTGTCGTTTTCCCTGTGGATGGATCGTACGTAACTGTGATTCCAACTAGAGCCGGTTGAGCTCTTCGTCGAACAAAGCTGTGGAAGAAACTGTGGACAACCCGTGGCCTCAGTCCCGCATCCGCGACGAGCTGCCGACCCGGCTGAACATCGGCGCCCTGGAAGAGCTCAGCACGATATTGGGCGTGTCCGTGAAGATGCTCATTCGCCGCTCGCACACATCTTCGCGCCGCCGCTGCCGAGCCCGAAGCGGTTCTGGGACCTGGGCCGTGCCATTCGCTCCATCATCGACGAGTACCCGTCGGACAGGAAGATCGCCGCTATCGGCAGCGGGCACCTGTCCCTCGAGCTGGGTGGCCCGCGGCAGTTCGGTGAGACCGGGCCTGACCCCGTCTTCGACCGCAAGGCCATCGACTGGCTCGCCTCCGGCGACATCGACGCGATCCTCGAAAACGTCACGCACGAGAGCATGAGCGGGTCCGGCAACGCCACCCATGGATTCCTGGACCTCATCCTGATGATGGGTATCGCCGGCCCGGAGAAGGCGGCCTACGTCGATGAGCTCGACCTGTTTCACACGCGCGAGATGTACATGACCTGGTACCCGGAAGGAGACTCCCGATGAGCGTCTACTACGTCAACAAGTTCCTGTTCCAGGTGGATGGCAACCCGGAGCTGCTCGCTCAGTACAAGAGCGAACCCGAGGCCCTCGTCGACCGGTGGGAAGCGGAGTACGGGCGCCGGCTGGGAACGAACAACTCCATCGAGACGACTTCCTGGTTGGAATTCACCGACCAGGAGCGTCGCGCGCTCATCGAGCACGACTACGTCACCCTCTTCGAGATCGGCGCGCACTTCTTCCTCTGCCTGACGATCTTCATCGCCATCTACGACGAGGACTACCTGAAGAACAGCGGTCCGCTGTCCTTCCAGCGGGAGTACGCCACCAAGCTCTCCCACTGGTTGGGCAAGGACTACCCCACCGTCGCCCTCTAAGATCCCGGGGTGAGGTCGCCCACGCACACCGCGGCCTCACCCCGGCAATATCGACAGCGGCACGACAGAGACGGACGGGTGATGGAGAAGTTCGAGACGTTCACGGGCGTGGCGATGCCCCTGAAGAAGACGAATGTCGACACCGACCAGACCATCCCCGCCCGCTTCATGAAGCGGGTGACGAAGACCGGCTACGAGGACGCGCTGTTCCACTCCTGGCGACAAGACCCCGACTTCGTGCTGAACGACGCCCGATACGAACGCGCGTCCACCCTCATCGCCGGAGCCGACTTCGGAACCGGGTCCAGCAGAGAGCACGCTGTCTGGGCGTTGAGGGACTACGGCTTCCGCGCCGTCTTCAGCCCACGGTTCGCCGACATCTTCCGGGGCAACTCCGGCAAGCAGGGTCTCCTCGCGGGTGAACTTCCGCAGCCCGCCATCGAGCAGGTGTGGCGGACGCTCGATGCAGACCCGGACACGGAGATCACTGTCGACCTGGAGTCGCGAACGCTGCAGGCAGGTCCCGAAACTCTCGATTTCGAGATCGACGACTACACCCGGTGGCGCCTACTGGAGGGTTTGGACGACATCTCCCTCACGTTGCAACACGAGGACGTCATAGCCGCATTCGAGCAACGGCGCCCGGCCTGGCTGCCCAGGACGCTCCCCGCACGCTGAGGGCATCCCCGCAGACCCCGCCCGTCCGATGCGGCCCAGGGTTCACCACTCCCAACCCGGGATCGCCGATAGCCGATCCCGCTGGAAGCTGTTCAACGCATCCCTCCGCTGAACGGCGATCCACTCACGCTCCGCGCGAGACAGATCACCGTCCGCGCGCGAGAGGTCGCCCGCCCGAAAGGCGGCACCCTCCACGCGCCGCGCGGTGCGCGCCCATCGGTGGGCGTCACTGGTCGCCGCAAGCCCATCCATCTCGTCGATGCATGCGACGAGAGAGTCGAGGGCGGCGCGCTCGTCGGCGTTCAGGCTGGCGCTCGGACGGTGAAAAAGGATTGCGGTGGGAGTCAGGTAGTCGGTCACGCCTTGGATATGCGCGGTGCCCTCCTGCGGCAGTGACAGGTCACATATCGACGGCGGCGAAGAATTCCGAGACGCTCATCTCGAACGCGGCACTCAGTCCGACGATGCTTGCAAGAGTGGGGTTCGCTGGGCTGACGCTCCCCGCTGCACCGGATCCCTTACCCGCCTCAAAGAGCTGGATCTGATTCTTCGTCAGGCCGGACGCATGAGCCAGTTGCTCCTGCGTCAGTTGGTGTTCGTGGCGAAGCGACTTCAGTGATGCACCGAATTCCTTGGCCTTGTCGTAATCCCACATCACATGAAATTGTGCGGCACAAGGCCTGAGCGAAAACACCCTGCCCGGCAGGCCTTGCTTGTGAGACCTCACAAGCAAGGTTTATTGTTCATCTATCCTGCGACTTATCGCGGGGGTTTACGCATGCCACGCGGAGCCGACACATACGGATTCTCAGGGCCGCTGCGCACCGCGGGTGCGACGGGTTCTGACCTCTGTGCGGCCATTTGCTGTCTGAGAGCGTCCAACCGGCGATCTACTTCGACAGGAACAGGTGTCGACGCGGACACCGTCGTCGGGATCACGGTGTCATCTTCAGCGTCGTTGTTCGCGCCGAACCATGCCCCAGTCTGCTCGGAAATCGCCTCGGCGACGGCGGGGAAGTGGCCCATCCAGAACATCAGGTCCGTGAGTTGCGCCATGGTCTCCCCGCGGAAGACCCGACGCACTCGATCCGCGCCGAGACCTCGTTCGGCAATGCGCTCAGCAAAGGCCACCGGGGTGAGCCCCCGCGACTTCAACAGTTCCGCCCGCACCGTTGAGGCCATCACGTGCTGCACCATCGCGGCCCGATATCGCTCACTGGTCACGGCGACCTCATGAACAGGCTCGAGAAGACCCGGTGCGGATCCGAACGCTTTCGGCTGCTTTACGAGTTCCCGGGGCACGAAAGCGAACCCGCGACCGTCAATAGGTCGCACCATGGAGCCTCCATCCTGCTGATTATGCACTGCACGAACTGGCTAACACCCAGGTGCGGTTGCCTATTCCATGCTTCGAAAAAGAATACACGCGAGAAGTGGTTTATCGGACGTGTTCCGTTACGAGAGCTGCCGCCTAGGAGAGCGTGCGGAAAAACCAGAAACACCTTATCCGGGAGTCCAAGCAGCTCCACTACAACGACACCACCTGGGCTCGACGCCACCATGTCGTGCTCCGCGAGAACCTGGGCACCCTGCGGGGTGTCGCAACCGTCGGCTCCGCCCTCGTCGAGGCGCTCCGTCGCGCCTCGTGGGCCATCCTGCCCCTGGCGGTGGTCGCGTTCATGACGGACTACGTCCCGAAAATCGACCGGGCAATGTGGGAGCGCATCGGCCCGTTCGTCCGCGACGCCGTGTCCGTCGCGGCACCGATGACCCCGTACTCCGCGGAGGTTCTCATCCGGGCCGCGTCGCACTTCGTCTCCTGGTGCCTGCGGCGAGGATGGCCGCTGGACGCGGAGACCATCTGGTCTCGGCAGGCCATCGACCTGTACGTCAACGACAAGCGCCTCAAGCTCGCCGACGGTACCCGCCGCAACTACCGCGGCTACCTCATGCGCATCTCCGAAGTCCTGCTCCCCGAGGAGCACGGCGAGAAGATGACCGCTCTCAGTCGCAAGACCACGGCCGCGCCGTACACGGCGGAGGAGATGTCCGAGTTCCGGCAGTGGGCGGTCGCGCAGCGCACCCCGCTCAAGGTGTACCGCTGCATGCTCGCGCTCATCATGTGCGCTGGTGCGGGTCTCCGGGCGGGTGAGCTGGTTGAGGTCCGCGCGGAGGATGTGGAGCGGACCTCCGCGGGCGGTTACGTCGTTCACGTGGCCGGTGACCTTGAGCGCAGCGTGCCGGTGCTCGCCGAATGGGACGAATGGATGGCAGCCGTCCTCGAAAAGGTCCCGGCCGGACACCAGACGCTGTGGGGGATGCCGAACCGGAAACGGCCCACTGCGGCGCTGTCCGCGTTCACCCAGCACACGGACGGCGACGCCCCGAACGGACTCCGCTTGCGCGCAACCTGGCTCGTCACTCACCTGCGCACCATCGCCCACATCAAGTCGCTGTTCATCGCCGGCGGCTTCGAGAAGTTCGAACACCTCGGCCGGCTCCTGCACTACGTCGAGGATGTCCCCGACGACAACTACATCGACTTCCTGCGTGGGGAGGTCGAGCTGTGAGCACCGAGCTGGACCTCGACACCGAACTGCGAAACGTTATCGGCGTCGGCCACTTCGCCTACAAGCGGGCGATGGCAGTGACCGGTGAGATGCCGATGGAGCTGTTCAACAGTTTCGTGGACATCGTCGACCGTTCCGGCGTACCGCAGGCCCTGGAAGGCTGGGCGCAGGCGAAGCGCAAGAAGGCATCGGGTCGGAAGGCCCTGATTCCGTTCCGCGCCGTCCTCGTCATCGAACTCATCACCGCGGTCTGGAGCAAGGGCGCGCAATACCAAGAGTTCGCCGACACCCTCGCCCACCGTCTCTCCGCCGAGCAGTTCGAGGCGCTCGGCATCCGGTGGGAGGAAGCCGACGAGAACACCTGGTACCACCGACACTGGCGCGCCAAGAGCCGCCTCAGCCACCTCATCGACCCGTACTACCTCACCCAGAAGAGGCGCCGACTCACCCTCAAAGAGCAGGTCGACGCCGAGTCCGCCCGCGATGAGACCCGCGCCGACCGCAGCCGCTGGGTGCGACAGGCGCTCGTGGACGCATCCGTCGCACTGCTCCCGCAGCGCTACCGCGAGCGCTACAACGGAGACGTCTCCGTGGACTCGACAAACGTCCCCATCCTGGGCAAGGTGCACTCGCGGGCGACGACCCTCGTGCGTAACGGGAAGCCACTCAACGACCCAGAAGTCCTCGAGTACAGCAAGTCTCTCGGTCCCGGAGGTCTGGCAACCAACGTCGACTTCACCGCCGGCACCTACAACCACGCGCATCGAGACGACGCGCCCAAGATGCCACCCATCCCGGCATTCGAGATGGACATCGTCACCATGATGGACACCGAGGGCTACGACCGGAAACGCCACCCCGCGTTCTGCCGCCTCATCACCGGGGTCGGCTTCCACCGCCCCGGCAACATCAAGCACGAACCGCGGGAAGCCATGCACCAGCACTCGCGCACCTTCGAACAGCGCGGCATCGCCGCCGCCGACCGCGCGTTCAACGGCCAGAAGTCGGAGAACTTCCAGCAGCCCCTCCGCGTCGACGGATGGGAGTTCGCCTTCGACTACAAGAAGGACCAGTTCGGCGTCCAGGCGACCGTTCCGGGCTATCACGCCATCGTGGTCGATGGAGCGTTGTACGTGGACTACATGCCCAACCGTCTCCGGTACATCACCTACTGGTTCCACAACGACGAGCCTGACCCGGAAACCGGAGAGCTGTTCACCTGGCAAGACGTCGAGGACGCCATCGAAGCCCGCAAGGCATACGCGCTGAAGCGGCACGGCGGCATCCGAAAGGAAGCGGCAAAGCGCGGTAAGCAGCGCTTCACGTACCCGGACCCCCGCACCTACATCGCATTCGACCCCGCGACCGGCAAAAGGGTCTCCGCGGCGAAGAACACGCTGCGCGGCGGCTTCCAGCTGGACCCGCACGCCGACGTCGTCAAGCACCTCCAGCGTTACGCCTGGGGCACGAGCGAATGGAAGCAGGCCTACGGCCAGCGCAACCAGGTCGAGTCCGTCAACAAATCCATCAAGCACACCCGCTTCACGGACCTGGAGTCCGCCGCCAAGCGCCCCGGTCGCGGCGAGGCCTATCACAGCCTCGCGACTGCGCTGATGGCAGTTGCATACAACGTGCGCGTCCTCGTGCGTGCCCTCATCGAGGAATGCACGCCAGAGGGTATGCGTCGCCGAAAGTCGAAGAAGAAGTTCTCAGCCGAAAAGGTCCAGCATGCGCGACCAGCGACCAGGGAACCGCTCGCGCCCCCTGCGTAGCCGGCGACACGCTCCGAACAGAACAGAAAGTCGAATGGCCCCCCGAGG
Source organism: Microbacterium sp. NPDC090003 (assembly GCF_044748385.1). Taxonomy (NCBI): domain Bacteria; kingdom Bacillati; phylum Actinomycetota; class Actinomycetes; order Micrococcales; family Microbacteriaceae; genus Microbacterium; species Microbacterium sp. NPDC090003. Next base: position 2,072,855 of record NZ_JBIVFW010000001.1, read on the forward strand.
GGCTATTCGTCGTGGGCTCATACTGCGGCGAGCGCGGATTGGCCGGTTCGAGGGCGATGCCTGCCGAAAAATGAAGCGGCGGTTGCCCCGATTCTCACCGAGGCAACCGCCGAACTCGCATTTCATGAACTGATTCACATGTTTTTCATGAACCAGCCCTGTGCGCGAGGGGGGACTCGAACCCCCACGCCCGCAAGGACACTGGCACCTGAAGCCAGCGCGTCTACCATTCCGCCACTCGCGCGAGTGTCTCGTTCCGAAGAACTCAACCTCGTAAGGCTATCACGCGTCACGACCCCACGAGAAACTCCCCCCGCACCCCGAAAAACCCCGGAAATCCGCGACTGCGAGCCCGTCGCGGGGCGGATCTTCAGCACACCTGGCTACGATGGCCCTACCAGTTGGCATGCCAGAGGAGCCCAGTGGGACTACTTGACAGCTTTGAGAAGGGTCTCGAGCGCGCCGTGAACGGCGCGTTCGCGAAGACCTTCCGCAGCGGCATCCAGCCGGTGGAGATCGCTTCGGCGCTTCGGCGCGAGGCCGACACGAAGGCGGCGGTCGTCAGCCGCGACCGCATCATCGCGCCCAACAACTACGTGGTGCGCCTCAGTGCCGACGACGCCGAGCGCATGCGCGGACTCGGCGGTGCGCTGACCGACGAGTTGCACGCCCTCCTCACGAAGCACTCGAAGTCGCAGGGCTACAGCTTCGCCGGCCCGCTCTCGATCGCACTCGAACCCGACGAGAAGGTGTCGACGGGAACGGTGCGCGTGAGCTCGGGAACGGTCGAAGGCCGTGTGAGCTGGGAGGCTGTGGTCGACGTCGACGGTCGCCGTCACCGCATCACCCGCGCACGCACCGTCATCGGACGCGGCACGGATGCCGACATCACCATCGCGGATGCAGGATCGAGCCGCAAGCACGCCGAGATCCTGTGGGACGGTGAGCGCGCCATGATGCGCGACCTCGGCTCCACCAACGGCACCAAGGTCAACGGGCAGAAGCTGCGCGAAGCGGCCCTCCCCTCCGACACCACGATCACGATCGGTCGCACCGATCTCGTCTTCCGCGTCGTGCCGCAGTCGGTACCGGCGCGTGTCAGCGACGCCACCCGTGCGTTCGGAGGCATCCATGAGTGAACTGGTCCTCCTGCTCCTGCGCATCGGTTTCCTGGTGCTGCTGTGGTTCTTCGTGTTCGGCGTGGTCTACTCGCTGCGCGCCGACCTCTTCGGCGTGAAGGTGCGCAAGCTCCCGGCCGAGGCAGCTGCGGGTGCCCCGGCATCCGGTACCACCGCCCCGGCGGCCCCTGTCGCGAAGCCGGCCGCGGCGAAGCCCGCCTCCGCCAAGCCCTCCACCGGGCCGGCGACCGTCGCGACCGCCCAGCGCCTCGTCATCACCTCGGGCCCGAAGGCGGGACTCGAACTCCCCCTCGGCAACGACACGCTCACGATCGGCCGCTCGAGCGAGTCGGCGCTGGTGATCCGTGATGACTACACGTCCAGCCACCATGCCCGCCTGATCCTGCGCGGCGACGCGTGGGCGGTGCAGGACCTCGACTCCACCAACGGCACGTTCGTCGCGGGCCAGCGCGTCGGCAACTCCCCCGTCTCGCTGTCGCTCGGCACCCCCATCAAGGTGGGCGCCACGACCTTCGAGCTGCGAGCCTGACGCCGGCATGGTCTTCGAGGGCTCGAGCGCTGCGATCTCCCATACGGGCAAGATCCGCTCCAACAACCAGGACTCCGGGTACTCCGGGGCCAACCTGTTCGTCGTCGCCGACGGCATGGGCGGCCACGCGGGCGGCGATGTCGCCTCGAGCCTGGCGATCCAGCGCCTCGAACCGCTCGACCAGGCCTACGCCTCGACCGACGACGCGCAGGCGTCGCTGCAGGCCGCCGCGACGACCGCTGCGGGCGATCTCATCCGTGCCGCGAAGGACCGCCCCGAGCTCGCGGGCCTGGGCACCACGGTCAGCGCGATCATCATGGTCGACGAGTACGCGGTCATCGGCCACATCGGTGACTCGCGCATCTACCTGTATCGCGACGACGTCCTGACGCAGATCACCGCCGACCACACCTTCGTGCAGCGGCTCGTGGACTCGGGCCGCATCACGCCCGAGGAGGCCCGCTACCACCCGCGTCGCTCGGTGCTCATGCGCGTGCTCAGCGACATGGACTCCGACCCCGAGCTCGACATGTTCGTCATGCCGACGCAGCCGGGCGACCGCTGGCTGCTCTGCTCCGACGGCCTCTCAGGGGTCGTCGACGAGAATCGCATCCTCAAGGCGATGCGCCTGGGCCTCGCGCCGGGGCGCACGGCCGACAACCTCCTCAAGCAGGCCCTCGACGGCGGTGCCCCCGACAACGTCACGATCGTGCTCGTCGACGTCGGCGGGCAGCACCCGCTCTCCTCCGGCACCCCCACGATCGTCGGCGCGGCCTCGAACCCCTCGGGCATCATCGTGCCGCCGGTGCGTGCACCGCGCGGCAACTGGCTGCATCCCGTGCGGCAGGCGGCCAACGATCCCAGCCACTTCGAGCCGGCCGCCGAGTACCTCGAAGAGCTCATCGAGGAGGACCGTCGACGCGCGACGCGTCGCCGGGTCGGCTGGATCGCCGCGATGTTCCTGGTGCTCGCGATGCTCGGGTTCGCCGCCTTCGCGGCCTACAGCTGGACGCAGACCCGCTACTTCATCGGCGCCGACGACGACAGCGTGGTGATCTTCCAGGGCGTGCAGCAGAACATCGGCCCGATCACCCTGTCGACGCCCGTCGAAGACACCGACATCCTGCTCGCGAACCTGCCCGAGTACCAGCGCGCCTCGGTCGAGCGCACGATCACGGCCCGATCGCTGTCGGATGCCATGGCCATCGTCGACCGCCTGCGAGCGGGTGCGGATGCCAACGCGCTGCCGACCCCGCTCCCCACGCCGACCCCGACCGAGACGCCCGCCGAAGACGGGGGTGACGGATGAGCACCGACGTCTCCGCCGACACCGCGGTCATCAAGGCTCTGAAGCGCATCCGCACCCCGCAGAAGCAGCGCAACCGCGAGTTCTGGCTGCTCCTGTTCGCCGTGCTGATCGCCGGCTCCGCGCTCACCCTCGTGCAGCTCGGCGCCCTCGGCACGGTCGACCCCGCCATCCTCGCGATCGGCGGCGGCCTGGCCGTGCTCGCGTTCGCTCTGCACATCGTGCTGCGGGTCGTGGCATCGGATGCCGATCCCTTCGTCGTTCCCATCGCCACCCTGCTCACGGGCCTGGGCATCGCGATGATCTACCGGATCGACATCGCCAAGTCGTTCACGGGGTGGGATGCCTATTCGACGAAGCAACTCGCCTGGACCGGCATCTCGCTGGCGGGCGCGATCGCCGCGGTGATCCTGCTGCGCAACTACCGCGTCCTCTTCCGCTACACGTACATCTTCGGTTTCGTCGGCATCGTGTTCCTGCTGCTGCCGTTCGTGCCCGGCCTGCGCATCCCCGACGCGAATGCGGCCGTCTGGGTCTCGCTCGGCGGTGCGTTCGCCTTCCAGCCGGGTGAGATCGCGAAGATCTGCCTCGCGATCTTCTTCGCGGGCTACCTCGTGCGCACCCGCGAGAGTCTCACCTCGGCGGGCACGCGCTTCCTCGGCATGACCTGGCCGCGCATGCGCGAGCTGGGTCCGGTGCTGGTGGTGTGGCTGATCTCGCTCGGCATCATCGTGCTGCAGCGCGACCTGGGCACCGGAACCCTGATCTTCGGCATGTTCGTGGCGATGCTGTACGTCGCCACCGGCAAGACCAGCTGGGTCGTCATCGGCCTCGGGCTCGTGGCCGCGGGCGTCGCCCTCGCGACGCAGATCCTCAGCTACGTGCGCGGGCGCTTCGTCAACTGGCTGTTCCTGTTCGACCCGAACCAGGTAGACCCCGAGAACGCCGGCTACCAGCCCATGCAGGGCCTGTTCGGTCTTGCGCACGGCGGGCTCATCGGCACCGGCTGGGGTCAGGGTCGCCCCTGGGTCACTCCCCTGGCCCACAGCGACTACATCATCACCAGCCTCGGCGAGGAGATCGGGCTGATCGGCCTGTTCGCGATCCTCTGCCTGTACATGGTGTTCGTGAGCCGCGGCGTGCGCATCGGTCTCGCCGGTCAGGACGACTTCGGCAAGCTGCTCGCGATCGGCTTCTCGTTCACGATCGCCCTGCAGGTGTTCATCATGGTCGGCGGCGTGACCCGCCTCATCCCGCTGACGGGTCTGACCACACCGTTCCTCGCCGCGGGCGGTTCGTCGCTCGTCGCCAACTGGCTCATCGTGGCACTGCTGCTGCGCATCTCCGACGGCGTCCGCCGCCAACCGAGGGTGGTGATCGGATGACACGCGCCCTTCGACGCGTCGCTGCGCTCCTTGCTCAGGAACCGCGCTGCACGTCACCCCGAGGGGGTGCCGTATGACTCGTGAACTGCGTCGCCTGAGCATCGTGATGCTCTTCATGTTCATCGCGCTGTTCGCCGCCACCAGCTGGATCCAGGTCGTCGACGCCGACGCGCTGGCCCAGAACGACAACAACCAGCGCACGCGCCTCGACAGCTTCGAGATCCAGCGCGGCTCGATCATCATCGACGGGGCGAACGTCGCGACGTCCGTGCCGTCGAACGATCGTTACCAGTTCCAGCGCGTCTATGCCGACGCCGGCATGTGGGCACCTGTCACCGGGTACTTCAACGCCGCCCTGGATTCCCGCACCGGCATCGAACAGGCGATGAACGCCGATCTGTCGGGTACCGGTTCGAGCGCGTTCTTCTCCGAGATCGAGCGCATCCTCTCCGGGCAGCCGCAGACCGGCTTCAGTGTCGAGCTCTCCCTCGACGCCGCGGCGCAGAAAGCGGCTTACGACGCGCTCGGAGGACTGCAGGGCGCGGTCGTCGCGATCGAACCGAGCACGGGCCGCATCCTCGCCATGGTCTCGACGCCCGGCTTCGACACGAACCTGCTCGCCACGCACGATGCGGATGCTGCGAACGCGACGTACGACCAGCTGGTGCAGGACCCGCTCAAGCCGCTCTCGAACCGTGCGATCGCCGGTGACCTCAACCCGCCGGGCTCGACGTTCAAGCTCGTCGTGGCGGCCGCGGCCTACGCGAGCGGTGACTTCACGCCCGACTCGACGCTCCCGAACCCCGCCTCGTATACGCTTCCCGGCTCGAGCAACCGCGTGTCGAACGCGTGGGGCGGCACATGCGGCGGCGGCGAGACCGTCACGATCGCCGAGGCGATCCGCCTCAGCTGCAACATCCCGATGGCCGAGCTCGCGGTCAAGCTCGGAGACGACGCGATCCGTGAGATGGCCGAGAAGTTCGGGTACAACCAGAGCTTCGAGACCCCGCTCGAGTCGACGGCGTCGAGCTACCCGCGTGCGCTCGACGACGCGCAGACGGCCCTCTCCGGATTCGGGCAGGGACAGGTCACCGCGACGCCGCTGCAGGTCGCCATGATCTCCGCCGGAATCGCGAACGACGGGCTCGTGATGAACCCGCGGATGGTCGACCAGGTGATCGGCAACGACCTCTCGGTGGTGCGTTCCTACGACGACACCGAGTTCGGCCGTGCGCTCGAGCCCGACGTCGCCGACGAGGTCACGGATGCCATGGTCGCGAGCGTCTCAACGGGCGCTGCGCAGGGTGCAAGAATAGACGGGATCGACGTGGCCGGTAAGACCGGCACCGCTGAGAACGGAAACAAGCCGCACACGTTGTGGTTCACCGGCTTCGCGCCGGCGGACGACCCCGCTGTGGCGGTGGCAGTCGTCGTCGAAGACGGCGGAGGACAGGGTCAATCCGGATCCGGCGACACGATCGCCGCTCCGATTGCGAAGAAGGTCATAGAGGCGGTGCTGGGCAGATGAGACCGACGCAGGGTGTGTCGTTCGGTGGTCGTTACGAGCTGCAGTCGCGTATCGCGATCGGTGGCATGGGTGAAGTCTGGGAGGCGACGGATCACGTCATCGGACGTACCGTCGCGATCAAGATCCTCAAGGACGAGTACATGGGTGACCCCGGGTTCCTCGAGCGCTTCCGCGCCGAGGCCCGTCACGCCGCACTCGTCAACCATGAGGGCATCGCGAGCGTGTTCGACTACGGCGAGGAGAACGGCAGCGCCTATCTCGTCATGGAGCTCGTCCCCGGCGAGGCGCTGTCGACCGTGCTCGAGCGAGACGGAGCGCTGAGCGCCGACAAGACGCTCGACATCGTCGCCCAGACGGCATCCGCTCTGCAGGCCGCGCATGCGGCCGGTCTCGTGCATCGCGACATCAAGCCGGGAAACCTGCTGATCACGCCCGACGGCCGCGTCAAGATCACCGACTTCGGCATCGCGCGCATCGCCGACCAGGTGCCGCTCACGGCCACCGGTCAGGTCATGGGAACCGTGCAGTACCTGTCGCCGGAGCAGGCGTCGGGTCACCCGGCCTCCCCCGCGACCGACACGTACTCGCTCGGCATCGTGGCCTACGAATGCCTCGCCGGCAAGCGCCCCTTCACGGGCGAGTCGCAGGTGGCGATCGCGATGGCGCAGATCAACGAGCAGCCGCCGCCGCTGCCGCCGACCGTGCCGATCCCCGTGCAGAACCTCGTCATGGCGATGATCGCGAAGAAGCCGAGCGACCGTCCGTCGTCGTCGGCCACCGTCGCGCGCGCCGCCCAGGCGCTGCGCCGCGGCGACCTGAACTCCGCGGCGATCGCCGTGCCCGCCATCGCGACGGGCGGAGTCGCCGACGACGCGACACGCATCCTCACCGCGAACGGCGACGACGGGGCCACCCGCGTGCTGCCGACCACGGCGCAGCTCCCCACCGGAGCAGGCGACGACGAAGCGCCCGACGGCACGAAGAAGAAGAAGCGCAGTCCCTGGACGTGGCCGCTGGTCGCACTGATCGCTCTGCTGGTGATCGTGCTCGGCGGAACCGTCTTCGCGCTCATGAACCAGGGAGGCGGAGAGGCCGACCCGACTCCGAGCACGTCGACCTCGACCACGCCGACCCCGAAGCCCACTCCGACCGAGACCACGCCTCCCGAACCGGAGCCGGTCGACGTCGATGCCCTGCAGCTGCCGGGGATGACGTGCGAGGCGGCCCTGCAGGTCGCCCGCGATGCGGGTCTGGTCCCGAACTGCGTCACCGGCACGACCATCGCGCCCTCGGCCGACCTCCAGGGTGCCGTCGAGCGCGTCGAACCGCGCGGCTCGGTCGACGTCGGCAGTGACATCACGCTGTACCTCTACGCGAACCAGGCCGAGGTCGGTGCCCCCAACAACGCGCCGACGTTCTCCGGCACCTTCCTCGAGGGCAGCACGGCGACGATCAACTGGACGGCGTTCTCCTGCCCGAACGGCACCGGAACCCTCTCCTCGTACGAGGTGACGATCACGAACGCCTCGTTCGCGGGGCCGGGCCAGCCGGCCGTGACCACGAAGAGCTTCGGACCGGGTGAGACGACCGCAGGTATCTCGATCAACACCGGCACGGCCGGGCAGGTCGTCACCGGCACCTACAAGGCCTTCTGCGGTGACCGCGAGTCGGGTGTCTCCCCCCAGGGACAGTCCACCGCCATCCAGGGCGCGGTCGTCGACCCGGGCAACGGAGACGACGGCGGTGACGGCGGGAATACAGGCAACGGAGGGTAGCCTTTACTCCACCGCACATCACGTCCAGTTGTCCCAGGGGGGTCATCCGTGTCCACAGAGCCACGCGTTCTCGCGGGTAGGTACCGCGTCGACGAGCTCATCGGGCACGGCGGCATGGCGAAGGTCTACCGCGGGTACGACCTGACCCTCGGTCGCGAGGTCGCGATCAAGATCCTCGACCCCGACCTGGCGCGCGACACCGCGTTCCGCACCCGGTTCCGGCTCGAGGCGCAGGCAGCGTCGCGCATGTCGCACCCATCGATCGTTCGCGTCTTCGACGCCGGCGACTCGGCGGCGGACGCCTCGTCCGACGACCCGCCCTACATCGTGATGGAGCTCGTCAAGGGCACGCTGCTCAAAGACATCATCGCGGCGGGACCCGTGCCCCTCGACGACACGATCCGCTACGTCGACGGCATCCTCGAGGCGCTGAACTACTCGCACCGCGCAGGTGTCGTGCACCGCGACATCAAGCCGGGCAACGTGATGGTCACGCCCGACGGCAAGGTCAAGGTGATGGACTTCGGCATCGCCCGTGCCGTCTCCGACTCCTCGTCGACGGTCGCCGAGACCACGCAGATCATCGGCACGGCCGCGTACTTCTCACCCGAGCAGGCCAAGGGCGAGCCCGTCGACGCCCGTGCCGACCTCTACTCCACCGGCGTCGTGCTGTACGAACTGCTCACCGGTCGCCAGCCGTTCCGGGGCGAATCGCCCGTGGCCGTGGCCTACCAGCACGTCAGCGAGACCCCGGTGCCGCCCACCGAGCTCAACGAGGACTCCCCGGGCGCCCTCGACCCGATCGTGCTGCGCGCCCTCGCCAAGGATCCGTACCAGCGCTACCCGGATGCCGCGCACTTCCGGTCGGCTCTCGACGCCGCGGTCGCGGGCGAAGCCCCGACCCGCAAGCAGCTGGGCGCGCTCACGAGCGAGCTCTACGGCGCCAACCCGCGCCAGGCGCAGGAGACGGCTCGATCGCTGCGCCAGCTCAGCACCGACACCACGATGGCGCGCACGCAGTCGGGTCCGCCCGTCGCGTGGATCTGGGCCGGTGTCGCCCTGCTCGCCGTGCTCATCGCCTCGGTGCTGTTCTGGGTGGTCACGATGCGTCCCCCCGAGGTGCCGCAGACCGCTCGCGTGGTGCCCGACCTGGTCGACGTCGCCTCCGACCGCGCGCAGTCCGATCTCGCCGAACTCGACCTCGAGGCGAAGCTGGTGCTCGAGACGAGCTCCGATATCGCCGAGGGCAACGTCATCCGCACCGATCCGCAAGCCGGTGTCGCCATCGAGAAGGGCGACCTGGTCACCATCTACGTCTCGACGGGTCAGGAGACGGTCACCGTCCCCGCCATCGAGGGCATGGCGCTCGACGCCGCCCGACAGGCGTTGACGGATGCCGGACTCGAACTCGGCACGGTCATCCAGAGGAATGATCCCGAGATCGCCGGTGACACGGTCATCGAATCGAGTCAGCCGGCTGATACCGAGGTCGCGCCCGGAACGGTCGTGAACCTCGTCGTCGCGAGCGGCAAGATGGCTCTCTATAACCTCGGGGGCTTCACGGTCGACGCGGCGAAGCAGGAGCTCGAGAAGATCGGTCTCGTGCCCAGCCCGGTCGACCAAGGTGAGTGCGCGCCGAAAGAGGTCCCGAACACTGTGCTGTCGATGTCTGCGGCGCCCGGTGACGTGGCGATCGGGACGACCGTCGAACTGCGCTTCTGCTCGACCGTTCCCGCCGACTGACCTCGGTTCGCGCTACACCAGCGGATCGAGCCCGGCCGATCGCGCCACGGCATCCGTGTCGCCGGCGAGAGCGAGCCAGTTCGCCAGCAGGCGGTAGCCGCTCTCGGTGAGCACGCTCTCGGGGTGGAACTGCACGCCGACGATCGGCAGGTCACGGTGTGCGATGCCCATGATCGTGCCCGATGCGGTCTGCGCAGTGGCGCGCAGAGCCTCGGGAAGATCGGATGCCGCGATCCCGAGCGAGTGATACCGCCCGACGTCGAAGGGGGAGCGGATGCCGTCGAACAGCGCCGAGCCGTCGTGCACGACCGCCGACACCATGCCGTGCATGAGCTCGGGCGCCGCGGTCACCGGGGCGCCGAAGGCCTCGCCGATCGCCTGGTGACCGAGACAGACGCCGAGCAGCGGCATCCGTCGTTCGGCCGCGAGTCGCACGGCATCGACCGAGACCCCCGCGTCTGCCGGGGTGCCGGGGCCGGGAGAGAGGAGTAGGGCGTCGAACGCGGGAAGGAGCGCGTCGAGTTCTGCGGCGTCGACGGCATCCGCCTCGATCATCGAGGTCTCGGCGCCGAGCTCGTGGAGGTAGCCGACGAGGGTGTGCACGAAGCTGTCGTGGTTGTCGACCACGAGCACCCGGGTCATTCGAGGTCGACCTCGCCCGGGTTGATGATGGGGCTGATCCACGGGAAGACGTACCAGAACAGCCCGTAGAGGATCGCACCGACGACGACGAGCACGATGAGCAGACGGATCCACCAGGGGCCGGGCAGCAGGCGCCAGATCGCGGCGTACATGTTTCTCCTCGTGCCTCTAGATGGACGGTGCCGCCGGGGGCGGCGGCGGGTCGGTCAGCGCCGGGGGCGGGCCCTCGGCGCGGGGCTGGAAGCTCTCGAACACCCCGTAGGCCACGATGCGCTCGGCCAGCGAGTACAGGGGAGAGCACGCGGTGAGGGTGATATAGCGCTCACCGGTCGCGACGTCGGGCATCTGCGGCACGTCGGCGAGCACGTCGGTCTGCGTCGGCTTGACGTACTCGAGCGTGCGGAACCGGTAGGTGTACCAGCCGTCCTTGGTCTCGACGACGATCGCGTCGTTGATCTGGAGCTTGTCGAGCTGGTTGAACGGCTTACCCCACGTCGTGCGGTGCCCGGCCATCGCGAAGTTGCCGACCTCGCCGGGCATCTTCGAGTTGGTGTAGACGCCGATGCCGAGGTTGTCGAGCGTGCGGGCGCGCGTCGTGCCACCGTAGATGCCGTAGTTGTAGTCGGCACCGAAGCGCGGGATGTGCATCTGGCCGAGCTGCTCGGTGTCGGCGGGCGGCGCGGGGATCACCGGTTCGTAGTACGTCGTACCGTCATCGCCCTGGACGAGCGGCGGGAGCTCGGGCGTCGGGCCGGCGGCCCACTCAGCCGAGACGGCCGCTCCCTCTTCGTTCTTCTGGGCGGCGATGATGATGTCGCCGATCCACATCTGCCAGGCGACGAACAGCAGAACGAGTACGCCGGCGGTGAGCAGGAGCTCCCCGAGGACGCTCGCGAACGTGGCGCGCGACCGTCGACGGGACCGTTGCGCGCGTCGCCCCCCAGGCACGACGGATGCAGTCATGGCGCGATCTTATCCCGTCGCGCTGTGGGCGTGCCGCGCGTGTCGCGCGGCGCCCCGGCATCCGCACTCGGGATCGTCATCCGACTTCGGTACAATGCTGGAATGGCACGAGACCGAAAGACCGAAGAACCCGCTGTCGAGCGCGCCGAAGGCGACGCCGCTCCCAACGCCGTGTGGTTCAAGCCGGTGATGATCGGCTTCATGCTGCTGGGCCTCGCGTGGATCCTCGTGTTCTACATCTCCGGCCAGCAGTTCCCGATCCCGGGTCTCGGCAACTGGAACCTCGGCATCGGCCTGGGCATCGCGCTGATCGGTTTCCTCATGACCACGCGCTGGCGCTGATCTCCGCACCCACGACTTCCGAAGGCCCTTCGCTCCGGCGAGGGGCCTTCGTCGTTCCCGGGTGGCCGGTATCCCCAGGAACTCACAAGCCACCCACAGAGTTATCCACAGGTCTATCCACACCTGGGGAGAATTACACGAGTGTTATTCACAGGTGTTAACAGAGTTGTTAACAACCTCTCATCAGGCCAGAATGATCAGCGGGGGAACGACGAAGACCACGACGAGCAGCACGATCGTCAGCGCCGCCAGGGTGATGATCTGCCAGATCCGCTGCTCCCGGCGCTTCGTCTTGACGATGATGTAGGCCACGAGGGCGCCCACGACGAGTCCGCCGAGATGGGCCTGCCACGAGATCCTCCCGCCGCCGAAGAACAGCCCGTAGACGAAGTTGATCCCCAGGATCACCAGGAGTCCCGTGACATTCGCTCCGATGTGGCGGCCGATGATGAGCAGCGCCGCCATCATCCCGAAGATCGCGCCGGAGGCTCCGACCGTCGGCTGACTCGGGTCGAGAAGAGCGACCATCACCGAGCCACCGAGACCACTGATCAGATAGAGCGCGAGGAAGCGCACGCGGCCGAGCATGGGCTCGAGGCTCTGGCCGATCAGGAACAGAGCCAGCATGTTCAGCGCCAGATGGACGAAGCCGCCGTGGGCGAACACCGCCGTGAGCAGGCGCCAGGGTTGGAAAGGCGCTCCGGAGAGTTCGGGGTAGAGGTAAGCGGCCGCGAACACCATCTGCTGCGTGAGTGCCTCACCCACCCCGGGAATGAGCTGGATGAGACCGATCAATGAGGTCACCGCCAGGAGGGCGTATGTGACCAGTGGCCGCCCGCTGCGGGTGATACCCATGGCGGCGGCCGTCGAACCTCCGCCCCAGCGGCGCTCGGCGCGCTTCTGCGCGGGGGTGCGGTTCTTGCGCTCGGCCTTCATGCACTCGGGGCAGATGACCCCGACCGCTGCGGGCGTCTGGCATTCGCCGCAGATCGTACGCAGGCAGCGCTGGCAGAGCACGAAGCTCTGCCGATCCGGATGCCGGTAACAGAAGTTGTCGCGATTGCTCGCGAACTCAGGCGTCGTCATCCGGATCGGCGATCGTCGTCGTCAGGCCGCGACGATGTCGATCGACTGGAGCACGACGGGCTCGATCGGGCGGTCACCGGCGCCGGTGGGAACCGAGCCGATCTTGTCGACGACGGCCTTCGAGGCGTCATCGGCGACCTCGCCGAAGATCGTGTGCTTGCCCTTGAGCCACGGGGTCGGGTCGGTCGTGATGAAGAACTGCGATCCGTTCGTGCCCTCGGCCTCGCCCGTGATGGCATTGCGGCGCAGGCCGGCGTTCGCCATCGCGAGGATGTACGGCTGGTCGAAGTTGAGCTCGGCGTTGATCTCGTCGTTGAAGTTGTAGCCCGGACCACCGACGCCCTGACCGAGCGGGTCGCCGCCCTGGATCATGAAGTTCGGGATGATGCGGTGGAAGATGACGTCCTTGTAGAGAGGACCCTCGCCCGGCTTGCCGGTGGCGGGGTGCGTCCACTCCTGGGTGCCGTCGGCGAGGCCGACGAAGTTCTTGACCGTCTTCGGGGCCTGATCGCCGAAGAGGTTGATGACGATGTCACCGTGGTTGGTGTGCAGGGTTGCGACATGGGAAGCGTGAGGCATACGTCCATTCTCGCAGAGCTTCCGGTGTGTTCGCCGGGTTCTCCTGCACATCTCGGGATAAGTCAAGGGGTGGGCGATTCCCTCCCCCCGTACAGACTTGTCTGGCAGGATGGGGAACCCGTACTCCACATCGACAGGAGAGCATCGTGAGCCTCAGCCGCAAGCGGAAGAAGCAACTGCGTCGTCTTCAGAAGGACGCGAACCAGCTCTGGGAGGCGCAGCAGGAGCTCGTCGGGCACGCTGCCGGCGTCGCCCGAGAGGCCAGCCACCAGCTCGGCCACTCCTACCGGGAGCAGGTCGTACCGGTTGTGCAGGACGCCTACAACCGTCGTGTCGCCCCCGTGGTCGACCGCGGAGTGAAGATCGGCAAGCACGTGGTCGACGACAAGGTCGTTCCGATCGTCGGCGGCGTCGTGGGCAGTGCCCTCAGCGCCTGGGACGTCGCGAACAACAAGCGTCACGGCATCGTCGCCCCGGTCTCGAAGAAGATCAAGAAGGCGCAGAAGGCGCACCAGAAGAAGCAGCAGAAGAACTCGGGCCTCGGCTCGATCGTCGCGCTGATCCTCGGTGCCGCAGCGGCCGCCGCGGTGCTCTACGCCGCGTGGACCGCTCTGCGCGCGGACGACGAGCTCTGGGTCGCGGACGACCCGCTCTCCGCGCCCGACGCGTGAGCGCCGAACGCTCCACCGACCCGCATGCGCGGGTCACCGACGCCGCCGCTGCTCGCGGTCTCGACATCGAGATCCGCGAGCGGCCGGAGGCGCGGAGCCTCTTCGAGGCAGCCGAGCTCCTGGGGCTCGACCCGTCCGGCATCGTGAAGACCCTCGTGGTCAAGCGCGCCGACGACACCTACCTCTTCGCCCTGATCCCGGGTGGACGCTCGATCTCGTGGCCCAAGCTGCGCGCCGTCGTGGGCGTGAACAAGCTACGGCTCCCCGAGGCCGACCTGGCTCTCGCCGCCACCGGTTACGAGCGCGGCACCATCGTGCCGATCGGCAGCACGACCGACTGGCCGGTCTTCGCCGACGAGTCGATCGTCGGGCAGCGCATCGCCATGGGAGCGGGGGCGCACGGATACAGCCTCTTCGTCGAGGCCGACGATCTCATCGCCGCCTACGGCGCCACCGTCGCCGACATCTCGGTTCCCGAGGAGCCGCGCGTCTGAGACGCCTCGTCCCGGGCATCCGCTCTCCCCGCTGTTGCGGTCAGAAGATCCCGGCCATGCGCAGCGAGATGTCGACGAGCTTGACCCGCTGCAGCTCGGCCACGGCCGAGCGCGTGAACCATCCCGCCATGTCGGTCGACCCGTCGGTCTCGTAGCGCAGCTTGCCGCCCGTCACCGTCGCCCGGTACACGATGCGGAGGGTGTGCAGCGGCCGATCGGCCTTGTGCACGCGCTGACCGGCGGGGATGACCCGGGAGTGGATGCCGAGCAGCTCGCCGACCTTCACCGTGTATCCGGTCTCCTCGCGGAGTTCGCGGCGCACGGCGTCTTCGGGCGACTCCCCGGCTTCGAGGCCCCCACCGGGCATCGTCCACGCGACGCGGCGACCCTCGATCCAGCGCGCGAGAAGCAGGCGATCGTCGTCGTCCGTGACGACCGCGTATGCCGCCACACGCAGGTCCATGCCCCCACACTAACCGGCCCTCACCGGGGGATCTCCGCGTATGACGGATGCCGCGGCCGATCGATCACGAATAGAGAAGCCACCGGGACCGCCACGTCTTTACGCTGAGTTCATCAGTAATCCCGAGAGGAGCCGTCATGGGCGAGGACACGAAGAACTTCACCGCTGAAGAGCGCGAGGCCATGCAGGCGGCCGCGAAAGAGGCCAAGGCGAAGCGCTCTCGCGCCAAGAAGACGCCCGAGGAGCAGCGGGCGGCGGGCGAGGCCGACCTCAAGGAGGCGATCGACAAGCTGCCCGACGAGAACGACAAGAAGCTCGCCACCGCCCTGCACGAACTCGTCATGGAGGTCGCCCCCGACCTCATGCCCCGCACGTACTACGGCATGCCCGGGTGGGGGAAGGACGGCAAGGTGCTGTGCTTCTTCCAGCCGGCGAGCAAGTTCAAGGTGCGCTACGGCACGTTCGGCTTCGAACCGATCTCGAACCTCGACGAGGGCACGATGTGGCCGACCGCCTACGCCCTGCTCGAGCTCACCGCGGCGAACAGGAAACTGCTCACCGAACGCATCCGTCTCGCCGTGAGCTGAGGCGCGTGGCGGAGTAGCGTGGGTCGGGTGAGCACTCTGCCTTTCGACTCCTCCGTGTACGCCGCTCGACTGGAACGCGCATCCGCGCTGGCCGCCGAGGCCGGACTCGACGCTGTCGTCGTCGGCCCCGGCCCCGACCTGAAGTATCTGGTGGGCGTCGAGGGCGACACGATCGAGCGCCTGACGGCCCTGGTGCTCGGCCCCGGCCTCGAGGCCACGGTCGTCGTGCCGCGCATGGAGCTCGCGAAGGTGCGCAGCACAGCGGTCGGCTCGCTCGGGCTCGCGGTATCGGACTGGGTCGACGGAGAGAACCCCTACGACCTCGTCGCGGCGGCAGTCGGGAAGACGACCCGGGTCGGGGTGTCGGATGCTCTGCCCGCCCTGCACGTGATCCCCCTCGGCGAGCGGTTGAGCACCGGTCTGGAACTCGCGACTCCGGTGCTGCGCGAGGGGCGCATGATCAAGGATTCCGCCGAGGCCGCCGAACTGCGTCGCGCGGGCGACGCGATCGACGCCGTGCACCGCCGCGTGCCCGAGTGGCTGCGCGCCGGTCGCACCGAGCGCGAGGTCGCCGCCGACATCGCCGAGGCCATCGTCGCCGAGGGGCACGAGACCGTCGAGTTCGTCATCGTGGGGTCGGGGCCGAACGGCGCCGACCCGCATCACGAGGTGTCGGACCGCGTGATCGAAGACGGCGACATCGTGGTCGTCGACATCGGGGGAGCGGTACCCAGCGGTTACAACTCCGACAGCACACGCACCTATGCGGTCGGCACGCCCGATCCGGAGGCGGCCGAGCGCATCGCCGTGCTCGTGCGCGCGCAGCAGGCGGCAGTGGATGCCGCACGGCCCGGCGTCACGGCATCCGAGGTCGACGCCGCCGCCCGGCAGGTGCTCGCGGATGCCGGCCTGGGGGAGGCCTTCCTGCACCGTACCGGTCACGGCATCGGCGTCTCGGTGCACGAGGAGCCCTACATCGCTCCCGGCAACGATCTGGTGCTGCGCGAGGGCATGGCCTTCAGCATCGAGCCGGGCATCTACTTCGCAGGGGAGTGGGGCGCGCGCATCGAGGACATCGTCGTGCTCACCGCCGACGGCTGCGAGCGACTCAACACCTCCGAGCACGCCCTGCGCTCGGTCTGAGGTCGCGCTGCGCGCGCTACCACCCCGCTGAGGGGCTGGGTCCCTGAGCCTGTCGAAGGGCCCCGCCACGGGACCTCAACCGACGAGCGGGTGCCAATGGCGTTCGGTCAGCGTCGAAAGATCGACCCAGGTGCCGTCGACGATCGGGGCAACCGATGACGCCCAGACGCCGAAGTGGGCGAGCGGGGTCGGCCAGGGGTAGTCGTCCACCGGACGCTCGACGACGTTGCGCACGGCACCGAGGAACCGGGTCTCGGCAGGGGCACCGACGACCTCTGCGTCGAGCGCAGCGATCGTTCGCACGCCGTCGAGGTCGCCGGCATCCGTCCGTCGGGTGGGGAGATCGAGCTTTCCCGTCTCCGAGCGGGGGACGCAGAACACCTCGTCTCCGCGGCGCAAGAGCAACCGCACCATCGACATCGGGCTCGGGGGAATCTCTCGTCGCACGACCTCGGCTCGGCCGCCCGGAGGAAGCCACGGGGCCTCCGGCGTCACCACGACGACGGTCTCGTGCACGGCATCCATCCCGCGAGCGTATCTCGGCCGCGGTGAGGGGTCAGGACACGCCGCAATCGGATGCTGCGGAGCGGCGTGTCTTGACCCCTCACGCCAGGAAAGGCGAAGCCGCCCTCCCCCGGGGACGGGGAGGGCGGCTTCTGTGGGGAGCGGAGCGGGGGTTACGACTCCACGCGGCGCCGGCGAAGCACCAGCACGCCACCGGCGGCGAGCAGCAGCAGGAGCACGGCGATCGCGGCGATCGGGACGGTTCCGCCGGTTCCGGCGAGCCCGTCACCACCACCACCGCCACCGACCGGTGCCGCGGTGACCGTGAGGGCCCCTTCCGCCGTGAGGCCGGAGTCGGCACCGACGGCGACCAGCGTGTGCGCGCCGACCTCGGCATCCACCGGGATCGTCACCGCGAGACGGAACGCTCCGGACTCGTCGGCGACGGCATCCGCGAGGTGGATCGGCTCGGAGAACAGCGTCAGCGAGACGGTCTCACCCGACGCGAACCCACGACCGGTCACCTGCACCGTGCCGCCCTGCTGCACGGTCGACGCTCCGATCACGAGCTCGGCCTCGAGCACCGGGGTGTCTCGCACGTCGATCGTGAGCGGCTGCGACTCCGAGGCGCGGAACGCCGTGTCGTCGGACGGCACGAACCGGGCGACGTAGGTGTGCGCACCCGAGGTCGCGATGGTGACGTCGGCCGTGGCCGTGCCACCGGTGACCTCGGCCGATCCGACGATCTCATCGCCCTCGAAGAAGTCGACCTTGCCGGCGGCCCCCGCGGGCTTCACCGTCGCGATCAGCGGGACCGACTCACCCGCGACCGGATCGTCCGAGCCCGCCGTGAGCGACACCGAGGTGTTGCGCGGGGCGGTCGGGTCGACAGCCACCTGCACCACTCCGCGAGCCTCGACCTTCGAGACGTCGCCGAGCGCCACCACCGGGTGGGCGCCGTCGACGGCATCCACCGGAACCGTGATCTCGGCGCTGATCGCACCGTTGACATCGGACTTCACGACCACCGGGGTCTCCGAGTCGATCCGCACCGACACGTTCTCCTCGGCGGCGAACCCCGAACCCGTGACGGTCACCCGGTCGCCCGGTGCCACCGTGCCATCGGGCACCTGGATCTCGGGGGCGTACTCGGGCTGCGGGTCGACGACCCCGATCTCGAGCTGTGCATCCGCCGACCGCACACCGTCGTCGGCCGTGACCGTCACCGTGTAGGTGCCGGCGGTGGCGTAGGTGTGCGTGCCCGTGACCGTGCCGTCGGTGATCGTCGCCTCGGTGACGGGGGATCCGTCGCCCCAGTTGACGAGCGCCGACGTCTCACCCTGACCGCCGGTTAGCGTCGCGAGCGTCGCGTCGAACTCCTCGCCCGTGATCTGACCGTCGACCGCACCGGCCGTGACGCTCAGGGGAGCGGCGGCCGCGCGGTCGCCGTCCGAGGCGAGAGCGAAGATGTGCACGCGTCCGTCGTTGAGCGAACCCGCCTCCTTCGGCATCGTGAGCGACTCGACCACCTTCGGCGCGCCGTCTCCGTCGACCGCCAGCGGGATGCCGGCGGTGGCGTAGATGGCCGTGTTCTTGACGCTCGACTCCGGCGAGGTGCCCGAGAGGCGCCCCTCCGAGATCGTCAGCACCGTGTTGCCCTTGTAGGGGTTGCCGGATGCCCCGACCCAGTCGCCGAGGCTGATCGTCACCTGCTGCGTCGTGCCGTCGGTGAAGTGCAGCGTGGCGACCGAGTCGCGGTTGCTCTCGGTTGCGGTTCCGATGAACGCGATCTGCGTGGCGCCGGTGCCGAGCGACACCTTGACGGTCTGACCCTCGCCCGTGATGTTGTCGGGCTGTCCGGCCGGGATCGCTGGCAGGTCGTAGGTCAGCGTCGTGTTCGGGATCGTCAGGGTCTGACCCTGCACGAAGCCGTCGGCGTTGATCTTGTCGCGGAAGTACCCGTGACCCTGCGAGTCGCAGTTCGCGGCCGTGACGTTGAGATCACCGATGCAGACGTTGTTGAATGCGCCCACCAGCGTCTCGTCGCGGAACGCGGTCACGGTCGCGGTGGTCTGCGCCACCGCTCCGGCCGAGTCCCGCACCGTGACGGCTGCCGAGTAGGTGCCCGGTGCGGTGAAGGTGTGCGGAGCGCTCACCTTCCAGCCGCCCAGATCGTCGCGCGTCAGCGTCGCGTCGGTCACCGCGGTGCCGTCGCCGTAGTCGACCGTGACGGTGTACCCGGAGGCATCCGTCTCGGTCCCGACGATCGTCGCGAGGGTTCCGGAGAACTCGGTGTCGACGGCGACCCGCTGCGGTGCACCCGCCGAGATGGCGAGTCCGTCGGCGGCGGATGCCGAGGCGAACAGCTCGATCTCCGAGAGCGCGAGGGTCGTGGCATCCGTCTTCAGCGTCAGCTTCACGCTCGTGAAGCCGTCCTGGTTCGCGGTCGTGAACGGTCGCGTCTGCGTGTCCCAGGTGAAGGACTGCGCCGTGCGGCTGTCGATCTCGGTCCAGGTGGTGCCGTCGACCGAGCCCTCGAGCGTCCAGCTCGACGGCGCGTTCGCCTTCTTCGCACTCGTGAGCGTGTACTGGCCGATCGAGACCGGACCGGACTGCGAGGTCCAGACCAGTTCGGCGGTGTCACCCGTGAACGCCACGTTGGAGCTCATGTTGTCGTCGACGAGCGACCCGACGGGGGTTCCGTCGGTGGCCTTCAGCACGCCTCGGCCGGCCTTCGTCGCGTCGACCAGGGTCGTGGGCACGTCGAGCTCTTCACCGAGGTCCTTCGCACCCCACGCCGAGGGAGTGTCGCTCATCGTGAAGTCGAGCGTTCCGCCCGCGCGGACGAGGTCTCCGTCGAAGGTGGTCTCGGTGATCGGGGTGCCGTTGATGCTGGCGCCCGCCACGTAGTCCTTCCCTGCGGATGCGCCCGGGGCGTTGATGACGAGCTTCTTGCCGCCGATGTTCAGCGTCGCGCTGTCGAACAGCGGCGTCCCGATCGTGTAATCGCCGGAGCCGACCTCGAGCGGGTAGAAGCCGAGCGCTGAGAAGACGTACCAGGCCGAGAACTCGCCGTTGTCCTCATCGCCCGGGTAGCCCTGACCGATGTCATCGCCGATGAAGAGGCGGTCCTGGATGTCGCGGATCAGCTCCTGCGCGCCCGAGGGGTCGCCGGCCTCTGCGAGCACGTAGGGGATGTGGTGAGCGATCTGGTTCGACATGCCGAGCATGCCCAGTCGCACATCACGCGCCTCGCGCGCCTCGTGGATGCCGGAGTAGTCGGCCTTCTCGCGCTCGGTGAGGAAGTCGTGCATCACGTCGACCAGACCCTGGCGCCCGCCGTACAGCGCGGCCAGGCCGTCGACGTCGTGCGGTGCGTGGAACCCGAAGGTCCAGGCGCTCGCCTCGGTGAAGGCACCGCCCCATGCCTTCTTGTCGAAGTCGGCGCCCGAGGTCCAGGAACCGTCGGCGTTGCGCGACGTGAACGTGCCCGCCTCCGGGTTGAACATCTCGCCGTAGTGCTCGGCGCGCGCCTCGAAGTACGTCGCCTCCTCCTTCAGCTGCGCGGCGCGGGCGGCCGGGGTGTTCGGGTCCTCCGAGAGCGCCTTCGCCATCTCGGCGATGCCGAAGTCGTTGATGTAGCCCTCGAGGCCCCACGATGCACTCTCGTGGGTGGTGGCCTCGGTGTAGCCCAGGAAGATCGACTGTCCGAGTCCCTTACGGCCGACGGCGTTGGATGCCGGCAGCACGGTCGCGTTCTTCACCGCGGCGTCGTATGCCTCGAGTGCCGTGTCGGTCGAGAGGGCGCCCGCGAGGTACGCCTCGGCGAAAGCGACGTCGGAGCTGGTGCCGGTCATCAGATCGGCGTAGCCGGGGGACGACCAGCGCGCGATCCAGCCGCTGTCGCGGTACTGCTGCACGAAGCCGTCGACGAGCTCCTCGGTCACGTCGGGGTAGAGCATCGAGTACAGCGGCCAGGCGGTGCGGTACGTGTCCCAGAAGCCGTTGTTGACGTAGATCTTGCCGTCGACGATCTTGGCGTTGGTCTGGGTGTCGCTCGCCGAGCCGGTCGTACCGGCCACGGGGCTCGCGTACTTGTAGACCGGGTCGGCCTCGGTGCCGGTGTTCTCGAACTGCGAGTTCGGGTAGAGGTTGAGCCGGTACAGGCTCGAGTAGAGCGTGATGAGCTGGGTGTCGGTCGCGCCCTGCACCTCGTCGATGACGGCGAGACGCTCGTTCCAGGCATCCTTCACCGCGGTGTGGGCCTGGTCGAACGAGACGTCCTTCAGTTCGAAGTCGTGGTTCTTCTTCGCCTGGTCCTGCGAGATGAACGACGACGAGATGCGCAGCTCAACCGAGCGGTCACCGGTCGTGTCGAACGAGGCGAAGCGGGCGGTGCCGTTGCGGTCTCCGACGGTCGTCGGACCGGCCGTCGCGGGTGCGCGATCGAAGGTGCCGTAGACGAACATGCGGGTGCGTCCGGGCCAGCCGGAGCCGCCGTCGACCCAGCCGCTGACGGTGTCGCCCGAGATCGAGAGCTTCGAGGAGTTCACGAGTTGATCGATGAGGATCGAGCTGGCGTCGCCGGCGAACTCGAAGCGGTAGATCGCACCGTGGTCGGTGGCGGTCACCTCGGTGCGGATGCCGTTGTCGAAGGTGACGTCGTAGATGTCGGGCCGGGCGATCTCGTTCTCGTGCGTGAACGTGAGCTTGCGGTCGTTCAGGTTCGAGGTCGGGTTCGCGTTCGCGGCGGGGAGCACGGCGAGCTGGTTGCGGTCGCCCATCCAGATGCTCGGCTGGTGCGAGAAGCCGATGCCGTTGAGCCCGGGCTTGTTCTGCGCGTTGTTCGCGCGCTGGTACTGGTAGATCGTTCCGGTGTTGTCGGCGTTCGTCATCGGGGTGATGAAGTTGAAGCCGTTGGGCCACGCGGTCGCGGGCAGGTTGTTGCCGCGCGAGAAACCACCGGTCGAGTTCGTGCCGCGGCGGGTGTCGACGTACGACACGAGCCCGTCGGAGTCATCGAGCGGGGTCGCCGCGTCGATCGCGACGTCGTCGAGCCAGCCGGTGAACGCGGTGGCCGCGGTCGGCGCCTCGATGTTCTTCACATCCGCGCCCGGGTGGGAGTAGGTGAAGCGGATGTCTTCGACGGTGCGACCCTCGAAGGCTCCGAGGTCGACGGTGACCTTGTTCCACTGGTTGGGCCAGAGCCTGTTCGAGCGACCCTGCTCGGCGGCGGTGGCGGGGTAGCCGTACGAGTCGGTCACGCCGGGCGTCGTGGCGAGGGTGGTGCCGTCGTCGAAGGCGAGGTCGACGGCCACGAAGGTCGCCGCGTACGTCTGCTCGCCGTCGAGCACGGGGAAGACGAGGTACGACAGCTGGCTGTCGCCGTCGACGGTCACGTCGACGTTCTCGTAGAGCGTCGTGGTCGACGCTGCGGCTCCGGCGTCGAGATGACGCCCGGAGTACTGCAGCGCCTTCGTGCCGGTGAAACCGACGCCGGTCTTGGCGGTGTCGGATGCCGTCGGACCGTTGCCGACGACGACACGCAGGTCGCTCGCGGTCGGGGCGCCATCGCTCACGGCGATGGGCTCGAAGTCGGCGAGCTGGATGAGGTTCGTGGTGGGCGTGCGGTTCTCGGTGATGTCGAGGCGGTAGTAGAGGAACGGCGCGCTCGGCTCGGCCAGTTCGAACGTGCGGGTCTGACCGCGGGCCGTGAACATCTCGCCGGTCCGCTCGTCGACCGGGGTCCACTCGGTGCCGTCGTTCGAGCCGAGCACGCGGAAGTTCTTGGGGTCGCGCTCCTGCGCGTCGCCGCCGGAGGTGAGCGTGTACTTCTGCAGCGGCTGCGCGGCGGTGAGCTGGTACTGCAGCCACCCCTTGTTGACGAAGGCGAGCCACTTGGTCGAGGCGTTGGCGTCGGCGGCGAACACGGCGGCTTCGTTCGGCGCGTTCTGTGCCGAGGCCGTGACACCGTTCGGAGCGATCGCGGGCAGCATGCTGCCGGGGGCGAAGCGGTCTCCCGTGATGTTGACGGCTTCACCGGTGCCCGCGAGTGCGGGCACGGCATCCGTCGATTCGAAGGACGACGAGAACGTCCCTCCTGCTGCGGCCGCCGCGGGGAGCGGCGTCAGCATGGCCAGGGTCACCGTCACGGCGGCGCCGGCGGCCGCCCAGATGCGACCTGCGGGTCGTTCGTTCCTCTTACGGGGAACAGTCATGGTTGCTCCTCAAACTCCACTGCGGTGTGTCGTTCGCCTGTCGCAGATACCGGGGGGCGGGCTGCGCGACGCTTATGACATCGCTGTCATAGATCGAGACACTAACACAGCGGATGCCGTGGGCGGAAGATGCATCCCCCATCGGATGACCCGTCATAATGAGCAGATCGCTCGAAGCGGTAGAGGAACAGATGACACCACACGAAGACGGGGCCGCGCCCCGCCCCACGCTCGCGCAGGTCGCCGCACGCGCCGGCGTGAGCCTGAAGACGGCATCGCGCGCGCTCGGAGGCGAGTCGTACGTCAGCGAGAAGACGCTCACGAGCGTGCTCGCCGCGGCCGCCGAGCTCGACTATCAGCGCAACGCCGCCGCGAGCCTCCTCGCCAGCGGTCGCCTCGCGGATTCACTCGGACTCATCACCGGAGACTTCACCAACCCGTTCTACTCGGCCCTCGCCCAGGCCGTCGAAGACGAGATCCGCCCGCGCGGGATGCACCTGTCGGTGGCGAACTCGCGCGAGTCCGCCGAGCAGGAGAAGCGGGTCGCGCACGACCTCGCCGACCGGCAGACCAAGGCGGTCATCACGGTCTCCGCGATGACCGACCATGCCGACTACGCGACGCTGCAGGCCCGCGGCATCCCGGTCGTGTTCGTCGACCGCCCGGCCGAGAACCTCGCCGCCGACTCCGTCGTGTTCGACAACCGTGAGGGCGGGCGTCTCGTCGCCCAGCACCTGATCGATCGGGGGCATCGCCGCATCGCGTTCATCGGCGACTACGCCTGGCTGCCCACGTACCGCGCCCGTCTCGCCGGCATGGGTGACGTGCTCGACGGGTCGCCGGTCGCCTGGCGCGAACTGCTGCGCACCGATGCGCACGACGTCGCATCGTCGCGCGAGTGCGTGCGCGAACTGCTCGCCCTCGACGAACCGCCGACGGCCATCGTGGCCGGCAACAACCGAGTTCTGCTCGGCGTCATGGAGGAGATCGCGACGGCAGACGCCCCGCCCGCCGTCATCGGCTTCGACGACCCGGAGTGGGCACGGGTGCTCGGCATCAGCGTCGTGACCGGCGACGTCGAAGAACTCGGGCGATCGGCTGCGCGCCTGGCGCTCGCACGCCTCGGCGACCGCACCCGCCCGACGGAGGACGTGGTAGTCCCGATGCGCTTGATCGAACGGAGCTCGACCGCCTCCTGAGCCGCCGCCCCTGCATCGATCGGTGCGAAATGACGGTTATGGCGGCGCATAAGCGACCTTCTCCACCGATCAGTGCACGAGAGGCTCCACCGATCAGTGCACGAGAGGCGAGGCGTCAGTGCACGAGAGGCGAGGCGTCAGTGCACGAGAGGCGAGCGTCAGTGCACGAGAGGCGAGCGTCAGACCAGCGCCGACGCCTGGCGGACCTCCTGCTCGCGCAGGGCGTTCTCGACCGCCTCCACGTCGCGCACCGCACCGCGGTCGGCCGAGGTCGCCATCGCCGCGTACGCGCGCAGCGCCAGGGAGACGGGGCGCTGACGGTCGACGGGGCGGTACCCACCGGCATCCAGCAGGCGCGCGCGCCGCTCGGCGAGCTCGGCCTCGCTCACCTCGAGGGTCATGCCCCGGGTGGGGATGTCGATCGAGATGATGTCGCCGTCCTCGACCAGCGCGATGACGCCGCCGGATGCCGCTTCGGGCGAGACGTGCCCGATCGACAGACCCGAGGTGCCGCCCGAGAAACGGCCGTCCGTGACCAGGGCGCACACCTTGCCGAGTCCTCGCCCCTTGAGGAACGACGTCGGGTGCAGCATCTCCTGCATGCCCGGGCCGCCCTTGGGGCCCTCGTAGCGGATGACGACCACGTCGCCCGGCTGGATCTTCTTGCCGAGGATCTTGGCGACCGCCTCCTCCTGCGACTCGCACACCACCGCCGGGCCCGAGAAGACCAGGATCGACGGGTCGACGCCGGCGGTCTTCACGACGGCACCGTCGACCGCGAGGTTGCCCCGCAGCACGGCCAGGCCACCGTCGACCGAGTAGGCGTGGTCGACATCGCGGATGCATCCGTTCTCGCCGTCCTCGTCGAGAGCCGCCCAGCGCTCCGACTGCGAGAACGCGCTCGACGAGCGCACGCCACCGGGAGCCGCGAACCACAGGTCCTTCGCGACGTCGGTGGCCTTGCCGCCACGGATGTCCCAGTCGTCGAGCCAGGCCGCGAACGACTCCGAGTGGATGGTGCTCACGTTCTCCTTCAGCAGACCGCCGCGGCGCAGCTCGCCGAGCACGGCCGGGATGCCGCCGGCGCGGTGCACGTCCTCCATGTAGTACATGCGGCCGTAGGCCGGGTTCGGGGCGATCTTGGCGAGGCAGGGCACGCGACGCGAGATCGCATCGATCTCGTCGAGGCCGAAGTCGATCCCGGCCTCGTGGGCCGCGGCGAGCAGGTGCAGGATCGTGTTGGTCGATCCGCCCATCGCGATGTCGAGCGCCATCGCGTTCTCGAACGCGGCGAAGCTCGCGACCTCGCGCGGCAGCACCGAACGGTCGTCCTCGTCGTAGAAGCGACGGGTGATCTGCACGGCGACCTCGCCGGCCTTCTCGTAGAGAGCGCGTCGGGCGGTGTGGGTGGCGAGCACCGAGCCGTTGCCCGGCAGGGCGAGTCCCAACGCCTCGACGAGGCAGTTCATCGAGTTGGCGGTGAACATGCCCGAGCACGATCCGCAGGTCGGGCAGGCGTTCTCCTCGATGCGCTGGATGTCGGCATCCGACACCGTGTCGTTCGCGGCCTCTGAGATCGCGTCGACCAGGTCGAGGGTGCGCACGGAGCCATCGACGAGCGTCGCGCGACCGGCCTCCATCGGACCGCCCGACACGAACACCGTCGGGATGTTCAGGCGCAGCGCGGCCATGAGCATGCCCGGGGTGATCTTGTCGCAGTTCGAGATGCACACGAGCGCGTCGGCCTGGTGCGCGTTGACCATGTACTCGACCGAGTCGGCGATCAGGTCGCGCGAGGGCAGCGAGTAGAGCATGCCGCCGTGCCCCATGGCGATGCCGTCGTCGACGGCGATCGTGTTGAACTCGCGGGGGATGCCGCCTGCCGCCGAGATCGCGTCGGAGACGATGCGTCCGACCGGCTGCAGGTGCGTGTGGCCGGGCACGAACTCGGTGAAGCTGTTCGCCACGGCGATCATCGGCTTGCCGAAGTCGGCGGCGTTGACGCCGGCGGCGCGGAAGAGAGCGCGGGCTCCGGCGGCATTGCGGCCATGCGTGACGGTACGGGAACGAAGAGGGGTGGGCATGGTTCCACTTTCCCGGTGGCGATCGGATGCCGGAAGACGGCGCTGACACTAGTAGTGAGAGCACTAGGTTTGTTCTGTGGCCGTGGACGAGGAGCAGCGCAAAGAACTGGGCGCGTTCCTCCGTGCGCGGCGCGAGCAGCTCGATCGCGGAGCCTACGGCCTGCCGCCCGCCGGACGCGGCCGCACGATCGGTCTGCGCCGCGAGGAGATCTCGTACCTCTCCGGCGTCAGCGTCACCTGGTACACCTGGCTCGAGCAGGGGCGCGACATCAATCCCTCACGCCAGGTGCTCGATGCCGTCGCCACCGCGCTGCACCTGACCGTAGCCGAGCACGACTATGCGCTGCGGCTCGCCGGGTTCGCACCCGCACGGCCCGGCACGGGTGAGGCGGTCGAGACCGCACCGGCCCACGTGCAGCGCTTCCTCGATGCGCTGGAGGAGCACCCGGCCTACGCCCTCGCGCCCGACTGGGGCGTCGCCGGGTGGAACGCCGCCTACGAGGCCCTCTATCCGAACGTCGCCACCACTCCGCCCGAGCAGCGCAACCTGCTCTGGTTGATCTTCACCGACCCCGCCGTGCGCGACCTGCTCGACGACTGGGACGACACCAGCCGCCGATTCCTCGCCGAGTTCCGCGCCGAGGCGGGACCGCGCCTCGGCGACCCGCGCTATCGCGACCTCGTCGGGCGGCTGATGGAGGCGAGCCCCGACTTCCGCGAGCGATGGGAGAGCCACGACGTGCGCGGGTTCGAGTCGCGCGAGCGCGTGTTCCGGCATCCGTCACTCGGCAGGCTTGTGTTCGAGCATCACCAGCTGCGCCCGTCGGACCAGACCGACATCCAGCTCGTCGTCTACACACCGGCGGATGCCGCGGCCCGCGCGAGGTTCTTCCGCCGCCGCGACTGAGGATTTCGCGTGGGGGACGCTTCGACAGGCTCAGCGACCCAGTGCACGCCGCAACTGATCCCTGAGCCAACGGGTCCCTGAGCCAACGGGTCCCCGAGCCAACGGGGTCCCTGAGCCAACGGGGTCCTGAGCCAACTGGGTCCCTGAGCTTGTCGAAGGGCCCCGCCCCGAGATTCCCCTCAGCCGTCGCCCGGCTCGATCCGCTTGCCCAGGAGCCCGTGCGTCGATTCGATCTCGACCTGCTCGTAGAGACCAGCGTAGTTCTCGCGATGATCGGGGTCGTCGGTGAGGTTCTGGCTGAGGCGCATCTCCCACACCACGTTCTCGAAGTCCGTCTCGAGCATCTCCTGCACGCGGCGATGCAGTTCATCGAAGACGGCGGGCGGAGCGAGGAACCCGATCGAGAGTTCGGCCAGGTCGAAGGTGCTCGCGTCGGTGAGGTCGTCGTTCTCGGTCATGGCCGCCACGTTAGCGGGGTTGTCTGGGCGTCCTCTCCTCGGTGAAAGGTCACAACACGCCCCCGCAGCACGGCAGAGGGCGGCGTGTCTCGACCTCTCACGTCCATCGCCTCGTCAACCCCCTTCTCGGACGCCGGGCTCACGCGCAGAGTGTCAGCATGGCCACCTCCACCGCGCACCGCACCGAACCCGAGCGCACGCCCGACGGTCACCACTTCGTGATCGATGGGCGACGGTGGCGAGCGACGGATCCGTCGATCCCCGACTCCTTCCGTCAAGAACTCGTCGACGAGCTCATGGACGCCCGGCGCGCGGTGAAGGCGAACGAGACCGATGCTCGGACCCGGGTGCAGGATGCGAAGGTCGCTCTCGGCGAGCGCGGTCATGCGTGGTGGGAGGAGAGCGCAGGGGCAGGCTTCGACAGCCGCATCGCCTCCACCATCCGTGCGCTCACCCGCAAGCGTGCGGGCTCATCGATCTGCCCGAGCGACGTCGCCCGCACCATCGGCGGCGAATCGTGGCGCGACCGCATGGACGACGTGCGCCGCGTCGCTCATGCCCTCGCGGCTCACGGCGAGATCGTCGTGACGCAGAAGGGCGAGCCTGTGCGCATCGATCGGGCTCGCGGACCCGTGCGCATCGTCGCCGGCCCCGCCCTCTGACTCAGCGCCACGAGCCTACAGCGACACCTCAGGCGCTCAGGCGATGCGCTGCAGCGAGACGGCGTAGAGGGTCGGGGCGCCCTCGAGCTCGAGCCGGATGCTCATGCCCGTCTGCGTCGTCGTCACTTCGAACGCGATCGTCCCGTTCGTGCACGGGACGGGATCGGATGCTGCCTCGGCATCGAGTTCGCCGGCCGAGAGCGTGAGCGTTCCCGCGCCCCGGCAGGCGATCTGTCCCTGAAAGGTACCGGCTTCGAGCGAGGTGAAGTTCGTGAGGTGGTTCGGCGACGTGTGCTGGCTGAGCCACCCGGAGAACGATCCCGCGCCCGACACGTTCTCCGACGGCGGGACTGCCGTGTCTGCCCACGCACGGATCTCATCGACCGGGATCGGCAGCTGCGCCTCATCGGATGAGGCATCCTCGGTGGGCGTCGGTGACGGAGTGCTCGTCGTGGTCGCCGACGGACGGGGCGTCTCGGCATCCGATGATCCCGCCGTACATCCGACGAGCCCAGCCCCGACGATCAGCACCGCCCCGATGATCACTCCGCGTCCGATATCCATTCCCCCACGCTAGGAGCTGCGTGCCCGCACGGGACGGGAATCAGCCCGATGTCCAGGGGATACGGAGGCTGGAGTTGTTAACAGGGTTGTTAACACCTGTGCACAACATCAGGCCAGGAAGGCGGCGACCGTCTCGGCGAACCACTCCGGGCGTTGCAGCGGGATGCCGTGCCCGCAGCCATCGACGACGACCGTGATGCTCGCGGGCAGGGCCTCGTGCAGATCATCCGCTGAGTCGTGCATGACCCGCCGTTCCTCCGATCCGAC
This sequence comes from Microbacterium sp. NPDC090003, assembly GCF_044748385.1. NCBI lineage: Bacteria > Bacillati > Actinomycetota > Actinomycetes > Micrococcales > Microbacteriaceae > Microbacterium > Microbacterium sp. NPDC090003. The sequence continues at coordinate 2,102,093 of NZ_JBIVFW010000001.1, forward strand.
CATCACCATCGCGGCGCCGGGAAACCGCGACCACCCCTCCGGAATGCGGAACGAGAGGTTCGCCCCGAGCGACGCGACGAGCGTCGATCGCGTGATCCCCGCGCTGGTCGCGAGGTAGTTGCTCATCATCGTCGGCGGAATGAAGAGCTCGCGCGCCTGCAGTCGTGCGAACCAGGGTCGACGCGCGAGGGGGGCCGCGGCGCTGGCGAGCGCCAGCATGGTGCCCGTGAACGGCAGAGGCACGGTCTGTGCGCTCACGACGACCGCGCGATCGACGAGGTTCGGATGCTCGGCGGCGAGCAGAACCGCGAGCTGCGCTCCGAGCGAGAACCCGACGACGACGGCCGGGCGGACGGGGGATTCCTCGGCGAGGACGCGTGCCAGCCCGCCGACGGTCTCGGCGTGCGACGCGTACGGCTCGTCGACGGAGCGCCCGTGGCCGGGAAGATCGACGATCACCACGCGGTACTCCGTGGCGAGGCGATCGCGCACGGGGTCCCACATCCACCCCGCGACGCCGCCGCCGTGCAGCAGGAGAATGACGGGGGCATCGGCGGGACCGAACGAAGCGGAGAACATCCGTCCCAGCATCTCAGAGACGACCGCTGCCGCGCGCCCCGGGAAACGAGAAGGCCCCGCACTAGGCGGGGCCTTCTCGAACTGTCTCAACACAGTGTGGAGCCTAGGAGATTCGAACTCCTGACATCCTGCTTGCAAAGCAGGCGCTCTACCAACTGAGCTAAGGCCCCGAGGGGGATTTCTTGAGTTGATGTGTGGGCCCACCAGGACTTGAACCTGGGACCTCTTCATTATCAGTGAAGCGCTCTAACCACCTGAGCTATGGGCCCGTCAACCTCCGAAACTTTACCGGAGATTCGCCGAAACTCCCAATCGAGCGCGGGGACCCGGGCGAGTCCCCGCGCTCGTTGGCGATCAGCGGCCCGGACGGATGGTCACGCCACCGGCCGAGAGCGACACCTCGATGCTGCGTCGGGCACTCGGCGACTGCTCGACCCGGGCATCGAGCGATCCGGCATCCACCTTCTCGGTGATGTCGTACGCGACGTTCGGCACGGTGAGGTCGACCGACCCGGCGCTGACGCCGACGGTCGTGCGCGTCGGGGCGGTTCCGGTCAACTCGACGTTGAGATCTCCGGCCGCGACGCTCAGCGATGCGTCGTCGACGTCGGCGAGCACGATGTCAGCACGGCCCGCGCTCATGTCGACCGCCAGCGCGGTGGCCGAACCCTCGACGTCGAGCGCCCCCGCGCTCACGTCGATGTCGAGAGCACCGAAGTCCCCGACGACGTCGAGGCTTCCGGCGTCGAGTGTCAGGTCGGCGTCGATCGCATCGGATCGGAGGGTCTCGGGCAGGGTCAGCACGGCGACCTCACCCTCACCGTCCCAGTCACCGAACCACCAGTCCCAGCGATTATCGGGACTTCGCACGACCAGTTCGTCGCCGTCGCGCTCGATGGTCCAGTCCGGGCCACGGCGGTTCGAGATCGCGAGCTCCGCCTGATCGACGTCACCGAACTCCACACGCATGCTGCTGGCATCGGCGTCGACGGTGAGGGAGTCGATCCCGTCGACGTCGATGCCCTGCACGGTGTCTCCGCCCGCGTTGCTCGCGACGCCGATGCTGCTCGTCGCCGCGATCGCCGCCGTTCCCGCCGTACCGACGAGAGCGATTCCGCCGACCACCGCGGTGACGATCGCGATCGCGGTGACCCCGCCCGACCGGGCACCGTTACCGGTCGGCCCGCTCGGGGCAGGAGGGGCAGTCGTGGGCGGAACGGATGCCGTCGGCTGGGGCGGCACGGATGCCGGCGGGGGAGTGAGCGGCGTGTGTCCGCCCTGGTGGTCGTTCTGGTCGGTGCTCATCGCGCCGCTCCGTTCTGCGTGGTCGGCGGGATGGGACCGCCGGTGTTCTCGATGTGGGCGAGGGCGGCGAGCACACGGCGGTTTCCCGACTCGTCCTGCTCGAACCCGAGTTTCTGGAAGATGGAGGTGATGTGCTTCTCGACGCTCGCCTCCGAGACGAAGAGGAGCCCGGCGATCGCCTGGTTCGACTTGCCCTCCGCGATCAGCGCCAGCACGGTGCGTTCGCGCTCGGTGAGCCGCAGCATCCGATCGTCGCGATTGCGGCGCGTGAGCAGCTGCGCCACGACCTCCGGGTCGAGCACGGTCGCACCCTCGGCGATCCGCTGCACCGACTGCAGGAACTCCGCGACGTCGGCGACCCGGTCCTTGAGCAGGTAGCCCAGCGGTCCGCCCTGCGCGGCGATCAGATCGGAGGCGTAACGCTCCTCGACGTACTGCGAGAGCACGAGGAGAGCGAGCGACGGATGCGTCGACCGCAGGCCCAGCGCCGCACGGATGCCCTCGTCGGTGAACGTCGGCGGCAGCCGCACATCGAGGATGCAGAGTTCCGGATCCGTCGTGGCGACCGCCTCGGTGAGCCCCGAGGTGTCGGGGAGCGCCGCGACCACCTCGTGGCCGGCGTCTTCGAGCAGTCGCACGAGACCTTCGCGCAGCAGGACCGAGTCCTCGCAGATCAGGATGCGCATGGCACGTTCACCTCCAGGCTGGTGGGACCGCCCTGCGGGCTCTCGAGGCGGAAGGTCCCTCCCGCAGCGAGCACGCGGTTCGCGATTCCGTCGAGGCCACCGCCGGGCTGCACCTGCGCGCCGCCCATGCCGTTGTCCTCGACGCGGGCCCAGAGGGTGTTGCCCTCGCGGATCCGCACCGTGACGCGGGCTTCACTCGCCCGCGAGTGCTTCGCGGCATTGGTGAGCGACTCGGCGATCGAGAAGTACACGGCCGCCTCGGCCTCACGACTGCAGCGCCCATCCATGCGCACATCGAGTGCCACGGGAATGTGCGAGCGGCCGGCGAGCGCCGACAGCGCCGCGTCGAGTCCCCGGTCGTCGAGCACCGAGGCGTGGATGCCGCGGGCGAGCTGGCGGAGTTCGGTGATGGCGGCCTTCGTGGAGGTGTGCGCCTCGGCGATCAGTTCTTTCGCCGCATCGGGATCGGTCTCGATCTTCTGCTGGGCGAGGCCGAGCGTCATGCCGACCGAGACGAGTCGGGGTTGAACGCCGTCGTGCAGGTCGCGTTCGATGCGGGTGCGTTCGACGTCGGCGGCGCGCACGGCGCCTTCGCGCTGCGCAGTAGTCGTGCGCACCTGCTCGGTGAGCTCGGCCTCACGGCTGCGCACCACGATCGCGAGCGACAGCGTGCGGTGGAGGAGGGCGAGGCCGATCATGCCGGCGACCGAGGCCGCGATCCCGAGGATCCCGACGAGCGGGGCCCAGGAGACGAGCAGTGCGCCACCGCCGAACGGACCGACCACCGCTTCCGCGGAGGTGAGGGGAGCGAACGAGGTCACGACCGACCACGCGAACGCGGCGGCGAGACGCAGCACGATGAACCCGAGGATCACCGCGATGGCGAAGTTCGCCAGCGCCCGCCACATGCGTCCGTCGATCGTCTGGCGGCCGAGAGCACGGAGCCACCCGCCGAAGCCGGGCCGTTCCCGCGGACGCAGACGGAGGGGCGAGATCGGCACCCGGTAGAGAGCACCGACACGGGCGACCTCGAACCAACCGACGCCGAAGAGCGCGTAGACCAGGCCGACGAGGAAGACGAGGCCGATCCCGAACGCGAAGAGCAGGCCGAGGCCGGTTCCGAGGAGGCCGATGAGGGTCGCGTTGATGATGCCGCCGATGACGCCCACTCCCGCGAGATGCAGGATGGTGAGCGGGATCCTCAGCGGCGGCTTCACGGCCGTCGCCTGCGGCGGGGTCGCAGTCTGTGTCGTCATGATTCCAAGGTACGGGCGCGCAGATCGCGCCGACACCGAGGAACCCGGACACCTGGGTTCGGGTTTTCCCTACCCCGGGAACGACGAAGGGCGGATGCCGCAGCATCCGCCCTTCGTGAAGATCAGTCAGTTCGACATGAAGCCGACGAGCAGGCCGCCGGTGACCTTCACCGCGAGGTTGTAGATACCCGCGATCACGGCGCCGAGCACCGTGAAGACGATGAGGTTGAGGATCGCGACGACGGCCGCGAAGGCCATGACCTGCGGAAGACCCACGACCTCGGTGAGGATGAACGCGTTGTCGGTGAGGCTCGCGATGAAGTCCTCGGCGGTGGCCATGACATTCGTCGCCTGCAGCACGAGATAGACCAAGAAGAACGACACCATCGTGACGACCGCGAGGGCCACCGCTCCCAGGAAAGAGAGCTTCACGGCCGACCAGAAGTCGACATAGACCAGGCGCAGGCGAACCTGCTTGCCACCGGTCTTACGGGTGGATTTCTTCGCGAGCTTGTCGGCTACCGTGCTCATGCGTCCGTGCTCTCCTCGGGGGTCTCTGTCGTCTCGGTGACGTCTGCTGCGGCATCCGCCTCATCCGTTTCGTCTTCGTCGGAGAGGCCACGTTCGCCGTTACGGGCGATCGCGAGGATCCGGTCGGCTTCCGTCGTCCGGGCGAACACCACTCCCATGGTGTCTCGGCCCTTGGCGGGCACCTCGGCCACGGCAGAGCGTACCACCTTGCCGCTGGACAGAACCACAAGGACCTCGTCGTCTGCGGAGACGATCAGACCGCCCGCGAGAGTGCCCCGATCGTCGTGCAGTTTGGCGACCTTGATGCCGAATCCACCACGTCCCTGGACGCGGTATTCCTCGACGGCGGTGCGCTTGGCGTACCCGCCGTCGGTGACCACGAAGACGAACTTGCCGGGGGCGGCGAGGGATGCCGAGAGCAGGCTGTCGCCCTCGCGGAACTTCATGCCCTTCACGCCGGCGGTCGCGCGACCCATCGGACGCAGCGCCTCGTCGCTCGCCTGGAAGCGCACCGACATGCCCTTGCGGCTGATGAGGAGGATGTCGTCCTCGGCATCGGAGAGCAGGGCACCGACCAGCGCGTCGTCGTCGTTCAGACGGATGGCGATGACGCCGCCCTGACGGTTGGTGTCATATGCCTCGAGGCGGGTCTTCTTGACGAGGCCGTTGTGCGTGGCGAGAACCAGGTACTCGGCGACCGCGTAGTCGCGGATGTCGAGGATCTGGGCGATGCTCTCGTCGGGCTGCATCGCCAGCAGGTTCGCGACGTGCGTGCCCTTCGCGTCGCGCCCGGCCTCCGGCACCTCGTAGGTCTTGGCGCGGTAGACGCGACCCTTGTCGGTGAAGAACAGCAGCCAGTGGTGCGTCGTCGTGACGAAGAAGTGCTCGACGATGTCATCCGCTCGCAGCTGGGCGCCCTTGATTCCCTTGCCGCCGCGGTGCTGGGAGCGGTAGTTGTCGCTGCGCGTGCGCTTGATGTAGCCGTCGCGCGTGACGGTGACGACCATCTCCTCCTCGGCGATGAGGTCTTCCATCGAGACGTCGCCGTCGTAGCCGTGCAGGATGTGCGTGCGGCGCTCGTCACCGAACTTGTCGACGATGCCGGTGAGCTCTTCGCGGATGATCGTGCGCTGGCGGCCCTCGTCCGCGAGGATCGCCTTGTAGTCCGTGATGAGCGCTTCGAGTTCGTTCGCCTGATCGATGATCTTCTGACGCTCGAGCGCGGCGAGGCGGCGGAGCTGCATCTGCAGGATCGCCTCGGCCTGGATCTCGTCGATGTCGAGGAGCTTCTGGAGTCCCTCGTTCGCCTCCTGCGTCGTCTGCGACCGACGGATGAGCGCGATGACCTCGTCGAGGGCGTCGAGTGCCTTGAGGTATCCGCGCAGGATGTGCATCCGCTTCTCGGCCTCGTTGAGGCGGAACTGCGTGCGGCGCACGATCACTTCGATCTGGTGCGCGATCCAGTGGCTGATGAACCCGTCGATCGCTAGCGTGCGGGGCACGCCGTCGACGATCGCGAGCATGTTCGCGCCGAAGTTCTCCTGCAGCTGCGTGTGCTTGTACAGGTTGTTGAGCACGACCTTGGCGACGGCATCGCGCTTGAGCACGACGACCAGTCGCTGACCCGTACGGTCGGAGGACTCGTCACGGATGTCGGCGATGCCCGTGATCTTGCCGTCGCGGGCGAGGTCGCCGATCTTGACCGCGACGTTGTCGGGGTTCACCTGGTACGGCAGCTCGGTGATGACCAGGCAGGTGCGGCCCTGGATCTCCTCGACGTTGACGACGGCGCGCATCGTGATCGATCCGCGGCCGGTGCGGTACGCCTCGTGGATGCCCTTGGTGCCGAGGATCTGCGCGCCGGTCGGGAAGTCCGGGCCGGGAACGCGCTGGATCAGGCCGTCGAGCAGCTCTTCGCGGGTGATGCCGGGGTTGTCGAGTGCCCAGAGTGCGGCCTCCGACACCTCGCGCAGGTTGTGCGGCGGGATGTTGGTCGCCATACCGACCGCGATACCGACGGAGCCGTTGACGAGCAGGTTCGGGAACCGGGCCGGGAGGACCGTCGGCTCCTGGGTCTGACCGTCGTAGTTGTCGGTGAAGTCGACCGTGTCTTCCTCGATGTCGCGCACCATCTCGAGGGCGAGCGGGGCCATCTTGGTCTCGGTGTATCGCGGGGCGGCGGCGCCCATGTTGCCGGGCGATCCGAAGTTGCCCTGGCCGAGAGCCAGCGGATACCGCAGCGACCACGGCTGCACGAGACGGACGAGGGCGTCGTAGATCGCCGAGTCGCCGTGCGGGTGGTACTGACCCATGACCTCGCCGACCACACGGGCGCACTTCGAGAACGACTTGTCGGGGCGGAACCCACCGTCGTACATGCCGTAGATCACGCGGCGGTGCACGGGCTTGAGTCCGTCGCGCACATCCGGCAGGGCGCGGCCGACGATCACGGCCATCGCGTAGTCGAGGTAGCTGCGCTGCATCTCCGACTGCAGGTCGACCTGGTCGATCCGGCCGTGGTCGTGCTCGGGGACGGGGCGTTCTTCGTCAGTCATGTGGTTTTCGATTCCGGTCGTTCAGTCTTGTCGAAGCATCCGGGACCCTTCGACAAGCTCAGGGACCCAGGGTGGCGCTAGATGTCGAGGAAGCGGACGTCCTTGGCGTTGCGCTGGATGAAGGTACGGCGCGACTCGACGTCCTCGCCCATCAGCACGCTGAAGATCTCGTCGGCGGCCGCGGCATCCTCGATCGTCACCTGACGGAGGGTGCGGGTGGAGTGATCCATCGTGGTCTCCCACAGCTCCTTGGCGTTCATCTCGCCGAGACCCTTGTAGCGCTGGATGCCCGCATCCTTCGGGATGCGCTTGCCGTTGTCGAGGCCGTACTTGAGCAGCGCGTCGCGCTCCTCGTCGCTGAACACGTACTCGTGCGGCGAGTTCGACCACTTCAGGCGGTACAGCGGCGGCATTGCCAGGTAGACGAAGCCCGCCTCGATGAGGCCGCGCATGTAGCGGAACAGCAACGTCAGCAGCAGCGTCGTGATGTGCTGGCCGTCGACGTCGGCATCCGCCATCAGGACGATCTTGTGATAGCGGGCCTTCTCGATGTCGAAATCCTCGCCGATGCCCGTGCCGAAGGCCTGGATCATCGCCTGGACCTCTTTGTTGCCCAGGGCCTTGTCGAGGCGCGCGCGCTCGACGTTGAGGATCTTGCCGCGCAGCGCCAGGATCGCCTGCGTGTGCGGGTCGCGACCCTGCACCGCGGAACCGCCTGCCGAGTCGCCCTCGACGAGGAAGATCTCGCTGATCGACGGGTCCTTGCTCGTGCAGTCCTTGAGCTTGTCGGGCATCGCGGCCGACTCGAAGACGCTCTTGCGACGTGCGGTCTCGCGCGCCTTGCGCGCGGCCATACGGGCGGTCGCTGCATCGATCGCCTTGCGGATGACGTTCTTCGCCTGGCTCGGGTTGCGGTCGAACCAGTCGCCGAGCTGATCGCCGACGACCTTCTGCACGAACGCCTTCGCCTCGGTGTTGCCGAGCTTCGTCTTGGTCTGACCCTCGAACTGCGGCTCGCCGAGCTTGATCGAGATGACCGCGGTGAGACCCTCGCGCACGTCGTCGCCCGAGAGGTTGTCGTCCTTCTCCTTGAGGAGGTTGTTCGCGCGCGCGTACTTGTTGACCAGGGTCGTCAGTGCGGCACGGAAGCCCTCTTCGTGCGTTCCGCCCTCGTGCGTGTTGATGGTGTTCGCGTAGGTGAAGACGTTCTCGGTGTACGAGGTGGTCCACTGCATCGCGACCTCGAGAGAGATCTTGCGCTGGGTGTCTTCCGACTCGAACGCGATGATCTCGTCGGTGACGACCTCGGCGTGACGCACCTTGTTGAGGTACTCGACGTAATCGACGAGTCCGCGCTCGTAGAAGAAGACGTCGCCGGGCTGCTTCTCGATCGTCTGCCCGTTCTCCTCGATCTCGTAGGTCGAGGACGGACGCTCGTCGCTCAGCTCGATGCGGAGGCCCTTGTTGAGGAACGCCATCTGCTGGAAGCGCGTGCGCAGGGTGTCGTAGTCGTACTCGGTCGTCTCGGTGAAGATCGAGCCGTCGGCCCAGAAGGTGATCGCGGTTCCGGTCTCGTCGGTCGCCTCGCCCTTCTCGAGCTGCTGCTGCGGGGCGCCGCCGTCGGCGAAACTGTGCCGCCAGACGAAGCCCTTCTGCTTGACCTCGACCTCGAAGCGCGTCGACAGCGCGTTCACGACCGAGGAGCCGACGCCGTGCAGACCGCCCGAGACGGCGTAGGCGCCACCGCCGAACTTGCCACCCGCATGCAGGATCGTGAGCACGACCTCGACGGTCGACTTGGTCGGGTCGGAGGAGTGCGGATCGACGGGGATGCCGCGGCCGTTGTCGACCACGCGCACGCCGCCGTCGGCGAGGAGGGTCACGAGGATCGTGTCGGCGTAGCCGGCCAGCGCCTCGTCGACCGAGTTGTCGACGATCTCGTAGACCAGGTGGTGCAGACCGCGCGGACCGGTGGATCCGATGTACATACCGGGGCGCTTGCGCACGGCCTCGAGGCCCTCGAGGATCTGGATCGAGTCGGCGCCGTACTCGGGGAGTTCGCTCGCGGGTGCGTTCGATGTTCCTCCGGTCGTACCCGTCGAAGGGTCGGGGGTTCCCCCGGTGGTCGATTCGGACTCGTCGGCGGGGGATTCAGGCGTCATCAGAAGACATTCTCCACATCGATATTGCGAACTCCCAGTCTAGCCGGGTTTTCTCTCGAAATATCGCTCAACGGCCGCGTGTGGCCCTCTGAGAGGTTCTACCCCCTTGCATGGTGCCCTACCCGTAGGTATCGCGCGGGCCCCGCCCTGGAACGACTCTGGGACCCCATTTCCAGGAGGGGACGTCCGGTCCGATGAAGCGGAGGTTCTCGACACCGGCATCCGGATAGCGTCGTCCGATCTCGGTGAGGATGGTCGCCCGCATGTACTGCAGGTTCTTGGCCCACGCGGTGGAGTCGCACTTCACCGTCAGCAGCCCGCGCTCCAGCGAGACCGGTTCCGAGTGCTTCGCTGTGTCGGAACCGGCGAGGTCCGCCCACTGCCGCACCAGGTCTTCACGAGCGAGGGTGATCTGCCACCCGGAGTCGCGGCTGAGCTTGTCGAGCACGGCGCCGAGGGCACCGGGGTCGCGACCGGGAGCGAACGGGGCGTTCTCGTCGTCGATCGAGACGCGCTTCTTCTTGCGCCAGTTCTTGGCACTGGGCTTGAGTCCCCGCAGGCGCAGGTAGGTCGCCACCGTCTCGGGCGCTTCGGGAGCGGGGGCCTCGGATGCCGGAGGGGATGCCGGGTTCACGATGTCGTTCATTCGTCGCCCCCCGACCGCTCGTCGCTGATGGTTCCCGCGGTGATCCGCACGACGTGCGCATGGAGAACCTCAGGGATATCCTCCTCCACGGCCGCGGTCACCACCACCTGCTCGTAGCCCGCGGTGAGTGCGGCGAGCCGCTGACGACGGTCGGAATCGAGCTCGGCGAAGACGTCGTCGAGGATCAGCACCGGGTCGCCGGCGGGGGACTCGCTGCGCAGCAGCTCGGCCGACGCCAGCCGGAGTGCGAGTGCGACGGACCAGGATTCGCCGTGCGAGGCGTAGCCCTTCACCGGGAGGGAGCGCACACGCAGCACCAGATCGTCTCGATGCGGACCCGTCAACGTCAGACCCCGGTCGAGCTCGTTCGAGCGCTTCGACGCGAGTGACGCACGGAACTGCTCGGCGACGGCCGCAGGCGTCACCGCATCCTCGGACGCCGTGTCGGCATCGTCTTCGTCTTCTTCGGGATCTCCACCGCGGATCGACAGCGCCCACTCGAGCTGCGGTCGATGGTCGGCACCCGCGATGGCGGCGTACGCATCGGCGACCGGCTGCTGCAGATCGTTCGCCAGGCGCTGACGCGCGACGATGATCTCGGAGCCGAGCGCGACCAGCTTGTCGTCCCACACATCGAGAGTGCTCAGGCCCTCACCCCGGATGCCGCGCGCCCTGGCCGACTTCAGCAGCGCGTTGCGCTGCTTGAGCACACGGTCGTAGTCCGCGAGCACGGCGGCGAGACGTGGCGTGCGCTGGATGAGCAACTGGTCGACGAAACGTCGTCGCGACGACGGGTCGCCCCGCACGATCTGAAGGTCTTCCGGGGCGAACAGCACGACGTGCGCGTAGCGCGGCAGCTCGTTCGTCTTCGACGGGGACCCGTTGATGCGCGCCTTGTTCGAGCCCTGCCGATTCACCTGGACCTCGGCGAGCACCTTGCGCTCTCCGTGCGAAAGCCGCGCGCGGATGATCGCGAACTCCTGTCCGTCGCGCACCATGGGGGCGTCGGACGAGACCCGGTGCGATCCCAGGGTGGCGAGGAAGACCACGGCCTCGGCGAGATTCGTCTTCCCCTGCCCGTTGCGGCCGACCAGGACGTTCGGTCCGCGATGCAGAGCGAGTTCGGCGGTCGCGTAATTGCGGAAATCCACCAGACTCAGATGCTCCACGATCACGGATTCAGCCTACCTTCGGGGTCCGACATCTTCCCCGGCGGAGCCGGACCGGCGACTGCCCGATCTGATCGAGCAGTCGCCGGTCGTGGATCACGGCAGCGGGCCGTAGAGCGACGGCGCCGTCCGGGCATCCGTCGCCTGTTCGAACGCGTAGGCCAGACCGAGGAGGGTTCCCTCGTCGAAATCGCGTCCGAGGAACTCGAGGTTCACGCCGCTGCCTGGCAGCGTCTCACCCGCGATCGTCTGCCCCATCGGCACGGTGACCGACGGCATCCCGGTGTTCGGGCTCAATCGCATGTTGGTCCCCTGGGTTCCGTACGCGTTCGTGCTCGGATAGATGATCGCGTCGAGATCGAGATCCTCCATCAGCTGCGTCACGAGTGTCTTGCCGGCCGCGAGCTGCACCGTGTGCGTTCCGGTCTCGCCGGCCCAGCCCTGGTAGGTCGCGTCCGTGACCGCGTTGCGCGCCACGTAGATCGACCGGCGCGACGTGACGAAACTGTTCGTCGCGAGGATGTCGGTCAGGGTGCGCGCCTCGACATCGGGGCCGAGATGCGTGGCGATGTACTCATCGAGATCGTGGAGGAACTCGTTCGTCGATCCGGAGCCCTCGTTCAGCACGGCGGAGAAACCGGACGGAGGAGTGACCGGCACCACGGTCGCGCCCTGCGCGGTCAGCGCCGCGGTCGCCTCGGAGAAGAGCCGCACGGTACCGGGGTTGGTCCCGACCATCGACGAGATGTAACCGATCCGCGCACCCTGGAGAGCATCCGCGTCGAGGAACGAGGTGTACGACTCGGGCACGAGGCCCTCCTGTCGCGCGGTGACGGGATCGGCGTCATCGACTCCCACCACCGCATCGAGAGCGACTGCGGCATCGATGACCGACCGGGCCATCGGCCCACCGGTGTCCTGCGAGAGAGCCAGCGGAATGATGCCGTCGCGGCTGGCCAGTCCCACCGTGGGGCGGACGCCCACGAGCTGGTTGTACGACGACGGCACACGGATCGAACCCCCGGTGTCTGTGCCGAAGCCGATGCCGGCGAGATTCGCGGAGATCGCCGCTCCCGTTCCACCGCTGGATCCGCCGGCGGTCCGCGTCGTGTCGTAGGGGCTCGCCACGAGTGACGTCGCTCCCGGCTCCTGGAACGACGAGAATTCGGAGACGAATCCGTAGGCGAACTCGTCGAGGCTGGCCTTCGCCAGGATCACGGCGCCGTCGCTGCGGAGGCCGCTGACCATCGATGCGTCGGTCGCGGTCTGGTTCTCGTTCCAGCAGGCGCATCCACCGGTGGTGACCATATCGACCGTGTCGTAGTTGTCCTTCAGCGCGATGGGCACGCCCAGCAGCATGCTCGTCATGCCATCGGATGCACGGAGCGCGTCGGCCGCAGCCGCGTCGGCGAGCGCCTTCTAGTTCACCGTGATGATCGAGTTGAGCGGACGGCTTCCGCCAGGCACGACCGTGCGGTCGTACGCGGCGATCCGGTCGAGATACTCCTGGGTGATGCTCTGCGAGGTCGCGACTCCCGCATTCATCGCCGCCTGCATGTCGATCACCGACGCTTCGACGAGCTCGAACGGGCCGTCGTCGTAGATGATCCGCTGCGAGAGATCGGCGAGGTCGAGGATCGTGAGTTCGCCGTCGGCGTCGGTGTCGAGCAGGGCCACCCGTGACCAGTCCGGCGATGCGTCCGTGAGACCGAGGGATTCCGCGGCGACCGACAGATCCGCTGCCGTCACCATCTCATCACCGGTCACGTCGAGCTCGCTGTAGTACGGCGGCAGGCTCACGGTGGCCGGTGCCGCTGCCGTCGCTGCTCCGCTCGTCATCCCTGCCGCGACGATCGTGGAACCCACGACCGAGACGGCGGCGACGATGCGCAGGGTGGTCTTCTTCACAGTGGTGTCTCTCCTGGTTCTCGGCTTCTCTGCTCGGGTGTCGTGCGCGGTCATCGGGTCCTCCGTCGAACGGCGATGACGGTGCCCGCCGCGATGGCGGCGATGGCTCCCGCACCGAGGATCAGCCACGGTGCGGCATCCGAGCCCGTGACGGCGAGCGAGCCGTCCGTCGTCGTGCCCGATCCGGAACCGGAGCCCGCACCCGAGCCCGAGTCGGGATCCCCACCGTCGGAGCCGCCGTCTGAGCCACCATCACCGGGCCCCGGCTCGGTGTCCTCGCCCGCGGTGATCTCCACCGTCGTCGACGTGCCCGGCGCCTCGGCATCGACCGTCGACGACGCGGCGTTCGAGTCGACGATGCGTCCGTTCACGATGTCGAGCGCGGCGTCGCCCGCCTCGAGTGCGGTGAAGGTGAGCGTGACCAGGGTCTGCGTGCCGGTCAGACCGGGGGAGGTGCCGAGCCGGGTCGCGGCGACCGCGATCTCGCTGCCCGAGTCGGTCGCCGATCCGAATCCGCCGGCGGGGAGGACTTCGCTGCCGGCCACGAACGCGAGCAGTTCGGGGTCGTAGGCGATGTCGAGCTCGTACGCGTAGGCGTCGACCAGGCCGGTGAACACCGCGCTGACGGTAATCCTGTCTCCGACGGACACCGATGTCGGAGTGGCGGTCAGTGTCGCGGTGTCATACGGGTCGGGCACCACCACGGCCGAGGCGGGTGATGCCGTGCCGAGGATGAGCAATGTCGCGGCGGTGAATGCGACGCCGGATGCGAACGCTCGCAACCGGCGGAATCGGGCAGGGGGGATTTCGGGCATGCGGAGCGTCTTTCGTCTGGAGAGACGAGCTCGGCTGCACGGCTACGCGGAGCAGCCGTGCTCTGGGGGTACGGCTGACTCTCGCAGTCGGGTGTTTCGCATTCTGAGCGCTCCCGTTTCCGGCGCGTAACGGCGGGAAACCAGGCTCAGCGGAGGAGGCTCAGCGCAGCAGGAGGTTCGGCTGCAGCAGGTACTTGAACGAGTCGAGACCCGCCTGGTCGACCGAGGTCTGGCTCGTGATCAGTACCGGGCTGAGCTTGTTGGCGTTGTCGCTCGAGGTGAACGTGACGCGCACGAACTCGCTCTTCACGGCACCGAGCGCCTCGATCAGGTACTGGGGGTTGAGACCGAGCACGACCTCTTCGCCGCCGGACAGGATCGCGTCGACCGACTCGGAAGCGCGGGCGTGCTCGCTGCCCGAGGCATCCATCGTCACACTGTCGCTCGAGAAGGTGAACCGCAGCGGGGCGGCGCGGTCGAGTACGAGGGCGACACGACGCACGGCCTCGATGAGGTCGGCGGTGTTGACGACCGCGTAGTGGTCGGTCTGCTCGGGGAACAGACGGCGCACGGGCGGGAAGTTGCCCTTGATCAGCAGCGAGGTCACGGTCTTGTTGCCCGCGGTGAACGCGATGATCTCGCGATCGCCCGCACCCGAGAACGCGATCTGGATGGTTCCGGCGTGGCCGAAGGTCTTCCCGACCTCGACCAGCGTGCGAGCGGGAACGAGCGCGGTCTGATCCGCGGCGGCTTCGCCGTCCCACGGCACGTCGCGGAGCGAGACGCGGTAACGGTCGGTCGCGACGAGACTGAGGTTCTGACCCGAGACCTCCAGCTGCACACCCGTGAGCACCGGAGTGACGTCGTCGCGTGACGCGGCGAAGCCGACCTGCGCGATCGCGGTGCCGAAGTCGTCGGCCGGGACAACACCGGAGGAGCCGGCGACCTCGGGGATCGACGGATACTCCTCGACGGGCATCGCCGCGAGGGTGAAGCGGGCGGATCCGCAGGTGACGGTGATCCCGCCGTCTTCTTCGACCGCGATCTCGATGGGAGCGTTCGGAAGACGGCTAGCGATGTCGGACAGGAGACGACCGTGAACGAGGATCGTGCCCGGAGTGTCGACCGTCGCCTCGATCGTCGTGCGTGCGGATGCCTCGTAGTCGAAGGCCGAGAGGGTGAGGCCCGAACCGTCCGCCTCGATCAGCACTCCGGCGAGGATCGGCTGCGGGTTGCGCTGGGGCAGCAGCTTGACGACGAACGACACTGCCTCGCTGAAGACATCGCGGTTGACCTGAAACCTCACGGGTGCTCCCTTGTCGTCGATCTAGGACGGTGTCGTCGGTACTGCTGCGAGGTGGGCCCACCGCAGGGCTTCCCATGCTAGCCCCACAGTCCTTCGGATCCCTACGCCGACGGGAATCTGTCGTTCGGGGCGGTTCTCCCCACCGTCTGGTGATCGGATCGCGCCTTAACCGGGTTAACTCCTTAACGGTGTTAACAGCTGTGGATTCTGTGGATAACTCGGTGGATAGTAGTCGCGAGTAGGGAACTACACGCTTGTCAGTTGTGGAATCCCTGAGGAAACCGCGGGTTCGAGGCATCCGACCGTCCGGTCCGCCCCCCGGAGTTATCCACAGGTTCGGTCCGTCGACCCACATTCATCCCAATTCGATTCACATCCATCCACAAGTTATCCACATGTGCATAGAGGCATTTATCGGATGCCCCGGATCGTCGTCACGTCCGAAAAAAGGGGACACGACCCGCGAACGGATGCCGTGTCCCCCTGTCGAGGCTCTGACTGCAGCGCGAGGAGTCAGCGTCGACCGAGCTGCGTGGTGATCTCGGTCACCTGGTTGTAGATGGAGCGGCGCTCCTTCATCAGGTCGCTGATCTTCTTGTACGCGTACATCACGGTGGTGTGGTCGCGGTTGCCGAACAGCTGACCGATCTTCGGCAGGGAGAGGCTCGTGCGCTCCCTGCAGAGGTACATGGCGATCTGACGGGCGGTCGCGATCTGCTGCGAGCGGCTGGATCCGTACAGGTCGTCGACGGTGAGCTTGAAGTACTGAGCGGTCGCCGTGATGATGTCGGTCGGCGAGATGATGTTGTCCTCCGCCGTGTCGACGATGTCTCGCAGCACCGTCTGGGCGAGGGAGATGTCGAGCGCCGAGCGGTTGAGGCTCGCGAAGGCCGAGACGCGGATGAGGGCGCCCTCGAGCTCTCGGATGTTCGACGACACCACCGTGGCGATGTACTCGAGCACCTCGTCGGGGATGTGGAGAGCCTCGCTCTGCGCTTTCTTGCGCAGGATCGCGATGCGGGTCTCGAGGTCGGGCGCCTGCACATCGGTGATCAGACCCCACTCGAAGCGGCTGCGCATGCGGTCCTCGAAGCCGGTGAGGTGTTTCGGAGCGACATCGCTCGTGATCACGACCTGCTTGTTGTGGTCGTGGAGGGTGTTGAAGGTGTGGAAGAACGCTTCCTGGGTCTCGGCGCGACCCTGCAGGAACTGGATGTCGTCGATGAGGAGGATGTCGACCTCGCGGTAGCGCGCCTGGAACGCGGCGCCGCGGTTGTTCGCGATCGAGTTGATGAAGTCGTTGGTGAACTCCTCGCTCGAGACGTAGCGAACTTTGACCCCCGCATAGAGGGACTGCGCGTAGTCGCCGATCGCGTGGAGGAGGTGGGTCTTGCCGAGCCCCGAGTCGCCGTAGATGAAGAGGGGGTTGTACGCCTTCGCCGGCGCCTCCGCCACGGCGACGGCCGCCGCGTGTGCGAAACGGTTGGACTGACCGATGACGAAGTTGTCGAACGTGTACTTGGGATTCAGGCGTGACTCGTGGCGCAGCGGTGTCGGCTGCTCCATCGGCGACTCGACGCGCACGCTCTCCTGTCGACCGAAGTCGGCGACGGCGATGGGGGCGGTCGGCTGTTCGGCGAGCTCGGGGTTCACCACGACGCGGAACGAGGTGACCTCTTCGCCGATGTGGGTGAGGGCCTCCATGATCGGCAGCCGCAGACGCTTGTTGATCTGCGCGGCGGTGAGGTCGTTGGGCACCTCGAGGTAGAGGGTGGCCGACATGACCCCTGCGGGCACGGCGAGACTCAGGAAGCCCTGCAGTTGGGGCGTGACACGATCGTCGTCGACCAGCAACTCCTGCACCGTGGTCCAGATCGGGACGTCGGGCTGGGCAGGTGAGGACATGACGCTCCGGGCGGGGATCGGTGAGGGGCTGCGAGACGCGGGTCGCCCCTGTGGATAACTACGGATGCCAACGGTAGTCATCGCAGCCGGGAACGGCAACCTGCCCCGAAAAATCAACGCGCGTGTTGTGCGGCGCCCCTCGCTCGAGGTTGTGGATAATGGCTGTGCGGTACTCACCGATCCACCGCGGCGAAGCGCGCAGATTTGCTCTGTGCGCCGTCGCGACGTACCCTTAGTCGGTTGACTTATGCCTTTTCGGCAGTTCCCAAAATTGTCTCCGGTCGAAGTGAATCCGGCGGCAGCATTCCCGGAGTGATCTCATGAGCAAGCGCACCTTCCAGCCCAACAACCGTCGCCGCGCCAAGAAGCACGGCTTCCGCGCCCGTATGCGTACCCGCGCGGGTCGTGGCATCCTCGCCGCGCGTCGTGCGAAGGGCCGCACCGAGCTCTCCGCGTAATCCGCTGTGCTCGCCCGCGCCTATCGGCTGACCCGCGGGAGCGACTACCGGTTGGTCGTTCGTCGCGGTTCACGCTGTGGCGGGGCGCGCGTCATCACCTCGATGATGACGACGGATGAGAGCAGGGCCGCGCGTTTCGGCTTCATCATCAGCAAGCAGGTCGGGGGAGCGGTGGTTCGAAACACCGTTCGACGTCGACTGAAAGCTGTGTGCGCCGAAGCGCTGTCTCGCGTACCCCAGGGCACGGATGTCGTCATCCGTGCCCTTCCTTCGTCTGCGACCGCGACCTATGCCGAGCTCCAGGCCGACGTCGAGCGCTGCTTCTCCCGACTCGCACCGGCGGTCGCACGATGACCGCGTTGCCGGCATCCTCCATCGGGACGGGACACCTGCACACGGGTGACCTGGTGCGCAGCATCCCGCTCATCCCGCGGAATCTCGTGCTCGGGTTCCTCGCCGGGTACCGCAAGGTGATCTCGCCGATGTATGGAGATGTCTGTGCGTACTACCCCTCCTGTTCCGCTTACGCTGTAGGTGCGGTGCAACAGCACGGTGCCGTGCGGGGAACACTGCTCTCGGCATGGCGCATCCTCCGTTGCAATCCCTGGACCCGCGGGGGCGTCGATGACGTGAAACCGCACGAACACTTCCGCCACGACCTGACCGCCCATGGTTTCGTCGTTCCCGCTCGAAAGGACTGACCGGTGGGTCTCGACCTTCTGTTCGCCAGCGTCTCACCGTCGCCGGCCCCCTCCTCCGGAGGTTTCGATCTGATCGGAACCATCCTCTGGCCGCTCAAGTGGCTGGTCGAGCTGGTGCTCGTCGCCTGGCACTGGCTGCTGACCGCCGTCGGTCTGCCTGCGGCGTCGGGCATCACCTGGGTCCTGTCGATCGTCGGGCTCGTCATCGTGGTGCGTGCTGCTCTGATCCCGCTCTTCGTGAAGCAGATCAAGAGCCAGCGAAAGATGATGGAAATCGCTCCTGAACTGCGGAAAGTCCAGGAGAAGTACAAGGGCAAGCGTGACCAGCTCAGCCGAGAGGCCATGAGTCGCGAGACCATGGCGCTGTACAAGAAGCACGGCACGACGCCGATGTCGAGCTGTCTTCCGCTCCTGGTGCAGATGCCGGTGTTCTTCTCGCTCTTCAGCGTGCTCAGCGATGTCACCAAGCACCACGCGGCCGGCATCGGTGGTGTGGGCCTGCTCAACGCCGAGCTCACCGAGCAGTTCTACGACGCCAAGCTGTTCGGTGTGGCTTCGCTGCACGAGACGCTCGGCAACGCGGTCGACGCCGGGAACACCACGGCGATCATCATCCTCGTCACGCTCGTCGTGCTCATGATCGGTTCGCAGTTCTTCACCCAGCTGCAGATCATCTCGAAGAACCTGTCGCCCGAGGCCAAGACGGGCCAGGCGTACCAGATGCAGAAGATCATGCTCTACGTTCTGCCGCTGGGCTTCATCTTCTCGGGTATCTTCTTCCCGCTCGGCGTCGTCGTGTACTGGTTCATCTCGAACCTGTGGACGATGGGGCAGCAGTTCCTCGTCATCCGCGAGATGCCGACGCCGGGATCCGAGGCAGCCAAGGCACGAGAGGAGCGCCTCGCTCGTAAGGGCAAGGCGATCGACTCCTCGGGCAAGGTCGTTCCGATGGCCGCCTACGAGGCCGAGCAGAAGCGTCTGTTCGACGAGGCGGAGAAGGCCAAGGCCGAAGCGCCGAAGCGTCAGCAGCCGGTGGGCAAGAAGCGCGCGAAGAAGAAGGGCTCCTGATGAGCGAGAGCGTCACCGAGAACGTCGAGCCGACCGTAGCCGAGCTCGAGAACGAGGGCGACATCGCCGCTGACTACCTCGAGGAGCTGCTCGACATCGCCGACATCGACGGCGATTTGAACCTCGATGTTCGCCAGGGACGTGCGTATGTCTCGGTCGAGGCGGAGGGTGATGGCCTCAGCCTCCTGTCGGCTCCCGACACCGTTCAGGCACTGCAGGAGCTCACGCGTCTCGCCGTGCAGAGCAAGACCGGATCCTTCTCCCGGCTGATCCTCGATATCGGCGGCTCTCGCGACACGCGCCGTCGTCAGCTCGAGACGCTGGTGGATGCCGCTGCGTCGAAGCTCGACGAGGGCGCGTCGCAGGCGTCGCTGCCCTCGATGTCGAGCTACGAGCGCAAGCTCGTGCACGACATCGCTGCGGAACGAGGACTCGTCTCCGAGTCGTACGGGGAGGGTGCGGACCGTCACACGGTTCTGCGCCGTCGCTGACGTCGAACGGTCGACTTCGGATGTACTCGGTATGAGTGGGCTCGAGCCAGAACCGGCCGTTGCGGTCATGCTCTTCGGGGATCGGATCGACACCGCACGCGCCTTCACCGAGGCGCTCGCCCGCGAGGGAGAGCAGCGCGGATTGATCGGCCCGTTGGAACTGCCACGGCTGTGGACGCGTCACATCCTGAACAGTGCGATCGCGGCACCGCTGTTCCACGGCACGGTTGCCGATATCGGCTCCGGCGCTGGACTCCCGGGTCTCGTCCTGGCGATCGCCCGGCCGGACGTGCACTGGACTCTCGTCGAACCGATGGAGAGACGCGTCACGTGGTTGACAGAGCAGGTGACGGAGCTCGGCCTCGACAACGTCGAGATCTTGCGCGCTCGTGCCGAGGATGTGGACCGGCCCGGCGGCTTCGACGTGGTGACGGCGCGCGCCGTCAGCGCTCTGCGTACATTGCTTCCTCTGACGGCGCCGCTCGTGCGCGATGGGGGAGAGGTGACTCTCCTCAAGGGGATGAATGCGGCGAACGAGATCGACGCCGCGCAGAAGCAGATCAAGAAGTACAAGCTCAGCGATGTGCGGGTCGAGGTGCTCGGTGAGGGTGTTCTCCCGGAGATCACCCGCGTCATTCGGGCTTCTGTACGCGCCTGACGCTCGACGTTTCACGTGAAACACCACGCGTGATCGCGATGAATCAGACCGTTCTCGGTCGAGGGGAGCGCCGGAATGGGCTGGACACTGCGGCCGAGTAGGGCGGCTGACGGGGCGTGGATCGCCGAGCTACGCGCCGTCGTTATGCGTCCGGATCTTGAACGTCTCGACAGGTACGACTCGACTTGGGTTCGCGAGCGATTCCTGAGGGCTTTCGTACCGGACAACACCTGGGTGATTGTGGTCGATGGGCAGGACGCGGGGTCCGTAGCCGTTCGCGATGAGTCGGATGCGGTGTGGATCGAGCATTTCTACCTGGACCCTGGTGTGCAGGGGAGGGGTGTGGGCACCGCGGTTCTCACTCGGGTTCTGGAGCAGTATGGCGCTGGGTGCGCGTTCCGCCTGAATGTGTTGCAGGGGAGCGCTGCTCGTCGTCTGTATGAGCGTCATGGGTTCAGGCTCGAGAATGAGGATGCTGTCGACGTCTTCATGATTCGCGAGGGTGCGCAGCTCGACGCCAGCCGTTTCACGTGAAACATGCGTCATGAAGTCGTCGGTCTGGTCTGCGGGGCCGTGTGTTTCACGTGAAACATTCACCGCTCTCGACGCCCCCTCGTTACACTCGCGCTTTACGCCCATGCGCAGAGCGCGTTGGCGAGCGGGTGTGCCCATGGGCGCTGCGCCCTACTGCACCCGTCTGAAAGCCACGCGATCTTCCTGCCCCTGGGTGGGTCAGTACCGAGGTGCCCTCCGAAGCAAGCTAAGAGGCGCTCCTCCACCGCAGTGGCACTAGGCGACGCCGTACTCGCCAAGTCGGCATGTGGCTCGCATGAGGGGGTTTCGCGTGGCACTTTCGCTCTTGAGCCCGGCTCAGTGCCTCGAGGCATGGCTCGCGAGGGTGGAAGTGAGTTCCGTTTGTCCCGCTGCCGCCGACGGGCTGCTGCCATGTGGGTCGCCCCTGCACGCTCCTGAGTCCTCACTTCTGTCCGGTCTGCGTCAGGCCGTGATGCACGCTGCGAGAGCCAGCCTGTTTGGAATCCGACGCCGTGTGTTTCACGTGAAACACACGGTTTCGTCGACCGGGTCACCTGGAAGAGTTGAAGGGAAGCACGCAGACGGTTCGCGCTTGTCCGGACCCCGATCACCCGTTCGATTCGCTCACACGCCACGGATAACGTCGCTCTGGGGGAGTGACCGCATCCTCGATGGGTTGTCGCATCCGAGCGGTGTGACGCGATCTTCAGTGATCCAAGCGCGAGCAGACGTCATGCGGGACCACCGCCGCGTGTCCATGTGGGACGCGCGCTACTCCTCGCCGGGATGACGGCGACCGGAATCCCGTTCGCCGTTAGGACGGGTCGTTACGCTCATCGGCCATCGACCCGCCTTGCTCGGCCTCGCCCCATCTACTCAACTGAGAACGGTCAAGTGCATCACTTCTTTGAACACCCGAACGCGCACGCGCTCGGGTGTTCACGTGACACACGTGTTTTCGCTCGCCAGGGTGGCGACCGAGGTCTCTTGCGTCAAGGGTACGGGTCGTCACGTCCTCCACCTCACCTCGCATCGCCCACTCCGGGACCGTGAGGTGGCGCTTTGTCCTTCCGGATATGTCCGACCCTCGCAACCTGGTGTTTCACGTGAAACGTGCGCCTTTGTGCCGGGATGATGACCGCGGAAGCCCTTCGTCGGGCCGCCCACGTTTATGGCGCCAGCCAGCGAATGTCGCTCGAGAACGGCGAGATACTCTCCCCGACGTCTCGCCAAACTCTCACTCTCTCGTGTTTCACGTGAAACGTGCTTGATCTCAGGACGGTACCAAGGACGCCTTCGTCGGACTGCCTCACCCAGCGCAACAGCTGGTGTACCTCGCTCGAGACGGTGAGTTGCTCTGCCTTCGCGCCTCGCCAAACTCTCACACTTTGGTGTTTCACGTGAAACGTGCGCTTTATGCCGGGACGATGCCCGCGGACGCCTCGCGTCGGGCGACCACGAATGTAGCGATGGCTGGACCCTGTCGCTCGAGAACCGCGAGCTGCTCTCCCTTGGTGCCTCGCCCTACTCTCCTACAGTGGTGTTTCACGTGAAACGTGAGCTGCGCTACGCTGCGCCGGACGGTGACAACGGAACCGCTCGTCACGAGACCGGGTCGTCACATTCACATGGCGGTGTCGCCTGTCTCGCTCAGCGGGCCGTGAGGTGCGCCGCGTTGGGCCCGCCGGATTCCGCGGCTCTTGCGTTTCATGTGAAGCGTGTGTCCAGCCTCCCCACCGAACATGTGTTGAGTGTGACCTTCGCCCCTACACCGCCCGGGCAGTGGTCCTCGCGTGATGATCCAAGACGGTCTGGGGTAGGGCATTGAGGCACATTACGTGCGTACCCATTCCTGACAGGGAGTCTGCTCACGATGAAGGTGCGGCGGTCGGGTGGCTCACCGACGCTTGCGTCACGCCGACGGCAGCTCCGGGTGCGTGACCACGTGGCACCTGAAGCTCTGAGGGGCAGACACCACGCCACCCTCAGCACGTGGAGATGCTGACAGCCCTGTGGCGGTGACGGGCTTTCGGGAGTGCGCCACCTGCACACCCCAGGAGACCCCCGGGAAAGCCGCGACACACCGCGCCGGTGGTCATGGAAACGACCCCTCGGCATTCCGACGTCGGTCCAAGCGATTAGAGTGGAACGCGGCCCCGAAAGGAGTGGATGTTTCACGTGAAACAGTCCCAAAAGGCATCCCCGAGCGAATCGTTCGGGATGGATACACCGCTCGCGCGGGAGCTCGCCGACCTGTCAGCTCGACGTCGCGCTCTGGAGTCTACGAAGGTGGATTTCTCCGGAGAGACGCGGGTGATGACGGTCTCCAACCAGAAGGGTGGGGTCGGTAAGACCACCACCGCGGTGAATGTGGCATCGGCCCTCGCCGGGTTGGGGGCGAAGGTCCTCGTGGTCGACCTCGATCCGCAGGGGAACGCGTCGACGGCACTCGGAGTTCCGCACAACGCGGAGACCGCGAGCATCTACGACGTGCTGATCGAGGGCACCCCACTCGCCGAGATCGTTCAGCAGAGCCCCGAAGACGAGAACCTCTTCTGTGCGCCGAGCACGATCCACCTCGCCGGCGCCGAGATCGAGCTCGTGGCTCAGGTCGCTCGCGAACACCGCCTGCGCACAGCGCTCGACGAGTACCTCAAGAGCACGCCGCTGGATTTCGTGATCATCGACTGCCCGCCGTCCCTCGGGCTTCTCACGATCAACGCGTTCACCGCGGCATCCGAGGTCTTCATCCCCATCCAGTGCGAGTACTACGCGCTGGAAGGCCTGAGCCAGCTTCTCGGCAGCATCCAGATGATCCAGAAGCACCTGAACCCGGGTCTGCACCTCTCGACGATCTTGTTGACGATGTACGACGGACGCACCCGCCTGGCGCAACAGGTGGCCGAGGAGGTGCGCGGTCATTTCCCTGAGCAGGTGCTCACGACGATGATCCCGCGATCGGTGCGCGTGTCGGAAGCCCCGAGTTTCGGTCAGACGGTGATCGCCTACGACGGTCAGTCCGCCGGCGCGATCGCATACCGTGAGGCCGCTGTCGAAATCGCGTCGCGTGCGACGCAGAGCAAGGAGAAATGATGGCGAAGCGCACTGGTCTGGGCCGCGGAATCGGCGCACTCATCCCCACGGCCGATCAGACGGAGCGTCCGGTCGACGTGTTCTTCCCCGGCGCGAGCATCCGCCCGTCGGAGTCGACGACCACAGCCGAGACTCCGGTCGAGGATGCGGATGCGGATGCCGTGGACCTCACCGTCGTGCCGGGTATCCACCTCGTGCAGGTCGACCCGAACACGATCGTCGCCAACCCGCGCCAGCCGCGTACGCACTTCGATGCCGATGATCTCGCCGAGCTGGTGCACAGCGTGCGCGAGTTCGGCGTGCTGCAGCCCGTCGTCGTACGCACCAACTCCGAGGGTGACTACGAGCTCATCATGGGGGAGCGGCGCACCCGTGCCGCTCGGGAGGCCGGTCTCACCGCGATCCCCGCGATCGTGCGCGAGACCGCCGACGAGGATCTGCTGCGTGACGCACTGCTCGAGAACCTCCACCGCTCCGAGCTCAACCCGCTGGAAGAGGCGTCCGCGTACCAGCAGCTGCTCGAAGACTTCGGCATCACACAGGAGGAGCTCGCCACGCGCATCGGTCGCTCCCGTCCTCAGATCAGCAACACCATCCGTCTGCTCAAGCTGCCGGTGCCCGTGCAGCAGCGCGTCGCGGCCGGGGTGCTGACCGCGGGCCACGCCCGCGCGATCCTCAGCCTCGAGACGCCCGAGTCGATGCAGCGCCTCGCCGACAAGGTCGTGAACGAAGACCTCTCGGTGCGCGCGACCGAGGAGGCCGCGAAGACCCAGTGGAGCAGCGGAACCAAGGCGGCGAAGGCCACCCCCGGAGCGCGCCGCGCCTACCTCGATGAGGTCGCCGGTAAGCTCGGAGATCGCCTCAATACGCGGGTCAAGATCTCTCTCGGCTCACGCAAAGGCCAGGTCACGATTGATTTCGCGTCGATCCAGGATCTGAACCGCATCCTCGGTGAACTCGGCGAGGAGAGCTACGGCAACTGAGCCGACCGCATCGCAGAGAAGCGCGTCCGAGCCCCCGAACCGCGGGGAGTCGGGCGCGTTTCTCGTTCACGGCCCGCGATGTCAAGCACCCCCGCGAAGTTCTCCGGAGTTCTAGACTCGCTGAGGACGACCCACGGGAGGGCAACATGTCAGCGACAGCATCCGGATCCGGCATCAAGGGGAAGGTGATCGCGATCAGCATCGCCGCGGCCCTCGGCGGATTCCTCTTCGGATTCGACACTGCGGTCATCAACGGTGCGGTGGACGCTCTCGCGGGCACCCAGTCGGGCTTCGACCTCGGCGCCGGCCTCAAGGGCTTCGCCGTCTCGTCGGCCCTCATCGGTTGCGCGGTCGGAGCGTGGTTCGCCGGCCCACTGGCGAACCGGTACGGACGCATCCCCATCATGGTCGTGGCGGCGGTCCTCTTCCTGGTCTCGTCGATCGGTTCCGGTCTGGCCTTCAGCGTCGTCGACCTGATCATCTGGCGCATCGTCGGCGGACTGGGTGTCGGCGCAGCATCCGTCATCGCACCGGCGTACATCGCCGAGGTCTCTCCCGCCAGCATGCGTGGTCGACTCGGCTCCCTGCAGCAGCTCGCCATCGTGACCGGTATCTTCGTCGCGCTGCTGTCGGATGCCCTGCTCGCCGAGGTCGCCGGCGGGGCTGCCGAGTCGCTGTGGGGCCTGTACGCCTGGCGGTGGATGTTCATCGCGGAGGCGATCCCCGCGATCGTCTACGGCATCATGGCGCTGAAGCTCCCGGAATCTCCGCGCTACCTCGTGCGCAAGGGCGACATCGAGAAGGCGTCCGAGGTACTCACGACCGTCACGGGGACGGTCGACGTGAAGGCCAAGATCTCCGAGATCACCGGCACGATCGACACCGAGAAGAAAGAATCCCTGCGCGACCTGCGCGGCAACCGCCTCGGTCTCAAGCCGATCGTCTGGGTCGGCATCCTGCTGTCGGTCTTCCAGCAGTTCGTCGGCATCAACGTGATCTTCTACTACTCGACGACCCTCTGGCAGTCGGTCGGGTTCGGTGAATCCGAGGCGCTGTTGATCACGGTGATCACCTCCGTGACGAACATCGTGGTCACGATCGTCGCGATCCTGCTCGTCGACAAGGTCGGCCGCCGCATCATGCTGCTCGTCGGATCGGTGGGCATGACGATCTCGCTCGGTCTCATGGCCCTCGCGTTCTCGTTCGGCACCCTCGATTCCGCCGGTGCCGTCACGCTGCCCGAGCCCTGGTCGACCGTGGCGCTGATCTGCGCGAACGCGTTCGTCGTCTTCTTCGGCGCGACCTGGGGTCCGCTCGTGTGGGTGCTGCTGGGTGAGATGTTCCCGAACTCGATCCGCGCGGGAGCCCTCGCAGTCGCGGCGGCGGCGCAGTGGGCCGCGAACTTCTTCATCTCGACGACCTTCCCGGCGTTCGCCAACATCGGACTGCCCTTCGCCTACGGGTTCTACGCCTTCTTCGCACTGCTGTCGTTCTTCTTCGTGTACTTCAAGGTCGCCGAGACCAAGGGCAAGGAGCTCGAGGACATGAGCGAGGATGTGAAGGTCGAGCGCCGACCCCGTCGCGCACGCGCGTAGGCTGGAAGGCATGAGCGAGTCCGTCCCCCGTCGCGCCAGCCTGGAAGTACTGCGTGCCGAGGCATCCGACGAACTCGCCGTGATCGTGCAGGAGCGCCTGCTGGGCGGGGAGGACCCGTGGGAGTTCATGGAGGAGCTCCCCAGCATCGATGAGCTCGTCGTCTACCTGCTGCGTGCCGACAACATCAGTGCGAACGACGGCGTGCGTCCGAACGAAGCCCGGCACTACCGGGTGCTGCGGCAGATCGCGCTCGAGTACCCGGAGCTGACGCCGGCCGTCTGGGGTCTGCTCGACGACAAGCAGCGCTACCGCCGGTGGGATCCGACGGTCGCGGACGCCTCCTGACGATGCCGCGGATGCTCGTCGCCTACGATCCGTCGTGGCCCGAGCAGTTCAGGGCCGCCGCCGGTCAGTTGCGATCTCACGGCGACCCGGACTGGGTCATCGAGCACATCGGCTCGACCGCGATCCCCGGCATGCGCGCGAAGCCCGTCATCGACCTCGCGGTGCGGATCGCGGATGCGGAGGACTTCGAGCGCCATCGGGATGCGCTCGAGGCCGCCGGATGGCAGCGGGGGAGCGCAGTGCGCAGCCACCCCGTGATGGTCCGCGAAACCGAAGGCGTACGCACGCACATCGCGCACTTCTTCGCGGCGGCGGACTGGGATGCCGTCAACCAGAGGATCCTGCGGGACTGGTTGATCGAGAACCCGGCGGATGCCGACCGCTACCGGCATGCGAAGTGCGATGCCGTGGCCGCCGCCGCCCGTGGCACGTCGAACTACAACGCCGCGAAGAGGCCGGTGATCCAGGAGATCGTGGATCGCGCGCGTGGGGCGCGGGGGTTGCCGTCGGTGGACGTGTCGGACAAGTAGGCGCGGGGTGGGCCCTTCGACAGGCTCAGGGACCCAGTCGACGGAGAGAGCGAGGCCTTCGACAGGCTCAGGGGCCAAGTGACGGGGCGGGGGCCCTGCAGACAGTCTCAGGGACCCAGTCGACGAGGGGAAAGAGAAGGGCCGCCACCCTCCGAAGAGAGTGACGGCCCGAAACTTCTCAGACTCAGCCGATGAAGGCCGCGAGGTCCTTCTCGAGGGCCGGCTTCGGCTTGGCGCCGATGATGGTCGTCTTGACCTCACCGCCGTGGAACACCTTCATCGCGGGGATCGAGGTGATCTGGTACTTCATCGCCAGCTCGGGGTTCTCATCGACGTTGAGCTTGAGGATGGTGATCTTGTCGGGGTTGTCGGCCTGGATCTGGTCCAGCACCGGGGCGACCATACGACACGGTCCGCACCACTCGGCCCAGAAGTCCACGAGAACGGGACCTTCGGCCTGCAGTACGTCCTGCTCCCAGGTCGCCTGGCTCGTAGCCTGTGCACTCATCAGAGTTTCTCCTTGTTCGAGGTTCGTCGGATACAACAGCCGACCGGGGAAAAGTGTTCCCGCGGGTCAGGCGGTGATGATCTCAGCAGCTTCGGCGGCCGGGAACTCGACCGAGGCGTCGTCAAAATCCGCGAGGAAGTGCTCGGCGTCGAGGGCGGCGACCGTTCCGGAACCGGCAGCCGTGATGGCCTGGCGGTACGTCGGGTCGATCACGTCGCCCGCGGCGAAGACGCCGGGAACCGAGGTGACCGAGGAGCGGCCGTCGACCCAGATGGTGCCCTCGGCGGTGAGCTTCAGCTTGTCGTGCACGAGGTGCGTGCGCGGGTCGTTGCCGATGGCGACGAAGAGGCCGTCGAGGGGCAGGTCGCGCAGCGTGCCGTCTTCGGTGGAGCGCAGCTGCACGCCCTCGACGGAGTCCTTGCCGAGGATCTCGGCGACTTCGCTGTTCCAGATGAACTCGATCTTCTCGTTCGCGAAGGCGCGCTCCTGCATGATCTTCGAGGCACGGAGGGTGTCCTTGCGGTGGATCACGTAGACCTTGTCGGCGAAGCGGGTGAGGAACGTGGCCTCTTCCATCGCGGAGTCGCCGCCGCCGACGACCGCGATCGTCTTCTCGCGGAAGAAGAACCCGTCGCAGGTCGCGCACCACGAGACGCCGTAGCCGGAGAGGCGCTCTTCGCCCTCGATGCCGAGCTTGCGGTAGGCCGAACCCGTCGCGTAGATGAGGGTCTGGGTCTCGTGCACGGTGCCGCTGCCGAGCGTGACCTTCTTGACCGGTCCGTCGAGCTCGAGGGACGCGACGTCGTCGTAGACGACCTCGGTGCCGAACTTCTCGGCCTGCTCCTGGAACTTGGCCATGAGATCGGGGCCCTGGATGCCCTCGGGGAAGCCGGGGTAGTTCTCGACCTCTGTGGTGTTCATCAGCTCACCGCCGACCTCGACCGAGCTCGCGATGAGCAGCGGCTGGAGGTTCGCGCGCGCCGCGTAGATGGCGGCGGTGAAACCGGCGGGGCCGGAGCCGATGATGACGACCTGACGCATGAAATGCTCCCTGTGAGAACTGCAATGCCATCGAATGATGTCCGACAGCTTCAACCCATGGTAACCGCGCGGCATTCCCGCGACGGGAGACGCTCAGCGACCGGGCAGGAAGCGTCGGGCGAGCGCGCCGGCGGCCTTCAGCTCGGGGGCGCGGAGCAGGGCGAGGATGCCGAGGTAGACGACCACGACGACGAGCCCGACGATCGCGGTGCCGAGGGCGCCCTGGAACTTGTCGGCCATCGTCCACCCGTCGACGCCGCCCAGCAGCACGAAGGCGCCCCACCCGGCGAAACCCGCGGGGATGCCGGCGAGGGAGAAGCGACCGATCGCCGCCATCCAGGAGCGGATCTGCAGGCCGCCGATCTTGCGATGCAGCAGCCAGGTGGCGACGATCGTCTGCACGATGCTCGCGATCGATTGGCCGAGCGCGACGGCGGCCGCGAGCGAGGTGAGCGGGATGACGCCAGCCTCACGCAGGCCGAGCGCGCCGAGCGCGGTGCCGACGATCAGCACGCACTGGAAGATCGTGAACCAGAACGGCGTGCGGGTGTCGTCGTAGGCGTAGAACGTGCGCTGAACGATGAACAGGATCGTGAGCGGGATGAGGCCGAACAGGTAGGCGATCAGCACGAGGGCGGCGGCCTGGGCGTCGTCGGCGTTGTCGGTGAAGACACGGGAAGCGGGGATCGCGGCCGCGGCGACGGCGGCGGTCGCGGCGACGATGAAGAACAGCAGGGTGCGGATGCTCTGCGCGATGTCTGCGCGCACCTCGTCGTCGCGTCCGGCTGCAGCGTGGGCGCTGATCTGCGTGAAGTAGGGGGTGCCGATCGAGAGCACGATCACCGAGTAGGGGAGCATGAAGATGAGCCACGCGTTGGCGGTCACGGTGGCCGAAGCCCCGAGGCCCGATACCTCGCTCACGAGATAGCCCTGATACATGCCGGCCGCGAGGCTCGCGAAGGCCATGAGGAACGTCCACCCGGCGAGACGACCGACGTTGCCGAGGCCGACACCGCGCCACCGGAAGTCGGGCTTGAGTGCGAGGCCAGTGCGTCGCCAGAACACCAGCAGGACGAGGGCCTGCAGGGCGATGCCGAGCGTGGCGGTGCCGCCGAGCACGGTGATCATCTCGGGCGTCCAGTCGGCGGCCCGGGTGGAGACCGGGCCGAAGAGGGCGCCGAGCGCGAGGAAGCCGGTGATCGAGACGAGGTTGTTGACGACGGGTGCCCAGGTGAAGGGCCCGAAGATCTTGCGCGCGTTCAGTGCCTCCCCGAGCATCGCGTAGAGGCCGTAGAGCAGGATCTGCGGGAGGCACCAGTAGGCGAGCGCGGTGGCCAGGGCCAGCGCATCATCGCTCGCCTTGCCGGCCACGAGGTGCACGAGCCAGGGGGCAGCGGCGGTGGCGATCGCCGTGACGACCACGAGCACGACGGTGCCCAGGGTGAACAGCTTCGAGATGAAGGCGTTGCCGCCGTCGGCATCCGCTGTCGCCTTCACGATCTGCGGAACGATCACTGCCGTGAGGATGCCGACCGAGATCAGCGAGAAGACGCTGTTCGGTAACTGGTTCGCGTAGGTGAAGGCATCCGCCGCCTCGGAAGCGACCGATCCCAGCACCCCGACGAGCACGATGCTGCGCAGGAGCCCCGTGATGCGGGAGACGAGGGTGCCGGCGCCGATGATCGCGCTCGCGCGCCCGAGACTGCTCACGTGGTTTCTTTCTCTCCTGCATCGGCATCGGCATCGGTGTCGGTCCCGGCCGCGGCATCCGCGTCGCCGTCGATCGCCGACTCCCGACGTCGACGGAGCACCGTGCGGATCACACCGCCGACGATCAGCAGCACGGCGAGCCCGCCGAAGATGATGAGACCGATCGTCTCCCATTCGGCGCGCACGGCAACCCTCACCGTCTGCGGGCCGTCGATGAGCACTCCGGTGGGGCTGTAGACGTTCAGCCGGAGATCGAGCTCGCCACTGCCGACGCGTGCCGACACGGGCACCTTCACGCGGGCGCTCGAGTTCGCCTGCACGACGACCTCGTTGCTGCGCTGCACGTCGAGGCGCGGGTCGGTGGGCGCGACCGTCAGGCGCAGATTGACCGGCCACGGCAGGTCGTTGCGCACGCTGAACGGGAGGTCGGCATTGGCGCTGAGCAGCTGGATCGTGCTCGACGGGGGGATGCTGACGGCGTGGAGCGTGTCGTTCGTCGCCGCACGGTGCACGGCGACGTTGGTGCTGAACTTGGTCTCGGGCACGCCGACCGCGATCTCGCGCAGCACGCGGATGCGCTCGCGGCTGAGCAGCACCTGCGGGTCGTCGAGGATGGTCGCGAAGGTGGCGAGCGTCCCCTCGTCGCCCAGCATGTTCTGGAGGGCGCTGACGCGGAGGTCATCGACGGTGCCGGAAAGGGCGACGGGGGCAGCGGGTGCCGAGCGCACCGACGACAGATCGAACCCCGGGGAGTCGACCGCGGCGATCGCCTCGCGGAGCGCTGCGGCATCTCGGGTCTCGTCGCGGTCGAGCCCGACCAGGAGCGGGCCCTGCGGCGCCGCTTGCCCGGCGAAGTAGAGCTGCGCGCTCGCCGCAGCGAGCCAGCGCTGCCGGGCACCCGAGGCCGATTCGCCGGCGGCTCCGGAGATCGCCGCGGAGATCGCCTCGTCGACGACGAGCAGGTCATGCCCGTCGGCCGTCGCGTGCGCGGTGTCGACGGCATCCGTCGCGGACGACGAGACGATCGTCGTGACCTCCCCGCCGAAGTAGGAGGTGAAGGTCGCGAGGTCTTCGGAGCGGGCGCCGGAGAGCGGCCAGACGATTCCGTCGATGGCGTCGTCGATGGTCGTGAGCGTCTCATCGTCGGGAAGTACGGGAGCGTCGGTCGCAACGGGCGTCGGAGAGGGCGTGGAGGTGCCGGGATTCGGCGTGGCCGTCGCCGGGGTGCTCGGGAAGTTGAGGGGGCTGATGAAGGGCAGGAGCGTGGTGGGCTGCAGCAGCTCCGGCAGCTGCGCCTGCGCCTGCACCGTGGCATCGGCGTCGCCGAACTGCAGGGCGAAGCGCTCGTTGGGGAGATCGTCGAAGCGCTCGAGCCAATCGGTCGCGTTCGCCGGTGCCGAGGTGCCGAGCACCCGGATCGCCGCGATGATCGCAGGATCGATGGCGATCACGGCCGCCGTGCCCGAGACGCCGTCGAGAGCAGCCGTGAGGTGCCCGTCGGCTGCCGTGAGCTCGGCGAGCTCGTCGGCCGTGAGCAGTACGCCGTCGGCGGGAGTGGCGGTGATGGGCACGATCACGCCCACCTGTACGGCATCTGCGGTCACGACGAGCACGCTGTCGGCCGAGACGTCGCGCGACACGAAGTCATCGCCGCCGGCCGTGCCGGTGCTCGCTCCGCTCAGCCCCGCCCGGATCGGATAGACACCGGGTGCGAGCTCGGCGAGGGACTCCGGCGGGAGGTCGACCGAGACGCGGTCCGAGCCGCCGGCGTCGACGGCATCGGTCGCCTTCGATCCCAGCGTCTCGAACTCTCCGGGCGCCGAGGTCTCGTCGAGCCAGGTAGAGACGGCCGTGCCGTCGGAGAGGGGAGTGCGGTTGATCTCGACCGTGACGGTGCCGGGCGACAGGCGCCCGTCGGTGTCGTTCTGCAGAGAGAGGGATGCCGTGGCCGACGCCCCGGGGGTGATTCGGCCGTGGGAGCCGATCGCGACGGAGAGCTCGACGATCCCGGAGTCCGTCGTCTCGTCGTCGCCGTCGGCGGCGATCGCCGGAGACGCGACCGCCCCGAGACCGGCCGCGAGGGCGAATGCGGCGGCCGCGCTCGTGAGTCGCCGAAGACGCGCACGGAGGCGTCTGTCGGGGGTGCTCGCGGTCATGAAGGTCTTCCTCGTACGCCCGGGAAGAGGGCGGAATCGTGAGTACTGACCTTGTGATTCTAGAAGGCGCGACGGAGGAGAACCCTGAAGACGCGTAGAGTGACGGCCGTGTCCGCCTCTGCAACGCCCGTTCCCGACCCGCTCGGATGCGCCTCGCTCGCCGCCGACCTCGACGCCGCCGACCTGCGCTCCGCACCGCTGCGCCGCCTGTGGGGCGAAGAGGCCGACGACGCCCTCGCCCGCGGCATGCGCGAACCCATCCTGCGCGCCATTGAGGGTGATGACGGAACTCTCGCGACTCTGGGCCGCTTCTTCGTGCTCGGGATGCCGCAGCCGCGACGCTCCGTCGAAGAGGCACTTCCGCGACTCGGTGTCGACGGGCTGACGGCCCTCGGCCTCGCCACGGCATCCGACACCGTCGTCACGCCCACAGCCCTCCTGCGCCCGCAGTCGTTCGTCGACGCGGACGGCGTCGGGGAGTGGTGGATCGCGAGCGACCTCGATGAGGTCGCGCTCGGCACGGCGCTGCCCGCCGACCACGTGCTCGGAGTCGGCGGCGCCTCTCGCACCCTCGCCGAGATCGTCGTGCCGATCGAGGTCGAGCGCGCCCTCGACCTCGGCACCGGATGCGGCATCCAGGCGCTGCTCGTCTCCCGTCGCGCCGGGCGGGTCGTCGCGACCGACATCTCTTCTCGCGCGCTGGCCTACGCCGAGCTCAACGCGCGCCTGAACGGCATCGGCAACATCGAGTTCCGTCTGGGCAGCATGTTCGAGCCCGTCGCGGGCGAGGCGTTCGACCTCATCGTCTCGAATCCCCCCTTCGTCATCACGCCGCGCACCGAGGGGGTGCCCGAGTACGAATACCGCGACGGCGGACTCATCGGAGACGCGCTCGTCGAACAGTTCGTGCGCACCGCCCCCGCCTACCTCACCGCGGGCGGCACGGCGCAGCTGCTCGGCAACTGGGAGTCGCGCGACGGGGTGAAGGGCCTGGCGCGGTTGGATGCCTGGGTGCCGGGCGACCTCGACCTCTGGGTCGTCGAGCGCGAGGAGCTCTCGCCCCTCGCCTACGCCGAACTGTGGATCCGCGACGGAGGCACCACTCCGCGCGACGCGGAGTTCACGCCGCTGCTCACCGCGTGGCTCGACGACTTCGCCGCACGCGGGGTGACGGCGATCGGCTTCGGGTACGTACTCATCCGTCGCGGTGATGCGCCGGCGCTGCGTCGCAGCGAACACATCGGCCAGCCGGTGTCGGGTGTGGGCGAGGCGCTGGGCCGCGGACTCGTGGCGCACGACCTGCTCGGCAGCGGGATTCCCGCGACCCTCGTCACGGCATCCGATGTCACCGAGGCCCGGCACCTGCTGCCCGGCAACGACGACCCCAGCGTGATCGAACTGCGTCAGGGCGGAGGCTTCGGGCGCACCGTGAACGTCGACCCGGCGCTCGCCGCATTCGTGGGCGCCTGCGACGGCGAGCTGACGGTCGGGCAGATCGCCGCGGCACTCGCCGATCTCTTCGACGTGCCGCTCGCAGACCTGTGGGCCGACCTGGAGCCGCGCATCCGGGCGCTGCTGATCGACGGGTTCCTCGCGGCGGAATAGGGCGGGGGCTCTGCGTCGGGGGTGGCGTGGCTGAGACACCACTTCTGCCGTGAGACGCGATGTCTCACGGCGCGTGTGGTGTTTCGACGGGGAGAGCGGATGCCGCGGTGCGTGGTGCGGCGAACTCCAGAGAGATGCGACAGATGTCGGAGCGATTCGGTGGTTTCTCCCTGCACTCGGCGTCTTGATCGTGCAGTTGAACGGGTGGGCGTGGGCACAAGCTATATATGGGCATCCTGAGCAGTGCGCTCTATGTGCGGACGGTCGCCTGGGCGTTGTGATCAGGCCAGTTGCCTTGTTCGACGACGTGGGCCAGAGTTTTCAGCGCCACTATGCGCGAGGCACGTCTTGACTGGGGGAACATGAATGACCGCGAAACGTGCGCGCAAGCGACCCGCAGTCAAGAGGCACCGCCGCTTCGAGAGCGTCACTCCGTTCGAACGGCGGGCCATGATCGGAATGGTCGTCTTCGGGTCTCTCCTCATCCTCGCCGCGCCGATCATTCTGGCCGTCGAGTTACATGAAGGCCACACGATGTCTGCGACGACGGAGGGATGGATCTCCGAAGTGCAGGCGACGGGGCGGAACAGTGCAAATTGCAACCTGGACTACCGTTACGAGGTCGATGGTCGCGAGTTCATCAAACTGGACGAGCACTACCTAGGTTGTCGTGGCGTCACTGACGATAGCGAGACGATCGTCTACTACGACCCTCAGAATCCTGTGCACTCATCCGTGAGCGATCCGGGATCTCGCAACGCGCAGTTCAGCACGGCCTTCGGCGTCATGCTCTTCGGCTGCATATTCAACGGCGTAGCGGTGATTCCGGCGATCAGCGAACTGCGAGCGCGGAAGAGGGCGGATGCCGCGGCGGAATAGTCCGGGGCATCGATCTCGAGACACCGCATTCGCTGCGATCAATGACGGCGACCCCGGCCCGATGATCGAGAGCCTGTCTCCCAAGTTCGTGTACCGCTTCCATGGCGACCACGCGCTTGGAGGAACGCGACGAATCGTCGAAGGCATGAGTCGGTGGTGGGAGCGCGTCATGCGGTTGTTGCCGGGCGCCCGATTCGACATCGAAGAAATCATTGCCAGAGGCTGGCCGTGGGGCACGCGCGTCGCGCTCCGGGCACACGTCGCGGGGGAGCTTCCCGGCGGCGAGAAGTATGAGAACACGATGTTCCAGTTCATGTCGCTTCGTTGGGGAAGAGTCACGTCGATCGAAACCCTTGAGGATCTGCACGTGCTCGAGGGAGCGCTGGCGCGGCTGGCGGCGACGGGGTGCGACGAAGCGGCCGCTGCACCGATTCGTGATCGCAGCATGGATGCCGCCGCGGAATAGTCCGGGGCATCCATGCGTTCGAATACACCATGAAGGCTTTCGGATTCCTCTCTTTCGGCCACTACACCGACGTCCAGGGTTCGGCGACCCGTACGGCCGGCGACATGCTGAAGCAGACCATCGAGATCGCCGAGGGCGCCGATGAGATCGGGGTGAACGGCGCGTACGTGCGCGTGCACCACTGGGCACGGCAGGCCGCCTCGCCCATGCCGTTGCTTTCGGCGATGGCCGCGCGCACGAAGCGCATCGAGGTCGGCACCGGCGTGATCGACATGCGGTACGAGAACCCGTTCCAGTTCGCCGAGGAGGCGGCCGCGCTCGACCTGATCGCCGACGGCCGCATCGCGCTCGGCGTGAGCCGTGGGTCACCCGAGACGGCTCTGCGCGGCTACGAGACGTTCGGCTTCCATGACGAGGAGGATCCCGAGCGCGGCGGCGTGATGGCCCGCGAGAAGTTCGACCTCTTCCTGCGTGCGATCGACGGTGAAGGCATCGCCCCCGGCGACCCGCGGATGGTCGGCGCCGGACGCTACCTGCAGATCGAGCCGCAGTCGCCGATGCTGCGCGACCACATCTGGTGGGGGTCGGGATCGCGCGCCACCGCCGAGGAGACCGGGCGCAAGGGCCTCAACATGATGAGCTCGACGCTGCTCACCGAGGCCACGGGTGTGCCGTTCCACGAACTGCAGAGCGAGCAGATCGCGCTGTTCCGTTCTGCATACAAGGAAGCCGGTCACACGGGTTCGCCGCGTGTGTCGGTGAGCCGCAGCGTCTTCCCGCTGATCACCGACATGGACCGCGCGTACTTCGGTCTGCGCAGCGAGGACAGCGGTGACCAGATCGGCATCATCGACGGCTACCGCTCGACGTTCGGCAAGACCTACGCCGCCGAGCCCGACGTGCTCATCGAGCAGCTGAAGAGCGACTCGGCCGTCATGGCCGCCGACACCCTGCTGCTCACGATCCCGAACCAGCTCGGCCCGGCATACAACCTGCACGTGCTCGAGTCGTTCGCGACGCACGTCGCCCCGGCGCTCGGCTGGAAGCCGAACACCGAAGGGCCGGTGCAGGGCGACCCCGTCGCCTGAGGTCGGCCGGGGCGGAGCATCCGTCTGATCTGCTCGTCGAGACCCACCGTTGTCGTCGAGACCCATCGTTGTCGTCGAGACCCATCGTCCCGCACGTCGGGGACGGTGGGTCTCGACGCGCGTGGGGGGTTTCGACGCGCCGACGGCCGTTGACACGGCGCTCGGGATGGTCGACAGTGGGTTCGCCGTGACGGATGCCGCGGCATCCGCTCCTCTGACATCGGAGACCCATGACCCGCGTTCGCGTCGACCTCAACATCTCTCTCGACGGCTTCGCCACGACCACCGACCAGACCCCGGAGAACCCGTTCGGCGAGGACTGGGGTCGTCTCACGGCTGCGTACGCCGCGACCCGCACGTTCCGCGAACGGGTGTTCCACGACACGAGCAGAGCGGGCACGACGGGTGTCGACGAGATATACGCCGCGCGTTACTTCGAGAACATCGGCGCCGAGATCATGGGTGCCGGAATGTTCGGGCTGCACGCGAACCCCGACGACCCCGACTGGCGCGGTTGGTGGGGCGACGAGCCGCCGTTCCACGCGCCCGTGTTCGTGCTGACGCACACCCCGCGCGAGCGTATCGAGTTCGCGAACGGCACGTCGTTCGACTTCATCGACGCGACGCCCGAAGAGGCGCTGCGGCGGGCGATCGCGGCGGCCGATGGCGCAGACGTCCGCGTCGGCGGAGGGGCGACGACCGTGCGCGAATACCTGCGCGCGGAGCTGGTGGACGAGCTGCACGTCGGCATCACGCCGATCCTCATCGGCAGCGGTATCCGCCTGTGGGACGACCTGCGCGGCCTCGAATCCGGGTACTCCGTCGTCTCGGAGACGGCCGAGTCGGGCGTCGTGCACGTCACGTTCTCGCGGGCGGACTGAGCGTCGGTCGGCGAAGAATTCTCTTCGGCTCGCCGATATACCGATGTAGCCTGGCGCCATGCGCGCGAAGCGGAGCAGCATCCTCGTCGGAGTCCTCGCCCTGGTGGCCGCCGTCGCGGTGGTCGCGAGCCCTGCATCGGCCGCGACCACCACGCAGTGGGCGGTCTGGCAGCCGTTGACGGGGTCGGCCGGCGCCTATGCGACCTCGGTGCGCCTCACCCCTGACGCGACCATGATCGCCGCGGTCACCAGCACCTCGCGCTCCGGTCAGGTCGGCGTGATCCCCGGCGCATCGACGTGGCTGTCCGAGGGCACCCCCGTCGGGGCGAAGTACGGATCCAGTCGCGATCAGCCGTATGTGAACCTGCGGCCGCAGGCCGACACCCCGACCGGGGCCTCGACCACGACCTACGCCTTCCAGAACCCGACGCCGACCGCCGGCTGGACGTTCGTGCTCGGCGACATCGACGCCGATTCCGTGCGCATCCAGGCCATCGGCCCCGACGGGCAGGCGCTGACCGCCGATCAGCTCGGCTTCCGCGGCGGATTCAACTACTGCGCTCCCGGCGTGGTCGGCAAGCCGTCGTGCACGGGGTCGGCCACGGACGTGCCGGCCTGGGATCCCGCGACGCTGACGCTCACCGGAAACGCCGCAGCGGTTGACACCTCGGGCGCGGCCGCCTGGTTCGAACCCTCCGCCCCGATCACGACGCTGAGCTTCGTCTTCACCCGCCGCTCGGGCCTGCCGGTGTATCAGACCTGGTTCGCGTCGCTTGCGCGCGACGTCAGCGGGACCGTCGTCGATGACGGAGGTGTGCCGCAGGCGGGTGTGTCGCTCTCTCTCACCGACGAGTACGGACGGGTGATCGCGGGAGCGACGACGGCAGCGGACGGCACCTATGCCTTCCCCGGCATCCTGGGCAGCGACGGATACACCGTACGGGCGAGCGCACCGGACGGCATGATCGCCGACGGAGGCGCTTCCCGACCCGTCGATCTGAGCGAGACGGATGCCGTCGACATCGACTTCGTCGTGCGCGCCATCATCCCGGTCGCCGTCTCCGGACGGGTGGTCGATGAGAACGGCGACGGTGTCGACGGCGTCAGAGTGACCATCGACGGCACCGATCTCGCAGCGATCACCGAGTCGGACGGACGGTACCTCTTCGACACCGTGCCCGTCGGTGACCACGTCGTGCGGGTGACTCCCACGCCCGGGTTCTCGACCACCGATGACACGCGCTCGATCTCGGTGCCGGACGACTCAGAGGAGCCGATCGTGATCCCGCCGGAAGAGGACTTCGTGCTGCAGACGAATGCCGATCTGAGTGGCGTGGTCACCTCACCGTCCACGAGCACCGGCGTCATGGGGGCTGTCATCACCGTCTCGGATGCCGGTGGAACAGTGGTGGCGACCACCACGACCCGTCCGCTCGGCGTCTACACCATTCCCCGCGTTCCCCCGGGCGAGTACACCGTCACCGTCACGCCTCCGAACGGGTACGGGCCGCTCGGACCGATCTACGCGGCCGTCGACCTCGGCACCGAGTCCTTGACCGACGTGAACTTCGAGCTGGCCGTGCTCGGCAGCTTCTCGGGAACCGTGCGAGACGCATCCGGCACTCCTCTCGCGGGCGTCGGACTCACCCTCGAGGGACCGGGTGGAACGCGGCAACTGGTGTCGGCCGAGGATGGCACCTTCGGCCTCGCCGGACTCGCGCCCGGTGAGTACCTGCTGATCGTCATCCCTCCCGAAGGTACGCAGTCAGTGGACTTCGGTCGGCGCTCGTTCGGTTTCCGGCCGGAGGGCGGCGGGCCCTTCACGATGCAGGACTTCGTGCTCGCCGCGGTGGCTGTCGAACCCACGCCGACCCCGACACCGGATCCCCCGACGCCCGCGCCTGCACCGGGCACGGGTGGTGGAAGCGCGGGCACGGGGTCGCTCCCCGGCACGGGCCTCGGGCCGGAAACCTTCGCGTGGGCGGCGGGCGGAGCGGTCGTGCTGCTGCTCGGGGCGACGCTGCTCATCGTGTCGCGTCGTCGGGCGCGCGGGCGCGACGAGGGGTGAGGCGTCCGTCGGGCTGCACGCAGCCCCGTCACTAACTCAGGACATCCGCCTCGATTCGACCGAAAGGGCCTCGAATCGCGGCGTCTGGTCCCGATTGTCCTGAGTTATGAACGCCCGACCGGGTGCACCAGCCGGAACAGCTCGCACACGACCGGCATATCCGGCGCGAAACCCCGCGGATTCTCGGAGTGCGCGCGCCAGTACCGCTCGTGCGCCGCACGCCAGTACTCGAGCGTGCGGTCGCCCTCACCCTCGGCGTGGGCGTGCGCGGCCTCGACCCGGTCGAACGGGACGACGCGGATGCTCGTCGTCTCGATCACCGCGCGCGGTGCCCCGGTGCCGTCCAGGATGACGCTCAGCTCGCCCTCGACGGGTAGCGGGTCGCCCGCGGCCTCGTAGTCCCAGACCGACGAGGCGGTGCCCGTCTTGATGCGGTCGAGCACCAGGGCCAGCAGGTCATCCGCGTGCGCAGGGGTCGCGCCGAAGGCCCAGGCGAGCGGCACCTCGGGCGGCAGATCCGGATGCTCCGACCGCACTCCGTCCCAGAACGAGGCGAGGGCGGTCGGGTCGGCGGTGATCATGATCTCAGCCTAGGCATCCGCCGGCAGTCGCACGGCTCACGAGGTCGGCGGCCCGAACAGCTCCTCGCCATGCTCGTGCAGCAGGCGATAGGCATCGGCGAAGGTCTCGGGGTCGGGCTCGCCGGGCTTTCCGTAGCGCGACAGCAGCAGTCCGAGCAGCCCGCGCGCGGGCGGCGTGAGGGGCTTCATGCCCGAGGGATCTCCGGGTTTCGGCTCGAGCTCCTCGGGGTTCGGCGGCGTGTAGGCGGGAGTGGTGACGGGCCAGTCCGACGGATGCCGCGGCTGATCCAGGTTGATGGCCTCGAAGAGCGTGTTCGCCGAGGCGTCGCGATCGTTGAGGGGCTTCAACCCGTGGAGTCGCGAGAGCGTGGCGGTGACGGTGCCGTGGTGCATCTCGTCGTGCACGATCGTGCCGCGCTTCGTGTACGCCGACACGGCGATGGCGGGAACGCGGCATCCGAGGCGGTCGAAGGTGAACCCCATCTCGCCCGCACCGGTATCGGCGGTCGGCTTGGTCGCGGCGGGCGGCGGCACGTGGTCGTAGCATCCGCCGTGCTCGTCGAAGGTGATGAGCAGCAGGGTGTTGACCGCGTTCGATCCCTTCGGTGAGGCGCTCGTGCGCACGGCCTCGTAGATGTCGTGGATGAGTCGGTCGCCGGCTCGCACGTCCGAGATCGCGCTGTCGTAGACCGGCTCTCCGTCGACGGTGCTCTCGCGTGCAGAGCCGAACGGCGGGTGGAAGTCGTTGTGGTCGTAGACCATGCGCGGCTCGATGAACGCGTAGGCCGGGAGGGTGCCGTTCTTCGTGTCGGCGTAGAAGTCCTCCATGGTGCCGAAGTGATCGGTGCGCCAGTACTCCTCGAGCACCGCGGCATGCAGCATCCCGGTGAAGGAGACGAGCTGCAGCTTGTCGATGTAGATCTTCCAGCTCACCTTCTTCTCTTCGAGTCGGTTGAAGACGGTCGGTGCGGCGGGCGCGTCGAGCCACTTCTTGTAGCCGCCGCCGGCCTGATTGGTGACGAAGCCGTGTGAGGTCGACGCGTGGAAGAAGGAGCGGTTGCAGAAGGTCTGCGAGGGCACGCCGGCGTACCAGTGGTCGAAGACCGCGAACTCGCTCGCGAGGGTCGAGAGCACCGGCAGCATCTCGGGCGAGAACGAGCCCATGATGTGCGCCGCCTCTTCGGGCTTCGGCTCCGCACCCTTGCGCAGGCGTCGGAAGTTGATGATGTAGTCCTCGAGGAACCCCGACATCGTGGCCTTCTCGCCGTGCGTCGGGGCGTTGAACGGAGCGGTCATCTCGTCGACGAACAGATCGGCGTTGCCCTTCGGGTCGACCGTGCCGAAGATCTGCGTGTTGACGTGCGGGTACTCCTCGCCGGGGTCGGGGTCGGGCAGGCTCATGATGCGGTCGGTGTCGCCGGTGTAGACGTGCGCATCGACGACGGTGCCATCGGATGCCGTGTTGCTGTGCGTACCGAACGCCAGCCCCTCGAACGTTTCGCCGGCGGGCAGCGTCGCCTGCGAATAGAGGTAGCCGAGCAGGTTGTCGAAGGAGCGGTTCTCGCCCATGACGACCACGAGGTGGTCGAACCCCGGCTCGCTGCGGGGGGTGAGGGCGGCGAAGGGGTCGGGCTCGGACGCGAAGCCGTTGCGGGAGTTGCCGGCGGCGACCGTCGCGCCGATCGCCGCGCCTCCCGCCCCGCCGATCACGGCGCCCGCGAAGGCGGCGCCGCCCATCTTGAGGAACCCGCGCCGCGAGGGGGCGCGGTCGTCGCGAACCGGGTCGGATGCCGGATCGGATGCCGGGGGAGGGGTGCTGTCGTCGGCCATGCGCCGATCCTATGGCGGGGAGGGTCTCGGCGGCATGCTGGAACGCACGCCCTCGCATCGGTACCGTGGAGGCATGAGCCACGCGGGAGACTCCTCGGTCCATGCCCGGGTGAAAGCCGTCGAGAAGGACTACCTCGCGCGCCAGACCCGCCTCTTCGTCACCTTCGCGCTCATCGAAGGGCCGGTGCTGCTGCTCGGTGCGGTGCTCATCTACGGGTTCGAACTCATCGACCCCGAGGTCGGTATCTGGTTGCTCGTCGCGGTGGCCGTGATCGGTGGGGGCCTGCTGAGCATGATGCTGCTGCGCCTCATCCGGGGTCGGATGCAGGCGATCGACCGGGCTCGGGGCGAGAACCCGCTGTTCTGAGTCAGGACGGCGCGTCCGTCTGGCCGCCGGCATCCGTCTGGCCGCCGGCATCCGTTCTTCTTCTTTCGGACGGACGCGCGCACTCGACGAGCACGACTTCGGGGATTCCGCCCGACACGCCGGGCAGACGGATGCCGAGGCGGCGTGTCGACTCGGATCTCCGAAGTTGTGCGGGAGTGGTCGCTCGGGGCACGACCAGACCGCCCGACTACGCTGGAACCCATGCTCAACATGGCCGAAGGCCTCGAACGTCTCGGCGCGCTCGCCGCGCACCCGGTGGTGCGTACCCTCGCCACGGCGTTCGCGGATGCCGGGTTCGACCTGGCCGTCGTCGGCGGTCCCGTGCGCGATGCGCTGCTCGGGCGTCCGACCCACGACCTCGACTTCACGACCGATGCGCAGCCCGACGACATCCTGCGCATCGTCACTCCGATCTCGACCGCGCAGTGGGACATCGGCCGCGCGTTCGGAACGATCGGCGCCCGGGTGCAGAAGGAGCAGGTCGAGATCACGACCTACCGCGCCGACAGCTACGACGGGGTGACGCGCAAGCCCACCGTCGAGTTCGGCGACACGATCGACGCCGACCTGGTGCG
Organism: Microbacterium sp. NPDC090003; assembly: GCF_044748385.1. NCBI lineage: Bacteria > Bacillati > Actinomycetota > Actinomycetes > Micrococcales > Microbacteriaceae > Microbacterium > Microbacterium sp. NPDC090003. Next base: position 2,145,149 of record NZ_JBIVFW010000001.1, read on the forward strand.
CCGCGACTTCACGGTCAACGCGATGGCGTTGCAGGTGCCCTCGGTGAAGCTCGTCGACCCGACCGGCGGAGTCGAAGACCTCGTCGCGGGAGTGCTCCGCACGCCGACCGACCCCTCGGTCTCGTTCGGTGACGACCCGCTGCGCATGCTGCGGGCCGCCCGGTTCAGCGCGCAGCTCGGATTCCGCATCGACGATGACACCGCCGACGCGATCACCCGGCTGCGGGCGACGCTCGAGATCGTCAGCCCCGAGCGCATCCAGTCCGAGCTCGTGCGCCTCATGCAGACCGACGACCCGGTGCGGGGCATCCGAGCGCTCGTCGAGACCGGACTGATCGACGAATTCCTGCCCGAGGTGAGCGCTCTCAAGCTCGAGGTCGACGAGCATCACCATCACAAGGACGTCTACGAGCACTCCCTGACCGTGCTGCGCCAGGCGATCGCGCTGGAGCACTCCCGGCATCCGGGCGCCGAGCCCGATGTGGCGCTGCGCATCGCGGCCCTGCTGCACGACATCGGCAAGCCCCGTACCCGCAAGCTCGAAGACGGCGGAGCGGTGACGTTCCACCACCACGACATCGTCGGCGCCCGGATGGCGCGCAAGCGCCTGCAGGCCCTGCGGTTCGACACCGCCACGACGGATGCCGTCGCCACCCTCATCGAGCTGCACCTGAGGTTCTTCGGTTACGCCGAGGGAGCGTGGACGGATGCCGCGGTGCGCCGCTACGTGCGCGACGCCGGCCCCCTGCTCGAACGTCTGCACATCCTCACCCGTGCGGATGTGACCACGCGCAACAAGCGCAAGGCGGGGCGGCTGTCGTCGGCGTACGACGACATCGAGTCGCGCATCGCGGCGCTCGCCGAGCAGGAGCAGCTCGACGCGATGCGTCCGGAACTCGACGGCAATCGCATCCAGGAGGTGCTCGGCATCCGTCCCGGTCGCGAGGTCGGCGAGGCCTACAAGTTCTTGCTCGACCTGCGCCTCGACGAGGGAGTGCTCGGTCCGGAGATCGCCGAGGAGCGTCTGCGCGCCTGGTGGGCGGCGCGGGGCTGATCCGATCGGTGGCCACCCGTCGCCGTCGTCGAGACCCACCGCTCGTGACGTATCGCGGGATGGGTCTCGACGACGGTGATGAGGCGTCCTTCAGTCCTCCGGGTCGTCTGCGGCGTCCGGAACAGACGGATGCTCCAGCGCGGCCCGCACGAGATGGGTGATGTCGATCGAGATGATGCGCTCGGGCATGATCACGGAGCCGGAGTCTCGGTCGGCTGCGGCTCGGTCGGCGCTTCGCTCCCCGGGTTCGGGTTCGGGGTCGGGGTCGGGGTCGGGGTCGGCATCGCGGTGAAGTCGGGCGCTTTCTGGAAGGGGGGCTGGGGTCGCTTGACCGTCGCCGTGCCCGGGATCCCGGTCGTCGGGTCGATGTCGGTCTCGTCGAGCGGGTAGATGTTCCAGACCGGCCGTCCCCGGTAGTCGTCCGACGGGATCGTCGCTCGAGTCCCGTCGTCCTGGATGCCGTACTGCTGCTGTCCGCCGTTCTCGGTTTCGACGATCTCGCCGTTCTCGTCGTACACGTACTGCCCGCCCTCCTGGCCGTAGAGGTTGATCGGCGTGCCCTTGCTGGTGAACAACTGCACGCGATCGATGAGGTTGCCTTCGGCGTCGTAGGCGAAGATGTTGTTGATCTGCACGCCGTCGAGCAACAGGCCGCTCGGCTGAACGTCGTCGTCGGTGTACTGGACACGGGGAGTGCTCGCGGCCGGAATCGCGCCGAGCAGAGCGATCACGGCGAGGACGCTGGCCGCGGTGCGCATGTGCCGGAGTGGGTTCCGAGGGAGCCACTGGCCCCGGCCCCACTGCACGCTCACGATGACGAGAACGCCGAGCGCGCCCCATTCGGCGATCGAGGCGGGCACCATCCAGTGATCGCGGCCGTAGCCGCCGACGATGAGGAAGAGGATCGTCACGTACATGCCGTAGCCTCGGAGCACCCACCACACCGGACGCAGCGCCAGCGCGAGATCGAGGAGCCACGCGCCGAACGGGCTGCGACGGATGCTCTCGGCTGCGCGGGCCCGCCCGTCGCGGATCCGTTCGCTCAGAGGCGGGACCGGCCGGTCGGCGTCGCGCGGAGGGAGACCCGCTGCCGACCGCAGTTCGTCGGCGTACACCGCGGGATCGCTCACCTCGAGGACTCCGCCGTTGTCGGCAGCCTGGTCGGCGAGATCGGCGGCGAGACCGCTCATGATCTCATCGAGCTCTTCTTCGGGCAGGTCGTCGAGGTGCGTGCGGACCGCCGCGGCGAACGCACGGATCCGCTCGTCGATCGAGACGTCGATGTCGTTCATGAGTTGTCTCCGTTCGAAATTACATCCGCGGTACCGTCGGTGTGCTCGGTGAGAAGGCTCGACATCGCCCCGGCGAACTCGAGCCACGTGACGGACTGCGCGTGCAGCGCCGAGCGTCCCTGGGGGTTGATCGCGTAGTACTTGCGGTGCGGGCCCCCGTCCGACGGGACGACGTAGCTCGACAGGCTCCCCGCGGCATACAGCCGCCGTAACGTGCCGTAGACGGAGGCGTCGCCCACGTCGCCGAGCCCGGCGTCGCGGAGCCTGCGGACGATGTCGTAGCCGTACCCGTCCTCCGAGCGCAGGACGGCGAGCACGGCGACGTCCAGCACGCCCTTGAGAAGTTGAGTGGTGTCCATCCGGACCTCCTTTGTTGCACTGCACGCTACCACGCACTGCACAGTAGTGTGCAAGGCGCGCATAGGTGGGTGACGCCCGCCCGATTCGCCGAGACCCGTGGATCGGCGCGACCCGCCCGGCCGTGGGAGGGTTCCCACGGCCGGGCGGGCCTCCTACACTGGGAGCACGCTCCACCCCCGAGGAACGGAGTCCCTGTGCCGTCGCAGTGGCAGTCTTCACCTGAGGCCTCTCGCCTGATCATCGAGCGTGCGCACGAAGAGCTGCTCGCCGGCAACCTCGACGACCAGCGCCTGCAGCAGGTGCGGCCGCTCGTGCGGGCGTCGTGGGAACGGTCGTGGCGCGGACGCGTCGGCCCCGAGAGCCCGCCCGCGCTCGAGCTCGGCCGCGACGAGCTCGAGGAGTATCGGCGCGCCCATCCGCTCGCCGCCGTCATGGACACGATCCGCGGTCTGCTGCTGCCGGGCACCCCGGAGGACGCGGGAGTGGTGATCGCGATCGGCGACCAGGCCGGGCGACTGCTGTGGATCGAGGGCGACCGCCAGCTGCAGAGCCTCACCGACGACATGGGTTTCGTCGCCGGCGCGAACTGGGCGGAGGATGCCGTCGGCACGACCGCCCCGGGCACCGCGCTCGCCCTCGGACAATCGGTGCAGATCCGCGGTGCCGAGCACTACAACCGCCTCGTGCACCCGTGGTCGTGCACCGCGGCACCGGTGCGCGACCCCGAGACGCAGCGCGTGCTCGGCGTGATCGACATCACGGGCGGGCCGGAGGTCGTGACCCCGCAGGCGCGACTGCTCGTCGATGCGACCGCCCGCGCCGTCGAGTCCGAGCTCCTGATCGCGCGCCTGCGCGCCCGCGCCGAGACCTCGCCGCGCGCGCACCACTTCGCGCCGACTCGTACCCGCGCCGCGGCGCGCGCGACCCTGCACGTGCTCGGCCGCGACAGGGCGCGGCTCGAGACGGCATCCGAGCATGAGGAATCGGTCATCGAGCTCAGCGCCCGGCACGCGGCCATCCTGCTGATGCTCGCGACCCACCGGCAGGGTCTGTCGGCCGAGCGCCTCACCGAGCTCGTCTACGGCGCCGACGTCTCGCCCGACACGCTGCGGCCCGAGATGGTGCGGCTGCGCAAGGTGCTCGAACAGCGGATGCCGGAACTGGTGCCCGAGTCGAGACCGTATCGCCTGCCCGTGACCCTCGACACCGACGCGCAGGACGTGATGTCGCTGCTCGACCGCGGAGCGCACCGCGTCGCGCTCACCGCCTATCGGGGGCCGGTGCTGCCCGAGTCGACCTCGCCCGGCGTCGAGGAGTTCCGTGAGACGGTGCGGGCGGCGCTGCGGGAGGCGATGCTCTCGGAGGCGAGCCTCGACGTGCTGCTCTCGTACGCCGAGATCCCCGAGGGGCAGTCGGATGCCGAGGCGCTGCGCCTCGCGCTCGAGATGCTGCCGGCGCGCTCGCCTAAGCGGCCCGGACTGGTCGCCCGGATCGAGCGCCTCGAGCGTTCGCAGGCCTGACCCGCATCCGCAACCGGACGCAACGTTGCGCACTCGGGTGCAACGTCGCGCGACCTACCGTCGGAGGACAGCCGCGCACCGAGGCGCGGCCCAGCCCGAGGAGTCACGATGACCATCGTCGAAGAAGACGTGTCCACTGCCTACGCCGCGCCGGGTCAGCCGGGATCCCTGGCCGACTACCGTCCCCGCTACGGCCACTACATCGGCGGAGAGTTCGTCGAACCCGCGAAGGGCCAGTACTTCGAGAACGTGAGCCCCGTCAACGGCAAGCCGTTCACCGAGGTCGCCCGCGGCACCGGCGAAGACATCGACCGCGCGGTCGATGTCGCGTGGAAGGCGTTCGCCGCCTGGGGCAAGACGAGTCCCGCCGAGCGCTCGGTCATCCTGAACAGGATCGCCGACCGCATCGAGCAGAACCTCGAGCGCATCGCGGTCGCCGAGACGTGGGAGAACGGCAAGCCGGTGCGTGAGACCCTCGCCGCCGACATCCCGCTCGCTGTCGACCACTTCCGCTACTTCGCGGGTGTGCTGCGGGCGCAGGAGGGCGGCATCAGCCAGCTCGACGAGAACACGGTCGCATACCACTTCCACGAGCCGCTGGGCGTGGTCGGGCAGATCATCCCGTGGAACTTCCCGATCCTGATGGCCGTGTGGAAGCTGGCCCCGGCGCTCGCCGCGGGCAACTGCGTCGTCATCAAGCCGGCCGAGCAGACCCCGGCATCCCTCCTGTTCCTGTTCGAGATCATCGGCGACCTGCTGCCGGCCGGAGTCGTGAACATCGTGAACGGATTCGGCATCGAGGCGGGAGCCCCGCTCGCGCAGCACAAGCGCATCCGCAAGGTCGCCTTCACGGGCGAGACGACCACCGGCCGGCTCATCATGCAGTACGCCTCGCAGAACCTCATCCCGGTGACGCTCGAACTCGGAGGCAAGAGCCCGAACGTGTTCTTCGAAGACGTCGCGCGCTCGACCGACGACCCGTTCTACGACAAGGCGCTCGAGGGCTTCACGATGTTCGCACTCAACCAGGGCGAGGTCTGCACGTGCCCGTCGCGCGCGCTCATCCAGCGGTCCATCTACGACGGCTTCCTCGCCGATGGGCTCGAGAGGGTCGCGAAGGTCGTGCAGGGCAACCCGCTCGATCCGGCGACGATGATCGGCGCCCAGGCATCCAACGATCAGTTGGAGAAGATCCTGAGCTACATCGACATCGGCAAGCAGGGCGGTGCGCGTCTGCTCACGGGTGGCGAGCGGGTCGACCTCGGCGGCGACCTCAGCGAGGGCTACTACGTGGCGCCGACCGTGTTCGAAGGCACGAACGACATGCGCATCTTCCAGGAGGAGATCTTCGGCCCGGTGCTCTCGGTCACCTCCTTCGACTCCTACGACGACGCCATCTCGATCGCCAACGACACGCTCTACGGCCTCGGCGCCGGTGTGTGGAGCCGCAGCGGCGACACCGCCTACCGCGCGGGCCGGGCGATCGAGGCCGGCCGCGTGTGGACCAACACGTACCACCAGTACCCGGCGCACGCCGCGTTCGGCGGATACAAGCAGTCGGGCGTCGGGCGCGAGAACCACAAGATGATGCTCGACCACTACCAGCAGACGAAGAACCTCCTCGTCTCGTACGCGGAGGGCCCGATGGGCTTCTTCTGATGGTCGGCATCGACACCTACCAGCGGGTCGCGGTGACGGATGCTGCGGCATCCCTCATCCGCGACCTGACGGCGCAGCACGGCCCGCTGATGTTCCACCAGTCGGGAGGATGCTGCGACGGTTCATCGCCCATGTGCTACCCGGTGGGGATGTTCCTCACCGGGCCCGGTGACGTGCTGCTCGGGAGTCTCGACGTCGGGCTGGACGCGGGCGTCGAGGTCTACATGTCCCAGTCGCAGTTCGAGTACTGGAAGTACACGCACCTCACGATCGACGTCGTGCCGGGCCGCGGTGCCGGGTTCTCGGTCGAGGGGCCGACGGGCATGCGGTTCCTGATCCGGTCGCGGATGCTGGATGAGGCGGAGCTGGAGTACTTCGGGTTGGACTGAACGTTTGCGGGCTGGGGCCCTTCGACAGGCTCAGGGACCCGGCTTCGGCTCAGCGACCTTGTTGCACGGATCGGGCGCTAGGCAGGCGGCTGGCGAGCCAGACCAGGGCGCCGAGCGCGAGCAGGGCGGCGAGGAGTCCGAGCACGTGCGCCGCGAGCACGGCGGGGCCGTGCGACGGCAGGAGGAATCCGTAGGGCACCCAGCCGTCGGTCGCACCGCGGATGAGCACGACGACGATCCACACGAGCGGATACGCCGTGACGACCCAGAGGTGGCGCCAGGCGAGCGCCGGGCGATCACGGATCAGCAGCCAGTCGAGCGAGACGATCAGCGGGAAGACGGCGTGCAGCACCACGCTCACCCACGCCGGTGCCGAACCCGTGCCCGGCACGATCAGGTTGTAGATCACGGCCACGAGCAGCATGCAGGTGACGGCGACGCCCCGCGCATATGCGAGCCAGACCGGATGCGCGCGGCGACGCAGGGCGAGCGTGCCGACGATGACGAGGAGGAGGCTCGTCATCAGGCTCGTGAGGTTCGTGAAGTAGCCGAAGTAGTCGATCAGGCTCGTGCGCCCGGCGTCGACGCCCAGCAGATAGGTGTGGATCAGCACGCTGATCACGGCCACGCCGACCGCGATGCGGGCAATGCCCAGCGTGATCCGTGCCGACGACTTCATCGCGAGACGGCGCGCGGCTTCGCGTAGGCCCGGAGAAACATCCGCGTCCCGTCGATCATCATCGCGCGAACGTGGGCGGCATCCGACCTTCGACGAATCGGCTCGTTCAGTACGCGCAGCGTCGTGAGCGCCGAGAAGTGATCGGCGGCGAGGCGGGCGCTGTCGACGTCGAGGAGACCGCGCTCGGCGAGCGACGCGAAGCGCTCGGCGAGGGCCTCGGCGTGCGCGTCGTCGAGTGGATGATCCTCGAGCTCGGGAAGAAGAGACTCGTTCTCGGCGATCAGTCGTACGGCGGCGATGTAGTTCGACGACTCGAACTGCGATACGCCGAGCTCGACGGCGAAGGTCTGCAGGGCCCGTTCGAATGCGACGGCGTCGTCGATGTCGTCGGGTAGGTGACGGTCGACGAGTTCCCGTACTCGATGCAGCGCCGCCTGGCCGGCGTCTTCGATCACGGCGAGCAGAAGACGCCGCTTGTCGCCGTAGTAGTCGTACACGGTTCGCTTCGAGACTCCCGCGCGTGCGGCGACCGCATCCATGCTGACGCGGTCGACTCCCGACTCGACGAAGAGGTCGCGCGCCGCCGCGAGGATGTCGGCACGCTTGTGCTCCTGGCCCCGTCGCACCGGCTTCGGTGCACTGTCGTTCATCGGTCGCTCCTGTCTCCTCGGTCACACTACACCGACGAGTGCAGATCTACACTGCACGGTGTAGTGTGAAGTTATGCACTCCTCTCCCTCGCACGGGTCTCTCCAGGCTCATTCCCTGGTCAAGCGCTACCGCCATGCGGTCGCGGTCGATGGACTGTCGTTTCAGGTCGCGCCGGGTATGGTCACCGGTTTCCTCGGTCCGAACGGGGCGGGGAAGTCGACCACTCTGCGGATGTTCCTCGGCCTCGACACGCCCACCAGCGGCGCGGCGACCGTCGACGGCCGCCGGCTCGCGGAACTGCGTCATCCGATGCGCGTCGTCGGCGCGATGCTGGACGCGCGTGCCGTTCATCCGCGCCGGACGGCGGCCGATCATCTCCACGCCGTCGCCCGCGCCGGAGGCATGCCGCGGCGACGCGTGGCGGAGATGCTCGGGCTCGTCGGTCTCGACTCCGTCGCCGACCGTGCGGCCGGAGACTTCTCCCTCGGCATGCGGCAGCGTCTCGGAATGGCGACGGCTCTCATCGGCGACCCCGGCATCCTGATCTTCGACGAACCGCTCAACGGGCTCGACCCCGAGGGCATCCGGTGGGCGAGGTCGCTCATGCGGGGCCTCGCCCGCGAAGGTCGCACCGTCTTGTTCTCCAGCCACCTGATGAGCGAGATGGAACTGACGGCAGACCACCTCATCGTCATCCATCGAGGCCGATTGCTGGCGGACCAGAGTGTCGCCGAACTCATCGCCGCCGAGACGAGCGAGCGCGTCCATGTCCGCGCCCCGGATCGAGACGGCCTTCTCGACGTGCTCGTGCGCGCGGGAATGAGGGCGGCCGTCGACGAGCGCGCTCCCGCCGACGCATTGACCGTGTCCGCTGCGACGCCCGACGAGGTGGGCAGGGTCGCTGCCGCCCACGGATTCGAGCTGTCCGAACTCACCCGCGTACGCGATTCCCTGGAGGATGCCTTCCTCGCCATGACCACGGACCCGAAGGGCGCCTGATATGAACATCCTCGTTTCCGAATGGATCAAGATGCGCAGCGTGCGCGGCACGTGGGTCATGGCGGTGTCGACCGTCATCGTCACGATCCTCGTGAGTCTCGTCGGCGTCACCGGTCTCGTCGGTGAGGGAGCAGTCGTTCCGGACGACTTCGATCCGACCGCAGCGGGCTTCAAGGGAATCCTCGTCGGGCAGCTCCTGATCGCTGCGCTCGGCTCGCAGGCGATCACGAACGAGTACGCGAGTGGTCAGATCCTCTCCACCCTCTCGCTCGTGCCACGGCGGCGAACCCTCCTCCTCGCCAAGCTCGCGGTGGTGGTGATGATCGCGGTGCCCACCGGGGCCGCGACCGTCGTCGGTGCTTTCGGTGCGAGTCAGGCGACCTTGGCCGCAGCCGGGTGGCCGGTCGCGACTCTCGCCGATCCCGAGGTGTTACGTGCCGTGGCGTGCGCTGTCGTCTATCTCGTGCTCGGGTCGGTCCTCGGACTCGTGTTCGGCGTCATCACGCGCAGCTCGTCCGGAGCGCTGGCGATCATCGTGACGGTGGCGCTCCTGATTCCGGCCCTCGCCCCGGGGATCCCGGGCGTCGTCGGGCAGGTGGCGGGAACGTACTGGCCGACGACCGCCGGGCAGGCCTCGTACACGGTCGTATCGACCGGGTCGCTCTCTCCGCTGGGCGGACTCGCCGTGCTGACAATCACGACGATATGGACGGCAGCAGCCGCGTCGCTGGTGTTCTCTCGACGCGATGTGTGAGTGGCGTGAAGACTGAATAACTGTGCAACGAAGTGCAACGTCACCGGGCATAGCCTCTTCTTACCGCCGATATACCGCTTGTCCCCAGCAGGCGAAGGCGTTGGACGGCTGAGCCGTCTGCAGAGGGAGAGTCGAACTTCTTCTGATCCCGAGGGGGGATGGGGTGGGTGTCGGTCCCCAGAACGGCATCCACCCCCACACTCGATGCCCGGGTGCCTCTGCCGATGCTCAGCGAATCGACGTGAACACGTACCACGCGCCGATCGCGAGTACGAAGAGCAGCGGGATCCAGGTGACCCGGCGCTTCAGCCGTCGGCCCTGCGGCGCGACGCCCGGCGGGGGCGTGAGCATGCCGGCCGGCGGCGCGAACGGCAGGGATTCCGACGCCGCGGCGCCCGGCGCGACGGCATCCGTCATCGGCCGATGCTGGGCGTGCAGGCGCTCGTCGCGCCAGCGCGCCCACTGATCGAACTTCGTCATCAGCGCACCCACGACCCCGAACAGCCAGGCCCACGTCGCGGGGTCGAGAGTCGACGCCTCGCGCCTCGTGTAGAGGAACATCCAGTCGTCGACGATCTCGACGTCGAGCTGGGCGGCATGGTCGATGAACCGCGCCATGATGTCGGGGGTGAAGAGGTACAGCGCGTCCTGCTCGTAACCCTCGGGGCAGTACAGCGTGAAGTGCCGGTCGAAGTCGCCTTCGAGCGACAGGCGCTGCGCACGCTGGAACGACGCCGGCAGGTTCGACCCGAAGCCGTTGTTGCCGAGCGCATCGAGCACGATGTTCGGCAACGGCACGTCGAGCTTCACGGCGACGTAGCCCCAGCGGTACGTGGTCGAGCTCTTGCCGTGCTTGACCGTGTACTGGTAATTGCCGAACTCGACGAACCGCGGCTGCGTTCCGCGCACCAGGTCGGTCGCCCGTCGACCGGACCCGATGCTGAAAATCATCCCGGGCAGCGGCGGGTTCGCGATCCGCTCGGTGTAGCTCATGCCGTTCGCGCGGGCGAACATGCCGATCCGATAGCGGCGGATGCGGTTGGCGCGCACCGCGAAGATCGTGATGACGACGCCGGCGCCGAGGGCGAGCACGAGGAGCACGGCGAAGATCGAGGCGCCCGTCGACCCTCCCGTGCGCAGGGTGCTGGCGACGACCCCACCGAGTACGAGAACACCCGCGAGAGCAGCGAATCCGAGCGCGATGACGCCGACCACCGTGCCGGCGATCGTGCCGGCGGACGCCGGAGCGCGGCGCGCCTTGAGGTCGGCCGTGAATGCTCCGACCGCCCGTGGGTCGACCGGTCCGGTCAGTGCGCGGGCGTCGAAGGCGGATGCCGGATGCTGCGGCGCACTCATCGATTCACCTCGTCGGCGTTCCACGAGAGGTCGGCGCCGCTCGGTATCTCGAGCGCCTCCAGCCCCGGCTCTGCGCAGATGGCGGCGACCAGAGCCGCCGATCCCGCGACGATGGTCGAGTCGTAGTCGACCTCGCTCACCATCACCCACGCGTGGTCGTCGGGCCAGAGGAGACCCGGGCTCTGCGCCGATGCGGGCGCACCGTGCGCCTCCGCCGGCCGATCGCGCCACGGGGCATCGAGGACCCACTCGGGGTCGGCGAACGCACTCGGGGGCGCGTCGAACAGCACGTATGCGCGGTTCGGGAGTTCGAGTCGCGGGCCCTCCGAGATCTCGCGCGACAGGATCCCCTCCTGCCAGGTCGGTTTGCGGAATACGTTGTTGAACGGATCCCGCAGGCTGCGGGCGAGCATTGCGCGGTGATTCGGATCGTCGTCGCCGACGGTGTAGAACCCGCGGGAGGGCAGATCGCCGAAGAACCCCAGCAGACCGCCCCGCCCCTCCCAGAGCCCCGCGACACCGGAATCGGGAGTCGAGGTGTGGCGCAGGAGGACCGAGACGAGGGCGGCGAGGCTGTCGCCATCGAGCTCGCCGATGGCGGGAGACGAGAACTCGCGTCCGTCGGGGGCGACCCGTTCGATCCAGTCGCGCTCCCCGGGGGCACCCACGATGCCCGCCCACTGCGCGAGCGGGTGCATCGTCGTGCCGAACACCGCGGCCGCGTCGCCCCAGGTCGTCGTGGATTCGACGAGTTCGCGATACAGGAGCTCCACCTCGTCCGCCGGCATCCGCACGCGCTCCTCGGCCGTCGGCATCCGTCGTCCCGGGAGCTCGTGCACGAAGCCCGGATGGAAGATGCGCGCGTAGGCGGGAAAGCCCTGCGGAACGACACCGTGCATGGGCGGGAAATCGGGGTCGAGCCGCTCCCGCAGCCAATCGCCGACGGTCGGGTTCGCGATCCACTCCATGCGACCACGGTACCGGGGAGGGGCCCCGCGCCCGCCATAATCGAAGGGTGACTGCGACTGCAACCCTCCCCTCGCTCGATGGCCGCCGCTTCCGGATGATCTCTTCCACGACCTCGGCGGTCGATCCCGAGGCGCCGAGCATCTTCGAGTACTTCGAGAAGGACGGCGCGATCTGGGGCGGGTACACCGGCGACACCGTGACCTTCGGCAAGTTCGTGGGAACCCGCACCGCCGACACCATCTGGGTGTCGTTCGTGCACGTGCTCGTGGCCGACGGCTCGGTCGTCACCGGCGACGGGGAGAGCGAGCTGGAGCTCACCGCCGACGGGCTCATCCGCCTCGTCGAGCACTACGAGATGCACGGCCTGCCGCAGCTGAGCGTGTGCGAGGAGATCCCCGCCGCCTGACCGGGTGTGCGACCCGCGAGGGGTCACAACACGCCGCGAACGGATGCCGGGGCGCGGCGTGTCTTGACCCCTCAGCGGGGTGGACGGGTCAGCGGGGCGGCAGCGCGTCGCGCCCGGGGGATGCCGGCGTCCAGCGGGTCATGCCGAGGGGGATCTCGGCGTGACGTTCGGGGATGTCGGAGGGCAGCAGGTAGGGCCGACGGATGACCTCGTCGAGCACCACGACGCTCACGACGGTGCGCACCTCGGGCAGCTGGGCGATGACCCCGGTCGAGAACTCGTGCACGCCGCTGACGTCGACGGCGCGGATGAGCAGCATGGCGTCGTGCTCGCCGGTCGTGATCGCGCACCACTCGACGTCGGGCATCTCGCTCACGCGATCGCGGAAGGATGCCCAGGCCTGCGGCAACACGGTGACGAAGACGAGGGCCCCGATGGAGAGACCCGCTTTGGCCTGATCGACGCGGGCGCTGAACCCGGTGATCACGCCATCGCTGACGAGTGATTCGACACGCGAATAAGCGCTGGCGCGGGAGATCCCCACCCTGTCGGCGAGTGCGGCGATCGAGATGCGACCGTTATCACGCAGTACGTCGAGAATCTTGTACGCGATCTCGTCCAACCCGGTGGCACTTCGTCCAGAATGCTTCGATGCATCCGCATCCTTGCTGGACATATTGCTCCCCACGGTTGTTGATCTGGACAGACCGTGCCGGTCATCCCGACACTTGCTGGACACATCGTCGCATATGATGCGAATCTGATCCACGGTCGTCCACACCGGTGGCGGCCGACACCCGAATGTACTCCTCGCCCTTGGAGGCTCACATGTCGTCACGCCGCACTCTGCCTGCGCTCGCGTTCGGAGCGGTCGCGCTCCTCGCGCTCGCCGGTTGCTCGGGAGGAAACTCCGCCAACAACGGCGATGACTCGTCGGGCTCCGGCTCGCTGGTCATCGACACCGCATTCTCGATCGAGACGACCGACCCGGGTCACACCTACGACCCGACCGGCAACATGATCGCCAAGGCGATCTACGAGACCCTCGTCGACTTCGAGGGCTCCGACGTCTCGACCCCGGTTCCCGGACTCGCTTCCTGGGAGCAGAACGACGCCGCGACCGAGTTCACCTTCACGCTCGAGGGCGACCGCGTCTTCTCCGACGGCACCCCGATCGAGGCGAAGGACGTCGTCTTCTCGCTGCAGCGCATCCAGGGCATGGAAGACGCCAAGCCCAACTTCCTGCTCGCGGGCATCACGATCACCGAGGTCGACGACAAGACGATCACCTTCACGTCCGAGACCCCGCTGCTGCAGCTGCCCGCGATCCTCGCGAACCCGGCGCTCGGCATCGTCAACTCCGACGTCGTGATCGAGAACGGCGGCGCGACCGACGGCTCCGACAGCGCGCAGAGCTTCCTCGACGGCGAGTCGGCGGGTTCCGGTCCGTTCGTGCTCGACACCCTCGACCTCTCGTCGCAGGTCGTGCTCACCAAGAACGACGAGTACAACGGCGACGAGGAGTCGGCCTACGACCGCGTCGTCGTGCGCAATGTCTCGGAGAGCGCCACGCAGCTCGCCAACCTCAAGGGCGGCGACTCGATGGTCGCGATGGACCTGAACGGCGACCAGGTCGCGGGCCTCGGCGACGACCTCACGGTCGACTCCGTGCCGTCCGGTCAGACGATCTTCCTGCTGCTCAACCAGGGCGAGGCCGGAGGCGACCTCGCGAACGTCAAGATCGCCGAGGCGATCCGCTACGCGCTCGACTACGACGCGCTGCTCGAGCTCGCCGGTGCCGGCGCGGTGCAGGCGACCGGCGTCATCCCGCCCGGATTCGAGGGCTCGCTCGACGGCGGCGTCTCGCAGGACCTCGACGCCGCGAAGGCCGCTCTCGCCGAGGCCGGCTACACGGGTCAGACCCTGAAGCTGCAGTTCCCGAACGACTACCCGGTCGGCGGCGTGGAGTTCACCCCGCTCGCCGAGCGCATCCAGGCGCAGCTCGAGGATGCCGGCATCGCGGTGGAGCTCGCCCCGGCGCCGTTCGCGACCGAACTCGACGCCTACGTCAACGGCACCGAGGGCTTCGGCCTCTGGTTCTGGGGCCCGGACTACGCCGACTCCGCGAACTTCCTGCCGTTCGGCCCGGGCCTGAAGGTCGGCCTCCGCGCCGGTTGGGCAGCCGAGGCGAACCCGGAGATCGCCGAGATCGCCGCGAACGCGGCAGCAGCGACGGATGCCGACGAGCGCACCGCCCTGTTCACCGAGTTCGCCGAGGCCATGCAGGCCGAAGGCCCGTTCGTGCCGCTCATCGTTCCGGGTCGCAACGTCGCCTCGGCATCCGCCGTCTCGGGCGCCGTGTACAACTCGGTGTGGGAGATGGACATCGCCGAGATCACCCCGGCCGGCTGAACGGATAACGACGCATGACAACGGTGGCGGTGCAGAGACAGGCGCGCAGGCGTCGGTCTCCCCTGATCGGATACCTGCTGCGGCGGGCCGGCACCTCCCTGCTCCTGTTGGTGGGCGTGACGATCGTCACGTTCCTGCTCACCAACCTGGTGCCGGGAGACCCGGTCTCGGCGGCGCTCGGTGAGGGTGCATCGCAGAACCCGGCGACGCGAGAAGCGTTCATCCGGGAGCACGGACTCGATCAGCCGTTGATCGTGCAGTACTTCATCTATATGGGGAACCTGCTCCGCGGGGACCTCGGGACGTCGCTGGTGACCGGCCGTGCGGTCACCAGCGACCTCTCCACCGCCGTGCCGGCGACGATCGAGATCGCCATCGGCGCGATCATCCTGAGCCTCGTCGTCAGCATCGTGCTCGGAACGCTCGCTGCCTACCGTCGCGGACTCGTGACCGACCAGGTCATCCGCGTCGTCACGCTCGTCGGCCTCAGCGTTCCGACGTTCTGGCTGGCGCTGGTCAGCTTCTACGTCTTCTTCCTCGAACTGCGGATCGCCCCCGGGTCGGGCCGCATCTCGCCGTCGATCACCCCGCCGCCGCGCGTGACCGGGCTCTACACGGTCGACTACCTCCTGAACGGCGACGCCGTCGGCTACTTCGACGCCCTCGCCCACCTCGCCCTGCCGGTGATGGTGCTGTCGCTCGTGACGATCGGTCTGCTCACCCGCTTCATCCGCACGTCTGTGCTCGAAGTCCTCGGCAGCGACTACGTGCGCGCCGCCCGTGCCAAGGGGCTCCCCGCGATGCGCGTCATCCTCGACTACGTGCTGCGCGGGGCATCCCTCCCGATCCTGACCGTCGTCGGTGTCGCGTTCGGAACCCTGCTCTCGGGAACCGTGCTCGTCGAGTCGGTCTTCGCGTGGCCGGGCCTGGGCACCTACGCCTACAACTCGGCCGCGAACCTCGACCTGCCCGGCATCATGGGCGTGGGTCTCGTCGTCGGGTTCATCTATCTCCTCATCAACTTCGTCGTCGACATGCTCTACGGCGTCCTCGACCCGAGAGTGAGGATCGCATGAGCGGCATCGACGCAGCATCCGGCCCCTGGCGGTTCCGCTTGCGCTGGCCGCGCGCCTGGCGCACGCCCCTCGGCATCATCGGCACCGTCATCGCCGGAGCCTGGGTGATCATCGCCTTCACCGCGCAGTGGTGGGTGCCGTACGGCCCCAACGCGCAGATCTTCCCGCGCCTGCAGGAGCCCGGCGTCGAGACCCTCCTCGGCACCGACGGCAACGGCCGCGACATCTTCTCGCGCCTCATGACGGGTGCGACCGTGAGCCTGCCGCTCGCGCTCATGCTCGTCGTCGCCGCCATGATCATCGGCACCCTGATCGGTGCGCTCGCCGGGTACTTCGGCGGCTGGGTCGACGAGACGCTCATGCGCATCACCGACCTCTTCATGGCGTTCCCGACCGTGATCCTCGCGATGGTGGTGGCGGCCTCGCTCGGACCGTCGCTCTTCAACGCGGTGATCGCGGCCATCGTGGTGTCGTGGCCGCAGTACTCCCGTGTGACCCGCAGCATCGTGCTCGGCCTCCGGGGGCAGAACTACGTCATCGCGGGCCGCCTCCTCGGCCACTCGCCGCTGCGTACGCTGTTCGTCGACATCCTGCCCAACATCGCCGGCCCCGTGCTGGTGCTCGCGACGCTCGACATCGGTGCCGCCATCCTGCTGCTGTCGGGGCTGTCGTTCCTCGGCCTCGGCGCGCAGCCGCCCACGGCGGAATGGGGTTCGATGATCTCGTCGGCCATGCAGAACTTCGACGCCTGGTGGCTCGGGGTCTTCCCGGGTCTCGCGATCCTCACCGTCGTGCTGGCGTTCAACTTCCTCGGCGACGCGATGCGCGACATCCTCGACCCGACGGCCGAAGTGACGCACGAGAAGCAGGCCGAGAAGACGGATGCCGCGGGGGTGCCCGCATGACCGCGCTGAGCATCCGCGATCTGACGATCGACATCGGCCGCCCGCTCGTGAAGGGCGTCTCGCTCGACCTCGAGGCCGGCCGCATCCACGGCCTCGCCGGCGAATCGGGTTCGGGCAAGACCCTCACCTCGCTCGCCGTGCTGGGACTGCTGCCGCGGCAGGCGAAGACCGGCGGCTCGATCACCCTCGCGGGGGAGGAGCTCGTCGGGCTGAAGCGCCGGGCGATGAACCGCGTGCGCGGCAAGCGCATCGCGATGGTGTTCCAGGACCCCTCGGCTTCGCTGCACCCGCAGCTGCCGGTCGGCCGTCAGCTCACCGACCACATGCGCGTGCACCTCGGTCTTCGCGGTGCGGCGGCGCGCGAGAAGGCCGTCGAGCTCCTGCGCACCGTGCAGGTGCCGAACCCCACCGAAGCCCTGAAGCGCTACCCGCACCAGTTCTCGGGAGGCCAGCGCCAGCGCATCGCGATCGCGTGCGCCCTGGCCTGCGACCCCGACGTGCTGCTCGCCGACGAGCCGACCACGGCCCTCGACGTCACGGTGCAGGCCGGAATCCTGCAGCTGCTGCGCGACCTCGCCATCGAGCGCAGGCTCGCCGTGCTGCTCGTGACCCACGACCTCGGCGTGATGAGCGCGATCGCCGACGAGGTCGCCGTCATGAAGGACGGCCTGATCGTCGAGAAGGCCGATCGCGAGACGCTGTTCCGCGACCCGCAGCACGAGTACACGCGGATGCTGCTCGCCGCACTGCCCGGTTCCCGTATCGAGGAGGACGCTGATGAGTGAGGTCTCCGTCCTCGATGCGCAGGACATGGTCGTGCGCTACCCGGGCAACCCGCCCGTGATCGCCGTCAACGGGGTGTCGATGACCGTCGCCGCGGGCGAGACCGTCGCCCTGGTGGGCGAGTCCGGCAGCGGCAAGTCGAGCTTCGCTCGCGCCGTCGTCGGCATCGAGAAGACCGCGGGGGGAACGGTGCTCTTCAACGGCGCACCGGTCTCGCCCCTCGGCATCCGTCGACGCTCGATCGCCCTCACCGGCATCCAGATGGTCTTCCAGGACCCGTCGACCTCGCTCAACCCGCGCCGACGGGTGGGCGACCAGATCTCCGACGGCATCGCCACCGCCCGAGCGCGCGGTGCCGCCGGATCCACCGTCGAGGAATGGCTCGAGCGCGTCGGACTGCCGACCTCGGTCGCCTCGCGCTTTCCGCACCAGTTCTCGGGCGGGCAGAAGCAGCGCATCGCCATCGCCCGGGCGCTCGCCGCTCGACCCTCGCTGCTCGTCGCCGACGAGCCGATCTCGGCACTCGACGCCTCGACCCAGACCAGCGTCGCGGGCCTCATGCGCGACCTCGTGGCGGAGTCCGGCGCGGGGATGCTCTTCATCTCGCACGACCTCGCCGTGGTGCGACGCATCGCCGACCGCACGTTCGTCATGTACGCCGGGCGCGTGCTCGAGTCGGGGCCGACCGATCGGCTCTGGGCTGCGCCGCAGCATCCGTACACCCAGGCGCTGCTCGCCGCGATCCCCGAGCCCGACGGTACCGGGCGCATCCCCGAGGCCCCGTCGACCGAGGACCGCGAGGTCTGGTCGGAGATCCCGCCCGTCCTGAACTGAGGCTTCGACGGGGTGCTTCGACAGGGTGCTTCGACAGGCTCAGCAACCCAGTGCTGCGTGAGCCGCTGCTGGGTCCCTGAGCCGCTGCTGGGTCCGCGGCCGCTGCTGGGTCCCTGAGCCTGTCGAAGGGCCCTCCGCTGCCTCTATCCCCCGAACAGATCGGCGGGGTACAGGCCGATCGTGAACTGGTTCTGGGCGTCGCCGACGATCGTCGTGAGCACGTCCGGCTCGTCGCACTCGAATTCGATCACGATGACACTGCCGGTCGCGGGGATCGCGCGGACGGTCGTGAAGATATCGCCCGCGTTGTTCGAATCCGGTCCGAAGGCGTAGCCGATGAACTCGATCTGGTGCTCGGAGGCCGTGGCACCCGGCACTCCGGACGTGTCGTAGGGATACGCGGCGCTGATCTCGTGCTCCGGATCCTCGGAGATGCCGACCTCTTCGGCGAGGAACTGCAATGTCGCCTCACGATCGTCATCGGAGTCGGCGGCGTAGGGGCCGCTCGCGTACTCGACCGTGCAGCCGGTCGGGACGTGGCGGTAGGTCTGGGGTCCGGAACTCGCGGGCTCGATCTTCCAGTCCGCGTCGCCGGCGAGACTCGTCCCGACGCTGACGGCCAGACCGTCGGGGAGGTCGGCGCCCGCCGCCAAGGACAGATCGGTGTCGGGGATCTCGATGTTCTCGGCGGCCGTGCCGGAGTCCGACCCGCTGTCGGATGCTGTCGGCGAAGGCGTCGGACTGCTCGCCGGTCGATCGTCCGAGAGCGGGACGCATCCCGCGAGAGCGAGCGCCGAGAGAGCAGCAAACGAGGCGGCGACGAGGCGCCGCTGAATGTGTGAGCCGGACATGGATCTCCCAGGAGGGCCGAGGCGCAGTGGTGGGATACGCGACCGGCGGTGACGTGTCGGTCGATCGTCAGCCTACAGACGCCCTCCGACGAGCGCAGAACGGCCCGGCATCCGAGAGGGATGCCGGGCCGTCGTCGTGTCGCTCAGAGCGGTGCGACGATGTCCTGCTTCACGTCCCAGTCGGTGATCTCGAGGTTCGACTCGATCGCCTGACCCTGCACGTCCGTCGCGGTGGTCGTCGCGAGGATGATGTAGTCCGCGGTGACCTCGAACGTCGCGTCGACCTCGACGCCCTGCGTCTCGGTCGTTCCGCTGACGATGAAGACCTTCTTGCCCAGGCGCTCGCCCGTACCGGTGACGGTGAATTCACCGTTCAGCGCCGACGCGGCCGTGGCCGGGTCGAGGTTCGCCGCGCTCTGCGCACCGGTGCTGAGAGCCGCGATCACGGGATCGCTCGAGTTCGGGTCGGCGACCTGCCACTCGCTGGAGGAGCTCTTGACCCAGGAGTCGTCGCCGATGATGATCATCGAACCCATGTCGGAGATGACCTCGGTGGCCTCGTTGGCCGAGTCGTAGCGCGCGGTCGAGACCATTCCCATGGTGGTCGACGTCGCCGCGTATCCGGCGGACTCCTTCATACGATCGGCCGAGCACGTGGCGAGTGCGGTGATGTCGACGCTCTCCCCCTCTGCGAGCTCGGGGCAGTCGGATGCCGACGACGAGGTCTCCTCCGACGACGACGAGCTGCTCGTGCTGCTGGGCTTGCTCTCGCTGCCGTTCCCGCTCGGTGCCGAGCATCCCGCCAGCAGGATCGCGGCTGCGACGACGGCTCCGGCCTTCCACATGTTGACGCGCATGGCGTCCCCCCTTCATGCGGCCGATGACGGTCACCGGCCACCGCAGACAAGCATGCCAAATCGGGAACCGACCCACGTGGTGGAACCTCCCCGTTCCGTCCGCTAGACTTTCCAGGTTGTCTGCCTTCTGGCGGGCACGTTCACACACCCTCCTGCTTCCGAGAAATCCTCGGAAGCCGTTCTAGTCCGAAGGAGGTGGGTAAGTGACGCACCAGTACGAACTCATGGTCATTCTGACCCCCGAGATCGACGAGCGCCAGGTCGCACCTACGCTCGACAAGTTCCTGAAGGTCATCACCAACGATGGTGGCTCGATCGAGAACGTCGACATCTGGGGTAAGCGCCGTCTGGCCTACGAGATCCAGAAGAAGAACGAAGGCATCTACGCCGTCGTCAACTTCACCGCTACCAGCGAGGCCACGCAGGAGCTCGACCGTCAGCTCAAGCTGAACGAGCAGATCATGCGCACCAAGGTCCTCCGCTCGGAAGAGGCTCAGGCGATGGTCGCTTCGGAAGCCAAGCGCTCCGAAGAGAAGGCTGCTCGCAAGGCCGCCAAGGCTGCGAAGGCCTAAGTCCCATGGCCGGCGAAACCGTCATCACCGTGGTGGGAAACCTCACGGCCGACCCCGAACTGCGTTACACGCAGAACGGGCTGCCGGTGGCGAACTTCACCATCGCGTCGACGCCTCGGAACTTCGACCGTGCCGCGAATGAGTGGAAGGACGGCGAAGCGCTGTTCCTCCGCGCATCCGTCTGGCGCGAGTTCGCCGAGCACGTGGCAGGAACCATGACGAAGGGCATGCGCGTCATCGCGCAGGGCCGTCTGCGTCAGCGCTCCTACCAGGACCGCGAGGGCAACCAGCGCACCGCGATCGAGCTGGAGGTCGACGAGATCGGCCCCTCGCTCCGCTACGCGACCGCGCAGGTCACCCGTGCGGCCTCGAACGGCGGTGGCGGCGGAGGACAGTCTCGCCCCGCGCAGCAGCAGCAGGTGTCGGAGGAGCCGTGGTCTACCCCCGGCTCGTCGACCAGCGCCGACGCCTGGAGCACTCCGGGCAGCTTCGGCGACGACACCCCGTTCTAATTCTCTGGCCCTGAGCCCGTGACCCGCTGGGTCCCTGAGCTCGTCGAGGGGCCGCTCTCAACTAAGGAAAAACCATGGCTGGAAAGTCGAGCGGCGACCGCCGCAAGCCGCGGAAGGGTGGCAAGCCCACCGCTCCCGCGAAGTCGATCCGGGTCGGAGTCATCGATTACAAGGATGTCGCCACCCTTCGCAAGTTCGTCTCGGAGCGCGGCAAGATCCGTGCCCGTCGTATCACCGGTGTCTCGGTGCAGGAGCAGCGTCTGATCGCCACGGCGATCAAGAACGCGCGCGAAATGGCGCTCCTGCCCTACGCTGGCGCCGGCCGGTAAGGGGTATCGAGATGGCAAAGCTGATTCTCACGAACGAGGTCGCCGGGCTGGGTAGTGCCGGTGACGTGGTCGAGGTCAAGAACGGGTACGCCCGTAACTACCTCATCCCCCAGGGCTTCGCTACGGCGTGGACCCGTGGTGGCGAAAAGCAGGTCGCATCGATCCAGGCCGCGCGTCAGGCACGCGCGATCCACGATCGTGACGACGCTGTCGCACTGAAGAACGCCCTCGAGGGCACCAAGGTGCGTCTGGCCGTCAAGGCCGGCGCCGCCGGTCGTCTCTTCGGCTCGGTCAAGACCGAGCACGTCGCAGACGCCGTCGCCGCTGCGGGCCTCGGCTCGATCGACAAGCGCAAGGTGCACATCACCTCGCCGATCAAGGCGACCGGTGACCACGAGGCCACGGTTCGTCTGCACGACGACGTGACCGCGGTCATCACACTGCAGGTCGTCGCCGCGAAGTAATTCGCGTCACTTCCGCGGAACGCCCTCTGTCCTTCGGGACAGGGGGCGTTCGGCGTATTCGGGGGCGCTCGCGTGGGATGGGTGTGCACTAACTCAGGAAGATCGGGGCGTGGAGGGCGGGATAGGGCAGATTCGGGGGGCTCGGAGAGCGTTCTTCCTGAGTTAGCGCCACCGGGGGTTCGGCCGAACTGGCGCTGAAGGGGAGTTCGAGGATTCGTGTGGCGCGTGTGGCTCGCCGAGGGGAATCCGCTCAGCGGAGCCCGAGCTCGGCGGCACGGCGCGGGTTCACGGGAAGCGCGGGGTCGACGTCGACGGCGCGTGACCATCCTCCCTCGGTGAGCGTGATGCCGCGGGCCACGAGGGACTGGACCGCGTCCTGTACCGCGTCGACGACGTCTGCGCCGACCTCCGAGCCGGCGACGAGCGAGACGATCACGCGCGAGATGCCGCGGCCCTGATCGCCCGCCCAGACGACGACGACACCGAGCGCCGAGAGCGGGCCGATCCGACGTGTCACCAGCGAGAGGCCCGTTCCTCCGATGAGAACGTCGCCGACGATCGAGCCGCGTCGGTAGAGGCGCAGAGCGCCGGATGCCGGGTCGACGGCGCGCGCACGGAAATGCGCGTCGGCGAAGGTGCGATCGAGTTCGCCGAGTGTCGTCACCACGGCATCCGTCGGGATGTCGAACGTGCGGGCGCCGCGCAGGTTGCCGCGTTCGATCGCGTTTCGACGCTGCGTGTGCATGGTGTCCTCCGTCGAGGATTCTATGCGGCGGGTGAGCGCCAGGCACGGTGCAGAACTCCGGAAGGATCATGGATCGGCGGCCCATTTCAGCGCAACGATGCGGATCCAGCGCCGATCGCCGGAGTCATGAACGCGGGCGCGACGGATGCCCCGTGCTGGGGGCACGGGGCATCCGCCCTTGCAGCCGCGTCGGGGTCGACGCCGGGCTGGGGACCCGGGGGCAACTCGTCGCTACCGCGGCGACGCGGCGCACCGGTGGTACGGCGCCTCCTCCCTCCAGGGCGCCGGACCACCGGGGTCCGCGTTACGCCGTGCGGCGGCGCAGCAGGCCGAATCCGGTGAGGACCAGCAGAGCGGCGACGGCGAGCAGTGCGTACGACGCCGAACCACCGGTGGTGGCCAGCGCGTCAGCTCCTCCCGACGACGTCGCCATGCCCGCGGCCATCGTTCCGCCCGAGCTCGAGCCCGTTCCAGGGCTCATGCCGGGGACGGTGCCCGGTTCCGTTCCCGGATCGATTCCGGGGCCGGTTCCGGGGTCGGTCCCGGGATCCGTTCCGGGGTCGGTTCCGGGGTCGGTTCCGGGGTCGGTGCCGGTCGGCGTGGTCACCGTGCTGTCTCCGATCACGGAGATGGCGTTGTCACCGATCGTGATCGGCAGTGTGATCGGCAGGCCGATCTGGGTGCCGCCGAGGATGCCGTCGTCTCCGGTGGTGGTGCTGCCGGTGGACGGGGCTGCCGGGGTGGTGCCGGTGCCTGTGCCGGTGGTGCCGACGACGGCGCTGTCTCCGGTGAGGGAGATGGCGTTGCCGGTGACGTCGACGGGGGCGGTCACCGGTGCGGTGACCTGGGTGCCGCCGAGGATGCCATCGTCTCCGGTGGTGGTGCTGCCGGTGGACGGGGCTGCCGGGGTGGCTCCCGTGGTGGCGCCGGTGGTGCCGACGACGGCGCTGTCCCCGGTGAGGGAGATGGCGTTGCCGGTGACGTCGACGGGGGCGGTGATGGGTGCGGTGACCTGGGTGCCGCCGAGGATGCCATCGTCTCCGGTGGTGGTGGTGCTGCCGGTGGACGGGGCTGCCGGGGTGGTGCCGGTGCCGGTGGTGCCGACGACGGCGCTGTCTCCGGTGAGGGAGATGGCGTTGCCGGTGACGTCGACGGGGGCGGTCACCGGTGCGGTCACCTGGGTGCCGCCGAGGATGCCGTCGTCACCGGTGGTGGTGCTGCCGGTGATGGGGGCGCCCGCCGAACCGCTGGCCGGAGCCGACGTGCCGGTGGAGACGCTGTCTCCGAGGAGGGACACGGCGTTGCCCGTGACGTTCACGGGAGCCGCGACCGGAGCGGTCACCTGACTTCCGCTGAGCACACCGTCGTCGCCGCTCGTGGTCGTCCACGGAGCGGGGAGCGCCTCGAAGTCGCCGAGGTCGGTGCCCGGCGCGGCCGGAGCCGGAGCCGCAGGAGCGACGGCGCTGTCTCCCAGGAGGGAGACGGCGTTGCCCGAGACATCGACCGGGATCGAGATCGGGGCGACCACCTGCGTACCGCCCGCCACGGAGTCGTCACCCGAGGTCGTCGGGGCGACGGCATCCGTCGTCGGAGCGGTCGAGGATGCCGGTGCCGCGGCATCCTGACCTGCGGTTTCGCTGTCTCCGAGAAGGGAGATCGCGTTGCCCGAGACCGTCACGGGCACATCGACGTGCACAAGCGCCTGCGAGCCCGACAGCAGACCATCGACGCCCGTCGTGGTGACCGACGGGGCCGGCGCGGCGGGAGCCGGAGCCGGGGCCTCGGCGGGTGCCGCAGCCTGCTCGCTCGACGAGTCGCCGAGCAGGCTGATGGAGTTGTCGGTGATGTTCACCGGGACGGTGACGTTCACGACGGCCTGCGTTCCGGATGCCGTGCCGGAGTCGCCGTTCGTCGTGGCCGCCGGCGCCGGCGCCGGGGCGGGAGCTGGTGCCGGGGCGGGTGCCGGCGAAGGGGCCGGTGCCGGGGCAGGAGCCGGTTGCGCGGAGGAGTCTCCGAGCAGGGAGATCGCGTTGTCGACGATCGTGACCGGGACCGAGACAGGAGCCTCGACCTGGCTGCCCGAGAGAACTCCGTCGTCTCCCGAGGTGTCTGCCGCGTTGGCGGCCGTTGCGCCGAGCAGGGTGATCCCGCCGGCGAGAAGCGTTCCCCACAGGGCCCGCTTGAGGTAAGTACGCATGATGACTTTCTCCTTGACTGGACTGGGGTGTCTGATGTGGGTGCGCGCGAAGATGTGCGCGCGCAGCACGGCATCTGTCGTCCTCGAGGGGACGACGCGACAACCCGTCAGTCGGGGGAGACGTCGGTGTCGGCGATCAGCGACGTCGGCAGGACGTCGTCGGATGCGCCGGAGGTGCGCTCCACGGCACGGAGCGCGAGAACTCCCGCGTCGGTCAGACCGGCGGGAGAGACAGCGGATGCTCCGCCGGAGGTGGCGGAGGAAGACGGTGCGAGCGGCCCACCGGCGGGTGCCGTGGCGGGTCCTGACGCATGACCGGAAGCGGACGCAGTCGTCGCCAGGACAGGGGTGTCGGCAGGCGTGGAGAGCGCAGACCCGTCGAGCGGATGCCGGGGCGCGGACGCGGGTGTCGACCCGGGAGCCCCCGCGGTGATGGCGCCCGCAGCATCGGCCGGCACGGCCGCTGGGACGCCCGCGAACCCGGGATCGGGCGCCACGACCGGCGGAAGCGCGACGGGCGGGAGCGACTCGGTCGGGTCGATTCCGACCAGCACCGGGGGCACCGTGTCCTCGACGATCGCGCCGATGATCTCCGTGGTGTCGTCCACGACACCGGTCACGTCGTCGAGAAGGTTGGTCACGCCGAGATCGCTGAGCAGCCCGCCGACCACCGGCAGTGCGGCGACGGCATCCTGCACCGGATCGACGATCTGCGACACCGGGGCGTCCTGCAGCAGGTCAGACACCGGGGTGACGACGGCCTGTGCGGTGTCGGTGACGGTCTCGACGACGGGGGTCGCGACCTCTCCCACGACGGGCACCTCGGCGACCGTGTCGGTCACCGTCTCGACGACGGCGGGGACGGTCTCGGGGACCGGCGCGACCACCTCGTGCACCACGGGAGCGATGACGTCGTGCACGACGGGAGCGACGACCTGGGTGACGATCGGCTCGGTCACGGCGGTGACCGTATCGCCGACCGTGGAGACGGTTCCGGTGACGAGCGAAGACACTTCACCGAGGAGGGAGGGATCGTTCTGCTCATCGGCCTGAGCGGATCCGCCGCCGGTGAGGACGGTGATCGTCGCCCATGCGAGCGCGCCCATTCCGCCCCACAGGGCGATCGCGGGTACGCCGCGGCGGGTTGCTCGAGCGTTCACGTCGGCTTCCCTCCCCGAAAGACGATCGTTCCGACGCGCGTTGCGTCGATACCGGGTGACGATACTCCCGGTATATCGCGTTGTCCATACCATCTCGCGCCGATCCGATGACAGCTTCCGCATGATTCCGCGCATGTCGCGGTGTGACGCGCCCGGCGAAATTCCGGCTTGACTTTCCCCAAGTTCTTCACATGTGTCTGCGAGATGAACAAACCTTAAATGTGCAGTTGAAGCCCGTTCTCATCCACAGGGTGGGGAAACAGGAAACCCCCGGTCCAGGCGAAAAAGAAACTTTGAACTCGGGGTAGTCCACCGGGTTATCCACATGTGTTGTGCACAGACTCTCCGGACTTGTTCGCACGCTCTCCACAGAGTTATCCACAGGCCGTGTTGCATGTGGATAACGCCGCTCGTAGCGTGGGCGAGCGACCCAATGTCGGAAGTCCGTGATGTGCTGCATGGATGGCCGTTCTCGGCCTCACGACAGCATGACGCCCAGGTCCAGGAGCGTCGCGGCACCGGGGAACATCGCAGCGAAGGGAGCAGCGTGTCGATCGCCGACATCTCAGAAGAGCGCATGGGCGGAAGCCCGCGCGGGCCGGAGCGCACCCCGCCCCACGACCTGCTCGCCGAGCAGAGCGCACTGGGCGGCATGCTCCTGTCGAAGGATGCCGTCGCCGACGTGATCGAGACGCTCAAGGGCGCCGACTTCTATGTGCCGAAGCACGAGCTCATCTTCGAGGCGATCCTCTCGCTCTACTCGCACGGCGAGCCGACCGACGTCGTCGCCGTCACCGATGAGCTCATCAAGACGGGCGAGCTCGGCCGGGCCGGCGGTGCCGATTACCTGCACTCGCTCACCTCGATCGTCCCCACCGCGGCCAACGCCGGCTACTACGCCGGCATCGTCTCGGAGCGGGCGATCCTGCGCCGTCTCGTCGACGCCGGAACCCGTATCGTGCAGCTCGGCTATGCGGGTGAGGGCGACGCGACCGACATCGTCAACAACGCGCAGGCCGAGATCTACTCCGTCACCGGAACCGAGACCGCCGAGGACTACGTCCCGCTGACGAACGCCGTCGACGCCGCGATCGAGGAGATCGAGGCCGCGAACGGCCGCGACGGTTCGATGACCGGCATCCCGACCGGATTCCGCGAACTCGACGAGCTCACCAACGGCCTGCATGGCGGGCAGATGATCGTCGTCGCCGCCCGACCCGCCATGGGCAAGTCGACGCTCGCGCTCGACTTCGCGCGCGCGGCATCGATCGGCCATGACTTCCCGTCGATCTTCTTCTCGCTCGAAATGGGCAAGAGCGAGATCGCGATGCGTCTGCTCAGCGCCGAGGGTGCGATCCCGCTGCAGAACATGCGCAAGGGAACCCTCGACCCCCGCGACTGGACCACCGTCGCGGCGACCCGTGGCCGCATCAACGACGCCCCGCTCTACATCGACGACAGCCCGAACATGACGCTCGTCGAGATCCGCGCCAAGTGCCGCCGCCTCAAGCAGCGCGCCGGTCTGCGGATGGTCATCATCGACTACCTGCAGCTCATGACCTCGGGCAAGCGCGTCGAGTCGCGTCAGCAGGAGGTCTCGGAGTTCTCGCGAAGCCTCAAGCTCATCGCCAAGGAGCTGCAGGTTCCCGTCATCGCCCTGTCGCAACTGAACCGTGGTCCTGAGCAGCGTCAAGACAAGAAGCCCGCGATCAGCGACCTGCGCGAGTCCGGCTCGATCGAGCAGGATGCCGACATGGTGATCCTGCTGCACCGCGACTCGGTCTACGACAAGGACGTGCGCCCGGGCGAGGCCGACCTCATCGTCGCCAAGCACCGTAACGGTCCGACCGCCACGATCACGGTGGCCTTCCAGGGTCACTACTCGCGCTTCATGGACATGGCCCCGGGAGGCGACTTCAACTGATAGGTCACGAGAGGGGCGTTGATAAATTTATCAACGCCTCTCTCCCTCTCACGGGAACATCTGCCGGAGCAGTTCCCAGTCCTCGATCTCGAGCGCCCGAGTGGCGATCGTCCGAGCCTCCGGATGCACGCGCGGACCGAGTCCCGTCCATACCCGCTGAGCCTCCGCGAGGTCCTGAGCCACTACCGCGTTGCGCATGAAGTCGATCCCGTCGTAGTACGGGCCGGTCTGCTCGCCGGGCTGTACGTCGAACGGGCTGTATGGATCGACCCACGGAAGCGTCGGGTCCGGGCGCAGGTAGAGGACGTCCCCGGGGTTGATGTTCACCCGAACATGGTTGTGCGATAGCACCGTCGTGTAGTCGATGCAGAACCTCTCACCGATCGCGATGGGGCTGTCACCCGGGGCTACTACGTACGCGTAGATCTCACCGTCGGCGTCGGTCAGCGCCTCGCCGCTGGCCCACTCCGACGGCCCCATCTCGACGAGGTCGCCGAGGAGCTTCGAGTGGAAGGGTTCGTTGTCTTCGGCACGGATGCTGATCCGCGCACTCGTCGTGCAGTCGCCCGGGCCGCCGGCGGGAACCGAGAAGCCGTCGCCGAGGTCGACGAGATCATCGTCGGAACCGGCGGGCTCGGGCGACGAGCTCGCCGCGGGAGAAGCTGACCCCGCACCGAACACCTCGGTGGCCCAGGTCGTCGCCCCGAGAACGGCCGGCAGCGCCAGCACGAGCAGCCCCGTGACCGTCGCAGCGGACACGACCATCGTGATCTTCGCTCTCCGGTCCATCCGATCAGCATCCCATCGCCGACGCCGTAAGCGCCAGCATCCGAACTACCGCTTCCCCACCCGCACGTACCGATGCTCGGGCCGACCGGTGGTGCCGTAGCGCAAGCGCACCTCGACCTGGCCGCGAGTGGCGAGAGCCGCGAGATGCCGCTGGGCCGTGGCGCGTGAGATGCCCACGCGCTCGGCGACCTCGGCGGCGGATGCCTCGTCGTCGTCGCCGAGTCCATCGAGGATGAGCTGCTCGGTCGCCGACCGCGACACGGTCGCGGTTTCGGCGCCGCCGGCCATGATCGACATCGCGCGGTCGATGCGCTCCTGGGTGAGCGCTCCGTCGCCGCCGAGCAGATTGCGCATGCGGGCGTAGCGGCGCAGTCGGTCGGCGAGCGCGGCGGCGTCGAAGGGCTTGGCGAGATAGGCGAGGGCGCCGGCATTGATCGCTCGCCGCACGGTCACGGCATCCGTCGCCGCCGACAGCACGAACGCGTCGCGCTCGGTGTCGGCGACGAAGCGGATGCCGTCGCCGTCCGGCAGATAAGCATCGACCAGCAGCAGGTCGGGCTGATGCGCGCGCAGCGCCTGGCGGGCAGCGTCGAGCGTGTGCACCGCCTCGAGCGGGACGAACCCGGGCACGCTGGCCACCGCGTCGCGGTGCAGGCCCGCGACGCGGAAGTCGTCGTCGATCACGAGCACGCGGATGTCGTCGGTCACTGTTCCTCCAGATGCCGGTCGTCTTCGGGCGGTCGGACCGCCGAGGGGATGCGGGCGCCGAAGACGGCACCGCCGCCGTCACCACCCGGCGAGATCAGCCACACGTCGCCACCGCGCCGGCGGGCGAGGTCGCGGGAGAGCGGCAGCCCGTACCCGTGGCCGTGCACGGGGCCGGCATCCGATGCGTCGGAGCCGGGGCGCACGGCGATCGTCTCGGTGGTCGGCGCGAAGGGGTCGCGATCGGGCGGGGTGATGCCCGAGCCGGAGTCGGCGACCGTCAGCACGAGCCCCTCCCGGTCGGTGAGGAGGGTGACCTCGACCTGTCGCGGTTCGGCGCCTGCGACGGCGGCGCGGATCGCGTTGTCGATCAGGTTGCCCAGCACGGCCGCGACGTCTTCGGCGGCGGTCACCTCGCCCAGCAGGAAGGTGTCGTCGCTGATGACCAGCGCGACTCCGCGCTCGCGGGCCGTGACCGCGGTCGCTCCCAGGAACGACTGCAGGAACGGGTCGGGTACCCGCTCGATCCCGGCGAGCTCGACGCCCACCGAGCCGCGATGCGTGAGTTCGTCGAGGAAGGCGCGGGCCTCGCGCCCCCGATCGGCGTCGAGCAGACCCGATACCACGTGCAGCCGATTGGCGAACTCGTGCCGCTGCACCCGCAGCGCCTCGGTCGTCGCGCGCACGGTCTCGAGGCGACCGGCGAGGGCCTCGATGTCGGTGCGATCCCGCACGACGACGACCACCCCGAGCGGTCGCGCCTCGCGTACGACCGGGCGGGCGTCGAGATACAGCACCCGGTCGCCGACCACGGTCTCGGCGCTCGCACCTCGGCCGTCGAGCAGGCGTCGCACGGTGTCGTCGAGGCCGAGCGACGAGGCTCGGCGACCGACGGGGGAGTCGAGCTGCAGCATCCGCTCCGCCGCGCTGTTGCAGACGCGCACGACGCCGTCGGGGTCGACCGCGAAGACGCCGTCGCCGACCCCCTCGAGCACGGCGGCCTGATTCTGCACGAGCGCGACGAGGTCTTCGGGCTGCACCCCCAGCGTCAGCCGCTCGAAGCGGCGGCGTAGCAGAAGCGTGGCCAGGGCGGCCAGCCCGATCGCCGCGCCGCCGGCGACCGCGATCGTCGCGATCAGGGTGGGCAGTTCGTCGAACACGCTCGCCCGCTCGAACCCCACGCTCACCTCGCCGACCGGCGGCTGTCCGGCCGCCGCGTAGATCGGCACCTTGGCCCGCGCCGATTCGCCGAGCGTGCCGACCTCCCAGTCGACCACCTCGGTTCCGCGCAGCACCTCTTCGAACGGCGTCGAGACGACCTGGCCGAGAAGATCCTGATTGGGGTGGGCGAGACGGATGCCGTGATCGTCGGTGATCACGACGAACAGGGCATCGGTGCGATCGGCGACCGCGACCGAGATCTGCTGCAGCGTGCCGTCGCGCAGCGCCACCGCCTCGGGCGTGCCGGGATCGGCCGAGAACTCGGCGACGAGCTGACGCACGTCGGGATCCTCGGCGAGGGTGCGTGCGATGTTGAGCGCGGTCGCCTCGGACTCGGCCCGCAGCTGCTGAACGGCGAGCCACCCGAAGACGAGGGTGCAGACGGTGACGACCGCCGCGACGGTCGCGAGTTGCACGAGCAGCAGACGGGTGGCGAATCGCACGGTGGCACCTCCTCGACTCCGTTGTGAGCACAATGCGCAGAACACACGCTACGCGCACAACGTGCGGCAATGCGACTTAGCGCGCCCGGCGGGCCCGACCGACCTAGTCTCTCGGGATGCGCCGCACGCGGTGCTCCGCTCTGATGCACGACGCGACGAAGGAGTCGATGTGAACGTGGAACCTGCAATCCTGCTCTCCGCCGAGGAGGGCTACGCGACGGCGTTCCTGCCGCCGGAGGGTGTGCTCGTGGCCCTCGGGTTCACGATGGTGCTCGTCTTCATGGCGCTCATCATGACCCGCCGCCTCACCCCGATGGTCGCCCTCATCCTGGTGCCCACGGTCTTCGGCCTCTTCGCCGGCGCAGGTCTCGGCCTGGGCGAGATGATCATCGACGCGATCTCCGACATGGCGCCGACCGCTGCGCTGCTGATGTTCGCGATCATGTACTTCGGCATCATGATCGACGTCGGTCTCTTCGATCCGCTCATCCGCTTCATCACACGACTGCTCGGCGACGACCCGGCCAAGATCGTGCTCGGCACGGCCATCCTCGCCGGTGCGGTGTCGCTCGACGGTGACGGCTCGACGACCTTCATCATCACCACGTCGGCGATGCTGCCCATCTACCTGAAGCTGGGCATGAACCCGGTCGTGCTCACCTGCGTCGCCGGACTCATGAACGGCACGATGAACATCGTTCCGTGGGGCGGCCCGACCGTGCGCGCCGCGACCGCGCTCGGCCTGCAGCCAACCGACGTCTTCGTGCCGATGCTCCCGTCGCTCGGCGCCGGACTCATCGTGGCCCTGCTCTTCGCCTGGTTCCTCGGGCTCGGAGAGCGCAAGCGCCTCGGCAGCATCGACCCCGCCCGCTTCGGCGGCTCGGCGGGCACGGGCTCGAAGGTGTTCCGCGGCGGCAATGCGACCCCGGGCGCCCGGGCCACCCTGCGCACCGGCAACATCGTCACCCTCGCCGGAGGCCGCGGAGGCCTGCCGGCGGCGACCGCGCTGCTCGACCGGGAGGACACGGCGATGGCCGACACGATGCTCGACCCGAACCGCGCCACGCTGCGGCCGAAACTCATCTGGGTCAATCTCGCCCTCACCGCGGCGGTCATGGTGCTGCTCGTCGCCGACATCTTCCCCCTCGCCTATGTCTTCATGGTCGGCGCGGCGATCGCTCTGGTCATCAACTTCCCGAAGCTCAAGAGCCAGGCCGATGAGATCGTCGCCCACGCCCCGAGCATCGTGGGGGTGGTCTCGATGGTGCTCGCCGCTGGAGTGCTCGTGGGCGTGCTGAACGGCACCGGCATGGTCGACGCGATGGCGGGTTGGATCACCACCGCGATCCCCACGGCCATGGGTCCGTTCCTCGCCGTGATCACCGGTATCCTGTCGATCCCGCTGACGTTCTTCATGTCGAACGATGCCTTCTACTACGGCATCCTGCCGGTGCTGGCGCAGAGTGCCGAGCACTTCGGCATCGAGCCCGTCGAGATGGCGCGCGCGTCGATCACCGGGCAGCCGGTGCATCTGCAGAGTCCGCTGGTGCCGGCGATCCTGCTGCTCGTCTCGCTCGCGAGCGTGAACCTCGGCGACCACCACAAGAAGGTGCTGTGGCGGGCGTGCGCGGTGTCGCTCGTGATGCTCGCGGTCGGCGTGCTGGTGGGCGCGGTTCCGTTCGCGGCGTGAGGGCGGCGCGAACGGAAACGACCCGAGCGTCCGGAGTCAAGCCCACTGACCCCGCCTCGCGTGATCCGTAGTCTCGGAGCATCGATCGACGTTTCGCGATGAGGAGCACCCACGATGACGCTGGAAGTCGTGTCGCCCACGGAGGCTCTGCTCGACGGCCGGTACCTGTTGAAGGACCGCGTCGGGCAGGGCGGCATGGCGACGGTGTACCGCGCCGAGGACACCCACCTCGGGCGCACCGTCGCGATCAAGATGATCCATCCGGGCGACGAGGCGACGGTCGCGATCGAGCGGGCGCACACCGAGAAGGCGCTCCTCGCCTCGCTGAGTCATCCGTCGCTCGTCACCCTCTTCGATGCCCAGCTCGACCCGGGGCGGCCGCAGTACCTGGTGATGGAGTTCATCGACGGCCCGACGCTCGCGCAGCGGATGGCGGAGGGGCCGATACCGTCGCGCGAACTCGCAGCGCTCACCCGTGATCTGGCGCAGGGCCTCGCCGCCGCGCATGCGGCCGGCATCGTGCATCGCGACGTCAAGCCGTCGAACGTGCTTCTGCGCAGGCGCGCCACGCGCAGCGGCGGCGCCTGGTCGGCGAAGCTGGCCGACTTCGGAATCGCCTGCTTGGTCGACGGATCGCGCCTCACCACTCCCGGCATCGTGCTCGGCACCCTCACCTACATGGCTCCCGAGCAGTTGCGTGACAAGGACCCGGGCACACCCGCCGACATCTTCGCTCTGGGGCTCGTGGCGCTCGAGGCGTTGACCGGCGATCCCGGCTACACGCCGATCGGTTCCGGTCGCGCCGCGGCGATCGCGCGGCTGGCCGGATCGCCGCAGGTGCCGGGCGACGTCGATCCCGCCTGGCGCGATCTGCTGGAGCGGATGACCGCGATGGAACCCGATCGGCGACCGACGGCCGCCGAGGTGGCCAGGGCGGCGGGCGCGCTCCTGAGCGGAGGTCAGCGGGCGACACAGGCGGCGGCGAGCCGTCCGGCCTCAGAGGGCCCTGCTCTGCCCGTGGTGACCGGAGCGGCGACCGTCGATGACGGCGCCGGAGCTGCGGATGCCGAGACGGCCCGCACGGCCGTGCTCCCCGCGGAGCGCCCCGCGCGCGGCAGTCGAACCCGTAAGCGGGTGATCGCGGGAGCGGCGGCGCTCGCCGTCGCCGGCATCACCGTCGGCGGGGCGATGACGCTCGCCCCGGAAGCAGGGGCCTCGGGAAGCGCGCTCTCGGAGGCCGTGTCCCGCGCGGTCGCTTCCCTCGAGGTCGTGCCCGCCGAGGCCGAGCCCGAGGCGGAGGCGCCGGTGAGCGACGAGGTCGTCAGCGAGCCCGTCGCGCCGTCCGAGCCCGTCGTCGAGTCGGTCGACGATGGAGGGAAGGGCGACTCGGGTCAGGGAGAGAAGGGCACCCCCGGCAGCGGGGCGAAGGACAACCCATCCGATCAGAACGGCAACAAGCCCGACCACGCGGGGAAGCCGGGCAAGGGTTCGGGAGACTGACCTCCGCAGGGGTCTTCAGCCGGCCGGTCGATCCGAGGTGAGAAGCGCGCGCGCCCATCCGCGCGCGACGACGAAGGGCTCGCCGAACGTCTCCATGCCGACCGTGACGATCGCCCCCTCGTAGAGGAGCATGAGCGCCTGCGCGATGGCGCGGTGATCGCTGATGCCGGCCTCGGCGCAGAGTTCCTCGAAGAGGTCGAGCAGCCATGCTTTCTGGCGAGACACCTCGGGGAAGACGGGGTGGTCGTCGTTGCCCTCGCCGATCTCGGCGCGGGCGTTGATGGCGCTGCATCCCTTGGGGCTGTTCTCGTCGGACCAGGTGATCGCGGCGTCGAAGATCGCGAGCACGCGATCGATGCCCGGCTCGGGAACCCGGGCGAGGTGCGCGGCGACGTAGTCGCGCCAGCGTGCATCGCGGTGCTGCAGGTAGGCGACGACGAGCGCCTCCTTGGAGCCGAACCGGTCGTAGAGGGTCTTCTTGGTGACGCCGGCGGTCTCGGCGATCGTGTCGACGCCGACCGCATGGATGCCGCGCTCGTAGAAGAGCCGGGAGGCGGCATCGAGCACGCGGCGCGCTCCGGGGGTCAGGGGCGCGAGCTCGGGAACGGTCGAGGTCATGCAAAAACTATACCAACCTGTATAGTCGCAGACATGAGTAAACAGATCGGTATACTTGGTGGTCTGGTGACGGTCGGTGCGGCCGCCGCCTTCATCGTCACCTGGAGCTCGGGCTTCGTCATCCCCGCCTTCGCGGTGATCGACGTCTCCCCGCTCACGCTGCTCGTGTGGAGGTTCGTACCTCTGGCGATCGTGCTGCTGCTCGTCGTCCGCATCTCGGGAGCCGCGAAGGGGATCACCCGCCGCGACGTGGGCACCCAGGCCCTGATCGGACTCTTCGCGCAGTTCGGGTACTGCGTCGCCGTTTACGGAGCCGTAGCGACCGGCATCGCCACGGGCACGGTCGCGCTGATCGATGCGGTGCAACCCCTCATCGTCGCGGTGCTCGTGGGGCCGATCCTCGGACTGCGCGTGCGGGGATCGCAGTGGGCGGGTCTCGCGCTCGGAGCCGTCGGGGTTCTGCTCGTCGTGCAGTCGCAGTTCGGGTCGTCGGCCGCGCCCCCGATCGCGTACCTCCTGCCGGCCACCGCGATGGTGTGCCTGATCGTCGGCACGTTCCTGCAGCGCCGGTCGCAGGTGCAGACGGGCGTGGTCGTCACGCTCGCCATCCACGTCACGGTCACCGCCGCCCTGCTGCTGATCGTCTCGGCGGTGACCGGATCGCTCGTGCCCCCGGCATCCGCGACATTCTGGCTCGCGGTCGTGCTCACGGCGCTCTTCCCGACCCTCGCCGCCTACGGCCTGTACTGGTGGCTGCTGCGTCGCGTGGGAATCACCACCCTGCAGGCACTGCTGTTCCTCATCGCGCCGGCCACTGCGATCGCCGGCGGCATCCTGCTCGGCGAACCCCTCACCATCGTGACGTTCGTCGGTTTCGCACTCTGCGGCCTCGGCGTCGCCGCCGTGCTCCGGGGCGAGGCCAAGACGCGGCGCGAGCAATCGGCGCTCGCGGCCTGAGGAGCGAGGGCCGCGCGGTGATGCTCAGGCGCGCTCGACCGGCACGAGCTCCACGTCGCGCAGTTCCGCACCGTCGACGACCGCGGTCATGAGCGTGCAGACGGGTTGACGGCGACGATCGGTGGGTGACCCCGGGTTGAGCAGACGGATGCCGCGGGGCGTCCGCGAGTCCCACGGGATGTGGCTGTGACCGAACACCAGGACGTCGAGTGCGGCGTCCGGGTAGGCGAGGTCCATGCGCCGCTCGCGGCCCGTGGCGGACCCGGTCTCGTGCACGACGCCCACGGTGAGCCCTTCGATCGCCTCGACGGCGAACTCCGGCATGCGCTCCCGCAGGTCGGGGCCGTCGTTGTTGCCCCACACCCCGATCAGCCGATCCGCGCGCGCGTCGAGAGCCTCGAACGTCGCAAGATCGACCCAGTCGCCGGCGTGAACGACGACATCGGCGCGGTCGACCTCGCGCCACACGGTGTCGGACAGTCGCTTGGCCCGCGCGGGCACGTGCGTGTCGGCGAGCAGCAGCAGCCGTGTGCTCACGGCCTCAGATGTCGTTGGGCGAGAGGTCGCCCTCGCCGTCCTCGCCGATCTCGGCGATCACCGGGTCGCCCTCCTGCGTCTCGGGCTGGAGTCCGCTGGTGGGCAGATCCTGGGCGGGGATCTCGTCGTCGACCGACGGCAGTTCGTCGGGGTCCGCGCCGGTCGCGGTGGTCTCGTCGACGTCCTCGCCCGCATCACGCGCCTCGGTGCGCTCCCATTCGGCCTGCGCCGGGTCGTCGGACGGGTCGGCGAACGACGTCGCCTCGTCGTCACGGAGGGGCTGGACGCTCTCAGGGGTCGAGTCGATGCGGCTGTCGTTGGCGTCGGTCATGGTGTCCTCCAAGGGTCGTCGGTCTGAGCGGTTCCAGCCTGTCGGGGCGGATGCTGCGGCGCGACGGGCTTGACCGGCGTGGAGGTGCGAGGTACGGGCACGCGCTCGTTGCTCAGCCGCGCTATCCGCCCGTCGCCCGGGTCCGGCGCACGACGGGCCCGTCACGCTCTTGCGTGACGGGCCCGAATGCGACGCCGGCTCAGGGAGTCGGCATACCGCCGTTGACGTTGAGCGTCTCACCGATGACGTAGCTCGACTCGGCCGACGCGAGGTACACGTAGGCGGGGGCGAGCTCGGCCGGCTGGCCCATGCGTCCGAGCGGGGTCTCTTCGCCGAACTGCTCGATCTTCTCCTGCGGCTGGCCGTCGCTCGGCTGCAGCGGGGTCCAGATCGGTCCCGGCGCGACGGCGTTCACGCGGATGCCCTTCGGTGCGAGCTGCTGCGCGAGGCCCTTCGTGAACGCGTTGATGGTCGCCTTGGTCGAGGCGTAGTCGACGAGGATGCCGGCCGGCGAGTACGCCTGGATCGACGTGGTGTTGATGATCGCGGATCCCGCCGGAAGGTGGGGGAGCGCGGCCTTGGTGATCCAGAACATCGCGTACACGTTGGTCTTGAACGTGTCGTCGAACTGCTCGTCGGTGATGTCGGTCAGCGACTCCTGGTAGATCTGCTTGCCGCCGTTGTTCACCAGGATGTCGAGGCCGCCGAGGGCTCCGACCGTCTCGGCGACGAGCGTGCGGCAGTATTCGGGATCGCGCAGGTCACCGGGAAAGGTCGCGACCTTCACGCCCGCGTCGCGCACGATGCCGGCGATGCGCTCGGCATCCTCCTGCTCCTCGGGCAGATAGGAGAGCGCGACGTCGGCGCCCTCGCGAGCGAAGGCGATCGCCGTGGCGGCTCCGATGCCGGAGTCGCCACCGGTGATGAGGGCCTTGCGGCCGGTCAGGCGGCCGGAGCCGCGGTAGCTCTCCTCGCCGAGGTCGGCCTTCGGAGCGAGGTCGGCGTCGAGGCCCGGCTCGGGCATGTGCTGCTTCTGCGGCTCGATGTCGGCGTACAGCTCAGCGGGGTTGGTGAAGGTGTACTGGTCACGGGACATGGGGTGTTTCCCTTCTTTGTTTCCTGTCGGTCTTTCAGGTGCGGTCGCGCAACAGCTCGTCGGGGACGACGTCGCGGATGGTCATGGCGGCGGTGAGGAACGCGAGATGGCTGAGTGCCTGCGGGGTGTTGCCCCAGGCCGAGCCGTCGTCGGCGTCGATCATCTCGGCGTAGATGCCGACGTCGTTCGCGTGGGTGATCAGCTGCTCCATGAGGTCGAGGGCCTCGTCGTGCCGGCCGACGCATGCCAGCGCCTCGGCACGCCAGAACGCGCACGCCACGAACGTCTTCTCCTCGGCATCCACCCGGCTGTAGCGATACAGGAGAGGCCCCGCACCCAGTTCGGCGGTGAGGGCATCGATCGTCGACGACATGCGCTCGCCGCGATCGAACCCCGAGGGGGCGTGCAGCAGCACCGAGGCGTCGAGCTCGTCGGAGCCGGCGTAGAACACGTACGCACCGCGCTCGGCGGACCAGCCGTTCTCGTCGATCCAGGAGCGGATGCGTTCGCGCTCGGCCCGCCAGCGGTCGGCGCTCCCCGGGATCGCTCCGGCATCGGCCAGCGCGACGGCGTCGTCGAGGGCCTTCCAGCAGCCCATCTTCGACGAGACGTAGTGCCGTTCCTCGGGAAGCTCCCACATGCCCGAGTCCGGGTTCCGCCAGACGTCGCACGTGCGGTCGGCGATTCCGGCGAGGATGCGCGCCGTACCGATGTCGAGGACGTTCCCGGCATCGGCGTAGGTGCGGCAGATCGCGAGCAGGTCACCGTAGACGCCGAGCTGCAGCTGGTCGCCCGCCGGATTGCCGGTCACGACCGGCCCGATCCCGCGCCAGCCCTCGACGTCGTACTCGTGCGGCTCGGGCACCAGGTCGCCGTTGAGCGTGTACATGACGTGGAGCTCGGGGCCGTGGTCGCGGATCGTCCCGAGCATCCACGACAGGGCGGCCTGGGTCTCTTCGCGCAGCCCGAAGCGCACCAGGGCGTGGGCCGTGTAGGCGAGGTCGCGCACCCAGGCGTGGCGGTAGTCCCAGTTCTTACCGCCGGCCGCGCTTTCGGGAAGGGAACTCGTCGCGGCGGCGGCGATGGCTCCGGACGGGCTGTAGATCAGCAGTTTCAGGGCGAGGGCACTCCGCTGCACGTGCTCGCTCCAGGGGCCGTCGTACGAGAACACGCGCGACCAGTGCTCCCAGTTCTCGATCGTGCGATCGATGCCGTCGTCGACGTTGTGCGGGTCGGGGATGTGCAGCGGTTCGTCGTGCGTCGCCGCGAGGGAGATCAGGTGGCGGGAGCCCGGCGCCGTCGTGAAGCCGCCGTCGAGCAGCGGGCCGTCGGACCCGTCGGGATCGGGATGCCGCGGCCCATGATCGAAGCCCACGATGGCGAACGCCGTGGCGCCGCTGCGAACCACGGCGCCGTGCTCGGTGTTCTCGATCCAGGGCGCCGCCGTGCGCAGCGAGGTACCGGGTCGCACGCACCAGTGCATCTCCACGGACCCCTCGATGCCTTCGACCCGCCGGGCGAGCTCGGCCCAGGGCAGCCGCCCGGCCACGCCCGACACCAGGGCGTCGGTGACACGTACGCGCCCGGCATCCGTCACGAAGGTCGTCTCGAGCACGTTGGTCTCGGGGATGTACCGGCGCTCGGTGCGGAAGTCGGCGACCGGACGCAGGTCGAAGCATCCGCCCGAGTCCTCATCGAGAAGGCGCGCGAACACCGGAAGGTCGGTGAGATCGGGGAGAGGGAGCCAGTCGACCCCGCCGTCCGTGCCGATCAGAGCGACGGTGCGACCATCACCGATCGGCGCGTAGGTCTCCAGGGGGCGACCGGTGGGGGTGGGGAGCATGGGTGACGTCAGCCGCGATCGGTGCGCGTTCCGGCGTCGAGGTCGAGGTCGAGGTTCCAGCCTTCGAACGGCGTCTCCTCCTCTTCCTCGGCGTGGGACGTCAGCGGGTAGGACGGGTGCTCACGCAGCTTCTGCGCGTGTTCCGAGAAGTCCGGTTCGTCTCCCGCAGAGGCCTGGGGCGCGACGAGAACGTCGTTGCCGAGACCCACGACGAGCTCGGCAGAGTCGAGGGTCCCGTCGATCACGATCGGGATCCGCACCGCCTGCGACCCGCCCTCGTTCGCGATCGCCGCTGCGAGAACCACGAGGGCATCGGCGACGTCATCGGTGGTGACGAGCTGCTGGGCGGCATACGAGACGATCTTCATGATCGAATCCTGTCAGCCCGCGCGCAGGAGCGAACCGGGGTTGCGCGGCTGCCGGTCGAGCGTCTAGGGGGCCGAGATCGGCACCCCCCTGTCGTGACCATCCCGGGCGGGGTACGGTCGCCCCATGGGACGCCTCATCTACTCCATGATCACGTCGCTCGACGGGTACGCGAGCGGCCCCGACGGCGGGTTCGACTGGGCGCTCGACCCGGGGGTGCATACCTTCATCACCGAGCAGTTCGACGACGTGGGCACCTATCTCTACGGCCGGCGCATGTACGAGACGATGTCGTACTGGGAGACCGCGCACCTCGAACCGGACCAGCCTCAGGAGGGCATCGATTACGCGCTGAGCTGGCAGAAGGCCGACAAGATCGTCTTCTCACGCACGCTGACCGAGGTGTCGAGCGCCCGCACCCGCATCGAGCGCTCGTTCGACCCGGAGGCGGTCGCGCGGTGGAAGGACGAGCTGCCGCACGACCTCACGATCGACGGGCCCACGATCGCGGCCGAGGCGATCCGCGCGGGGCTGGTCGACGAGTTCCAGATGTTCATCGGGCCGGGCATCGTGGGCGGCGGGCTGCGGTTCTTCCCCGACGGGGTGCACCTCGACCTCGACCTGATCGACGAGCACCGCTTCGACGGCGGGCTGATGTATCTGAGGTATCAGGTCGCCCGCCCGTGACGGGAGATCGCGATCAGGGGCGCACGCGCACCGTGCGGGCCTCGAACGACACCAGGTCGCCGTCGTGCAACTGGCGCCCGCGTCGGCGGTCGACCTCTCCGTTGACCTTCACGAAGCCGTCGATGATCGCCTCTTTCGCGTCGCCGCCCGAGTCGATGAGTCCCGAGAACTTCAGGAACTGACCGAGGCGGATCATCTCTCCACCGATGGAGACGTCGTCGATCGGGCCGGAGTTCGTCATACCTGAATGGTAGTCCGGCCCGATCGGGCGCGACGGATCAGTCGTCGAGATCGGTGCCGACGACCGCGAAGGCGCTGTCGAGGTCGATGTCGATCGAACGGTTGTCGCTCGTGAGCACCGACACGTCGTACGGGCTGACGCTGTCGTCGTCTACATCGAGATCGGTGATGAGGCCCTCGGCCTCGTCGAGCGCCGCGGCGACGAGCGAGCGGATGGTCGCCTCGTCGAGGGTCAGCGACGGGCCGGTGTCGTCGCCGTCGGCGGCATCCGTCGACACGATGCTCGTCGCGAGGTCGGCGGTCACGCGCACCTCGGACTCGTCGCCGGATGCCGTCTCGAGCGTGACCTCCCAGGTACCGTCGCGCTTCGCGTCGATGGAGGTGACGTCGCCGTCGGCGGCTCCGCGGGCGGCATCCGCGATGTCGACGATCTCGTCGGCGGAGTCCGATCCGATGCCGGTCACGGGGCCGCCCTGCTGCGGGGCGCCGTCGTCGGTGCGGTCGTCTCCGCGGTCGTCCTGCCCGCGTTCGTCTCCGCGGTCGTCGTCGTGGCGCGGGCCGTCGGACATCGAGGGACGGTCGTCGTCGTCGCCGAACTCATCGCCGATCGCTGCGCCGATCGCCACGCCACCGCCGGCGAGCACCACGGCTGCGGCGATGCCTCCGCCGATGAGGAGGGCGCGCTTGCGGCCGGGCTTCGGGGCCGGAGCGACAGGAGCCGCGGATGCGTCGGCCGCGGGTGCGGTCGGTGCGGGCGCCGCGGCATCCGTCGTCGGCGTGACGGGAACCGTCGGAGCGTCGGGCGTGGACTCGGGCGTGTGGTCGGGGTTCGGGGTCTTGTCGTTCATGGCTTCATGCTCCCGCGACACCGCTGAAGCCACCCTGAAGCGTCCTGAAGCGGTCTTCAGGAAGGGCCCCGTGCGGGGTGGGGCCCTTCGACAGGCTCAGGGAGCCAATGGTCGAGGCCCGCACGCCCAACTGGGTCGCTGAGCCTGTCGAAGCGTCCCGGCCCGAGAAACCCCTCAGCGCGCGAGAGGCAGCGTCACGACGAACCGGGCGCCGCCCCAGCGGGAGTCGTCCACGACGACCGTTCCGCCCGAGGCCGTGGCGATGCCCCGCGCGATCGCGAGACCGAGTCCGCTGCCGCCGGCGTCGCGGCTGCGGGCCTCGTCGAGGCGCACGAAGCGTTCGAACACCCGCTCCCGCTCCTCGACCGGCACACCCGCGCCGTCGTCCTCGACGGTGACGAACACGTGGCGGTCGGCGGGTGCGACCCCGACCGCCACACGTCCCCGAGCGTGCCGGGCGGCATTGTCGGCGAGGTTGCGCAGCAGCTGGCCGAGCAGGCGCGGATCGCCGTCGACGCGGGCGGCGCGGATGCCGGAGCCGTCGACCTCCACGCCCGACGAGCGCAGTCGTCGCACCTCGCCGAGTGCGATGTCGTCGAGGTCGACCGGCTCGTGCACGCCCCCGGCACCCTCGTCGAGGCGTGCGAGCAGCAGCAGCGACTCCACGATTCCCTGCAGTCGCAGTCCTTCGTCCGACACGACCTCGGCCAGTTCGCCGATGCTCGTGGTCGACGGGTGGGCCTGGGCGAGTTCGGCGTGCTGGCGGATCACGGCGAGAGGAGAGCGCAGTTCGTGCGACGCATCCGACACGAATCGTCGCTGGGCGGTCGCTGACGCGTCGAGGCGATCGAGCATCCCGTTCATGGTCGATGCGAGCGCCGCGATCTCGTCGGCGGAGTCGGGCACCGCCACCCGGTGGTGCAGGCGTTC
Source organism: Microbacterium sp. NPDC090003 (assembly GCF_044748385.1). Lineage (NCBI taxonomy): Bacteria > Bacillati > Actinomycetota > Actinomycetes > Micrococcales > Microbacteriaceae > Microbacterium > Microbacterium sp. NPDC090003. The sequence continues at coordinate 2,187,659 of NZ_JBIVFW010000001.1, forward strand.
GGCGGTGATGCCGTCGACCTCCTCGCGGATGCGGCTGACCGGCCGCAGGGCGCGCCCGGTCACGAGCCAGGTGGTCACGGCGACGAGAAGCAGCAGCAACGGAACGGCGACCGTGAGCAGCACCGCCACGGTCGACAGGGTCTCGGCGTCGTTCTCGACCGACACGGCGAGTACGAGTGTCCGGTCGTCGTCGAGGTCGTCCGAGAGCACGAGCATCGGTTCGTCGTCGACGGTCATCGTGACGGCGTCGTCGGTGACGGGAAGGGCGGTCGAGCCGAGGGCATCCCGCGCCTCCTCGCTGGCGGCGCGCACCGACCCGTCATCGGCGACGATCTGCACGATCTCGTCGTCGAGCGATCCGAGGCCGTCGGCGCCCTCGGGTCCGCGTCCGCCCGGCTGATCGAGCCGTTCGGCGAGTTCGTCGAGGCGCTGTCCGGCCGAGCGCTCGGTGGCCGAATGGATGCTCTCGCTCAGGATGCCGTAGAACGACACTGCTCCGATCGCCAGAGCCGCCGCCACGACGATCGTCGCGCCGAGCGTGGTGCGCCCGCGCACCGACCGCCAGCCGCGCCTAGCCACCGTCGGCCGCCAGTCGGTAGCCGGCGCCACGGATCGTCTCGATCGCCTCGCGGCCGAAGGGTTTGTCGACCTTGCGACGCAGGTGGCCGACGTAGACCTCGACGATGTTCGGGTCGCCGTCGAAGTCGTCGTCCCAGACTCCGTCGATGAGGGCGCGCTTCGAGATCACCTGGCCGCGGTGGCGCAGGAGGTACTCGAGCACCGAGAACTCACGGGCGGTGAGGGTGATCGGCGTCTCGCCGCGCCGGACGTCGTGGGCCGCGGGGTCGAGGCGCAGGTCTCCGGCTTCGAGCACGGCCGGGCGCGCGACGGCGCCGCGACGCACGAGGGCGCGGATGCGGGCGACGAGGATCGCGAACGAGAACGGCTTGGTGACGTAGTCGTCGGCACCGGTCTCGAGGGCTTCGACCTGATCCCATTCGCCGTCCTTGGCGGTGAGCATGAGCACCGGCGTCCAGTTCTCCTCGGCACGCAGCGCCTCGCACACCTTCCACCCGCTCATGCCCGGCATCATCAGGTCGAGCACGATGGCGTCGTAGCGGGTCTCGCGCGCCCGCCAGAGCCCGTCGACCCCGTTGTGAGCGACGTCGACCGCGAACCCTTCGGCTTCGAGCCCGCGGCGCACGGCGTCGGCGAGACGCACCTCGTCGTCGACCACCAGAATGCGCATGCCTCCAGTGTGCTGCCTTTCTGCTGAAGCACGGCTGAAGCCGTGTTGCGGGCCGCCGCGCCTGCACGACTTCGGAGTTGTGGGACGCCTCGCCTGCACAACTTCGGAGTTCGGGGCCGACATGCCGGGTGGCGCGCCCCGGCATCCGGCGTGTCGTGCCGGATCTCCGAAATTGTGCGGGGGGCGGGGCGGGGTGGTGAGAGGGGGGGCAGGGCGCGGACATTCGTCTCGCTGTGCTCGCTCAGGAACCGGGAGGGAGCCGGGAGCCTCAGCCCAGGAGCGAGAAGAACTCCCGACGCACCGCGCTGAGATCGGTGCCCTCGCGCGTCGGGTGCACGCGGTTCGTGAGCAGCACCCCGAAGTCGCTCGTGCGAGGCGAGACCGCGAACGCGGTACCCGTGAAGCCGGTGTGGCCGACGGCATCCGCCTCGCCCATCCAGGTCGCGTCGCGCACGCGCAGACCGAGCGCCTGCCCGTATCCGGCATCGGCCGTCGCGGCGGGCGTCGTCATCAGACGGATGCCGTCGGCCGACAGCACGCGTCCGCCGGCACCGATTCCGTCGTCGCGGATCATCCGCGCGAGGGCCGCGACATCATCCGCCGTGCCGAACAGGCCGGCGTGACCGGCGGGCCGACCGAGCGCGTGAGCCAACTCGTCGTGCACCTCGCCGCGCACGAGCCCACGATGCGGTTGCACCTCGGTCGCGACCGCGAGCGACGGCTCGGGCCGCCACGTCAGCGAAGACGCGCCGAGCCGCGCGGCGACCTCGGCGATCACCGCGTCCAGCGGCCGCTGTGTCACGTGCTCGACCAGCGCGCCGACCCCGATGAACCCGACGTCCGAGTAGAGGTGCGCGGTGCCGGGCGCGGCGAGCAGGTCGCTGCCGACGACCCGGGCGCCCAGGTCGTCGCCCCCGAGGCCGCTCCGCCACGCGCCTCCCTCGGCCGGCAGCCCCGAGGTGTGGGTGAGCAGGTGCCGCAGCGTGATCCGCTCGGCGCCGTCACCCGCGCCCACCGTGAGCAGCGGGCGCACCGGCTCGTCCAGATCCACGAGCCCGGCATCGACGAGCCGCAGCGCCGCCACGGTCGTGAACGTCTTCGTCAGCGACGCGAGGTCGAACAGGTGCTCGGGGGTCAACGGCATCCGTTCGTCGCCGGATGCGGACCCGAGCACGAGACGCTCCTGGATCCCGGCGACCGACCGCAGCGATGCCCACGCCGACCCCGGAGCGCCGTTCACCACGCGCGACTCACTTGCTCATGCCCGAGGTGAGGCCGTTGATGATCTGCTTCGTGGCCAGCAGGAACAGTACGACCAGCGGGATCGTGGCGATCGTGAGTCCCGCGAACAGCTGCGGCCAGTCGGTGGAGTACTCGCCGAAGAAGCGGGTGAGTCCGACGGGCAGCGTGTACGAGTCGCGGTCGCGCAGCAGGATCAGCGGGTAGAAGAAGTCGTTCCACACGGGCACGAAGCGGAAGACGATCACGGTCGCGAGCGCCGGACGCACGAGCGGCAGCAGGATCTGAACGAACGTGCGGAACGGACCCGCGCCGTCGATGCGTGCCGCCTCTTCGAGCTCGATCGGCAGGGCCCGGAAGAAGACCGTCAGCACGAAGGTCGTGAACGGGATGCCGAGGGCGCCGTAGACGAGGATCAGGCTGAACACGTTGCTGGTCATCTTGAGCGAGTCGAGCAGGTAGAACAGCGGCAGGATCGCGAGGTGCACCGGCAGCATGAGCCCCGACAGGAACACCGCTTCGATGCCCCGGAAGAACTTCGCCCGCGCCCGCGCGAACGCGTAGGCGGCGAGCACCGACACGACGGTCGTGACGATGACGGATCCGACGGTGACGGTGATCGAGTTGACGAAGTAGGTGTCGAAGGATGCCGTGATCCACGCGCTCTGGAAGCTCGTGAACGTCGGCGGCACGGGCAGCCCGAGCGGCTCGGTCGCGATCTGCTGCTGGGTGCGAAGCGAGTTGTTGACCATGAGCAGCAGCGGCCCGATCGCGACGATCGCGTATCCCCAGAGGAACACGTTCGCGAACAGGCGGCCGATGAACGGGGTGTCGTTCGTGCGGCTCGACCGGCGTCGCGGGGCTGTGGGGCGACGGCCCGAGACGATGGCTTCGGTGGTCGGCTCCGGACGGGTGTCGGTGGCGGTGCTCATCAGAACAGCTTTCGTTCGGCGCGACGCATCGTCGAGGTGATCACGACCGAGATCACCATGATGAAGATGAACAGGACCGTCGCGAGCGCGGAGGAGACGCCGATCGAGTTCGGGTTACCCGACTCGAAGGCGGTGCGGTAGAAGAGCAGCATCATCACGTCGGTCGACCCGGCGGGGGCGCCGTTGGATCCGGCGAGGGCGAACGGGATCGCCATCGCCTCCATGCTGCCGATGAACGTGAGCACGGTGATGATGCCGATCGTGGGCGTGAGCATCGGCAGGGTGATGTAGCGGAAGCGCTTGGCGGCGGTCGCGCCGTCGAGCGAGGCTGCCTCCTCGATCTCCTCGGGGATGCCGCCGAGCGCTGCCCCGTAGAGCAGGATCGGGAAGCCGAGCCACTGCCAGGCGCTCACGAGGACGATCACCCAGATCGCGAGCTGCGGGTCGCCGAGCCAGGGCAGGGCGAGGCTCTCGAGGCCCACGCCGCGCAGGATCGCGTTGACCGGTCCGAAGAGCGGAGACAGCATGAGCGACCACAGGTAGCCGATGACCATCGGGCTCACGAGGTAGGGGAGCGCGAAGATCGTCTGGAAGAAGCGCTTGGTGCGCTTGCGGCGGTGCAGCAGTGTCGCGATGCCGAGACCGAGCGAGTTCTGGAAGACGAGCGCCCCGGCGAACAGCAGCAGGTTGTGCCCGAACGCGTTCCACAGCTCGGAGGCGTAGGGCTCCTTGGTGAGGAGAGTGACGTAGTTCGCGACGCCGGCGAAGCCGCCCTGTTTGGTGCCCTGCCAGTCGAAGAGCGAATAGCTGAGCGCGGCGAGCATCGGGTAGAGGATCAGCACCGCGAACAGGACGGCGGCGGGCAGCACGAACAGCGCCGCCGTGGGGGTGCTCAGCGCGATGCCCGCGCGGGTGCGGCGCTTGGTGGCGCCGGGGCCGGCGGGGTCGCGCCGGAGGGGGAGTGTCAGGGCCATGGTGTGTCTTTCGCTCCGCGAGGGGGCGCCGGATCGACGCCCCCTCGTGTTCGGATCAGGAACCCGGGGTGAACCAGGTGGAGACCCCGGACTGCAGGTCGGCGCCGAGCTGCTCGGGCGTCTTGTCGCCGAGGAACATCGCCTGGATGTCGGGGCCGAGCACCGCGGTGCCGGTCGGGTCGCCGTAGCGGAAGTCGACGAGCAGCAGGTACGGCGCCGGGTTGGCGGTGTACGCCTCGTTCATCTCCTGCATGAGCGGGTCGGAGTACTCGACGCCGGGAAGCGCCGAGAACTGGTCGACCTCGTCGGCGACGAGCTGGCCGAACTCCTTCGTGGTCATCCAGTTGAGCAGCTCGGTCGCGGCCTCCTGGTTGTCGCTCGCGGCGTTGATGCCGAAGCTCCCGTCGGCGTAGCCCGGGGTGACCGCGTGGTCGAGGGCGCTGCCGGGTGCCGGGGGCACCTCGTACACGCCCCACTCGGTGTCGGGCGCGGAGTTCTGGAACGTCGGCAGGTCGAACGAGCCGCCGGGCCACTGCGCGGCCTGGCCCGAGGTGAACTGCAGAACGGCGTCGGCGACGGCGATCGCGTTGACGTTCTTGTCGAGGTACTTCTGCATGTCCTGCACGATCTGCAGCGACGACACGTAGGCGGGGTCGGTGAAGTCGGCCTCGCCGGCGAGCACCTTCTCCTCGAAGTCGGCGCCGCCGTAGTTGGCCGAGCCCACGATGTCGTGGAACATCGGCAGCACCCAGTCCTCGCGAGCGCCGAGCGCCATCGGGGTCACGCCCTCGTCGAGCAGCGTGTCCTGCAGCTCGATGAACTCGTCCCAGTCGGTGGGCTCCTCGAGGCCCATCTCGTCGAACATCGTCTTGTTGTAGAACATCTGCATGGTCTGGTACGCGAAGGGCACGCCGTAGGTGGCCCCGTCGTCCTTGCCCTGAGCGGCGCGCAGCACGGTGGGGTCGAACTGGTCGAGACCGTCGACGATGTCGTCGATCGGTACGATCTGCTCCGACTGGATCGCCGGCTGGATGCCGCCGTAGGCGCGGAGCATCGCGATGTCGGGTCCGTCGCTGCCCTCGAGGCCGGTGGCGAGGATCTGGTTGTACTCCGTGGGCTGGTAGCCCTCGAACTCGATGGTCACGCCGGGGTGCGATTCTTCGTAGGTGTCGAAGACGGCTTCCCACTTGGGCGAGGAGGATGCCTGCCACGACCAGATCTTGAGCGTGACCTCTTCGGCGTCGCCCTCGCCGCTGGACGCGGCCGGAGCGCAGCCCGCGACGGCGAGCCCGGTGACGAGAAGACCCGCGGTGAACGCGAGTCGGGTGGTGCGGTGTCGCATGGGAATCCTCTCGGTTGGTGAGAGCCGTCGGAGGGACCGGGGCGCTCTGCTGTGAATGCCTCTGCCTACTTTGGATAAAAAATTACGGAGCCGCAAGTAGTTTCTGGAAATGACTTCCATCCGTAACACGATTCTGCGAGTCTGTTCGCGTGACCACCAGTGCGATGACCGCCATCCATCAGAGGCTGTCCGTGCTCACGCCCACCGAGCGCAAGATCGCCTCGCACGTCCTCGCCGATCCGCAGAGCGCGGTCGACAACTCCATCACGCAGCTCGCCCTCGCCGTGGGCACCTCGGTCGCCAGCATCGCCCGCTTCACGCAGAGCCTGGGGTTCTCGGGCTACCCGGATCTGCGCCTCGCCCTCGCCACCGAGATCGACCGCACCGCTTCCGATCGCGAGCGCTTCCAGGTGTCGGAGAGCGATGTCAGCCGCCACGACGACGCCCTCACGACCGTGCGCAAGATCGCCTTCGCCGAGGCATCCGCCATCGAACGCACCGCGCGCCAGATCGACATCGACGTGCTCGAGGCATGCGTCGATGTCGTGCGCGGCGCTCGCCGCATCGACATCTACGGGACGGCGTCGAGCGGTCTCGCGGCACAGGACCTCGAGCAGAAGCTGCACCGCGCGGGGCTGGTCGCCCAGGCCCGAACCGATCTGCACCTCGCGCTCACCGGCGCCGCTCTGCTCGACGAGCGCGACGTCGCGATCGCGATCTCGCACTCCGGGCGCACACTCGAGATCGTGCAGTCGGCCGAGGTGGCCGCCCGTGCGGGGGCCACCACGATCGCGATCACCAACAACCCGCGCTCACCGCTCGCGCGGGTCTGCGATCTCGTGCTGTTCACCGCCGTGTCCGAGTCGACGTTCCGATCGGGAGCGATGGCCAGCCGCATCGCGCAACTCGCGGTGCTCGACTTCCTCTTCACGCGCATCGCGCAGGCCGACTACGACACGATCTCCGACAACCTCCAGCGCACCTTCAACGCCGTCACCGACCACAGAATCGACTGATCACATGCCCGCCGTGCACCTCGGTATCGACCGACTGATCCGCCGCGACATCCGCCCCGATCTGCTCGCCCGCCTGACCGGCGGCAGGATCGGGATGCTGACGAACGACCTCGCGCTCACCTCCGGGCTGCGGCGTGGGCGGGAGGAGCTCGCCGCGACGGGCTTCTCGTTCACCCGCCTGTTCGGGCCCGAGCACGGGTTGAGTGGGCGGGCGCGGGAGGGCGAACTCGTCGGAGACCTGCGCGACCCCGTCACCGGCGTCGAGGTGCGCAGCCTCTACGGCGATGCGGTGCGGCCGGCGGCATCCGATCTGGACGATCTCGACGTCGTTCTCGTCGACCTGCCCGACGTGGGCGCCCGCTTCTACACGTACATCTGGACGATGAGCCACCTGCTCGAAGCCTGCGCCGAGGCGGGCGTCGCGGTCGTCGTGCTCGATCGGCCGAACCCGCTGGGCGGGCGACTCGATCGCGCCGAGGGGCCGATGCTCGACGAGGGGGCGCAATCTCTCGTCGGCCGCTGGACGATGCCGATCCGTCACGGGCTCACGATCGGCGAGCTCGCCCGGCACTGGGTGCGCACGCGCGGAATCGACGTCGAGCTCGACGTGATCGAGGTCGGCGGGCTCACGCGCGACGCCGCGATCGGTGGTGGCGAGGCGACCTGGATGCCGCCGTCGCCGAACCTGCCGACTCCGACCACGACGCTGCTCTACCCGGGCACCTGCCTGGCCGAGGGCGTGAACGTCTCGGAAGGACGCAGCACCGCGGTGCCGTTCCGCGTCATCGCCGCGCCGTTCATCGACGGCGAGCGCTATGCATCCGCCGTCAACGCCGCCGACCTGCCGGGCCTCGTCGCGGTGCCGTACGGGTTCACGCCGCTGGTGCGCGACCACGCCGGCGAGGCGTGCGAGGGCATCATCCTGCACGTGACGGATGCCGAGGCACTGCGCCCCGTCTCGGCCGGCGCGCGGATGCTGTCACTGATCGAGGAGCTGCACCCGGGCGCACTCGTCGAGCGATCGCTCGTACCGATGCCGGGGGAGTCGGACTGGAGCCCCCTCGAGAAGCTCTTCGGCGTGCGCGGTGCTTTCGCGCAGATCGTCGCGGGGGAGTGGGACGACCCGGCCCGTTTCGCCGTGCCCGACTGGGCGGAGGCCACGGCCCCCGACCTCCTGTACCCCTGAGGTGCCCCGGGGTCGCTGAGCCTGTCGAAGCGCCCTGCCCCCGTCGCTGACCTGGGTCGCTGAGCCTGTCGAAGCGCCCCGCCCCCGCACAACTTCGGAGATCTGACGAGGCACGCCGCGTCGCGGCATCCGTCCCCCGGCGTGTCGCTCGAGAACTCCGAAGTCGTGCGGGGGCGCAACCGGATCAGCCCAGGGCGATGAGCCGGTCGAGCACCTCCGAGGACAGAGGCCGATCGGCGTAGACCCGACGCTGGACGCCCGAGGTGAGGGCGTAGTCGGCGGGTGCGTCTCCTTCCCAGATCTGCGCGAGACCCACCCGCTCGAGCGTGCGCCACGACGCGCGGTTGTGGGCGAGCACGCGGGCGGTGACCGGCAGATCGGGGCGCGCCGTGTTCGCCGCGGCCAGGCCCGCACGGCCGGCCTCGGTCGCGAGCCCGTGGCCCCACGCGGCCGGAGCGAGCCGATAGCCGAGGTTCCAGGCGGCGGCCTGGTGGGGTCGGATCGCCGCCCCGCCGATCCCGATGACGGTCCCCGCGTCGAGATCGCCGAGGGGTGCGCGCAGCCGCAGCAGCCACCAGCCGAGGCCGAACTCCGTCCACGAGTGAGCGTGGTCCGTCGCCCGCGTACGACTCTGCGAGATGTCGGTCTCGACGGCGGCCGGCAGATGCATCCAGGTCGCCGGGTCGGACTGCAGGGCGAAGATCGCCTCGACGATGGCGGCATCCGTCGAGTCGATGGGAGTGAGGATCAGCCGGTCGGTCTCGGTCTCTTCGGGCACCTGATCACGGTAACGGGTTCGCCTCGCCGCACTCTATGCGTACGCGCGGGTCAGCTGCCGCACGAGCCGCGCCGCGAAGAACGCCGCCACGAAGAGCAACAGCGAGCTCAGGAGGCTCGCGATCATCGCGACGAGATACTCCTCGAGCGATTGCGCGCGGAAGGACATCTGTCCGGAGATGCCGCCGGTCACCGAGCTCGCGATCCAGAGCCCCCACCACGCGACCTGCCAGCCGGGCCGAGTGCGCCCGACGGCACGCCAGAGGTCGGAGACGTTCTGGTACGGGAACCACCAAGCGACGACGGGGATGAACCACGATCCCACATGCCATCCGGGGCTGCGACGGGTGCGGCCGAGCGCCTGCGTCGCGAGGCGGTGCTGCCAGATCACCCACAGGATGCCGGTGCCGACGAGGACCACGAGCGAGAGGAGCGCCACCACGGCGGAGAGGGTGTCGTAGGTGGCGATCGTCGAGGTCGCGCCGTCATTGCCGCCGAGGTAGTCGTCGACACTCGCGATGCCGAACGCCTCGACGGCGACGGTCGCGAGGGCCAGGGCCGCGCTGGTGAACAGGAGCACCTGGACCACGACGGCGAGGCGGAGGGTGCCGGGACCGGCGGGCGGCACCGGCGGCGCTTCGAGCTGGGGCGGCACCCACTGCGCTCCGTCCCACCACCATGACTGGCCGGATCCGTCGGGCGCCGGGTACCACCCGGCGTTCATGGAAGGAATGGTCATCTCGTCGCCCCGCCTTTCGGGGCTCGCGTGTCGAACCCTCCGAGTGAGAGACGAGGAAGCACCCGGTTTATGACGGCGGCAGGCGCTTCCGGTCGCCGATCCCCCCTCCTGCGGCTCGCAGAGTCCGCCGCCTCGTGGGTCGCTGAGCCTGTCGAAGCGCCCCGCCCTGTCCCGTCCCGCCGCCCCGTCCCGCACAACTTCGGAGATCCGACGAGACGCGCCGCGCCACGGCATCCGCCCCCGGCGTGTCGCTCGAGAACTCCGAAGTCGTGCAGGGGAGCGTCCTCCCCTCCTCTCCCTCTCGCTCGCAGGCCCGGAATCCGCCGTGTATGCGCTCTCAGCGGCGCTTCTTCCTGAGTGAGGGGCGGGGCTTCGCCGAGACCACCTCGGCGATCAACGGATTCCGGTCGAGCGGATCGGTGATCACGGCGGTCACGGCCGCGAGGTCGAGCACGGGGAAACGCGACACCGCCCCGATCTTCTCCTCGCTCGCGAGCACGACGGTCTCGGCGCAGCGCTCGGCGATGGCGCGCTTCGTGACGGCGTCGTCGAGACTGCCCGTGGTGAGCCCGTGCTCGGGGTGGATGCCGGTGGCCCCGAGGTAGAACGTGTCGGCGGCGAGGTGGCGGATCGCCTCCATCGCGAGGGCGCCGCCGGCGACCATCGAGTGCCGCGACAGCTCGCCGCCGATCATCACGACCCGCGCGTCGGAGTGCGCGGCGACGGCGAGGGCGATCGCGGGACTCGGGGTGATCACCGTGAGATCCGCGCCACTCGGCAGCAGGCGGGCGAGCGCGAGCGTGGTGGTACCGGCATCGAGCACGATGGTCGAGCCGCTGCGGATGCCGTCGGCCGCACGCCGCGCGACCCGCTCCTTGCTCGCCGTCGCGAGGTCCGACCGCTCATCGACGGGGCGGTCGGCGGCGGGCACCGGAAGGGCGCCGCCGTAGACGCGGATCACCTTGCCCTCGTCGGCGAGTTCACGCAGATCGCGGCGGATGGAGTCCTCCGAGAGCGCGAGTTCGGCGGCGACGTCCTTCGCGACCACCCGCCCGTCTCGGGCGAGGATCTCGAGCAGATGGGTCTTGCGCTGCGCACCGAGCATTTGCGTTCCTTCATGAAGTTGCACGTTCTTGCACGGTTAACGCTACAGTCTTCGACATGAGAACTCCACTGCTGATCCTGATCGCCGGCCCCTACCGCTCCGGAACCGACGGCGACCCCGCCCGTATCGCCGCCAACCTCGCACGGCTCGAAGAGGCATCCGCCCCGATCTTCCGCCTCGGACACGTGCCGATGATCGGCGAGTGGGTCGCTCTGCCGATCCTGCGCACCCTCGGCCCCGACCAGAGCGCCGATGAGAGCACCAACGGCGACGTCATGTACGAGACCGCGCATCGTCTGCTGCAGCACTGCGATGCGGTGCTGCGTCTGCCCGGGGCATCCGCCGGCGCCGATAAGGACGTCGAGATCGCTCGCGAGCGCGGCCTGCCGGTGTACTTCGCGATCGACGAGATCCCGGCCGCCTGAGCGGGGCTCCCGCCCCGGGAACCTAGGCTGGAGGCATGACCAAGAACCTCTGGACCATCCTCGGCGTCATCGTGGCGATCGTGATCGCCTGGTGGATCGTGAGCGCGCTGTTCTCGATCCTCTGGTTCGTCGCCAAGCTCGCCATCGTGCTGGTCGTCGCGGTCGTGGTGTTCCTCGTTCTGCGCGGGCTGTTCAGCTCGCGGTCGACCGACTGATCGAGGCGTCGGGGAACGTGACGCCCGTCAGTTCCTCCGACAGCTGCCAGATCCGCGCGGCGTCCGCCTCGCTGCGCAGTCGCGAGTAGAGCGGCTGCTCGGCGGGGGCGCCGCCGAGGTGGCCGGGGCCCTTCGGTCCGTAGAGGCGGCGAGCTCGGGCATCCGATGATGTCGCCGCGTACAGCGCGGGCAACGCCGCGGTCTCGGGTGTGCCCAGAAGGATGCCCCGCGCCGATGCCCAGCGGATCACGCGCACGCCGACGGTGTCGGTGTCGCGCCCCAGCTCGGGTCGCGCCGCGAGCAGGTTCGTCGGCGCGACTCCGGGATGCGCGAGATTGCTCGTGATGCCCCAGCCGTGGGCGGCGCTCCGGCGATCGAGCTCGAGCCCGAACATCCCGAACGCGATCTTCGACTGACTGTATGCGCGCCCGCCGTTGTACGAGCGCTCCCAGCCGAGGTCATCCCAGTTGATCGCACCCTGGTTCGCGGCGACACTCACCTGCGAGGTGACGCGCGCCCGCCCGTCGCGCAGCAGCGGCAGCAGGTGCCCGACGAGCGCGAAGTGGCCGAGATGGTTGGTGCCGAACTGCAGCTCGAAGCCGTCGGCGGTGGTCTGGCGATCGGGCGGGGTCATGACCCCGGCGTTGTTGATCATCAGGTGGATCGGTCGCCCGTCGGCCCGCATGCTCTCGCCGAGGGCGGCGACGGATGCCAGCGACGAGAGGTCGAGCGAGGCGATCTGCACGCGGGCGTCGGGCGCGGCGGCGCGGATGGCGGATGCCGCGGCCTCGCCCTTCGCCGGATTGCGGACGGGCAGCACGACCTCGGCCCCGGCGGCGGCGAGGCGGGTCGCGATGCGCAGGCCGATCCCGTCGCTGCCTCCCGTGACGACGGCGCGGCGGCCGGTGAGGTCGGGGATGTCGATGTCGATGTTCGTGCGGGTCATGATGCTCCTTCGTGGTCTGCTACCAGCGTGCGGTGCTCTGCCCGACGCATCCAGGACATGTCATGCAGTGGATACGCCTCGGCCGCGGGTGCGAGGATCGGTGCGGGGAGAGGACGGTGCCGGATGGCGATCGACAGAGAGGCGTTGGCGGGGTTCCTGCGACTGCGCCGCGACAGCCTGCAGCCGGAGGACGTCGGGTTGCACCGGGGCCAACGCCGTCGCACCGAGGGGCTGCGCCGGGAGGAGGTCGCCGCGCTCAGCCACATGTCGGCCGACTACTACGCGCGTCTCGAACGCGGGGACGGGCCTCTGCCGTCGGAGCAGATGATCGCGGCGATCGCGCAGGGGCTGCACCTCACGATCGACGAGCGCGACCACCTCTTCCGTCTCGCGGGGCACCAGCCTCCTCCGCGTGGGGGAGTGAGCGAACACATCGGCCCGGGCATGCTGCGGATCTTCGATCGTCTGGGTGACACGCCGGCAGAGATCGTCAGCGAGCTCGGTGAGACGCTGCGGCAGACGCCGCTCGGGATCGCGCTGACCGGCGACACGGCATCGTTGCGGGGGCCCGAGCGCAGCATCGGGTATCGCTGGTTCAGCGACCCGCGTACCCGCGAGCTCTACGCCACGGACGAGCACGACTACCTCTCGCGGCTGTGGGTGTCGGGGTTGCGCGAGGTGATCGCGCGGCGGGGGCCGGAGTCGCGGGCGGCGGCGCTCACCGATGATCTGCACGCGCAGAGCGCCGAGTTCCGGACGATCTGGGCGACGCACGAGGTGGGCCTGCGTCCGCACGAGACGAAGCGGTTCGTGCATCCGGATCTCGGGGCGCTCGAGCTGACGTGCCAGAGCCTCATCGATCCGGAGCAGTCGCACGCCCTGCTCGTCTACACGGCGATCCCCGGCAGCGAGAGCCACGAGAAGCTGCGGATGCTGTCCACCCTCGCCCCTCGCGTCGCCGTGTGAGATAGTGCGTACGATCGTACGCACACGGTGATACCCTCGATCCATGACCGACTACTTCGCGGGTGACCCTCGTACGCATCGGGAGCGGATGCTCGCCGGCGATCTGTACATCGGCGACGACCCCGAGCTCGCTGCCCGCACGGCCCGAGCCGCGCGCCTGGCCGACCTCTACCACCGGCAGACGATCTCGGGCGACCCGGCCGCGCGCGGCTGGCTGCAGGACCTCATCGGCGACCTCGGCGAAGACGTCGCGATCCGCCCGCCCCTGCACGTCGACTACGGCGACCACATCTCGATCGGCGCGCGCACCTTCGTGAACTTCAACCTCACGGCACTCGATGTCGCGTCGATCACGATCGGTGCCGACTGCCAGATCGGCCCCAACGTGCAGCTGCTCACTCCCACGCATCCGATCGACCCGACGATGCGCCGCGACAAGCTCGAAGCCGCCGAACCCATCGTCATCGGCGACAACGTGTGGCTCGGCGGGGGAGCGATCGTGTGCCCCGGCGTGACCATCGGCGAGAACTCCGTGATCGGTGCGGGCGCGGTCGTCACCCGCGACATCCCGGCGAACGTCATCGCGGTCGGCAACCCGGCGCGCGTGATCCGCGAGATCGACACGGCAGATGGCGCCTGAACCGGGCAGTCGGCGCGGGCGCCAGAACGATCCCGCGCGACGCGACCGCATCATCGACGCGTGCCTCGACGTCATCGCCGAGTCCGGCGTCGCCGGCGCCTCGCATCGTCGCATCGCCGAGGCCGCCGGGGTGCCCCTCGGGTCGATGACCTACTACTTCGACGGCATCGACGACCTGCTCCGGGAGGCGTTCACGCGCTTCGGCACCGAGATCAGCGAGCGGTTCGAGAAGCGGATGGCCGCGGCATCCGACCCCGCCGAGGCGCGCGCAGCGGTGGTCGAGTTGATCCTGCGCGACGTGTTCGGCGATGCGCGTGAGCTCGTTCTCTCGCACGAGATCTACACGCTCGCCGCCCGCGATCCCGCCTACCGGGCGATCACGACGGCGTGGATGGCCCGGAGCCGCGCAGCACTCGAGCGGCACTTCGACCCGCAGACCGCCCGCATGCTCGACGCCCTGATCGAGGGTCTTTCGATCCACCGCGCCCTCGACGACGACGAGCGCGACCCGGCCGAGGTCGCCATCGCCGTCGAGCGCATCACCACTCGCCGACTCCGCACGGAAGAGACATGACCACCACCGCCGCACCCACGCGTGCCGATCGTCGCGCCCGTGGCGCCGTCGCCGCGCTCTTCCTCACCAACGGGGCGCTCTTCGCCAACATCCTGCCGCGCTACCCCGAGATCAAAGAGCAGCTCGGCCTCGACAACACCGTCTACGGTCTGGCCGTCGCGTCTTTCCCGGTCGGGGCGATCGTTGCGGGACTCGCCGCCGCGACCCTGATCCGGCGCTTCGGGTCGGCGAAGGTCGCGGTCGTCGGCACCGTGCTCACGAGCGTGGGCGTGCTCGCCGCCGGTCTCGCGCCCAGCGTGCTGCTGTTCGCACTGGGCCTCTTCATCGGCGGCGCGATGGATGCCATCACCGACGTCGCCCAGAACGCGCACGGTCTGCGCGTGCAGCGCGGGTACGGCCGCTCGATCCTCAACTCGTTCCACGCGGTCTGGTCGATCGGCGCGGTGCTCGGCGGATCGATGGCCGCGGGTGCCATCGCCCTCGGCCTGCCGATCGGTGTGCACCTCGCGATCTCGGCGGTGCTGTTCTCCGCCGTATCGCTGACGGCGCTGCGGTTCTGCCTCCCCGGCCTCGACGCGGCCGGCGCGGCCGCCGACGCCGAGGACGAAGAGGCGGTGGCCGACCCGGGGGAGGTGCAGGCGGCGGTGCGCGCCGGCATCCGTCCCCGGGTCGTGCTGATGCTGATCGCCCTGGTCATCATCGCGATGGCCGGAACGATCGTCGAAGACGCGGGCAACTCGTGGGCGACCCTGTACCTCGGCTCGCTCGGCGCCCCTGCGGCGATCGCGGCGGCCGGGTTCATCGCGCTCGTCGGCGCGCAGTTCATCGGGCGTCTGCTCGGCGACGGCCTCGTCGACCGTTTCGGCCAGCGACTCGTCGCGCGTGCCGGTGGAGTGATCGTGGTGGTCGGCATGGGTGTCGCGCTCGCATTGCCGACGATCCCGGGCACGATCATCGGTTTCGCCGCCGCCGGGTTCGGCGTGGCGACCCTGGTTCCCGCCGCGATGAACGAGGCCGATGTGCTGCCGGGTCTGCGTCACGGCACAGGCCTCACGGTCGTCTCGTGGCTCATGCGCCTCGGATTCCTGCTGTCTCCGCCCGTCGTGGGACTGATCGCCGACGCGACGAGCCTGCGCGTGGGACTGCTGTTGATCCCCGTCGTCGGTGTGGCCGTGGTGCTCTTCGCCGGGGTGCTGCGGGGGCGCGAGCGCCGCTGACGGTCGGGAGCCCGTGCGCAACTCCGGAGAAGTAGCCCGGATGCCGCCGATTCCGACGTATCCCGTCCCGGAACGCAGGTCTTCTCCGGAGTTATGAACGCCGCCGACCGCGCCGCTCCTTCTGCGCGCCCTTCTGCACGGCGATCAGCCCGGTCTGCGCGGTGAGGACGGGTTCGACCGCCTTGCGCTGCGTGCGCATCCACACGATGAACCCGACGGCCGTGAACCCGCCGTAGAACACGTACATGAGGCCGGTGGCGTAGTAGCCCGAACTGAACAGCAGCGGCACGCCCACCACGTCCACGGCGATCCAGATCAGCCAGAACTCGGTCCAGCCCTTGGCCATGCCGTAGGTCGCGAGCAGCGAGCCGACAAACGTCCAGGCGTCTGCCCAGACGGGTTCCCACGAACCGAGCGCCCGGAAGAGCGGGGTCAGCGCGACGGTGCCGATGACCAGGGCGAGCACGAGACCGATGCGCGCTCCGGTCGGCGCCCACCGCGGCTGGATCCGACCACCCTCGGCCTGGCGCCAGCGCACCCAGCCGTAGATCGCGACGGCGATGAACATCACCTGGCGTCCGGCCTGCCCGAGCAGGTGCGGCAGCGAGTGGTCGGGGCTCAGCACCGAGCCGAGGAAGACGGTCAGCAGCAGCACGTTGCCGATGATGCCGACGGGCCAGGCCCAGATGCGACGGCGCATACCGCCGATCGCGCTCGCGAGACCGAAGGCGTTGCCGACGACCTCGCGCACGAGGAGAGTCTGCCCGCCGGGGAGCACCCAGTTGGAGTTGAAGGCCTCGACGAGCCAGTTCAGGGGATCCATGTTCAGGATGCCGGGGCGGGGGTCGCCCGCTCGTCGAGCGTGAGCTGCAGGAAGGAGAGGTCGAGCCAGCGCCCGAACTTGGCCCCGACCTGCGGCATGCGCCCGACCTCGACGAAGCCGAGCTTCTCGTGCAGGGCGACCGATGCGGCGTTGCCGCTCTCGACGGCGGCGACCATCACGTGCACGCCCTGCGCGCGCGCTCGCTCGATCAGTGCGGTCATGAGCGTGCGGCCGATGCCGCGCCCCTGCTGGCCCTCGCGCACGTAGACCGAGTGCTCGACCGTGTGGCGGAACCCACTGTGCGGGCGCCACCGGCCGAACGACGCGTAGCCGAGCACACCCGAGTCATCCGTGGCGACGATCACCGGAAATCCGTCGCACGAACGCTCGCCCAGCCACGCGGCCCGGTCGTCGACGTCGACGGGATCCTCGTTCCAGATCGCGGTCGTGTGCAGCACGGCGTGGTTGTGTATCTCGGTGAGCGCCTCGAGATCGGCGACTCCGGCATCCCTGATCTGCACGGGGGTTCTCCTGGGTCTGCGCTACGGGAAGCGCATCGCCGACGGTATCAGGATGCGGCGATGTCGGTGCGGTGAAGGTGTACCCAACTCAGGAAGAACCTCCGCTCGGATGTCGAATCGGGCGCGAGCGATGGGTTCCGGCGCTGTTCTTCCTGAGTTCGGTACGCCGAGGGAACGCAGACCCGTCGAGCAGACTCAGGCGTGCACGTCAGCGGGGGATTCCTCGCCCTCGTGGAAGTTCGGCTTCTTGCCGAAGAGCTTCGCGATCCCGAGCACGATCCCGACGATCACGAGGCCGGCGGCGAGACCCGCGACGGCCGAGAAGAGGGTGTCGCCGATCCACA
Source organism: Microbacterium sp. NPDC090003 (assembly GCF_044748385.1). NCBI lineage: Bacteria > Bacillati > Actinomycetota > Actinomycetes > Micrococcales > Microbacteriaceae > Microbacterium > Microbacterium sp. NPDC090003. Next base: position 2,204,889 of record NZ_JBIVFW010000001.1, read on the forward strand.
CGATGACGGCGCCCGCGGGCTCGAGCGCGTGCTCGATCGCGTGCAGGACTTCGGCGCCGAAGTGCACGCCGACCTCGCCGAGGTTGACGAGCAGCAGGTGCCCGCCGACCCAGAGCATGGCGACGGTGCCAAGGATGCTGATGAAGCGGAACACCCCGGGCATCGAACGCACGATCCGCATGCCGGTGTGACGCACGCGCTTCTCGCGGCTCTTCGCCATCTTGAGACCGATGTCGTCGATCTTCACGAGCAGCGCGACGGCGCCGTAGACGACGCCGGTCATGATGAGCGCGATCACGGCGAGGATCGCCAGGGTGGTCCAGATGTCGAGGCCGGCCTCGAGGTTCGACAGCGAGATGAGCATGATCTCGGTCGAGAGGATCAGGTCGGTGCGCACGGCGCCCCACACGAGCTTGTTCTCGTTGCGGGCGCCCTCGTCGGCGTGGCCGTGCTGCACACCGAACCACTCGAGCACCTTCTCGGCGCCCTCGAAGCAGAGGTACGCCCCGCCGAGGATCAGCAGATATGGCAGTACGAACGGCGCGAACGCGGTGAGCAGCAGCGCGACCGGGATGATGATGACGAACTTGTTCGCGAGCGATCCGACCGCGATCTTCGCCACGACGGGCAGTTCGCGCGCGGGCGTGATGCCCTGCACGTACTGCGGCGTCACGGCGGCATCGTCGATCACGACGCCCGCGGCCTTGGCCGAAGCCTTCATCGCCGCGCTCAGGATGTCGTCGACGACGGCGAGCAGACCAACCGACATGTGCGTCCCCCAGGGTGTGTGTGCAGACGAGACACTCTATCGAGTCTCGAAACTCACAGCGCGCTCCCAGCCCTGCGGGACCAAAACGGGGCGCTCCCTGGTTGTGATCAGAGACGTCGCAGCCAGCGGCGTCGGACAAAGGAGACACAGACCATGTCGAACGAATTCCGCAAGACGCCCGAGGCCGTCAGCGACCTCACGCACCTGCAGTACGAGGTCACGCAGGAGGACGCCACCGAGCCGCCCTTCCGCAACGCCTATTGGAACAACCACGACGCCGGTATCTACGTCGACGTCGTCTCGGGCCAGCCCCTGTTCAGCTCCACCGACAAGTTCGACAGCGGTACGGGATGGCCGAGTTTCACGAAGCCCATCGATGCGGATGCCGTGACCACGCGTACCGACCGCTCTCTGTTCATGGAGCGCACCGAGGCGCGCTCCACCGGGGCCGACAGCCACCTCGGGCACGTCTTCGACGACGGCCCGCGTGACGCCGGAGGCCTGCGCTACTGCATGAACTCCGCGGCCCTGCGATTCATCCCCGCCGACCGGCTCGACGAAGAGGGGTACGGTCGCTACAGCGGCCTGTTCTCCACCGACGGCACCGGCACCCCCACCCACGACTCCGAGGAGCAGTCATGACCGATGACACCGGAACCATCACCCGCACCCCCGGCACCGAGACGGCGGTCCTCGCCGGCGGTTGTTTCTGGGGCATGGAAGACCTGATCCGCCGCCAGCCCGGCGTGCTCGACACCCGGGTCGGCTACACGGGCGGTCAGAACGACCACGCCACCTACCGCAACCACCCCGGTCACGCCGAGGCGGTCGAGATCGTGTTCGACCCCACCCAGACGACGTATCGCGACATCCTGGCGTTCTTCTTCCAGATCCACGACCCGTCGACGCGCGACCGTCAGGGCAACGACATCGGCTCGAGCTACCGCTCGGCCATCTTCCCGCTCAGCCCCGAGCAGCAGCAGATCGCCCGCGACACCATCGCCGACGTCGACGCCTCGGGCCTCTGGCCGGGCAAGGCCGTCACCACGATCGAGGCCGAGGGCCCGTTCTGGGAGGCCGAGCCCGAGCACCAGGACTACCTGATCAAGTACCCGAACGGCTACACCTGCCACTTCCCGCGTGCGGGATGGGTGCTGCCGAAGCGTGCCGAGACCGCGGTCTGAGTCTCTGCCCGGCCCGTCGCCTCTCGGAGGCGGCGGGCCTTTCGCGTGCGCGGGGCGCGGGGGCGCGGGGCGCGCGGTCGAGCGTGGGGGCGCGCAGTTGGGCGGAGTTCTCCGAGTTGGGCGGACGAACTGTCCCGAGATCTCCGCCCGACGCCGAGATCTCCGCCCGACACGGTGCCCGACGGTGTGAAAGGCTGGTCGTCCGACCGCCCGAGGAGACTCCCGCATGGACGCCAATCCGCTCATCCCCACCGCCTACGACGTCGTTGTTTTTGCTGTGTGGGTGGCGGCGATGGTCTACACGGTGGTCGCTCTCGTCTCGGCCGTGCGTGACCGCCGAGTCGCCGGCATCCGCTTCCTGCTGTGGTTCTTGGTCATCGCACTGGTGCCCATCATCGGCCCGACCGCCTGGTTCGTTCGGCGCTCGCGCGAGGTTGACGCGGAATCGACCCTCCGAGCGTCGCCCGTCGGATCAGCTCGCGCTGACCACCCACGCGGCGACGATCGTCGCGACAGCTGAAAGCACCACGACTCCGAGTACGACCCGGGCGATGATGCTCGCGCGATCCTTGTGCGCGAGCGAGAGTGCGATCCCGGCCGTCGCAGTCACGATCCCCACGACCAGATACGTCAAGGTGAGCGCCGATACGACGCCGGGATCGGCGCCGGCACGACCCCAGTCGTTGACGGTGATGAGCAGCAGGGCGACGACCGAGATGCCGAGGGTGAACACGGTCAGCATCCACGACAGGAAGACACTGAGAAAGGCGTCGCCGCGCGCGTCGCGTTCCGCTTCCGAGGTCACGCGGCCAGGGTACCCGACGCACTCTCCGGAGGAGATCTCTCGCAACGCAGGAGCGGATGCCGGGATCGGTCCTCGGTTACGAGAGATCTCCTCCGTTTCGGTGGCGGCACAAGCCTCGCCGCCTCAACGCTCGCCGAGGAACTCCACCGCCGCCTCTTTGAATGCACGCGAGCCCGGGGCGTTGAAGTGGTTGCGGTCGGGGATCTCGAAGAAGCGTGCGTCGGGGGCGGCGGATGCCAGAGCGCGCGAGCCCTCGATGATCGCGTCCTTCGACCCCGTCGCGAACAGGATCGGTCGGGTGGGGGCATCCGTCGGGTCGGGATCGATCGCGCCGGACGACCGCATCCCCTCGGCCAGCGCCACGAGCGCTCGCAGGTCGTTACCCGGCACACGCTCGGTGAGGGCGATGTAGTTCTGTGTCGTCCGGTCGCCGACCGGGCTGCCGTCGGCGATGTACGCGCGCACCTGGTCGAGGTCGAGGCGGGCGAGCGGAATGCCGTCGGGCACCCCGCCGAGCACGGCACGCGCGATGCGGTGCGGCAGCTCCTTCACGACCTCCCAGCCGACACGGGCGCCCAGCGAGTATCCGACGTACACGGCGTCGTCGACGAGGTAGGCGTCCAGCACCGCCTCGACGTCGGTGACGAGGGTGCGGATGCTGTAGTCGTCCGGCAGGTGCGGCTTCTCGCTGAGTCCGTGCCCGCGCTGGTCGAGGGCGAGCACGCGGTAGCCGGCCTTCGTCAGTTCGCGCACCCACCCGGTCAGGACCCAGTTGTCGCGGGCGCTCGAGGCGAACCCGTGCACGAGGATCACGACGGGGGCGTCGAGATCTCCCCACGTGTACGTTGCGAGGCGGGTGCCGTCGGCGGCGTAGACCTGCTGGGGTTCGGGCCGGTCGGTGATGTCGGAGAGGGGGATCGCCACGGCATCCATTCTCCTCCTGCGGTGGGGCCTGCGTGCGCGTCGAGACCCACCGCAAACGCCGAGACCCACCGCCCCCGACGTGCGGGGCGATGGGTCGCGGCGGGGGTGGTGGGTCTCAGCGACTCACCCCGTGAACGTCAGACGCGGGTGCGCAGGGCCTCTCCGAGCGTGGCGTCGACGTTCGTCCAGTACTGGAAGAACCGCTCGCGGATGCCGTCGACCGTGATCGACTTGCCCTGCCCCGTCAGCGTGTCGAGGAAGCGCGCGCGCTGCTCGTCGTCGAAGACCGTGCGGTACAGCGTGCCCGCCTGACCGAAGTCGTCGTCGTCGAGGTGCAGGGTCGCCGCCGAGCGGATCAGTTCGCCGTCGGACTCCCAGCTCGCCTCGACACCGGCCAGCGGGTCGGCTTCGGGTCCGCCTGCGGCGCCGTAGGAGTTCGGCGTGTAGACGCGGTGCTCCGCCGGGTTGAACCGGTACTGCATGTTGCCCTCGTGCATGTAGTTGCGCACCTCGGCGGCGTGCGGCTGGTTGACCGGCAGCTGGTTGTAGTTCGTGCCGACGCGGTGACGCTGCGCATCGGGGTACGCGAAGACGCGGGCCATGAGCATCTTGTCGGGCGAGATGCCGGTGCCGGGCACCTGGTTGCCGGGCGAGAAGGCCGCCTGCTCGATCTGCGCGAAGAAGTTCTCCGGGTTGCGGTTCAGGGTGAACGTTCCGACCTTGATGCGCGGGTAGTCCTTCTTCGACCAGGTCTTGGTGAGGTCGAACGGGTTGAAGCGGTACGCCTTGGCCTCTTCGTACGGCATGATCTGCACGTAGACGTCCCACGACGGGTGGTCGCCCTTGGCGATCGCCTCGAACAGGTCGCGACGGTAGTGGTCGGCATCCGATCCGGCCAGCTTCTCGGCTTCGTCGGCGTGCATCGCCTCGACGCCCTGGTTCGACAGGAAGTGGTACTGCACCCAGAAGCGCTCACCCGCAGCGTTGACCCACTGGTAGGTGTGCGAGCCGTAGCCGTTCATGTGCCGCCAGCTGCGGGGCAGACCGCGGTCGCCCATGAGGTAGGTGACCTGGTGCGCCGACTCGGGCGAGAGCGTCCAGAAGTCCCACTGCATGTCGGGGTCGCGCAGGGCGGAGTCGCCCAGGCGCTTCTGCGAGTGGATGAAGTCGGGGAACTTCATCGCGTCGCGGATGAAGAACGTGGGGGTGTTGTTGCCGACGATGTCGAGGTTGCCATCCGACGTGTAGAAGCGCAGCGAGAAGCCGCGCACGTCGCGCCAGGTGTCGGGGGAGCCCTGCTCGCCGGCGACCGACGAGAAGCGCAGCAGCGTCTCGCTCGTGGCGCCGGGCTGGAAGACGGCCGCGCGGGTGTAGGCCGAGACGTCTTCGGTGACGACGAACTCGCCGAACGCGCCGCCGCCCTTGGCGTGGGGGTTGCGCTCCGGCACCCGCTCGCGGTTGAACGACGCGAGCTTCTCGACGAGATAGCGGTCGTGCAGAACGGTGGGGCCGTCGGCGCCGACGGTGAGCGAGTGCTCGTCGCTCGCGACCGGGGTGCCGGTCTGGGTCGTGGTGGCGGGTTTCTGCGTCATGGTGTTCTCCTTCTGCGCGCGAGTACGACGAACAGCCCTTCTCCGCGGCTGGCGGGTCGGTAGCGGATGCGTCGGACTACTGCGCGACGTTCTGGCAGCTGGGGCACAAGCCCCAGAAGGTGACTTCGGCTGTCTGGACGGTGAATCCCCCCGCGGACGAAGGGGTGAGGCACGGAGCGTCGCCGACCACGCAGTCCACATCGGCGACGGCACCGCAGGTGGTGCAGACGATGTGGTGATGGTTGTCGTCGATGCGCCGTTCGTAGAGCGCCGCGGAACCTGCCGGTTCGATCCGGCGGACGAGGCCCGCCGTCGTCAGGTCCGCGAGGATGTTGTGCACCGATTGGATCGACGTGGTCGGCAGCACCTCCGAGACGGCTCGGAAGAGCCGGTCGGCATCCGAATGGGCCATGGAGTCCAGTGCCTCGAGCACCGCGAGACGGCCCGCGGTCGCCCGCAGTCCGGCGCCGCGAAGCGTGTCATCGAGGGTGGTTTCCATGTCTCCGACCTTACCCGTTCTTTTTAGTGATTCAAAAGTACGGCGTGTCGGCGCGGGAGTCGCCCGATGGCGTGCGTCAGAGGTGGCGGATGCTGTGCCGCAACCGCGTGCGGATGTCGAACAGCTCATTGCCGCCGATCACGCGCGTGCCCGGCAGGCCCTGGCGCAGGAGGGTCGGCAGGATGCTGCGGCGCACGACGAAGACGGGAAGACCGCGGATGCTCCCGAGCGGCGTCGAGGGCATCGACAGGTCGTCGTCGGGCAGCACGACGATCGCGCCGCTGAAGGTCACGCGGGCCGCCCGAGCGACGGAGCGGATCTGCGCGAGCAGATCGGTCACGGGGGCGCGGTGCCCGAGGCTGGGCCCGGTGATCTCGCCGCGGCGGAATCCCACGACACCGCCGAAGTCGGCCGACATCACCCCGTACAACCCGGAGGGGCCGAGGATGACGTGGTCGAGGCGGTGCTCGGCATCCGTCTCGTCGTCGGCGGTCGCAGGCCCCGTCGCGATCCCGTGCCAGAGGGTGAAGCCCATGCCCAGACCCGACACCGCGTGGGCCGTGGCCTCTTCGGCGAGAGCGTCGGCGAGCAGGCGGCGCAGGGCACGGGGTGCGGCGCGCACAAGGCTCGGGGCGTACGGGTCGGGGATGCTCTCGCCCGCCCACTCCTCGAGCAGTGCCACATAGCGCGCGCGGCGCCAGGCGCCGGCCTCTCCGGAGGTCTTCGGGCGGGGACGGGTGTCGGAGCGGGCGGCCTCGGGCGCGCGCCACTCGTCTCCGCCGCTGCGCGTGCGGTCGTAGCTCGCGCGGCCTGCGGGGGTGCCGATGAGCTCCCACGCCCGCTGCACGCGGATGAACACCGCCGCATCGCCGCCCGTGTCGGGATGCGCCTCGCGCAGGCGGGCCCGGTAGGCGCGGCGCATCGCTTCGTCGTCGACGCCCGGCGTCACCCCGAGCACCTCGTACGCCGAGGCCGAGAGCGGGCTGTCGAACATCCCCTCAGAATATCCGCGGGGCGGGGACGCTTCGACAGGCTCAGCGACCCAGGGTCATGGGTCCCTGAGCCTGTCGAAGGGCCCGCCCCGTACGCAAATGGGTCCCTGAGCCTGTCGAAGGGCCCACCCCGTATGCAAAATGGGTCCCTGAGCCTGTCGAAGGGCCCACCCCGTGCAACGAACTCACGCCGGAACGTCGACCACCCGCTCGACACCGACCACGGGCACGACGCCCCCTCCGGATGCCGCGGCCACGGCATCCGCCAGGTGTGCGAGCTCGCCCGCCGGTGCCCAGACCTCGAGCGTGGCCGCTGCCCCATAGGCCGGCTCGCCGAGCGTGGCTCCGTGGTGCACGGCCCAGTCCCGCAGCAGATTGTCGAACCGCCCGGCGTCGGCGTGCGCGACCTCGATCCGCACCTGCGTGAGCGCCTCCCGCCGCACGAGCCGGGCGAGGTCGAGTGCCTCCGAGGTGGCGGTCGAGTAGGCCCGTACGAGCCCGCCGGCGCCGAGCTTCACGCCGCCGAAGTACCGGGTGACGACGGCCACCACATCGGTCAGTTCGCGGCGCCGCAGCACCTCGAGCATCGGGACGCCCGCGGTGCCCGACGGTTCGCCGTCGTCCGATGAGCGGGCTTGATCCCCGAGCAGGCCGGTCACCATCGCGGTGCAGTTGTGCGCGGCGTCCCACGCCCGCTTGCGGATGCCGGCGCTCACCGTTTCGGCCTCCTCGACCGAGCCGACCGGAGCGATGTGCGCGAGGAACCGCGACTTCTTGATGACGAGCTCGTGGTCGACGGCATCCGCGATCGTCGCCGGATACCTGCTCATCCGCCCACCCTATCCAGGGGATTCGCGTGCACTTCGCCGAATCGATTCGATAGACTCTTTCCCGCGACACGGAGCAGTGCCGCCATCCCCGCATCCGTACTCCAGCCCTGCGAGTCCTCCCTCATGGCAACCTCCCTCACCACGGGCCGTCCGTGGCGCGTCATCCTCGCCTTCTCGATCCCCCTGCTGCTCGGCAACGTCGTGCAGCAGCTCTACCAGTTCGCCGACGCGATCGTCGTCGGGCGGCACCTCGGCGTGACGTCGCTCGCCGCGGTCGGTGCGACCGGACCCCTGCTGTTCCTGCTGCTCGGCTTCGCTTGGGGACTGACGAGCGGGTTCGCGATCCCGATCGCCCAGGCGTTCGGCGCGCGCGACAACGCCGCCGTCCGGCGTTCGGTCGCGACCGGCGTGCTGCTCAGCGGCGCGACGAGTGTGATCCTCACGGCGTGCGCGCCGTTGATCGCCGGCCCCCTGCTCGCCCTCCTGCAGACGCCGGCCGAGCTCATGCCCGAGGCCACGACCTTCACGCAGATCAGCTTCCTCGGCGCCAGCGCCACGATGTTCTTCAACTACCTGTCGGCGATCATCCGCGCGATCGGCGACTCGCGCACCCCGCTCGTCTTCCTCACGATCTCGTGCGCGCTCAACGTCGGTCTCGTGGTGCTCATGGTCGGCCCCCTCGAGTGGGGCGTCGGTGGAGCGGCGCTCGCCACCGTCATCGCCCAGGCCATCTCGGTCGCGCTGTGCCTCGAGTTCGTTCGCCGTCGCCTGCCGATGCTGCACCTGCGTCGCAGCGACTGGCGTGTCACCCGCTCCGACATCGCCGAGCACCTGCGCCTCGGCCTGCCCATGGGCTTCCAGGCCTCGATCATCGCGATCGGCACGCTGACGGTGCAGGTCGCGTTGAACACGCTGGGATCGGATGCCGTCGCCGCTTACACGACCGCCTCGCGGGTCGACGGTCTCGCCGTCGCCCTGCTCTCGTCGCTGGGGCTGGCGACCTCGATGTACGCGGCGCAGAACCACGGCGGACGCCGCCCCGACCGGATCCGCCGCGGGGTCAAGGAGGCGACGTGGATGGCGATCGCTGCGGGGCTCGTGCTCGGCGGACTGCTCGTCGCGTTCGGTGCGCCGATGGTGCGGCTGTTCGTCGGCGAGGGGTCGGACGAGGTCGTCGACCTCGCGCACCTCATGCTCATCATCAATGGTGCGGGCTACTGGGCGCTCGGCATCCTGTTCGTGCTGCGCGGCGCGCTGCAGGGACTCGGGCACACGCTCGTGCCGACGGTCACCGGGGTGATCGAGCTCGTCATGCGCGTGGTGGCGGCGGTCGCGCTCGGAGCGGTCATCGGGTTCGCCGGCGTCGCGCTCAGCAACCCGCTCGCCTGGGTCGGTGCGATCGTGCTGCTGGTGCCCGCGTACGTGAAGGCGCATCGTGCGCTCGCGAAGCTGCCCGTCGCACCCGCCGAGGCGACCGAGACCTCGGCGATGGCGATCGTCGGCCCGACCGACGGATCGATGGTCGTCGACGCGGTCGTCACCCAGCCGATCCCCGTCGTGCGAAAGCGCGGCCTGCGGCGACTGACCCTGCGCCCGTCGCGTCGCAAGGCCCGACGCTGAGGCATCCGGAATCCTCGCGGATCGAAACGTCGAAACCGCGTCAGAAATGAGCACTTCGGTCGTCTAGAAGACGAAGGGTTCCGATCGCTGTCCTCCGAAAGGATGACAAAGATCATGCGTGAGACGGATGGGTATCCGCGTACGCTTTTCTACTGTGGAGAGTGCGGAGATTCCGCAGACCGGGGGGTCATCATGACGACAGCTGCCATTGCCAGGGACCTGGCCGGATTTCTGGTTCCGATCGGATGGATCGGCACGGCACTCGCCGTCGTCTGCGCGATCGTGGCGGGGGCCGCGATCGCTCGCGGTGCCGGTGGGCTCAGCGGTGGAGCGGTCGGGGTGTGGATTCCCGCAGCACTCCTGAGCTCCACGGCATCGTTCGCCCACCAGTGGCTGCCCCTGATCATCTCGGGGGCGGCGCTGGGTGCGATGCTCGTGCTCGGCGGCATTGCGCGCGCGATCGTCAGCGTCGCCGACAACGGCCGCATGACGCGCAGCGCGGCTCGAGCGGCAGCGGTGGTCGAGGCGTCGCAGCCCGCTCCGGCCACGACCACGATCCTGGTGCCGGCGCGCACGCCGAGCACCGCGACCGGCTCGATCGCCGTCGTGCGCTGAGTCCCGGCGCCCGCGAGCTCTTCGCGGGCGTCACTTCGCGGGCGTCACTTCGGGGGCCGAAAGAACGGATGTCGGACGAAACACCGCCGTCTGTTCGGCATCCGTCGTATCGGCCCCCGACGTGGCACTCGGGCGAGACGAATGCCGTCAGCGGTAGTCGCGCTCCCAGTGCTGACCCGCGGCCTCCCCGGCCTCGACGCGCGCGGCCTCACGGGCCCGCAGTTCGACGCGGCGGATCTTGCCCGAGATCGTCTTGGGCAGCTCGTCGACGAACTCGATGACCCGCACCCACAGGTGCGACGACAGGTGCTCGTTCGCATGGGCGAAGATCGAACGGGCGGCCTCGCCGTCGGCCACGGCATCCGCCGTCAGGCAGACGTATGCCTTCGGCACCGACAGACGCGTCGGGTCGGGGCTCGGCACGACCGCCGCCTCGATCACGAGGTCGTGCTCGAGCAGCACCGACTCGAGTTCGAACGGGGAGATCTTGTAATCGGATGCCTTGAACACGTCGTCGGCGCGCCCGATGTAGGTGAGATACCCGTCGTCGTCGCGCACGGCGATGTCGCCGGTGTGGTGGTGGCCGCCGACGCGGGACTCCGCGGTCTTCTCGGCGTCGTCGTAGTACCCGGCCATGAGTCCGAGCGGCGGCTGCGACAGATCGAGCGCGATCTCGCCCTCGCCCGACCCGTCGACGATCTCGCCGGTCACCGGGTCGAGCAGCACCACGGGGTAGCCCGGCAGGGGCCGCCCCATCGAGCCGACCTTCACCGGCTGGCCGGGCGAGTTGCCCACGCAGCACGTCATCTCGGTCTGCCCGAAGCCGTCGCGGATCGTGCCGCCCCACGCGTCGCGCACCCGGTCGATGACCTCGGGATTCAGCGGCTCCCCGGCGCCGACGAGCTCACGCGGAGGGTGGGTGAGGCGCGCGAGGTCGGCCTGGATGAGCATCCGCCATACCGTCGGCGGCGCGCAGAACGTGCTCACGTGGTGCGTGTCCATGACCTGCATGAGCGTGTTCGCATCGAAGCGCGCGTAGTTGTAGACGAACACGGTCGCCTCGGCGAGGAACGGCGAGTAGAAGCTCGACCACGCGTGCTTCGCCCAGCCGGGCGACGAGATGTTGAGGTGCACGTCATCGGGCCGCACTCCCAGCCACCACATGGTCGACAGGTGCCCGATCGGATACGAGACGTGGGTGTGCTGCACGAGCTTCGGACGGTTGGTGGTGCCCGAGGTGAAGTACAGCAGCGACGTGTCGGTGGCGGGCGTCGGGCCGTCGGGCTCGAAAGCGGTCGGGGCATCCGCCGAGTCGGCGAATCGTTCCCAACCCGCCGGGATGCCGTCGCCGATGCCGATGCGCAGGATGCCGTCGTCGATGTCTGCGAGCCGGTCGCCGAGGGTGCCGAGCGTGACGACGGCGCGGGCGCGGCCGTGCTCGATCCGGTAGGCGAGGTCGGGTGCCGACAGCAGCGTCGAGGTCGGGATCGACACCGCGCCGATCTTGGTGATCGCGAGCATCACCTCCCACAGCTCGATCGTGTTGCCGAGCATCACGATCAGGTGGTCGCCACGACGGATGCCGAGGTCGGTCAGCCACGCGGCGACCTGGTCGGACCGGCGGGAGAGTTCGCCGTAGCTCCACGACCGCAGCGAGAGGTCGGCCTCGACGATCTGCACCGCGGGGCGGTCGGGCGTCTCGCCGGCGATCACGTCGAACCACTCGAGGGCGAAGTTGAACCGGTCGACCTCCGGCCAGGCGAACCCCGCACGGGCGGCGTCGTAATCGGTCGCGTTCGCGAACAGGAAGTCGCGCATTTCGCGGATGGTCTGCGTGGCGGCGGTGGCACGGCGGGTCATGGGTTCCATCCTCGCGCAGGTTCGCCCGTTCCGGTCGCGCGAGTGGCGGCATCCGTCCCGGTCGCGCGAGCGGCTGATTCCGTTCCCGTCGCGCGAGCGGCTGATCTCAGACCCGAGACGAGCCGTTCGCGCGACCGGAAGCATCGGATCAAGCCGTTCGCGCGACGGGAGGGGCGACGGCAGGACGGAGGCTTCTCCTGACGCGCTAGAGCAGGCCGGCGCCGTCGCGCAGCTCGAACACGAGCTGGGTCTCGGTGCCGCGCACGACCGGGTGCACGGTGATGTGCTCGAGCACGATGTCGCGCAGGGCCGTCGCGTCCTCGACCGCGACGTGCACGAGGAAGTCGTCGACACCGGCGACGTGGAAGACCTGCAGGACGCGCGGCACACTCGCCAGCGCGTCGAACAGTGCCGTGACCGTGGGGCCGGTGTGGTTGGCGAGGCGCACCTTGATGATGGCCTGCAGCGGGAACCCGACGGATGCCTCGTCGAGGCGGATCCGCGTGTCGCGGATGATCCCGCGCTCTCGCAGCGACCGCACGCGGTGTGCGCAGGTCGACTCGGCGAGGTTCAGGCGATGGGCGAGCGCCTTGTTGGTGATGTCGGCCTCGCGGGTGAGCACCGCGAGCAGAGCGAGGTCGGTCTCGTCGAGCGGCGATCCTGGGGGTTTGGGCAACGCAGGGTCCTCCTCGGCATCCGTTGTTGTTCAGAATAGCGAGATCAGCGTGATACTCAGCGGATTCTGTCGAATCACCGCTCTTCTGCCGTGATTCACGCAACATGGAGAGATGACCGCCCCGTTGCATCCCGATACCGTCGCCGTCCACAGCGGCCGCTCCGATCTTGCAGACCTCGGGGTGCACGCGCTGCCGATCGACCTGTCGACCACGAACCCGCTGCCCGACGTCGAACGCGGAGGCGATTCCTACGAGGCGATGGCGACCGGCGGACGCCCGCCCGCCGACGGCAGCCTCGTGTACGCACGCCTGTGGAACCCGACCGTCGCCCGCTTCGAAGAGGCGCTCGCCGAGATGGAGCACGCCGAGGCATCCGTGGCCTTCGGGTCGGGCATGGCGGCGATGACCGCCGTGATCCTCGCGCACACCAACGCGGTCGGTAAGCGCCACGTCGTCGCGGTGCGCCCGCTCTACGGCGGTACCGACCACCTGCTCGGCTCGGGGCTGCTCGGCGCCGAGGTCACCTACTGCCATCCGCCCGAGGTGGGCGACAGCATCCGTCCCGATACCGGACTCGTGGTGCTCGAGACGCCCGCCAACCCGACGCTCGACGTCGCCGACATCGCCGAGGTCGTGCGTCTCGCAGGCATCGTGCCGGTGGTCGTCGACAACACGTTCGCGACACCGATCCTGCAGAACCCGATCGATCTCGGAGCGGCGATGTCGCTGCACAGCGCGACCAAGTACCTGGGAGGGCACGGCGATGTGATCGCCGGAGTCGTGGCGTGCAGCGAGGAGACCGCCGAAGCGCTACGACGTGTACGCGCCGTGACGGGTGGTCTGCTGCACCCGCTCGGCGCGTACCTGCTGCACCGCGGACTCGCGACGCTGCCCGTGCGCATGCAGCGCCAGCAGCAGAACGCCGGCCGCATCGTGTCGTGGCTGCTCGACCGGCCCGAGATCGCCGAGGTCTTCTATCCCGGGCTCGACGGCGACCCGCACGGCATCCTCGACCGGCAGATGCGCGGCACCGGGGCGATGATCGCGATGCGGATGCAGGGTGGATACGCTGCGGCATCCGCTGTCGCCTCGGCCACCGCGCTCTTCACCCACGCCGTCTCGCTCGGCGGCGTCGACTCGCTCATCCAGCACCCCGCCGCGCTCACGCACCGGCCGGTGCCCGCCGAGGCGCGCCCCGCCGCCGACGTGCTGCGCCTGTCGATCGGCCTCGAGGATGCCGACGACCTGATCGCCGACCTCGCGCAGGCGTTCGATGCGCTCGCGCCCGTCGGTCAGAGCTTGGGCAGTGTGACCGTGCCGGTCGCGAGTCGCTCGGTGGGCATCCGGTCGCGGTTGTAGGTGATGTCGCGGTAGCCGTGCGGGGTCGGGTTGCCGTCCTCGTCGAGACTCACGAACACGATCTTCTCGATCGTGAGGATGCGCTTGCGCGTGATCATGTTGCGCGCGACGGCCCGCATGGTCAGCGAGGTGCGCCCGAAGTGCGTGGCGGTCAGACCGATCTCGATCAGGTCTCCCTGCACGGCCGACGCCTCGAAGTTGATCTCCGAGATCAGCTTCGTCACCGCGCGGTAGTTGCCGAGCTGCACGATCGCGTAGATCGCGGCCTCCTCGTCGATCCATTTCAGCAGGCTGCCGCCGAACAGAGACCCGTTGGCGTTGAGGTCTTCGGGGCGCACCCACTTGCGGGTGCGGAAGTTGATGCCGTCCTCGGACCACGAGTTCTCTTCATGCTTGGCCATGCCTCCAGCCTAAGAACCGCGTGAGTCGGGGGTGTTACGCGCCGTGAAGATGCCCTCTGCCCAGGGCGGATCGGCTGGGGGCGGATTTCGGTGTGCGCGGGCGAACGCGGACGGATGCTGGGGGCATGAGCGAAGAGAACCCCCTCCCGCAGTTCGGGCCCGAAGCCCGACGCGCCCTGTTCCACGAACGCGTCCTGGTGCTCGACGGCGCCCTCGACGACGACAACGGCACGCTGCTCATGACGCAGCTGCTCACCCTCTCGGCCGAGGACGCCGCGACCGACATCGCCCTCTGGATCCACTCGCCCGGCGGCTCGGTGCCGTCGATGCTCGCGATCCGCGACATCATGCGCCTCGTCCCCAACGACGTCTCGACCCTCGCGCTCGGGCTCGCCTGCAGCGCGGGGCAGTTCCTGCTCTCGGCGGGCACGACGGGCAAGCGTCGGGCGCTGCCGCACGCGCGCATCCTCATGCACCAGGGGTCGGCCGGGATCGGCGGCTCCGCGGGCGAGATCGAGACCCAGGCCGATGACCTCCGCCACATGCGCGACACGGTGCTCGGACTCATCTCCGACGACACCGGGCAGACCCGCGAGCGCATCTTCGAGGACTCGCTGCACGATCGTTGGTACACGGCCGAGCAGGCGCGCGACTACGGCTTCATCGACGAGATCGTGTCGTCTCTCTCCGAAGTGATGCCCCGGCGACGTGCGCGGGTCGGACTGGGGGCGGGCGCATGAGCGGCTACACGATCCCGAACGTGATCGCGCAGCATCCGCGGGGCGAGCGCGTCATGGACGTCTATTCGCACCTGCTCGCCGAGCGCGTCATCTACCTCGGCACGGGCATCGACGCGGGGGTCGCGAACGCGCTGATCGCCCAGTTGCTGCACCTCGACGCCGACGGTCCCGAGAGCGCGATCCAGTTCTACATCAACAGCGAGGGCGGCGACCCGGGGGCCGCGCTCGCGATCTACGACACGATGCAGCACATCCGCCCGAGCATCGCGACGACGTGCGTGGGGCAGGCGATCGGACCGGCCGCCCTGCTCGTCGCCGCGGGAGCGCCGGGGGAGCGGGCCGCCCTCGCGCACGCCCGGCTGGTGCTGCACCAGCCGGCAGGTCAGTCGCGCGGGGCGATTCCCGACCTGATCCTCGCGGCCGACGAGGTCGTTCGGGTGCGCGCCGATATGGAGGCGATCCTCGCCCTGCACAGCGGCCGCACGGCCCGGGAGCTGCGCGCCGACACCGACCGCGACCGCGTGTTCACGGCATCCGCCGCCCTGGCGTATGGATTGATCGACACGGTGCTGGGGGCGCGGGCGTAGTGCGGGGTGGGACCCTTCGACAGGCTCAGGGACCCAGCGGAGGGGCCGCAGCCGTGGGTCGCTGAGCCTGTCGAAGCGTCCAGCCCTCGCGAAACCTCAGGCCGCCAGGGCGAAGACCGATGCGCGGGCGGATGCCGGCACCGACGCCGCGCGCAGCTCATCGGCGACCGCGCTGGTGAGCTCGATGAGGCTGGTGTCGAGTGCGCCGGCGATCGCCGCGATCATCTCGCTCGACGGCTCCTTGCGCCCGCGCTCGACCTCCGAGAGGTACTGCGGCGAGACGCCCGCGGTGTCGGCGGTCTCGGAGAGCGTCTCGCCGCGTTCGTGGCGTCGTCGGCGCAACTGCTCGCCGAGGAGGTGGCGCCACAACGGCTCGGGGGCGCTCGGGCGGGGCGTGCGCGGGAAAGGGACGATGTCGGCCATGCCTCACGGTACGACGCGGCGTTCTGCGGCATCCATCGTTTCTGCTCAGAGCAGAACGCCTACAGCGCCGCCGTCACGCCGGGCAGCAGCTTCGTGAGGATGCCGGCGAGCTGACCGCGTTCCTCGTCGGTGAGCGGGTCGAGCACGAGTTCGCGGATCTGCTCGACGTGCACGGGCGCCGCCTCGCGCAGCAGGTCGCGGCCCGCCGGGGTGAGGGCCGCAGACAGCGTGCGCTTGTCGGCGCCGCACGAGGTGCGTTCGACCCAGCCGCGCTCCTCGAGCGAGTCGATCGCGTGGCTCAGGCGAGATCGGCTGAGCCCGGCGATGCGGGCGAGCTCGGTCATGGTCGTCGCCCCTCCCTCGATGTGCCCGGCGAGCATGATGAGGATCGCGTACCGCGCGTGATTGAGCCCGACCTCGTCCTTCAGCGCGCGGTCGAGCACCTGCGGAAGCAGCTGCACGAAGCGGATCACCGGGAGCCACGTCTGCATCTCGGCGTCGTCGAGCCGGCGGGGGTGCCGCGCGGCATCCGTCGATCCGTCGATACGCGCGTCCATGCTCACGCCGCCGAGAGGTCGATGGTGTGCGCGGTGTGGTCGCGCTTGGCCTCGAGGTAGCGGGTGTTCGCCTCCGAGAGGTGCACCCCGGTGGGAACGTGCTCGGTCACGCGGATGCCGAGGACCTCGAGCTGCCGCGCCTTGTCGGGGTTGTTGCTGAGCAGGCGGATGCCGTCGACGCCGACCGCCGCGAGCATCTGAGCGGCGACGGTGTAGTCGCGCTCGTCCTCACCGCGACCGAGGGCGACGTTCGCCTCGTAGGTGTCGAGGCCGGAGTCCTGCAGCGCGTAGGCGTCGAGCTTGGCGTAGAGGCCGATGCCGCGTCCTTCCTGGCGGAGGTACAGGAGGAAACCGCCCTCGTCGGCGATGCGCTCGACGGCTTCGCGCAACTGGGGTCCGCAGTCGCAGCGCTGCGAGCCGAAGACGTCGCCGGTGAGGCACTCGCTGTGCGGGCGCACGAGGGGCGCCGTGCCGCCGTTCGCCGCGCGATCGAGCGCCGCGCGCCAGTCGCCGAGGCCGAGCAGCAGATGCTCGCGCCCGTCGACGAGGCCGTCGAAGGTGACGACGTCGACGGTGGTCGAGTAGCCGTCGGCGAAGGCCATCGGCACGCGCACACGTGTCCGCTCGGAGGCGAGCGGAACGACCGTTGAACTTTCAATCATGTCGGGTAGAACGCGGCGCGGCGGCTTCTATTCCCGGGATGAAGCATCCGATCTCCGGCCGGTCTGCGCGTCGAAACCCATCGCGCGCGTCGAGACCCATCGCCCGCGACGTCAGGACCGGTGGGTCTTGACGGGGCCGGTGGGTTTCGACGAGTGATCCGCTCGCCGCCGTACGAACTTCAGTTCGCTCGCGAGGATGCCGAGCACCACGAGTGCGCCGCCGGCCAGGGCGAGGGCGGGCAGGCGCTCGCCGGCGATCCGCCCGATCACGCCCGCCCACACCGGCTCGCCCGCGTAGATGATGGTCGCGCGCGTGGGGGAGACCGACTTCTGCGCCCAGTTCATCGTGAGCTGGATGAGGCAGCTCGCCGCACCGAGACCGACCGCGCACACGACCCACACCCAGGAGAACTCCGGGATCCCCTCTCCGACCGCCGGCATCGTCAGAAGTCCGAGAACGCCGGCCGTGAGCAGCTGCACGATCGTGATGCGTCCGAGGTCGATGCGCCCGGCGAACACGCTGATGAGGATGATCTCGGCCGCGATCGGCAGAGTGCTGATCATCGTCGCGATCTCGCCCGCGCCGAGGGTGAGGGCGAACGCGTCGGGTCCGGCGATCAGCACGAGTCCGACGAACGCGAGCGCCGCCCCGACGAACGCCATCGCGGGCGGACGTTTGCGGAATACGGCCCACTGTGCGAGCGGCACCAGCGGAACGTACATCGCGGTGATGAAGGCGGAGGTGCTGGAGTCGATGGTCTGCAGTCCGACGGTCTGCAGACCGTAGCCGAGATAGATCATGACGCCGATCGCGACGCCGGCACCGATATCGCGCCAGCGGATGCCGCGCAGCACGCGGTGGAAGATGACGATGCTGATGAGCCCCGCCACGAGGAAGCGCAGGCCCACGAAGAACCACGGACCCGAGTGCTGCATCGCCCAGTGCACGAGCAGGAACGTGCTGCCCCAGACCGCGGTGATCGCGATGAGGGCGGCCTCCTGCGGGCGGAAGCGCATCCAGCGCAGACGAGTGGGCATCGGTGCCCTTTCTCGACGGGTGCCTCATCGAGGATAGCGCCGGTAGCCTCGCTGCATGAGCAACTTCGTGAGCCCCGACGAACTGAGCGACCTGCGCGAGCAGGGTGCCCCCGTGCGCGTGATCGACGTGCGCTGGCGGCTCGACCGCCCCGACGGGCACGCCGAGTATCTCGAGGGTCATATCCCGGGCGCCGTCTATGTGCCGCTCGACTCCGAACTCTCCACCCACGGCGCACCCGACGAGGGGCGGCACCCGCTGCCATCGACCGAAACCCTGCAGCGGGCGGTGCGGCGCTGGGGCGTGCACGACGGCGATCTGGTCGTCGCCTACGACGATGCGAAGGGCCTCGCCGCTGCGCGGGCGTGGTGGCTGCTGCGCCAGGCGGGCATCGACGTGCACGTGCTCGAGGGCGGCATCCGCGGATGGATCGCCGCCGGTCACGACGTCGACACCACCGATGAGTCCCCCGAGGAGGGCACCGCGGTGCTGCGTGAGATCGGCGGCGACGCCCTGTCGATCGACGAGGCGGCGGCGTTCCCGGCATCCGGGGTGCTGCTCGATGTGCGCGCTCCCGAGCGCTACCGCGGTGAGACCGAACCTCTCGACCCGATCGCCGGGCATATCCCCGGCGCCGTCAACCTGCCCACGATGCTGCACCTCGACGCCGAGGGTCGCATCCTCGATGCGGAGACCGTGCGCGCCAACCTCGCGACGGTCGGCATCGCCGAGGGCACCCGCGTCGCGGCGTACTGCGGCTCAGGAGTCACCGCCGCGCATACGGCCCTCGTGCTCGACGAGGTCGGCATCGAGGCGAAGGTCTTCCCGGGCTCGTGGAGCCAGTGGTCGAACACGCCGGGGCGTCCGGTCGCGACCGGCGATCAGCCCGGCTGACCCGATCGGGGTTCGCGCTCGCCGAAGCCCCAGCGCAGCAGCAGCGCACCCGGTCCGAACGCGCGGCGCACCTGGTGGATCGAGGTGCCCGACGTCAACGTCAGCGGCGTCGCCGTCTGGCTCTGGGGGGTGTCGACCTGCTCCTCGAACCAGTCCGGCAGCGCATCGGGGTGGAATCTGGTCCACACCAGCAACTCGCGGCACTGGCGGGCGACGGCATGCCCGGTCTCGAGCTGCGGTGGGTACCCCGGCGGGTACGACACCGACCACTCGACCATCGCGGTGTTCGGCGCCGTGAGCGGAGCATCGAGCTCGAACAGCACGCCGTGCACCTCGCCGTCGGGGTGCGAGTAGCGCTTCGCGATGCGACCCCCGAAGTCGGCGGCGAACTCGGGAGCCGGGGTGCGGATGCCGGGGGTGAGCTCGAGGAACGGGATCGCGGTGATGGTGCCGATCGTCGACTGCACGATGCTGCGCGTGTGGCTGCGCACGACATGCCCTTCGACGCCGACGTCCGTCACCGAATGCGTGGTCAGCTCGCGCGAGGTGTCGGGGTATTCCGCGCCGAGCGCCGCGAAGGCCTCCTTCACCGCTTCCTCGATCGCGTGCTCGTCGAGCGGGAAGAGGTTCGGTCCGAGCGGGCCCGTGCGCGACGACCGCAACAGCCCGGTGAGCGTGCCGCTCTCGAGGTGCAGCAGCTCCTCGATATCGGCGACCGCGGCGAGCGATTGCGCGCCCTCCGGATGCCGCGCTCCCGAGCGCCAGTAGCTCAGCGTCGCCATCGACACCTGGTTGCCGCGGGCGCGCAGGCGCTCCTGCACCCACGACAGGGTCACCCGGCGCGCGTTGATCCCGTCGCGGAAGGCGGTGGCGAAGTCGGACCCCCGAACCGAACCTTCACTCTCCATCACAGACCCCCTCCGGTATGTGAAGAACTGCTGTTTAGAGTGAGCTTACGACCGCGCGAGGCCACCCCTGGGGACCTGGGTGACGAAGTGGGGTCGATGTGATCGTCTCGACGCAGGCAGGGTGCCCGACCTTGCGGAGGACGATCGGGCGCAGCGATGCCCCCGTGCTGCGTTGTCGTGGGGCCCGATGATCGATCTGGGGAGATCCATCGGGCCCCGCGAACGGCCCGGTCCGTCCGCGCTCGCGCCCCCGCGTAGACTGGGAGCACAACCCCGGAGGACTCTGGATCTTCATGTCTGCCCCTTCCCGCACCTTCACCGTGCGCAACGTGCAACTGATGCGCGCGCTGTTCGCCGCCGTCGCCGCCCTCATGATCACGTTCTCGTCCGATCACTCCGCAGCGGTGGGTCTCTCGGTCTTCAGCGGCTTCGCGATCGCGACGGCCCTCGTGATGCTGCTGTCGGTGTGGCTGGTGTTCCCCGCGGGATCGCGGTGGCCCGCGGTCGTCATCGGCCTGCTCAGCGTCGCCGCCGGGATGGCGACGGGTATCCCCGTGTGGCGCACGAACGACGTCTTCTTCATCGTCGTCGGCGTCTGGGCGCTCGCG
This sequence comes from Microbacterium sp. NPDC090003, assembly GCF_044748385.1. Lineage (NCBI taxonomy): Bacteria > Bacillati > Actinomycetota > Actinomycetes > Micrococcales > Microbacteriaceae > Microbacterium > Microbacterium sp. NPDC090003. Next base: position 2,225,431 of record NZ_JBIVFW010000001.1, read on the forward strand.
ACGGGCCTCACTGAGCTGCTCGCCGGTATCCGTGCCCGCCGCGTCGGCACCGATCCGACGGCACGCGATGGAATCATCATCGGGTCGTTCGGCATCCTGCTCGCCCTGCTGCTCTGGGTCATCCCGGCCGGCTTCACCCACGACTACACGATCGCGGAAGCGGGCACCTTCGAGCTGACCGGCATCATCCTCGGGGTCGGGATGCTCGGCGGCTACGCCGCGCTCGTCGCCGTGTTCCTCGGCATCGCCGGACTCACGCCCCAGAAGGCGGATGCCGTCGCCGCGGCATCCGTTCCCGCCGAGAGCGGAGACACCCGATGAGCGAAGAGAAGCCCACCCGCCGCGACATCCTGCGGCCGCTGCACCTGCTGGGCATCGCCCTCGCGTGCGGTGTGTTCGCGATGATCGTGACGCTCGTCTCGACCGGCGCCTTCACGGCCCGCGTGAACACCGCGATCGCCAACGGCAGCTACGAGGGGCTCACCCCGGTGATGCTCGGACTGGTCGTCGGCGGCGGCGCGTTCATCGTGACGCTGCTGATGCTCGCGATGCTGATCCTGGCCGTCGACCCGGCCGACGTCACGAAGACGGTCGACCGTCCCGTGCTCTACGACCCCGAGTCCGACGACGACGCCAGCGCCGCGGGCGACCCCCGCACCGACCGCTCGGAATAGTCCCGGTGGCGGGCGGCTTGTCCCTGTGGTGAGCACTCCCGTCGATCGCGCCTCCATCGGACTCCGCTCGGCGAGGGGACCCGTTCTCGGTGCGCTCATGCTCTCGACCGGGCTCATCGCGATCGATGCGACGATTCTCGCGACCGCGGTGCCCAGCATCGTCGACGACCTCGGCAGCTACCAGCAGTTCCCCTGGCTGTTCTCGGTGTACCTGCTCGCGCAGGCCGTGAGCGTGCCGATCTACTCTCGCTTCGCCGACACGATCGGACGCAAGCCCGTCATCCTGCTCGGAATCGGGCTCTTCCTCCTCGGCTCGATCCTCTGCGGCATCGCCTGGAGCATGCCCGCGCTCATCGTGTTCCGCATCGTGCAGGGGTTGGGCGCCGGAGCGGTCGCCCCGATGGCGATGACGATCGTCGGCGACATCTACACCGTCGCCGAGCGCGCCAAGGTGCAGGGCTACATCGCCAGCGTCTGGGCGATCTCGTCGGTGGTCGGTCCGGCGCTCGGCGGACTGTTCGCACAGCTCGACGCCTGGCGATGGATCTTCTTCGTGAACATCCCGCTCTGCCTGATCGCGGGATGGATGCTCCTGCGCAAGTACACCGAGAAGAAGCAGACGCAGCGCCACCGCATCGACTACCCCGGGGCGGTCCTGCTGACGATCGGACTCACCGGTCTCATCCTCGGAATGCTCGAGGGCGGCAACGCCGGGGACTGGATCTCGCTGCCGAGCGCCCTGTGCTTCGGGATCGGGGTGCTCGCGCTGGCGCTGTTCGTCGTGGTCGAGCGGCGCGCGGCCGAGCCGATCGTCGACCTGCGTCTCGCGGCGCGGCCTCTCATCCTGACCACCACGATTGTCTCGCTGGGGGTCGGGGCACTCATGACCGGCGTCACGAGCTTCGCGCCGGCGTACCTCGAAGGCTCGATCGGGATCGCGCCGCTGCTCGCGGGGCTGGCCGTGGCGGCGCTCACCCTGGGCTGGCCCGTCTCGGCCGCCAACGCCGGACGCCTGTACCTGCGCATCGGATTCCGGCGCACCGCGCTCATCGGCATGAGCATCACCTCTGTCGCCGCGATCGCGCTCGCAGCCTCCGCTCCCTGGCCGAACCCCTACACGATCGCGCTGATCGCGTTCGTCTTCGGCTTCGGATTGGGGTGGACCGCCGCGCCCACGCTCATCGCGGCGCAGGCATCCGTCGGCTGGGGCGAGCGCGGAGCCGTCACGGGGATGAACGCCTTCGCCCGTTCGGCGGGGAGCGCGGTGGGCGTCGCGATCTTCGGGGCGATCTCGAACGCGGTGATCGCGCGCGGCGCCGGGCCCGACGACCCCGCCACCATCATCGATGCCTCGACGTGGGTGTTCGTCGCGGCCGCCGTGGCCGCCGTGCTGACCCTCGTCGCTGCGGCCTTCATGCCGCGGGACCGGGTGGAGGCGCGGTCGGGTGAGGCCGGCTCCGGCGAGTAGCTCCGGCATCCGATTGTGCCGTTCATAACTCCTCAGATTCGGGCGGCTCGGCCGATCGCGTCCTCGGAGTTCCGCGGCGCCGGCGCTCGCAGCCGGCCGATTCTCCGGAATTATGCAAGCGAGGTCTCCGAGACCGAACGCAGAAACGCACCCCGCCCGACGGGCAGGGTGCGTTTCGGGTGAGGAAAAGGCGTCAGCGCGCGAGACGCTCGGCGATTCCCGTGTAGGTGGCGGGGGTCAGCGCGAGCAGGCGCTGCTTGGCCGCCTCGCCGATCTCGAGCCCCCGCACGAACTCGGCGAGCTCCGCGCCGCCGACGCGGTGTCCGCGGGTGAGCTCCTTGAGCAGGGCGTACGGGTCGGTGATGCTCGAGCGACCGGCGACGACCTCGGCGCGGATGACCGTCTGGATCGCCTCGGCGAGCACCTCCCAGTTCACGTCGAGGTCGGCGAGCAGCACGTCGCGCGACAGGGAGATCTCGTTGAGCCCGCGGCGCAGGTTGTCGAGCGCGAGCAGCGAGTGCCCGAACGCCACGCCGATGTTGCGCTGCGTGGTGGAGTCGGTGAGGTCGCGCTGCAGGCGGCTCGTGACGAGCGTCTGCGAGAGCGACCCGAGCAGCGCGGCCGAGAGCTCGAGGTTCGCCTCGGCGTTCTCGAAGCGGATCGGGTTGATCTTGTGCGGCATGGTCGACGACCCGGTCGCACCCGCGACGGGGATCTGCGCGAAGTAGCCGAGCGAGATGTAGGTCCAGATGTCGGTGGCGAGGTTGTGCAGGATGCCGCCGGCGTGACGCACGCGGTCGTAGAGCTCGACCTGCCAGTCGTGCGACTCGATCTGGGTGGTGAGCACGTTGAAGCCGAGACCCAGGCCCTCGACGTACTCGCGCGCGATGGTCGGCCAGTCGGCGTCGGGATCGGCCGACAGGTGCGCCGACCACGTGCCGGTCGCGCCCGAGAACTTCGCCAGGTAGTCGGATGCCGCGATCTGATCGCGCACGCGCTCGAGGCGCCATGCGAACACGGCGATCTCCTTGCCCATGGTCGACGGGGTCGCGGGCTGGCCGTGGGTGCGCGAGAGCATCGCGGCGTCGGCATGCTCGACCGCGAGCTCGCGGAGCTTGGCGATCACGGAGTCGAGGGCGGGGAGCCAGACGCTCTCGACCGCGCGCTTGACGGTGAGCGCGTACGAGACCGAGTTGATGTCCTCGCTCGTGCAGGCGAAGTGCGTGAGCTCGGCGATGGCATCGAGGCCCAGCGCCGAGAGGCGGTCGCGCACGAGGTATTCGATGGCCTTGACGTCGTGGCGGGTGACCGCCTCCTTCTCGGCGAGCCAGTCGATCTCGGCCTGACCGAAGTCGCGGTAGAGGGCACGCAGGCGGTCCTTGTCGGCATCCGACAGGGGGGAGGTCTCGAACAGAGAGCGGTCGGTGAGGGCGATGAGCCACTCGACCTCGACCTCGACGCGGGCCCGGTTGAGGCCGGCCTCCGAGAGGAAGTCGGCGAGTCCGGTGACGGCGCCGCGGTAGCGACCGTCGAGGGGGCTCAGGGGCTGCGGCGGAAGCGAAGGCTGGAAAGTCAGGGGAATCCTCCTGATCGGGCCCGTCAGATGCGGGGCGTGCGGGGCTGGCGCAGGGCGGGTTCGAGCTGACGGAACAGCCCGCGAGTCGCCGTCTCGATCATACCGAGCACCGAATCGAACATCTCGGGGCCGGCGTAGTAGGGGTCGGGCACATCGAGGGTCGAGGCGTCGGGGTCGAAGCCGAGGAGGAGGGTCACCTTGCCCTCCTGGTCCTCGTCGCGCGCCCATTCGCGCAGGATGCGTTCGTGCGTGCGGTCGAGGGCCACGATGAGGTCGTTCTCGAGGAAAGATGCCGCGGTGAACTGCTTCGCGCGGTGCTGCGACCCGTCGTACCCGCGGCGGGCGAGCGAGTCGATCGTGCGGTGATCGGCGCGCTCGCCGAGGTGCCAGTCGCCCGTGCCCGCGCTGCGCGAGACGATGCGCGAGCCCAACCCCTGGTGCTCGGCGAGGTCGCGGAAGACGACCTCGGCCATGGGGGATCGGCAGATGTTCCCCGTGCACACGAAGATCACGCGAAAGGGATCCGGGGATGTCACAGACCCATTCTGCCGCTCCCGGGCCGTCGTGCACAGTTCGGGGCCGGACTGATCCTGCACAGCTCGCGATCGCGCGATGCTCTGCACCGCTCGTGCGTTCACGGTGATCGCCGGGTCGTCGCGCGGCGCAGGCTGTGGGCATGTACTCCTCGATCGCCCTTCCGACCACCGATGGGTGGACCCCGTACGACGTGTCGATGTGGCAGCAGGCCGGGGCTCAGCTCCGCGTCGCCCTCGACTTCACGCAGACCGCAGCGGCGACGCTCGATCCACTCGTCGACGAGACCGAGTGGTCGTCCGACGGGCTGCGGTCGCTGCACGAGACGATGGCCGAGCAGCGCGGTCTCGTCGCCCTCGAGGTGATGATCCTGGAGTCGACCGAGTCCGAGCAGCGAGCGGTGGGATTCGGATGAGCGACGAGCTCGACATCCGCTACGGCGGCGCGATCGCGGTCGACACCGAGGTGCTGCGCGACATCGGCACGCGGTTGGCCGCCGTGGCGGGAGCGCTCGCGCAGGGTGCCGCCGCCGCGGGCAACGCGTACGCGCTGCTCATCGGGTCGGCCGCATGCCGTTCGTGGAGCGGCTTCGATGCGCTCGGGCGCAGCCGCGCACGTCTCGACGAGCTGCGACTCACCGCGGAGACGACGGCGTCCTCGACCCTGCTCATGGCGGATGCGTACGAGGTGGTCGAGCTGCGCGCGCAGGCGGAGGCGCTCGCCGCGAGCGATGCCGCCGCGGCGGCTGTTCTGCACGCGCGGGCCCAGGAGATTCTGGATGCCGATCCCCGGGTTCAGGGCCTCGTCGAGGGTCTCATCCTGGACTGGGGTGTGCACCGGTTCGACGGGCTCGATGCGCAGGTCGGGTTCGGCACGCCGTTCGGCGCGCTCTTCGGAGGCATCGGCCTGGCTGCGGCGCTGCTCGGCAAGGGCGTGATCCCGAAAGGCACGTCGCTGCAGGGCAGGGCGGATGCCGTGCGCGTCACTCCGGTGGCGACGACGACTCCGAAAGCACCGCCGACGTCGCTGCCGGAGGCCCTTCAGCGGTTCCCGAACTCCGGGGGAGCGCAGGTGCGGGTAGAGAAGTACTCGATGCCCGATGGGACGAACCGCTTCGTCACATATGTGAAGGGCACGCAATCTGCGCTGTACGGCGGGAGCAACCCGTGGGACATGAAGTCGAACCTCGAACTCTACTCACGGCACAAGTCCGCGTCGTACCAGGCGACCCTCGACGCGCTGAAGGCGTCAGGTGCGAAACCCGGCGATCGGGTCGACGTCGTAGGGCACTCGCAGGGCGGAGCCATCGCCTCGCACCTCGCGATGGACGGTGTCTACGAGGTCGGAGTCGAGATCACCGCGGGCAGCCCCGTCGAGCCGACGCTGGATGACGACCAGACGCTCGTCCAACTGCGGCACACCGACGATGTCGTGTCTTCCCTGGCGGGCGGAGGATCCCCCGGGGGCACGGGTTCGCCCGACAGTTTCACGGCGGAACGCGTCGGTGATCCGGGAGAAGGGCTGCAGGACCTCACGCTCGAACCGCACGTGCTCGACACCTACGTCGAGACCGCCGAGATGGTCGAGGAATCGGGTGATCCGCGGGTCGACGGCCTCGACGACCTGTGGAACGACCTCGGTCAGGCGACCTCGGTCACGTCGACCGACTACCACGCCGAGCGCGTGCTGCCGGAGGAGGTCGTGGCTCCGGGTGGGCGCCCCACGCCCGCGCCCGTCATCGGTGACGAGTGGTGGCGCGGGAAGGACGTGCTGTGACCTCAGTCGCGGCGGCGCTGCTTCTTGGCCTGCGGGCGCAGGATGAAGCCGAAGATGCCGTTGATGATCGAGATCAGCAGCGCGGCGACGACGCCCCACCAGAAGTGCTCGACCCGCAGCCCCCAGTCCAGGCCGCTCGTGATCCACGCGGTCAGCCACAGCAGGAAGCCGTTGATGACGAAACCGATGAGCCCGAGGGTGAGGATGTAGAGCGGGAACGCGACGATCTTCACGACCGTGCCGATGATCGTGTTCACGAGAGCGAAGATCGCGGCGACCGCGAGCAGCGTGAGAACGAGCTGCAGCGTCTCGCCGGGAGGGAACGCGATGACGCTCACCTGCAGTGCGGGGATCAGCGTCACGACCCACAGGGCGAACGCGTTGACGACGACTCGGATGATGAAGCGCATGGTGTGCTCAGTCTCCCACGACGGCGCGGCGGTTGTCAGTCGCGTCTCGCCGAGAGGTTTCCTCCAGCGCGGAACACCGGTCCTAGACTCGACCTCGTGACCGACCCGATCCTTCCCCGCATCCGCCCCGCCATCGCCGCGCTCGCGCCGTACCGGCAGGGCAAGCAGGCGGGGCCCGACGCGTTCAAGCTGTCGAGCAACGAGAACCCCTTCGACCCGCTGCCGTCGGTGGTCGAGGCGATGCGGCACATCACGCCGATCAACCGCTATCCCGACGCCACCGCGCTGCGCCTGCGCGAGCGCCTCGGCGCGCGCTACGGCGTCGAGCCCGACCAGGTGCACGTCGCCGCGGGCAGCGTGTCGATCCTGCACCAGCTGATCCTCGCCACGGCCTCCGTCGACGACGAGGTCGTGTACGCGTGGCGGTCGTTCGAGGCGTACCCCAGCCTGCCGCTCATCTCCGGAGCGACCGGCGTCCCGGTCGCGCTCACCGACGACGCCCGGCACGACCTCGACGCGATGGCGGATGCCGTCACCGACCGCACCCGCGCGATCATCGTCTGCACCCCCAACAACCCGACCGGACCGATCATCACGAGCGCCGAGTTCGCATCGTTCGTCGAGCGGGTCCCCGCCGATGTCCTCATCATTCTCGACGAGGCATATGCCGAGTTCGTCACCGCGCCCGATGCGGTCGACGGTCTCGCCGAGCGCATCTTCGACCGGCATCCGAACGTCGTCGTGCTGCGCACCTTCTCGAAGGCCTACGGGCTCGCCGGCCTCCGCATCGGCTACGCCATCGGTCACGAGAAGGTGCTCGACTCCGCGCGCGTCACCGGTGTGCCTCTGTCCGTGACGGCCGCGGCCGAGAACGCGGCCATCGCGAGCCTCGACGCCGAAGCCGAGTTGCTCGAACGCGTCACCGAGATCGTCGCCCGCCGCACCCGCCTCGTCGCGGGTCTCCGCGCTCAGGGCTGGAAGGTGCCCGACTCCCAGGGCAACTTCGTGTGGCTGCCCGCCGGCGACCGCACCGATGAGGTCGCCGCCGCGTTCGTCGCCGGTGACATCGTCGTGCGTCCGTTCTCGGGCGACGGCATCCGCATATCCGTCGGAGAGCATGAATCCGTGGACAAGGTCCTACAGGTTTCTGAATCCGTTGTGCGGACTCTCCAGCCCTAGGCGCCGTTCCTCGGATAGCGTGGAACGGTGAGCTCGTCAGAGAACGAAATCGTCCGCGTCCTCGAGGCAGACGGCCGATTCGCCCCCACCCCTGCTGCGGAGCGGTACCTGTCACTGATCGAATCGATCAGCGATGCCGAACTCGAGCAGTTCTACCGCGACATGGTCGTCATCCGCGCCATCGACACCCAGGCCACCAACCTGCAGCGACAGGGGCAGTTGGCGCTCTGGCCGCCGAGCCGTGGTCAGGAGGCGGCGCAGGTCGGCTCGGGTCGAGCGGCCCGAGCGCAGGACACGCTCTTCCCGTCCTATCGGGAGCACGCGGTGACCCGCATCCGCGGCGTCGACCCGCTCGACATCATCAAGCTGATGCGCGGCGTCTCGCACGGTGGCTGGGACCCCACCGACCCCAAGAACGGCAACACCCGCCTGTACACGCTCGTGCTCGGGTCGCAGGCGCTGCACGCCACGGGCTACGCGATGGGTCTGTCGTTCGACGGCCGCTCCGGCAGCGGTGATGTCGACCGCGACGAAGCCGTCATCGTCTATTACGGCGACGGCGCCTCCAGCCAGGGCGACGTGCACGAGGCGATGGTCTTCGCCGCCAGCTACCAGTCGCCGACGGTGTTCTTCCTGCAGAACAACCACTGGGCGATCTCGGTCCCGGTCGCGACGCAGTCGCGCGTTCCGCTCGTGCAGCGCAGCGCCGGTTACGGCATCCCCAGCGTCCGCGTCGACGGCAACGATGTGCTCGCCAGCTACGCCGTCTCGCGCATCGCGCTCGACGAGGCGCGCACCGGCCAGGGGCCGCGCGCGATCGAGGCGGTCACCTATCGACTGGGTGCGCACACCACCAGCGACGACCCCACCAAGTACCGCGGGAACGACGAAGAGGAATCGTGGGCGCAGCGCGACCCGATCACCCGGATGCGCGCGTTCCTCGAGAACCGGGGAGCGGGGGCATCCTTCTTCGCCGACGTCGACGCCGAAGGAGCGGATGCCGCGGAGGACCTCCGCGCCCGTACGGTCGAGCTCGGCCCGCCCCCCGTGGGCAAGATGTTCGACCACGTCTACAGCGAGGCGCACCCGCTGATCGCCGAGCAGAAGGCGTGGCTCGCGAAGTACGAAGCGTCGTTCGAAGGAGGAGCGCAGTGACCCTCGAGACGATGCCGTTCAGCAAGGCTCTGAACGCCGGTCTGCGCAAGGCCATGGAAGACGACGCCAAAGTCCTGCTCATGGGCGAGGACATCGGCAAGCTCGGCGGTGTGTTCCGCGTGACCGAGCACCTGCAGCGCGACTTCGGCGACAAGCGGGTGCTCGACACCCCGCTCGCCGAGTCGGGCATCGTCGGCACCGCGATCGGCCTCGCGATGGCGGGGTTCCGCCCCGTGGTCGAGATCCAGTTCGACGGCTTCGTGTTCCCGGCCTTCGACCAGATCACCACGCAACTCGCCAAGCTGACCAATCGCCACGAGGGTGCGCTGAGCCTGCCGATCGTGATCCGTATTCCCTACGGCGGGCACATCGGCGCGGTCGAGCACCACCAGGAGAGTCCGGAGGCGTACTTCGCGCACACCCCGGGCCTGCGGGTCGTATCGCCCTCGACGCCGAACGACGCCTACTGGATGATCCAGGAGGCCATCGCCTCGAACGACCCCGTGATCTTCATGGAGCCCAAGAGTCGTTACTGGCCCAAGGGCGAGGTCGAGCTCGAGGCGTCCGCCGCCCCGCTGCACTCCTCACGGGTCGTGCGCACCGGCTCCGACGTCACCCTGGTCGGCCACGGCGCGATGGTCACGACGCTGCTGCAGGCGGCCGCGCTGGCCGAGTCGGAGGGCACGAGCTGCGAGGTCGTCGACCTGCGCTCGATCTCGCCGGTCGACTACGCGCCCATCCTCGACTCGGTGCGCAAGACCGGTCGCATGGTCTACGCGCAGGAGGCCCAGGGCTTCGGCAGCATCGGCAGCGAGGTCGCGGCGACCGTCATGGAGCGTGCGTTCTATGCCCTCGAGGCCCCCGTGCTGAGGGTGTCGGGCTTCGACACCCCGTTCCCGCCCGCCAAGCTCGAGGGCCAGTACCTTCCGGATGCCGACCGCATCCTCGAGGCCGTCGACCGTTCACTCGCCTACTGAGACGTTCCGAAAGGACCGCAGATGAGCACGCAGAACTTCACCCTTCCCGATGTCGGCGAGGGCCTCACCGAGGCCGAGATCGTCACGTGGAAGGTCGCGCCCGGTGACACGGTCGCGATCAACGACGTCATCTGCGAGATCGAGACGGCCAAGTCGCTCGTCGAGCTGCCCTCGCCCCATGCGGGGACGGTCGGCGAGCTGCTCGTCGCGGAGGGCACCACGGTCGAGGTCGGCGCGCCGATCATCACCTTCGTGACGGACGAGAACGACGACGCCGGCCCCGGCAAGGTCGTGACGGCCGAAGCCCCCGCGCCCGAGGAAGGCGGCGGTTCGGTGCTCGTCGGATACGGCACCGGCGGGGGAGCGACCTCGCGCCGCAAGCGTCCCGCCGAGCGCCCGGTGCGCTCCTCGGTGGGCGTGATCGCGAAGCCCCCGATCCGCAAGCTCGCCCGCGACCTCGGCGTCGACCTCACCACGGTCACGCCGAGCGGCGCCGACGGCGAGGTCACCCGCGACGACGTGATGAAGCTCGCCTCGCAGGCGAGCGTCTTCCGTAACATCGAGACCCCCGAGTGGGGTGCCGTGCGTGAGGAGACCGTGCCCGCGCCGCAGATCGCCCCGGCGGGCCTGGCTCGCGGGGTCGCGCCGGTGCAGGCATCCGCCTCCGACGACGACCGCACCGAGTCGATCCCGGTGAAGGGCGTGCGCAAGGCGACCTCCTCGGCGATGGTGCAGAGTGCGTACTCGGCCCCGCACGTCACCGTGTGGAAGGACGTCGACGCGACCCGCACGATGGAGCTCGTCAAGCGCCTCAAGGCCGCGCCGGAGTACGCCGACATCAAGGTGTCGCCGCTGCTGATCGTGGCGCGCGCCGTGATCTGGGCGCTCCGTCGCACGCCCATGATCAACGCGGCCTGGATCGAGACCGAGGACGGTGCCGAGATCGCCGTGCGTCACTACGTGAACCTCGGCATCGCCGCGGCCACGCCCCGCGGCCTGCTCGTACCGAACATCAAGGACGCACAGGACCTCGGCATGAAGGACCTCGCCCGGGCGCTCAACCGCCTCACCCTCACGGCCCGCGAGGGCAAGACCTCGCCCGCCGACCAGCAGGGCGGCACCATCACGATCACCAACATCGGCGTGTTCGGGATGGATGCCGGAACCCCGATCATCAACCCCGGCGAGGCCGGCATCGTGGCCATGGGCACGATCAGCCAGAAGCCGTGGGTCGTCGACGGCGAGGTGCGCCCCCGGTGGGTGACCACGGTCGCGGGATCCTTCGACCACCGCGTGGTCGACGGCGACGCGATGAGTCGTTTCGTCGCCGACGTGGCGTCGGTGCTCGAGGAGCCCGCGCTGCTCGTGGACTGATCGACGCTCCCCTCGCGGGCGCGCATCTCGCTAGCGGGAGGTCAGCTCGGCGAGCGCCGTGACGCGGGCAGATGCGGGATCCCAGTGCCGCACGCCCGCGACGTGGGCGTGGATCTCTCCGCCGATGCCCTCGAGCGCGACTGCGAGGTCGGCCACGCGCAACCGGCGGGCGAGGGTGACGTGCGGGGTCCACTGGGTCGGCGCGGTGTGCGGGGCATCCTCGCCGGGGCCGGCGAGGGAGTGCACCCGCGAGTGCAGGTCGAGCAGCTCTGCGGTGGGCACGACGCTGCGGGCCAGTACCCGGCGCTCACCAGCGCCGAAGAGCAGCGGGGCGCCGAGCGTGATCGGGAACGACAGGATGCCGTCGAGAACCCCGGCATCGAACGGCGGCAGATCGACGCGTGCCATGACCGTGATGTGCGGGCGGTTGCTCGGCGAGGTATGGCGTCCGAGACTCGACACCCCGAGTGCGGCAAGGGCGTCCCACTCGGCCCGCACGGCGTCTTCGGCGGCGGTGTCGAGGAGCAGCTCGATCGTCGAGGGCGACCTCCGCAGTTGTGTCTCTTGCACGACCCGATTATGCCGTGAGGGGTCGAGACACGCCGTGCCGCGGCATCCGCTTGAGGCGTGTTGTGACCCCTCACGGTCGGATGCGGATGCCGCGGCGCTAGGCCAGAACCGACAGCCGCTCCTCGGCCAACCGCGGCACCGACTGCTCGCGCGCCGCGCGGCGGGCGGTGGCGACGGCGCCGACCGAGACCACCTCGGCACCGAGCTCCGACGCGAGGACGACGGGCGCGGGCAGGTGCAGCTCCGAGGGCAAGAGCCCGCGGGCGACCTCGAGCACCGGTTCGATGCTCTCGGCCACGGCGCCGCACACGATCACGCGAGCCGGGTCGTACATGCTGCCGAGCACTCCGACGATGCGGGCGACGACGGCGCCGACGTGCTCGGTGACGAGCAGGGCATCGGGATCGCCCGACGCGGCGAGCGTGAGCACGAGGCGGGGGTCGATGCGCTCTTCCGCCACGAGCCGCCCCAACGCCGAGGAAGGCGCCACCGCGCCCGAGGCGACGGCATCCCGCGCCGCGCCCTGCACCGAGTACGGCAGGCCCACGGCCGAGCCGACCCCCATGATGTGGTCGAAGACGACGCCCTCGCCGACGCCGCCGTGCGCGCCGTGCAGCACGTGCCCGTCGACGACCACGCCGCCGCCGTAGCGTTCGCTCGCGAGCAGCGCGACGTAGTCGCGGCATCCGATCGCTCCGCCGACCGCGCCCTCGGCGACCGCGGCGAGTTGGGCATCGTTCTTGACGTGCACGACCGGTGCCCAGCCGCTCAGCGCCTCGGCGAGCCCGGGGTTCGTGCGCTCCCAGAAGCCGTCCGGGTGCGGGGGAGAGATGCCGTTGCGATCGACGGGGGCGGCGACGCCGGCGCAGACGGCCAGCACCTGATCCCGTGACACCCCGGCTTCGTCGAGGGCGGCGCCCAGGCGCTCGATGATCAGCGCGCGACGATCGGCGGCGGGCTGCGTCTGCGACACCTCGACGCGATGGTGCACGAGGGTGCGGTCGAGCAGGTCGGCGACGGTGACGGAGAGGTGCGTGTCGCCCGCATCGATCCCGACGACGACGCCGAGATCGGGGGAGAGGGCGAAGCGGCGGGCGGGGCGGCCCGAGCGGTAACTGCCGGCGACCCGGGCGTTCGGCAGCTCGCGCAGCACATCGGCGCCGACCAGCGTGTCGATCGCATCGATGGCCGTCGAGCGCGTGAGCGAGGTCGCGGCCATGACGTCGGTCGCGGTGAATTCGCCCGCGCTCCAGGCGAAGTCGAGCACCGCGCCGACGCTGGCGCGCCCCGTGCCGAGCCCCGCGGTGATGTCTGCCACGCCTCTTGCCTTCCCGTCGTCTGAATGAGAGAGTACCTTCCAGCGGAGTAAATTCGCTCATTAGATTTAGTAGTCGGATCTAAAAACCGGAAGGACGACGGTGTCTGGAGAACGAACACGCGCGTTGCGGCTGATCGCCGGGGGCCTCGGCCTCACGCTGATCGGTGCCGCCCTCACGAGCTGCGCAGCCGGCTCGGGAGCGGAGACCATCCGCTTCACCTTCAGCAAACGCGAGGCGATCGAGTTCATGACCGAGCGCGTCGCCGAGTACAACGCCTCGCAGGACGACGTGAAGGTCGAGATCGACACGTCCGGCGTCGACGTCGTCTCGGCCAGCTTCGTGCGCGGCAATCCGCCCGACATCATGCTCGGCAACTACAACTATGAGATCGCCCGATTCGTGCAGCGCTGCGCGCTCACCGATCTCTCCGACACCGACGCTGCGGCGAGCGTGCGTGACGACCTGCAGCCCCTCATGGACCAGTACGGCTCCTGCGAGGGCCGCACGAGCGCCCTGCCGTACTCGGTGATGGCGGCATCCGTCATCTACAACAAGGAGATCTTCGAGGCCCAGGGCCTCGAGGTGCCGCAGACCTGGGACGAGCTCATCGCGGTCTGCGACAAGCTCAAGGCCGCAGGCATCGATCCGTTCTACGGCACCTTCAAAGACGACTGGACCGTCGGCCAGGGCTGGTACGACTACACCGCCGGCGGATCGGTCGACGTGATCGAGTTCTTCGATGCGCTCGCCGAGGAGGGCGCCGAGGTCGGGCCCGACGCCCCGGTCTCGTTCGAGAAGGACTTCGCCGAGCCCATGGACCGCATGATGCAGCTCGCCGAGAACTACACGAATGCGGATGCCGCGAGCAGGGCGTACGGCGACGGCAATCTCGCCTTCGCGAAGGGCGAGGCGGCCATGTACCTGCAGGGGCCGTGGGCGTTCAGCGAGATCGCGAAGACCGCACCCGACCTGCAGCTCGGCACGTTCCCGCTGCCGATGACCGATGATCCCGACGACCTCGAGGTGCGGGTCAACATGGACCTCGCAGCGATGATCCCGGTGGAGTCCAACCACCAGGAGGCCGCCCGCGACTTCCTGGAGTTCCTCTACCAGCCCGAGAACATCGAGGAGTACAACGCCTCGCAGCTCGGGTTCACGCCGACGACGGATGCGCCGGCGCCGGACGATCCGCGCATCGAGGGCATGATCGAGTACTACGACGAGGGCAGGATCTACCAGGGCCCCTCGGTGCTCGTGCCCAAGACGCTGCCGATCTTCAACTACGCGCAGGCCATGGTGCTGGGCGCCTCGACGCAGAACACGCTGCGCACCATGGACGCGGACTGGGCGCGCATCGCGTTCCGCGCACCGATCCCGTCGACCCAGGACAACGCCTCGGCAGAGGAGCCGGCATCATGACCACCACCGCGGGACCCACCACGACCGGGCCGACCGACACCACGGCGATCATCACGGGCGGCAAGCGCGGCATCCGTCCCCGCACCCGCAGGGTCGAGCCGATCTACTATCTCTTCCTGCTGCCGACGCTCGTGATCTTCACTCTCGCGATCACGGTGCCGGGGGTCATGGGCATCTTCTTCAGCTTCACCGACTCGATCGGCATCGGCGAGTGGAGCTTCAACGGCTTCACGAACTACATCGCCCTGTTCAGCGATCCGGCGATCCTGCAGAGCTACCTCTTCACGTTCGGGTTCTCGATCGCCACGGTCATCGTGGTCAACGTGATCGCGTTCCTGCTCGCGGTCGGGCTCACCTCCCGCATCCGCTTCAAGACCGGGCTGCGCACGATCTTCGTGATCCCGATGGTGATCTCGGGCATCATCATCGCCTACGTCTTCAACTTCCTGTTCTCGAACTCGATCCCCGCCGCGGGGGCGGCCACCGGCATCCCGTGGTTGCAGACGAGTCTGCTCGCCAACCCCGACCTCGCCTGGGTGGCGATCGTGATCGTCACCGCCTGGCAGGCCGTGCCCGGCACGCTGCTGATCTACATCGCCGGCCTGCTCTCGGTTCCCGGTGAGGTCTACGAGGCGGCGAGCATCGACGGGGCGAGCAAGACGCAGCAGCTGACCCGCATCACGCTCCCGCTCGTGATGGGCTACGTCGTGATCAACGTCATCCTCGGGTTCAAGGGCTTCCTGAACGCCTACGACATCATCGTCGGCCTCACCAACGGCGGACCCGGAACCTCCACCCGCAGCGTCGCGATGACGATCATCGCGGGCTTCAACGGCGGCGACTACGCCTATCAGATGGCCAACGCGACCATCTTCTTCATCGTCGCCGTGCTCATCTCCCTCCTCCAGCTGTCGCTGACGCGCGGAAGGAACGCACTCTGATGTCGACGCAGACGATCACCACACAGGTCGCGGGCAAGAAGCCCCGCGTGCGCATGGAACGGGTCAACTGGTCGGGCACGATCATCCTGATCCTGTGTGCGGTCACCGTCCTCCTCCCGCTGTACGTCACCCTCTCGATGGCGTTCAAGACCACCGGGCAGGCGGTCGACGGCAACGCGTTCTCGCTGCCGGCGCCGTTCAGCATCGACGGGTTCGTCGAGGCGTGGAACCTCACGAAGTTCCCGGTCGGCGCGGGCATCTCCCTGCTCGTGACGGCGGGCACCGTGATCGCGACGATCGTGCTGGCGGCCTTCGCGTCGTACGCGATCGTGCGCAACTGGGACCGCCGCCTCTTCCGCTACTCGTTCTTCTACCTGCTCGCGGCGATGTTCATCCCGTTCCCGGTCGTCGCCCTGCCGCAGATCCAGCTCACCGGACGCTTCGGGCTCGACAACCCGTTCGGCGTGATCATCCTCGCGACGATGTTCCAGCTGAGCTTCAGCGTGCTGCTGTTCACGGCGTTCCTGCGGTCGATCCCGATCGAGCTCGAGGAGAGCGCCCGCATCGACGGCGCGACCACGTGGCAGACGTTCTGGAAGCTGATCTTCCCGCTGCTCGCCCCCATGAGCGCGACGGTCGGGATCTTCGCCTTCCTCTACGCCTGGAACGACTTCATGATGCCGTCGCTGATCATCTCCGATCCGGCATTGCAGACGCTGCCGGTGCGGCAGAACCTGTTCCAGACCCAGTTCAGCAACAACTACAACGTGTCGTTCGCCTCGTACCTGATGGCGATGGCCCCGGCGATCCTGGCGTACCTGTTCACGCAGCGCTTCGTCATGGAGGGCGTCACGCAGGGCGCCGTCAAGGGCTGACCCTTCGTCGCGCTGCGCGCTCAGGGATCACCACACCACCGCAAGAAACGAAGGAGCACTCCCCGATATGACCGATTCGCTTCTCACCGAGACCCGCGAAGACGACAGGACGGCAGCGTGGTGGCGCCAGGCCGCCGTCTACCAGATCTACCCCCGCAGCTTCGCCGACGCCGACGGCGACGGACTCGGCGACATCCCCGGCATCCTGTCGCGCGTCGACTACCTTTCGGCGCTCGGCATCGATGCGGTCTGGCTGAGCCCGTTCTATCCGTCCGAGCTCGCCGACGGCGGCTACGACGTCGCCGACTACCGCGACGTCGATCCGCGCCTGGGCACCCTCGCCGACTTCGACGCGATGGTCGAGGCGCTGCACGCCCGCGGCATCCACGTCATCGTCGACATCGTGCCGAACCACTCGTCGGATCAGCACGTGTGGTTCCAGGAGGCGCTCGCCGCAGGTCGCGGTTCGGCCGCGCGCGAGCGGTACATCTTCCGCGAGGGCACGGGGCCCGACGGCGCCGAGCCGCCCACGGACTGGGTCTCGGTGTTCGGCGGGTCGGCGTGGGAGCGGGTCGAGGACGGCCAGTGGTACTTCCACAACTTCGCCACCGAGCAGCCCGACTTCAACTGGGATCACCCGGAGGTGCGCGCGGACTTCCTGAAGACGCTGCGCTTCTGGTCGGACCGCGGGGTCGACGGCTTCCGCATCGACGTCGCTCACATGCTCACCAAGGACCTCAGTGAGCCGCTGCCATCGCGCGCCGAGCTCGACGCGATGGACCGCTCCTCGGGCTCGCACCCCCTGATCGACCGCGACGACGTGCACGAGATCTACGCCGAGTGGCGGCAGGTCTTCAACTCGTACGATCCGCCGCGCACCGCGGTCGCCGAGGCCTGGGTCGATACGCCCGAGCGTCGTGCCCGCTACGCCTCGGCCGAGGGGCTCGGGCAGGCGTTCAACTTCGACCTGCTCGAGGCCGACTTCGATGCCGCGCAGTTCCGCGAGATCGTCGACGAGAACCTCGCGCAGGCTCGACAGAGTGGGTCGTCGACGACCTGGGTGCTCTCGAACCACGACGTCACGCGGCACGCCACCCGATACGGCCTCGCGCCGCTGCAGGGGCGTGCCGTGAAGCAGGGCACGGAGTGGGTCGCCGCCGGGGGTCCGGCCGAGCTGCTCGATCGCGAGCGCGGTCTGCGTCGCGCGAACGCCGCATCGCTGCTGCTCTTCGGCCTGCCCGGCAGCGCCTATCTGTACCAGGGTGAGGAACTCGGTCTGCACGAGGTCGCCGAGATCTCGCCCGAGCAGCGACAGGACCCGGCGTTCTTCCGCGGTGCCGAGTTCGACGGACTGGGTCGGGACGGATGCCGCGTGCCGCTCCCGTGGAGCGCTGAGGGCGTCTCGTTCGGGTTCGGTTCGGCTGCCGCGCACCTGCCCCAGCCGGCATGGTTCGCCGATCACGCGGTGGATGCCGAGGCATCCGATCCCGCGTCGACGCTGTCGCTGTACCGCGAGGCGCTGCGTCTGCGGCATCCGCTGCAGACGGGCGAGACGCTGGAGTGGCTCGAGACCGGTCGCACCGACGTGCTGCGCTTCGTGCGTCCGAACGGCTGGCAGATCGTCACGAACTTCGGCACCGAGCCGTTCGATCTGGGAGCGGATGCCGTCGACGTCGTGCTCACGAGCATCCCGCTCGAGGGCTCGGCGTTGCCCGGCGAGGCGACGGCCTGGATCGCCCCGGCGGCGTTGCTCGCCTGAGGTCGTTCCCGCGTCGAGACCCATCACCGCCGTCGAGACCCATCACCCCGCGCGTCGCGGGTGGTGGGTCTCGACGTGAATGGTGGGTCTCGACGGGGCGAGCGCGGGCCAGAAGACGGATGCCGTCCACCGTGGATTTGATAATGGTTCTCATTAACGTTTACAGTGTGAGCATGAAGAAGCCCGTCCTCGCCCTCACCCTCGCATCCGTCGCCGCCCTGACGCTCGCCGGATGCTCGACCCCCGCCGCGGGGGAGGGCGCCGACGACGGCACCATCACGGTCGTCGCGAGCACCAACGTCTACGGCGACATCGCCTCGACGATCGGAGGCGACCGCGTCGACGTGGAGTCGATCATCACCTCGGCGTCGCAGGACCCGCACTCGTACGAGGCCACCGCCCGCGACCGCCTCACGGTGCAGAAGGCCGACCTCGTGATCGAGAACGGCGGCGGGTACGACGCGTTCATCGACACGCTCCTGCAGGACGCGAACGACCCCCACGTCGTCACGGCCGTCGAGTACTCGCACGACTACCCCGGCAACGAGGGTCACGACGACCATGCCGACGAGGATGCCGCGACCGAAGCTCCCGCCGAAGAGGAGCACGACCACGAGCACGCCGAGGGCGAAGAAGGGCACGAAGGACACGACCACATCGAGGGCTTCAACGAGCACGTGTGGTTCGATCCGCACACGATGATCCACGTCGTCGAGGCGATCTCCGACGAGCTGTCCGAGCTCGACCCCGACGGCGCCGACGAGTTCGCCGCGAACGCGGCCGAGCTCACGGCAGAGCTCGAGGGCTTCGAAGCCGACCTCGCGTCCGTCAAGGCGGATGCCTCGGGTGTCGACGTCTTCATCACCGAGCCGCTGCCCGGCTACCTCGCCGCGGCCGCCGGATTCACCGATGTCACCCCCGAGGGCTTCGCGGAGTCGGTCGAGGAGGGCACCGATGTCGCCCCCGCCGTTCTGCTGCAGGCGCTCGACGTGATCGAGAGCGGTGAGGTCACCGCACTCCTCACCAATGCGCAGACCGGTGGTTCCGAGACGCAGCGCGTCGAGGACGCCGCGAAGGCCGCCGGCATCCCCGTGATCGCCTTCACGGAGCTGCTCGAGGACGGATCGTCGTACTCTGAGTGGATGAGTGACGCGATCCAGAGCCTCGCCGCCGCGACCCAGTCGTGAGTCGGCGCCCCGTCCTCGAGATCGCGGATGCTTCGCTCCAGCGTGGAGACCGCGAACTCTGGTCGGGACTCGATCTGACGGTCCAGCCCGGCGAGTTCATCGCCGTGCTGGGCCCGTCGGGTTCGGGCAAGACCACCCTTCTGCGCAGCATCCTGGGTCTGCAGCCGCTGTCGTGGGGAACCATCCGCGTCGCGGGCGAGCCCGTGCACCGTGGTAACTCCCGCATCGGCTACATCCCGCAGCAGCGCTCGCTCGCCCCCGACACGAGCATGCGGGCCCGCGACCTCGTCGCTCTGGGCGTGCACGGCAGCCGCTTCGGGTTCCCGGTGCCGCACCGCGGAGACCGCGCCAAGGTCGACCGCCTGCTCGAGTCGGTCGGGGCCGCGCACTTCGCGGATCGTCGCGTCGGACTCCTCTCGGGCGGCGAGCAGCAGCGGCTGCGGGTCGGCCAGGCGCTCGCCGACGAGCCGGCCCTGCTGCTGTGCGACGAACCGCTCTCGAACCTCGACCTCGCCAACCAGGTCGCCGTGACCGACATCATCGACCGGCAGCGCCGCGAGCGCGAGGCGGCCGTGATGTTCGTCACCCACGACATCAATCCGATCCTCGGCAAGGTCGACCGCATCCTCTACATCGCCGGCGGGCGCTTCCTGCTCGGCACCCCCGACGAGGTGCTGCAGACGCGTGTGTTGACCGATCTCTACGGAACCCCGGTGTTCGTGCTCCGCGCCGGCGACCGGCTGGTGGTCGTGGGGGTTCCGGATGCCGAGCCCCACCACGACCACGGCGACCACGAGCACGCGCACGGGGGAGCAGCGTGAGGCCGCTGGTCGACTGGAGCGACGTCTTCTCGTTCCAGGATTACGGCGAGCTCGTCGCCCTGCTCTCGAACTCGATCATCGCGGGCGCCGTGCTCGGCATCGTCGGCGGACTCATCGGCGTCTTCGTGATGCAGCGCGACCTCGCCTTCGCCGTGCACGGGGTGAGCGAACTGTCGTTCGCGGGCGCGGCGGCCGCGCTGCTGTTCGGCGGCAGCGTGGTGTTCGGCTCGCTCGGCGGAGCCCTCGTCGCGGCGATACTCATCGGCGTGCTCGGAGCGAAGGCCCGCGACCGCAACTCGATCGTGGGCGTTCTCATGCCGTTCGGCCTCGGCCTCGGCATCCTGTTCCTGTCGCTCTACGACGGCCGCAGTGCCAACCGGTTCAGCCTGCTCACCGGCCAGATCGTGTCGGTGTCGAGCCCCGACCTCGGTTGGCTGATGGGCATCAGCCTGGTCGTGCTGCTCGGGCTGCTCATCATGTGGAACCCCCTGCGCTTCGACTCGCTCGACCCCGAGTCGGCCGCCGCCCGCGGTGTGCCCACCCGTGCCGTGAGCCTGCTGTTCATGGTGCTGCTCGGACTCATCGTCGCCGTCAGCGTGCACATCATCGGCGCGCTCCTCGTGATGGCACTGCTGGTGACCCCCGCCGCCGCCGCGATGCGCGTGACCGCGGGGCCGGTGGCGGTGCCGCTGCTCGCCGCCCTGTTCGGGTTCGTCTCGGCGGTCGGCGGCATCCTGCTCGCCCTGGCCGGCACCCTGCCGGTCAGCCCGTACATCACGACGCTGTCGTTCACGATCTACGTCGTGTGCTGGGTGGTGCAGAAGGCACGAGCACGCGTGAAGCGGGTGCGGGCCTGACGTGAGCGACTCCCAGCCCTCGCCGATCCCCGACGCCTAGAATCGTCGGTATGGCTCAGCGGAACACCTGGCAGCGCGAACGCGTGCGCGAAGCACTCGCCGATGCGCGCGGTTTCGTGAGCGCGCAGAACCTGCACGCCTCGCTGCGCGACGACAACACGGGCATCGGTCTGGCCACCGTGTACCGCGCGCTCGCGGGTCTCGCCGCCTCCGGCGACGCCGACTCGCTGCAGAGCCCCGAGGGCGAGGCGCTCTACCGCGCCTGCACCACGCAGGGTCATCATCACCACCTGATCTGCCGCAACTGCGGACTCACGGTCGAGATCGAGGCCAAGGACGTCGAGCAGTGGGCGCACCGCACGGCCGCGCTGCACGGGTTCACGGATGCCGCGCACGTCGTCGACATCTTCGGGCTGTGCGCCCCCTGCACCAACAAGCGCGACGCCGAGAGGGCCGCGACCGCGTGACTCTGCTCACCCCTCAGCGCCACGCCCGCACCCACGGCCCGACGCGGTCGCCGCGCTCGGCGTGGATCGGTCTGGCGCTCGGTGCCGTCATCATCGCGGCGCTGTTCCTCGTCGACGCGTTCCTCCCCTCGTTGTTCCCGGCCTCACTGCCCACGCGCGCGCAGGACGGACTGACCCTCGCCCTCAGCGTGCTGATCGAGGCCCTGCCGTTCGTGATCCTCGGCGTGCTGCTGTCGATCGTCGTGCAAGTGTGGCTGCCGGCCGACGTCATCCACCGCTGGCTGCCGAAGCGCGCGTGGGCTCGCCGAGCGGTGCTGTCGCTGTTGGGCATGCTGATCCCGGTCTGCGAGTGCGGCAACGTGCCCTTCGCCCGCGGGCTCATGATGCGCGGCCTCGCGCCGGCCGAGGCGATGACCTTCCTCATCGCGGCGCCGATCGTCAACCCGATCGTGATCCTCACCACGCACGCCGCGTTCGGCTGGGACGGCGGCATCCTCGTCGCACGTCTCGTCGGCGGTTACCTGATCGCGAACCTCATCGGCTGGATCTACAGCCGCCACCCCTCGCCCGACGCGATGCTCACGCAGCGCTTCGTCGACACGTGCGATCGCGTCACCCACGAGCACGGCACCCCGGTCAAGCGCAGCCTCACGCAGTTCCTCATCGAGCTGCGCGCGGTGATGCCCGCGCTCGTGATCGGCTCGGCGCTCGCCGGAGCCGTGCAGGTGCTCATCCCGCGCGACATGCTGCTCGCGATCGGCGCGAACCCGGTGCTGTCGATCGTCGCCATGATGGCGCTCGCGATGACGGTCGCGATCTGCTCGAACGTCGACGCGTTCTTCGCGCTGTCGTTCGCCTCGACGTTCTCGTCGGGAGCGCTCGTCGCGTTCCTGCTCGTCGGACCGCTCGTCGACGTGAAGATGCTCGCGCTCATGCGCACGACCTTCACGGCGCGCACGCTGCTCGGCATCGTCGGCGTCGTGGTCGCCTCGGCCTTCGCGATCGGAATCGGGGTGAACGTCCTTGTCTGAGCACGAGACCGCCGAGAACGCCCCGTCGCGCCTGCGCGCCCTCGGCACACGCTGGTTGGGCATCGGGCTCGCGACCTTCGTGTCGATCGTCACGCTCGGCCTCGGCGTCACGGGTCGCCTCACCCTCTACATCAGCCCCGAGTCGGTGTGGTTCGCGTGCGCCGCCGCGGTCGTGACCCTGCTCGGCGCGATCTGGTCGTGCACCCTGCCGCTGGGCGAGGAAGCCGATCACGGTCACGATCACGGGTCGGCGCACGACGACGCGGATGCCGCACCGGCCCCGCGCCGCGCCCTCGCCGCGGCCGGAGCGGTGACCGGGGGCATCCTCGCCACGGGCGTCGTCGCGGCGGCCCTCGTGCTGCCGCCGGCGTCGCTCTCGGTCGAGCTCGCGATGTCGCGCGTCGGCGAGCAGACGGCACTCTTCGCCGGCTCCGACGACGTCACGCTCGGCGTCGCCGACACCTCGACCTTCGGCGTGGGGGACTGGGCCAGCGTCTTCGCGACGGCGACGAACACGGCAGCGTACGACGGGGCATCCGTCTCGCTGGTCGGATTCGTCACCCCCGACGCGGTGAAGGACGGCGAGGTCAATCTCACCCGCATGGTCATCACGCACTGCGTGATCGACGCGCAACCGGCGACGCTGCCGGTGAGCGTTGACGCGAGCGCGTACGACACCGGCCAGTGGGTCGAGGTCACGGGAACGGTGAAGGCGGATGCCGACGGCAAGCTGAGCATCGTCCCCACCGAGGTCGTCGCGATCGACGAGCCGGGAGACCCGTATGAGTACTGACGACGAGCGGCCAGAGGGCCCCGCCGTCCCGCGCACGCGCGCCGAGATGCGCGCTGCCCGCGAGGCTGCCGCCGCAGCGGAAGCGGCTCCGGAGGAGGATTCTCGGGGCGGGGCCCTTCGACAAGCTCAGGGATCCGGTGCGCGCCGTTCGTCCGACGAGGAGCCCGTCACTTCGGGGGCCGAGAAGACGGATGTCGGACCTCTTGAGCCGGATCGTCCGACATCTGTCGCTCCGGCCCCCGAAGTTCCACGCGCCCAGCCCGTCGCGAAGCGCTCGCACCGGTTCGGGATCGCGCTCGCCGCGGTGCTCGGCATCCTGGTGCTGGTGAGCGCCGGCCTCGGCGTCGTGAGTCTCACGCAGGGCCCGCGCATCACCGAGGTGCAGGTCGATCCGGCGCACGCGATCGACGCCTCGGGCAGCCGGCTCATCCTCACCGCGAACCAGTCGCTCGCGACGATCGACCCCGCGCAGGTGACCGTCGAGCCGTCGGTACCGTTCACGGTGGATGCCGCGGGCCGGGGCATCGGCATCCGCTTCACCGTGCCGCTCGACGACGAAACGAAGTACACCGTCACGGTCGCCGACGCGACCGGTGCATCGGGCGGGCCGAAGAACGACCTGACGACTACGTTCACCACGCCGCCCTCGAGCATCTTCCTGCTCAACCGCAGCGACAAGGAAGACAAGATCTTCCAGACCGACCTCACCGGCGAGAACGGCGTGCCGGTGTTCGCCGCCGACAAGATCAACGACTTCCGCGCGACCTCGTCGCAGTTGGTCGTGACGGTCGAGGAGGACGACGGGTCGCACATCCTCGTGATGGACCACGACGGCGGCGACCAGCGCGAGCTGCCGCTGCCCGGGGAGGGCTACGTCGGGTCGATCCAGGTGTCGGAGCGCGGCGGACTGGTCGGCTACAGCTACTCCGACCGCGAGCTCAGCGACACCGAGGGCCGCGCGAGCGTGCTCGTGACCCAGTCGCTGAACGACAAGGACTCCGAGCCGCAGGTCATCGAGGTCGACGACGCCGAGGCCAGCATCTTCGCCTGGCAGTTCGTGCCCGACAGCGCTGCAGTGCTGTTCATCGACTTCGACGGCGCGCTGTCGCTCGTCGACCGTTCGAGCGACGCCGGCGTGCAGTCGCTGGGGCTGGCCGCCAACATCCAAGGCATCAGCCGCGGCACCTACACGGCGGTCATCGAGCGCCTCGACGGCTCGGTCGTCGAGCTCAACCTGGCCGACGGATCGGAGCAGCCGCTCGCCGCCTCGAACCCCGACTACGGCATCGCCTCGACCATCACACCGTTCCCCGGCGGCACGCTACGGCACGTCGTGCAGCGCAACGAGATGGGCATCCCGACCGGCCAGGCGGTCGTGAAGGTCGACGACGACGGCGCGGCGAGCCCCCTGATCGAGGTTCCCTCGACGGACTCGATCCTGCAGGCCTGCGCCTCGCCGAGCGGCCAGTACGCCGCAGTGGTGATCGCCCCCGACATGACCGACAACCCCTACGACGAGATGCTGCTCCCGCTGCCGAAGACGATGGAGACGCACCTCATCGACCTGCGCACGGGCGACGAGATGGTGGCTCTCACCGGCTTCGACGCCTCGTGGTGCCAGACGGCTCCGCGTTTCTGAGATGGTCGACGCTCTGCACCGGGCGACCCGCGACGAGCTGAGCGGGCTGCCGGTCGACGTCGCCCCGAGGCTCCTGGGCGCCGAGTTGCGCACGGTCGTCGCGGTGCCCGGTGAGCCCGTCGTCGAGGTGCGGATGCGCCTCACCGAGGTCGAGGCGTACCACGGGCAGGGCACGGGGGAGTTCGCCGACCCGGGGTCGCACGCCCGCATGGGGCGCACGGCGCGCAACGCCACGATGTGGGGCGAGCCGGGGCATCTCTACGTGTACCTGAGCCACGGCATCCACTCGTGCGTCAACGTCGTGTGCGGACCGGAGGGCGTGGCCGGCGGTGTGCTGTTGCGCGCCGGCGAGGTCGTCGGCGGAGCGGATGCCGCGGCGCGTCGCCGCGGCATCGACGCGGCGCTGACACCCCGGGCGCGGCGGGATCTCGCGCGCGGACCCGGGCGGTTCGGGCAGGCGGTGGGGCTGAAGCATCCGCTCCACGACGGCATCGACGCGGTCACGGGCGCGGAGTGGCACGGCGCGCGCGCCGAGCTGTGGCTGAGCGATGCGCCGGTCGAGGTCGCGACGGGCCCGCGGGTGGGCGTGGCCGGGATCGCCGGCACGGATGCCTTTCCGTGGCGCTTCTGGATCGTCGATGACCCGACGGTCTCGCCGTTCCGCTGGGGCCGCGGGGCCGAGGAGGCGTCTCGCGCGTGACGGCGGGCCGTCGGCGTTCCGAGCGACCGCGCCGCCTGTGATAGCATTGGCGATTGTCTGTGCACACTCCTGTGCGCAGTTCGCATGCTGTTCCGATTCCGGATCCTGAGCTCGTCGAAGGGTCGGGCGGACGGCGTGCAGACAAGGGATCTTGGGTGGGGCCGTCCGGCCTCACGGTATAGAAGGAGTCATCATGGCAGCAGTGTGCCAGGTGACCGGAGCTGTTCCCGGTTTCGGTCACAACGTCTCGCACTCGCACCGCCGGACGAAGCGCCGCTTCGACCCGAACGTGCAGAAGAAGACCTATTTCGTTCCGTCGCTCGGTCGTAAGATCACGCTCAACGTGTCCGCCAAGGGCATCAAGGTGATCGACGTCCGCGGCATCGAGAACGTGGTCAAGGACCTCCAGGCGAAGGGTGTGAAGCTCTAATGGCCAAGAAGGCTCAGGACGTACGTCCGATCATCAAGCTGCGTTCGACGGCGGGTACGGGCTACACGTACGTGACCAAGAAGAACCGCCGCAACACCCCCGACCGCCTCGTGCTCAAGAAGTACGACCCGGTCGTCCGCAAGCACGTCGAATTCCGAGAGGAGCGTTGATCAATGGCTAAGAAGAGCAAGATCGCTCGCAACGAGCAGCGCAAGGTCATCGTCGAGCGTTACGCCGAGCGTCGCGCCGAGCTGAAGAAGACCCTGGTCGACCCGAACGCCACCGACGAGGCCCGCGAGGCCGCACGCGTCGGCCTGCAGAAGCTGCCGCGCAACGCGTCGCCGGCTCGCGTGCGTTCGCGCGACGTCATCGACGGCCGCCCCCGTGGTGTCCTCACGAAGTTCGGCATCTCGCGTGTCCGCTTCCGTGACATGGCGCATCGTGGCGAGCTGCCCGGCGTGACCAAGTCCAGCTGGTAAGTCCTACCGGTTCGGAAGGGGCGAGGATCTTCGGATCCTCGCCCCTTCTGCGTGTGCGGGAGGCGTGCGACGTGATGGGCGGACTTGTCGGTGTGGGGCGGATGCTTGGAATCGAAACCTCCGCCCAACGGTGAGTTTTCCTCCCGATGTGTTGCTCTGCACATCTCGTGCGAGCGGCGGCGTGTCCACAGACCCCGGCCGTGGCGCCGACCGCGACTGTGCGCGACGGGCATCCTCGACGGATGCATGCGGTGAGAGAAGTCTTGGCAAGAGGGGGGATCGCCCGTATTTCGACCCTGCGTGAGGTCGGTGTCACGGAATATGCGTTGCGGCAGGCGACCCGGAGCGGGGCTGTGATCTCGGTCTGCCGCGGCTGGGTGGCACGCCCGGACTGCGACCCGATGCTGGTCGCGGCGGCGAAGCGAGGAGTCGTGCTGAGTTGCGTCACGCTCGCGGTGCGTCGGGCTCTGGGGCTCGAGCGCCGACTGCGTGCACGTCGCCGCGCCTCCAGGGTCGGGCCACGCGGGCGCAGTCCAGGGCGTCGTGCATTGGAGCAAGCCTCAGTTCCTCCGGGCTCCGGACGCACTCGAAGACTCGATCGAGAACGCCCTCATCCTCATCGCACGCTGTCAGCCGTATGAAGATGCTCTGGCGACGTGGGAGTCCGCGCTGCGGATGCGGATGGTGGACCCGGAAGTGTTCGCGCGAGTACGTCTGCCGCCTGCAGCACGTCGGTTGCTCGCGGATGCGACGCCGTTCGCGGATGCCGGCACCGAGACGATCTTCCGTACTCGGCTCGCGTGGCTGCGGCTGCCCATCACCCCGCAGGTGTGGTTGTCAGGTCACCGCGTGGACTTCGTGATCGGCGAGCGTCTCGTGATTCAGATCGACGGTGGTCACCACGTCGGGGCTCAACGATCTCGGGACATCGCCCACGACACCGAACTGATGCTCCGCGGCTATCAGGTCATCCGGATCGGTTACGACCAGCTCATGAACCAGTGGGCATCGGTGCAGGCCCAGATCCTCGACGCTGTGGCTCAGCGGCTTCACCTGGCGTCATGAGTCGGGCGGAGAACTCCGCGTGGGGCGGGAGGATTAAGGGCTAATTCTCCGCCCAACGGTGAGTTCTCCGCCCGACGAGCTGAGGGGCTCGCACCCGTCACGCCACGGATGCCGCCGCGTGCTGCACCGCCCAGGAGAGGGCGTGGTCGGCGATCTCCTCCCAGCCGTCCTGGCTCACGAGGCGGTGGGTGCGTCCGGCGTACTCGATGTAGTCGACGATGGCCGGGCTGCCGGTCGCGCGGTACTTCTTCTCGATCGCGCGCACGATGGCCGGGGGCACGACGTGGTCGATCTCGCCGGCGATGAGCAGCAGCGGGGCTCGGTCGGCGCGGGCGTAGTCGACGTGGGTGACGCCGCCCTTCTCATTGAGCACCGATGTCACGCCCTCGAAGAACACGCGATTGTACGAGTTGACGGCGTACTCCTCCCACAGCGCGTCGGATGCCGCGCGCGACAGGTCGTTGCCGAAGGTGAAGTGGAAGTGGCGCTTCGACAGGGGCTTGGCACCGTTGCGTCCGAACGGGTTCGAGAGGATCGGCGTTCCGGTCCAGAGGGTCGAGAGGGGGAGAGCGGTGACGCCTGCGGTCTGGCCGGGGGCGACACCCACGTAGGCGGCGCCGAGGCCGCGGTCGGCGAGCATCTGGGTGAGCACGCCGCCGAAGGAGTGGCCCATGATGATCGGCTTGACGGGGAGTGCCCGGATGATGCGCTCGTAGTGGTCGGCGATCTGCTTCAGGCCGATGCCTTTCAGGGCCGAGGGGTCGCGGCGGATGTCGTCGACGGTGCGGTCGTCGATGCCGGGCCATCCGGGAACGATGACCTCGTGGCCCTGGGCGCGGAAGCGCTCGGCCCACGTGTTCCAGCTCTGCGGGGTCATCCAGAGTCCGTGGATGAGGACGATGGGGGTCTTGTCGGTGCTGTTCATGATCTTTCTCCTGCGTTCGGTCCTGCGGGTCGGAAGTGCGTTACGCTGATAGTAGACCGAACGTTCTATCTACTGCAAGATATTCCCGAAAATCGAGAAATCGGCGAACGGATGCCACGATGAGGGAGGACCCACCATGAGCACCGAGAACATGAGCACCGACACCACGAAACGCCCGAGCCCCGCTCGCGCACGCCTGATCGACGCGGCCACGCGCCTCTTCTACGAGGAGGGCATCCACGCGGTCGGCGTCGACCGCGTGATCGCCGAGGCCGAGGTCACGCGCGCCACGCTGTACAAACAGTTCGGCGGCAAGGAGAACCTCGTGCTCGCCTACCTCGAGAACGAGGATCGGATGCTGCGCGACATGTTCGCCGAGGCGGGGGCGTCCGTCACCGATCCCGCGCGGCTCATCGACGCCGTCATCGACGGCATCGTCGCCGACATCCGCCTGCGCCACACCCGTGGCTGCCCGTTCATCAACGCCGCCGCCGAGTACCCCGACGGCGAAGGCCCCGTTCGCACGATGATCGATGAGCACCGCGAGTGGTTCCGGAGCACTCTCGAACAGGTCGCCGTGGCGGCCGGTCTCGAACGACCGGCCGAGGTCGCGGCCTCGCTCGTGCTGCTCCGCGACGCCGCTCTCGTGGGTGGATACCTCGATGGGGACGACCGCGTATCGCCCGCTTTCGAGCGCACGGCGCGGGCCGTGATCGCGGCGCACCGAGCCTGAAACGGGTCGGGACACGCCCGAAAACCTGTGACTGGAGTGACAAAAGTCGTGCAACACGCCCAATAAATGACCAAAACCCGCGAAATGACGCGGAAATGGGGGTGGTCATTGATACATTCAAGGCGGTCACTCGACCAGGGGCATCCGCCCCGATCCACACAACGATGCGACGAGATCCTCGTCGCTGGAGGATGACATGGCTGACAAGTCCATCACCAAGACCGAGCTCGTCGCGAGCATCGCCAGCGCCACCGGCCAGAGCCAGGCCACCGTCTCGGGCGTCCTCGACGCGCTGTTCTCCACGGTCTCCGACGCCGTTGCCAAGGGCAGCAAGGTCTCGATCCCGGGCTGGATCTCGTTCGAGCAGGTCGACACCGCCGCTCGCACCGGCCGCAACCCGCAGACCGGCGCCGAGATCAAGATCCCGGCCGGCAAGCGCGTCAAGGTGACCGCTGGTTCCAAGCTGAAGGCAGCCGTCAAGTAAGACGCTTCCTGTCGAAGGCCGCCGCCCCTCGGGGTGGCGGCCTTCTGCGTTCCCGGCATCCGATCTCGCTCCGGTCGCACTTTCGGTCGGAATGAGCCGCCCAGATCGACAGAAAGTGCGACGGGAACGGATGCCACGGCTCCGTCAGCCAGGGCCGATGCCGCGGCTTAGGCTGGAGGGGTGAACACCCGCGCCGCGACGACCCGATCGAGCGCGTCGGCCTACCGCCTCGCCGGCGTCGGAATCCTCGCCGTCGCCGCGATCGTCGGAGTCGTCGCCGCCCTGCTCGTCGGCGGGGGAGCGGCACCTCTGCTGCTGCAGGATCCCGGCCCCTTCGTCATGTGGGCCACCCCGATCGTCAAGCTCACGATGAACGTCGCTGCCGCGGCCATGCTCGGCTCGCTCGTGCTCGCCCTGTTCGGGCTCCGGAGCGGAGAGAAGCCGTTCGACACGGCCCTCAACATCGCCTCGATCGGGGCGGCGGTCTTCACGATCTCGGCGGGCTTCACCGCCTTCCTCACGTTCATGGCCGCGTTCAATCCGCAGCTGAGCATCGAACGCGAGTTCGGCGCGCAGCTCGGCCGCTACCTGCTCGAGACGGCCCTCGGCCAGTCGTGGTTGATCACGACCATCTTCGGCTCCGTGATCACGGTGCTCGCCTTCGCCTGGCGCACCTGGACGCCGACGCTCCTGACGGCGCTCCTGGCCGCGGCATCCTTCCTCCCGCTCGCCACACAGGGGCACTCGGGCGATCTCGCCGGCCACACGGTCGCCGTCAACTCGATCCTGCTGCACACGATCGGCGCCGCGGTGTGGCTCGGCGGTCTGCTGCTGATCGTGCTGATGCGCGGACGCGACGGCGTCGACGCCGCGCAGCTCGTGCGCCGCTACTCGTCGCTTGCGATCGCCGCGTTCTTCGTGGTCGCCATCTCGGGCATCGCCCGCTCGGTCGTCGCCCTCGGCGACTGGAGCCAGCTGGCCACCCCCTACGGCGCGATCCTGCTCGCCAAGGTCGTGCTCCTGGGCGGCATGGGTCTGCTCGGCGCCTGGTACCGCGCGCGGCTGATTCCGAAGCTCGACGGACCCCGGGCATCCGCCTGGTTCTGGATGCTCGTGCTCTGCGAGGTCGCCCTCATGGGTCTCGCCTCGGGAGCCGCGGCGGCCCTCGCCCGCACGCCCCCGCCGACCGGCGAGGAGGCCGCGTTCGCGCAGACCCCCGCCGAGGTGCTCACCCGCTCGAACGTGCCGCCGGAGTTCACCCTCGACCGCTGGTTCACATCGTGGGACCTCGACATCCTGTGGCTGGTCGCCGCCGGGTTCGGGCTCTTCCTCTACATCGCCGGCGTCATCCGCCTGCACCGGCGCGGCGACCGCTGGCCGATCCACCGCACCGTCTTCTGGGTGCTCGGGATGCTGCTGCTGGTCTGGGTCACCTGCGGCCCGATCAACGCGTATCAGGAGTACCTGTTCAGCGTGCACATGCTCGGGCACATGATGCTGTCGATGGCGATCCCGCTCCTGCTCGTGTCGGGCGCCCCGGTGACGCTCGCGCTGCGCGCGATCCACAAGCGCGACGACGGCACGCGCGGCGGACGCGAGTGGATCCTCTGGGCGGTGCACTCGCCGTTCTCGAAGGTCGTGACGCATCCGTTCGTCGCGGCGGGCATCTTCATCCTGTCGCTCTGGGCGTTCTACTTCACCGACCTCGTGCGCTGGTCGATGTTCGAGCACCTCGGGCACGAGTGGATGGTCATCCACTTCCTCATCTCCGGGTACCTCTTCGTCTTGACCCTCATCGGCGAGGACCCCATCCCGTACCGCCTGCCGTACCCGGGGCGCCTCATCACCCTCATCGCCATCATGGCCATGCACGCGTTCTTCGGTGTCGCGATCATGATGCAGGAGGGCCTCATGGTCGCGGACTGGTTCGGCTCGATGGGCCGCACCTGGGGGCCGACTCCGATGGAGGATCAGTACATCGGCGGTGGTGTGGCCTGGTCGATCGGCGAGATCCCCACGCTCATCCTCGCGATCACCGTCGCGATCCAGTGGAGCCGCAGCGACACCAAGCTGCAGAAGCGCCGCGACCGCCACGCCGACCGCACCGGAGACGCCGAGCTCGAGGAGTACAACGCCCGGCTCGCCCGCATCGCCGAGCGCGATCGCCAGAACGCCGAGGCCGGCCGCAGCTGAGTCGCCGGCCGACTAGTCGGCGGGCGCGTCGTCGGGCGACCCGACGCGGATCGACGCCGTGCCGTCGGCGAGGATCACGATCGTCCCGTTGACCTGGAACGGCACATCCTCCGACACCGTCTGGATCGACCCGTCGAACAGGGAACGGATCTCCACCTCGACGTGCGCCACGGCATCCGTCGGCGGGATCCGCCACTGCGAACCATCGGGCTCGACGGTCACCGTCGGCTGCGTGACGATCGACCACGCGGGCAGGGTGGCGATGCGGTTCTTGACCTCCAGACCGAAGGGGCATGCGGTCGGCTGCAGCACCTGCTGCGAGGTGCAACCCGTCAGGTACTCCTCGACGCGCTCCTGCACGACCGAGAGGAACTCCTTCGTGGGCGTGGTCTGCACGTCGAGCGGTGTGGTCGCGAGCGGGCTGTCGGCGAGCACCCCGATACCCGACGACTCCGAGATGGCCGTGTCGACCGTGACCGCGTACAGGCCCGGGGTGAAGACGAGGAGTGGCAGCGGGTCGAGGGGAGCGGCATCCATCCCGGCTGCCGAGACCTGGCGCCGGTCGACCGCGAAGCCGTTGACCGAGAACTGGTCGGCGCCGCGGAGCGTGAGATCGACGACCGCGAGCGGACTGTCAAGGAAGCTCCACCGCGGGGCCACACCCTCCCAGCCGTCCTGGGTGACGGTGAACGTGGTCGTGCCGAGGTGCCCGGCAGCCGAGTAATCGACCGTAACCGCGAAGCCGCCGTCGACGGGCTTCTCCGACTCGATGCGCACATCGGTGAGCGGCGCGAGGGCCGCGTGGCGCAGGAGGGCTTCGGATGCCGTGGGCGAGAGCCCCGCGTCGTCCAGGGTCTCGCGGTCGACGGCGACTCCCGGCACGCGCAGGGCATCGGCGGCGCGGCCGGAGGAGAGCAGGTCGAGGTAGCGGGTGACGAAGGCGGACGGACTGTAGTAGTCCTTGTAGAGCACGGCTCCGCCGGCGCCGAGGGCCGCGATCAGGAGGATTCCGACGAGGGCGAGGATCGTGAGATCGATCCCCACACGCGCGCGCTTGCGCGCCGAAGACTCCACCCCGTCCATGGAGTCAGTCTAGGGAAGCGTCCTGGGACGAAGCCGAGCGCCGACACCCCGCGTCGCACAGCGAGCCGTAGCATGGTGGGGCGCCCGCATCCGTCCGTCTTCCTCTGCGAGAACCGTGTCCCTTCCTGCCCTGTCCGAAGAACAGCACGAGCTCTTCCGACTCATCGAAGACACGAGCGAGCACGTCTTCATCACCGGGCGTGCGGGCACCGGCAAGTCGACGCTGCTGCAGTACTTCGCCTGGAACACCAAGAAGCAGATCGCGATCTGCGCGCCGACCGGCGTCGCGGCGCTGAACGTCGAGGGGCAGACGATCCACTCGCTGTTCCGGCTGCCGATCGGCCTCATCGCCGACGGTGACATCGAGCAGAACGATGCGACCCGGCGCATCCTCAATGCGATCGAAACGCTCGTGATCGACGAGATCTCGATGGTCAACGCCGACCTCATGGATGCCATCGATCGCTCGCTGCGTCAGGCGCGCGGGCGGCGGGGGGAGCCGTTCGGCGGGGTGCAGGTCGTGATGTTCGGCGACCCGTACCAGTTGGCGCCCGTGCCGCCCCGCGGCGACGAGGCCCGCTATGTGAAGGATCACTACCGATCGTTCTGGTTCTTCGACGCGCACGTGTGGGCCGGCACCGGCGGCGGCACGGGCGAGGGGCAGTCCGATCAGGACGGTCTGTTCGCCGTCGACACCCGTGCCGAGCTGCACGTGCGAGAACTGGTGCAGATCCACCGGCAGTCCGATGACGGCTTCAAGGCCATGCTGAACGCCGTGCGATACGGGCGGGTCACCGCCGAGATCGCGGGCGTGCTCAACGCGCAGGGCGCGCGCACGCCTCCCGACCCCGAACCGGGCGAGGTGCCGATGATCACCCTCGCCACCCGCAACGACATCGTGAACGGCATCAACAGCCGCCACCTCGCGGCGCTCCCCGGCAAGGAGCAGACCGCGCGGGCGGAGGTCAGCGGTGACTTCGGCCGCGGCGAGGCGTCGCTGCCGGCGGAGTCGGAGCTCAAGCTCAAGGTCGGCGCGCAGGTCATGTTCCTGCGCAACGACACCGCCATGTCGGGAGAGCCGCCGCGGTGGGTCAACGGCACGATCGGCACGGTGCTGCGTATTCTCGGTGGTGCCGTGCGCGTCGACATCGACGGTGAGGAGGTCGACGTCGAGCCGGCGGTCTGGGAGCGCTTCCGGTACGCCTACGACCAGCACACCAAGAAGCTCAGCCGTGATGTGGTGGCCGAGTTCACGCAGTTCCCGTTGCGGCTGGCCTGGGCGGTCACGATCCACAAGTCGCAGGGCAAGACCTACGACCGCGCCGTGATCGACCTCGGCTCCGGGGCGTTCGCGCCGGGGCAGACGTACGTCGCGCTGAGTCGCCTCACCTCGCTCGACGGCCTGTACCTGTCGCGTGCGCTGCGCCCGAGCGACATCCGCGTCGACGAGGACGTGCGGCGGTTCATGCGCGACGCCTGGATCGCCCGCTCGACCCCGGACATCCCGAAGGCCTGACGCCGCGAGGGCCGGGGCCCTTCGGCAGGCTCAAGGACCCGGTCGTGGGGCGAAAACTGCGGCCCGCTCCGAGAAACTACGCCGCGGCGCGGGCCCGATCGAGGTCTTCGAACAGCTCGGTGTTGAAGCGGTACGCGAGCAGCACCTCGTCGATGACGCGCTCGCGCTCGGCCTCGTCCCACGGGGCGGCGTCGAGCTGCTCGCGATAGACGTCCTTGAAGGCCGCCGGGTCGGCGATGTCGTCGAAGAGGTAGAAGCCGATCCCGTTGGTCTCGAAACCGAAGCGGCGGGCCATCACGCGGCCGATGAAGATGCCACCCGAGAGGTCGCCGAGGTAGCGCGTGTAGTGGTGGGCGACGAATCCCCCGGCCCAGGTCGCACCGACCTGGTTGATGCGCTCGACGTAGCGCTGCGTGGTCGGCAGGGGCACGATCTGCGAGCGCCAGTCGGTGCCGAGCAGGAACTCGAGGTCGGCCTCGAGCGCGGGCAGGCGCGTGAGCTTGTCGCTGATGAAGACGGTGGCCACGGGGTCGCGGCGCATGCGGTCGCCGGCACCTTCGAGCGCCTCGTAGATGAAGTAGTGCTGGGCGACGAGCGAGATGTAGTCCTCGCGGGAGCCCTCGCCCTTCAGGAGGTCGGACATGAATCCGGCGGTCTCGCTGCGGGAGTGCGATCCGGACGAGCGCTCGCGCAGGGCGGCGGAGAAGGAGAGGATCTCGGACATGCCTTCAGTGTAAGGGCAGCCTTACCTTTGGCGAAACCCCGTGACGCGCCCGATCAGGCGTGCGGACGCGGCTCGATGCCCAGCCTCTCGCAGGCCGCGTCGTAGAGCGCCACGATCTCCCGACGAACCTCGGGACGTTCGGTGATCGATCCGCCCGGCCATGCCACGACGAGCTCCGTCGTCTCGCCCGCACGGGTGACCCGCCAGGTGCCGCCGTCGCCGTCGAAACCGGTCATGACGGCATCCGTCACCACGGCATCCGACCCCGTCGAGAACGCACGGGCGATGAGCAGGTTGTCGTCGGTGTGGTCGTCGTTCATGTGGTGCAGCACGGCGGCGGTCACGGCGTCATCGAAGATGTGGGGCACCAGATCACCATAGGACCTCGGCGGATGCCGCGGGCTCGATGCCGTCTTTCAGGCTCGGCGCCCTAGAATCGGGAGACACATCTTCGGGGGTTTCCTACATGCAGCTTCTCTCGTCGCGCCGCTGGCGCGCCGCCGCGGCCAGTGCGGTCGTGCTCGGACTCGTCCTCACCGGATGCACCTCCGAAGACAGCTTCACCTACGAGCCTCCGGCGCAGGTCGATGGCGCTCTGCCCGACGACATGACCGCGCAGATGCAGGAGGCCGTCGACAACGCGATCCGCGCCTCGGGTTCGTCGGCCGCGATCGTCGGTGTCTGGGCCCCCTGGAGCGGCCAGTGGGTGACGGGCGTCGGTTCGCAGGAGCCCGGCGGTGAGACCCCGGTCGATGTCGACATGTCGTTCCGCATCGCCGATGTGACGCGCCTCATGACGTGCGACGTGCTCTACGCGCTCGCCGACGAGGGCACCGTCGACCTCGACGGCGCCGTTCCCGACTACGTGTCGGGCGTGCCCGACCTCGAGGGCGTCACCCTCGTCGACCTCTGCAACGGCACCTCGGGCCTCGGCTCGTCGGAGCAGAAGATCACGGCGGAGTGGCTGAACACCCCCGGCCGCGTGTGGGCTCCGCTCGAGCTGGCCGGCTTCGGTCTCGCACAGCCCCGCACGCCCGTCGCCACCACCTATCGCGACTCCGACGCCGGGTACCTGCTGCTCGGCCTCGCGCTCGAGCGCGCCTCCGGCATGTCGGCGGCGCAGCTGATCGCCGAGTACGTGACCGAGCCGCTCGGCCTCGCGAACACCTCGCTCCCGTCCTCGACCCCCGCGCCGCCGTCGACCGGCGACGTGCTCCAGGGCCACTACCTGAACCCGGTCGAGGGCGGCTTCGCGTGCAGTGCCCCCGTCGACATCACCACGCTGTCATCGAGCTCGGGGTACACCGACTCGGGCGCCGTGTCGACCATCTCCGACCTGGGTCGTTATGCGCAGGCCGAGGCCCGTCAGGTGCTGCGCACCGAGGAGGAGCCCGATCGCTTCGCCGCACCGCTGCCCGCCTTCGACGGGGCGGAGTCCTGGTACCAGGCCACGGGCGGCGCTTTCCTGGTCGGCTCGATGGTCGGTCAGCACGGGTGGACGCCCGGTTACGCCACCGCCGCGTACTCCGACCCGACGAGCGGGTTCACCGTTGCCGTGGTGTTGAACAACTCGACCGCGGGTGCGGGAATCGCGCAGTCCCTGGCGTGGGAGCTCGCGGCGATCGGCTCGAAGGCGCCGGCCGCCGACGGGCAGACCGCCCCCGAGTTCGGTCTGCCGTTCACCGCCGAGCAGTACCGCGAGGCGGTCAACGCCGCGGCCCTGCCGTGCGTCGAGCCTCCCGTCGAGTGATCTGAGCCCGAGGGCCCGAGCTACTCGCCGTCGGCTTCGGGCATCCCCGGGCCGGCGCCGGGGCGAACCTCGGCGTCGTCACGGATGTCGATGCGGGTCGTCCCGTCGTGCTCGCTCACGTCGATGCGGGGAGCGGCATCCGCTTCGGTCGACTCGGGCGCCGAGGTCAGCTGGTCGTGACGGTTCGCATCGAAGTCCTCGCCGTCGTTCGCGGTGTCATTCTGCGTGCTCATGGGTGTCCTCTTCGGTGGGGTGGTGGGTGGTCGAGTCGGCGCGTCGTCGCGCGAGCCGGGTGAGCAGGAACAGCACGGCGCCGACGGCCAGCAGGATGGCGCCGAACAGCCAGACCTCCGGGCTCTGCTGCGTGAAGAGCAGGATGCACGAGAGGATGCCGAGCACGGGCACGAACGTCCACACTCGGAAGTGCGGGTGGTCGACCTTGTCGCGGCGCAGAACGAGCACCGAGACGTTCGCGCTGAGGAAGACGATCAGCAGCAGGAGCACGACGGTCGAGGCGAGCGTCTCGAGGTCGCCGACGAGGGTGAGCCCCATCGCGACCAGGGTGGTGACGAGGATTGCGACCCACGGCGTCTTCCGCTTCGGCAGCACGCGCGCGAGGACGTCGGGCAGGAGTTTCTGCTCGGCCATGCCGTATGTCAGGCGGCTGACCATGATCATCGTGAGCAGGGCGCCGTTCGCGACGGCGATCAGCGCGATGAGGCTGAACAGCCAGGACGGGATGCTGGCACCGGCGGCTTCGACGACCGCGAGGAGCGGGCCGGAGGACTCCTGCAACTCGGATGCCGGCAGGGCGACCGAGCTCGCGAGACCGACCAGCACGTAGACCACGCCGGCGGTGAGGAGCGAGGCGAACAGTGCGCGCGGGTAGGTGCGGCTGGGGTCCTTGACCTCTTCGATCATGTTCGCCGAGGTCTCGAAACCGACGAAGGAGTAATAAGCGATCACGGCGCCCGCGAGCACGGCGAGGGCGACCGGGGTTCCCTCGGGAGTCTCGAGCACGCGCGAGGCGTCGCCGCCACCGCCGAAGAAGAACACGGAGACGACGGCGATCACGATGACGAGCCCGCTGAGCTCGATGGCGGTCATGACCAGGTTCGCGCCGAGTGATTCGCGGATGCCGCGGGCGTTGAGCAGGGCGACGACGGCGAGGAAGGCGATCGCGACCGGTGTCGTCGGCAGGTCGAGGAACGTGCCCAGATAGTCGCCCGCGAATGCGATCGAGAGGCCTGCGGCGCTCACGACACCGGCCGCGAGCATGCTGAAGCCGACGAGGAACGAGATGACCGGACTGCGGAACGCCCGCTCGGCGAACACCGCGGCCCCACCGGCGCGCGGGTACTTCGTGACGAGCTCGGCGTACGACCCGGCGGTGAGCAGCGCGAGCAGGAGCGCCACCAGCAGCGGCGCCCACAGCATCCCGCCGACCTTCTCGGAGAGCACTCCCATGAGCGCGTAGATCCCCGCACCGAGCACGTCGCCCAGGATGAACGCGTAGAGCAGCGGACCGGTGATCGCCCGTCGCAATCGTGTCGGGGCTTCGGCGGCGGAGGCCTTTTCGGTGCTCATCCTCGGAACTCTAGAGGTGCCTCGTCGGTCGTGCGATGGGGTTGACAGCCGGTACACCTCCCAGGCCGTCGAAGGGGCCGGTCCTGTCCCGGCATCCGCCTCTCGGGGGATGCGGCGGGCGGTTGCTGCGGCATACCGTGAGGGCATGCTGATCGTCGAAGAACTCCACCTGTTGCTGCTCCGGCCGGATGGCCGGGTCGAGTCGAGCGTGAGCACCAACCGCCTGTTCGGTGAGATC
Source organism: Microbacterium sp. NPDC090003 (assembly GCF_044748385.1). NCBI lineage: Bacteria > Bacillati > Actinomycetota > Actinomycetes > Micrococcales > Microbacteriaceae > Microbacterium > Microbacterium sp. NPDC090003. Next base: position 2,264,139 of record NZ_JBIVFW010000001.1, read on the forward strand.
GCGGCCGTGATCGTCGACCTCGTGCTGCATCGCCGTGTCACCGTGGGGGAGGGCAAGAACCCCGCGATCACGATCGTCTCCGCCGAGCCGACCGGGCATCCGGTGCTCGACGCCGCGCTCTCCCGTCTTGCGCCGGTGAACGGCAAGAGGCTGCAGTCGCTCGTGATGCGGTCGAAGCTCGATCCTCTCGACGAGGTCGTCGAATCCCTGGTGGCGCAGGGGGTTCTCGCGCGCGGCGAGCGGGGCTTCTTCGGCTGGGGCGCCGAGCGCACTCCCGAGTCCGACCCCGGCCCCGAGACGCTGCTGCGTTCGCGTCTCGCCGCCGTGATCGCGGGAACGCTCGCGCCGTCCCAGGCCGATCTCGCGCTGCTCGCGATCCTGCAGGGTATGACCGCGGCGCACCCGCTGCTGCGCGACGAGGTGGGCCCGATCTCGTCGGGTCAGCTCAAGAAGCGCATCGAGCAGCTCACCGAGGGCAGCCCGACCGGCGATGCCGTCTCGCGGGCCGTCACGATGGTCATCTCGGCCGCGATGATGGCCGCGATGACCCCGGTCTTCGTCGCGACGATGAGCTGACCCGGACCGAGCGTCAGCCCAGGAGTCCGGATCAGCCCAGGACGGATGCCGCCTGGCGGGCCATCCCGACGGCGACGTACTCCGCAGCCTCCGGCACCTCGACCGGTAGCCCGAAGACCGACGGCGCGATCTCCCGCACGGCACGGGACTGCGCGCCGCCGCCGACGAGCAGCACGCGATCGAGAGGGATGCCGAGCTCGCGGAGCGCGTCGAGACCGAAGCGCAGTCCGCCCAGCATGCCCTCGACCGCAGCGCGCGCCAGGTTCTCGCGCGTCGTCGAGGCGAGCGTCATGGCGTTCAGACTCGCGGTCGCATCGGGGAGGTTGGGGGAGCGCTCGCCCTCGAAGTACGGCACGAGTTCGAGCCCGCCCGCGCCGGGAGACGCCTCCAGGGCGAGGGTGCTCAACCCGTCGTGGTCGACGCCGAGCAGGCGCGCGATCACGTCGAGCACGCGTGCGGCATTGAGGGTGCAGACGAGGGGCAGGTAGCCGTCGGCGGCATCCGCGAAGCCCGCCACGATCCCGGTCGGATCGGCGACGCCCCGGTCGGTCACCGCGAAGATCGTTCCCGAGGTGCCGATCGACACCACCACGTCGCCCGTCCGGGCGCCGATCCCGAGGGCGACGGCGGCATTGTCGCCGGCACCGGGCGCGACTCGACGGCCCGCGGCATCCGCCACCGATTCCCGGGCGCCGAGCACCCGCGGCAGCACGGCGTCGTGCCCGAGCGCGGCGATGAGCAGCTCGCGGTCGTACTCCCCGGTGCGCGGATTCCAGTAGCCGGTGCCCGAGGCGTCCGAGCGGTCGGTCACCAGCTCGCCGAGGTCGGGCCGCTCAGGCCCGAAGCCGCGCAGGCGCCAGGTGAGCCAGTCGTGCGGAAGCGCGACGGCGGCGACACGGGCGGCGTTGTCGGGTTCGTGGTCGCGCAGCCAGCGCAGCTTCGTGATCGTGAACGACGCGACCGGCACGAGACCGGTGCGATCGGCGAGAACGGATGCCCCGAACTCGCCGATCAGGTCATCGGCCGCCTGCGCGGAGCGCGTGTCGTTCCAGAGCAGGGCATCGCGGATGACACGGCCCTCGGCGTCGAGCGCGACCATGCCGTGCTGCTGGCCGCCGATCGCCCAGGCGTCGATGTCATCGAGGCCTCCGGCATCCGCGATCGCATCGTGGAGCGCGACCCACCACGCCTCGGGATCGACCGACGTGCCGTCGGGATGGGCGGCGCGGCCCGAGCGCACGACGGCACCCGTCGCGGAGTCGACGACGACGACCTTGCAGGACTGGGTCGAGGAGTCGACCCCGAGGACGAGTGCCATCGCCGGACTCAGCGGGCGCCGAGCAGGTGCTCGGTGGCGAGCTGCTGCAGGCGCACGAAGCCGAAACCCTTGCCGCCGAGGTAGGCGTCGGCGTCGAAGTCCTCGTAGGCCGTGCGATCGGCGAGCAGGTCGTCGTAGCTCTCGCCGTCGTTCAGGGTGGGCGTCGAGAGCTCGGCGACCTTCGCGGCGGCGAGTGCCTCCTGCACCTCGGGGTCGGCGCGGAAGGCCGCGGCGCGCTCCTTGAGCAGCAGGTAGGTGCGCATGTTGGCGGCGGCGCTGTCCCAGACACCGGTCTCGTCCTCGGTGCGCGAGGGCTTGTAGTCGAAGTGGCGGGGGCCGTCGTAGGCCGGGACCCCGCCGGCGCCGCCGTTCTCGAGCAGGTCGACGAGCGAGAACGCGTTGTGCAGGTCGCCGTGACCGAACACGAGGTCCTGGTCGTACTTGATGCCCCGCTGACCGTTGAGATCGATGTGGAAGAGCTTGCCGTGGTACAGCGCCTGGGCGATGCCGGCGGTGAAATTGAGGCCGGCCATCTGCTCGTGCCCGACCTCGGGGTTGACGCCCACGAGCTCGGGGCGCTCGAGGGAGTCGATGAACGCGATCGCATGGCCGAGCGTCGGCAGCAGGATGTCGCCGCGGGGCTCGTTGGGCTTGGGCTCGATCGCGAAGCGGATGTCGTAGCCCTTGTCGGTGACGTAGTCGCCGAGCAGGTTGACGGCCTCACGGTAGCGCTCGAGAGCCGCGCGCACGTCCTTCGCCGAGTCGTACTCCGCGCCCTCGCGGCCACCCCACATCACGAAGGTCTTGGCGCCGAGCTCGGCGGCGAGGTCGAGGTTGCGCAGCACCTTGCGCAGCGCGAACCGGCGCACCTGTCGGTCGTTCGACGTGAAGCCGCCGTCCTTGAAGACGGGGGCGCTGAAGAGGTTGGTGGTCACCATCGGCACCACGAGGCCGGTGTCGGCGAGCGCACCCTTCAGGCGGTCGATCTGGGTCTGGCGCTCGGCGTCCGTCGATCCGAAGGCGAACAGGTCGTCGTCGTGGAACGTGAGGCCGTAGGCGCCGAGCTCCGACAGCTTCTCGACGGCGTGCACGACATCGAGCGCCGGGCGGGTGGGGCCGCCGAACGGGTCGGTGCCGTTGTAGCCGATCGTCCAGAGTCCGAAGGAGAACTTGTCGTCGCGGGTGGGGGTGGGCATGATCGCTCCTCTGCGAGTGCTGCGGTGGTCTGCGGGGCCGGGCGGATGCCGCGGCGCAATAAGTTGTGATTCACAACATAACCGATGACAGCCCGCATCCGCACCCCTAAAGTGGGAACGTGCCCCGTGACCTGACCACCCCGCGCTCCCGCGAAGCGAACCTCGCGCGGATCCTGTCGATCGTCCATCACGACGGCGCCCAGTCGCGATCGGCCCTCACCGAGGCCACCGGCCTCAACCGCTCCACGATCGCCGCCCTCGTCTTCGAACTCGCCGCCGCGGGGCTCGTCGACGAACGCCCGCCCGAGGCCCCGTCGCGCGCCGGTCGCCCCTCGCCCGTGGTCGCGCCCTCGGCATCCGTCGTCGCGATCAGCGTGCACCCCGAGGTCGACGCGGTCGAGATCGCGGCCGTCGCCCTCGACCGTCGCATCGTGGTGCGCGAGCGGATCGTCAACACGGCCACCCCGACCGCCGCCGAGGTCGCAGCGCTCGTCGCCGCCCGGTTGGCGCAGTGGCAGACGGACGCCCTGCTCGACAGCACCGTGATCGGCATCGGCGTCGCCGTGCCCGGGCTCGTGCGCACCGCCGACGGCGTCGTGCGCAACGCGCCGCATCTCGGCTGGACCGACGAACCCCTCGCCGCGCGGATCGAGGAGCTCACCGGCATCCGCACCGCCGTCGACAACGACGCGACCCTCGGCGCGCTCGCCGAGCACCTCTTCGGCGCCGGCCGCGACATCGACGAGCTCGTCTACCTCAACGGCGGCGCCTCGGGTATCGGCGGCGGGCTCGTGATCCACGGGCGGGCCGCGACCGGGGCGAACGGATACGCGGGGGAGTTCGGCCACAACCGCCCCCGCATCGACGACGACGCCGACCGGCGCACGCCCGACGGCGTGCTCGAAGAAGAGGTGAACCGGCGGCATCTGCTCGCGCTCCTCGGCCTCGACGATGCCGACGACGCCGCACTCGCCGAAGCGCTCGAAGCCGCGGCGCTCCCCGCCGCCGAGGCCGAGGTCGCCCGACAGGCCCGGGTGCTCGGCAGCGCCCTCGCCAACGCGGTGAACGTGCTCAACCCTGCGGTGGTCGTTCTGGGCGGGTTCCTCGCGATGATCGACGACGCCGAGCACGACACCCTCGTCGCCGAGGTCTCGCGCCTCGCGATGAGGGAGAGCGCCGAGGTCGTCGAACTGCGCACCGCGGCCCTCGGCTCCGACCGGTTGCTCGTCGGCGCGGCCGAACTCGCGTTCCGCCCGCTGTGGACCGACCCCCTCGCCGTCGTCTCGGGGTAGGGAGGCCCTCCGGCATTGGGTCCCTGCCCCGGCACTGGGTCCCTGCCCGCAACTGGGCCCCTGCCCGCAACTGGGCCCCTGCCCACAACTGGGTCCCTGAGCCTGTCGAAGGGTCCCGCCCTGCGGTGCATAACTCCGCAATACCGGCGCATTTCGGCCGGATCCGCCCCGGTCCGAGCCGATTCCCCCCGATTCTCCGGAGTTATGCCCGGCACTTCGCGTACCTAACTCAGGACAAACCGCCGCTTCGGGCTCGAAAGCAGCGGTTTCCGGCCGCTCGAGGCGCGATCGTCCTGAGTTAGGGACGGGATGCCGCGCCGCCTAGACTCCTCGACGTGGTGGACAACAGCGGGCGAGCGGCCGGAGTGCGCGATGTCGCCGCGCTCGCCGGAGTGTCTCGGCAGACCGTCTCGCGGGTGCTGAACGAGCATCCGGACGTTGCCGACGCCACGCGCGAGCGCGTCGAGAGGGCGATGGGCGAGCTCGGCTATCGCATGAACAACGCCGCTCGCGCCCTGGGCACGCGCCGGTCGCGCACGCTCGGGATCCTCGCCTCCGACGCCCTGCAATTCGGTCCCTCGCGCAGCATCGCGGCGATCGAGGCATCCGCCCGCGCCGCCGGGTACTGGGTGAGCGCGGCCTTCGCGGATGCCGATGTCGCGGCGTCGGTTTCGGCCGCGGTCGACCACCTCGTCGCCCAGGGGGTCGAGGGGATCCTCGTCGTCGCCCCCCACGCCCGCACATTGCGGATGCTCGACACCGTCACGGTCGGAGTACCGATCGTGACCCTGCACTCGGCCGGCCACGATGCGCGTGGCGTCGGAGTGGACCAGGTCGCCGGGGCGCGGTCGGCGGTGGGGGCGCTGGCGGATGCCGGCCACACCCGTATCGCGCACCTCGCCGGACCTGCGGACTGGCTCGAGGCGGAGTCGCGCGCCGAGGGCTTCGCGGCCGAGCTCGCGGCCCGCGGGTTGGAGCCCGTGATCACCGTGATCGGCGACTGGACCGCGCGCGCCGGGTTCGAGGCGGCGTCGGCGCTGCGCGAGGCCGGGGCCACAGCGGTGTTCGCCGCGAACGACCAGATGGCGCTCGGGCTGATCGGCGCGCTGCACGCGGCAGGCGTCGCGGTGCCGGGGGAGATCAGCGTGGTCGGTTTCGACGACCTGCCCGAGGCGGCGTACGCGTGGCCGCGGTTGACGACGGTGAGGCAGGATTTCGACGAACTCGCGCGACGGGCGGTCGCGGCGGTGATCGCGGGGGATGCCGCGGCATCCGCCGAGTCGATCGTGCCCGAACTCGTGGTGCGCGACTCGATCGCGGCACCGCGGGGCTGAGGTTTCTGGCGGGGCGGGCCCTTCGACGGGCTCAGGGACCCAGTCTGGCGGGGAGGGCCCCTCGACAGGCTGAGGGACCCAGTCTGGCGGGCGAGGCCACCGAACCCCTGGGTCGCTGAGCCTGTCGAAGCGTCCCCGCCCGAAGCCCCCGCTTGACCCCGCCGAGCACCCGGCCGTAGGCTTCCCGTGACACGAACTGTGACCGGTCACAGTAGAAACCACGACGAGGTGCCATGAGCGACGACGCCCCCCGATACGCCCCCGACATCCAGGCGGCGATCGACCGCACCCGCGCCGATGTCGCCCGCCTGCACGGCGAACTCGTGCGCAACGGCCTGGTCGTCTGGACCGGAGGCAATGTCTCGGGCCGTGTGCCCGGCGCCGACCTGTTCGTGATCAAGCCCTCGGGCGTGAGCTACGACGATCTCGCACCCGAGAACATGATCCTCTGCGATCTCGACGGCGCGGCGATCTCCGGCGCTCCCGGCAGCGAGCGGAGTCCGTCGAGCGACACCGCGGCGCATGCCTACGTCTACCGCCACATGCCCGACGTCGGAGGGGTCGTGCACACCCACTCCACGTTCGCGGTCGCCTGGGCGGCGCGCGGTGAGGAGATCCCCTGCGTGATCACGGCGATGGCCGACGAGTTCGGCGGCCCGATCCCGGTCGGCCCGTTCGCGATCATCGGCGACGACTCGATCGGTCGCGGCATCGTCGAGACGCTGAGCGGTCATCGCAGCCGCGCGGTGCTCATGCAGAACCACGGGCCGTTCACGATCGGCGTCGACGCGAAGGACGCGGTGAAGGCCGCGGTCATGGTCGAAGACGTCGCCCGCACCGTGCACTACGCCCGCGAGGCGGGCCCGGTGATCCCCCTCCCGCAGGAGGCGATCGACCGCCTGTTCGACCGGTACCAGAACGTGTACGGCCAGAGCGCGGATGCACGCCGATGACCGCGTCGAACGCCGCAACCGCCATCGAGCACGACCGCACGGCCCTCGGCATCGAGCTGGGATCGACCCGGATCAAGGCCTGCCTGATCGACGCCGACACCGCCGAGGTGCTGGCGACCGGGTCGCATACCTGGGAGAACAGCTTCGTCGACGGCCGCTGGACCTACCCGCTCGACGAGGTGTGGTCGGGGCTGCAGGCGGCGTACGCCGCACTGGTCGACGATGCGCAGGAGCGCCACGGCATCCGCCCGTCGTCGTTCGGGGCGATCGGTGTATCGGCGATGATGCACGGCTATCTCGCCTTCGACGCCGAGGGTGCACTGCTCGTGCCGTTCCGCACCTGGCGCAACACGAGCACGAGCGAGGCCTCGGCCGAGCTCACCGAGGTTCTGGGCGTCAACATCCCGCAGCGCTGGTCGGTCGCGCATCTGCACCAGGCCGCGCTCGACGGTGAGTCGCACGTGGCCGAGGTCGCATCGATCACCACCCTCGCGGGCTACGTGCACGAGCGGCTCACCGGCCGCACCGTGCTCGGAGTGGGGGATGCGTCGGGCATGTTCCCGATCGATTCCGCCACGGTCGACTACGACGAGCACCTTCTCCGGGCCTACCGCGACCACACCGGTCGCGACCTGCGGTTGCTTCTCCCGGCAGTGCTCCCGGCGGGGGCGGATGCCGGTCGGCTCACTGCCGAGGGGGCCGCGCTCCTCGACCCGACGGGCGCGCTCCAGCCCGGTATTCCGCTCTGCCCGCCGGAGGGCGACGCGGGAACCGGCATGGTGGCGACCAACTCGGTCGCCCCGCTCACGGGCAATGTCAGCGCGGGCACGAGCATCTTCGCGATGGTGGTGCTCGACAGGCCGCTGCCCACGGTGCACGAAGAGCTCGACCTCGTCACGACGCCCGCCGGCGCAACGGTGGCGATGGTGCACTGCAACAACGGCGCGAGCGAGCTGGGCGCCTGGGTTGCGCTGTTCCACCGGTTCACGGTCGCGAACGGGCAGTTCGTCGACGAGGACCAGGTCTTCGCCACCCTCTTCGCCGAAGCGCTGCAGGGCGATGCGGATGCCGGTGGCCTCCTCGCCTACAACCACCTCGCCGGCGAGCCCGTGGTCGGACTCGACGAGGGGCGACCGCTCTTCGTGCGCGCACCTGATGCCGCTTTCACCCTCGCGAACGTGATGCGCGCGCAGATCTACGGCGTCTTCGGCACTCTCGCCCTCGGGATGCGGATCCTCGCCGATGATGGCGTGCGGATCGATCGGATGTTCGCGCACGGAGGCCTGTTCCGCACGGCGGGCGTCGCCCAGCGCTTCCTCGCCGCGGCCCTCGACACCCCGGTCGACGTCGGCGATCTCGCCGCCGAGGGCGGGGCGTGGGGTATCGCGGTGCTCGCCGCCTACCTCGGTCATGCCGACCGGCCGCTCGCGGCCTACCTCGACGAGACCGTCTTCGCCGGGGCATCCGTCGTCACCGCCGAACCCGACCCGGCCGACGTCGCCGGTTTCGCCGCCTACCTCGACCGCTACCGCGCGGGCCTCGCCATCGAGGCCGCCGCGATCACCGCCCTGCCCACGCAGGAGAACAGCCAGAACCCGAAGGACGCCTCATGACCCGCACCCCGCTGACCACCTCGCTCGACGGCTACGAGGTCTGGTTCCTCACCGGCAGCCAGCACCTGTACGGCCCCGAGACCCTCGCCCAGGTCGCCGCGCAGTCGCAGGAGATCGCCGGGATGCTCGATGCCGCCGACGACGTGCCGGTGCGCATCGTCTGGAAGCCGGTGCTCACCGACACCGACGCGATCCGCCGTATCGCCCTCGAGGCGAACGCCGACGACCGGGTGATCGGCGTCGTCGCCTGGATGCACACGTTCAGCCCCGCGAAGATGTGGATCACCGGCCTCGACAGCCTGCGCAAGCCGCTCGCGCACCTGCACACCCAGCACAACGTGGCGCTGCCGTGGGGCGAGATCGACTTCGACTTCATGAACCTCAACCAGGCCGCGCACGGCGACCGGGAGTTCGGGTACATCCAGACGCGCCTCGGCATCCCGCGCAAGACGATCGTCGGCCACGCGAGCGACGCGCGCGTGCGCGCCGAGCTCGCGACCTGGCAGCGCGCGGCGGCCGGCCTCGCGGCAGCGCGGTCGCTGAAGCTGGCGCGCTTCGGAGACAACATGCGTTTCGTCGCGGTCACCGAGGGCGACAAGACCGAGGCGGAGCTGCGGTTCGGCGTGCAGGTGAACACCTGGGGTGTGAACGACCTGGCGGATGCCGTCGCCGCCGCCTCGGATGCCGAGATCGATGCGCTCGTCGCCGAGTACGAGGAGCTCTACGCGGTCGCGCCCGAGCTGCGCCGCGGGGGCGAGCGTCACTCGTCCTTGCGCGACGGCGCGGCGATCGAGATCGGTCTGCGCTCGTTCCTCGAGGAGGGCGGATTCGGTGCGTTCACGACCTCGTTCGAGGATCTCGGGTCACTGACCCAGCTGCCGGGCCTCGCGGTGCAGCGCCTGATGGCCGAGGGGTACGGCTTCGGCGCCGAGGGCGACTGGAAGACCGCTCTGCTCGTGCGCATCGCGAACGTGATGGGGGCGGGTCTGCCGGGAGGCGCGAGCCTGATGGAGGACTACACCTACGACATGACGCCGGGCGAGGAGGTCATTCTCGGGGCGCACATGCTCGAGGTCTCGCCGTCGCTGTCGTCGCAGCAGCCGACGCTCGAGGTGCACCCGCTGGGGATCGGCGGCAAGGACGACCCGGTGCGCCTCGTGTTCACGGCCGACCCGGGACCCGCGATCGTCGTGGCCCTGTCGGACATGCGCGACCGCTTCCGGCTCACCGCGAACGTCGTCGAGAACGTCGAGCCGACCGAGGCGCTGCCGAACCTGCCCGTCGGCCGCGCGGTATGGAAGCCGCAGCCCGACTTCCCGACCAGCGCCGCCGCCTGGCTCACCGCCGGAGCCGCGCACCACACCGTGATGTCGACGGCCGTCGGGATCGAGGCGTTCCGCGACTTCGCCGAGATGGCGGAGATCGAACTGCTCGTGATCGACGACACGACCCGCCTGCCCGAGTTCCAGCAACAGGTGCGCTGGAACCAGGCCTACCACCGCCTGGCCCAGGGCCTGTGACCGCGCCCGCCATTCCTGGGTCCCTGAGCCTGTCGAAGGGCCCCGCCACGAGTGAGTAACGTCGATCCCATGTCTCAGACCCCCCGTTCCGGCAGCCAGTTCACGATCTTCTCCGACGGGTACGAGGCGACGATCGCGAGCGTCGGCGCCTCCCTGCGCGCGTTGACCTTCCACGGTCGCGATCTGGTCGTACCCTTCGAGGCGGATGCCGTGCGCCCCGCCTACCGCGGAGCGACCCTCGCCCCGTGGCCGAACCGCGTCGTCGACGGCACCTACTCGTTCGGTGGTGTCGATCACCAGCTCGCGCTCACCGAGCCGGCGCGCGGGCACGCCCTTCACGGGCTGCTCGCCTGGACCGACTGGGACGTGGTGGCGACGGCATCCGATCGGGTGACGCTCGAGGCCGCGATCCCGGCGCAGGACGGTTATCCGTTCCGCGTGGTGGTGCAGACCGAGTACGCGGTCGGCATCGACGGGCTCACTCAGACCGTCACGGCGACCAACGTCGACGACGTGCCCGCACCGTGGGGAACGGGTCCGCACCCGTACCTGTGGGCGGGCGACGGCGGAGTGGATGCCTGGACCCTCGGTCTGCCGGCATCCGAGGTGCTGCTGGTCACCGAGGACCGCCTGAGCCCGGTGCGCGTCGAGGCGGTGGAGCTGGCGCCGGAGTTCGATTTCCGCGAGGAGCGGCTGATCGGCGAGACGTTCATCGACCACGCGTTCACGTCTCTCGAGCGGCATCCGTCGGGTGTCGCGGCGGTGACCGTGATCGCCGCAGACGGTCATGGGGTCGCGATCACGTTCGATGAGCGGTGCCCCTGGGTGCAGGTGCACACGGCCGATACTCCGCTGCCCGAGACGAACCGGATCGGCCTCGCCGTCGAGCCGATGACATGCCCGCCGGATGCCTTCAACTCGTGCGTCGACCTCGTGGTGCTCGAGTCCGGAGAATCACACGCGGCGGCCTGGCGCATCTCCGCCATCTGACCCCGCCGTCCAGGACCGACAGATTCGCGGGTCGACCTCGTCTTGAGAGTGCGGGCCCACCCGGTTCGGGCCCGCAACAATCGCCCTCACTCATCCACATTTCGCCCCCGGGTCGACGCTGGCCGCAGTCACGCGTCGGCTCGGCGGTGTATCGTTGCCGCTCGGCGACAGCATCCTCCGTTCTGCTGCGCTCCGCCCCGCGACTCGATGAGGAAAGTGATGACGGACGTGCCTCCCCCCGACGCGTCGAACGCCGATCCGGCGTCCGATGACGTTTCCGCCGATGCGCCCTCACTCGATCCGGGCGTGATCGCCGAACTCGTGCGGCGGGCCGCCACCGGGGATCGCGACGCGGCGGGGGAGTACTTCTCCCTGATGCTGCCGTCGCTCTCCCTCACGGCCAGGCGCGTGGCCGGGATCACGCACGACGCCGACGATCTGCTCGGTGACGCGCTGCTGATGGTGCTCGCCAAGTGGTCTCAGGGCAACGGCCCGACCGAGAACGTGCCCGCCTACATCGCGCAGACGATGCGCAACCGCATCCGTGACGACTTCCGTTCGCCGCGGTCGAAGGTCGCGCCGCTCGACAACGTCGAGGAGCCGGCGTCGAACGCCGACCCGCGCATCCGCGAGCTCGAGATCGAATCCGAGTTGGCCGTCGTGCGCAGGGCACTCGCCGAGCTGCCGTCCGACCAGCAGCGGGTGCTTGTTGCCACCGTGCTCGAAGGGCGCAAGCCCCGCGATCTCGAAGAGCACATGGCGCGTCCGGCGTCGGCGATCTATTCGCTGTCGCGCCGCGCGAAGGCCAATCTGCGCCGCACGACGCTGCGTCTGTTGCTCGAGGATGGCGCTCGACCCGAGTGCGTCGCGGCCGCGCAACTGCTGCCCGACACGGTGGGCGACACCCCGGAGGACACCCGGGGCGGCCGGTCGAGCGACCACTACCGCACGTGCCGATACTGCCGTCGGTCGTGGAAGCGGTTCGCCGGGCTCGCGACGCTCGGAGCGCTGCCGCTCGCGGGGGCGGTCGCGCTGGCAGGACCTGCGGGCACGGCCGAGGCGAGCGAGCTTTCGGCCGACGGCGCGGATGCCTCGGCGCCGGCGGATGCTCCCGCTGACGTGCCGACCGACTCCGGGTCCGGGGCGTCGTCGCTCTGGCAGGAGTGGGCGCGCACGACGGCGATGCTCGCGGCTGCCGCGACGGCGCTCGTGCTCATGACCGTGGTCGTGGTGACCTTCGTCACGAAGACGTGGTTCTTCGCGGAGACCCCGCTGGGTTCGCTGGCGCTGACCTCGGAGGTGGTCGACTCCGAGCACAGTGACTTCGACATGGCGATCACCGTGCAGGACGAGTCGTTCACCCTGGGCACGCTCCGGATGGATCTCTCGGTCGATGTCGAGTCGATCACCGCCCCGAGCGGATGGACCTGCCTGGTCGAAGGCGGCGACGTCTCGTGCACCACCGATCGCGAATCGCCGAGCGGCGGGCGCTTCGGGGTGACCCATGCGCCGGCCGCCGTCGTCACGTTCGACATCGGGTTCGACGGCCGCACCGAGGGCGGCTCGATGCTCAACGGCACGTCGCGCGGCACCGTCGGCGACTGACTTCCGGAATCCACCGACAGATTCGGGCACCTCGTCCGTCATCTCAGTGTGGGGAGTTGCTCCCCACTCGACCCTCCCCAGTGTCGAAGCCCGTTCGATCGGGTGGCTGGGTGGAGAAGCCTCCCCAAGTCGGCTCGCCTCCACCCAGCACTTCTGCGGTGAATTCTGCACGGGGATCGCGGGAGGCGGGTCGATGGGATGGGGAACAGGGTTCGAATGGCAGCACACTCTTCGCCGCAGGCAGCGGCGCATGACCGCACACCCGAACGGGGTGTGCTCACGCGCGAACGCGGGCACGACCTGCATCGCGTGCGCGGGTTGACGGCACTCAGGGGGCGGATGCTGTCCGCCCTCGCCGACGACACCGCACCGCTGAACCACGCGGTGACGGAATGATCCGCGGGCGATTCGAGCGGGTGGGGTCGCCGACCCCACCCGCCGGTCTGGACGCGCAACAGGTGCGGGTCTCCGTCGTCATCGAAGACGCCCACGGGTTCGTGCACCACTACGACGACATCGTGACCACATCGCAGGCCGCGACCGACGCATTGAAGACACTCGCGCACGTCCGCGCGAAAACCGTCCTCACTTAACGACAAATTTATTCACACAAAGTTTCCAGTTTCGCGTAATAATGAGCGCTACCCGAAGTCTCACCAGGTGGAGAACGTCCGAAGTTCTCTGCTCACGGGGAGCATCTGTTTGCGCATCACCTTGGCTAGGGGAAGGGCCATCATGACTCGCACGACCGCGCGCACGCGCGCATTGACCAGGACCATGGGGGTGGCGGCGGCGCTGAGCGCGCTGTGCGCCGGCCTCATCGTCGCCGCTCCGGCATCCGCGGCGGCGACGCTCGCGCTGACGATCGACCAGACGACGGGAACCGCGCCGTTCTCGGCCGACGACGCCGCCGGCAACGACTCCGGTCCGGACAACGACATCATCCGCACGAACGACACGATCTCGTACAACCTCGGCATCCGCTTCGAGGGCGACGACCAGACCACGCCGACCGTGCGCTTCACGGTTCCGCGCGGTCAGGAGCTCGTGAGCCTGCCGCCGTTCTGTCTGCCGGGCTCCGGCGCGACGCCGCAGACGCTGCCCGCGCTCACCCCGCCGATCACCGGCACCTCGTGGCAGTCGTACCCGACGCAGGACGTCGTCTGCGTTCTCGACGACCAGACCGGCGGAACCTCGCTCAACTACCCCTTCGTGACCCGCGTGAAGCCCGAGGTCACCAACGGCACCGTCATGGACGACGTGGTCTTCGAGGTGTCGAGCGACCAGATCCCGGATGCCGTCGCCACCGAGCCCGTCTCGCAGACGGTGTCGGCCGCGCCGCGGTTCGACCTGTCGAAGCGCGCCACCTCGACCGACCCGAATCAGGGGCCGCTGTTCCTCGCGACCGAGCCGTGCGTGAATGACACGAGCAAGCCGTGCCGTCAAGTGTCATACCCGGTGTCGATCACTGTTCCCGCCGGCGGCAAGGGTGTCGCACCGCTGGCGTCACCCATCGTGTTCGAGGACAACCTCGACCCGGAGTCTTTCTACGGTGCGACGATGTGGGCCGAGATGGTTGCGGCCGCCGGGTCGGAGGCGGCGGCCACTGCCGCTTATGCGCCGATCTTCCGCAACTGCAGCCTGGTGACCTCGGGGAGCGGCTACCGCACGTCCCTTCCGTATTCGCGCCTGTCCCTGGGCTCATACGCCACCCCGACGAACTCCGCTCGAGACACGGGCGCCGTGAGTTGCGTCGGTGGAGCGCCGGGACAGAACGGAGTCATTACCCTCACCGGCACGGACACCACCGGTCTGACGGTCCCGACGACCACAGGTAACGGAACCGCGCTTCCTGCGGACTTCGGTGTGATTGCCGCCTTCGAGCTCCGCATTCACATTCCGCAGGCGGCCATTCTCGATTTCGGGGCAGACGGCTCCGGATTCGTGTTGCAGACGCACAACGAGTACACGAACATTCAGATGACTGGAATCGACGGCACTCCCGCTGTCGACGACCCTTCGAACAACACGCGCGATGCAGCCCTCCGTCTTCAGGCGCAGGGAAACTTCGACAAGTCCTTCACCGGTGTCTTCGGGCAGCCAGGCAACACGCCAGCCCAGTCTTTCTCGGGCAACGGCACCTTCGAAGGCCCCCCGGGGTCCGGCATCCGCAAGGATGGCAACACCGTCGTGATGGCGGGCCAGTCCATCCAGAGCGTGCTGAACATCAGCGAATCCGCACCGGCGGGAACCGGCACAGGTCTCTCGCGCACGATCAGCGCGTGCGACGTGTGGGATCCTGAACGACTCGCCCTTGCGGCCTACCCGTCGTGGGCGGGTTCTCGGCCCGAGTGGTACCCGAGCAACGGTGATCCCGTCTACCTTGCGCACTACACGCAGGCGAACGCTGCTCTGCCTGGAAGCACGCTCGGCACGGCGGCGTCGGGCGCACGCAATCTCAGGATCGAGTACAGCACGGGGAGCTTCGGTTCCGGGGGTGCCGCTGACTGCTCGAGCGGCACCTGGACGGAGGATCCGAGCGACCTCGTCATGCCGACTGTGGACGATCAGGGTCGCAGCGTCTGGGCGGGGGTGAATCGTGTTCGCATTACGGTGAGCACGGAGTGGCCGATCGGAACAACGTTCGGCGATTTCAACGTCCAGTTCGCGATCGGGCAGGTCGTCCTCGACTCCGACAACACCGCCCCGATCGGTAACTGGGCATCGCGGACGATCTCTCAGGGCATCAAGACGCCTGCCGAGGTGGCCGCTGACCCGGCTCGTCAGACCACGCTGCCGACCTACAACCCGGAGACGCACGGGGGCAACTTCGGCGACCGCATCTTCTAGGGCGATGCGATCGTCCGCGTCGAGAAGTGGGTGCAGAACCCGACGACCGGTGAGTTCATGAACAACGTCGTGCCGCAGTTCACCGCGGGCCAGACCGTCACCTACCGTCTTGACCCGACGCTGACCGCGACCGGTCAGGGACAGGGATCGCCCGCGCTCGTGCTTCTCGAGGATTGCCTCCCGTTGTACCAGGTGTACGAGTCGTCGTCTCAGGGCGGCACCGCGCTGACCCCTGAGGTCGTGCAGATGGGTGCGCCGGATGACGCGGAGATCGCCTGCGCAGCGAACCAGCAGTACATCCGGTTCAACCTCGGCGAGCGAGCTCCCGGAGCCGCCATCACTCCGATCCTCGTCGCAGCCGAGATCATCGAGACCGCCCGCAACGGTGTCTACACGAACCAGGTGCTGGCCTCCTCGCCGATCGACGGCAGCCCGGCCAACCTGCGCGACGACGATGTGCAGGTGCAGCTGGTCGTTCCGACGGGCATCAAGGTCGCGAAGACGGTCAACAAGCCGATCATCGAGGTCAACCCCGACGGCGTCGAGAACCCGCGCACCGTGCTGTGGAGCGTGTTCTTCGCGAACGTCGACTCGCCGCAGAACGTCAGCAACGTCGACGTGATCGACGTGCTGCCGGCCAACGGCGTGAACGAGAGCGACTTCGAGGGCTCGCTGGTGTTCGACTCGGCCACCCCGGTCGCGGGCGACAACATCCGCATCCTCTACACCGCGACTCCGTCGGCCGAGCTGGTCGTCGCTCCGGGAGACGCCTCGAACGGGGCATCCGGGTCGACCGTCTGGTGCGACGCGATCTCGGGCGCCGTGGTGTCGGGCAATGGCACGGCGGCGGACTGCCCGACGGCGAACGACGAGGTGACCGGTCTGCGCTTCCAGCGCCCCGGTGCGTTCACCCCGGCGACGCCGTTCCAGGTCGACATCGCCATGACCCCGGTCGGCAACGCCGGCGGCGACGTCTACAACAACGTCACCGCGGGCCGCGCCGACGGCGTCACGCAGGGCGTCGGCCCCGCCATCCGTCGCGTCGAGATCATCTCGTCGTCGGTCGGCGACCGCGTCTGGGAAGACGTGAACGGCGACGGCCTGCAGAGCGAGGGTGAGCCGGGCATCGCCGGGTTCCCCGTGCGCCTGGTCGGCACCGACCTCGACGGCAATCCGGTCTCTCTCGAGACCGTCACCGACGAGAACGGCGCGTACGCGTTCGAGAACCTCGCCTCGGGCGAGTACCAGGTGATCTTCGATCCCAACGGGCTCGACTCGAACACGACGTTCACGACGCAGCACGCGGGTGACGACACGACGATCGATTCGGATGCCGAGCAGACGACGGGTGCGACCCAGACGTTCACGCTGGCACCCGACTCGGCCGACCCGACGCTCGACGCCGGACTCGTCATCGACCGTGACTTCGACATGGTGCTCGACAAGCGGTACATCGGAGCGACCGAGCTCACCGACGACAACACGTCGACGGTGACCTACGAGCTCGACGTGATCAACAACGGCACCGCCGAGGGCACGTACGACCTGGTCGACGCGCTGGACTTCGGTGGAGACGTCGAGATCGGCGATGTCGCGGTCGAGAACATCACCCCCGGTGAGGTCGAGACCAACCCCGCCTACGACGGCATCGGCGACACGACTATCGTGTCGGGAGCCACGCTGCCGGGCGAGACGACGCACACCTACCGGGTGACGATCGATGTGACCGTCGCCACCACCATCACGGTGGAGGAGGCCGAGTGCACCACGACGACGACCGAGACGGGCGGCGGCTTCCTCAACGAGGCCGAGCTCACGGTCGACGGAGTCACGGTGACCGACAAGGCCTGTGGTGACATCGAGGTGCCCCCGACCGATGGCGGCACGCCCCCGGGCGGCGCGACGCCTCCCACGGGCGGCCTCGCGATCACCGGCGGCACGATGGTCGGAATCGGAGTCTCGCTCGCCGCCCTGGCCCTCGGCCTCGTGCTGACGCTGCGTCGTCGTCGCCTCGACGAGACCGTCTGACGGTCCCTCTCGCGCGGGTGGGACCCCGAGCCTCTCTCGGGGCCCACCCGCCGTCGTCTCGGGGCCTGCGACGCTTCGACAAGCTCAGCGACCCAGAGGTGCGCGTGCTTGTAACTGGGTCCCTGAGCCTGTCGAAGGGTCCCGCCCCGAAGAGCTTCTCGCTATCACAACTGGGTCCCTGAGCCTGTCGAAGGGTCCCGCCCCGAAGAGCTTCTCGATCCGCCCGACAGATTCCGCCCCCTCACCCGTCTTGCATGTAGCGCCTTCGGACTCCTGCTTCCGGGGCGTCGCTCCGACGTCCTCCCATCCCGTCGGAGCAATCAGGGGGATCCGCATCTTTCTGGATGCGCATCACTCGACGACGGCCGGCCCTCCTGCTGCGGGGCCGGCCGTCGCTTTTGTCTCCCCGGGGCGATCAAAACGGGTTATGGGAATATCGCGCATCGACCGACATATTCGGTATCCCATCTCGTCTTGGTAAGTGACGCTCTGCGAGCTGGGCCCCCACGGCTCGGGCGTCAGGCGGTCGCCTCATCTCCAAGAGGCGACCGCCGCTTCTCTCGCGTGGCGCCAAAACCTTTCCAGAAATGTTTTCGCGCGTCGCGACCGATTCCCGCGACCACTTCGTCTTGCTTAGTGGGCCTGGGTTCTGACTTGGGACGCTTGGCATCGATCCACCACGGGTGGAGAGCACTACGCCACATCCGTGGACGCTCTGTTCGGTGCGTGTCGTCAATGACGGAGACCCCACGGCTTTGGAGAAAAACGAACGAAGCGCGTAATGAACGCGCGAGTGCGGCGTCTTAACGTCGGGGGCCTACGCCGACCGCTGTGCTTCGAAACGGGATGAGGGAACTGGGATGAATGGGAATTCTGCAGTGCTCCGAAAGCGCTCACGCGCGACCGGTGCACTTCTTGTACTGATGGGCATGGTCCTGGCCATGTTCTCGGGGGTGTTCACGGCGCAGTCCGCGAGCGCTGCCGAGGTGAACGGCGTCACCAGCGTCGACATCGTCAACGCGCCGCCGTACGTGAAGGATGCTCAGTACCAGGTCGCCGCGACCTGGGCCGTGCCGGACTCGGCGCAGCCGGGCGACACCTTCACCCTCAACTTCCCCGACGCGCTCGTCGGGTTCGGTGCCTCGATCAACCTGCCGGACGCGGATGGCAACATCGTCGGCACCTGCGAGGTGACGGCGAATCAGTTCGTCTGCACACTCACCGACTTCGTGGCCGATCACAACAACGTGCACGGCACGCTGAACTTCAACACGAAGTTCGTCGAGACCTTCACCGAGGAGCAGATCGAGTTCACGACCGGCAACAACGTGACCATCGTGACCGACGTCGAGGGCGGCGTCGGCACGGCTGGGCCCGACACTGCCCCCGGTTCGCCGACCAAGTTCGGCTACCCGAACGACGACGGAACCTCCATGACGTGGAACATCGACGTCCCCAGTGAAGACCTGGGTGCAGGAGCCAATCCGATCATCACCGACGACTACGACGCTCCGCTCGTGTTCGACCCGTCGCGCTTGACCGTCCGCTCGATCGCCAAGGTCGACTGGGAGCAGCGCTCTGACACGTCCAAGTGGACCTACCTCGGCCAGGGCAGCGGAGCCGGTTCGTACACTCTCACCAACCGTCCGGCTGACACGGCCTTCGACGTTCAGCTCAACGGTGCGAACACCGACGGCACCCGCGTCTACCAGGTGCAGGTCGTGATGGACTGGCCTGAGGGCGCTCAGAATGGCGACGTCTTCAACAACAGCGCGGTCGTGAACGGGACCACCTACACCGCGACGCCTCTCCCGTACGCAGGTGCCGGCGGTGGCGGCGAGGGCGACAACCTCGGCGACATCGCACTCACCAAGACGGTCACCGGTTCGGGTGCCCCGCAGGTCGCGGGCACCTCGTACACCGTGAACTACTCGTACGGCACGACCACGGGCGAGCTCACCGTCACCGACGGTCAGACCACCGAGCTGAACGACGTGCCCGAGGGGGCGGTCCTCACGCTCTCCGAGGTCCAGGCCGTCGGCGAGGGCGTTGTGTACGGCACCCCGGTCTTCTCCGGAACGGGCGTCACCGACAACGGTGACGGCACGGCGACGGTCACGATGATCGACGGTGAGATCGCCATCGGCCTCGAGAACCCGGTCGAGCAGCTGCTCGGAGGCTTCGATGTCACCAAGGTCGTCGCGGGCACCGGTGCGGGTGTCGTCGCCGGCGCGGAGTACACGGTGAACTACTCCTACGTCGTCGCGGGAGAGACGGTCACCGGTTCGCTCGTGATCGCAGACGGCGAGACCGCCGGCCTCGCCGAGCTGCCCGTCGGCACGGTCGTGACGCTGGCGGAGGTCGCACCGACTGCGGCCAATGTCACGTACGGCACCCCGGTCTTCGCAGGCACAGGTGTCACGGACAACGGCGACGGTTCTGCGTCGTTCACGATCGGCGAGGGCACCGTCTCGGTCATCCTCACCAACCCGGTTGACTTCAACCTCTTCTCCTTCGCGGTCACCAAGACCGTGACGGGTGATGGCGCAGCCAAGGTCGTCGACATGGCGTACTCGGTGAGCTACAGCGCGATGGTCCCGGGCGAGACCGAGCCCCGCGAAGACACGTTCGAGGTGCGCAACGGAACGGTCTACGAGATCCAGGAGGTGCCCGAGGGTACCGTCGTCACCCTGACCGAGGTCAAGGCGACGGCTCCGGGCGTCACCTTCGCGACCCCGAAGTTCTCGGGCGCCGGCGTCACCGACAACGGTGACGGCACCGCCACCTTCACGCAGGGTGCGGGTCTCGTCGAGATCGGTCTCGAGAACGCGGTCACGGTCGTGCCGCCCACGACGCCGCCGACCACCCCCAAGGGCGGGTCGACCACGTCGCTCGCGATCACGGGTGCGGACTCCACGCCGCTGATCGTCATCGCCGGACTCCTGCTGGCGTCCGGAGCGATCGCCCTGGTGGCTCGCCGCCGCCGCGGCCAGGCGTAAGCCCCTCCGAGAAGGCGGAGTCGCGTGACAACACGCGGCTCCGCCTTCTCGCTGCCCGGAGGAATGAACGAGGGTGAGCGAGCGAGGGCGCGGCGGGACGCCGTTGCGGGGATATCGGATCGTCAGGGGCGCGGCGTCGATCTTCCGGCGCCGGACGTGCGTACGAGAGCGCGGCGCAGTTGCTTGGCCGAGGAGAAGCCCGCTCGTTCCGCGGTGATCGCCGCGCTCAAAGACTCGGCATCCGAGAGCGCGTTCGCCTCGGCGATGCGACGGCGTTCGATCTCGCGTCGCGGCGTCGTCCCCAGACGGGCGAATGTTCCGTGGAGGGTCCGGGCGCTCACCGACACCTCCCGAGCGAGCTGAGAAACGTCGAAAGCCGGGTCGCGGAAGTGCGCCTCGATCGCAAGCTGAGCCGCCATGAACACCCCGTCACGGTGCCGGGAATCCTGGCCGAGTTCGCTCCCCGCCTCTTCCAGCGCTCCGGCGATCAGATGCTCGAGCGCGATGCCGAGGTGTCGATGCGCCGACGCGGTCGACGGGGCGGGAGAGTTCAGCATCGAGTTCGTCATCGCCGAAAGGGCCCGCGCCGAGGAGTCGCCCAGCGACACCGGCTCGTGGAACCGGAATCGCGAGCTGCTCGCTCGCAAGAAGGTGGGCTCGAGGTACCAGACGAATCGGGCGGTCGTCGTCAGCGTGCGGGCGGTCGTCGGTGCCTCGCCGTCGAGCAGGATGAGTGAATGGGCGTCGGCGACGACTGCCGCGCCGTCGACCTCGAACTCGAAGCCGCCCTCGATCGTGTAGACGAGGTAGATGCGCTCCGGCGCCTCGGTCAGCCGATAGCCGGCCGAACGCGACCACGCCCGGCCCATGCCATAACTCGGATGCTGCATCGTCTCGGCCACCAGGCGGGGATCGATGCGCCCCCGTGGATGCCAGCCGAAGTCATCGCACCGCTCCGCCGCGCGCCGACCCATCGTCACGGTGTTCACCGATATCCCTCCCCAGGGCTCGAACTCAATTTATCGAGCGACCTCGACTCCGGACAACCGCGACGGCGACCGCGCCACCGAGGCGGAGCGGAGCCCACTTCCTGCGGAGCGGGGGTCAGTTTCTGCACGATCGACCGATTCCGTCGCCGACTTCGTCTTATCGATGGACGACGCACAACGCTTGTCATAGACCTCGATTCACCTCTCCGCGCAGCGCTGGCCGAGGCCGACGGACGTCGCAAGGGTTTCGCCGCGCTCTCGTCCACCCCACCGCGACTCCGGCAGAGGAAGCCCATGAAAGCCACCACCCCGAGCTCGACGGCGGGTGCGCCCGGCAGCGTCGGCGACGTCCGGTCGTCGGAGCGTGGGCAGCGCGTGATCGCCGACATCCACGCGGCGCTCGACGAGGAGCGCTGGGACGATGTCGGCGAGATCCTCGACGACCATTTCTTCGCGCTCACGCTCGTCGGGCCGCGCACCTTGATCGAGGTGTGGTCGCGGATTCCGCACGAGTGGGTGGTGAAGCATCCGCGTCGGATGCTGGCTTCGGCATTGACCGACGCCACTCACGGCTCCTCCGATCGCCTCGATGAGCAGATCGAGCGTGCGTTCACCCACTGGGTGCTCGATCAGGATCATCCGGCTGTGCGGGACACGCTCAGCCTTCACGCCCTGGAGATCCGCCGAAGCCTGGTCGCTGGTCGTTTCACGCGCGCGAACGATGCCGCCGATGATGCGGAGCGGGCCATCGACGGACTCGGCGACGCCGATGCGCCGGTCGACCTCCTCGGTGTGGTGGTGCTGCACATCGGGCTCGCGCGCCTCGTGGTCGGAGACCTCGTGCGGGCCGCCGCTGCCCTCGCCGAGGCGTGGAGGCGAACGACCGAGGCGGCGCACCCTCTCGCGCCGTACCTCGCCGGGTACTGCGCGCTCGCGCACGCCCTCGCGGGCGACAACGTTCGTGCGACGACGTGGCTCGATCGCGGCCGAGTGGCATTTGGCGACAACTCGAAGGTGCCGACGTTCCGGCTCCAGCTCGCGGGGCTGCTCGCTCGGGTTCTGGTCTCGGTGGGTGCGCTCGACCGAGATGCCACCGCTGATCTGCTCGCGCAGGTCGCACGCACGGCCGAGTCCGGTGATCTGTGGTGGGTCGGGATCCACGCGCGCGCGCGGCATGCACTGCTCTGGGGCGATCGTGCTCGCGCGCTGCGTGAGATCGAGCACGCGCTCTCTTCGTCCCCCTCCCTGACGCCACCAAGCTCCCTCGCCGGCGCGCTCTTGCGCGCGGACATGTCCGACATCCACCAGTCCCTCGGCGACCTCGACGCCGCATTGCGCGTCGTCGCGCCTCTCGACCGTGCCGGCACGCACCCGTACCTCGCCGTCAGCGCCGCGCGTGCACTCATGATCCGAGGTCGCGCCGCCGAGGCAAGCGCCCTGCTCGACCGGGTCGAGGCGCAGCATCGGGCGGGTTTCATCGAAGCCCCCCGGTGGCGGATCATCCGCGGAAACCTCGCCTATCTGGCGCGCCCGACGCCGACGACGAAGGCTCTGATCGCGGGTATGGGCGAGGCGATCGCGTCTGCGGGCGCTGCGGATGCGGCGCAGGAGGCCCTTCCCGGGCTGCATCGTCTGCTCGCCGAGCAGGCGCCCTGTCCGGACGACAAGGGTGCGCGCATCGTGCCGCCGCCGATGGTCTCGCTCACCCCGCGCGAGGAACAGGTCCTCGGGCTTCTCGCCGCGCACGCGTCGGTCCAGAAGATCGCGGAGAGCATGTACGTCTCCCGAAACACGGCGAAGACGCATCTGCGTGTGCTCTACCGCAAGCTGGGCGTCTCGAGTCGAGAAGCCGCCCTGCAGGCGACCGCTCACCTCCGCCGTTGACGCGGTGACATCACCCGGGGTGAATTTTTGCCCCTGTGAGGGTGATATTTGTTTCCTGAGCTTTCCCTGAGTGTCTGGTCACCGGAATACTGGCCAATGCTCTGTCTCGACGTACCCGTGTCGAGCACGAGGGGGAGGGAACCCAAGCATGCGTATGCGCACTCTGTTCGCGCGGAAGAATCGACGCCCGTCGGTCACCCGCGATGAAGGACTCAGCCGTAAGAGGCCGGCGATCGCCGCACTCGCGGTGACGTCGCTCGTCGTCAGCCTGATGTCGACATTCGTGCCAGCCGCGGCCTTCGCTGCGCCGGCGGGGGGCTCGAACGCCGTCGGCCAGGCGGTGTCCGCCCCGGTTGCGCAGGGGCTCATCGCCAAGCTCGCTCCGGGTAACCCGGGCGTGCCCTCGGCGCCGACCACCCTCTTCCAGGAGAACTTCGAGAACAACCGGGTCAACACCCCTGTGCTCCTGAGCAACTACGTGGGCGCGGGGGGCGAGCGCTACACGGCCGCAAACCCGTGGCTCACGGGCTGCAACGGCATCGTCGTCAGCCACAGCATTCCGGCGTCGAGCCAGGGCAACTGTGCGAACCTCGGCAGCTCCGAGCACGTGCGTCAGATCGTGTACGCACTCGGCGTGCACAACGGCACTGCGGCTCCGACCAACAACCGCGCTGTCGCCGCGTACACCGAGGGAAGCCCGGGGGCCAACCTGATCGAGTTCGCCACGGTGAATCCCGTGCCTCTCGCGTCGGCGAACGGACGTTTCCTGACTTTCAGTGTGAACGCCGCCGCGAAGAACTGCCAGGTCTCGGCGCCCCTCTACAACTTCTCGCTGGTGTCATCGGCCGGCGTCGCCACGCCGGTCGGCGGCCAGATCAATGCCTGCAGCTCCGGTACCACGGTGCAGACTCCCGCCGTCGGCTCGGTTGCAGCGTCCGCCGTCAACGTCGGTACCTACACCTCCAACGGATCCATCCTCTTCAGCGGTGCCTCGGTCGGCGTCCGTATGACGAACGCGAACGGCAGCGGGTCGGGCAACGACGCCGCGTTCGACGACATCCGCATCCTCGACGTCACCCCGCAGCTCGACAAGGTCTTCTCCCCGACCACCGTGCTCGCCGGCGGTGTCTCGACGCTGACCTTCACCGTCACGAACACCAGCGAACTCGCCGCGAAGGCGGGCTGGGGCTTCGTCGACGCACTCCCGACCGGTCTCACGGTCGCGCCGACTCCGAACCTCGGCGGCACCTGCGTCGCGACCCGCGCCGCGACGGCCGGTAGCGACACCATCACGATCACCAACGGATCTCTCGCCGCCGGTCAGGCGTCGTGCACGATCACGGTCGATGTCACCTCTCCGACCGTGGGCACCTTCGAGAACGGCCCCGACAACGTCACGCCGACCGGTCTCAACGAGCCCGGCACCACGACCGTCGAGTTCGTCGCCTCGGACTTCGGCGACGCTCCGGCCAGCTACGGCACGACTCTCGCCCAGAACGGCCCGCGCCACGGAATCGTCGGGTACGACTCCGCCGCCGGCACTTCGCCGCTCATGCTCGGCACGTCCATCGACGCTGAGACCGACGGACAGCCCACCCCCGAGGCCGACGGTGACGACGTCACGGGTCTGGCGGATGAAGACGGCGTTGCGGCTCCCATCGTGATGACGAACGGCACCCAGACCGCCGTGACGGTCTCCGCCACGAACAACACCGGCACGGCCGCCACCCTCGCAGGATGGATCGATCTCAACGGCAACGGCACGTTCGAGGCCGGTGAGCTGGTCACGGTCGCCGTACCCGCCAACAGCGGCACCGCGAACTACACCCTGACCTTCCCGGTCGGCACCGCGACCGTCGACACCTTCGCCCGCTTCCGTCTCTTCTCCGGTGCGGTCGCCACTCCGCTGCCCACCGGCGCCGTGGTCGGCGGCGAGGTCGAGGACTACCCGGTGACCTACGCGGATCGCGCGCTCGAGATCGAGAAGACCTCGTCGCAGACGGCCGCCAGCCGCCCCGGTGACGTGGTGACCTACACCGTCACCGCCACCAACACGGGCACGGCACCGTACAACGCGCAGTTCCCGGCCGTCGTGTACGACGATCTCCGCGGCGTGCTCGACGACGCGACGTACAACAACGACGCGACGGCATCGGCGGCTCCGGCTCCGACCTACCTGCCTGCCGGCTTCATCTCGTGGCGCGGTGCACTCGCGCCGGGTGCATCCGTGACGCTGGAGTACTCGGTGACCCTCGCGGCGGGCGGCGACGGCATCGTCCGCAACGTCGCCTGGCAGCCGAACACCCCGCCGCCCCCCGGCACCCCGCCGACCGATGTGCCTGCGTGCGATCCTGCGGATGCCGACGGCACCGATCCGGTGACGGGCGAGCCGTGCGCCTCGACCGAGACCCCGCTGCCGCGCCTCACGGTCGACAAGACCGCGAGCACCGACGATCTCCCCGCCGACGGTGACTCCGTCACCTACACGGTGGTCGTGACGAACGTCGGACCCGGCGACTTCACCGCCGCGAACCCGGCGACGTTCACGGACGACCTCACCTCGGTGCTCGACGACGCGACGTTCAACGACGACGCTGCGGCATCCGCCGGAACCGTCGACTTCGCGACGCCCGAGTTGAGCTGGGAGGGCGTGCTGGCCTCCGGCGAGTCGGCGACCATCACCTATACGGTCACCTACGACGCCTCGACCGGCGACAACGTGCTGATCAACACGGTCTGCGTGCCGGAAGAGGATGCCCTCGACCCGGCCGCGGCCTGCGACTTCGTGCAGATCCCCGCCGCAGCGCTGTCGTTCACCAAGACGGTCGATCCGGCCAGCGGCACCGCCGTCGTGGCGGGCCAGGAGGTCACCTACACGCTGTCCTTCACGAACACGGGTCAGACCCCGGCCGCGGTCGACGCGCTCGACACGCTCACCGAGGTGCTCGACGATGCCGAGCTGACCGGGGGGCCGACGGCCGACGCCGGTCTCACCGCCACCCTGACGGGGGACGAACTCGCCATCACCGGTGACGTACCGGTCGGCGAGACGCTCACGGTCACCTACACGGTCACTGTGAACGACTTCGCGGAGCAGGGCGACCACCGCCTCGGTAACGTCCTCAGCAACGGCGACGGCACCTGCCCGCCCGCCGGCTGCGAGGAGACGACGAACCCGGTCCGTCACTACTCGGTCGAGAAGGAGGTCGCGGCGAGCACACCCGTGACCGTCAACCCGGGCGACGTCGTGACCTACACCGTGACGGTCGTCAATGACGGCACCGCGGCGTACACGGCCGGTATTCCCGCCTCGATCAGTGACGACCTCTCGGCCGTGCTCGACGATGCGACGATCACCGGCACGCCGACCGCAGTGGTCGCGGGGCAGCCGGGAATCCAGCTGCCGGCGCCGACCTTCACCTCGCCGAACCTCGCGTGGTCGGGCCCGATCGCCGTCGGTCAGACCGTCACCATCACCTACTCGGTGACCGTGAACGACCCGCGCACCGGCGACGGTTCGCTTTCGAACACCGTCGCGCCGACCGGCCCCGGTGGCGAGTGCGCCCCGGGCGAGTGCGAGACCGATACGCCGCTGCAGTTCTACACGGTGTCGAAGTCGTCGTCCGCGACGAGCGTCGTGCCCGGTGACACGATCACGTACACGATCACCGTCACGAACGGCAGCGAGGTCGCCTACACCGCGGATGCCCCGGCATCCTTCGCCGACGACCTGTCGGCCGTGCTCGACGACGCCGAGTACAACGACGACGCCACCAACGGCGCCACGGTGACGGGCAACACGCTCTCGTGGGAGGGGCCGCTCGCGGCAGGCGCGTCGACGACCATCGTCTACACCGTGACGGTCAACGACCCCAACACCGGCGACGGCGTTCTCACCAACGCGGTCGTCCCCGACGGCCCCGGCGGCGAATGCGTGCCCGACGAGTGCGCGACCACCACTCCGGTGCAGTCGTACACGGTCACCAAGGCCGCCTCGGCCTCGACCGTCGAGCCCGGTGGAACGATCACCTACACGGTGACCGTCGAGAACACCGGTGCGGTCGACTACACGGCCGCCGACCCGGCGTCGTTCACCGACGACCTGTCGGCCGTGCTCGACGATGCGGTGTACAACGGCGACGCCGACAACGGTGCCACCTACGCCGCGCCGACGCTGAGCTGGTCGGGTGCGCTGGCCGCCGGAGACACGATCACCATCACCTATTCGGTGACGGTGAACTCGCCGAACACCGGTGACAACGAGATCACCAACGCGGTCGTGCCGACCGGAACCGGCGGATCGTGCGACCCGGCGGGCGAGTGCTCGACGACGACCGACGTGCGGTCGTACACCGTCTCGAAGACGGCGTCGGCGACGTCCATCCAGCTCGGTGGCACCCTCACCTACACGGTGACGGTGACCAACACCGGCGCTGTGGACTACACGACGGCTGCTCCAGCATCCTTCACCGACGACCTGTCGGCCGTGCTCGACGACGCGTCGTACAACGACGACGCCACCAACGGCGCGACCGTCACGGGCAACACGCTCGCCTGGTCGGGTGCGCTCGCGGCCGGTGAGTCGATCGACATCGTCTACTCGGTGACCGTGAACAGCCCGAACACGGGCGACAACGTGCTCGGCAACACGGTCGTCCCGACGGGCCCCGGCGGATCATGCGATCCCGATGAGGTCTGCGAGACGAGCACGCCCGTGCAGTCCTACACGGTCACCAAGACGGCCGATGCCGTCGACGTGATCCCGGGCGACACCATCACCTACACGCTGACGATCACGAACACCGGTGAGGCGCCCTACACGGCCGAGTCCCCGGCGGCGCTGACCGACGACCTCTCCGAGGTGCTCGACGACGCGACCTACAACGGCGACGTCACGGGTGGCGCGACCTACGCGGCCCCGGTGCTGAGCTGGTCGGGTCCGCTCGCTGTCGACGAGACGGTCACGATCACGTACTCCGTGACCGTGAACGACCCGGTAACGGGTGACAGCCAGATCGACAACGCGGTCGTCACCGAGAACGGCGGGAACTGCGAGCCCGGCTCGACCGACCCGGCGTGCCTCGTGAACATCCCGTCGGGATCGTTCACGGTGTCGAAGGAGGCTTCGGCCGCCACCGCGCTGCCCGGCGACGTCATCACCTACACGGTGACCGTCACCAACACGGGTGCGATCGACTACACGGCTGACGAGCCCGCCTCGTTCGATGACAACCTCGCGAACGTGCTCGACGACGCGACGTACAACGACGACGCCTCTAACGGCGCCACCGTCACCGGTACGACACTGTCGTGGGAGGGTGCACTCGCGGTCGGGCAGACCATCGAGATCACTTACTCGGTCACGGTCAACCCGGCGGGCGAGAGCGCGGGTGACCTCAACCTCGGCAACATCGTGGTCCCGACCGCTCCGGGTGGCGACTGCGCCCCCGAGGCGGAGTGCGCGACGAACACGCCGATCGGTCAGTTCCAGGTCACCAAGACGTCGTCCGGTGCGGGCGAAGTCGTCGAGGGCGACGTCGTGACCTACACGATCACGGTCACCAACAACGGTGCGGTGGACTTCACGGATGCCGACCCGGCATCGTTCACCGACGACCTGTCGGCCGTGCTCGACGACGCGACGTACAACGACGACGCGACCAGCGGCGCCACCGTCTCGGAGAACACGCTCTCGTGGGAGGGGCCGCTCGCAGCCGGTACCTCGATCGAGATCACCTACTCGGTGACCGTGAACGCGGCGGGTGCCGGCGACGGCATCCTCGAGAACGCGGTGGCCCCGGGTGACGGCGGAACCTGCATCGGAGCCTGCTCCACGGCCGACGAGCTTCGGGCCTACACGGCGTCGAAGACCTCATCTGCCGGTGGATCGGTCACCGCGGGCGACGTGGTCGAGTACACGATCACCATCACGAACACGGGCGTCGTCGACTACACCGATGACGTTCCGGCCTCCTTCACCGACGACCTGTCGGCGGTGTTGGACGACGCGGAGTACAACGACGATGCGTCCGCCGGTGCGACTGTCACCGGCAACACCCTGACGTGGTCGGACGCCCTCCCCAGTGGCGCGTCCATCGAGATCACGTACTCGGTGACCGTGCTCGCCGCCGGAACCGGCGACGGCGTTCTCACGAACGCGGTCGTCCCCACCGGTCCCGGTGGCGGGTGCGACCCCGAGGGCGAGTGCTCCACCACGGATGCGCTCCGCTCCTTCACGGTCGACAAGTCCGCATCCGCGACGACCATCGGCCGTGGACAGGTGCTCACCTACACCATCGTCGTGACCAACACCGGCGCCGCTGCCTTCACGGCGGATGCTCCGGCCACGGTCTCCGATGACCTGTCGGGTGTGCTCGACGACGCCTCCTACAACGGCGACGCCTCGAACGGTGCGACCTACGCCGCCCCGATCCTGACGTGGTCGCTCGCGATCCCGGTGGAGGAGAGCGTCACGCTGACCTACTCGGTGACGGTCGACGACGAGCTCACGGGCGACCTCGAGCTGGTGAACGCCGTCACCCCGGGCGATGGTGGTGAGTGCCTCGAGGAGGGCTCGTGCATCACGAACACTCCCGTGATGGGGTACGTCGTCGCGAAGGCTGTCGACACCACCTCCACCGAACTCGGCAACGTCGTGACGTACACGATCGCGATCGAGAACAGCGGAGCGGTCGACTACACCGATGCGACGCCCGCATCGTTCACCGACGACCTGTCGGAGGTGCTCGATGACGCGACCTACAACGGTGACGCGACGAACGGCGCGACCTACGAGGCACCGGTGCTCAGCTGGTCCGGGGCGCTCGCGGTCGGGGAGGTCGTCACCGTCACCTACAGCGTCACGGTGAACGACTCCGTGTCGGGTGACCGCGAGCTCGTGAACTCCGTGATCCCCGGTGACGGCCAGCCGTGCTTCGACGCCTGCCAGACGCTGACAGAGGTCGAGGTACCGGGACAGCCGCCGCTGGCGACCACGGGTATGAACCCGTGGATCGTGGGCGGAGGCCTCGGAGTCGCGACGCTGGCGATCCTCGCCGGACTCGCACTGCTCCTGGTGCGCCGTCGTCAGAACGTCGCCGAGTAATCGAGAAGTAAGGCACAGGTGAACGGGCGGGGCCACGCGGCCTCGCCCGTTCACCGCATCCACGACATGTCACGTATACAT
Source organism: Microbacterium sp. NPDC090003 (assembly GCF_044748385.1). NCBI lineage: Bacteria > Bacillati > Actinomycetota > Actinomycetes > Micrococcales > Microbacteriaceae > Microbacterium > Microbacterium sp. NPDC090003. The sequence goes on from NZ_JBIVFW010000001.1 coordinate 2,294,472, forward strand.
CTCTTAACTGTCACCCGTTTTGCGGCCGTACTCGCGATCGTGCTGCCGGCGCTCGGTCTGCTCGGCTTCGGTGGGACTCCGGCGGCCGCCGCCGCGCAGGCGACGCCGAACATCGCGGTCACGCTCACGAGCGACGCCGAGGCCCTCGCTGCGGGGGAACGGATCACCTACACCGCCGAGATCACGAACAGGGGAGAGGCCGTGCAGGCCCGCGTCGTGCTCAGCCCACCCGCCTATGTCTCGCTCGGCGAGATCGAGGATGCCGAGGTGGACGGCAACGAGGCGACCTGGACGCTCGCCCTCGGAGCGACCGAGACGCAGACGATCGAGATCCCTGCGCGGATCGGAGACATCCCTCAGGGCGAGTTGCGGGCGACCGCGTTGCTCAGCCTCTACGTCGGCGATGCGCCGAGCCCGCTCGTGCGCACCGCCTCGGCAGATCTGATCGACGGTGTCGACGACGTGCAGACGGAGGCCAGCCCGCTGCCCGGCATCCTGCTCGTCGTGGGGTCGGCGTTGGTCGTGGCGCTGATCGGGCTCGCCGTGGTGTTCATCGTCTTGCAGCGCCGTCGGCGCGCAGCGGAGGAGGCCGCCAAGCGCGAGGCCTGGATCGGATACGCGCGGCGCGAGTCGCCGCCGGTGGATGCCGAGGGCCCCGAGACTCGTTGACTAGCGGGGTGGGACCCTTCGACAGGCTCAGGGACCCAGTCTCCGCCCGGTTGCTGAGCTTGTCGAAGCCCCCCTGCGAGACGCTGTGGGACCCAGTCTCCGCCGGGCCGCTGAGCTTGTCGAAGCCCTCATGCTCCGGCATACGACGAGGGGCCCGAGCCAGCGCAGAACGCGCGTGCCGGGCCCCTCGAAGAGGTCTAGCGGATGCCGAAGATGCTGCGCATCGCGACCTCGGCCCCGTCGCTGTCGCGGCGGGCGATCGCGGACGCGAGATCACGGCTTCCCACGCGCGCGGCCTCGACCTCCTGCGCGGAGTACGACAGCCGGCGCAGTGCGCGGAGCAGAGAGAACTGACGCTCGGTGATCTCGGCGTGGAGGATCGGGCTGCCGGCGCGAGCCGACAGGAACAGCAGCAGCTCGAGTGCGGCGGTCGCGGCCTCGGCCGGCGAACCGATGGCGCCGAGCAGCGCGTCGATACGGGAGACGGCGGTCTCGGCATCCATCGGTGACAACGTCGGAATGGCCTGCCGGGCGGCGATGCCCCCGCAGTACCCGGCCCAACGGCGGCAGTCCTCGGCGATCTGACGGGTCAGCGGCGTCACGCGGGTGCGACGCGACGGCAGGATCTCGACGAGACCGATCTGCTGTAGCTGCAGGATCGCCTCGCGTACCGGCGTGCGCGAGATGCCCATCTGCTCGGCGAGCTCGCGGTCGCGCAGCAGCTCGCCGTCTTCGAGCACACCCGATGCGATCGACGAACCGATCTCGGAGAAGGCATCGTCGCCGAGGAAGCGCCGTTCACGACGGAGCTCGGAGCCGTCGTAGATCTCCTGCCGGGGAGCGGCGGGGACATCGGGGTTCGGATCGGCCGGAGCCAGGTCCTCGGCGGTGTGGGGCACCTTCAGGGCACTGCGGGGTCGTACGCGGACTTCGTCCAGGATGACGCTCATCTCTCACCAATCGACTCACTATGGAGGGTGAAGGGAGCGGCGCACCACACTCCGCCCCCTTCACGCGACACTCCCCTGGAGCCGCCGCGTAGATGAGGGAACCGACTATCCCTCAAAAGAGTGACGAGCGAGCATCAGGAATCTGACGCTCGCTCGTCGAATTGGCGACGGAGTGCAGAAAATCAGCCCTTGATCGGCAGCACCTTGAACTTGCCGGTCGTGCCCGGAGCGGGCGGAACCACCACGGCGAACTCGCTCTTGCCCTGCGTCGGGGCGATGACGACCTCGGCGGGGATGCCCGGTGCGATCACCGCGGCGGGGATGCCGGTGAGCACACCGGCCTTCGTCGCGCTGGTCGTGAACGCCTTGAGTGCCTTCTTGTCGAGGCTCGTGACATAGGTCTGGAACTGTAGGGCGATCGCGTCGAAGCTCTCGTCGGGAATGCTGGGGTGCGAGATCAGGACGGTGTCGACCGTCTGGTTGCCGTTCTTGACCTGCAGCCCGGTGTAGCGCTGCTTGCCCACCCAGCCGCGCGACTGGAAGTCGGCGAAGAGGTTCGCTCCGGCATTCTTGCGGGTCGCGAAGTGCACGATCAGCAGGATGATGCCGAGCGGGATGAGGATCAGCGGCGCGTACGTGTAGACGTACGCCCACGCCTGGCCGCGCCCGCTGGAGTACTCGAAGAGGTCGGGACGGAAGAGCAGCTGCGGGATCCACGTCCAGTCCCAATCGAGCGCCTGCCCGGTGGAGAAGAGGTTGAACGCGAAGGCTGCGGCGCCGAGCCCCAGGCTCGTCCAGCCGAGGCTCGAGACGGTGCGTTTGCCGTCGACCGCCTTCGCGAATCCTTCGGGCGTGGACAGGTTCTGCTGCACGGTAGCCAAGGTCATGCGCACGAGCATAGCGAAGGCTGTGCGTCGGCTATGGCTCTGGACATGGGGAGTAATCCCCACTCGGAGGTGGCCGGCATCCGCATGTGAGGGATGCCGGCCACCTGCGGTGGGCGACACCCCCATGCCGCCCACCTGTGGCCTCGATATTCCCGGATCGAGGACGGAAGCGAAGACCGAGACTCCGCTCCCACATCTATTGACGGATGGAGTGCAGGAATCTGTCGCCGCTCTCGAGAATCAGGTGAACGACATCTCGATCTGTCGCCGGATGTCGTCGAGCGCGGCAACGTTCTTTTCGACGTCGTAAGGGCTGTAGGGCCGATCGGGAGCGACGTCGAGCGAGAGCTGCACCTCGCTCCCGCGGCGCATCGGAACGGTCGTCACGCCCACCTCGAGCTCCCAGCTCCAGATCGTGCGCTTCGTGCGGAATCGCAGACGGCGTCGGTCGTCGGCCATCTGCAGATCGGTATGGCCGCCACCGACCACGATCTGCATGATCGCGATCGCGACGTCGTCGGGATCGCCCGACACGTGGAAGCGCGCCTGCGCGGCGGACGCCGGTGCGGTCAGCATGGTCGGCGACCAGAGCGGGATGCTCTCACTCATGTTCGTTCCTTTCCCCAGAGTGAACGATGCGGGGCGAGTGCCCCTCTATGAGACGAGTGGATCGGCGGATTCTTACGCTGATCCGCGAAACGGCTGCGAAGAGACATCCGCGACCGATCTCGCCGGGCATCTCGTCATGAGGGTGAGGGGGCGCGCGGCCATGCGACGCCGGCATGACATGAGGGGGAACGGTCATGGACCAGTGGAAATGGAACCTGGCACAGGCGGGGCTCTTCTTCCTCGGCACGCTGCTGTTCTCGCTCGTCGTCGTCGCCGCGGTGGGGGTCAGCTGGTGGGCGGCGCTGGTCGTTCCCGGGGCCTTCCTGCCGTCGGGGCTCCTGCTCGCTCAAGCGCTGCGCGAGCGCCGACGCGGTCGACGCACGAGCGACGTCGAGCCCCGGCCGTGACGGCCGTGCGCGCGTATGCGCTCCAGGGGGTGGTGTTCCTCCTCGTCGGCGGCATCCTGCTGTTCACGCGAGACGACCGGCACATCCCCGAAGCGATCGTCACGCTGATCGTCGTCTTCTCGGTGTCGGCACTGGGGTTCGGGCTCGCGCTGCGCGAACGGCTGCGCGAGCGTGCGACGCCGCGTCGGCCGGGAAGCCGCCGCTACCCGGCGACGCCGTCGTTCGACACGGCGTCCGGCGAAGGCTGAGGGCGAGGGGATGCCGCGCTGGCGCTGGCTGTGGGTGCAGGGGCTCCTGTTCCTCGCTGCGGGGGTGCTCTTCGGACTCTCGTTCGCGTTCGGAGCGGCGGGCTGGTGGGTCGGGCTGGCCGCTTTCCTGTGCCTCGCCGTGTCGTCGACGGCTCTCTTGGTGGGGTGGCGCGAGCGGCGTCGGGTCCTCGCGGAGGAGGAACCGACGCGACGGCGCGGGCTGTGACCGTCGGCGCCTCACACCGGCACGTCGAAGCGGCGGCCCTCTTTCTTCGTCGGTTGGGCCATCAGCACGAGGAAGAACAATCCGCCGACGACCGGGATCAGTGACAGGAAGTACCAGGCGCCGACGAGGCCGGAGTCGTGCAGGCGACGCCACGACAGGGCGAGCCACGGCAGGATCAGGGCGAGCGCCAGAATGCCGCCGATCACCGCTCCGACCGGGATCAGCGCGGCGGCGGTCGGGTCATCGAGGAGCGCGGGCTGGTTGTAGCCGACCAGTGTCCGGTCGGCGCCCGCGGTGACCGGAACCTGGTTCGCGAGGATGTTGCCGAACCCGCTCACGACGCCCAGGGTGAGCATCACGTTCGGCGCAAGGGTCACGACGAACAGGAAGAGCGCCGCCCACCAGAACTCGCTCGACGACGCGCGCCCGCGGAACGTCGCGTACTTGCGGAAGAACCGCGAGACGGCCTGGCCGAGCGACGCGCGGTACTGCGGCTGGGACAGGGGAGCGGATGCTGCGTGCACGGGTCTCCTCGAGGGGTCGGCGGAAGCATCCGCTCTCCCAGTCTCGCGCATCGGGCCACGCTCGTGTCCGTTGTGGGGCCCTTCGACAAGCTCAGGGACCCAGCTTCTGAGACCGGGTCGCTGAGCCTGTCGAAGCGTCCCGCCCCGTGTCAGGCGGCGTGCGCGTCGAAGCGGGCGCCCTCCGGCTTGGAGCCCTGCAGCAGCAGAACGAGAAGGATCCACGAGCCGACCACGGGGATGAACGCCAGGAAGAAGAAAGGCCCGGCGAGGTTCGCGTCGTGCAGCCGCCGCCAGGTGGCCGCGAGCTTGTCGAAGGGTCCCGCCCCGCTCACCTGCACGGACGAATCACGTCTGCACGGGGCATCCGCCCGATCCTCCGTGCAAACGTGTGGACGCCGTGCAGGTGTGCGCGCCCGCTCAACGTTGGCGCCGATCCAGCAGGGCGTGGATGCCGTAGCCGATCATCACCGGCACGATGCACAGCAGCGCGAGCTGCAGGACCGGTTCGAAGAGGGGACGGTTCCAGAGGAAGACGATTCCGCCAGGCATCGCGGCGCAGAAGAACACCAGGAGCCAGAAGTCGCGCGGCCGGCCAGGACCCGGGTTCTCGCGCTTCTTCGCGCGGAGGCGCGCGAGGTTCAGCCCATAGGCCAGCGAGACGATCACGAGCCCAATCGCGACGGCGATGCTGATGTGGGTGGCGGTCTGCTCGGTCATCGGATGGCTCCGTTCGAGGTTTCGGGGGCGGATGCTTCGGGCGGGTGCCGCCGCTCGGTGCGCTTCTTGTGGAACCAATAGCCGAGCGCGCACGGCGCGGCGAGGGCGTACGGGAAGAAGTACAGATCGCTCAGCGGCGGATGCATGCGCACAAGCTGGACGCATATCACGCACATCAGGATGGCGAGGAACGCCGCACCCGCCCGTGGCGAGTTCTTCGTCTCGCCTTCGCAGGCCGACCGCAGACTCCAGCCGAAGCTCGTCGCGGCGAACAGCATGACGACGACGGCCATGACGTCCCAGCCGTTCATCGCACACCTCCCTCGGTCGACGGGTCCTGGCTCGGAGGAGCGACGGGTGATGCGCGGAAGCGCTGCGCGATGACGGCGAACCCGAGTCCCACTGCGGCGGGCAGCAGGAGGAGCAGCAGGTATTGCAGCCAGGGAGGCTCGATAGCCGGCTCGCGCCAGAGCTGCACGCCCGCCTCGACCAGCCAGGCCCCGCGACGACGGCGAGTACCCAACGTCGCCGTGCGGGTTTGCCGCTTCGAGAGGAAGCGACGAACATTCCCAGGAAGAGCGCCCACGCGCCCGTTGTCAGCGCGTTGAGGACAGGGGCCAGTGCCATGTGTCGTGCCTTTCGCTCATCGACCCTCCCCAGGATGGACAGCGAGTCGGCGACGATACGGAGTGATTCTGGATGGTGCTTGAGCGCGCGGCGCGTTCATCGTTCGCCCTCGTCGATCGAGGGGCCCTGGGCCGCAGCATCCGAAGCGGGCGTTCGGCTGAGACGCGCGAGCAGTGAGAGGCCGAGCCCGACCGCCGCGGGCAGAACCATGAGCAGCGCGTACTGCAGCCAGGGGGGCGCGATCGCCGGCTCATGCCACAGGCGCTCGGCGCAGAACGCGAGCCAGATCGAGACGAGCACGATCGCGAGCCAGCGCACGCGCGGAGAACGCGTGTTCCGTCTCGGATCGACAAGAAGCCCCAGGAAGAGGGCCCACATCACCGATGCCAGTGCGTAGATGACAGAGGCGAACGCCATGTCGTGCCTTTCGCTCGTCGACCCTCCCCAGGATGGACAGCGAGTCGGCAACGATACGGACTGACCCTGGATGGCGCCTGAGTGGCGGCACCCGCCGTACCGGTGAGCGCGCGGGGAAGAGAAGAGGGAGGGCGTTGGGGCGCCCTCCCTCGGGATCCGGCCGTGGGGACCTGGATCGGATGCCGACGGGGAGGCCGGCTGCCGGCGGGGAGGCCGGCGAAGGCAAGAAGCCCTTCACCGGTTAAGACGCGGAATACCGGTTTTCGTGACGCGATCGACGGGGTGAGTTTTCGCTGGCCTCGGGGTCAGGAGGCGACTCGAAGCTCCCGACGCGCGTGAGACCGTCGACGTAGTCGCGCATATCGGTACGCACCGACTCCACCTCTTCGAGGATGTGCCGGGCCCGCTCCTGCAGGTGGCGACCGGCGGGGGTGAGCGAGACGCGACGCGTGCTGCGCTCGAAGAGCGGGGTGCCGACCTCCTGCTCGAGGCGGCCCACCTGCACGCTCAGCGGGGGCTGCGACATGTGCAGCCGCTGGGCCGCGCGCCCGAAGTGGAGCTCGTCGGCGACGGCCAGGAAATAGCGCAGTTGACGGAGCTCCATGGGGGAACGATACGGCGTTCGTATTACCGCTCCATTACGGGGAGATTGCGAGCGAAACGCTATCAATATCGTATTTGACCTGGGGTTCTTTAGAGGGTTTCCTGGTTCTGATCCATCTTCCGAAAGAGCACCCATGGCCGAGGCATCCGCATGACCGCCCCGCACGTCGCCCTGTTCCATGTGCGCACGCACCGACCCCGCGCCGCCGCCGGGTATCAGAGCCTGCTCGACACCCTCAACGACGCGGCGGTCGCCGCCGTCGAGGGGCTCGGCTGGACCGCCTCGCTGCATGCCGCGGCCGAAGATCCCGAGCTCGAGCTGCGGCGGGCCTCGCACGATGCCGACGTGGTCGTGATCCTCGACGGCGACGACATCGATCCGGGCCTCTACGGCCAGCCCGACCGCCGGCCGCGTCGATCGCCATACGAGCGCCGGGCGGATCGGCTGCAGATCGCCGTGATCATGGATGCCGTCGGCGCCGGGCGGCCATTGCTCGGGCTGGGCCGCGGGCATCAGCTGCTCAACGTCGCGCTCGGCGGGAGTCTGCGCCAGCACGTGCCCGGCCATCGAGGCCCGGGGACGGAACCGTTCATCGCGATCCCGCTCGACCTGTCGCCGGTGGCCCCGGGGCTTCGCGGCTCCGCCCTGTGCGCGCACCACCAGGCGGTCGATGAGCTCGGGGAGGGTTTGGTGGCGCTCACCCGCGCGGACGACGGGGTCATCGAGGCCATTGCGCACGAGTCCCTCCCACTGCTGGGGGTGCAGTGGCATCCGGAGCATCCGCTCACCGCGTCGTCGCAGTTGGGCGTGCTGTTGCGGGCGGTGCATGCGGGGGAGTTGGTCGCGTAGGGGCGTCTGGGAGGGGACGCTTCGACAGGCTCAGCGACCCAGTGGGCGGGGCTCAGCGACCCAGTGGGCGGGGCTCAGCGACCCAGTGGGCGGGGCTCAGCGACCCAGTGGGCGGGACTCGCCGACCCAGTGGTGGCGGCGGCTATGCGCCGGTGCGGACGACCGTGACCCCGCGTTCTTCGATGCCGGCGGCGGTGGCGTCGCTCAGGCCCGCATCGGTGACGATCACGTCGAGATCGGTCAGATCGAACACCCGGTAGCGGCCGAACGAGCCGTACTTCGAGCTGCCGGCGACGAGTACCGTCTCGCTCGCGCTCTCGAGCGCGGCGGTCTTCGGGGCGATCTTCGATTCGGTCGGGGTCGTGACGCCGCGACGGAGGTCCCACGACGACGATGAGAGGAACGCGATGTCGATCGACAGTTCGTGCAGCGTGAGCGCGGCGAGGCGCCCGGTGGTCGACTGGTTGGCCTTCTCGACGCGTCCGCCGATGGCGATGATGTCGGCGGTGGGGTGGTCGAGGAACGCGGCGATGATGGCGAGGTCGTTCGTGACGACAGTGAGGTCCTGCACCGTCTCGAGGTGCGGGCGCATCGCCTGGATCGTCGTGCCGGCGTCGAGGTAGATGGTCATCGACTCGGTGACGAGGGATGCCGCGTGGCGGGCCATCGCGTCCTTCTCGGCGACGTCCTGCCGGGCCTTCTCGAATCGTGACGGCTCGGCGACCAGGCGTGAGGCGATCTTCGCCCCGCCGGGGGTGGCGAGCACGCGGCCGGCCTCTTCGAGCACGGCGATGTCGCGCCGGATCGTCATGTGGCTGACGCCGAGGATGCCGGTGAGCTGGCGGTAGCTGAGTACGCCCTCGCGGCGCAGGTGCTTGACGATCAGCTCACGCCGCTGCTCGGGGATGAGCGGCGTGGCGGTGGCGTCGTCAGAGGGGGTCATGTCGTCGTCAGCCTAGCGAACGAGGGCGGAATCCTCGGTCCAGGGCGTGCCCCAGCGGTCGGCGAGCGCGCGCACGTCGGACGGCGGCAGCAGGCGGCGAGGCTTGCCGTCGGTCAGCAGCGCGATCCGGCAGGCCTCTTCGAGCTCGATCGCCGCTTCGACGGCGGCATCGAGGTCGGGTGCCGACACGATCTGGCCGTGGTTCGCGAGCAGCGCGGCGCGGAACTCGCCGGGCAGCGCGAGCATCTGCGCGGCCAGGTCGGGGTCGCCGGGCACACGGAACGGCACCAGCGGAGTCTGGCCGACCCTCATCACGAAGTAGGGGGTGAGCGGTGGGATCGCGCTGTGCTCGGACCACGGCTCGAGGCAGCTCGCGGCGACCGCGAACGGCGAGTGCAGGTGCACGACGGCGGTGTGCTCGACGTTCTTGGCGTAGAACGCGAGGTGCAGGCTGAGCTCCTTCGAGGGCTTCGCCCCGCGCACGTGGTCCCCGCCGCGGGTGACGACCGCGATGTCGGCGTCGGTGAGTCGGCCGAGGTCGGTACCGGTGCCGGTCATGTACACGACGTCGTCGACGCGGATGCTGACGTTGCCGCTGCTGCCGGGGCTGATGCCGGCGGCGGCGACGCGCGCTCCGGCCGCGATGAGTGCGTCAGTGGGAGTGGTCATCGAGCGCCCTCCAGGCGGTGGTGAACATGTCGTCGGCGCCGAAGTTGCCCGACTTGAGAGCGATGGTGACGGGGCCGTGCGTGGTCTCGGCGGCGCTCCAGCACACGCCGGCGGCGATGCGCGGTCCGATCTGCAGGCGCTGGATGCCGAGGCGCTGCACGACGGCGCCGGAGGTCTCGCCGCCCGCGACGATCACCTGGGTGACGCCGAGGTCGGCGGTCGCCCGGTCGACGATCGCGGACAGCACCTCTTCGATGCTGTCGGAGACGGTGTTGCCCTCGGGGCCGCGACGGATGTCGTCGAGCGAGCCGACGGTGTAGACGAGGGGGATGCTGTCGGCGTCGAGCGATTCGAGCCAGGCGACCGTCTCGTCCACCACCCGCGCGGAGTCCGCCGCGATCGCCTCGACGTCGAGCTTGCGCGCGGGAAGGGTGCGCTCCGCGTGCGCGATCTGCGCGCGGGTCTTCGCCGACGCGCTGCCGCAGACGATCAGGCGACGGCCGGGGGCGACCTCGATCTCGGAGAGGGTGCCGGGCCGCGGTCCGGTCATCCCGAGCGCGAGACCGGCGCCGCCGGTGACGACGCGCCAGTCCGAGACGGCGGTCGCGATGGTCTCGAGGTCGGCGTCGGTCATCGCGTCGACGACGGTGTAGCCGTCCGGCTCGGCGCCGAGGGTGCTGCGGAGTGCCGCAGGGCCTGCCCACACGGCATCCGCCCCTACCTCGTGGATCGGGCGGGCGGTCTGCGGCGCGAGGATGTCGCGCAGGCGCGACTGCGTCATCGGCGTGAGCGGATGCTGTCGCATGGGGGAGTGCTCGAGGAGCTCGTCGTGCACGAAGAGGTGCCCGCGATAGACGGTGCGGCCGTTGTCGGGGAACGAGGGCACGACGATCGTGCGGGTCTCGCCGAGCTCGTCGAGCACGGCGTCGAGGATCGGGCCGATGTTGCCCTCGGGGGTGGAGTCGAAGGTCGAGCAGTACTTGACGTAGTAGCGGCGGGAGTCGAGGGCCTCGAGCGCGCGGACGGCGCGGAGCGACTGGGCGACCGCATCGTCGACGGGGGCGGTGCGGGTCTTGAGGGCGACGACGACGGCATCCGCATCGCCGAGCTCCGCCGGGTCGAGCGGGGCGTCCTCGATCGAGACGACCGCGCGGAACCCGCGCTGGCGCAGCGCGATGGCGAGGTCGGTCGCGCCGGTGAAGTCGTCTGCGACGGCGCCGATGTCGATCACGGTTCCTCCTCGGGAGTGGGTGCCCCCATTCCATCACGTGTGAACTGTTGTGAACAAATTTGAGAAATGTTTACGACTGTGAAACAGTGTTCGAGGCCGCAGGGAGAACCCGCTCCCGCAGCTCTCGTACGACCGCACGGAACGTCCCGTGCAGAGGGGACCACCGATGACCCGCGCTCCTATCCGCGTCGCTCTCACCGGCGCACGCGGAGGTTTCGGCCGCACGTTCCTCTCGCAGCTGCGCTCGATCGACCGCATGACGGCCACGCAGCTCATCGACCCCGACGTCGACGGCGTGCGCACCCTCATCGCCGAGCTCGGCGGCCTCCCCGATGCCGAGCCGATCCCCGGGCACAACGACGTGCGCTGGGACGAGATCGACGTGCTCGTCGAGGCATCCGGTCGTGTCGAGGCGGGCTACCGCTACGCCGCCGAGGCCATCGACCGCGGCATCCACGTCGTCATGGTCAGCAAGGAGATCGAGAGCGTCGCCGGCGTCTCGCTCTCGCGCGCCGCCCGCGCCCAGGGCGTCGGCTACCTGCCCGGCGACGGCGACCAGCCCGCCAACCTGCTGCGCCTGCTCGACTGGGTCGAGCGCGTCGGCCTCGAGGTCGTCGCCCTCGGCAAGTCCGGCGAGTACGACCTCGTCTTCGACCCCGCCACCGGAGTGCTCGAGCAGCAGGGCGAGCGGATCGAGGCATCCGCCCTCACCGACCACCTCTTCCTCGGCGACGACATCGCGGCGACCCTCGCCGCGCGGGCATCCGTCGTCGCACCGCTCAAGCGCGCCGCCGCCGCCGACTCGTGCGAGATGGCCGTCGTCTCGCTCTACGCGGGCGCCACCGCCGACACCGAGCGCATGCACTATCCCGTCGCCCGCCCCAGCGAGCTGGCCGACATCTACGCCCGCCGGGCCGACGGCGGCATCATCGGCACCGACCGCACCGTCGACGTGTTCTCGGCACTGCGCCTGCCCGGCGAGACGAGCTTCGCCGGTGGCGTGTTCACGATCGTCACCACCGGCGACCCCGAGACCTGGGATCTGCTCGCCGGCAAGGGCCACATCGTCTCGCGCTCGGGCCGCTACGCCTGCATCTACTGGCCGTACCACTTCATGGGGGTCGAGACCCCGCTCACGATCGACGCTCTGGTCGAGGGCACCTCGACCTTCGCCGAGCCCCGTCACCACACGGTGCTCGCCGCTCGCGCCGCCCGCGCGCTCGCCGCCGGAGAGACCTTCGAGGTGCGCGGGCACCACCACGAGATCGACGGCGTCGCGCCCGTGATCATCGATCGGGCGGATGCCGTCACCGACGCTGACGACACCCTCGCCGCCGCCTACTACCTGCTCTCGGGGGCGCGCCTCGTGCGCGACATCGCCGAGGGCGAGCTCATCCGCCTCGCCGACCTCACGGGTGTGGCCGACGACGTGCGCACCGCCTTCGTGGGGGGTGTGCGGCTGTGAGCATCGAGACCGCCCGCCGCATCCAGGACGCGCGCCTCCCCGAGGGACACGACCTGCGCATCGTCGACGCCCACCACCACTTCTGGGATCTCGAGGGCGGCGGGCACTGGCCCTGGATCCAGGACGAGTACAACGAGCAGTTCTTCCTGGGCGACTACAACGCCATGCGCCGCACCTTCCTGCCGCGCGAGTACCTCGCCGAGACCTCGGGCTGGAACATCCTCGGCACCGTGCACTGCGAGGCCGAGCGCAGCCGCAGCGAGCAGGTCGCGGAGGACGACTTCCTGCAGGGGCTCAGCGACGCCACCGGCGGGCGGTTCCCGATCGCCGCCGTCGCGCACGTGGGGTTCCTGCAGTCCGATCGCGACGAGGTGCTGGCCGGGCACGCGCAGCGCCCTCTCGTGCGCGGCATCCGCTCGAAGCCCGTGATCGCGGCGCGCGCCGGCGAGACCGCCACCGGCCCCGGCACCCTGCACGACCCCGCGTGGGTCGAGGGCATCGCGGCGCTGGCTGCGCACGGATTCTCGTGGGACCTGCGCGTGCCCTACTACCACCTCGCCGAAGCGGCCGACGTGCTCGCCGACTTCTCCGAGCTGACCGTCGTGATCAACCACTGCGGCCTGCCGCTCGATCGCGACTCCGACGCCCTGCGCATCTGGCGCGACGGTATGGAGCGCCTCGCCGCGCTGCCCGCCACCGCCGTGAAGGTGTCGGAACTCGGACTGTACCGCAACCGCTGGGACCGCCCCTCCAACGAGGAGGTCGTGCGCGACACCCTCGCGATCTTCGGCGCCGACCGTGCGCTGTTCGCCTCCAACATGCCGGTCGCGACCCTGACCGCCCCCGACTTCGACGAGGTGATGGACACGATCCTCGCCGGTGCTGCCGGCCTCGACGCCGCGGGACTCGACGCCCTCTTCCATGGCACCGCCGCGCGGGTCTACCGACTCGACGTGCCGACCGCCTGACCCGACACCCGAACCCCTGAACCGACGAAGGACCCTCATGACGACCGTCAACGACGACAAGCTCTTCCGGAAGGTGATGCTGCGCGTGCTCCCGCTCGCGATGCTCGGCTTCTTCCTTTCGTACCTCGACCGCGTGAACATCGGCTACGCGCAGGCGACCATGAGCGCCGACCTCGGCTTCTCGAACGTGGTCTACGGCCTCGGCGCCGGTCTGTTCTTCATCGGATACTTCATCTTCGAGATCCCCTCGAACCTCATCCTCGCCAAGGTCGGCGCGCGCAAGTGGATCGCGCGCATCATGATCACCTGGGGCCTCATCTCGGGCCTCATGTTCATCGTCGACAGCGAGTGGATGTTCTACCTGCTGCGCTTCCTGCTCGGTGTCGCCGAGGCCGGCTTCATCCCCGGCATCCTCTTCTACATGGCGCACTGGTTCCCGGCCAGCCGTCGCGGACGCGCCTGGGGCATCTTCTACATCGCCCTCGCCTCGTCGGGCCTCATCGGCGGACCCGTCTCGGGCTTCATCCTCAGCGGCATGGACGGCGTCTGGGGTCACACCGGCTGGCAGTGGCTGTTCGTGATCGAGGCGATCCCCACCGTGCTCCTCGGTATCGTCATCCTGTTCTTCCTGCAGGAGGACTACCGCAAGGTCACCTGGCTCACCGAACCCGAACGCGACCGCCTCGGCTCCCTCCTCGCCGCCGAACGCGTCGATGAAGCCGAGACCCCTCTGCGCAAGGTCTTCACCAGCAAGCTGATCTGGCTGCTCACCGCCGTGTACTTCTCGTACAACTTCGCCCTCTACGGCATCAGCTTCTGGCTGCCGACCCTGATCGGCGACCTCGGCATCACCGACACCGTTCAGATCGGCTTCCTCAGCGCGCTGCCCAGCCTCGCCGCGATCATCTCGATGGTCACGTTCGGCTACCTGTCGGACCGCGCCGGGGAGCGCCGCAAGTTCATCGCCGCGGCTTTCCTGCTCAGCGCCACCGGCTTCGCGATCTGCATCATCGCCGGCACCGACCCCGTCTGGGGCATCATCGGCCTGTGCCTCGCCAACGCGGGCGCCCTGTCGATCCCGGCGATCTTCTGGAGCTTCCAGACCTCGATGCTCGCCGGAACCGCGCTCGCCGGCGGCATCGCGCTCATCAACTCGACCGGAAACCTCGCGGGCTTCGCGGCGCCGTACCTCATCGGGTTCGTGAAGGACACGACCGGGGTCGCGACCGTCGCCCTCTACATCACGGGCGGAATCATGATCGTCGGGGCGATCCTCACCATGACCGTACGGCAGCATCGTGCCGTCGCCCGGGCGAAGGACCTCCCCTCGGAGCTCGTCTCGAAGTAGACCCCCCGCTACGCGCCCTCGTCCGAGGGTCGAGACCGGCGAAGCCCCCGCAGACACTGTCTGCGGGGGCTTCGTCGTGGTGTCTCGGGACAGGCTCAGCGACCCAGCGGGGTGGGACCGATGACGGGGGCGTCGGAACTGGGTCCCTGAGCTTGTCGAAGGGCCCCGCCCCGTGGAGCTGTGCCTGGTGGGCGCTTCGACAGGCTCAGCGGCCCAGGCGGGAGGGCTCAGTGACCCAGGCGGGAGGGCTCAGTGACCCAGGCGGGAGGGCTCAGCGACCCCAGTGGGGAGGGCTCAGGGCCCGCGGAGGGACTGGGTCCCTGAGCTTGTCGAAGGGCCCCGCCCCGCCCGACTTATCCCCAGGCGAGAAAGCTCGGTGTCGAAGCATCCGACAATGGCCCATGGCCTGGACATACATCCTCCGCTGCAACGACGGATGCTTCTACACCGGAAGCACGAACGGCGATCTCGACGCACGCGTGTGGCAGCACAACAACGATGACGAGTTCGCGGCGCGCTTCACGCGTGTCCGACGACCCGTCATGGTCGTCTACGCGGAGAAGTTCGACACCGTGGATGCCGCGTTCTTCCGGGAGAAGCAGATCCAGGGCTGGAGTCGGGCGAAGAAGATCGCGCTCATCGAAGAGCGGGGGGAGGACCTGCCCGGGCTCTCACGTTCCTCGGGGTGGGACGCTTCGACAGGCTCAGCGACCCAGTGAGTGCGGGGTGGGACGCTTCGACAGGCTCAGCGACCCAGTGAGTGCGGGGTGGGGCGCTTCGACAGGCTCAGCGACCCAGTGAGTGCGGGGTGGGGCGCTTCGACAGGCTCAGCGACCCAGTGGGGAGGGCTCAGCGACCCAGTGGGAGAGCTCAGCGATCCAGTCGCGCGGAGGGGGCCACGGAAACGCGCCGGAAACACCGGCTGACGGCGGCTGTCACATGCGGGGTCCGACGCGTATCGACCGCACATTCCTGCGCCGACAACATGGGACATCGCCCCATAGCAGCGGCCCCGCGGCGGCATCCACACTGAACGACAACAGGCCGGTGGTGTGCACCGCCCGCGGAAGAGACGGAGCATCATGGAGTCGTTCGAGGTCGCAGTCGTCGGGATGGGAGCGCTCGGCAGCGCCGCCACCTACCACCTGGCCCGTCGTGGAGCGAAGGTGGTCGCGCTCGAGCAGTACGAGCTCGGTCACGTGCGGGGAGCCTCGCACGACACCTCGCGCATCGTGCGGACCTCGTACGGATCCAGCGCCTACGTGCGCCTCGCGCAGTCCGCGTATCGCGACTGGGCCGACCTCGAAGCCGAGTCGGGCGAGCGCCTGCTCACCATCACCGGCGGCGTGATCCTCATCCCCTCGGACGGCCCCTACTCGGCATCCGACTTCACCTCCGCGCTCACCGAGTGCGACGTCGCGCACGAGCTGCTCACGCCCGCCGAGGTGCAGGCCCGCTGGCCGCAGTTCCGCGTGCCCGAGAACGTCGAGACGGTCTACACGGCCGACACCGGCATCGCCCACGCCTCCCGCACGGTCGCGACACTGCAGATGCGCGCCCGCGTGCACGGCGCCGACATCCGTGACCGCACCGCCGTCGAGAGCCTCACGCCCGACGGCGACGGCGTGATCGTGCACACGTCGAACGGCGACATCCGCGCCGGCAAGGTGATCCTCGCGACGGATGCCTGGACGAACACGCTCCTCGACCCGCTGGGTGCGACGATCCCGCTCGACATCATGCAGGAGCAGGTCAGCTACTTCCGCCCCGCCGAGCCGGAGGACTACGACCGCTCGGTCTTCCCGGTGTGGATCTGGGAGGACGACGAGTGCTACTACGGGTTCCCGACCTATGGCGAGCCGACCATCAAGGCCGCCCGCGACGTGTCGGAGAACCGGATGACGCCCGAGGACCGGTCGTTCGTGCCGTCGCCCGAGCTCATCGAACAGCTCACCGGGTTTATGCACGACGTGATCCCCGGATCGGGTCCCGAGCTGCGCACGGTCACCTGCCAGTACGCGCTCACCAAGGACCGTCGGTTCGTGCTCAGCGCGCTGCCGCAGCACCCCGACATCATCGTGGGCCTCGCTGCGGGTCACGGTTTCAAGTTCACCCCGGCCCTCGGCCGCGTGCTCGCCGAGCTCGCCCTGGACGGGGAGTCGACCGACGACCTGAGCGAGTTCGCCGCGGCCGACTCGATGGTCGTCTGACCTGCATGCCCGCGGCATCCCGATCGCCGCGCCCATCTTCCGCCCCTGCTATGGAGGTTTCGCCCATCATGCGACCGTTCCCCTGGGCCGCCGCACCGTACAGACGCCCGTGCGCGCTGGGTAGCGTGACCGCCATGTCATCGACGACACCCTCCGTTCTCGGACCCCGCACGCACGCGACATCGGGCGGAAACGACCGCGCGACGAGCACGGGGGAGTGACACGACGGTGACCCGCTACATCATCCAGCGCATCCTCTCGTCGCTGTTCGTGCTCTTCATCCTCTCGATCATCGTGTTCTCGATGGTGAGGATCATCCCGGGCGACCCGCTCGCCGCGTTCGTCGACCCGGCCAACCCCGACCCCGCGAAGCTCGAGGCCCTGCGCGCCGAACTCGGTCTCGACCAGCCGTGGATCACGCAGTACTTCTCCTGGCTGCTGGGCGTCGTGCAGGGCGACTTCGGCCGAGCGATCACCGTGCCGGGCGAGGTGTCGAACCTCATCGCGACGCGCCTGCCGCTCAGCCTCACCCTCGCGGTGATGGCGACCGTGTTCGGCACGGTGCTCGGCATCCCGGCCGGCGTGCTGGCCGCGACCCGCTGGCGTCGTCTGCCCGACCACGTCGTGCGCGGTCTCTCGTTCGTGCTGCTGGCCACCCCGCCGTTCGTGCTCGGCACGGTGCTCATCCTGGTGAACTCGCTCACCCTGCGTCTCCCGCTCGTGGGATACGCGGGGGCCGCGAACGATCCGCTGCGGGCGATCGGGGTGCTGATCCTGCCCGCCCTGCTGATCGGCATCGTGCTCGCCGCGATCGTCGCCCGGTACACGCGCGGCACCCTGCTCGACACCCTCGGTCAGGACTTCGTGCGCACCGCCCGCGCCAAGGGCGCCTCGCCCGGACGCCTGGTCGGCCGGCACGCGCTGCGCAACGCACTCATCCCCGTGACGACCGTCATCGGTATCGAGCTCGCGGCGCTCGTCGGCGGCACGGTCGTCATCGAGGCGGTGTTCTCGCTGCCCGGCATGGGGTCGCTGCTGCTGACCGGCATCCGCTCCTCCGACTATCCGATCATCCAGGCCACGGTGCTGCTGATCGGCGTCGTCTACGTGGTGATCAACTTCGTGGTCGACCTGCTCTATCCGCTGATCGATCCCCGAGTGAGGGTGCACACGCGATGACCGTCACAAGAGAACTCGCCCTCGCGAAGGTCGCCGGCAAACGTCCGGCCCGCCGGAAGTTCGGCCCCGCGTTCTGGAGCGGCGCCGGCATCCTGGGCGTCATCCTGATCCTCGCGGGCTGGATGACGATCGCACCGCTGTACGACCCGTTCGTGGCCTCGGGCCCGGCGCTCGCGCCGCCGAGCCTCGAACACATCCTCGGCACCGACAACCTCGGCCGCGACACCTTCACCCGACTGGCGCTCGCCGCCCGCACGAGTCTCATCATCTCGGGCGCGGCCGCCCTGCTCGGGGCGGTGATCGGCACCTTCTTCGGCCTGGTGGCCGGGTATGTCGGCGGATGGGTGGATGCCGTCATCATGCGCGTCGTCGATGCGGTGCTCGCGCTCCCGGCGATCCTCGTCGCCCTCGTCGTCGGCGTCGTGATCGGCAACGGACCGTGGCCGTTGATCCTCGCCCTCGGTCTGGTGTTCGCCCCCGGCTTCGCCCGGGTGATGCGCGCTCCGGTGATCGCCCTCCGCGAGCGGGACTTCGTGCTGGCGGCGACCCTGAGCGGGGTGCGCCCGGCGCGGGTGATCGTCGAGCACCTGCTGCCCAACGTGCTCACTCCGCTGTTCGTGCAGTTCGCGTCGGTCGCCTCGCAGGTCGTGCTGATCGAGGCGGCGCTGAGCTACCTCGGCCAGGGAGTGCAGGCGCCCGAGCCCTCGGCCGGCCGCATGATCAGCGAGTTCACCCGCTTCATGCAGCTGCAGCCGCTGCTGATCATCCTGCCCTCGTTGGTGATCATCCTGCTGTCCGCCGCCTGGAACCTGCTCGCCGACGGCATGCAGGACTACCTCGCTCCGCGGCGCGAGCCCGCCTTCTCGCTGGGCAAGCGCACCAAGCGCCGCGGCCCCGCGCGTTCCGACCGCACCACCACATCCACGCAGCACACCCGAACGGAGTAGAGGTATGAACAGACGACACTGGGCAGGGGTGGCGGCACTCGCCGTCGCGACCCTGGCGATCGCCGGATGCACGTCCGGCGGCGGTACCGGCACCGGCGGAGAGGATGCCGGTGACCCGGTCGCCGGCGGAACCCTCACGTGGGGCGTGCCCGCCGAGCCCTCGGCCGGCGGAATCGACCCGATGGTGGCTTCGGCCATCGCCGCCGAGGTCATCTACTCGATGGCCTACGACACCCTCCTCACCCGCGACGACGACGGCACCATCGAGCCGGCCCTCGCCACCGAGTGGGAGCAGACCGACGAGACGACGTGGGTGTTCCAGCTGCGCGACGACGTCACGTTCGCCGACGGCACGCCGTTCGACGCGGGCGACGTCGTCTACTCCTTCGAGACCCGCAAGGACGGCGGCACGAACGCCACCTACCTCAGCCTCATGGACAGCGTCGAGGCCACGGGCGACTACGAGGTGACCTTCCACTTCAGCGCTCCGGACGGAACGTTCCTCGATGCCGTCTCGGCCCGCCAGACCTTCCTCATCGTCAGCGAGGAGGCCTACGGCAACGCCACCGAGGAAGAGCGTCAGACCACGAGCGTCGGCACCGGCGCGTACCAGGTGACCGAGTGGAATCAGGGCGTCTCGGTCACGATGGAGAAGAACGAGAACTACTGGGGCGACGAGCCCTACATCGACACCATCGTCTTCGAGCTGTACCCCGACGAGAACACCCTCCTCGCCGCCGTGCAGCAGGGCAGCGTGCAGGCCGCGTCGTTCATCGACGGCAGCCTCGCGCAGCAGGCGGCATCGTCGGGCTTCACGCTCGGTGAGGCCGCGTTCCGTCAGAACCTCGCCGTCTACGTGAACCCGGAGTCGGGTCCGCTGGCCGACGTCGACGTGCGCCGCGCGTTCTCGCTCGCGCTCGACCGTCAGGCGATCGTCGACACCGCGATGCTCGGCAACGCCGGGATCTCGTTCGTGCCGCCGGCGGGCGACCCCGGCGCCACCGACGCCAGCAAGCTCCCGTACCACGAGCGTGACGTCGACGAGGCGAAGCGCCTGCTCGAAGAAGCCGGTCAGCCCAACCCCGAGATCACCCTCAGCTACATGGGTGACGTCGCGGCTGCGCATCACCCGGTCTACGAGATGATGCAGCAGCAGCTGGCCGAGGCGGGCATCACGCTCAACCTCAAGGCCACGCCGCTCGCCGAGATCTCGCCGATCTTCACCACCGGCGAGTCGTGGACCGACCTCGTGGCGATCCCGGGCAGCCCGCGCGCCTCGGCCGCCTACTACCTCGAGCCGGTGCTGCTCGAGGGCGGCTACTACAACCACTGGGACGGCAACCCCGACGCCGAGAAGGCGCGCGAGCTGCTCGTGCAGGCGAAGTCGGCGGCCACGCCCGAGGAGTACAACGAGCTCGTGGCGGAGCTCGCGAACGAAGCCGCCGACAAGGCGCTCGAGTTCGTGCCCGCCGCGGTGCCGGTGTACTTCGAGGTCTGGGACAGCAACAAGCTGCACGACTACGAGAACGACGCGTTCTACGCCCGTTCGGCGCTCGACCACGCCTGGTTGACGCAGTGACACCCCGCCCCGGCGCCTCTCTTCCGGGAGGCGCCGGGGCGCCACCCCTCTTCTCTTACAGAAGCTCCCTCACAGAAGCGAGAAGCGCATGACCGACGCCACCGACGCCCTCCGCGTCGAAGACCTCAGCATCGCCTACGGCAGCGCCCCGCCGTCGGTCTCCGGCGTCTCGCTGCGCGTTCGCAAGGGCGAGATCGTCGGCGTGATCGGCGAGTCCGGCAGCGGCAAGTCGAGCATCGCGCTCGCCATGATGGGCCTGCTGCCCGACTCGGCTCGCGTCACCGCCGCAAGCATCGACGTCGCGGGCTCCGACATGAACGACGCCACCGAGCGCGACTGGGCCGAGGTGCGCGGAGTGAAGGCATCCATGGTCTTCCAGGAGCCGATGTCGGCGCTCAACCCCTGCATGCGCATCGGCGCCCAGATCGCCGAGGTGCTGCAGATCCACGGCAAGGCCGACAAGAAGCAGGCCCGCGCCCGCGCCCTCGAGATCCTGCAGCTCGTGCAGATGCCGGATGCCGAGAAGCGCCTGAACTACTACCCCCACCAGCTCTCCGGCGGTCAGCGCCAGCGCGTCGTGATCGCGATCGCCGTCGCCGCCGGCCCCGACCTGCTGGTCGCCGACGAGCCCACCACCGCGCTCGACGTGACGGTGCAGGCGCAGATCCTCGACCTCATCAAGAGCCTCCGCGACGAGACGGGCATGGGTGTGCTGTTCATCAGTCACGACCTCGGCGTCATCGGCCAGCTCTGCGAGCGGGTCGCCGTGATGTACCGCGGACGCGTGGTCGAGACGGGTGCGGCCCGGCGCGTGCTCGAGGACCCGCGGCATCCGTACACCCGGGCGTTGCTCGAGAGCATCCCGCGGCCCTCGGTGCCCGTGCGCTCGCCGCTCGCCGTCATCCCCGCCGTGAACGACTTCGACAGCGTTCCCGCCGTGCTCGAGGAGGCATCGTGACCGACGCCCTGCAGACCCCCACAGCCCTTCCCGACGACGTGCTGCGCGTGAAGAACGTCACCCAGCGGTTCGGGCACGGCGACAACGTCATGACCGCCCTCGACGACGTGAGCCTCACTGTGCCCCGCGGCGAGACGCTCGGTCTGGTCGGCGAGTCCGGGTCGGGCAAGAGCACGCTCGCCCGTGCCATCCTGCTCATGCGCAAGCCCACCCTCGGCACGATCGAGTTCGACGGCGCCGACGTCACCGGCATCCGCGGTCGCGCCCTGCGCACGCACCGCCGCCGCATCCAGATGGTCTTCCAGGACCCCAACGACTCCCTCGACCCGCGCTTCACGGTCGCCCGGTCGATCGCCGAGCCGCTTCTGGCCGCCGGGATCGGCCAGAAGGAGCGCCGCCGGCGCATCGCCGACTCGCTCGACCGCGTCGGACTGCCGATGGATTCCGCCGGACGCTACCCGCACGAGTTCTCGGGCGGACAGCGCCAGCGCATCGCGATCGCTCGGGCGATGGCCGCCGAACCCGAGTTCGTGGTGCTCGACGAGCCCACCTCGGCGCTCGACGTGTCGGTGCAGGCGCAGGTGCTCAACCTGCTCGTGCAACTGCAGAAGGACACCGGCGTCACGTACCTCTTCATCACCCACAACCTCTCGGTCGTGCACCACATCGCGCATCGCGTGGCCGTGATGCACCAGGGGCGGGTCGTCGAGGAGGGCACCGGCGAGCAGGTCATGAACGCTCCGCAGCATCCGTACACCCAGAAGCTGCTCGAATCGATGCCGGTCCTCTACCGGAGCTGAGAGCTCTTCCGCGAAAGGGGTCGACCATGCGTGTGCAGAGGCGCGGTGACAACGAGCACGACTGGGAGCTGTACCACGGCGAGGGTCGCATCGGCATCGAGTGGTACTTCCAGCAGACGACCTCGTTGCCCACCTCGGTCATGATGTACCGGCTCGAGCCGGGCGCCGAGGAGGGGCAGCACCACCACCTCGACGATGACCCGACGAGTTGTTCGCCACGGAGTTCCGACGAGATGTACATCGTCACGCGCGGGGAGGTCGTGATCACGGCGGATTCGGATCGCCGCGTTCTGAGGGCGGGTGACGCGTTCTACGCGCCGGAGGGGATGCACCACGGGGTGCGCAACGAGTCGGATGCCGTCGCCGAACTCGTGCTCGTCTTCGGGCCCCGCGGCCCGCACCCGTTCCCGCAGACCGGGGTCGAGGCGTTCGACGCGGAGGGTGACCGGTAGGAGGAGCTGGGTCCCTGAGCTTGTCGAAGGGCCCACCGCGCGGCATCCGTGATGGGCGGAGTTCTCGCTGTGGGGCGGAGATCCGGGGCGGATGCTTCCGCCCCACGCGGAGTTCTCCGCCCGAGGCGCGGGCGGGGACGCTTCGACAGGCTCAGCGACCCAGTGATGGCGGTGGCTCAGCGACCCGGTGATGGTGCTGGCTCAGCGGCCGGTGTCTGCAACTGGGTCCCTGAGCCTGTCGAAGGGCCCCGCCCCGCGGCATCCGTTCGGGAGGACTTCTCGCGTTCGGCAGGGTCGAATCAGCGGATGCCTCCTGCGGAAGGAGAGATCTCCTCCGTTGTTGTGGCCCAGCACAGCCTCGGAGATGGGGAGCGGCGCCTGCGCGGACGCCCGAGGCGGGCGGGGACGCTTCGACAGGCTCAGCGACCCGGGGGTGGGGCTCAGCGGCCCGGGGGTGGGGCTCAGCGACCCGGGGGTGGGGCTCAGCGACCCGGTCGGTGGGGAGGGTGCTAGGCGGCCGCGCCCTGAAGGCGCTCGCGCAGCTCGTCGAGGCGCACCGCGATGCCGATGCGGAACATCCGCTCGTCGTCGCGCCATCCGGCACCGAGCACGTGGTCGAGGCGGTCGAGGCGCTGCAGGATCGTGTTCGTGTGGAAGTTGAGGGCGCGCGCCGTGCGGGTGGGGCTGGCGTTGTTGCGCACGAACGCCCGCAGGGTGCCGAGCAGGTCGGCGTTGCGCTCGGCGTCGTACTGGCGCACCGATCCGATCGTGTCGCGCAGGAACGCCGACAACCCCTGCGCATCGGTGTCGAGCACGGCCGAATAGGGCAGGAAGTCCTCGACGCGGGCGGTCAGGTCGGCGAGTTCGAGGGCGGCGAGCAGCCGCGCGGTGCGCCGGGCGGCGAGGAACGCCGACGGCAGCGGACCCTTCGCGGGCGGCGGCACGACCACGGTCACCGCCTCCTGGATCGCCGAGGCGACCTCTCGCCGCAGCCGCTCGGGGTCGACGGGGCCCCGGTCGCTCGCGAGGGCGACGACCACGAATCCGCGGTACTCGCCGACCAGCGCCCGGTCGTCGAGGGAACGTACGACGGCGCGCGCCGCGGCGGTCTGCTGATCGCCCGGCACCGCCAGCAGCAGCAACGAGTCGAGGGTCGCGAGGTCGACGCCGAGGCGTCGCGCCCGACGCTCGACATCGGAACGCCGTTCGGGCACGTCGTCGAGCAGGTCGGCGATCAGTTCGCTGCGCACGCGGTGGTCGGCTCCGGATGCCGCCTCCTGCTGCAGCTCGAGCAGTGCCCCGACCTGGGCCGCACGCTCGATGGTGCGGAGGTCGACGGCGCCGAGTTCGAAAGCGCCGTCGCCGAGCAGGAGAGCCCCGAAATGGCGGTTGCCGGCGGTGAGGGCCGAGACGGCGCGCACGCCCGCGCCCGCGACCGGGACGCAATGCCCGTTGCGGCGGCTCTCGGCCAGTGCCTCGCGCACGGGCTCGTCGAGCGACAGCATCCCGGGAGCCAGCGGCAGCCCCGCGGCGGCGATCACGTTCTCCTGCGCATCGATGATCGCGACCGCGCGGCCGAGAGCCGAGGCGAGGGTCTCGGCCACCGGGCCGAACCCGCCGCCGGCGAGCACCGCCTGCACGAGCTCCTGGTGCACGGTGTTCGCGCGGTCGCGTTCGACGAGGTGCGCGGTGAGGCTCTCGAGGGTGCGGCGGCTGGCATCCTCCGACACCTGCAGCTCGCGCAGCGTCTGCGTCGTCTGCAGGATGACCGAGGCGTGGTCGGCGAGAGCCGACAGCAGTGCGACCTCGTCGGGGGAGAATTCCTTCATCTCGCGGTTGCCGACGAACAGCACGCCGAGCACGTCGTCGCTGCTGAGCATCGGCACGCCGAGCATCGACACGAGCCCCTCGGCCGAGACGGCGTCGTCGATGCCGGTGTCATGGCGATCCTCGGTGTACGACGTGTAGTCGGCGACCCACTGCGCGGTGCGCGACTCGACCACGACGCTCGCGAGGCCGCGCCCCGGCGGCACGCGCAGCTGCTGGAACGAGGCGCTCACCGAACCGCTGGTCTCGCGCACCCGCAACTCGGAGGTGTCGGGGTCGAACTCCGACAGGTAGGCCAGATCGACGCCCATCATCTCGCGGGCGCGCTGCACGAGGCGGGCGAGCACGGCGTCGCTGTCGCGCAGCTCGGCGAGCTCGCGGGCGCTGGAGAAGAGGGCGGTGAGTTCGTGCTCGCGGCGGCGGAGACGCGACAGTTCGCGCTGGATGCGGGCGACGCGCTCGGCGAGGAGCGCGGCATCCGCTTCGCTGGCCCCGAGCGCGCGGAGGGCGTCGCTGACACCGGTGGGGCCGACGAGTTCGGGGTCGTGGGCCGCATCCAGGAGCGAGGCGATGGCGTCGTCGTGCTCGGGCATCTTCGTCCCTTCGGGGGAGGGCGGCGCCGACAGGCGCGTGACTTCAGTGTCGAGCATGAGCGCGGTCGCCCTCAAATCAGGCTGTCAGTCGCGGCCCTCGGCGCGGGCGGCGGTGCGCAGGAGGCCGGCGGCGAGTTCGGGCCACAGCTCGTGCGGGATGAGGTGGCCCATGTCGGGGTGCACCTGCAGTTCGGCGCCGGCGATCGCCTTGGCGATGTCGACGGCGGACGCCCAGTGCAGCACGTCGTCGTCGCGGCCGTGGAAGACGAAGGTGGGCGCGGTCACCGACCGCAGGGCGTCGAGGCGCTCGGGCGCGCGCTTCAGCGCCGCCCACTGCCGGGAGAACCCCTCCGGGTAGTACCCGCGGTCGTAGGCCTCGCCGGTCGCGCGCACGTGCCACTCGACCTGGTGATCGAAGCGTCCGATCGGAGCCGCTTCGAGCGCGGCCCGGGTGAACGCGACCGCCTGCTCGCGCGTCACGCGCACGGGCGCCTCGGCGAGTTCAGGACGCTCGCCGTGCGCGACCCAACGGCGTGACTGGCCCGGGATGGTCGACAGCAGCCCGAGGCTCAGGATGCGCTCGGGATGGTGGATCGCGAGCATCTGGGCCATCATGCCGCCCATCGAGTGCCCGGCGACGTGCGCCTGCGCGACTCCCAGATCGTCGAGTACGCGCAGCACGTCCTCGGCCAGATCGATGAGGTCGTAGCCGCCGTCGACGTCGTCGGGTCCGCCGAAGAGCTGCGAGAGGCCGGTGTCGCGGTTGTCGAAGCGCACCACCCGCAGGCCACCGGCCGTGAGGATGCCGATGAACTCCTCGTCCCAGCTGAGCAGTTGCGCGCCGCCACCCGAGACGAGCACGAGCACGGGGTCGTCGGCCTCGCCGAACACCTCGTAGTACAGGCGCACATCGGTGGAATCGGTGTAGGGCATGCGTACTCCTCGCGCTCGGGGGACCAGCGGTCCGCGCTCCGGGTGATGGTGCGAGTCTAGGTTCCGGGGTGGGGCGGGGTGATGTGTCGACCGCATACAGCGGGGCTCCGAGGATGAGTGTTCCACCCATCGTCGGCCCTGCCGCCCGCTCCTAGTGTCTTCCTTGACCACAGCGCCGATGACCCGGTCGCTGTCCCGAAGGAAGGTGGCCGATGTCGATCAACAGCCGAATCTCCGGACTCCGCGATCACACCCCCGATGAGCGGCTCGCCCTCGTCGCGCAGGGTGCGGAGCTGGACGCGGATGCTCTGAAGGCACTGCGCCCGGACGGCGGGCTCTCGCTCGCCCAGGCCGACCACATGGTCGAGAACGTCGTCGGCCTCATCTCGGTGCCGGTCGGCGTCGCCACGAACTTCACGATCGACGGACGCGACCGCCTGATCCCGATGGCCACCGAGGAGCCGAGCGTCGTCGCCGCCGCCTCGAACGCCGCCCGCATGGCCCGCGGCCACGGCGGCTTCACAACCTCGTACACGGGTGACGTGATGATCGCGCAGATCCAGGTGCTCGAGGCGGTCGATCCGCACGGCGCCCGCTTCGCGCTGCTCGAGGCGAAGGACGAACTGCTCGAACTCGCGAACCAGCAGGACCCGATGCTGGTCTCGCTCGGCGGCGGGGCGTTCGACATCTCGGTGCGCGTGCTTCCCACCCGCGCCGGAGTGCAGGTCATCGTGCACCTGCACGTCGACGTGCGCGATGCGATGGGTGCGAACGCGGTCAACACGATGGCCGAGGCCATCGCCCCGCGCATCGCCGAGCTCGCCGGCACCCGCACGCTGCTGCGCATCCTCACCAACAAGGCCGAGCTGCGCCTCACCCGCGCCCGCGCCGTGTTCGACGCCGAACTGCTGGGCGGCCCGCAGGTCGTCGACGACATCGTCGCCGCGAGCGCGTTCGCCGAGGCCGACCCCTACCGCGCGGCCACGCACAACAAGGGCATCATGAACGGCATCACCGCCGTCGTGCTCGCCACCGGCAACGACACCCGCGCGGTGGAGTCGGGCTGCCACTCGCACGCGGCCCGCACCGGCGGCTACACGGCGCTGTCGCAGTTCGAGAAGGATGCCGACGGCAACCTCGTCGGCACGCTCGAGGTGCCCCTCGCCGTCGGCCTCGTCGGCGGTGCGACCCGCGCGCACCCCACCGCGCAGGCGTCGGTGAAGCTGCTGGGCGTCGAGACCGCACGTGAGCTCGCGAGCGTGATCGCCGCGGTCGGGCTCGCCCAGAACCTCGCCGCGTGCCGGGCGCTCGCCGCCGAAGGCATCCAGCGGGGGCACATGACCCTGCACGCACGCACGGTCGCGGCATCCGCCGGTGCCGAGGTCGACGAGATCGGCGCGGTCGCCGCCCGCATCGTCGCCGACCGCCGCATCCGGGTCGAGTACGCCCGCGAGGTGCTCGCCGAGCTGCGCGGCGGGGCCGGCGCATGAGCGCCACGGTCCCGGCGCCGCGGGTGATCCGCGAGGAGGGGCTCCCCTCCCGCGTCACCGTGTTCGAGGTGGGTCCGCGCGACGGCCTGCAGGCCGAGACCGACATCATCCCCGCCGCCGTCAAGATCCAGCTCTGCCGTCGGCTGTACGCGGCCGGCAGTCGCGACCTCGAGGTGACGAGCTTCGTGCCGCCGACCTGGATCCCCCAGCTCGCCGACGCCGAGCAGGTCGTCGCCGGTCTCGAGGTGCCCGCGGGGTCCCGCGCGGTCGGCCTCGTGCCGAACCTCCGCGGCCTGCAGCGCGCGATCGACGCCGGCATCCGCGAGGTGTCGGTGGTCGTCAGCGCCACCGAGTCGTTCGCGAAGGCCAACCTCAACACGACCCGCTCGGGTGCCATCGACCGCGCGGTCGAGGTGATCGCTGCGGCGACCGCGCAGGGAATCCCCGTGCGCGGCTACGTCTCGATGGCCTTCGGCGATCCCTGGGAGGGGAGCGTCGACACGGATGCCGTCACCGAAGCCGCGCGCGCCCTGCACGAGGCCGGAGCCCGGAAGATCGCGATCAGCGACACGATCGGCGTCGCCACCCCCGGCCACACGATCGCGGTCATCGACGAGGCCCTCGACGCCGGCATCCCCGTCGATGCGATCGCCCTGCACCTGCACGACACCTACGGGCAGTCGCTCGCGAACGTGCACGCCGCCCTGCGACTCGGTGTCGCCGAGTTCGACGCGTCGGTCGGCGGCCTCGGCCGTTGCCCCTACGCCAAGGGCGCGACCGGTAATCTCGCGACGGAGGACCTCGTGTGGATGCTGCACGGCCTCGGCATCGAGACCGGACTCGATCTCGAAGCCCTGGCCGCCACCACGCTCTGGCTCTCCCGCATCCGCAGCGTGCGTCCCGCGTCGAACGTGGCTCGCGCGTTCGCGGCCGCCGGACTCGACACCCCCGAACCCGCACAGGAGGTCACGCCCGCATGATCGACAGCACTCTCCCCGCCCCCGGCGCGCTCGCCGGAGTCACCGTGATCGACCTGTCGCGCGTGCTCGCCGGCCCGTACGCCTCGCAGACCCTCGCCGACCTCGGGGCGACGGTCATCAAGGTCGAGAACCCGCGCGACCCCGACGTGTCGCGCGGGTTCCCGCCGTACCTCACCGACGGCGACGAGGAGTTCAGCGCGTACTACGCCCAGTACAACCGCGGAAAGCTCGGCGTCGGTCTCGACCTCGCGACCCCCGAGGGCAAGGAGGTGCTGAAAGACCTCGTACGCGGTGCCGACGTGCTCGTCGAGAACTTCCGCCCGGGCACCATGGAGAAGCTCGGCGTCGGCTACGAGGTGCTGCGCGAGATCAACCCGCGCCTGGTCTACACCGCCATTTCGGGGTACGGCCGCACGGGGTCGCGCAGCAAGCGCCCCGCCTTCGACAACACGGCCCAGGCCGCGGGCGGCATCTGGTCGATGAACGGCTACGCCGAGCATCCGCCCGTACGCGTCGGCGTCACGATCGGCGACCTCTCGGCGACCCTGTTCGCGGTGATCGGCACGCTCGCCGCCCTACGTCACGCCGAGGCGACCGGCATCGGCCAGGTCGTCGACGTCGCACAGGTCGACAGCATCGTCGCGCTCACCGAGACCGCGGTCGTCGACTACACCGTCACCGGCAACGTCGCCTCTCCGCAGGGCAACGCGCACGCCTGGGTGCGCCCCTACGAGCTGTTCGACTGCGCCGACGGCCAGGTCTTCTTCGGGGCCTACACCGACAAGCTCTGGAACGCGAGCTGCGACCTGTTCGGCACCCCCGAGCTCAAGGACGACCCCGAGATCGACACCATGCGCAAGCGGTTCGAGACCGACGTCTACGAGCGACGGGTCAAGCCGATCGTGGCGGGCTGGCTCGCCTCGCGCACCAAGCAGGAACTCGAAGACCTCGCGGGCGACGTCGTGCCGCTCACGGCCGTCAAGACGATCGGCGAGGTGGTCGAGGACCCGGGCACTGCCGAGCGCGACATGATCGTCGAGGCCGACTACGGCGACCTGGGCGTCCTGCGCATGTTCGGTCAGCCGATCAAGCTGTCGGAGACCCCCGCGACCCCCGCGCGCACCGCCAACCGCTTCGCCGAGCACGCCGACGAGGTGCTGGCGCGGTTCGCCGGGTACGACGCCGCGCGCATCGCCGAGCTGCGTGCCGCCGGGGCACTGCCGTGAGCACCCCCGCGCCCGTCGTGCGCACCGCGCCCATCACCGCCGACACCGTCGAGGCGTACCGCGGCACGTTCGCGGCATCCGATCCCGCGCTCGCCGCGGGAGATCTGCTGCCCGCGGCCTGGGAGGGCGTGTTCTTTCCGTTCGCGGTGCCGCTCGCCGATCTGCGGCCCGACGGCACCCCGGCACGCGACGGCGTGGTGCCCGAGATCGACCTGCCCCGACGGATGTATGCGGGCGAGACGACCGAGTTCCTGCGGCCGATCCGCCTGGGCGACGAGGTCGTGCAGACCACGACGCTCGGCTCGGTGGTCGACAAGACCGGCTCTCGCGGGCGCCTGACCTTCGTCGACATCGTGCGCGAGTACGCGGTCTCAGGCGAGGTCGCGGTGCGCAGTGTGTGGCACGACGTGTTCCTCGAGGCGGCGGATCCGGATGCTCCCGCTCGCGCCCCGCGCCCCGACCCGTCGATCGCGGCGGAGGGGGAGTGGGTCGAAGAGCTCACACCGGACGCGCGCCAGCTGTTCCGCTTCTCGGCGCTCACGTTCAACACGCACCTCATCCACTACGACCGCGTCTGGGCGCGCGACGTGGAGGGCCTGCCCGACCTGCTCGTGCACGGGCCGCTGACGCGCATCCTGCTGATGGACGCCGCCCGTCGCCACGCGCCCGAGCGTGTTCCCGCCGGCCTCGACGTGCGGGCGATCGCCCCGGTGCTCGTCGACCGACCGCTGCGCCTCGTCGGGAACACCCTGCCCGACGGCATCCGCGTCACCGCCGTCGACGCCGACGACGTCGTGCTCGCCACCGCCGACATCACCTGGGCCTGACGGCCACCCACCCCCCCTGGAGACACCGTGAGGCACAACCCGGACTACGCCCTCGACGACGTCGAGACCGTGCGCGCGCTCGTGCGCGAGAACCCGTGGGCGACGATCGTCAGCCACGTGCCCGGCGCCGGCCTCGTCGCCTCGCACTACCCGGTGCTGCTCGAAGAGGATGCCGAGGGCGTCTCGATCGTGAGCCACGTCGGACGCCCCGACGAGCGGCTGCATCAGCTGGGTCAGCACGAGACGATGGTGATCATCTACGGTCCGCAGGGGTACGTCTCGCCGAGCTGGTACGGCACGTCGCCGGCGGTTCCGACGTGGGACTTCGCCGTCGCGCACCTCCACGGCACCCCCGAGATCCTCTCCGATGACGAGAATCTCGCGGTGCTCGACCGCCTCGTGAGCTGGTTCGAGAGCCCGCTGCCCGATCCCTTCCTGATGCGCCGCACGCTCGAGAACACGGCGTATGCCGAGCGCATCGTGCACGGCACCGTCGGTTTCCGGCTGCGCGTGGAGCGCGTCGAGGCCAAGGAGAAGATGCACCAGGACAAGTCCCCCGAGGTGATCGCCCGCGTGATCGATGCGCTGCGCCGCCCCGGCCCCTATGAGAACCCGAAGCTCGCCGATCGCATCGCGGATGTGAACCGCGACGTGCTCGATGGAAAGGAAGTGACCGCATGACCGCGTTCGTGGGTGTGCAGGACATGGTGGAGTGGATTTCGCGCCGTGGTGCGGAGTCGATCATGACCGAGATGGCGGACACGATCGAGGCGGATTTCCGTCGCTGGGAGTCGTTCGACAAGAGTGAGCGGGTCGCGAACCATACGCCGTTCGGGGTGATCGAGCTCATGCCGATCAGCGATCCCGACGTGTACGCGTTCAAGTACGTGAACGGTCATCCGTTCAATCCGGGTCGCGGGTACCAGACCGTGACGGCGTTCGGTGTGCTCGCCGACGTGCACAACGGTTATCCGGTGTTCCTCGCGGAGATGACGATGCTCACGGCGTTGCGGACGGCGGCGACGTCGGCGATGGTCGCCCGTCGTCTCGCGCGGCCGGATTCGTCGACGATGGCGATGATCGGGGCGGGTAGTCAGGCGGAGTTCCAGGCGCTCGCGTTCCGGGGGGTGCTGGGTGTCTCGCGGCTGCGGATCTATGACGTCGACCCTGCGGCGTCGGCGAAGTTCGTGCGTAATCTCGCGCCGCGCGGGTTCGATATCACGGTGTGCGCGTCGGCGTCGGAGGCGGCCGCCGGTGCTGACATCGTCACGACGTGCACGGCCGATAAGGCGGTCGCGCAGGTGCTGGCGGATGCCGACGTCGCCCCGGGTATGCACATCAACACGATCGGCGGCGACTGCCCGGGCAAGACCGAGCTCGACCCGCGGATCCTCGACCGCGGCCCGGTGTTCGTGGAGTACACGCCCCAGACGCGCGTCGAGGGCGAGATCCAGAACGTCGCCGCCGACTTCCCGGTGACGGAGTTCTGGCAGGTGCTGAATGGCACGGCGGTGGGGCGCACCTCGCCCGAGCAGGTGACGATCTTCGATTCGGTCGGTTTCGCGATCGAGGACTTCTCGGCGCTGCGGCACCTGCGCGCCGACCTCGCGGGCACGGGTCTCGACACCGAGATCGACCTCGTCGCCGCCCCCGAGGACCCGAAAGACCTCTTCGGCTTCGCGACCTCACCCGTCCCCGTCGCCTGACGGCCCGTATTCCCGACCATCCGCGCGGTACGCGCCGAGAGGAGCAGCATGACCGAGTCCCTCACCCTCCGGAACGTTCGTCCGTACGACGGCGGCGAGCCGGTCGACGTGCTCGTGCGCGACGGTGTGATCGCGGAGATCGCCCCGGCGGGATCGGCCGCGCCGGCGGGCGAGGTCGTCGACGCGGGCGGCCGCTGGATCGGCCCGGGGTTCTGGGACGCGCACGTGCACTTCACGCAGCACGTGATCCGCCGCCGGCGCCTCGACCTCACCGAGACCCACAGCGCCGACGACGTGCTCGACATCGTGCGGCGGGCACGCGCCGAGGGTGCGCCGCTGAGCGACGGGATGCTGATGGGCTACGGGTTCCGCGACGGCCTATGGCCCGTGCCGGCATCGCTCGCCGCCCTCGAGGCGACGGTCAGCGACATCCCGGTCGTGCTCGTCAGCGGCGATCTGCACTGCGGCTGGATGAACCGCGCCGCGGCCGCACGCCTGGGCGTCGAACTCGACGAGACGGGGCTGCTGCGCGAGGGGCCGTGGATCGGCATCCTGCACGACTTCGACGAGGCGTCGCAGCTGCCGGCGGACGCCTACGCCGAGGCCGCCGCGGCCGCCGCCGCCCGCGGGGTCGTCGGCATCGTCGAGTACGAGAAGACCGACAACATCGCCGAGTGGTCGGCACGCACGGCCGGCGGGCTCACGAGCCTCCGCGCCGACATCGCCGTGTGGCCCGACCTGCTCGAGCAGGTGATCGCCTCCGGCGTCCGCACCGGCGACATCGTCGACGAGGCCGGTCTCATCACCTTCGGCCGCCTCAAGGTCGTCGTCGACGGCTCGCTGAACACCCGTACCGCCTGGTGCTGGGACCCGTACCCCGGTATGGACCCCGGCCACCCGCACGCCTGCGGCATGGAGAGCGTACCGATCCCCGAGCTGCGTCGACTGCTCGAGCGCGCCCGCGGCGCCGGCATCGAGGCCGCCGTGCACGCGATCGGCGACCGGGCGAACACCGAGGTGCTCGACACGTTCGAGGCCCTCGACATGAAGGGCGTGATCGAGCACGCCCAGCTCGTGCGCGACGACGACTTCGCCCGCTTCGCCGCGCTCGGCCTGATCGCCAGCGTGCAACCCGAGCACGCCATGGACGACCGCGATGTCGCCGACCACCACTGGGCCGGCCGTACCGGGCGCGCCTTCGCGTTCGGGTCGCTGCACCGCTCGGGCGCGACCCTGCGCCTGGGATCGGATGCCCCGGTGGCCCCGCTCGACCCGTGGATCTCGCTCAGCGCGGCCACCGCGCGCAGCCGCGGCGACCGCGGCGCGTGGCACCCCGAACAGCGTCTTCCGCTCGACGTGGCGCTCGCGGCATCCGTTCGCACCACGTTCGCGGTCGGGCAGCCCGCCGACCTCGTGATCGGTGACCGCGACCCCTACGCGAGCGACCGCGACGAACTGCGGTCCATGCCCGTCGCCGCGACCCTGCTCGGCGGACACTTCACCCACCGGGAGCTGTGATGACCACCTTCACGAACGGCCGCGTGTTCACGGGCGAGAGCGAGACCGCGTTCGCCTCGGCGTTCCGCATCGTCGACGGGATCGTCGACTGGGTCGGCGATGCCTCGGAGGTGACCGACGCGGATGCCGTCGACCTCGGCGGCCGCACCGTGCTGCCCGGTCTGCTCGACAGCCACACGCACCCCGCGCTGCTCGCGGGCACCGCAGCGGCGGCCGAGTGCTTCCCGCCCGCCGTTCTGAGCGCCGACGACCTCGTACGCGTGCTCGACGCGCACGCCACGACGATCTCCGGGGCGGATGCCTGGGTGCTGGGGCGCGGATTCGACGACACCAAGTTCCCCGAGGGGCGGATGCCGACGGCCGCCGACCTCGACCGCGTCGCCACCGATCGCCCGGTGCTGGTCTGGCGCTGCGACGCGCACTCGGCCGTCTGCAACACCCGGGCGCTCGAGATCGCCGGCATCACCGCAGCGACGGTGGACCCCGAGGGTGCGCGGTTCGAACGCGATGCCGACGGGAACCCGAACGGAGTGCTGACCGAGATCGCCGCCGTCAACGCCGTGGCCGCATTCATCCCGGCGCCGAGCCGCGACGAGCAGATCGACGCGATCGTGACGATCGGCGACGAGCTCGCCTCGCGCGGCATCGTCGCGGTGTGCGACCTGCTGTCATCGCGCATCGATCGCCCGCTCGAGACCTTCCGCGCCGCCGCCGAGCGCGGCCTGCGCACCCGCGTGGCGCTGTACCCGGGGTGGGACCCGGAGGCGCCCCTCGGTGAACTCACCGACGACGAGCGCACCGGACCGATCCGGATCGCGGGCGTGAAGGTCGTGCTCGACGGCGCCTACTCCAACCGCACCGCCTGGGTGCACGACGCGTACCCCGACTCCTGCGACCATGGTCTGCGTCTCGTCGACGACGCCGACGTGCTCGCGGCGGGCGACTGGGCGCGGCGCAACGGCGTGCAACTCGCCGTGCACGCGATGGGCGACCGGGCGCTCGACCGGGTCGTGGAGCTGTTCGAGGATCAGGAGCCGTGGCTCGACGGCATCCCCTCGGTGCGTATCGAGCACGCGACGATCGTGAGCGATGCGTATCTGGAGCGTCTGCGCTCGGCGCGCATGTCGTTCGGCATCGCGACGCACACGGTGTTCTTCTTCGCCGAGTACGACGGGTACGAGAAGGCGCTGCGCGTCGAGCAGGTGCCGGATGCGTACCCGATCGCGCGCCTGTACGCGGGCCTCGAGCCTCTGGCACTGTCGTCGGACCGGCCGGCCACCGCCTGGAGCGGCGCCGACGACGTGATGCTCTCGGTCGAAGCCGCCGTGCGGCGCCGCACCTACAACGGCATCGAGTTCGGCGCCGAGGCGGCGATCACCGTGCCGCAGGCGCTGCTGCTGTACACCTCGCGGGCGGCCTCGCTGTCGCCGCTGGAGGGCGTCGGGCGTCTCGCGCCGGGGCTCGACGGCAGCTTCGCGGTGCTCGACCGCGACGTCTTCACGGTGCCCGACGACGAGATCGCCGCCGTGCGCGTGGCGGAGACGTGGATCCGCGGAGAGCGGGTCTTCGTGCGCTGAGGCTGGTTGCTCTGAGGGGTCAAGACACGCCGCGTCCCGGCATCCGTCTGCGGCGTGTTCTGACTCCTCACGTCGGTGCGCCTCCCGCACAACTGCCACCGCACAACTTCGGAGTTTCAGGACGACACTCCGGGGACGGATGCCTCGACGCGGCGTGTCTCGCCAGAAGTCCGAAGTTGTGCGAGGTGGGGCCCTTCGACAGGCTCAGGGACCCTATGCGGCTCAGGGACCCCATGCGGCTCAGGGGCCCGGTTTCCGGGCGGCGAGGGGTCAAGACACGCCGCGCGACGGCATCCGGATAGGGCGTGTTCTGACTCCTCACGGAACCCCGGCCGCCGACCTACCCGGCCCCGAGGAGCCGCACGCGGCAGGCGAGCTCGACGGCGAAGCGCGCGTCGGGGTCGGCGAGGTCGATGCCGAGCAGCTCGCGGATGCGCCGCATCCGGTAGCCCACGCCGTTCGGATGCAGCATGAGTTCGCGGCCGGCGTGCACGAGCGACCCTTCGTGCGCGAGGTACACGAGCAGGGTGCGTACCGACTGCAGGGCCCGCTCGGGACCGAGGTCGTCGAGCGGTCGCAGGATGTCGTGCAGCAGCTCGCGACTGATGGGCGAGGCGTAGACGTCGAGCAGCACCCGCCGCAGGCCCGTGACATCGGTGAGCTCGACCCCGCCGAGGCGCCCGGCGGCGATCGCCGACTCGGCCGCGATGCGCGCCTCTGCCGCCGACTGCCGCAGCCCCAGCGCGCCGACCTGCGGGGTGCCGAGTCCGAGCGTGTAGGCCCAGTCGGATCCGGCGATCTCCTGCGCCCGCTGCTGGATGAGCGTCGCGACCTCGCGCACGCGCCGCTGGTGGTCGCCGGCCCCGTGCTCCTCGGTGCACACGA
This sequence comes from Microbacterium sp. NPDC090003, assembly GCF_044748385.1. Classification (NCBI taxonomy): domain Bacteria; kingdom Bacillati; phylum Actinomycetota; class Actinomycetes; order Micrococcales; family Microbacteriaceae; genus Microbacterium; species Microbacterium sp. NPDC090003. Next base: position 2,330,517 of record NZ_JBIVFW010000001.1, read on the forward strand.
GCAGCAGGTCGTCCTGCAGGAAGGCGACGTGCCACATCTCCTCCCGCGCCTCGACGAGCTGCAGCGCGAACAGTTCGAGCGCGGGTTGCACACTGCGCGGCGCCCGGGCGTCGGGGTCGGCGGTGCCGGTCGGGGCGAGCCAGGCGACCGCGTGCGACTGGGGGAGGGGCAGGCCGAGGCGGGCGGCCTGGGCGACGAAACCCTCGGCGCGTGAGGGCTCGGCGAGCACGAGCTCGACGAGCAGGTCGGCGCGCGACTGCGTGGGGGCGAACCGGTCGCGGCTCTGCCGCTGCGCGACTCGTGAGAGCAACGAGGCGATCACGGGCAGGGACACCTCGGTCGCACCGTCGGTGCGATCGGCCACGAGGCGCCCGACGAGCACCTCGCCGATGAACACGGCATCCGCATCGGTCCACGCCGCGGTCGGGTCGGGGGCGATCGACAGGGTGACGCCGAGGGCGCTGCCGGCGACCGACAGGATGCTCTCGGTCGTGCTGTCGGCGGATGCCGCGGCTTCGGTCGCGAGGGCGATGGCGTGCGCGCCGCGCATCATCGCTTCGGATGCCCCGCCCGAGATCGCCCGGTCGATGGTCTTCGCGAGGTCGGCGGCGCCGACGCCCACGGCCGAGAACACGGGCACGCCGGCGCGCTCGGCGAGCACCCGGGCGGTCTCGGCGAGCGTGAGCGGGGCGGTGAACACGAGGCCGGCGAGACCGCGGGCGCTGGCCTGCCGCAGGGCGACGTCGATGCGGAAGGGCGGTGGCTGCTCCTCGCCGTCGATGATCGCGAGGGTGCCGGTGGCGAGGGCATCGAGGCGGTCGACGGCGGCGAGGTCGACGCGCACGATCTGCCGGTCGTCGACGGGGCCCGCATGGGACCGCAGCCCGAGCCGGTCGGCGTCGTCACGAAGATCCCGCAGTGTGTACTGTGCCATGCGCACAGTATGCCGGGAAACACTGGATGCCCGAAACATTGCCGCGAGGTGAACGGCTCCGTACCGTGAACACATGGCCCAGACTTCCTCCGTCGCACCCACCGCGGCGCCGATCACCGAGATCACGGCAGACGACATCGCCGCACTCGGCGTCGGCACCGCGATCTTCGGCACCGGCGGCGGTGGCGCCGTGTACACCTCGCAGATCATGGTCGAGACCGCGCTGCGCGAGCACGGCCCCGTTCGCCTGGTGCAGGTCGACGACCTCGGTGCCGACGACGTCGTCATCCTCATGTCGGGCATCGGTGCTCCGACGGTCGGCATCGAGATGCTGGCCGCGAAGGATCAGATCCACGCGCTGCTCGCCGAGGCCGAGCGCCTCCTCGGGCGCAAGGTCACGACGCTGATGGCGGCGGAGATCGGCGGGAGCAACGGCGTGCAGCCGATCGGCTGGGCCGCCCGCCTCGGACTCCAGATCCTCGACGCCGACGGCATGGGCCGCGCGTTCCCGGATGCCGCGATGGTCGCCATGAACGTGGCCGGTGTGCCGTGCGCATGGGCCGTGCAGAGCGATGTCGTCGGCAACATCTCGGTGATGAAGACGATCGACCTGCACTGGCTCGAGCGCCACGCCCGCGCACTCACGGTCGCGAGCGGCTCGATCTGCATCGGCGCGCACTACCCGATGACCGCCGACCAGGTGAAGGGCTCGGTCATCGAGGGCACGGTGAGCGCCGCCATCCGCGTCGGCCACGCCCTGATGTCGTCGTCCGACCCGGTCGCCGCCGTCGCCGCCGAACTCGATGCCCGCGTGTTGATGACCGGCAAGATCACCGACCTCGACCGCCGCACCGTCGGCGGATTCGTGCGCGGCTCGGTGACCATCACCGGCACCGGCGCCGACCGGGGCCGCCTGCAGCGCCTCGAGTTGCAGAACGAGAACCTGCTCGTGCTGGAGGACGGCGAGGTGCTGGTGAGCGTTCCCGACCTCATCACGATCATCGACGCCGAGACCGGCCACGCGATCACCACCGAGATGCTGCGCTTCGGCCAGCGCGTCTCGGTGCTCGCCTGGGCCTGCGACCCGATCTGGCGCACGCCGCGCGGCCTGGAACTCGCCGGCCCCCTGGCCTTCGGCTACGACTTGCCGTACGTCCCGTTCGAAGGAGCGACCCGATGACCGCCCGCGATCTCTCCATCGGCGTCGACGTCGGCGGCACGAACACCGACGCGGTCGTGCTCGACGGCGAGGGCCGGGTGCTCGCCTGGACCAAGCGCGCCACCACCGACGACATCACCGGCGGCATCCGCGCGGGCATCCGCGACGTGCTCGCCACGATCGGCGACGACCGCTCCCGGGTCTCGCGCGTCATGCTCGGCACCACGCACGCGACCAACGCGATCGTGCAGCGCCGCCAGCTCGACCGGGTCGCGATGATCCGCCTCGGCGCCCCGGCCGCGACCGAATACCCGCCGCTGACGGGGTGGCCCGACGACCTCGTGCGCATGGTGCTCGCCGGCGCCACGATGCTCGGCGGCGGTCACATGGTCGACGGCACGCCGATCGCCCCGCTCGACCGCGACGGCATCCTGCGCTTCGTCGACGGCCTCGACGACTTCGACGCGATCGCCGTGGCCGGCATCTTCAGCCCCTCGTCGCCCGAGCAGGAGCTCGAGGTCGCCGATCTGCTGCGCGGCCACCTGGGGCAGGACACCCGGGTCTTCCTCAGTCAGGACATCGGCCCTACGGGGCTGCTCGAGCGCGAGAACGCGACGCTGCTCAACGCCGCTCTCTACAGCGTCGCCCGGTCGGTCACCGAGGCTCTCGTCACCGTCGTCGCCGAGGAGGGCCTCGACGCGACCACCTTCTTCGCTCAGAACGACGGCACCCTGATGTCGCTCGACTACGCCGCGCAGTACCCCGTGCTGACGATCGGCTCCGGTCCCGCGAACTCGATCCGCGGCGCCGCCTACCTCTCGGGGCACGACGACGCGATCGTGATCGACGTCGGCGGCACGACCTCCGACCTCGGCGTGGTCGTGGGCGGCTTCCCCCGCGAGTCGACCCTGCCGCGCGAGATCGGCGGAGTGCGCACGAACTTCCGGATGCCCGACATCCTCAGCGTCGGCATCGGCGGCGGCACGATCGTCGACGTCGCCTCGGGCCGCGTGGGCCCCGACTCGGTCGGCTACCGCATCGATCGGGAGGGCCTGCTGTTCGGCGGCTCCACCCCGACGCTGACGGATGCCGCGGCACTCGCCGGCAGCCCCGTCGCCGGGCGCTCGCTCCCCGCGCTGTCGTCGTCGGTGACCGAGGCGCTCGAGCAGGCGCTCGCGCGGGTCGCCGACCGCCTCGACGAAGCCGTCGAACGCCTCTCGCTCGGTCGCATGGACATCCCGCTCGTCGTCGTCGGCGGTGGCGGATTCCTCGTTCCCGACAGCCTCGCGAGCGCGGGCAGCATCCTGCGCCCCGACCACGGCGGCGTCGCCAACGCCGTCGGCGCCGCGATCTCGCTCGCCGGCGGCCGGGCCGACCAGATGGCCCCGATGGGCGATCGCGATCAGGCGATCGAGCAGGCATCCGAAGCCGCCATCGCGAAGGCGATCCAGGCCGGCGCCGACCCGTTGCAGGTGTCGATCGTCGAAGTCCTCGAGACGCACGTGCCCTACACCGCCCAGCCCACCGTCAACGTGACGGTCAAGGCCGCAGGCCCGCTCGCGCGGCTCTCGGCCGAGGTTCCGGTCCGCTGACCGGAAGAACAAGACCACAGCATCCGCAGCTCCACCCCCTCACCCGAAATCAGGAGATCGCTATGAAACGCAGTACCGCAGTACCCGTGGCCGCCGTTCTCTCTGCGCTTGCGCTGACGCTGACGTCCTGCGCGGGCTCGCCCGATTCGTCCGCGCCGACCGAGGGTGACTACGTCTCCGGTGGCACCTTCGTGACCGCCGTCGGCGACGACCCGGGTGACCTCAACCCGCTCGTCGCCGTGTCGCCCGACACCTTCGCCGTCGTCAGCCTCGCCTACGAGACGCTCATCGCCGTCACCCCCGATGGCGAGCTCGTCCCGTGGCTCGCCGAGAGCTGGGAGGAGACGGGCACCGAGGTCGTCTTCACTCTGAAGGACGGCATCACCTGCGCCGACGGCTCGGAGTTCACCGGACAGACCGTCGCCGACAACCTCAACTACAACGCCGACCCCGCGAACGCCACGTTCTCGTACGGCTCGGTCATCGACGAGAAGGTCTCGGCCACGGCCGACGGCAACACCGTCACCGTGACCAGCACCGAGAACAACCCGTTCCTCGCGGTCAACGTCGGCACGATCATGCTCGTGTGCGATGCCGGCCTCGCCGATCCGTCCACGCTGTCGGACGCCACCGACGGCACCGGGCTGTACACGATGACCGACATCAAGCCGGGTGACACGTACACGTTCACCAAGCGCGACGACTACACGTGGGGTCCCGACGACGTCACGAGCGACACTGTCGGTCTGCCCGACGCGATCGAGTCGCGCGTCGTGAGCGACGAGAGCACCGCGGCGAACCTGCTGGTCTCGGGCGAGATCAACGCGGCGACCATCTCGGGCGCCGACCGCGCTCGACTCGACGGCGCAGGACTCACCCACACGGGTGTGCGCAACCCCGTCGGCATGATCCTCTTCAACGAGAAGGAGGGGCGTCCGTTCTCCGACCCGCTCGTGCGCGAGGCGCTGTCGATCGCGATCGACCGCGACGAGGTCGGCACGGTCATCGCCGATGGCGAAGGACTCCCGTCCGAGTCGCTCGTGACCAAGAACCCGTTGCTCTGCGTGGCCGGCGGCCCGAAGTGGGAGCTGCCCGAGACCGACACCGAGCGTGCCGGCGAACTGCTCGACGAGGCCGGCTGGACGCTCGGCTCCGACGGCAAGCGTTCCAAGGATGGCGAGCCGCTCGTCATCAAGTTCATCTACAACGCGCCGACCTCGACGCACGCCGCCTCGGCGGAGCTCGTCAAGGAGACGTGGGATGCTCTGGGTGTGACCACCGAACTGTTCGCGAACGACGCCGCGGCGTGGTCGGAGCAGCTCTACTCGACGTTCGACTGGGACACCGGCTGGGTGCAGATCGCGCCGGGCGGACCCGTCGTGCTCTCGACCTTCTTCGAGGGAGCGACCCCCGACCAGGGCGGCCTGAACTTCATGTTCGTCGACAACCCGGAGTACTCGGCACTGGCCGCTGAAGCGTCGAGCGCCGAGCCCGACGCCGCGTGCGACATCTGGCAGGATGCCGAGGCCGAGCTCATCAACCGCTTCGACGTGTTCCCGGTGATCGACAACATCCTGCCGACCTACCAGTCGGGTGCGGTGTTCGATCAGCCGAACTTCATCCAGCCCACCTCGATCCGGATGCTCGGCTGACATGACGATCACTCCTCCTCCCGCGACCGCCGAGGTGGTCGACACGTCCACGGCCGCCCTGGCGGCGCGGGTGGAGGAGCGCCGTCTGCGTCGCGGCCTCTCGCCGCGCACCGCGTTCCTGCTCCGCCGTCTCGGGCGGCTGGTGATCTCGCTCGCCGTGGTCATCGTCGCCTCGTTCCTGCTCATGTACCTCGTGCCCGGTGACCCGGTGCGCGCGGCGCTGGGCAACAGCGCCACACCGCAGCTCGTCGAGGCGACCCGCGCCCAGCTCGGCCTCGACCGGCCGATGTGGGAGCAGTTCTTCCGCTTCATCGGAGGGCTGTTCACGGGCGACCTCGGCACCTCGGTGCGGCTCCAGCGCCCGGTGGCGGATGTCATCGCCCAGCGCTTCCCGACCACGCTGCTGCTCGCGGTGCTCGCCTTCGTCATCGCCGTCGTCGGAGCGCTGCCCGCGGGTATCGGTGCGGCGGTGCTGGCCCGCTCGGGTCGCCGCCGCGGACTGTCGATGACGCTCTCGGCCGTGCTCGGCATCCTGATCGCCGTGCCCAGCTTCCTCGTGGCGGTCGGCCTCATCTCGCTCTTCGCGGTGCAGCTCGGCTGGCTGCCGGCGGCGGGGTGGGGCAAGCCGGCGGATGCCGTGCTGCCGGTCATCGCGCTGGCGATCGGCCCGATGGCCTACCTCGTGCGCATCGTGCAGGTCGAGATGCTGGCGGTGCTCGACACCACCTACATGACCACCGCCCGGGCCAAGCGACTGCCGCGGCGTCTGGTGTACCTGCGCCACGCGCTGCCGAACATCGTCACCGCGTCGCTCACCGTCGGCGGGCTCATCCTCGCCGGCCTCACCGCCGCGACCGTGCTCATCGAGACCGTCTTCGCGATCCCCGGGCTCGGCACGATCATGGTCTCGTCGGTCGGGGCCAAGGACTACCCGATGGTGCAGGGCGTCGTCATCGTCTACGCCCTCATCGTGCTGGGCGTGAACCTCGTCGTCGATGTCATCCTCGCCACCATCGATCCCCGTTCGTCGATCACGGAGGGCTGAGACATGTCCGTGCGCAAGAAGCTGCTCAACGCCACCGCGATCTCGGCGATCGTCGGAAGCGCGCTCCTGGTGTTCCTCGCCGTCGCCGGACCCACGATCTGGGGTCCCGCGGCCGACACGACCGACGTCTCCTCGCGCCTCCTCGGCGCGAGCGCCGCGCACCCGCTCGGCACCGACGAACTCGGCCGCGACATCCTCGCCCGCGTGCTCACCGCGACGCGCCTCACGCTGCTGCTCACTCTCGGCGCCACGGCGATCTCCCTCGTCGGCGGTATCGTCTTCGGCCTCGTGGCCAGCATCCTGCCGAAGTATCCGCGGCGCTGGTTCACCGGTCTCCTCGACATCCTCCTCGCCTTCCCGTGGCTGCTGATGGTGCTGTTCTTCACCGTCATCTGGGGGGCGACGGCGACCGGGGCGATGCTCGCGATCGGTTTCGCCGGCATCCCCTCGTTCGCCCGTCTCGTGTACAACCTGGCGTCATCCGTGTCGGGTCGCGACTACGTGCGGGCCGCCCGAGTCGTCGGCGTCGGCCCCGTCGGCATCCTGGTCAAGCACGTGCTGCCGAACATCGCCAACCCGTTCTTCGTGAACGCCGCGGCGACCGCGAGCGTCACGCTGCTGTCGTTCGCCGGTCTCTCGTTCCTCGGCCTCGGGGTGCAGGCGCCCGCCTACGACTGGGGCCGGATGCTGCAGGAGGGCATCCTGCGCATCTACGTCAACCCGCTCGCGGCGGTCGGACCCGGCATTGCGATCGTGCTCGCCGGCCTCGTCTTCACACTGCTCAGCGAGGCCGCCGCCGGCTCCCGCGGGTCGGGCTTCCGCGCGGTCGCCGCCCGGGCCGCCGGCGGGGTGACGATCACCTCGCGCCGGCGGAACCCTGCCCCGGCCGTCGCGGCGCCCGAGGGCGACGTGGTCGCCGAGATCACCGACCTGCACATCTCCTTCCCCACCGCCGACGGCGGCGTGGTCGAGCGGGTGCGCGGCGTCGACCTGCGGGTCGCCCGGGGCGAGATCGTCGGGATCGTCGGCGAGTCCGGATCGGGCAAGTCGCTCACCGCGATGGCGCTCGCCGGCCTCCTCGGCGACGACGCGATCATCGCGACCTCGGTGCACCGCTTCGACGACCTCGACATGACCGGTCAGTTGACGGCATCCGACCGTGCCCGCCTGGGCGTCGAACTCGGCATGATCTTCCAGGACCCGCTCACCTCGCTGAACCCCGCGCTCACCATCGGGCGCCAGCTCACCGAGGTGCCCGAGGTGCACATGGGCATGCGCCCGAAGGAGGCGCGTGAGCGCGCCGCCGACGCGCTGACCGCCGTCGGGATCCCGGATGCCGCGGGACGGCTGAAGCAGTATCCGCACGAGTTCTCCGGCGGCATGCGCCAGCGCGCCATGATCGGCATGGCGCTCACCGGCAAGCCGCGGCTGATCATCGCCGACGAGCCCACCACCGCACTCGATGTGACCGTGCAGCGTCAGGTGATGGGCGTGCTGCACCGGGCTCAGGAGGAGACGGGGGCGGCGATCGTCTTCATCTCGCACGACATCGCCCTCGTCTCGGCGTTCTGCGACCGGGTCATCGTGATGAAGGACGGGCGGATGGTCGAGAGCCTCGCCGCGGAGCGCATCCGCCAGGACGCGCAGCATCCGTACACCCGGGCGCTCATCGCCTGCCTGCCCGACATGACCAGCGACCGCACGCAGCCGCTGCCGGTGATCCCGCCGGAACTGATGCCCGAGGCGCTGGACGACTCCGCATCGGCGGAGGAACCGTCGGACGCCCGCGAGGACGCCCACGAGAAGGAGGTGCCGGTGTGAACGCACTCGAGATCACGGACCTGAGCGTCCGCTACGGCCGCACCCGCGTGGTCGAGAAGGTGAGCCTGTCGGTGCCGAAGGGTCGCACGGTCGGCCTCGTCGGCGAATCGGGGTCGGGCAAGAGCACCATCGCGGCCGCCGCCGTCGGGCTCGTGCGCCCCGAGTCCGGGTCGATCCGCGTCGACGGGGTGGAGACCGCGGTCGGCGGCTCCGCCGCGCGCCGCGCGCGCCGCCGTATGCAGCTCGTCTTCCAGGACCCGTTCTCGGCGCTCGACCCGCTCATGCCGATCGGCGACTCGATCGCCGAGGCCTTGCGCGCCACCGGCCGCCGCTGGACCCGTGCCGAGCGCATCGCCCGCGTGCGCGAACTGCTCGCCCAGGTGCACCTCGACCCCGACCGCGCGGGCGAACGCCCCGGCGCGTTCTCGGGAGGCCAGCGTCAGCGCATCACGATCGCGCGCGCGCTCGCCGGCGAGCCCTCGGTACTCATCGCCGACGAGGTCACCAGCGCCCTCGACGTCTCGGTGCAGGGCGCGATCCTCAACCTGCTGCGCGAGGTGCAGCAGGAGCTCGGGCTCTCGATGCTCTTCATCTCGCACAATCTCGCGGTCGTGCGATACATCAGCGACGAGGTCTGCGTCATGCGGCATGGCAAGCTGGTCGAGGCCGGGCCGACCGAAGCACTGCTCGCGAACCCCGCCGACCCCTACACGGAGGATCTGCTCGACGCGGTCCCCGTTCTCGGCGAGAGGATGCAGTTCTGATGGGTTCCGGTTCGGACGCGGGTTCTGGTTTCGACGGCGGGTTCGGTTCCGAGGCGGAGGAGCTGCGATCGCACCTCACCGCTGTGCGGCGCGAGCTGCACGGGGCGGTCGAGATCGGACTCGATCTGCCGAACACGCAGGCGATCCTGCTGCGCGAGCTCGATGGCCTCGGGCTCGAGATCAGCGTCGGGCAGTCGCTGTCGTCGATCACCGCCGTGCTGCGGGGTGGACGACCCGGACCCGTGGTGCTGCTGCGCGGCGACATGGACGGCCTGCCCATCACGGAGGCATCCGGTCTGCCGTTCGCGTCGACCTCGGGCGCGATGCACGCGTGCGGCCACGACCTGCACATGGCCGGAGTGCTCGGTGCCGTGCGGCTGCTGGCCGCCCGCCGCGACGAGCTGCCCGGAACGGTCGTCTTCATGTTCCAGCCCGGTGAGGAGGGGCAGGCCGGCGGTCGCATCATGATCGAGGAGGGCGTGCTCGATGCCGCCGGGTCGCGGCCGGTCGCGGCGTACGCGATCCATGTCGACAGCGCCACCCCGCGCGGGCAGCTCGTCACCCGCGAGGGCGCGATGATGGCGAGCGCCAGCGCGCTGCGCCTGACCCTGCACGGCACCGGCGGGCACGCGGCGTTCCCGCAGCTCGGCATCGACCCGGTGCCGGTGGCCGCGCAGCTCATCCTCGCGGTGCAGACCTTCGCTGCGCGTCGCCTGCCCGCCACCGACCAGGCCGTGATCTCGATCACGCGACTGAGCAGCGACTCCGAGGCGAGCAACGTGCTGGCGGCGACCGTCTCGCTCGAGGCCAACATCCGCACCCTGTCGATGCAGACCCTCGCCACGGTGCGCGAGCAGCTGCCGGTGATGCTGGCGGGCATCGCCGAGGCGAACGGATGCCGGTTGGAGTCCGAGTTCATCGCCTCGTACCCCGTGACCTACAACGACCCCGCCGAGACCCGCGAGGTGTTCGAGGTGCTCGACGAGCTCGTCGGCGAGGAGCGCGTGACGCGTCTCGCGGCGCCGTCGATGGCATCCGAGGATTTCTCCTACGTGCTGCAGGAGGTGCCGGGCGCCCTCGTGTTCGTCGGCGCCGCTCCCGACTCCGGCCCGATGCCGCTGCACTCCGAGCAGGCGATCTTCGACGACGAGGTGCTTCCGCTGCAGGCATCCGTTCTCGCCGAGCTCGCCTGGCGCCGGTTGCTGCGCGGCTGAGGCCGTCTGTACGCGGGGGCGCTCCGACAGGCTCAGCGACCCAACGGTGTGGCTCAGCGACCCAGTTCCGTAGCTCAGCGACCGAGTCTCAGCACTGGGTCCCTGAGCTTGTCGAAGGGCCCCAGCCCACGGCGCGGCTCGCGTCAGGAAACGGCTGCCTACTCGTCTTTTGAAAGTGACCTTCCGCACGCTTACCCGGCCGAACCCGCCCCGCTCTGCCGTGATCATCGCGCTTGCGGCCATGGTTCTCGGAGGATGCACCGCACCCGCGCCCGATGAGGACGAGTTCTCGCTCGGGGCGTGCGACCTGCTTGAAGCCGTGACCGTGGAGGCGATCGTCGGTGCCGGAGCGGGCAGCGAGGAGCATTCCGTCGACCAGGGGGCGCCGGCGGACAACTGGATCGTCTGCTCGTACAGTCCGGATGAGGGCGCTACGCGGCGCGAGCTCTACCTCCGTGTCGATCACAGTGGGCGCGATGATGCGGCCTTCTATGACGAGGTCTCTCCGACGTGCGATGACGGCATCCCTCTCGATGTGGAGGGCGCGATCGAGTACATCTGCGCGGACCCCCGAGCGGATGGGTCACGTGGGCCGCACGTCGTCGCTCTGTGGGCCGAGGATCTGAGATATCGCGCGAGCATCCAGGTCGTCGCATTCGAGAACGCGCCGACGGTCACCGATATGGCGGAGCCGCTCCGTGCCGCGGTACGAGACCTGATCGCCAATGTCGACGAGTCCGACTTCACCGACGACTGACTCCTGGCGCGCGTAACGCAGGAGATCTCGCGCAACGCAGGATCGAATCCCGCGGATGCTCCTGCGGAGCGCGAGATCTCCTCCGTTGTGCGCGGGGACGCTTCGACAGGCTCAGCGACCCAGTGGCGCGGAGAGCCATGTGTAGGCCACAGGTGTGTGCGACCGAGACATAGGCCCACGTCTCCCGCCCCTGACAGGCTGATCCCTGGCCGGCGTCAGCGGAGACGCCGCGGAAAGGGAACCCCATGACCTCGGCATCCACCGCCCGGCGCGACGCGCCTCCCGCGGAGCGCTCGCAGATCCGCACGATCGTCGCCTCGAGCGTCGTCGGCACGACCGTCGAGTGGTTCGACTTCTTCGCCTACTCGACGGCGGCGGCGCTGATCCTCAACAGCCTGTTCTTCCCCGACTACGACCCGTTGGTCGGCACCATCCTGGCGTTCGGCGGTATTGCGGTGGGCTACTTCGGCCGCCCGCTCGGATCGATCGTGTTCGGTCACTTCGGCGATCGCATCGGACGCAAGCGGATGCTCGTCATCTCGCTCGTCCTCATGGGTGTCGCCACGTTCCTCATCGGTCTCCTGCCGACGTACGCCGCGATCGGCGTCGCCGCTCCCATCCTGCTGATGGTGCTGCGGTTCGTGCAGGGCTTCGCCCTCGGCGGCGAGTGGGGCGGTGCGGTCCTGCTCGTCGTCGAGCACGCCGAGCCGCGCAAGCGGGCGTTCCTCGGGAGCTTCCCGCAGGTGGGTCTCGCGCTGGGCCTGACGCTGTCGACCCTCGTGTTCCTGCCGCTGGTCGCCCTTCCCGGCGATGCGTTCCAGGCGTGGGGCTGGCGCGTGCCGTTCCTGATCAGCGCGGTGCTGGTGCTGGTGGGCCTGTTCATCCGCCTGAAGATCAGCGAGACGCCCGAGTTCGAGAAGATGCGCGATGCCGGCAAGGCCGCCCGCGTGCCGCTGTGGGAGACGCTCAAGACGCACCCCGGTCAGGTCCTCTTCGCCGCTCTCAGCTTCGCCGTGATCGGCGCGGTCTTCTACATGCTGTTCACGTTCAGCCTCACGTACGGCACCCAGTTCGTCGGGCACACGCAGCCCGAGATGCTGACGATCGCGACGATCTGCTCGCTGCTGGCGCTGGTGGGGCTGCCGCTCGCCGGGGGGTTGGCCGACCGCGTCGGGGTCGCGAAGGTCTTCGCCTCCGGCACGATCCTCTCGGTGCTCCTCGCGTTCCCGGCGTTCTGGCTGATCGACACGGGCAGCCTCGCCGCCGCCTACGTCGCGTACATCGCGACCACGATCGGCTTCTGCGCGACCTACGGCACGCTCGGCGTGCTCTACGCGCAGGCGTTCGACGTGCGCATCCGCTACACGGGCATGTCGCTCGCGCTCGGGATCGGCACCATCGCCGGGTCGGCGTTCGTGCCGATCATCTATCTCGAGCTGCTCGACGTCTTCGGCGGCTCGTGGGCGATCGCGCTCTACATGGTCGTCGCGGGTGTCGTCACCCTCGTCTCGGTCGCCCTGCTGCACCGTCTCACCCGTCGCGCCGCCCGGCGCGACTCCGCCGTCTCGGAAGGATCCTCTCGATGATCGACGACACCACGCGCGCCCTGCTCGCCGGACTCGGAGGAGTGGATGCCTCGCCCGGCTCTCTCGCGGGTGTGGTGGTGGTCGACGTGACACGCGTCGTCGCCGGTCCGTACTGCTCGATGATCCTGGCCGACCTGGGCGCGACGGTCATCAAGGTCGAGAATCCCGGCGACCCCGACTACACGCGCACTTTCCCGCCGATGCTGCCGCGCGAGGAGGCCGAGCCGCTGAGCGGATTCTTCGCGCAGTACAACCGCAACAAGCTCGGCGTGACGCTGAACCTGAAGAGCCCGGGAGCGACCGAGGTGCTCGACCGGCTCGTGGAGCGCGCCGACGTGCTGGTCGAGAACTTCCGCCCCGGCACGATGGAGCGGCTCGGACACGGCTACGAGCGCCTGCGCAAGGTGAATCCGAAGCTCGTCTACGCGGCGCTCAGCGGCTACGGGCAGTCGGGCCCGTACCGGCTGCGACCCGCCTACGACAACAGTGCGCAGGCCACCGGCGGGCTGTGGTCGATGAACGGCGAGGCCGGAGGCCCGCCCACCCGCGTCGGCACGATCATCGGCGACCTCGCCGCCAGCCTCTACGGAGTGATCGGAGTGCTCGCGGCGCTCCGGCACGCCGAGCAGACGGGCGAGGGGCAGCTCGTCGACATCTCGCAGCAGGACTCCGTGCTCACCCTCACCGAGAACGCGGTCGTGTCGTACACCGTCGACGGCGTCGTGCCGAAGCCGCTCGGCAACCAGCATCCGTTCGTGCGCCCCTACGAGCTGTTCCCGTGCGCCGACGGATTCGTGTTCTTCGGCGGCTACACCGACAAGTTCTGGCGCATCTCGTGCGAGACCTTCGGCAGCCCGGCCGACTGGGACGACAACCCCGACCTGCACACCATGGCCACCCGGTTCGACGCCGAGGTCTACCAGGAGAGGGTGAAGCCGATGGTCGTGCACTGGTTCGCCGACCGCACCAAGGCCGAACTCGAGGCGCTCGCCGGAGACCTCGTGCCGCTGAGCGCGGTGAAGGACATCGGCGAAGTGGTCGAGGATCCGCAGATCGCGGCGCGCGGCATGATCGTCGACACCGACTACCCCGGCCACGGATCGCTGCGCACCTTCGGGTCGCCGGTGAAGCTCGACCGCACCCCGCCGCGGACCGCGGGGCTGGCACCCGACATGGGGCAGCACACCGATCGCGTGCTGGGGGAGTTCCTCGGCTACTCGGCCGACGAGGTCGCCGCGCTGCGCACGGGCGGCACGATCTGATGGGCATCCGTCTCGACCGCTCGGGCGGCATCGGCGTCATCACGATCGACCGCCCCGAGAAGCTCAATGCTCTGACGCTGGCGATGTACGACGAGCTCGGCGCCGCGTTCGCCGAGGTGCAGGGCGACCCGCGCATCGGCGTGGCGGTGCTGACGGGCGCGGGGGAGCGCGCGTTCTGCGTGGGTGCCGACCTGGGCGAGTCGATCCCGGCGCTCACCGAGGAACGATTCGACATCAGTGAGTGGGACGCCGCGCACCAGAAGCACTCGACGCTCGAGAAGCCGGTGGTGGCCGCGATCAACGGACTGTGCCTCGGGGGCGGGTTCGAGATCATGCTGTCGACCGACATCCGTCTCGCCTCCGCCGAGGCGCAGTTCGCGCTGCCCGAGACCGGGGTCGGCGTCGTGCCCGCTGGCGGCACGCTCGTGCGGCTCATCCGGCAGATCCCCTACGCGTTCGCGATGGACCTCATGCTGCGCGGCGACCGCATCGACGCCGAGACCGCGCTGCGGTACGGGCTCGTGAACCGGGTGGTCGAGGCATCCGCCCTGCACGACGAGGCGCTCGCCGTCGCCGAGCAGCTGCTGACCAAGAGCGCGACGGCGCTGGCGACCGTGAAGCGCGCCGTGCGGGCGCTCGCCGACCTGCCCGAGCCCGAGGCGTTCCGTCTCGAAGCGGTGCTCGGGCAGCAGGCGTTCGCGAGCGACGACGCACGAGAGGGCCTGGCAGCCTTCGCCGAGCGCCGCCCGCCGCGGTTCCCGTCGCGGGGCTGAACCCGTAGAAGGGTCCTTCCCGCATGACTGGTCCCTGAGCCTGTCGAAGGGCCATTCGCGTCGAAACCCATCACGCCCGTCGAAACCCACCGCGCCCGACGTCGCGGAAGGTGGGTCTCGACGCGATCTGTGGGTCTCGACGAGATCGCTCGGGCATCGCGCAGATACCCGGGGGAACCGGGCCCGTGGGAAGGTGGGGGTGAGAGGAGCCTCATGGTCGAGAAAGCCGCGTCGGAGCTCGTGCGCGAGGTCGTCGCCGCCGTGCGCGCCGAGCCGGGGGAGCGGATGCCGGCGCTCACGCAGTTGCTCACCGAGGCGGAGGCCGCGGCATCCGAGGTCGAGGACATCCTCGCGGCGGTGCAGGAGTCGCAGCAGCAGACCGCGCGGCTGCGGCGGCGCACCGTCGAACTCGAGGCCCTGTTCTCGACCGCGCGCGAACTCGTGCGGCTGCAGGACGTGACCGATGTGCTGCGCCGCCTCGTCGAGCGCGCGCACGAACTCATGGGCACCGACGTCACGTACCTCTCGGAGGTCGACAACGCACAGGGCGATCTGCGCGTGCGGTACTCGGCGGGCACGGTGACGCCCGAGTTCCGCGACCTGCTCGTGCCCGCCGGGTTCGGCCTCGCGAGCCTCGTCGCCGATTCCCGCGAGCCGGTCTGGGTGCGCGAGTACACGCGGATGGCGGATGCTCCGCACGATCCCGCCATCGACGGTGCGGTCGCGCGCGAGGGGCTCGTGTCGTTCCTCGGGGTGCCGTTGGCCGTCGGTGACGAGGTGCTCGGGGCGCTGTTCGCCTGCAACCGCTTCGCCCACGACTTCACCCCCGATCAGGTGCTGCTGCTCTCGGCATTCGCCGATCATGCCGCCGCCGTGCTGCACAGTGCCCGCGTACTCGCCGAGAGCGCGGCCGCCCGCGCACGCGCCGAAGAGGCCTACGCCGAGCTGCAACGCCACCTCGCCGCGACGCAGATCGTCGGCGGGATCCACGAAGAGCTCACCGCCGCCGTCGTCTCGGGGGCGACCCTGATCGATCTCGTCGCGACGGTGTCGGATCGGCTGGGGCGGCGTGTGCGCGCGGTCGACGAGGCGGGGATTCCTCTCGATGCGGGCGCGGACGCCCGTGCCGGCCTGCCGCGTCGTCGTCCGCTCACCGATGCGATCCGGGAGAGCCGCGCGAGCGGGCATGCCGTCGCGGTGCTCGACGGGGAGCGCCGGTGGCTGGTGGTCGCGATCCTCGGTGCCGACCGTGTGCTCGGCGCGATCGTCGCCGACGACGAGGCGGGGCCTCGGCAGAACGCTCGGGCCGACGAGGTCGCCCTGCCCGACGACGTCACCCGCCCCACGCTCGAGCGCGCCGCGCAGGTCGCCGCCCTGGTCTCCTTCAAACGCGACGCCGTCTCGGCGATCCGCGCCGAACGCCGGGCACGCGTGCTCGGTGCGGTGCTCGACGGGACGGCCGAGGCATCCGCTCTCTCCACCGAGGTCGCGCACCCGCTCGTCGGCGCGGCGGCGATCGACGTACGCGGACGCGAGGGGGCGCTGACCGTGGCCGCGGATGCCGTCGGCGACGACGGGCTCGTCGCGGTGCGCGAACACGGGCTCGTGGTCGCGTGGACGGCATCCGTCGGCGAGACCGACATCGTGGCAGCGACCGAGCGGGTACGGCGCACGCTCTCCCAACGACTCGACGAGCCCGGGGTCACCGCGGTCGTCGGCGCGACGGTCGAGGGTCTGCCGGCGCTGCGCACGTCGGTCGAGCGCGCGGTGCGCGACCTGCGGTTCCTCGCGCCGCTCGGGGTGTCGGGGGCGACCGTGCGATCGGACGACTTCGCGCCGTACCACGTGCTCTCCTCGGGGGAGCCGGAGGCCGCCGCCCGATTCGTCGACGGCGTGCTCGGGCCGGTGCGCGGGTGGGACGATCGGCGGGGCACGGCGCTCGTCGAGACCCTCGTCGCGTACTTCGACGCGGGGGAGAGTCGCCAGGGCGCGGCCAGCAGGTTGCGGGTGCACACGAACACGGTGCAGCAGCGCCTCGACCGGATCTGGACGCTGCTCGACGGCGACCCCGCCGATGCCGAGTACCGCTTCCGCCTGCAGGCTGCGGTGCGCCTGGAGCGCCTCCGCCGGGAGTTGCTCCGCTGAGGCGGTGCCCCGCGGCATCCGTTCGGGAGGAGTTCTCGCGTTCGGCAGGGCTGGAACGGCGGATGCCTCCTGTCGAGCGCGAGTTCTCCTCCGCAGCGGTTGACCCCGCACAACTTCGGAGATTCGGAGCGGCGCGCCGGGGCGGAGCATCCGTCGGCGGGGTGTCGTCGCGGAACTCCGGAGTTGTGCGGGCGGGGCGCGTCGACAGGCTCATCGACCCCGTGGTCAGCCTCGACCTCGAAACTAGGGCCCCTGAGCCTGTCGGAGGGCCCCACCCCGAAGAAGCGCCGACCCTATCGGAACGGATGCGGCAACTCACCCGTGTGACGCAATCTGACGCACGGTGTCGCCGCGTGTAGCCCGGCGCGACGAGCATCCGTGCGCCTGGATAGCGTCGGAAGCCCGTGCCGACCCGAGAGGACCCATCGTGGCATCCGGAATCCCCCGTCGCCTCGGCGCTGCCGTCGCAGCAGCCGTCGTCACCGCTCTGACCCTGACCGCCTGCGCGTCGGCCGCCCCCGAATCCTCGGGTGACAGCGGCGAGCCGGTCACCGGCGGCGACCTCGTCGTCGCGGCGCGTTCCGAACCGCCGCAGCTCAACCCGCTCGTCGACCAGATGGGCGGCGCGCACGTGCTCACCCCGGTCGTCGACTCGCTCGTGTGGGACAACGGCGACGGCACCTACGGCTCGTGGCTCGCCACCGACTGGGAGGTGTCCGACGACGCCCGCGTGTACACGTTCACGCTGCGCGACGACGTGACCTTCCATGACGGCACCCCGTTCGACGCCGAAGCCGTGAAGGTCAACTTCGACTACGTGGCCGACCCGGCCAACAAGTCCACGGGTTCGGTCGCGAAGCTCGGACCGTCGGCCGAGGTGGTCGACGAGTACACCGTGCGCATCACGCTGGAGCAGCCGGAGTCGAGCTTCCTCACGCTGATCGCCGCCCCGTACTTCGGCATCGTGTCGCCGACACAGCTGCTCGACGACCCCGACTCGCTCGCGTCGACCGTGGTCGGCACCGGACCGTTCGTCTTCGACGAGTGGGTCAAGGGTCAGAGCATCAGCTACGTGCGCAACGACGACTACGACTGGGGCCCGGAAGGCACCCACGAGGGCGCCGCGTACCTCGACAAGATCACCTACCGCTTCCTGCCCGAGGACCAGACGCGCTACAACGCGCTGCTCACGGGCGAGGCCGACATCGTCGATTACATCGCCCCCGAGTACGCCGAAGACGTGAAGGCCGACGACCGCTACGAGTCCGACGAGTTCCTGCTGCCGGGAGTCGGCTTCACCCTGCACCTGAACACGCGCACCGCGCCGTTCGACGACGTGAACGTGCGTCGCGCGCTGCTCACGGGCATCGACCGTGAGGCGATCGTCAAGAGCGCCACCTTCGGCGCGTACCCCGTGCAGGAGTACTTGGCGACCACGACCCCCGACTACAAGAAGGATCTCGAGAACGTCATCGAGTTCGACGCGGATGCCGCGGGCGCGCTGCTCGACGAGGCCGGCTGGACCGAGACGGATGCCGAGGGCTACCGCACCAAGGACGGCGAGCGCCTGAGCACCACCGTGCCCTACGCCGACAACGACCAGCTCGCGCAGCGCACGCTGGAGCAGGTGCAGATCGACGCCAAGGAGCTCGGCTTCGAGCTGGTGCTGCAGCCGGTCCCGGCCGCGGACTTCTCGCAGCGCCTCTACACCGGCGAGTACGGCATCATGCCGTCGTTCCAGTCGGAGGCGACCGGTATGCAGCTGTGGCGCCTGTACGGCGGCGACAACGTGTCGGACGGATCGTCGATCGGTTCGAACGCCTCGTTCCTGGCGGATGCCGAGCTCGACGGCATCCTGGCCCAGGCGCGCGCCAGCGCCGACCCGACCGCCCGCGCCGAGTTCTACGGACAGGCGCAGGAGCTGCTGCCCTCGCTCGCCCCGTCGATCCCGCTGTACTCGCGGGCCCGCGTGGTGGCGTGGCAGCCGACCGTGCACGGCGTCGCGTGGGACTACGCGTGGCCGCAGCCGTACCTGTTCGACGCCTGGAAGAACTGACCTTCGCAGGGCGACCGCCCCGGGATGCTTCGACAGGCTCAGCAACCCAGGGCGGTCGCTCTTGGCCGCCCGGTGTCTGAGCAGGTCGAAAGAGCTGTTCGGTACTGGGTCCCTGAGCCTGTCGAAGGGCCCCGCCCCGCATGACGAGAGGAACGACATGAGCACGGTCTGGCGAGTACTGCGCCGTCTCGGCGTGAGCCTGATCACGCTGTGGGGCGCGGCGACCCTCACGTTCTTCGCGCTGCGGCTCGTGCCGGTCGACCCGGCGTTCGCGATCCTCGGCGCCGGCCAGCAGCAGGTCGACATCAGTCCCGAGGTGCTCGCCGTCGTGCGGCAGGAGTACCACCTCGACGAACCGCTGATCGTGCAGTACTTCCTCTACCTCGGTCGTCTGCTGCGCGGAGACCTCGGCATGTCGTACGTGCAGGAGCAGCCGGTCGCTCCGCTGCTCGCCGCGCAGGCGGGTCCGACGATCGCCTTGGCGCTCGCCGCGATCGTGCTCGCCGTCGTGATCTCCCTCGCCGGGGGCGTGCTGACCGCCGGCCGGCGTCTGCCCAGCTGGATCTCGTCGGGCGTCGAACTGGTGCTCGCCTCGACCCCGGTGTTCTGGCTCGGCTTCGTGCTGATGCTGGTGTTCGCCGTGTGGCTGCGCGCGCTCCCCATCCTCGACAGCGGCGATCTGCGCTCGCTCGTGCTCCCCGCGCTCACCCTCGCCCTGCCGACGGCCGCCCTGCTGCTGCAGGTGCTGCGGCAGTCGCTCGACGACGCGCTCGAGCAACCCTTCATCCTCTCGGCGCGTGCGCGCGGGCTCGGATCGCTCGCCGTGACCGTGCGGCACGCGCTCCGCCACGCTGCGGTGCCGTATCTGACCATGCTCGGGTTCTCGTTCGGAGCCCTGCTCGGCGGCGCCGCGATCACCGAGACCCTGTTCAGCCGCCCCGGGCTCGGACGTCTGCTCGTCGACTCGGTGGCCTCGCAGGACATCCCGGTCGTGATCGGCGTCGTACTCGTCGGCACCGCGGTGTTCATCCTCGTCAACACCCTCGTCGACCTCTCGTACGCGCTCGTCGATCCGCGGGTGCGCGACGCCGATCGGGCGATCGGCGGGCCGATCGAGTCCGCCGATGCAGCTTCCGGAGCAACGGATGCCGCAGTCGCGGATGCCGCCTCCGCCGCCGATGCCACCGACCCGGCCGCAGCATCCGCCGCAGGCCGCACGACCGTCGAGAGGGAGGCCACCCGATGAGCGGGGGAGTCGTCGCCGGGGCCGTCACCGCGCGGCAGCACGTGCGCTGGCGCGGCTGGGTGCGCCTGGCCGCCGACATCGGCACCCTGCTGTGCGCGCTGGTGCTGGTGCTGTTCGTGCTCGCCGCGCTCTGGCCGCAGCTGCTCACGGGGCAGGACCCGCTGGCCGCCGACCGGGCGTTGATCCTGGCGCCTCCCGGGCCGGGGCATCCGCTCGGCACCGACGAGATCGGGCGCGACGTCTACGCCCGCATCGTGTTCGGTGCGCGCAGCTCGCTCGTGCTCGGGTTCGGCGCGGTGCTCATCTCGCTCTTCTTCGGAACGATCCTCGGCCTCGTCGCCGGCCTGTCGAACCGGGTGATCTCGACCGTGACCCTGCGGCTGACCGACATCGGCGCGGCGTTCCCCGAACTCGTGCTCGCGATCCTCATCCTGGCGCTCTTCGGCGGGGGGCTCGCCACCGCCACCATCGCGATCGGTATCGCCGGCATCCCCTATTACGTGCGCGTCGTGCGCGGCGAGACGCTGCGCGTGCGCACCTCGACCTTCATCGAGGCATCCCGCGGAATGGGTCTGCCGCGCGCCCGCGTGCTCGGTCGGCATCTGCTGCCGAACGCCGTGCGCCCGGTCGTCGTGATCGCGACGATCGGTCTCGGCGGGGCGACGCTCGCGGGCGCCGCCCTGTCGTTCCTCGGTCTCGGCAGCCCGCCGCCCACTCCCGAATGGGGATCGATGCTCTCGAACGCGCGCAACTTCCTGACGCTGGGGTGGTGGGCCGCGGTGTTCCCCGGTCTCGCGATCACCCTCTTCGTCATCAGCACGACCGTGCTCGGTCGTCGCCTGCAGGCACGTCTGGAGGGCCGCGGATGAGCGCGCTGATCCGCGTCGAGGGCCTGACCGTGTCCTTCGGCGGGCGTACGGCCGTCGAGGGCGTCGGGTTCGAGATCGCGCCGGGCGAGTGCGTCGCGCTGGTCGGCGAGTCGGGGTCGGGCAAGTCCGTCAGCGCGCGCAGCCTGCTCGGGCTGGTCGGCACGGGGTCGCGGGTCGATGCCGCGGTGCTCGAGATCGACGGCGTCGATGCGCGTCGGCTCACCGAACGTCGCTGGCGTCGCATCCGCGGCCGCCGCATCGGGTACATCCTGCAGGACGCCCTGTCGTCGCTCGACCCGCTGCGCACGGTCGGCAAGGAGGTGCGCGAGGCGATCGCCGCGACCGGCGGTCCGCGCGGACGAGACGGCCGCGAACGTGCGCTCGAACTGCTGCGCCGCACCCACGTGCCCGATCCCGAGACGCGTATCGACGAGCGTCCGGCGCAGCTCTCGGGGGGTCAGCGTCAGCGCGCGCTCATCGCCACCGCGCTCGCCGGGGACCCCGCCGTGCTCATCGCCGACGAGCCGACCACCGCGCTCGACGTGTCGGTGCAGAAGCAGATCCTCGCGCTCTTCGGCGAGCTCAAGCAGCAGGGCATCGCGCTGCTGCTCATCAGCCACGACCTCGCCGTGGTGTCGCAGCTCGCCGATCGCGTGCTCGTGCTGCAGGGCGGCGCCGTGGTGGAGTCGGGCGAGACCGCCGACGTGCTCTCGAATCCCGAGCATCCGTACACCCGCTCCCTGATCGACGCCGCGCCGCGGTTCGAGGGCGGCTCGGCCCCGCACGACTTCGGAGATTCGACCGGACACACCGGGGCGCAGCATCCGATCTCCGGGGTGTCGCCTCAGATCTCCGAAGTTGTGCAGGGAACGGATGCCGTCACCGACTCGGATGCCGTGACGGAAACCGGGTCCCTGACGGAAACTGGGTCCCTGAGCCTGTCGAAGGGCCCCGCCCCGCACGACTTCGGAGATTCGACCGGACACGCCGGGGCGCAGCATCCGATCTCCGGGGTGTCGCCTCAGATCTCCGAAGTTGTGCAGGCAGTGGAGGCGTCCGTGGCATCCGATGTCGTGCTCGCCGCCGACCACGTCAGCAAGACCTTCCGGCTCCCGGGCGGTGGCTCCCGTCCAGCGGTGAAGGACGTCTCGATCGCCGTGCGCCGCGGGCGCTCGCTCGGCGTGGTGGGCGAATCGGGATCGGGGAAGACGACGGTCGCACGCATCCTGGCCGGGTTCGAGACCGCGGATGCCGGCACCGTCCGACGTGCGAGCGACGACCCGCGCGACGTGCAGTTCGTCTACCAGGACCCGGGGTCGTCGTTCGACCCGCGGTGGACCGCCGGACGGCTTCTCGACGAGGCGATCGGGCTGCGGCATCCGTCTCTGTCGCGCGCCGAGCGCGGGGCGCGAGTGCGGGACTGGCTCGACCGCGTCGGACTCCCGGCGGACTTCGCCGACCGCCGACCGTCGTCGCTCTCGGGCGGTCAGCGCCAGCGGCTCGGCATCGCCCGGGCACTCGCCGTGGAGCCGGCGGTGGTCGTGCTCGACGAACCGGTGTCGGCGCTCGACGTGGCGGTGCAGAAGCAGATCCTCGAGCTGATCGCGCGCCTGCAGGCCGAGACCGGCGTCGGCTACCTCTTCATCTCGCACGACCTCGGTGTGATCCAGAAGGTCTGCGACGAGGTCGTGGTGCTGCAGGGCGGCGTGGTGCGTGAACAGGGCCCCACGTCGCAGGTGCTCCGTGCTCCCGCCGACGCCTACACGCGCCTGCTGATCGACGCCGTGCCGTCGCTTCCGGTGTCCGGCTGACCCTCCTCTTGCCCGCACCGGTCGCGCGAGTGGTCGGTTTCGGCGCTGAGATCAGCCCTTCGCGCGACCGGTACGGCCCGGTGCAGCCGTTCGCGCGACCGGAGGGCGAAGCGGATGCTTGACGCCCGCACCGCGCCCGGGTTACTGTTGCTCCACCCGTTCTGACAGCGTTGTCATTCCGCACCATCTCCGATGACTCCTGTCGATCCGCACGCGGCGCCCGAAGGCCGCTGATCCCAGGAGACACCCCATGGCCCGCTCCGGCCTCATCCCCGGTCTGAAGAACCCGCGCCGCCGCGGACTCCTCCAGCGCGGCATCCTCCGCCGCGCGACGACTCTCGCCCTGGCCGCGACGCTCGCCGCCCCGATCGCCGCCCTCGCGCCCGCGACGCACGCATCCGCCGCCCCGATCGTGAAGACCGCGGCCTTCGGCGCCCCCGACGACATCGCCGCCGACTACTACGCGGCCCTGCTGCGCCACACCCGCTGGGTGAACACGGTCTGGGATCCGGCTATCGGTGCGTACCAGTCCAAGGACTTCAACTTCGCCGTCGTGCTCGGCAACGCCGTGATCCTCACGCACGGCGAGTACGACGCCTCGGTCACCGGCATTCCGAAGGAGCAGTTGCAGCAGCGCACGGTCGACACGATCCGCTACTACGCCGCGAAGAACCGCTTCGTCGACCCGAACGGCACGTGGGGCAAGCGCCTGTTCTGGGACTCGACGTTCCAGTCGTACTTCCTCGACGCCGGTCGGGTGCTCTGGGATCAGCTCGACGCGACGACCCGGAAGAACCTCGAGACGATCGCGGTCGGGCAATCTGCGTACACGTCCGACCTGAACTACGGCAACGATCCGCTCTCGGGCTCGTGGACCGCCGATTGGCCGAGCGGCAAGCACGAGGGCGACACGGCGCAGGAGGAGGCCGGCGTCTACACGCAGGCCCTCGCCCCGGGCCTGGCCTGGGCGCCCGACCATGCGGATGCCGCGCGCTGGGACGAGCAGCTCGGAGACTGGGCGCGCAACGCCGCCGGTCAGCCGACCGCCGACCTCAACAACCCCGCGATCGTCGCCGGCAAGCCCGTGTCGACCAACACGATGCAGACGATCTACGACACCTACCTGGTCGAGAACCACGGGTCGTTCGGGCCGCACTACCAGTCCGACATCTGGCGCTCGGGCGGTCGCAACGCGATCCAGTTCATCCTCAACGACCAGCCGGTCCCCGAGTACCTGAAGCACCAGCCCAACTCGGCGGAGCTCTGGGAGTCGATCAAGATGGTGATGTCGAACCAGGGCGAGCCGTTCATGCCCATGGTCAACGACCGCGAGTACCTGTACGGGCGCGACGTGATCCCGATGGCCTTCCTCGGTCAGGTGCTGCGCGACCCCGATGCGGTGCGGGCCGAGGCGAACATGGCGGCCTCGCTCGAGGCCTACCAGGCGTACGCACCGGTCGACCGCCTCGCGAAGTTCTCCGGCGAGCCGAAGTACGAGCCCGAGGCGCGCGCCGAGATCGCGATCTCGTACCTCCTGCACGTCGCCGCGGCCGAGTCCGAGGAGGGGCCGGTCGCCCCGACCCCGCAGGACGAGTTCTTCGCGCGGCTCGCGGGCGTGCGCGACTTCGGCGCCGGCCCCGGGCTGTCGGTGCAGCAGACCGCGGATGCCTGGGCCGCCGCATCCAGCAAGAAGGGGTTCCTGAAGTTCCCGTGGGTGCCGGGTCACGACTCGTGGCTGTTCGCCCTCTCCGGAGCGACGCCGTACCTCTACCCGAACTCGGCCGCGACGGTCGACGACCGGCGCACGAGCACCTTCACGAACCCGCGCGACGGCTTCGAGGGCACCTCCTCGGTGTTCCGCATCGGCGACGGCTACGCCGGCCAGGTGACACTGCCGAACGGCGCGGCGCTCTACGCGTCGACGGGGGCGGGCTGGCAGGACGGCTCGGTATCCGTGCGCAACCTCGACATGGGCGGGTACAACGGCCTCGACGGTTCGCGCACGTACGTCACGGCCGAGGGCTCGGCGACCGACGCCCTTCCCGTCGTGACGCCGCCGGATCCCGCAGACACCAACGCCGCGCGCGTCGACGACCTGTCGTTCGACCCGGTGTCGGCACGCTACGTGCGCATGCAGGGTCAGCAGGGCAACGCGCAGTTCGGATACTCGCTGTACTCGTTCCACGCCTACGGTGCGGATGCCGAGGCCACGACCGACCTTGCCGCAGGCCGCCCCGCGACCGCGTCGAGCGAGGATCCGGCGCGCCTCGCCGCGACCGTCACCGATGCCGACCCGACGACCCGGTGGGCGGTGTCGCGCACCGATCGCACGCGTGCCGACTCGTGGATCCAGGTCGACCTCGGCAGCGAGCGCACCGTCTCGTCCGTACGGCTGGCGTGGGAGGCGAGTGCGGGCGAGCGCTACCTCGTGCAGACCTCGTCGGACGGGGTGACCTGGACGACGCAGACCGCCCGCACCGGTGGCGTCGATGCGAACGTCGCCCGTCTCGACACGGTCGATCTGACACCCGCGGGTGCGACCGCGCCGGCGCCCGTCGAGGCGCGGTTCGTGCGCATGCAGGGCGTGCAGGGCGACCCGGCCTACGGGTACTCGCTGTACACGATGCGCGCGCTGACCGCCGCCGGCGTCGATGCGGCAGCGGGTAAGCCTGCCACGGCATCCAGCGCCGACACGGGCCGTGCGCCCTCGAGCGTCACCGACAACGACGCGGCCTCGCGCTGGGCCGTCTCGCGCGCCGATCGCACGCGCGCGGATTCGTGGATCCAGGTCGACCTCGGAGCCCCGACCGCCATCGCGCAGGTGCAGCTGGGGTGGGAGGCATCGGCCGGTCGCGAGTACCGCATCCAGGTCTCCCCGGACGGCCAGACCTGGACGGATGCGGCGACCTTCCGGTACACCGGTGACGAGGTGACCTCGACCGAGGGGTCGTGGATCAACGTCGAGGATCGGGCCGGGTTCGTCGTGCGCGGCGGCCAGGCCCCGATCACGGTGTCGGCCGAGAAGCCCGGCATCAACGCGCTCCGGCTCGGCGGCGGCGATCGCCCGCTGCTCGTCGAGATGGTGCCGGGCGACGCTGCGGCGACGGCGGCTCAGGACGCCGCGCCGCAGCCGTCGGCCGAGGGACTGCTGGTCAGTTCGCTCGGCGGCTACCTCACTGCGTTCAACCTCTCCGGCGCCGACGTGACGACCGACGTCACGATCCCGTACGTCGGCGACACGGTGTCGCTGTTCGCCGGCGAGCAGACGCTCGGCGCCGATGCCTCGACCCTGCGGGTCACGGTGCCGGCCGGACAGGCGGCCGTGCTCGCTCCGCGCGCCACGGTGCCCACCGAGGTCGCGAGGTCCGCCGGAGTCGGCATCTCGGTGGTCGACGGGCGCACGGTCCGGATCTCGGATGCCGCGGCGGATGCCCGCGTGCAGGCATCCGCCGCCGCACCGACGATCGCAGTGACGAACGCCGAGACGGGCGAGACGCGGGCGCTGCCCGTGGGTGAGCCCGCCGTCGCCGCCGCCGCGAGCTTCCCCGGTGCGACGCCGTTCCCCGTGCCCGACCGGGCGCTGAGCACGCTGACGTTCCCGGCATCCGTCCTGCCCGAGGGCATGACCTCGCCTCAGGGCGCGGTCGACGGCGACGCCGCCACGTCGTGGACCCCGGGCGTCGACGGGCGCATGGTCACCGATCTCGGGTCCGCCCAGCCGATCGGAACCGTCACGACGCTGTGGGACGGATCGGATGCCCCCGCCGCCACGGTGTCGGTGAGCGACGACGGCGTGACCTTCCGCGATGTCGGGAAGATCGAGGCGGGAACGACGCACGGTGCCGTGCCGGTCGATGCGACCGCGCGCTACGTGGCGTTGAGCACCGCGTGGAAGGCGGGAGACCCGGGCCTCACGGCACTCCGCGTGCTCGTTCCGGGTGCGGTCGACGACGCCGCCCCGGGCGCGATCCGGGGGGAGATCCCCGCACTCGTGGTCGGAGCGCCCGTGACCGGCGCCCTGCAGGCATCCGGTGTTCCGGCGCCGACGTATGCGGTCGTGGCTGGGGCACTGCCCGACGGCGTGACCCTCGACCCTGCCACCGGGGCGCTCGGGGGCGAGCCGACGACAGTCGGTGCGTACGCCTTCACGGTCGCTGCCGACAACGGGATCGGCGAGGCCTCGACCCGCGCGTTCGCCGGAGAGGTCACGGCGGTGCCGGTGGATCCGGGTGAGCCTGGTACTCCCGGCACACCCGGTACTCCCGGCGGTGGTTCCGGTGGCGGAGCGGGCGGTGACGGCTCGGGATCCGACGGCGATCTCGCCGCGACCGGTCTGGTGCTCGGCTGGTCGCTCGCGGCCGCGCTGCTGCTGCTGGCCGCGGGCGGACTGCTCGTCGCACGACGTCGCCGCCTCGCGATCGAGTCCGAGGACTGACGCTCACTCACCCCGAGGGGTCGAGACACGCCGCAATCGCCTTCGCGCGCGCGGCGTGTCTCGACCCCTCAGGGCGTCTCTGACGCTCAGCTCGCGTCGGAGTCGTCGTGGTCGGGCTCTTCCGGCGCGCCGCCCGAGGCCGTGTCGGCCTCCTCGTCGGCGCCGGGCGTGCCCTGCGTGTTCTGGTTGTCGTCGTCGTGCAGGTCGTTGCTCACGGGATCGCTCATGTCGTCCTCTTTCCGTCGGGGATTCGCACCGTACGTCCGTGGCCCGCCCTCGGCGCAGGGGGTTGACTCCGCCGGAGCGAGCGTCCCGCGCTCCTAGGATGGAACGAATGACGGGGTGGACGTGGCAGGCGTGGTTCGGGCTCGTCGGTGGAGCGGCGATCTTCTTCGCGGTACTCGTGCCGATGCTTCTGGTGCAGGTGCGGCGCTACGGCGGATTCTCGTTCCGCCGTCTTCTCGGCGCCGCTGCGGTGAGCGTCTACGCTGTGGCGCTCGTCGCCTACACGCTCCTGCCTCTTCCCGAGGTGAGGGCGAACTGCATCGGCGGAGTGACCAGTGCGGAGTGGATCCCCGGGCACTCGATCGGCGACATCCTCCGCGAGACCGAGGGCCTCTCCCTGGCCGCGACGCTCACGAGCAGGGCCACACTGCAAGTGGTGCTGAACGTGGCGCTGTTCGTGCCGTTCGGCATGATCTCCCGCCGCTACTGGAACCGCGGACCGGTGGTGTCGATCCTCCTCGGCGGGGCGCTGTCCGTCCTGATCGAGGCGACGCAGTTCACGGGTGTGTGGGGCCTGTACGAATGCGCCTATCGGGTCGCCGATGTCGATGACGTCATCGCGAACACGGCCGGGGCGGCGCTCGGCGTCCTCCTTGCGCCAGTGGTGCTCTCGTGGATGCCGAGCGCACGCAGCCTGCGGGCGGCCCGGTCGACGCCCCGGCCCGTCACGGTGTGGCGCCGCTGGTTCGGCATGATCCTCGATGCGATCGCGGTGCAGGTCGCCATCAGCGTGATCTCCCTGGTTCTGCTCGTGCCTCGACTCGTCTCGTCCGGAGGCCGCGGTCCGGCGGGGCCGCAGAGTGTCGTCGAGGTGATCGTGATCGGGGTGGGGGCCGTCGCGCTCGTCGTCGTGATTCCGGCGCTGACGTCGGGGGGCGCCTCGATCGGTCAACGCCTCGTGTGGTTGTCGCCCGTCTGGCAGGAGGGGCGCGGATCCGCGCCACGAAGGTTGTATCGCGCGTCGGTCGTGGCTCTCCCCTACACGCTGGCGACGGTGGCTCAGCAGTGGCCGGGGGCGGAGACCGGGATGACGCAGACGATCGTGGGAGTGGTCGGCATCGTCAGCTCGCTGATCGTGTTCACCGCTGTCGTGTCGGTGCCCTTCAGTCGTGAGCGCCGAGGGCTTTCGCTGATCGTCTCCGGAGGCGAGCTCCGCGATTCGCGCACCTGACGACCGAGCTCGTGTCATGGACGAACTCGCCGTCCGCGCGCACGGAGGGAGTTTCCGTCACCCGACCCGCTCGAGCGGATTGTTCCGCAGCTTGTCGACCACACCGCCGTCGACGAGTCGGAGAGCCGCGGTGTGCGGCTTGCGTCGGGCCTGGTCGACGACGCCCGCGCCGAACTCCGCGGCGAGATCGAGGCGCGGATAAGCGACGAGCACCTCCCGCACGAATTCTTCCGGGAGGGCATCGGGGCGGGCGCCCGAGATGTCGAGCCCCGTCGCGATCTCGAGCAGGTGGCCCTCGATGTCGAACGCCGGATCGACCGAGGGCCAGTTGTGTCGGACGATCACGTCGAGAGCGCGATCGCTGCGTTCCGCCGACCATCCCGCCCCGGCCGTCAGCGCCACGGCCACATGTCCGCCCGCTTCCTCGTAGGAGAGGGAGGCGTTGTCGAAGGCGGGAACGATGCCGATGTCGTGCAGCAGAGCCGAGACGTAGAGCAGCTCGTGATCGATCTCGTCGCGGCCCTCGACGATCGCGAAAGCTTCGGCCCATAGCCAGGACCGCACCACGTGATTGAGCAGCGACGGGGAGTGGTACCGGGTCGCGATGTCGCGAGCGGCGACGGCGGCGGGAGACGACGGAGGGGTGAGATCGGCGAGGCGCATGTTCGTATCCTCTCGCTGAGAGGGGTGCAGAAGCGAGTCGCTCCGATCCCGCCCTGCGGCGGGCGAAGCCCCGTAGCCTGGACGCATGTCGACCCCCGCATCGCGCACCGCCCTCGACGTCGCCGACTGGCGGCGTCGCGTCTTCGCCCTCTACGCCGCCGTGCGCGAGGCCGATTCGCCCGAAGACGCCCACGAGCTGTGGCGCATCGAACGCGACGACCTCATGCTGCACCACCCCGCCACCGCGCTGCTGCCCGAGGACCGCGTGATGTTCGAGGGGCTGCCGATCGCTTCGTACGACGCGCAGTGGCGGTTCGAGCTGCCGATCCTCGAGGCCGAGCCCGGCGGATTCGACTTCGCGACCGGCACCGACGGCGTCGTGCCGTTCGAGCGCATCGGTCGGGTCGAGGTGCCGGATGCCGGTTCGCTCGACGTGTGGCGCCTGACGACGTACGGCGGAGGGTTGTTCATCCCGGTGCGCGATGCGCTCGCCGGCAAGCCCGGCGGCACCTACGGCGGCGGACGCTACCTCGTCGACACGATCAAGGGCGCCGACCTGGGATCGGATGCCGCGGGCGCCACGATCGTGCTCGACTTCAACTTCGCCTACAACCCGTCGTGCGCCTACGACCCCGCGTGGGCGTGCCCGCTCGCCCAGCCCGGCAACGTGCTTCCGGTCGCGGTGCCGGTGGGGGAGATGTACGGGGGCTGAGCGGGCCAGTGGGTCGCTGAGCCTGTCGAAGCGTCCCGCCCCGCGTCATGCCCCTGGCGTTGTCAGTGCCGGGGCTCCGGCGGTCGCCACGCTGTGCTGGTAGAACCCCCACCCGAACACGATCGTGCCGAGCAGCTGGACGACTCGCACGACGACGACCGCGGCGATGACGCCGCCGCCGCTCATGCCACCCGCGAACAGGGTTCCCAAGAGGACGACTTCGTACCCGCCGACGCCGTTGGGAGTGAGGATCACGATGCTCGCGAGGGTCGCCATCCCATAGGCCACGAAGAGGAGCGCAGGGTCTGCGGGGATGTCGAAGGCAGCGAGTCCGACCCAGAGGATGCCGGCATCGAGGACGTTGACGGCGAACGACCACAAGAGCGGTGTGAGAAGTGTGCGAGGTCGGTCGGTGATGTCGCGGAGCTCGACGTGGAGTCCGTCGAAGAAGCGCACGAGCGCGACCGTGCTCATCGGCGGAGGCCTCCGGATGATCCGGGCCGCGCGAGCGGTCGTGTGCGAGATCAGGCCGGCGAAGCGGTGTAGGAGGCGCCGACGCCGCAGCAGGACGATCGTGCCGACGATCGCGATGATGGCGAGGAGCGCGATCAGGGCGGCGAGCCACAGGAGGTCCGACCGGCCTCTGCCCTCCAGGATGAGCGCGAGCGCTGCCGCCGCCAGAAGGCAGACGAAGGAGACGAACGTGACGCCGAAGCGAACCAGCTGAGCGAGCGTCCCGCGGCTGGCGGTGACGCCGAGCGTGGAGAGCTTCCAGGTCGTGTACGCGATGCCGGCGGCGCCGGCCGACGGCAGCATGTGGTTGGCGAAGTTGAACTCGAGCGACATCCGCATGGCGGCGAGAGGACCCACGCGTGCGATCTCGCCGCGCGAGCGGAGGAAGGAGTAGAGGACCTCGCCCGTGACGGCGAAGCTCGCCAGTTGCACCGGCACGAGGAGCGCCAGCACCCAGAGGTTCACGGTCGCGAGGGACCCGATCGCCTCGATCACCTGCGGCCATGCACCCCAGATGATTCCGCTCACCACCACGACTGTCGCGGCGCTCACCCAGAATCTGCCGGATCGATACCACGGCGGGCCGGCGTCGCCTCGGATGCTCTCGTCGCTCACGTCCGGCTCCCGGTGGTGAGCGGCGAGACCCAGCGTTGCGGGTTGCCGACTCCGTGGCGGGCGAGCGTGAGCCCGTCGGAGAGGTAGTACTGGCGGAGCTTCTCCCGCTGGATCGAGCGGAAGAGGCGTGCTTTCACGATGAGCGCGGGGTCGTGCCGCAGGGTGTGCCCGGTGCGCAGGAGGGCGATGGTGACGTCCAGGTCGTCCGTGACGCGCAGGTCATCCGTGCCGGTCAGATGCCGAGCGCTCTCCCAGGCCGTCCGCCGGAAGGCGCAGTTGAATCCGTAGAGCATCGGCTGCACACCGATACTGCGCTGATGCCAGGCCCGGAATCCGCGATACCACCAGCGGAACCAGAGACGGTCACCCGGGGAGAGCTCCGAGATCGCGGCATCACCCCCGATCGCATCCAGGTCGGGCTCGCGGGCGAACCGACCGCGGATCCGATGGAGCCAATCGGAGGCCACCTCCGAATCCGCATCGATCCGGGCGACGACGTCTCCTCGAGCCGCGTCGAACCCGGTCGATCGCGCGAAGGTGATGCCCCGACGCGGCTCCTGGACGATCCGGACGCGGTCGAACGTCCGCGCGAGATGCACGGTGCGATCCGAGCATCCGTTGTCGACGATGACGACCTCTTCGGGAGGATCGGGCGTTCGCGAGAGCGCGTGGAGGCAACGGGTGATCGTCCGCTCTTCATCCAGGGCGGGGATCACGACCGAGACGGTCGGCAGATCATCAGTGCGGGGCGACAGCACGATTCGAGCACCTCTCGGAAGGGCGGGAGCGTGGGATGTGTCGACGCGTGGAGCGTCCACCGCTGGATGCTACGCATCTCCGCGCGGGATCTCACCTCCTCCGAGAGGGGGAGTTTTCAGATTTGATCTGGTATTTCAAAGGCCTTCCGGTATGCCGATCAAGGCAGTCGTGGCCGGGCGGCGCGCATGCGCCGTCAGAGCGCCCTGCCTTCGATCGCCCAGCAGAATATCGGTCCGGCGGGGCCTGCCGGCCCCGCCGGGTGGGAGAAGTGCCGAGGCAGTGTTCGGCACCTCCGATTCGGTGCAATCACTCAGGTTGAGCGGCGCTCACTTCGTCACGGGGGCCGCCGCCGCTGACTCCGCCGGCGCCGCGGCATCCGCCCGGTGCAGCGTCTCGGGCAGCACCGAGATGCCGATGAGACCGATCACGCTCAGACCCACGAGGTAGCCGGCGACGAGCCAGGGCGCACCACCGGAGAGTCCCACGAGCGCGGTGGCGACCAGCGGTGCGGTACCGCCGACGAGGGCGGCGGGGATCTCGCGCGAGATCGCGATGCCGCTCCACCGCATGCGGGTGGGGAAGAGCTCCGCCAGCATCGCCGCGCTCACCCCGATCGTCGCGCCCTGCACGATCGCGAGCCCGAGGATCAGGCCGAGGGCGACGAGAACCGAGTTCTCGGTCTGGAACAGCATGAACATGGGGAACGCGAAGGCGATCGCGAAGATCGCCGCGCCGATGAGCACGGGCTTGCGGCCGATGCGGTCGGCGAGACGCCCGAAGCCGAGGGTCGCCGGGATCGTGAGCAGCTCGGCGACGATGAGGCCGATGAGGGCGTGCGTGGGGTTCACCGAGAGCGTGCCGGTCGTGTACGAGATCGAGAACGTCTGCACGACGTAGACCCAGGGCAGGGCGAACACGAACAGCGCCATGCCGGCGAGGAGCGTGCGCCAGTGCGAGCGCACAGCCGTGACCAGCGGCGCACGCGTCACCTCGCCGTCGCGCTCGGCGGCCTCGAACGCGGCGGTCTCCTTCACGCGCAGGCGGAAGTACAGCGCGAACGCCACGATCACGATGCTCGCGATGAACGGGATGCGCCATCCCCATGCCTGGAACTGCTCGACCGGCAGCAGGCTGATGAGCGCGAACGTCGCGGTGGCGAGCGCCATGCCGATGTAGACGGATGCCCCGGGGAACCCCGCGATGAAGGCGCGGTTGCGCGTGTCGGACGATTCGCTCGCCATCGTCATCGCTCCGGCGAACTCGGCGCCCGCTCCGGCTCCCTGGAAGAGGCGCAGCACGATCAGCAGGATCGGGGCCCAGATGCCGATCGTCTCGGCGGTCGGCAGGAGGCCGATGAGGGTCGTGGCGATGCCCATCATGAGGAGGGTCGCGAGGAGGGTTCCCTTGCGGCCGATCCGGTCGCCGAAGTGCGCGAACACCAGCCCGCCGATCGGGCGCGCGCCGAAGCCGACCGCGAATGTCGCGAACGCGCCCAGCAGGCCGGCGAAGTCGCCGCCGCCCGGGAAGAACAAGGGGGCGAACACGAGGGCCGATGCCAGCCCGTAGAGCGTGAAGTCGTACCACTCGATGATGGTTCCGACCGAGCTTCCGATGACGGCCCGTCGGCGCTGTGCGCGCGGGTCCAGTCCGGGGCGATCGATGTCGTCGGCGATGTCGATGTCCATGGCACTCCTGTGTGTCGAGGTGGTGGTGCGCGCGCCGTTGTGGTCGGTTGCGGGCGAACCTCCCCCAGGCTAGGCAGGTCGCCGCACGGTCTTCATGTGCGCAGGGCACAGGGTCGGATGCTCGGAATGAACGGTCCGCACATAGGGGGTGTCGCGCATCGCATGGGCGGCGAAGGGCAGGCCTCGAGACGCCTAGCGGAAACGCATCGTCGAAGCAATGGATCCCGGCGGAATGCCGGGGAGTGGAACGATCGGATCATGGATGCGGTGGCCGAGGCTCAGATCCCCCAGGGGTCCGATGAGGCCAGCGCGCGCGTGCTGATGGGTCGGACGGCCCGCGGAGACCAGGTGGCCTTCGCCGAGATCTACGATCGCACCTCTGCACAGGTGCTCCGTGTCGTCCACGATATCGTCGGCGAGCGGGCGCCCGCCGAGGAGATCCTGCAGGCGGCGTACCTCGCCGTCTGGCGACGCGCGGCCGAGGGGGCGTCCACCTCGGCATCCGTTCTCGGGTGGATCGCGGAGATCGCGTACGGGCAGGCGGCGGACCGCTATGGCAGCGGCATGTTGGGCACTCTGCCGAAGGCACAGCGCGAATGCGTCGTGCTCGCTCGGTATTTCGGCCTCTCCGCGCAGGAGATCGCCGCGGCGACCGCCACCGCCTTCCCGATCGTCCGCGCACTGACGCGAGCGGCGCTCACGAACCTCCGCCCGGCCGCGCCGGGCATCGACGGCATCGCCAGCTGACACCACCCGCGGGCGGGCAGGGGTCACGCCGTGGTCACGCGTTCCCGCGGCCGAGTGAGCCGCGGGATCAGCACGGGCGTGCTGTCGCGGTACGCGATGTAGTCGCCGCGGTCGCCCCACTTCTTCTCGGCCCGTGCCTCGAGCAACGGGATGCCGCTCACCCGCGTGAGCAGCAGGATCACGAACAGCGGTGAGAGCAGGGCGACCCACTGCCACCCGCTGAGCACGGGCGCGGCGGTGACGAAGACTCCCACCCAGATCACGATCTCGCCGAAGTAGTTCGGGTGGCGCGAGCGCGACCACAGCCCGGTGCGGATGAACTCGTCGCGGTTGCGCGGGTCCTTCCGGAACGCCGACTTCTGCGCGTCGGCCACGACCTCGATCACCATGCCGATCGCCCACACGACGATGCCGACGATGCTCAGCCATCCGAGGGGCGGCCGGGCCGCGGCATCCGTGCTGATCGCGATCCACGCGGCCGCCGCCGTCAACGACACCCATGCGCCCTGGATCACCCACACCTGCAGGAATCGCACCGGCGACCCCTTGATCTCGTCGAATCGGCCGTCGGATCCCGCCTTGTGCACGCGCAGGGCGAGGAAGGATCCGAGGCGGACCGCCCACAGCATCACCATTCCGGCGAGGATCCAGCTGCGCACGTCGGGCATCGGCGTCAGCAGCAGGAGTGCGGCCGAGATCACGAAGAAGGTGAGGCTGCCGGTGAGATCGAAGAACCGCTCGGTGCGAAACAGCATCGCGGGGATGAAAGCGATGATCTGGATCACGAACGCGGCGGCGACGGCGAGGGAGAACAGCGGGATGCCGCCGAGCGTCGCGCCGTTCTGGCTGCCGGCGAGGGCCACGAGGGCGCCAATGACGAGGGCGGCGACGATCGCGATGAGCGAGGAGCGGGAGGACGGGGTGCGGGTGGGCGTCGGCGATGACATGGCGTTCTTTCCGTTTCTCAGAGGTAGAGGTCGTTCACGGTCACGGCCGCGCGATCCAGCACGACGCTCCGCTTGAGCTTCATGGTCGGCGTGACCAGCTCGCGGTCGTCGAGGTCGGCGAGCACGACGCTGAAACGGCGTACCTGCTCGCTGCGGGCGACGAGCGCGTTGGCGGCGTCGACGGCGCGCTGCAGGTATGCGTGCAGCGCCGGGTCGCTCACCGCGCGGATGTCGGCGTGCGAGCCGGCGGGGAGGGTCACGCCTTCGGCGGATGCCCAGGCCCGCGTCTGCTCGGGGTCGAGCACGAGCAGGGCCGAGAGGTAGGGCTTGCCTTCGCCGACCATCACCGCGTGCGAGACCAGCGGATCGCACTCGACGGATCGCTCCCAGCGGGTGGGCACGATCGTCTTGCCGTTCGAGGTGACGATGACCTCTTTGAGGCGGCCGTCGAGGATCAGCCGACCCTGGTCGTCGAGTCGCCCGAGGTCTCCGGTACGGAAGAACCCGTCGACGAAGGCGTCCGCATCGTGCGCCGGGTTGCGATAACCGTCGAACACCCCGATACCGCGCGCGAGGACCTCGCCGTCGTCGCTGATCCGCACGGTCAGTCCGGGTAGGGGCTGGCCGACGCTGCCCGAGGCGATGAGACCCGGGAGGTTGCCGGTGAGTGGCGCCGTCGTCTCGGTCAGCCCGTAGCCCTCGATGACGGGCACACCGAGGCCGCGGAAGAAGAGCGAGAGCTCGGGATCGAGCGCGGCGCCGCCCGAGAGGATGTATCCGACCCGACCGCCCATCACGGAGCGCAGGCGGCGGAAGAAGAGGGCGTCGAAGAGGCGGTGGCGCAGCCGGAGTCCCCGGCGATTCGGAATCCTGCGTCCCGCGTCGATGCGCTCGGCGCGGCGACCCCAGGCGACGGCCGTCTCGTGGGCCTTCGCCCAGACGCGGCCGAGACCCTTGTCGGCCGCTTTGGCCGCCGCAGCCGCCTGGATCTTCTCGAGCACCCGCGGCACGACGACCAGGAAGGTCGGGCGGAGGGTGTCGAGGGTGGCCACCACGGTCGACGGGTCGGACAGGTGAGCGATGCGCATGCCGCTGGCCAGGCAGATGAGCTGGAGCCCGCGCGCGAGCACGTGGGCGAGCGGGAGGAAGATGACCGTGTTGCCGTTCTCGTTCACGATCTCTCGGTACGCGGCGGCGATGTTGAGCACCTGGCCGAGGAAATTCCGATGGGTGAGCACGACGCCCTTGGGCTCGCCCGTGGTGCCCGAGGTGTACACGATCGTCGCCGGGTCGGTCTGCGCGGCGTGCCTTCTGCGCGCCTCGACTTCTTCGTCGGCGACGTCGGAGCCCAGCGCGACGAGGTCGTCGAGGGTTCCGGATGCCGCGGCGGCGGCCTCGGAACCGCGCGGGGTGGCGGCATCCATCGTCCACGCGCCCAGCGTCGGTTCGTCGGTCTGCGCGAGCGCCGCCTGCAGCAACTCCACGTGCGCCGAGGATCCGCCGATCGCCAGGCGCACGCCGGCGTCGGTGATGATCGCGCTCACCTGCGAGGGGGACGACGTCTCGTAGATCGGCACGACGACGGCGCCGGCGAACCACGCGGCGAGGTCGGCGACGGCCCACTCGTACCGCGTCGGCGCCATGATCGCGATCGGATCGCCGGTGCGGATGCCGCGGGCGATGAACCCCTTCGCGAGGGCGCGCACCTGGTGCGCGAACTCGCGGGTCGTGACCGGCTTCCATGCGTCGCCGCGGTCGACCTCGAAGGCGATGTGGTCGGGGGCGGTCGCTTCGCGCCGGGCCAGCAGGTCGGTGACGTTGCGGTAGCCGTCGAGGTCTGCGAGCGGTGGGGTCGACGACTCGATCATGGGGAGTTCCTCTCGTCGTGCGGGCGCACGCGAGTCGCCCATCTGCACCTGTTCGGAGCCGGAGGGGATTCGGATGGGGAACCCCGGGAGGGTGCGGTTACTCGGTCATCCACCCCTGCATGTCGGTCCATACCGCCGCGAGGGCACCTTCGAGCGAGAGGTCGGAGGGTCCCTCCAGCCATCTGTCCATCGCGAGATCGAAACAGGTCACGGCGAGCGCTGCCAGCGCATGCGCGTGCGCGGGGTCGATTGCGCGTTCGGTCAAGGACTGCTCGATGGCGCGTGCGAGGTGATGGCTGCGCAGAAGATCTCGCTCGTGGAGCGCGGGTTCGCTGTGGATGATGCCGCGTCGGCGTGCGATCTGTTCTCGCCAGCCCTGGATGCCTCGGCAGGCGGCGGCGAGGCCTGCGCGCACGGTGGCCGCTCCGCCCTGTTCTTGCGGGATGGACGCCATGAAGTCGCTCACCGCCTGAGGGAACTCGCGATCGCGGAGGAACAGCACGTCGCGCTTGTCGGAGAAGTGGCGGAAGAACGTCCGAGTGGTCAGCCCCGCCGCCTCGGCGATCTGCGGAACCGTGGTTCCTCGGTACCCCTGTTCTGCGAAAAGGGTCATCGCCGCTGCTTCCAACCGCAGCGCGGCATCCGGTGACCAACGAGGCATAGAGCCATGATGACACGAACTGTCGTAAGGTGGGTCTGATGACATGAGATGTCATCAGACCCGAAGGATGAACGACGATGAGTGACAACAGCGCGGCGTGGATCGATTCCCCCTATGCGGATCTGACGATCCGAGATGCTCCGGTGCCGAAGCCCGGCGCGGGGCAGCTGCTGGTCGAGGTGCGCGCGGTCGCGGTGAATCCGCTCGACGCGATCATCCAGTCCAACGGCACCGTCATGTACGGGTGGTTGCACTACCCGGTGATCCTCGGGGAGGACGTCGCCGGCGTCGTCGTCGGAACCGGCGCCGACGTGAACGATTTCGCCGTCGGCGACCGCGTCGCGGCGTATGCCACGGGCTTGGAGAAGGGGCGGGATGCCGTCTCCGAGAGCGGCTTCCAGGCCTATGCCGTGGTCGACGCGAGCCTGGCCGTCGCTCTGCCGGCCACGACGACGTTCGAGGACGCCGCGGTCCTGCCGCTGGCGGTATCCACCGCGGCGGCCGGCCTGTTCGAGAAGGACCAGCTGGCGCTGGACTACTCCCGTCTCGCCGACGCGGCACCCCGCGACGACGTCGTCGTGATCTGGGGCGGGGCGACCGCGGTCGGAGGCAATGCGATCCAGCTCGCCCGGGCGGCCGGCTATCGGGTCATCACGACAGCCTCCGACAAGAACCACGACCGGATGAGGCGGTTGGGGGCAGAAGCCGTCTTCGACTATCGCGACCCCTCGGCGGCGGCTCGGATCATCGACGAGATCGGGGACTCCGCGGTGGCAGGCATCCTCGCCGTCGCAGTGGGGTCGGCCGAGCCGTGTCTGAGGATCGCGCGCGCCACCGGCGCCACGCGTATCGCGATGGCGAGCCCTCCCGTCTCGTTCTACGATCAGCCCCGTCGTCGCGGCTTCTCCCTGGCTCGCATCCGCCTCTTCCTCACGCTCGGAACGCGAACCGCCCTCCTGCAGGTGCGCAGTCGCTCTCGCGGTATTCGAGCATCGTTCATCTGGGGGAGCGCCATCGCCACGTCACCCGTGGGGCCGGCCGTCTGGGGGGAGTATCTCCCCACCGCCCTCGCCGCGGGCAGCCATCAGCTCTACCCCGAAGCGCGCATCGCCGGAGACGGCCTTTCGGCGATCCAGGAAGCCATCGACATCCTTCGCCGTGGTGTATCCGCACAGAAGCTCGTCATCCGCCTCGATCCTGCGTCGCCCCGGTCGTGATCGACCCCTGAGATCGCGTCGACGAGATGACGTGCCGGAAGCACGGGAACCTGCATATGGAGGGGCTGACGGGAATCGAACCCGCGCTGTCTGCTTGGGAAGCAGAAGTTCTACCATTGAACTACAGCCCCGAACCCGGCATCCGTGCGGAGCAGGGTGACGCCAGCCTACCCGGCGCGCGGCCGTGGGCCAAAGCGTCGGGCAGATGCTGCGGGACGAGCGAGGGCATGTGCCAGGTCTTCGACACTAGGCTGAACCCGTGCTTCTCAGCGATCGCGACATCAGGGCAGAACTCGCTTCCGGCAAGATCGGGCTCACCCCGCACGACCCGGCGATGGTGCAGCCGTCGAGCGTCGACGTGCGGCTCGACCGGTACTTCCGACTGTTCGACAACCACAAATACCCCTTCATCGACCCCTCGGTCGATCAGCCCGAGCTCACCCGGCTGATCGAGGTCGCCCCCGACGAGCCCTTCATCCTGCACCCCGGCGAGTTCGCGCTCGGCGCGACGTTCGAGCAGGTCAGCCTGGCCGACGACGTGGCCGCCCGCCTCGAGGGCAAGTCCTCGCTCGGACGCCTCGGCCTCATCACCCACTCGACCGCCGGGTTCATCGACCCGGGTTTCACGGGACACGTCACCCTCGAACTCGCCAACGTCGCGACGCTGCCGATCAAGCTGTGGCCGGGCATGAAGATCGGGCAGCTCTGCTTCTTCCGCCTGACCTCTCCCGCCGAGAACCCCTACGGTTCCGGTCCCTACGGCAACCGCTATCAGGGGCAGCGCGGGCCGACGGCATCCCGTTCCTTCCAGAACTTCCATCGCACAGACGTCGGCGTCACAGACGTCGGAGCCCTCGGAGGCTGACATGACCAGCGACAGCATCACCCCGCCCGACCCCGACGAGATCGAGAACGGCGCGGCGGATGCCGTCGTCCCGCCGCCTCCTGCATTCGACGACACCGCAGCGGATGCGGTCGTGCCGCCGCCTCCCGTCTTCGACGATGATCGAGCCTCGGTCGTGGTGCCTCCGCCGCCCTCGTTCGACGGGCCCCTGACCGGGTCTGTTCCGCCGTTGACGTCGAGCACCGACGATGTGGTCCCGCCGCCGCCCGCGTTCGAGGGGACGACGGGAGACGCCGTGGTGCCGCCGCCTCCCGCGTTCGACGCGAGCGGCGCGAGCGCGCCGGCATCCGAATCACTGCGACGACGCAGCCCACCCGCCTTCCCGCCCGCCGCCGCTCCGGACGCCCCGTCGACCGCGCCGGAACCCGATCCGGCGTTCGTCGCACCCGAGGTTCCAGCATCCGGTGGATACCGCGCCTGGACCGTCGCGATCTTCAGCATCCTCGTGCTGCTGCTTGCCGGGGCGATCGCCCTCGTCATCTACCTCGCGACGAGCACGACGCTGAACTTCCCGAGCTTCGACGATGCCTCCTCCGATGGCGGCTCGAGCACCGTCGCGACATCGGCACCGGCGGCCGACGCCGACGCGCTGCCGGGCGTCGGCGTCGTCGCCGGGCAGCCCTGCAGCGACTTCTGCGGCGAGGTATCCCGTGCCGTCGGAGCCTCGGTGGTCGGGGCCGACGGTGCGGTGAGGTGGGGCATCGCCGAGCCGTGGACGTCTGCGGACGGTGCCGCCGCGGATGCCGTGGAGCAGGCGGTCGGCACGTATTCGTCATCGGCGGGTTCGCTCGAGTTCACGGTGTGGCGCTTCGACGACGACACCTCTGCGCTGGCCGGGTTCGACGCGCAGACGGCGGACCGTGGAGAGCCGGTGTCGAGCGACACGGTCTACGGCGACGGTCGCGGCCAGCAGCGCACCTTCAGCGACGCCGAGGGGATGACGATCTTCTGGGTGGTCGCCGACGACGACGGCAATCCCTGGGTGTTGAAAGTCACCGGACCCGACGACGCCACGAACCAGTTCTACCTCGCCCTGCCGATCTGACCCGGTCTCTGCGTTCATAACTCCGGAGAAGCGGGTCGCGGAGGCCCAGAAACCCGGAGTTCGGGCGTTTCGGTGGGCGGTTTTGAGGAGTTGCGAACGGGAGCGTGGCACCAATTCAGGACGGATGCCCTGAATCGGGGCCATTTCGGCCGATTCGGCGGGGGTGGGCGCGATCCTTCCTGAGTTGGGTACAGGCGGAGACGCGAAGAGGGGCGGATGCCGAAGCATCCGCCCCTCTCTCGTGGGGTGATTCGGGGTCAGGCGTCGCGCCCGCGGCTGAAGCCGGCGTCGAAGCCGCGCTCGTAGGCGTGCTGCGCCAGGCGGGCGGCGCGGTGCGGACCGTGCCCGCGGTGGTCACCGTGCGCGTGGGGTCCGTGGCCGCGCTCGCCGTGGGAGCCGTGGCCGCAGTCCGCGTCGCGGCCGGAGCCGTGTCGGGGATCGAAGCCGTGACGGTGGCCGGAGCCGTGTCGGGGATCGAAGCCGTGACGGTGGCCGAAGTCACGCTCGCCGTCGGCATCCTGTCCGAAGCCGTGCTCCGGTCCGAAACCGCGACCGGGACCGAAGCCCGGACCGAAGCCATGACGGTGGCCGAAGCCATGGCGCGGGCCCGCGTGCTTTCCGAAGCGTCCGCGCGGGCCGAAGCCACGGCGGTGCGAGCGGGGGAGAGGGGTCTCCTCGTCCCATCCGAAGGCGCGGGCGATCTTCTCGAGCGATGCGAGGGTGGTGGCGAGCTCGTCTTCGGAGACGGCGTCGGCGACCTTCGCGCGGATGCCGTCGACGATCGCGCCGAGGCGGTCCTTCGCCGCGCGTCCGTCGTCGGTGAGCGTCCAGCCGTCACCGTCGGCGACGACCCAGCCGCGCTCGACGAGTCGGTGCAGCTTGTGTTCGTTCAGGGGGCGTCGCGCCGGCATCGTGCCGTCGACGACGTTGAGGAGGCGCCAGTCGCGGCGGCCGACCTCGTCGCCCTCGCGGTCGAAGGCGGAGGCGAACTCGGCCGCCATGAGGCGATCGACGGCCTTCAGCCAGTAGCCGAACGGACGGGTGGTGTTCTCGGGATTCTGTTCAGAGGTGTTCATGGGATACGTCCTTTTGCATGTCAGGGTGCACGTGTATGTCACTGTGCATGTACATGTAGTGTGACATGCGATACGAATGCATGTCAAGTCGCATGTAAAATCGATGTGTGAGCACCGAAGAGATCGACCCGGCCGAAGCGATCGCCCAGGCGCTGTCCCGTCTGCGCGGACGCCGGCCCGGCGACCGCGGCGACCGCGGGGGGCCGCACGACCACGGCCACGGCGGACCGCACGGCTGGCACGGTGGCCCGCGCGGGGGCGACCGCGGCGCGCCCTTCGGTCACGGACACCCCGGCATGCCCCCGTGGATGGGCGATCCCTCCGGACGCCTCGGCGGACCCGCGCGCATGCGGATGCTCGAAGCCCTCGCCGCGGCATCCGCGCCGCTCAGCGTGAGCGAACTCGGTGCCGCCATCGGCGTCGACCAACCGCGCGCCTCTCGGCTGGTGCAGCAGGGCGTCGACCACGGTTTCCTGCGGCGCGAAGCCGATCCCGATGATGCGCGTCGCACGCGCATCGCGCTCACCGACGAGGGCCGCAGCCTCGCTCGCGGCGTGCGGGGCGAGCGGCGTCAGATGCTCAGTGGCGCGCTCGCCGCGTTCAGCGACGAGGAGCGCACCGAGCTCGCCCGTCTTCTCACCAAGCTCGCCGACAACTGGCAGCGCTAGCCGGGGCAGACCCGGTCAGCGCGGAGCCTTCACCGGGAGCAGCAGCAGGAAGCCGATGATCAGCACGATCATGATGCCCAGGATGCCGAAGGCCGTCTGAGCCGTGAGCACGATGAGCAGCGTCCAGGCGCCCGAGGCCATCCAGCTCGCCGCGCGACCGGTCGTCGCGTAGAGGCCGAAGATCTCGCCCTCGCGCCCGGCCGGGGTGACCCGGGCGAGGAACGAACGCGCGGCGGCCTGCGCCGGCCCGACGAACGCGCACAGGATGAGTCCGCCGATCCAGAACACGATCGCCCCACCGTCGCGCAGCAAGAAGACCGCCATCCCCGCGACGACCATCGACCCGATCGACGCGAGAATGATGCGCTTGGGGCCGACGCGGTCATCGAGGCGCCCGGCGAGGATCGTCGATACCCCGGCGATGAGATTCGCGGCGATGCCGAAGATGATGATGTCGTCGGTCTCGAACCGGAACACCGCGGTGCCGATGATCGCCCCGAAGGCGAACACCCCGCCGAGACCGTCGCGGAAGACGGCGCTCGAGAGCAGGTACCAGAACGTCGGGCGCGTCTCGGGATCGCGGTAGAGACCGGCGACGTCCTTCACGAGCAGCGCGTAGGAGCGGAAGAATCCGACCTTCCGCTCCGGGCGGCCGAGCGAGGGCTCGGGCACGTTGAGGAAGATCGGGATGCTGAACACGATCGCCCACACCGCGCAGCCGACCGCGATCAGGCGGTAGACGAGACCGTTGTCGGTCGGCATCCCGAACCAGTCGACCGCGTTGAGGGCCACCACGATCACGAGTGCGATGATGCCGCCGAGGTAGCCGAAGCCCCAGCCGAGACCCGAGATGCGGCCGACGTTCCGGGGGTTGGCGATGCCGATGAGCATGGCGTTGGAGTTCACCGCCGCGATCTCCTGGAACACCGTCGCCGCCGAGATCAGCGCCACGCCCAGCCAGAACAGGCTCGGCACCGGCTCGACGAACCAGAGGCCGAGCATGCACAGGATGAGGGCGCCGGTACCGATGCCCAGCCAGAGCTTCTGGCGCCCCGCGGCATCCGCTCGCTGGCCCAGCACGGGGGCGAGCAGCAGGATCCCGAAGGCCGCGATCGTCGATCCCAGCCCGAGGCCCGAGGTCAGGTCGGCCTCGGCCGCCAGGCGCACCGGGTCGTTCTCGTCGAGGGCCGCGATGTCGGCGGGCAGGAACCCCTCGCCCACGAGGTACAGGGCGGTGAAGACGAAGGTCAGGATGACGGTGTTGAAGGGCTGCGTCGCCCAGTCCCACAGCGCCCACGAGAAGACCTGCTTCCCGGGGGCCGGCGTCTCGCCGCGCAGCTCGAGGCCGATGACGGCGACGGCGCCGCTGTTCGCCGTCGCGACCGGCTCGGGGACGCCGGGCGGGGGTTCGGGTGCGCTCATGAGTCGAAGTCT
Organism: Microbacterium sp. NPDC090003; assembly: GCF_044748385.1. Lineage (NCBI taxonomy): Bacteria > Bacillati > Actinomycetota > Actinomycetes > Micrococcales > Microbacteriaceae > Microbacterium > Microbacterium sp. NPDC090003. Next base: position 2,374,608 of record NZ_JBIVFW010000001.1, read on the forward strand.
GGCCGCACCCGGTGAACGGGCGGTGACGGCGCGCCGTGCCGGAGAGCCCGGACGATCGGTCGGATGCCGTGGACGGGCGGTCGGGCGCGCAGCATCCGTCTGCACCAGGCTGGACGCATGACGATCACCTCCCCCGTGCCCACCACCGCCTCCGCCCCGGCCGGACGGATGCGCTACGGCGGGCTGATCGTCGTCATGCTCATGAGCTTCCTGCTCGTGACGGCGGAGTTCCTGCCCAACGGCGTGCTCACCGAGATGGCCACCGCGCTCGGCGTGACGCCCGGGCAGGCCGGTCAGACCGTCACGGTCACGGCGCTCGTCGGGTTCGTCGTCGCGCCGACCATCGGTCTCGTCTTCCCGCGCCTCGACCGTCGGTCGCTGCTGGTGTGGATGGCGCTCGCCGCCGCCGTCTCGAACCTCATCGTCGCGATCGCCCCGAACCTGATCATCGTGCTGCTCGCCCGGTTCCTGCTGGGGGCGGCGATCAGCGCCTTCTGGTCGATGTCGATCACCGTCGCCGCGCGCATCGCGGGGCCCGAGCGCCTCGGCCGCGCCGTGATGTTCACCGCCGCCGGCACCTCGCTCGCGACCGTGGCGGGTGTGCCGCTCGGCGTGATGCTCGCCGAGATCGTCGACTGGCGCACGGTGTTCGCGATCGCGGGCGTCGCCACCGGACTCCTCGCCATCGCCCTGCGTGCACTGCTGCCCTCGGTGCCCGCGGCGCAGGCATCGAGCATCCGTCTGCTGGTCGACACGATCCGTCTGCCGGGCATCGGACTCGGCCTGATCGGTCACGTCTTCGTCGTTCTCGGGCACTTCCTCGCCTACACGTACGTGCGGCTCGCGCTCGAGCGCATTCCCGATGCGGAGGCCACGACCATCGTCGTGCTGCTCGCGCTGTTCGGCGCCGGAGGCCTGATCGGCAACCTGGTCATCGGTTTCGTGATCGACAAGACCTTCGCGTTCTTCGCGGTGCTCGCGCCCGTGGTGATCGCCGTCTCGGTCGCCTCGATGCTGCTGCTGTCGGGCTCGGTCGTCGGGATCGCGGTCGTGGTGTTCGTCTGGGGCTTCTTCTTCGCCTCGTGGCTCATCGTGGTGAACACCTGGGTCGGGCATCGGATGCCGTCGCGCCTGGAGGCCGGCGGAAGTCTGGTGGTCGTCGGATTCCAGGGCGCCATCATGCTCGCAGCCGGACTTGGCGGATTCCTCGTCGACGGGGCCGGGGTCGAAGTCGCCTACGTGCTCGGGGCGTCGCTGCTGGTCGTCGGAGCCGTGCTGTTCGGACTCTCCAACCGCGTGCGCGGCTGAGTCCGACGGGCGACGGGCGACGGTTCGAGGGGGATCGTCGCCCGCCCTCCCGCACAACTTCGGAGTTTCAGAACGACGCGCCGCGCACGAGCGCGTTTCGACGGGGTGTCGGACCAGAACTCCGAAGTTGTGCCGTCTTCGGGAGTGGGAACGCGCGAAGGAGCGGGTACGCGAAAAGGCGGGCGGATGCCGCGGCCTACGCCGAGACCGGTGTGCGGTGCGCCAGGCGCCACGACGACGGCGTCATGCCGGTGCGCCGTCGGAAGGCGCGGCTGAACCCCTCGTCGGAGGCGTAGCCCAGCGCGCGGGAGATGTCGGAGACGGACCGCCCGGCGTCGAGCATCCGCTTGGCCTGATCGACGCGCACCTCGGTGACGTACTCGGCGGGGGAGCGGCCGATCGCGGTGCGGAACCGCTCCGCGAACGCCGAGCGCGACATCGCCCCGACGCCCGCGAGGCGCTCGACGGTCCAGTCGCGGCCGGGCTCGTCGTGGATCGCGTCGATCACGCGGTCGAGGAACGGGTCTCTCGACGCCTGCGGCCACCCGGCCGGCGCACAGCCGTTCTCGGCCCATGCGCGGATCACCGACAGGAACACGGTGGTCGCCATGAGCTTGCAGATCACCGGATCGGTGCGCCGGAGCGGGAACTGCGTCGGGTCGACGAGCCCCATGCTCGCGGCGAGCGTCGCAGCGGCGGGTTCGAGAGCATCGAAGCCCGTGACGGTCACGAGATCGGGCAGCAGGGCGAGCAGCGGGGATGTCGCGTCGGCGAGCTCGATGTCGAGCACGATGAGGGTGGTGTCGCCCTCGGCCTCGAGCGCGAAGGTCGAAGCGCCGCGTGTGAGGAACGCATCGCCGGCGACGAGCAGATCCCGCGGCGCGCCGACATCGACCGAGACCTCCTGCGAGAAGCGGTCGACGTCGAGACGGCAGCCGGCCTCGAGCGGCGGATGCCCCGACACCCCGCCCTCGGCGACGTAGACGAGCGTCATGGTGTCGGGGATCATCGGCAGCAACTCGCCCGAGGAGATCGGCACGCGGCGGGCGAAGCCCACGCGGAGGTCGACGCTCGCGAGCACGCGCGCGAGGGCATCCGCATCCACAGTCATGCTTTCGGCAACGCGGCCGCGCTCGGCCTTATTCCGCTCATAGGTGCCCCCGATACCCTGGAGCCACCCCCACCCGAGGAGTCCCGTGTTCCGTTCGCCCGACCGCCTGTACCGAGTTCTCGCGATCGCGGAGGCGATCACCTGGACCCTCCTGATCGGGGCGATCATCGCCCGCGCCGTCGGCGCCCCGGGCATCGTGGTGACGATCGGCGGGGGCATCCACGGATTCGTCTTCCTCGCCTACGGGGCGACGGCGCTGCTCGTCGCCGTCAATCAGCGTTGGCACGTCGGCGTGGCGATCCTCGCGGTTGCCAGCGCCGTGGTGCCGTACGCGACGATCCCGATGGAGATCTGGCTGCACCGCACCGGGCGCCTCGCGGGCGCCTGGCGCCTCGAGGCCACCGACGATCCGCGCGACCGCCGCTGGTACGACCGCCTGATGCGCTGGTTCCTGCGCCGGCCGGTCGTGCTCGTGCTGCTGCTCGCCGTGGCGATCGTCGCCCTCTATGTGATCCTGCTGCTCGCGGGCCCTCCCGGCGGCAAGTGAGCGCGCCCGATCCCGCCCGCCTCAGGGTGTGACGACGACGGAGTTGCGATCGGCGATCTCCGCGAGCACCGCGGCCGGGTCGCCGGTCGTGCAGTCGACGATGACGTACAGCCCGACGCCGACCTCGCTGAACGCGCGAGCCGCCATGATCCACGTGCGTCCGGTGTCCTGGCCGACCACCTGGCGGTTCTCGACCGCATCGTTGCCGCCGACCTGATAGCTGAACGCGCCCGTGGTCGCGTTCGGGGTGATGTCTCCGGGGGCTCCGCCGAGCACGGCGGCGATGACGGCATCCGACGTGGCGCTGTCGTCGCCGGCGACCTGCATGTCGGCGCCGATCGTGCCCTGCCAGAAGTGCGCGGTGCAGGAGCCGTCGACCGTCGCATAGCTCCAGTTGCCCTGCCCGTCGTCGGGCGAGGCCATCTCCCATCCGTCGTCGACGAGCAGTCCGTCGCCCCACTGGATGTAGGCGGTGGTCGGCAGGGAGAGGCCGTCGTCGAACGACATCGTGGTCGGGATGCCGTCGCTGGGCGCCGTGGTCGGCGAATCGTCCGGTGCGGGCGTGGTCGTGTCATCGGCGACGGGGGCGTCGGCGGGGATCTGCGCGTAGATGCATCCGCTCAGCGGGAGGAGGGCCGCGGCCACGACGACGGCGACGGCGAGGCGGGGCAGGGGCATCCGTGACATGCGCCTCAGCCTAATCCGCCCTGCACTCCCTGCGCAGGGGGAGGAATGCCCATCCGGCGTCAGTGCGACGTCGCGATCCCGAGTCCGTCGTGCACGATGACCGCCGCGACCCGCGCTCCCGCGCCGGCCGCGACGATCAGCTGCTGCGGGCCGGGCGCCGCTGCATCGCCGGCCGCGTAGATGCCCGGCACGTCGGTACGTCCGGAGCGATCGGTGAGCAGGTGGCCGGCGGCGTCGCGCGCCGGGTCGATGCCGTCGAGGAACGGCAGCGCGGCATCCCATTCCGGGCGGACGAAGCCGCCCTCGATGGCGACGGAGGTGCCGTCGGCGAGCCGCACGGCCTCGAGATGCCCGCGGTCGCCGATGAGCTCGACGATCGGATGCCGTCGCACCACCACTCCGGCGGCGCCGAGTCGGCCCTCCTCCTGCGGGGTCACGACCGCGGCTCCGTTCGTGAACACGGTGAGGCTCTCGGTCCAGCGCGAGATCAGTCGGGCGCGGTCGGCGAGGTCTGCCGTCTCGCCGATCAGGGCGAGCGTGCGCCCCTGCAGCTCCCACGCATCGCAGGCGGCGCAGCTGAAGAGGCTCATGCCGTAGAAGCCGCGCAGGTTCGGGACGTCGGGCAGCGTCTCGCGCAGCCCCGTCGCGAGAAGGACCGCCGGGGCGGATGCCGTGCCCGCGGGCTCGCGACGCCCGATCTCGGCCGAGAACCCGGCATCCGTCCGTCGCAGCGAGACCACCCGCACCCGCGAACGGATCTCGACGTTCGGATAGCCCGAGAGCTCCTCCCGGGCGAGTCGGCGCAGCTCGTGCGGCGCGATGCCGTCGCGCGTCAGGAATCCGTGCGAGGCGAGCGTGACGGCGTTGCGCGGCCGGTCGGCGTCGACCACGAGCACCCGCGCGAGCGAGCGGCCGAGGTTGAGGGCGGCCGAGAGTCCGGCGGGGCCGCCGCCGATGATGATCACGTCGTACTCGGTGTGGTCCACAGCATCCTCCTGACCTGCGTTCGTCGCGCACGCGGTCTCGGATGGGATGCGGCTGCGCCGCCCGGGCGACGCCGCTGCGAGCCGCACCGGGTAAGGCTCGCCTTACTCCATCCTGCCATGCGGTCCGCAGTCCCGGTCCGCAGGGGACGCAGAATCAAAGTTGAGCCAGTTCATATCAAGTTTGTTTGACAGTCATCGTCCGTCGATGTACAGTTGAGCCATCGCGACTCAGGTTTTCCTGGTCGCCGCAGATTTTCAGACCAACCATCGTCAGCAACACAAAGGAGAACAACATGGCACGTGCTGTGGGAATCGACCTCGGTACGACGAACTCCGTCGTCAGCGTCCTCGAGGGCGGCGAGCCGAAGGTCATCGCCAACGCCGAGGGCTTCCGCACCACCCCGTCGGTGGTCGCCTTCACGAAGGACGGCGAGGTGCTCGTCGGCGAGACCGCGAAGCGCCAGGCCGTCACGAACGTCGACCGCACCATCGCGTCGGTCAAGCGTCACATCGGTACCGACTGGACCTTCGACGTCGACGGCAAGAAGTGGACGCCGCAGGAGATCTCCGCGCGCATCCTCATGAAGCTCAAGCGCGACGCCGAGTCGTACCTGGGCGACACGGTGACCGACGCGGTCATCACCGTGCCCGCGTACTTCAACGACGCCGAGCGTCAGGCCACCAAGGAGGCCGGCGAGATCTCGGGCCTCAACGTGCTGCGCATCATCAACGAGCCCACCGCCGCGGCCCTCGCCTACGGCCTCGACAAGGGCAAGGAGGACGAGCTCATCCTCGTCTTCGACCTCGGTGGCGGAACGTTCGACGTCTCCCTGCTCGAAGTGGGCAAGGACGACGACTTCTCGACCATCCAGGTGCGCGCCACCGCCGGTGACAACCGCCTCGGTGGAGACGACTGGGACCAGCGCCTCGTCGACTACCTGATCTCGCAGTTCAAGTCGACGACCGGTGTCGACGTCTCGGGTGACAAGATCGCCCTGCAGCGCCTCAAGGAGGCCGCGGAGCAGGCGAAGAAGGAGCTGTCGTCCTCGACGAGCACCTCGATCAACCTCCCGTACCTCTCGCTCACCGACTCGGGCCCGGTCTCGCTCAGCGAGACCATCACCCGCGCGAAGTTCGAGGACCTCACGAAGGACCTGCTAGACCGCACCAAGAAGCCGTTCGAGGACGTCATCCGCGAAGCCGGCATCAAGGTCGCCGACATCGACCACATCGTGCTCGTCGGTGGGTCGACGCGTATGCCCGCCGTCGCCGAGCTCGTCAAGCGCGAGACCGGCAAGGAGGCGAACAAGGGCGTCAACCCGGACGAGGTCGTCGCCGTCGGCGCGGCTCTGCAGGCCGGTGTCCTGAAGGGCGAGCGCAAGGACGTCCTCCTCATCGACGTCACCCCGCTGAGCCTCGGCATCGAGACCAAGGGCGGAATGATGACGAAGCTCATCGACCGCAACACCGCGATCCCGACCAAGCGCAGCGAGACCTTCACCACGGCCGACGACAACCAGCCGTCCGTCGCGATCCAGGTCTTCCAGGGCGAGCGCGAGTTCACCCGCGACAACAAGCCGCTCGGAACCTTCGAGCTCACCGGAATCGCCCCGGCCCCCCGCGGCATCCCGCAGGTCGAGGTGACCTTCGACATCGACGCCAACGGCATCGTGCACGTGTCCGCCAAGGACAAGGGCACGGGCAAGGAGCAGTCGATGACGATCACCGGCGGCTCGTCGCTGTCGAAGGACGACATCGAGCGCATGGTGCGCGAGGCCGAGGAGAACGCTGCCGAGGACAAGAAGCGCCGTGAGGCCGCCGAGGTCCGCAACCAGGCCGAGACCCTCGCGTACTCGATCGACAAGCTGATCAAGGACAACGAGGACAAGCTCCCCGCCGATGTCAAGGAGTCGGTCCAGGCCGACGTCGACGCCCTCAAGACGGCTCTCGCCGGTGAGGACGACGAGGCCGTGAAGACGGCGTTCGACAAGCTCAACGAGTCGCAGACGAAGCTGGGCGAGGCGATCTACGCGCAGTCGCAGGCGGATGCCGCGGCCGGTGCTGCTCCCGAAGGTGACGCTCCTCAGGGCGACGCATCCTCCTCCGATGAGGATGTCATCGACGCCGAGGTCGTCGACGACGAGGACGAGAAGAAGTAATCATGGCTGACAAGGACTTCGAAGAGAACAACGGAGTCGCAGGCGAGGGGTCGGATGCTCAGGCATCCGGCCCCGCGCCGCAGAATCCGGACTCCACCGAGGCCGCAGCGGCCGAGGGCTCGGACGAGACGCCGGTCGACGCGATGGATTCGGTCGACGAGCCCGTCGAAGGGCTGACGGTCGACGACATCCTCGGCGCGACGCAGACCGGTGAGGCCGCGGCGGAGGACGCCGTGCTCGCCGACCTCGAGTCGACGCTGCTCAACGACCTCAAGCGCCTGCAGGCCGAGTACGCGAACTACCGTCGCCGCACCGAGGAGCAGAGGCAGGTCGAGATCGAGCGCGCGAAGGGCGAGGCCGTCAAGGGTCTGATCCCGGTGCTCGACGATCTCGATCGCGCCAGCCAGCACGGCGACCTCGTCGACGGCACCCCCTTCGCCGTGATCGCCGAGAAGGTGCGCGCGGTCGTGGAGCGACTCGGCGTCGTCTCGTACGGCGAGAAGGGCGAGGATTTCGACCCGCAGCGCCACGAGGCCATCTTCCAGCAGCCGACGCCCGGCGCGACGGCGACCACGATCCTCGAGGTCGTCGAGGTGGGATACCGCCTCGGAGACGTCGAGCTGCGTCCTGCGAAGGTCGTCGTCGCCGTCCCAGCGGAGTAGGTGATGCATGGCTAGCCAGGATTGGTTCGACAAGGACTTCTACAAGACCCTCGGGGTCTCGAAGGACGTGAGCGAGGCCGACCTCAAGAAGGCGTACCGAAAGCTCGCACGGAAGTACCACCCGGATTCCAACCAGGGTGATGCCAAGGCAGAGGCGACCTTCAAAGAGATCAGCGAGGCCTACTCGGTGCTCTCCGACGCCGAGCAGCGCAAGGAGTACGACGAGATCCGCGCCATGGGCTCGGGCGCCCGCTTCACGGCGGGCGGCTCGGGCGCCGGCGGGTTCGAAGACGTCTTCAGTCGCTTCGGCCAGGGGGGTCGCGGGCAGTCCGCCGACTTCGAGGACATCTTCGCGATGTTCAACCAGGGGCAGGGCGGAGGGGGCTTCGGCAACGGGCGCTTCGGTCAGACGAGCGGCGGATTCCGCGGCTTCGGCGGTCCGCAGCGCGGTGCCGACGTCACGGCTCGCACGACCCTCGACTTCGTCACCGCCGTGCAGGGAGAGACGATCTCACTGCAGGGCGACGACGGCAAGCCGTTCAAGGTGAAGATCCCGGCCGGGGTCGCCGACGGGCAGAAGATCCGTCTGCGCGGTCGCGGTCGGCCGTCGCCCGACGGCGGTGAGAGCGGCGACATCGTGGTGCAGATCTCGGTGCGCCCGCATCCGGTCTTCACGCGCGAGGGTCTCAACCTGCGCCTCGTCGTACCGGTGACCTTCACCGAGGCGACGCTCGGCGCGACCATCGAGGTCCCGACGCTGAGCGGCGACGTCGTCAAGCTCCGGGTCGCCCCCGGCACCCCTTCCGGGCGGGTGCTGCGGGTCAAGGGGCGCGGCGTGACGACCAGCAAGGGCACCGGCGATCTGCTCGCCGAGCTGCAGGTGGCCGTGCCGACGCATCTCGACGAGGCGGCGCGCGAGGCGCTCGAGAAGTTCCAGGCTCTGGAGCCGACCGAGAACCCCCGTGCCGAGCTCATGGCGAAGGCTCGGCGATGACGAGCATCCGCTCTTCGTACGCGAGGACGGGGGTGTCGGATGGATGCTGACACCCCGGTCTTCGCGATCGCCGTCGCGGCCGAGCTCGCGGGTATGCACCCGCAGACCCTGCGCCAGTACGACCGCATCGGACTGGTCACCCCCGGCCGCACGCGCGGCGGCTCCCGCCGATACTCGCACCGCAACATCGAGCAGCTCCGCGAGGTCGCACAGCTCTCGTCCGAGGGGGTCAGCCTGCCGGCGATCGCCCGCCTCCTCGACCTCGAGGACGAGAATCGGATGCTTCTCCGACGTGTCGCCGAACTCGAGGCGTCCCTCCGCACCGAACGCGAGAACCGCCCCGGGGTGCGGGTGTTCGCCGCCGGTTCGTCCGGTGTCGTACCGATGCCGTCGGGCCGCCGCATCCGCCGGTCCACCGAAGTGGTGCTCTGGAACCCTCGCGACAACCGCGGCTGACGCCTCTCTCGCCATCCACCTGTGTATCCTGTCAACTGTTAACAGGAGGTCGGCGTGACACAGATCGTCAAGCGGGCGGAGTCGCTCGGGGCCCAGGTCGCGCGAGTGCTGCGACAGCGCATCGTGCGCGGAGACCTCGCGCCGGGCACCCGCATCACCGAAGAGGCGCTGGCCGAAGAGTTCGACGTGAGCCGCGGCCCGATCCGCGACGCTCTCACGCAGCTCAGCTTCGAGAATCTCGTCGAGGTGCAGCGCCCGCGCGGCGTCTACATCACCGGTCTCACGAACGACGATGTCGACCAGCTCTACAGCCTGCGCGGCGCGCTCGAGCAGCTCGCCCTCTCGCGGGCGATGCGCGTCGACGACGCCTCGCGCTGGGCGCCGATGGCCGCCGCCGTCGGGCGCATGGGAGAGGCCGCGGATGCCGGTGATCATGCGGCTTTCGTGACCGCCGACCTCGACTTCCACTCGCAGATCTACGCGCTCGCCGACCACCCGCGGCTCGAGGGCGCGTGGAGTCAGTACCTGCCGACCTTCGCCGCGCTGCTCGAAGTCACGATCAACCACGACGAGGATCTGCACGAATCCTCGGGCGACCACCGCACGCTCATGGACGTCATGCGCACCGGCACCCCCGACGAGGCATCCGCCGTCCTCGCCGCGCACCTCGACGGCGCCCGCGATCGCATGCTCAGCGAGATCACCGCGCGGGTCTGACCTCGCCTTCGGCTTTCGAATCGCGCGCCGTGCGCTCCTCCGCCCGCCGCGGCGACGAGGTGCGTGACTCGAGCGCCGCCGGTGTCAGCCGCGGCGGTGGAAGGGGCAGCCGCGGACGCGTCCGCCGGACGCCGGCATCGTCGGGAGGCGGCGCAGATTCACCTCGAGCCCGTCGTCGAGGATCTCGACGCTTCGGTCGCTCAACGCGGAGACCGCAGCCGCGAGCCCCGCGATCGCGAGCTTCTCGCCGGGGCAGCGGTGCCCCGTGCGCGGATCCGCGCCGCCGTGCGGGATGAAGGTCTCGATCGCCTCGTAGTCGTCGATCCCGACGAACCGATCCGGAACGAAGTCCCCGGGGCGGTTCCACGACGCGGCATCCGTATTCGTGCCGAGGATGTCGAGCACGACCCGATCGCCCGCCTCCACCCGCTCGCCGTCGAGTTCGACATCCTCCGTCGCCCAGGCCGGAAGCATCGGCACGAACGGCGAGGTGCGGCGGATCTCCTGCGCGAACGCCGTGGCCAGCGGGCCGTCGGTCAGCGAACCACGCTCGGCCGCTTCGGTCGCGATGCGCCCGCGCCACTCGGGATGCTCGTGCAGTCGCTTCGCGGCGTAGGCGACGAACCGCGCCACGGCGATCATCGGCCGCAGCACGTTCTGCAGTTCGATGCCGGCGAGGCGCGGAGACAGCAGCACGCCGGTCTCGTCCCTGTGCCAGGCCCATTCGTGCAGGGCGGTGCCCTCGACGGTCTCGAGCTCGCCGAGCCGCACGGCCATGATGAGGTTCTCGGCGTGGCGATCGGACCATGCCCGGTTGAACTGCGCGCTGAGGAAGGCGAGGGAGTAGGGCGCACCGAATCCGTCGACGATCTGCGCGAGGCGCTCGGCCCACCGGGTCTTCGCCCGCGCCGTGCCCGGGAGTCCGGCCCAGCGCATGACGGCGCGGCCGAAGGCCCCGACCGCGGCGTCATAGGCGGAGCGGCGGCTCGTGCCGGCCGCCCACGCGTCGACCTCCGTCCGCCACTCGCGTTCGAGGTGCGGCGCGAGGCGCGCGACCTGCTCGTCCTCGTACGCGACATCGAGGAAGGTCGTCTTACGGTGGCGGTGCGTCGGGCCGTCGAGGCTGTGCACCGAGCCCTTCCCGAAAAGGGTGTTCTGCACGAAGGCGGGCATCGCGCCGTGCCGGGCGATGCGGTCGCCGTCGTAGAACAGCGATACCGCCTCGGCGCCGCGCACGAACAGCGCGGGCTTTCCCAGCAGGCGCATCCCGACGGCGCGAGCCCCCGGTTCCGTGCGCCTCCAGAGGTGCTCGCCGAGGCGGTAGCCGCGGGTGAGCAGGCCGATCGAATCGTCGTGCAGAGGGCGGGGAGTGCTCGATCGCGTCAGCATGCGTCCACTGTCGCCGGAGGGGTGCGCCGGCGATAGGGGCTTGCACGAAGGACAAAGCGTGCTTAGGGCGCGAGTCTCCGGCGCAGACGCCAGGTGTTTCCGCGGGCGTCGGAGTAGTGCCGCAACTCGTCGAGCGCGGCGGTGGAGAGCGCCAGGCCACGGCCGCTCTCGCTGTCGGCATCCGGCATCTCGACGCCGTCCCAGTCGATCTCCGCCGGCGGGGCGGTGTCGGTGAGGGTGGCGAGGAGGTCGTCCGGCGAGACGCGGATGTCGACGGTGAGGGCGACCCCGTCCGGATCGTCGGTGTGCTGCACCATGTTGGTCGCCACCTCGCTCACCGCGAGGGTGAACAGCGTGCGGTCCTGGTCGGCGACGTGGGGGGCATCCGTCCACAGCCCGTCGAGTGCGTCGAGGACGTGGTCGACGAGCTCGAGCCGGGCCGGCCCGTCGATGTGCACCGCGCGGGTCTCAGCGTCCATCGAACGCCGATTCCGGCGTCGGGTGGTCGCGCAGCACGCGGTCGAGGTTGGTGAGGTGCAGCACGGTCTGCACCGCCTCGGGCACGGCCGCGATGCGCAGGTCGCCACCGGCGACTCGCGCGCTCTTCAGCCCGCCCACGAGAGCGCCGAGTCCGGACGAGTCGACGAACAGCAGACCCGCCATGTCGATGACGATGTTCGATTCCCCCGCCGCGATGAGGTCGCTCACCGCGTTGCGCAGCAGCGGTGCTCCCGTCGCGGTGAGTCGACCGGCCAGGGCGATGACGGAGTAGCCGTCGCGGGTGTCAGTGTTCAGATCCATGGGGCTCTTTCTCGAGGACTCGGGCGGCCGGCCCACGGTAGCGGGCGGCTTGGATGATGACGCTCAGCACGACGAGGTCGTAGAGCACCCAGGCGGTGTTCACCAGTGTGCCTGTGCCGTCGGCGGTGCCGATGATGACGCGCGTCACGCCGATGATGAGGGCGATCGTCAGCACGACCATGGCCGTCAGCTGCGGCCAGATCTGCCGCCAGGGAACTCCTCGCGGATCGCGCCCGTCCTTGCGGGTCACGGCGAACGAGAGCGGGCGGCCCAGCACGACGTTGGCGAACGCGGTCCAGCAGGCGTTGATCCACACGGGGAACAGCGCGAGCGAGTACTGCTGGCCCCGCCAGGTTCTGAGGCCTCTCGCCACCACCAGGAACAGCACCTGGTTGACGACGAAGTACGGCAGGAATCGCGCGAAGAAGTCCACCGACCAGGCGGTGACCGGGAGGACGCCGAAGACGAGGTACACCACGGGGGCCGTGAGGTAGACGACGGCGGCGAAGCCGGCGAGGTAGCTCCACATCGTGGCGAAGTACATCAGTCGCTGCCCGATCGAGAGCCCGCGCTTGACGAGCGGGTTGTCGCGCAGCATGACCTGCAGCGTGCCCTGCGCCCAGCGGAGTCGCTGGGTCAGCATCGTGCGCAGATCCTCCGGCGCCAGCCCCTTCGCGAGGATCTCGTGGTGGTAGACGCTGCGCCAGCCGAGGGAGTGCAACTGCATCGCGGTCGCCATGTCCTCGGTGACCGAGATGGTCGCCAGGGGCAGGATCGGCTGGGCCTCGTCTGCGCGATCGAGGCGCAGGGCGTCGAGCAGCGCGCGAACGGTGTCGAGCGCGGTGATGGGGGAGAGGTCGGATGCCGCCAGTGCCGCGAGCCCTGCCTCGTCGACGACGATCGCATCGAGTTCGGCATCGTGCTCGATCGGCAGGGCGCCGAGTTCGGCGAGGTCGGCGCGGATGCCCGCGAGATCCTGCGCGACGAGGATGCGCGACGCGTCATCGACGGCCGCTCGCACCCGGTCGGCCACCTCGGCGACGGCGACGCCCGCCGCCAGGTCGCGGCGACCCTGGCGGATAACGATCTGCAGCGCGCGGAACTCGCGCGTCAAGTTCGCGTCGGCCGCCGCTTCGACCTCCGCCTCGATCATCGTCTCGGATGCCCGCAGGGCACGGGCGGCCGAATCGGTGACCTCGCGCACGTACCCGATGATGCCCAGCTGCATGAGCGCCTCGCGCCGGAGCACCGCGTTCGAGCCGCAGAAGAACGCGGCATTCCAGCCGTCCTTGCCCTGCTGGATCGGTCCGTAGAAGAGTGGCGCCTGGGCCCCGAGCGGATCCGCCTCGTCCACGTTCATGAACCACTGCGGCGTCTGGACGACGGCGACCTCCGGGTCGTCGGCGAAGTAGCCGAGGGTCCGGTGCAGGATCAGCGGGTCGGGGATCTGATCCGTGTCGAGGATGAGCAGGAACTCGCCGTCGGTCTGGAAGAGCGCACTGTTCAGGTTGCCGGCCTTGGCATGGCGGGGCTTGCCCGTCCAATCGTCCGTGCGGGTGAGGTACGACACCCCGGCGGCGCGTGCCGCCGCCTCGAGCTCCGGTCGGGAGCCGTCGTCGAGGATCCAGGTGGTGTGCGGGTAGGCGATGAGCTTGGCCGCTCGCGCGGTCGTCATGACGAGCTCGATCGGTTCGTCGTAGGTCGTGATGAAGACATCGACCGTTCCGCGCGGCTCGGAGACCGGGGCCGGCCTCTCCTTGGCGCGCCACATGGTCAGGCAGAACAGGAACGTGTCGATGAGGCTGTACGTCTCGGCGATCACGAGCGGCACCGCGATCCACCAGGCCGACCAGTTGACCGATTCGAGCCATCGCCAGGCCACGTAGTTCACACCGAGCAGCACCGACAGCAGTGCCAGGATGCGGATCGTGGCGAACCGCGCGGTCATCGGTCGCGCCTCACGACGATGACCGTGATGTCATCGGTCGCCGCTTCGGCGGTCGCCAGGCCCATCGCCTCGCGGATCGCCCCGTCCGGTCCGAGTTCCGTGAGTACCCGGTAGACGTGGGCGTACGGGTCGTCGGGATCCAGCACGTCGAGGAGCCCGTCGCTGCAGCACACGAAGGCATCGCCCGGCTCGAGCCGCGCGTTCCGGGGCTCGCGGATCTCGGGGGGCTGCAGGCCCATGCCCATGCCGAGGGGTAGGCTCGTCGATCGCAGGTGTTCCCACGAGCCGTCGGCGCGCAGGATGAACGCGAGGCTGTGGCCCGCATCGATGATGTCGAGATCGCCGGTCGTGGGCGACATCTCGGCGTGCACGGCGGTGACGAACATCGCCGTGTCGCCGAGGTCCTCTTCGAGCAGCCGGTCGACCTCGGCGATCGACGCGGCGAGCCCGCGTTCGGGCGCTGTGCGCAGCGAGGCCCGGACGCTCGCGGCGATGAGCGCCGGGCCGGTGCCCTTGCCCATCGCGTCGGCGAGGGTGATGCGCAGCGCCCCGTCGTGCATGCCGAGGTCGTAGAAATCGCCGGCGAGTGCGCCGCGGGAGACCGAACCGCCGGCGATCGTGTAGCCCGGCACCTGCGGATGCGCGTGCGGTCGGAGTGTGCTCTGGATGACCGCCGCATGATCGAGTTCGGCGTCGTTCGCCAGTTCGGACTGCACCCAGAACGCGAGGTCCCGCAGCAGGTCGAGTTGTGCGTCGGTCAGCGTGCGGGGCTCGGTGTCGAGCACGCACAGCGTGCCGATCGGCTCGCCTCCGGGGGCGTGCAGCGGATGCCCCGCATAGAAGCGCAGGTGCGGATCACCGCTCACGAACGGGTTGTCGGCGAAGAGATCGGTGAGCGCGGCATCCTCGACGACCACCGTGCGATCCTGTCGCACCGTGTAGTCGCAGAACGAGTCCTGTCGTGGGGCCTCGTCGGCGCCGAGCCCGATCTCGGTCTTGCGCCACTGTCGATCGCGGTCGATGAGCGAGACGCTCACCATCGGTACCCCGAACATCTCCTTGGCCAGTCGTGCTACTCGGTCCACGCGCTCGTCGCGCGGGGTGTCGAGGATCCCCAGTTCCTCGAGCGCTTCCTGTCGTCTTCGCTCGTCGAACATTCTCCGCCCTCCACGGTCCCCACCATCCTGGCATTCTGGAACTCGAACCGCACCTCTACTATCCACGTTCGTGCGACGAAGTGTTGACTGTTAACAGTCAACACTGTTAGCCTCGCGATGTCGACAACACGGTCGACCCACGTAGAGGAGCAAAGATGCCCCGCAAGCGCATCACCCGGGCGGCCGCCGCACTCGCCGCCCTCGCAGCCACCGCTCTCGTCGTCTCGGCCTGCACCAAGGTCGAGGAGGGCGAAGATGCCGCGTCGGCATTCCCCGAGAAGGACATCCGCCTGATCATCCAGGCCAACCCCGGCGGCGGATCCGACCTGTCGTCGCGCGCCCTCGCGACCGAGCTCGAGAAGATCCTCGGCGTCAGCGTCA
The DNA here is from genome assembly GCF_044748385.1 of Microbacterium sp. NPDC090003. Taxonomy (NCBI): domain Bacteria; kingdom Bacillati; phylum Actinomycetota; class Actinomycetes; order Micrococcales; family Microbacteriaceae; genus Microbacterium; species Microbacterium sp. NPDC090003. Next base: position 2,389,911 of record NZ_JBIVFW010000001.1, read on the forward strand.
TCCCCGAGAACATGCCCGGTGCGGCCGGAGCCCTGGCCATGGAGTACGTCGGCTCGCAGGACGCCGACGGCTACGTGATCGGCTTCGCGCCCGTCGAGATCGCCATGCTCAACACCACCCAGGGTGCGAACGTGAACCCCTCGGACTTCGACCTGCTCGGCCAGATCATGCTCGCCCCCGGCGTCATCACGGTCGGCGCGAACAGCGGCATCGAGACCCTCGAAGACCTCGTCGCCCAGGCGAAGTCCGGCCCCGTCACCGTCGCCAACTCCGGCGCCGGCTCGATCTGGGAGGCCGCGACCGTCGGCCTCGGCACCGCGACCGACGCCGACTTCACCCCGGTTCCGTACGACGGCGGTGCGACGGCCGTCGCCGCCGCGGCGTCCGGCGAGACCGTCGCCGCCGTCTCGGGCCTGGGCGAAGCGCTCGCGCAGGGCGAGGCCGTGCGCATCCTCGCCGTCATGAACGACGAGCGCCACCCCGACGCCGAAGACGTCGAGACGGTCGAAGAGGCCATCGGCGACGAAGTCGTCTTCGGCGGCTGGGGCGGCATCTACGCCCCGCAGGGCCTGCCCGATGACGTGAAGTCGACGCTGGAGGCCGCGGTCAAGGAGGCCGTCGAGTCCGACAGCTACCAGAAGTTCCAGGCGGATGCCGGGAACCTCGTCGTCTACCGCGACTCGGCCGAGTGGACGACGTACGTCGACGACCAGTTCGCGCTGTTCCAGGACCTCCTGGGCTGAGAACACTCCTGCGGGGCCGGCGCGTGCCGGCCCCGCAGTGCTCCCCTCCAACGAAGGAGACCTCATGTCGACCCCCGACATCGCCGCCGAGGCGGCACCGCAAGACGAGTACGAGGGCGCACCCGCCTCCCGGGGCCTCGAGATCGCGTTCGGCGTCGTGGCCCTCGCCTTCACCGCCGGCTACCTCTTCCTCTCCACGCAGATCCCGCTCCGCCGCGCGGCGGCCCCCGGGCAGATCGATGCGCGCTTCTGGCCTCTCGTCATCGGCGTCACCGGCGTGGTCATCGCGATCGCGATCCTCGCCGTCGCACTGACCCGTCCGGCACCCACCCGTGAAGACCTCGAGCGCATCCAGCCCGGCGGCTATCTGCGCGTCATCGCCACGCTCGCGATCACCGGTGCCTTCATCGCCCTCTGGTCGCTCGGCACGGTCATCCTGTTCGGCTACCGCATCGAGGTGTTCCCGGTCGCGGCCGCCCTGCTGATGGCCGCACTCATGCTCCTCTACGGCCACCGCCGCTGGCTGAGCCTCGTCATCTACTCCGCCTCCGTCACGGCGTTCGTCTACGTCGTGTTCGGGATGCTCCTGAGGATTCCCCTGTGAACGCGCTCATGGAGGGGCTGAACTCGCTCCTCGACATCTCGATCCTGCTCTACATGCTCGTCGGCCTCGTGCTCGGCTTCATGGTCGGAGCCTTCCCCGGCATCACCGCGACCATGGCGGTCGCGCTCGCCGCCGGTTTCACGATGACCCTCGAGCCCGTGCAGGGTCTCGCCGTGCTGCTGACGATCTACGTCGCCGCGAACTTCGGCGACCGGGTGCCGTCGATCCTCATCAACACGCCCGGCACCCCGGCATCCATCGCCACCACCCTCGACGGGTACCCGATGGCCAAACAGGGCAGGGCCGGACTCGCGCTGACGATCTCGGCGATCGTCTCGGCGGTCGGCATCCTCGCTTCGCTCGTGCTGTTCTCGGTCGCCGCCGTGCCGATCGCCAGCTTCGCCCGCGACTACTTCAAGTCGCCCGAGCTGTTCGCGCTCGTCGTCTTCGGCATCTCGATCATGATCGGCATCTCGTCGAAGTCGATGCTCAAGGGCATCCTCGCCGGCCTCTTCGGTCTCATGCTCGGCAGCGTCGGCACCTACGCCGCGACCGCCGACCAGCGCTTCACCTTCGGGGTGCTCGAGCTCGTCGAGGGCGTCAACTTCATCGCCGTGATCATCGGCCTCTTCGGCATCGCCGAGCTGTTCGACCAACTGCTCACGTACAAGAAGTCGAACGTGCGGCCGATCTCGAGCCTCGGCCGCTGGTGGCCGAACCGGTCGGAGCTCAGGCAGTCCGGCCGCGCGACCGCCGTCGGCGGGGCCGTGGGCCTGGGCGTCGGCCTCATCCCGGCCGCCGGTGGCGACATCGCCGGCCTCATCGGATGGGAACGGGCGCGTAAGGCGTCGAAGCACCCGGAGATGTTCGGCAAGGGCTCGATCGAGGGCGTCGCGGCCTCCGACACGGCGTCGAGTGCGACGCTCGGCGGATCGCTCACCACGACGATGGCGCTCGGCATCCCCGGCGACTCGGTCATGGCGGTGATGATCGGCTCGATGATCATCTGGGGCATCACCCCCGGGCCGACGCTGTTCACCAACCGTCCCGACCTCGTCGTCTCGATCGTCGGCATCATGCTCGTCGCCACGATCCTCTCGCTCGTGCTCAGCCTCATTCGCATGAAGGGCATGGTGAAGCTGCTCGACGTGCCGCAGCCGTACCTGTGGAGCGGCATCCTGATCTTCTGCATCATCGGCACCTACGCGACCTCGAACAGCCTGTCGACCGTCGTCACGATGCTCGTGTTCGGTGTGGTGGGTGTGCTGCTCAAGCGCATGCAGGTGCCGGCGGGCCCCGTCGTCCTCGGGCTGCTGCTCGGCCCGCTCGCCGAGGAGAACCTCGCCCGCACCCTCGCGATCCTCCCCACCCGGCCGTTCTTCGAGGTGGTCAGCCCGATCGCGATCGTGCTGCTCGCCCTCGCCGTGCTCTCGATCGTGATGCCCGCGATCCGTGCCGCCCGCAAGCCGCGTGCCGAGCGCACGTCGCTCGAGGACTCGATCCTCGACGACGAGAGCCGCGAGCAGATCGAGAAGGCGCACCAGGAGCTCGCAGCGAACCCCGACCTGCTCACGTCGACCGTGCGCAACGTCGACACATCCCCCCGCGCGCTCCGCAAGGCGCGCAAGAACTCCAAGGAGAACGAGAAGTGACCCGCTACGACATCCTGACCGCCGTCCCCACCGCGTTCCACCGCGACGGCAGCCTCGACCTGGAGGGGTCGCGCGCGATCTTCCGCTTCGTCGGGCAGTCGGGCAACGAGGGCGCGTTCATCCTCGGCACGACGGGGGAGTTCCCCGCCGTCGACGTCGAGGAGTTCCGCTCCCTCGTCGGCGCCGCGATCACCGAACTCGCCGGCACCATGCGCGTGATCGTGCATGTCGGCCAGCCCAGCACCTTCGAGGCCGTGCGCCTGGTCGAGATCGCCCGCGGACTCGGCGCGACCGAGTTCGCGGCCCTCACCCCGTACTACCTGAAGTCGACCGACGACGCGATCTTCGACTACTTCCAGGCGGTGTCGGATGCCGTGGGCGCCGGCCGCCTGTACGTCTACATCTATCCCGCACGCAGCGGCAACACCGTCTCGCCCGAACTGCTCGTGCGCCTCGCCGCATTGCCGAACGTCGTCGGGGCGAAGCTCAGTGAACTGTCGCTCGACGAGATCGCCGCGTACCGCGCGGTGGTTCCGGCCGACTTCGACCTGTACACGGGAGCCGACCGCGACCTGATCGCCGCCGTCGGCGCCGGGGCGCAGGGCGTCGTCTCGGGTGTCTCGTCGGTGACGCCGAAGCCGTTCCGTGCACTCGCGGATGCGGGTCGATCGGGTGATGCCGGTGCGATCGCCGCCGCCCAGGCCGCGGTCGACGACGTCGTCTCGCTGATCGGCGGAGACATGGCCCGCATGAAGGAGGCCTACCGCGTGCTCGACGTGGTCGACGCGTACTGCCGCATGGCGATCGCCGAGCCCACCGAGGCCGAGCGCACCGCCGTCGCCGAGGTGGTCGCCGCGCACCGCTGAGTCTCGGATTCGAGGGACGGATGCCCGTGGGCCGGGCATCCGTCCCTCTTCGTGCCGCCCTGAGCCGCACAACTTCGGGCCCTCTTCGTGCGGCCCTGAGCCGCACAACTTCGGAGTTCCGAAGCGACATGCCGGCGAGACGCATGCCGGGCCGGCGTGTCGGCCGGGATCTCCGACGTTGTGCAGGGACGGGCCACGCCCACAGGAAACCGAAAGGTGGCTTTCCTAGCGTCGAAGACGGGTTCCCCCGCCCGCTCCGCGCCTGGCGCGCGGTGTCCTGCCACGACGGAAGGCCTCCTCATGACGAACACCACCGCCCGAAATTCCGCCGCGACCGCCTGGGGACTTCTCGTCCTCCGCGTCGCCGTCGGCGGCATCTTCTTCGCCCACGGCGCGCAGAAGATCTTCGAGTACACGCTCGCCGGCACCACGCAGAGCTTCGCCGGGATGGGCGTGCCGCTGCCCGAGATCGCGGCTCCCTTCGTCGCCTTCCTCGAGCTGATCGGCGGAGCGATGCTCGTGCTCGGTCTCTTCACCCGCCTGGCCGGCATCCTGCTGGCGGTCGACATGGTGGTGGCGCTCGTGCTGGTGCACCTGCCCGCGGGCTTCTGGGTCGGCGAGGGCGGGTACGAGTTCGTCGCCCTGCTCGGCGCCTCCGCTCTGGCGATCGCCTTCACGGGTGCCGGACGCTTCTCGGTCGACCGCGGGGTGCTCCGCGGGCGCGCCCCGGCCTGGCTGGCCTGAGTTCGAGAACGACGGATGCCGCGGGGGCTCAGCCCTCGCGGCATCCGTCGTTTCCCATCTGTTCTGCTCGTGAGGGGTCAAGACACGCCGCAACTCTCCCGCGAGTCGCGGCGTGTCGTGACCCCTCACGGAAGTCGACGCCTCCATGCGCCGGTTCACATCGTCGGAGGTTGCGTAACCATTTGGTCCTTGACAGCGTGAAGACTACGAAGTTATCTTTATGAAACCGATTTCACGCGTCCCGAGCGAGGAGTCGGCTGCACCGTCGCAGAGAACTTGCTGGCCAAAGGAGTGAACAGTGAAGTCGAACCCCCAGAACCCGTCCCGCAACGCACGCGCGCTGCGGATCACCGGCCTCGCCGCCGTCGCCGCCGTCGCCGCCATCGCCCTCGCGGGCTGCGCGTCGGGCGGAGAGAGCGATGCCGGAAGCGCCGGAGGAGAGCTGACGTTCTCGAACTGGCAGTTCCTCGAAGACGGCAAGGGTCCCATCATCTGGGACGCCGTCAAGGGATACACCGGACCGAACGACGACATCGAGCTCACCAAGGTCGAGATCCCGTTCGCCAACTACGCCGACAAACTCAGCACCGAGCTCGGCGCCGGCGGCGGCCCCGACGTCATGGTGCTGCAGGACAGCCAGTTCGCCTCGCTCGTGGATGCCGGTGTGCTCGAGCCCCTCGACGACATCGCCGACGAGCTCGGCGACGACCTCAACAACACCAACGAGGCCGGCGTCTTCGACGGCGGGCAGTACGGCTTCAACTGGGAACGCCCGACCTACAGCACCGTCATCTACAACAAGGACATCTTCGCCCAGCTCGGGCTCGAGGTACCGACCACGTTCGACGAGTTCCTCACCACCGCGCAGACCATCAAGGACGAGCTGGGCATCGCCGGCTGGGCGGGGCGTCACCAGACCGCCGAGATCGACGGCTGGACGCTCGAGATGGCCAACTGGATCTACGGATTCGGCGGCGAGCTCAGCGACGGCGACGAGCTGACGATCGACAGGGCCGAGAACGTCGAGGCCGTCGAGGCGTTCCTCGAGACCTTCGCCTCGGGCGTCGCCCCGATCGGCGACGACGCGTCGACGTTCCGTGCGAAGTTCGGTCAGGGGCAGGTCGGCATGCTGTTCGAGAACTCGGGCGTCGCGACGACGATCACGAGCAACCCCGACAACGCCGTGAACGGTCAGAACATGGGCGCGGCTCCGCTGCCGCTCGCGAACCCCGGCTCGAACTCGCAGCTGATCATCGCGGTCAACGCGAACAGCGACAACAAGGAGGCCGCGAAGGACTTCGTGCGCTGGGTGCTCGGGGAGGAGGGGCAGACCGCGATCCGTGCGGGCCTCGGTGCCTCGGCCATGGCGACCGACGTCGAGCCGGATGCCGCGTTCCTCGAGGCGAACCCCTGGGCCACGCAGTTCCTCGAGGCCGCGAAGACCTCGAAGTCGACGCTCGTCGAGGGCTTCGAGACCGAGAGCAAGGTCATCTGGCGCGAGGTGCTCACGGCGGTCGAAGACCTGCGGGTCAACGGCGGCGACGTGAAGGCGAAGCTCGCCGAGGTGCAGGAGACCCTCGAAGCCGAACTCGGCTGAGCACCCCGAGGGGCGGGCGGTTCTTCCCCCGCCCGCCCGCCCCTCGGTCACTCCCGCGACACGCGAAAGGACACCCGGCCATGGCCACCCCCACGCTCGAGGCGCCGCAGACTGCGCCCCCTGCCTCGCCGCCGAGGCGTCGCCGCGACAGCGGCGCGATCTCGCGCTTCATCGAGCGCAACGGCGCCTACCTCTTCCTCTTCCCGGCGATCGCGTATCTGGCGATCTTCACGGTTTTCCCGCTGATCCGCGGCGTGCTGCTGTCGTTCACGGCGACCAAGCTCGTGAACCCCGCGGGTGGTCGGGCGGTCGGTCTCGAGAACTACGACTACCTGCTTTCGAGCGACAAGTTCTGGTCGTCGGTCGCCACGACGCTGCTCTACACGCTCTTCACCGTCGTGTTCTCGGTCGCGATCGGCACCGCCGGCGCCCTGCTGCTGAACACCGCGTTCAAGGGCCGCGGCATCATCCGCGCGATCGCGACGATCCCGTGGGCCGTGCCGACGGTCGCCGCCGCCCTCATCTTCGTGTGGATCTACAACAACGAGCAGGGCATCCTGAACCGCACCACCAGTGCGCTGGGGCTCGGGCAGCACGGCTGGCTCGTCGATCCGCAGTACGGACTCTTCGCCGTCACACTCGCGACGGTCTGGAAGCTCACCCCGCTCGTCATGCTCGTGATGCTGAGTGCGCTGCAGAGCGTGCCGCACGAGCTCCGCGAGGCGACCTGGGTCGACGGCGCGACGCGCTTCCAGTCGTTCCGCGCGGTCACCCTGCCGCACATCATGCCGACCGTCCGCGTCATCACCCTGCTCATGACGATCTGGTCGATCCGGCGCTTCGAGATCATCTTCCTCATCACCGGCGGTGGACCGCTCGACGTCACCAACACGCTCGTGGTGAACGTCTACCGCACCGCCTTCCAGGACCAGAACCTCGGGCGGGCCGCCGCGATCGGCGCCCTGGGCCTCGTGCTCTCGCTGCTGGTCACGGTCGTGTACTTCATCGTCGAGCAGATCCAGGAACGTCAGGAGAGCCAGCGATGACCACCGTGCGCATTCCCACCGACCTCCCGCGCCGTCGTGGCGTCGCCGCCAAGTTCGGCAGCCTCGGCAAGGCCGCGCTGATCACTCTGCTCGTCGTGTTCTGCGGCTTTCCCGTCTACTGGATGCTGTCGACCTCGCTCGGCACCGAGTCCTCGCTGTACGGCGGATCGCAGCCCCTCGTGCCCGAGGTGCAGAACATCGGTCAGTGGGGCGGGTTCCTCGCCGACATCCCGATCTTCCGCTGGCTGGGCAACTCGTTCGTGATCGCCGCGGGCACCACCGTCCTCAGCCTCGTGCTGGCGACCATGGCCGCCTACGCGCTCAGCCGCTACAGGTTCCACGGCCGCGGCGTCGCGGGGTTCATCTTCTTCAGCACCCAGATGCTGCCCGAGGCGCTGATCATCGTGCCGCTGTACGCGATCTTCGCGGGCGCCGGGCTGCTCAACAGCCACTGGGGCCTCGTGCTCGCCGACACCGCTTTCGTGATGCCGGTGGCGATGTTCATCATCAAGAGCGGCATCGACAAGATCCCCTACGAGATCGAGGAGTCGGCGCGCATCGACGGATGCTCGCGCCTGCGCATCCTCACCACGATCGTGCTCCCGCTGATCATGCCGAGCATCGCGGCGGCCTCGGTCATCGCGTTCTTCGACGGGTGGAACGAGTTCATGTTCGCGAACACCTTCATCTCGTCGAGCGATCTGTGGCCGGCATCCGTCGGGCTGTCGTCGTTCCTCGGCCAGTTCTACACGCCGATGAACGTGGTGATGTTCTGCGCGCTGCTGTTCGCCCTGCCCGCCATCATCTTCTTCCTGTGGGCGCAGCGCGGCATCGTGTCGGGCCTGACCGCCGGATCCGTCAAGGGCTGAGCGCCCTGCAACCTGGAGTATCGAAAGACATGTCTGAAGGATTCGACCCGCTGTTCTCCGTGCGCGACAAGGTGGTGGTCGTCACCGGCGGCTTCGGCCAGATCGGCGCGGAGTTCGTGCGCGAACTGCACGGCCGCGGCGCGCGCGTCGCCGTCACCTCCCGCCGCGAGGTGGCCGACCCGTCGGCCGAGCTCGGCATCTCCGACCCCGAGGGCCGACTGCTCGCGGTCGCGATGGACATCACCGATCAGCAGAGCGTGGATGCCGGATTCGACCGCGTCGCGCAGACCTGGGGCGTGCCGACCGTCGTGGTCAACAACGCCGGCCTCGACACGCAGCCCAGCGCTCCGCCGGAGGTGTCGGGGCCGTTCGAGCAGTTCCCCGTCGAGGTGTTCCGCGAGGTGGTCGACACGAACCTGGTCGGCACCTTCCTCGTCACCCAGGCGGCCGGTCGTCGAATGCGCGACGCCGGACTCGGCGGCTCGATCGTCAACGTCGGGTCGATCTACGGCATGGTCTCGCCGGTGCAGGACATCTACGCCTACAAGGCCGAGCAGACCGGCATCCCGTTCATCAAGCCGGTCGCGTACTCGGCCGCGAAATCGGGCCTCTACAACCTCACCCGCTACTGCGCGACGTACTGGGGGCGCGCCGGCATCCGCGTCAACACGCTCACGCCCTCGGGCGTGCGCCGCGACACGCAGGACGCGACCTTCCAGGCCAACTACACCGCGCGCATGCCGATCGGGCGCATGGCCGAGGCGAACGAGTTCAACGGCGCCCTGGTCTTTCTCGCCTCCGACGCCTCGACCTATATGACCGGGTCGAACGTCGTCGTCGACGGCGGGTGGACGGCGTGGTGAGCGACCTGCTGGGCACGCGTCTGTTCATGGCCGCGGTCACCCCGATGCACCGTGACGAGAGCGTCGACCACGAGGCGCTCGCCGCGATGCTCGACGGCGACATCCGCCGGGGTGTCGAGGGCGTCTACGTGTGCGGCTCGTCGGGGGAGGGCGTGCTGCTCGCAGAGGCCGAGCGCGTCGCGGTGGCCGAGACCGCCGTCGCGGCCGCCGCCGGGCGCGTGCCCGTCGTCTCGCACGTGGGTGCCATGTCGACCGGAGAGGCGGTGCGCATCGCGCAGGCGGCGAAGGATGCCGGGGTCGGCGCGATCTCGATGATCCCGCCGCTCTACTACGGGTACTCCACGGCCGACGTCGTGCGGCACTTCCGCACGGTGATCGACGCCGTCGACCTGCCGTTCGTGCTCTACAACATCCCGCAGTTCACCGGCCGCGACATCTCGGAGGGCGGCTTCGACGAGCTGCTCGCCCTGCCGCAGGTGATCGGCGTCAAGCACACCTCGCGCAACCTCTACGGCGCCGAGCGCATCCTGCAGCGCTACCCGCACCAGACGCTCATCAACGGGTTCGACGAGTTCTATCTGCCGGCACTCTCGATCGGTGCGCGAGGCGCGATCGGCACGACCGTCGCTCTGCAGATCGACCTCTTCCTGTCGCTGCGCCGCAGATTCGAGGCGGGCGACCTCGCCGGGGCACGCGCGGTGCAGGTGCGCATCAACGACACGGTCGAGGCGATGGTCGAGGTCGGGGTCTTCGGCGCCGCGAAGTACCTCGGCGGCAAGGCATCCGCTCTGTCGCTCGGCGACTGCCGCTCGCCCCTGCCGGCTCTCGACGACGCCGCGCGCGCTCGACTCGACGAGGTGCACGCACGTCTGCAGCACCACATCGCGACGACCGCCGAGGAGGATGCCGCCTGACCCTGCCCACATGCATCGATCGGTGCGAAATGACGGTTCTCGCGGGCCAGAGCCGACGCTTTCCACCGATCGATGCACCGGCGGGGCGGATAGGGTGAAGCATCCGGGCAGCAGAGGGCGGGACATGACCACGATCTACGACGTCGCCGAGCGCGCAGGCGTCTCGCCGGCGACCGTCTCGCGGGTGTTCAACGGCACCAAGGTCTCGCCCGAGAAGGTCGAGGCCGTGCGTCGGGCCGCCGCCGATCTCGACTTCACGCCCAACCGCGCCGCCCGCAGTCTGCGCACGCAGACCTCCGAGGTGATCGCCCTCGTCATCCCCGACATCGAGAACCCGTACTTCACCGAGATGGCGCGCGGGGTCGAAGACGTCGCGAGCGAGGCCGGGTACTCGGTCGTGCTCTGCAACTCCGACTCGCAGCCCGCCAAGGAGTCGACCTACCTGCAGATCGCGATCGCGGAGCACATGTCGGGCGTCATCATCGCCGCGGCCTCCGACGCCACGAGCCTCGACAGCATCCTCGCGACCGGTCGCCCCGTCGTCGCGGTCGACCGCGCCACGCGCTACGACCTCGACGGCGTCGTGATGGCGAACCGGGAGGCGGGTGTCGCGGCGACCGACTCGTTGATCGCGGCCGGATACCGCCGCATCGCCTACATCGGCGGGCCGGAAGACATCGACACGGCCGCCGATCGTGCCGCCGGGTGGCGACAGGCGCTGACGGATGCCGGGCGCGAGGCCGACATCGCGGCGCTGCAGCGGTTCGCGACGTTCCGGGTCGACGGCGCGCGGGCGGCGATGGAGGAGCTGCTGGCGCTCCCCGAACCGCCGGATGCCGTCGTCGCCGGTAACAACCTCATCGGCGTCGGTGCGATCCAGGTGCTCACCGAACGCGGTCTCACCCCGCCCGCGGTGGGTGTCGCGGTGGTCGGATCGCTGCCGTTCACGACGCTCTCGCCGACCGCCGTGAGCATCGTGCGCCTGCCCGCGCGGCACATGGGCGTGACGGCCGCCCGCATGCTGCTCGAGCGCATCGCCGGAGATTCAAAGCCCGCCCGCACAGTCGTGCTGCGCGGCGAGACCCGGCACGCGAGCGCGGCCCGGGGCTGACTCTCCCCTCCCCGCTCTCCCCTTCCCCGCCCCTCCTTCCCGGCCCCCTTACCTGCTCCCCTCCGCACCCCGCGCACAATCTCGCATTTCTGCAGAATCTCGAAGCAGGAGGGAGAGAACGCTGGGAGACTCCGCAGATCTGCGAGATGTCGCGGACCAGTCCCGCGCTGACTACGCAACCACAAACTCCACTTGCGATCTGAAATCGATTTCACATATCCTGAACCGAGCGTGATCAAGGAGGACACACCATGCGATGCACCCTCGGGGTCGACGTCGGCACATCCAGCACCAAGGGCGTGCTCACGGCATCCGACGGCACGATCCTCGCCACCGCCACCCGCGCGCACGACGTCTCGCGGCCGCGCACCGGCTGGGTCGAGATGGATGCCGCGATCTGGTGGGACGAGTTCGCCGACATCGCACGCGAACTGATCGCCGCCCGGCCCGATGCCGAACTCACCGCCGTCGGAGTGAGCGGCATGGGCCCGTGCATCCTGCTCGCCGACGAGAACGACGAGCCCGTGCGCCCCGCGATCCTCTACGGCGTCGACACCCGCGCGACCGCCCAGATCGAGCGCATCACCGCCGACCTCGGCGTCGACGAGATCACCCGCGTCGGCGGATCGGTGCTCACCTCGCAGGCGGGCGGCCCGAAGATCGCGTGGATCGCCGAGGAGGAGCCGGATGCCTGGGCGCGCGCCCGCCGCCTCTTCATGCCGGCGTCGTGGCTCGCCCGCAGGCTCACGGGCGCCTACGTGCTCGACCACCAGTCGGCCAGCCAGGTCTCGCCGCTCTACGACATCGAGAACGAGCGCTGGCACGCCCCCTTCTGGGGCCGCTACGCGACCGCCATCGTGCAGCCGCGCCTCGCCTGGGCGGGCGACATCGCGGGCACCGTGACGGCGCAGGCATCCGAGATCACCGGCATTCCGGCGGGCACCCCCGTCATCGCCGGCACGATCGACGCGTGGACCGAGGCCGTCAGCGTCGGCGCGCACGAGGTCGGCGACCTCATGCTCATGTACGGCACGACCATGTTCCTCGTCGCGACGGGCGACGAGACCCTCCGCACCCCGTCGATGTGGACCACCGCCGGCGCCTTCCCCGGCACCCGCAACCTCGCGGGCGGCCTCTCGACCTCGGGCGCATTGACCGCGTGGCTCGCAGACCTGACGGATGCCGACTACCCGCAGCTCCTCGCCGAGGCCGAGGCATCCGGCCCGGGTGCCCGGGGCCTGCTCGTCCTGCCGTACTTCGCGGGGGAGCGCACCCCGATCCAAGACCCCGACGCCCGCGGCGTGGTCGCCGGTCTCACCCTCGAACACACCCGCGGCGATCTGTATCGCGCGGCCCTCGAGGCGACCGCCCTCGGCGTGCGCCACAACGTCGAGACCATGCGCGCGGCCGGCGCCGACATCCGCCGCATCGTCGCCGTCGGCGGCGGCACGCAGGGCCGCCTCTGGCTGCAGGTCGTCTCCGACGTCACCGGCCTCGTGCAGGAGGTTCCGGCGACCACGATCGGCGCGAGCTACGGTGCGGCCTTCCTCGCCGCGGTGGCCACCGCCGATGAGCCCCCGCTCATCACCGAGTGGAACCCGGTGACCGACACCATCACTCCGAACGCCGAACTGCGCACGACCTACGACACCCTCTTCGACCGGTACGTGCGCCTGTACGCCGGCACCCGAGACGTCGTGCACGAACTCGCCGCCGAGCAGCGCGGCGCCACCCGCCCCACGACCACCGCATCCACCCCCGCATCGGAGGAATCATGACCTACACCCTGCCGACCCCGGCATCCCGCCCGGCATCCGCCCCGAAGACCGCGTACCTGATCGCATCCGGCGACCTGCGCGAGGCCGCCAACACCGGCGGCTGGCCCGTGCAGGTCGAGCTCGAAGCGGGCGTCACCGGAGTCTTCAACGACCTCGGTTGGACCGTCATCCGCGCCAACGACGTCGACCCCGCCACCGGCCACGGCTTCATCTCGAGCCAGCGCATGGGCCTCGAGGTCTTCAAGAACATCCCGACGGATGCCCCGCTCATCGTCGCGGAGGCCGTCTGGCAGTACTCGCACCACGTGCTCGCCGGGCTGCGCACGCACCAGGGGCCGATCCTCACGGTCGCGAACTTCGCGGGCGACTGGCCCGGACTCGTCGGGCTGCTCGGGCTGAACGCCGGCCTCACCAAGATGGACAAGCCCTACGCGACGATCTGGTCGGTCGACTTCACCGACGAGTGGTTCAAGAACGGCATCAAGGAGTGGACCGAGACCGGCGCCATCACCCACGATGCCTCCCACGTGCGCCCGCTGCCCGAGCTTCCCGACAGCCCCGAGAAGCAGCTGGGTGAGGCGCTCGCCGCCGAGCTGCTCGCCGAGAAGGCCATCATCGGCGTCTTCGACGAGGGCTGCATGGGCATGTACAACGCCATCTTCGACGACGAGCTGCTCAACCGGGCCGGCATCTACAAGGAGCGCCTGTCGCAGTCCGCGCTGTACGCCGAGATGCTCGAGGTCAGCGAGGCCGAGGCGGATGCCGCCTACGACTGGCTGATCGATGCGGGCATGACCTTCGTCTACGGCGAGGATGCCGCCACCGAGCTCACCCGCGAGCAGGTGCAGTGGCAGCTCAAGATGTACATCGCCGCCCTCCGCATCGCCGACGACTTCGGGCTCGACGCCGTCGGCATCCAGTACCAGCAGGGTCTGAAGGACCTGGTACCGGCATCCGACCTCGCCGAAGGCATCCTGAACTCCACCGAGCGCCCGCCGGTCACCTCGCGCGACGGTTCGCGTGTGCTGCACGAGGGCCGCGCCTTCCCGCACTTCAACGAGGCCGACGAGGGCGTCGCCGTCGATGCGCTCGTCACCGACCGGGTGTGGCGCGCGATGGGCCTGGTGCCCGACAACACCCTGCACGACGTGCGTTGGGGAGAAGAGTTCGACGGCCAGTTCGTCTGGGTCTACGAGATCTCGGGCTCGGTGCCCGCCTCGCACCTCGGCGGTTGGCAGAACGCCGAGGGCTGGCGCCAGGGCCACGTGTTCTTCCCCGCGGGCGGCGCCACGATCAACGGTGTCTCGAAGCCCGGCGAGCTCGTGCTCTCGCGCGTGTTCATCGCCGACGGCATCCTGCAGGCCGACATCTTCCGCGCATCCGTCGTCGAGCTGCCCGCCGAGGAGACGCAGCGCCGCAAGGACGCCACGAACCCGGAGTGGCCGATCGCGCACGTCGTGCTGCACGGCGTCTCGCGCGACCAGTTCATGGCCCGCCACAAGGCCAACCACGCCCAGACGGTCTACGCGCCCGACGCCGAGACCGCCGACAAGGCGCTCATCGCCAAGGCCGCGATGTTCGCGGGCATGGGCATCAAGGTCAACCTCGTCGGCGACGTCGCGGTCTGAGACCCCCGGAGGGGTGAGGGGCGGATGCTTCGGCATCCGCCCCTTTTCGTGTGCGCATCGACCGTTTCGCGTGTGCATCGATCGGTGCACAATGCCGGCTATCGGAGCGGATGACCGACGTTTCGCACCGATCGATGCACCCGACGAGCCCGCTCAGACCTCCGTGTTGCGCGACACGTACGCGGTGCGCTCCACGACCGGCCGCACGAGCTCGGTGATGCCGCGGGCCTCGAGCAGCGCCGGGTCGGCGGCATCCGTCGACGTCACGAACGCCGGGTCGGCGCCGGACTCGCAGGCGTCCACCCACGCCTGGAAGATCGAGCCGCCGGGGCTCATCGCGCCGCGGCTGATCGGCGTCTCGGCATCGTCGACCTCGACCACGATGCCGAGCGTGCGCGCCGGCGCCGGACGGCGCTTTCGCAGCTCGGGGATCAGCTCGGCGAACCGTCGGCCGATCGGCTTGGCGGTGCCCGTCTGATCGACGAGTCCGAGCGTGTACTCGAGGTCGGGGAAGTCGGCGAGATCGCGGCTCACGTCGTGGGAGCACCACCACGTCACGCCCCACAGGTCGTCGGTGCGCGCGACCGAGCGCAGCGTCGCCTCGAGGAAGTCGGGGGTCTGCTCGGGGGCGAGGCAGTTCGACGGAGCGCCGACCTCCTGCAGCCAGATCGGCTTGTGGGGGTCGGTCGCGAACGCGCGCGCCAGCTCGATCATGTACTCGGCATGACGATCGGATGCCGTCGACCGCCCGCCGTACTTCTGCGCGGTGCCGTTGAAGATCCACGAGTGCACGGTCGTCATCGCGCCGAGCCGCGAGGCCAGCGCCGGGGTGAAGCCGTGGCCGTCCATGTACCAGGCGGCGTCGTACTCGCTGTGCACATGGCGCTGCGAGGGGGCGGATGCGTCGGCCGCATCGAGCAGCGTCGTGATCCAGGTCGCGGCCTCGGCCTCGGTGACCGGCCAGGGCGAGGGGTGGGTCTGCGCCGAGAACTGGTTCGTCTCGTTGCCGAGCGTGAAGCCCAGGAAGTTGCGGGCGTCCGTCAGCCGCTCGCCCAGGCGCGTGACCAGCTCGGCCTGCCCGCTCAGCGCCTCGGGGTGCGTGAACATGTTCTTGTCGTGCCAGGTGAACAGCCACGACGGGATGAAGTCGAAGCTCGACAGATGCCCCTGGATCACGTCGACGCTCGCGTCGAGCCCGAACTCGGCGGCGACGTCGACCACGGCGCGCACGTCATCGACCGCTTCGTCGCGGATGAGCGTGCGGTTGGGCTGCAGCACCGTCCACAGCGCGAAGATGCGCAGGTGGTCGAGCCCGAGGTCGGCGAGGGCCGAGAAGTCGCGGCGCACTTCGTCGAGGTCGAGCGACATCCACGCGTGCATCCACTTCGATCGCGGCGTGTAGTTCGCGCCGAAGCGCAGGGGGTCGGCGGGGGAGAGGGCGACGTTGTCCATCGGGCAAGCCTAGCCACGGCATCCGTGGTCTCTCCGGACCCCCGGGACGGGGAAGACTGGAGGAATGATCCGAACAGCAGATCTCAGCGGGGGGGATGCCGTCGCCGTCGGGCGCCTCGTCGAGGACTACCTCCGGCAGACCGAGAGCGAGAAGGTCGCCCACGGGGCGGCCCCGGCGTCCGACGCTCTGCCCGAGACCTACCGTCGCGAGGTCGAGGACCCGGCCGATGCCTACGCCGACTGCGGTGTGTTCGTCGCCGAGCTCGACCGTGAGGTCGTCGGAGTCGTGGTGCTGCGACCCGATGCCGACGGCGTCGAGATCAAGCGGCTCTGGGCCTCGCCCGAGGTGCGGGGCCGGGGAGTGGGATCCGGGCTGCTCGACGCCGCGATCACGGCCGGTGAGGGCGATGTGCGCCTGTCGGTCTGGGAATGGCGCACCGACGTCATCCGCCTCTACGAGTCGCGCGGGTTCGGGCGCGTGCCGTCGTGGGATGCCCGTCCGGCCCTCGTCTGCATGCGCTTCTCTCCCCGTGAGGGGTCATGACACGCCGCACCGGAACCTCGACGCGCGGCGTGTTCTGACCCCTCACGGCTCGGGAATCGGGCACGCGTCAGGCCGGTGGCAACCGCAGCACGTCGGGCGACTCGCCGCCGGTGAGATCGTCGGCGATGCGGATGCTGCGCGCCAGATCGTCGAGCGCGCCGTCGAGGGTGCCGAAACGCTCGCGCTCGCTGCAGATCGCGGTGAGCGTGACGAGGTGCGTTCCCGTGTCCCACGTGTAGGTCGTGAACGGCGGGGCGGCCGGCGACGGCGGCATCGCGACGACGAGCTTCTCGCCCGCGCCGAGAGCCGTGCGGAACTGGACCGTGTCGTCGTACTCCATCGGCATCGATGCCCGCGCGATGCGCACCTCGGGGGTGAGCTCCTGCGTGGTCGCCATCGCGACGACCAGCTCGGGGTCGGCCTTCCATGTCCACACCAGCACGCGTCCGTCGGCGCGCTTCATCAGCATCGGGGCGGCCTGGCTCATCATCCACGCCCCGAGGCGCGAGCCCGGTCGCTCGGTCGCGCCCAGGGCCGCGTTCGCCTGGCCCAGGAGCATCCGGATGGCCGCCTTGCGGTGGCGTCGTCCCTTCCACCCCAGCGAGTCGGTCACGGGGATCCACAGCGAGGGGTCGGCATCCGCAGTCAGTCGCATGTCTCCACGGTAGACGGTGTTGCCGGGAGGATGCCGGTGGGCCTCGGAGTCGCGCGCAGGGGCCTCCGGTAGAGTTGCCAACGTCCTCCGGGGCACCCCTGGCCGCGAACCGTAAGGCAGCATGTCTGTTTCTCCCACCGACCCGACCAGCGCACCCGACACCGGGGAGCGACCGTTGCGCATCCTGATCGGCGCCGACACGTTCGCGCCCGACATCAACGGCGCCGCCCGCTTCGCCGAGCGTCTGGCCGCCGGTCTCGTGCAGCGCGGCCACGACGTCCACGTCTCGGCGCCCAATCAGGCGTACCGCCGCTCGAAGCCGCACACCGAGATCATCGAGGGCGAGCGCATGACCCTGCACCGGCTGCCGTCGGTGCGCTGGGCGCCGCACGACTGGCTGCGTTTCGTGTGGCCGTGGCGTTCGAAGCACTGGGCGCGCACCGTGCTCGACCGGGTCAACCCCGATGTCGTGCACATCCAGTCGCACATCGTGATCGGCCGCGGCCTCGCGCGCATCGCGCGCCAGCGCGGCATCCCCGTGATCGCCACGAACCACGTCATGGCCGAGAACATCCTCGAGCACACGACGATGCCGGACGCCGTGAACCGTTTCATCACGAAGCACGCGTGGGCCGATGCCAAGCGCACCTTCGACCTGACCCGCGCGGTGACCACGCCCACCCGCCGTGCCGCCGACTTCCTCGAGGGCACGGTCGCGGTGAAGGGCGTGATCCCGGTGAGCTGCGGCATCGACCGCACGCAGTACACCCCGGTCATCGCACCGCGCGAGAAGAACCGGATCGTGTTCGTCGGGCGCCTGACGGCCGAGAAGCAGATCGACGTCATCCTGCAGGCGATGACGAAGCTCGACCCGGCGCTCGACACCACCTTCGACATCGTCGGCGGCGGAGACCAGCGCAAGCAGCTCGAGAACCTCGCCACCCAGCTCGGTCTCGGCGACCGGGTCACCTTCCACGGGCGCACCTCCGACGAAGAACTGCGGGCGCTGCTCTCGCGCGCGAGTCTGTTCGTGATCGCCTCGATCGCCGAACTGCAGTCGATCGCGACGATGGAGGCCATGGCCTCGGCGCTGCCGATCGTCGCCGCGGATGCCGTCGCGCTCCCGCACCTCGTGCACCACGGCGAGAACGGCTACCTGTTCGAGCCCGGGAACGTCGACGAACTCGCCGCACGCCTCGCCGACGTGCTGACCGCCGAGCCGGCCGAGTACGCGCGCATGCAGCAGGCGTCGCTCGACGGCGTCGCGATCCACGACATCAATCGCACCCTCGACACGTTCGAGGCGCTGTACCGCGACGCTCCTCTGCCCGAGTGACGCGCATGCACGTCGTGTTCTTCGGCGACCAGCACCTCGACTCGCTCGGTGGGGCGCAGGTCTCGATGCGGCTGCAGCGGGAGTTCCTCGAGCGCGCCGGGCACACCGTCACCGTCGTCGCGCCGCGCATGCATGGGCCACGAGCGGCGGGCGCGGCGATGGATGCCGCGAATCTCGACCTGCCCTCGATGCCGATCACGCTCGACCGGGAGTACTCGATGACGTGGCCGGGGCGGGCGACCGATCGCTACCTCGACCGCGCGATGACCACGCGTCCGCCCGTCGATCTCGTGCACGTGCAGGCGGACTTCTGGGGGGCCTTCATCGGCCACCGGTATGCGCAGCGGCACGGCATCCCGGTCGTGCACACGATGCACAATCGCGTCGACGTCGGGATCGCGGCCGTCACCCCTCTGCACCGTCCGGTGCTCGCAGCGTTGAACGCGTGGCGCCGCGTGGCGCTGCGAGGTGCCGCAGGGTCGGCGCCCGGGCGCCCGGTCGGCGGCAGCGACGGCTGGGCGTTCCTGCGGGGGCTCGCGGCCGGGGCATCCGCCGTCACCGCCCCCTCGACGCACTTCGCCCGCCGGCTCGAGCAGCACGACGTGTTCGATGCGGTCGACGTGATCTGGAACGGCATCGACGACGACGTGCGCGCCGCCGTGCTCGCCGAGGCGCCGGTCGAACGGATGCCGGGACGCCCGCGGTTCGTGTGGCTCGGACGCATGAGTCCCGAGAAGCGGCTGCTCCCGTTCCTCGAAGCGTGGAACACGGCCGGTATCGACGCCGAGCTCGAGATCATCGGCGGGGGAGGGCAGCGCGCAGCGGCCGAGAAGCTCGTCGCCGGACACGACGGCGTACGATTCGCCGGGCGCCTCACCTACCCGCAGACCCTCGCTCGCATCGCCGCAGCCGATGCGCTGGTGCAGACGTCGATCGGCTTCGAGACGCAGGGCATGACCCCGTTCGAGGCCGCGACGCTCGGCACGCCGTCGATCATCAGCGACCCCGACATCGCCGCCGAACTCGGGGGCGGGTTCTGGGCGGTGGCCGACCCTTCGACAAGCTCAGGGACCCCGTCCGTCGAGCCGGCGCGCGTCGCAGCGCTCGCCGAGACGCTGCGGGTCGCGGCATCCGACATCGCCGCCGGCACGGCGCCCACCCCGTTACCCACGGTGGCCGAGGCCTTCCGGCAGTCGTCGCGCACCGCCGCCATGGTCGAGGTCTACGAGCGCGTGCTCGCCGACGGCTGACCACTCGCCGGGTGCGCGCTTACAGGAATGCGTAGAACAGGCTCGAGATCCAGCCCAGGATGATGCCGAGCAGCTGCACGCCGCCGACGCCGATCGCTACGCCCGCGAACACCTGGCCGCCGGGGCGCCGCACCGCGATGAGTCCGAGCACGAGGGCGGCGGCGCTGGCGAGGAACGTGACGACGCCGAACAGCAGCGTGAAGACGCCGTAGCCGCCATCGCCGTAGCCCGAGTAGTAACCGATCGACGACAGCAGGAACGGCTGGGTCAGCACCTGCAGCGCGCCGATCGCGGCGACCGCGAGGGCGATGATGAACGCGACGCGCGCGAGGGTGTTGTTCGGGCCGGCGGGGCGTGCCGGTGCGGGGGTCGCGCCGTACGCGGGCTGCTGCGGAGAGGTGTAGGCGCCCGAGCCCGGGTGGGCGTAGGCGCTCTGCGGGGTGGAGGTTCCGGGATACTGCGGTGCCTGCTGCTGCGGGGCCTGCTGGCCGTAGGGCGGCTGCGGGGCGCCGTACGGGGGTGCTGCCGGATACTGCGGATCGGCGGGAAGAGCGGATGCCGCGGGCGGAGCACTCGGGAACTGCTGCTGCGGCGGGTTCGCGGGGTTCCCGTTCGGGGCCGTGGGGGGAACGGGAGGCAGCTGCGGGTCGCTCATGGCTCCGAGCGTAGTCGCCGGAGTGGTTCGGCGGGGTGAGCGATTCGCGACGAGGGGTCAAGACACGCCGTGCTTGACGGCATCCGTACGGCGTGTCTTGACCCCTCAGCGGGAAGCCCGGTGCAGGGGTTCGCGATCGACGACGCGGTTCCAGTCGGTGGGGATGGCGCGGTATCCGTCGCGGCGCAGTTCGACGACCGTGGCGACGAGGGCCCAGAGGATCAGTGCGGCGAGGAGGATGAGGAGTACCATGGCAGAAACGCTACGGTCGACGTTGATCTGCCACGAGTGGCAGGATGGACGCCTGTCGTATGAAACCTGCCATTCGGGAGCGCGCATGAAAACAGTCGCCTGCATCGTCCAAGACGGATTCGCCCCGTTCGAGTTCGGCCTCGCGTGCGAGGCCTTCGGCCTCGACCGGTCGAACGACGGCGTCCCGAACTTCGACTTCCGCGTCGTCGCACCGCGTCCCGGCGTCGTGGCCTCCAAGCTCGGGTTCTCGCTGAACGTCGAGCACGACCTCTCGTTCGCCTACGAGGCTGATCTCGTCGTCTTCTGCCCGGTTCCGCGGGAGTACTGGGACCGCATCGATCCGCTGCTGCTCGAGGTCGCCCGCGATGCGGTCGCCCGGGGTGCCTGGGTGCTCACGATCTGCAGCGCCTCGTTCATCCTCGGGGCTGCGGGTGTGCTCGACGGGCGTCGCGCCACCACGCACTGGATGTACTCCGAGATCATGGCGTCGATGTACCCCGAGGTCGAGATCGATCCGGACGTGCTCTTCGTGCAGGACGGCCGGATCATCACCAGCGCCGGCACGGCCGCCGGTATCGACGCGTGCCTGCACCTACTGCGGCAGGAGCTCGGCGCCGAGCTCACCAACCGCATCGCCCGCCGCATGGTCGTGCCGCCGCAGCGCGACGGCGGGCAGGCGCAGTTCATCGACCGGCCGATCCCGGTCGTGCCGAGCGACTCGCTCGCCGCGGTCGCCGATTGGGCCGTCGAGCATCTGCGCGACGAGCTCGGCGTCGATCAGCTCGCCGCCCGTGCCCTCATGTCTCCGCGCACCTTCGCCCGCCGGTTCAAGGCCGAGTACGGCGCGACCCCGGCGGCCTGGCTCGCGCGCCAGCGCATCATCCACGCCCAGCGGATGCTCGAGCGCACCGATTTGCCTCTCGATCGCATCGCCGGCGAGTGCGGGTTCGGCTCGGCGGCCGTGCTGCGCCAGAACTTCGCCCGCGTGCTCGGCCTGACGCCGACCGCCTACCGCGCCCGCTTCTCGTGCGCGGTCGAGGAGGCCCCCGCGGCCTGAGACTCTGCGGGGTGGGGCCCTTCGACAGGCTCAGGGACCCGGTGCTGTGCGCTCCGTCGCGACCGGGTCGCTGAGCCAGTCGAAGCGTCCCCGCTCGGATCCCTCACGGGAGGAGATCTCGCCTTCGGCAGGAGGCATCCGCTGTTCTGGCCCTGCGGACTGAGTGTTCTCCTGCCCAACGCGTGGGTGGTGGGGCCCTTCGACAGGCTCAGGGACCCAGTGCGGTGCGCTCCGTCGCGACCGGGTCACTGAGCCTGTCGAAGCGTCCCCGCTCAGAACCGCGTCAGAGGGCGCGGGTCGTCGACCGTTCGACGAGAGAACAGGGCAGCAGCACGTGCGCGGCATCCTGCTCGGGGGCGGCCAGGCGCGAGAGCAGCAGTTCGACGGCGCCGTGCGCCATGTCGAGGATCGGCTGCCGCACCGTCGTGAGGTCGAACGCCTGCCACGACGACATCGCCACGTCGTCGAAACCGAGGATCGAGACGTCCTCGGGCACCGCGACGCCGAGCGCGGTCGCCGCGTTCAGCGCTCCGAAGGCGACGAGGTCGTTGTGGCAGAAGAGCGCGGTGGGCGGCTCGGGCAGTTGCAGCAGGCGGGTCGCGGCGTCGAAGGCGCGCGTGTAGTCGAGGTCGGCGACCTCCAGCAGGCCCTCGTCGAACGCGACGCCGGCAGCGTCGAACTCGAGCAGGAAACCGCGGTGCCGGTCGTTGACGGATGCCGCACCCAGAGGCCCCGAGATCACCCCGATGCGTCGGTGGCCGAGATCGAGCAGATGCCGTGCGGCGATGCGTCCGCCCTCGAAGTTGTCGGGAGAGATCGAATCGGATGCCGGGGCGGCGCCCGGGCCCATCGTGACCGAGGGCACCCCGAGCGAGACGATGCGTCCCTCGTCGTCGGGGGAGAGCAGGGTGGTGGTGAGGATGACGCCGTCGACGTTGGTCTCCCAGAGCGTGCGGGCGAGGTCTTCGGTGGTGTCGGCGCGCCCCGAGAGGATGAGGGCGCGGTAGCCGGCGTGGTTGAGTTCACCGCTGATGGTGTGCAGCAGCTCGGCGTAGTAGCTGTTGCGCGGATCGCCGAGTACGACGCCGATCGTGTGGGTGCGGCTGGTGACGAGGCTGCGGGCGCTGAGGTTGGGGCGGTAGCCGAGCTTCTCGATCGCCGCCTCGACCTTGGCGCGGATGTCGTCCGACACCCCTTCGCGCCCGTTCACGATGCGCGAGACCGTGGTCTGCGAGACCCCGGCCGCTTTGGCGACGTCGATGCTCGTGACACCGCGTGACTTCGGCGGCATGGGCCCTCCTCTTGCGTGCCGGGACTCCCATGCTAGACGGCGCAGGGAGTGGATGACTACGCAACCCCGGGCGAGGACGTCAGGCGTGCCAGTGGGCGGGCGAGGGCAGGGTGTGGTCGCGCACGTCCACGCCGGCCGGAGCGACGGATGCCGTGGCGTACAGCAGCGACTGCGTGGGGTAGCCGTGCGGGCGGTTGTCGCGGATGATCGCGCGATCGTCCTCGGGAGAGAGCTCGGCGCTCTCGGCGAGCAGAGCGGTCCACTCAGCCACCCAGTCCGCACTGTCTGCGGCCGGTGCGAGCGCACGGAACCTCGGCAGCCAGGTGCGGATGCGGGGGGTCACCGCGTCGTCGAGATCGTCGTGGGCGATCATGTGCGTGCCGAGCGGAACCGGGGTCTCGCGCAGCACGGCTCCGTCCCACGAGAGCACGCGCGCGCCCTCGGGGCCGACCTCGAGCAGGTTGAAGCCGTGCATCGGCAATGCCCCCTCGGGCGAGCGGCCCGCGACGGATTCGAGGGCGAGCGATCCGCGCGAGACGGCGCGGTCGCCGGCCAGCTCCTGCACGTCGGCGCGGTTGAGCAGCACGGCGAGGCGTCGGCGCTGAGAATCGACCGCGAGCCAGGCGCCGCCCGCGCGGCGATCGCGGATGCCGATCACGCCGGGGTACTGCTCGGGCCACCACGGGCCCAGGGCATCCCACTCGCGCTGCGGGTCTTCATCGCGCACCGCGAGGAGTCTCACGGAGGCGGCATCCTCGACATCGATCACGACCGTGCACACGCTCTCGATCTTATGCGCGCCGCCGGGCGGAGTTCTCGTCGCCGGGCGGACTTTCTCGTGTGAGGAATCCGCCCCACGCGGAGTTCTCCGCCCGTTGCGGAGGAGATCTCTCGCTCTGGAGGGCCGGAAGGGAGGATGCTCCCTGCGGAAGGCGAGTCCTCCTCCGTTGCGGGGCGCGTCGTCTCGCTGCGCTCGCTCAGCCGCCGGAAGGGGCTCCGCTCGCTCAGCCGCCGGAGGGCGGGAGGGGGGCTCGCTCGCTCAGGGTCGGGCGGAGTTCTCATCGTCGGGCGGACTTTCGCGTGTGAGGAATCCGCCCGACGCGGAGTTCTCCGCCCGACGCGGAGTTCTCCGCCCGACGCGGAGTTCTCCGCCCGTCGAGGAGGAGATCTCTCGCTCCAGAGGGCCGGAAGGGAGGATGCGTCCTGCGGAAGGCGAGTTCTCCTCCGTTGCGGGGCGCGTCGTCTCGCTGCGCTCGTTCAGAGACCGGTGGGGCTCCACTCGCTCCGGAGCCACGCGGCGCCGAGGCGAACGGCGCCCCGCACGACCGGATGCTGCGGCAGAATCGAAAGCGTGAACATCGTCGTCGGAGTCACGGGCGGCATCGCCGCGTACAAGACGGTGCACCTCGTGCGCCTCCTCATCAAGGCCGGACACGACGTGACCGTCGTGCCCACCGAAGACGCGCTGCGCTTCGTCGGCACCCCCACGTGGGAGGCGATCAGCCGTCATCCCGTCACGACGAGCGTGCACGACGACGTCGCCCGCGTGCGCCACGTCGCCCTCGGTCAGGCGGCCGAGCTGGTGATCGTCGCCCCGGCGACCGCGAACACGATCGCGTCGATGACCGCCGGGCTCGCGAGCGACCTGCTCGGCACGACGCTGCTGGCCACCGAGGCGCCGGTGCTGATCGCGCCGGCCATGCACGCCGAGATGTGGCGGCACCCGGCGACGCAGGCCAACATCGCCACTCTGCGCTCCCGCGGTGTGCATCTGGTGGGCCCCGCCGACGGCGAGCTGGCCGGCGGAGACAGCGGGCCGGGACGGATGTCGGAGCCGGAGGAGATCTTCGCCGCGGCCCAGGCGTTGCTCGCTCCCGGCGATCTCGCGGGCCTCCGCGTCGTCGTCTCGGCGGGCGGCACGCGCGAGCCGATCGATCCGGTGCGCTTCCTCGGCAATCGTTCGAGCGGCCGTCAGGGCGTCGCGCTCGCCGCAGAGGCCGCGGCCCGCGGTGCCGAGGTCACGCTCGTCGCCGCGCACATCGATGCCGCGATCCTGGCGTCGGCGCGGCATCCGTCGGTCGAGGTCGTGCCGGTCGGTACGGCGGCAGAGCTGTCGGTCGCGATGAGGGATGCCTCGGCCTCGGCGGATGTCGTGATCATGGCCGCCGCGGTCGCCGACTACCGGCCCGCGCGCGCCTCCGATCACAAGCTCACGAAGGAGGAGGGCGTGCTCGATCGCGTCGACCTCGTCGAGAACGAGGACGTCGTGGCCGCGCTCGCCGCTCTTCGCGCCGAGGGGCGCGCGCCGGCGGGGCAGACGATCGTCGCGTTCGCCGCCGAGACGCTGACGGATGCCGAACAGCGCCGTGAGCGCGCTCGGGGCAAGCGCGAGCGCAAGGGCGTCGACCTGCTGGCGGTGAACCTCGCGGATGCCGAGAACGGCTTCGAGCGCACCGACAACGCGGTCGAGATCATCGGCGACGGCGGCGCGATCGTCGCCGAGGCATCCGGGAGCAAGCGAGAGGTCGCGCGCGCGATCTGGGATGCGGTGCGGATGCTGCGCTGAGGCGGGCATTGTCGATGAGGTACTGTCCTGATAAACTTGAGTCGAGCCAACTCAAGTTTCGAGCACTCATTGACCAGAAGGAGTCTCCCAGGAGGGACAGATGACCACCCCGCAGACCGGTTCCCAGAACGACCAGCAGTCCGCACTCGAGCAGTTCGGGATCAACCTCACCGACCGCGCCCGTCAGGGCAAGCTCGACCCCGTGATCGGCCGCGACAGCGAGATCCGTCGCGTGAGCCAGGTGCTCACCCGTCGCACCAAGAACAACCCGGTGCTCATCGGCGAGCCCGGCGTCGGCAAGACCGCCGTCGTCGAGGGTCTCGCCCAGCGCATCGTCGCGGGTGACGTCGCCGAGTCCCTCAAGGACAAGGAGCTGATCACGCTCGACATCTCGGCGCTCGTCGCCGGCGCGATGTACCGCGGTCAGTTCGAGGAGCGGCTGAAGCAGGTCCTCAAGGAGATCACCGAGTCCGACGGGCAGATCATCACCTTCATCGACGAGCTGCACGTGCTCATGGGCGCCGGCGGCGGGGAGGGCTCGGTCGCGGCATCCAACATGCTCAAGCCGATGCTCGCCCGAGGAGAGCTGCGTCTGATCGGCGCCACCACGCTCAACGAGTACCGCGAGTTCATCGAAAAGGACGCCGCGCTCGAACGCCGCTTCCAGCAGGTATACGTGGGCGAGCCGACCGTCGAAGACACGATCGCCATCCTCCGCGGGCTCAAGGAGCGCTACGAGGCGCACCACAAGGTCGCCATCTCCGACGGTGCGCTCGTGGCTGCGGCATCACTGTCGAACCGGTATCTGCCCGCGCGGCAACTGCCCGACAAGGCGATCGATCTGATCGACGAGGCCGCCTCGCGGCTGCGCATGGAGATCGACTCGGCCCCGGTCGAGATCGACGAGCTGCGCCGCCACGTCGACCGCCTCAAGCTCGAGGAGCTCGCGCTCAAGAAGGAGAAGGACCCGGCCTCGAAGGAGCGTCTTGCGACGCTCCGCGCCGACCTCGCCACCGAGCAGGCCAAGCTCGGCGAGCTGCAGGCCCGGTGGGAGCGGGAACGCGCATCGCTCAACCGTGTCGGCGACCTGAAGACGCGCCTGGATGCCGCCCGCAGCGACGCCGAGCGCGCGCAGCGCGAGGGCAACCTCGAGCGCGCCTCCCGGCTGCTCTACGCCGAGATTCCGGCGTTGGAGCGTGAGGTCATGGAGGCCGAGCGGTCGGAGTCCGTCGGTTCCGACGGTGAGCGGCGCATGGTCAACGAGCAGGTCACCGACGAGGACATCGCCGGCGTCATCGCTGCGTGGACCGGCATCCCCGTCGGGCGCCTGCTGCAGGGCGAGACCGAGAAGCTGCTGCACCTCGAGTCCGAGCTGGGCAAGCGGCTCATCGGGCAGAAGGATGCCGTCAAGGCCGTGTCGGATGCCGTGCGCCGCTCGCGCGCGGGCATCAGCGATCCCGGTCGTCCCACCGGGTCGTTCCTGTTCCTCGGGCCGACCGGTGTCGGTAAGACCGAGCTCGCGAAGGCGCTCGCCCAGTTCCTCTTCGACGACGAGCACGCCATGGTGCGCATCGACATGTCGGAGTACGGCGAGAAGCACTCCGTCTCGCGTCTCGTCGGCGCCCCTCCCGGGTACGTCGGGTACGAACAGGGCGGTCAGCTGACCGAGGCCGTACGTCGTCGCCCCTACAGTGTGATCCTGCTCGACGAGGTCGAGAAGGCGCACCCCGAGGTGTTCGACGTGCTGCTGCAGGTGCTCGACGACGGGCGCCTCACCGACGGACAGGGGCGCACGGTCGACTTCTCGAACGTGATCCTGATCCTCACGTCGAACATCGGCTCGCCGATCCTCATCGACCCGGTGCTCTCGCCCGATCAGAAGCGCGAGCAGGTGATGGCGCTCGTGCAGCAGGCATTCCGACCCGAGTTCCTCAACCGCCTCGACGACATCGTGATGTTCCAGGCGCTCAGTGAAGACGACCTCGCGCAGATCGTCGAGCTGTCGATCGATCAGCTGCACACGCGGCTGCACGACCGCCGGCTCACGCTCGCGGTCACGCCCGACGCGCGGTCGTGGCTCGCCGAGCGCGGGTACGACCCGGTGTTCGGTGCGCGCCCGCTGCGCCGCCTCATCCAGAGCGAGGTGCAGAACAAGCTGGCGACGGCGCTGCTCTCGGGCGGTGTCCGCGACGGCGACACGGTGCGCGTGGACGTCGCAGCCGACGGCACGGGCCTCGTGCTCACGGCCGAGGCACCGGCATCCGTTCCGGACGACGATGACGACGTGATCGAGGCGGAATTGCTCGACGACTGATCGTCCTACGACGAAGAAGAGCCCGGTACGCGATGTGCGTACCGGGCTCTTCTGCGGCGAGGGGTGTGCTCAGGCGCTGAGGATGACCGTCTCGGCGATCGGGCGGCGCACGCGCGGTGCGGTCTCGCGCTGCTGCAGCACCTCGGGGAGCGCGGTGACGTCGCCGAACTCGCCCACGGCGAAGACGGTCACGGCCGAGAAACGGGGCTCGAGGTCGGCGAACTCGCGCACGGCCTCCGGGTCGAATCCGCTCATCTGGTGCACGAGGAGTCCTTCGTGGTGGGCCTGCACCGAGAAGTGCGCGACGGCCTGACCGAGGTCGTAGAGGGCGTGGGTGATCGGCGTGCCGTCTTCGGTCGCGGTCTCGGCGACGGCGACGACGAGAACGGCGGCGTTCACGGCCCACGCCTGGTTGAAGCCGACGAGCGAGTCGACGACCTGTGCGTGCAGGGCCGTGCCGCGGCGGGCGACGATGAAGCGCCACGGCTGCGAGTTGTTGGCGGAGGGGGTCCAGCGGGCGGCCTCGAGGGAGGCGGCGAGCTTGGCCTCGTCGATCGCGTTCTCGGCGTCGAAGGCGCGGGGGCTCCAGCGCTCGGCGAGCACCTCGAGGACGGGGTGCTCGGTGGGGGCGGTGCGGACGAGGGTGGGAGTGCTCACGGTGGTGCCTTTCAGACGGGGTGCCGATCGGACTCCGTCGTCCGCTACGCGAGTGTGAACGCATGTGTCCGCATGGATATTCCTGAGGATGTGCGCGTTTCGTCGTGTGACGCGGTTCGCCGAGACCCATCGCAAACGCCGAGACCCACCACCCTCGACGTGCGGGGCGGTGGGTCTCGACGGCCGTGGTGGGTCTCGACGGGTGGTGCGGCGCCTCAGCCGCGCAGCGCTTCCGTCAGCTTGACCCGCGAACCCATGCGCAGCAGCGAGTTCTCGTAGATCTTCGCGCCGATCGCGATCGCCGCGATGCAGCTCACCAGCAGGATCGCCAGCGACAGGATCGGCTCCCACCACTGCGCCTCACCGACGAACAGGCGCATCGGCATCCCGACCGGGGCCGAGAACGGCACGTACGACATGATCGTCAGCACGAGCGCGTTGTCGTTGAAGACGATGACGAGGATGTACGGCGCCATGATGAGCATCGTGATCGGGGTCGTGGTGGCGCCGATGTCCTCCTGGCGCGACACCATCGAGGCTGCCGCGGCGAACAGCGAGGCCAGCAGCACGAACCCGAAGAGGAAGAACACCGCGAACCACAGGATCGGCCCGCCGAGCAGCGTCAGCACGTCTCTCTGCCCGGTGACGATCAGACCGACGGTCGCGATCGCGGCGAGGGCGACGATCTGCGCCATCGCGAGGATCGTGTTGCCGATGACCTTTCCGGCGAGCAGGGTGCGGGCGGGGATCGCCGACAACAGCAGCTCGACCACGCGGGTCTGCTTCTCTTCGACGACGCTCTGCGCGATCGTGCCGCCGAAGGTCGATGCCGCCATGAGGAACACGATGCCGAAGGCGAGCGCGATGAAGTACCGCAGCAGCGGATTGGTGGTCGCAGGCTCCAGGATCTGCACCTCGGGCGTCTCGGAGAGGCCGCTGACGAGCGAGCTCGGGGCGTCCTTGAGGGCCACGACCGTGTAACCGGTGGGGCCCGTGCTCGACACGACCGCCGCGTCGACCTTCTCCTCGCGCACGAGCTTTTCGGCGGCCGCGTCGTCGGCGACTTCGGTCACCTCGACGTCGGGCAGTGCCGACACCGCGGCGGAGGTCTCGGAGGTCGCAGCGACCGGGGTCTTGTCGCTGCCGCTGTTGTTGCTGGCGAACCCGCCGATCAGCACACCGGCGAGGGCGATGAGCATGAGGATGACGGTCGAGATGACGAACGCCTTGCTGCGCAGCTTCGAACCGATCTCGCGCTCGGCGACGAGCCAGATCCCGCTGGAGCTGCGGATGGGGGAACCGCCCCCGGGAGTCGACGTGGTCACTGGATGACCTCCTTGAAGATCTGGGCGAGGGACGGATGCTTGGGGGCGAAGCTCGCGACGTCGCCGTGGGCGACGGCGGTGCGCAGCACGCGCTGCGCGGTCTCCGCTCCGTCGGTGTCGAACAGGGCATAGCCGCCCTCGAAGTCGACGACCGTGACGCCCGGTTCGGTGCGCAGCCAGCCGGCGTCGCCCGCCGAGACGAGCTCGTACCGGCTGCCGGCGTGCTCGGCGCGGAGCGCGTCGCGGGAGCCGGCGGCGCGGATCGTGCCCCCGGCGAGGATGACCAGGTCGTCGCAGAGGCGCTCGACGACGTCGAGCTGGTGCGAGGAGAACAGGATCGATGCGCCCTGGGCGGCGGTCGCCTGCAGCGTCGAGGCGACGACGTCGACCGCCAGGGGGTCGAGGCCCGAGAACGGCTCGTCGAGGATGAGCACCTTCGGGTCGTGCACGAGGGCCGCGGCGATCTGCGCGCGCTGCTGGTTTCCGAGCGACAGCGACTCGATCGTGTCGTTCAGGCGCTCGCCGAGGCCGAGATCGGTGAGGATCGCGGTGGCGCGGGTCGTGGCATCCGCCTTGCCGAAGCCGTGCAGACGGGCGAGGTAGACGATCTGCTCGAGCACCTTCATCTTGGGGTAGAGGCCGCGCTCCTCGGGCATGTAGCCGAAGTTGCGGCGGTTGTCGCCGGTGACCGGCGCGCCGTCGAGGGTGACGGTGCCGGAGTCCGACGAGAGGAGTCCGAGCACGATGCGCATGGTCGTCGTCTTGCCCGCACCGTTGCCGCCCACGAAGCCGGTGAGCCGGCCCGGGGAGACATCGAACGAGACGTCGTCGAGCACGCGCCGTGAGCCGTAGCTCTTGGTGATGCCGTGGAGTTCGAGCTTTCCTGAGGTCATGCCTCCACGTTAGGGACGGGGCGGATGCCGCGGCATCCCCCCTGCGGGGGATTGTCGCGCGTCCTCCGCGCGGGTGACCTAGCGGCGCGGTCGCCGCCGTGTGGTGTGCAGGACGGTGCGCACGACGAGTCCGGCGACGAGCGCCCAGAATGCGGCGCTGACGCCGAGCACGGAGATCCCGGATGCCGCGACGAGGAAGGTGACCACGGCCGGCAGCCGCTCGCCCGGGTCGTCGATGGCCTGCTGCACGGCCGAGCCGAAGGCCGCGAAGAGGGCGAGTCCCGCGACGGCGGGGATGACGGCGGCGGGGGCGAGGAGCACGAGCGCGGCGAACGCGGCCGAGGCGGCGCCGAGCACGAGATACGACGCGCCGGTCGAGACCCCCGCGACCCAGCGGCGCTTCGGATCGGGGTCGGCGTCGGGCGAGGCGGCGAGGGCGGCGCTGATCGCGGCGAGGTTGATCGCGTGTCCTCCGGCGGGAGCGCCGATCGCCGTGCCGAGTCCGGTGACGAGCATCGCCGGCCGCCACGGCACCTCGTAGCCGAAGCTGCGCATGATCGCGACGCCCGGCACGTTCTGCGAGGCCATCGTGACGATGAACAGCGGCAGTGCGAGTCCCACGATCGCGCCGACCGTGAAGGTGGGGGCGGTGAGTTCGACGCGGGGGAGCAGGATGCCGGGATCGATCGCGGTGCCCTGACGCACGAGGTCGACGGCCACGACGACCGCCGCGGCGAGGAATGCGATCGGCACCGCCCATCGCGGCGCGAGGCGGGCGACGATCAGCCAGGTGACGACGACCGGCACGACGCCCCACGGATTCTCGACGATGCCGGTGATGGGGGCGAGGCAGAGCGGCAGCAGCACACCCGCGAGCATCGCCTGCGCGATCGAGGCGGGGATGCGCGCGATGAATCCGCCGAGGGCCGGCCACAGCGCGGTGAGCAGGATGAGTGCCGCCGTCACGAGGAACGCGCCGACGGCGGCGGGCCAGCCGCCCTCGATGGCACCCGCCGTGGTGCCGGTCGCGGCGAGCAGCGCGGCGCCGGGCGTCGACCACGCGACGGTGATCGGCATCCGATACCGCCAGGCGAGCACGATGCACGCGAGTCCCATGGTGAGGCTGGCGGCGAGCAGGCCGCTGGCGGCCTGGGCGGCGGATGCTCCGACCGCCGAGAGCCCGGTGAGCACGACCGCGAACGAGCTGGTGAAGCCGACGAGAGCGGTGACGATGCCCGCGAGGATTGGCCGCGAGAGCGGGGTAGGGGGCGCGGCGGATGCTGCGGACGCGTCGGCGGACATGGATCCGAGGCTATCGCCCGACGCCGACACGCGGTGTCGTCGGGCGTTGCCGTCAGGCGGGTACGCGGCTCAGGCGAGCCCGAGGCGGTGCGCGAGCACCACCGCCTGCACACGATCGCGCGCTCCGAGCTTCTGCAGGATGCGCGAGACGTGGGTCTTCACGGTCGCCTCGCCGATGAAGAGGGCGGCGGCGATCTCGGCATTGCTGCGCGCATCGGCGAGGAGGGTGAGCACCTCGGCCTCCCGCTCGGTGAACGGCTCGGCCAGGCCGGGAAGCGTGATCGCGGGCGGTGCGGTGCGCTGCGCCGCGGGGGTCGCTGTCGGGGCGGATGCCGTCACCTCGGACGGTGCCGCGGGCGCTGCCGACGGTGCCGCGGGAGCGCCCCCGGCGAACCGGGCGAGCACGCGACGGGTCACCTCGGGCGCCAGCATCCCGTCGCCCGCCGCCAGCGCCCGCACGGCCGCGATCAGGTCTTCGGGGCCGGCGTTCTTGAGCAGAAACCCGCTCGCCCCGGCATCCAACGCCTGGTAGAGGTAGTCGTCGCGGTCGAACGTGGTGACGATCGCGATGGCCGCCGTGACACCGGGGTCGGCGACGATTCGCCGCGTCGCCTCGATGCCGTCCATGTCGGGCATCTGCACGTCCATCGTGATGACATCGGGGCGCAGCGCGGTGGCCTGTGCCACGGCATCCGCTCCGGTCGCCGCCTCGCCCACGATCTCGATGTCGTGCTGGGTGCCGAGGATCGTGCGGAATCCCGCGCGCAGCATCGCGTGGTCGTCGACGAGCAGCACGCGGATCGGGGCGGCGGTCATTCGGGGGTCCTCACGGGTCGCGGAGCGGCGTTCAGCGGCACGCGCGCCCGCACGCGGAGACCACCGAGGGGGCGCGGTGTGACCTCGATCGTGCCGCCCGAGGCGATCGCGCGCTCGCGCATGCCGAGCTGTCCGAGGCCCGGGCGCAACTGGCCGATCATGCGGCCGGTGTTGACGACCTCGACCTCGACGCCGTGCTCGTCGTAGCGCACGCGCACGTCGGCGGTGGCGCCGATGCCGGCGTGACGACGGGCGTTGGTGAGCGACTCCTGGGTGATGCGGTAGAGGTTCACCCCGACGAGGGAAGGCACGTCGACCGGTTCGCCGATTACGGTGTAATCCGTCGGCAGCCCCGCCTCGGTCGACGCCTCGACCAGTTCGCGGATGTCGTCGAGCCCGACCGTCGAGGCGGGGTCGGAGCTCTCGCCGCCCGGGGCGCGCAGGGTCTCGAGCAGCTGGCGCAGCTCGCCGATCGCATCGCGCGCCGATCCCTCCACTCCGGCGAGGAGGTCCTTCGCCTTCCCGGCATCCTGATCGACGACGAGCCGAGCCGCCCCCGCCTGCACGCCCATCACCGACACGTGGTGCGCGACCACATCGTGTAGTTCGCGGGCGATGCGCACGCGGTCGAGCGCGACGGCCTGCGCGGCCGTCACCTCGCGCTCGCGCTCCAACTCGGCCGTGCGCTCCTCGAGCACCGACCGTTCGGATGCCGAGATCCACGAGCGCTCGCCGAAGTAATAGGCGCCGCCGAAGTAGAGGAGGTTGAGCAGGATCTGCAGCATCATGAACGCGACGTAGGGCGACATCGCGCCCGCGATGACCTCGGCCTCGTCGGCCTGGCTGATCGCATCGCGGTACATCGTGATCAGCAGCCACGCGAACATGCCGACGATGATGCCGACGCGCACGAGCATCGCCCCACGGCGGTTGTTCATCCAGGCGCCGACCGTGTAGATGCCGATGAACATCGCGATGTTGCCGACGTAGATCTCGGGGATGCGGATGGTCACGGCCGCGAAATACGCGGCCGAGACGATGATCGCGACCGCCGCCGGATAGCGCCGCCGGAACGCGAGTGGTGCGGTGACCACCACGGCGTAGACCAGGGCGGTCCAGAGCTCGGCCTGCTCGTCGCCGTAGATCTGCGAGATCGACGAGAGCGCGGCGCTGAGGATCGCGCCCACGAACAGCACGGCGGCGAGCAGCAGGTCGCTGCGTCGCTCGCGCTCGGTCGGATGACGCTGGAACTCGGCGGGCATCCCTCCACCGTAGGGGGAGGGCGCGACACGGGGCATCCCCCGTGCGGCGGATGCTGCGTCGCGTGGTGGGCCCTTCGACAAGCTCAGGGACCCAGTTCCCGGACTGTGTTGTTGGACCTACGACTGGGTTGCTGAGCCTGTCGAAGCACCCTGCCCGTGACGCCCCGCCGTTGACACTCGTACTGGCCGCCTCACACCGATGGCGACGAAGGTGCGATCGGTCGGCTGTTCGATCGCGTACCGAAGTACGTCGCTGATCGAGCCTGCGGTCACCGACGAGGCGGGCGTCACGCTGCTCCGCTACCGCCGCACCGACCGCGTGCCCTCGGTGTCGCCGTTCTAGCGGTCAGCCAGCATCCGCTCGACCATTCGCGCCACCCCATCATCGTCGTTCGACTCCGCGACCTCGTCGGCGGCATCCTTCACGACGGCATCCGCGCCGGCCATCGCCACCCCATGCCCGGCCCAGCGCAGCATCTCGACATCGTTGAGGGCATCGCCGAAGGCCATCACGTCGGCGCGGTCGATGCCGAGATACCCGCAGAGACGGGCGAGGCCGGTCGCCTTCGTGACGCCCTCGGCCATCACCTCGACGAACGGCGCACCCGACAGGGTCGCCTCGAACCCGGTGAGGCCCAGCGACCGCAGGGCGTCGAAGAGTTCGGACGGCGCGAGCTCGGGATGCCGGATCACGAACTTGAGGCTCGGGGCGTCGAGCACCTCGTCGAGCGGCACGCCGCCCATCGTCTTCGGGTCGCGCTTGTGGTCGGAGAGATCGGCGATCGCCGCGTACCCCTCCTGGGCGACGAAGGTCTCGCCGCCCTCGCGAACGCTGGCGAACAGCAGCCCGGGCACGCTCGCGCGTAGCGCCTCGGCCAGCGTGCGGATCGTCTCGGCCGGCAGCTCTTCGGCGAACAGCATCCGCCCGTCGGTGAGGTGCGTGGCGTAAGCGCCGTTGCTGCAGAGTGCCCAGTCGCGGAAATCGGCGTCGCCGGCGATCGCGCGCAGCCCGATCGGCTGCCGGGCCGTGACCGGAACGACGTGGATGCCGCGAGCCCGCGCGCCGTCGAGCGCCGCCCGCGTGCGGGGCGTGACCGACGAGGTCGAGTCGAGCAGGGTGCCGTCGAGATCGGTGGCGATCAGCCGGAGCGTCATGGGTGGAGCGTCACGAGAAGATCATCGGCAGATCGTCGTCGTCGTCCGCGCCCCCGAGGTCGATGTCGGCGACGACCGGCACATGGTCGCTGGGCTGCTCGCCCTTGCGCTCGTCGCGGTGGATCGAGGCACCCGTGACCGCGTCGGCGAGCGTGCGGGAGCCGAGGATGAAGTCGATGCGGATGCCCTCGTTGCGAGGGAACTTGAGGCGCTGGTAGTCCCAGTAGGTGTAGCCCTCGGGGAGGATCGGGCGCACGACGTCGGTGAGCCCGGCATCCGCCATCGCGAAGAACGCGGCGCGCTCGGCGGGGGAGACGTGGGTGGAGACGCCCTCGACGATGTCGGGGTCTCCGTTGTCGGTGTCGAACGGGATGATGTTGAAGTCGCCGACCAGCGCGAGCGGCAGGGCGGGGTTCGCCGCGAGCTCGGCCGCGGTCGAGTTCTTCAGCGCCTCGAGCCAGTGCAGCTTGTAGGCGTAGTGCGGGTCGTCGAGCGAGCGGCCGTTGGGCACGTACAGGCTCCACACCCGCACGCCGTCGACCATCACGCCCAGCGCGCGCGCCTCGAGCGGGGCATCCGGGCCCTCGTGGCCCTTCGCGAACCCGGGCATGCCGTCGAACCCGGTGCGCACGTCGCTCATCGGCAGTCGGCTCGCGATCGCGACGCCGTTCCACTGGTTGAGCCCGTGCACCTCGACCTGGTAGCCGGCCTCTTCGAAGGGCCCGTAGGGGAACTGCTCGGGCTTGCACTTGATCTCCTGCATCGCGAGCACGTCGATGTCTTCGCGAACGGCGAACTCGACGGTGCGGGTGACACGGGTACGGATGGAGTTGACGTTCCAGGTGGCCAAGCGCATGCGACCAGCCTAGT
The DNA here is from genome assembly GCF_044748385.1 of Microbacterium sp. NPDC090003. NCBI lineage: Bacteria > Bacillati > Actinomycetota > Actinomycetes > Micrococcales > Microbacteriaceae > Microbacterium > Microbacterium sp. NPDC090003. The sequence continues at coordinate 2,425,978 of NZ_JBIVFW010000001.1, forward strand.
TGCGGGGCCGGACACGCGATCTGCGGCCCGCGACACGCAGATGACGCCCCGACGACATCTGACAGCGCAGTCAGAGCCTGTCTCTCCTACACTGGATGCCGTGACCGCACTCGACGCAGACCGCCAGAACCTCCTCGCCCTCATCCAGGACGAGGCGGTGTTCCACGGCGACTTCACCCTCTCCAGTGGCAAGAAGGCGACGTACTACGTCGATATGCGCAAGCTCACCCTCGATCATCGGGCCGCTCCCGCGATCGGCCGCATCATGCTCGACCTGATCGCCGACCTCGACGTCGTCGCCGTCGGCGGGCTCACGCTCGGCGCCGACCCGATCGCCAACTCGGTGCTACACGCCTCCGTCGCGACCGAGCATCCGCTCGACGCGTTCGTCGTGCGCAAGGAGCCCAAGGACCACGGCCGCGGTCGCCAGATCGAGGGAGCGGATGTCGCGGGCAAGCGCGTCGTCGTCCTCGAAGACACCTCGACCACCGGCCAGTCGGCGCTCAAGGCGGTCGAGGCGCTCCGCAAGGAGGGCGCCGAGGTCGTCGCCGTCGCCGTGATCGTCGACCGCAAGACCGGCGCCCAGGCCGCGATCGAGGCCGAGGGCCTCGAGTGGCGTGCCGCCTTCGACCTCGACGACCTCGGGCTCGACCCCCAGTGACCCGCTACGCCCTCGCCGTCGACGTCGGCGGCACGAAGATGGAGGCCGCCCTCGTCGCCGAGGACGGCACGCTCGTCGACGGCTCCCGCAGCCGGCAGGCGACCGGACGCGAGGCGACTCCCGCATCGATGGATGCCGCAGTGGCAGCGATCGTGCAGCACGCGCTCGCCGCTCTTCCCCCCGATGCCGAGCTCGTCGGCGCGGGTGCGGGAAGCGCCGGCCCCGTCGACCGCCCGAGCGGAACGATCGTGCCCGTGAACATGCCCTCCGCGCGCGGCTACGGTCTCGCCGCAGCGGTTCGGCGCGAGGCATCCGCCGTGGTCGGACGAGACGTGCCGACCGTGCTCGGCCACGACGGCGGCGCGCTCGCGCTCGCCGAATCGTGGCGCGGGGCGACGCAGGATGCCGCGGCCTCGCTCTCGATCGTCGTCTCGACCGGCATCGGTGGAGGCTTCGTGGTGAACGGCGCGTACATCCCTGGGGCCTCGGGCAACGCGGGGCACCTCGGGCAGATCCGCCGCGAGGGCGGGCTGACGCTCGAGGAGATCGCCTCCGGTCCCGCGAGCGTGACCTGGGCGCAGCAGCAGGGCTGGGTCGGGGCGACCGGCGAGGACCTCGCTCGCGACTCGGTCGCCGGCGATGCGACCGCTCGCGCCGCGATCGAACGCTCGGCGAAGGCCGTGGGCGAGGCGTTGGCGGATGCCGCGACCCTCGTCGACCTCGACATGGTCGCGATCGGCGGAGGTTTCTCGCGCGTCTCCGACGACTACATCGAACTGGTGCAGGAGGCGCTCACCGCGAGCGCCGTGCACGAGTACTCCCGTCGCGCGCGCGTCGTGCGCTCGGGGCTGGGGGACGAGGGTCCGTTGATCGGCGCCGCGGCGCTCGTGCTGCGCTAGTCCGACGCGCGGTCAGCGGCCGGGCACGTAGAGGTGCCGCGCGGGGCCCTCGAGGCGCGCGAGCGCGATTTTGAGTTCGGTGACGTCATCGGCAACCGCGTCTATGCGGGTGGTGAGCTTCGCGTCAACCGCATCGATGCGACGCACGCACCAGGCGAAGCCGGCGAGCATGCTGGCTCCGAGGGTCAGCACGATGCCGATCGCGCTGACGACGATCGCAAGAGTCTCTGCGGACACGAACACGCTCCTATTGTGCGACCTGATCTCGGGTTTCGCCACTGACGGTACCCGTCAACCGAGTCGTGTCGCGACGTGCCCCGCGTCAAGCCGCTGGGCTGTGGACAAACCCGTTGTCGAGAGGTCCGTGCAGGAAGAGTGGGAGAGCCCACCGACGGCATCCGTACGCACTCCTAACAAATTCCGCGTACCCTCGTAGCAAGACGACGAAAGGGGCACGCATGCGCGTACTCGGACTGCTCTCGGGTACCTCCCACGACGGGATCGATGTGGTGGTGGTCGACTTCGCCCAGCACGACGGCGCCCTGCGCGGCACCGTGCTCCACGAAGACAGCGTGCCCTACGCTCCCGACCTCCGTGCCCGCCTCGTCGCCGCGCTCCCTCCGGCGCAGACGACGCTCGCCGAGGTGTGCGAACTCGACACGCTCATCGGTCAGGCGTTCGCCGACGTCGCCGCCTCGGCTGCGGCATCCGTCGGGGGAGTGGATGCCGTCTGCACGCACGGCCAGACCGTCTACCACTGGGTCGAGGGCGACCATGCCCGCGGCACCCTGCAGATCGGGCAGCCCGCGTGGATCGCCGAGGCCGTCGGTGCGCCGGTCGTGTCGGACGTGCGCATCCGCGACATCACGGCGGGCGGGCACGGCGCCCCGCTCGTGTCGTTCCTCGACGAGCTGCTGCTGCGAGGTCGGGGCGACGTCGCCGCCGCTCTCAACCTGGGCGGCATCGCGAATATGACGGTCGTCGCCGACGGCCGCGTCTCGGCCTACGACATCGGCCCCGCCAATGCGCTCGTCGACGCCGTCGTCGTCGACCGGGGTCTCAACGACAAGGGCTATGACGAGGATGCCGCGATCGCCCGTACCGGCACGATCGACGAGACCCTGCTGGCCGAGCTCCTCGCCGATCCGTACTACGCGCTCTCGGCGCCGAAGAGCACGGGCAAGGAGCACTTCCACCTCGACTACGTGCGCGAACACGTCGCGGATCGCGACATCTCGGATGCCGACCTCGTGCGCACCCTCACCGAACTCACCGTGCGCACCGTCGCGCAGGACGTCGCCGCCGCCGGCATCCGCTTCCTCGCCGTGTCGGGCGGCGGATGCCACAACCCGATCATCCTCGAGGGCCTGCGCTCCGCTCTGCCCGGCGTCGACGTCGTGCTCGCCGATGAACTCGGCGCCTCGGTCGACAGCAAAGAGGCGATCCTCTTCGCCCTCATCGGCTGGTGCACGATGCACGGCGTCGCCGCGATCGTACCGGGTGGCACGGGGGCTCGCGCGCCGCGCATCCTCGGCACGATCACGCCGGGCGAAGGACCGCTGCGGATGCCGAAGCCGGTCGACGCGGTGACGAGCCTGACGCTGACGACCGCCGGCTAGCGGCGAGGGCTCGTCAGCGCCGCTGGTCTTCGTCCCAGGGACCTTCCCACCAGTTGCCGCCGCGCTCGTCGGAGTCGCCCCCGCGACGCCGCGATCGCACGAACTGCACGATGATCAGGGTGAGCGAGCTGAGCCCGATCACGATCAGCACCAGGAAGAGCATGTCGCTCTGGTTCACGGTCGCTTCCCCTCCGCGGCATCCGCCACGATCTTGGCGATGCGTGTGTCGCGCGTCTCGGCGCGCTTGGCCATCGCGATGTGCGTGAGCCCGAACTTCTTCACCGACTTCGGGAACGCGTCCCAGTTCGCGCGTGCGACCGGCACCGCATCGAGAGCGGCGGTCAGTTCGGGCGGTTCGATCCCGGCTTCGGGGCCGTCGAGCAGGGTCCACGAGCCGTTGGCCTTGGCGCTTTCGAGCACGCGGATGCCGGCGGGGGCGAGCAGTCCCGCAGCTTCGAGCTCGATGAGGCGGGCCTTGTTGGTCGCCGCCCAGCCGCTGCCGGGGCGGCGCGGCGAGAACCATTGCGCGTTCACGCCGTCGAAGGTGCGCACCGGCCCGTCGATCCAGCCGAAGCAGAGCGCGTGCCGCACGGCGTCTTCGTAGCCGAGGCCGTCGCCGGAACCGCCGCGCACGCTCAGCAGCCAGACGCCGGCGGTCCGTTCGTGGTTGTCCTCGAGCCAGGCGCGCCAGGCCGCAGCATCCGCCGCGGTGAGGCGCTCGCCGTCGTCGAGAACACCCATGTCAGTCCTCGTCGAGTGTCGGGATCGACGAGGTGACGGTGGGCAGCAGGTCGGCGACCGAGTCGACGATCTCGTCGGGCCGGAACGGGTACTTTTCGACCTCTGCCAGGTCGCTGATGCCGGTCATCACGAGCACGGTGTGCAGACCCGCCTCGATACCGGCGACGATATCGGTGTCCATGCGGTCGCCGATCATGCCGGTCTTCTTCGAGTGGGCGCCGATCTTGTTGAGCGCCGAGCGGAACATCATCGGGTTCGGCTTGCCGACCACGTACGGCTCCTTGCCGGTGGCCTTGGTGATGAGCGCCGCGATCGCCCCGGTCGCAGGGAGCACGCCGTCGGAGCTGGGACCGGTCGCGTCGGGGTTGGTGACGATGAAGCGCGCGCCATTGATGATGTGGCGGATCGCCTTGGTGATCGCCTCGAACGAGTAGTTGCGGGTCTCGCCGACGACGACGAAATCGGGGTTCGTCTCGGTCATGATGAACCCGGCCTCGTGCAGCGCCGTGAGGATGCCGGCCTCACCGATCACGAACGCCGAACCGCCGGGCAGCTGCTGGGCGAGGAAGTCGGCCGTGGCGAGCGCCGAGGTCCAGATGCGCTCTTCGGGAACCACCAGGCCGCTCGCGCGCAGACGGGCCGACAGGTCGCGCGCGGTGAAGATCGAGTTGTTCGTGAGCACGAGGTAGGGGATCTCGTTCTGCTCCCACCCGGCGAGCATCTCGGATGCCCCGGGGATGGGCGTGTTCTCGTGCACGAGAACGCCGTCCATGTCGGTCAGCCAGCATTCGATGTCGTCGCGGTGTTGTCCCATGTGCTCAGCCTAGAGCCAGCGGGTTGCGGGCACCTGAGCATGTTGGGCCGGGCGTCAGGGGGTCGGTGCGGGTGAGGGCTCTCGGACGAATTGCGGGTCGCCGGGGGTGATGCCGAAGAACAGGGGGTCGGTGGGGGATTCGGTGTCGATCGGGAGGTAACCCTCGCCGAGCCGTTCGCCGTGGAAGATCAGGCGGCTGAGTTCGTCGCGGTCGCCCGGCCAGCAGGTGGTTTCTGCGGCGATCCGGAGTTGGCCGTCTCTGCGGATTTCGACGAGGAGAAGCGAGAAGTCTCCTTGGTCGCGTACGGTCACTTGGATCAGTTGGCCCTCTTGGTCATCTCCGCCGAGGACGCTGCGTCGCGGGGACATGTCGTGGTCGGTGAAGAAGGATTCGACCGTGTCCGCAAATTCCTCGCGCTGCGTGCCGTCGAGGGCGATGCTGCGGTTGAGGTCGAATCGATACTGATTCGCGTCACATTCGACCGGCTGCATGCCGTAGACGCCGATCTGTCCGATCGTCCATCCATCGGTCGAAAGTGTCGACTGGAGATCGTTCACGAATCCGCGATAGCGAAGGTAGTTCGCTTCGGCTTCGTCGAACAGCGCCTGGCCGCTCGGGGCGGGTTCGTTCACCGTACATCCGGTCAGTGCTAGCGCGCTTAAGAGAGCGAGGGCTTTCGCGGCAGGAGTGACGCGGCTCCGATGCGCCTGGCGCACGGGTCAGGGAGCAGGGGTCGGCGAGGGACTCTCGCGGACGAACTCGGGGTCGCCGGGGGTGATGCCGAAGAACAGGGGGTCGGTGGGGGATTCGGTGTCGATCGGGAGGTAGCCCTCGCTGAGGTAGACGCCCCCAAAGAGTAGGTCTGAGAGTTCGTACGAGTCGCCCGGGCGACAGTGGGTGTCGGCGCTGATTCCGATATTGCCGTTCTTGCGGAACTCGACGAGTAGCATCGCGAAGTCGCCCTCGTCGCGGACAATGACCTGGATCAGTTGGCCCTCGTGGTCGTCTGCCCCCAGCGTTCCGCGGGCGGGGGAGAAGCCTTGTTCGGCGAGAAACTGTTCCGCGAGGTCGGCGTAGTCCTTACGTTTGTCTCCGTCCAAGACCACGTTGCGGTGCAGGCTGAAGTAATAGCCGTTTCCGTCGTCGCAACGCAGCGGTTGCATGCCGTAAGAGCCCAGTTGGCCGATCTCCCACGTGCCGTCGTGAAGAGCGAGCTGAAGCTCGTTCACCAGGCCTCGATAGTCGAAATAGGTCTGCTCGGCCTCCGCGTACAACACATCGCCAGTAGGTATCGGTTCGCTGCAACCTGACAAGGATGAGGCAGAGGTGAGGGCGAGGATGCTTACGGCAGCACCACGCCGGAAATTCTTATTTGAGAGCACGGCGTCAGGGGGTCGGAGTGGGGGATGGCTCGCGGACGAACTGGGGGTCGCCGGGGGTGATGCCGAAGAACAGGGGGTCGGTGGGGGATTCGGTGTCGATCGGGAGGTAGCCCTCACTGAGATACACCCCACCGAAGAGGAGGTTGGATAGCTCGTAGGCGTCGCCGGGGCGGCAGATAGTGGTGGCGGAGACGACGGCGGTGCCGTTGGAGCCGAACTCGATGAGGAGTTGTTCGAGTCCTTGTTGGTCGCGTGCTTCGATCTGGATGAGGGACTTCGCTCCCTCGCCCAGCGTGCGGCGTCCGGGTGTCATGCCGATGTCGAGGAGGTGTTGCTCGATCGCGTCGGCGTTGCTGTTCCGGTCGGCGACATCGAGGCGCAGGAGACGGCCGAGGCTGAACTGGTAACCGTTGCCGTTGTCGCAGCGACTGGGTTGCATGCCGTACTCGCCAAGCTGCCCCACGATCCACGGGCCCGACGAGAGCACGGACTGGACGCCGTTGACGAGCGTTCGGTACTCGATGTACGTCCTCTCCGCATCCGTAAACAGCTCATCACCGGTTGGCGCGGGTTCGGAAGATTGGCACGAAGTCATCAGGAGGATTCCCGTCAGGGTGAGGGCGATGTTTGTGAGAAGTCGTGGTCGGCGTCCTGGCCGAGGAGCAATCGAGGTCACCAGAGCCACCAGTCGTCGCTACCGTAGCCGCCTGGCGTTGTGAGTGGATCGCCTGTATTGATGATCTCGATGATGTTCGCGAATGACTCCGACCCGTCCTGCAGGTATCCCTCCGGATAGCCCGTGGTTCCGATCGACCAGTCACCTTCGTCGTGGGTGCCGTGTCCCGGCGTCTGCAACAGAGGGGTTCCGTCATGGCGCGCTGATGTCGGCTGTGAGCCGTCGAGGTTCGGCCCGTAGCCACCATTGGAATCGAACGAGGTGGCACCGTCGATGCTCCCGGGGTCAATCGAGTGCGTGCCCCACCTGATCAGGTTGAGGCCATCGGATGCCCAGCGTCCCTTCCGTGCCCACATATCTTCCGGTGATGTAGACGCGTAGATGTTCGTTCCGGCGTAGTCGACGCGAGCATCGGGGTCCTCGCCGAGCGCCCGATCCGTCAGTCCGGCAGAACCAACGGCGATCAGGTTATCTACTCCGAGATTGTCGTAGGCGCTCCCGACAGCGAGGAACGCGGTCGTGCTCCCATATGAGTGACCGATCACGGTGGTGACGGCGTCGCCTGGTGCTTCGTGGTCAAGCCCTCGCAGGAAAGAGGTGAGCGATTCGGCCCCTGCGACTGCGAGATCCATGCCTCCCACCGTCTCATAGTTCGGAGTGTCGTAACCGAACCAGACGATGGCCGCGCCAGTCCCGCCGTCACGGGCGACCCCCTTGTTGACGTCGCTAGCGGTCGCTCCCCAATCTCTCAGATGACGAAGCTCGGTCAACATTCCGCCGAGGAGGACGCTGACGTTCGTGATCCCTGTCAGTGGATCAACCAACCGACTGCGATCGTAGGAAAATCCGTCGACATACAGCATCGCCGCAGTTCCCTGATTCTTGTCGAAGAGGTTAAGAGAGATCGGCACGCCACCGTGGTCTTTAAGTTCGGAGAGCAACGCTTCGATCTCTCCGTCCCGAGGCTCGCCCCAGGACGTCTTGCTTGTCTCTTCGAGCACCGCGACGTTGGCGGCGATCCGGTACTCGTACGGAATCCCTTCCAGGTTCCCGATGAACTCCGGGTACGAGGCCGCGATGCGTGCGCGCTCCGCCTCGCTCATCGAGTCCCAGATGGCCGCGACCTCTTCCGGGCTGTCGGCATCCGCGAGCGCAGCCAACGAGGGAGCATCCGCGGTGCTGATGTACCCGCTGTCGACGCGGGCGAGCGAGGCGACGGCGCGCGCATATGCGTCGTCCCAGGCCTCGAATTCCCTCTCCCACGCCGTCCAGGCATCCGCGAGGTCCTCGGCAGCGCGATCGCGCGTACCCTGGGCCGTCGTGACCCCTTCGCGAAAACGGTCGTCGCGCGAGAGCAGAGTGGAGGTCGAGGTCTCGGTCTCTTCGCCCGCGCTCCAAGCTCGGTAGTCGTCACTGCGAGTCCATGCGCCCAGCTCGTCCTCCGCCGTGCCGACTTCGGCGACCGCCGTAGAGAGCGCGGTTTGCGCGGCCGAGACGTCGGCCATCAGCTGATTCGCCTTCCCGCCGTGCGCCTCGACGGCAGTACCGTATCGGAGCACGATGCCGGATAGCCGCTCGATTCGATCACTCGGTTTCTCCAGAGCTGCCGCCACGTCGCCGGCGCTGCTCCGCACGCGGTCAATGGCAGCGCCCGACCCTTCGAGGTGGCCGGTGAGGTTGTTCAGCACGAGCTGCATCTGCTCGACCGCCTCCTTCGCCTTGGTCAGGCGCTCATGGAGGGTATTCATCTGTCCGACGTCGTAGGCGATCGTCTCGAACGGGTAGCCGCGGGGCGAGGTGGTCACAGCGGGAGGTTCTCCCATCCGGCGCCGAGTCGGATGTCGAGTTCCTCGGTCTGGGTCTCGATGTCGAGGATGCGTCCCATCACCACTTGCACGTCGTGCTCACCGAGTTCGACGTGTGCTCGCGTCTCTCCGAGCGCGCCTTCGAGCATCTCGCGCAGTGAGGTGCGACCGACCGGTGCCTGCACGCCGGTGTCGGTGTCGTGTGCGGAGTCCATGGAATCCGTCAGATCTCGCGCTGCCACCTCAAGTGCCAAGCGCTGCGTGTACAGCACCGAGTAGGTGACGTTGACATCGTCTGCCACGGAATCCCCCCAGATCCTCGAACCGATTCACGCTATCGAGTTCGAAGACCGCTTCCGCCACGAGCAACGAAAGTATGTGGAAACTACGTACGTGCCCTAGGCGGCAAGCCAGACCACCTCGGCTGCACCGTCCGGCAGCTCCACCTCGGTGCCGTCGATCTCGACGCCGGATGCCGTCACCCGCACGGTCGACGACACATCGAGGCCGAGCGATTCGAGAGCGCGCAGCAGCTCCGGGTCGCGGTCGTCGACGCGCAGCACCGTGCCGGTGTGGCCGGTCGGAGCATCCGCCAGCAGCACGAACGGCACGCGCTCGACGTTGCCGTCGGCATCCGGGATCGCATCGCCGTGCGGGTCGAAGCGCGGGCGCCCGAGGCGGGCATCGATGCCCTCGAGCAGGCGGTCGCTGATCGTGTGCTCCAGCACCTCGGCTTCGTCGTGCACCTCGTGCCAGCCGTAGCCGAACTCCTGCACGAGCCACGTCTCGATCAACCGGTGGCGGCGCACCATCGCGAGCGCCCGCCGCGTTCCGGCATCCGTCAGACGCACGGCACCGTAGGGCACGTGCGAGACCAGGCCGGCCGCAGCCAGCTTCTTCACCATCTCGGTGACCGAGGAGGGGGCGATGCCGAGTTTGCCGGCCAGCACCGACGGCGTGATCGGCGCGTCCTGCCACTCGGTGTGCGCGTAGACGGTCTTCAGGTAGTCGTCTGCTGCCGGGGATGCCACGGCCCCAGTTTAGGCGAGCCGTGCTTCGCGGCCCGGCCGGGGTCAGTTCGCGACGGCGACCAGGATGCCGAACGCGGCCTGACCGGCGAAGAAGATCACGAGGAATCCGAGGATCGCCCCGGCCAGCGACAGGCGACCGTCATAGTCCGGAACCTCGGCGATGCCGATCTTGCGGGCGCGGAACGCCAGCACCAGCGTTGCGACGCCGAGCGCGAGCTGCGTCCACGGGCTGGCCGGGCCGATGACTGTCGGGAAGGCGACCAGCACGCCGCCGAGCAGGCCGGTCGCGAGTCCGATCCAACTGAGGAGACGGACGTTGCGGCGGGCGGTGTCGGCAGACATGACATCGAGCCTATCCGCGCCCCGGGCGCCTGCGGTTCAGGCCCCCGTGAGCACGAGCCAGAGCAGGGCGGCGTTCAACGCGATGAGGAGCACCGAGGCGACGACCCCCGCGAGCGTCGTCCAGAGACGGTTCGCCCAGACGCCGAGCGTGCGCTTCTGGGCCGTGAGCGCCACGAGGGGGATGAGCGCGAACGGGATGCCGAACGACAGCACCACCTGGCTGAGCACCAGAGCGAGCGTCGGATCGACATTGAGCCCGAGGATCACGAGCGCGGGGATCAGGGTGATCAGGCGTCGCAGCAGCAGCGGGATCCGCACGTGCAGCAGGCCGTGCATGATCTCTGCACCCGCGTAGGCGCCGACCGACGTCGAGGCGAGTCCCGAGGCGAGCAGGCCGACGGCGAAGAACGTGGCCACGACAGGCCCGAGGCCCGCGGCCAGCGCGGCGTGCGCACCCTCGAGCGAGTCGGTGCCCTCGACGCCCGCGAGGTTCGCGGCCGCCAGCAGCAGGATGCCGAGGTTCACCGAGCCCGCGACCACCATCGCGATCGTGACGTCCCATCGAGTGGCGGTGAGCAGGCGGCGGATGCGCGAGGGTTCGGTGCGCACGGCCTCGGCCGCGGCATCCGCCGGCGCCAGGCGGGGGTTGGCGCCGAACCGGTCGCGACTCAGGGCGGAGTGCGCGTAGATGGCGTGCGGCATGATCGTCGCGCCCAGGATGGATGCCGCGAGCAGCACCGACCCGGTTCCCTCGAAGCGCGGCACGAGGCCGCCGACGACACCCGCCGGATCGGGCGGCGCGACGAAGACGCCGGCGACGAATCCGATCGTGATGATCGCCATGAGGGCGATGATGACGAACTCGAAGGGCCGTGCGCCGCGGCGGTTCTGCACCGTGAGCAGGATCATCGAGACCGCGCCCGTGATGAATCCGCCGAGCAGCAGCGGCACGTTGAAGAGGAGATTCAGGGCCACTGCGCCGCCGATGATCTCGGCGAGGTCGGTCGCCATCGCGACGAGTTCGGCCTGCAGCCAGTACGAGCGCCGGGCCCAGCGGTTGCGCAGGCGCGAGCCGAGCACCTCGGGCAGGCTCTGCCCCGTCACGACCCCGAGCTTCGCCGACAGGTACTGGATCAGCCAGGCCATCACGTTTCCGGCGACGACGACCCAGACGAGCAGGTAGCCGTACTGGGCGCCCGCGGTCATGTTGCTCGCGACGTTGCCCGGGTCGAGGTAGGCGACACCGGCGACGAGCGCGGGGCCGAGCAGCCAGAGGCTGCGCGGTGGCACGGTGCGGGTGGCCGGGGCGTCGATCAGCGAGGACTTTTTAGGCACACCGAAACCCTAGCGGATATTTAGGCGCACCGAAATCTCTTCGGGGTGCGGCGACGGATAGCCTGGCGGGATGGAAGAGCACACGCCGGAGCGCACCACCCACGGCGTCGGGCCCTGGCCCGGAGGGCGGGACGAATGGCCCGCGGGCGAGGAGTACGACCCCGAACTCCTCGAGCACGGCGACACCCGCAACGTCATCGACCGCTACCGGTACTGGCGGATGGAGGCGATCGTCGCCGAGCTCGACACGCATCGGCATCCGTTCCATGTCGCCATCGAGAACTGGCAGCACGACATGAACATCGGGTCGATCGTGCGCAGCGCGAACGCGTTCCTCGCCGACACCGTGCACATCATCGGACGCCGCCGCTGGAACAAGCGCGGCGCCATGGTCACCGACCGCTACCAGCACGTCGTGCACCACGAGGACATCGAGGCGTTCGCAGCCTGGGCCGCGGCCGAGGGGATGCCGATCGTCGCCGTCGACAACGTCGAGGGCTCGGTGCCGGTCGACAGGGCCGAACTGCCCGAACGCTGCGTGCTGCTCTTCGGTCAGGAGGGCCCGGGGCTGTCGGCGGAGGCGCTCGCCGCGGCATCCGCCCACATCGAGATCACGCAGTACGGGTCGACGCGTTCGATCAACGCGAGCGCCGCGGCAGCCGTGATCATGTACGAGTGGTGCCGCCGGTACGCGGACTGATCACCCCAGCCGCGCGCTGATCCGGATCTCGTCGCCGACCGTCACGCGCAGGTCGTGCACGCGCAGCCGCATGCCATCGTCATGTCGGAATCAGTCGCGATCGATGCCCAGGACGTGCCGGTACAGGGCGCTGACGTTGCGATCGAGGGCGTCGATCCGGCTGTGCACGCTCCGGATCTCGGTCTTCATCACGTGGATGAACAGCGTCGAGACGATGGTGATCATGCCGAACATGGCTGCGGCGAAGACGCCGATCAGCACCCAGACCTGTGGTTCGTTCATGCCCAGCACTCCTCCATTGTCGATTGCGGAGCTTCAGACTGCCAGGCCGGGTCGGGGTGAGACTTCGCGCGGAACGTGAGCTGTGGACAACGTGTGGAACGGCGCCGATGTGCAGGACTAGTCGCCGGCCGTCATCCACCGCCCGGAGCGCACTCGCCACCCGAGCGTGGCGAGACGGGCGAGCAGATAGACGCCGAAGAAGGCGACGGAGAGCCAGATGAGCCCGGACGCCCCGTCGACTCCGAGCGCCGAGATGATCCACAGCGTCGGCAGGAACGGCACGAGGGTGAGTCCGCCCGCGAGTGCGAGGTACCGGGCGTCGTTCGCGCCCATCAGCACCCCGTCGAGCACGAACACGACGCCGGCGATCGGCTGCGCGACGGCGAGCACGAGCAGCGCGGGTTGCACGAGGGCTGCGATCTCGGCATCGCCCGTGAAGATGATGCCCAGCACGCCCGAGAGCGCGGCGATCACCCCGCCGACGATGACCCCGAACCAGGCGCCCCACGCGACGGTTCTGCCGAGCACGCGCTGCACCTGGCGCTCGTCGCCGGCGCCGAGCTCCTTGCCGATCAGGGCCTGGGCGGCGATGGCGAGCGCGTCGAGTGCGAAGGCGGCGGCCGAGAAGATCGTGAAGACGATCTGCCATCCGGCCAGCTCGTCGGTGCCGACCGCGGTCGCGACGGCGACGGTGGCGAGCAGGGCGACGCGCAGGCTCACGGTGCGCAGGAACAGCCACCCGCCCGACTTCGCGGTGCTCGTGAGACCGCCTCGCTGCGCCCGCAGCGAAGCGTCGTGCTTCGTCGCGAGCCGCCGCACGACCAGCACGTAGGCGCCGACCATTCCCCACTGAGCGGTGACGGTGCCGGCGGCGGAGCCGGCGATGCCCCACCCGAGTCCGTAGATGAAGAGCACGTTGAGCAACGCGTTCGCGCCGAAGCCGAGTCCCGCGATCCAGAGCGGGGTCATCGTGTTCTGCAGGCCGCGCAACAAGCCCGTGGCCGCGAACACGATGAGCATGGCCGGCAGACCCCACATCGAGATGACGAGGTAGTCGTTGGCCTGCGCGGAGACCGCGTCGCTCGCGCCGAAGAGCGACACCAGCCAGGGGGAGGAGACGGCGCCGACCACCGCGAGCACCGCGCCGAGCCCGAGCGCGAGCCACATGCCGTTGATGCCGACGCTGACGGCCTCTCCCGGCTGTCCGGCCCCGAAGCGACGGGCGACGGCGGGCGTCGTGGAGTAGGCGAGGAACACCATCAGACCGACGATCGTCTGCAGCACGGCACCGGCGATGCCGAGGCCGGCGAGGGGTGTCGTGCCGAGGTGGCCGATGAGGGCGGCGTCGACGATGAGGAACGCCGGTTCGGCGATGAGTGCACCGAGCGCGGGGACGGCGAGGCGCAGGATCTCTCGGTTGAGGGAGCGGCGCGCGGTCATCCTCCGAGCCTATTGGCCGCCGCCGACATGGTGACGCGTCCCGAGACGCCCGCGGATGCCGGTCGTAGGCTGGAGGAGATCGGATGCAGCAGATCGGAGCGTCATGACGGATCCCCGCGAGGAGGCCGCACGCTATCGGGCGCGGCAGCAGGCGCGACGCCACGGCCACGAGATCGACGACGATGACGGCGTCGCTCCGGGCATCGGCGCGGCCGTCGATCGCGCCGCCTTCATCGAGACCGCGATCCAGGTCGCCATCCGACGCGGCGACTTCGACGATCTGCCGGGTGCGGGCAAGCCGCTCGAAGGGCTCGGCGACCATCATGATCCCGATTGGTGGATCCGCCGGAAGATCGAGACCGAGAACCTCACCGGCCTCGGGCCGCCCGCGCTGCTCTTGCGCACGGAGGATCGGGGATTGGATGCCGAGCTCGATCTGCTCGGGCGCGAGGCCGACGTGCGCTCGGTGCTCGAGGACTTCAACCGCCGCGTGCGTGAGGCGCGTCGGCAGCTCCAGGGCGGACCGCCCGTCGTCACCGAGCCACGCGACGTGGAGGTCGAGGTCGCGGCGTGGGCGCAGCGCCGTGCCGAGCGGGCGGCGGCTACGGCGAACGCCTCCGAGGCCCCGAGGCGACGGCGTTTCGGACTGCGTCGTCGCTGACGCCGTGTGACGGAATCGCGCCGGCCCTGGACACCATGTCGGGGGTGCGTCCTAGGGTGGAGCGTATGACTGATGCGCTTCCTTCGGGCCTCGCCCTTGACGAGTTCAGCTCCGACATCCGCCCGCAGGACGACCTCTATCGCCATGTCAACGGCGCCTGGCTCGACCGCACCGAGATCCCCGGCGACAAGGCCCGCTGGGGGTCGTTCCACCTGCTCGCCGAGCAGGCCGAGAAAGACGTCCGGGCCATCATCGAAGAGTCGCAGGACGCCGAGCCCGGCACCCTCGCGCGCAAGATCGGCGACCTCTTCGCGAGCTTCATGGACACCGAGCGCATCGCCGCCGCCGGCACGACGCCCCTCGCCGAGACCCTGGCCGAGATCGACGCGATCGACGATGTCGCGTCCTTCCTGCGCACCGTCGGCGCCTACGACCGTGACGGCCGCGCCGCCGTGATCGGGCTCTACGTCGACGGAGATCCCGGCAACCCCGAGCGCTACGTGCCGGTGCTGGTGCAGGCCGGGCTGTCGCTCCCCGACGAGAGCTATTTCCGTCTCGAGACCTTCGCGGAGACGCGCGCCGCGTATCGCGCGCACCTCGAGCGCCTGCTGACCCTGGCGGGCATCGCGGATGCCGCGACGAACGCCGAGCGGTCGATCGCGCTCGAGACCGAGCTCGCCGGCCACCACTGGGACAACGTGCGCAGTCGCGACGCGGTCGCCACCTACAACCTCAAGACCTGGAACGAGCTGCAGGAGCTCGCCGGGGTCGACCTGACCCCGTGGCGCGAGGCGGTCACTCCGTCGAACCCCCGCGCCTTCGACGAGGTCGTCGTCTCGCAGCCGAGCTTTTTCGAGGGTCTCGGCACGCTGCTCACTCCCGAGCGCCTCGACGACTGGAAGGCGTGGCTGCGCGCCAAGGCCGTGCACGCCGCCGCGGCGTACCTCACCGACGACCTGGTCGAGGAGAACTTCTCCTTCTACGGCACCCAGCTCACCGGCGTGCCCACCCTCCGTGAGCGGTGGAAGCGCGGTGTCTCGCTCACCGAGGGCGCCCTCGGCGAGGCGATCGGCAAGGTCTACGTCGAGCGGCACTACCCGGCGACGGCCAAGGCCGCGATGGACGAGCTGGTCGCGAACCTCATCGAGGCCTACCGGCAGAGCATCACCGAGCTCGAGTGGATGACGGCCGAGACGCGCGAGCGCGCCCTCGCCAAGCTCGACTCCTTCACCCCCAAGATCGGTCACCCCGAGGTCTGGCGCGACTATTCGACCCTCGAGATCGACCGCGACGACCTCTTCGGCAACGTGCGCCGGGCCTCGACCTTCGAACACGACCGCAACATCGACAAGGTCGGCAAGCCCATCGATCGCACCGAGTGGCACATGCCGCCGCAGATGGTCAACGCCTACTACAACCCGTCGATGAACGAGATCGTGTTCCCGGCGGCGATCCTGCAGTACCCGTTCTTCGACGCGTCCCGCGACGCGGCCGCCAACTACGGCGGGATTGGCGCCGTGATCGGTCACGAGATCGGGCACGGCTTCGACGACCAGGGCAGCCGTTACGACGGCGACGGCCGCCTCGAGGACTGGTGGACGGATGCCGACCGCTCGGCGTTCGAGGAGCGCACCAAAGCCCTCATCGCGCAGTACGACGCGCTGGTGCCCGAGGGGCTCGACGCCGAGCACCACGTCAACGGCGCGCTCACGATCGGCGAGAACATCGGTGACCTCGGGGGTCTCGGAATCGCGCTGAAGGCCTACGAGCTCTCGCTGGACGGGGCCGAGGCGCCCGTGATCGACGGTCTCACCGGGGTGCAGCGCCTGCTGCTCTCGTGGGCGCAGGTGTGGCAGCAGAAGAGTCGCGAGGCCGAGACGCTGCGACTGCTCACGATCGACCCGCACTCGCCCAACGAGTTCCGCTGCAACCAGATCGTGCGCAACATCGACGCCTTCTACGAGGCGTTCGACGTGACCGCCGACGACGCTCTGTGGCTCGCAGAAGACGCACGCGTGACGATCTGGTGACCAATCACCGCAGTCTGTGAGGCCGTCCCACGCGGCGGGGTTACGATAGCCCTGCCGCGGGGGACGAGCCCCTCGGCATCCCGCTATCCATCCCCCCGGTAAGGATCACGCGTGGGCTCCCCCCAACCCTCGATTCCCGAGCCTGTCGACGGCTCGAACGCGGTGCTGCGTCGCTCGCAGCGACCCAGCAGGCGCAGTCCCCGGCGTGCAGCCGTGGGCCGTCGCTCCTTCACCGCGACGCTCGGCGCCCTCGAGAATCTGGTCGATTCGGGAGCCCAGGTCTCGGTGCACGTCGTCGATCTCGACAGCCACGTGCACGTGCTCGCGGGTGACGACCACGTCACGATGCCGGTCGCGGGACTCGGGGTCGTGCCGCTCCTCATCGAGGTCGCCGCGGGCTTCGAGAGCGGCGCCCTCGATCCGCTTGAGATCATCGACCGATCGAGCATCGACGAGGTCTCGACCTCGGGGCTGTGGCGTCACCTGCACGCCCCGGCGCTGCCGCTCGAAGACCTCGCCGTTCTCGCTGCGACCGCGGGAGATCCGATCGCGGTCAACGCGCTACTCCGCAAGGTCGGCCACGACCGAGTGCGGGAGCGCATCGAAGCGCTCGGTCTGCGGCGCACGGCCGTGCTCGACCGGTTCCGCGACAAGCGGGGGCCCGATGACGCACCCCAGGTCGCCGTCGGCTCCACCCGCGAGCTCGCGGGTCTCTTCTCGGCCCTCGTCAACTCCGCCGTCGTCGACGCAGCGGTCAGCGCCCGCGTGTCGGAGTGGCTCAGCCTCAACCAGGATCTGAGCCTGGTCGCGGCATCGACCGGCCTCGACCCGTTCGCGCACGACCACGACGCTCACGGCCTGCTCTTCGTCAACAAGACCGGACGCGACCGCGGTGTGCGCGCCGAGGCGGGAGTGCTCGCCGGCCCTCGCGCGGGTGTGGCCTACTCGCTCATCGTCTGCTTCGACGACCTCTCGATCACGCACCGGCTGCGCGCCCACGACGCGTTCCGTGTGCTCGGCGTCGAACTCATGGAGTACACGCACTGACGCCGTGGGTGGTGGGTGCTTCGACAGGCTCAGCAACCCAGTAGCGCGAGCTCAGCAACCCAGTAGCGCGAGCTCAGCAACCCAGTGTCGAGAAACCTGGGTCCCTGAGCCTGTCGAAGGGTCCACGCGGAGGCAGCCGAGCGCTAGGCTCGCCGGATGACCCGCCCCGACTGGACCCCGCACCGCCGTGACGACGGCGAGCTGCTCGGCTGGATCCACCCGGTGGGCGATGACTGGGTGGCCGTCGATGTGCTCGGGCGGCCGGCATCCGTCCCCACCGACTGGCTCGACGCCGAGGCCGCCCTCGACGAGCGGGGCATCGCGTGGCTCGCCGATCCGTGGATGCTCGACGGCGAAGCCGCCCGCCCGCTGCGTGTGCGCATCGTCGAGGTGACCCCCGATCGAGACGGCGTTCCGGGACGCATCGTGGTGAAGGTCGACGACTTCGGCGACGTCACGCGTCCGCCGACCGAGCGGTTCGAGCTGCCGTGGCCGATCCCGAACCGTCTGCGCCCACCGCGCACCGACGACCCGGACCCGCGCGCCCTCTGACCCGCGCGGCGGGAGAGGAACGGGCTCAGGGCAGCGACGGATGCTGCTCGGAGGCGCGTTGCTTCGGGATGAAGAGCGACAGCACGAGGGCCACGATGCCGGCGGCGATCGCCAACCAGAAGCACACCTGGAACGCGTCGTGCGTCGGCACCGCGACGCCGTCGACATCGATGCTCATCGCCGCGAGCACCCCGCCCATGACGGCCGAGGCGCTGGAGGTGCCCACCGAGCGGAAGAGCGCGTTGAGGCCGTTCGAGGCGCCGGTCTCGTTCGCCGGAACCGAGCGCATGATGATCATCGGCATCGCGGCGAAGGTGAACCCGATGCCGACGCCGATGAGCAGGTTGCCGACGAGGATGTGCCACACCTCGCTCGACAGCAGCAGCACGAAGACGTAGGCGAGCACGATGGCCGCGGCGCCCACCGTGAACAGCGGTCGGGGTCCGACCGTGCGCTCCAGCCAGCCCGACAGCGGCGAGATGACCATCATCACGAGGCCGGCGGGCATCACCACGAGCGATGCCGAGATCATGTCGAGTCCGAAACCGGCACCGGTGCCGGCGGGCATCTCGAGCATCTGCGGGAAGGTCACGTTCGAGGCGAAGAGGGCGAAGCCCATGCCGATCGCGGCGATGTTGGTGAACAGAACGGCGGGGCGCGCCGCGACGCGCAGGTCGAGCAGGGGATCGGTCGTGCGCAGCTGGTACCAGCCCCAGACCAGCAGCACGACGAGGCCGCCGATGACGCAGGCGAGGGTCGGGAGCGACGTCCAGCCCCATTCCGCGCCGCGCGATACGAAGAGCAGGATGCCGGTCAGGCCGATCGCGAGGCCGATCGCACCCAGCACGTCGAGGCGCCCGGGCGAGCGGAGCACGTCTTCGGGCACGACGAAGAAGATGAGCAGCAGCCCCACCGCGCCGAGGGCGGCGGCGAGCCAGAACAGGGCGTGCCAGTCGGCGTTCACCGCGAGGTACGCGGCGATCGGCATGCCGAGCGCGCCGCCCACGCCCATCGTCGCGCTCATGAGGGCGACCGCGGTGCCGAGGCGCTCGGGAGGGAGCACGTCGCGCATGATCGCGATGCCCAGCGGCACCACACCCGTGACCGCACCCTGCAGTCCGCGCCCGATGATCACGCCGATGATCGAGCCCGACAGGGCGGCGATCAGCGACCCGACGATCAGGAGGGCGAGCAGCACGATCGCCACGCGGCGCTTGCCGTACATGTCGCCGAGGCGGCCCGAGATCGGCGTCGCGACGGCGGCGACGAGCAGCGTGATCGTGACGACCCAGGTGGTGTCTTCGCGCGACGAGTTCAGCAGCGCCGGAAGCTCGGCCTGCAGCGGCACCACGAGGGTGAACATGAACGACGAGCACAGGCCCGCGAACGCGAGCACCGCGACGATCGCCCATCGCGGGGTGTTGCGTGAGAGTCGTCGTCTGGCCTTGTCGTCGTTCACTCCCACCGACTCAGGCTATCGGCGTCTGAGAGGGGTGAGGGTCGTGGGGAGCCGCTCATCGCGGTGGCAGGACGAAGTCACCCGTCTCGCCGGGGTTGACCGCGACCTCCCAGCGGAAGCCGTCGGGGTCAGAGAAGTACCCGGAGTACCCGCCCCACTCGCGCTCGCGCCCCGCACTCACCGCAGCGCCCAGCAGCGCGACCTCGGCGAGCACCGCATCGACCTCGGCCGGAGTGGCGAGGTTGTGGGAGAGCGTGATCGGAGCGACGCCGGATGCGGGAGCCTCGCCGATCTCAGCGGTGAAACCGTCGACCGACCACAGCGAGAGCATGAGCCGCTCGCCGATCGGGAGCATCAGCACGTCGTCGCCCGAGAACATCGGCTCCCACCCGAGCCCGTCGACGTAGAAGGCACGGGTGCGCGCGAGGTCGGAGACGGCGAGAGTGATGAAGCTGACGCGTTGTTCCATGCAGGCGAGTCTGTCACCGGCGTCCGACATCTGGAACCGGCATCCAGCATCCGGGATCCGGCATCCGGTTCGGGGGCCGAAGCGCCGGATGTCGGACACATCGCGCCGATCCGTCCGACATCTGTCCCGGCGGCCCCCGAACTGTCCGCCCCGGCTCGTCGCCGTCAGCGAACGTCTTTCATGAGCTTCAGTACCGGCTTGATCGACAGCAGCAGCCCGATGCCGACGAGGATCGCGATGCCGCCCAGGATCGAGAAGTACGGCACCTCGTCGTCGGGGTCGTAGAACCCGACGAGCCAGCCCGAGATCGCCGTGCCGAGCGCGACCGAGAGGAAGAACAGCGCCACCATCTGCGTGTGGAACACCTTCGGGGCGAGCTTCGTCGTCACCGACAGGCCGACGGGCGAGAGCAGCAGCTCCGCGACGGTGAACACGAAGAGGATGCCGACGATGGCCAGCAGCGGCGTGGAGTTCGGCCCCCCGCCCGCGAACGGGAGGAACAGCAGGAAGGCTGCGCCCATGATGATCGCACTGAGCCCGAACTTCGCCGGCGTCGACGGCTGGCGCTTTCCGAGGCGGGTCCAGATGGCGGCGAAGACGCCCGACAGGATGATGATGAAGACCGGGTTGATGGACTGCACCCACGAGACCGGCATCTCCCAGCCGAACAGGTCGCGATTCAGACGCTCGTCGGAGTAGACCGTGAGCACGGTGAACTGCTGCTGATATAGCGACCAGAAGGCGACGCTCGTGACGAACAGCGGCAGGAAGCCCCACACGCGCGAGCGCTCGGTGGCGTCGATGCGGCGGCTCGAGAGGATCACCGCGAAGTACGCGATCGCGGCCGCGACGGTCACCCCGATCACGATCGGCGCGAGGTTGTCGGCGCGGATGACGCCGACCAACACCAGCACGACGATGACGATCACGGCGGCGAGGCCGACGACGGCTACCATCGGGTAGCGCGCCTTCGGGAGCGGGTTCGGCACGCGGCGCGCCTCGTCGGGCAGGGCGCGCCGCCCGAAGGCGTACTGCACGAGACCCAGCGTCATGCCGATCGCCGCCAGCCCGAATCCGTAGTGGAATCCGAGGGTCGACTGCAGGATGCCGGTGAGGATGGGCCCCAGGAAGGCGCCCAGGTTGATGCCGAGGTAGAACAGCGAGAAGCCGGCATCCCGGCGCACGTCCTCCGGAGCGTAGAGCGTGCCGACCACCGAGGTCGCGTTGGCCTTGAGCCCTCCCGAGCCGAGCGCGACCAGGATCAGGCCGACCCCCACACCGAGCAGCCCCGGCAGCAGAGCGAGCGCGAGGTGCCCGGCGACGATGACCATCGCGCTCACGAAGAGCACGCGCTCCGACCCGAACAGGCGGTCCGCGAGCCACGCGCCGAGGATGGTCGAGAGGTACACCGAGCCGCCGTAGGCGCCGACGATTCCGCCGGCGACCGCCTGGGGGATGCCGAGGCCGCCGTCGGTCACGGAGTAGTACAGGTAGATGAGCAGGATGCCCTGCATGCCGTAGAAGCTGAACCGCTCCCACATCTCGACGCCGAAGACGTGCACCAGCGCCCAGGGTTGCCCGAAGAAGCGGGTGTTCTCATCACGGTTCTTGCGGGGCTGTGCGGTCGTGCTCATGGTTAGACGGTAGTCCCCATGGTCGCCGTGCACGAGGCTCGGGCCGCTCCGCCATCGCGAGGGGCCGCAGATAGAATGAGGATGCCGCGGCATCCGCGTGCCGCATCCCACTCGCATCCGACCATTGGAGCCACCATGGCCGAACAGTCCCGCCTCGACAAGGTCATCGCCCTCGCCCGCCACCGCGGGTTCGTGTTCCAGGCGGGTGAGATCTACGGCGGTTCGCGCTCGGCCTGGGACTACGGCCCCCTCGGCACGGAGCTCAAGGAGAACATCCGTCGACAGTGGTGGCAGACGTTCGTGCGCGGCCGCGGCGACATGGTCGGCCTCGACTCGAGCATCATCCTGCCCAAGCGCGTGTGGGAGGCCTCCGGCCACGTCGCCACCTTCACCGACCCGCTGGTCGAGTGCCTTCACTGTCACAAGCGCTTCCGTGCCGACAACCTCGTCGAGGACTTCGAGGCGCGCAAGGGCCGCACGGCCGAGAACGGCCTCGCCGACGTGCCCTGCCCGAACTGCGGCACCAAGGGGCAGTACACCGAGCCCAAGTCGTTCTCGGGTCTCGTGAAGACGTACCTCGGTGTCGTCGACGACGAGTCGGGTCTCTACTACCTGCGCCCCGAGACCGCGCAGGGCATCTTCGTGAACTTCTCGAACGTACTCACCGCCAGCCGCAAGAAGCCGCCGTTCGGCATCGGCCAGGTCGGCAAGGCGTTCCGCAACGAGATCACCCCCGGTAACTTCATCTTCCGCACGCGGGAGTTCGAGCAGATGGAGATCGAGTTCTTCACGCCGCCGGCCGACGCGCAGGAGTGGTTCGAGCACTGGGTCGAAGCCTGCTGGAACTGGTTCATCGACCTCGGCATCGACCCCGAGAACATGCGTCAGTTCGACGTGCCCGAAGACGATCGCGCGCACTACTCCGCCGGCACGATCGACGTCGAGTACAAGTTCGGCTTCGCGGGCAAGGAGTGGGGCGAGCTCATGGGCGTCGCCAACCGCACCGACTACGACCTGTCGAGCCACAGCGAGGCCTCGGGCCAGAGCCTGACCTACTTCGACCAGGCGACCGGCGAGCGCTACACGCCGTTCGTGATCGAGCCGTCGTTCGGTCTGACGCGCGCCATGATGGCCTTCCTCGTCGACGCGTACCGCGAAGAAGAGGTGCCCAACGCCAAGGGCGGCACCGACGTGCGCACCGTGCTCAAGCTCGACCCGCGCCTCGCGCCGGTCAAGGCCGCGGTGCTGCCGCTGTCGCGCAACGAGCGCCTCTCGCCGCTCGCCCGCGAGGTCGCCGACACCCTGCGCAGCTCGTGGGCCGTCGACTTCGACGACGCCGGCGCGATCGGACGCCGCTACCGTCGCCAGGACGAGATCGGCACCCCGTTCTGCGTCACCGTCGACTTCGACTCGCTCGACGACCGTGCCGTCACCGTGCGCGACCGCGACACGATGGCGCAGGAGCGCGTCTCGATCGACGAGCTGCACCAGTACCTGGCCGAGCGCCTGAAGGGCGCCTGAGCCGCGGCATCCGATCAGCGGATGCCGAAACCCCCGGTTCTCGTCGAGGCCCCCACCTGCACGCGTGCAGAAGTGGGGGCCTCGTGCGTGTCCGGGGGCGTCGGCGCTGGGCTCGTCCCCGGTATCGATCTCACCGGGTACGGCGTGGGGCATCCGTCGGGTCTGTACCTCGCCGCCGCCGGATGCCTGCTCGCGATCGTCTCGGCGATCGTGGTGTCGTGGGTGGCCCTGGTCGAGGTGCTGCGCTGAGCGCAGCGCCAGAGTGGCGGATGCCGCGGCGTCAGCCCGTGACGGTGAGCTGCATCTCGGGGGTGCCGCCCGCCTCGGCCCAGGCGAGCGAGCGTTCGAGCACGCCCCGCAGCACGTCGAGGTCGATCTCTTCGAGGTCTGTGATGTAGAGGCATCCGGCTCCCGTGGTGTGCGGTCCGAGCGCGGCCAGGGCCTCCTCGTGCGCGGCGACGCCGTCGAGCAGATAGATCGTCGTCGCCGCCTTGCGCGGCGCGAAGGCCAGCAGCCCGGTGTCGCCCTCCGAGCCGGACGGGTACCGGTAGTGGCACGAGCCGAAGCCGACGATCGTGCCCCAGGTCGCGGGCTCCCGACCGGTGATCTCCTGCATCAGGGCGGTCAGCGTCTCGGCATCCCTCCGGCGCTTCGCCGGAACCGAGCGGGCGATCAGACCCGCGACGTCGTCACCGGTCTGCTTCATGATCAGGCCTTCTCGGCCTTCGCGGCGGCCTTCATCGCCTTCTTGTGCTCGCGCACCTTGGTGAGCGACTCGGGCGAGACGATGTCGGCGACGCTGCGGAACGATCCGTCGACACCGTAGTCGCCCGCCGCCTCACGCCAGCCCGCGCCGGTGAATCCGTACTGCTTGCCGAGCAGCGCCAGGAAGATCTTCGCCTTCTGCTCGCCGAAGCCCGGCAGTGCCTTCAGCCGCTTCAGTACCTCGGCGCCGTTCGGGTCGCCCTGCGTCCAGATCGCCGCGGCGTCTCCGCCCCAGTCGTCGACGATGGTCTGGCACAGCGTCTGCACGCGCGTCGCCATCGATCCCGGGAAGCGGTGCACCGCCGGCGTCGTCTTGAACGCCTCGAGGAACTCGTCGGGGTCCATGCTCGCGATGGCCGAGGCATCCGTCGCACCCGTGCGCTGCTCGATCTTCAACGGACCCGCGAACGCGGTCTCCATCGGCACCTGCTGATCCAGCAGCATCCCGACAAGAAGGGCGAGCGGGTTGTCGGTCAGGAGCGCGTCGGCGGCGGTGTCTCCGGTGATGTGAAGGGCCATGCGTTCATTCTCGCACCGGGTGCGGTCGCCCACGGGGCGCTGCGCGATGGATGCCGGGCACGGATCAGCGGCGTGTGGGGTCAGTTCGGGGGCCGAAAGGACGAATGTCGGACCGATCGGGCGCGAATATCCAACATCTGTGCCGGAAGCCCCCGGTTTGGACAGTGACAGCCCGGGTTCGGACAGCGGTGGTCCGGGACGACGTCAGGCGGAGGCGGCGTCGTCGAGCGGTGAGACGGCCGATGCGGCGGGCGCCTCGGGCGTCAGGCCGTAGAGCGTCGAGAGTGCGGCGGCGAAGTCGTCGGCGCGACCGGCGGCGGCGAGCTCGTGCGCTCGGGTCGTCGGGGTGTGCAGCAGCACTCCGGTGAGGTGGCGGAGGGCCTGCTCGACCTTGCCGTCCTCGTCGCCGCGCGCGCGGGCGCGGCCGATCTCGGAGTCGAGCAGCGAGAAGATGTGCGAGCGCAGGGCGATCACCGACGGGGTCACGCTCTGGCGAGCGCCCACGACGTGGAAGGTGTCTGCAGCCTCGCGCACGACGCTGCGTGCGGCATCCGTCGCCTGCAGCTCTTCGAGCGGGGCGTGCAGACGGATGGTCTCGAGGTCGAGCAGCGCGACACCCTCGAGGGTGGCGACGGCCGGGTCGACGTTGCGGGGCATGCCGAGGTCGACGACGAGCTGGTTGCCGTGGGCGACCGGGCAGGTTGCGGCCGAGGCTGCGGTGAGTCCGGCGGGCGCCTGCAGGTGCTGCGGCCCGAGCACCGGCTCGGTGGCGGTGGTGCACGTGATCAGCAGGCTCGACCGGGCGGCCGTGCGCGCGTAATCGGCCTCGGCGACGGGACGGATGCCGTGCTTCGCGGCGAAGATCTCGGCGCGGCCCGAGGGCGAGTACACCGAGATGTCGACGGCGCCGCGCTCGCGGAGCGTGGCGAGGGTGACCGCGGCGTAGGCGCCCGTGCCGACGAGCAGCACGCGCTCGGCCGACCAGTCTGCGATGCGGCTGTCGGCGAGTTCGAGCGCGAGGCGCACGAGCGAGCGACCGGCGCGGCCGAGGGCCGTGACGTTCTTGACCTTGCGCTGCGCCTGGCTGGCACGCTGGAAGAGGCGCTCGAGCTCGGGGGAGGTGGTGCCTTCTTTGCGGGCCGACTTGAGGGCACGGCGCACCTGGCCGGCGATCTCGCCCTCGCCGGAGACGACGGATTCGAGACCGGACGCCACGGAGAACAGATGCTCGGCGACACGGCGGCCCGAGTGCACGGTGTAGGCGCCGTCGAGTTCGGTGGCGGGAACGCCGGTCGCGGCCTCGACCGCTTCGAGCACGGCCTCGACGCCGATGGCGCCCGCGGCGGTGACGGGTTCGTCCATTTCCACGTACGCCTCGAAGCGGTTGCACGTCGCGAGAACTACGGCACCCTGCACGCACGGAGTCATGCCCACGAGAGTGGGGGCGACGTCGTCGGGGGTGCGGCTCAGGCGTTCGAGCAGATCGAAGCTGGCGGTCTTGTGACTCGCCGTGACACACAGCAGCACCCTTCGATTGTACCGGAGGCTCCCGGCGCCGAGGTCGCCCGGCCCACAGCATCCGCATCGGGGGCGGATGCGAGGATGGAGGCATGGCCCTCTCCGACGCTCCGCTCCTGCGCGCCCTCGCGGGCGAACGCCCCGCTCAGACCCCCGTGTGGTTCATGCGCCAGGCCGGCCGCTCGCTGCCCGAATACCGCGAGCTGCGGGTGGGTACACGCATGCTCGACGCCTGCCTCACCCCCGACCTCGCCGCCGAGATCACGCTGCAGCCGGTGCGCCGGCACGGCGTCGACGCGGCCGTGTTCTTCAGCGACATCGTCATCCCGCTGCGCCTGGCCGGAGTCGAGGTCGAGATCGAACCGGGGCGCGGGCCGGTGTTCGCGAACCCTGTGCGCACGGCATCCGACGTCGACCGCATCACGGCGATCGATCCCGCCTCGCTCGACGCCACCGCGATCTCCGAGGCCGTGCGCCTCACCGTCGCCGAGCTCGGCGACACCCCGTTGATCGGCTTCGCCGGCGCCCCCTTCACGCTCGCGGCGTATCTCGTCGAGGGCGGCCCGTCGAAGGAGCACCTGCGCGCCCGGGCCATGATGCACGCCGACCCCGACTCGTGGAACCGCCTCGCCGGATGGCTGGCGCAGGTGTCGCGGGTGTTCCTCTCTGCGCAGCGCGACGCCGGCGCATCCGTCGTTCAGCTGTTCGATTCGTGGGCGGGCGGCCTGAGCCCCGCCGATTACCGCGCTTTCGTGCGCCCGTACTCGAAGACCGCGCTCGAGGGCATCGGACTGCCGACCATCCACTTCGGCGTCGGCACCGGACCGTTCCTCGCCGACATGCGTCTCGACGGTGCGGCCGACGGCGTCGGCGTCGACTGGCGGCAGCCGCTCGATGAGGCCGCCTCCGTGCTCGGACCCGACACCACGGTGCAGGGCAACATCGATCCGGCGCTGCTGTCGGCCCCGTGGCCGGTGCTCGAGGCGCACGTGCTCGACGTGCTGCAGCGCGGCCGCGCCGCCCGGGCGCACATCGTCAACCTCGGCCACGGCGTGCCGCCCGAGACGGATCCCGATCAGCTCACGCGCATCGTCGAGCTGGTGCACGCGCAGCGCGCCTGACGCGTCACCCCGTGAGGGGTCGCAACACGCCGCGCCGCCGCTCGGCCGTGCGGCGCGTCGTGACCTCTCACCGGGTTATCCCCGGCCGAGGCCTGAGCGGGGCGATGCGAGGATGGAAGGCATGACCGAGCCCTCCGAACTCGCCGCCCGCGCCGCCGAGAAGCACGTCGTCGTGATCGGCGGTGGGATCGGCGGCCTCATCGCCGCCCGTGAGTGCGCCAAGGTCGGCATGCGCGTGACGGTGCTCGAAGCCTCGGATGCCGTGGGCGGCGCGATCCGTCGGACCGAACTCGACGGGGTGGCCCTCGATGCGGGGGCGGAGAGCTTCGCGACCCGCGGCGGGCACGTGCGTGCGCTCCTCGCCGAACTCGGCATCGATGACCGCATCGTCGCGCCCGCTCCCGGAGGGGCCTGGCTCGCCGGGGTTCCGGGCATCGGGGCCGCGCCGCTCCCCGTCGGCGGCCTGCTCGGCATCCCCGCCAATCCGTTCCAGGACGACGTGCGCCGCATCATCGGCTGGTCGGGCGCCTGGCGCGCGTACCTCGATCGGGTGCGTCCGCCGCTGACCATCGGGCACGAGCACAGCCTCGGCAAGCTCGTCTCGACGCGTATGGGCGACAAGGTGCGCGACCGACTCGTCGCTCCCGTGACCACGGGTGTCTACTCCGCGTCGCCCGCCGACATCGACGTCGATATCGCCGCCCCCGGGCTCAACGCAGCGCTCACGCGCACCGGTTCGCTGTCGGGCGCGGTCGCGGCGCTGCGTGACGAAGGAGCCGCCCGTGCTGCCGCGAAGAAGCCGGGAGCCGCCGTCGAGGGTCTCGACGGCGGCATGACCGTGCTCGTCGACGCGCTGCTGGCCGACCTCGAGAACTTCCGCGTCGAGGTGCGCACGTCCTCGCCCGTGCGCACGATCGGCCGCGACGGAGACGGCTGGATAGTCGGCTCCGCCGCGCCGGTCGACCCTGCCGACGAGCTCGCGCCCGAGCTGTCCGATGACGAGATCGTGGCGGTCGCGGAGGAATGGCAGGCGGATGCCGTCGTCGTCGCCGTCGACGAGCGCACGGCTCGTGCGCTGCTCGCCGACGCGGTGCCCGCACTCGTGTCGGCCGACGACGTGCCGGCGCCCGAGATCGAGATCGTGACCCTGCTCCTCGACGCTCCGGCGCTCGATGCGGCTCCTCGCGGCACCGGAGTGCTGACGGTGCCCGGCAGCCACGTGGCCAAGGCGCTCACGCACTCCACCGCGAAGTGGGAGTGGGTGCGCCGGGCGGCGGCGGGGCGTCACGTCGTGCGCGTGTCGTTCGGCGCACAGGGCGAGCCGGCCGCCACCGCAACGCTCGACGACGATGCCGCGGCCGCGCTCGCGCTGAGCGAGGCATCCGCTCTTCTGGGCGTCGATCTGGCGCCGTCGGCGCTGGTCGCCGCGCACCGTTCACGCTATGTGCAGGCGCAGCCGGCGTCGGTGATCGGATCGGCTGAGCGTCGTGCGGCGGCACGCTCCGCCGTGCACGCCGTTCCGGGCCTCGCGGCGGTGGGCGCCTGGCTCGCGGGCACGGGGCTGGCGCAGGTGATCCCCGATGCGACCGACGAAACCGACCGCCTGCGACGCACCCTGATCTGGGAGTGAGCGCTTCGCGCCTGTCAACCCCCTGCCTTCTCAATGCCGAAATCGGCATATGGGGTTACGCTGGGTACCTGGCCGACGGGGATCGAACGCCTGCGGCTCGACCGGAACAACGTGAGGAGACCCCATGAAGGGGAAGATCGGACTCGTCGTCGGAATCGGCGTGGGATACGTCCTCGGAACGCGCGCCGGACGCGAGCGCTACGAGCAGATCAAGACGCAGTGGCTCAAGGTCTGGAACCTCGACCCCGTGCAGGAGCGCGTCGAGCAGGTCAAGGACTTCGTGGGTCAGAAGGCCGCCGCGGTTCCGGGCGCCCTCTGGAACGGCGCCGTCAAGGTCGTCAAGTCGGTCGGCAGCGACGGTACCCCCGGGCAGAAGCTCGACTCGGTGATCGCCGCGGGCAAGGATGTCGCCGACGACCTCGAGGATGCCGCCGAAGAGGTGAAGGATCGCGTCGAGGAGGCCAGGAACTCGTCGACGAAGTCCTCCCCGAAGACCTCCTCCGCGAACGCCTCCGCCTCGACCGGTGCCGCGCGCAAGCCCGCCGCCAAGAAGTCGGCGACGACCAAGCCCGCCGCGAAGAAGACCGGGAACTGACCATGCCCCGCGGCTATCGCGACCGCGCCGATGACAGCTTCCTGTCGCTGATCGGCGACCTCCCCGAACTCGTCTCGAACCTCGTCAAGGCCGAGATCAACGCCGCCAAGGCGTGGGTCTCCCGCACCGCGAAGGATGCCGGTGTCGGCGCCGTCTGGTTCGTCGTCGCCCTGTTCTTCCTGTTCTGGGCGATCCCGGTGCTGCTGGTCTTCGCCATCGCGGGCATCGCCTCGTGGTGGCCGGTGTGGCTCTCGGCGCTGGCGGTGTTCGGCATCCTGATCCTGGCCGTGCTGTTCTTCGCACTGCTCGGCCTTCTCAAGTTCCGCAAGGTGCTGCGCCGGGAGAATCCCGCGCAGGCCGTCGCCACAGACGTTCGCATCGTGAAGGAGGCCGGCGACAATGACGAATTCTGACCTGCCGATCACCGCCGTCCCCGGCGGCATCGTCGACCCCGTCGCCTCGGCGCGGGCAGAGCTCAAGGCTGCTCTCGCGGCGATCGAGATCAAGGGCAACGTGCCGCGTCGCCTCGACAAGGCCTCCAAGCGCGCAGCCGTGCGACTGCGGCTGTTCTCCGAGCGCAACCCCGCAGGGGCGATCGCGATCGCCGTGGGCGCGGCGGCCGTCGTCGGCAGCGCCGTCTGGGTGATCGCTCGGGCGATCTCGCGCTGATCCCGTCTTTTCGCGACGCCTCGGAACCCGCTTCCGGGGCGTCGCGTTTTTGCACGCTCGGCCGCATTCGCAGCCATCCGACAAAAGGGGCAGACTGGGACCATGTCCGATGAGAGCGCAGAGAACCCGTCCGGCTTCACCCTCTGGGCCGTGTGGCGACGCAATCCCGACGTGCCCGTCACCGAGTCCGACTCGACCGAACTCGAGACGATCGTCTCGTACGTCGAGGACTCCGGGGTCACCGTCCGGGGCTTCTACGACGTCTCGGGCCTCAAGGCCGACGCCGACCTCATGGTGTGGCTGCACGGCGACACCGCCGAAGAACTGCAGAAGGCGCTGCGCCGCCTGCGCCGCACCGAGCTGCTGCGCTCGCTCCTGCCCGTCTGGAACGTGATGGGGGTGCACCGCGACGCCGAGTTCAACCGCTCGCACGTGCCCGGCTTCCTCCGGGGCGTCGAGCCCAAGGACTGGCTCTGCCTCTACCCGTTCGTGCGCACGCCGGAGTGGTACCTGGCACCCGAGACCGATCGTCGCGCCATGCTCGCCGACCACGGTCGCAAGGGTGCCGCGTTCACCGGCGTCGTCGCCAACACCGTCGCCGCGTTCGCCCTCGGCGACTACGAGTGGATCCTCCCGATGGAGGCCGATGACCTCACCGATCTCGTCGACATGATGCGCGACCTCCGCTACACCGAGGCCCGCCTGTTCGTGAAGGAGGAGGTGCCCTTCTACACGGGGCGCAGGCTCCGCTTCGACGAGATCGCGGACGTGCTGCAGTAGGCCCGCCGTGAGTTCCCCGATCCGCCTCGGTACCCGCCGCAGCGCTCTCGCGCAGGCCCAGTCCGGTCACGTCGCCGCCGCCCTCGAGAAGGTCGTCGGCCGCCCCGTCGTGCTCGTCCCGATCACCTCCGAGGGCGACACCAACCGCGCCTCACTGTCGGAGATCGGCGGGCAGGGCATCTTCGCCACGCGTCTGCGCGAGGCGCTGCTCGCGGGGGAGTGCGACTTCCTCGTGCACTCGCTCAAGGACCTGCCGACCGCGATCCCCGAGGGCCTCGTCATCGCTGCGACGCCCGTGCGCGAGGATGCGCGTGACGTCGCGATCACCCGAGGCGGCACTCCCCTGCACGAACTGCACGCCGGGAGCACGGTCGGCACGGGCTCGCCTCGCCGAATCGCCCAGGTGCGTCGCCGGGCCCCTCACTCGACCGTCGTCGATCTGCGCGGCAACGTCGACTCGCGTCTCGCGCGCGTCGCCTCCGGTGAGCTGGATGCCGTCATCCTCGCCGCCGCCGGCCTCTCCCGGCTCGGCACCGACTCCCCGCTGCATCGTGAGGAGCTCGGGCTGAGCGAGTGGCCGACCGCTCCCGGGCAGGGAGCCCTGGCGGTGGAGACGACGACGGATGCCCCGGCCGAGCTGCGTGAGGCCCTCGCCGTTCTCGACGATGCGCCCACCCGTCTCGCGATCACTCTGGAGCGCGCGATCCTCGAGGGTCTGGACGCCGGATGTCAAGCCCCCATGGCCGCGCATGCGGTCGTCGAAGGCAGCGAGATCCGCGTCAGGACGGTCGTGTACGCGGCCGATGGCGGTCGCAGGATCGGGCTCGACGTCACCGAACCCCTGAACGAGGGGTATATTCAACGGAACGGCAGTGGCAATGATGCGGATGCTGCCGATGGTGCAGATCCGATCCAGGCCGTTCGAGCGCTGGGATTGGCTGTCGCCCGTCGGCTGCTCGAACAAGGGGCGGCCGAACTCGTCCCCCGAGAGCAATCCTGATGACCACGACACCCGAATCGAAGCACGACAAGCCTCTAGACGGCTGGCGGATCCTCGTCCCCCGCGGAGGCCCGTGGGGCGACGGCGTCGCCGCGAGCCTGCGTCTGCAAGGAGCGGTCCCCGTCGTCGCGCCCCTCATCAACTTCGCCCCGACGACCGACCAGGCAGCCCTCGACGTCGCCCTCGCGCAGCTCGCCGCCGGTGCCTACGACTGGCTCACCGTGACGAGCGCGACCACGGTCGACGTGCTCTTCGCGCACCGTGCGGTGGTGCCGGCGACGACGCGCATCGCGGCGGTCGGCGAGACCACGGCCGCGGCGCTGCAGGCCGTCGGGTACGAGGTCGCGCTGGTGCCCACGCAGGACAACTCGGCCGAGGGGATGGCGCAGCAGATGATCTCGCTCGAGACCGAGCCGCGCCGCATCCTCGCTCTCCGCAGCGAGATCGCGAAGCCGGTGCTGAGCGTGCAGCTCACCGAGGCCGGTCACGACGTCGACAGTGTGGTGGCGTACCGTACGGTCGGCGTGCCGGTGACGGATCGCATCAAGCGCGACGTCGAGAACGGCCGCATCAACGCCATCCTCATCACGAGCGGTTCGGTCGCCGAGCAGGTGCGCGAGCAGTTCCCCGTGATCCCCGACGACACGTTGCTCGCCGCGATCGGTCCGCGCACCGCGCGCGATGCCCGTAACGCCGGGCTGCCGGTGTCGGTGGTCGCGGACCGTCAGACGGTCGACGCGCTCATCGATGCGGTCTCGCACTTCACCCTTCCGCACGCGGCAGACGAGTTCACGCCGTGAGCTTCCCCGAGGTGCGCCTGCGACGCCTGCGCCAGTCGCCGGCTGTCCGCCAGCTCGTGCGCGAGACCAGCCTCCAGCCGCAGCAGCTCGTGCTGCCGATGTTCGTGCGCGAAGGACTCACCGACCCGGCGCCGATCGGCTCGATGCCCGGTGTCGTCCAGCACTCGATGGACTCGCTGCGCGCTGCGGCGGTCGAGGCGGCGGAGGCCGGGGTCGGCGGCGTCATGCTCTTCGGCGTTCCCGCGGTACGAGATGCCCGGGGCTCCGGCGCAGACGCTCCGCACGGCATCCTGAACCTCGCGACCGAGGCGTTGGCGGCCGAGGTGGGCGACGCCCTCGTCGTGCAGACCGACCTGTGCCTCGACGAGTTCACCGACCACGGCCACTGCGGCGTGCTGGCCGCCGACGGTTCCGTCGACAACGACGCGACCCTCGAGCGCTACACCTCGATGGCTCTCGCCCAGGCGAGGGCCGGCTCGCAGCTGCTCGGGCTCTCGGGCATGATGGACGGCCAGGTCGCCGCGATCCGCCGGGCGCTCGACGCCGAGGGGTTCACGCGCACGATCCTCATGTCGTACGCGGCGAAATACGCGAGCGCGTTCTACGGCCCCTTCCGCGAGGCGGTCGACTCGCAGTTGACCGGCGACCGCCGCACCTATCAGCTCGATCCCGGCAACCGCCGCGAGGGCGTGCGCGAGGCCGTGGTCGACGAGCAGGAGGGCGCCGACATCGTGATGGTGAAGCCGGCGATGGCCTTCCTCGACGTCCTCCGGGAGGTGCGCGACACCGTCCATATTCCGGTCTGGGCATACCAGGTGTCGGGCGAGTACGCGATGATCGAGGCCGCCGCGGCGAACGGATGGATCGACCGCCGCGCGGCGATCCTCGAGTCGCTGCTGTCGATCCGGCGTGCCGGTGCCGACGCGGTTCTGACGTACTGGGCGACCGAGGCCGCCCGCTGGCTGCGCGACTGATCGGTCGCCGCCGCATTTCGAGAGGAAGCACCATGTCCGATCGCAACGATGATCTCTTCTCCGCCGCCCGTGCGGTGATTCCCGGCGGCGTGAACTCTCCTGTCCGCGCCTACGGCTCGGTCGGCGGCACGCCGCGATTCCTCACGTCCGCGCAGGGCGCGACGGTGACGGATGCCGCGGGCACGACGTACATCGACCTCGTCGCCTCGTGGGGCCCGGCGCTGCTCGGTCACGCGCACCCGGAGGTCGTCGCGGCGGTGCAGGAGGCCGCGACCCGTGGCCTGTCGTTCGGGGCGCCCACCGAGGGTGAGGTCGAGCTCGCAGCACTGATCGCCGACCGTGTGCGGTTCGGCGAGATCCGCCCGATCGAACGCGTGCGTCTGGTGTCGACGGGAACCGAGGCGACCATGACCGCGATCCGCCTGGCTCGCGGCGCGACCGGCCGCGACCTGCTGGTGAAGTTCGCCGGTCACTACCACGGTCACTCCGACGGGCTTCTCGCCGCGGCGGGCTCGGGCGTCGCGACGCTCGCGCTGCCGGGATCCGCGGGCGTCCCCGCGCCGATCGCCGCGCAGACGCTCGTGATCGACTACAACGACCCGGAGGCGCTGGCGGCCGTGTTCGCCGAGCACGGCCAGCGCATCGCGGCGGTCATCGTCGAGGCATCCGCGGCGAACATGGGCGTCGTCGCACCGCTCCCCGGGTTCAACCGCCTCATCGCCGACACGGCCCATGCGCACGGCGCGCTGATGATCCTCGACGAGGTGCTCACCGGGTTCCGGGTGCACCCGGCCGGATTCTGGGGCTTGCAGGCCGCGGAGGGCGAGGACTACCTCCCCGACATCGTCACCTTCGGCAAGGTCGTCGGCGGGGGGATGCCGCTGGCAGCCCTCGGCGGACGGGCCGACGTGATGGACCTCCTGGCGCCGCTGGGGCCGGTCTACCAGGCGGGCACGCTCTCGGGGAATCCGCTCTCCGTCGCGGCGGGTCTCGCCACGCTGCGTCTGGCGACGCCGGAGGTCTACGCGACGATCGACGCGGCAGCCGACCGGCTCTCGCGCGCGCTCGATGCGGCTCTCACGGATGCCGGCGTCGAGCATGCGGTGGCGAAGGCGGGAAGCCTGTTCAACGCCTCGTTCCGCGCCTCCGCCCCGCGTGACTACGCCGAGGCCCAGGCGCAGGAGACGTTCCGCTACGCGCCGTTCTTCCACTCGCTGCGAGAGCAGGGGATCGCGCTGCCGCCGAGCGTGTTCGAGGCATGGTTCCTCACGGCCGCCCACGGCGACGAGGAACTGCTGCGTATCGAGGCGGCGTTGCCCCTCGCGGCCGCTGCCGCGGCATCCGCTCGTCCCTGAGTGAGCGCTTTCCCACAACGGATCGTTGTGTTCCTGTGAGCAAGATCCAGACAACTGGGGGGATGCCGCTGGCAGACTGGGTGTCATGGTGACGTTGCTGTTGGATCAGACGCAACTCGAGATCGTGCTCTCGCCGCTGGAACGCGCCGCGAGCTTCCACCGCGACAACCTCCGCATCGTGCGCGAGACGATCACCAAGGTGCAGCTCACCGATGACGCATGGACCTGGCTGCGCGGTGTGCCCAACCCCGGCACCCACATCCCCGGCATCCTCGCCGCCGGCACGTGGAAGGCCGCGGGCAGCACCGACTTCGTGCTCATCCGCAAACGCCGCCCGAGCGTCGTGATCGATCTCACGGGCGATGAGCAGTACCGCCGTCTCATTCTGACCACCCGGCACGGCCTCGCCCTGACGCAGGCCCTGCGGCTCGAGGTCTCCGAGGAGCCCGCCGATGTCGAGGAGATCGTGTCGACCGGGTCGATCCCCACGACGAAGCAACCCCGGCGGCCGGTGATCCGACCGCGGCCCGCCTGAGTTCCCGCCTCTGCGCAGTGAGACGCCCTCCGCGACCATCGGGTCGGGAGGGCGTCTCGCTGAGCGGGTCGATCAGTCGCGGGGGCGGTACTCGCCGTGCTCGTGGTGCTGCTCGACCTCGCCGCTCTGGTCGTAGTCATCGGCGTTGGCGAGCTCGTCATCGGTCGCCGTGAGCGGGATCTCCGGGATGATCTCGATCACGGTCGTGCGCGGTGCGCCGTCGAGGGGAGCGCCCTCGGTGGGAGCGTCGTCGTCGTCGGTGGGAGCGTCGTCGGATTCGGCGTCGTCGGGCGCTTCGCCGTCGGATGCCTTCTCAGCAGGGGACTCGTCGGTCGCCGTGTCGGCTTCGATCTGTGCGTCGGCTTCCGTCTGCGTGTCGGCGTGCTGCGCGGAGGTCGCGGCGTCGGCGTCGCCCGCTTCGGAGGGCGTCTCGCCGAAGGGGTAATCCCGCGGCTCGTCCTCGAAGTAGGTGCGGGCGGCATCGGCGAGCATCGAGCTGACCGCGGCCGAGCGCGGGTCGGCGTCCTCGTCGACGGTCGTCTCGCTGCCTTCGGCGGACCCGTCGGCCGGGCCCAGGTCGTCGAACACCTCGACCCCGGCCTCCTCGCCGATCGGAACACCGGCGGCTTCGCCGTCGACGGCGGGGGTGGGAGCCTCCGCACCCGGGAACGAGGTGGCCTCCTCCTCGGCGGCCGAGCCGTTGCCGAAGAGGATGTCGTCGAACGAGGGGAGCCCTGCGGCCGACGCGTCGACCGATGCGGCCTGCGCGGCATCCGCATCGGTGACCGTCTGGTCCGCAGGCGTCTGGTCCGCAGGCGTCTGGTCCGCAGGCGTCTCGTCCGTAAGCGTGTCGTCGGCTGCTGCGTCGTCGGATGCCGTGTCGTCGTCGACGGAGACGTCGACCGATCCGTCGGCATCCGCTTCGTCCGTGACGATCTCGCCGTCGTTCAGGATCGCGGCCCCTGCTCC
Organism: Microbacterium sp. NPDC090003; assembly: GCF_044748385.1. Taxonomy (NCBI): domain Bacteria; kingdom Bacillati; phylum Actinomycetota; class Actinomycetes; order Micrococcales; family Microbacteriaceae; genus Microbacterium; species Microbacterium sp. NPDC090003. The sequence continues at coordinate 2,462,309 of NZ_JBIVFW010000001.1, forward strand.
GGATGCGACCACTGCTGCGGCGACGGGACCACCGGGCACCGCCGCGGCGGCATCGGTGGCGATCGCGGAGGCGGTCATCGCCGCCGTGTCGTCTGCCGCGACCTGCTCGTCGGCGTCTGCCGGAGCGGGCGTCTCGGCGACCGCCGCCGGCGCTGCAGCCGGAGCGACGAGCTGCGTGGCGAGCAGGCCCGTGTGCGGCTCGAGCCGGCCGCCGCGGGTGAGCTGGATGAAGACGTCTTCGAGCGTCGGACCGCGCTGCACGAGAGTGGTGAGGGCGATCCCGGCATCCGCGGCGACGGCACCGACCCGGCGGGCGTCGGTGCCGCGCACCGTGAGCCCGGAACGGAGGATCTCGATGTCGAAGCCGGCGGCGGCGAGAGCGGCGGTGAGCGCGGCGCGATCGGCCGCATCGACGATGACGGCGCCGGCCGAAGGATCGGCGAGCTCCTCGATGCCGCTCGCGAGCACGAGCCGCCCCTTCGACAGCACGAGCACGTTGTCGGCGACCTGCTCGACCTCGCTCAGCACGTGCGACGAGACCAGCACCGTGCGACCCTCGTCGGCGAGACGGCGCATGAGCAGGCGCATCCAGCGGATGCCTTCGGGGTCGAGCCCGTTGGCCGGCTCGTCGAACACGAGAGCCCCGGGGTCGCCGAGCAGGGCGTGCGCGACGCTCAGGCGCTGGCGCATGCCGAGCGAGAAGCCGCCGATACGCGAGTCGCCCTCGTTCTCGAGCCCGACCAGGGCGAGCACCTCGGCGACGCGGCCGAGCGGGATGTCGTTGGCCTTGGCGGCGATCGTGAGTTGGCGGTTCGCGGTGCGGCGCGGGCGGTAGGCGGTCTCCTCGAGCACCGAGCCGATGACGCGCAACGGCTGGCGGAGCTCCGCGTACGACTGGCCACCGATCGTCGCGGTGCCGGAGGTCGGACGCACCTGGCCCAGAAGCATCCGCAGCGTCGTCGTCTTGCCTGCCCCGTTGGGGCCGAGGAACGCGGTGACCGCACCCGGCTCGATCCGAGCAGAGAAGTCGGAAACGGCGGTCACCTCATTGAAGCGCTTCGTCACGCCCGTGAATTCGAGAACCTGTCCGTCGGTCATGCGCGACCTCTCCTTGCTTGGTCAATTCCCCCTATCCTGCCGGAAAACCGTCCGGATCGCGTATTTCCTGTGGATTGCGAGCCCTCGAGGCGACCGGGGTAGCCTGGCTCCCGTGACCGAGACCTCTGCTGCCGACCGCGTCCTCGTCCGCACGGAAGGGGCTCTCGGGCGGCTCACGCTTCAGCGTCCCGAGGCGATCAACGCCCTCGACCTGGGCATGGTGCAGGCGCTCACCGCGGCGCTCGACGCCTGGCGCACCGACACCGACGTGCAGATCGTGCTTCTCGACGGCGCGGGCGACCGCGGTTTCTGCGCCGGGGGAGACGTGCGCGCTCTGCACGCGCAGATCGTGTCGGGGCATCCCGAGTCCACTGCCGACTTCTTCCGCGCGGAGTACGGGCTCAACGCCCTGATCGCCGAGTACCCCAAGCCGATCGTCGTCTTCGCCGACGGCATCACGATGGGCGGCGGCATCGGACTCGCGGGGCACGCGACGATCCGCATCGTGACCGAGCGCTCGAAGCTCGCGATGCCCGAGACGCGCATTGGCTTCACCCCCGACGTCGGTGGCACGTGGCTGCTCGGCCGTGCGCCGGGACGCCTCGGCGAGTACCTGGCCCTGACCGGCGGCTCGATGAGCGGGGCGGATGCCATCGCCCTCGGTTTCGCGGACTACTACGTGCCCTCCGCCCATCTCGACGCCCTGCGCGAGGCGCTCGCGTTCCGGGCCGATCCGACGGGGCCGAGCGAGATCGTGCTGCTGTTCGACGAGACACCGGAGCCCTCGGAACTGTCGCCGTCGCCGCAGTGGATCGATGAGGCCTTCTCCGCGGACTCGGTCGTCGAGATCGTCGAGCGGTTGCAGGCGCAGGGAACCACGGATGCCGCGGCCGCGGCCGACCTGCTCGAGGGGCTCGCGCCGACGGGGTTGGTCGTGACGCTCGACGCCGTGCGCGAGGCGCGCGCGGCGTCCGGGCTGCGGGAGGCCCTCGAGGGCGAGTACCGGCGGGTGCTGTGGTTCGTGCACGAGCATCCCGACCTCGTCGAGGGCATCCGCGCGCAGCTGGTCGACAAGGACCGCAACCCGAAGTGGCAGCCCGCTTCGCTCGCCGAACTGGGGGCGGATGCCGGAGCGGATGCTCGTGCGTACGTGCCGGCGACGCCGCTGTTCTGAGCCCTAGCGCGGCTGTCGATGGGTTCGCTGTGAGCGAAGGTTCCGAACTCGGCGGTACGAATGTCGGAGCTTCGTGTCACGCTGTGTTGTGGCCGATCCCGGTCGGCATCTTCCCCCACACCTGAGTCCACAGCTTCATCTCTCAGAAAGTCCGCCTGTGCTGGGTAAAATTCTCGTCCGATATCTGTCCCGCTATAAGTGGCTGCTGGTCGGCGTGCTGGTCTTCCAGCTCGCGAGCGCCTTGGCGACCCTGTACCTCCCGCGTCTCAACGAGGACATCATCAACAAGGGTGTCGCGCTGTCCGACACCGCCTACATCTGGCGGACCGGCCTCTTCATGCTCGCCGTCTCCCTCGGGCAGATCATCGCCGCGATCGTGGCGACCTACTTCGCCGCCAAGGCCGCGATGGGTGCCGGCCGCGACATCCGCGCCGATGTGTTCAGCAAGGTGAACGGCTTCTCCGAGCGCGAGGTCTCGCAGTTCGGCGCGGGCTCGCTGATCACCCGCAACACGAACGACGTGCAGCAGGTGCAGATGCTGGCGATGATGGGCGCGACCATGCTGGTCACCGCTCCGCTCCTCGCGATCGGCGGCATCATCTTCGCCGTGCAGACGAATCCGGGGCTGAGCTGGCTCATCGCCGTGTCGGTGCCGTTGCTGCTCGTCGTCGCCGGTCTCGTCGTCAGTCGCATGGTCCCGCTGTTCCGCAGCTACCAGGGCAAGCTCGACACCGTGAACCGCGTCATGCGCGAGCAGCTCACCGGAGTTCGCGTCGTGCGTGCGTTCGTGCGCGAGCGCATCGAAGAAGAGCGCTTCCGCGGAGCGAACACCGACATCATGGTCGTCGGTCGCAAGGTCGGTTCGCTCTTCGTCCTCCTCTTCCCGCTTTTCATGCTCATCCTCAACGTCACGGTGGTGGCGGTCGTCTGGTTCGGCGGCGTCGAGGTGAACGCGGGCACGGCGCAGGTCGGCACGATCTTCGCGTTCATGCAGTACGTCGGGCAGATCATGGGCGGCGTCATCATGGCCAGCTTCATGGCGATCATGATCCCCCGGGCGGCGGTCTCGGCCGAGCGCATCGGCGAGGTTCTCGACACGCCCTCGAGCATGGAGCGCCCGACGAACGGCGTCGCGTCGTTCCCCGTTCCCGGTTCGGTCGCCTTCGACGACGTCGAGTTCACCTACGCCGGGGCGGACTCCCCGGTGCTCTCCGGCATCAGCTTCGCCGCCGAGCCGGGCGAGACCGTGGCGATCGTCGGCTCGACCGGTGCCGGTAAGACGACGCTCGTCTCGCTCATCCCGCGTCTGTTCGACGTGTCCGGTGGTGCGGTGTTCGTGGGCGGTGCCGACGTGCGCACGGCCGATGTCGACGCGCTGTGGGCGACGATCGGGCTCGTGCCGCAGCGTCCCTTCCTCTTCACCGGCACCGTCGCGTCGAACCTGCGCTACGGGCGCGAGGAGGCCACCGACGAGGAGCTCTGGCATGCTCTCGAGATCGCCCAGGGGCGCGATTTCGTCGAGGAGATGCCCCAGGGGCTCGACTCGCGCATCACGCAGGGGGGCACCAACGTCTCCGGCGGTCAGCGTCAGCGTCTCGCGATCGCTCGCGCCATCGTGCACCAGCCGCAGATCCTCGTCTTCGACGACTCGTTCTCGGCGCTCGATCTCACGACCGATGCGCGTCTCCGCCAGGCGCTCTGGCGCGAACTCCCCCATGTGACGAAGATCGTCGTCGCGCAGCGCGTTTCGTCGATCACCGATGCCGACCGCATCGTCGTCCTCGAGGGCGGCACCATGGTCGGCGTGGGCACGCACGAAGAGCTGCTCGAGACGAGTACGACCTATCGAGAGATCGTCGAGTCGCAGCTGGGGGTCGACGCATGAGCGCGCAGAACGAGACGCCGAAGCGTCGAGGTCGCGGCGGCAAGATCACGGCCGCCACGTCGACCGTCGAGCCGGAACTCACCGACGACGAGAAGTACGAGGCCGAACTCGCCGAGCAGGCGCGCCAGAACAGCGGCGACTGGGACAGCGTCGCGCCGGGCAAGGCCGACAACTTCGGCAAGAGCTTCGCCCGCATGATCGGTCTGCTCAAGCCGTCGGCCGTATGGTTCGTCCTGGTCTCGATCTTCGGTGCGATCGGTGTCGTCCTGACCGTCGCCGCGCCCAAGGTGCTCGCCGAGGCGACCAACATCATCTACACCGGGTTCCTGTCGAATCAGCTCGCGCAGCCGGTGGGAGACGCTCCGGGGCTCCCGGTCGGCACCTCCCAGGCCGACGCCGTGTCCGCACTGCGAAGCGTGGGCCAAGACGACTTCGCCAACCAGATCGCCGCGCTCGACAGCTTCCGGGTCGGTGACGGCGTCGACTTCGACGGTCTGCGCTGGGTCATCGCCGCAGTGCTCGCGATCTACGTCGTCGCCGCTTTCCTCGAGTGGCTGCAGGGCTATGTGATCAACGTCATCATGGTGCGCACGATGTGGCGTCTGCGCGAGCAGGTCGAGGCGAAGATCAACCGACTTCCGCTGTCGTACTTCGACAAGGTGCAGCGCGGAGACCTGATCTCTCGCGTCACGAACGACATCGACAACATCACCCAGACGATGCAGCAGTCCCTGTCGGGGGCGATCACGGCCGTGCTCACGGTCGTGGGCGTGCTCGTGCTGATGTTCTCGATCTCCTGGCAGCTCGCGCTCGTCGCCCTCGTGGCGCTTCCGCTCATGGGCGTCATCTTCGGGATCATCGGGCCGCGGTCGCAGAAGGCCTTCGGCACGCAGTGGCGCAAGGTCGGTCGTCTCAACGCGCGCGTCGAGGAGGCGTTCTCCGGGCACGCGCTCGTCAAGGTCTTCGGGCGCGAGCGCGACGCGCTCGACCGCTTCCAGGACGAGAACGAAGAGCTCTACCAGGCCGCGTTCAAGGCGCAGTTCCTGTCGGGCATCATCATGCCGGGCATGACCTTCGTCGGCAGCCTCACCTACGTCGGCATCGCCGTTCTCGGTGGTCTGATGGTCGCCAGCGGCCAGCTTCGCATCGGAGACGTGCAGGCTTTCATCCAGTACTCGCAGCAGTTCACGCAGCCGCTGTCGCAGCTGGGGGGAATGGCGGCGGTGGTGCAGTCGGGCACCGCCTCGGCCGAGCGCGTCTTCGAGTTGCTCGACACCGAGGAGCAGGAGGCCGACGCCGTAGACGCCCCGGGGCTCGTGGAGGGCCAGGGCGTCGTGGAGTTCGAGAACGTCGCGTTCTCGTACACGCCCGAACGTCCGCTCATCACCGACCTCTCCTTCCGGGTCGAGCCGGGGCAGACGGTTGCGATCGTCGGCCCGACCGGCGCGGGCAAGACCACGCTCGTCAACCTCATCATGCGGTTCTACGAGCTGAACGGCGGGCGCATCCTGCTCGACGGACAGGACATCTCGGAGGTCACGCGCGACGAGCTGCGTTCCCGCACCGGCATGGTGCTGCAGGACCCGTGGCTCTTCAACGGCAGCATCCGTGAGAACATCCGGTACGGGCGTTCCACCGCGACCGATGACGAGGTGCTCGCGGCCGCGAAGGCGACGTACGTCGATCGCTTCGTGCACGCCTTGCCCGAGGGCTACGACACCGTTCTCGACGAGGACGCGTCGAACGTCTCGGCGGGTGAGCGCCAGCTCATCACGATCGCCCGTGCGTTCGTCGCGAAGCCGTCGATCCTGATCCTCGATGAGGCCACGTCGGCGGTCGACACCCGCACCGAGTTGCTGCTGCAGAACGCGATGGCAGCGCTCCGCGAAGGCCGAACGTCGTTCGTGATCGCTCACCGCCTGTCGACGATCCGCGATGCCGACCTCATCCTCGTGATGGAGCACGGCGACATCGTCGAGAAGGGCACGCATGACGAGCTCATCGCTGCGCAGGGCGCCTACTGGCGGCTCTACCAGTCGCAGTTCGAGCAGGCGGCGACCGATATCGATGCCGAGGAAGCCCTCACCGGCTCGACGCCGACCGTCGTCACCGGCGACGCCGACGACGAGAACGCGGCCGAGCAGGCCGCGGCGGATGCCGTCACCGGCGCATCGGTCGGCGCGCAGCAGCCCGCCGCCGAAGCTGCCGCGGCTCGGGCCGTGATCGAGCATCCGTCCACCGACGGTGGCACCCGCGGCTGACCCGCCGCGCCTGACCGCCGCAGATACTCGGGCTCGCGCCCGCCGAAGCGCCTCGACTCGCATCCCGCGGGCCGGGGCGCTTCGCATACGGCAGGCGCTGGCTTGAGAACCCGCGCGCCGCGCATCCGCTCGCCGTCGCCGCGCATCCGTTCGTCCCGCTCATCTGCACGAAGTGCGCACGTCTGCGCGATGATCCCGCGACTTTCACCGTGCAGACATGATCCGTCCGTGCAGGCGTGATGGCCGGGTCAGGTGCAGGGAGAGATGACATCTGCAGGGAGGTTCGGCGGGATTCTCCCTGCGCATGTGGCGCTTCCCTGCGGATGGAGAGGGCGCGAAGGGCGGCAAGAGCGCGAGAGGGTGATCCGAACGTGAGGGGTCACAACACGCCTCACGGGCGGGTGCGGACAGGGCGTGTCGTGACCCCTCGCGGGGAGAGGGGAGGGGAGGCCCCGGCCCTACTCCGAGTCGAGACCGAACAGGGCGAGCGGATGCGTGAGGCGCCACCAGATGCTCGGCTCCTCGACGTCGTCGTCGAGCACGAGTTCCGTCGTCGTCGCGTCGACCGGTCCGGCCGTGCTCAGCGAGCCCACGGCATCGCCACCCTCCCGTGCATCGCCGAGCGAGAAACTCGTCGACGTCGTCGCCGACGTGCCGTTCCAGAGCAGCACGTCGGCGTCGGCATCCGTCACGACGTCGACCTCCGCGCCCCATTCGGTGCGCACCTGACCGACGACCGTGCCGGCCGGGACCGCGGGCTCCTGGGCGAGGAGCGCCGCCTCGACCTCGGCGAACAGCGAGCGCGTGGCGGCGAGCCGCTGCTCGTCATCGTCTTGATTCAGCACCGCGGCGTAGAGCTGCACGGTGCTGTCGCCGACGGTCACGTTCTTCGCCGTGAGCAGGTTCCACCCGACGAGCGTTCCGGTCTTGATGCCGACGACGCCGGGGTCGGCGAGCATGCCGTTCGTGTTGGTGACGAGGCCCGCGCCGGGCAGCTCGACGGCCGGTGTGCCGACGATCTCCGCGAACACCGGGTTCTTCATCGCGAGTTCGCCCAGGCGCACCAGGGCATCGGGGGTCGCGACGTTACCGACGTCGAAGCCCGACGGCGTGACGACCGTGATGTCGCTGAGACCGCGCTCGCTCAGCCAGATCTCCGCGGCGGCCGCGAACTCGCCGTTCGATCCCCAGATCTCCCGCGCGAGGCGATCGATGTAGTTGTTCGCCGACCCGAGCAGCGTGCCCTGCAGCATCTGGTACTCGGTGAGCACCCCGCCGACCGGCACATCGAGCGACGACTGATCCGACATCCGGTACGACCAGTACGACTGGCTGTCGGCGCGGGTGAACGAGAACTCGGGCCCCTGCTCGCCGAGGGCCAGGGGCATCCGATCGAGCACCATCAGCGAACTGACCACCTTCGTGATGCTCGCGATGCTCGCCGGATCCACCGAGGATGCCGTCGAGCCGATCCCGCCCACGCCGACCGCTGCGCTGCCGACGCCCGGCCACGCTACGGCGGCGGGGGGAGCGGCGACGGTGGTGAACTCCACCGAATGCACGGTCGGGGCGACCTCGTGCAGCGGCCAGAGGATGGTCGTGCCGGCATATGCCCCGACGAGACCGAGAACCATGCCGATCGGCACGAGCACGCGGGCGCTCGCGATCGCCGGGCGCAGCCGGGCGCCGCGCATGATCGCGACGGCGGGGTCTTCGACGTACGGATCGTCGTAGGTCCGTGCCGCCGAACCTGCCGCGACGGCAGCGGTGTCGATCCAGGTCAGGGCCGTGGCCGGGCGCTTCTCATCCGCCCACGCGGCCTCGGGAGTCTCGCTCTCGCTCGCCTCCGGACCAGGGGATGCCTCGGCACCCGTACCCTCGGCACCCGTACCGCCAGCGCCCTCGGCGCTGGCGGCTTGCGCGTCTACCGGCTCCGCCTCGGGAGGGGCGGATGCCGTCGCAGACGCCTCGAACTCGCCCGGGGCGTCGGCCGCAGCCGCGCCGGAATCGGGCACAGCGGCGGTGGCGGCGTCGGTGGGATGAGCGGCGGTCACTCGATTACGGTACCCAATCTCCGGGCTGATCTGCGGCGATGCGTCACGGGCGGGCGCGGGTGTCGGAGCGCGGGTATGCTGGTCACCACAACCACGGGAGTCCGGCGAGCCGGGCTGAGAGGGAGCGAATCGCGCTTCGACCGTCGAACCTGATCTGGGTCATGCCAGCGCAGGGAGGAGTTCAGATGAGTACGTCCACGCCCGCATCCGCCGCGAAGAACACCGGCGAAACGGCATCCGCGAAGAGCGCACCCGCCCCGATCTGGCGTTGGCGCGTCGTCGACATCGTCGTCGCCAGCGTGCTCGGCGTCGCCGCCGGCCTGATCTTCCTGGCCTGGAACGTCGGCTACCTCGGCCCGAAGGCGCTCCTCGAGCCGCTGCTCCCGGGCCTGCAGGGTCTGCTCGACGGGCCGTGGCTGTTCGCCGGTGTGCTCGGCGGCCTCATCATCCGCAAGGCGGGCGCGGCGATCTACGTCGAGCTGCTCGCCGCGGTCGTGTCGGCCCTGATCGGCAACCAGTGGGGCGGGTTCCTGACGCTCGAGGCCGGTCTCGTGCAGGGGCTGGGTGCCGAACTGATCTTCCTGCTGTTCTTCTACCGCCGCTGGTCGCTCCCGGTCGCGATCCTCGCCGGAGCGGGCGCGGCCCTCGCCGGCGGCATCAACAACCTCATCCTCTGGTACGCGGGCTCGGGCACCGAGTTCACGGTGATCTACCTGATCAGCGCGGTCGTGTCGGGTGCGGTGATCGCGGGGGCCCTGTCGTGGGTGCTGGCGCGCGGCATCGCGGCCACGGGGGCTCTCGATCGCTTCGGCTCGGGCCGTGAGGCGCGCGTCCGCGTCTGATGGCGATCGATCAGGCCGGCCCCGCGGCGGTGGAGGCGACCGCGTGGGGCTGGCGGCACGCCAGCCGCCTGGCCTGGGCGCTGCAGGACGTCTCGTTCCGGATCGAACCGGGCGAGCGTGTGCTGGTGCTCGGCGCATCAGGGGCCGGTAAGTCGACGTTGCTGCAGGGGCTCGCGGGTGTGCTCGGTGGCGACGAAGAGGGTGAAGCCCAGGGCTCGCTCCTCGTCGACGGCATCCCCGCAGCGTCCACGCGCGGGCGCACGGGGCTCGTGTTGCAGGACCCCGACTCGCAGGTCATCCTCGCCCGGGTCGGTGACGACGTCGCCTTCGGGTGCGAGAACCTCGGCATCCCGCGAGCGGAGATCTGGCCGCGCGTGACGCAGGCGCTCGACGCCGTCGGGCTCGACGTGCCGCTCGACCGCCCGACCAAGGCGCTGTCGGGCGGGCAGAAGCAGCGGCTCGCGCTCGCCGGCATCCTCGCGATGCGGCCGGGGCTCGTGCTGCTCGACGAGCCGACCGCCAACCTCGATCCCCAGGGCGTGGTCGAGGTGCGCGATGCAGTCGAGCGGATGCTGCAGGCGCACCCCGCGACGCTGATCGTCGTCGAGCACCGCCTCGACGTGTGGCTGCCGCTGATCACCCGGGTGATCGTGGTCGGGCAGGGCGGCGTCGTCGCCGACGGGCCGCCCGCGCACGTGCTCGGCACCGAGGGCGCCCGGCTCGCGGCCGACGGTGTATGGGTGCCGGGGTTCGCTCCGGATGCCCCGCCCGCCCCGCTGTCGGCGCCCGGCGAGGCGCTGATCTCGGCCCGAGACCTCGCCGTCGCCCGGGTGAAGGGAAAGCCCGTGGCGACGGGTATCGACCTCGACGTGCACGCGGGGCAGGCGCTCGCGATCACCGGGCCGAACGGTGCCGGCAAGTCCACCCTCGGGCTCACGCTCGCGGGGCTCCTGACGCCCGCAAACGGTGCGGTCACGGCATCCGCGGCGCTGGCCGCCGGCATCGGAGCGACGCCGATCGACTGGGCCTCGCGGGAGCTGCTGACCCGGATCGGCATGGTCTTCCAGGAGCCCGAGCATCAGCTGCTGGCGAAGACCGTGCAGGACGAGCTCGCGGTCGGCCCGCGCGCACTCGGCATGCCCGAGCACGAGATCGCCGCGCGCAGCGAGGAACTGCTGCACCGCCTGCGCCTCGATCGGCTCGCGCGCGCCAACCCGTACACGCTGTCGGGCGGCGAGAAGCGCCGTTTGACGGTCGCCGCAGCCCTCGCGACGCGCCCCCGGGTGCTCGTCCTCGACGAGCCGACCTTCGGACAGGACGCCCGCACCTGGGCCGAACTCGTCGCGATGCTCGCCGCCCTGCGCGACGAGGGCACCGCGATCGTGACGATCACGCACGACCTCGACGTCACCCGCGCACTCCACGCCGAGCGCTACGAGCTGGGCGGCATCCGATGACCGTTCTCGACACCACCGCCCGCACCGGACGCATCGCCGGGATCAACCCCGTCGCCAAGCTCGGGGTGAGCGCGCTGATCGCGATCCCGCTGATCCTGACACTCGATCCGGTCTCGGCATCCGTCGCCCTGGTGCTCGAGTGCGTGCTGTTCTTCTTCGCCGGTATCGGGTGGCGCGAGTTCTGGTTGCGCACCTGGCCGGTCTGGCTCGCGGCGCCGCTCACCGCGGTGACGATCGCGCTCTACGGCGAGACGAGCGGCACGATCTACGTCGAGTGGTTCGTGCTGCGCATCAGCGACGGGTCGCTCGCGCTCGCGCTCGCGACCTTCTTACGCGTGCTCGCGATCGCCCTGCCCTCGGTCGTGCTGTTCATCACGGTCGACCCGACGGACCTCGCCGACGGTCTCGCGCAGGTGCTGAAGCTGCCTGCCCGGTTCGTGCTGGGCGCGCTCGCCGGGTTGCGCATGATCGGGCTGTTCCTCGACGACTGGCGGGCGCTCGAACTCGCGCGTCGGGCCCGCGGGGTCGCCGATCGCGGACGCATCCGCCGGTTCTTCGGCATGGCGTTCGCGCTGCTCGTGCTCTCGATCCGCCGGGGCGCCAAACTCGCCACCGCGATGGAGGCCCGCGGCTTCGGAGCCCCCGGCCGGCGCACGTGGGCGCGCGAGTCGCGGTTCGGGGCGGCCGAATGGATGCTGCTCACGATCGGGCTCGCGATCTCCGCGGTGGCCGTGGCCGCCGCGGTCGCGACCGGCGCGTGGAACTTCATCCTCGGGCCGAGCTCGTAGCGGTCGCTCAGGTCTCGTTCCAGAGCCGCATGTAGAACTCGAGCCGCTCGTCGTCGCGCTCGACGCCGTACGCCTCGAGCAGGGGGTCCTCCCACCCGGGGCCGAAGTTCCACCCGGTGCTCATGGCCGCGGCGGCGAGGTCGGCCCAGCGGTCGGCGAGGCCGAGGGCGGCGAGATCGACGTGGGCGGCGGGGTTTCCCGCGGCATCGAGCAGCGTGTTGGGCATGCAGGCGTCGCCGTGGCACACGACGAGGCGGTCGATCGGCGGGGCCTCGTGCAGCTCGGGCGGCACGACGACTCCGCGCTCGGCGGCGTTCGAGACGCGCCACTGCACGCTCCATTCCCACGGGCAGTCGGCGACGGGGAGGGTGTCGTGCAGCGTCCGCAGGGCGCGGCCGACGGCGGGCACCGCGACCTCGGCCTTGTCCGCCCAGCGCGGATCGACGGCGCTGAACGCGTCGAGCGCGCGGGTGACCAGCCACTCGTGCGCGTCGTCCTCGCCCTGGGCGAGCACCTCGGGCACCGTGATCCAGCGGCGGGCCCAGCGCATCCGCTCGGCCTCATCGTGCATGTTGGCCTCGTCGTCGAGCGGGCCCCACTTGATGTAGCGACCGTCGTCGGTGCGGAATGTGAGGCCCCCGATGCCGTTGCGCCAGACCGGGGTCACGGCGGCGCGACCGGCGAGGTCGCGCACGCGCGCGGGGATCTCGATGTGGGCGTCGGGGATGCTCATCCCTCCAGTCTGCCGTGCGTCGCGATCACAACTCCTCAGAATCGCGTGCGTTCCGGGCGTGGCTCCGCGCCGTTCCGGGGGTGCGGCCTGCGCACGTGGTCGATTCTCCGGAGTTACGAACGCCGACCCCGTAGGCTCGCTCACACACAGCCGCCTCCGGGGGATCGTGGTGACACCAAGAACCACGTAGGCTGAAACTCAGTCGCACGACGACGTTCGAAGGAGAACACCATGCAGATCAGCGGACAGGGCGCGCTCATCACGGGCGGCGCCTCGGGGCTGGGCCTCGCCACCGCACGTCGACTCGCCGCCGACGGCGCCCACGTCACGATCATCGACCTCTCGACGTCGAAGGGTGCCGAGCTCGCCGACGAACTCGGCGGACTCTTCGTTCCGGCCGACGTCACCAGCGTCGACGAGGTGCAGGATGCCGTCGCCCAGGCGCAGGCGGTCGCCCCGCTGCGCGTCGTGGTCAACTGCGCCGGCATCGCGCCGCCCGCGAAGGTGCTCGACCGAGACGGCAACCCGGCCGTGCTGGCCGACTTCGAGCGCATCGTGCGCATCAACCTCGTCGGCACGTTCAACGTGCTGTCGCAGGCATCCGCCGTCATCGTGAAGAACTCCCTCGACAGCGACACCGACACCCGCGGCGTCATCGTCAACACCGCGAGCGTCGCCGCCTTCGACGGCCAGATCGGGCAGCCCGCATACGCCGCGTCGAAGGGCGGCGTGCACGCGATGACCCTGCCGGTCGCCCGTGAGCTCGCGCGCTACGGCATCCGCGTCGTCACCATCGCCCCCGGCATCATGGAGACGCCCATGCTCATGGGGCTGCCGCAGGCCGCGCAGGACTCGCTGGGCCAGCAGGTGCCGCACCCCTCGAGACTCGGGCGCCCCGACGAGTACGCCGCCCTCGTGCAGCACATCGTCGAGAACGACTACCTCAACGGCGAGACGATCCGCCTCGACGGCGCGATCCGGATGGCGCCGAAGTAACCCGCCCGCACCGGCATCCGCTCCGGTCGCACTTTCTGTCGGAATGGCGGCGTCAGAACGACGGAAAATGCGACGGGAAGCATCAGCAGAGAAGGAGACCCATGTCACTCGCAGGAAAGACCATCCTGATGTCCGGCGGCAGCCGCGGGATCGGACTCGCGATCGCGCTGCGCGCCGCGGCCGACGGCGCGAACATCGCCATGCTCGCGAAGACCGACACCCCGCACCCCAAGCTCGAGGGAACGATCCACACCGCCGCCGAGCAGATCCGAGCGGCCGGCGGCCAGGCGCTCGCGATCGTCGGCGACGTGCGCGACGACTCCGACATCACCGAGGCCGTGATGAAGACGCAGGGTGAGTTCGGTGGCATCGACATCGTCATCAACAACGCCAGCGTCATCGACCTGTCGCGGTCGCTCGATCTCGATCCCAAGAAGTACGACCTGATGCAGGACGTCAACGTGCGCGGCACGTTCATGCTGTCGCGCGCGGCCGTGCCGATGCTGAAGGATGCCGAGAACCCGCACATCCTGTCGCTCTCGCCGCCGCTCAATCCCACGCCGAAGTGGCTCGGTGCGCACACCGGATACACCCTCGCGAAGTTCGGGATGACGATGGCGACGCTCGGTCTCGCGGCGGAGTTCGCGCGCGACGGCATCGCCGCGAACACGCTCTGGCCGCGCACGACCATCGCGACCGCGGCGGTGCAGAACCTGCTCGGCGGCGACAAGGTCATGGCCGCGAGCCGCACGCCCGACATCTACGCGGATGCCGCGTACCAGGTGCTCCTGCAGCCCGCCGGGTCGTACACGGGGCAGACGCTCATCGTCGAAGACGTGCTCGAGGCCGCAGGAGTGACCGACTTCTCCGGTTACGCTGCGATCCCGGGCACTCCGGACGGGGCGCTCTTCCCCGACATCTTCCTCGACTGAGACGGGGTGTCTCGCCGGGACGCTTCGACAGGCTCAGGGACCCAGTTTTGGCGCTGAACGCGGCGGACGCTTCGACAGGCTCAGCGACCCCGAAGTGGGTCCCTGAGCCTGTCGAAGGGCCCCGCCTCGCACGGGCTCAGAACAGCAGGTACACCGCGCCGAGCACCGTGAGCACGATGACGATGCGGTCGAAGAGTCGCTGGTCGAGTTTCTTGGCGACGGCGAGGCCGATCAGCGCGCCGACGACGACGAGCGGGGCGAGGGCGGCATCCATCAGCAGCACCTGCCCCTCGAAGAGGCCGAGTCCCGCGAGGAACGGCACCTTGGTGAGGTTGATGATCGCGAAGAACCAGGCCGAGGTGCCGAGGAACACCTGCACCGGGGTGCGCGTCGCGAGGAAGTACATCGACATCACCGGGCCGCCGGCGTTCGCGACCATCGTCGTGAATCCGCCGAGGGTGCCGTACGTGCCGGCGAGAACGATGCCGCCGCGGGCGGGGGCCACGGCATCCGCCCTGTTCTGCCGCCACCGACGCCACAGGGTGACCGCGATCATCACGAGCAGGATCACACCGATCGCGCGTCGCACCACACCGTCGCCGGCGAACGCCAGGAATGCGAAGCCCGCGAGCAGGCCCAGCACGACGGCGGGGGCGAGTCGCAGGATCGTCGGCCAGTCGGCGTGCCGGCGGTAGGCGAGGATCGCGAAGACGTCGCCGACCATGAGCAGGAGCAGCATCGCAGCGGTCGAGGTGCGCGCCGGCAGCACCGCCGCGAACAGGGCGATCGCGAGGATGTTGCCACCGGGCAGCGCCGTCTTCGAGATGCCGATCGTGACCGCGGCTATCCCGAGGGCCACCCACGCCCAGGGGTCGAGAGCGATCACGAAGCCGCGTCAGCCGCGGACGGCGGCGAGGGCGGCGGCGAAGCGAGCGGAGCGCTGCTCGATGTCGGCCCAGTCCTGGGCCTTGAGCGAGGCGCCATTGGCGAGGTCTCCGCCGGCACCCACGGCCACGGCGCCGGCCGCGAACCAGTCGGCGAGGTTGTCGGGGTTCACGCCGCCGGTGGGCATGAGGGGAGCCTCGGGGAAGGGGCCGCGCAGGGCACCCAGGTAAGAGGGCCCGCCGAGCGACGCGGGGAAGATCTTGACGACGTCGACGCCGAGCTCGAGCGCCCCCATGACCTCGGTGGGCGTCATGGCGCCGGTCATCACCACGCGGCCGGTGTCGAGCATGCTGCGCGTGAGGTGGGGGAGCGTGCCGGGGCTCACGAGGAACTCGGCACCCGCGTCGGCGGCGAGAGTCGCCTGCTCGGCGGTGGTGACGGTGCCGGCGCCGACGTACGCCGCGTCGCCGTGACGGGCGATGAGCTCGCGGATGACGGCGGGTGCATCGGGGGTCGAGAACGTGACCTCGATACCGGTCACGCCGCCGCGGATGATGGCCTCTGACGCCTCGAGGGCGAGCTCGGGGGTGGAGGCGCGGAGTACGGCGAGGACTCCGGTGGCGCGGGCACGGGTGAGACGGTCGGACATCATGCTCCTTGTGGTGGGGGTCGTTCTATTCTCGCCGACGCCAACTTGTCATTACAACAGACGCGCTCAGGCCCGAACGCGCGCGCTCCGCTCCGCGCGGGCTTGCTCAGGCCCGCCAGTCATCGATCAGGTCCTTCGACTCCTTCAGGCCGAGCCCGGCCTCCTCGCGGAGCAACTTGATCGCAGCGATCGGCTGTTCTGTGGCGACGAGACGGTCGATCTCGGCCACGGTCTCGGGCGGGAGCGAGGCGCGCAGCGACCCGACGTCGTGGAACACGGGCGGCTGGATCGGGATCGCCGTCGTCGCGGGCGCGGCACCGACCCGCCAGTGGTCGATGCGGCGCTTGGCCGACTGCAGGCTCTCACCGGTGTGGTCGCGCAGGGTCTTGATCGCGGCGATCTTGCTGTCGGCGCGCACCAGATCGTCGATCTTCGCGACCACCTCCGGGGCGATCGGCGCCGGAACGCCGGCGGCGACCTCGGGCACCTTCGGCCGCATGCCGCGCAGCGCGGCCGAGACGATGGCGATCACGATGATCGCGCCGACGATGATCCCGATGATCCATACGAAGTCCATGCCGGTCAGTCTAGGCAGCAGCCTCCGACAGTCCAGCCGTCTCCCACCCGCTCGCCGGTACCCTGGAGGGTATGACCGAGAACCCCCGCACGCGCGAGACGCGCCCCGCAGCATCCGCGTCCGCCCCCGAGGGTCGACCCGCCCAGGGCAAGGTGCGCACCACGGGCCCCACCCAGGTGCGCCCGGCGACCGAAGGCTGGACCCAGCAGAAGGACGCCGAAGGCCGCCCGCTGCTGCAGTTCGCCAGCCCCAAGCGCGGCAAGCCGCCCGTGCACCTCGCCGACCTCACTCCCGAGGAGCGCGTCGAGAAGGTGAAGGAGCTCGGTCTGCCCGGCTTCCGCGCCAAGCAGCTCGCGACCCACTACTTCCGCCACTACACGTCCGATCCCGCGCACATGACCGACCTGCCGGCCGGCATCCGCGACGAGCTGGTGGCCGGCATGCTGCCGCCGCTGATGACCGAGGTCCGCCGTCTCGAGACGGACCGCGGTGACACGATCAAGTTCCTCTGGCGTCTGCACGACGGCGCCCTCGTCGAGTCGGTGCTCATGCGCTACCCCGGCCGCATCACGCTGTGCGTGTCGAGCCAGGCCGGCTGCGGCATGAACTGCCCGTTCTGCGCCACCGGCCAGGCGGGTCTCACGCGCAACATGTCGACCGCCGAGATCGTGGAGCAGATCGTGCGCGCCAACCGCCTCATCGCCGAGGGTGGGCTGGGCGGCAAGAAGGCCGACGACCACAGCATGGAGCGCGTCTCCAACATCGTCTTCATGGGCATGGGCGAGCCGCTCGCCAACTACAAGCGGGTGATGGATGCCGTGCGCATCATGGTCGCCCCGCAGCCCGAGGGCCTCGGCATGAGCGCTCGGGGAATCACCGTCTCGACGGTCGGTCTCGTGCCGGCGATCAAGAAGCTCGCCGAGGAGGGCATCCCGGTCACCTTCGCGCTGTCGCTGCACGCGCCCGACGATCACCTGCGCGACGAACTCATCCCGGTGAACTCGCGCTGGAAGGTCGACGAGGCGCTCGACGCCGCCTACAACTACTACGAGAAGACCGGTCGCCGCGTCTCGATCGAGTACGCGCTCATCAAGGACATGAACGACCACGCCTGGCGCGCCGATCTCCTCGCCGAGAAACTCAACCAGCGCGGCCGCGGATGGGTGCACGTGAACCCCATCCCGCTGAACCCGACGCCGGGATCGATCTGGACCTCGTCGGAGAAAGACGTCACGGCCGAGTTCGTGCGCCGACTCAACGACGCCGGCATCCCGACGACCCTCCGCGACACCCGCGGCAAGGAGATCGACGGCGCCTGCGGTCAGCTCGTCGCGACGACGGAGGACGAAGCGGCCTCGGCAGCGATGGCCTGATCGCGCCGCCCATCCGAGGCGCCGAGCCGTTCGGCATCCTCGAGCCAACGCCCGATCCGCTCAGGCGAGGCGTTCTTGACCCCGAGCATCCGATGGGTGCGCACCGAACGGATGCCGCAGAACCGCATCGTGTTGCGCACCACCTGGCGCTGCGCGGGCAGTCCCGTGAAGGGCGCGGCGTACCAGGGGGTGTCGGCGAGCAGCAGGAGACGCCCGTGCGGTGCGGTGAGCAGTCCGATCGGCAGACCCTGAGGCGAATAGCGGTACTCCTGCTGGGGTAGCAGGGCGCGGTCGAAGAAGCCCTTGAGCAGCGCGGGCACCGACCCCCACCACAGCGGCGTCGCAATGACGATCGTCTGCGCCTCGGCGAGGGCCTGCTTGGCGTCGAGCAGGTCGGGTTCGAGCGTCATGCGCCGCCGGTACCCGAACCGCATGTGCGGGTCGAAGTCGAGGTCGCGCAGTGCGAGCACTCGGGCGTCGCCGTGTCCTGCGGCGTAGCGCCGGGCGAGCGAGGCGGTGAGGGATTCGGCGTACGGGTGGCCGTCGATCACGAGAGCGGTCATGCGTCGGTTCCAATCTGGACAGTGTCAAGCAGGTGGACAGTGTCAAGATAGGAGACAATGTTGCGCATGTCAAGTTCGAAAACGGGGTACCACCACGGCGATCTCGCGCGCGCTCTCGAAGACGCCGCGATGCAGTTGCTCGAGCGGATGCCGGCGGCCGACATCAGCCTGCGCGAGGTCGCTCGCGCCGCCGACGTCAGCCACAACGCCCCGTACCACCACTTCTCCGATCGCCTCGGACTGCTCAAGGCGATCGCCGAGCGCAGCATGGCCGACCTGCTCGCCCAGGTGCAGAACGCGACGACGGATGCCGCATCCCCGCGGGCGGCGCTCGCCGCGGGCGGCGAGGCGTACATCCGATTCGCGGTCGAGCATCCGCACGCCTTCGACGCCGTCTACGACCCCACGGTCTGCGTGCCAGGCTCGCCCACTGCGACGATGGCCCCACTGATCGAGTCGCTCGAAGGCGCGCTCGCCGCGGCGGCCGCCGCCACCGGACTCGACCGGCCCACCGACGTCGTGGCGCTCTGGGGTCTCATCCACGGCCTCGGCACCCTCGCCGCCGCCGGGCACTTCGGCCTCGACGACGCGCTCGCCGCCTACGCCGCTGCTCTCGACCGGTTGTTCGCCGGGCTCTGACCCCGGAGGAGCTCCTCCCGAACCTGGGAGCCGTCAAAGCCTTCTTCCACCGTGCGCACAGGCGACATTTCGTAGATTGTCGGGATGCCCTATTCCGCCCACCGACCGGGTCGCTTCGACTCGCAGGGTCGGATCATCATCGACGGCGACCCGAACGCCCCGACGGATGACCTCGACTTCCTGCGCGAGTACGAGCCCACAGGTTCCGCCGACGACCCGTTCGTGATGGACTCCGCAACGCGCGAGAACCCGCGCCCGGAGACCGCCGACGACTCGACAGGATCGGATGCCGCAGCATCTGCCCCGTCGAAGCCCGCTCGTGCGCCGCGTCCGCCGCGCGAACGCAAGCCCCGCGCGCCCCGTACCCCCGGCTCGCGCCTGCGGCAGCTCGCGATCCTCGGCGGGGCCGAGGGCGAGATCCTTGACCGTGTTCCCGGTGAGACGCCCCGCTTCGTGCAGATGTTCTTCGTGCTCGCCGGCACCGCCCTGGTCTCGGCGATCTCGATGCTGTTCGCGCTCACGACCGGCGTGGGGGCCGCGATCTGGCTGGCCGTTCCGCTCGCGCTCGTCTGGGCGCTCATCATCTTCAATCTCGACCGGTTCCTCACCTCGACCATGGCGTCGACGCGCAACGTGTGGCGTCTCTTCGGCCTCGCGATCCCGCGAGTGATCATGGCGGCGATCATCGGGTTCGTGGTCGCCGAGCCGTTGGTGCTGCAGGTGTTCCACAACGACATCGCCCGCGAGGTCGCGTCGACCAACATCACGCAGTCGCAGACCGACCAGGAGGCTCTCGAGTCCGGCCCCGAGAAGATCGCCCTCGATGCTGCGACCGCCAAGGTCGCCGAGCTCGAGAACCAGGCGGCGACGGGCATCGTGGCAGGAACCGATTCATCGTCGGCATCCGAATCCGCCGCGCAGGCGACGGTCGACGACCTCACCGCCAAGCTCGCCGAGCAGCAGACCGTCATCGACCAGGCGCGCGCGCTCTACCAGTGCGAGCTCACCGGCGAAGGGGCGGGAACCGTGCCCGGCTGCACGGGCGTGAACGGCGAGGGCGCGAGCTCCGACGCCGCCCAGGCTCAGCTCGCCCAGGCGCAGCAGACCTACGACGGTCTCGCCGAGCAGCTCCGCGTCGCGAACGAGGAGCTGGCGACGGCCGGCACCGCCGCGAAGGAGAACACCTCGACCTCCGAGGCGACGAACCGCCAGACCGCGCAGGACCAGCTGCCCGCCGCGCGCGACACCTACGACCAGGCGCTCGCGGCCTACAACGCCCGAGCGGATGCCGTGGCACAGGGCAACGCGGGAGCGACGGGTCTCCTCAGCCAGATCAGCGGACTGAATCGCCTGAGCGAGAAGGAGCCCACGATCCTGTGGGCGCACATCCTCATCGCGGCGCTGTTCTTCATGATCGAGCTGCTGCCCGTGCTGGTGAAGGTGCTCACCTCGTACGGCGACCCGAGCCTCTACGAGAAGGCCGCGGCGATCCGCAAGCAGGTCGCGCTCGACAAGGTCACCGCCGAGGGCTTCGCCGATCGTGCCTCGATCGTGCAGACGCAGTCGGCCGCGGTGACCGAGACGACGGCGCGCACGAGCTGAGGTGGCGACCCAGGCCGTGAGGAGTCGAGACACGCCGTGAAGGATGCCGTTCGCGCGGCGTGTCTCGACCCCTCATGTTGAATGCGGCGGGTTCCCAGCCTCAATTCCTACGATGACCGCCATGAACTCATCACGCCGTGCGACCGTCTGGGTGTCTGTGATCGGTGTTCTCGCGGTGGCTACGTACGCCGCCGTCGCCGCGCTGCAGATCATGGTGCTCAATCCCCTTGCGGCGGCTCCGGGCCGGACGCTCGATCAGATCCGGGCTGACATGGGGGGAGCGGGGGAGAGCCTGAGCCCCGCCTCGGTGCTCGGGATCCTCGGCATTGGCGTCGTGCTGGCAGTGGTCGTCGCCATCGTCGCGATCATCGGACGGATGCCGGCGGCACTGGCGGCGATGGTGTTCCTGAGCCTCGTGGTGCTCGGAACCCCCGGGTACTTCGGCGCATCGTTCGGGGCGGGTATGGGCCTCGCCGACACCTACGGGATCGGAGGTGCCGACTACTCGCCGTGGGCGCGTCCGCTCTACGCCGCGAGCCTGGTGGCACTCGGCGTCCTGCTCGTCCTCGCCGTCCGTGAGATCCGTCGTCGCCGCCCGGACACGAAAGTGTGAGACCGGTCACGAAACCGGCCCGCGGTGTCGGCGACCGGCGCTAGCGTTGGTTCATGGTCAACTATCGCTATCTCGGTAACAGCGGTCTCAAGGTCTCTGAGATCACCTACGGCAACTGGGTCACCCACGCCTCGCAGGTCGGCGACGACGCCGCCGTCAAGACCGTTCACGCGGCACTCGACGCCGGCATCACCACGTTCGACACCGCCGATACCTATGCCAACACCGCGGCCGAGGTCGTGCTCGGCAAGGCCCTCGAGGGGCAGCGCCGCGAAGGCCTCGAGATCTTCACCAAGGTCTACTTCCCGACCGGGCCCAAGGGTCCGAACGACACCGGCCTGAGCCGCAAGCACATCATGGAGTCGATCAACGGCTCGCTGACCCGTCTCGGCACCGACTACGTCGACCTCTACCAGGCGCACCGCTTCGACTACGAGACCCCGCTCGAGGAGACGTTCCAGGCCTTCGCCGACGTGGTCCGCCAGGGCAAGGCGCTCTACATCGGAGTCTCGGAGTGGACGGCCGAGCAGCTGCGCGAGGGCCACGCTCTCGCGAAACAGCTCGGCATCCAGCTCATCTCGAACCAGCCCCAGTACTCAATGCTGTGGCGTGTCATCGAGGGCAAGGTGGTTCCGGCCTCCGAAGAGCTCGGCATCTCGCAGATCGTCTGGTCGCCGATGGCGCAGGGCGTGCTCAGCGGCAAGTACCTTCCGGGGCAGCCCGTGCCCGAGGGCTCGCGCGCGACCGACCCGCACAGCGGTGCCGACTTCATCAAGAACTTCCTGCAGGACGACATCCTGACCGCCGTGCAGCGCCTCAAGCCCATCGCCGAGCAGGCGGGTCTCACGATGCCGCAGCTCGCGATCGCGTGGGTGCTGCAGAACCCGAACGTCGCCGCAGCACTGGTCGGAGCATCGCGCCCCGAGCAGCTCGCCGACACGGTCAAGGCATCGGGTGTGAAGCTCGACGCCGACACCCTGGCGGCGATCGACACCGCACTCGGCGACACGGTCAACCGCGACGCCGAGCACACCTACTCGACCTCGCCGAAGAGCCGCCTGGTCTGAGCATCTGCGGCTGACGCACACGCATGAGACCCCCTGCCGCCCACGCGCGGCGGGGGGGGGTCTTGTGCGTGCGCCCACCGCCCCCGGGAGTCGTCGAAACCCCTCACTCGCGTCGAAACCCACCGCCGCCGACGTCGAGAACGGTGGGTCTCGACGCGAACAGTGGGTCTCTGCGGTGCGGGGAGCGCGCGATCAGCGGATGCCGGCGCGCGCCACGAGCCACGGCACCGCGACATCGACGAACCGCTCGATGTCGGATGCCTCGGTGTAGAGGTGCACCGAAAGCCTCACGTACCCCTCGCCGCCGAAGCTCGTGAACGCCGTCTCGATCCCGGTCGCGGGCAGGATCTCGGCGCGCAGGGCATCCGCCTCCTCCCGGGTCGCGCCGAGTCCGTGCGGCAGACGGATCAGACGCATCGACGGCACCGGCGACGGCACCAGGGCCAGCGGCTCCGCCTCGGCGAACGGACGGAGTGCCGCTGCGATCGCCTCGGCGCCGGCATCCGCCATGTCTCTCATGACCTCGCGCGTGCGCTCCCAGCCGAACTCGTATTCGATGAAATCGATCGCCGTCGGCGTCGCGAGATACCCGGTCGCATCGAGCGTGCCCTGATAGTCGAAGCGCGCGGGAAAGGGCTCCTGCGCATTCCACGAGTCGATCAGCGGCCAGAGGTCGTCGCGGTCCGTGGCCGTCGTCACCAGCAGAGCGGATCCGCGTGGGGCGCAGGGCCACTTGTGCAGGTTGCCGAACCACCACGTGCCACCCGCCGTCGCCGCGGCATCCTGTATCAGCCCCGCCGCGTGCGCGCCGTCGATCAGCGTGCGGGCGCCGTGGTGCGCGGCCATGTCGGCGATGCGCCGCGTCGGCATGAGGCGCGCGGTGGGCGAGGTGATCTGATCGACCACGATGAGGCGAGTGCGCTCGCCGACCTCGGTGGCGAAGCGGTCGACGACCTCGTCATCGGTGGCGAGCAGTGGAATCGGGATCGTGCGGATCGTCGCCCCGGTGCGGCGCGCGAGCCGCTCGGCGCCCATCGTCACCGCACCGTACCCGTGGTCGGTCACGATGATCTCGTCGCCGGGGTCGAGGTGCACGGCGTTGTAGACGACGGTCGCCGCGGCGGAGGCGTTCGGCACGAACGCGGCGTCCTCGGGGCGCGCGCCGACGAACGGTGCCGAGCGCTCGCGGGCCTCGCAGGTGCGCTCACCGAGCGTCGGGAACCACGCCACGGGGTTGCGGTCCCCCAGGCGGCGCAGAGCATCCTGATTCTCGATCACGGGCGTCGGGACCGCGCCGAACGAACCATGGTTGAGGTGCACGGTGGCGGGATCGAGCGGCCACGCATCGCGTGCTCGCGGGAACGACCGCAGCACGACGGGATCGGGGAAGGGCTTCATCGCGCTGGCGCGGCGCTTCAGGCGAGCGTGATGTCGACCTGGATCTCGGTCGCCAGCTTCTCGAGATCGGTGCGCAGCGCGTCGAGGTCGGCGGATGCCGGAACCGTCGCCGTGACCGTGGACTCGAACAGGCGTCCGCCGGCCATCGCGGCATCGCGCGTCTCGGTGTCGATGGTCGTGATGCTCAGCGCGTGGGTGTTCAGCACGCCGGAGATCTCGTGCACGATGCCCGCACGGTCGTTGCCCAGCACCGAGAGCGAGATCGAGTTCTCGGCCGCGCGGGTGGGCGCCGCATCCGATCCGGTGTGGATCGTCACCGTGAGCAGTCCGGTCAGTGCGCGCAGGGCCGCCTGCAGCTCGGCGACCCGCTCGGGCGCGACAGAGACCTCGATCACCCCGGCGAAGGTGCCGGCGAGCTCGGCGAGGCGGCTGTTCTCCCAGTTGCCCCCGTGGGCGTCGACGGCATCGGCGACGGCGGCGACGAGGCCCGGACGGTCTGCACCCGCGACGGTGAGGATCAGAGTAGTCATGGGGGTCAGCGTAGTCCGGCGGTGCATAACTCCTCAGAAAAGGGCTGCGGGGCGCCGAATTCGGCTCGGAATCGGTGGTTCTGATCGAAAGCTCCGGAGTTACGAGCGGGCGGCCGGCGCTAACTCAGGACCAACGGATGCCGGGGCTCCGGAATAGGGCTCAGGGGCCCGGTTTCGGGGTCAGCCAGGGAAGTCGGTCCAGACGCCCGTGTCGAGGAAGCCGTCGAGGCGGGCGCGGTGGGGGGCGAGGTCCCAGCCCTGCGCCGCGACCCACTCGTCGGAGTAGTAGGTGCCGGCGTAGCGGACACCGCTGTCGCAGATCAGGGTCACGACGCTGCCGGTCTCGCCCGCCGCGCGCATGCGGGCGATCAGCTGGAAGGCCCCGTACAGGTTCGTGCCGGTCGACCCGCCCGCCCAGTGCAGGGTGCGCTCGCGCAGCAGACGGATCGCCGCGATCGATCCCGCGTCGGGCACACGGATCATCTCGTCGATCACGCTCGGCACGAACGACGGCTCCACGCGCGGGCGTCCGATGCCCTCGATGCGGCTCGGACGTCCGTCCGGAGCATCGGCTGTTCCCGCCCAGCCGTCGTAGAACGCCGAACCCTCGGGGTCGACGACCGCGATCTCGGTGGCATGCCGCCGGTAGCGCACGTACCGGCCGAAGGTGGCGCTCGTGCCGCCCGTTCCGGCGCCGACGACGATCCAGCGGGGGATCGGATGCCGCTCCTGCGACAGCTGACTGAACACGCTCTCGGCAATGTTGTTGTTGCCGCGCCAGTCGGTCGCGCGTTCGGCGAAGGTGAACTGGTCGAGGTAGTGGCCGTGGCAGTCGGCGGCGAGGCGGCGGGCCTCGGGCGACATGTCTTCGGCGCGGTCGACGAAGTGGCAGGTGCCGCCGTAGAACTCGATGAGGTCGATCTTCTCCTGAACCGTCGAGCGCGGCACGACGGTCACAAACGGGAGTCCGAGCATCCGGGCGAAATAGGCCTCGGAGACGGCGGTCGAACCGCTCGACGATTCGACGAGGGTCGTGTCGTGCCGGATGAGTCCGTTGACGAGGCCGTAGAGGATCAGCGACCGCGCGAGGCGGTGCTTGAGCGACCCGGTCGGATGCACCGACTCATCCTTCAGATACAGGTCGATGCCCCACTCGGCGGGCAGCGGGAAGACATGCAGGTGGGTGTCGGCACTGCGGTTGGCGTCGGCCTCCAGCAGAGCGATCGCGTTGCTGGTCCAGGAATCCACCGTTCGAGCGTAGCGGGGCTCAGTTGTCGGTGTAACCGCCTTCGCCGGTGTCGCCGTCGTAGGTGAACGTGCGGTCCGACAGCGTGATCTGGATATCGCTGCCGAGCGGCTCCTGCGCGAGGAGCTTGCGCTCGAGCTCGGCGACCTCGTCGAGGTACTCCGACGGATCGGCACCCCAGATCGCCGCGACCTTCATGTCGGTGAGCAGGTAGAGGAACGCGCTCACCGCGGTCTGGTTGAACTCGTTGTCGGGAATCCGCTGCCACAGCGAGCCGTCTTGCCGGGCACGCTTGTACTCGTCGATCTTGTTCTGGATGACGACATCCGCGCCCTCTCCGCCCGTGTCGCTCGGAGGTGTGGAGGGTTCCTCCTCGGGCGTGACCTCGGAGTCGTCGGAGCTGTCGGAATCGGAGTCGCCCGGCGTCCCCTGGCCCTGATCGTCGCTCGTCGTGGGCACGGCTTCGGGGCGGCCGTTCTGCGACACGATCACGCCGGCCACGGCGGCGATCGCGATCACCATGACGACCGCGGCCGCGATGATCGCGACCGTCAGTCCCGAGCGTCGAGGCGTCGACGGCGGCGGGGAGGCGACTGCGTTCGATGCGGGGTACCCCGGGGGCGGATATCCGTTCGGCGGGGGGTACCCGCCTGCGGGTGGGTACCCGCTCGATGCCCGATACGCTCCTGCCTGCGGCTGGTCGGAGGATGCCGGGTGGTGGGGTGGTACTGCAGAACCGGGTGCGGATGCCGGAGCCGATGCGGCGGGCGGCGCCGGGTAGCCGTGAGGCGCGGGCCGTCCGGCCTGCGCGGACTGCCCGGGCGGTGCGTATGTCGGGCCCGGCTGGTACGCGGACGTCGGACGATAGCCCTGTGGCGGCTGATAATGCGTCGGCTGGTACTGCCCGGGCGCGTACTGCCCAGGGTGGCGCTGACCAGGAGGGAGAGGAGCGCCCGGGGGCAGAGCCTCGGCGGCGGCATCCGTCCCCACCGGGGGAGCCAACGGCGGTTGCGCCGGAGGCGGGGGCGTCGCAGGAGCGGGCGGAGCCGGAGGGACGACTGCGTCCGGATCGGTCCCGGCTGCCTGCTCGTCGTCGCTCACGGCTGAACCCGTGTGCTGCCGGCGAGGGTCATGCCGCCGCGGCCGTCGACGTGCAGCAGGGAGGCCTGGGACTGCTCCTGCTGCAGCTGGAACTCGAAGCGCGAGCGGTCTCCGCGGTGGTAGGCGATGAAGTACTCGATCGGGGTGTCGTCGTCGGTGCGGCTCACGCTGCGCAGACGCAGGAGGGCGGATCCGGCGCTGACCCCGAGGTGACCGGCCTGCTCGTGCGTCGCGACCGTCGCCTCGGCCGAGCGCACGCCGCGGGTGGCGACGATGCCGTGCTCGGCGAGCACGCGGTAGAGAGAGGAGTCCGACAGGTCGACGCCCAGGGTGACCGCGCCGACGGCATCCGGCATCCACGTGGTCGACAACGACCACGGCTCGTCGTCGACGTGGCGCAGGCGTTCGAGCACGACGACCCGCGACCCGACCGGGATCTCGAGGGCCGCCGCGATCTCGTCGTCGGCGACCGCGAACTCGTGGCGCAGCACATCGCTGTGCACGTGTCCGCCGCGACGCTCGACGTCGTCGTACAGCCCCACGAGCGTGTGCACCAGGCTCTCCGCCGTGCGCGGGCGCGAGACGAACGTGCCCTTGCCCTTGACCCGCTCGACGAGCCCCTCGTGCTCCAGTTGCGCGAGCGCCTGGCGCACGACGGTGCGCGAGACGCCGTAGCGCTCGCAGAGCCCGTGCTCGCCCGGCAGCGGGTCGCCCGGCTGCAGCCCGTCGCGCGCGATGCCGTCGACGATCAACTGCCGAAGCTGGTCGTACATGGGCGCGGCGGAGTGGCGATCGATCGCATCGGGAAGCACGGCGGACATGTTAGTACGCCACCCCCGCGTGCAGGATCACATTCGCGTACGGGGTGAACTCGCCGGAGCGTACGAACGCGCGAGCCCCGTGCGTGAGCTTCTTGAAATCGACGTGCGGCACGAGCTCGATCTCGAAGTCCATGCCGGCGAACCGCTCGCGCAGCGCCGCGAGCACCTCGGGACTCTTCTCGGCGACCTCGGCCGAGACCGTGGCGCCCTCGACGACGAGCTCGGCGAGCACGGTGTCGAGCACGTCGAAGAAGGCCGGAGCCCCGGGGCGATAGGCGAGGTCGATGCGCTCCGACCCCGGAGGGATCGGCAGACCCGCGTCGGTCACGACGAGCAGGTCGGTGTGCCCGGTCTCGCTGATGACCCGCGACAGCGCGGGGTTGATCGTGGTCGCGGTCTTGCGCATGGCGGCTCCGGTCTGTGTGGTGGGGTGGGCGGTCAGCCGACGGGCGCCGCTTCGCGCTCCGCGAGGAACGCGTCGACGTCGGCGCGCAGCGGCAGGCTCGGCGAGGCGCCCTGCTTCGTGACGGTGAGGGCGCCGGCGGCGGTCGCCAGACGCACGGCGTCGGCGAGGCTGCTGC
The DNA here is from genome assembly GCF_044748385.1 of Microbacterium sp. NPDC090003. Taxonomy (NCBI): domain Bacteria; kingdom Bacillati; phylum Actinomycetota; class Actinomycetes; order Micrococcales; family Microbacteriaceae; genus Microbacterium; species Microbacterium sp. NPDC090003. The sequence continues at coordinate 2,490,174 of NZ_JBIVFW010000001.1, forward strand.
CGCTCGCGAGCGCGGCACCGAGGTACCCGGCGTACGCATCGCCGGCGGCGGTGGTGTCGACGGCGGTGACGGGGAAGGGCGGGATGACGGATGCCCCGTCCGGGGTGACCACGCACGATCCCTGACCCGCGAGCGTGATGACCGCGGCGCCGACGCCCTGGGCGAGGAACCAGCGCCCGGCGCGCTCGGCGGACTCGGCATCCGTCACTTCGATGCCGCTGATGAGCGTCGCCTCGGTCTCGTTCGGCGTGACGATGTCGATGTTCGCCCACACCTCGACCGGCAGTGGCGCGGCCGGCGCGGGGTCGAGGATCACGGTCATGCCGTGCTCGCGGCCGCGACCGGTGATGTGCGCGGTGAGGGCCGAGGGTGTCTCGAGCTGGGTGAGCAGCACCGAGGTGGTCGGGGCGAGGGCGGCGAGCGCCTCGTCGATCTGCATCGTGCTGAGGGCGGCGTTGGCCAGCGGCACCATGACGATGTCGTTCTGCGCCGAGGCATCGACGCGGATGTGCGCGATGCCGGTCGGGCCGGGCACGGTGCGCAGATGAGCGAGGTCGACGCCGGCCTCGCTCAGGCCGTCGACGACGAGGTCGTGGAAGAGGTCGTCGCCCACGCATCCGACGAAGCTCGTGCGCGCACCGGAACGGCCGGCGGCGACGGCCTGGTTGGCGCCCTTGCCGCCCAGCATCAGGGTGAACTGATCGCCCAGGATCGTCTCACCGCGCGCGGGGAGACGCTGCGAGAAGGTGGTCACATCGGCGGTGACGCTGCCGACGATCACGACGCCGGAACGGTCTTCGGGGTGTGCGGTGGCCATGTCGCTCCTGGTCGTCTTCGACGGCGATGTACGTCGGCCGGAGCTTTGACATCGCCCCACGCCTGTCATTACATTAGCCGAAAGCAAACCTGTAACGACAGGTTGCCGCAGAGGAGTCCCGATGACCGTGATCGCCCCCCGCCTGTACGTCGACAGCGCCGACGTCGACCGGGTGTCCCGGCTCCTCGCCGCGGGCGTCGTACACGGCGTCACCACGAACCCCACGATCCTGGAGCGTGGCGGGCGCACCGCCGCCGAGATCCCCGAGCTCTATGGCCGCTGGGAGTCCGAAGGAGCCGCCGAGATCTTCTTCCAGACGTGGGGCGGCGACACCGCCTCGTTCCTGCGCAACGCCGAGCGCATCCGCGAACTCGGGCCGCGGGTGGCCGTGAAGGTTCCCGCCACCGCAGCCGGCTTCGCCGCGGCATCCGCCCTCGTCGCCGATGGGGCCACCGTGCTCGTCACGGCCGTGTACTCCGTCGCCCAGGCGCTCGCGTGCGCCAGCATCGGCGCGCAGTACATCGCGCCGTACCTCGGGCGCATGCGCGATGCCGGCATCGACGGTGACACGGAGATCGCCCGCATGCAGGAGGTCTGCGAGGGCAGCGGCTCGAACGTGCTCGCCGCGTCGCTGCGCACCGCTGACGACATCGTCGGACTGCGCCTGGCCGGAGTGCCCTATTTCACCGCCGCGCCCGACGTGATCGAGCAGGCGCTGTTCCACGAGGTCAGCGACACCTCGGCGGCCGAGTTCGACGCCGCCATGGTGCGCCTCGGGGCGTGACGATCGCGCCCTCCCCGATTCCGACCCGAGGGGTCAAGACACGCCGCATCTCGGTCGAGCATCGCGGCGTGTTGTGACCTCTCGCGGATCGCGCGCGGGGGTCCTTCGGATCGCGCGCGGGGGCCCGTCTGTGTGAGGGGTCAAGACACGCCGTGTCCCGAGCGAGCTACGCGGCGTGTTTTGGCCCCTCGTGGTCGGACGGGCGAGAGAGACGAGTGCGAGGGGCGGATGCCTAGGCCGAGGCGGCCTGGCGCAGCCACCGCTCCACGCCCGCGATGTGTGCCGTGGCGAGCGAGGTCGCCAGCGCCGGGTCGTGCTGGGCGATCGCATCGGCGATCGCGCGGTGCTCCGACAGTGTGCGCTCGACCGCGCCGCCCTCGGTGAGTCCGCGCCACACACGGGCACGCACGGTCTGACTGCTGAGGTGCTCGATCAGGCTCGCGAGGTAGGCGTTGCCGGCCATGCCGACGATCTCGCGATGGAAGCGGATGTCGTGCTCGACGAGCTCTTCGATCGTCACCGACGCGTCGACCCGCTCGACCTCGTCGACGAGGGCCGCGATCTGCTCGTCGTCACCGAGGGTCGCCGCGAGCCCCGTGGCCTGCGACTCGAGCATCCGCCGTACGGCGAAGATCTCGAGCATCGAATCGTCGTCGTGCATGTCGCCGACGAACGAGATCGCCTCGAGCAGCAGATGGGGCTCGAGACTCGTGACGTAGGTGCCGTCGCCGCGACGCACGTCGAGCACACGGATGACCTCGAGGGCCTTCACCGCCTCGCGCATCGAGTTGCGGGAGAGGCCCAGGCGCTCCGACAACTCCTTCTCGGGCGGAAGCCGATCGCCCGGCGACAGCTCGCCCGACACGATCATCGCCTTGATCTTCTCGATCGCCTCATCGGTGACTGCCATGGCCGTCATCCTAGCCAGTCATCCGATGTCTGAGGCAGGATGGGCGTATGCGAGTCCTCGATACGCACCTGCACATGTGGGACGAAGAAGTCCTCACCTACACCTGGCTGGAGGGACCCTACGCCTACCGCTTCGCTGAGACGGAGGTCGAGCACGATCGACTCGACGTCGAGCGCGAGGAGGCGGTGTTCGTCCAGGCCGAGACGGTCGAGGGTGATTACATCGGAGAGGTGCGGTGGGTGCAGTCCCTCGCGGGTCGCCTCGGGATCGCCGGGATCGTCGCCGGCGCGCAGCTGCACCGCGGCGTCGACACGGTGACGCACCTCGAAGAGTTGGCGACGCACCCGCTCGTCGTCGGCGTGCGCCACAACCTGCAGAACGACCCCGACGGCCTCGCCGTGTCGAGCGCCTTCGTCACCGGCGCGCGCGAGGTCGCCGCACGTGGATGGACGTTCGACGTGTGCGTGCGGGCCGTACAGCTGCCCGACATCGCCCGCCTCGCCGGCGCCGTGCCGGAGCTGCGGATGGTGCTCGATCACCTCGGCAAGCCGGCCGTCGGCACGGCGGATGCGCCGCTCGCCCCCTCTGCGGAATGGGTGCGCGACATGGAAGAGGTGGCGAAGCATCCGGAGGCGTTCTGCAAGCTCTCGGGACTGCCCGCCGAATCGGGCGGCGTCTGGAGCGCCGAGCAGCTCGTGCCGTTCCTCGACGTGGCGGCGGATGCCTTCGGCGTCGAGCGCCTGATGTGGGGGAGCGACTGGCCGGTCTCGTCGATCGGCCCGGCCGAGCAGGGCGACCCGCACGCGCCGACCGACGGCTCGGCGACGTACCAGTACAGCGCGCGCCAGCGCTGGCTCGACACCGTGACGGAGTGGGCCGAGGCGCGCGGGCACGACATCGATGCGATCTTCTGGGTGAACGGTCGGCGGTTCTACCGGTTGGACGACCCGCGGGTGGAGTCGACGGATGCTCCCCGCCGGGGGTTCTTCGGGCGGCTGTTCGGGGGCTGAGCAGCTCTCCCCGCACGCGCAACGAAGGAGATCTCGCGTTCCGCAGGAGCATCCGAATCATCTGCTCCTGCGCAACGCGAGATCTCCTCCGTTGCGTACGACGCCCGGGACTACTCCGACCGCAGGCGCAGCTGCGCCATGCCGCCGTCGACCTCGATGAACGTGCCGGTCGTCGAACCGGCCGCCGGCGAGACGAGGTAGGCGACGGCCGCCGCGACCTCGGCGGGGCTCACGAGTCTGCCGTGCGGCTGGCGGGCCTCGAGGGCCGCGCGCTCGGCGTCGGGATCGGATGCCGCGCCCAGCAGTCGCCCGACCCAGGGGGTGTCGGCGGTGCCGGGGTTGACGGCGTTGACGCGGATGCCTTCGCGCAGGTGGTCCGCCGCCATCGCGCGGGTGAGGGCCGAGACGGCACCCTTCGACGCGGTGTACAGCGCGCGCTGGGGAAGACCGGTGGTGGAGGCGATCGATGCCGTGTTGCAGACCGCCGCGGCCGGCGACTCGCGCAGCCAGGGGAGCGCGGCCGAGGTCACGCGGGCGATGCCGGTGACGTTGATCGACAGCACGCGGGCCCACTCGTCGTCGTCGTTCGCGGTGATGTCACCGGTCGCGCCGATCCCGGCGTTGTTGACGACGATGTCGATGCGGCCGAACTCCTCGCCCACGGCGGCGACCGCCGCGTCGACGCTCGCCCGGTCGGAGATGTCGGCCGTGAACGCCGCGAAACGGGCATCCGCTCCGGAGGTGTCGCGGTCGAGGATGGCGATCTGCGCGCCGTCCTCGTGCAGGCGATCGGCGATCGCGGCGCCGATGCCGGAGGCGCCGCCGGTGACGATCGCGACGAGTCCGTCGAGCACGCCGGTCACTTCGCCGCCTCCCAGGCCACGAACTCCTGGCGCTGGTGGCCCAGGCCGTCGATCTCGACCTCGACCACGTCGCCCGGGGCGATGTAGGGGAAGTTGCCCGAGAGCGCGACGCCCTGCGGGGTGCCGGTGAGGATGAGGTCGCCGGGCTCGAGGGTCACGTACTGCGACAGGTGGTGCACGATGTGCTCGACCGAGAAGATCATGTCGCTCGTGTTCGAGTCCTGACGCGGCTCGCCGTTGACGAAGCTGCGCAGGCCGAGTGCGTGGTGATCGACCTCGTCGGGAGTGACGAGCCACGGGCCGGTCGGGTTGAAGCCCGCCGCGATCTTGCCCTTCGACCACTGGCCGCCCGAGACGGCCATCTGGAAGTCGCGCTCGGAGACGTCGTTCGCGAGCACGAAGCCGGCGACGTGGTCCATCGACTCCTCGGGAGAGTCGAGGTAGGCGGCGCGGGTGCCGATGACGATGCCGAGCTCGACCTCCCAGTCGGTCTTGGTGCTGTCGCGGGGGATCGTGACGGTGTCGTTCGGGCCGACCACGGTGTTCGGGGTCTTCAGGAACAGGATCGGGATGGTCGGCGGCTCGGAGCCCGACTCGGCGGCGTGCGCGGCGTAGTTCATGCCGATGCAGATCACCGCGCTGGGGCGCGCGATGGGGGCGCCGATGCGGAGGGCCGCGGCATCCTCGAGCTCGGGCAGCTCGCCGGCGTCGCGGGCGGCGGCGACGCGGGAGGCGAAGTCGCTTTCGAGGAAATCGCCGTTCACATCGGATGTCACTGGGCGGAGGTCGAGGTAGCGATCACCCTCGACGAGGACGGGGATCTCTGTACCTGGGGTGCCGAGCCGCGCGAACTTCATGATTCTCCTGATCCTTCGGGTGGCCGCCCAGGGACGGCCGTCGTCGTTGACAGTATAGACATCGGATGTTTACACTCCAAGGGATTGCATGGGATTTCTCCATGCCCCGAGAGGAACCGTACCCGTGAGCCGCATCGTCGCACTCGACACCACCGACATCCGCTTCCCCACCTCGCTCAGCCTCGACGGCTCCGACGCGATGAACCCCGACCCCGACTACTCCGCCGCGTACGTGGTCGTGCGCACCGATGCGGAGGACGGCATCGAGGGCCACGCGTTCGTGTTCACGATCGGCCGGGGCAACGACGTGCAGGTCGCCGCGATCGACGCCCTGGCCGGACACCTCGTCGGACGCGAGATCGAGCCGCTGCTCGACGACATGGGCGGGACGTTCCGCGAGATCATCGGCGACTCGCAGCTGCGCTGGCTCGGTCCGGAGAAGGGCGTCATGCACATGGCGATCGGCGCCGCCATCAACGCGCTGTGGGACATCAAGGCCAAGCGCGCCGGGATGCCGCTGTGGCAGCTGCTCGCCCGGATGACGCCCGAGGAGCTCGTCGACCTCGTCGACTTCCGCTACCTCACGAACGCCCTCACCCGCGACGAAGCCCTCGAAATCCTCCGTGCCGCCGAACCCGGCCGCATCGAGCGCGAACGCGAGCTGCTCGCCACCGGCTACCCGGGGTACACGACCAGCCCCGGATGGCTCGGGTACTCCGACGAGAAGCTCGAACGCCTCGCCCGCGAGGCGATGGCCGACGGCTTCACCCAGATCAAGCTCAAGGTCGGAGCCGACCTCGACGACGACATCCGCCGCTTCCGCAAGGCCCGGGAGGTGTGCGGCCCCGACTTCCCCATCGCGATCGACGCGAACCAGCGCTGGGAGGTCTCGGAGGCGATCGAGTGGGTGAACGCGCTCGCCGAGTTCCACCCCGCCTGGATCGAGGAGCCCACCAGCCCCGACGACATCCTCGGCCACGCCGAGATCGCCCGCGGCGTCGCCCCCATCCGGGTCGCGACGGGCGAGCACGCGCAGAACCGCATGATCTTCAAGCAGCTGCTGCAGGCCGATGCGATCTCGGTGATGCAGATCGACGCGGTGCGCGTCGCCGGCGTCAACGAGAACATCGCCAACCTGCTGCTCGCCGCGAAGTTTGGGGTGCCGGTCTGCCCGCACGCCGGTGGCGTGGGGCTGTGCGAGGCCGTGCAGCACCTGTCGATGTTCGATTTCGTCGCCGTGACCGGTACCCGCGAAGGTCGCATGATCGAGTTCGTCGATCACCTGCACGAGCACTTCGTCGTGCCCACCGACATCCAGGGCGGGTCGTACATGGCCCCCACCGCCCCCGGGTCGGGCATGGAGATGAAGGCCGACAGCATCCGCACCTACACGTGGACGGGCGAGCATGTCGTCGCCTGACCCCGTGCTCGGCATCCCCACGCTCGGCTACGGCGCGGCGAACGTCGGAAATCTCTTCCGCGCGCTGAGCGACGACGACGCCTGGGCGGTGCTGGATGCTGCATGGGAGAGCGGCATCCGCTCCTACGACACCGCCCCGCACTACGGCCTCGGCCTGTCGGAGCGGCGCCTCGGCGCCTTTCTGCAGACGAAGCCCCGCGACGAGTTCGTGCTGTCGACCAAGGTCGGGCGACTTCTGCGCCCGAACCCCGAGCACGTCGCCGGTGGACTCGACACGGCCAACGACTTCCACGTGCCCGACGACCTGCAGCGGGTGTGGGACTTCTCGGCCGACGGCATCCGTACGAGCCTCGACGAGTCGCGCGAGCGCCTCGGCATCGAACGCATCGACCTGCTCTACCTGCACGACCCCGAGCGGCACGACCTCGACCTCGCGCTCGCCGAAGCCCTGCCGGCCATGGAGCAGCTGCGCGCCGAGGGACAGGTGTCGGCGATCGGCATCGGATCGATGGTGTCGGATGCCCTCTCCGCAGCCGTGCGCTCCGCCGACCTCGACCTCATCATGGTCGCCGGCCGCTACACGCTGCTCGAGCAGCCCGCTGCCGCAGACGTTCTGCCGGCCTGCCGGGAGACCGGCACGGGGATCGTCGCGGCGTCCGTCTTCAACTCCGGACTGCTCGCGATGACCGAGCCGCGCCGCGATGGGCGGTACGAGTACGGTCAGCTGCCCGACGAGCTGTGGGACCGCCTCGTGCGCATCGCGGCGGTCTGCGGTGACCACGGCGTGCCGCTGCCGGCCGCCGCGATCCAGTTCCCGCTCCAGGCGGCCGAGGTGCGCTCGGTCGTCGTGGGCGGCAGTCGCCCCGAGCAACTCGCGCAGAACGCGGAGTACGCGGCGCTGTCGATCCCGGCCGAGCTCTGGCAGAATCTCGCCGAAGAGGGACTCATCCCCGCCGGCTGACCCGCTGCAGACCCGTGGCCGCGCGGACCCGAACCGCGCGGCCGCGCACCACCCATCGAAGGAACCCCATGCTCGAAGGCATCCACCCCCTGCTCACCGGCGAGCTGCTGCTGCACCTCGACCGGATGGGCCACTCCGATGCGGTCGTGATCGCCGATGCGCACTTCCCGGCCTGGGCGCTCGGCGAGCGTGTGATCGATCTGCCGGGGACCACGACCCCGGAGATCGTCGCGGCGATCCGCACCGTGCTGCCGCTCGACGACGCCGTGGCCTTCGACCTCATGGCGTCAGCCGACGGCGAGGTGCTCGACGTGCAGCGCGAGCTCATGGACGCTGCGGGCACCGACGCGGACACGACGCGGTTCATCGAGAGGTTCGCCTATTACGACCTCGCCGAGCGGGCGTACGTGATGGTGCGCACGGGCGAGACCCGTAAGTACGGCAACGCGCTGCTGCGCAAGGGCGTCGTCGGGCACGCCTCGGCCTGAGATCTCGGTCGCTCGCGGTTCATAACTCCGGGAATTCGGGGATGGGAAGCCCGGAATGGGTCGATCCGGTGGCACCCGGACGCACTTTTCCGGATCTATGCGCGCGACAACGCGTACCCAACTCAGGACGAATGGGCCTAAACGGGCCGAATCGCCCCAGAAGCGGGGGTTCCGGGCAGCTTGTCCTGAGTTAGGTACGCCCGGCAGCTGGCAGGGGCCCGACGGTCGACTCGCGCACGACGAGTTCGGCGGCGAACGGGGTCATCGCGGGCGGCGGGGCGGCGGGATCGGCGAGCTGCTGCAGGAGTACCGCGCCCGCGGCGCGACCGATCTCGTAGCCGGGCTGTCGCACGCTCGTGAGCGGCACCACGCCCTGGTGCGCCTGGGCGACGTCGTCGAAGCCGATGATCGCGACGTCGTCGGGCACGCGGATGCCGTGGCGTACGAGCTGGGTGAGCACGCCGAGCGCAACCATGTCGTTCGCGGCGAAGATCGCATCGGGCAACTCGGCTCGAGGCAGGGCGGCGATGCGCGCGCCCGCGGTCATCCCGTCGTCCGTGGTGAGGTGGTCGACGTCGATCACCTCGATCGCGGCGTCCGTCCCCACGATCGCACGGCGGAGGCCGGCGAGGCGATCATTCGACTGGCTGACCGTCGGGGTGCCGAGGAACATCACCCGTCGGCGCCCGATCGAGAGCAGGTGCTCGCCCGCGAGGCGTCCGCCGCCGACGTCGTCGAAGAGCACCGAGGCGACCTTCGTGGAAGGGGGGATGGGGCCGACGACGACCGAGCGGATGCCGCGATCGGCGAGTGTCTCGAGCCGCGGCACGACATCGCCGAACGGATAGATGATGATGCCCTGCACGCGGTGCGCCTCGAACATGTCGAGGTTGCGGCTCTCCTGCGCGCCGTCGCGGTTGCTGTTGCTGAAGAACAGCGACCACCCGGCCTCGCGGGTGATGTCTTCGACGCCGCGCGAGAGTTCGTGGAAATAGGGCAGCCAGGCGTCGAGAAGGATCAGCGCGAGCGCCGTGCTCGACCCCGCGCGCAATTGACGTGCCGATTCGTTGGGCACGTAGCCGAGCTCCTCGATGGCCGCCCGCACCTTCTCACGACTGGACGCGCGGAGCACGTGCGGGTGGTTGAGGTAGTTGGACACGGTCGACGACGAGACGCCAGCGAGGGCGGCGACGTCTTTGACGCTCGCGGGCATCGATCCTCCGTGATCACCGTCCGGCGCACCGTGCGCCGATGGGTGGCATCAGCGTAACCGACGTTATTGGCACGTTACAAGAAAGTTCTTGACACCTCCTGGGCGCGGCGCATAGCGTGACCTGCACATCGTTTTGGCACGTGCCAATCGGTGAAGGCGACGGTGCCGCACACCCGCCTCCGAGGGATCTCATGAACATCGGCTGCCACGGGCTCGTCTGGACCGGGAACTTCGACGCCGACGGCATCCGTCTCTCGGTCGAGAAGACCAAGGAGGCCGGTTTCGATCTGATCGAGTTCCCCCTCATGGATCCGTTCTCGTTCGATGTCGCCGCCGCGAAGGATGCTCTGGAAGAGCACGACCTCGCCGTCAGCGCCTCGCTCGGCCTGTCGGAGGCGACCGATGTGACGAGCTCCGACCCGGCGATCGTCGCGGCGGGCGAAGCCTTGCTGCGGAAGGCCGTCGACGTGCTCGCCGACCTCGGTGGCACGCACTTCTGCGGCGTCATCTACAGCGCCATGAAGAAGTACATGGAGCCGGTCACCGCCGAGGGGCTCGAGAGCAGTCGCCGCGCGATCGCGACGGTCGCCGATCACGCGGCCGAGCGCGGTGTGTCGGTCGCCCTCGAGGTCGTCAACCGCTACGAGACGAACGTGCTGAACACCGCGCGTCAGGCGATCGACTTCGTCGGTCGGATCGACCGGTCGAACCTCGGCATCCACCTCGACACGTACCACATGAACATCGAGGAGTCGGATATGTTCGCGCCGGTGCTCGACGCCGCCCCGCAGCTGCAGTACGTGCACATCGGCGAGAGCCACCGCGGCTACCTCGGCACCGGATCGGTCGACTTCGACACGTTCTTCAAGGCGCTGGGGCGCATCGGCTACGACGGCCCGATCGTGTTCGAGTCGTTCTCGTCGGCGGTCGTCGCACCCGATCTGAGTCGGATGCTGGGGATCTGGCGCAATCTGTGGACCGACAACGTCGAGCTGGGCGCGCACGCGAACGCCTTCATCCGAGACAAGCTCACGGCCGTCGACTCGATCCGTCTGCACTAGGCGCATCGCCCCGGCGGGGAACCTGTGACCAAGTTGTTATTACAGGTCTTCCCCTCCCGGACTTCATTAGATACATTTAGGTACAACTTGCGCGGGAGACCGCGGAGCGTCAGAATTGATCCGATGTTTAACCCCATCGGGTGAACGCGGCAACGAAGCAGCAGTGAACAAGAACCTTCAAGGAAGCAGGTGAGGCACGTGAGTGATCCCATCCTCAAAGTGGAGGGCATCAGCAAGGGATTCCCCGGTGTCCAGGCGCTCAAGGACGTGCACCTCGAGGTGCGCGCCGGTGAGGTTCTCGTCCTCGTCGGAGAGAACGGCGCCGGAAAGTCGACCCTCATGAAGATCCTCTCCGGGATCTACGCCAAGGACGAGGGAACGATCGTGTTCGAGGGGCGGGAGGTCGAGCTCACGAGCCCGCTCCAGGCGCAGGAGCTCGGCATCACGATCATCCACCAGGAACTCAACATGATGCCCGACCTCACGGTCGCGCAGAACATCTTCGTCGGCCGCGAGCCGCGCACCGGCCCGTTCCTTTCGGAGCGCAAGCTCAACCAGCAGACGGCCGAACTGCTGCAGCGTCTCAACATCCACCTCGACCCCAAGGCCCGCGTCGGCGACCTGACCGTGGCCGAGCAGCAGATGGTAGAGATCGCCAAGGCCCTCTCGTTCAACGCCAAGGTGCTCATCATGGACGAGCCCACCTCGGCGCTCACCGACTCCGAGGTCGAGACGCTGTTCGTGCTGATCGAGCAGCTCAAGGCGTCCGGCACCGGCATCGTCTACATCTCGCACCGCATGGACGAGTTGCGCCGCCTCGCCGACCGCGTCAGCGTGCTGCGTGACGGCGCATACATCGGATCACTCGACAAGGCCGAGGTCAGCGTCCCGAAGATCATCGAGATGATGGTCGGCCGCGCGATCGACGAGGGAACCCGCCCCACGGCGCGCGAGCACCAGGGCGACCCGGTGGTGCTCGACGTGCAGGACCTGTCGACCAAGAGCCTGCTCAAGGACATCTCGTTCCAGCTGCACCGGGGTGAGATCCTCGGGTTCGCCGGTCTCATGGGCGCAGGGCGCACCGAGACCGCCCGTGCGATCATCGGTGCCGACCCCAGCGACGGCGGCACGGTCACCATCTCGGGCCGGCAGGCGAAGATCGGGCAGCCTGCGGATGCCGTCAAGCACGGCGTCGGCTACCTCTCGGAGGACCGCAAGCTCCTCGGGCTCATGCTCGAGCAGGACGTGACCTTCAACACCGTTCTCGCCTCGCTCGGCTCGTACGCCAACGGGATCGGCTGGATGGGCGACGGCAAGGCCAAGAACCGCACCAAGGAGTACGTCCAGCAGCTGCGGGTGAAGACGCCCTCGGTCAATCAGGTCGTCAAGCTGCTCTCGGGCGGCAACCAGCAGAAGGTCGTCATCGCCCGGTGGCTGATGCGCGACTGCGACATCCTCATCTTCGACGAGCCGACCCGTGGCATCGACGTCGGAGCGAAGGAAGAGATCTACCGCCTGATGCAGCAGCTCGCTGACCAGGGAAAGTCCATCATCGTCATCTCGTCGGAACTGCCCGAGATCCTCCGCGTCGCGAACCGCATCGCCGTGTTCGCGAACGGCCGGATCACCGGGACGCTCCGCAACGAGGAAGCCAGCCAGGAGAAGATCATGCAACTCGCAGCCCATGGGGAGGAAGACTGATGAGCACCCCGCAGAACGGGTCGTCGACGACGACGATCATCCAGACCGCCGTCAACGAGAACACCGACAAGCGCGACATCGGCGGCTTCCTCCGGCGCCAGGTGCAGCAGTCGCTGGCGTTCGGCACGCTCGTCGTGCTGTTCATCTTCTTCTCGGTCGCCAGCCCGAACTTCCTCACCTGGAGCAACGTCTCCGGCATCCTGCTCTCGACCGCGGTCATCGGCATCCTCGCCCTCGGCACCACGTTCGTGATCATCACCGGCGGCATCGACCTGTCGCTCGGTACCGGCATGGCGCTCTGCTCGGTCATGACGGGTGTGTTCATCACCAACATGGGGCTGCCGGTGTTCGTCGGCGTCATCGGCGGCATCGCGACCGGTGTGCTGATGGGACTCGTCAACGGCGTGAACATCACGTTCCTGCGGCTGCCCCCGTTCATCGCGACCCTCGCGATGATGATGATCGCCGGTGGCCTCGCCCTCGTCATCTCGGGCGTCGCGCCGATCTACTTCTCGTCGTCCGCTCCGGACTTCAAGCAGATCGCCCTCGGCACCCTCATCCCGGGGCTCCCGAACGCCGTGCTCATCACGCTCGTGCTCGCCGTCATCGCCTACCTCGTGCTGTCGAAGACGCTGCTCGGCCGCTACACCTTCGCGATCGGCTCGAACGAAGAGGCCACGCGCCTCTCGGGCGTCAACACGCGCCGCTGGACGATCTTCGTCTACATGTTCGCGGGGGCGTTCACCGGTATCGCGGGCGTCATCATCGCCTCGCGCCTCGACTCCGCCCAGCCGCAGATCGGCACGGGCTACGAGCTGCAGGCGATCGCGGCCGTCATCATCGGCGGCACCTCGCTGCTCGGCGGGCGCGGCTCGATCCTCGGCACCGTGATCGGTGCGCTCATCATGAGCGTGCTCGTCAACGGCCTGCGGATCATGTCGATCCAGTCCGAGTGGCAGAACATCGTCGTCGGCGTCGTGATCCTGATCGCGGTGTTCTTCGACTCCCTGCGCAACCGCGCACGCACCTGACCCCGGAGGCGGCGTTGTGCCCGCCGCCTCCGATCGGCGACCCGGCCGACACCGCGGAGCGATCCGCACCGGCACACCGCACCACGAATGTCCCCTCCGGCCCTCGGCCGGCACACACACAAACAACGGAGTTTCCATGAAGTTCGGAAAGAAGGCCGCGTTCGCGGCTCTGATCGCCTCGGCGGCGATCGTCGTGGCAGGCTGCTCGAGCAACGCGGGCGGCGGCGACGCCGGTGGCGACGCCGGCAGTGGTGACGAGATGTACATCGCGCTCGTCTCGAAGGGCTTCCAGCACCAGTTCTGGCAGGCCGTCAAGAAGGGTGCCGAGGAGAAGGCCGCCGAGCTCGGCGTCACGATCACCTTCGAGGGCCCCGCAGCCGAGACCGAGGTCGACGCGCAGCTGCAGATGCTGCAGACCGCCATCGACAAGACGCCGGATGCCATCGCGTACGCCGCGCTCGACCCCGAGGCCTGCGTCCCGTACCTCGACAAGGCCAAGGCCGCCGACATCCCCGTCGTCTACTTCGACGCACCGTGCGACGGTGACGTGGGTCTGAGCCTCGCCGCCACCGACAGCAAGGTCGCCGGAGCCCTGGCAGCCGAGCACATGGCCGAACTCATCGGTGGCGAGGGCGAGGTCGCCATCGTCGGCCACTCGCAGATCAACTCGACCGGTGTCGAGCGTCGTGACGGCTTCGTCGACAAGATCGAGGCGGACTACCCCGACATCGAGATCGTCGACATCCAGTACGGCGACGGCGACCACCTGAAGTCGGCCGACATCGCCAAGGCCATGATCGCCGCGCACCCCGACCTCAAGGGCATCTACGGCACCAACGAGGGATCGGCGATCGGCGTCGTCAATGCGGTCAACGAGCTCGGCCTCGAGAAGGGCAAGCTCACCATCATCGGATTCGACTCCGGTGCGGCGCAGATCAACGCGATCAAGGACGGCACGATGGCCGGCGCCATCACGCAGGACCCGATCGGCATCGGCGCGCAGGTCGTGCAGGCCGCGTACGACGCCGCCAACGGCGACGCGGTCGACGAGTTCTACGACACGGGTTCGTACTGGTACGACAAGACGAACCTCGAGGACGACAAGATCGCCGCGGTTCTCTACCAGTGATCTGATCTCCGGATCGAGAGGCCCCTCGCCTTCGGGTGGGGGGCCTCTTCGTGTCTCGGGACGGGACGCTTCGACGGGCTCAGCGACCCAGATACGGGGTCCCTGAGAACCCAGAAACTGGGTCCCTGAGCTTGTCGAAGGGCCCCGGCCCAGGCAACTGGGTCCCTGAGCCTGTCGAAGGGCCCACTCCGAGAAACTCCCGGGCGCAACGGAAAGGCCCGGTATCCGAGGGGGACACACCGGGCCTTTCCCAACCGGAGAGAGGGGGGGATCCTCCGGTTGCATCCGCCGTCAGAGACGGCGGAGGAATGTGAGCTGCGAAGAGGGCTCCACGATCAGTTGCTGCAGAGCCTCATTGAACGGGCCTCCGGCCGGAGCCGAGAGGTGCGCCTGGAACGCTGCGTCATCGCGATAGACCTCGTACACGAAGAAGCGATCGGGATCGTCGACGAGTCGCATGGCATCGAAGACCACGTTACCTGTTTCTGCTTGTACTTCCACAGAGAACTCGCGCAGAAGTTCGGCGACGCGATCGCCTTCGCCGGGGCGGGCCGTGAAGGTGGCGTGCAGGATGGTGGGGTCGGATGCGGATGCTTCGGACAACGGTGTCTCCAGAGGTCGGTCGGTTCAGCGCGAGAGTGCGAGCAGGCGGGCGGGGTTGGCGATGAGCATCCGATCCACGGCCTCGTCTCCGATGAGGCGGCGCAGACGCGGCACGTAGCGCTCGCCGAGATAGGCGAGGCCGGGCATCCCGCCGTAGGCGAGGTAGCGGGTGCGGCGCGCGACGTCGCCGCCGAGCAGCACCCGGTCGCCGACGCCGCGCTCGACGACCGCGGCGGTGAGCGCGAGCAGCTCGGCATCCGATCGGGTGCGCGGCCGGGCCATGCCGTCGTAGCCCAGGTAAGCGCCGCGCTCGGCGAGCGAGGCGTGCAGGCCCGGGTCGGGGTCGCGGTCGGCGTGGGCGAGCACGATGCGATCGGATGCCGCGCCTGCGGCTGCGAGCAGGTCGAGCACCTCGTGCGCCGCCGTGCAGAACTCGAGGTGCACCATGATCGGCGCCCCGGTCTCGCGATGCGCGGCTGCGAGCGCGTCGAGGGTGGTGCGTTCGAAGTCGCTGATGCGCCAGTAGTCGATGCCGCCCTTGAGGAGTCCGGCGCGCACCGGGGCGCCGTTCGGTCCGACGGCTAGTGCTCCGGCCCTTGACTCGCCTGCACAATTTCGGAGTTCCGGGTCGACGCGCCGGGGGCCGAGAGGCGCAGCGCGGCGTGTCGCTTCGGATCTCCGAAGTTGTGCGGCGTCGAAGGTGACCTCTGCGTCGTCGACCGGCATCCCGTCGACGATGTCGCGCACGAACAGCGCGGTCAGGGCGTCGACGTCCCAGGTGCGGATGGGATGCCCCGGCGCGTAGTGCGCCTCGCGGTGACGCCCGGTCGTGGCGACGATGTGCAATCCGGTCGCGGCACCGATGCGCGCGACGGCCTCGGGGTCGCGTCCGATCCCGAACGGGGTCGCGTCGACCATCGCGGCGAACCCGCTGTCGCGCAGGCCTTCGGCTTCGGCGCCCGAGAGCGCCTCGTCGTCGAGCTCGTCGCCGGGTAGCAGCGGACTCACCTGGAACAGGTGCTCGTGGTAGTTCGTCGCCCCGAGCTGCGCCGGGTCGATGTCGCCGAGGACCGTGCGGATCATCGGCGCGCGAACTCCGCTGCCTCGGCGAGTCGCTCGACGATCTCGGGCGTCAGGTCGAGCTCGAAGACGTCGGCGACGACCTGCGACCACCCGTGGATGAAGTAGCGCCAGCCGTCGACGACGACGAGCGACCGCGCCCGCTCCTGCGCACGGGCCTGGTGCAGGAACTCGAGCGAGCCGCGGTAGTTGAACTCCCACACGTAGGCGCCTTCGGGAAAGGCGACGTCGTCGGGCAGGGGAGAGCCGGGGCGGTCCTTGCCGAGTCCGGTGGCGTTCACGATCACGGAGCCCGCCGGTGCCCCAGCCACCAGGGCGGCCGCCTCCTGCGGGGTGTCGGTGCGCACGTAGCGGATGAGGTGCTCGGGGGTGCCGTGCTGCGTGTGGACGCCGCGCAGATGTTCCAGCGCCTCGTCGGTGCGGGCCGTCACGGTCACGCGGGTCGGGGCATCCGCCCGTTCGGCGAGCGCCCAGCTCAGCGCCGTGCCCGACCCGCCGGCGCCGAGGATCACGACCTCGGCTCCCGTGCGGGCGAAGTGGTCGGCGGGCAGGAAGTCGTTCAGGGCGAGGTCGACGGTGATGGGGTCCTTGGCGCGTCCGATGAGGCGGTCGCCCCGCTTCGAGATGCTCGAGATCTCGCTGCACGAGACCGCGAAGGGGTCGAGCTCGTCGAAGAGATCGGATGCCGCGGCGTACACGTTCATCTTGTGGGTCGTGACGAGGGCGCCCCGGTGGTTCGGGTCGTCGCGGATCTGCTCGACCATCGCGACGTACTGGGCGGGCGTGGCATCGATGGGGAGGTCGTGCCCGACCAGCTCTCGGGTCGGCAATCCGAGCACGTCGGCCCACCGGGGGAAGACCTGCATGATCGACGACGAGCCGGTGCTCACGCCGACGAAGCCCATGTATCCCGCTGCAGTGCCGGCGTCGACCGGGCGGGAGGTGGGGAGGGGAGTGGTCATCGGGTTCTCCTACGGAACTGTCACGGGGAAGCGGGGTTCGGCGCCCTTCAGCACGGCGATCACGTCGTCGAGTGAGAGGGAGCCCATGTTGTCGACGGCCTGGGTCGTCTGGGCGCCGAGATGCGGGGTGATGATCACCCGATCGGCGAGGGCGTCGGCGAGCAGCGGGCTGTTCTTCGCGGCGGTGTCGCCGTCGAGGGTGTCGGCCGCGTAGCCGGCGAGAAGGCCGTCGTGCAGAGCATCGGCGACCGCGGCCTCGTCGATCAGGTCGCCGCGGGCGGTGTTGACGATGATGCTGCCGCGACGCATGCGGGCGAGTCGGCCGGCATCGACGAGCAGCTGTCCGCCCGGCGCGTGCAGCGAGATCAGGTCGGCCGTCTCGAACAGTTCGTCGAGGCCCGTGGGCACGGCGCCCGCGGCGCGCACGACCTCGGCGGCGAGGAACGGATCGGCGGCGAGGATGCGGCATCCGAAGCCGCTCAGTCGCCTCGCGACCCCGTGGCCGATGCGGCCGAAGCCCACGATCCCGACGGTCGCCGCTCCCAGCTCACGGCCCCGGCGCACTCCCCAGTCGCCCGCCCGCACCCGGCGATCGCCGTCGGGCACGAACCGCAGGACGGCGAGCATCAGGCCGACCGCGTGATCGGCGACGGCATCCGCGTTCGCACCCGGAGTGTTCGACACCGGGATGCCGCGGCTCCGGGCCGCGGCCAGATCGACCGCCTCGGTGCCGACGCCGTACCGCGCGATGACCTTGAGCCTCGGCGCCGCGGCGAGGTGCGCGTCGGTGATGGGGCCGGTGCCGGCGATCCAGGCATCCGCTCCGTGCAGCAGCACGCGCAGCTCGTCGAGGTCGTGGTGCGCGGGGCCGCGGAGGATGCGGTGCCCCGCGATCGCCGCCCGCTCGACGAGGTCGAGGTCGCCGTCGGAGAACGAGCGGCTGGTGACGAGGATGACGCCCATCAGTCCGCCGCTTCGACGCTCGGTCGCCCGGCGAACCAGGGGGCGAGGGCCGTGTACGCCTCGGTGAAGCGCGCGTGGCGCCGGGCGTACACCGCGTGGCGGGCCGGATCGGGCGTGAACTCGGCGGTGACCTCGCTGAGTGCGCGGGCGGCCGAGAACTCGGCGAGTCCCAGGCCGACGGCGCCGGTGACCGCGGCACCGAGGCTGTTCGCCTCCTCGACGATGGTGCGGCGGCGCACGGGCACGCCCCACACGTCGGCGAGCACCGAGAGGTACACGTCGCTCTGCGCACCGCCGCCGACCGCGTCGATGCGGTCGATCGTGGCGCCCGAGGCGCGGAACGCCTGGATGCAGGTGAGCAGGTTGAACGCCGTGCCCTCGAGCGCCGACCGCACGAGGTGCGCGCGCGTGTGGTGGCGGGCGAGACCCACGAACGCGCCGCGGGCATCCGGATCCCACAGGGGGGAGCGCTCGCCCAGCAGGTAGGGCAGGAAGTAGAGGTCGTCGGTGTCGACGTCGGCGGATGCCTCGGCGGTGAGCCGCCCCGTGTCGGGGTGCGCCGGGTCGGGCGAGAGGGCCTCGGCGATCCACTGGACGGATGCTCCGCCCGCCTGCATCGTGGCGGTGGGCACGAACGACCCCGGCACGACGTTGTCGAACGTGAAGGTGCGCATCGCCGGGTCGTGCAGCGGCGCATCCGCCGCGAACGAGATCCACGACGAGGTGCCGAGGCACACGTAGGCGCCGTCCTCCGGCGCCACGACTCCCGAACCGACCGCCGCGAGCGGGCCGTCGCCGCCGCCCATCACCACGCGCACACCCGTGTGCAGGCCGAGGGCCTCGGCCGCGGCATCCGTCAGCGGTCCCGCGATCGCGGTGGAGTCGAGGATCTCGGGGAACAGCGACGGGTCGAGGCGTGCCGCCTGCAGCACCTCGCTCGACCACGTGCCGGTGCGCTGGTCGTAGGCGTTGGTGCCCGAGGCGTCGGAGCGGTCGGTCGCGAGGCGACCGGTGAGGCGCAGCACGATGAAGTCCTTCGCGATGCAGAACCGGCGCACGCGCGCCCAGACCTCGGGCTCGTTGTCGCGCACCCACATGATCTTCTCGACCGAGTAGGTGGGGTTCAGCCGGTGGCCCAGGATGCCGTACGCGTGCTCGGCGCCGAGCGCCTGCTCGAGCTCGCGCTGCTGCGCGCCCGCGCGGGTGTCGGCCCAGATGATCGCGGGGCGGGCGGGCTCGCCGTCCGCGTCGAGCAGCACGGCGCCCATCATCTGGCCGCCTACGACGAGGCCGGCGACCTCGGTGGGGAGGGTGCTCGTCTTCGCGAGCAGGGTGCGGGTCGCCTCGACGACCGCGTTCCACCAGTCGAGCGGGTTCTGCTCGGCGACACCGCCCGCGGCGAAGTGCGCGGGGTAGGGCACCGTGACCGACGACACCAGGCGCCCGTCGTCGTGGTGCAGCGAAGCCTTGTTCCCCGTGGTGCCGAGGTCGTGCGCGATCAGCATGGTCGGCTCAGCTCGCGGTCGTGTAGGGCCGCAGGTCGGCCGAGCCGCCGGCCCCGCGGTAGGCGCGGGACCCCATGCCGTGCTCGAGCACCCAGCCGTAGTCGTGACCGGCGCCGCCGGGGTAGACCGCGAGGAACGCGTAGGGCTCGTCGCCGGTGTTGATCGAGCGGTGGGCCCAGCCCGGCGGGATGTACCCGATGGTGCCGGGCAGCATGTCGAGCCATTCGGTGCGCCCGCCGTCGAACATGAGCAGGCCGCCGCGGCCCTTCAGTGCGAGGTAGATCTCGCCCTGGTGGTTCGGGTGCTGGTGCCCCTTGGTCATCCAGAGCTCGCCGGAGGTGTCACCGGGCATGATCGTGGTGATCGATTGCGGCAGCTCTCGGTCGATTTCGGGTACGGGCGAGCTGACGACGGTGTAGACGACGGGGTCGTCGCCGTCGGCTGCGGTCTTCCAGGCGTCGTGATCGAGGAAGAGGCCCTCGAGGTCCGACATCCGCCGGGTGAGAGTGGGGCCCTCGGGCGTGAGGGTCAGCTTCTCGGCGTCGAAGGCGATCGCCATCGGCTGGATCGGCGGGGTGTGGAAGGTGGGCATCGGTGCTCCTCGTCGCGCAGCGTCATTGCTGGTCGGGCATCGCGCCACAACCTGTCATTACAGGTGAGCATACCTGTTACTACAGGTTGTCGTCTACCTGCATCTGCGCGGGTTCGTGCGCGCAGGTGCGCACTCCCCTCTACCCGCTCGATTCGAAACTCCGGCGGCTACACCGCCTGCCTGGCGCGGTACGCGCCTACCGCGTTGCACCGTGCTGCGGGTTGACCTGAGTTCGCGGCGATGCGTGGCGCTCGTGGCCACCCAGTCTGCAATCGGGCGCACTTAGATTTACCGCGGGATGCGAAAGAAGTCCCGGGAACTCGCACATTTCTCGACATGCTGGAGAAAGGCGTCCCAGTCGGTGTGCCAATTCGAGACCAGTGACCGCAAGTCGCCCTCGCTATACTCGCGGCCGACATCCTGTGGCGTGAGTGCGCCGTGGGCGATCTTGTTACGTTGTGTGACAACGGCGTCGATGCTGTTCCAGATTCCTTTTAGTAGCCGTCCCGGTGGGCCGATTTGAAAGGTCTGCGCCCAGAGCTTGACCTGGGACTGTTTCATGAATGACCCATCATCGGGGAAGTCGTCGGGATTGATTGTTGGCAGTCTGTCTCTCCTGTTTAAGACTTCGATGACGGTCGGAATGCCCGCGGCGTAGACCTTTCTCTCGCTGACGTCTCGCAGAGATTTCGCGGCGTCTCGCATCGCGAAAGCGCGTAAACCGGGCTGTAACCGACTGTTGCTGATGCGCATCTGAATAGCTGTCTCAAGGATCGTGCGCGTCAGAGTCTTCAACATATCCTCGTACGCGGCGAAAAGTAGGACAATGGCGAGTCCACGCGCTTCGCGCGAGATTGGGCCAACCGCGGGCGGCTTCGGGTGGGTCTCGTCAATCAGTGAGACCACGACGTCGATGCGTTCTTTTAAAGCCTGTCGGTGGGGGGCGACACTGATCATTTGCCGAGGATAAAGTGATCGCGGGAAATCTCGACCCTGCCCGAGACGCTTGACTTATTGTTCGTGGCCCCAGTCGTCACTTTCTTGATCTCGTCGCTTGTAACCCATGTAACGTCACTCGGAGCGTTAAGCTGTGCATTTTCCTGGAGAGCGAGCGCGGCTCCCACGGCGACACCCTCATAAAGATTTACCGCGGTGGTGCTCTTTCGTGATTTCAGGCCGTCGGGAAAAGCGGATGCGAGATAGGAGAAGGTTTGGTTGAAGGTTTTGCGACGCTTATCGACCTCAGGATTATCTGCTGCCATCGAGCAGAAATCGTTAAGAAAATCCTTAACGGAGTGATCGAACGACTTGTAGTTCTCCAGGAATGCAAAGAATCGCAGCACGTATTCCTGAGCCGTCCCGTCCCGCTGCTGCCCGACAGGAAGCTTGACCACTGTCCTAAAGTTCTCAGACTTTGCCAACTCGTCGAGAAGATCGACAAAGTCTCCCATGTAAACGCATTCGCGAACTTCTTGATCAGTCAGACGGATGCCGCCGGTGTTGAGTCGCTCGAAGAGGTCGAACCTCACCCGGAGATCACTCTTATCGTTTAGGACGATGACTTTAATTGGGCGATCCTCAAGGCCGGTGCGAATGTCGGCAGGAAGTTGCTCGGCTGTCAGACCTTCCAGCAATGATAGTTTTTCGAGTCCTGTCAGCTTGGTGGGCTCGCCCGGCAGGCTCGCAGCCGTACGCGTGTCAGTATCTCCGAGGAAGCTCACGAGGCTCAGAAGGCGCTGCAGTCCATCGACGACTTCCCAGGTCGTTCCCTTCGTCTCGTCAACGTTGGTGGCCATAAACAATGACGGCACCGGGATGCCGAGGAGAAGCGATTCGACGAGTCGAGACTGGCGTTCGACATCCCAGCGAAACTGGCGTTGATACGCCGGCGCGATCTCGATTCGGGACTTCCCTACCCTCCGAACTAGTTCGTCAACGGTCACGTCATATGAGTCGAAATCGACTTTGTGGCGTTGTTCGGCGAGTTGTGCTCTTTGCTTCGCGGGGTCGACCTTTGCCATGCAGCAACAATAGCGTGGAGGGTGCGTCTTGGGTCTAGCTCGCTACGCATATTCGCCACGACGTTGTGAGGATGTCCCGCCGCTGAGATCTAAGACGGGCGGCTACACCGCCTGCCTGGCACGGTAGGCGGCCACCGCATTGCGGTTGGCGCAGGTGGGGGAGCAGTAGCGCTTCGACCGGTTGCGGCTGAGGTCGAGGGCGATCGCCTCGCAGGTCTCGTCGTCGCAGATCGAGAGGCGCGAGCCCTCGTCCTGCCGGATCACGTCGATCAGCGCCATCGCGGTCTCGATCAGCACCCGCTCCGCGAGGGGGCGCTCGTCGCCCACGGCATGCAGGTGCCAGTCGGTGCCCTCGTGGCGCACGAGGTGCGGAGTCAGCTGCACCTCCGAAAGCGCCTCGTTCACGTACGCGGCCATGTCGTCGCGGGGCGCGAGCAGCATCCCCCGCAGGCGCGGGCGGAGGTCGCGGAGCCCGGTCAGCTCCGCCTGGTCGACGTCGAGTCGACCGGTGTAGGGGAACTCCTCGAGAAAGGTCCGCTCGTCGTCGACCGTCTGCAGGGTGTCGGGATGCTCGGCGGAGTTCACGAGCCAGACGGATGCCTGCAGTGCATCCGCCGTGTCATCGGTGAAGATCATGTTGACATCTTACATCCGCCCCGAGTAGCGTCACATGCCATGGGTGCTATGACCTATGACGCACGGACGGCGCGCGGCGTCAAGCTGGGCCTTCCGCTGGCGATCGGCGCTGCTTTCGCGTTCGGCATGTCGGGTGGGTGGGCGCGCGGCCTGATCGATGCCGGGTGGACCCCCGGCGCCGCCGTCACCGCGCGCATCTGGGTCGCCGCGCTCGTGCTGCTGATCCCGACGATCCTCACCCTGCGCGGGCGCTGGCATCTGCTGCGCCGCAACGCCGGAATCATCACCGCTTACGGACTGCTCGCCGTGACGGCGACGCAGCTGTTCTACTTCCAGGCCGTCGCCGTGATGGACGTCGGGCTCGCCCTGCTCATCGAATACACGGCGCCGGTCGCCGTCATCCTCTGGCTCTGGATCCGGCGCGGGGAGAAGCCCCGTCGCCGCAGCATCCTGGGCGCGGTGATCGCCTTCGTCGGCCTGGTGCTGATGCTCGACATCGTCACCGGCGCCGAGGTCAATGTCGCCGGCATCCTCTGGGCGCTCGGCGCGATGGTGGGCGCGGCCACCTACTTCGTGCTCTCGGCGAGGGCCGATACCGGGCTTCCTCCGCTCGCTCTCGCGGGCAGCGGTCTGCTGCTCGGAGCGGTCGGCCTCACGGTCGCCGGAGCCGTCGGCATCCTCCCGATCGCCTGGAGCACCGACGACATCTCCTACCGGTTCGGTACGGTGCCGTGGTTCGTACCGGTTCTCGCGATGGGCGTGCTCGCGACGGCCGTCGCGTACCTGCTGGGCATCGCCTCGACGCGGATGCTCGGGTCTCGGCTCGCCTCGTTCGTCGCTCTCGCCGAGGTCGTCGCCGCCCTGCTGTTCGGCTGGCTGCTGCTCGGGCAGCTCCCCGACCTGTTGCAGGCGCTCGGCGGTGCGCTCGTGCTCGCCGGGGTGGTCGTCGTGAAGCTCGGTGAGCCGGATCCCCCGGAGTTCGTCGAGCCCGAGCCGGCTCCCTGAGCTGCAACCGGGTCCCTGACCCTGTCGAAGGGGCCTACCCCGCGCCCAGTCAATGCATACCGCAAGCCGCTCGTGAAGCTCGCACCTGCGCCAGAACCCGCCTTATGTATACAATCGACCCATGACTCTCTCCGTCGAGCGCACCTCGGCCGGTGATCGCGCGTACGCGGCACTGCTCGACGGCATCCAATCCGGAGTGATCCCCGCCGGCACCGTGCTCGGCGAGGTCGAGCAGGCCGCGCGACTCGGCGTCAGCCGCACGCCGCTGCGCGAAGCGCTGCGCCGCCTCTCCGCCGACGGGCTCGTCGTGCAGCAGTCTCCGCGCGTCACGGTCGTCGCAGACCTCGATGCCGACGACATCCGCGAGCTCTTCGAGATCCGCCGGGCGCTCGAAGAGACCTCGGCCCGCCTCGCCGCCACCCGAGGCGACGCCGCCGTCTTCGCCGCGCTCGCCGAGGAGTTCGCGCACGTCGACCTCACGGCATCCGCAGGCCGTGATGCGTACTACGCGCTCATCGCCCGGTTCGACGCCGCCCTCGACGCGGCCGTCGCCAACGACTACATCGCCAACGCCCTGCGCACCGTGCGCACCCACCTCGTGCGGGTGCGGCGCATGGCCCGTGACAAGCCCGCGCGGCTCGCGGCATCCGCCTCCGAGCACCGCACCATCGCCCAGGCGCTCGCCGCCCGCGACGGCGACCTCGCCGCCCACGCCACGCACGTGCACCTGCACAACGCGCTCACCGGCATCCTCGACTCCCTCCCCGCCGAATCGGCGACAGCCCCCGCGACCGAAGGAAGACCATGACCGTCACCCACCACGTCCGCGTCCACCGCAGCGACGAGAACCTCGCGCGTGAGGATCAGCTCGCCTGGAAGATCGCCGAGGTCGCCGCCGACCCGGTCGAGGTCGAGCAGCCCGTCGTCGACATGATCATCAACCGCATCATCGACAACGCCTCGGTTGCCGCGGCATCCCTCACGCGTGCGCCGATCAACGCGGCGCGCGCGCAGGCGTTCAGTCACCCGGTGTCGACCGGAGGCGTCGGCGCGAACCTCTTCGGCGCGGCCCTCGACCACCGCACCAGTCCCGAGTGGGCGGCCTGGGCGAACGGCGTGGCCGTGCGCGAGCTCGACTACCACGACACCTTCCTCGCCGCAGAGTACTCGCACCCCGGCGACAACATCCCCCCGATCCTCGCGGTCGCCCAGCACACCGGCGCCGACGGGCGGGCGCTGGTGCGCGGCATCGCCACCGGCTACGAGATCCAGATGGATCTCGTGCGCGCGATCTGCCTGCACAGGCACAAGATCGACCACGTCGCCCACCTCGGGCCGTCGGCCGCCGCCGGTATCGGCACCCTCCTGGGCCTCGACGTCGAGACGATCTACCAGGCCGTCGGCCAGGGGCTGCACACCACCACCGCCACCCGCCAGAGCCGCAAGGGCGAGATCTCGACCTGGAAGGCGCACGCCCCGGCCTTCGCGGGCAAGATGGCCGTCGAGGCGGTCGACCGTGCGATGCGAGGACAGACCAGTCCGGCCCCGATCTACGAGGGCGAGGACGGTGTGATCGCGTGGATGCTCGACGGCAAGGATGCCGCGTACGAGGTGCCGCTGCCCGCCGCCGGCGAGGCGAAGCGCGCGATCCTCGACTCCTACACGAAGGAGCACTCGGCCGAGTACCAGGCCCAGGCGTGGATCGACCTCGCCCGCAAACTCGGCGTCGAGAATCCGGCCCTCCGCGACCCGGCGAACATCGAGGCGATCGTGCTGCACACCAGCCACCACACGCACTACGTGATCGGATCGGGAGCGAACGACCCGCAGAAGTACGACCCGACCGCGTCGCGCGAGACGCTCGACCACTCGATCCCGTACATCTTCGCGGTCGCGCTGCAGGACGGCGGCTGGCACCACGTCGACTCCTACGCGCCGTCGCGGGCGGGTCGGGAAGACACCGTCGCGCTGTGGCACAAGATCACCACGGCCGAGGATGCCGAGTGGACTCGCCGCTACCATTCGGAGGACCCCGACGAGAAGGCGTTCGGCGGTCGCGTCGAGATCCGCCTCACCGACGGGTCGACCGTCGTCGACGAGATCGCCGTGGCCGACGCGCACCCGCTCGGTGCCCGCCCCTTCGCCCGCGAGAACTACATCGCCAAGTTCCGTCTGCTCGCCGAGCCCGTGCTCGAGCCCGCCGAGATCGAACGCTTCCTCGAACTCGTGCAGCGCCTGCCCGAACTGACCGCTGCCGAGGTCGGCGAGCTGTCGATCGTCGCGAAGCCCGGCCTGCTCGACGCAGCGCCTGCTCCGAAGGGGTTGTTCTGATGCTGTACTCCACGACCACCGCGGCCGAGAAGCGCCGCGCGCTGCGCGAACGCCTCGCGAGCGGTGAGCTGCTGCGGTTCCCCGGGGCGTTCAACCCGCTCAGCGCTCGCCTGATCGCCGAGAAGGGCTTCGAGGGCGTCTACATCTCGGGCGCCGTGCTCTCGGCCGACCTCGGACTCCCCGACATCGGGCTCACGACGCTCACCGAGGTCGCCGGTCGCGCGAAGCAGATCGCCCGTATGACCGATCTGCCGGCGATCGTCGACGCCGACACGGGGTTCGGCGAGCCGATGAACGTCGCGCGCACGATCCAGGAGCTCGAGGATGCCGGCCTCGCCGGCATGCACATCGAGGACCAGGTGAACCCCAAGCGGTGCGGGCACCTCGACGGCAAGAGCGTCGTCGACGAGAGCACGGCGATCAAGCGGATCCGGGCCGCCGCTGATGCGCGCCGCGACGAGAACTTCCTGCTCATGGCGCGTACCGACATCCGGGCGATCGAGGGGCTGGACGCCGCGATCGACCGCGCGAAGGCGCTGGTGGATGCCGGTGCTGATGCGATCTTCCCCGAGGCGATGCGCGAGCTCTCGGAGTTCGAGGCGATGGCGGACGCGCTCGACGTGCCGATCCTCGCCAACATGACCGAGTTCGGCAAGAGCGAGCTCTTCTCGACGTCTCAGCTGCAGAGCGCGGGCGTCAGCATCGTCATCTGGCCGGTGTCGCTGCTGCGCACCGCGATGGGCGCGGCCGGCCGTGCGCTCGATACGCTGAACTCGGAGGGGCATCTCACGTCGATGCTCGGAGAGATGCAGCACCGCGCCGATCTCTACGAACTCATCGACTACGAGTCGTACAACCATTTCGACTCGGGCGTCTTCAACTTCACCATCACGAAGGAGTGAGTATGACCGAGCCGGACATCAAGAAGGGCCTCGCCGGGGTCGTCGTCGACACGACCTCCATCTCGAAGGTCAACCCCGAGACGAACAGCCTGCTCTACCGCGGATACCCCGTGCAGGAGCTCGCTGCGACGCAGTCGTTCGAGGCCGTGGCGTACCTGCTGTGGCACGGGGAGCTGCCGACGCCGGAGGAACTGGCGGCGTTCCGCGTCGAGGAGCGCCGGCACCGCGCGCTCGCCGACAACGTCAAGGCCGCGATCGACCTCGTGCCACTGGACGCGCACCCGATGGACGAGGTGCGCACGGCGGTCAGCCTGATCGGGGCCTCCGACCCGGGCGCGGGCGGATCGGTGCTGGATGCCGGCGGCAACCCCGAGCAGAACCTCGAGCGCAGCATCCGCCTGTTCGCGGCGCTCCCCGCGATCGTTGCCTACGGCCAGCGCCGCCGTCGCGGGCAGCAACTCATCGCGCCGCGCGACGATCTCGACTACTCGGCCAATTTCCTCTGGATGACGTTCGGCGAAGAGGCGGATGCCGTCGTCGTCGACGCGTTCAACCGGTCGATGATCCTCTATGCCGAGCACTCGTTCAACGCCTCCACCTTCACGGCGCGGGTCATCACGTCGACGCTCAGCGACCTGTACTCGGCCGTCGTCGGGGCGATCGGTGCGCTCAAGGGCCCGCTGCACGGCGGAGCGAACGAAGCCGTGCTGCACGTCTTCGACGAGATCGGGTCGGCGGACGGCGTGAAGGCGTGGCTCGACAAGGCCCTCGCCGAGAAGCGGAAGATCATGGGCTTCGGACACCGCGTGTACAAGAAGGGCGACTCGCGGGTGCCGACCATGAAGGCGGCTCTCGACACGCTCGTCGAGCACTTCGACCGGCCGGAGGTCGCGGCGCTGTACGACGCGCTCGAAACGGAGTTCGTCGCACGCAAGGGCATCTACCCGAACCTCGACTACCCCTCGGGTCCGGCGTACAACCTGATCGGCTTCGACACCCTCACCTTCACGCCGCTCTTCGTCGCGGCGCGGGTGACCGGGTGGACGGCGCACGTGATCGAGCAAGCCGGTGCTAACGCGCTGATCCGGCCGCTGTCGGAGTACGTCGGTCCGGACGAGCGGCACGTCGCGGGCTGATCGCCGGCCGGGCGAACGAGACGCCCTGGGACCCTTCGACGAGCTCAGGGACCCAGGCCGTCTCGACACGGGAGCGCCTGGGCCCTTCGACAAACTCAGGGGCCCAGGCGCTCGTGCGAGTGAGTGCCGGTGGCGTCAGCCGATGTTCTCGACGGCCGCGCGTGCGCGTGCACCCGCCTGCGAGGCGGTGCCGTCGTTGCTCTCCATCGTGCTGCGCAGCAGCGTGATGATGTTGCGCACCTCGTCGGCGGCGTTCTTCCACCGCAGCTCCTTGCCGCGGTACTCCTCGGAGACCCCGTCCGCGGAGTAGTCGGCCATGGCGTTCTGCACGGCCTTGTCGCGGTCGGCGATCAGGCTCTCGAGCAGGCCAGAGACGCGGTTGAACTCCCCCTGCACCTCCTGGGACGCGGCGACGCTGTAGGCGCGGCGATCTTCGTATGCCATCGTCTGTCTCCTTCTTCTCAGCGTGATCCGCCGAAGCGTGCGGCCTCGAAGGACGCACCGCTCTCGGCTCCACGGGTCTGGTCGACCATCTCGGACTCGCCCTCGCGGAACGCGCGGTCCATGCCCGAGATACCCCCGAGCACGGCGGCGAGCGACGAGTTCAGCTCGGCGGCGACCTCGTCGGTGCGGCCCTTGAAGCTGTCGAAAGCGGCCTTCGCGGCACCCGCGTGCACCTGCATCAGCGGGTCGGCCGCGACCACGAGCTGCTTCACGAGTGCCCCGAGGTCGTCGCTGGATCCCGACGTCTGCTTGCCGAGAACGCTGAGCGTCTCGGCCCCCATATCGAACTTCATGCTCCGGTCTTCCTTTCGTCGCCCTCCGTCTCCGCGGTCGCAAAGACGCCATCGCCCCCGATGGGCGAGGAGAGAGTAACAGGGCGGCCTGCGATGATGTCGAAGTTATCCACAGACCGCACCTGTCGCCTTTTATTTGCTTTTTGAGGGCGCTACTCGCGCATACGAGGGACGTCGGCTGCGCGGGCGATGTCGACCACGGACTGCCGGAACGACTGCGACTCGGGGTCGAGGTAGCCGATGGCGGGCGCCTCCCACGGTTGCAACACCGCCCATATCGGGCTCAACGCCAGCTGTGCCGGATTCACCCGGTAGTAGGGCAGATCCGAGCGTTGCGCATTGTGGCCGTCGGTCGCGAGCCCGCGTTCCGTGAGCACGGGTCCGTCAGCGCGGGGCTTGTCGTGGACGATTCCGCCCTCGGAGCTGAAGTTCCGCACACCGCCGATATCGGCCGGATCCACGGGGTGCTCACCCATGCGGCCGATGGGGGCGACCCAATCGTCCGGGCTCGTCGCCTCCGGGTGCGCGTAGGTCGCGTGGATGACGAGCTCGCCGGCATCCATCTGCCGCTCCAGCGCGTAGGCCGTCTGCCCGTTGATGCCCGCCGAACCGTAGAACCATGCGTTGCTGACGAGCCTCGGATTGTCGGCCATCATCTGCGCTCCCATGGTCGTGCCGAGGGAGTGCAGGCCGAGGTTGAGCTGGGTATCGGGGTTGTGCGCACGGAATCCGTGGAGGAGATGCGACAGGCGGACGGCACCGTTGTCGGGGCGCTCGATGTGTTCGACCTCGATCATGCCCCCGGAATCCCACTCCATGAAGAGCACCGTCGCGGTCGTCGCCGATGTGCGTGCCGCCACCTCGGTCTGCATCGTCCGGGTGCTCTGCGCCCAGTCCCGGAGAGAACCGAGATCCTCGGTGATGCCGTGGGTGAGCGTCGTGATCTGGTCGGCGCCGTCGAGATCACCCCAGCCGATGCTCGCCCGTGGGTTGCCGGTCGAGGTCTCGGCGAAGAGCGACAACAACTGCGGCTCGGGGCCGCTGCCGTCGTCGAGGAGCTTCGACAACTCGGTCAGTCGCTCTCGGTGCTCGCTGTGCAGGTCGTCGTCGGCCAACATCTGACGCAACGACTCCCGGTTGAACAGGTCGCGCGTGCTCGCCGTGATGCCGTTGAGGTTGCCGATCGCGAACGGCGCCAGAGCGAAGAGCTGCTCGGCGGATGCCGACTCCGTCTGCGCCCACAACCGTTGCGCCCTCTCGGGGTCGACCATCCCGACGGCTGCGGCGAAGTCCGGATGGTCGTCGACCCAGGCGCGGACGTCGTCGCGATCGGCCCGTCCCATCCACGAGATGCGCCTCGCCGAGGCCTCCGACAGCGAGCGGGTGAGCCGCTCCTCCAGTCCGATGGCCGCCCCCACGCCGCCGGGATACAGCGACTGCGACGCGCCCCAGTAGCTCTGGGCGATGTCGACGGTCCCGCCTCCGGCATCCGACACGGTGTCGCCGCCGCTGATGCCTCGGAGACCGCTCGCCAAGCCCTCCTCGACCTGTTCGACATCGCGTCGCAACCGGGCGATCTCGCCCTCGATCTCTCCGACGGCGGTCTCGGCCGCGTGCTGGTCCGCCCAGGCCGCCAGCCGTTCCCGGGACGCGAGGGACAACGCGTGCTCGGCATCATCGGCGTCACGGGCCCGCACGAACCGCGCCTCGGCTGCGGCGACGTCGAGCGCCGCCGCGGTGGCGCGGATGTTGACGGCATCGATCCGCGACGCGAGGTCGTCGCGGCGCCGCCGAAGGTCGGGGAGCGCCTCGGATGCGACGGAGACGAGGCGATCGCGCGCATCGTGCAAAGCGTCGGCGAAGTCCAGCGAAGCGCGCGCCGGGCGATCGAGCAGCTCGTAGGCACCCTCCGCTCCGCGCACATCGAAGACCTCGTGCAGCCGTTCCCACCGATCTGCGGCATCCATCATCGCGGACTCGATCTTCTTCGCGGCGAGGTTGAGCCGACCGGCGAGAGCCTCGAGCGCAGATGGAGCGAGCACCGTCGGCAGCTCCTCCGAGACGCTCACCGTCGCCCTCCGTCGATCAGACCGACGTTCGCCGGAGACCCGATGCCCCACGCGTCCTCCGCCCGCTGCGCGGCCGCGCGCATCTCGCCCGCCATCTGCTCGTCACCGGCGACGACGGCGACCGTCGCCTCGCTCACGGCGCCGGCCGCGGCGTTGATCGCGTACATGATCTTGCCCGGCACGAGGCGGCGATCCTCGAGGAACACCTCCCAGGCCGACGAGAGCGTCGTGCGTCCATCGGCGATCAGGGTCCCCCCGCCCTCGAACGCCGCCTCCTCGATCTCTTCACGGCTCTGCTCGAATCGCGACGCCGTGTCATCGACACCCGTGAGCACCCCGGCCACCCCGTCCGGATCCACCCGCCATCCTTCACTGTTCATTTTCATTTCCTCCGGTCTGCCCGACCTTCACGGTCTGGCGCCGGGAGCGTAACAAAACGGACTCCGAGAATCGCGAAGTTATCCACAGGGGGTGCTCGGCAGGTGTCCTCGTATGTATAAACTCGCCGACCGTGGGTGCGCGTGGGGCGCACTCCACAAAGGGGGGTCATGAGCACGGCTGGGCAGACGGATGGCGGCGTCGACGCGTTCGTCTACAGCGTGCGAGCCGATACCAGGGCGTGGTGCCCCGCCCTGGTATCGGACACCCTCACGGTGCTCGTGCCGCTGATCGGCGCCATGCTGACGTCTGCCGCGGGGGAGCGTCTGGCAGGTGCAGGGCTGGTGCTCCTCGCGCTGGGGATCGCGGGAGGTCAGGCGTCGGCGCTCGCTCGCAGCGGGCGCACGCTCGGCGCACGGCTGTTCGGGCTCCGCGTCGTCGAACGATCGAGCGGATGCCCCGCCGGACGCTTCCTCGTCGCCGACCTCGTCGCTCGCCGGCTCCGGGTACTCGACATCCGTCGAGGTCGCGACCCGATCTCCTCCGCCGTGGCGCTCTACCGGTTCCCGAGCGCGCTGCCACGCAGCATCCGGCCACGCGGGCGACGAACACCGTCGCGCTCCTGGATTCGGGTCAGCGACTTCCGTTCGCGCGCGCTCTGGTCGTCGGCAGGAACCCGACGGCGGATGCCCGGGGCGAGCAGCGGTTCTCCTGGCCCGACCTCTCGCGCACGCTGTCGAAGACCCACGCCCGACTCGAATGGGACGGCGAGAGCGTGTGGGTCACCGACCTCGGCTCCGCCAACGGGACGGCGATGGAGGTCGGCGCGGAGCGGGCGCCACTCGATCCGTTCGTGCCGGCGCGCATGCCCGCGGATGCGGTGCTCTGGCTGGGCGATCGCAGCCTCACGATCGCCGGCTCGCGTCGGGATCGCCCCGGCGCATCCGATGCGGCCGATACCCGTCACGAAGCGTTCCGAGGAGCGAACCATGCCTGATCTCCGCGACCGCGCCCTCATCGAGGAGGCGCGCACGCAGCGCTTCCGGCTCGGTTCGGCACTGCTGCACGGGCGCATCTCGGATCGCCGCACGGTGAACGACAACGTCCGCCGATTCATCGCCTCCCTCATCGTGGCGGCCCTCGCCTGCGCGGTGTGCGTCGGCATCTCGTTCGTCACCGATCTGCTCCAGGCGCAGGCGGCCGAGAAGGCGCGGCAGAACGCGTCGATCAGCATCATCGAAGAGGAGCCGGTGTGAGCGACTACACGCGCCTGAGCGTTCGGGGCTCGTCTCGACGGGCCGAGATCGCGGTGTCGAGCGACGACCCGCTCGGCAGTCTGCTGCCGCAGCTGATCGATGCCCTGGGTGAACCCGCCGGCACCGGTGGTCGCCCCCTCGCGCTCGTCACCGCGATCGGGGACTCGCTCGACCTCGAGCGCACCACCCGCGAGCAGGGCCTCGTCGACGGCTCGGTGCTGCGCCTGCTCCCGTTCGACTCCGCACCGCCGCCACCGATGGTCATCGACGTGGTCGACGTGGTCGCCGACGAGCTCGAGAACCGCCGCGACCGCTGGGGCGATGCCTCGAGGGCCGTCGTCAGCGCGGTCATCGTCGCACTGTCCGCGGCCGCCGCGTCGATCGCGGTGCCGTTCGACGGTGCCGCCGGCGGGGCCGTGCGCTTCGGCCTGCTGGGTCTGCTCCTCGTCTTCGCCGTGGGATCCGGTCTGTTCGGTCGCCGTCGGCCGGCGGCCGTCATCGCGACCGCGGCGATGGGGGCGGCCGTGCCCGCCGCGTTGTATGCCGCGGGAGCCCAGGTCGCGACGCAGCCGGCATCCGTCCTCGCGATCACCGCCCTGTGGATCGCGCTCGTCTGGTCGGCCGTGCTCCTGATCGGGGTGGGGGTCGCACTCGCCTCGCGCGGAGCGATGGTCGGCGGTGCGCTGGGGATAGCGCTGACCGTGCCGCTGCTCACGGCCCTGGTGATGGGTATGCGGCCGGACCAGGCGGCCGCGGTGATCGGCGTCGTCGCGGCGTTGCTCCTGGGTCTCGTGCCGTGGCTCGCGCTCACGGTTTCCGGTCTCACGGGCCTCGACCATCGAGCGGCCAGTGCCGATCTGCCGCGCCCCGCGGCGTCGGGCGCCGTGGCCGAGGCGTATCGCACCCTCGACTGGGTCGTGGCCGTGCTGGCCGCGGTGATCGCGCTCTGCGGAATCGTCCTCTGGATGACGGATGCCGTCTGGCCGAGGCTCCTCGCGGCGTCGCTCGCGCTCGTGGTGCTGCTGCGATCGCGGGCGTTCCCGCTCCGGTCGCAGGGCTTCCTGCTCTGGGCGGCCGCGATCGCCATCGCCGGTGTCGTCGGGGCGACCCTGATCGTGAACGGTTCGATCGGGTGGGCCGTCGCCTCCGGTGCCGTGCTGATCGGCGTGACAGCGGCCGTCACCGGGCTCGTGCGCCCGAAAGCGCATCAGCGAGCGCGGCTGCGCTCCCTCGGCGATGCGCTGGAGACCGCTGCCGTGGTCGCGATCGTGCCGATGGCGGTGGGGGTCTTCGGGATCTACACCGATCTGCTCGCACTGTTCGGAGGGGGCGCATGATGCCGTTCGACCGCGGGGCCATCCCCGTGGCGATGTTCGGCAGCGGCGCAGCGCTCCACACCCGGTTCGCCGCGTGGGACGCCGCGATCACCCGACCGATGAGCACAGTCCGTCGCATCGGATTCGTCCAGCTCGCGGCCGGAGCCGGCGCGACGACCGTCGCGGGTGAGACCGTGCGCCTCATCGCCCGACGGCGGGCGGCTCCGCCGCTCGTCGCGGACCTATCGCCCGAGGGCGATCTCGCCCGGCACTTCGGGATCGTCGAGACGTCACCGCGTCGGGACCGACGCCTGTTCCGCACCAGCGGCGACGCCCGGCAGACGGTGCAGGTGACGTCGGGTGTGCTCGGGACCCGACCGTCGGATGCCGAGGCCCGCCCGGTCGCCGCTTGGGAGCGCGAGATCTCACCCGTCATGCGCTTCCACGAGGTCGTGATCGCGGACTTCGGTCCGCGCGATCCCGATCGTGAGATCGCCGAGATCGCCCGGCTCTGCGATGCGGTCTGCGTCGTCGCCCCCGCGCGGCGCGAGGGGGCGGAACTGGCCCGGGTCGTGGTCGAGGCGATCGACGCCCTGCCCGGGAGCCAGCGGGCGGTCGTCGCCCTCGTCGATGCGAGCAGGGAATCGCGACGGGTTCCCGCGGTGATCGCGGCGCAGACCGAGCAACCGGTGATCGTCGTGCCGCATGATACGGCGTTGGCCGCGGGAGGGTCGGCGCGATCCTTCCGAGCGCGGCAGGCCCTGCTCCGTCTCGCGGGCGCCCTCATCGGCGAGGTCGGCGCATGACGCAGTCCATCGTGCACCGTCCTGCTCGGGCCGTCCTCCCGGCAGAGGCCCCGGAGGGCATCGTGCTCGCCGCGCCACCGGCGAGTAATGACGACGCCGCCGGTTTCCCGTTGCAGTCGGTGCTGCCGATCGTCGGCAGCCTCTCGTCGATCACCCTGATGGTGCTCCTCCGCGGCAATCCGATGTTCGTCGTGATCGGCGCGGTGATCCTCGTCGTCGCCCTGGTCGGAGGCGTCGGCATGGCGTTCACGACGCGCGGAAACGCGGCGCGTCAGCGTCGGATGCAGCGAGAACGCTATCTCGATCACCTCGAGCACGTCCGAGCCGAGCAGCGCGACCGGGCGGCCCACGTGCGGCGGGCGGCGCTCACCCGGCATCCCTCTCCCTCGGCGCTCATCGAGCTCGGGCACGATCCGGCGCGCCGCTGGGAGTGCCGCCCATCCGACCCCGACTTCCTTCAGGCGCGCGTCGGCACCGGCGACCTCCCGGTGCTCCCGGTGGTCCTGCCCGCGGAATCGAATCCGGTGCAGCCGTACGACCCGATCATGAAGGCAGCCGCCGAACGACTGGTCCGCTCCGCGGGAGTGGTACAGGGGATGCCGGCGACCGTCGACCTCTCGGCGGGTGGGCAGTACGCGATCGTCGGCGACCGGGTGCGGGCGTTGCAGGTGGCGCGATCGATCGCGGTGCAGATCGCGACGTTCCACTCGCCCGACGAGGTGCACCTCGCGGCCGTGGTCCCGGCATCCGCACTCGACGACTGGCGCGGCTTCGACCTGCTCCCGCATGCAGCCGCCCCGCGCCCCGCCGCCGATCAGCCATTGGCGCGCCGTATCGCCCCGACGCTCGACGAGCTGCTCGTGCTGATCGGACCCGAGCTGCGCGATCGTGTGGCCGCCACGACGGCGGCACGTCGGGCCGGGCGCCGCATCCGTCCGGTGCGTCTCGTGCTCTTCATCGATGAGGGCGACGGGTATGCGACGGCTCCGCCGCGCTGGGACTCGGTGCTCGACGCCGCCGATCTGGGCATCACGACCGTGCACCTCGTCGACGATCGTCTCAAGGAACCCGAGCACGTCGTCGCCCGGGTCGTGGTCGATGCGGCGGGCTGCACGATCGAGAGCCCGGCCGGGCCGGGGGAGCCGGTGGTCTGCGCGGCGGATGCCGTCGAGCAGGCGCTGCTCGAGACGATCGCGCGTCCTCTCGCGGCCCTGCGGATGAGCAGGGCGACGGCGGCCGAGGCGACCGACGCGGTGGCACCCGACCTCGGTGAGCTCCTCGGCCTGGGGGATGTGGCGCAGATCGACCCGCGCCGGGCGTGGGCGCCTCGCTCCGCCGCGGACTTCCTCCGCGTGCCGATCGGCGTCGACGATTCGGGGGCGCCCGTGCTCCTCGACCTCAAGGAATCGGCGCAGCTCGGTATGGGACCGCACGGCATCTGCATCGGAGCGACGGGGTCGGGCAAGAGCGAGCTGCTGCGCACCCTCGTGCTCGGACTGGCGGCCACGCACGGGCCGGATGATCTCAGCATGATCCTCGTCGACTACAAAGGCGGGGCGGCCTTCGCGCCGTTCGCCCATCTCCCGCACGTCGCCGGGATCATCGACAACCTCGCCGACGATCCGCAGCTCACCGAACGGGCGCGCGCGAGCATCAACGGCGAGGTCGTGCGTCGACAGCAGCTCCTGAAAGCCGCCGACAACTCGGCATCGATCACGCAGTACCGACAGCTCCGTCGCCGTCGACCCGAGTTGCCGCCGTTGCCCCACCTGTTCCTCGTGATCGACGAGTTCGGCGAGCTGCTCACCGCCAAGCCGGAGTTCGTCGACCTGCTGCTCACCATCGGACGCATCGGCCGTTCGATCGGTGTGCACCTGCTGCTCTCGAGCCAGCGGATCGAGGCGGGCAAGCTCCGCGGTCTCGAGACCTACCTGTCGTATCGGATCGGACTGCGCACGTTCTCGGCCGCCGAGAGCGCCATGGTGCTCGACACGCAGGACGCGTTCCACCTGCCGGCGATCCCGGGATACGCCTACCTCAAGGTCGACACCTCGATCTACACCCGGCTGCGCGCGGGGTACGTCTCGGGGCTCGTCGACGACGCACGGGAGCGGCCGGTCGATACGACGGAGGAGCCGCGGCTGCGGATCATCGGGGCGTACGACACGGTCGCGCCGCCGCCCGAGGTCGCGGCCGACGGGGTTCCGGCGGTGCGGAAGATCGCCGCGGAGGAGAGCAGTCTGCCCGA
The DNA here is from genome assembly GCF_044748385.1 of Microbacterium sp. NPDC090003. Lineage (NCBI taxonomy): Bacteria > Bacillati > Actinomycetota > Actinomycetes > Micrococcales > Microbacteriaceae > Microbacterium > Microbacterium sp. NPDC090003. The sequence continues at coordinate 2,527,025 of NZ_JBIVFW010000001.1, forward strand.
GCGAGCGCTGGTCGACGTGGCCGTCGAGCGGCTCGCGAAGGGCGCGATCCGCACGCGTCCGGTCTGGTTGGCGCCCCTTCCCACCCGGGTCGCGCTCGGCGGGCTGCTTCCGTCGAGCGGAGGGATCGAGGATGCTGCGGGGCTGCGCATCCCGATCGGCCTGCTCGACGAGCCGGCCCAGCAGAGGCAGCAGCCCTGGCAGCTCGATCTGACCCGCTCGGGCGGGCACATCAGCGTGATGGGTGCACCGCAGTCCGGTCGCTCGACGTTCCTGCGCACCGTCGCGGCGTCGATCGCGGTGACCCGCACACCGCGGCAGGTGAGCGTGTACGGACTCGACCTCACCGGCGGCGGTCTCGCACGCATCGAGGGGTTCCCGCATGTCGGCGGCGTCGCGACGCGCGGGCATCGGGAGCGCGTGGGCCGAGTGCTCGAAGAGCTCACGACCATGCTCGGCGTGCGCGAGCAGGTGTTCCGCACGGAGGGGATCGACTCCGTCGATGAGCTGCGCCGCCGCCACGCGGCCCGAGAACTCCCGCAGCTGCCCTCGGCCGATGTCGTACTGCTCGTCGACGGCTATGCGACGCTGCGCGCCGATTTCGAGGAGTTCGAGGGTTCGCTGCAGCGCCTCCTCGATCGCGGCGGCAGCTACGGCATCCACGTCGTGGTCACGCTCAATCGCTGGAACGACCTGCGCTCGCCGCAGCAGGGGGTGATCGGTACGCGGATCGAACTGGGGCTCAACGACCCGAGCGACTCGCAGGTCTCGCGCAAGCTCTCGTCGTCGCTGCGGCGCGATGAACCGGGGCGTGCGCTGACGGATGCGTCGGAGTTCGCGCAGATCGCCCTCCCGGTGCTCGAGGACGACGACTCGGTGGGTGTCGGCGAGATGCTGGAGGCGCTCGCGCGCCGGTCCGCGGAGTCGTGGCCGGACCGGAAGCGGCGCCGATCCGGCTGCTTCCGGAAGACCTCGATCCGCGGATGCTCGCGGATGCCGGGATCGATCCGTCGATGATCCCGCTGGGTCTGCGGCAGGACACGATGAAGACGTTCTCGCTCGACCTCGCGCGCAACGACCCGCACCTGATGGTGCTCGGAGACACCGGGTGCGGAAAGACGACCGTGCTGCGGGGCATCGTCCGTGGCGCGCTCGCGAGCCACACGGCGGACGACCTGGTCATCGCGTTGATGGACGTGCGTGGCGATCTTGCGGACGAGGTGCCCGAGCCGTATCTCGGCGGGCACGCCTCCACCGCTCCGCTGGCGCGTCAGCTCGCGGAGTCGATCGCGATCGAGCTCGACAAGCGACAGGCGTCGAAGGTGGCGGGGCCGAGGATCCTCGTGGTCATCGACGACTTCGACGTGCTGGCGGCGGGCGGCACCGAGCCGCTGCGGCCGCTCCTGCCCTACCTCGCCTCGGCGCGCGACCTCGGCCTGAACGTCGTGCTCACCCGGCCTGTGCTGGGTGCATCGCGGGCGATGTTCGACATGTCGCTCCAGGCGCTGCGCGACACCGGCGGATCGACGTTGGTCATGAGCGGCGATCGCGGCGAGGGGCCCCTGCTGACGAAGATCTTCGCCGAGCAGATGGTGCCCGGGCGCGGGCGGTTCGTGCGTCGGGGCGCGGGGGCGACCCTCGTGCAGGTCGCGCGGTTCGCCCGTGAAGAGTGAACGCCTCACACGGAGATCGTTGCGGCGGGCATGGCCGGGCATCCCGATATGCCGCAAACGAGGACATTATGCTGTATCCGTGAGTGAACACGAGACACCGGAGACTCCCCAGCCCCATGACCCGGCGGCGGCCGGTTCCGCATCGGATGCGGTCCCCACGCCACCGCCGGCGCCACCCGCCGCAGCAGACGCCCCGGACGTGCCCCCGGCCACGACGCCGGCCGGCCCGGATGGCTCGGAATACGTCCCCGGCGGACACGCCCTCCCGCCCGCGGATCCGCGTCACGCTCCCGGCCAAGCCTCGGCGAACGCACCCGGCGAGCACGCTCCTGGTCAGCCCGCTCCCGGTCAGCCCGACGGCCAGGCGGCTCCCGGTCAGCCCGCGCCGGATCAGCCTGCACCCGGTCAGCCCTATGGCCAGCCTGCACCCGGTCAGCCCTACGGTCAGCCCGTTCCCGGGCAGCCTGCTCCCGGTCAGCCCTACGGTCAGCCCGCACCCGGGCAGCCCTACGGTCAGCCTGCACCCGGTCAGCCCTACGTTCAGCCTTACGGCCAGCCCGGGGAGGGTTTTCCGCCGGCGGGGCCGGAGATCGGCCCGAACAAGAAGCTTCCGCTCGGTGCGATCATCGGCATCATCGCGGCGGGAGTCGTCGTCCTGCTCGTGATCGCCCTGGCCATCATCATCCCGCTGGCGGGTCGCGGCGGTGACGCCGGAGGCGGCTCGAACGGCGAGCCCGCGCCGCCCGCGGCCACCCCGGAGGAGTGGGTCGAGGAGTACCTCACCGCCCTTTCGGAGGGCGATGCCGAGACGGCGCGGAAGTACGTCGACACCTCGTCGTACAGTGATGTGCTCCTCACGGACGAGGTGCTCGAGGCCTCTCTCGAGCTGGGCGCCATCGACGACATCGAGGTCGGTGAGGCCGAGGAGGGCGAGTACAGCGACGTCGTCGTGCCCGCGACCTTCACGGTCGGCGGCACCGAGGTGACACGCGAGTTCGGGATGTACCAGAGCGAGTACGACGGCGACATCACCATGTACAACGGAGGCGCGCGAATCTCGACCTACGGGTTCGACGACATCGGCCTCACGGTGAACGGCGTGGAGATCTCGGAGGACGCCCTGGTCTTCCCGGGCATGTACGAGTTCGCAACGAGCCTCGAAGAGTTCACGATCGAGGGCGAGACGACGCTTCTCGTCGCGGACGAGAAGAGCGAAGAGGCGGCGAGCATGCTGCGTCCCGTGCTGAGCGAGACGGGGGTGACGTCGTTCCGCGAACTGGTCACGGCTTCGCTGCGCGAGTGCCTGGCGATGAAGACGCTCGCGACGCCCTGCGGCATGGATGTCACCGGCATCGAGCAGGACGGCTTCAGCCCCGTCGACGGAACCGTGACCCGCGCCCTCACCGCTGAGGGCGAGGCGTCGCTCGCCGCCCTCGTCGGAGAGGTCAGCGACCGCGCGGTCGTCTCGACATACGAGTCGTTCCGCACCGACATCACGCTCGAGGGACAGAACGCCGCGGGCGAGCGCGGTGCGTTCGAGGTGCTCTTCGGTGCAGGGATGCTGTCCCCGAAGGTCGACTTCGCGGCCGAGACCCCGACGGTCGTCTGGGAGTAGTCGCGGCATCCGCTCTCGCACCCAGAAGGGCCCGGCATCCGCGGTGGATGCCGGGCCCTTCTCGGGGCTGGGGCCCTTCGACGGGCTCAGGGACCCAGGGTGGCGCACGGACCCAGGGCGGGTCAGGCGCGCGTCACCTCGAGCTCGATGACCGACCATGACAGGGCGGGCAGGGTCGCCCGCACGGTTCCGTCGACGATCTCGGCGGCGGCGAGCGGCACCATGTGCACGGTGTCCGGGGCCGTCTCGAGGTTGGCGGTCGAGCGGTCGCCGCCCTCGGGGATCGTGAGCGTCTCGGCCTGGCGCACGCGCAGGTCGCCCAGGCCGTGCAGGTCGATCGTGAGGTCGTTCGCCGAGTCGAGCGAGCGGTTCGCCACGAACACCACCAGGCGTCCGGTCTCCTCGTCCCACGTGGCGGCCGCATCGACCGAGTCGACGTCGCCGTAGCGCTTCGTCGCGATCTGCGACGCCGAGACGGCGAGACGCAGGATGCGCCCCTTCGCCAGCCGCGCCATCCGCTCGAACGGCCAGAAGCTGGTCTGTCGCCAGGCCGGACCGTTCTCCTCCGAGCGGATCGGCGCGATCACGTTCACCAGCTGCGCCTGGTTGGCGATGCGCACGCGGTCGCCGTGCCGCAGCAGGCTGTTGAGCAGGGTGCCGACGACGACGGCATCCGTCACCGAATAGGTGTCCTCGATGAGGCGCGGGTGCTCGCGCCATCCGGCCTTCGCGATCTCGCCCGCCTCGACGTCGTTGTACTTGCGCTGATCCCACACGTTCCATTCGTCGAACGAGATGTCGACCTGCTTGGTGTGCTTGCCGGCGGCCTTGACCGCGTCGACCGTCGCGATGACGCCCTCGATGAAGCCGTCCATGTCGACCGATTCCGCGAGGAACGACTCGGTGTCGCCGTCGTGCTCCTGGTAGTAGGCGTGCATCGAGACGAAGTCGACCTCGTCGTAGGCGTGGGTGAGCACCGTGTGCTCCCACGACCCGAACGTCGGCATCGACCTGCTCGACGACCCGACCGCCACGAGTTCGATCGACGAGTCGACCAGTTTCATGGCCTTGGCCGACTCCTGCGCGAGACGGCCGTACTCGGCAGCGGTCTTGCCGCCGATCTGCCACGGTCCGTCGAGCTCGTTGCCCAGGCACCACAGCTTGATGTCGAAGGGCTGCTCCGCGCCGTTCTTGCGACGCAGGTCCGACCAGTACGTGCCGCCCGGGTGGTTGGCGTACTCGACGAGTGCGCGGGCCTCTTCGACGCCGCGGGTGCCGAGGTTGATCGCCTCCATCACCTCGACGTCGGCCTCCTTCGCCCAGTCCATGAACTCGTGCAGGCCGAAGGCGTTGGTCTCGATCGTGTGCCACGCGCCGTCGATCCGAACCGGGCGATCCTCGACCGGGCCGACACCGTCTTCCCAGCGGTAGCCCGAGACGAAGTTGCCGCCCGGATACCGCACGACCGTCGGTCCCATCTCCTTCACCAGGGCCAGGACGTCCTGACGGAATCCGCGCTCGTCGGCCTGCGGGTGCCCCGGCTCGTAGATGCCGGTGTACACGCAGCGCCCCATGTGCTCGACGAAGGACCCGAAGAGCCTCCGGGGAACGTCGGCGATGGTGAAGTCGCGGTCGATGGTGATGCGGGCGTGAGACATTGCTCTCCTTGGTTGCGGCGGATGCCGGGGGGACGGGGGACTACTACTGACCGCCGAAGCCGCTGGTCGCGACTCCCTTGACGATCTGCTTCTGGAAGATGAGGAACACGACGATGAGCGGGAGCGCGGCGAGCACGGCCTGCGCCATGACCTGCGCGTACTGCACGCCGTAGGCGCTGATCACGGTCTGGAGCCCGACCGGCAGCGTCATGAGCGTGGTGTCGTTGATGACGAGGAACGGCCACAGGAAGTTGTTCCACGCAGCGATGAACACGAAGATCGCCACGGATGCCAGGATCGGCCGCGACAGCGGCAGCACGATCGACCAGAAGATGCGCAGGCGGCTGGCGCCGTCGACGCGGGCGGCGTCTTCGAGCTCGATCGGGATCGCGTCGAAGAACTTCTTGAGGATGAACACCATCGCCGGCGCCACGACCTGCGGCAGGATCAGACCCCAGTGCGTGTCGATCAGGTTGAACGCGAGCATCTCGTAGAAGAGCGGGATGATCAGCACCTGCGGCGGCACGACGATCGAGGCGATGATCACGACGAACAGCCACTTGCGGCCGGTGAAGTCGAGCCGCGAGAAGGCGTAGGCCGCCAGGGCCGAGATCGTCAGCGTGATGAGGGTGACGGCGACCGAGGTCCACAGGCTGTTGAGCGCCCAGACGTAGACGTTTCCCTGCGAGAGGATCGCCGTGAACGCCTCGAGGGTGGGGCCGCTCGCGCCGACCCAGCCGGGGTCGCCGGACGCGGCATCCGTCTCGGTCTTGAAGGCGGTCGCGACCGCCCAGAGGAACGGCAGCAGCCAGCCGATCGCGAGGAGCGCCAGCACCACGAACGCGGCGATGCGCAGCGGCGAGAACGGCTTCTGACCGGGCAGCTTCGGGCGCGCGGGGCGCCGGTGGCGGGGAACGATGAGCGTGCGGGTCTGGTCGTCGGATGCGGAGTCGGTGGGGATGAGGGTGGCGGAGGACATCACTGCTCCTTCTTGCGACGCGTGACCAGGGCCTGCGCGACGCCGATGATGACGATGAGGGCGAAGAAGACGTACGAGATCGCCGCGGAGTATCCGAAGCGGTAGTTCACGAAGCCGGCCTCGTAGATGTACTGCACGATCGAGCGGGTGGTGTCGCTCGCGACGCCGCCGAGCATCTGGTACGCCTGGTCGAACAGTTTCAGCGAGGCGAGGATCTGCAGGATGAGGATCAGCGCGGTGGCCGGTCCGAGCTGCGGGAGCGTGATCGACCAGAACTGACGCCACGCGCCGGCCCCGTCGAGGGATGCCGCCTCGTACTGCTGCGGAGGAATGTTCTGCATGGCGGCGAGGTAGAGCAGGAAGTTGAACCCGACCGTCCACCACACCGTCGCGATCACGATCGACAGCATGTTGGTGTCGGAGTTCTGCAGCCAGGCGATCGGCTCGAGGCCGAAGAAGGTCAGGATGTTGTTGGCCGCGCCGATCTGGGGGTTGAAGATCCAGACCCAGATCTGCGAGATCACGGTGGATGCGAGCAGGTACGGCATGAAGAACGACAGCCGCCAAAGCCACTGGCCGGGGAGGCCCCGGTCGACGAGCGCCGCCATGAGCAGGGCGATCGCGACGAGCGGAACGGTCGAGAGCAGTGTGAACCAGACGGTATTGCCCATCGACTGCCACATCACCGGATCGACGAGGGCCTCCGCGTAGTTGGCGAACCCGACGAACCCTCCGCCGGCGCCGGTGAGCGACTGGTCGGTGAAGCTCAGGTAGATGCCGTGCAGGATCGGCCAGACGAGGAACAGGGCGAAGGCGATCAGGAACGGGGTGAGGAAGGCCCAGCTGATGAGCTGCTCGTGCCTGCGCGAGCCGGCGCGGCGAGGGCGGAAGTCGGATGCTCCGCCGGTGACGATGGTGCGGGTGGCGGTGGCGCTCATGACTTCCACGTCCCCTCGGGGTCGGCGGGGTTGGGCTGTCGCAGCAGCGTGTTCACGCGCGCTTCGAAGCGGTCGATCGCGGCGGCCGGGTCGGCGCCGGAGAGCAGCACGTTCTGCACGGCGGCGCCGAACTCGCCCTGGAAGCTCGACCCCGAACCCGTGAACCACGCCGTCGGGTCGTAGACGACGTTGTCGGCGGCCGAGGCGTAGTGCGCCTGCGGCACGAGGTCGTCGTAGGCGGGGGAGGAGGTGACCGGGAGGTAGGCGGGGATGTGCCCGGCCTCGGCCCACTGGAACGAGTCCTTCAGCATGTCGGCGACGAAGCGGTACACGAGGTCGCGGCGCTCCTCGTTCGCGTTCGACTGGTGGGGCAGCACGAAGGAGTGCGAGTCGGCGTAGACCGCCGGCGTGCCGTAGATCGTCGGGATGGTGGTCGCGTCGAAGGGCAGATCGTTGCTCTGCATCGTGCGCAACTCCCACACGCCGGTCATGAGCATGCCGCTCTTGCCGGTGGCAAACTCCGCGACGGCCCCGCCGTAGTCGGCGCGGGCGGCGGCGATCTCACCGTCGAGCAGGGTCTGCATGAAGCGCAGCGCCTCGACCGCGGCATCCTTGTCGATCACGGCCGTGCCGCCCACGGGCAGTTCGATCTGCATGCCGTGCTGCGCGTAGAGCCCGTAGAACAGGCGCCACATCTGGGCGCCGTCGCCGAGGTACCCGAACGAGAGCGCGTGCTCGGGCGACTGCGCCCCGACCTCCCGGAGCTGATCGACGAACTCCTCGGGAGACGATGTCTGCTGCAGCTTGCCGTCGGAGTCGAGGACCCCGGCCGCGTCGCAGATGTCGGTGTTGAACATGAGCACGAAGGGGTGGGCGTCGAGCGCGACGCTGTAGAGGCGGTCGCCCACGAATCCCTTCTCCCAGATCGGGCCGGGGAAGGTGGAGCGGTCGACGCCGAGCTCGGCGAGCCGGTCGACTTCCCATGTGTCGAGGAGCCCGCCGGGGGCCCAGCCGTTCACGCGCGTCGCGTGCATGATCGCGACGTCGGGGGCTCGTCCGCCGGCACCCGCCATCGCGAGCTTCGTGTAGTACGGGGTGCCCCAGGCGAGCACGGTGGGGCGGATGCGGTAGTCGGACTGCGCCGAGTTCACACCGTCGAGCAGCGATGACATCGTCACGCCGTCGCCTCCGGAGAGCAGGTGCCAGAACTGCAGGGTCTCGGTGCGAGATCCTGCGGGGGAGAGGGGAGAGCAGCCGGCGAGCAGTGCCGCGCCGGCGGTGAGCGTGGCGGCGGTGAGAAACTGCCGGCGGGACAGATCGAGCGGGGGCGTCATCGTCACTCCTTCGTGACCGGATGGTGGACGCCTCATCATTACATCGATGTAATCGCCGACGCAAGCAGACGATCCGAACGGATGCCGTGGCTCAGGGCCGGAAGCCGAGCGGTGCGGCTTTCGTGCTGTCGCGCTCCAGCAGATGATGCGACAGCGTGAGGGCCCGCGGGGGAGCGGACCGGTCGTCCATGCGGGTCTCGAGCAGGCCGAGGGCGGCGACCGCGAAGGCCCGGCGATCGAACGCGATGGTGGTCAGCGACGGCGAGGTGTACTTCGAGAACTCGACGTCGTCGAAGCCCGTGACGATCACGTCCTCCGGCACGCGCACGCCGCGGTCGTGCAGCGCGTGCAGGGCGCCGAGGGCGAGGGAGTCGGTGAAGGCGACGATCGCGTCGAAGGCGACGCCGCGCTCGAACAGTGTGCGCACGGCATCCGCTCCGCCCGCCATCTCCCACGGCAGGCGGTTGACCTCGAGCGCCGGATCGCGGGGGATGCCCGCCTCCCGGAGCGCGTCGTGCACGCCCTCGAGGCGCAGGCGGCTCGTGGCGGTCGCGACCGAGGGGTCGTCGTCGGCGCCGACGACCGCTATCCGCCGGGCGCCGCGTGCGAGCACATGCCGCGCGGCATCGGCGGCGGCGAGCCGGCTGTCGATGCGCACGTGGTCGGCGCGGTTCTGCTCGACCTCGCCGATCACGACGAGCGGCGGCAGACGGTCGGCGTACTTGAGCACGCTGTCCTCGAGGCGGATGGGGTTGAGGATCAGGCCGTCGACGAGGTGGGCTCGGGCGCGGGAGACCAGCTCCTTCTCGCGCTCGGGCTCGGATGCCGTCTCCTCGATCTGCACGGCCAGCCCCCGCTCGTGCGCGGCTTCGACGATCCGGTGCACGAGCTCGGCCGAGAACGCGGTCGCGAGATCGGGGAGGGCGACGGCGATGATCCCCGAGCGTCCCTTGCGCAGCCCGCGGGCGCTGAGGTTCGGCACGAAGTCGAGCTGCGCCATCGCCGCCTCGACCTTCGAGCGTGTGCTGTCGTTCACGGGGACGGTGCCGGTGACGACGTTCGAGACCGTCTTCGGCGAGACACCGGCGAGAGCGGCGACGTCTTTCATCGTCGCGCGGCGCGGCGGGGTCGTCGTCATGCGGTCAGCCTACCCGCGGGGTCGTCGTCCGCCGTGGTACATCGTTGTAGAGAATGTGCTCCTGGCTATGCTGGCGCGATGGGCAACGAACGCAATTGGGCGGGCAACCTCACCTACCGGGCATCCCGGGTGGAGCACCCGGCGTCGATCGACGAGCTGCGGGCGCTGCTCTCGCAGGGCGGAATGGTGCGGATGCTGGGCTCGCGCCACTGCTTCAACGACATCGCCGACACGGACGGCGTGCTGATCGCCCTCGACCGGCTGCCCGCGGTGTTCGAGGTGAGTCCGGAGCGCGACGCCGTGCGGGTGGCCGGAGGGCTGCGCTACGGCGACATCGCCCCGCTGCTCGCCGCCGAGGGGCTCGCGCTCGCCAACCTCGCCTCGCTGCCGCACATCTCCCTCGCCGGCGCCGTCGCCACCGGCACCCACGGCTCCGGTGACGCGATCGGCTCCCTCGCGAGCGCCGTGCGCGCCCTCACGATCGTCACGCCCGCAGGCGAGACGCGCGAGCTGCATCGCAGCGACGCCGAGTTCGACGGTGCGGTCGTGAGCCTCGGCGCCCTCGGCGCGATCGTCGACCTCACCCTCGACGTCGAGCCGACCTACGACGTCGCGCAGCACGTCTTCGAGCACCCGTCGTGGGACGCGATCCTCACGGACCTCGAGGCGGTCACCGGCATCGGCACGAGCGTCAGTATCTTCTCGACCTGGCAGCACACCGACGTCGCCGACCAGATCTGGGTCAAGCAGCGCCTCCCCGAGGCGCGTGAGGCCGCCCGCGAGTCCCTGTTCGAGAGCCTGGGCGCCGAAGCCGCAGCGAGCAAGCGGCATCCGATCCTCGGCGTCGACCCCGTCGCCTGCACCGAGCAGCTCGGGGTGCCCGGGCCCTGGTTCGAGCGGCTCGCGCACTTCAAGCTCGAGTTCACCCCCTCGGCCGGTGCCGAGATCCAGAGCGAGTACCTCGTGCCCCGAGCCGACGCCGTCACGGCGATCCAGGCCGTGCGTTCGCTCGCCGGGCAGATCGCTCCGCTCCTGCTGGTGAACGAGATCCGCACGGTGAAGGCCGACGACCTCTGGCTGAGTCCGTCGTACGGCACGGATGCCGTCGGCATCCACTTCACGTGGAGGCCGGACGAGGCCGCCGTGCGCGCGTTCCTGCCGACGCTCGAAGCGGCGCTGCCGCCGACGGCCCGTCCCCACTGGGGCAAGGTGTTCACGCTCGACGCCACCGAGGTGCGCGAGCGGTATCCGCGCTTCGACGACTTCGACGCCCTGGCCGCGCGTTTCGACCCCGAGCGGCGGCTCGTGAACGGGTTCCTGGAGCGGCTCGGCCTCTGACCGACGAGCGGAGCATCCCGGCTCTTGCTTTCCTAAAACTGTTACCGGTAACATCCGAGGCAGACGCCCGCCGCATCCTTTCGGATGCCACGCGGTCGACGACGATCGTCGTCCTGCATCTCGAGGAGGAGAGCGCATGAACAGCTTCGACGGACCCACCCGCACAGACGTCGACCCCGAACGTCAGACGCGCGCCCTGTAGCGCGCCGCCGCGCCTCGCACCTCCGAGGAGCTTCACCCCACGACCCACGAGGAAGCCGGCGTCCGGCTCTGCGGCGATCCGCCGTCGACCCGAACGACGTCGCTGACAGCCCCGCACGAACGCGCCGGCGATCGAACGGATCCGTCCGTCCGACCGTGATCTCGGCGCGCCATCGAGCGACCCCAGAGAAGGAGAACAGCAGTGAAGAGACCACACAGAACCGTCGCCGCACGCGGCCGATCAGGAGCGCGGTTCGCTGCGTTGCTCGGCGTCGCCGCACTCGCGGCGTCATCGTTGACCCTCGGTGCGACGAGCACGGCGTTCGCCGCGCCGACGCAGCTCATCGGGAACGGCACGTTCGAGACGGGCATCAGCGGCTGGTCCGCACCTCTCGGCGGAACCCTCGCCGAGAGCACGGACGCACGTACCGGGGCGAAGTCGCTCCAGATCAGCGCTCGCACCTCGTTCCAGTCCGGCCCGACGGCCACCGTCACCGGCCTGCTCGACACCGGGACCTCGTACGATCTGAGCCTGTCGCTCAAGTTCGCAGAGGGGCGCGAGACGCAGAACTTCAACGTCGTGCTGTGCACATCGACCCGCAGTCGCTGCGATGTCGTCGCCTCGACGACGTCCACGGCCGGCCAGTGGGCGACGGTGCAGAAGACCTTCACGCCGCTCAGCGCCGAGTACGACCTGCTCTTCGTCGAGACGCCCTGGAACACCGATGTGCAGAGCTTCGTCATCGACGACGTGGCGCTCGTCGCGCAGGACGGTTCGGGTGCTGCTGTCGAGCCGCCCGCCGTCCCCGGGAACCTCCTGCCCGACGGTCGCTTCGTGACGGACAGCGCCGGATGGACCACCACCCGCGGTGGAACGCTCGTGCTCAGCGACGATGCGGCATCCGGCGCGCACGCGCTCGCCGTGACGGGGCGTGAGAACACGCAGTCGGGACCGTTCGCCAGCGTCAGCGGCAAGCTGGAACTCGGCGCCTCGTATCGCGTGACCGGCAAGCTCAAGTACGACGAGGGCGCCGACACGCAGCAGTTCAACTTCACCTTCTGCCCCTCGAACTTCAACGGGTGCGCGGACTACGGTCACACGTTCACGAAGGGCGAGTGGGGCACGTTCTCGCAGGAGTTCACGGCCGAGGCGCGCCACGCGTCCGCCGACTGGTTCTTCGTCGAGACGCCCTGGGGCTCGTCCGCGCTGCAGGACTTCGCCGTCGACGAGGTGTCGCTCGTCAAGATCGCGGATGCTCCGGCTCAGCCCGAGTTCACCAGCCTCGAAAAGGTGCAGACGAAGCCCGTCGGCGACCACAACCCCCTCGTCGGCCACAAGTTCGGCGCCGACCCGCACCACCTCGTCTACAACGGCCGCCTGTACATCTACTCGACGGACGACACCCAGCAGTACGAGCTCAACTCCAAGGACGAGAACGGCCTGCCGACGCAGTCGAACGGGTACGGGGGCATCACCCGGCTGAACGTGATGTCGACGAGCGACATGGTGAACTGGGTCGATCACGGCACCGTTCCGGTCGCCCGTGAGGGCGGTGCCGCTCCCTGGGCCCGCAACTCGTGGGCACCCGCCGCGATCGAGAAGGACGGCAAGGTCTACCTCTACTTCTGCGACAGCGGAACGGGGACGGCCGTCGTCGTCGGGGGTTCGCCCCTCGGTCCGTGGGAGGATCCGCTGGGGAAGAAGATCATCCCCGACACCGTCGACCGCGACTACATCGCAGAGGGCGGGTTCCCGGCGGGCATGTGGCTCTTCGACCCCGAGGTCTTCATCGACGACGACGGCCAGGGCTACCTCTACTTCGGCGGCAACTCCCAGATCGGCACCGCACCGAACGTGCAGGGTCCGCAGAACCCGAAGTCGACGCGTGTGGTCAAGCTGAAGGACGACATGGTGACCCTCGACGGCGATCCGGTCGAGATCGACGCCCCGGGCATGTTCGAGGCCTCCAGCCTCTTCAAGCGCGGTGACACGTACTACTACTCGTACTCGTCGAACTTCCAGGTCAACGAGGTGCCGGGGCAGTACCCGTCGCGCGGCGCGATCGCGTACATGATGACCGACGATCCGATGGATCTTTCGGCGTCGACCTATGCGGGGGTGGCCTTCCAGAACCAGAGCACGTTCTTCGGAGCGGGCAACGGCGGCAACAACCACTCCGACATGTTCACCTACAAGGGGGAGACGTACTTCACGTATCACGCGCAGACGCGCGGAGCGGCATGGGCCGCCGCCCTCGGCACCCCGGGGTCGACCCAGGGCTACCGTTCGGTGCACATCGACAAGCTCGAGTTCAACGACGACGGAACCATCAGGCCGGTCACGGGAACCCGGGCCGGTGTGAGCCAGGTGGAGAGCTTCGATCCGTATCGCGCTTTCGAGGCCGAGACGCTCGCGTGGCAGCTGGGTCTCACGACGGTCTCGACGGACGAGGCCTCGGTCGAGTTCCCCGAGCACAACGGCGGTGGCAACATGGTGCTCTCCGGCGTGGATGACGGCGACTTCGCCGGAATCTCGGGCGTGGACTTCGGCGCGGGGGCGACCTCCGTCTCGGCGTCCGTCAAGCCGCTCGTCGAGGGCGCCTCGGTGCAGGTGCGCCTCGATGACGTCGATGGCCCGGTCGTCGCGGAGATCCCCGTCGAAGGCACCCTCGGCGAGTGGACGACGGTGAGCGCCGACGTGACCGGCGCTGCGGGGGAGCACGACGTGTTCTTCGTCTTCGCCGGACCGGAGGGAGTGGATGCCGACACCGATCTGTTCGAGGTCGACAACTGGTCCTTCGACGGTGAGGGAACCGAACCGGGCGAGCAGCTGGTCGCGTCGCTCTCGACGACCGAGGTCGTCGCGGGCGGCTCCGTCACCGTCTCGGCCACCGGAGTCCCGGCCGACGAGGTCGAGATCGGGATCGAGAGCGAGTACCGCGCCCTCGCGACCGCGTCGGTCACCGACGGACGTCTGTCGTCGACCGTCGTGATCCCCGCCGACATCGAACCCGGCGCACACACCATCGTGCTGCGCGACGGCGATGCGGAGCTCGCACGACTCGCGCTCACCGTGGTCGCTGCGGAGGAACCGGGCGGCGGTGGGAACGGCGGTGGAAGCGGCACCGGTGGTGGATCCGACGCCGGTTCAGGGGCAGGGGCCGGCAACGGGCCCCTCGCCGCCACCGGCGGCGACGCGGCGGGGTCGCTGACAGCGGCGGTCGTCGGCGGTCTGCTGCTCGCGGCGGGTTCGGCGCTGTGGCTGGCCCGACGCCGTCGGGCGGGCGTCGCTCCGCACGAGTGACGATGACAGCGGCGGTCGCAGAATCGTGACCGCCGGGATCCGCCCGCTCGGACTCCCTCGGGACTCCGAGCGGGCGTGTCCGTCGATCATTGCGGCTCTGCGGTGTTCTCGGTAACATCGCTCGAGGCGAGGCCGACGGAGGTGCGGATGGTGAACGTCGGCTCGGACAAGCCCGGCATCCGGCAGGTCGCCGAGATCGCCGGCGTGTCGCACATGACCGTGTCGCGGGTGCTCAATGATCACCCGAACATCAAGCCCGACACCCGCCGTCGTGTGCTCGAAGCGATCGAAGAGCTCGACTACCGCCCCAACCTCGTCGCCCGAGCGCTCGCCACGCAGCGTTCGCGACGCATCGGGGTGCTCGTCGAGAGCTCGGTCGCCTTCGGTCCTTCCAGCATCCTGCGCGCCGTCGAGCTCGCCGCTCGCACGGCCGACTACTCGGTCACCCAGATCGCCCTGCACGACGGCGACGGCACCTCTCCCCAGGAGGCCGTCGAGAATCTGATCACCCAGGGCGTCGATGCCCTCTGCGTGATCGCGCCGCGCTCGTCGTCGGTGGCGGCGCTGCGCCGGGTGTCGATCGGGGTGCCGATGCTCGTCGTCAAAGCCGATGCCGATCCGACCTTCCTGACGGTCTCGATCGACCAGCACGCGGGCACGAGCCTCGTCGTCGATCACCTCGTCGCTCTCGGGCATCGCGACATCCTGCACATCTCGGGCCCGCTCGACTGGCTCGACGCCCGCGCCCGCGAGCGCGCGTTCCATACCCGGGCGAAGTCCTGGGGGATCCGAGAGCGGCCCATCGTCGTCGGCGATTGGACGGCCGACTTCGCCTACGACTTCGCGATGGGCTTGAACAGGCTCCCCGACTACACCGCGGTCTTCGCCGCGAACGACGACATGGCGATCGGGCTCATCCACGGCCTGCACGACAAGGGGTTCGAGGTGCCGACCGACCTCAGCGTCGTGGGGTTCGACGACGTTCCGCTCGCGCGGCACTTCCTTCCTCCGCTCACCACCGTCCGCCAGGACTTCCATGCGCTCGGCGGTGCCGTCGTCGAGATGCTGCGCGCCGCGATCGAAGAGCGCGAGATCCCGCCGCTCACCCGCATCCAGACGGAGCTGGTGCCCCGGGCATCCACCGGTCCTCCGCGGGAGGTGCGCTGATGACCGCGCCCGATCAGCGCCCGCTGGTCGAGCTGTCGGGGATCACCGTCGACTTCCCCGGGGTGCGGGCGCTCGACGACGTCGACTTCCGTCTCTTCGCCGGCGAGGTGCACGCCCTGATGGGCGAGAACGGAGCCGGCAAGTCCACCCTGATCGCCGTGCTCACCGGTACGTGCGCACCGGCCGCGGGGACGCTGACGGTGGCGGGAGTGCCGCGCAGGTTCTCGGGTGTCGCCGACAGCCGAGCTGCCGGGATCGCGACGGTGTTCCAGGAGACGCAGTTGAGTCCGAACCTCAGCGTCGGCGAGAACGTGATGCTGGGTCGCGAGCGTCGCGGCCTGCTCGGCATCGACTGGCGCCGCACGCGCATCGACGCCGCCGCCGCGCTCGCGCGACTCGGGCTCGACGACCTCGACCCACGGACGCCCTTGGCGATGCTCTCGCCGGCGCAGAAGCAGTTGGTCGCGCTCGCACGCTCGGTCGTCGACGACCCCGCGGTGCTCGTGCTGGACGAGCCCACGTCGAGTCTCGATCAGGCGGAAGTGGCCACGCTCATGCGGGTCATCCGCGGGCTGCGCGAGCGCGGAGTCGCGATCCTGTTCGTCTCGCACTTCCTCGAGCAGGCCTTCGCCATCAGCGACCGGATGACGGTGCTCCGAGGCGGGCGCCTCGTCGCCGAGAACGCGACGCGGGATCTCGAGCGCGCCGACCTCATCTCGCAGATGCTCGGGAAGGACATCGAGAGCCTGCGGGCGCTGGGGTCCGAGCGCAAGGCGCATCACTACGCCACGGATGGCGATCCGGCGATCCAGGCATCCGATCTCGGGCGTCGTGGCGAGATGGGGTGCACCGACATCGAGGTGCAGCGCGGCGAGATCGTCGGGTTCGCCGGATTGCGGGGATCGGGGCGCACCGAACTCGCCAGTCTCATGGGCGGCATGGTGAGGCCCGACAGCGGCGAGCTGTGGGTCGACGGCCATCGGGTGGACCTGCGCAGCCCGTCCGTCGCGTTGCAGCACCGGATCGCGATGTCGACCGAGAACCGACGCTCCCAGGGGATCATCGGAGAGCTGACCGCGCGAGAGAACATCGTCCTGTCGCTGCAGGCCCTGCGCGGTTGGTCGCGACCGCTGTCGGCGGCGGAATCTGCTGAGCTCGTCGACACGTATGTGGAGGCCCTGCACCTCGATCCCGCCGATATGGATCGTCCCGTCGGACTGCTCTCCGGCGGCACGCAGCAGAAGGTCCTGCTGGCGCGCGCCCTCGCCACTCGGCCGCACGTGCTCATCCTCGACGAGCCCACGCGGGGGATCGACATCGCGGCCAAGCTCGAGATCCAGCGGCGGGTGAGCCAGCTGGCGGCCGGCGGCGTGGCGGTGGTGTTCATCTCATCGGAGCTCGAAGAGGTGGTGCGGCTCAGCGACCGGATCATCGTGCTGAAGGATCGCGAGAAGATCGGCGAGCTGAGCAACGGCCCCGGAGTCACCGTCGACACCGTCGTCGAGATGATCGCTGCCGACTTCGAATCGGACGAAAGTGTGTCCGGTAACACCAGTGGAGGAAACACGAACCGCTGATTTTCCGAACATACGTTGTGTTCCATGAATTGTTCCCGGTAACATCGCCACCAGGACGCCGGACACGACGTCCTGCAATCACCAGGGACCACGACGGTCTCGACGGTTCGCCGGGTCGGTCCCGGCTTCTCGAAGAGGAGAAAACATGTTCGCGAAGAAGCGCATCCGCACCGCGCTGGGTCTGGCCGCAGCAGGAATGCTCGCCATCGGCCTCACGGCGTGCGCCGGAGGATCGGACGGCGGAGACGCCGGCGGCGACTCCGGAGAGCTCACGACCGTCGGCTTCGTCGCCGTCGGCCCCGAGGGTGCCTGGCGAGAGGCCAACGAGGCCAACATCCAGGACACCTTCACCAAGGAAGCCGGCTACGACCTCAAGTACGCGCCCGCGACCAACCTCGACCAGAAATCGCAGATCGACGCCTTCACGTCGTTCGTCGACGCCGGGGTCGACGTCATCCTCCTCTCGGCCACCGAGGCCTCCGGTTGGGAGGACTCGCTCAAGCGCGCGCAGGAGGCGGAGATCCCCGTCATCCTGCTCGATCGCGGTATCGAGCCCGACGACGACAGCCTCTACGTCACCCGCATCGCGCCCGACAACGTCGAGGTCGCGAAGGAGGTCGGCGCGTGGGCCGCGGCGACATTCCCCGATGGCGGCAACTACGTCGTGCTCGAGGGGCCTGCGGGCGTCGGCGTCGTGAACGAGCGGAACGAGGGCTTCGACGAAGGCCTCGGTGACGCCTCGCTGACGAAGCTCGATGCACAGACCGCGAACTGGTCGGCGGAAGAGGGCAAGAGCGTCTTCGAGACGATGCTCAAGGCCAACAACAACGACATCCAGCTCGTGTTCGCGCAGAACGACGAAATGGGCCTGGGCGCTGCGCAGGCGGCGGAGGAAGCCGGACTCGTCGTGGGCGAGGACGTCAAGATCGCGACGATCGACGGAACGAAGAACGCCATGCAGGCGCTCGCGGACGGCGAGCTGAGCTACGTCCACGAATACAACCCGCTGTTCGGCGAGACCGCGCTCGACGTGGTCGAGAAGACGCTCGCCGGAGAGGATGTCGATTCCTACATCGTCGTGCCGAGCGAGGAGTTCGACTCCGCGGACGCGGCGAAGGCCGTGCTCGCCGACCGCAAGTACTGATCGGACGCCGGCACAGCACCGGCCCCGGCCCGGGTGGCGCCGCTCACGCGACGCCACCCGGGCGAACCACACGGAGAGACAGCGATGAACGAACCACAGCCCATCGTCGAGATGCGCGGCATCTCGATCGAGTTCCCGGGCGTCAAGGCGCTCGACGGGGTGGACTTCCGCCTCTTCCCCGGAGAGGTGCACGCCCTCATGGGCGAGAACGGCGCCGGCAAGTCCACGCTGATCAAGGCGCTGACCGGCGTCTACCGGATCGACTCCGGGTCGATCGTGGTGGCGGGCGATGAGCGCAGCTTCTCCGGTACGGGCGACGCCCAGGCGGCGGGGATCTCGACCGTCTACCAGGAGGTCAACCTCGCGCCGAACCTCTCCATCGGCGAGAACGTGATGCTCGGCCACGAGGTGCGCGGCCTCTTCGACATCAACTGGCGAGCGACCCATCGAGCCGCGACGGAGGCGCTCGCCCGACTCGGGCTGGAGCATCTCGACACCCATCGGCCGCTGTCGACCCTGTCGATCGCGATGCAGCAGCTCGTCGCGATCAGTCGGGCGATGGCCATCCGGGCCAAGGTGCTCATCCTCGACGAGCCCACATCGAGCCTCGACGCCGCCGAGGTGGAGAACCTCTTCGCGGTCATCCGCGCACTTCGCGCCGACGGTGTCGCCATCCTCTTCGTCTCGCACTTCCTCGACCAGATCTACGCGATCAGCGACCGCCTCACGGTGCTGCGCAACGGGCGGTACGAAGGCGAGTTCCTGACCGCCGACCTCGATCGGCACGCGCTGATCTCCACCATGATCGGCAAGGACCTCGACGCGTTGAAGTCGCTGGGCGGCAACCGGCGTCGGGATCCCCGCGATCCCGACGAGAAGCCGTACCTCTCGGCATCCGGGATCGGACGACGAGGCGCGGTCGAGGCGACCGACCTCGAGATCCGCCGCGGAGAGGTCGTCGGCTTCGCCGGCCTCCTGGGAGCCGGCCGCACCGAGCTCGCTCGCCTGCTCTACGCGGCCGACCGAGCCGACGAGGGGAACGTCTCCATCGAGGGGCGGCCAGCCGAGCTCAAGTCCCCGGCCGACGCGCTCGCTCGGCGCGTCGCGTTCTCCACCGAGAATCGGCGCGATGAGGGCATCATCGGCGATCTCACCGTGCGCGAGAACATCATCCTCGCCGTCCAGGCGAAGCGGGGATGGGCGCGGCCCATGTCGCGCAAGGAGCAGGACGCGATCGTCGAGAAGTACATCACCGAGCTCAACGTCCGCCCCGCCGACCCCGACCGCATGATCAAGAACCTCTCCGGTGGGAACCAGCAGAAGGTGCTGCTCGGCCGCTGGCTCGCCACCGAGCCCGAACTGCTCATCCTCGACGAACCGACACGCGGCATCGACATCGGGGCCAAGGCCGAGATCCAGGAGACGGTCGCCGCCCTCGCCGAGGACGGTGTCGCCGTCGTCTTCATCTCCTCCGAACTGGAGGAGGTCGTGCGCCTCTCCGAGCGCATCGTCGTCATCAAGGACCACCGCAAGATCGGCGAGATCCAGAACGGCCCCGAGGTCACCGCCCAGGAGATCGTCGACGTGATCGCCGCCCATGGCGTCACCGCCGCCGCCGAGACGCTCGACGACGCGGATGGCGCACAGGCCGAACCCGACATCCTCATCACCGACAAGGAAGACGCGCGATGACCACCGCCTCCGGCACGCCTGTATGGCGCGAGCTGATCCACAAGCCGTTCTTCTGGGGGATCGTCGCGATCCTGGCGCTCCTCGCGCTCAACGTCGTCAAGGATCCGACCTACCTGGCTCTCTCTGTCAACCCCAACAACGGTCATCTGGTCGGCAACGTCATCGACATCCTCCGCCAGGCGGCTCCGGTCATGATGATCGCGATGGGAATGTCCCTCGTCATCGCCACCGGGGGCATCGACCTCTCGGTCGGCTCGCTCATGGCCGTCTCTGGCGCCGTCGCGATGGAGTTCCTGAGCGCTGCCGGCGACTCCGACTCCATCGGGGTCGCGCTCGCCGCGGTCGGACTCGCGCTCCTCGTCACCGCCATCCTCGGTGCCGTCAACGGCATCCTCGTCGCCTACGTCGGGTTGCAACCCTTCATTGCGACACTGGTGCTGATGCTGGCCGGGCGCGGCATTGCAAAGGTGATCACCGGTGGGCAGAACACCTCCGCGTCGAGCACACCCTTCCGCTGGATCTCGAACGGCTACCTCATCGGCATCCCGGTCGTGTTCATCCTCGCGGTCCTGCTGGTGATCGCGGTCGGCCTGATCGTGCGCCGCAGCGCCCTCGGCCTCATGATCGAGGCGATCGGCATCAACCCCCGCGCGAGTCGCATGGCGGGCATCAAGCCGGCCGGACTGCTGCTCACCGCCTACGTCCTCAGCGGCATCCTCGCGGGAATCGCCGGGGTGATGTCCGTCGGCAGCGTCATGACCGTCGACATCTCGCGCACCGGCTACCAGCTCGAGCTCGATGCGATCCTCGCGGTCGTCATCGGCGGGGCCTCGCTCGCCGGCGGCAAGTTCTCGCTGGGCGGCGCCTTCGTGGGCGCACTGCTCATCGCGACGCTCGACAAGACAGTGCTGTTCCTCGGCATCTCGTCCTCGGCGACGCCCGCGTTCAAGGCGATCGTCATCGTCGTGCTCTGCCTGCTGCAGTCCGAGAGGGTTCGGAGCTGGTTCGGCCGACGACGGAGGACACCACTCGCCACCACGGCGCGACAGAACACGAAAGAGGAGGTGGCGGCATGACCGTCCTCACCGCGCCCACCGCCGGCACGTCGACCCCCACCGATATGAAGAGCCGCATCCGCCGCACCATCCTGGCGAACCCCTCGGTGCTGCCCACGGTGGCATCGGTGGTGATCTTCGTCGCGATGGTCATCTACGGCGAGATCGCCTACGGCCGCATCGTGCAGTTCAACACCGTGTCGAACCTCCTGATCAACAACGCGCACCTCGTCGTGCTCGCGGTCGCCCTCACCTTCGTCATCCTCACCGGCGGTATCGATCTGTCGGTCGGCTCGATCATCGCGTTCTCGTCGGTCGCCGGGGTGATGCTCTCCAACGCCGGATGGAACCCGATCGCGGTCGTCGTCACGATGATCGGTGCCGGGGCGGCGTTCGGCGTCGTGTCGGGCGTGCTGATCCGGTACTTCAACGTGCAGCCCTTCATCGCGACACTGGCGATGATGTTCCTCGGGCGGGGGCTCGCCTCCCTCCTGAGCACGACACCCGAGCGGCTCGACGAGGATTCACCCATCCGCTGGCTCGGCGTCCAGCTCAAGGTGATCGACGGTCCCAAGGTCAACGACCTCGTGATCACCCCGGCCGTGATCATCGCCGTGCTCGTGGTCGCCGTGGCGTTCTTCGTGCTGCACCGCACCCGTACGGGCCGCACCGTCTACGCGATCGGTGGCTCCGAGAACTCGGCGCTGCTGATGGGCCTGCCGGTGCGGCGCACCAAGGTCATGGTCTACGTGATCAGCGGCGCCCTCTCGGGCCTCGCGGCGGTGCTCTACACGGCGCGACTCGGCACGGCGCAGAACATCACCGGCATCGGCTGGGAACTCGACGCGATCGCTGCGGCCGTCATCGGCGGCACGGTGCTCACGGGTGCCTACGGGTATGTGCTCGGCTCGGTGGTCGGAGCGCTCGTGCTCGGCCTGATGACGGTGCTCATCACCCGTGATGGGGGAATCCCTCCCGAGATGACGACCATCATCACCGGGGGCATCCTGCTCGTCTTCGTGCTGCTGCAGCGGGCGGTGGTCAGGAAGAAGGAGTAGCTGGGCGGCCTCAGGCCCCGTCGCGCCAGGAGTGCTGCGGGTCGTAGCCCAGCACCCGCCGGGCCTTGTCGATCGACAGCAGCGTCTCGTTCGGTCCGACGTCGCGGGTGACCGGCACGTCGGGGAACACCTCGGCGATCAGTTCGGCGTTCGGCCGCGACATCACCGTGTCGGCGGCGGCGATGATGAACCGGTCGAACCCGGGGCTCGCGACCTCGAGGGCGCGCTGCACGGCCTGGGCGCCGTCGCGGGCATCGATGTAGCCCCACAGGTTCCACTTGCGCAGCGTCGCGTCGGCGTCGAAGGCGGGGAATGCGGCGTAGTCCTCGGGGTCCATGACGTTCGAGAACCGCAGCGCCGTGATCGACACCTCCGGATGCCAGCGCACGAGCTCGGTCGCCAGCTGCTCTTCGAGGGTCTTCACCAGCGAGTACACCGACTCGGGGCGGGCGGGGTAGTCCTCGTCGACCGGGATGTAGGGCGGCGGCACATCGAACGGCAGCCCCAGCACGGTCTCGCTCGACGCGTAGACGATGCGGCGGATGCCGAGGCGCACCGCCGCCCAGAACACGTTGAACGTGGCCGGCATGTTGTTGTGGAAGGTGGCGACGTCGCTGCGGATGCCGGGAGCGGGGATCGCGCCGAGGTGCACGACCGCGTCGATGCCGTCGTGCCGGTCGCCGACTGCGGTGAACGCGTCGACCACCTGCCCGTAGTCGGTCAGATCGACCTGCACGAAGTCCGGACCGCGGGTGCCGGTCACGTCCATCCCGATGACCTCGTACCCGTTCGCGCGGAGTTCCCTCGCGACGACGCGGCCGAGCTTGCCTGATGATCCGGTGAGAGCGATGCGCATGTCACCACAGTGCCACGGCATCCGTTGTCGCGGGGCGCCCTGGACAGTGCGATACCCGGGCGGGCGTCAGCGGGCCACCCCGGAGCGGAGGAGGGTGTCGATCTCGGCGATCGCCGCCGTGAGCGGACCGGGTCGCCGCACCAGGTACAGGGTGTTGATCGGCGGATCATCGGTCTCCCGGAGCACGACGAGGTCGCCCGACGAGATCTCCTCGCGGATCAGATAGGTCGGCAGCACCGTGAAACCCGCTCCGGCGACGGCGGCGGCGGCGAGCGCGCGCAGATCGGGCGCGATCATCGCCGGCGTGCGGTCGAGCCGCGTGCCGAAGACGTGGCGCCAATAGCGGCGTGCGATCGGCACGTCGTGCGCGTACGCGAGGAGCGGGATGCCGTCGAGGGCGCGAACGTCGAGCTCGGGGGAGGGGGTGACGTCGAACCTCGGTGAGGCGACGAGCGCGAACTCCTCGTCGAACAGCGGGGTCGACGGGAGCGAGCGGCCGCGCGGGCGAATGGCGGAGACGACCACGTCCAGACTCCCCGCGGTGAGGGCCGCGAGGAGATCGTCGGCCAGCCCCGGGTGAACCGTCAGCGACAGCCCCTCGGCCACGGCCGGCGCGAGGGCGGGCATGACCATGCGCTCGAGGAACTCCGCGGCGCCCCCGAGTCGTACGGGCGCGGCGTCGGCTCGTCGGGGAGCGCCCAGCGCCTCGGCGAGGGAGTCGAACGGTGCGCCGAGGCGCACGGCGAACTCGTCGGCACGGGCGGTCGGACGGATGCCGCGGGCATGGCGCACGAAGAGCGGCTCGCCGATCGTGCGCTCCAAGGTCTGAAGCTGCGCCGTGACCGACGACTGCGCGACCCCGAGCGAGCGCGCGGCCGCCGACACGGAGCCGGACCGGTATGCGGAGAGGAACGTGCGCCACAGTGCGACGTTGCGCAAGCCATCGGAATTCCGATCGGTCATATCGCCAATCTATCGGAAGGAGATGCGTCGAGGCGCCGTTGAACCCGACAGATCCTTTTCCGCCACACCGTCTGGAGCATCCATGTCCTCTGTCCTCTTCGTCGTCACCGGCGCTCGCGCCTGGACCCTCGCCGACGGCACCGCGCACCCCACGGGGTACTGGGCCGACGAGCTTCTCGTCCCGTATGCCGCGCTCACCGCTGGCGGACACGACGTCCTCTTCGCGACCCCCGGAGGAGTGGCGCCCGTCGCCGACCCGGCCAGCCTGGGCGACGGCGATACCGAGGAGATCGCGCGCATCGCGGCGCTCGCCTCGCCGCTCGTCCTCGCCGACGTCGATGCGGCGTCCTTCGACGCGGTGTACTACCCGGGCGGACACGGCCCCATGGAGGATCTCGCCACCGACGCCGACTCGGCGGCGCTGATCGCCGAGACGACCGCCGCCGGTCGTCCGCTCGCCGCGGTCTGCCACGGACTCGCCGCGCTGCTTCCGGCGCGCGGCGCCGACGGTGCACCGTTCGTTGCCGGACGACGTATCGCGGCGTTCACGGACGCCGAGGAGCGCATCGGCGGCCTCGCCGACCGGGCCCCGTTCCTCTTGGAGACGGTGTTGCGCGAGCGCGGGGCCGAGGTGCTCGTCGCCGAGCCCTGGTCGGATCATTCGGTGGTGGATGGACTCCTCATCACCGGTCAGAACCCCCAGTCCTCGGCATCCGTCGCTGCCGCGCTGATCGCGGCGCTCGGCTGACCCGGTGCCCGGCGATCGGTCGTCCGCGGGCCGGCCGATCGCCCGGGGCGGTTCAGCGCGCCAGCCAGTGGCGCAGGCGCCGGGTCACCCACGGCAGAACGAGGTAGGCCATGATCGGCGTGAGAACCGCGGTGGTCACGAGAACTCGCAGCCAGATCGGCAACGCATCCCATCCCGGCACCGGCGACATCGCGTACGTGAAGGCGAGGTTGACCGGGAAGAACCCGAGCCAGATCGACACCGCCTGCTTCCAGCGCGGCGGCGCTTTCACGACCGCCATCTCGGCCGACCCCTCGGCGGTCTGCACCGTGATCGTGCCCGTCGTCGGCTCGTCGAACCACCCCTCGATTCCGGTGCGTCGCCGCGAGCGCTCGCTGCGCACGAAGCCCTCGCCCATCGACAGCCACCAGCCGCGCTCGCCGGAATCCTCCCACGCGGTGAGCGTCTGCTCGTCGGCGAACCGGTAGAGCATGTGCCACGTGTCGGACTCGTCGCCGGACCGCACCCACCCCGACCCGAGGAATCCCGGGTACTTGTTCGCCAGGTTCACGCCGGTCTGCACCCACGCGGTCGCCTCGGCGATGCGGGTGGGGTCGACTTCGCGACGGATGGACACGGTGATGGGATCACTGGACATGGTGGGGTCCTCGAGAGAGCGGGCGGCCCGGGTCGCGGGCCTGCGTGCGGGTGCGCCGGGGTGGTGGCGCGTCGTCGATTCTATTCGCGACGTGTGACGGGCGGATTACGGCGAGGGCGGAGCGATCGGCGCAGAATGGGGGCATGAGCATGCGCAGCGAAGCCGTTCTGGTCGATGTCGTCCGCACCCCGGTCGGGCGCGGCAAGCCCGGGGGTGCGCTCTCGGGGGTGCACCCGGTCGATCTCGCCGCCGGGGTGCTGCAGGCGCTGCTCGAGCGCAGCGGTCTCGATTCGCGTCAGGTCGACGACGTGCTGCTGGGCTGCGTGAGTCAGGTGGGAGACCAGTCGACGAACATCGCGCGGCAGGCGGTGCTCGCGGCGGGCTTCGACGAGAGCGTTCCGGGGGCGACGATCGATCGGCAGTGCGGGTCGAGCCAGCAGGCGGTGCACATCGCGGCGCAGGGGATCATGGCCGGCGCCTACGACATCGTGATCGCCGGCGGGGTCGAGTCGATGAGCCGGGTGCCCCTCGGGTCGTCGGCGGCCGGCGGCTCCCCGATGTCGCCGCGATTGCGTGCGCGGTATCCCGACGGGCTGGTGAACCAGGGGGTGTCGGCCGAGCTGATCGCGCAGCGCTGGGGGCTCGACCGTGACGCGCTCGACGCCTATGCCGCCGAGTCGCACCGGCGGGCGGCGCATGCGTGGGCGGAGGGCTTCTTCGATCGCACGGTCGTCGGGGTCGACGAGGCACCGGATGCCGTGACCGACGAGACCGTCCGACCGGCCACCACAGCCGAGGGGCTCGCGGGTCTCAAACCCGCCTTCCGCACGGACGCGCTCGCCGCGCGCTTGCCCGACCTCGAGTGGCGGATCACTCCGGGCAACTCCTCGCCGCTGACAGACGGCGCGTCCGCCGCGCTGCTGATGAGCGCCGAGAGGGCCGCATCGCTCGGACTGGCTCCGCGCGTCGGCATCCGCTCGTTCGCCGTCGTCGGCGACGACCCGCTGATGATGCTGACGGGGCCGATCCCGGCGACCCGGCGGATTCTCGACCGCGCCGGACTCACGATCGACGACCTCGATGCCTACGAGGTGAACGAGGCGTTCGCGTCGGTGCCGCTGGCATGGGCGGCCGAACTCGGCGCCGACCCGGCCAAACTCAACCCGCGCGGCGGCGCGATCGCGCTCGGGCATGCGCTCGGGTCGTCGGGCACGCGCCTGCTCGGAACCCTCGTGGATCACCTCGATACGGTCGGTGGCCGGTACGGGCTGCAGACGATGTGCGAGGGCGGCGGCATGGCCAACGCGATGATCGTCGAGCGACTGTAGGGCTAGTCGGCCGTCTTGCGGCGGCGGGGCGCGGCCGATCGCGGCGGGATCCGGCGCATGTGCTCGCGCACCTTCTCGAGCGGTGCGGTGAGCGAGCGGACGTCGTCGGCGTCGAGCGGCGCGAGGAACAGCCGTCGCAGCTCGCCGATGTGCCCGGGGAAGACCGCCGAGAGCACGGCCCGCCCGGCATCGGTGATCGTCAGGGTCACGCCGCGCTCATCGTCGGGCGACGGGGCGCGCGTCACCAGGCCTCTCTTCTCGAGCAGCCCGGCCTGGTGGGTGAGGCCGCTGCGGCTGAGCACGATGCCGTCGGCCAGCGCGGTCATGCGTGCGCTGCCGTTCGGCGAGTCCCCGAGAGTCGCGAGCAACTGGAACTGGACGTAGCTGAGGTCTCCGGTCTCCTTCAGCTGCTGTTCGACAGCATGACGCAGAAGGCTGCTCACCTCGATCAGGGCGAAGTACGCGCCGAGTTCGGCGGGGTCGAGGGGGCGCTCCAGGTGGTGGCCTCGCGTCGCGTGGGGCTCGACGGAGTCGCAGCGGTGCACGCGGCGGCGGCGGCCGGCACCTTGCGTGGCAAGGTCGTCGTCGTCCCGAGTGCCTGAGGGCGGCCATGACTCAGGATGAATCCGCCGGATCGGGGGTGAAGCGGGTCCGAATCGGCCGATCGATGCCGTTGTTCCTGAGTTGGGTACAGCGGACGCGGACGCTAACGCTCTTGCAGACGGAGAAGACCCCCGCCGACCCGATTCGGCGGGGGTCCGGGAGCGCTCGGCGCCCCGTGGCGCGGAAACCTGTGACTTCCCGATCCGGTCTGAGTCTTCCGCGCACCTGCAGTTGTAGTTCGCCGAGGTGACCGGCGGGTGAACGCCGCCTCAACATCCTCAACATCCTCAACGCCCTCAACACCCGGATGCCGCGCCGACCGGTGCGAAATGTCGATTCTGAGGCTCGATACCCGGCATTTCTGACCGATCGGTGCGCTTTTCGGAGAGGGTGGGCGCGAGATAGATGGATGCCCTAGTAAATACATGGGCGCCGAAGTAAACTTGCGATGTGCCAAAGACGGCACGAAGGGACGTCGCACAATGACTCGTACCATCCCGCATCTCGTGGGCGGATCGCACCTCACCCCGGCCGACGGGCGCTTCGCCGATGTCTTCGATCCCAGTACGGGCGCCGTGCAGGCCCGGGTGCCGCTCGCCTCTGCCGACGAGGTGCGCGCGGTGATCGCGAATGCCGAAGAGGCCCAGGCGGAGTGGGCCGCCACGAACCCGCAGAAGCGCGCTCGCGTGCTGCTGCGGTTCCTCGATCTGGTGCAGCGCGAGATGCAGTCTCTCGCCGAGCTGCTCGCGAGCGAGCACGGCAAGTCCGTCGACGACGCCAAGGGCGACATCCAGCGCGGGCTCGAGGTCATCGAGTTCTCGGCCGGAGCCCCGCACCTGCTCAAGGGCGAGTACTCGACGGGGGCCGGCGCGGGCATCGACGTGTACTCGATGCGCCAGCCGCTCGGTGTGGTCGCCGCGATCACCCCGTTCAACTTCCCCGCGATGATCCCGCTCTGGAAAGCGGGGCCGGCGCTCGCCGCAGGCAATGCCGTCGTGCTCAAGCCCAGCGAGCGCGACCCCTCGGTGCCGGTGCGCCTCGCCGAGCTGTTCCTCGAAGCGGGGCTGCCCGCCGGCGTGCTCAACGTCGTGCACGGCGACAAGGAGGCGGTCGACACGCTGCTCGCCGACGACCGCATCCGTGCCGTCGGCTTCGTCGGCTCCACGCCGATCGCCGAGTACATCTACTCCACGGCAGCGGCGCACGGCAAGCGCGCGCAGTGCTTCGGCGGCGCGAAGAACCACATGATCGTGATGCCCGACGCCGACCTCGATCAGGCGGTCGACGCGCTGATCGGCTCGGGATACGGATCGGCCGGTGAGCGGTGCATGGCCATCTCGGTGGCGGTTCCGGTCGGACAGCAGACGGCGGATGCTCTCGCCGCCAAGCTCCTCGAACGCGTCGCGCACCTGCGGGTCGGCCCCTCGCTGGCGCCCGATGTCGACTACGGCCCGCTCGTCACCCGCGCCGCGGTGGAGCGGGTCGAGGGATACATCCGGCAGGGCATCGACGAGGGCGCGACACTGCTCGCCGACGGCCGCGGATTCACCGTCGCGGGTCACGAGGAGGGTTTCTACCTCGGACCGACGCTGTTCGACCACGTCACGACCGACATGGCGATCTACCGTGAGGAGGTCTTCGGGCCGGTGCTCGTGATCGCCCGCGCCGCCGACTACGAAGAGGCGCTGCGCATGGCCTCGGAACACGAGTACGGCAACGGCGTCGCGATCTTCACGCGCGACGGCGACGCCGCCCGCGACTTCGCCGCCCGGGTGGAGGTGGGCATGGTCGGGGTGAACGTGCCGATCCCCGTGCCCATCGCGTACTACACGTTCGGCGGCTGGAAGCGCAGCGGATTCGGCGACCTCAACCAGCACGGCGCCGACGCCTTCCGCTTCTACACGAAGACCAAGACGGTGACGAGCCGGTGGCCCGCGGCGGGCATCCGCGACGGCGCCAGCTTCGTCATCCCCACCATGCACTGACCACATCTTTTGCGGTTCCTGACCCTGTCGAAGGGCAGGAACCCAGGATCAAGGAGTCGACGATGACCATGACCGACGTGACCACCCCTCTCACCGCCGACGAGCGCGACGCGATCCTCGAGGCGGTGCGCGACTTCACCGAGACCGAACTCGCCCCGCACGCGCTCGAGCGCGACGAGCAGCACCTCTTCCCCCGCGCGTCACTGGGCCGCGCCGGCGAGCTGGGCCTCGGCGGCATCTACGTGCGGGAGCAGTCCGGCGGCACGGGGCTCAGCCGCTCCGACACGGTCGCGATCTTCGAGGAGCTCGCGCAGGGCGACCCCGCGGTCGCGGCGTACATCTCGATCCACAACATGGTGGCGTGGATGATCGACACCTACGGCACCGACGCGCAGATCGCCCGGTGGATGCCGGACCTCACCGCCATGGCCGAGTTCGGCGGCTATTGCCTCACCGAGCCGGGTGCCGGGTCGGATGCCGCGAACATCACCACGAGCGCGGTGCGCGACGGTGACGACTACGTGCTCACCGGCGTGAAGCAGTTCATCTCCGGCGCGGGCGAGGCCGCGGTGTACGTCGTGATGGCGCGCACCGGCGGCCCGGGCGCGAGCGGCATCTCGGCCTTCCTGGTCCCCGGCGACGCCGAGGGGCTCGGCTTCGGCGCCCTCGAGAGGAAGATGGGCTGGCACGCCCAGCCCACGCGCCAGGTGATCTTCGACGGGGTGCGGGTACCGGCATCCGCTCTGCTCGGCGAGGAGGGTCGCGGCTTCGCGATCGCGATGTCGGCGCTCAACGGCGGCCGTCTCAACATCGCGGCCTGCTCGCTGGGCGGGGCGCAGTGGGCGCTCGATCGGGCCGTGCAGTATGTGCACGAGCGGGTCGCCTTCGGCGAGCCGCTCGCCGAGAAGCAGTCGATCCTGTTCCAGATCGCCGACATGCGCACCGAGCTGCAGGCCGCTCGCCTCATGGTGCGCGACGGTGCGGCGGCGGTCGACGCGAAGGCGCCGGACGCGACGATGCGCTGCGCGATGGCCAAGCGCTTCGCGACCGACGCCGGCTTCGACGTCGCCAACCGCGCGCTCCAGCTGCACGGCGGCTACGGCTACCTGCAGGACTACGGCATCGAGAAGGTCGTGCGCGACCTGCGGGTGCACCAGATCCTCGAGGGCACGAACGAGATCATGCGCCTCATCGTCGGGCGCGAGATGCTGCGGCCCTCGGGCTCCGCCTCGATGCGGAGCGCATCATGACGAGCATCGCCTTCCTCGGTCTCGGCCACATGGGGTTGCCGATGGCGGTCAACCTCGTGAAGGCGGGGCACGAGGTGCGCGGCTTCGACCCCGTGCCGGCAGCAGTGGAGGCGGCGCGGGCCGCCGGCATCCCGATCGCGGCCGACGGGGCGGATGCCGCAGCCGATGCGGATGCCGTCATCACGATGTTCCCCGCCGGGAAGCACGTGCTCGACGCGTACCGCGGCGGTCTGCTCGCGGCGGCCCGGCCCGGCACGCTGTTCATCGAATCGTCGACGATCGCGGTCGACGAGGCGCGCGCCGCACACGCTCTCGCGCTCGCCGCGGGGCACCGCAACGTCGACGCTCCCGTCTCGGGCGGGGTCGTGGGGGCCGAGAACGGCACGCTCGCGTTCATGGTGGGCGGCAGCGACGAGGACTTCGCCGCGGCCCTTCCGCTGCTCGAGGCGATGGGCAAGCGGATCGTGCACTGCGGCGGCCCCGGGCTCGGCCAGGCGGCGAAGGTGTGCAACAACATGGTGCTCGCCGTGTCGCAGATCGCCGTCGCCGAGGCGTTCGTGCTGGGGGAGCGGTTGGGGCTCGAGCACCAGGCGCTGTTCGACGTGGTGTCGCAGGCATCCGGTCAGTGCTGGTCGATCACGACCAACTGTCCCGTGCCGGGTCCGGTGCCGACGAGCCCCGCGAACCGCGACTATCGGCCGGGCTTCGCCGGCGCCCTCATGGCCAAGGATCTCGGGCTCGCGCTCCAGGCGATCGAGCAGACCTCGACCGATGCGCGCATGGGTCGGCTCGCCCAGCAGCTCTACGCCGCCTACGCCGCGGGCGACGGCGCCGGCCGCGACTTCTCCGGCATCATCACCGACATCCGCGAGCGGTAGACGAGAGACTGGGAGACGACGACGCGACGAAGGAGAGAGATGACCGAGTACGAGACGATCCTGGTCGAGCAGCGCGGACGCGTGGGGTGGATCACCCTGAACCGCCCGCAGGCCCTGAACGCGCTGAACGGCCGGGTGTCGGAGGAGGTCACGGCCGCGGCGCTCGCGCTCGACGCCGACGAGGGCGTGGGGGCGATCGTGGTCACCGGCTCCGAGAAGGCCTTCGCCGCGGGCGCCGACATCAAGGAGATGGAGGGCATGTCGTCGGCGGAGATGCTCGCCACCGACCACTTCGGCGCGTGGAACGACTTCGCCGCCGTGCGTACCCCGGTGATCGCCGCGGTCGCGGGTTTCGCGCTGGGCGGCGGATGCGAGCTGGCGATGATGTGCGACATCATCCTCGCCGCCGACACCGCGAAGTTCGGGCAGCCCGAGATCAACCTCGGCGTGATCCCCGGCATGGGCGGAACGCAGCGGCTCATCCGCGCGGTCGGCTACTACAAGGCCGCCGAGCTCGTGCTCTCGGGCCGGATCATCGGCGCCGAGGAAGCCGAACGCATCGGTCTCGTCTCGCGGGTGGTGCCGGCATCCGATCTGCTCGCCGAGGCGACGACGCTCGCCGAGACGATCTCGTCGAAGTCGCTGCCCTCGCTCTACGCGGCGAAGGCGGCTCTCGACACCGCTATGGAGACCAGCCTCGCCGACGGCCTCGCGCACGAGAAGCAGGCGTTCGCGCTGCTGTTCGACACCGAGGATCAGAAGGAGGGCATGTCGGCGTTCCGTGAGAAGCGGCAGCCCGACTTCCGCAACAGATGATCCCCGTCTGCGCGTCAGCCCCGCAGCGCCTCGACGATCTTGGCGAGGCGACGCTCGCGCGTGGCCTCCTGCTTGGCTTCGGCGACGGAACGCGCGTACTCCTTGCGGGCGGAGTAGGCGAGGGCATCGAACGCGGCGCGCAGCGCGGGGTCGGCGTCGAGCGCCGCGGTGAGTTCGGCGGGCTCGTCGACCGTTCGCTCGGCGGCGTCCAGCCGGATCACGGCGTCGACTTCCTGATCGATCTCGACGCCCAGCTCTGCGCGCACGGCCTTGCTGAAGCCGATCATGTTCTGCCCGCCCATGCGTGCGAGGCGCAGGCGGGCGGTGCGGTCGCCGATCGTGACGGCGACGGGAAAAGCCTTGCCCGCACCGAAGGACTGAACCTGCTCGTCGGTGAGGATGATCGCGGCGGCCGGACCCCGACCGACGAGGACGGTGCGGATGCGCAGTTCGCTCATGCCCAGAGGATACGCCGCACTCAGCGGTGTTCGAGCTCCGCCACGAGTGTGCGGTTCCTCTCGGCGATCACGCCGCGCATGTACTCGCACAGGAACAGTCGGTCGACCAGGCGTCCGATCGGCCCGAAGGGCGAGCGGAACGTCACGACATCGCGCATGAGCGTGCCCCGCGGATGCTGCGTGAACGAGTGCACGTGCAGGAACGATCCGAACGGGCCCGAGATCTGCCGATCGCGGAACCCGCGTGGGGGATCGAGGTCGAACACCCGAGACCGCAGCCGGAACGGGATGCCGAAGTGCCGTGCCCGCCACGTGACCGTCGACCCGTCGGTGAACACCCCGCCGGCGGGGGCTTCGACCATCGTCTCGCCGTGTGCCGACATGGATCGCACGTGCAGTTCGGGATCGAGGGACGCCGCGAACACCGCGTCGACGGGAGCCGCGATCACGGTCTCGAGCACGAGCTGCGCCATGTCAGAGGGGCTCCGGCGTGGGGCGCGGGTCGGTGAAGTCGCCGGCATCCTTGCGCAGGCGTGCGACGATCGCCACGAGCTCTGCTGCGTCGTCGCGGTCGACACCGGGAGACGCGAACACGTCGGCGTTGAGCGCGGCGGTGGCCCGCTCGACCAGGTCGCGACCGGCCACGGTGAGCGCGAGCAGGGCGGCGCGGCCGTCGTGCGGGTGAGGTTCACGCACGATCAGCCCGTCGCGCACGAGGCGCTCGGCGGTGCTGGTCACCGTCGTCGCGTGCACCTGCAGACGGGCGACGACGCTCGACAGGGGCAGACGTCCCTCGCGGCTGAACGCGAGCAGCCGCAGCACTTCGTAGCGGGCGAAGCTCAGTTCGAAGGGTTTGAGGGCCTGATCGACACGGGCGAGCAGCAGCTGCTGGGCCCGCATGACCGAGGTCACGACGGCCATGCCGTCGGCGGCATCCGTCCATCCGTGCGCGAGCCACTGCCGCTTCGCTTCGGCGAGCGGATCCACGGGCAGGGGGCGGGGTCGGACCACGCCTCTACGGTACTCGGCGCGCGCGTCGTGGAGCGGATGCCGTCAGGGCTGGTTCTCAGTTTCATCGAGACTGAGACGCAGTGCCGCAGGGATAGAATCGTCAGAGTCGTGAGGAGCAATCGATGAAGATCTTCGTCCTGGTCAAAGAGGTGCCCGACACCTACGGAGACCGCAAGCTGAACCTGGAGACCGGACTGGCCGATCGGGCCGCCGGAGACGTGGTGCTCGACGAGATCACCGAGCGCGCCCTCGAGGTCGCCCTGAGTCACGCCGATGCGAGCGAGGGAGTCGAGGTCGTCGCCGTCTCGATGGCCCCGGAGGGGTCGACCGCCACGGTGCGGCGCGCGCTGGCGATCGGTGCGGCATCCGCGGTGCACATCGCCGACGAGCAGCTCGTCGGCGCCGACCTCGGGCTCACCGCCGAGGTGCTCGCCGCCGCGATCCGCCGTGGCGCCCCCGACCTGGTGATCTGCGGCAACCTGTCGACCGACGGTTCGGGCGGGGTGATCCCCGCGATGCTCGCCGAGCACCTCGGCTGGGCGCAGGCGACCGCGCTCACGGCGGTCGAGATCGGGGCGGATGCCGTCACCGGAACCCGTGCGACCGACTTCGGGTCGCAGACGGTGACCGCCGCCCTCCCGGCCGTGATCTCGATCACCGAGGCGCTGCCGGATGCCCGCTTCCCGAACTTCAAGGGCATCATGGCCGCGAAGAAGAAGCCGGTCGAGGTCCTCTCGCTCGCCGACCTCGACGTCTCTGCCGATCCCTCCGCGGCCCCGCGCACCATCATGACCGCGGTCGCCGAGAAGCCCCCGCGCGCGGCGGGCGTCAAGATCACCGACGAGGGCGATGCCGCCCAGCAACTCGTCGACTACCTCGTGCAGAACAGGCTGGTGTGACATGGGCTACCCCGAGAACCCGATCCTCGTGCTCGTCGACGTCGACCCCGCCGGCGCTCCGGCGAGCAGCACCGCTGCACTGATCGGTGCCGCGTCGACGATCGGCGCGCCCGTCGCCCTCATCGTGGGCGGCTCGTCCGATGCCGCCGCTCAGGTCGCAGCGCTCGGAGCATCCGTCGTGCTGACCGCCGACGCGGATGCCGCGGTGCTCACCGTGCCCGGGGTCGACGCCCTGCAGGCCGCCTTCGACCGGGTGCGGCCGGATGCCGTGCTCGTGTCGAACTCGATCGCCGGTCGCGACGCCGCGGCCCGCCTCGCGGTGCGCGCACGGCTCGCTCTGTGCGTCGACGCCGTCGGTGTCTCGCGCGACGACGAGGGGGTGGTCGCGCACCACTCCGTCTACGGCGGTGCCTACCTCGTCGATGCGGCGCCGACCTCCGGCGCGCCCGTCATCACGATGCGTCAGGGAGCGGTGGACACCCGGGCCGAGGCCGTCGCATCGCCCGCGGTCGAGGAGCTCGACGTCGCCGGTTCGGGGGCCGCCGCGGCATCCGTCGGCCCGATCGAAACCGTGGAGCAGGCCTCGTCGCGACCCGAACTGCGCGGGGCGACCCGGGTCGTCTCGGGCGGGCGCGGACTCGCCTCGAAGGAGAAGTTCGTGCTCGTCGAGCAGCTCGCCGATGCCCTCGGTGCGGCCGTCGGAGCCTCGCGCGCCGCCGTCGACGCGGGGTACGTCCCGCAGTCGTACCAGGTGGGTCAGACGGGTGTCTCGGTGTCGCCGCAGCTGTACGTCGCGCTCGGGATCTCGGGCGCGATCCAGCACCGTGCCGGAATGCAGACCTCGAAGACCATCGTCGCGATCAACAAAGACGGCGAGGCGCCGATCTTCGACGTCGCCGACTTCGGCATCGTCGGCGACCTGTTCACGATCGTGCCGCAGGTGATCGCCGCCCTCGAGGCCCGGAAGTAGGGGAGCCGATGGTCTCCGAGGCTCAGGACGGGCGGATGCTGCGCCGCGGTCTGCCGCGCACGCCGGGTGGCGAGCCGTGGCCGCCGGCGGGACCTTCGTCTCGTCGCTCCGAGGTTCCGGAGCGAGCGAAGCCAGACGAAGGGCCTCTCACGGGAGTCGCCGAGCCCGGCTGGGTCGCTGAGCCCGGCCTGGTCGCTGAGCCCGGATGGGGCGCCGAGCCCGACTGGGTCGCTGAGCCTGTCGAAGCGCCCATCCGCGAGGCAGCATCCGGCATCCGTCGCGGTCTGCCGCGCGTCCCGGGGGGCGAGCCGTGGCCTCCGGCAGGGGTTTCTGCGGGGCGGGGCCCTTCGACGGGCTCAGGGACCCAGGTGTCGGAGCCCGCCGCCGAGCAGAGCGTGGTCGCTGAGGAGAAGCGGGTCGCTGAGCCCGTCGAAGCGTCCGCCCACGAGACAGCATCCGGCATCCGCCGCGGACTCCCGCGCACGCCGGGCGGAGAGCCTTGGCCGCCCGCCGGGGTTCTTGCGCGGCGCGGCCCGTCGACAGGCTCAGGGACCCAGGTGTCGGAGCCTGCCGCTGAGCAGAGCGTGGCCGCAGAGCAGAGCGTGGCCGCTGAGCAGAGCGTGGCCGTAGAGCAGAGCGTGGCCGCTGAGCAGAGCGTGGCCGCCGAGCAGAGCATGGTCGCGGAGCAGGAGTGGGTCGCTGAGCCTGTCGAAGCGTCCCCCCACAAGGCACTCGTCGTCACCACGACCGCGCCGCCCCGCCCTCCCACGGCTTGGAACGGAACCGCCCCGCGCCGCATCACGAGCCCGGCCGCGGCATCCGCTCGTCCCCGCCCGACCTGGACGCAGGGAATCGCCGTGCTGTTCGGCGCGGCGGCTCTCGGCGTGCTGGCGGCGGCCGCGGTCGCCCTCGTACGCGCGCTGCTGAGCCTGCCGTTCATGCAGGACTTCCTCGCGACGTTCCCCGGCGAGTACACCTCGCCGATCGCCGTCGAACCGGGCTTCGCACCGTGGGTCAACTGGGCGCACTTCTTCAACGCGTTCCTGATCGTGCTCATCATCCGCTCGGGTCTGCGCGTGCGCACCGAGAAGCGGCCGACCGTGTTCTGGGCGCCGCGGGGGAATCCCAAGGGCAAGATCAGCCTGGCGCTGTGGTTCCATCAGGCGCTCGACATCCTGTGGCTCGTGAACGGCGTCGTGTTCGTGGTGCTGTTGATCGTCACCGGGCACTGGGTGCGGATCGTCCCGACGAGCTGGGAGGTGTTCCCGAACGCACTGTCGGCGGCGCTGCAGTACGTCTCGTTCGACTGGCCGCACGAGAACGGCTGGAACAACTACAACAGCCTGCAGCAGCTCGCCTACTTCGCGACCGTTTTCATCGCGGCCCCGCTGGCGGCTATCACCGGATTCCGGATGTCGGGGCTGTGGCCCAAGAAGGCCGAGAAGCTCTCGAAGGCGTACCCGGTGGAGTGGGCGCGCGCGCTGCACTTCCCGGTCATGCTGTACTTCGTGGCGTTCATCATCGCGCACGTGGCGCTGGTGATGCTGACCGGGTTCCTGCGCAACCTCAACCACATGTACGCGTCTCAGGATGCCGTGACGTGGACCGGCTTCTGGGTGTTCGTCGTGTCGCTCGTGGTGATCGCGGGTGCGTGGGTGGCAGCTCGCCCCCTGGTGCTCGCGCCGATCGCGAAGGTCTTCGGCAACGTGTCCGGGCGCTGAGCGGCTCGCGGGGTCGGTAGCGAGGCCCCGCGGACCCGATGCGGATGCCTCAGCGGGTGAAGCGCACCTCGGTCAGCGTCTCGCCGAGGAACGGCTCCGTGTGGCTGGCGCCGTCGAGCGTGAAGCCGTTGCGCTGATAGAAGCGGTGCGCGCGGGGGTTGTCCTCCGCGACCCAGAGGTAGAGCGGGGCGTCCTTCTCGACGGTCGCGTCGAAGAGCTTCTGACCGATGCCGGTGGAGTGGTATGCGTCGAGCAGGTAGATGAAGTACAGCTCGCGCAGCGCCGGGGCGTCCTTGTCGCGGGCGGGACCGGAACCGGCGAAACCGACGATCTCGCCGTCGACGAGGGCGGCGCTCATCGTGAAGTCGGGGCCCTGCGAGGCCCAGTGAGTCCACAGCTCGGCCATGCGGCGCGGCGACACCTTCTCGAGCGCTGCCTTGCTGATCAGGTGGTCGTAGGTCTCGTGCCAGCACTGGGCGTGCACGCGACCGAGGGCTTCCGCGTCCACATCACGGACCGGACGGACGATGACTTCGGGCTGGGCTTCGGCGCTCATGGTCGTGACTCTACGCGCGGCATCCGCTATCCGGAAATCGAGCGGATGCCGTCGATGACCGCCCGCGAGGGCATGGAGGATCTCGACAACGATCTTCGCGGATCGTGCGTGGATGAATACGATCATTCCTCGTGAACGTGATCTGGCGCACCCTCCTGGTGATCTTCCGTGCCCGCTCCCGCGTGCGGCGGGGCAAGACCCTCGACGCGACGGCGGTGGGCAGCATCCGTCTGACGACGCTGCCCACCGACCTCGACATCCTGCGCCACATGAACAATGGCCGGTACCTGTCGCTCTTCGATCTCGGGCGGTGGGACCTGCTGATCCGTTCCGGGCTGTTCGACGCCATGAAGGAGAACGGCTGGTACGCCGTGGTGTCGAGCGAGACGATCACGTTCCGTCGCTCGCTCGTGCCGTGGAAGCGGTTCGAGGTGCAGTCGCGGTTCATCGGGCACGACGACAAGGCGCTGTTCCTCGAGCATCGAGCGGTCGTGAAGGGCCAGATCTACGCCCGGGCGATCATCCGGGCGCGGATGCTGCGCCGCACCGGCGGCACGGTCGCCAACGAGGAGCTGTTCGCCGCCGTCGGCAAGCCCGAGGGTGTGCCCGAGATCGATGCCTGGGTGCACGAGTGGGCTGCGGCATCCGCCCTGCCGCCCGTGCGTGCGGAGGCTCCGAGCGACTGGAGCTGACGGCCTTCCTGTTTCGAGCTTTCCCCTGTTCCCGGCGCATATCGGTACGCCTGGCACAACTTCGGAGTTTCGCCTCGACACGCCGTCATGACGCGGCCTAGCCTGGCGTGTCGCCCGCATTCTCCGAAGTGGTGCGGGCAGAAGGCGAGGGGGAGCATGAGCGAGTTCGAGGTGCACGACCGGCCTCCGTCGCGGCAGACGAACGACGATCTCCCCGCGGCCATGTTGCTCGCGATCGTGTGCGGCGTGGGCGTGGCCCTTCTGTGGGTGGTCGCCGCGCTGATGCTCATCGCGCTCGTGCAGGGCTTCGGCAACTCCGCTTCTCCCTGGCTGCTCGGGTGCCTGTTCGGTGTCGCGGGAGGTATCGCCGGCGTCGTCGGATGCGCCCGCGGCTGGGTCTGGGTGCGCTGGGCCGCGCTCCTGCAGGCGCTCGTCGTGACGGTGGTGCTGTGCACGTTCGTCGGGTGGATGCCGTTCGTCCCGTGGGTCGTCGCACTGTTCATCACCTACGCGGGGCTGCAATTCCTGCCGTCGTCGCACCGTTGGTACCACCCGGTGCCCTTATGGAAGCAACAGGAAGCGGCGGGCCTCGACTCATGACGGCGGCCCCAGCGCCCGACGAAGTGGGCGAGCGCGAGGCCGACGAGATGCCCCCGGCGATGGTGTTCGCGGTGGTCGCCGGGGTGGGCGTGGTGTTCGTGTGGGGGCTCGGGGCGCTCCTCCTCGTCGGATTCCTCGGCGTCTCGAATGCGATGAGCGTCGGATGGCTGCTCGCGTGCGTCGGCGCCGCGGGGGCCGGCGTGATCGGCGTCATCGGATGCCGGCGTCGGTGGGTCTGGGTGCGGTGGGCTGCACTCGTGCAGGCCTTGGCATTCACGGCGGTATTCATCTCGTCCTGGCTCGATGCGCCGCAGAGCACGGGGTTCATCGCCGTATTCGTCGCGTACGCCGGCCTGTAGTTCCTGCCGTCGTCACACCGGTGGTACCACCCTCTCCCGAGGCGGAGGTGACCTCTCTCTCACCCCTCACCCGCGGAATCACGGGCGAGCCAGCCCGCTCCCGCGGCACCGCCGCTCTAGTGTGAGACACATGGCAGAGTCGTCTCCCGCATCGGATGCCGCGGCATCCGCCTCGATCGCCGATCAGGCCGTCGAGCTCGCCCGTCGCTGGGTCGTCGAGGCCGCCGCGGCCGACGTCGATCCCGCTGCCGCGCGTCTCGCCGGTGTGCTGCGCGATGAGAACGGCCTGCCGTTCACGCTCGGTTTCGTCGACGGCGTCATGCGGCCCGAAAGCCTGGGTGCTGCGGCATCGCGCCTCCGCCGAATCGCTCCGCTCGTGCCGGAATTCCTGCCCTGGTACTTGCGCGGTGCGGTCAAGCTCGGCGGCGGCATCGCTCCCGTGCTCCCCGCTCCCACCGTGCCGATCGCCCGCCGCGTGCTGCGGGAGATGGTCGGGCACCTCGTGGTCGACGCGCGCCCCGCCAAACTGGGGCCGGCGATCGAGCGCATCAAGGGATCCGGTGCCCGGCTCAACCTCAACTTGCTCGGCGAGGCCGTGCTCGGCGAGGGTGAGGCGCAGCGCCGACTCGACGGCATCCATGATCTGATCCGCCGGCCCGACGTCGATTACGTGTCGGTCAAGGTGTCGGCCGTCGTCAGCCACATCTCGATGTGGGCGTTCGACGAGGTGGTCGAGCGGGTGGTCGAACGGTTGCTGCCGCTGTACCTGACGGCGTCGGGCCCTTCGACAGGCTCAGGGACCCAGGGGGCGACAGGCTCGGGGACCCAGACCTTCATCAATCTCGACATGGAGGAGTACCGCGACCTCGACCTGACGATCGCGGTGTTCACGCGCATCCTCGAGGACCCGCGCCTGGCGAATCTGCACGCCGGCATCGTGCTGCAGGCCTACCTGCCCGACGCCCTGCCCGCGCTGCAGGAGCTCACCGCCTGGGCGCAGGACCGCGTCGCCCACGGCGGCGCCCCTATCAAGATCCGCCTCGTCAAGGGCGCGAATCTCGCGATGGAGCGCGTCGAAGCGACCATGCACGGGTGGACGCCGGCGACGTACGACACCAAGCTCGACACGGATGCCAACTACCTCCGCTGCCTCGACTGGGCCCTGCAGCCCGAACGCACCGCCGCCGTGCACCTCGGTATCGCCGGGCACAACCTCTTCGGCATCGCGTACGCCTGGCTGCTCGCGGGCGAGCGCGGGGTGCGCGAGCAGGTCGAGTTCGAGATGCTGCTCGGCATGGCCCAGGGGCAGGTGCAGGCGGTCTCGCGCGAGGTCGGCCCTGTGCTGCTCTACGTGCCGGTGGTCGCACCCGCCGAGTTCGACGTCGCGATCAGCTACCTCGTCCGCCGGCTCGAGGAGAACGCCTCGAGCGACAACTTCCTGTCCGCGGCCTTCCAGCTCGGCGAGGACGAGTCCCTGTTCGTGCGCGAGCAGGACCGCTTCCTCGACGCCCTCGATCGCTCGAGCGACCCGAACCTGCGCACGGGGCCGCGCCGGCGACAGGATCGCCTCGCCCCGATGCACGAGTCCGTGCGTCCGGTGCTCATCGACCCGGTGCCCGAAGCCGACCTGACCAAGGCCGTGCTCGGCATCTCGCGCGGATCGTCCGACGACGACGGCTTCGACGCCGAGCAGTTCCTCGAGACCGCGGTGTATGCGCCCCGAGAGCTCGCCGATGCCTCGGCCGGTGCGCCCGGCTTCACGAACGCGGTCGACAGCGACCCGGCCCTGCCCGCCAACCGCGAGTGGGCACGCGGCATCCGCGAACGCATCGCGACATCGACCGCCGGCGACGATACCCTCGCGTCGGCGCTGGTCGAGGATCCCGCGGCCCTCGAGGACATCGTCACGACTGTGCGCGATGCCGCGCCCTCGTGGGGGTCCCGCCCCGCCGCCGACCGATCCGAGGTACTGCTGCGCGCGGCCGCCGCGCTCGAATCCCGTCGTGGCGAGCTGATCGAGGTCGCGGCATCCGAGACCGGAAAGGTGTTCGCCGAGGCCGACGTCGAGGTCAGCGAGGCCGTCGACTTCGCCCGCTACTACGCGGCGACCGCGCGCGAGCTCGATGCGATCGCGGGGGCCGCGTTCGTTCCGGCATCCGTCACGGTCGTCACCCCGCCCTGGAACTTCCCCGTCGCGATCCCCGCCGGGGGAGTGCTGGCCGCGCTCGCCGCGGGATCGGGTGTGATCTTCAA
The DNA here is from genome assembly GCF_044748385.1 of Microbacterium sp. NPDC090003. Lineage (NCBI taxonomy): Bacteria > Bacillati > Actinomycetota > Actinomycetes > Micrococcales > Microbacteriaceae > Microbacterium > Microbacterium sp. NPDC090003. The sequence continues at coordinate 2,568,477 of NZ_JBIVFW010000001.1, forward strand.
ACCGGCGCCGCAGGCGCGCCGCTGCGCCGCGGTGATCGCCGAGGCGCTCTGGCAGGCGGGTGTGCCGCGCGACGTGCTCGCGCTCGTCGACATCGAGGAGGGCGCGCTCGGGCAGCAGCTCGTCACGCACGGAGCCGTCGACCGCGTCATCCTGACCGGGTCGTGGGACACGGCGGCGCTGTTCCGCTCGTGGCGCGCCGACCTGCCGCTGCTCGCCGAGACCAGCGGCAAGAACGCGATGATCATCACCCCGTCCGCCGATCTCGACCTCGCGGTGGCCGACCTCGTGAAGAGTGCTTTCGGTCACGCGGGGCAGAAGTGCTCGGCCGCGTCGCTCGCCATCCTCGTCGGGCCGGTCGGACGCTCGCAGCGCTTCGCCCGGCAACTGGCGGATGCCGTGCGCTCCCTGCACGTGGGCTGGCCCACCGACCCGCTCGCCGAGGTCGGGCCCGTGATCGAGAAGCCGCAGGGCAAACTCGCCTGGGCGCTGTCGCAGCTCGAGGGCGACGAGAAGTGGCTCATCGAGCCGTCGCTCTCGACCGAGGACGACGGCAGCGGGCGACTGTGGAACCCGGGTGTGCGCGTGGGCGTGCGGGCCGGGTCGCGGTTCCACCTCGAGGAGTTCTTCGGGCCGGTGCTGGGCGTGATGTACGCGCCGACCCTGTCGGCCGCGATCGAGATGCAGAACGCCGTCGCCTACGGGCTGACCGCAGGGCTCCACACGCAGGATCCGGGCGATCTCGCGAACTGGCTCGACACCGTGCAGGCCGGCAACCTCTACGTGAACCGCGGCATCACCGGTGCGATCGTGCAGCGCCAGCCGTTCGGCGGATGGAAGCGCTCCTCGGTCGGTCCCGGCACGAAGGCCGGCGGCCCGAACTACCTCATCGGCCTCGGGTCGTGGCGGTCGCGGCCCGGTTCGACCCCGTCGAGCACACTGCACCTGCGCGGCCTCGACTCGCGCATCACCGCCCTGATCGAGTCGGCCCAGCCCTCGCTCGACTTCGAGTCGTTCGAATGGCTGCGCAAGTCGGCCCTGTCGGACGCCCTCGCCTGGGACCGCGAGTTCGGCCAGGTGCGCGACGTCTCGCGGCTGGGTGTCGAGCGCAACCTCTTCCGGTACCGCCCGCTGCCCGTCGAGCTGCGGGCGACGGAGGATGCTCCGCTGCAGGAAGTGCTGCGCACCGTTCTCGCCGCGGTGCGGGCCGGTGCGCGATTCACACTGTCGGTGTCGGTCGGGCTGCCCGCGGCGGTACGCCATGCGCTCGGCGACCTCGATGCGGCGGTGTTCCTCGAGACGGATGACGAGTGGGTGGCGCGGGTGCGCGGACGCGACGAATCGGATGCTGAGGGCGAAGCGGTGTCCGCGCCCCGGGCATCGCGCATCCGCCTGATCGGTTCGCGTGCCGCGGTGGCGGCGGCGCACGCATCGCTCGCCCGAGCGGTCGACGGCGATCCCGACCCCGCGGTCTACGACGGCGAGGTGACCTCGGCCGGGCGCATCGAACTGCTGCCCTTCGTGCACGAGCAAGCGATCTCGATCACGGCGCACCGCTTCGGCAATCCCGATCCGGTCTTCGCCGAGGTCATCTGAGGCCTGCGGGGCTGATCTCGCAGATATGCACTGTTCTCGCAGAGATTCCCCGGAATCGATGCGAGATAACCGCGGATCTGCGAGATTATGTGCTGCGGATGGGCGAGCGCCGTGCGAACGGCGGAAGAGGAGACCGGATGGATGACTCTCGCGTCACGCTGCCTGTCCGAGAGCCCGATGAACCGCCGCGCGCGCGGGTGTTCTGGGACTGGCAACAACATGCGCTATGGATCTCGGGTCGCTACGGAATGAACTACATCGAGGGACACGAGATCGGGTTGAGCCCGAAGCTCGTCCGCGACCTCGCCGAATGGTCCCGTGTTGCCGATGCCGGCTTCAACGAGGACTACCCGCCCGACAGCGAGGTGCCTCCGGGGTGGGCGGCAGAGGGTCTTGCGCTCGCCCGGCGCGTGCGCGCGGAACTGCCCGCCGAGTGGATCGTGACCGCACGCGACCCGACCTCGGGGAGGCACTTCGTGCTTCCGGCCCGATTTCGAGAGACGAAGGCGCCGACGTGAGTCCGATCACTCCCGAGCAACTCGCTCACATCGCAAGCCAGTGCGAGGATCGTGACCTCCACAGCATATGGTCCGCCTTCGACACCCCCGGCGGTGATCCCGAGTTCCCTCATTCGCTGATGACCTTCACGGAGCGCCGCGAGGGGTTCCTGTGGACGGTCAGACAGCTCTTCGATCACGGCTACGAGCTGCTCCGTGACGGAGTTATTCCCTTCCCCGGGCCGATCGACGACAAGATTGACGCGCTCCGTCAGGCGTTTCCCGCGGACGACGACGGCATGGACGAGGGGATGTGGTTCTTCCTCCCCGAGTGCCCGATGGGGGCGAACTGGAAATGGCCGAATCGGGCTGAGCCGATCCCGTTTCTCGCGGGTGGGGAGTCGATGGTGGTGCTGACGGACGGGCATCTCGTTCGAAGAAGCCTGAAAGCTCCGGGAGTCGGCGCGGTCACGCAGGGTTCGTCCCAGATCCTCGCCCCCGCGCACGTGCGCTATATCGCGGCGGCTCTGCAACATCGCGTTCCCAAGAATGATCAGCCGACTCTCGATGAGCTGGTCGCGGAGCTTCGCGCTTCGATGCCGCAAGACGTGAACGAGTTCACGAGCGCTGACTATTCGCACTTCTTCCATCACCTGTGCCCGATCGAGATCACGTGGGCGCGGCGCCAGCTCGAGGAGTGAGCGTCGAGGCTCCGGCCTCCACTCCAAACATGATGTAAAGAATCCTTGACACCGCGCGCCGGCCGGACGTACTCTCATGTCAAGAATCCTTTACATGGAGGGGCGTCGTGGTTTACGAAGAGCGCAATGCCTGGGCAGGGCTCATCATCAGCCTGATCGTCATCCCGGCGTACGTCGTCATCGTGCTGCAGCAGGCCGCGACGCGTCCGATCGAGAGCGTCGACTGGTTTCCCCTCATGCTCTGGACGATCGGTCTCGGCATCGTCGGAACGATCGTGCTCGGCATCCTCTGGGGCCTGATCGCCCACCGCGGAGATCCTGACGGCACCGGCCGCAGCGACATCCGTGACCGCGACATCAGCCGCCTGGGCGGTCGTGTCGAGCAGGCGTTCGTCGTGCTCGCCGGGCTCGGGGTCATCGGGCTCTGCGCGGTCGGCGCCGACGTCTTCTGGATCGCGAACACGATGTTCGCCGGCTTCGCGGTCTCGGCCATCGTGGGCGGCATCGCCCGGGTCATCGCTTACCGCCGAGGGCTCGTGTGATGGTCAAGCCCACACTCGTCTCGAACAGCATCCGCACCCACCGCGAGGCCGCGGGCCTCACCCAGGCCGAACTCGCCCGCACGATCGGCGTCACCCGGCAGACCCTCATCGCGATCGAGCAGCAGAAGTACTCGCCCACACTCGAACTCGCGTTCCAGATCGCTCGCGCCTTCGGCGTCGGGCTCGACGACCTCTTCACCTACCCGGAGGCGTGACATGAACGAGACGATGATGGCCTGGAGCAATGCGGCGTACGGTCCGGCGTCGGGCCAACGGGGAGAGCGAATGCCGGTGCCCGAGACCGGCCCCGGCGAGGTGCTGCTGCGCATTCGCGCCACCGCGCTCAACGCCGGCGACGTGCGCCTCATGCTCGGCGACCCCCTGCTCGTGCGACCGATCTTCGGACTGACGCGACCGAAGCAGCCGGTTCGCGGCCTGGACGTGGCCGGCACCGTCGTCGCCGTCGGTGACGGGGTCACGGATGCTGCGCCCGGCGACGAGGTCGTCGTGGAGCTGTCCGGCGGGGGAGGGCTGGCGGAGTACGCCGTCGCGCCGGCGGGTCGGCTCGCGCTGCGTCCGGCATCCGTCGATCCGATCTCCGCCGCGTGCGTCCCGATCGCGGGAGGGACGGCCTGGCAGGCGTTGGACGCCGCGGGGATCACGCCCGGAGGCGCGGCGGCTCCCGGGCGCCGAGTGCTGGTGATCGGCGCATCCGGGGGAGTGGGCACGTTCGCCGTGCAGCTCGCCGCGATCCGCGGGGCGGAGGTCTGGGCGACGTGCGGCGAACGCAACAGCGCGCTCGTCGAGGAGCTCGGCGCGGTGCGGGTGCTCGACCACCGCACGTCGCCCGTGAGCGACCTGCCGGCGGAGCACTTCGACGCGGTGATCGACGTCGTCGGCGGGATGCCGCTGCGTCCGTTGCAGCGCCTCGTGCGCGACGGCGGCGCGGTCGTGCTCGTCAGCGGCGACGGCGGGCACGTGCTCGGCCCGATCCCGCGGATGCTGAAAGCCCTCGTGCTGTCGATCGGCTCGCGCCGTCGCATCCGTTCCCTGGCGGCGGCGCCGAAACCCGAGATCGTGCGCGAACTCCTGGCGCTCATCGAGGCCGGCGCTCTGCGCCCGGTGATCGAACGCGAGTACCCCTTCGCCGAAGCATCCGCCGCCCTGTCCCACGTCGCCGCCGGCCACACCGTCGGCAAAGTCGTCGTCACGGCACTATCTGACGGCCCCTAGGCTTCGAATCGCTCACTCCGCAGATTCCGCGCCCCGAGAGCCTCGCCAAACTCGCTCGCCTCAAGTTCCGAGTCCGCGACCGAATGTTTCGTTGCTGGGTATGGGGTCACGCAGTCAACGTTGGTGACAACGGTGAGGGGCGACGCATCGGTGCGGCATGATGACAAGCATGCTGAAAGGTCTCGCGTTCCGCGGTTTCCGTAGCTTCCCGTCGTCCCACCTGGCTGTGCTCGTACCGCTGAGTCGAATCAACCTCATTGTGGGTAAGAACAACTCCGGGAAGTCGAACATCCTGCGCATCCTGCATCAGCAGTTGGGTGAGGGAGTGGCGGTCGGGCGCAACGATCGCCCTCTCGGCGATGGAACCCATGATCCGCTCGTGCTTTTCGGCCAGGAGCACAAGCTGCCGACCGCTGCGATGAGAGAGCGACTCGCGAGCAGCACATTCGGGATGATCGAGGAGTTCGTGTCGCACAACACCGTTTCCCGGGGGTACCCAGGGCTCATCTGGTCCACCAAGAACGGTGGCGTTCACCTTGAGGGAGAAGTCCCGCCTCACACTGAGCACCTCGTGAGGACTCTGTCAGGCTCGTGGTCCTCCAACGACGCCGCGAACGCGACCCGAGTGGCAGGGCTCATCAGCCAGCAGGTCGACAGCCTTCCAAGAGCGGTCTATGTCGAGGGAACTCGAGTCATTACCGACGACAACGAGGAGTCGCCGGACTTGAATGGTAGGAACATCAAGCAACGGCTCTTAGAGCTTCAAAATCCAACCACCGAACGTCTCGCGGAGAGGGCGAAGTTCTTCGAGATTCAAGAGTTCGTGCGCACTGTCTTGGATGACCCCGAAGTCACGATCGACATAGCACACGATCTTTCCACCATTCACGTGACGCAGCACGGCCGCACGTTACCGATCGAGAATCTAGGAACGGGGGTTCACGAGGTCGTGATTCTCGCTGCCGCTGCCACCCTGACGACCGATTCGATTGTGTGCGTCGAAGAACCCGAAGTGCACATGCACCCGCTACTCCAACGCCAGCTCCTGCGCTACCTCGCTAAGAGGACAACCAACCAGTACTTCATCGCAACCCACTCAGCGCACTTATTGGATTCCGACATTGGGACGATCTTCCACGTTCAGCACGATCCTGTCTTGGGATCAAGCGTTCAACGTGCTGGAACCAGCAAGGAACATGCGCGCATTGCGAGCGACCTCGGCTACCGCCCGTCGGATTTAGTTCAGTCGAACGCAGTCATCTGGGTAGAAGGCCCGTCAGACCGCATCTACGTCAAGAGCTGGCTGGATGCGCTTGCCCCCGGACGATTCCTTGAGGGGCTGCACTACTCGATCATGTTCTACGGCGGAAGCTTGCTCAATCAGCTGTCGCCGCTCGACGAGGAAGAGGTCAACGAGTTCATCTCTTTGAGGCGGTTGAACCGCTACATGGCGATCGTGATCGACTCCGACCGTAAGTATGGTCGCGCGCGGCTCAACGACACCAAGATCCGTGTCAAAGAGGCGGTCGAAGAGGGCGACGAGGACGGACTCGTATGGGTTACTGCGGGATACACGATCGAGAACTACGTGCCTGAGGAACGTCTCAACGCTGCGATCCGTGAGGCTCATCCCGGGCGTGCGCGCGCGGATTCCCGAGTGTTTGGCCCGATGGAGCGGTACTCAAATCCGTTGTCCGAAACTCGAACGCAAGTGAAGCACCCGAGCAAGGTGGCAATCGCGAAGGTCGCAACCCGCGAATTGCCTCTCGAGTGGCCCTTCGACCTTAAGAAGCGGATGCTCGCACTGATCTCTCTGATTGAAGCCGCCAACTCTCACCTCTAGCGAACGATTAGGGCCGCTCCCGCCGGAAACGAGTTCGATGCGGGAGGCCACCTTTCGCTGCTGGGTATGGGCAGGCGGCCTTCCTCCTGGGCGCCTTTTCGAGTGATTCTGAGCGCAATATGCCTTCGCTATGACTGACTTCGCTGAGTTCGTTCAGATCGAGAAAGCCCGGGAAGCCAGCGGATCGCCGAGATGCGATCACTCTCGTGCGGCAGAGGAGTTATATCGCGGCTCTCGCACCGGTGATCCAGGCTGTCTGACTGCGGAGACACCTGGCCGAAGGGCGCCGTCCCGCAGCCGCGGGGCAACAACTGATGCAGACCTACATGTCGCGTTCCGAGCTCGCCGAACGGATCGGCGTGAAGCAAAACTCCCTCGGACAGTACAAGCGACCCAACCCGACGCGATGCTTCGGCACCGCCCGCGGATGGTTCCCCGAATCGTGGACGCAGGGCACGCGGCACGGCCAGAGCGAGGGGTGAGCGCTACTCGACGGTAGCGCGTTTGGTCATTAGTTATCGTCGAACTCGATACGTTCCGAACCAAGCTCCAACGCCCACGTTTCGATGCTTGTCTCGAGGTCATGCCCTACGCACGCGAAACCCGCGCGCTTGAACAGCTTCTTGCTCGGATGGTTGCGCCAGTGAATCTCGCATGACACATCGCGATACCCCTGCTCGACATACTCTGGATCTCGCGTGATCTGGTCGATCAGCACAGCCACCAGTTCGTCTGCAACGCGCTGGTGAGCAAGTCGCTGGGCGCGGGCCACCGCGCGAATGTAGAAGGAGTCGTCGACAGAGCGCGGCTCGTACATTCCGACCGCAGCCAGGCCCTCGTCGGAATACCCGACGAACATGCGCTGCCCCCTGAGTGGTGGCCTTTGGGCGCGTAGCCCCGTCTGGACGCGAAACTGCCAAGGCTGAGGGTGCGCCGGCTTGTGCGTCACAGGATCTCGCGGCATTCTCGCCGGGTAGGCGCAGACGAAGGACTGCAGATGCTCGCGATCAGAGTGCGAAGCTTCTCGCCAATTAAGCGGCACGCTTGCGATCGCGCCACGCAGCCAAGTGAGACCGAGATGCAGCGCTGGGGGCGCGCATGAAATCATTCACCAGGGAAGCGCGTTCGCTGTCAGTCAGTCCATCATCGCCGAAGCGGGAGCGACCGATCGCCGACTCCTGTGTGTAGATGGGGGCTGTAAAGGGCATGACGTCAGAGTAACCCCGACGAGGGACACGCTCAAGGGCGTATGCAGACTCATTCGTCTCGGCCGGAGAGAGAGGTTCCTATGCCTTCCGCCGGCCTATCTCCCACCAGAATCTCGTCAGCCCTGCGCGAATAGGACGTTGAGCAGACCAGCGAGGGCGGCAACGAAGATGATGCCCCATCCACTCGCTTTCAACGCTTCCCGGGAATCCTTCGCGGCGATGAACTTCTTCCCGCCGCGTCCTGAGAGCTCGACCAATATTTGCGCGACCGTCCCGGCGACGAGCATCGCAGCGGCATAACCCTCCAGGAAACTTCGGCCCATCGAGAGGGCGTGCGCACCGGCAATGAGAGACAGGACAGGAGAGAGGAGCACGAATCCGAAGTAGAGCTTGGTGGCCGCGGCGCTTCGCTTCTTGTATGCCAGGACGACAACGCATATGAGTGCGACGACGATGACGGTGACCATTGCCCAACCGATTGCTTGCATAATCCGAAGCTATCTGAATGTCGCGGGCCGGTCGGTCGTTCGTTCACCTTGACGTCTCGGATGTCCCTGTCATAATCGGATGCAGTATGGGGGACAAATTGAATCACGACGACGCGGTCGATGTCCTTCGGCAGGCCGATGAACGTAGAACGAGCCAGACTAACGGGAGCGGTCCGTGGACCGTCGTGTACGACAGTTGGCACGACTCTGGTGATCGGAACGGTGGACGCTTCGCGGCGTTTGCTGCGCCGGATTACCGCGATCGCGCTATGCAGAGCGGCAGCTGGGACATGTCCGTGGGCGGTGGCTTTCCGGGGTTCTCGCAGCATCACGAGGATGGCGAGTGGGTCAGCACGTACCACCGCAACATCGACGGACCAGATCTTGAACCGCTTGTCCTCCTCCAGGAGATGCACGGTGCCGTTGCTGATGCCTATCTCATCTCCGAAGAGTTTCGGCTTTTGCTGCACCTGTGGGAAGACAAGGCCACGGGGAACTACTACAGCGTCGGCGATGATGGCTCCAGGGAGCTCGCAATCGCTTTCACAGGCCACCAGATTCGCGTTCGGACGCCATTCCTGCGTCGGTACCAGGCCGCCCGCCAGCTCGACCTCCTTCTCTTCTCGGACACTCGTGGGTTTGTAGACACAGATGAGAAGCCGGAAGCGTTCGAGGAGCTGAACGAGGAAGACCATGTCGAGAAGGATTCGGTTGTCTTCATGGGTGTCGGTGATATTGGTTTCGGGCGGAGCCAGGTCTTCTCTCGGCTGCTTGTCAAGCGCGTCCTTCCACCTCCTCCACGAGAGCAGAGCGGAATCTGGCCGTGGGATCGCGACGATGAGGAGTACCCCGAGTTCATCATCGGCGAGGACGAGAACGGGCGCCCGGTCAAGTTCACCTGCGAGGAGGACAAACTCGCAAACTACTTCGGGAAGAACTCTGACGCTCCGCACTATCTGACACCCGTCTTCTTCAAGCCCGAGGTGCTTAAGCGCTACTACGACGACCCCAGCCTATATTCGGTCTCTGACGGCCGACTCAACTGTGGACATGTCTGGGGTGTCCAGATCGACAACGGCAACCCCGCTGCTGTCATGGTGTTCCTGGGCGACATCGGTCGAGACATTCCGAACAGTCACCGTGACCATTGGCGTGCGTACAACATTCCGCCGGTCTCGAAGATGAGCGAATCCACTTTCCGTCGCTCCTTCCTCGCACAGTTCGCTGAGACGGAGAACCCGGAACACCTGTTCAAGAACGCCTATCTCGCTATCCAGCGCGCATGGATCGAGAACTGGGGATGGGGCCTGTACCGCGAGGCCGAAGGAAGTGACGCCGAGTTGATCCAGCGCGTTCGCATCCCTCTCAACAGCACCGACACTGAGTTCGAAGCGCAATTGCTCAGCCTCGCGAAGCTCCTCGTCGACCTGTTGAACGAGTCCGCGATCGCGGCGGATCTCCCTCCGATCAAGGACGAGAAAGGCATCTCAAAACTCAAGCGCTTCCTAGAGGCTCGCAACTACAAGCACGTCGGTCGCGACATCGGACTGCTACGCCGCATCCAAAGCCTTCGATCGCGTATCGCCGCGCACACGTCCGGTTCGAGTGGGCAGGCTTTCCTCGCCGAAGAGCTCGACGGCCTGAGTAAGCCCGACTTCGTCGAGAAGCTCATGCGCGAAGGCACTCAAATGTTTGCAGACCTATCAGAACTGGACCCTGGTGAGTAGCTCAGACTGGGGTGAGCTTCGTGCCTGAGGTCTGGGCCGGCTCTCGCTCCCCGGGGGGGGGGGGGGGGACTCGCTCGGGAGCGCGCGATTTCAAAGGTCGCGGAGCCTCCCCAACTCTGTTGAGAGCTAAGTAGCGTCCTAGTAGACGCAGATTAAGCGATTCGAAAGCAGCGGCAAATGTGCGCGAGTCGTTTCATGCACCACCCGTCGCGACGGAGGATCGACTCGGTGGTGGCCGAGCGACCCCGCCAACCACTCACGAAGGAGACGGGCATGGCGGATGGTGGCGGTGTCGAGCGGATCTCGGAGATCCAGGACGAGATCTCGCGGTTCACGTGAGAGCCGGTGGCCGATCGGGCCGACCGCGCTTACGTGCGGGGCACGGTTTGGGATGACGAGCTCGGGCAAATGCTGATGGTGAGCGAGAAAATGCTGGGCGCCGTTCGAGGTAAGACGCTCCTCAAGAACTCGGACGTGCCAACGACAAGGAATACGACCGGAGGTCGGAGTTCGTCCGCCCACGGATAGAGGAACTCCACGACCTCCTCTTCACGCTGAAGGGCAAATCACCCGTGCATTTCGATGGGTGGTCGACACACATTCGGCCAGGTTGATAGCGACTGGACGTATGACGACGACCTCACACCCCTGGAGGAGAAGGACGACTTCTGGAACACCGGAAGGGCGACTTCGCCTGGTGGCCGAGATTGAGGCATCCCTGACCGCGGACCGATCCGCACCTCCACCTTTCGAATCGCTCACTTTGACGCTTCCCGGCCTCCGAAACGACGAAGTGAGCGATTCGAAACGCGAATCAACCGAACCGACCCCGCTCTGGCACCCCACAGCCCGCGGATGGCACAATGAAACCGGCGTGCCCGAGTCGCATCTTCCCCGCCGCCTCGCAAAATGAGCGAGCGAGCGGGTCGAACTTCCGCCGGGCCCCTGGACAGCGTCCGCCGCACCCGTTCATTCGAGGAGCATCCATGTCGACGCCCGAGACCGCCGTGGCATCCGCCCCCGTGCGCACCGCGCACCACCGCCGCTACCTGATGTGCAAGCCCGAGCACTTCACGGTCAACTACTCCATCAACCCGTGGATGGAACCGTCGAAGCCGACCGACACCGCCAACGCGGTCGCGCAGTGGCAGAAGCTCTACGACCTCTACGTCGAACTGGGCCACGAGGTCGAGCTCATCGAACCGCTCGCCGGCTACCCCGACATGGTCTACACGGCCAACGGCGGATTCCTCATCGACGGCCGCGCGTACGTGCCCGAGTTCCGCTTCGTCGAGCGCCAGGGCGAGGCGCCCGCGTTCGCCGAGTGGTTCCGCCAGGCCGGCTACGACACGGTCATGCCCCAGGAGGTCAATGAGGGCGAGGGCGACTTCCTCCTCGTCGGCGACGTGATCCTTGCCGGCACCGGCTTCCGCTCGACCGGCGACAGCCACCGCGAGGTCGGTGAGGTGTTCGGCCGCGAGGTCGTCTCCCTCAACCTCACCGACCCGCGCTTCTACCACCTCGACACCGCCATCGCGGTGCTCGACCCGGTGCAGGGCATCGAGAACGGCGGCCCCGAGCGCGCCAACATCGCCTACCTGCCGGGTGCCTTCGACGACGAGAGCCGCGCGATCCTCGAGGAGCGCTTCCCCGACGCGATCCTCGTGTCGGACGAGGACGGCGCCGTCTTCGGCCTCAACTCGGCGAGCGACGGATACAACGTCATCATCTCGCCGCGCGCGAAGGGCTTCGAGAAGCAGCTGCGCGAGCGCGGCTACAACCCCATCACCGTCGACCTCTCGGAGCTGCTGCTCGGCGGCGGCGGCATCAAGTGCTGCACGCTCGAACTGCGGGGTGCGAAGTGACGTCGGGCGCTTCCGCCACGTCGGTTCCTGAGCGAGCGAAGCGAGACGACGGGCACGTCGCCCACAACTACCACCCGCTGCCGGTGAACATCGCGCGCGGCGACGGCGCCTGGGTGACGGATGTCGAGGGCAAGCGCTACCTCGACCTGCTCGCCGCTTACTCGGCCGTGAACTTCGGCCACCGGCATCCGGCTCTCGTCGCGGCGCTCACCGAGCAGCTCGGTCGGGTGACGCTCATCAGCCGCGCGTTCCAGAGCGACCGTCTCGAGCCGTTCGCGGCCGCCCTGGCGAAGCTCGCGGGCAAGGACCTGGTGCTGCCGATGAACACGGGCGCCGAGGCGGTCGAGACCGGCATCAAGGTCGCGCGCGCCTGGGGTTACCGCGTCAAGGGCATCGCCGACGGCAAGGCCCGCATCATCGTCGCGGCCGGCAACTTCCACGGCCGCACGACGACGATCGTCAGCTTCAGCGACGACGAGCAGGCGCGCGACGGCTTCGGTCCGTTCACGCCCGGCTTCGACATCGTGCCCTACGGCGATGCGGATGCCGTGGCCGCCGCGATCACCGACGACACCGCCGCCGTGCTGATCGAGCCCATCCAGGGCGAGGGTGGCGTGATCATCCCGCCCGAGGGCTATCTGCGCCGGATCCGCGAGATCTGCGACGAGAAGAACGTGCTCTTCATCGCCGACGAGATCCAGTCGGGACTCGGCCGCGTGGGCGAGACGTTCGCCAGCGACCGCGAGGGCGTCGTGCCCGACCTCTACCTGCTGGGCAAGGCCCTCGGCGGCGGACTGCTGCCGGTGTCGGCGGTCGTCGGGAACGACGACGTGCTGGGCGTGATCCGTCCGGGCGAGCACGGCTCGACCTTCGGCGGCAACCCGCTCGCGGCGGCCGTCGGTCTGCGCGTGGTCGAGATGCTCGAGACGGGCGAGTTCCAGGAGCGCGCCCGCGCCCTCGGCGCGCACCTCGCCGCGGCACTCGAACCGCTCATCGGGCACGGTGTCACTGCGGTGCGCATCGCCGGTCTCTGGGCGGGCGTCGACATCGACCCCGCGAAGGGCACCGGTCGGGAGATCGCCGAGAAGCTGCTCGAGCGCGGTGTGCTCGTGAAGGACACGCACGGCCAGACGATCCGCATCGCCCCGCCGCTCGTGATCCGCGCGACCGAACTCGACTGGGCGGTCGAGCAGCTCAGGGTCGTGCTGGGCGCGTAGCGCCGCGGCATCCACCCTTCGTCCCTCCGTCGACACCGACATCGTTAGGCTGTCGGCGGAGGGGGAACCGATGGCATATCAGAATCCTGACGCCGTGGCGGCCGGAGCGCCGCCCTGGCACCTGCCCGCGCCGCAGCCGCGCCCGACATCGGGCGGCATCCGCGGATTCGTCTGGGCTCTGTGGCCGGTGATGAGCTGGCTGCTGCCGGTGTTCTTCAGCTTCCACGGGTTTCTCGGCGGAGGCGGGTGGGGCACGCTGATCCTGATGTTCGTGTCGCCGATCTTCATCCCGGCGATGGGACTGCTCGGCATGCTGCCGCGGTTCATTCTGCGCAAGCGCGGGCACCGCACCACCCCCGGGCCGATCATCTGGCTGCTGTTCGCGAACTGGTGGGCATGGGTCGCGTTCACGATCACGATGCAGGATGCCGGCGACTCAGGCCCGATGGAGACGATGCTCGACGGCATGCTGCCCGCGCGTCTCTCGTCGGACTTCGAGCAGGGGATCTTCCTCGGAGCGGTCGCGGTCGCGTGCCTGTCGTGGCTGGCGGTCCTGTTCGTCGCGATCGCCCAGCCGCCGCCGCGTCCGGGTGCGCCGACCCGCGGCGGAACCTGGGATGCGGTGTCCTGGAACGCCGCTTTCCTCGTGCCCGCCCTGCTCGTGGGCACGGTGGCGCTGGGCGTGCAGGTGACGGCGTTGCAGACGGATGCCGCGGGCGACACGGTCGCACAGGTCGAGGCGTTGCCGATCGCCGCGCAGGCCGACCGTGCGGAGGCGAACTACGGCCTCACGCAGCAGAAGCTCTCGGAGGTGCGGGAGCTGATCGCCGACGACGGCTGGAGCGTGCGCGACGAGAACGGCGGCTGGGTTCGAGGGCCGGCCTTCGCCTCGTCGTACGGCTCCTGCGGGGGATCGGATGCCGAGTGCTACGTCTTCGAGGTCGGATTCGCCCTCGCGAAGGCGCCCGCCGGCTTCGACTCGTACGACGAGGCGTGGGATTCCCGGCTGAGCGAGCTCGGCTGGACGGCATCGGAGCGCGGCTACGGGTGGACCGACGCCGACGGCTTCACCCTCGAGATCGACCAGCGCCAGAACGTCGACCGCCTGGTCGTCGCGATCGAGAGCCCGTCGTGGTGGGGTGACACCTACGACATCCGTCAGGAGCTGGGAGAGGCCGACGAGGACCTCGGACTCGGACTCACGTATCGCTTCGACGAGTGGCCGCCGCTGCGCTGAGCCCGTACCCGCCCACAGCGCGAACCACCCCCTCCGGGGCCTCCCGCATGCGGGTGGCTCGCGCTCGAGGGGGTGGTTCGTGCGTCACGGGGGATGACGCGCGCCGGCGAAGCTGGGGACTACGCGGGCGGGCTATCGGGGTCGAGGAGCTTCAGGGTGTCCTCTTCCGCTTCGTTGTCGGCCTGGAGCTGTCGCTCCGTGGTCTGGTCGCCTCCGAGAGGTGCATCGCGATCGGGCCCGGCGTCGCCCTGGATGGCGCCGCGGGGCGAGTCGCCGTGCGAGCTGTCGCCCTGGATGGCGCCGCCCTGGGCCGCACCCTGGTTGCCGTGCTCATCACCGGGGGCGTCTTCGTCGGCGTCGCCCTGGAGCGCGCCGCGGGGGGAGTCCCCGTGCGAGCTGTCGCCCTGGATGGCGCCGCCCTGTCCGGACTCCGAAACGTCGACGCCCTCCGCGCCCTCGGCCGGATCTTCCGCGTGCGGGGTGTGTTCCGTGTTCTCGTCCATGCGCGCGACGCTACGCGCGGGGCACGGCATCCGCAGACCCCATTGACAAGCCTCCCCTCACTGCACTCACCGCGCCCCGTTCCGCTATCCCCGCACCGATCGGTGCGAAACGCCGTAATGAACGCCCAGAGTCGACATTCGGCACCGATCCGTGCGGTTCGGCGCACGATGCCGCGACGGATGCCGAAGGCTACGGGTTCTCGGGGTCTTTCGGGCGGCGGATGGGCGTGGTCACCGCTGCCTCGTCGCTGAACTCCACGGGGTCGACCTCGTCGATCACGCTGAGCGGTCGGGTCTCGTCGAGGGTGAGCAGGAAGCGGCGGTTCTCGTGGCGATGCAGGCGTCCGGACGTGAACACCCAGATCGCCCCGATCGCGCAGGCGATGAGCCCCGCCGTGCCGCCGAGCATGATCGCGGTGCGGGGTCCGAAGGCATCCGCCACCCACCCGGCGATCGGCGCGCCCACCGGGGTCGATCCCATGATGACGGCCATGTAGAGAGCGAGCACCCGGCCGCGCAGAGCGGGGTCGGTCGTCATCTGCACGTAGCCGTTCGCGGTCGTCAGCAGCGTCACGATCATGAAACCCGTGAACATCAGCGTGATGCCGTAGGTGAGATAGGTGGGCATGGCGGCCGACACGAACGCGGCGACGCCGAACCCCCCGGCCGCGAGGATCACTACACGAACGCGTGCCCGGTCGCGGCGAGCGGCGAGCAACGCGCCGGCGAGCGAACCGATCGCGAGGACCGACGAGAGCACGCCGTAGCCGTCTGCCCCGGCGCCGAATTCGAGGGCCATGGTCGAGGCGAAGATCGGGAAGTTCATGCCGAACGCGCCGATCAGGAACACCGTCACGAACACGACCCGCAGGTCGCTGCGCCCCCAGACGTAGCGGAAGCCCGCCGCGAGTCCGCCCCGCCCGCGGTTCTTGGGGCGCTTCGCGAGCAGGCTCGTGCGCAACAGGCCGAGCGCGAGGATCATCGCCAGGAACGTCGCCGCGTTGACGATGAACACCCAGCCCGACCCGATCGCCACGATCAGCAGACCGCCGACGGCGGGGCCGATCATGCGCGCGAGGTTGAACGAGGCCGAGTTGAGGGCGACGGCGTTCGAAGTGTCGGATGCCGACACCATGTCGGACACGAAGGCCTGTCGCGCCGGGGCGTCGAAGGCGTTCACGATCCCGAACCCGAGGGCGAACCCGAACATCATCGGCAGGGTCATGAGGCCGTTCAGCAGCAGTACGCCCACGGCGATCGCGAGCAGCAGCAGCGCACTCTGCGTCGCGAGCAGGATGCGGCGGCGCTCGAACCGGTCGGCCACCCAGCCGGTGAGGCTCACGAGCACGAGCGGAGGGCCGAACTGCAGAGCCATCGTGAAGCCCATGGCCGCGGCGTCGTTGTCGGTGAGCTCGGTGAGCACGACCCAGTCCTGGGCGGTGGCCTGCATCCAGCCGCCGACGTTCGAGACGAGGGCGCCGGCGAACCAGATGCGGTAGTTGATGTTCGCGAACGAACGGAACATCGCGCTCATCGGTCGGTCACCCGTCGCATCAGGACGCTCGCCTCGCGCAGCGTCGTGAGCTCGTCCTCCGTGAAGTCGAGGTCGGCGAGCATGTCGGCCAGCAGCACGTCGCGGCGGCGGACGGTCTCGACGACGAGTTCGGCGCCGGCATCCGTGATCTCGACCTGCACGCGGCGGCGGTCGTCCTCGTCGACGGATCGGGTGACATAGCCCTGCTCCTCGAGGCCGTTGATGGTGTTGGTCATCGAGGGAGCGGTCACGCGCTCGCGCTCGGCGAGAGTCGAGATGGTGCGACGACCGTTCATGCGCAGGTCGGCGAGCACGGCGAGCTGCGCATCGCTCATGGAGTCGGCGGCGCGGGCGCAGCGCAGGCGTCGCGCCAGCCGGAAGGTGGCCATGCGCAACTCGGTGGCGGTGAGCTGGAGGGAGTCGTCGGGCGAAATCATTACTTAGTTAGTCTATCTAAGTAATCGACGCCCGGGGCGAGAACGGCAGAATGGAGCGCGTGACCCGAACCCCCGCTCTCGAAATCGCCGTGCAGGATCCCGCCGGAGTGCGCATCGCCGGTGAGGTCGGCGCCGCGCGCGTCGAACTCGCGACCGCGCTGGCGCTCGGGGGCCTCACCCCGTCGCCCGCCACGCTCGAGCTGTCGGTCGAGGCGGCGCGTGACGCCGGCGTCGAGGTGCACGTGCTCGTGCGCCCGCGCGGCGGCGACTTCCACTACACCGACGACGAGATCGCGATCTGCGAGCGTGACGTGCGCCGCGCGCTCGAGGCCGGAGCCGACGGCGTCGTGATCGGCGCCCTCGATGCGCACGGCGTGCTCGACCTCGAGGTCATGACCCGGCTGCGCGAGGCGGCCGATGGAGCGTCCGTCACGCTGCACCGCGCGATCGACGTCAGCCCCGACCCGCTCTCGACCCTCGACGCGGCGATCGCGCTCGGGCTGCGGCGCGTGCTCACCTCGGGCGGAGCATCCGCCGCGATCGACGGCATCGACACGCTTCGCGCCCTGATCGCCCGGGCCGACGGGCGCATCCAGATCATGGCGGGCAGCGGCGTCGATGCTGCGAACGCCGCAGAGCTCGCCTCCACCGGCGTCGATGCCCTGCACTTCTCGGCCAAGCGCACGGTCACCGCCGAGGGCGGCGTGCGCATGGGATCGGCCTCCGACGGCGTCGGCGGGTACGAGGTCACCGACCTCGACACCGCCCTCGCCGTGCGCACCGCCCTGGGGCTGTGAGGCGCGCCCCCGATCGGTAGGCTCGCAGCGTGACGGATACCCGAGAGTTCACGGATGCCGACGGCATCGCCATCGTCTACGACGTGCACCCGTCAGCCACGACGCCCCGCGGTGTCGTGCAGCTGCTGCACGGGGTCGGCGAGCACGCGGGTCGCTACGGTGCGCTGATCGCCGCGTTGACCGCGGCGGGCTTCACCGTCTACGCCGACGACCACCGCGGCCACGGCCGCACCGGCATCCGCCAGCA
Organism: Microbacterium sp. NPDC090003; assembly: GCF_044748385.1. NCBI lineage: Bacteria > Bacillati > Actinomycetota > Actinomycetes > Micrococcales > Microbacteriaceae > Microbacterium > Microbacterium sp. NPDC090003. The sequence continues at coordinate 2,586,147 of NZ_JBIVFW010000001.1, forward strand.
CGGGGGTCCCGCGCGATTGGGCCGGCTCGGCAAGGGAGGGCTGCGCGCCGCGAAGGAGGCCGTGTGGCAGCTGACGGGCATCATTCGCGACGAGAACCCCGACCTGCCCCTCGTGCTGCTCGGGCATTCGTGGGGATCGTTTCTCGCGCAGATGCTGCTGAACGAGCATCCCGAGGCGTTCGACGCCGTGATCCTGTCGGGGTCGGCCTTGCGGATGCCGGGGTCGCTCAGCGCCGCGCCCCTCAATGCCCGCTGGGCCGGGCCGGACGCCACCGGCTACGAGTGGCTCAGCCGTGACCCCGAGGTGTGGACGGCGTTCGAGATCGACCCGCTCACCACGGGTGAGCCGCTGCTGAAGCTGTTCGGGCCGATCGAAGCCGCGAAGCTCTTCGGGCGCCCACGCCGCGGCCTGCGTGCGACGGCCGGCCGCGACATCCCCCTTCTGCTGCTGGTCGGTCGTGACGACCCGGTCGGCGGCCCCCGCAGCGTCCACAAGCTCGCCGACGAGTACCGTGCGCGTTCGGGCTTCAGCGATGTGACGACCCTCGTCTACCCCGATGCGCGGCACGAGATCTTCGCCGAGCTGCAGCAGGACGAGGTGCGCGCCGACACCCTCGCCTGGCTCGACACGCACATCCCCGCGCGCTGACGTTCGGTCACGGTGGGGCCCTTCTCTGCGCCGTGCGACCGCGGCCAACGGTTGCTCCTCGTCGGCCGCACAACTTCGGAGATCGCATCCGACACTCCGCCAGGGCGGACGGCGGCGCGGCGTGTCGCGGCGGATCTCCGAAACTGTGCGCGGTCGGCGACGCCCACGAGTGCCGGTATGACGCCGGATGACGTCGGGTGAAGGCGCATGACACCCGCCCCACGGATGCTTCGCCCCCGCCGTAGATTCAGGGCAACATTCCGCGGTGACGGGAGGAGGCCCGATGAGCTTCGAGAGCGACTGGCGTGCGTGGCACGACGAACGCGAACGCGTGGCGGGTGCCGAGTACGGACCGTCGGCCCTGGAGTCGACGAACTGGCTGATCTCCGAACCCGCCGCGGTCGAGAACGTGCCGGGGCTCTGGGCGGTCGGCGGTGAGGGCGAGATCCGCGGCATCGAGCTCGGGGTCGCCGGAGCCACCGTCACCCTTCGTCGGGGCGAGGCGCTGCGCTTCGGGCGGCGCGAACTGCGGGTGTTCCCGCGGCGCCAGACCGTGGCGCTGCGGGTGTTCAACCCGGCCCGCCCGCAGCGCGAGCGGTTCAGCGCGATCGACGCCTATCGTCCCGATCCGGTGTGGCGGCTCCCGGCGACGTTCGCGCCCGCCACCGACGAGTCGATCACGATCGTCGCGATCGACGGTGACCGGCACGAGGCGCCGATCGCCGGTCGGCTGCGGTTCGAGATCCGCGGGGTCGCGCACGAACTGACCGTGACGCGCAACGTGCGCGGCGGCCTCGGCGCGGTGTTCGCCGACGGGACCACCGGCATCGAGACGTTCCCCTTCCGCTTCCTCGCGATCGACGAGCCGGATGACGACGGCGCCGCGGTCGTCGACTTCAACCGGGCCCACCTGCCGCCGTGCGCGTTCTCAGACCAGTTCGTGTGCCCGCTCCCGCCGGCGGGCAACCGCATCACCTCGTACATCCGCGCCGGCGAGCGCGCCGTCGTCCTCGGTCGCTGACCCCTCCCCACAAGGTCGACCGCGACCATCGACCCCCGTCGGTCGTAGGCTGGGGAGGTGCACGGTGAATACAAGGTCCCAGGGGGAAAGCTCGTCGTCGTCGACCTCGAGGTCGACGACGGGAGGATCGCGCAGTTCCGGCTCGCGGGCGACTTCTTCCTCGAGCCCGACACCGCGCTCGAGGCGATCAACGACGCCGTGAACGGCCTGCCGGTCGAATCGGATGCCTCGGTGATCGCCACCGCCGTGCGCGAGGCTCTTCCCGAGGGCGCCCAGCTGCTCGGCTTCACGCCCGAGGCCGTGGGCACCGTCGTGCGCCGCGCCCTCGTCACCGCGCCGGGCTGGCGCGACTTCGACTGGGAGATCGTGCACGACAAGGCGGTCTCGCCGGCCATGAACCTCGCACTCGACGAGGTTCTCACCTCGCGCGTCGGCGAGGGGCGGCGTCGCCCGACCCTGCGCATCTGGGAGTGGGACGGCTCGGCGGTCGTCATCGGATCGTTCCAGTCGTATCGCAACGAGGTCGATCCCGAGGGCGCCGCGCGTCACGGCTTCGACGTCGTGCGCCGCATCTCGGGCGGTGGCGCGATGCTCATCCCCGAGGGGCAGATCATCACCTACTCGCTGTACGTGCCGGCATCCCTCGTCGCGGGTATGACGTTCGCCGACTCGTACGCGTTCCTCGACGACTTCGCCCTGCAGGCGCTGCGCTCTCTCGGCATCGACGCCGTCTACCGCCCCCTCAACGACATCGCGAGTTCGACCGGCAAGATCGGGGGCGCCGCGCAGAAGCGTCTCGCCAACGGAGGGGTGCTGCACCACGCCTCGCTGTCGTACGACCTCGACGGCCAGGTCATGACCGAGGTGCTGCGCATCGGACGCGAGAAGCTGAGCGACAAGGGCACCACCTCGGCGGCCAAGCGCGTCGACCCGCTGCGCAGCCAGACCGGGCTCAGCCGCGAGGAGATCATCGACCGCTTCATCGAGACCTTCCGCTCGCTCACCGCGGCCGAGGACGGCACGGTCGCCGACGACGAGTACGCCGCGGCCGAGGAGCTGGTCGAGACGAAGTTCTCGACCGACGCGTGGCTGCACCGGGTGCCGTGACGACGCCGGAGTATCCGGAGTCCCCGGCCGCGACGGATATCTCCATCGATCCGGTCTCGGTCGGCCAGGTCGCGATCCTCGAGGGTGACAATCTCGCTGCTGCGCGCACGTTGCCGAGCGCATCGTTCACGCTCGTGTACCTCGATCCGCCCTTCAACACGGGCCGCGCGCGCGAACGTCAGATCGTCACCGCGACGCGGGCGTCCATGACTCCGGAAGAATCGCCGGCAGAGGGCCCGAGCGGGCCCGAATCGGCTTCTTCCGAAGCATCCGTCCGGAGTTATGGACAGCCGGATGCCGAGACGGTTCCCGACGCCGCGGTTCCCGAGACCGCTCCCGCCGGCACCCGGCCCCCCGAGACCGCGCCCGCCGAGATCCGCCACGGCTTCCACGGCCACCGCTATGAGCGGGTGCGCGGGATGCTGCGCACCTACGACGACCGCTTCGACGACTACGGCGACTTCCTCATGCCCCGTCTCGAGGAGGCCTGGCGGCTGCTCGCCGACGACGGCACGCTCTACCTGCACCTCGACTACCGCGAGGCGCACTACGCGAAGGTGATGCTCGACGCGGTGTTCGGCCGCGACTCGTTCCTCAACGAGCTGATCTGGGCCTACGACTACGGCGCCAAGTCGCGCAGCCGCTGGCCCACCAAGCACGACACGATCCTCGTGTACGTGAAGAATCCGCGGACGTACTTCTTCGACTCCGACGAGGTCGACCGCGAGCCCTATATGGCGCCCGGCCTCGTCACCCCCGAGAAGGCGGCGAGGGGGAAGCTGCCGACCGACGTGTGGTGGCACACGATCGTGCCGACGACGGGTCGCGAGAAGACGGGGTATCCGACGCAGAAGCCCGAAGGCATCCTGCGCCGCATCATCCGGGCCTCGAGCCGCCCCGGAGACCGCGTGCTCGACCTCTTCGCCGGCAGCGGTACGACCGGCGCGGTCGCATCGGCCCTGGGGCGCGACAGCGTGCTGGTCGACGACAACCCCGAGGCGATCCGGGTGATGCGCGAGCGGATGCCGCACGCCGAGGTCACCCGCGTCGGCTGAGCCCGAGCCCGGCTCGCCTCAGGCGATGTAGACCTTGCGCAGGGTCTCGGTGACGGTCCAGACCGTGCGCTGGCCCTCGGCCAGGCGAACGACCGACCCCGGTCCGACCTCGAGGTCGGCGATCGCGGGGTCGTCGAAGGCGATGCGCGCGCGTCCGGCGAGCACGACGAACACCTCGTCGGTCTCGACGTCCGAGGCCGTACCCGGCGTCATCTCCCAGATGCCGACCTCGGTGCCGCCGATGAGCGACAGCGGGTGGACGGCGGTCGTCGGGGTTCCCGCCCGCACCTCGGATGCCGGGAGCGGTTCGTGCGCGAGAGCGAGGGCAGCGGCATCCGCCATCGTCCCGGGCAGGAGTCCGGTGGCCGGCACCGGGGAGAGACCTGGCTCGCGCTCGACGTCGCTCACGAGTCGAAACCCATGCCGAGGGCGTCGAGCGTCTTGAGGAAGAGGTTGCGCCTGCCCCCGTTGTGATCGGCGCGATCCATCGCGGCGCGCACGAGGTTGATGCCCACCGCGGCGGCCGGTTCCGGCGGGAACGGCACGGGACGCTGGCGCACCATCTGCAGGGCGGTGCGTTCGGTCTCCTCGCCCGCGAGCTCGTCGAGCATGACGTCGGCGGCGAACCGTGCCGCGCCCACGCCGAGCCCGGTGAACCCGCTGGCGTAGGTCACCCGGCCCTTGCGCGCGGTGCCGAAGAATGCGCAGAAGCGGCTCGACGAGTCGATCGCTCCGGCCCAGCGGTGCGTGAATCGCAGGCCTTCGAGTTGCGGGAAGGTCGTGAAGAAGTGCGAGGCGAGGCGTCGGTGGCTCTCCATCCGGTCCTCGTATTCGGGGCGCACCTTGCCCCCGTAGTGGTAGACCGCGTCGTAGCCGCCGAAGAGGATGCGGTCGTCGGCGGTGAGCCGGTAGTAGTGGAACTGGTTGGCGCTGTCGGCGAGGCCCTGCCGGTTCCGCCAACCGATCGACGCGAGCTGCTCGGTGCTCAGAGGTTCGGTCATCAGCACGTAGTCGTACACGGGCACCGTCATCAGCCGGTTGCGCTTGAGCAGTGAGGGGAAGACGTTCGTGGCCAGCGCCACGGCATCCGCCACGACCCGGCCGTCGCGGGCTTCGACCGTGATCGGGCCCGATCCGTCGCCGAGGATGTCCTGCACGAGGGTGTGCTCGTAGATCTCCACACCGAGGTCGGTCGCGACGCGGGCGAGCTCGAGCCCGAGCTTGGCGGGGTGCACGAGGGCGGTGGTGTCGCGCTCCCACGCGCCCGCGAGGAACGTGGGCGAGTGCACCTCGGCCTGCACGGCCTCGCGGTCGAGGAAGCCCTCCTCCTCGCGCAGCCACTCGACCTGGTGCGGTTCGACGGCGACGGCGAGCTGCCCCGTGCGTTCGAACTCGGCATCCATGGCGTAGCGCTCGACGGTCCGGGCGATGCCGTCGAGGTTCTCGAGGCCGAGGCGTTCGAGCTCATCGATCTCATCGGGCCAGCGGTTCACGCCGTTCTCGTGACCGTGGGTGATGCTGGCCTCGCAGAATCCGCCGTTGCGGCCGGATGCCGCCCACGCGACGCGCGACGCCTCGATCAGCACGACCCGCCGGTCGGGGTCGCGCTCCTTGGCGCGGATCGCGGTCCAGAGCCCCGCGTACCCGCCGCCGACGATCGCGAGGTCGGCCTCGATCGCACCGGTCAGCGTCGGATACTCGGTGCGCTGCACGTCATCGAGCCAGAACACGGCGAAGGAGGTGTCGCGCAGGGACTCGTCGATCACGGAGTCCTGCGGGCGGCGGCGTTCGAAGACGGTGGTTCCCATGCGCGCTCCCTGGTGTTCTCAGCGGGTGGGGTGCGCGGTCAGCGCGTTCCCCAGTTGTAGAGGTCTTTGTAGAGCCCGGCGTAGAGCAGGCTCTCGGTGTGCACGACGCCGGGGATCGTGCGGATGCGCGTCGCGATGAGGTCGAGCAGGTCGGCGTCGCTCTCGCAGACGGCTTCGACGAGGATGTCGAAGCTGCCGAGGGTGACGACGACGTAGGCGAGTTCGGTGATCTCGGTGAGCTGCTCGGCGACGGCGCGCGGGTCGCCGGTGACGCGGATGCCGATCATCGACATCCGGTGGAATCCGAGTTGCAGGGGGTCGGTGACCGCGACGATCTGGATCGTTCCCGCATCGGTCATCCGCTGCACGCGCTGGCGGGTGGCGGCCTCGCTGAGCCCCACCTCCCGGCCGATCTCGGCGTAGGGGCGCCGGCCGTCCTCCTGGAGCAGCTCGATGATCCGCTTCGAGATGTCGTCCAGCGCCGGCTGCGTCTTCGTGCCCATGCGTCGATATTGACAGGCGGATGCCGGTGGTGCAACCGATTCAGTCGTCTGTGGCTTTCGGGCCTTCCGATTCCGAAAGTGCCGCGCTACTGTGGGCCGCATGCGCACAGACACCCTGCAGAACTTCATCGGCGGTCGGTTCGTCCCCGTGTCGGGCGCAGGCGACCTTCCGCTTATCGACCCCGCCACAGAGGAGGAGTACGGTCGCCTCCCGGTGTCGGATGCCGGTGACGTCGATGCCGCCTACGCCGCGGCATCCGCTGCCTTCCCGCTGTGGCGCGACACGACGCCGGCCGATCGGCAGCTCGCCCTCTTCCGCATCGCCGACGACATGGCCGCTCGGGCCGAGGAGTTCGCCGATCTCGAGTCGCGCGACACCGGCAAGCCGCGCGCGAGCCTCGTCGAGGACGAGATCATGCAGTCGGTCGATCAGCTGCGGTTCTTCGCCGGTGCCGCGCGGTCGCTCGAGGGGCGCGCGGCGGGGGAGTACCTCGCCGGGCACACGTCGTTCGTGCGGCGGGAGCCGATCGGCGTGATCGGGCAGGTCACCCCCTGGAACTACCCGCTGAACATGGCGGTGTGGAAGATCGCCCCGGCGCTCGCCGCCGGCAACGCCGTCGTGCTCAAGCCCGCCGAGACGACCCCGCTGTCGACGCTGCTGCTCGCCGAGATCGTGGCGCCGCACACCCCGGCGGGGACGTTGAACGTCGTGCTGGGCGACCGCGAGACCGGCGTCGCGCTGGTGGAGCATCCGACACCGCAGATGGTCGCGATCACCGGGTCGGTGCGTGCGGGCATGGCGGTGGCGCGGTCGGCGGCGAACGACGTCAAGCGTGTGCACCTCGAACTCGGCGGCAAGGCCCCGGCGATCGTCTTCGCTGATGCCTCGGTGTCGAAGGCGGTCGAGGGGATCGTGACCGGCGCGTTCTTCAACGCCGGGCAGGACTGCACGGCGGCGACGCGGGTGCTCGTGCACGAGTCCCTGCACGACGAGGTCGTGGCGGCGCTGGTCGCACGGGCGGAGTCGGATGCCCGCACCGGCGGACCGCGCGAGGACGGGGTGCTGTACGGTCCGCTCAACAGTGCGGCGCAGCTGGAGCAGGTGTCGGGATTCGTGTCGCGGTTGCCGGCGCACGCTCAGGTCGAGACCGGGGGAGTGCGGCAGGGCGACCGTGGCTATTTCTGGCCCGCGACGATCGTCTCGGGGGTGCGGCAGGACGACGAGATCGTGCAGGGTGAGGTCTTCGGGCCGGTGCTCACGGTGCAGTCGTTCTCCACCGACGACGAGGCCCTCGCGATGGCGAATGATGTGCCGTACGCGCTCGCCGCATCCGTCTGGACGACCGACCACGCGCGGGCGATGCGGTTCTCGCGCGACCTCGACTTCGGATGCGTCTGGATCAACACGCACATCCCGTTCGTCTCCGACATGCCGCACGGGGGGTTCAAGCACTCGGGTTACGGCAAGGACCTCTCGCAGTACGGCTTCGAGGACTACACCCGCATCAAGCACGTGATGAGCGCCCTGGACTGAGAGGCGGGGGTCGTGCGCGGCTCGGGTCCCGGGCGAGCAGAGCGAGACGAAGCGCCGCGGGTTGTGACGTAGGGCCCCTGAGCGTGTCGAGGGGCCGGTGCTCGCGCAGGCTGGGTCCCTGAGCCTGTCGAAGGGTCCCGCCCCGTCCCGTACTGGGTCCCTGAGCGTGTCGACGGGCCCTACCCCGTCCCGCGACTGGGTCCCTGCGCGTGTCGAAGGGCCCGCTCTCCTGTCCCCCGACTGGGTCCCTGAGCTTGTCGAAGGGTCCCGTGCTCGCGCAGGCGGCTGGGTCCCTGAGCTTGTCGAAGGGCCCCGCCCCGTCCCGCGACTGGGTCCCTGAGCTTGTCGAAGGGTCCCGCCGCGTGTGCACTCGTTCTGCACCGGTGTGGTGTGGTTGCGAGTTCTCCACCGATCACGTGGATATGTTCGTTGGTCTGGGGTTTTCGCGTCTGAATGTCGGTGGCTCCTGGTGGACTGGGGTGCATGAACAGCACCGCCGAGTATCTGGATCGGGTCGCCCGTGACCTGGCTGTGGTGTTGCGCGCGGATGTCGTGGCGGGGTTGTCGGATGCGGAGAAGATGCAGGTGTTGCGTGCCGCGGGGGAGGTAGCCCGGCGGGTGGATGCGGTGGTGGTGGAGACGGTCGGGTCGGTGGATCAGCGTCCGGCGGGGTCGGGGGAGCTGGCGTTTTGCGGGCGGTTCGGATGCCGGAGCATGAACGAGCTCGTCCAGCGGGTGCTGCGCACGGACGCGGCCGGCGCGGCGCGGGTCGTGAAAGCCGGGAAGATCGTCCGGCGGGAGTTGGACTTCTCTTCGGGGGTGCTGCTGCCCGCCCGGTGGCCGGCGTTGCGTGACGCCCTAGTGGACGGCGCGGTCGGGGTCGCGGGGTTGCTCGCGGCGACCGGGCCCGTGGAGCACGCCGGCGTCCGGATCGGTGCGGCGGATCGGTTGCGCGCCGATACCGAGCTGGCCGAGTACGCCCGCGGGTTCATCGCCGCCGATAGTGACAGCGGTGGGAGTGCGGAGGGCGACACCGAAGCCGATGCCGACTCTGACGGCCGGTTCGACGCGAGCCCGCCGGCCACGCCCGAGGACTTGAAGGTGTTGTCGCGGGTGATCGTGACGTACCTCGACCCGGACGGCGCAGAACCCGCCGAAGAGCGGGCGATGCGCGCCCGCGGCATCGTCCTCGGGCGGGCCAAAGACGGGGTGATCCCGATCCGCGGGTCGCTGCTGCCCGAGACGGCGGGACAGTTGCGACGCATCTGGGACGCGTACCTCAACCCGAAGGTCGACGGACCGCCAATCCCGGCGGTGCCCTCAGTTCATGATGCGGCGGGCTCGAGCGGAGTGCGATTCGCGCCTTCGAACAACAACCTAGACGGCACGGGGGAGTATTCAACCGATGAGCTGTTCGCGGGGCTTCTCGACGACGACGTGCTGCCGTCGGGTGATGCGGGCCGCACGGTCGATGACCGGTCCCGGGCGCAGAAGCAGCACGACGCTCTCGCCGCGGTCCTCGGCATCGCCGCCCGCCACGGCGACATGCCCACCCTCGGTGGTGCCGCGCCGACCCTCGTGGTGTCGGTGGCTGCGGAGGATTATGCGTCCGGGCGGGGGTGGGCGCACGTCGACGGCATCGACGACGCCCCGGTGTCTCTTGCGACTGCCCGGCACACCGCGTGCGGGGGCAGCATCCAACGCGTCACCTGCGACCCGGGCGGCCGCATCATCGGGATCGACACCACCGACCGGATCTTCACCGCCCACCAACGCCGCGCGATCGCCCTCCGCGACACAGAATGCCTCATCCCCGGCTGCCACGTCCCCGCAACCTGGTGCGAGATCCACCACGTCACCGAACACTCCCACGGCGGACCCACCACCACCGACAACGGCGTCACCCTCTGCTGGCACCACCACCGCACCCTCGACACCAACGGCTGGACCATCCGCATGCACCACGGCACACCCCACGTCCGCGGACCCGCCTGGTGGGACCCCCACCAGAAATGGCGATCACCACGGCCGGCCACCCGCACCACCACGCGCACCCGCCGAACACGATCACCGATCCGAGCTTGAATGCCCACGCGCCGAACACGACCACCGATCCGCGCATGAACTCCCACGTGGCCGTGCATGCACGCCGTGTGACCGCACATGCGCGCCGCGTGACCGCGGATGAATCACGACCGCGCATGAACGCCCACGAGACCGGGCGCAGTCGCCCGAGCCGCGGGGCGATAACCCTCCACGCGCCCGAATGCGACACGAAGTGTCGACCGGCGGGTCTCCGGTATGCCATGCTCAAGGAAGCCGAACGGGGGATCGGCTGCGCAGCACAGGAACCACCACGCGTGGCGCGAGTCAGTACGCACGAGCCGTCACGGCGCGAGCAACCAGGCTCGAGCCGTACAAACGAACCATCACGGCTCGAGCCAGGACGGCACGGACCCCTCACAGAAAGATCGACCGGAGCGCGATGAGCAGGCCCCTCGCTGGACCGCAGACACTGTTGCGCTCGATCAACGGGCGGGCGATCCTCGAGACGCTCGCCAGCGATGGTCCGCAGACGCGCACTGATCTGATGGAGGCGACCGGGCTGTCGCGCACCGCCGTCACGCAGGTGCTGCGCATGCTCGAGAGCGCCGGGGCCGTCGCCCCCGACGGTGTCGACCGCAGCTCGCGCGGACCGGCCGCCGGCAAGGTCGGCCTGCACCCGCGCCTCGGATTCGCCGCCGCGGTGCACGTCGACCACCGCGCAGCGCACGTCGCCCTCGTCGATGCGACCGGGACGATCCGAGCGGACGCGCACGGCGACTTCCCCCGCAAAGACGACAACGAGACACGGGTCGCGCACATCGCCGCGCTCATCGACCGCTGCAATGCGACCGTCGCCGGACCGCTGCACCTCGCGCTCATCGGCGTGCCCGGCATCGTGACCGCCGACGGCAGCATCCGCAACGACCAGGGTCCCGACGGCGGCGCGTTCCGCTCGGCGCTCACCGACCGGCTCGGCTGTCCCGTGCGCATCGAGAACGACGTGAACCTCGCCGCTCTCGCCGAACTCACCGCCGGAGTCGGAGCCGAGCTGTCGAGTTTCTCGCTGCTGCTGCTCGACGAGGGCCTCGGCGCCGGGACCGTGATCGACGGCGCCCTGCACCGCGGGTTCTCCGGGGTGGCGGGCGAGGTCATGTACCTACCGCAGACGCCGCTGCCCGTCGGCGCCCCCGTCGTGAACGACCAGGTCGTCGCCGACCTCGCCCTCGTCAACGGCCGTGACCAGAACGCGCCCCTCGAAGAGCACCTCGATGCCGCAGCCGCCGGCGACGAGGCGGCGATTCAGATGGCGACCGAACTCGGCAAGCGCCTCGCCCTCGTCGCCGGCAGCATCGGTCTCGTCCTCGACCCCGAGGCGTTCATCCTCAGCGGACAGGCCGCGCACCCCGTGCTCGTCGACATCATCCATCAGGTCGCCGAGCAGTACTCCGCCCGCCTTCCCCTGCGGTTCGTCGTATCGTCCTTCGGGCCGGAAGCGCCGCTCGTCGGCGCGGTCGGCGAAGCGGCATCCGCCCTGCGCGCCACGCTCTTCGCCCGCGTCCTCACCACACCCGACAAGCCCGGCCGGTGACCGGCACTCCCGACAGGATCCGACGATGACCGCACCCTCCGACCTCATCGAACGGCTGGGCCTCGCCCCCGGCACGCGCGCCATCATCCTCAACGCCGATGATTTCGGCATGTGCCATGCGGCGAACGTGGCGATCGCCGAACTGCTGGATGCCGGCCACGTCGACTCCGCCACGATCATGGTGCCGTGCTCGTGGTCGCCCGAGGCCTTCGCGTTCGCGGCATCCCGTGCCGATCTCGATGTGGGCGTGCACCTGGTGCTCACGAGCGAGTGGACCCGCTACCGGTGGCGCCCGCTCACGGCCGCGCCGTCGCTGGTCGACAGCGATGGATTCTTCCCCGTCGACGTCGTCGCGGTCGAGACGCGTGCCGCGTACGATGAGGTCGCCGCCGAGATCGCCGCGCAGCTGCGCACCGCTCTCGATGCCGGCGTCGATGTCACGCACCTCGACAACCACATGGGCTCGGTCTACGGTCTGGCGACCGGTCGCGACTTCCTCGAGCAGGTGTTCGCGCTGGCCGCCGCGAACGGACTCCCTTTTCGCCTCCCGCGCCGTATGGACGGGGCGGAATCGGATGCCGAACTGAGCGACAGGCTCGCGCGCGCCGCAGCCGCGGCCGACTCCCTCGGTATCGAGATCATCGACCGGCTGTGGTCGCACCCCTTCGAACTCGTCGGCGAGGGCACCGCGGCCGAGGAGACCTACGAGCAGGTGCGCGACGGGTTCGTGGCGCTGCTGCGCGCGGTGCCCGCGGGGGTCACCGAGATCTACCTGCATCCGATGGTCGACGGCGAGGAGCTGCGGGCCGCCGTGGACTTCGCCTCACCGAAGCGCGAGTTCGAGCGGCGGCTGCTCACCGACCCCGTCGTGCTCCAGGCCATCGAAGACGAAGGGCTCGTGCGCATCGGATGGCGGGCGCTGCGCGATCTGCAGAGAGGCACCACACGATGACCACGTTCGCCGAGCGTCTGCGCGACCGACGGCTCGACGCCGCCCCGACCCGGGCGCAGTCGATCGCGTTCGGGGCCTCCGGGTTCCCCACGCAGTTGATGGCGCAGACCTTCTCGGCGTTCATCGTCTACTTCTACGTGTCCCACCTCGCCGTGCCGGCGGGTTGGGTGGCCGCGGCGATGATCGCCCACGGCATTCTGAACGCCGTGCTCAACCCGTTCGTCGGCGCGATCTCCGATCGCCTGCGCACCCCGTGGGGACGCCGGATCCCGTGGATCGGTCTCGGGATCGTCCCGCTGGTCGTGGCGTTCGCGCTGGTGTGGATGCCGCCGGAGCTGCCCGCCGCGGGCCTGATCGCCTGGTTCCTCGTGGTCGTGGCCGTGTACGACATCGCCTACGTGGTGGTCGTGCTCAACATCTCGGCGCTGTTCCCCGAGATCTTCCGCACCACCGACGAGCGTGCCCGGGGCAACGTCCCCCGGCAGATCTTCGCGATCCTCGGCATGATCCTCGGCACCGCCGGGGCGCCGCTGCTCTACGCCTCGCCGATCGGCTGGCCCGGCATGGCGATCGTGCTCGGCACGGTCTGCCTCGCGTTCCTGGTCTGGTCGTTCGCGGGTGGGATGGTCGAGCGGCGCGTGCCCGAGGCATCCGTCGCGTCGCCGCTGCCGTTCGGGATGCAGATGCGGTACACCTTCGCGAACCGGGCCTTCGTGCCCTACGTGATCGGCTCGCTGTTCATCCAGACGGCGATCGCCGTGATCCTCGCCGCGCTGCCCTTCTACGTGCGCTACTCGCTGGGCGCTCCCGAGGGAGAGGGGAGCATCCTGCTCGGCGCGATCTTCGTGACCGCCATTCCGGCGATCGTGCTGTGGAGCGCCGTCGTTCGTCGCAGCAGCCCGCGCACCGCACTGCTGTGGAGCGTGGCCGTCTTCGGGCTCTCGGTGCTCGGGTTCCTCGCCCCCACGAGCATCCTCGCCGCTGCCCTCGTGGGCGTCGCGGTCGGTATCGGCGTCGGGGGTCTGCTGCAGCTTCTCGAGGTCGTGCTGGCGCAGATCATCGACGAGGATGCCGTGCGCACCGGGCACCGTCGGGAAGGCGCCTACTTCGGGGTCAACGGTTTCGTCGTGCGCGGTTCGGTGGTGCTGCAGGCTGTCGTCGCGGCATGGGTGCTCACGGCATCCGGCTTCGATGCCACGCTCGGCGACGCGCAGCCCGACACGGTGGACGGCGGCATCCGCCTGATGCTCGCCGTCATCCCCGTCGGCTTCGTCGCCCTCGCCTGGATCTGCTTCTTCCTCTACCCCATCCGCACCCGCGACCTGAGCGCCGTACCCGCCCCCTGACCCCGCGGCCCGCCCCACGAGAAAATCAGACAGAAGCGCCCCGACGAGCCTCCCAGCCCGTGCGCACCATCTCATTCACCGAGTACCGCATCCTCCAGTCGAGGTCGCGGGCGGCGAGGGTGCCGTCGGCGACGATGCGGTCGGGGTCGCCGGCGCGACGCGGGCCGATCTCGGGGGTGAAGTCGACGCCGGTGACGCGCACCATCGCGTCCATGATCTGCTTCACGCTGAGCCCGTCGCCCGAGCCGAGGTTGTAGGCGGGTTCGATCGGTTCGCCCGCGGCGAGTCGCTGCGCAGCGGCGACGTGCGCGGCGGCGATGTCGCCCACGTGCACGTAGTCGCGCACGTTGGTGCCGTCTTCGGTGGCGTAGTCGTCGCCGTTGATGCGCGGGGTGCGTCCGTCGAGCAGCGCCTCGAACACGATCGGGAAGAGGTTGTGCGGGCTCACGTCGTAGACCGTCGGGTCGGCCGATCCGACGACGTTGAAGTAGCGCAGCGAGGTGTGCCGCAGCGGGGTCGCCGACTCGGCGGTGGCGACCGCCTGGTCGCGCAGCAGCCATTCGCCGATGAGCTTCGATTCACCGTAGGGGCTCGCGGGCTTCTTGGCCGTGTCCTCGACGACGAGGGCGACGTCGGGGGTTCCGTACACGGCGGCCGATGACGAGAAGACGATGTTCGCGACGCCCGCGGCCTCCATCGCCTCGAGGATCACGCGGGTGCCCTCGACGTTCTGCGCGTAGGTGTGCAGCGGGCGCTGCACCGAGACGCCGGCGTACTTGTATCCGGCGACGTGGATGACGCCTTCGGCGTCGTGGTCGCGGAACGCCTTCTCGACGAGGTCGCGGTCGAGGATGCTGCCCTGCACGAAGGGCACGCCCTCCGGAACGAACGAGGCGACACCGCTCGACAGGTCGTCGAGGACGACCGGGGTGAGCCCGGCATCCGCGAGTGCGCGGACGACGTGCGAGCCGATGTAGCCGGCGCCGCCGGTGACGATCCAGGACATTGCGTTCCTCTCCGGCCGCGCGCGACCGCGCGACTCCGGGTTCGATTCTCTCAGGCCGAGCTCGTGGCCGATGCCGCGGGCGATGGCGCCGCCGCTGCGGCCGGTGCCGCCGGTGCTGCTGTCATGACCGGTGCCGCTGTCACGCGTCGCGGTGCGCACCCGCCGACGGTACGACCGTGAACAGGTGCGGGGCGGTGAAGCCCCGGTCGGCGAAGGCCCCGGTCACCGCATCCGACACGGCCGCTGTGGCATCCTGCTCGATCAGCGCGATCGCCGCACCGCCGAAGCCGCCGCCGGTCATGCGTGCACCGAGCGCACCGGCGGCCAGCGCCGCTTCGACGGCCGTGTCGAGCTCGGGTACCGAGATCTCGAAGTCGTCGCGCATCGAGGCGTGCGAGGCGACCAGCAGGTCGCCGATCGCGCGGGCCCCCTGCTCGCGCAGCACGCGCACCGTGTCGAGCACGCGCTGGTTCTCGGTGACGATGTGCCGCACGCGGCGGAAGGTCACGTCGTCCATGCGCTCTTCGGCGCGGGGGAGGTCGGAGGTCGACACGTCGCGCAGGCTGGGCACGCCCATGATCTCGGCCCCGAGTTCGCACGAGGCACGACGCTCGCCGTAGCCGCCCGTGGAGTGTGCATGCTTGACGCGCGTGTCCATGACGAGGATCGCGAGACCGGCCTCGGCGACGCCGACCGTGACGAGCTGTGCGTCGAGCGAGCGGCAGTCGAGGAAGATCGCGGCATCGGTCTCGCCGAGCATCGACGCCATCTGGTCCATGATGCCGGTGGGGGCGCCGACCGCCTCGTTCTCAGCGCGACGGCCCACGCGGGCGAGTGCCGTGCGGTCGAGCCCGGTGTGCCAGAGGTCGTTCAGCGCGGTCGCGGTCGCGCCCTCGATCGCGGCCGACGACGAGAGCCCCGCGCCCACAGGCACATCCGAGGCGATCGCGATGTCGACTCCGCGGAAGGCACCCTCGGGAGCGGCGAGCCGCAGCGCCCACGCGACGCCGAGCGGGTACGCGGCCCACTCCGGCACCGACGGCTCCTCGCCGCTGGGTCCCTGAGTCTGTCGAAGGGTCGGGAACAACCCGTCGAGATCCTCGAATCCGACCTCGACCGTCTCGTCGGAGAACGTCGTGGCGACGCGGATGCGGGCATCGTCGCGCCGTCCGACCGCGGCGACCGTGCGGTGCGGGATGGCGAAGGGCAGCACGAAGCCCTCGTTGTAGTCGGTGTGCTCGCCGATGAGGTTGACACGCCCCGGTGCCGACCAGGTGCCGTCGGGCGCGCGGTCGGTCAGCTCGGCGAACAGTGCGCGGGCGGCATCCTGAGCGGCGGTCATGCGGAGGCCTCCTCGGAGGTCGGGCCGGTGGCGGATGCCGAGGCGGATGCCGCCGCGGCCGCCGCCTCGGCATCCGCGATGGCGTCGCGGATGCGGGCCGCCCCCTGCTCGGGGGTGACCTCGGCGGCCCAGGCCCACATCGCGGCCTCGGAACCGGCGAGGAACTTGAGCTTGTCGGCGGCGCGGCGCGGGCTCGTGAGCTGCAGGTGCAGGCGCACGGTGTCGCGGCCCAGGTTCACCGGAGCCTGGTGCCAGGCGGCGATGTACGGGGTGGGGGTGTCGTAGAGCGCGTCGACACCGCGCAGCAGACGCAGGTAGAGCGGGGCGAGTTCGTCGCGCTCGGCCTCGGTCGTGGCGGCGAAGTCGGGCACGTGGCGGTGCGGCATCAGGTGCACCTCGAGGGGCCAGCGGGCGGCGAAGGGCACGAAGGCGGTCCAGTGCTCGCCGCGGAAGACGACGCGCTCGGATGCCTGCTCGAACTCCAGGATGCGGGCGAACAGGTCCGGCGCCGTGCGGTCGATCGAGTCGAGCAGTTTTGCCGTGCGCGGGGTGACGTACGGGTACGCGTAGATCTGCCCGTGCGGGTGCGGCAGGGTGACGCCGATCGCTTCGCCGCGGTTCTCGAACGGGAAGATCTGCTGGATGCCGGGCAGCTGCGAGAGCGCCGCGGTGCGGTCGGCCCAGGCCTCGATCACGGTGCGGGCGCGGGTGACCGACTGGGTGCCGAACGACCCGGAGTGCGCGGGGCTGAAGCACACGACCTCGCAGCGGCCGACCGAGGTGCGGGTGCGGCCGAGCCCGAGGGCGTCGAGGTCGTCGAGACCCCGCGGGGCGTCGTTCGCCCCGGGGGCGGTGCCGACGGCCTCGGCGAGGGCGGGCCCGAACGCGGGGGAGCGGTTCTCGAACACCGCGACGTCGTAGCGCGAGGGCACCTCCGACGGGTTGGTCGGGGTCTGCGGCGCCAGCGGGTCGGCGTCGGCGCTCGGCATCATGACGCGGTTCTGCCGGTTGGCGGCGACGGTGATCCAGTCGCCGGTGAGCACGTCCTGCCGCATGGTCGCGGTGGCGGGGCGCGGGTCGAGCGTGCGAGCGTCGACGGCGCGCTCGGCACCGAGCGTCGTGTCGGGGTCGTCGTAGTAGATGATGTCGCGACCGTCGGCGAGCAGCGTCGCGCGCTTGACGATGCCGGCGCTCAGGTTCTCGATGCGCATCTCCGCAGCTTCGGGACGAGCAGATTCAGGCGTGTTCACGTAAACATGGTAGATCCGCAGCCGTGATTACGTCAACATGGAGGAGTGAACGACCCCGCCTCCTCTCGTCGACCGACGTCGGGCCGCGTCTCGATGGCGATGGTCGCCGCTCGCGCCGGTGTCTCGGGGCAGACCGTCTCGCGCGTCGTCAACGACAGCCCCCGCGTCGATCCCGCGACCCGCGCCCGGGTCGAGCAGGCGATGACCGACCTCGGCTACCGTCCGCACCGCGCCGCCCGCGCGCTGCGCACCGGGCGTTCCCAGACCATCGGCCTGGTCGTGACGACGCTGGCCACGGTCGGCAACTCGCGGATGCTGCAGGCCACCGCCGAAGCCGCTGCCGAACGCGGATACGCTCTCACGGTCGCGACCGCCGCCCCCGGGTCCGACGGGGTCGCGGGTGTCGACGCCGCCTTCGATCGCCTCGCCGAGCAGGAGGTCGACGGCGCGATCGTGTTGAACGAGGCATCCGCCCTCGTCCCGTCGTCGGCCCGGCCGGCCGGGCTCCGCCTCGTCGTGATCGATGCGATCGCCGATGGCGGGTTGCGCGCCGTGCACAGCGATCACGCCGGGGGAGCGGCCGCCGCCACCCGGCACCTCCTCGACCTCGGGCACGAGGCCGTGCACCACCTCGCGGGTCCCGAGGATTCCTTTGCCGCCGCCGAGCGCGAACGCGGCTGGCGCGAGACGCTCGAGGCCCACGGCATCCGTCCCGCAGCCGTCATGCGCGGCGACTGGTCGTCGGACTCGGGCTTCGCCGCCGCCGATGCGTTCGCCGAGGCATCCGCCGTCTTCTGCGCCAACGACCAGATGGCGCTGGGGCTCGTGCGCGGCCTCGCCGAGCGTGGGCGCGACGTACCGGGCGCGGTGAGCGTGGTGGGTTTCGACGACGTGCCGGATGCCGCGAACTACCGCCCGCCGCTCACCACGATCCGCCAGGACTTCACTGCCCTCGCCGACCGCGCGGTCGCCGCGCTGGTCGCCGAGATCGAGGGCGACCCGGATGGCGGCGCTGACGCCGCTGCGCCGTCGACGTCCGTCATCCCCACGTCCCTGGTGATCCGCGCCAGCACCGCGACCCGCTGAGAGCTACGCCCCCAGCGCCGCCGACACCACCGCGCGTGCCTCGGCCTGCACCTCGGCGAGGTGATCGGGGCCGCGCAGGCTCTCGGCGTAGAGCTTGTAGACGTCTTCGGTGCCCGAGGGGCGTGCGGCGAACCACGCGTGCTCGGTCTGCACCTTGAGGCCGCCGATCGCCGCGCCGTTGCCGGGGGCGTGCGAGAGCTTGGCGGTGATCTCCTCGCCGGCCAGCGTCGTCGCCGACACCGACTCGGGCGCCAGCTTCGCGAGCGTCGCCTTCTGCTCGGGCGTGGCCGGGGCATCCACCCGCTGATAGGCCGACGATCCGAACGCCGTCTCGAGTTCGGCGTACCGCTCCGATGGGGTCTTGCCCGTCACGGCGATGATCTCGGCGGCCAGCAGGCACAGCAGGATGCCGTCCTTGTCGGTCGACCACACCGAGCCGTCGAAGCGCAGGAACGACGCACCGGCCGACTCTTCGCCGCCGAACGCGACCGAGCCGTCGAGCAGACCGGGAACGAACCACTTGAACCCGACGGGAACCTCGAGCAGACGGCGGCCGAGCGACTCGGCGACCCGGTCGATGATCATCGACGACACGAGCGTCTTGCCGATCGCCGCATCCCGCGGCCACTCCGTGCGGTGCGAGAACAGGTAGTCGATCGCGACGGCGAGGTAGTGGTTCGGGTTCATGAGACCGGCATCCGGCGTCACGATGCCGTGGCGGTCGGCATCCGCGTCGTTGCCGGTGAGCACGTCGAAGTCGCCCTTCTTGGCGACGAGCGAGGCCATGGCCGACGGCGACGACGGATCCATGCGGATCTTCTCGTCCCAGTCGAGCGTCATGAAGCGCCAGGTCGGGTCGACCTCGGGGTTCACGACGGTGAGGTCGAGATCGAAGACCTCCTTGATGAGCGCCCAGTACTCCACGGATGCGCCGCCCAACGGGTCCGCCCCGATGCGCACGCCCGCCCGGCGGATCGCCTCGACGTCGATGATCGACGAGAGGTCGCGCACGTAGGCGTCGCGGAAGTCGTAGGTGCCGATCGTGTCGCCGTCGAGGTCGGCGAAGCGCACGCGCTTCACGCCCTCGAGGTTCGCCTCGATCAGCTGATTCGCGCGGTCGGCGATCCACCCGGTGGCGTCGGTGTCGGCGGGGCCGCCGTGCGGCGGGTTGTACTTGAAGCCGCCGTCGCGGGGCGGGTTGTGCGAGGGGGTGACGACGATGCCGTCGGCGCGGCCCGCATTCGCTTCGGCCGGTCCCTGAGCCTGTCGAAGGGCCCTGTTGTAGGTGAGGATCGCGTGGCTGAGCGCCGGGGTCGGCACCCACGAGTCGCGGGAGTCGACCCGCACGTCGACGCCGTTCGCGGCGAGCACCTCGATCGCGCTGCGCTCGGCGGGCAGCGACAGGGCGTGCGTGTCGCGACCGAGGAACAGCGGGCCGGTGATGCCCTGGGCGCTCCGGTAGTCGACGATCGCCTGAGTGGTGGCGAGGATGTGCACCTCGTTGAAGCTGCCGCTGAGCGCCGAGCCGCGATGGCCGCTGGTGCCGAACGCGACGCGCTCGGCGGCGACATCCGGGCGCGGGATGCGGTCGTAGTAGGCGGCGATCAACTCGTCGACATCGATGAGGTCACTTTCCTCCGCGGGGAGGCCGGCACGGCTCGTCATGAGTTCAGTCTGCACCGATCCGGGCCCGGAGGAAACTTCGCGTCGGAGGCTTGACGCGGAGGGCTAAGGTGAAACGCGTGACCGAACGCCGTACCTACAGCTATCTGGGACCCGCCGGAACGTTCACGGAGGCGGCGCTCGACCAGGTCGCCGAAGCCCGAGGCCAGCAGTGGCGTGCCGTGCACAACGTCGGTGAAGCCCTCGCCGACGTGCTCGAGGGGCGCAGCGACGCCGCGATGATCGCGATCGAGAACTCGATCGAGGGCGGCGTCTCCACCACGCAGGACGCCCTGGCCACCCTCCCCGGTCTGCGCATCGTCGGCGAGTACCTCGTGAAGGTCAACTTCGTGCTCGTCGCCCCGCGCGGCACCACGCTCGACGAGGTGTCGGTCATCGCCGCGCACCCGGTCGCCTACGCCCAGTGCCACGGATGGCTCGGCCAGAACATCCCGGCGCACTCGCACGTTCCGGCATCCAGCAACGTCGCCTCGGCGATCGGCGTGCTCGACGGCAGCCTGCCCGCCCAGGCCGCGATCGCCGCCCCCGGCATCGTCAACCACTACGACGTCGACGTGCTCGCCTCGGGCATCGGCGACAACGCCAACGCGGTCACCCGCTTCGTGCTCGTGTCGCGCACGACCGCGCCGCCGGCTCCGACCGGCGCCGACAAGACCTCGCTCATCGTCGAGCTGCCCCACGACCACCCCGGATCGCTCCTCGAGATGCTCGAGCAGTTCTCGACCCGCGGCATCAACCTGTCGCTGATCGAGTCGCGCCCGATCGGCGACGAACTCGGTCGCTACCGCTTCGTGATCGACGCCGACGGGCACATCGAGCACGAGCGCATGGCGGATGCGCTGCTCGGCATCCGTCGGTTCAGCCCCCGCGTGGTGTTCCTCGGGTCCTACCCGCGGGCCGATCGCCAGATCGTGCACTACCCGGATCGCTACGCCGACGACGTGTTCGTCGAGGCGCGCGACTGGCTGCGCGGCATCGTCTCGGGTGAGCCCGAGGCCTGAGCCTCCTCCGGCGCACTCCGTCCGGTGCGGGTTCGATATGTCGGCTTCGCGGGCGCCCGGAGATGCGATTCTGATCCCCGAGGTGCGGTGATCAGTGCTCCCGGAAGTTCGGCCAGTCGCTGCCGGGCGTCATGAGGGCGTAGAGCGCGCTCTTCGCCACGGTGAGCGACGGGTAGGTGCCGGCCGAGGCATCCGCCCCCGCCATCGTCACCCGGTAGCCCTCGTCGTCATGGCGGATGCTGCCGACGACGCCGTTGCGGCCGTAGGCCACCCAGAGGCCGAGTGTGGTGCTGGTGCTCATCATCGAACTCCTCTCCAGGGCTGAGGCTACGCCCGCCGGGCCCGGTGCGCTAGGCCTCCGTCGCGCGCGTCGGGGAGCCGCCTTGCGGGATCGATATGTCGGCTCCCCGGCTGGCACGCGAAGAGATTCTGATCCCGGAGGGAGGGGAGAGAGAGGAGAGCGGGCTCGGGTGACATCAACGGCGGGACGCGATCGCTCGGCGGATGCGCGCGGCGAGGGCCGCACCGCCGCCGCGGAGATCGAGCTGCGTGACCCGGATCACGATCCATCCGTGATCCTCGAGGGCGCGATGTCGACGGATATCGGTCTGCCATTGGTTCCGATCGGTCCGATGGTGATCGCCCTCGTACTCGATGGCGATCCGCCACTGCGGGTAGGCGAGATCCACCCGCGCGAGGAAACGACCGCCGATGACGACGGAATGCTGCACGACGGGTTCGGGGAGATGGAAGTCGCTCAGCAGCAGCCTCGTCTCGGTTTCCTTGGGCGACTCCGCCCCTTCTCGCACGATCTCCAGCGCGTCGCGAACCTTTCCGCACCCCGGGAAGCGACCCCATTCCTCGATCCGATCGCTGATCATCGCGAGGGTGGCGGGAGGGCGATCGAGGCGGATGCCGGGATAGTTCCGTGCTGTCGTGATCAGCGCCTCGAGCATGACGGCGGTCTGGCGAGGCGTCAGCTCTGCGGCGCAGACGAAGACCGTGGCGATCGGGTCGAGAACGGGGATACCGTCGATCGTGAGGGCGGCGAGACGTTCACCGGCCAACTTTCGGCCCCGGACTCCACGGGTTCGCGGGGGACTGGTTCCGGTCGCTACGGCGACATCGATCGGCTCGTCGAGGCGCCAGCGCATCGGCAGGGGGAGGCCCCAGAGGCGCGCCGCGGTTCGTCCTGCGAGAACCTGACCCGGGCGTATTCGAGGGGCGAAGCACGCGACGTGCTGCGCGAAGTTCTCCGGATGCTGCCGGGCGCGTACTCCGTCGAACGGGCGGGCGAGATCTCGCGCGGCTAGTCGCGTTCGACCCACACCAGATCGCTCGGCATCGCGGACGGAGAAACACGGGCCGAGTTCGGGCGGGAGGGGGATTCGATGACGCATCGGGTCATCGTCTCCGGTCCCGACCGGCTGGATCCCGAAAGATCGAACGTTCCCGCGGGATCTGTGGATAACCGACCCTGTGGAATCCCACTCGCCGCGCGTGCGGGATCCCGTTCGCCGCGCGTGCGGGATCAGAATGTCACGTCAATCGGGTTGGGAAGCCGACATATTGATCCCTCGGGGGAGGGGGAGGGGGAGGGGGAGGGGGATGGAACCGCTACAGCGCCGCGGCGACGAGCTCCAGGGTCTGGGCGCGACCGGTCGCCGAGTCGGCGGGCTCGGCCTCGTACGCGCCGGCGACGGGCGAGAGCATGACCTCGTCGACACCCCAGCGGCTCGCGAACTCGCGCACCTCGGCGGCGACCGATGCGCCCGTTCCGACGAACCAGCGCGAGCGGGCGGCCTGCACGACCTGGTCGGTCGCGGCATCCGATTCCGCGGCCAGCGCCTCCTCCACCGTCTCGAGCGCGATGAGCGGCTTGTTCAGACGCAGCCGCGACATCATGCGCAGCTGCGGCAGGGCGCGCGCCTCGGCCTCTTCGACGGTCGGAGACGCGACCGCGTTGACGGTCAGGAAGGTGCGCGGCGTCGGGTGCTCCTCGCTCGGCTGGTAGTTGGTGCGATACAGGTCGAGAGCCCGCTCGAGACCCTCGCCCGAGAAGTGGTTGGCGAACACGTACGGCAGTCCGTGGGATGCCGCGAGCTGAGCCGAATAGTCGCTCGAGCCGAGCAACCACACCTCGGGGGCGTCGGTCGCGGCGGGCGTCGCGCGCACGGTGTACTCCCCGCCGGAGGTGAAGCGCACGGTCGCGCCCTCGTTCGACACGAGCGCGGCAATGTCCTGCACGTGGCGGGGGAACTGCTCGACGTCACTGGTGACGCCCGAGCCGCGCAGCAGCTGCGTGATGACGGGGTCGCTGCCGGGCGCGCGCCCGAGGCCGAGGTCGATGCGCCCGGGGGCGATGGCCGCGAGGGCGGCGAACTGCTCCGCGACGATGAGCGGCGCGTGGTTCGGCAGCATGACGCCGCCGGAGCCGAGGCGGATGCTCGAGGTGCGGGTCGCGGCGGCGGCGATCAGCACCGGGGGAGTGGTGGATGCCACGGCCGGCATGTTGTGGTGCTCGGCGAACCAGTAGCGGCGATAGCCGATCCGGTCGGCGATCTCGGCGAGCGAGAGGGAGGCGCGGATGGCCTCGGCGCTGGTCTGACCGGTGCGCACGGGCACGAGGTCGAGGACGGAGAGTGCGACGTCATTCATCCTCTGCTGCAACCGGCGGACGCGACGTGGCATTCCCGCGGCGCCCGTCCGTCGCAGCAGAGGAGGCGGCCGGTGGGTCAGGCGGCGACGGGCGTGCGTCCCGGCGTGAAGGCATCCGAGAGCGAGCGGCGGGTCAGGCGATAGCGGATGCTCCACGCGGCGCTGTAGCTCTGGTCGGGCAGTTCGGCGAGCAGTGCGCGGTCGTCGGCGCCGAGACCGTCGCGGGCGGCTTCGCGCAGCAGGTCGTCGCGGGTGGCCGGGTACTCCATCGAGGCGAGGAAGCGGTCGAGTGCGGGGGAGGTGGTCATGACGTTCCTTTCGGGAGTGCCCGGGGGCGCGCTCATCGCGAGCGCGCCCCCGGGGTGCGGTTTCGGTGCACTGATCGGTGCGAAACGACGCTCATGAGACCTGAGAACCGGCGTTTCGCACCGATCGGTGCGGTGCGGTGCCGGGCGGGGCCGGCGGGGCCGGCCGGGCCGGCGGGGCCGGCGGGGGCCAGCCGGGTCAGGCGTCGATCGCCTGGCGCTGATCGGCGGACTCGACGGTGATCTTGCGGGGCTTCGCGCGCTCGCTCACCGGGATGATCACCGAGAGCACGCCGCTCTCGTACGAGGCGCTGATGCCGTCGAGATCGACTCCCTCGCCGAGCGTGAACTGGCGGAGGAACGTGCCGGCACCGCGTTCGCGGGCGAGCCAGCGCACGCCCTCCTGCATGTCGGCGGTGCGCTGTGCGCGGATCGTCAGCTGCGCGCCGTCGAGATCAACGTCGATCGAACCGGGGTCGGTACCCGGAAGATCGGCGTGCAGGATGTAGCGGTCGCCGTCGCGATAGAGATCGACCGGCATCGATCGAGGTGCGCGAACGGAGTCGAGCACGCTCGCGGCGAAGCGGTCGAGCTGACTGAACGGATCGAAGGTGAGTGCCATGGGTGTCTCCTTTCGTGCGGCCCTCGCGGGCTCTCGGTGAGGGATGCAGGTAATCTGCATCTGTGCTGTAGATTTGTTATAGAACAACTTCTGATCGAATGCAAGTCCTCTCCGGATGACCGAAGGAGCCCCATGACGACGCGCGACTCCCGCACCCCCGTCTACGGCATCGCCGTCGCCGCGCAGCTGTCGGATCTGCCCGAAGCCACGCTGCGTCTGTTCGAGAGCAAGGGTCTGCTCACCCCGTCACGCAGCGACGGGGGCACGCGCCGGTACAGCGACGATGATGTCGATCGGCTGCGGCGGGCCGCCGAGCTCCGCGGCGACGGGCTGAACATCGCGGGCATCCAGAGGGTTCTGGCGCTGCAGGACGAGAACGCCGGCCTCCAGAGCGAGAACGCGGGCCTGCAGAGCGAGAACGCGGGCCTGCAGAGCGAGAACGCCGGATTGAAATCGGAGAACGCGGGGCTGCGCGAGGGGCTCGGCGCGGACTGACCCGGGCCTCGGCGATACCCTGGCCAGCATGGATGCCGAGATCTTCTACGTCCTCGTCGGCGCCGTCGTCGTGGCGGCCATCGCCCGGTGGCGCGGGTGGCCTGCACCCCTGCTCGTCACGGTCGTCGCGCTGGCGGTGTCGTTCCTGCCGTTCGTCCCGGAGCTGCGCGCCGACGGGCACCTGCTGCTGAACCTCGTGCTGCCGCCGCTGCTGTATTCGGCGGCCCTCGACGTCTCGTTCGTCGGGTTCAGGCGCAGCCTGCCGCAGATCCGCCGACTCGGCATCTGGCTGGTGCTGATCACGGCGATCGCCGTGGGCCTGATCGCGTGGTGGATCTTCCCCGATCTGGGTCTGCCCGGAGCGCTCCTGCTCGGTGCGATCGTCTCGCCGCCCGATGCCGTCTCGGCCGCCGCGATCGGACGCAAGCTCGGCCTGCCGAGGCGCATCATGACCGTGCTCTCGGGCGAGAGCCTCATCAACGACGCGACCTCGCTGACGCTGTACCGGGTGTTCGCGGCGATCCTCGCGGGCGCGACGGTGAGCGTCGGGGGCGGTGTCTGGCAGTTCGTCGTCGCGGTGGCGGTGGGCGTCGGCATCGGCCTGGTGTTCGGCGTCGCGCTGCACCAGCTGCGCATGCGCATCACCGATCCCGTGGTGATCGGCACGTTCGGTCTGCTCGCACCCTTCGGCGCCTACGCGATCGCCGAGCACCTGAACGGCTCGGGCGTGCTCGCCGTCGTCGCGATGGGCCTTTACGTCGGGTTCAACGCCCCGCGCACCGATTACACGACCCGCCAGCAGGAGAAGCCGATCTGGCTGTCGGCCGACTTCCTGCTCGAGAGCTTCGTGTTCGCGTACATCGGCCTGCAACTGCCCCGTGTGGTCAGCGACCTCGGCGCCGAGTCGATCGGCGAGATCCTGCTGCTGTCGGGGGCGGTGCTGCTGGTCGTGCTCATCGTGCGGCCGCTGTACATCTATCCGATCAGCGCCTGGGCGAACTTCCAGGACCGCCGGCGCCTCGCCCGCTGGGACCGCGGGGTCGAGTCGGGGCAGTTCCAGAAGCGCCAGAAGCAGTCACGGCGGTGGAGCCAGTTCACCCCCGACGAGCTGCGCACGCAGATCGTGCGCGAGCGGATGGCGGGGCTGCAGCTCACCTGGAAGGACAACGCGGTCATCTCGTGGGCGGGCATGCGCGGCGTGGTCACGCTCGCGACGGCGCTCGCCGCAGCCGATCTCGCGACGCTCGACGAACGGGCCTCGCACGCGATCGTCGTGGTCGCGTTCGTCGTGACCGTCGGCACGCTGCTGCTGCAGGGGCTCACCCTCCCGATGCTGATCCGTCGCCTCGGCATCGCCAGCGACGTCGATCACGACGAGGACGAGAGGGCCCTCGCCGCGGTGAAGGAGAAGAGTCGCCGGGCCGGCAAGGCGTTCCTCGCCGAGAAGCGGGTGGAATGGGAGGAGAAGTACGGCGAGGTCGACCTCTCGATCTTCGACGCCTTCGCCAAGCGCATGACCCGCGTCGAGAAGGACACCGACGAGGCGCAGGAGGTCGAGGACTCGGTCACCAAGCCCTCGTACGACGACCTCGTCGCCCTCTCGAAGGGGTGGTTGCAGGTGCGCCGCGAGATCCTCCTCGAGGAGCGCGACAGGGGGAATCTCGACGAGGAGGTCATGCGCGAACTGATCGCGGCGATGGACGCCGAGGAGCTCGCCATGGACACCCGCGGGGCGACCCGTCCGGGCGAGCGCGCGTAGCGACGGCATCCGCTCGTCCGAGACAGAGAAGAGCGCCCCACGACAGAGAAGAGCGCCCCGCCCGGGAGGGCGAGGCGCTCTTCTGCAGAGGGGTGGCGCTCAGCGCGAGGCGGCGGGCTCCGGTGCGGCGGAAGCGCCGGCATCCGTCTCGGGGGCGTCGTCGTCATCGTCCTCGGCGAAGGGCAGACCCTCGCGAGGGGCGTTGTAGAGCGTCTCGTCGAGGATGCCCTCGCGCTTGGCGACGATCGTCGGGATGAGCGCCTGGCCCGCGACGTTGACCGCGGTGCGACCCATGTCGAGGATCGGGTCGATCGCGAGCAGCAGTCCGACGCCCTCGAGCGGCAGGCCGAGCGTCGACAGCGTGAGCGTGAGCATCACGACCGCGCCCGTCGTGCCGGCGGTGGCGGCCGAGCCCACGACCGAGACGATCACGATGAGCAGGTACTGCACGAAGTTGAGCTCGATGCCGAAGAACTGCGCGACGAAGATCGCGGCGATGGCCGGGTAGATCGCGGCGCAGCCGTCCATCTTGGTGGTCGCGCCGAAGGGCACGGCGAACGAGGCGTACGAGCGGGGCACCCCGAGGTTGCGCTCGGTGACGCGCTCGGTGAGGGGGAGCGTGCCGATCGAGGAGCGGCTGACGAAGGCCAGCTGCACGGCGGGCCAGACGCCCGAGAAGTACTGCTTGATCGACAGGCCGTGCGTCTTCACCAGCACGGGGTAGACGACGAAGAGCACGAGCGCGAGGCCGACGTAGATCGCGATCGCGAACCAGCCGAGCGAGGCGAGCTTCTCCCAGCCGTACTTGATGACGGCGGCGCCGATGAGGCCGAAGGTGCCGAGCGGGGCGATGCGGATGATCCACCACAGCACGCGCTGGATGACCTTGAGCAGCGACTCGGTGAAGACGAGGAACGGCTCGGCCTTCTTACCGGCCTTGAGGGCGGCGATGCCGACGACGGCGGCCACCACGATGACCTGCAGGATGTTGAAGCTGACGCTCGACGAAACGGCCCCGGCCTCGGCGTCGAACGAGCTGCTCACGCCGATACCGAGGAAGTTCTGCGGGATGAGCCCCAGCAGGAAGTTCCACCACGTGCCGACGGTGTAGGGCTCGCCGGGCTCGAGGCCCTCGCCCGCGCGGGCGCCGGGCTGGATGACGAGGCCGAGCACGATGCCGATGACGACGGCGATGAACGCGGTGATCGCGAACCACAGCAGCGTCTGTCCGGCGAGGCGGGCGGCGTTCTGCACGCGGCGCAGGTTCGAGATGCTCGCCACGATGGCGGTGAAGATGAGGGGCACGACGGCGGCGCGCAGCAGCGTCACGTACGAGCTGCCGATGGTGTCGAGGGTGGCCGAGAGGCCGTTCGGGTTCTCGGCGGTGGCGCCGAGCTGGCGGCCGATGAGGCCGGCGGCGATGCCGAGGACGAGAGCGGCGAGGATCTGGAAGCCGAACGACGTCAGCAGCTTCCGGATCGGTCCGCGGGTATCAGGCGCCTTCTGCGCGCGAGCGGTGGTACTCATTGCGGGGGGAACTCCAGAACAGATCGCGGCATGCCGATATACACGCCAGAACGTTCAACGCTAGGTCGATGTGGGAATTCCCTGGGCGGAAATGACGAAGGATGACGGATGCCGCAGCATCCGTCATCCTTCACTGTCGATCCGACCGGAGGTCAGACGAGGGAGGTCACTCCTCGATGGCGAGGCACTCGTTCATGTTGTCCTGGAGGATCTTCTGCAGCAGGTCGTAGTCGTCCTGGTTCGCCTGCTTGTCCTCGCCGTTGGCGAGGAAGTTGAGGGTCTCGTTGCTCAGGTCGGAGTCGACGAGGTAGCCCGAGAAGCACTCGGCGGCGTCGGCGGTGAAGATCTCGGACTGGCCGGCGTCTTCGAAGTACTTGGTGAGTCCGTCGGCGACCTGCGCCTCGGACGGACGGCTCGCGCCGCAGGCGGCGAGCGAGAGGGCGAGGGCCGCGGCGGGCAGGGCCAGCAGCAGGCGGGAGCGGGTGCGCAGTTTCCGGTCGAAGTTCATCATGCGGCCAGGTTATCGGCTCTCAGCCCATTGATAGGAATATCGGCATGGGGATATTTACCCATCACGATTTCTGCTAGGAGTGCGACGATGGCCTGATGTTCATGGTGACGACGAACGACATCCCGGGTTACCGGATCACGCAGGTGCTCGGCGAGGTCATGGGCCTCACGGTGCGCTCGACCGATTTCGGCCAGGGCTTCGCGGCTGGCTTCCGCTCGCTCGGCGGAGGGGAGATCCCCGAATACACGCAGGTCATGTACGAGGCTCGGCAGGTCGTCATGGGGCGCATGTGGGCCGAGGCGCAGCAGCGCGGAGGCAACGCGATCGTCGCGATGCGCTTCGACGCCGGGTCCATCCAGAACTTCACCGAGATCTGCGCCTACGGCACCGCGGTGGTCGTCGAGCCGCTCGCCCCGCAGCAGCCCGCGCCGCCCCAGCCGCCCCGGTTCTAGGGGCGGTCGGCGAGCACCAGGAGCTCGCCGACCTCGCAGTCGAGCGCGTCGCAGATCGCCCGCAGCGTCGAGTAACGGATGGCGCGGGCGCGGTCGTTCTTGAGCACCGATAGGTTCACGATGCTCACGCCCACGCGCGCGCTGAGCTCGGTGAGCGTCATGCCCCGTTCGGCGAGCAGCTCGTCGAGGCGGCAGTGGATGCCGGTGAACTCGTCGTCGTTCTCCGCCGGCGTCATACGAGCCCCTCGGTTTCCTTCTGCAGGGCGGCGTTCTCCTGCTGGGTGCGGATGCCGCGGCGGAAGGCGACGGCGATGAGGCCGACCGCGACTCCGGTCGCGAAGATCGGCGCGATGGCCCAGAACTCGGTCGGGTGCGCGGTCTCGCCGGGGCCGAGACCGCCGGCGGCGAGCACGCCGTTGCGTCCCATGGTCTCGAGGAGCAGGACGACGACGGGGGTGACGGCGAGCGTCCAGCCGATCACGTCGAAGGCGCGGGCGTTGGCACGGACGAAGAAGCGCCCGGCGAGGAAGTTGATCGCGACGACCATCACCGAGCCGATGACGGCGAGGGCGGCCAGGGCGGTGAGGGCGATGGCGCCGATGATCGCGCCGATGGAGACGCCGTTCACGTTCGGTGCCACGACGAGAACCTCCTGGGCGATGCCCTGGATGGACACGGCGCCGGAATCTCCGGTCGCGTCGACGGGCATCTCGTCGATGGGGATGACCCAGGCGATTCCGGTCTCTCGGAACGTCGACAGCACGCGCAGCCAGGTCGAGATGCCGACGATCACGACCGAGGCCGCCGCGTACAGCAGAACGGTGATCGCGTCGGCACGCTCGGAGCGGCTGGTCCGCGGTGCGCGGGCGGTGCGGGGATCGGGTGCAGTGGACATCAGACGAGTCCCTCCGTCTCCTTCTCGAGCGTCGCCTTCTCGCGCTGCAGGCGGTCGCCGACGGTGAAGGCGGTCATGATCACGGCCACGATGAAGGCGGCCAGCACCCAGGTGAACGGCTCGACGGTGAGCACCGCCGTATCGAGCCGGTTGTCGGTCATCAGCGACACGGTGGCGTTCGCGAGCATGTTGTCGAAGAACCTCGCCGCAGCGGCGCCGATCAGCCCGGTGAGACCGGCGGTCGCGACGAGAGCGCTGTTACGGCGGCTGAACACGCGGCCGCCGATGATGCTGCGCGACAGCAGCAGTAGGCATCCGACGACCGTCACGACCGTGAGGATCATCGCGAGCTGCCCCAGGATGCCCGGAACGATCGCGATCGGTGTGAGCTGCGGAGCGACGAGGATGCCGCGGTCGAGCTCGATCGGCACCGTCGCCGAGCCGTCGCTGAGAGCGACGTCGGCCACTCCGTCGACGAACTCGACCGTCACGGGCACGTTCGTGCCGCCCGCCAGCACGACGATGCGCATCACGGCGCTGATACCGATCCAGGCGGCGATCGCGAATCCCACGATCGAGAACGCGACGATCGACCAGCGGTCGCCGCGCGTGGGGACGTCCTGCGAGGTGCGCATATCCACTCCTTATCGATGATCGTTGTTATCGATTCCCGTTAACATATCGACTCTCGATAAAGGCGTCAACCCGCCCGGCCGAACCGGCCCGTCGCACGGCGTCACCGCACTATGCCGACGGCGAACACGGGCATACACGGCATCCGCGGTCGTTACTCTCGGTATACAAGCGCTCGCACCCACAGGGAACGTGCGAACCAAGGAGTTGACAATGTTCGAGAGATTCACCGACCGAGCCCGTCGTGTGGTCGTCCTCGCCCAAGAAGAGGCGAAGATGCTCAACCACAACTACATCGGTACCGAGCACATCCTGCTCGGTCTCATCCACGAAGGCGAGGGCGTCGCCGCCAAGGCGCTGGAGTCCCTCGGCATCTCCCTCGACGCGGTGCGCGAGCAGGTGCAGGACATCATCGGCCAGGGTCAGCAGCAGCCGACCGGCCACATCCCCTTCACCCCCCGCGCCAAGAAGGTGCTCGAGCTCAGCCTCCGCGAGGCCCTGCAGCTCGGCCACAATTACATCGGCACCGAGCACATCCTGCTCGGTCTCATCCGCGAGGGTGAGGGCGTCGCCGCGCAGGTGCTCGTCAAGCTCGGCGCCGACCTCAACAAGGTGCGCCAGCAGGTCATCCAGCTGCTCTCGGGCGCCCCGGGCCGCGAGCCCGCCGCCGTCGGCGCGCAGAGCAACGACACCCCGAGCGCGCAGGGCGGCTCGCAGGTTCTCGACCAGTTCGGTCGCAACCTCACGCAGGCCGCACGCGACAACAAGCTCGACCCGGTCATCGGGCGCGAGAAGGAGGCGGAGCGGGTCATGCAGATCCTCTCCCGCCGCTCGAAGAACAACCCGGTGCTGATCGGCGAGCCCGGCGTCGGCAAGACCGCCGTCGTCGAGGGCCTCGCGCAGGCCATCGTCAAGGGCGATGTGCCCGAGACGCTGAAGGACAAGCAGCTGTACTCGCTCGACCTCGGCTCGCTCATCGCCGGTTCCCGCTACCGCGGAGACTTCGAGGAGCGCCTGAAGAAGGTCACCAAGGAGATCCGCACGCGCGGCGACATCATCGTCTTCATCGACGAGATCCACACCCTCGTGGGTGCGGGTGCCGCCGAGGGCGCGATCGATGCGGCCAGCATCCTCAAGCCGCTGCTCGCCCGCGGTGAGCTCCAGACCATCGGCGCCACCACGCTCGACGAGTACCGCAAGCACTTCGAGAAGGATGCCGCGCTCGAGCGCCGCTTCCAGCCGGTGCAGGTCAACGAGCCGAGCCTGCCGCACGCGATCAACATCCTCAAGGGTCTGCGCGACCGCTACGAGGCGCACCACAAGGTGCAGATCACGGACGGCGCGATCGTCGCGGCGGCGAACCTCGCCGACCGCTACGTCTCCGACCGCTTCCTGCCCGACAAGGCCATCGACCTGATCGACGAGGCCGGCGCACGCCTGCGTCTGTCGATCCTGTCGAGCCCGCCCGAGCTGCGCGAGTTCGACGAGAAGATCGCCAAGGTGCGCGAGCAGAAGGAAGTCGCCAGCGAAGAGCAGGACTTCGAGAAGGCCGCCGCCCTGCGCGACGAGGAGAAGAGCCTCCTCGCCGAGCGCCTGCGCCTCGAGAAGCAGTGGCGTGCGGGCGACGTCGCCACCAGTGCGGTCGTCGACGAGGGGCTGATCGCCGAGGTGCTCGCACAGGCCACCGGCATCCCCGTCTTCAAGCTCACGGAAGAGGAGTCCTCGCGACTCGTCTTCATGGAGAAGGCCCTGCACCAGCGCGTCATCGGACAGGAAGAGGCCATCGCCGCCCTGTCGAAGACGATCCGTCGTCAGCGCGCCGGCCTCAAGGACCCGAAGCGTCCCTCGGGCTCGTTCATCTTCGCCGGCCCCACGGGGGTCGGAAAGACCGAGCTCGCCAAGGCGCTCGCCGAGTTCCTGTTCGACGACGAAGCCGCCCTCATCTCGCTCGACATGAGCGAGTTCGGCGAGAAGCACACCGTCTCGCGTCTGTTCGGTGCCCCTCCCGGGTTCGTCGGATTCGAAGAGGGCGGGCAGCTCACCGAGAAGGTGCGCCGCAAGCCGTTCAGCGTGGTGCTCTTCGACGAGATCGAGAAGGCCCACCCCGACATCTTCAACTCGCTGCTGCAGATCCTCGAAGAGGGTCGGCTCACCGACGGCCAGGGTCGGATCGTGGACTTCAAGAACACGGTCATCATCATGACCACCAACCTGGGTGCGCGCGACATCGCGGGCGGTCCGGTCGGGTTCCAGATCGAGGGCAGCAACGCGACGAGCTACGACCGCATGAAGGGCAAGGTGAACGAAGAGCTCAAGCGGCACTTCAAGCCCGAGTTCCTCAACCGCGTCGACGACATCATCGTGTTCCCGCAGCTCAACAAGGAGGAGCTGGTGCAGATCGTCGATCTGTTCACCAAGCGCCTCAGCGAGCGGCTGCTCGACCGCGACATGACGATCGAGCTCTCGCAGGGGGCCAAGGAGCGTCTCATCGAGATCGGGTTCGACCCGGCACTCGGTGCGCGCCCGCTGCGCCGCGCGATGCAGCACGAGGTCGAGGACCGTCTGTCGGAGAAGATCCTGCACGGCGAGCTCGACTCGGGCGACCACGTGAAGGTCGACGCGAAGGACGGGGAGTTCCTGTTCGAGCACGGCCCCCGCGAGGGCGGACCGGTCGCGGTCGGCGTCAACACCGGCGGCGACATCTCGGCCACGCCCGATCTCGCGATCACGGGCGACTGACCTGATCGTCGACCTCGGCTCCTGAGCGAGCGGAGCGAGACGAAGGAAGGGGCGGATGCTTCGGCATCCGCCCCTTTTCTGTGCCCGGTTCCCCTGCGCGTATCGCTGCCGCCGGTCGTCCTGCCCCGCACAACTTCGGAGTTTTGAGCCGACATGCCGTGATCGCACGCCGCCGAGCGGCGCGTCGTGCCGGATCTCCGAAGTTGTGCGTCGAGTCTGGGAGGCGAGGCGCTCGGGGGGTATCCAGGAGCGCGGTTCTAGGCTGGACGCGTGAGCGACTACATCGTCCGGCCGGCGCGGAGCGCCGACATCGTCGGCATCCGCAATCTGCTGCAGCCGATGGTCGAGCAGCGCATCCTCCTGGGCAAGGATCTCGCCGTGCTCTACGGGGCCGTGCAGGAGTTCGTCGTGGCCGAGGCCGACGGCGAGCTGATCGGCTGCGGCGCGCTGCACGTTTTCTGGGAGGACCTGGGCGAGGTGCGCACGCTGCTCGTCAGCGACGCCTGGTTGCACCACGGGGTCGGGCGCGCGATCGTCGAGCGCCTCGAGCAGAACGCGGTCACGCTCGGGCTCTCGCGGCTGTTCTGCCTGACGTTCGAGGTGGAGTTCTTCAGCCGTCGGGGCTTCACGACCATCGGTGAGCAGGTCGTCGATCCCGACGTCTACTCGCAGCTGCTGCGCAGCGGTGATGCGGGTGTGGAGGAGTTCCTCGATCTCGCGCACGTCAAGCCCAACACGCTCGGCAACACGCGGATGCTGAAGCACCTGAACTAGCCTGGAACCCATGCCCCGTCAGTCCGCAGCCGTCTACCGCCGTCGGCGCATCGTGCTGCTCGGCGGACTGATCATTTTGCTCGCGGCGATCGGGATCGGTGTGTGGCTGCTGGTCGCCCAGCCGTGGGCCTCGGCCGCGACCGAGAGCGCCCCGAAGCCCACCCCGACGTCTTCATCGACCTCGTCGAGCGCGTCGACCCCGACGCCCGGCACGGTCGCGAGCCCGGATGCCGAGGCATCCAACCCGCAACTCCCGCCGGATGAGGCGCCGGAGGACGTGCCGGACGCATCGCAGACGCCCGCGATCGTGGCGTGCCAGGCGAAGGACATCGAGGTGAAGGCCGTCGCAGACGCCGAGTCGTACGCCGACGGCGTGCTGCCGAAGCTGTCGATCTCACTCACCAACAAGGGCTCGAGCGACTGCACGCTCGACGTCGGCTCGACGATGCAGTCGATCACGGTCTCGAGCGGCTCCGACGTGTGGTGGCGCTCGACCGACTGCCAGCAGAACCCGAGCAGCATGATCGCGACGCTCACCGCGGGAACCACCGTCACCAGCAAGGACCCGGTCACCTGGGACCGCACGCGGTCGAGCGTCGAGACCTGCGAGCAGGAGAACCGGCAGCGCGCTCCCGGCGGGGGTGCGTCGTATCACGTGGCGGTGTCGATCGGTGGATTCGCCAGTGTATCCACGCAGCAGATCCTGCTGTACTGAGTCGATATCGACCGTTTTCTGCTCGGAACGCTTCGAAACACGTAGCAGACCCGGTGGATTCTCCCGAAAAGCTCTGATGCATCGGTAACTGCTGACAGCTTTGGTTCTTTGGGATACCATTGAAGTCGATTCTCTGATTCATGCGGCACCATGCCATCCCCAGTGGCGTCGACTTACAGCGTCCCCAGCGCTTCGACACCGCCGCTCGAGAATCCGAGGGCCCTCTCGAGTACCCCAGTCCCCAATGTGGGACTCGAGAGGGCCCCAATCGTCTCCGCAGGCTCTGCCCGCGTCGAGACGGTTGCACGCCCGCGCGCCTAGGCTGGAGGCATGGCAGCGAAGAAGGCGAAGAGCGCGAAGCAGAAGCCGGCCCCCGAGGATTTCCGATCGGATGCCCTGGCGCTGGCGCTCGAGAAGCAGGACGTCGCGGCGGTCGCCCTCGCGCTACGCAACGGCACGACGGTCGTGCCGTTGGTGAAGCCCGGCGCGCGCGACAACCCGCTCGACACCGGCGAGGTGTGGACCTATCGCGACCCCTCGTCGGGCGACCTCGCCCTGCTGCTGTTCAGCGACGCGAAGAACAAGCCCGAGAACCTTCCTCCGGGCGTCGGGATCTTCTCCGCCCAGTGGCTGCGGAAGTTCCTCGGCACGCATCCGATCACGACCGTGTTCCTCGACATCGCCGGTCCCCACCCGATGCAGGCCTCGCCGCAGGAGATCCTCAAGGCCCTCGAGGCCTGACCCGCGCGACGGGACCTCGCGTCGCGGCCCCCCGTCGCGTCCTCACGTCGCACTGTCCTCAGAACGGCGGAATATCGCGCTCGTCGCGTCGACCGCCCCCGCCGCTGCGAGCCTTCACATCGGTGAGGGCGGCGCGCAGCGTCTTCGACCGGTCGTCGACGACCTGCTCGTAGCCCAGGCGGGCCGCCTCGGATCGGCGCTGCGCCGACTGGGTCACGGGGCGGATCTCACCCGCGAGGCTGAGCTCGCCGACGGCCGCGACCGTGCGCGGCACCGAGATCTGGCGGATCGACCCCGCGACCGCGATCGCGATCGCGAGGTCGGCGGCCGGTTCGGTGAAGCGCACGCCGCCGACCGTCGAGACGTACACGTCGAGGTTGCTGGTCGGTACTCCCGCTCGACGCTCGAGGATCGCGAGCACCATCGCGACCCGCGCCGCATCGACGCCCTGCACGACGCGGCGGGGGTTCGGGGCCTGCGTGGGCACGGTGAGCGCCTGTACTTCGACGGGGAGGGCGCGGCGCCCCTCGAGCGAGATGGCCACGCACGTGCCGGGCTCGGTCGCCCCCTGCGAGAGGAACAGGCCGGAGGGGTCGGGAACCTCGGCGATGCCGTCGCCGGTCATCTCGAAGCATCCGACCTCGTCGGTGGGCCCGAAGCGGTTCTTCAGGGCACGGATGAAGCGGAGCGACGTCTGCCGGTCGCCCTCGAAATGGCAGACCACGTCGACCAGATGCTCGAGCACCCGGGGCCCGGCGACCTGGCCGTCTTTCGTGACGTGCCCGACGATGATGATCGGCAGGTCGCGGTCCTTCGCGACGCGGATGAGCGTCGAGGCCACCTCGCGCACCTGACTGGGCTGCCCGGCCGCGCCGTCGATCATCGCCGAGGAGACGGTCTGCACCGAGTCGACGATCACCAGCTGCGGCTGCACCTCGTCGATGTGCCCCAGGATCGTGGCGAGATCGGTCTCGCTCGCCAGGTAGAGCTCGTCGTGCAGCGCCCCGGTGCGCTCGGCGCGCAGACGCACCTGCGCGGGGGACTCCTCGGCGCTCGCGTAGAGCACCCGTCGCCCGGCATGCGCGGCCTTCGCGGCGACCTCGAGCAGCAGCGTGGACTTGCCCACGCCCGGCTCGCCGCTGAGCAGAATGGCCGCCCCCGGCACGATGCCGCCGCCGAGCACGCGGTCGAATTCGCCGACTCCGCTCGTGCGGCGCGGGGCATCGGTCGTGGTGATCTGGGTGATCGGACGCGCGGCCTTCGCGGCCAGGGGAGCCTGCGCGCTCACGCGTTGCACGATGCCGGTCTGCGTGGCCTGCTCCTGCACCGTTCCCCATTGCTGGCACTCGCCGCAGCGGCCCACCCACTTGGCGGTCGTCCACCCGCACTCGGTGCAGACGTACGCGGGCGGGGCGGGACGACGGGTGGCCATCCAGCAAGGCTAGCCGCGGCATCCGACATCGCGGCGCAGGCGCCGGGCAGAGGGCCGTGCGCACCCATGCGGCGGGGCTATCGCGGGCATCCGACATCCCTATCGCGAACGGCATCACCCGCCCGCACCACCGGGCCATACTGGAGTCATGGCCAGCGCCGGGCCCGTCTGCGGGCCGATCTCCACGTACTCGCGAGTGCAGCTCCTGCACCTCGTGCAGACGCGTGCGCAGCGCACGATCGGCGAGCTGTGCGAGGCGACGGGTCTGCACGCCAACACCGTGCGCGAGCACCTGCAGCGGCTGATCGAGGGCGGATACGTGATCGCGGCCACCGAGCACCGCACCACCCGAGGCCGCCCCCGCACCCTGTACAGCGCCGCGACCGGGATGGCGGATGCCTCCAGCCCCATCGCCCGCGACAAGGTCAGCGCCGCGGCCCGCCGCGGAGACCTCCTGCGCCGGGTCATGCCGGGCGCGGCATCCGATCTCGGTCGCGACGCGACCTATCAACTCGATGCACTCATCGAACACCTGGAAGAGAGCGGCTTCGAGCCCGTCGTCGACGACGTGCAGCTCACCGTCGATCTCAGCCCGTGCCCGCATGCCGCGGGCCGCGCGGAAGACCGTCCGATGCTCTGCAGCGTGCACCTCGGCCTCATGCAGGGGGTGCTCACCGAAGCCGGTGGGCCGATCTCTGCGGATGCCGTGCGCACGTCCGCCCTCCCGGCGGACTGCACCGTGCAGCTGCGTCTGACGGAGATGTCCGCCGTCTAGGCGAGCATCCGTTTTATTCACGGCCCGCAGCCCCACGAGGGCGGCAGGCCCGTGGTTAGCGTGGCAGCAGGCTGAGAAAGAGGAGTGCTCCATGGAATGGCTCGACCCCCTGGTCCTGTCACGATGGCAGTTCGGATTGACGACCGTCTACCACTACCTGTTCGTGCCCCTCACGATCGGCATGGCGCTGGTGGCGGCGATCTTCCAGACCGCGTGGGTGCGCACCGCCAAGGTGCAGTACCTGCACCTCACGCGCTTCTTCGGCAAGATCTTCCTCATCAACTTCGCCATGGGCGTCGTCACCGGCATCGTGCAGGAGTTCCAGTTCGGAATGAACTGGTCGGACTACTCCCGCTTCGTCGGCGACGTCTTCGGCGCACCGCTCGCCTTCGAGGGCCTGCTCGCCTTCTTCTTCGAGGCGACGTTCATCGGCCTGTGGATCTTCGGGTGGGACAAGCTGCCGCAGAAGCTGCACCTCGCCACCATCTGGTGCGTCTCGATCGGCAGCATCCTCTCGGCGTACTTCATCATCGCCGCCAACGCGTTCATGCAGAACCCGGTCGGCTACGTCTACAATCCCGAGACGAACCGCGCCGAGCTCACCGACTTCTGGGCCCTGCTGACCAACCCCGTGGCGCTCGCGGCCTTCCCGCACACGATCTTCGGCGCGCTGATGTTCGCCGCCGGGGTCATCATCTCGGTCTCGGCCTGGCACCTCGCCCGCGGCCAGCACTTCGACACGATGCGCATCTCGCTGAAGTTCGGGCTCTGGGCGATGATCGTCTCGACCGCCGGGGTCGTGCTCACCGGCGACCAGCTGGGCCTCGCGATGTACGCGGCGCAACCCATGAAGATGGCCGCGGCGGAGGCGACGTTCAACACCGTCTGCGGCTACGACGCGTCGTTCAGCATCTTCACGCTCGGCACACCCGACGGCAGCTCGGAGCTGTTCTCCATCCGCGTGCCGTACCTGCTGTCGCTGCTCTCGACGCATTCCTTCGACGCCTGCGTGCACGGCATCAACGACCTGAACGCCGAGTACATGACGACGTTCGCCGACACCGGCATCACCGACTTCGCCCCGATCCTCTGGATCACCTACTGGGCGTTCCGCTGGATGATCGGCCTCGGCATCGCCGCCGCCCTCGTCGCGCTCGTCGGCCTCTGGATCACCCGCAAGAACGCCAAGCGCGAGCCCGCACCGTGGATGTGGAAGATCGCGATCTGGTCGTTCCCGCTCGCCCTCGCCGCCAACATCATGGGCTGGGTCTTCACCGAGATGGGGCGCCAACCCTGGATCGTGTTCGGGCTCATGACCACGCAGGACGGCGTCTCGCCGGGCGTGAGCGGACTCGAGGTGCTGATCTCGCTCATCGCCTTCACCGCGATCTACGCCTCGCTCGCGGTCGTCGAGATCCGTCTCATCATCCGGGCCGCCCAGAAGGGGCCCGACACCACCGAAGAACCCCACGAGGAGACGGCCCAGCTGCCGTCGGTCGTGTACTGAGAGGAAGGAACACCATGGATCTCGCAACGCTCTGGTTCTTCATCGTCGCCTTCTTCTTCGTCGGCTACTTCGTGCTCGACGGCTTCGACTTCGGCGTCGGCATGTCGCTGCCCTTCCTCGGCAAGGACGACGTCTCGCGCCGCCAGGTCATCAACACGATCGGGCCCGTGTGGGACCTCAACGAGACCTGGGTCATCGTCGCCGGCGCCGTACTGTTCGCGTCGTTCCCCGAGTGGTACGCGACGCTGTTCAGCGGGTTCTACCTGCCGCTGCTGCTCATCCTGCTCGCGCTCATCCTGCGCGGCGTCTCG
The DNA here is from genome assembly GCF_044748385.1 of Microbacterium sp. NPDC090003. Taxonomy (NCBI): domain Bacteria; kingdom Bacillati; phylum Actinomycetota; class Actinomycetes; order Micrococcales; family Microbacteriaceae; genus Microbacterium; species Microbacterium sp. NPDC090003. The sequence continues at coordinate 2,625,975 of NZ_JBIVFW010000001.1, forward strand.
TTCGAGTACCGCCATCAGCGTGACAGCGCGAAGTGGAAGCGCGGCTTCGACCGCATGATCGTGATCGGCTCGGCCGTTCCCGCGCTGCTGTGGGGTGTGGCCTTCGGCAACATCGTGCAGGGCGTCGCGCTCGACGAGAACCACATCTTCGTGGGCGGGTTCTTCTCGCTGCTGAACCCCTACGCATTGATGGTCGGCGTGACCACCCTGCTGCTGTTCTTCCTGCACGGCGTGCTGTTCGTGGCGCTCAAGACCGACGGGCCCGTGCATGAAGACGCCCACCGACTCGCGAAGCTCGCCGCGGGGCCCACGATCCTCGCCGCCGCGGCGACCGTGGTGTGGACCGTGCTCATCGCGATGAACCGCGAGGCTCCGCTGCTGTGGCTCGTGATCGGTGCGGGAGCGCTCGCCGCCGTGAGCCTGATCGCCGCCGTCGGGTTCTCGCTCGTGCGCCGTGACGGCTGGGCGTTCATCGGCGGCATGCTCACGGTGCTGTTCGCGGTGGTCATGCTGTTCTCCGCGCTGTTCCCGTTCGTGATGCCCTCGACGATCGACCCCGCCTACAGCCTGACGATCGCGAACGCCTCGAGCACGCAATATACGCTGGAGATCATGAGCTGGACGGCGCTGATCGCCACCCCGCTCGTCATCGCCTACCAGGCCTGGACGTACTGGGTCTTCCGCAAGCGCGTCACGCGCTCGTCCATCGAGGGGGCTCCGGCGCACGCGTGAAACCCGTCGACCCGAGACTGCTGCGTTACGCGGGTGCCGCGAGGGGGTTCCTCGCGGCATCCGCGCTGATCGGCGTCGTCCAGACGGCCGTCGTGATCGTCTTCGCCTGGCTGCTGACGGATGCCGTCACCGGGGCCATCGCGGGCCGCGACGTCACGGCATCCCTCCTCGCCCTGCTCGGCACCGCCCTGCTGCGCGGTCTGCTGATCGCCGCCTCGGATGCCGCGGGCACCCGGGCCGCGGCGAGGACCGGGATGCAGTTGCGCGCCGCGCTCATCCGGGCCGTCGGGAAACTCGGCCCGTCGTGGCTCGCGCAGCGCAACCAGGCCGGGCTCGCGGTGACCGCGGGGCACGGCCTGGAGGCGCTCGACTCGTACTTCGCGCGGTACATCCCGCAGCTCGTGATGACCGCGATCGCGACTCCTGTGCTGCTCGCGATCATGTGGTGGTTCGACTGGGAGAGCGGGCTGATCGCCACCGTCACGCTGCCGCTGATCCCGCTGTTCCTCATTCTCATCGGCATCGCGACCCGCACCGTGCAGCAGAAGCAGTGGCAGACGCTGCAGCAGCTCGCGGTGCGCTTCGCCGACACCGTGCAGGGGCTCTCGACACTGCGGCTGTTCGGGCGTGAGCGCCGCGCCGCCGACCGCATCGAAGCCACGGCCGACGACTACCGCCGCGAGACCATGAAGGTGCTGCGGTTCTCGTTCCTGTCGGGGTTCGCGATGGAGCTGCTGGCCTCGCTCGCCGTCGCCCTGATCGCCGTGGCGGTCGGATTCCGGCTGCTGTCGGGTGACCTGTCGCTCGAGATCGGGCTGTTCGTGCTGCTGCTGGCGCCCGAGGCGTTCCTGCCGATCCGGCAGGTGGGGGTGCAGTTCCACGCCGCGTCGGAGGGGGTCGCGGCCACCGAGGACATCTTCGCGGTGCTCGACGAGGCGGGGGCTCGGAGTGCCTCTGGCACCAACTCAGGACAGAACTCGTCGAAGGGGGCCGATTCGGTCGATTCGGCGGCGGGTGGCGGCATGCGTCCTGAATTGGGTACCGACGCCTCCGCTGCCCTGACCGTCGAGAACTTGCGCGTGCGCGATCTGCCGCCGGTCTCGTTCACGGCCGAACCCGGCACGGTCACCCTGATCGAGGGGCCGAGCGGATCGGGCAAGACCAGCCTGCTCGCCGCCCTGCGCGGAGCGGTGGCGTTCGACGGTGTGGCGGCGGTCGGCGGTGCCGACGTGCGCACGCTGTCGCCGGCCGACTGGACCGCGTGGGCCGGCCAGGCCCCCGGTCTGCTGCAGGGCACGATCGCGGCGAACGTGTCACTCGGCGATGCCGCCCCCGACGATGCGCGGGTCCGCGCCGCACTGACCGCGGCGTGCGCCGACCTCGACCCGGGTCTCGAGCTCGGGGTGCAGGGCAACGGCCTCTCGGGCGGGCAGGCGCAGCGCGTCGCCGTCGCCCGCGCCCTCTACCGGCACTCCGGCGACCCGCGACGGGTGCTGCTGCTCGACGAGCCCTCGAGCGCCCTCGATTCCGAGACCGAGCGGCGCCTGTGGTCGTCGCTGCGCGAGCGGGCGGATGCCGGGGCCGCGATCGTCCTCGTCTCGCACCGCCGCACGGCCCGCGAGATCGCCGACCGCGTCGTCGCCCTGGGGGTGAACGCATGAGTTCCGCCGTTCGCCCCGACACGAGTCGCTCCGCCGCGCTCGGCTCGGACACGAGTCGCTCCGCCCGCATCCGCGAGGTGCTGCGCCTCGCACAGCCGCCGCTGGGCCGCTTCACACCCGGACTGATCTGGGGCATGCTGTCGGCCGCCGCGGCCGTGAGCCTGCTCGCCGTGAGCGGCTGGTTGATCGTCAGCGCCTCGATCGTCGACTCGCTCGTGCCGCTGTCGATCGCGGTGGTCGGGGTGCGGTTCTTCGCGGTCTCGCGCGCCGTCACCCGCTACCTCGAGCGTCTCAGCGGGCACGATGCCGCGCTCCGCCAGCTCGCCACCACCCGCGCCGACATGGTGCGCCGACTCATCCCGCTCTCGCCCGCCGGCCTCGGCCGCACCGACCGCGGCAAGGTGCTCTCGGCGCTCGTCGACGACGTCGAGAACCTGCAGAACCTGCCCCTGCGCGTCGTGCAGCCGCTCGGCGTCTCGGGCCTCGTGGCGGTCGGCGCCGTGGTGTTCATCGCGTTCGTCTCGCCGATCGCCGCCCTCACGCTGCTCGTCTGCCTGATCCTGGCGGGTGCCGCTGCGATCGGGATGGGATGGCTGTTCGGCTCGCGCGCCGAGGCGCTCGTCTCGGATCGTCGCGCCGACCTCTCGGCCGCGCTCGTCGACTACTTCGGCAGCCTCGACGTACTCCTCGCCTACGGGGCCGAGCCGCAGGCGCGCGACCGGGTGACGGCAGCGGATGCCGCGCTCCGCCGCGTCGTGACCCGCGCCTCGCTCGCGCAGGCTGCAGCCGCGGGAGTGGTCTCGGCGGTCGCGGGCGCGGCATCCGTCTGGGCCGTGGCCGCCGCTTCGCCGGGCCTGGCCACCGGCGCGATCGACGGCCCCTGGCTGGCCGTCGTCGTGCTCGTGCCGATGGTCGTGTTCGAGGTGTTCGGCGCGGTGCCGATCGCCGCGGCGTCGTGGCGGAGCGTGCGATCGAGCGCCGCGCGCATCGTCGACGTGCTGCCCGAACGGATGCCGGCCGAGCTGCGCTCCGACGAGGGAGACGACGCGGCCCCGACGGGCGTTCCCGCGCTGCGGCTGCGTGATGTGCGGGCGACCTGGCCCGGCGGTGCTCCGGCGCTGCGCGGGGTGTCGCTCGACCTGGAGCCGGGGGAGCGCGTGCTCGTGTCGGGCCCCAGCGGCGCGGGCAAGAGTTCGCTCGCCGCGGTGCTCGTGGGCTTCCTGCGGGCCGAGGGCTCGTACCTGGTCGGCGATGTCGACGCGTCGTCGCTCGCGGGGCCGACGCTGCGACGCACGGTCGGGCTGTGCGAGCAGAGCCCGCAGCTGTTCGACGAGGACATCCGTCAGAACCTGCTCTTCGCGCGCGACACCGCGACCGACGACGAGTTGCTCGACGTGCTCGCACGGGTCGGTCTCGCCGACTGGGTGCAGCAACGCGGAGGACTCGATGCCCGTGTCGGCGACCGCGGTGCGCTCGTGTCGGGCGGTCAGGCGCAGCGGTTGGCGTTGGCCCGCGCGCTGCTGCGGGGGTTCCCGGTGCTCGTGCTCGACGAGCCGACGGCCGGTGTCGACCCGGATGCCTCCGACGCCCTGCTCCGCGACCTGCTCGGCGCCGCGGGCGAGCAGTCGGTGCTGCTGATCTCGCACATCGCGCCGCCCGCGGGTGCGGTCGACCGGGTGGTGCGGCTCGAGGGCGGGCGCACGGTCTGAGGGTCGCCCGGGCTGTGCGCGTGCGGTCGGGCGTCTGCTGAGGCGTCTGCTGAGGCGTGAGGGGTCAGGACACGCCGCGCAGACTCCTTCCGGCAGGGCGTGTCGTGACCTCTCGCGAGGACAGTTCGGGGCGGACGGATGCTGCGGGGCGGAACTCGGCGGTGAGGGGTCAGGACACGCCGCGAGTCGCGGGGAGCGAGCGGCGTGTCTTGACTCCTCGCAGAGGAGAAGCCTCGCCGCGGCATCCGGTCGTGCAGGTGTGATTCGACCGTGCGGGTGAGCGGGTGTCAGGTGTAGAGCGGCGTCGGCGGTTCCATGACGATGCCCTGCGCCTCGAAGGCGCGGCGGCGCTCCTCGATGCGGCGGTGCAGTTCGACCTGGGCGGCGTCCACGAACGCGGGGTCGAGATCGACGGTCGCGGGGTGCGGGTCGCCGTGGTTCGCGGCGATGTAGGCATCGAGTTCGGGGCCCGAGGTCCACGAGGTGATGAGCGCGTAGCGCGGGGCCGTGCCGCGGTGCCACACCGCGTGCCAGAAGCGCTGGGTGTCGACGATGATGCGCGAACCCGCGCGCAGCGGCAGGCGGACCTCGGTGGCCGGGTCGAAGCGGTCGCTGCGCAGGATGAGCATCGAGTCGGGGTCGTCGGTGAGGTTGTAGTACCCGCGCACGACCCACCCGGTGCCCTCGTCGTTGAGGCGGTTGTTGTCGTCCTGGTGCAGGTTGTAGACCGCGTCGGCGTACTCGTTGGGCTGCAGCTCGATCACGCGGCAGCGACCGACCGCGGCACCGGGCGCGAGCGCCCGAGCCTGCAGGGTCGGGGCGAGTGCGACCTGAGGCTCGACCCACACGCCGTTCTTGTCGGTGCGCGGGGGAGTGTGGTTCCAGAACCCGTTGCATTCGAGGTCGCCGGCGTAGCTGGCGAGCGGGGCGAAGCGGGTGATGCCGGAGGACCGCCAGGGGATGTACTCGAGGTCGAGCCATTCGGCGGGGTCGGCGGCCTGATCGTGGTCGTCGAGCACGACGTATCCGGTCTCGGCCAGAGCATCGGAGGTGATGAATGCCATGGTGCATCCTTCCTTCGGTTTCCCTGAGGTCATCCTAACTTGACCCCTCGGGCACCGCTCGGGCCGTCACCGTGCTTAATCCGGTCGGGCCGATGTCGGATGCCGCGGCTACCCTGAGGTCATGACGCAGCCACAGGGCGCCCTTCTCGTGGGCAGTGTGAACTTCGACGACGCAGAGACGACGATGCGCACGGCATCCGCACTGCTCGGCGATCGCCTCCGACGCATCCCCGACGGCGAGGTCGGCAAGCGGTTCCACTGGATCATGTTCCAGCCCGACGTGCTCGGCGAGGCCGAGGGCATCGAGCGCGTGGGTGACGAGCCGATCCCGTTCGGCGCCGGTCTCGATGCGCGCGGACTGCGCCTTGCCGAGGGCGTCGACCCGGGCGAGATCGCGATCCCGCCGCTCGGCTACGCCTCTGCGGCCACCTCGTCGTACGAGATCTTCCGGCGTCTGCGCGAGGAGGGCGTGATCGCCGCGGGTACGCGCTTCCAGGTCTCGCTGCCGACACCGTTGGCCGTGATCTCGTCGTTCTTCCAGGGCGACGATCGTGAGGCGTTCGAGGTCTACTACACGGCCGCGATGGTGCGCGAGCTCGAGGAGATCGCCGAGGCGATCCCGCACGACGATCTCGCGATCCAGTGGGATGTCGCGAGCGAGATGGGCATCATCGAGGGCGCGTCGGGATACGGCGCGCTGATGGATGCCTGGTGGGACGGCGACGTCTTCACGGGGCTCGTCGCGCGGCTGGCCACGCTGGTCGACGCCGTGCCGGCCGACGTCGAGGTCGGGGTGCACCTCTGTTACGGCGACGCCGGTGAGCACCACTTCTTCGAGCCGACGGATGCCGCGCACCTCGTCGCCTACGCGAACGCGGTGGCCGAGGCATCCGATCGCGCGCTCACCTGGCTGCATCTGCCGGTGCCGATCGACCACGACGACGAGGCGTACTTCGCCCCGCTCGCCGATCTGCTGCCCGTCAACGAGCTGTACCTCGGCCTCGTGCACCGGGAGGACGGTGCCGAGGGCGCTGAACGCCGCATCGCCGCGGCACGTAGATTCGTGCCGGTCTTCGGCGTCGCGACCGAGTGCGGCATCGGCCGTGCCCCGGCCGGATCGACCGAGGGCATCCTGCGCACGCACGCCGAGGTGGCTACGGCCTGGTGAGTGCCCGGCCTGCGGGCTCTCGATTCGCGCGCAGGCGCCCGGTGTCGTAAGCTTGTCCGCGGTGACGTGTCCGAGCGGCCGAAGGTGCAACTCTCGAAAAGTTGTGTAGGGTAACCCCCTACCGTGGGTTCAAATCCCACCGTCACCGCCATGGAAGCCCCCGAGAAATCGGGGGTTTTTCGTATCCGGGGTGGGGTGTGGTGCATCTGTGGTGCAGATTCCGGCGCTGTCCCGATGCGACGCCGCGCGGGTCATCCGTCGGTGCGATCTGGGTTCAACCATCACCGTCACCACGAAGGCCCCGACCCCCGTCGTAACGACTGGGTTGCGGGGCCTTCGTCGTGTCCAGAATCACTACAGCGCTGCCGGACGGGCCGATGCATGAGGCGCCCCAGGGGGAGAGCACATGGGTCAGTGCTCCTCCGGCGTCGACGTCCCCAACCAGTCGTGCGGGCGTCGCGGTCGCCGCTCCGCCGTCGACCGCCTCCGAACCCGCCAGCCCTCTTCTGAGTGGGACCGTCGGTGATCTCCTCGATAACGAAGACGCAGGCGCCGTCCTCGTCGAGGCCGCTCCTCCGGTTCTGCACGGACCCGGGATGGTCGCCGACCGCACACGGCCGCTCCCGAATCTGCTGGGTGTCGTGCAGCTCGTGGTCGATCCGGCGGCGACCGCCGACATCGAAAGGCGACTTGCGCCCTTGTGTGAAGGCGAGGCGCCGTCGCCCCTGTATTCGAGCTCTTCCACCGACGAGGAATGTGCAGGAGGCTTCGCGTTCGCGCAGGCGAGGTATCGGGCTGGGCGCTACGTACTCTGGGCCCGGTGGGCGGCATCCGCGTTTGCGATGGGTGTCGTCGGAGCGTCGCCCGCTGCCCATCCCGATCTCAACACGCCCGCCATGGACGCGGGCGAGGCGGCATCGGCCATGGCTGCTCCTCGTGCCCAGCTGACGGCGAGGGCCAGGAGGAACAGATCGCGCCCCCGAACGTCGTCGCGAGCAAGCCCCTCGGCTCGCGCTCGATCGAGGAACGCATCGGTCACGACGATATACCCCTCGCAGGTGGAAGTCAGGGGAGAGGGGATCTCGCCGAGCGCGGCGCGGAGAGGTTCAGGCAGGCCGTCGAACGCACCAGCCCATTCGATCAGCGCCTCGAGCCATTGCGAGAGCGCATCACCCGCGTCGCTGGTGCTGCTGATGATGGCGTCACGGCGTATTCCGATCTCCTCATCTCGCGCTGTGAGGAGTGCTGCGAGAAGCGCATCGCGGGAGGGGAAGTGGCGGTACAGCGTTCCGGGGCCCACGCCTGCGTCCTTGGCGATGGCGTCGAGGGAGCCCGATACGCCGTGCTCGGCGAAGTGCTGGCGGGCGATGTCGAGGATGTGTTGACGGTTGCGCAGAGCGTCGGAGCGTGGTGCGCGAGTTCGGGTGATTTCGGACATGAGTGGACTCCAGCGGTGATGTGGAGACAATCTCCGGTAAGGTTAAGCGGAGAAAGTCTCCCTAAATTCTTTCCACTCTCTCATGACACGAAGGGTCACGCATGAAGATCGGCATCATCGGCGCAGGCAACATCGGCCGGATTCTCGCGGAGCGGTTAGCCCGCGAGGGCCACGAGGTCTCGATAGCGAACTCGCGGGGCCCTGAGACGGTCGACGCCTCGGCGCTGAGCACCGGCGCGACCGCGGTGTGGGCCGCCGACGCGACGAACGGCGCCGATGTGGTGATCGTGTCGGTCAACTTCGGGCAGCTGCCGACCGTCGCGGGTCTCGTGGCAGAGGCGCCCGAGAACGCCGTGATCGTCGACACGTCGAACTACTTCCCGCTCCGCGATGGTGAGGTCGAGGGGTTCGAGGACGGTCAGGTGGAAAGCGAATGGGTGCAGAAGCTCTACGGTCGTCCGATCGTGAAAGCCTGGAACACGATCACCACGGCGTCTTTCCGCGACAAGGCGTATGCAAAGGATCCCGCGACGCGAATCGCACTGCCGATCGCGGCGGATGACGACACCCAGCGGGCCGTCGGGATGGGGCTGGTCGAGGAGACCGGGTTCGACGTGTTCGACGCCGGTGTGATCGCTGACACCTGGCGCCAGCAGCCCGGCACGCCGGTCTACACGAACGACCTCACCGCGGATGAGTTGCCCGCCGCACTCGATCGTGCCCAGCGGGACCGCTCGCGGCTGCGCCGGGACCTGATGATGAAGGTCTATCTGGAGCGCATCGAAGCGGACGGCAAGGAACCTGATCCGGAGCGTCAGCTCGCCTTGACGCGAGCCATCTTCTGATCATCTCGAGCGAAAGGCGAACCATGAAGCGGTGGCAGGCAGAGCAGTTCGGTGAGGTCGCGGACGTCCTTCACCTCATCGACGTGGAGCTTCCCGAACCCGGGCCGGGCGAAGCGCGCGTGAAGGTACTGGCCGCGAGCCTGGCGCTCCCGGATCTCATGATGGTGCATGGCGACTACCCGTTCGTGCCTCGACCGCCCGTGTCCCCAGGTCAGGAGGTCGTCGGCATCGTCGACGCTGCCGGCGACGGATTCCCGCATCCGGTCGGAGCGAGAATCGTCGGCAATGCGCGGGCGGATATCGCCGTCGGCGGGTTCGCCGAGTACACGCTCGTCCCGGGATGGAGCGCGATGCCGGTCATCGACGGGCTGACTGACGAGCAGGCGGCAGGGTTCCCCGGCTCCTTCCATGTCGCGCACATCGGCCTCGAGCACCGCGCGCATCTGCAGGAAGGTGAGACGCTGCTGGTCCTCGGCGGCGCCGGGCGCACCGGTTCGGCTGCGATTCAGGTCGGGAAGTCGATGGGCGCGACTGTCATCGCGACAGCGCGCTCGGAGGTCAAGGCCCGCTTCAGTCGCGAGCAGGGTGCCGACCACATCGTCGACCTCGGCGCGGCCGGCGCGGCCGATGAGATAGCGCGCATCACAGGCGGCCGAGGCGTGGACGTGGTGTATGACACGGTGGGCGGGACCGCCGCGGCCGAAGCCGCTACGACTCTTGCGCGAGGCGCACGATTCCTCATCGTCGGCCTTGCGAGTGGCGAACCCGCCCTCATCGATGCGCAGCGACTGCTCATGGGCGACTACTCGGTGATCGGCGTGCTCTCGACATTCCGGGACGACGACGAGAAGAACGCGACGGTGAACGCCCTCAGGGGCATGCTCGCCGCGAAGCAGATCGACCCGCCCGTCACGGCGGTCTACGGCTTCGATAACGTCCCCGACGCCCTCGCCGAGCGCGCCGCAGGCGGGATCGGGCAGACGGTGATCACCGTGGGGGATCGGTTGGGTTGAGGGCCCGGAGTCCGCGATGTGCGGGGCGGCGTGGCCGCTCCATCGACGTCTGGGCGCTATGCGGCGCCGCTCTGGCGGTCATCTGCGTCATCGCCATCCTCTCGCTGCCCGCAAGACCCTGAGCACTCTGACGCGGGTCGGCAACTCCTCGCGTGCATCGCCGAGCGCCTCTCCTCCGATGGCGCGAAGCGGCATGTCGACGGCAGCCGCACCCACCTCTTCGTGAGGCTGGCGCACCGTGGTGAGTGGTGGGTCAACCAGGAGCGCTGCTCGTTCGTCATCGAAACCGACGATCACGACCGCCGCCCCACTCGGCACTCGTGCGAGACAGATCCCCGCGAACGAACGCGATCGCACGGCGGCTCTGCGAGAGCAGGTGTCCGACGACCTCCCGGGCGCCTCGGCGATTCGCGGCGCACACGGTCGGGAACCGCGGTGCGCGTCTTGTGTCGTACGGGGTGCACGAGCAGTTGGTGGCCGCGTGCTGTGGCGGCGGGTGCACGCGGCGCGCGGATGCTCCGCGCGCGCGGGGACCGTAGCCGTCCCCATTCCCGCCACTTCGACAGTTCGGCCACTCGCCGGAGATCATCCTCGTCGGCGTCGTCGCGAGCCGGGGAGGACATACCCATCAGCACGGCGTGGACGCAGCCGGAGAGCGCCCCTGCGTGATCACGCGCACGATATTCCCTAGGCTGGCCGTGTGCTCCACGACGAGAAGACCGGCCTGTCCCAGACGCTGAGAAGGTGCGCAACGATCGCGCTCGTCTGCGCCGCGATCCCGCTCACCGCATGTTCGCCAGGTGGCAGCCCGTCGCCGTCACCGACGGCGACAGCGGAGGCGATCGGCCCCGACTCCGCCCCGATCGTGCGCATCTCGTTCGAGTGGGAGGGCGAGAAGCGGGAGGTCGTCGGGGAGGCGACGCAGCCGATGTGCGATCCGGACGGCTCCATCATCGTCATCGGTGGCGACTCGCGAACGTCCACCGGGGTGACGCTCCGTCTCGACGACGAGGATCCCGCAGGGTCGAATGTCGCTGCGTGGGTGGGAGGCGACGACTTCGCCGCCAATTTCCAGGGGGAGGGCGAAGTGACCGTCACGCCCGATGGCCCGGACGCGATCCTGTCCGTGACGGATCTGTCGGGCACGGCGACGGTCGCCGCGCGTGAGGCGGGCTCCGCGCAGACGTTCAACGAGGCGATCGACGGCGGTCAGCGTGTCGAGGCATCCGCGTCTTTCGTGGTGCGGTGCCCGGACTACTGATGCGGTCGAGACGGTCCCTCGCCACCGTCACCCGCCTGACGGTCGCCGCGTCCGCCGGGCGACCAGCAGAAGCGCCCCGGTAACCAGGGCCAGCCCGGCGAGAGATGCTGCTCGCGCCAGGAAACCCGGATCGGCGCCGGTGGTCGCCAAGTCACCACCGTCGGTGGGAGAAGAGCCGGAGCCGGCACCGGGATCCGTTCCCGGCTCTGAGCCGGGATCCGTGCCGGAGCCGGGATCCGTGCCGGAGCCGGGATCCGTGCCCGGGTCGGGATCGGGGCCGGGGCCGGGGTCGTAGACGTTCGTGAGCGTGCAGACCGTGTCCACGCCCGCCACGACGTCGACGGTCTCCCCCTCGAGGTCTCCTCCCGTGCACTCCCACCCTTCGCTGCGGTAGCCGTCGGTGGGCGCTCCCGCGACGGCCGCTTCCGAGAGCGCGTACGCGCCGGCTCCGAGTGGTGCGAGCGTGACGGCGGGATCGCCAGTCGAACCTTCGATGCTCGGGCGCGGGAATGCTCCGCCTCCGAGTGCGCTCAGCGTCCAGTCGGTGGGATCGGCGGGTCCGGTCGGCGCGCCGGGGGCGACCCCGACGATCTCCTTGCGGAGAGTGAGGGTGCCGCCCACGAAGACGTTCGTCGCCGTGCAGATCGCGTTCTCGCCGAAGCCGAGCGTCGCGGTGGTTCCGTCCCAGGAGGTGCCCGTGCACGACCATTCGCCCTCGTAGCCGCTCGGTCCGTCCTCCGAGAAGATGTAGTCGCCCGGCGGAAGGAGCATGTCGGTGACGAACTCCGATCCGCTGGGACCGGACAACGCCGCGTTGCCGGGCCCGCGCGCCTTGAGTTCGAAATCGGCCGGTGTCGCTCGTCCGCGCGTGCCGTTGTCGACCTGCTTCACGAGGGTGAGGCTGGGGGTGATCGCCGCGTTCGTGACGACGCAGACGGCGTCCGTGGATGGCGGGATCTCGACCACGTCGCCGCGAGCGACAGCGCCCGTGCACGACCAATCGAATGCGTCGTACCCGCTCGGGCCATCGCTCTCGCTCAGCGTCCACGTACCGGGCGCGACTCCCGCACGGGTCACCGCCTCGGAGTTCCCGGGGCCGCTGATGGTGTCGATGCCATCCGTGGCGCTGAGCGTCCAGGCGGACGGCGGCGCCGGGGTGCCGAACGCCGAGGACACCTGCTTGCGCAGGGTGAGGCTCGACTGTGACCACCGATTCGTCACGGTGCAGACGACGCTCTCCTCGCCGACCACATCGACGGTGTTCGTCGTGCTCACCACGGTGCCGTCGTCGTCGACGCAGACCCATCCCTCGCTCGTGTAGTCATCGGACTCGGTCGCCGTGCTGCTCTCGTCGAGGACGAACGTGCCGGGGGGAACGGACACGAAGCTGACGTCCGGCGTGCCGGAGACGCCGCTGATCGTGGCGTCCGCCGAGGTTGCGGTCAGCGACCAGGCATCCGGTCCGAGGGGGCCGCCTCCGTTGTTCACGACGTTCTTCACGAGCGTGAGTTGGCCGACTTCGAGTGTGTTCGTGACCGAGCACGTCACGTCGCTGCCCGACGTGATCGTGACCGTCTGCTCCGTGAGGTCGCCGCCCGTGCATTCCCACGGGCCCGCGGAGTACCCGCTCGGGCCATCCGCCTCGGCCAGGGCGTAGTCGCCGACCGGGACGGGCACGCGAGTGACGGATGCCGCGCCGGCGGCACCCGTGACGGTCGACGGTCCCGTGGCTGTGAGGGTCCAGGCGGAAGGAGGCTGGTCGCTGCCGACGACGTTCTTCACGAGAGTGAGCCATCCGCCGGTGAAGGTGTTCGCGATTGTGCAGGTGATGTCGGAGTTCTCGCCGACCTCGAGCACGTCGCCGGTGATGCCCCCGTCGCCCGTCGAATCGACACAGGTCCACGCGCCGCCGGCGTACCCGGCCGGGCCGGTCTCGGCGAGGGTGTACTCACCGGGATCGACGGAGACGTGATCGACCTCGGGGGAGCCGGATTCACCGGAGACGCCGACGGGGCCGTCCGCGCTGAGAGTGAAGTCGGATGCTGCGGCGAGGGGATACCCGGTGCGGGTCGGATCGACGACCTCTTTCACCAGTGTGAGGTGCGGCAGATCGCCGCTGTTCGTGATCTGGCAGGTCACTGCGCCGCCGAGGACCATCTCGAATCGGTCGTCGGTCACCGGCAGCTCCGTGACGGCACCGGTGGTGAGGTCGCGGCGCTCGCACGTCCAGGGACCGGGTACGTAACTCGCCGGTCCGTCCGACTCGCTCAGCGTGTACTGGCCCACGCGCGCCGGCTGGTTCTGCACAGCGGCCGAGCCGCCGGGTCCTTCGACGGTCGACGGCCCCTGGGCGCGGAGCGTCCACTCCGATGGTGCCGCGCCGCCGCCCTCGACGTTCTTGATCAGCGAGAGGCTGCTCCGGATCGCGTTGTTCTGCACGGTGCACGTCATCGACTGATTCGCGCTGATCGTGATGGTGCGTTCGGGCTCGGTGGTCACGTCGCCGTCGCAGTTCCACGAGAAGAACGCGTAACCAGCTACGCCGCCCGTCTCGTAGATGCGATACGTGCCCGGAGGGATCAGCCGCGACTGCACGCCGTTGAGTCCGTCGCCGGTGAAGGTCTCGCCGGTCGCGACGTTGACGGCGTGCATGGTCCAGAGGGTGCGATCGCCGAGGCTCGCTCCCGTATCGAGGTTCTCGATGGCCTTGAAGAGCGAGAGCCGAGCCGTGGGCTCGGCCGCGACCGCCGGCAGAGCGCCGGCGATCCCCAGCGCTCCGGCGAGCAGAAGCGCCAACGCACCGATCCGTGTTCTTCTTCGCACCGCATCCCCCTCGTGTGCGAGTGGGGAGTTCCACCCGTGAGCTTCACGGTATTCGCCGAGGTGAGCCACCGGCAAGGGTGTCAGGCTCGGCCGGGATGCGGTTGACGGCTCCGGTCGCCCTCAGCGGCGGTTCCTGATCTCATCGGGGGTCATCGGAGTGCTCCGGAGGTCTCGTCGCGTTCCTGCGGTACTGCTTGACGAGGATGATCGGGAGCACGATGCAGATGGCCGCGCCGATGCCGATGACCGAACCGACGCCCCGGGTGGCTGTCCAGGCCCCTCCCGCCGCGGTGATGAGCACGACGAGCCACCCCCAGCGGGTGCCGTCCTGAGGTTTCAGCAGCACCGCGATCGTCAGGGCGGAGGCGACCATCGCGAATCCGACCACATTGCCGATCGAGAACGGAAGGCCGTTCCACGGTGCGCCCCAGATCGCCAGGGCGCCGCCGACGAAGGAGACCATGACGGCGACGAGCAGCAGCACGTACTCCTGCTTCAGGGTGATCGTCTTGTTCGCGAATCTGCTCATGAAGAGATCTTGGCATCGGCGACGCGCCGGGCGCTCGCCCCGGGCGGATACTGGAAGGGACGGTTTCGAGAGCCCCCGCCTCCGCACCGCGCGGCAGACCTCTCGGATGCCAGGAAGAAGAAGTACATGAAAGCTCTGCGCTACGTCGAGATCGGCCAGCCCCCGGTGGTCGTCGATATCCCGATCCCGAAGCCCGGCCCCGGCCAGGTTCTCCTCAAGATCACCGCGGGTGGCGTCTGCCACTCCGACGACTACGTCATGGGTCTGCCCGAGAAGGACTACCTCGAGCAGGGGTATCCGCTGCCGCTGACGCTCGGCCACGAGGGCGCCGGCATCGTGCACGAGATCGGCGAGGGCGTCGACTCGACGCTCAAGGTCGGGGATGCCGTGGCGGTCTACGGCCCCTGGGGCTGCGGGCGCTGCCACAACTGCTCGATGGGCAAGGAGAACTACTGCACGAACGCCGCCGCCGAGGGCATCCGCCCTCCGGGCCTCGGCAGCCAGGGCTCGATGGCCGAGTACATGATCGTCGACGACGCCCGTCACCTCGTGCCGCTCGGCGACCTCGACCCCGTGCAGAACGTCTCGCTGACGGATGCCGGGCTCACCCCGTACCACGCCATCAAGAACTCGCTGCCGAAGCTCGGCGCCGGAACCTTCGCGGTCGTCATCGGCACGGGCGGACTCGGCCACGTCGGCATCCAGATCCTGAAGGCGATCTCGGGTGCCACCGTCATCGCGCTCGACGTGAACGACGAGAAGCTCCGGCTCGCCACCGAGGTGGGCGCCGATCACGTGCTGATCAGCGATGCCTCCGCGGCCGACGAGATCCGCGAGATCACCGGCGGGCTCGGCGCCAACGCCGTGTTCGACTTCGTCGGCGCGAACCCGACGATCGCCCTGGCCCAGAGCGTCGCCGCGCTCGAGGCCGACATCACGATCGTCGGCATCGGCGGCGGCAACATGACGCTCGGCTTCGGGTCGATCGCGTACGACGCCGCCGTGCGCATCCCGTACTGGGGCTCGCGTGCCGAGCTGATCGAAGTGCTCGACCTCGCCCGCGCCGGCAGGATCCACGTGCAGACGGAGCGCTACTCGCTCGACGACGGCCCGAAGGCCTACGAGGACCTCGCCTCGAACAGCATCCGGGGTCGCGCGGTCATCGTGCCCTGAACTCGCTCACCGGAAAGGCCCCCGAGAGATCGGGGGCCTTCTTCGTGCCCGCGCCGGCTCTCTCAGGTCGCCGGCGGCTCGAAATGCGGGATGGGGGAGGGGCGCTCGGCGCGCTCGGTGAGATGCTTCGCGCGCGCGGCGTCGGTGAGCGGCACGGCGTAGACGGGGAGAGAGACGCGCGGCCGCTTCGGGAACACGCGGCCGGTCACCGTCACGGCGACGATCTTGACGACGAACTGCTTCGGCGTCGGCGTCCACGACGCGAGGTGCTCGACGCCCACGTGGTGCAGTTCCGACTCGCTCGTGACCTGCTCGGCCTCGCCGCGCACCACGACGCTCCAGTACGCGTCATCGCTCTCGCCGTCGACCTCGAGCGCGACCGCGGAGTGCGCCGTGATCGCCAGGAACTTCGCGTCGAACGCCGAACGGACGTAGATGCTGCGGCCCGTGGCGAGGTGGTTGACGGGGCGGATGTCGGGGCGCCCGTCGCCGGCGACGAACGCCAGTCGGCACAGCTCCGTCGCTTCGAGCAGGCGCCAGCACTCGGCCTCGTCGAGATCGGAGAGCAGCGCGTCGGGTGCGGGCGGGTGCGGTTCTGCGGTGGCCATGGTCGTCCCTTCTCTCGTGCGTCCCTCTGTCGATCCTGCTCTCCGCCCGGGCCGTGCGCCACCCCCTCCGCCCCGCCCTCGCTCGCAGACGCGGCGTCCGGTCGTCAGGGCGCCGTCGCCGTACGCCGGAACCCGCCCTCGTGCTCCTCCACCGCCCCGGCGCGCACGAACTCGTCGATCCATCCGCGCATCGGCCACTCGCCCCAGCGCGCGGCGAACAGGGCGCCGTTGCGCAGGATGTCGTCGAGGTGGCGCCACGGGGGAGTGCCCGCCGGGTGCCACTGGTGATAGGCGTGGGCGCCGCCGACCCACAGCAACGGGATGCCGCACTCCCGTGCGCGCCGGCCGAGATCGGTGTCCTCCGCGCCGTACCCCTCGTACCGCTCATCGAAACCGCCCAGCCGCGCCCATGTCGACGGGGTGACGGCGAAGGACAGCGACCAGAACAGATCGAACTGCGTCGGCATCGCCGTGACGATCTCGCCGGCGGCCGGATTCGGTCGCCCCGGATGGGGGCGGGTGAGACCCGCGAGATCGTCGGGGTCCCGGGGGCGCTGAACGCTGTGCAGATACGTCACCGGCCCGCAGAGCAGCCCGTCCGGGCGCGAGCGCGCCGCCTCGGCGTACCGCTGCAGGAGCCCGGGCGCCGGCAGGCAGTCGACGTCGAGGAACACCAGCAGATCGGCGCCGAGCGCGAGGGCCTCCGCGGCGGCTGCGTTGCGGGCCGCACCGACGCGCAGACCGTACCGCCCCGGCGGCACGTGCACGCACTCGGCCCCGTCGAAGCCCGACGGGTCGTCGGCATCCAACCATGCCTCGATCCGCACCATCTCGATGCCGTCGCCACCGGCATCGTGCAGGAAGCGCCGCTGGCGGTGCAGGTGCGCGAGTCGGTTCCCGGATGCCGGCGTGATGACGGCGACGCGGAGGGTCACGCCCGCACCTCCTCGATGACGGAAGCCGCGCGCGCCGCGGATCCGCGGACGCCCCAGCCGTCCCAGGCGGGCGTCGACACGGCGGCTCGGCGGATGAGCTCGACCACCTCCGCAGGCTCCGCTCCCGCAGAACCCGTCTGGGCGAACCCTCCCGTGCGCAGCGTGCGGCCGGTGTGCTCCTGCTCGGCGAAGGGTCGTTCCTGCACGAGCACGACGGCCCGGGCGTTCGCCGCGGCGAGGTCCGCGACCCCGTTCTGACCGCCGGCGCTCACCACGACGGATGCCCGGGTCAGCATCGGCCAGACGTCGTCGACGCGGTCGTCGTCGCGGGTGCCGGCCGTCTCGACCTGCCAGCCCTCGCCGGCGAGGAGGTCCCGCACGGCGTCGAGTCGCACGGCATCGAGCGTGCGGCTGAGGAAGAGCACTCGGCGGGCGTCGGCATCCGTGGCACCCTCGGGGCGTTCGAGGCCGTCGTAGCGGGAGATCGCTCCCACCCGGCGCACGCGCTCGTCGCGATCGACGAGGCCGGGCGCCACGATCGTCGCATCCGCCCACGGCGCGATGATCCGATCGGCGAGGTCGTAGGCGAGGCGGTGCGGGGCATCCGTGCGGTCGCCGGGCTGCGCGAACACGACCGTGGGCACGCCGAGCAGACGCACGAACGCCGTCACCTCGACGCTGACGTCGACCACGAAGGCCGTCACCGGCATCCGTGCGATCCAGTCGGCGATCGTCGCGAGCCGCTGGCGATGCCCGGGGTGGGCGATCGGCGCCCAGTGCAGCGCTCCTCCCGCGGTCACGTCGCCCCGCTCGTGCGCCTCACGCGACGTGCCGTCGGGGTCGACGACCGCGTCCGCGTCGAAGGGCAGGCGGACCCAGGTCGTCCGGTCGTCGAGGGCATCGGGTCGCGGCAGGCTCGAGAACACCGTCACCTCGTCGGCGAGGTGGGGGCGCACGGCCAGCAGCCGGGTCACGTGGCCCCACCCGTGATGGTGCACGTACCACCCGATCATGCGCCGACCGCCTCTTCCGCACCGAACGGGAGCGTCGTCGGCGTGTCGATGGAACCCGTCGACGCGCCCTGCGCCGCGTTCGAGAGCACGCGCTCGACCTCGCGGTGGCGGCGCGCCAGCGAGTGACGCTGGGCTGCGGCATCGCGCACGCGTCGGCGGGTCGTGCCGATGCGCGAACGATGTGCGAGTGCGACCGCTGCGTGCGCCAGGGCCTCGACGTCGCCGGCGGGGACGACGGCGGTGCCGGGCAGGCCGGTGAGGACTTCGCTCGCCCCGCCGGAGTCGAACGCGGCGACCGGGGTCCCGGTCATCAGTGCCTCGGCCATCACGAGGCCGAACGGCTCCGACCACATCGGGGTGACGAGGGCGACCGCGGCCGAGCCGACCAGATCGCAGAGTTCCGGCTGACGCAGCGCGCCGACGTACTCGATGCCGTGCCCGAGCAGCGGCGCGACCTCGCGAGCGAAGTAGACCTCGTCACCCACGCGCCCGGCCAGCCGGAGACGTGCACCCGCGCGCCGAGCGGCGAGGATGGCCAGGTGCGGGGCCTTCTCGGGCACGATCCGACCGGACCACACCCAGTCGCCGCCGCCCGGTCCCGGTCGCCACTGCGTGGCATCGACGCCGTTGGGGAACACGAAGGCGTCGACGCCCTCGGCCGACCAGGCGCGAGCCGTGTACTGACTCACGGCCAGGAAGCGATGCGGGGCCTGCCCGGGCAGCGCGTTCGCAGCGATCACCATGTCGGCGAGCGGCGGTGTGTGCAGGGTGGTCACCACCGGGATGCCCGGATCGCGGCTCCACAGGATCGGGGCGCCGTGGAGGCTGTGGTTGTCGATCACGTCGACGCGCGTCATGGCCTGTTCGATCCGCCGCTGCACCCGGGCGAACGCGCCGGCCATCCGCCGACGATGCCCCTCCGGATAATCCGTGTCGGAGACGTCGAGCCCTCGCTGCCAGCGCGGGGTCGGGAGGACGAGGTCCTGTGCTCCGTCGAGGAAGTCGGAGCCCTCGGCGGCGCACAGCTCGACGTGATGCCCGCGTCGGCGCAGCCAGCGCACCCTGTTCCACACCACGGCTTCCAGGCCACCGGGATGCGGCTGGCGCAGGGCGTGGCGCTCGGGAGCGACGACGAGGATGCGCAGAGGAGCCGAGCGCGTCATGCCGAGACCTCCGCGAGCGCCGACGCGTAGAGCGCGGTATGCGCGTCGCGCACGGCGTCGCGCTCGACCAGACGCTCGCGGTGCCGCGCGCGGATCACGGCATCCCGCTCCGCCTCGCTCGTGCGGACCGTGCCCCGCACCGCATCGGCCAGAGTCCGGGCATCCTCCAGGTCGACGGCCGTGAAATCCGCAGGATGCTGCGCACCGAAGTGCCCGACGTCGGTGCCGGCCACCCGCACGCCGAGGTCGAAGCAGAGTTCCACCCATCCGGAGTGGGTGCCGTGCCGATACGGCAGGACGAAGAGATCGAGGCCGCGCAGCCACGCCTCGATGGCGGCATCGGTCAGGCGCGGCGTCCGCCGCAGGTACACGAACCGAGAGGCCTCTGCCGCCGCGAGCACGCGCTGCGCGGCCCGGTCGTCGCGCACGCGCTCGTTCATCAGGACCTCGATCCGCACCGCCCGGCCCTCGTCGGCCAGCTGGCGCGCGGCGCGATCCGCGGCGCGGACGGCTCCCTCGGCATCGATGTTCGGCCGCAGGTCGCGCAGGTGGATGCCCACCCGCACGGTGTCGTCGTCGTCATCGTCGACGGATGCACCGCCATCGACCGCCGCGGGGAGCGCGGTGAGGAGGGTGGGATGCGCGAGCACCGTGCTGCCGCGATCCCAGCGCCGCGCGATCTGCGCCGCCGCCGGCGCGGTGAGCGTCACCAGCCTGTCCGCGGCTGGCACGATCACGTCGAGCAGGGAACGGTGGTGCGGCTGCGCGTCGAGCTGCGGGTTGTCGAGGTCGTGCACGGTGTGCACCACCGGGTGCCCGCCCCGACGCGCCGCGTCGAGCGCCGCCCCCAGCTCGACGGGCGAGAACGACTCGAGGCCGAAGTGCACGTGCAGCACGTCGAAGTCGTGCCGGTGGTTCGTGAGCCAGTCCTCGGTCATCGCGACCGGCGGCCACCACTGCCCGGCGGGCGCACCGGGCACCGGCGGATCGGGGAGCACCTGGACGCGACGGGGGTCGCTGATCGCGTGGACGTAGGGGTGGGCGGCGGGAATGGAGACGACGCGGATGCGATCGGTCTGGGTGTCGATGAAGTCTTCCTCGTGGGGCTGAACGCTCCGAGTCCTCGGTTCGCCGGGGGCGGCGCAGATGCCACGGTGACGAGGGGAGGGAGCAGGGGTCGAAGGTATACGTTCGTATGATGATCGATGACCGCGATAAGGGCACGACCGTTGCGCCCACGGGTTCAGCGGTGCTAGCGCGTCGGAACCACTACGCGGAGTTCTTCGGTCTCGCGCCCCTGCCCGAGCGATTCGGAGTGGTCATGGGCAACTGTCAGGCCGAGTCCCTGCGCCTGGTGATCGACGGACCCGGCCACCGGTTCGTGCGTGTTCCGCCCGTGCACGAGATGACCCGCGACGAGGCGGAGCGCCTGCATGCCCTGGCGACCGCCGCGCACACCGTGGTGACCCAGCCGATCCGCGACGACTACCGGGAGCTTCCGCTGGGAACGCGCCAGATCGCCGCGGTCACCTCCGCGCGCGTCGTCACCGTGCCCCCGGTGCGCTTCGCCGGACTCCACCCGTTCCAGGCGGCGATCCGGGTGCCCGACGTCGGGGAGGATCCGCCGCTGGTGCCGTATCACGACATCCGCACCCTCGCCGGGGCGGCCGGGATTCCGGTCGCTGCGGCTCTGCCCCCGGCATCCGTCCGCGCCGTCGGAGAGGCATCGATCGACGAACTGCGCAGGCGCGAGGCGCACTGCGACGTGGTCGTCTCCGACCTCTTCGACGTGGTCACCGCCGACCACGCCCGCACGGTCAACCACCCCGGCAACGCCGTCTGGCTCCCTCTCGGGGCCCGGGTGCTGCAGACGCTGGGCATCGCCGACGGGCCGACCGACCCGGGCCGGCCGCTGCTCGCCTCGGTGCGTGCGCCCCTCGCAGCGGAGGTGATCGAGGCGTGGTCGCTCGATGACGTGCCGCGCTCGCACTGGATCGTCGACGGCGTCGACATCGATGCGGTCGATGTGGAGGCCGCCCACCGGGACTGGTACACCGCGCATCCGGCGTTCGTGCGAGCGGCCGTCGAGCGGCTCGCTCCGCTCCTCGCGGTCTGGCGCGACGCATGAGCGGCGCGCCGAAGCTGCTCGCCCACGCGGGGGATCACGGCGTCGCCGTGTACTCCCGCGAGCTCGCCTCCGCCGTCACCGGCGCGCACCCCGCCATCGAGGTCGTCGCCCCCGCCGATCTCCGTCGGCTCGCCCCGGGTACCGCGGTGCACGCCCAGTTCACCGATCGCCTGTGGGCGGATTCGCCGGAGGAGGCGTCCCGAAACTTCGCCGAGCTCGCCGCGCGCCTGCGCATCAGCGTCACCCTCCACGACATGCCGCAGGAGTCCGACGGCCCGCGCAATCGAGCGCGCCGCCGCGCGGCCTATGCCCTCGTCGCCCGGACGGCCCGGGGCGTGGTCGTCAACAGCGCCCACGAGAAGGCGCTGCTCCGAGAGGAGGGCGTCTGGTCGGGGGAGGTCGCGCGCGTGCCGCTCCCCGTCGAGGTGCTGCCCGCGGACTCGGGAACGGCTGCGCCCTCGGAGTCGGACGGCTCGGTGGGCGTGCTCGGCTATTTCTATCCGGGCAAGGGGCACGACGAGGCGGCGCTCGCCGCGGCGGCGGCCGGCGTGCGGCGGATGACGGTGCTCGGGCGCGCCTCGGAGGGGCACGCCGAGGAGCTCGCGGCCTTCATCCGGCGGGCGGAGGGCCTGGGCGTCGCCGTCGAGGTGACCGGCTGGCTCGACGACGCCGAGATCGCACGGCGGGGACGCGCCGTCGCGGTGCCGCTGATCGCTCATCGGCACGTGTCCGCCTCCGGTTCGCTCGCCTCGTGGATCGGGTGGGGCCGGCGGCCGGTCGCGATGCGCAACCGGTACATCGACGAGATGGCGCAACTGCGACCGGGGACACTGGCCGTCGTCGACGAGAGCGACCTCGCCTCCGCGGTGCGGGCAGCCGTCGCGGATGCCCCGTCGACCTGGCACGGTCTCCGGAGGCTGCCGGGATCATGGAGCGATGCGGTCGCCGAGTACACGCGCTGGTGGGCGGAGCTGCACCCGTGAGGCTCCCGTACGTGATCGGCAACCGGTGGGACGAACTCGAGGGCGTGCATCCCGATCCCCTGCCGCGCGTCTCGGTGATCGTCGCGCACTACGACCAGCCGGCCGAGCTCGAGCGCACCCTGCACGCGCTCGCCGCGCAGGACTATCCGCGCGATCTGCTCGAGGTCGTCGTCGCGGACGACGGCTCGCCCGGTCCGGTCGAGGTTCCGGACGATGTGATCCTGGTCGGGCAGGAGGATCGGGGCTTCCGCCTGTCCGCTGTGCGCAACCTCGGTGTGCGGGCGAGCAGCGGGGACGTCCTGTGCTTCCTCGACGCCGACACGTCGCCCGAGCCGGACTACGTGCGCGAGCTGACGCGATTGCCGGCTCTGCTGCCCGAAGCGGTCACCGTGGGGCGCCGCCGCCACGCCGACTTCTCGGGGATCCCGCCCACCGCTCCCGTCGCGGTCGCCGCGGAGGGACGCGAGCTGTCGGAGCCCTCGTGGCTCGCCGAGGCCTACGGTCGCAGCGCGAATCTGCGCCGAGCCGACGATCGCTCGTACCGGTTCGTCATCGGCGCGGTGATCGCCTGCTCGCGGATGCTGTTCGATGAGGTCGGCGGCTTCGACGAGTCCTTCACGTCGTACGGGGGCGAGGACTGGGAGTGGGCGCACCGGATGTGGCAGGCGGGCGCGGTTCTCGCGCACGTCCCCGTCGCCGTCGCCTGGCACGACGGGCCGGAGTGGGCCGACCGCGACGGGTCAGGGCCGGACCGAGCGAACGCGCAGACCCTGCGTCTGCAGTCCTCCGTTCCGGTCCCGGGTTCCGCTCCGCGAGCCCTCTGGTCGGGAGCCCCGGACGTCGTGCTGCGCGTCCGCGGATCGCACTCGGCCGCCGCCCTGTTCGTCGCGGCGGATTCGATGCTCGCCGCGTTCCCCCGCGCACGGGTCGTCGCGGATGCCGGCGCTGCCGCGCCCGTCGATGATCCCCGGGTCACGGCCGACGGGACCGAGCACGACGCACGCGTCGTCTGGGAGGTCGACGACCCGGTCGTCATCCTCGACGCGCGAGAGATCTCGGACCTGGTCCGCAGCGTGGGCACGGACGACGTGGGCACTGTCGTGCTCGCGAGCGTCGACGGCGCACCGCTGGGAGTGCTGCGCTCCCGTCGCGCCGAGCGCCGGGCGAAGCGCTGGGAGACGGAGCAGGCGTTCGAGACCGTGCAGACCGTGGTCGGCGGGGTGCACCGGCTGCGCGCCGCGCCGCGCGTCGAGGCGTGGGTCGGCGGCTGGGGCGGACCCGCGGCCTTCGTCTGACGGCGCCCCCCACTCCTTGCCCGCGATCCCCACTCCTTGCCCGCGCCCCCCACTCCTTGCCCGCGAAGGTGCCCGCGCGCAACCCCTGAACGCGAAATCGCCGCCTCCCCTAGCGTGGCCGCATGCCTGCACACGATCAGCTCGAACCGTCGAACCCCGTCACCCGCTACGCCCGGGTCGAGCCGCCCCTGCAGCACCAGCCGGAGCCCGGCGTGCAGGCGCGCATGACGCCGGTTCCCGATCTCGGCGAGGAGACGTACCGCGGCACCGGACGGCTGGTCGGACGACGGGCGCTCATCACGGGCGGCGATTCCGGGATCGGTGGCGCGACCGCGATCGCGTTCGCCCGCGAAGGCGCGGACGTCGTGATCGCGCACCTGCCGGGCGAGGAAGAAGATGCCGCGCACGTGCTCGCGCTCGTCCACGACGCCGGCCGCCGGGGGCGGGCGATCGTCGCTGACATCTCGGATGCCGCGGAATGCCGCCGACTCGTGGCCGAAGCCGTCGAGTTCCTCGGCGGCCTGGACGTGCTCGTGAACAACGCCGGTCGGCAGATCGCGGTCGAGCGCGTCGAGGACCTCAGCGACGAGCAGTTCGAGGCGACGTTCCGCACCAACGTGTTCGCGAACTTCTGGCTCACCAAGGCGGCGCTCGCGCACCTCGGCGAAGGGGCGAGCATCATCAACACCGCGTCCCTCGAGGCCTACAAGCCCTCGCCGGACCGCCTCGACTACGCGGCGACCAAGGCCGCGATCAACAACCTCTCGAAGGGGCTCTCCGTACAGCTCGCCGACCGCGGCATCCGCGTCAACGTGGTCGCCCCGGGCCCCGTCTGGACGGCGCTGCAGGTCACCGACGGCGTCTCCGACGAGCAGATGCTCCATTTCGACGACGAGAACACGTACCAGCGGGCCGGTCAGCCGGCGGAGATCGCACCGGCGTTCGTCTTCCTGGCGTCGGCGGAATCCGGGTACGTGTCGGGCGAGACGCTGAACGTCAACGGGGGCATGGTCACCCCGTGAGCCGTCACGACTGCACGGTCTTCGTGCTGCCCGGTCTGGGCCTCGATGCCCGCGCAGCCCTGCCGCTGCAGGCGGAGCTCGACGAGGGGTTCCGCGTGATCGCGATCGAACTGCCCGGTCAGGGGAGCGCGCCCGATGCCCCCGACGGATCGGTCGAGGCGCAGGTCGACGCCGCGATCGGCGCGATCGCGGCACACGCCGACGGCGGGCCGTGGATGCTGTGCGCGCACAGCATGGGCGGCAAGGTCGCCGCCCGCATCGCCGCCCGGATGCGAGAGGGTGAGGACGAGCTCTTCGGGCTGCTGGGCACGGTGCTGCTCGCACCCTCTCCGCCCTCCCCGGAGCCGATGCCGGACGAGAAGAGGCAGCAGATGCTGTCGTGGGTCGACGCGGGCCCCGTGCCGGACGACGACGCGACGACCTTCGTGGAGGACAACGTCGGCGCACCCCTCCCACCTGCTCTGCAGCGGGAGGTCGTCGACCAGGTGACGGGGATGTCACCCCTCGCCTGGCGGCGGTGGCTCGAACGGGGCAGCATCGAGGACGTCACGGCATCCGTCGGGGTGCTCGATCTGCCGTGCCGCGTGCTCGCGGGCGATGCGGATGACGCGCTCGGGGCGGCCGCACAGCCCGACCTGCTCGGCGAGGTGTACCCGCGTGCGCGGTTCGTCGCGCTCGCCGGAGCGGGACACCTGCTCCTGTCCGAGCGGCCGGCCGAGGTGGCGCGCGCGATCGTCGACCTGTGGCAGGAGATCCGCGCCCACGCCGTCGTCGTCTCGGCGGAGTGGGCGCTGCTGATCTCCTCGCCCCGCGTGACTCCGCGGGTGCGCCGCTCACTGGCGCGGCGTGCGCTGCCCGACGACCCCGCGTACCGGCCACGGGTGCTCCGCCCGGCGCAGCTCGATCAGCTGCGCGCCGTGGCGGACCGCATCGTGCCGCAGTCTTCCGGAGGGCGTATCGACCTCGCCGCCCGGGTCGACGCCGACCTCGCCGCCGGTGGCGGCGACGGCTGGCGACCGGCGGGCGCGCTGTCGGATACCGAGGCATACCGCGCGGGACTCGACGATCTCGCCCGTGTCTGGCCCGAGGGGGCCGAGGCGCAGGACGCCCTGGTGCGCGACCTGATCGCCGGAGAGGGAGTGCCGGGATCGGTGGCCGAGGCCGAGGATCTGCGGCGCTGGTTCGAGGACGTCCGCGTGGATCTCGTGCGCGAGTGGCAGTGCCATCCGGCGTCGTTCGCACGCATCGGGTACGACGGGTTCGCCACCGGTGCGGAGGATGTCTCCTTCGCCGGCTACCGGACGCTCGCGGCGGGGCTGCGCGACGAGTGGGAGCCCGCCGATCTCGGGGCGCTCCCGGACGACACGGAGGGGGTCGCGTGAATCTCGACGCGATGAAGACGTACGACCACGACGAGATCGTCGACGTGGTGGTGATCGGCACCGGTGCGGGAGGGGCGCCGCTGCTCGCGCGGTTGGCCGAGCGCGGTCTGCGGGTGGTGGCTCTCGAGGCCGGCCCGAACCACGACCCGGCCGAGTACACGCCCGACGAGATCGACGCGACGGCGATCAACTGGATGTCGAGCCGCTTCAGCGGCGGTGAGGCCCCGACGGCGTTCGGCCCGAACAACAGCGGCTTCGGGGTCGGCGGGGGCACGCTGCACTGGGGAGCGTTCACGCCCCGCCCGGACGCGCGCGACCTGCGGCTGCAGACCGAGACGGGGGAGGGCGCGGACTGGCCGATCGATCACGACGAACTCATCCGCTACGTCGTGCAGGTCGAGGCCGACATCGGCGTCTCGGGTCCGACGCCCTATCCGTGGGATCCCTCCCGCCGCTACCTCTACGCCCCGCCTCACCGCAATGCTCCCGCCGAGCTCATGGCGGCGGGAGCGGCGGCCCTCGGCATCCGCGCCACCGATGCGCCGGCGGCGATCCTCACCCGGGATCGGCAGCAGCCCCATCACGGACTGCGCCACGCCACCACGAACGTCGGCTCGATCCACCAGGGTGAGCGCCACGGCGCGAAGGCCACGACGGCGATCACGTACCTCCCGGCCGCCGTGGCGGCGGGAGCGGAGATCCGCCCGGATGCCGTGGCGCACACGATCGAACGCGATGCGCGGGGTCGGGTCACCGCCGTCGTCTACCGTCAGGGAGGCGTGGATCGGCGTCAGCGATGCGCGGCTCTCGTGCTCGCCGGCGGCGGGGTGGAGACGCCGCGGCTGCTGCTGCACAACGGCATCGCGAACTCGAGCGGTCAGGTCGGGCGCAACTTCCTCGCGCACGGCGCGGTGCAGGTCTGGGGGCGCTTCGACGAGCAGATCCGCGGCTATCGGGGATACCCGTCGGCCCTCATCACCGAGGACTACGTGCGTCCGTCGGGCGCCGACTTCGCCGGCGGATACCTGCTGCAGAGCCTCGGGGTCATGCCCTTCACCTACGCGACCACGCTCGTGCGCGGGGGCGGGGTGTGGGGCGACGAGTTGGTCGCCGAGCTCGACGCGGGGCGCTACAGCGCCGGCATCGGGATGAATGCGGAGTGCCTGCCGTCCGACGGCAATCGCCTCGAGCTCTCGTCCGAGACGGACGAATGGGGCCTCCCGCTCGCGACGATCACCTTCTCGCCGGGGGTCAACGAGAAGGCCATCGACGATCACGCGATCGGTGTGATGACCGATCTGCTGGTGGCTGCGGGTGCCCGCAGCACGCGCGTGCTCGCGCGCACCGCGCACACCCTGGGCACCTGTCGCATGAGCGACGACCCGGCCCGGGGAGTGGTCGACGGCTCCGGGCGGTCGCACGACATCGACAATCTGTGGGTGTGCGACAACTCGACGTATCCGAGCGCGCTCACCGCGAACCCCGGGCTCACGCAGATGGCGCTGTCGCTGCGCACGGCCGATCGGATGCTGGCCGCGCGCTGACCGAGAGGGGATTCGCGACGAGATGGGAGGATGGGGCATGCCCGATTCCGACGACCCCCTCGATCTCGACGTCGAGCACGTCACCGCCGACGGGGCGGTCACCCGTGTGACACGCGTCGAATCGGCGGTGCCCTCGTCGCGACCGTTCGTGCTCGTCGCCGGACTCGGCGTCGCGGCCAGCTACTTCGAGTTCCTCGCGCCGACGCTCGCCGAACGCGGCGACGTCTACGCGCTCGACCTGCCCGGGTTCGCCGGCATGGAGCGACCGCACGGACGCACACCCTCGGTCGCGTTCTTCGCGGATCAGGTCGAGGCGGTGCTCGATCACTACGGCTTCGATGACCCCGTGCTCATCGGGCATTCCATGGGGGCGCAGATCGTGACGGAGGTGCTCACCCGTCGGTCGTCCGTGACGCACGCGGTGCTGGTGAGCCCGGTGGTGAACGAGGCCGAGGCGACTCCGTTCCGCCAGGCGGTGCGCTTCGTGCAGTCGGCGACCCGGGAGTCCTTCCACCTCGCGATCATCGCGGTCTCGGCGTACCTCCTCTGCGGGCCCGCGTACTTCCTGCGCGTTCTGCCGCATGTGCTGCGCTACCGCATCACGGAGCGCATCGCGGAGGTCGAGAGTGCGCTGCTGCTCATCCGGGGCGAGTACGACACGACGTCGCCGCGCCGGTTCCACTCCCGGCTCGTCGCCGCCGCGCCCTCCGCGGCGCGCTGGGAGATCGAGGGGGCGGCGCACTCGATCATCAACGCCCACGCGGTGGGGGTCGCGAAGCTCACGCTGCAGCACATCGACGGACGCCTCGCCGCGCGCGGTCGTATGCAGGACGAGGATGCCGTGACGCCGCCACCCGTGCGTGTCGACGCCGGTCTGATCTGGGGGGCGATGGCGGCCCGCGTGTGGGAGTGGGTGAGCGCGCTGCGCCGCGACGAGGCGGGTGTCGAGCGCGCCAAGGAGCGTCACGCGCGCATCCTCCGCCGCGCCTACGGCCGTATCCGCCGATCCCGGTGAGAGCTGGCGTCACGCGACGCTAGGCGCGCGCCCGCAACGCCAGCCAGGCTGCGGCCCGGTCATCGGCGCTCGACATCGACAGCCCGGTGACGTGTTCGATCCGTCGCATCCGCGCCGCCAGGGTCTGGCGGTGGACCCCCAGACGTGCGGCGGCGGCTCCCCAGGCGCCGTTCTCGGCGAGGAACGTGTGCAGGGTGTCGACGAGATCGTCGTCGAGCGGATCGACCAGTGCGGCCAGCGTGCGTGCGTCGCCGGGCGCGAGGCGGTCGAGTACGAGGTCGACGGTCGGCATCGAGCGGTAGTGCACGACGGAGCGGCCCTCGGTCGCCGCGACGCGGTGGGCGCGACGTGCCTCCTCGACGGACCGTGACAGGCCGTCGAGCGCGGTCGGGGAGCCGAGACCCAGATGCAGGGGCACGGAGAAGGCTGTCGCGCGATCCGCGATCTCGTCGATGTGCTCCGCGCGCACGAAACCCGTCACCATTCCCTGCGCGGCGGTCAGCAGATGCGGCGCGCCGAGGTCTTCGAGCCAGTGGATGACGGCGCGCTCGGCGTCGACGCTCGATGAGCGGGCCGAGAGCGTGAACGCGGCCAGGGCGCGATCGCGCACGCCCCACTCCTTCGCCAGTGCGACGGCGTTCGGCCCGCCGTCCTCCAGCACGCGCATCATCGTGGCGCGTCCGAGACGCTCGGTGCGGCTGCCGTCGTGCGTGCGCAGGAGTAGATCGAGCAGCGCAGCCGCCTGGGAGCTCAGATCGCGGGCCCGGCTGGTGGAGCCGCTCCGGGCGGTCACCACGAGGAACGCCGACATGTCTTCATCGGTGCCGACGGGATGCACCTGCAGTGCCCGACTGCGCACGCGGACCGGACGGTTGAACGCCACGGCGACGGCATCCCCGATGTGCAGCGCGCCGGCTCCCGCCGAGGCGATGGGCTGCGCGTCGCGGTCGAGCAGCACGGCCCATCCGTCGAGGCGTCGGGCGAGCTCCGCGACCACCCCCGCCACTCCGCTGCGGCGGGCGGCGAGCGCGAGCACCTTCGTCGCCGCGAGAACGGCGCGGTCCTCTGCGGCGGCATCCGTCGCGAGCACCGCCTGCAGCGTGGGCAGGACGACGGCCGGGTCGACCCCGGGGGCGACCAGCGCGGTGACCCCGTCCGGGACGGCGGCGACAGGGCCGGTCGCCACGACCACGGCGAGCCGCAGGAGATCGCCGCGCTCGGGGTCGTCGAGTCCGCGCGCGATCTCGTCGGGGCTGCCGACCACGAGCGTCGCGAACTGCGGATGCGGCACGACGGCGAAGTCGGCAACGGGCACGGCGCTCGCCACCGTGGCCTTCGGGCCGAGAGCGCCGCCGGCGACGAGCGTCGCGCCGAGGAGTCGAGCGATCGATGCGAGGTCGCGGGCCATATCCGAAGTATAAGGAATGTCGATCAGGACGCCTGTTGCTCATCTTTTTTGTGAATGACACCGCTGCGCCGCTGTTCCTACGATGAGGCGCGACCCACACGAACGAAAGGGGCCCCATGCAGGCCATCGTCTTCCGCGACAGCGACAGCCCGATCGAGCACACCGAGGTGCAGCTCGCTCCTCCGTCTGCCGG
This sequence comes from Microbacterium sp. NPDC090003, assembly GCF_044748385.1. Classification (NCBI taxonomy): domain Bacteria; kingdom Bacillati; phylum Actinomycetota; class Actinomycetes; order Micrococcales; family Microbacteriaceae; genus Microbacterium; species Microbacterium sp. NPDC090003. The sequence goes on from NZ_JBIVFW010000001.1 coordinate 2,656,080, forward strand.
AGAGGTGCGGGTGAAGATCGCCGCCGCAGGGGTGTGCCACTCCGACCTGCACGTGAAGCGGGGGGAGTGGGCGGCGCCGGCGCCGATGGTGATGGGGCACGAGGGCTCGGGCGTCGTCACCGAGCTCGGCGAGGGCGTCACCTCGCTCGCCGTCGGCGACCACGTCGTGCTCAGCTGGGTGCCGCCGTGCGGCGAGTGCCGGTACTGCCGCTCGGGCCACGAGGCACGGTGCCAGAAGGTCGCCACGGTCGTCGCGCCGCTCGGCGTGCTGTTCGACGGCACCTCCCGCCTCAGCGAGGACGGGCAGCCCGTGCATCACTACCTGGGTGTGTCCTCGTTCGCCGAAGAGGTCGTGGTTCCGGCATCCGGCGCGATCAAGGTGCGCGATGACGCACCGCTCGACGTCATCGCCGTGGTCGGATGCGCGGTCGCGACCGGCGTCGGCGCGGTGATGAACACCGCTGGCGTCGAACCGGGAGCGCTCGTCGCGGTGATCGGATGCGGCGGCGTCGGCCTCAACGTCATCCAGGGTGCGCGGCTCGCCGGAGCCGAGCGCATCGTCGCGATCGACGTGCGCGAGGACAAGACCCGCCTCGCGGCGCAGTTCGGCGCCACCGACCAGATCGTCGCCCCCGACGGCGACGCCGTCGCCCAGCTGCGCGCGCTGCTGCCCGACGGCGTCGACTACGCGTTCGACGCGATCGGCCGCACCGTCACCACCGAGCAGTCGATCGAGATGCTCGGCCTCGGCGGCGCCGCGGTGATCGTGGGTCTTCCTCCGACCGGTGCGCGCGCCTCGTTCGAGCCGCTGGTGCTGGCGGAGGCCGATCAGCGCATCCTGGGCTCGAACTACGGCTCGGTGCGCCCGGCCATCGACATCCCCGCACTGGTCGACCGGTACATGGACGGCCAGCTGATCCTCGACCCGCTCATCTCCTCTCGCCGACCGCTGGCCGAAGCCGCCGAGGCGTTCGAGGAGTTGGAGTCCGGCCAGGCCCTGCGCACACTCCTCATCCCCTGATCTCTTCCCTCCCCCCCCTGCACTACTCCGCCGACCCCGATACGAAGGAGACCCCGTGACCACGACCACCCCTCAGAGCCCGCCCGGCGCCCCTGCCGGCGCCCCCGTCGACGCCGGGCTGCGCCGCGGCGTGATGAGCGGACCGGAGCTCGCCGCCCAGGCGATCGCCAACATCGCTCCCAGCGCGGTGATCGCCTTCACCGCCGCCGCGATCTTCCTCGGCGCCGGCAACGGCACCATCTACGCCTTCGCCCTCGCCACGATCGTGATCCTCTGCGTCGGCTACTGCGTCGTCGTCTTCGCGCGCAAGCACGCCTCGGCCGGATCGCTCTACACCTACGTGTCGAAGGGCCTCGGTCCGGCGGGCGCCTACCTCGCCGGCGCGACCCTGCTGATCGGATGCTTCGGCATCGCCGCCGCCTCCCTCATGGGCTCGGTGTCGTACATGGGTCAATTCCTCACCCTCCTCGGCATCCCCGCGTCGGGCCTGGGCTGGAGCATCGCGCTCGCCGTCGTGCTCGGCGGGCTCGCGACGCTGTTCACGATCCGCGGCATCCGACTGTCGGCACGCGTGTCGCTGGTGCTGGAGCTGCTGTCGGTCGCGATCATCCTCGTGCTTCTGATCTCGGCGCTCGTGTGGGCGGAGCCCGCGGCCTGGGATCCCGCCCAGCTGATCGCCGAGGGCTCGTCGTTCCAGGGCATCGCGGCCGGCATGGTGCTCGGCATCCTCGGCTTCGTCGGGTTCTCGTCGGCCGACGCGCTCGGTCGTGAGGCGAAGAACCCCTACAAGGCGATCCCGCGCGCGATCATGTGGAGCGCCCTGACCGTCGGCATCCTCTACGTCTTCGCGGCGTACACGCAGATCGCCGTTCTCGGCGACGACCTGGCCACCGCGGCGAGCCCCCTCGAGAGCATGTCGGAGCTCATCGGCATGCCGATGTGGTTCGCGCCGGTGCTGACCTTCGGCGTCGCCGCGTCGTTCTTCGCCGTCGTCGTCGCGCCGCTCAACGTGATCGGGCGCATCGTCTACGTGATGGGCAAGGAGGGCGTGGTGCACGAGCGGTTCGGCCGCACGCACGACCGCCACCTGACGCCGCACCGGGTGCTGCTCGCCGCGGGGGCGCTCGCCGTCGTCGTCGACATCGTGTTCCTCGTCGCGGGGGCCGACCCGATGGAGATCCTCGTGTGGGTCAACACGTGGGGCACCTACGGTTACATGGTCGCGTACGCGCTCGTCGCGATCGCCTGCGTGGTCTACACGCAGCGCGCCGGCATGCGCAACGGGCTCGTCTGGGTCTGCGCCACGATCGCCGTGGCCACCATGGCGTACGTGTTCTTCGCGAACGTGTTCCCCGTGCCCGCGTTCCCGTTCAACGTGATCCCCTACGTGTTCATCGCGTGCGTGCTCGCCGCCCTCAGCCGCTACTGGTTCCTGAAGGCCCGTCGTCCCGAGGTGATCGCCCGCATCGGCAACACCGAGACGTCGGCGATGCAGGGCGTGGGCTGATCGATCAGGGGACGCGCGGTGGTACTCCACCGCGCGTCCCCATCTTCGCTGAGCGTTTTTGGGCGGCCGGTTCGCGTTGGCTATCGTGGAAAGAACGGCCGACCGGGGATCGAGGGGGACGGAATGCGACGACGATCGAGCGCCGTCCGAAGCCCGCGCCTGGAGACGATGAAGTTCCGGGCAGCGGGACGGGATGACCTCCTCGGCGCGCGCCCGCTGACCGCGTACATGGAGGCGGCGAACATCCGCTTCTCGGCCGTTCAGGAGAGGGAGCCCATTCTGCGGGCGAACCTCGTTCGCATCGGCCGCTTCCTCTTCGCGCACGTGCAACTGCCGGCCTCGACGGTGGTCTGGCCCCGCGATGAGCTGTCGCGCAACCGCGTGGTCATGATCGCGACGGAGGGGGCGGGCTTCATGGTCTCCTCGGATTCTCCCGTCGTCGCGCGCCGGTCGTCATCGTTCGTCGTGCCCCCGGGGGTCGATACGGTGACGTTCGACGCGTCGACACCGATCGAGCTCGTCTTCGTGAGCCTCGACGACACAGAGCTCGGCGGAGAGCGTCACGTCGACTTCGCGCGCGTCGGCGAGGAGGTGCCCGCGGAGTCCGCGCTGCGGCCGCTGGTCAACTTCGTGAAGTCACTCTGCGCGATCGAGTCGGATGCCGCCGACGCCGGCTCCACGCCCCTCGGCGACGCCGCCGCTGAGGTCGCTCGATCCCTTGTCGCCGCGGTAGTCGGGGAGCCGGTCGACCCCCCCGATGTCTTCGACTCCGTGATGCGGATCCTCCTGCAGGACTATCCCTCTCCGCACCTGTCGCTCCTGGCCGTCGCGCGTGCCATCGGCGTTTCGCCGCGCACGGTGCAGTCCGCGCTCCGGATGCACGGCACGACCTTCTCCGACGAGGTGCGCGCCGTGCGACTCAAAGCGGCAACGGAGCTCATCAAGCGCAATCCTTCCCTTCCGCTGGCGGACGTGGCGAAACTGGCGGGCTTCGGCACGCGGCAGTCGCTCCATCGGGCGATGCGCACGACCAAAGAGGACTGACAAGCGTCTTCAGGGGCGCGTCTTCCGAGGCGTGCCGGTTGCCCTCGGTTCGCGCTCGAAAAACTTTTCGCGCAGATTTCTCGGAACTCGCGTCACGTTTCGCGCAAACCGATATGCCATAGGTGAGGGGCCCATCTAGGCTCCGGCATAGCGGTATATCGGGCGCGGCGCGCCCGATTTCAGAACCGAGGGACGGGGAGACGACATGACGACGAAGGATCTGGTGCGGCGGGGAGCGCCGCGCGCACACGGCAAGGTGAGACGAGCGCTCGCGGCCATGGCAGCCGCGAGCCTCGCCACGGCCACTTTGGTGGGCCTGAATATCGCCACGGCATCGCCGGCGCAGGCCGCACCGGGGGACGCTTTCAGCCCGGTTGCACCCGTGGTCTTCATCGCGCAGGGCAACCCCACCCAGCTCCAGCGCGCCGCGACGACTGGAGACGGCTCCTTCTCGTTCGTCGACGAGGGGGGACCTGCGCCCGTCTCGTACAATGCCATCGGCTTCAACCCTGCAGACAACTACATGTACGGCATGGTGGTCAGCAACCCGACCGCGGCGTTCCCTGCCGGTGCTCTGGTGCGCATCGGGGAGGACGGCATCATCACACGCGTCGGGAACACCGTGTACACGCACCCTGCCACGGGATCGACGCGCTGGTATTCGGGCGCCTTCAATCCCACTGACGGGCTCTACTACATCTCCGACTCCGGGCCGAACACGACGATGCGGGCCATTAACGTGTCCACCGGAGCAAGCGTCCGGACGATCGACCTCGGGCAACAGCCCGGTGTGCAGGACTTCGCTTTCCGAGACGGCTTCGCCTGGGGCGCGAACAATGCCGGCGACATCCGTCGACTCGATGTGGTCACGGGCGACGTCGAAGTGTTCCCCGGCGTGCTCCCGGTCGTCACCGGCGGTTACGGCGCCGTCTGGAACTTCGGAAACGGGAACCTCGGATTCTCGGAGAACGCCGACGGCCAGGTCACCCAACTGCGCATCGACAACGGAGCCACGCCCACACCGAGCTTCGACATCGTTTCGACGGTCACCGGTCCACGCTCGTCGTTCAACGACGGCACTTCCATCCCGGGTCTGCCTGCAGATCTGCAGATCGAGAAGAGCGGTCCCGCAACCTTCGTCACCGGTGATCGCATCAGCTACGACATCACCGTCACCAATCTGGGCGAAGGTGTCTCGAGCGGATGGACTGTGACGGACGACCTCATTCCAGAACTCAGCAACCCGTCGGTGAGCGGAGACGTCACCTACTCGGTCGCGGGCTCCACCGTCACGGTGAGCGGAGGACAACTGGGTATCGGGGATTCGGCGACCTTCACCATCGAAGCCGACACCGACGTGTCGCCCCCGGCCTGCGTCGTCAACACGGCTTCCGTGCTCGGCAACGAGGAAGACCCGAACCCTGCGAACAACGAGGACAGCGCCGAGTCGTGCGCGCTCGCCCTCTCGGTCGAGAAGACCTCCGACGCCACTCCGGACTCTCGGCCGGGCGACGTCGTGACCTACACGGTCACCGCGACCAACACGGGCGCCGGCGACTACACGACCGACAACCCCGCTGTGGTCTTCGACGACCTCTCGGGTGTGCTCGACGACGCCGAGTACAACGCCGACGCCGCCGCCTCGGCAACGGGCACGCTCGGATATCAGGAGCCTCTGGTCTCGTGGTCCGGCCCTCTTGCGGTCGGCGAGTCCGTCGACATCACCTACAGCGTCACTCTCCAGCCCGGGGGCGACGGCGAGGTGAGCAACGTGACGTGGATCCCCGAGGATCCGGGTGTCACGACGCCTCCGACCTGTGATCCCGCCACAGGTGGTATCGACGACGCGACGGGCCAGCCCTGCGCCCTGGAGGAGTTCGAACTCCCGCGCCTCACGATCGACAAGTCGGTGGACACCTCCGAGCTCCCGGAGATCGGCGAGCAGGCGACGTTCACCGTCGTCGTGACCAACGCGGGCCCCGGTGACTACACGGCCGCCGCTCCCGCGACGGCATCCGACGACCTCAGCGAGGTGCTCGACGACGCGACCTTCGACGATGCGTCGCTGACGGCCGACGTCGGCACCGCGACCCGCACCGGCGACACGCTCGCGTGGAGCGGTGTGCTCGCTGCGGGCGAGCAGGCGACCATCACCTACTCGGTGACCTACACGGGTGAGGGTGACCAGATCCTGCGCAACCTCGCCTGCATCCCCGAGGACGACACCCTCCCCGGCGCGCAGAGCTGTGATCGGGTGCAGGTGCCCGGAGCGCTGCTGACGCAGTGGAAGACCGCGCAGCCGTCGTCCGACCCTGTCGTGGCGGGTTCCACCATTACCTACACGCTGTTCTTTGACAACGACGGCCAGTCGGCCGCTGCGGTAGACGCGATCGACGACCTCACCTACGTGCTCGACGACGCGACGGTCACCACCGAGCCCGTGGCCTCGGCCGGCCTCACCGCCGTTCGCGACGGTGCCGAGATCTCGATCACGGGTTCGGTACCCGTGGGCCAGACCTCGACGGTCACCTACACGGTCACGGTGCTGCCGGACGACGAGCGCGGCGACAGCATCGCCTCGAACTTCCTGCTGGAGCCCGGCGACACACCGCCTCCGGGCGGCGTGTGCGTGCCGAGCGATGTCGAACAGCCCGACTGCACGACGACCCCGATCACGGGCGTGACCTACACGAAGTCGGTCGAAGCGTCGGAGACGCCGGTGCGCACCGGCACCGAGCTCACCTACACGGTCGTCGTGACGAACACCGGCGCGACCACCGTCGACGTGCTGCGCGACGACGACCTCAGCGACGTGCTCGATGACGCCACGCTCACGGGTGCTGTCGAGTCCGACACCGCCTCGGTCACCGTCGACGGCCCGACGGGCGACGTGCTCGCCATCCGCGGCACGCTCGTCGCCGGCGCCACGGCGGAGGTGACGTACACCGTCACGGTGAACGCGGTCGGAGATCGCGGCAACAATGTGTCGACGAACTTCCTGGTGCCGCCGGGAACGCCGCCGGCCGGTCCGTGCGACCCCGCCACCGAGCAGTGCACCGTCACCCCGATCCAGGGGTACACGGTTGCCAAGTCGGTGGATGCCGAGACGACGATCCCGGGCGCGGTCGTGACCTACACCGTCACGGTCACGAATGTGGGTGCCGTGGACTACACGGATGCCGCACCGGCATCCTTCGAGGACGACCTCTCGGATGTTCTCGACGACGCGACCTACAACGGTGACATCTCGGCCGGCGGCTCGGTCGCCGGCAACGCACTCAGCTGGTCCGGGCCGCTCGCCGTGGGCGCCACCGCGACGGTCACCTACTCGGTGACGGTCGACGACCCGACCGCCGGAGACTCGGTGCTCGGCAACGTCGTCGTCCCGGGTGATCCGACGGGTGAGTGCCTGCCGGACGAGTGCGGCACCACGACTCCCGTCTCGTCGTACACGGTGGCGAAGTCGGCCGACGTCGCCACGGTCATGGCGGGCGATGTCGTCACCTACACGGTGACGGTGACCAACACCGGCCAGGTCGATTACACCGACGCGGCGCCTGCCGCGTTCGATGACGATCTCTCGGGAGTGCTCGACGATGCGACCTACAACGACGACGTCTCTGCCGGCGGCTCCGTCACCGACAGCGCACTGACCTGGTCGGGCCCGCTATCGATCGGCGAGACCGTCACCGTGACGTACTCGGTGACGGTGAACGACCCGCTCTCGGGCGACCGTGAGCTCGTCAACGCGGTGGTGCCCTCGGTACCCGGCGGCAGCTGCGACCCGGAGGCCGAGTGCGCGACGCAGACCCCGGTCGCCTCGTACACCGTGTCGAAGGCATCCGATGCGGCGACCGTGCTGCCCGGCGGCGTCGTCACGTACACCGTGACCGTCACCAACACCGGTGACGTCGCCTACACCGACGACGCCCCGGCCGTCTTCGAAGACGACCTCTCGGGTGTGCTCGACGACGCGGTCTACAACGACGATGCGACGAACGGTGCCACCCTCTCGGGCAGCACGCTCAACTGGACGGGTGCCCTCGCGGTCGGCCAGTCGATCGATGTCACCTACTCGGTGACGGTCGACGATCCGGTGACGGGCGATTTCGTCCTCGTCAACGTCGTCACGCCCCCGGGCCCCGGCGGCAGCTGTGACGGGGTCTGCGAGACGACGACCTCCGTGGGCTCGTACCGGGTGGTGAAGTCGACCACCTCCACCGAGGTCGTGCCGGGTGACACCGTGGAGTACACGATCGAGGTCACCAACATCGGTCAGGTCGCCTACACCGCAGATGCTCCGGCATCCTTCACCGACGATCTCTCGGAGGTGCTCGATGACGCGGCGTACAACGGCGATGCCACGAGCACGTCGGGCGCGGGCGTCACCTACACCGCTCCGCAGCTCGGTTGGGCGGGTGAGCTGGCGATCGGCGAGACGGTGACCATCACCTACTCGGTGACGGTCAACGACCCGGCGACCGGTGATCGTCGACTCGACAACACCGTGGTGACGCCTCCGGGTTCCGGCGCGAACTGCGTGGAGGGATCGACCGATCCCGATTGCGTCTCGCTCGTGCCTGCCTCGTCGTACTCGATCGCAAAGTCGGCATCGCCGGGAACGGCGCTCCCCGGTGACATCGTGACCTACACCGTCACGGTCACCAACACGGGTGCGCTGCCCTACACCGACGAGAACCCGGCATCGTTCACCGACGACCTCTCGCGCGTTCTCGACGACGCGACCTACAACGGCGACGTCTCGCTCGGCGGGGAGGTTGCAGACGGCACGCTCACCTGGGCCGGTCCTCTCGAGGTCGGAGAGACGATTCAGGTCACCTACACGGTGACGGTGGACGACCCGGTCACGGGTGACTTCGCTCTTCGCAACGTCGTCGCTCCGTCGTCGCCCGGGGGAGAGTGCGTGGAGGGCGCGTGCATCACCGATACGCCCGTCGCCGCCTACGCGGTCACCAAGTCGGCCGACGTGCAGGATGTCGTGCTCGGCGGCGTCGTGACGTACACGGTCACGGTCGAGAACATCGGCCAGGTGGCGTACACCGCGGATGCTCCGGCATCCGTCACCGATGACCTGTCGGGTGTTCTCGATGACGCGACGTACAACGACGACGCGTCATCGGGTGCGCAGGTGACGGGATCGACGCTCGTGTGGAACGGGCCTCTCGAGATCGGCGAGGTCGTCACGATCACGTACTCGGTGACGGTGAACCAGCCGGCCACCGGTGACGGCAACCTCCGCAACGCGGTGACCGGCGACGGCCCCGGCGGCGGGTGCGCCATCGACGGCGACTGCGTCACCGAGACGCCGATCGCCAGCTACCGCGTGACGAAGGATGTCTCGACGGAGCGTGCGTCGATCGGTGACCGGGTGACCTTCACCATCACGGTGACCAACACCGGACGCGTGGCGTACACCGAAGACCGGCCTGCGTCGTTCACCGACGACCTCACCTCGTCTCTCGCGGTGGGCACGTACAACGGCGACGCCTCCGGCGGCGCGGTGTACGAGCGCCCGGTGCTGTCGTGGGACGGCGCGGTGGGGGTCGGCGAGAGCGTCACCGTCACCTACTCGGTGACGCTGCGCTCGGTCGGAGAGATCCGCAACGTCGTGGTCACCCCCGACGGGTCTGGAGCGAACTGCTCCGACGGCTCGGTCGACGGGGATTGTGTCACCACCACGACCGTGGTGCCGCCCGGATTGGCCATCACCGGTGGGGCGGCGTGGATCGGCGGCGGGATCGCGGGTGCCGGCTTGCTCGCCCTCGGGCTGTGGCTCGTCGCCCGTCGACGTGCGGAGAACGCGACCGTGTAGCACCGCGGAAGAACAGTGAGCAGTGGCGACCACGAGTCTCTTCGTGGTCGCCACTGCTGTTCGCAGAAGCCGGAATATCGGAGATTCCCTGGGGAGGATGAGAAATGGAAGACGACGACCATACGTCGACAGCGGATGCCTCGGACGGGGAGATCCTCGACCGGGTGCGTGCGGGGGACACGCGCGCTTTCGGCCTCCTCTGGGAGCGTCATGCCGGTCCTGCGCTATCGGTGGCGCGCGGGTTCACCGGTCTCGATGCGGATGACATCGTTTCGGAGGCGTTCGAACGTCTGCTCGTCTCGCTGCAGAGCGGGAAGGGCCCGCGCGGAGCCTTCCGCCCGTATCTGATCACGACCGTCCGCAACGTCGGTCGCAGCCACTACAAGCGCGACCTCCCGCGGCAGGATGCGGACTTCGACCTCATGGTCGATGTCGACGCGCTCGACGGCGAGGACGCCGCGATTCGCGACCAGCATCATCGAGCCGCGGAAGAGGCGTTCCGCGCCCTTCCGCAGCGATGGCAGGAGGTTCTCTGGTACAGCGAGGTCGATGGGCTCCCGCCTCGGGAGATCAGCGGTCCGATGGGATTGTCGTCCAATGCGATCTCTGCGCTCGTCAACCGGGCGCGAAAGGGCTTTCGCGACGCGTGGGTGAGCGCACAGCTCGCTCGCGCGGAGTCGCCCGAGTGCCAAGCGGTCATCGCCGACATCGGCGCGTACACCCGTGACGGTCTGGCCCCCCGGGCTTCCCGGAAGATCGAGGCGCACGTCGCTACGTGCGAGGCATGTACTGCGGCGCTGCAGGAAGCACGCGCGATCGCTCAGACGCTGGCGATCGCGATCCTTCCGGCCGTCGCGGGGACGGCGGGTGCTGCGGGCTACATCGCCACGCTGCGCCCGCCCGCCATGCCCGAGATGCAGCTGCCTGTCACCACCGCAGCCGCCGGGGAAGACGGCATCGAGTCTCCGGACAGCCGCCCCGCCTCGCGGCGATGGGTCGGCGTCGTGGCGCTCCTTCTGCTTCTCCTGCTCGCCGTCGCGATCGCCGTTCTGGCGACCCGCGCGACGGAGCCGGAGGCGGACCCGGAGGGCGGCCCCACCATCGTCGACGACGGTCGGCAGGAACCGCTGGCTCCGGCGACCGCGTTCCCGTCCGCGACGCCGACGCCTTTCCTCAGTCCCCCGCCCGACGACGAAGCCACTCCTCGGACGGAAATCGAGCCGCCTCGACGGCAACCGCTTCTTCCGCCCGCGCCGTTCCTGTCGCCGTCCACGGCGGAACCAGGCGTCCCGGCTCCTTTGCCACCGACGGAGCCGGTGGTGCCCGGCGCCCTCGAGCCGACACTTCTTCAGAACGATCCTCGGATGTACCCGAGGCTGGGGGGCGTCTCTGCGGAGCCGGGCGCACTCATCCGCGTGCTCGATGTCGCTGGACGACCCATCGCCACGACGACGGCGGACGCCTTCGGCCGCTGGTCCGTTCCGATCACCACCGGTGGTGCGGGTGCGACCTCGGTCTCCGTCACGCAGACCGTTCGCGGCATCACGTCGCAGGCGTCGGCCACGCTTCCGTACTCCGTTGATGCCGCTCCGGTGGCATCGCGCCCTTTGGCGGGTGACGTCGTGACCGCGGGTCGTTTCAACTTCCGCCTCGAGCTCCCCGCGGGGAGCGTGATCCAGCGTTCGATCGTGGGTCAGACGCCTGTTCAGACGCTGACGGTTCCGGCATCCGGGGTCTGGAACGAATATCTTTCTGTCCCCCCGGGTGCGCACGTGCTGCGGCTGCGCTGGGCGGATCCGACGACCCGCGACATCGGCCCGTGGACAGAGGTGATCTTCACCGCCGAGTGATCCGGGAGGGGAGCATCGATGTGCTCCCCTCCCGTTTCGGGGGAGGAATACCCTGCTGGGCGGGGTCCGTAGCGGCGGTGCATAGTGCCGAGCCGATCTCAGGCGACCCGTTTGGTATACCCGCGGGCGGCCCGATCGTGACGTCATTTGTCGAAGTCCACGCGCGGATCACGATCTTTCTCAGCTTCTCCTAATTGCCGCGTCACGATCCTGGTCGCCGAGAGTGCAAGAGGTAGGCGCAATCGCGTCTCGGGTAGTGCGATTGCTGCTCATCGCGTGCTGTCGGGTCGTTCATCTAGGAATCGGCCCGAGGGGGGCATGTCGGTGTTGCGGGTGGCGCGGGGGCGCCGCCCGCAACAGCTCTCGCGCGCCTGCGCACAAGACGACACTTACGGGGAATCGGAATGAACAGGATGAAGTCGCTCGCCGGCTTCGCGACATCGCGAAGCGGCGCACAGGGGGAGAGCGAAGGAGGCGGCAAGGCACGGCGATGGACCGTGCGCGTCGTCTCGACGGGGTTGGTGCTGTTGACGGCCTGGCACGTCTTCGCTTCGTTCCTGTGGATCTATCCGCCGTCCGCACTGCGTCAGCTGCCGCCGGACGGTGCTTTGAGCTCGTACATGCTGCCGCTGTTCGGCCAGTCGTGGAGTGTGTTCGCTCCCGAGCCGATCAACGGCGACTACCACTTCAACGTGCGCGCGCTCGTCGCCGACGACGCAGGTGACGAGGTGGAAACCGGCTGGGTGAGCGCGACCGACGTCGAACTCTCGATGATCAAGAACAACCTCTTCCCGCCGCGGGCGGGGATTCAGGCCGAAGAACTCGCGGGGAACTACAAGAACGCGTGGGAAGACCTCGCCGAAAAGCAGCGCGCCGTGACGCTCGAGAACCACACGGATGATGAGTGGCTGGCGACGCTCTCCGAGGAGTTGGGCGAGGCCGATGCCGAGGTCGACGCCGACCTCTACCTCGGCGTGGATCGAATGGCAACCGCGTATGCGACCCAGGTCGCCCATGCGATCTGGGGGGACGACGTCACCGCCGTCCAGTTCCGCGTGAGCCGCCAGAACGTCGTGCCCTACGCCGACCGGAACGACCCGACCGCTCAGCGTCCCGACCCGACCGTCATCCGTCCGGGGTGGCGCGACCTGCTCGTCGAACCCGGCCAGAACGAAAACCGCTTCGCCGAGGTGTTCCGGTCGCAGTACGAGACGTACCTGAAGGGGCTGAACCGATGACCGCCACCGACCGCACACCGGACCGCTCGGATGCGATCCGCACGCCTCGCGTGCTCGCCTTCCTGGGAGCGATGATCGCGCAGGTCGCTCAGGTGGCAGCGATCTCCGCCACGCGCTGCTTCTCGGCAGCCGACCGCTGGCTCCACGAGTCGAAGAAGTCGCTCTACGGCATCGCCGTGACCCGCATCCTCTTCGGCCTCACCGGCTTCGGCCTGCTGGTGACGAACTTCGCGACGCGCTACTACTCGTTCGGTTCGGGCTCGGCGTGGAACCGCGAGATGGCCGAGCCGATCAGCGACTTCCCGAAGATCTGGATCTTCTCCGCCTTCCACTCGGCGATGGGCAACGATCTGCTGTACTCGGCGCTCTACATCCTGCTGATCGGGCTCAGCGTGCTGTTCATCCTGGGGTGGCGGTTCCGCATCGTGCTGCCCGTGTTCTTCGTGCTCTGGGTCGGCTTCATCGAGGCGAACGACATGATCGGCGACCAGGGCGACAACATGTTCCGGATCGCGATGATCCTGCTGTTCTTCGCCGATCCGGCCGCACGCTGGTCGCTCGACGCCCGCCGTCGGGCGCGCAAGGGCGAGTGGTTCCGCGAAGGATCGGCACCGCGTCAGATCGGTGTCGTGGCGCACAACCTGGCGCTGGTCGCCCTCGCCGCGCAGGTCATCTTCGTCTACACCTCGGGCGCCCTGTTCAAGGCCGGCGGCTCGCCGTGGCGCGAGGGATGGGCGATCTACCACCCGCTCGAGACGGTGCGCTTCGGCACGTGGCCCGCCCTGTCGGACTTCTTCATGGCATGGGGTCCGGCCGTGGCCTTCCTGACGCTCGGCACCCTGATCCTGCAGGCAGCGTTCCCGTTCATGCTGCTGACGCGACCCACGCGGCTGATCGCGCTGTTCGGCATGCTCGGGTTCCACCTCGGCATCGCCGTGCTGATGGGCCTGCCGTGGTTCTCGCTGACGATGGTCGCGATCGACGCGATCTTCATCCGCGATCGATCGTGGGCGGGGATCGTCTCGTCCGTCACCGAGAAGTGGCGGGCGACGGCATCCGCTCGGCCGGATGGCGAGGCGGTGGGCGACGCGGCTCTTGAACCGGAACAGCCGCCGGCCGCCGACAACCTCGACCACACAGACTCCGCGCAGCTCGAGGGAACGACCGCGCGGTGACCGTTGCGTCGGCTGAGCCGGCGCAGCACCAAGGGGGAAGAGCGCCGGGGAACCGGTTCTTCCGATAACGAAGGAGAACGCTCAAATGACACAAGAGCAACACGCGCGCCCACCAGGGCGTTGGAGGCGTCGAGCGCTGAAGGTCGGCGCAGGGGTCGCCGTCGCAGGTCTCGCCATCATGGGGGGGATCTCGGCGGCGAATGCCGCTGCCGGGGACCCGTGGCCCACAGACAAAAGTCAGATCTGGCTGCTGCAGTCCGGCACCGGTCCGACTGGCAGCCTGTATGACGTCAACTACTCCGGCGCGAGCGGCAAGTATGACTTCGATCTCCTTGCCGCTATCTCACCGGGCTCACTGTCATCGATGGCGTTCAACCCGGATGACGGCTTTATCTATGCGTTGAGCTCGTCGGGGAGTAGGACGATTTATCGCATCGCGCAAGGCGGAGTCGTGACTACCATGCCCAGCCTCCTGGCGCCGTCGCCGGGCGCCTGGTCCGGCATGGAGTACCATGATGGGAAGCTGTGGTTCTACTCGACCGGCGGAACTCGAATCACTTCTCTTGATCTCGCCACTGGCGCCGAAGTTGTACACCAGTTCACCTCGTCGATTCGAAACGACAGCCCGAATGATCTGGTGTACGCGAACGGGTACTTCTGGTCGGCAAGCTCGGCTGGCTACCTATTGCGCTACGACGTCTCTACAAACACGGTGACGCGACTTAGCGCCCCAGCGCTCACGGCTGGGACTACGAGCAACTACGGCGCCGCCTGGGTTACCGGTTCTGGTCTTCTGGGGTTTGTTGACAACTTCTCGGGTCGCGTAGTTCATGTCCGAGTTTCTGGTGCCGGCGTTGTTGAAGTCATTGGTGCCGGGCAAGCCAACCCGACATACGACAACGACGGTGCTTACAACTTCGGCACTCCGGCAGACATTGCGCTGAAAAAGACCGGCCCCGTTGAGTTCATGCCGGGCGAGTCGTTCGAGTATTCGTTCACGGTGAGCAACGTCGGTAGTTCCTTGTCGGGTGGGTGGTTCCTCAAAGATGTGCTTCCTGCCGGCCTGGGTAGCCCTGTCCTCGTTGACAGCCCCGGGGTCACGATGACGACGCAAACCGGTGCCGATGGGAGTCAGACGCTCCTTATCAACGGCGGTGAACTGGCTGCGGGTGAGGAGATCACCTTCCGCGTTCGAGTCACGGCTGCATCCGATATCAGGGGCTGTGTCACGAACACGGCCGAGCTGATCGGTATGGAGGACGACCCCGAGTACGGGAACAACACCTCCTCCACCGACTGCGCTCAGGTCGTCACGGCCCGACTGGCGCTCGACAAGGAGGTGTCGAGCGTCATCGATGTGAACAGCAATGGGATCACCGATCCGGGCGACCAGATCTTCTGGCGCTTCAAGGTCAGCAACACCGGTATCGCGAACATCGAGAACATCGCGATCCGCGATGAGCTTCTTCAGACGGCCGGTGTGGACGTCACGTGCACGCCTCTCGCTCTCGCGCCCGGCCAGTCCGCCGACTGCGAGTCGACGGAACCCTACGTGATCACGGCTGACGACGCGAAGCACGGGGCCGTAGAGAACACCGCGGTGGCGACGGGCAACGTGCCTCCGGGCCAGCCCGGTGACCCCGGGAACGTTGAATCGCCTGAGGACTCCACGGAGACTCCGGTCGAAGAGCCCGAGAGCAACGTGAACGCTGCGGCGTCGGCTTCTGCTTCGGCGAAGGCTGATGACGCATCGAACCCGTCCGCGCAGGTTGCCGCTCAGGCTGCTGCGACCCC